>NZ_JBHFNR020000003.1:467500-651683 GCF_041929275.2 Floridaenema flaviceps BLCC-F50 | reverse complement strand
CGGCTCTTTGACATCGTTGATAATATGGCAATTTATGTGGACTTAATGACATTAATTGAGCAGTTTGTTCGGCAAAAAATTGCAGAGATTCAGTCCAATCATAAGCGTGGATACCAATATAAAAGCTGCTATGGCGGCGGTATTTTCTGCCTGGTTATCTCACTCGACCTACATATTTAGCTACGCCTTTATTGGTAATTTTTTCTTCAGACGTAATGGAACTGGTGTAAGCTTTCATTAATTAAGATAATCACGGCAATTAAGCGATTACTCGTGACACCTGTGGATTCAGGATTATAGCCACCACTCTTATAATCAAGGGAACATTTCTTCAATACCAAAACGTTTTTTATAGGTGGAGAAAGCCACTTCTAAATCAGCCAAATTTGTCAAAATAAACCAAGCTTCTTCAACTTTCCATATTGAGATTACGGCTACAGAATAAGCTTTTTTACTATTGCTTTATTTATGTGAAATTTCAGTAAATTTTTTGTATTCAGTGTAATTCCTTAACCGACACTTAATATAACAGTGAGAATCTGGATGCTTGGAATCCGAAATTACACTTAATATTCCGTAACATTACGGCAATATCCTTGATTGCATAGAGTTTTTTCCTAACTATGCGGTTTTTTCATGTGTATTTTTGCTGCTCAACTTGATTCATTCTTCGTTGCAGCCTGTTTACTGATGCTGCATCTTATTCTCCTGCAAACAACTACCGTTCTAAGGAAAGACGATAATGCCAGCAATTAATCTTAGCGATCCCTATTCACAGAATTTTGACTCACTCTCCGCATCAGGGACAAACTTTTCATGGACAGATGATTCCACCCTATCAGGCTGGTATTCCAGTCGAACAACCTATAATGCAAGCACTGGCTCTTTAAATACAGGAGCGCTTTACAGCTTCGGCATTACTGCCGATCGCGCCCTGGGTTCTGTAGCATCAGGCACAACGAATACGATCTACTACGGGATACGTCTGGTCAACAATACCAGCAATACCGTTACGGGACTCAACATTAGCTTTGTGGGAGAACAGTGGCGCAATGGAGGCAGTACTACTACTACTCCAAGTGTGGCCCAAACCCTCGACTTCCAGTACCAGATCGGAGCAACTAGCTTAACAGGAGGTACCTGGGTTGACTTCAATCCCCTCGATTTCACCACTCCTGTGTTTGGTACAACGGCAGCAATTGCTTTGGATGGCAACCTATCTAGCAATCGTACTGCATTGTCCAGTACCTTAAGTAGTTTAACCCTTGCACCTGGTCAGGAGATCTGGCTGCGCTGGCAGGATATCAACGATGCGAATAACGATCATGGTGTGGCGATCGATGACTTCTCGATTACCGCTAATTTTGCACCTCCTCCGACAACACCTACGGTGACGATCGCCGCTACCGATGCCAATGCTGCTGAAACATTAACGACAGAACCATCAAACCCTGGCACTTTCCGCATCACTCGCACAGGAGGCGACACTAGCAACGCTCTAACCGTAAATTACAGCATAGCTGGAACAGCGACCAACGGTACAGATTACACACCAAACCTCACAGGTACAGCGACGATCGCAGCTGGACAATCCTTTGTCGATATCAGCATTACACCAGTTGATGATACCGCAGTTGAAGGAAGTGAAACCGTTACCCTGACGCTTGCGAGCAATGAAGCCTACACGCTGGGAGCCACCACTACCGCAACGGTGACGATCGCAGATAATGACACTCCTCCCGCAACCCGCATCCGTGATATTCAAGGAACTGGTCATATCTCACCTTTGAATGGTCAAACCGTCAGCAATGTAGCAGGTATCGTTACCGCAGTTGCCACCAATGGTTTTTACTTCCAAGACCCCAACCCCGACAACGACGACAGAACCTCTGAAGGTCTGTTTGTCTTCACCAGTTCTGCTCCTACCGTTGCCGTAGGAGACTCAGTGCGGGTTAACGGTACCGTAACAGAGTTCCGTCCGGGAGGCAATGCTAACAACCTCACGATCACAGAGATTACCAGTCCCGCTGTCACTGTATTGTCAAGCGGCAATGCTCTACCTGCTACAACCATTTTGGGCAATGGTGGAAGGACGATTCCCACCCAGTCAATTAACAACGACTTCACCAGCAGTGGCAATGTGGAAACCGGAGGAGATTTCGATCCGGTTAATGAAGGCATCGACTTCTACGAAAGCTTGGAAGGGATGTTAGTTCAAATTAACAACCCAGTCACCACCTCTCCACTCAATGTCTTTAGTACTTCAGAGGAAATCTGGGTATTAGCAGACAATGGTGCCAATGCTACCAACCGTACTGCTCGTGGTGGTAGCCTGATTACCTCCAGCGACTTTAACCCAGAGCGGATTCAGATCGATGATTTGATCAACGGTTCTACTACTCTGCCAACTGTAAATGTAGGTACTCAACTCAGTACAATTACAGGGGTTGTTAACTACGACTTCAGCAACTACGAAGTTCTGGTATCGACTGCGCCTACTGTAGTACAAGCTTCTCCTCTACAAAAAGAAGTTACCAATCTGACGGGTACTGCAAATCAACTCACGGTTGCTACATTTAACGTCGAAAACCTTGACCCTAATGATGGTGCAGCGAAATTTACTGGTTTGGCAAATGCTATTGTCAATAACTTGAAATCCCCCGACATTATTAACCTGGAAGAAGTTCAGGATAACAATGGTGCTACCAATGACAGTGTTGTTGATGCCAGCGTGACGTATCAAACTTTGATAAATGCGATCGCAGCCGCAGGTGGCCCAACTTATCAATTCCGTCAAATCGACCCCGTAGACGACACCAACGGCGGTGAACCGGGTGGCAACATCCGGGTTGGTTTCCTGTTCAATCCGAATCGGGTTAGTTTTGTCGATCGTCCCGGTGGTACTTCTACTTCCAGCACCGCCGTTACAAACAATAGTGGCAATCCAACGCTGTCTGCGAGTCCCGGCTTAATTGACCCAACTAACTCTGCCTTCAATGCCAGCCGTAAACCTCTGGTTGGTGAGTTTGTCTTTAACGGGCAAACCGTTTATGTCATTGGCAATCACTTCAACTCCAAAGGTGGCGATCAACCTTTGTTTGGCCCCAATCAGCCTCCAACGCTCTCCAGTGAAGTGCAGCGCAACCAGCAAGCGACGATTGTTAAGAACTTTGTGCAAAGTATCCTGGCGATCGATCCCAACGCCAACATTGTTGTTGCAGGCGACCTGAACGACTTTGAGTTCTCTAACCCCCTCACCATCCTCGAAAGTGCTGGACTCAATACGCTGGTGGAAACTTTGCCAGCGAATGAACGCTACACTTACAACTTTGAAGGCAACGCCCAGGTACTCGATCACATTCTGGCAAGCGGCAATCTGCTCAGTAAATTGGATGGCTATGATGTGGTTCACATCAACTCCGAGTTTGCCGACCAAGTGAGTGACCACGATCCAGTATTGGCACGGTTCAACCTGGGAGTTCCTAACCTGGCACCCACAGCGGTTAATTTAACTAATACAGTTACCACCCTGCTAGAAAACACCAGCACGGCTACTCGGATCAAGGTTGCGGATATCAGTATCACTGATGACGGTGTTGGTACTAACGCCCTCAACCTCAGCGGTACCGATGCCAGCTTCTTTGAACTGGATGGAAATGCCTTGTACTTGAAGGCGGGTACAACCCTGGACTTTGAAACCAAGCCTAGTTATGGGGTGACGGTGAATGTGGATGATGCCAGCGTAGGCAACACTCCTGATGCTTCAGTAAACTACACCTTAACTCTTCAGGATCAAAAAGTTGAGAGCGTGGATTTGTCCAATTATGTTCGGATTGGTCGGTACAACCTGCCCGAACCAACCAGAACGGCTGCTCCTACTAACAGTCTGCTGGCACAGGAAGTTTCTGCTCTCACCTACAACTGGGATACTGATACCTTGTTTGTTGTGGGTGATGGTGGTCGATCGATCGTCCAAGTCAATAAGACTGGGCAACTGATCGATTCGATGACCTTGGCTCTTGGCACTAGTCCCCAAGGCACAGAATTCTATGATACGGAAGGACTAACCTATATTGGCAATGGTAAGTTTGTTTTGATTGAGGAGCGCGATCGTCAAGCCAACTTGTTCACCTACGCCCCAAACACGACACTTACCAGAAGCAACGTCCAAACTGTCAAACTCGGTACCACAGTCGGCAACATTGGGATTGAAGGCATTTCCTACGATCCACAAACCAGTGGTTACATCGCCGTCAAGGAGATTACACCACAAGGCATCTTCCAAACCGGAATTGATTTTGCAGCGGGTACTGCGACTAACGGTTCGCCTACTACAGTGAACTCGATCGACCTGTTCAATCCAGCTTTAGCTAACTTATTAGATTTCTCTGACGTTTTCGCTTTATCAAATCTGCCTTCTTTAACTGGAACGCCAGATTACAGTCGTTTGCTGCTGTTGAGTCAGGAATCGGGCAAAATTGTCAATATCGATCGCTCTGGAAATATCTTCAGTTCTTTGACGATCGCTTCCGATCCAGGCAATCCCCTGACAGTTGTGAATCAGGGTTTTGAAGGTGTGACGGTCGATCGTAATGGCTTACTATACATTACCAGCGAAGAAGGCGGTGGCGATATCAATCACCCACAGCTTTGGGTCTACGCACCAGCCTCATATACCTACACAAATCAAGCCCCCGTCGCTGTCAGCATTGCCAACCCCGTAACGAGTTTGGCTGAAAACACCAGTACAACAACTCGGGTCAAAGTCGGCAACATTATCGTCAGTGATGACGCTTTGGGAACCAACACTCTGTCCTTAACCGGAACAGATGCCAATTTCTTTGAGGTTTCTGGCACTGAGTTGTTCCTCAAAGCGGGAACCACACTCGATTTTGAAAGCAAGACCAACTATAACGTTACCGTCAATGTTAACGACCCAGCCGTTGGTGGCAACCCGGATGCAACCACCAACTTCACCCTCGCTGTCACCGACATTACGGAAGCTCCCTCACCGCTAATAATCTCAGAGGTAGCACCTTGGTCTAGCGGCAATAGTCTCGTTGGTGCTGATTGGTTCGAGTTGACGAATACCAGTTCCAGTGCTGTAAACATCACTGGCTGGAGGATAGATGACGACTCGAATTCCTTCACGGCATCGGTCGCCTTAAATGGTATTACCAGCATTGCTCCTGGCGAGTCAGTCATCTTCATTGAAAGTAGTTCACCAGCTACAGTCATTCCAAACTTCAAGTCTCTGTGGTTTGGTAGCAATGCCCCTGCAAACTTGCAAATCGGTACCTACACCGGATCGGGTATAGGCTTGAGTACTTCAGGCGATCAAGTGAATCTCTTTAACGCGACGGGTACAAAGATTACAGGAGTCAACTTCGGTGTATCCACAGCAACCGCACCTTTCCGCACCTTTGATAACGCGGCTGGTTTGCAAAATGCCGCAGTTTCAACCTTAAGTACTGTCGGAGTCAACGGTGCCTTCGTTGCGGCAAGCACACCCAACGAAATCGGCTCTCCAGGACGGATTGCCAATGTCAATCAAGCACCTACGGCTGTAAGTCTGGCGAACACTCTCACCTCTGTGGTAGAAAACACCAGCAGCGCAACTCGGCTGAAGGTAGCTGATATCAGCGTCACCGATGACGGTTTAGGTACCAACGTCCTTGGCTTGAGTGGCACAGATGCCAGCTTCTTTGAAATTGATGGGTCGATTTTGTACTTGAAGGCTGGAACTGCCCTCAACTTTGAAGTTAAACCCAGCTATGCAGTCACCGTGAATGTGGATGATGCTGCGGTTGGTGGCACACCTGATGCCAGCACTAACTATACCCTGGCTCTCACCGATGTGAACGAAGCTCCCACTGCTGTTAGCCTAGCGAATACGATCGCCACTCTAGCAGAAAACACCAGCACCGCAACTCGGATTAAGGTAGCCGATATCAGCATCACTGATGATGCGTTAGGCACCAACGTTCTCAGCCTTAGCGGTGCCGATGCCAGTGCCTTTGAAATTGATAGCAATGCTCTGTTCGTTAAAGCTGGAACTGTCCTCAACTTTGAAGCTAAACCCAGCTATGCAGTAGCAGTGAATGTGGATGATGCTTCAGTTGGTGGCACTCCTGATGCCAGCACTAACTATACCCTCGCTCTCACCAACGTTAACGAAGCTCCCACTGCTGTTAATGACACTGTTAACACGACGGATACACAAGCCGTTGTCATTCCAGTTCTGGCAAATGACAGCGATCCAGATGCAGGTGATGTCCTGTCGATCGTGTCCTTCACCAATCCTTCTAGCGGTTCGCTGGTGAAGAATCAAGACAACACCTTCACTTACACACCAACCATTGGCTTTACTGGTAACACCAGTTTCAACTACACTATACGGGATTTGGCTGGTCTAACCTCGACTGCTACTGTAGCGCTCACCGTGACTGCTGGCAGCAACAACATCCTGGGTACAACTGGTAATGACAACCTAGTGGGCACCAGCCGCAATGACATCATCCAAGGACTCGCAGGTAACGATACCCTCAATGGTGCCGCAGGTGCAGATACCCTGATTGGTGGCCCAGGAGATGATACCTACGTGGTTGACGCTTTGGATACGATCGTCGAGAACGCTGGTGAGGGAACTGACTTGGTGCAATCCTCTATCACCTACAGTCTTGCTTCTCTTCCGAACGTCGAAAACCTGACTTTGACCGGAACTGCCGCCATTAACGGTACAGGAAATAGCTCCAATAACGTGATTACGGGTAACTCTGCTGCCAATGTCCTCGATGGTGGTTTGGGCAACGATACCCTAAATGGTGGTGCTGGAGCAGACACACTGATTGGTGGAACGGGTGATGATGTCTACGTTGTTGATGCAGGGGATGCGATCGTTGAGAATGCTGGTGAAGGAACTGATTTGGTACAATCCTCTGTCACCTTTAGCATTGCCAATTTCAATAACGTGGAGAACCTGACCCTGACTGGAAATGCTGTCATCAACGGTACGGGTAATTCTGGCGATAACGTGATTACGGGTAACTCCGCCAACAACATCCTCAACGGTGGTGATGGCAACGACACCCTCAACGGTGCTGCGGGGAATGATACTCTCAACGGTGGTGCTGGCAACGACATCCTCGATGGTGGTGCAGGTGGCGATCGCATGGTGGGTGGTACTGGCAATGACACCTACTTTGTCAATGTCGCTGACAGTGATACGGTAGTGGAAGCCCTGAATGAGGGGATTGACACGGTGATCTCCTCGGTGACTTATGCCCTCAGTAGCAATGTGGAAAACCTAACCCTGACAGGTAATGCGGCTCTCGAAGGTAACGGTAACGGACTGGATAACGTGATTACGGGTAATGCAGGTAACAACATCCTCTCTGGTGGTGCAGGTAATGATACTCTGATTGGCGGTGCAGGCAATGACAACCTCTCAGGTGGTACAGGCAACGATGTGTTCGTCTACACTTCTTTTGGCGATCGCAATGATGTCATCAGTGACTTCAACATCAGCCAAGATAAACTGGACTTGAAAGGGTTAAACTTGGGAGCAAATCCCGTTGCTAATGGCTTCTTGAGATTTAATCAGTCGGGAAGCAGTACCTTAGTCCAAGTCGATCTTGATGGTACTGGCACAGCGTCAACCTTTAGTACGCTGGTGACTCTCAACAGTGTAACTGCTACCAATCTGGTTGTTGGCACTAATGTTTTGGTTGTTTAGCGATCGACTTTGATAAAAATTTAGTTCTACTTAGCGTAGGGGAACAGGGAACAGGAAAAAGAAAAAACTGTTCCCTGTTCCCTGAAAAACCTTAAATTTATTAGGAAGTCTTATGAAAATATTGGCGAGCCTATTTAAGCTTTTTATATTGGTGGTTCATTTATCAATTCTCCTGCATAGATATACTAGTTTTCAAGTTGCGAAATATACTAATAAAATACTCCTCATAAGTCACTCACCCACTAAACTGAATCATTTCAAAGCAAAAAGACATCTCCAGAAATTAAAGGTGCGTCGCTTATAACCCTTGTAGAGACGTTTCATGAAACGTCTCTACAAGGTTTTTTGGAGATGTCTAAAGATGATCTCGATGCTGACAAACCATTTTATAAGAATGAGTCTTTCAGATACTTAGTATGCAATCACACATTTTTTTACTTCTGAAAGCAAGACTTTAAGCAGTTAATTTTTTTGCCTGATATTATGTCCAGCTGATTAAACATAATGTTGTAGAGACGTTATATATAACGTCTCTACAAAAGATATAACGTCTTTACAAAAGATATAACGTCTCTGTCGGCTTACTACCTTAAATAAGAAATTCCAATATATCAAACTTCATCAGCTGCTAGTTTTGACTCCAAAGATCTGAGAAAGTGTAAATAAGGTAAACATAAGAGGGGCGCTCGGATATATTATGCAAATATCTCTCTTAGCAAGAAAAGCGAGCCATTTCAATAGGTTTATAGAAAAATGCAGCCTTTAACTAATACTTCCACAACTAAGGCATCTGGTAATTCGTCCTATCGAATTGTTGCTATTGGTGGCGAAGGAATTGGCCCAGAAGTGGTGGAGGCTTCCTTAACAATTCTGCAACAAGTAGCTAAACTTGAAGGATTTAGCTTGGAAGTTGAATATGCTTTGTTGGGTGCAGTTGCTTGGTCACAAACGGGAAGTTATTTACCTCAAAGTACGCTCGATCTGTGCGATCGAGCTGATGGAATAGTTTTTGGTGCAGTTACCCAAGGTGGACTGCTAGAATTACGAAAACATTTCGATTTTTTTTGTAATCTTCGACCAATTCGTAGCTTTAATAGTTTACTACATAAATCTAGCCTTAAACCAGAAAAAGTTAAAGAATTAGATATTTTAATCATTCGAGAATTGGTCAGTGGGATCTATTTTGGTCGATCGGGAAGAGCCGAAGATGAAAAAGGAATTTACGGATTCCATACAATGCGCTATTATGATGATGAAATTAGGAGAATTGCTCGCGCATCTTTACAACAAGCTGAAAAACGTCGAGGATTACTGACAATAGCCCACAAGGAAAATGCCTTGCCACACTTACCTTGGACTCGTCTGGTACAAGAAGAAGCGATTAACTTTCCTAGCGTAATTCTTGAACCAATGTTAGTGGATAATTTAGCGATGCAAATGGTTTTAAATCCCCAAAGATTTGATGTGATTGTAGCCGGAAATCTGTTTGGAGATATTCTGAGCGATCTGGGCGGTGCCTTAGTTGGCTCGATCGGTTTATTAGGATCGGCAAGTATTAATAGTAATGGATTTGGTCTTTATGAAGCAATTCATGGCACAGCCCCCGATATTGCGGGGAAAGGAATTGCTAATCCTTTGGGAACTCTAGCAGCTTGTATTTTAATGTTAGAACAGTGGGGAGAAACAGCGGCGGCTCAACGAATTAGGGAAGCACAAGAGCGAGTTCTAAATAAAGGATACCGAACCGCAGATTTGTTTCCCCAAGGAGAAGAAATTTTGGTCAATACGGAAACTTTAGTTAACCTTTTGTTGCAAGAAATTTGAAGAAAAATGAACAATCAAAACAACGTTTTACGGCTGGGAGATGATATCAATACTGATGATATTATGCCTGCGGCTAGAGCCACAAATAATGACTTAGATCATTTAAAGTTATATGCTTTAGAACATATTATCGGTGTAGGAGAATTACTAAAATATAATGTAATTGAAGCTGGAGAAAATTTTGGCTGTGGATCGAGTCGAGAAATTGCCCCCATTGCTTTGAAAGCGGCGGGAATTGAAAAAATTCGGGCGCGATCGTTCGCGGAGATTTTTTATCGCAATAGTATTAACATCGGGCTAAATCTGGAAATTTTGGGGGAACAAAGGGAAAACCCAGTGGTAAATGCGATCGCCGCTGCTGGCGGATTAATCCCTTTTAATCAAAAGCGTCTTCAAGGAGAAATTACTATTCCTTTGAGCTTAACTCCTCTCAGACCGATGACGTTAGTGGAAAAACTCTTAGCTAAAGCTTCCGGTAATTCATTTGTTGCACCTGGAGAAGTAGTTTTTGCCAAAGTTGACTTAGCTTTATCCCATGATGCCGTAGCAGGGCCAGTGGCAAAAGTATTCTATCAAAATTATGGAAAAGAGGCGAAATTATGGGATTCCCAAAAAGTAGTTTTAGTCGCCGATCACTTCATTCAAGTGACTGACATTCGCCCCGAAGATAACAAAGCTCATCTAATGTATCAAGAGATGATAGACTTTGCTAAAGCTCAAGGATGTCACTTATTTGATGTAGTTTCCCCCGGAGAAGCAGCGGGAATTTGTCATGTTTTATTACCAGAAAAAGGGTTTATTCAACCAGGAATGGTAATCGCTGGGACAGATTCGCATAGCTGCACTTATGGCGCATTAGGAGCGTTTTCTACAGGGGTAGGAACGACAGATATGGCGAATATTTTTGCAATGGGAGATATGTGGATTCGTGTTCCTGAAACTTTAGTATTTGAGTTGTCGGGAACTTTGCCTGCTCATATTAGTGCCAAAGATATAATTTTGTTTATTTTGGGGCAAATTGGTTGTGCTGGTGCCACTGGCAAAGTGATGGAATTTCGCGGATCTATTATTGAACAATTGCCCTTTGATGAACGAATGACATTGGCAAATATGGCGATCGAATGTGGAGCAATGTGTGGTTTAATTGCAGCTGATGAAGTAACTCGTCAGTATGTGAGCGAACGCACTTCTCCCAGATTAAGAGAAATTGTTGCCGATCCTGATGCAGAGTACGAAAAGATTTACCAATTTGATCTGAGCAATCTCGAACCCCAAATTGCACGCCCGCCTAAACCCGATCGAGTAGTAAAAATTAGTGAATTAGGAGAGGTGCCAATTACTAAAGCCTTTATTGGTTCTTGTACAGGAGGAAAACTTCATGACCTCGCCGAAGCAGCGGCAGTTTTGCGCGATCGTCAAGTGGCAAAAGGAGTAAATTTGTTTATTGTTCCTGCCAGCATGGAAATTCGTCAAAAAGCCCAAGAATTAGGTTATCTCGATATCTTTGAACGAGCAGGAGCACAGATTCTTAAATCAGGTTGTGGAGCTTGTATTAATTCTGGAATAGGAGTTTTAGCCAAAGAAGAAACCGGGATTTATGCAACCAATCGGAATTTTAAAGGACGTAGCGGCGATCCATCAGGCAAAAATTATTTGGCTTCTCCAAGAACAGTTGCTATTTCAGCCATACAAGGAAAAATTAGCCACGATCTTGCTTAAATTAAAAAAAATGTAAATTTTTTTTTAATTTGAAGATTAAGAGGTTATAAAATACTATTAATCTCATATTTTCAACATGAGTCAGGCTTTAATTCACATTGAAAAAATTGCAGGTAATTACAATGGAAATCGAACTGGACGAAATAGGGAAAAAACTTGCAGGATTAGGTCTTCCTGGCGTAATTCTGATACTTATGGCAGCATCAGCAGCAGGTAGTAATGCCGCTGTTACAGCCACCCTGTCAGCATTAGGAGGGCCATTTGGTATCCTGGGCGGAATTGGAATACTTGGTCTATTAGGCGTTTTAGGAGACGTTTTAGGAGGATATGGAATTGAAGCCGTTCTCAAATTAGTTTACAAGGAACGTAGCAAAAATGAAACTGTAAACTCTCTGGTGCAAGAGATTAACAATCTACCAATTAAAGATGAGCTAAAAACCACACTGATAAATCATATCAGCCCAGAAATTTTCAGAGATCCTACAGAACCAAGAATAGTGGATATTGTTGAGTAATTTACTAGCATTGGTAGGTTTACTCAAGAAAGGATGGGCAAACAATCAAGGGAATATATGACTTTTTGTTGGTGTCGGTTGAAGTCATAATTGTTTCTAGGCTACCAGTCTAATAAGGGACATTTAAATGAGGGAAGGAAACTCCTGAACAAGAAATAGATATTTCTTTGGCGCTGTCCCGGCGAATGGTTGGTAGCCTGTTTCTACTTAAATTAGTCAAATTAGCAATCTATATAATATTAGTTACTTTAGATTTGGAAAAATCTCAAATTAACAGATAATTTGACGAAATAAGTAAAGTGAATATTGCATCCCCATCCTATATCAAATGAAATTAGGCGATCGCATCTACAACATTCATCGGGTTTAATGTATGTTGAAGCAATGTATTCATCAGCTATTTGAAGCCCAAGCAAAGAAAACACCCCAATCAGTAGCTGTTAGCTCCACAAACGAGCGATTGACTTATGAAGAATTAAATATAAAAGCTAATAAATTGGCTCACTATTTGCAAGCATTGGGAGTAGGTGCGGAAACACTGGTGGGGATTTGTGTCGATCGCTCAAGAGAAATGATTGTAGGGTTACTGGGGATTCTTAAAGCTGGAGGTTGCTACGTTCCTCTAGATCCCACATATCCCATTGAACGATTGAGTTGCACGATCCAAGATGCACAAATCTCTGTATTAGTAACCCAAAAAAAGCAGGCTCATTTGTTGTCTGATTACTCAGGAAAGGTGATTTTTCTAGATAGTCAGTGGGCAGAAATTAACCAACAAAATGAAGCTAATCTGGTTAATCAGGTAGAGCCTCATAATTTAGCATATTTGATCTACACATCGGGTTCAACCGGAAAGCCCAAAGGGGTGATGATTGAACATCAATCATTAGTCAACTTTACTCAGAATGCGATCGCACAATATAAAATCGCAGCTAGCGATCGCATTCTTCAGTTCTCCTCAATCAATTTTGATACTGCCGCCGAAGAAATATATCCCTGTCTAAGTTGCGGCGCAACTTTAGTGCTCCGAACGGAAGAAATGCTCAATTCCGTAGCTTTATTTGTGCAGCAATCTCAAGATTGGCAAATAACTTTATGGGATTTACCCACAGCTTTCTGGCATTTATTAGCTAATGAATTAGTTGATAGCAAAATAAAATTACCCGAATCATTACGTTTGGTGATTATTGGTGGAGAAAGAGTACTGCCAAAACAAGTAAAAAATTGGCTGAAGTATATAGGAAATTTCCCGGAATTAATCAATACTTATGGGCCAACAGAAGCCACTGTTGAAGCTACAATTTGCTCTTTATCCAGTTTAACAACAACTCAATTAGAGCGGAAAGAAATACCGATCGGCAAACCTATAAGTGACAATATAGAAGTTTATATTTTAGATCAAAATCTTCAAATAGTCCCTGCTGAAACAACAGGAGAAATATACATTGGCGGTGCTGGATTAGCAAGGGGTTATTTGAACGCAAGAGAATTAACAGCTGAAAAATTTATTAAAAATCCTTTTGTAAGGGCGGGTTTAGTAGACAACCTTTGTCACCCACAGACAATCTCTGGACAAAACCCGCCCCTACTATATAAAACAGGTGATTTAGGAAGATATCTACCAGATGGCAATTTAGAATTTGCTGGAAGAATCGACGAGCAAGTAAAATTTAATGGTTTTCGGATTGAATTAGGCGAAATTGAATCTGTCATTAATCAACATTCCCAAGTATCTCAAAGTGTAGTTATTGTTAGGGAAGATAGCCCTGGAAACAAAAGGTTAGTAGCTTATATCGTTCCCGATCGAAACACAGAAATTAGTACGGCAAGTTTGGAAAGTTTCCTAAAGAACAAATTGCCTAGTTATATGGTGCCCAGCATCTATGTAATTTTAGATGCTTTACCTATTAATCCTAATGGCAAAGTCGATCGCCAAGCACTACCTATTCCACATATTCAAGAAACATTTGTTGCCCCCAGGAATGAGCAAGAAAAAGCGATCGCCCAAATTTGGAGTAAAGTTTTTGGATGGTCAGCGATCGGCATCAATGACAACTTTTTCCAACTTGGTGGACATTCGTTAATCGCTACACAAATTTTATCACGAATTCGAGACATTTTTCAAGTTGAAATATCCTTTCAACAACTATTTGAAAATCCCACAATCAACGACTTAAGTAAAGTCATTAGCCAAGAACAATTAAAACAATCATCCCCGATAGCCAAAATTCAGCCCATTTCTAAACAAGGTTACTTACCTGTTTCCTTTGCCCAAGAACGGGTGTATTTCATTGAACAATTAGCACCCTCAAGCCGTGCTTATCAATTCCAAGAAAGTTTGCGATTTCGCGGAGAATTGAACATCCCCATACTTGAACAAAGCCTTAGTGAAATATTGCGCCGTCATCAAATCTTCCGCACCACATTTCCCACAGTAGCAGGAAAGTTAGTCCAAGTAATTCACCCCCCACAACCTGTAAAATTAACCATAATCAACCTAGAAAATCTTCCTAAATCCCAGCAGGAAGCAGAAGTTGAAAGATTAACAGATGCAGCAGTTCAACAACCCTTTGATATTACTAAATTACCTTTAGTTCGTTGGAGTTTGTTAAAATTAAGTAACCAAGAATATGTATTAATTCATATTGAACATCACACAGTTCATGATGGTTGGTCATTCAACCTATTTTTGCGGGAATTATTAACATTATATCAAGCGTTTTCTGAAGGTAAACCCTCCCCATTAGCTGAGCCTTCACTTCAGTTTGCAGATTTTGCTTATTGGCAAAGACAGTGGGTATTAACAGAACAAGCGCAAGCTCAACTTAACTATTGGAAACAGAAATTAGCTGGCATTCCTCCTTTACTAGAATTACCATTAGATCGCCCACGCCCAGCGGAGCAAACATACAAAGGCGGAATGTTGAGAATGGAACTTCCCCTGGATCTTTGCCAAGCCTTGAGAAACTTAAATCGGCAAGAAAGCGTAACATTATTTATGAGTATGTTTACGGTTTTTGTAATCATGCTCTATCGCTACAGCGGACAAGAAGACTTATGTGTGGGATCGGGAGTTGCTAATCGACGTTGGCGAGAAACAGAAAACTTGATTGGCATGATTGTTAATAACATTGTTCTCCGCACAAATGTTTCGGGAAATCCCACTTTTAGAGAACTTTTGACTCAAGTGCGTCAAGTAACTTTAGAAGGCTATGCTAATGAAGATTTACCCTTTGATAAAGTTGTAGAGGCGCTTAAACCCGAAAGAAATCTCAGTTATAACCCTTTATTTCAGGTAATGTTCAGTTTTCATGATGCTCAGTTACCTAATTTAAACTTACCTGGGTTGACTATTAAACAGCATGAAGCTGTAACTAACAAATCGGCTAAATTCGATCTTGATATTGTTGTTATTCCCCGTTCTGAACAACGAATCGGGCGTAATTCTGAAGCAGAAACCAAGGGAATAGAAACAGACGGAATCACCCTAGTTTGGGAGTATAACAGCGACCTATTTGATGCAGCTACCATCAAAAGAATGATGGAACAGTATCAAACATTGGTAGAAGAAATTGTAGCTAACCCCAATCAAAGAATTGCTCAATTACCTTTACTAACGAAAGAACAACAAGAGCAAATTTTAGTTAACTGGAACGATACAGAAGTAGCTTTTCCAAAAGTTAAAAATATTCATCAATTAATTGAGGAACAAGTTGAGAAAAACCCAGAAGCGATCGCTGTAATATTTGGGGAGCAAAAGCTTAGTTATCGAGAATTAAACGAACAAGCTAACCAACTCGCTCACTATTTGAAAACATTAGGAATAAAGCCTGATAAATTAGTGGGAATTTGTATCGATCGCTCGTTAGAAATGATAGTAGGTTTGCTAGGAATTCTCAAAGCAGGAGGAGCATATCTTCCCTTAGATCCTGCCTATCCCACAGAACGCTTGCAAGACATAATTAATGATGCTCAAGTGTCAATTTTAGTGACAATGCAGCAATGGGCAAATGTTGGGAATGAAGAGTTACAAATAATTTGTTTAGATAGCCACAAAGAGATAATTTCGCGCCAGAGTCGGGAAAATCCCATCAATAATTTATCAGCTAATAATTTGGCTTATGTAATTTATACATCTGGTTCCACAGGAAAGCCAAAAGGAGTGTTGATTGAACATTATTCTTTGGTTAATTTTACCCAAGCTGCGATCGCACAATACCAGATTACTGCCAGCGATCGCATTCTCCAATTTGCATCTCTTAGTTTTGATGCTGCTGCTGAAGAAATTTATCCCTGCTTAAGTGCTGGTAGCACATTGGTTTTGCGTACCGAAGAAATGTGGAAATCTGTATCAGCATTTATCGAACTTTCAAAACAGTGGCAAATCACTGTATGGGATTTACCGACAGCTTATTGGCATTTGTTAGTCAGTGAATTAGCCAACAGCAATTTTATATTACCTGAATCATTGCGATTAGTAATTCTTGGGGGAGAAAGAGTATTACCCGAAAAAGTCGCAACTTGGGATCAATTAATCGGTAACTATCCGCAGTTAGTTAATAGTTATGGCCCAACTGAAACAACTGTAGTTGCTACTTTATTTAAATTATCAGACAACTCTCTTAATCGTCAGGAAATCCCGATCGGAAAACCCATTAGTAATGTTCAAGTATATGTGTTCGATCGCTACTTACAACCTGTTCCCATTGGAGTACCAGGAGAACTTTTTATTGGCGGTGCAGGTGTAGCCAGAGGTTACTTAAACGCAAGAGAATTAACCGAAGAAAAATTTATTCCTCACCCATTCAACAACAGGGAAAAGGGGGGACAAGGGGACAAGAGGACAAGGGGACAAGGGGACAAGGGGACAAGGGGACAAGGAGACAAGGAGACAAGGGGACAAGGAGACAAGGGGACATTTATTAATTCAAAACTATACAAAACTGGTGACTTAGTTCGTTACTTACCAGATGGCAACATTGAGTTTTTAGGTAGGATTGATAATCAGGTAAAGATTCGCGGTTTTCGGATTGAACTTAGCGAAATTGAAACAGTTTTAAATCAACATTCTCAGGTAGATCAAGCTGTCGTTATTGCACGGGAAGACTTCCCAGGTAATAAGCGTCTTGTCGCCTACATTATTGGCAAGCAAAAACCAGTTAAAATTGAGGAAATTCGCCATTTTCTCAAACAGAAGTTACCCCTTTACATGGTTCCTTCTGCCTTTATTCAATTAGATAAATTACCGATAACTCCTAATGGAAAAGTAGATTATCGGGCTTTACCTTCTCCAGATATTTCAGACAGAATAGAGGCGGGATTTGTCGTTGCCCGAACTTCCACAGAAGAGAAATTAGCAGCAATTTGGGCTGAAGTTTTGCGAGTGGAAAAAGTTAGCATTCATGACAACTTCTTTGAATTGGGTGGCGATTCAATTATCAGTATCCAGATGATATCTAGAGCGAATCAAGCGGGGTTAAAGCTAACTCCAAAACAACTGTTTCAGCATCAAACTATTGCTGAATTAGCCACCGTTGTCAGCACAATTTCGCAGAGAAAAGCTAACCAAGATTTAGTTACAGGTTTAGTACCCTTAACACCGATTCAACATAGGTTTTTCCAGCAAAACTTACCCGATGCTCACTATTTTAATCAGTCAGCTTTGTTAGAGATTCCATCAGCAGTAGAACCGGAATTATTAAAGCAAGCGGTGCAGCAATTATTGGTGCATCATGATATTTTGCGATCGCACTTTGTCCGAGAAACCAATCCCCCACAACAAATTATTAACCTCCCCCAAGAAACAGTCCCGTTCACCATTATCGATTTATCAGAAATTCCCTTAGACGAACAACAAAAAGCTATTCAATTCAAAGAGTCAGAACTTCAATCTAGCCTCAATATCTCATCAGGAACTCTGGTGCGAGTAGCCTTTTTTAAACTGGGAAGCAATCAACCAAATCAACTATTAATTGTTATCCATCATTTAGTAGTAGATGGCATTTCTTGGCGAATTTTACTCGAAGATTTAGCAACAGCTTATCAACAACTAATGAGTGGCGAAGCAATTCAATTACCTCCAAAAACCACATCATTTCTAGAATGGGCTAATAAATTAATTACCTACAGTCAATCAGAGAAATTAACCCAAGAACTTGATTACTGGTTATCTCAGTTTACCGGAAATATTACTCCTTTACCAGTAGACTTTCCCCTGGAAAAAGACAGTAATACTTTAGCATCAACTGATTCCATTACTATATTTTTAAATGAAGATGAAACCCGCGCCCTGATCCAAGATGTACCTGCTGCTTACAACACACAAATTAATGATATTTTGTCAACTGCATTAGTAAGTAGTTTTCACCAATGGACAGGGGCAAAATCTTTAATAGTCGATCTAGAGGGACATGGACGGGAAGATTTATTTGAAGATGTAGATTTGTCCCGTGTTGTAGGTCTGGTTTAATACCATATTTCCCCTGCAATTGAAAATGAATTATGTAAATAATTTAGGAGAAAATTTAAAGTTAGTTAAAGAGCAGCTGCGTTGTCTTCCTAAACATGGTATTGGTTATGGTATCTTGCGATATTTACACTCCGATCCAATAGTCCAAGATAAATTGCAGAGTTTACCTAAAGCCGAGGTAAGTTTCAATTATTTAGGTCAATTCGATCGCCTCTTGTCTGCATCTGAAATTTTGGGAACCGCTAAAGAGTGGAAATCAGAACAGAGCAAGCAAGGAAATCGCACTCATCTAATCGCCATCAGTGGATTAATTCACTCAGGAAAGTTAGAAATGGATTTCGCTTTTAGTAATAAAATTCACAAACGAGACACCATTGAAACCTTGGCATTGGGATTCATGGAAACCTTAAGAGCTTTGATTGTTCACTGTCAGTCAAAACAGTCTCCAACCTATACAGCTTCAGACTTTACTGCCGCCAAACTCAATCAACAACAGCTAGACAAATTTATGAGCAAAATCAACAAAAAAAGAGGTGGGAAATAAAAAATATCTGCAATTAAACAGGAAATCGAAAATTTCCTGATAGTTGATTTAGCCCAAGTATTAAATATATAGATAACCTCAGTAATAAAATAATAAGAGGTGAAAGCATGAATAATATTGAAGATTTATATGAACTGTCACCAATGCAGCAGGGAATGCTGTTTCATAGTCTCTATTCTCCTGAATCAGAGATCTATTTTGGGCAGCTATTATGTGTTCTCAAAGGAGACTTAGATTTAGCGATTTTTCAGCAAGCTTGGCAACAAGTTGTCTCTCGTCATCCAGTTTTAAGAACTTCCTTTCATTGGGAAGAAATCGAAAAACCATTACAAATGGTAAATAAATGGGTTGATTGCCATCTTTTTTGTCACGATTGGCGTGATTTAACCAAAGCTGAACAACAAGAAAGGTTAGAGAGTTTGCCCAAAAGCGATCGCCAAAAAACCTTTGATTTAAGTGAAGTTCCCCTAATGCGCTTCACTCTAATCCAGTTAGAGGAACAAACTTACCAATTTATTTGGAGTCATCATCATATTCTATTTGATGGCTGGTCAATGCAGATTATTCTTAAAGAAGTTTTTGGCTTATATGAAGCTAATTATCGCGGCGAATCTTTAGAACTGGCACCTTCTCGCCCCTATCGAGATTATATTATTTGGTTACAAGAACAAGATATTGCACAAGCCAAAAATTTCTGGCAAAAAACTTTACAGGGGTTTGAATTTCCTACACCTTTGGGAGTAGATAGAAAATCGATCGCAAACAAAGCAGCCGAACAACAAAACTATGAAGAACAGCATTTTAAATTCTCCCCAAAAATCACCGAAAAACTGCAATCTTTAGCCAGACAGCATCATTTGACTTTGAATACTTTGGTGCAAGGAGCTTATTCCTTACTACTGAGTCGCTACAGTGGAGAAAATGATATAGTTTTTGGTGCAACTGTATCTGGTCGCCCAACTACTCTTGATAGAGTAGAATCAATGGTGGGACTATTTATTAACACTCTTCCCATGAGAGTTAAACTTTCTGGAAATGACGAACTATTACCCTGGCTTGAGGATTTACAAACCAAAAAAATTGAACAACAACAGTATGCTTATTACTCTTTAGCAGACATTCAAAGCCTGAGTAATATCCAAAGCAAAATGCCATTATTTGAGAGTATTTTGGTGTTTGCAAATTATCCGATCGATACTTCTAAATCAGAAAGTAAAAAAGCTTTAGAAATTAGCAATCTTCGTTGTTTTGAACGGGCAAATTATCCGCTAACTATCTTCATTAATCCAGAAACAGAATTAGCTGGCAGGATTATCTACGATACTAGCCGTTTTGCCGCAGATGCGATCGCACGCATGATTGGACATTTCCAAACATTACTCACAGAAATTGCCACCAATCCTCAACAAAAGCTTTCTCAATTCTCTTTGTTAACCAAAGCTGAACAAGAAGAATTAATTAAGTTAGAAAATTATGCGACGACTAAATATGAGTATAAATGTGTTCATCAATTATTTGCAGAACAAGTAGAAAAAAGTCCAGATGCTATAGCTTTAGTTTATGAAGAACAACAGTTAACCTATAGAGAATTAAACAACCGCGCCAATCAATTAGCCCATTATTTACAAAAATTAGGAGTTAAACCAGAAGTAAAAGTTGGGATTTGTGTAGAGCGATCGCTCTTAATGGTAATAGGAATATTAGGTATTCTCAAAGCAGGAGGAGCCTATATTCCCCTAGATCCAGCTTTTCCTTCAGAAAGACTTCAATTCATGATGGAAGATGCCCAAATCACCATCCTGTTAACTCAAAACCACTTACAAGAGCAACTACCAATCAACGATCAAACTGTAGTTAAACTTGACTCCGATTGGGAAATAATTGCCCAACAAACACAAGCTAATTTACTCACAGAAGTTAACCCAGAAAACTTAGCTTATATTATTTACACCTCTGGCACAACGGGAAACCCAAAAGGAGCGGAAGTTCCCCATCGTAGCTTCATGGGTTTTATGTTTGGGGTGGATTACATTCAACTTAATGCAGAACAAATTTGGCTGCAACACTCATCAATTTCTTGGGATGCACTTACCTTAGAACTTTGGACTCCCTTACTTTACGGTGGGCGTTGTGTACTTTACCCAGGAAAAATTCCCACACCCGAAGATTTAAGTAAAATTATTCAAGAGCAAAATGTTAATACCCTGTTTCTAACTACAGTCCTTTTCAATTACATTATTGATACAATACCAGAAGCATTGTTAGGAATTAAACAACTCTTATTTGGAGGAGAATTTGTTTGTGTATCTCATGTTCGTCGTGCTTTAGAATTATTGCCGGAAACCCAACTTATTCATGCTTACGGCCCTTCAGAATGTACAGTTTTTACCTGTTGTTATCCAGTTCCTAAACAACTTTCTGAAAATCTCCATACAATTCCCATTGGCAAACCTATTGGCGATCGGAAAGTTTATTTACTAGATGAATATCTACACCGAGTTCCCATTGGTGTTCCGGGAGAACTTTATGTAGGTGGCGCGAGTGTGGCTAGAGGTTACTTGAATCAACCAGAATTAACCCGGGAAAAATTTATTGCTAATCCTTTTGTTGAGGGTGATAAACTTTATAAAACAGGAGATTTAGTTCGCCGTCTTCCTGATGGGAATTTAGAATTTTTAGGGCGAATTGATACTCAGGTAAAAATTCGGGGTTGCCGCATAGAATTAGCAGAAATTGAGGCGGTTTTAAATCAGCACAATAACATCAAACAAGTTGTCGTTATGGCGCGAGAAGATGAACCGGGAAACAAGTATTTGGCAGCCTATCTCGTTGCCAAAGATAAAGAGCCAACTGTTAGCAGCCTGCGAAACTTCCTCAAGACAAAGTTGCCTAATTACATGATTCCTGCAACTTTCGTATTTTTGTCAGCATTGCCTCTAAGTTCTAATAATAAAATTAATCGTCGTGCTTTACCTGCTCCCGATATTTCCCAAATAAATTTAGAGGTTAATTTTGTTGAGCCTCGGAATTCTAACGAACAAGAATTAGCCCAAATTTGGAGTGAAGTTTTGCGATTAGAAAAGGTGGGAATTTACGATAACTTTTTCGAGTTAGGAGGACATTCTTTACTAGCTACGCAAGTGATTTCTCGATTAAGAGAAGCATTTTCTATAGATTTGACTTTGCGTTATTTGTTTGAAAATCCCACGATTGCAGAATTATCACAAAAAGTAATCGATCGACAAGTTGAACAGGTAGGAGATGATGAACTAAATCGTATTTTAGAGGAGGTTAATGAGTTATCAGATCGGGAAGTAAAACAACAATTAAGTTCTGGATAGACCAAAAAATCCAGGAGTACAACTAGCAAAAGTACAACAACAAGGAAAAATCAAATGGATAACGAACAATTAGTGCTGACGTTGGATGATATAGATGATTACCTGGAATTTTCTCAAGATTTCCCCTTAATTCAAACCGCAATCATGAATGAGCCGGGATAGTCTACTTACTTGCCATTAAATGGCGATGTTAATGCTAAAAGTAGTTACAATGATAACGCCATAATTTACCAAGCAACAAGGAGTGAAGAAGCAATGCCTATCAAAAAGAAAAAAAACCAAAACCAACAAGAAAATCAACCAGTAACCGAAGATGAAAATTTGACTGAAGTTACTGAAGAAGATGCAACCGAATCATCATTTATCGAAGAAACTGAACAAGCAATGACGGCAATAGAAACATCATCTACTGGCGATGAACAAACAATTACCATCGAAACATCTTCTACAGATGAAGGAATTGAACAACAAATTACGACAATAGAAACATCTTCTACAACGGAAGGAATTGAACAACAAATTACGACAATAGAAACATCTTCTCCAGAAGGAATTGAACAAATAATTACGGCGATAACTTCATCTTCTCCAGAAGGAATTGAACAAATAATTACGGCGATAACTTCATCTTCTCTTGCTGAAGGAATTGATATGGCGGGAGGAATTGAACAAATAGTTGCTGCAATAGCTTCATCCTCTACTACTGAAGGAATTGAACAAATAATTTCTGCAATAGCTTCATCCTCTACTATTGGAGGAATTGAACAAATGACAACGACAATTGAAACATCCGCTACAGGAGAAGTGGAACAAATAATTACAGCGATCGAATCATCTTCTCCAGAAGGAATTGAGCAAATAATTACAGCGATCGAATCATCTTCTCCTACAGGAGAAGTGGAACAAATAATTACAGCGATCGAATCATCCGCTACAGGAGAAACTGAACAAATAATTATTGCTACTGGAGAAACTGAACCAATAGTTATTGCTACAGAATCACCCGCTACAGGAGAAACTGAACAACCAACTATTGCAGTTAATGAAAATGAAGAAACTCCCCAGTCGCCAGTTGTTGTGGGTAAGAAAAAACGCTTAGTAGTTTGTTGTGATGGAACTTGGCATGAACTAACGAGTACCGATCCTACAAATGTACTAAAATTAGCTCGGTTGGTTAAATATACAGCTGACGATCAAACGCCACAATTAGTATTCTATTCATCGGGATCTAGTAGAGAGGATGTTAATATACCTGAGTTGATCGATCGCCTTGGTGATAGCGCTTTTAGATGGGGAATCGATCGGCTTATTCAAGATGCCTACCGATTTCTATGTATGAACTACGATCCAGACTCTCAGGATGAAATTTACCTATTTGGTTTTAGTCGCGGTGCCTATATTGTTCGTTGTTTAGCGGGGATGATTTACAAATGTGGTTTATTAAGACGTTCCAAGATTCAAGAAATTAGAAAAGCTTATGAGCTTTATCGCCATAGTGAAATCGCTCATGATTCTCCAGAAGTTCAAGAATTCCGTAAAGAAAACTCTAAAAAAGTTTCTCAGGGAGCAACTGATTTAGAGAATAACATCCCCATCAAAATGTTAGGCTGCTGGGAAACAGTGGGAACATTAGGCATTCCTGATGTACTACCTTTGCCAGCCATTGAGAAAATCTGGAATATCAATTATCAATTTTATGATGCTACCCTAAGCCCAATTGTGGAAAATGGTTTTCATGCCGTAGCTCTTGATGAAAAACGCCAAGTTTTTCCTTCCACTCCTCTAAAGAAAAATGAAAAAAATCCTAATCAAGTAGTAGAGGAAGTGTGGTTTGCTGGCGAACATAGTTGTGTTGGTGGAGGGAATAAAGATTATCGAGGATTATCAGATTATGCACTGCAATGGATGCTCCAGAAGGCAGAAAATTTAGGTTTGGAATTTTATTCAACTGCAAATGACAGCGAAGATTTTCAGATTAAACCAGATCCAACAACGTATTTTGATAATACGGTTGAGGGAGTTTATCTGTTAAGAGGAGAGGGATGGCGATCGATACATTCATCGCGGATTTCAGTTCATAGTAGTGTTGTAAAACGACTGAAAGCTTGCCCAGATTATCGCCCGGAAAATCTGAAATCTCTTATTCCAGTTTTACTTGCTTCAGAGTGATTAGTAAGCCAACCTTTACAAATATCTTTTTTGAGCTAATTAAAGATATTTGTAAAGGTTGATATTCACAATAATCCGAATGATGATGAAATCATTAAAATTGGCATTTCTCTGAATGATATTATGAGCGATCGATTAAAACGTCTGGAAAATCTTTCTCCTGAAAAGCGCGAATTAGTTCTGCAAAAGCTCAGAGAGCAACAAGAATTATCCCGAAAAAATAATCATCAACAAAATTCATACCTAAGACAGATTTCCCGAAAACAACCGCCTCCCCTTTCTTTCGCTCAACAAAGATTATGGTTTATTGATAAATTAGAAGCAGAAAATTGTCCTTATAATGTTCCTCTTTTCTGGCAACTTACGGGCGATCTTAAGATAGCTGTTTTAGAAAAAGCTATTAGAGAAATTGTCCAAAGGCATGAAGTTTTACGCACTACATTTTCAGTTGTTGAGGGAGCGCCAATCCAGGTAATTCATCCTAGTTTAAAACTGTCAATGCAGGTGATAGACTGGCGAGAATTAACAGCAACAGAGCAATTAAAGAAAGCACAACATTTAGCAATAGAAGAATTCCGACAACCTTTTGATTTAACAAATCCACCTTTGTTGCGGGTAAAATTGTTGCAACTGACAGAGAATTCTCATTTGTTATTAATTGTCATCCATCATATCATTTGTGATGGCTGGTCAGTGGAAATATTCCGCCGAGAATTGTTTAGTCTTTATGCTGCTTTTAGCGCTGGAAAACCCTCTCCATTACCCCCATTATCGCTGCAATATGCAGATTTTGCTCATTGGCAAAGAGAATGGTTACAGGGAGAAATACTGCAAACTCAACTTAATTATTGGCAACAACAATTAGCTGATGTTCCGCCTTTGTTAGAATTGCCCACAGATCGATCGCGCCCCTCAATCCAATCTTATCGGGGAAGTAGCGAATTTTTGCGGATCGATCGCCATTTAACCCAAAAGTTAAAGCGTTTGAGTCAAGAGTCAGGAACAACACTGTTTATGACTTTGTTGGCGGCATTTACAATTTTACTTTCGCGTTATAGCAGACAAGAAGATATTGTTTTGGGATCTGCGATCGCTAATCGCAACCGTAAAGAAATTGAATGGTTAATTGGCTTTTTTGTCAATACTTTAGCCTTGCGAATTAACTTACAAGGAAATCCCTCTTTCTTAGAATTACTTGCTAGAGTAAAACGAGTAACTTTGGATGCTTACGATCATCAAGATTTGCCCTTTGAAAAATTAGTTGATGAACTGGGATTAGAGCGATCGCTTTCTCATCATCCCTTATTTCAAGTAGCATTTGGCTGGCAAAATGAAACTAACGAAAATCTAGAAACCAATGGATTAACCGTTACTCCTTTTAATTGGGAAAATACAACTACTCTGTTTGATTTATCGCTAATTTTTCGGGAAACTTCCCAAGAATTAATCGGGGAATGGGAATATGCTACCGATTTGTTCGATCGGAGTACCATTCACCGAATGACCCAACATTTTGCTGTGTTGCTGGAAGCAATTATCGATCGCCCTCAACAACCAATTAATAGCTTACCATTACTCACAAAAAATGAAATTCAACAATTACAAGACTGGAATCAAACAGATAATAATTATTGCTTGAATCAAACTTTCGTTAACCTATTTGAACAACAAGTTGCTAAAAACCCCGATCGCATCGCTTTAGTATTTGAATCCCAAAGTTTAACTTATCAACAACTCAATCAAAAAGCTAACCAAATTGCTAATTTCTTAATTCACAATTTTCACCTGAAAGCAGACAGTCTAATTAGCATTTGTGTAGAACGTTCTTTCGAGATGGTAATTGGTATATTGGCTATCTTAAAAGCAGGTTGTGCTTATGTACCAATTGACCCTAATTATCCCCAAGAGCGGATTCAATTCATGCTCGAAGATTCGGGAACATCAGTATTGCTAACCCAAAGTTTTATTCAAGATAAATTACCATTAAAAACCCCTTGCCAAGCTATTTGTTTAGAGTCAGAAACCTTTAATTGTGAATCTACAGAAAATCTTCCACCTCAAACAAAACCGGAAAATTTAGCATATCTAATATATACCTCTGGTTCCACAGGACAACCCAAAGGAGTGATGATTGAACATCGCGCCTTAGTGAATTTAATCTTAGCTTGGGCAGAAACTTTTAAAATTAAACCAGAAACTCGTTGGTCGCAATTTGGTTCTTTTAGTTTCGATTTATCTATTGGTGAAATTGCTACAGCTTTGTCCGCAGGCGCAAGTTTGTACTTAGCTAAACAAGAGACTTTGTTACCTAGTCAAAGTTTGGTTGATTTGTTGCGCGACAGCAAAATTTCTCATTTAGCCCTACCTCCTTCCGCCTTATCTCTATTACCTCAAACTCCATTACCAGACTTGCAATATATAATTGTTGGTGGCGAAGTTTGTCCAGCAGAAATAGTAACAAGATGGGCAAAAGAACGACATTTTTTAAATTGCTATGGACCCACAGAATCAACGGTTACAGTGAGTATAGCCGAATGTGAACCGAATGGGAAAAAACCCGACATTGGTCAACCAATAGCTAATAACCGAATCTACATTTTAGATGCCCAAAATCAACCTTTACCTCCGGGAATTCCAGGGGAATTGTGCATTGCCGGAGTAGGTTTAGCCAGGGGTTATTTGCATCGTCCTGACTTAACCGCGCAAAAATTTATTGAAGTTGATTTGTTCGGTAAAAGTGAGCGAATTTACAAAACTGGCGACTTAGCTAGATGGAATTCCGAGGGAAATATCGAATATTTAGGACGCATTGACGAGCAAATTAAACTCAGAGGTTTTAGAGTTGAACTTGGCGAAATTGAATCGCTATTATTGCAACACCAATCGGTTAAAGAAGCTGTTGTTATCCTCTATGAAACTGATACTAATCCTCGGTTAGTGGCATATATTACAGCAGCGGAGAAATCCAGCAATTTAGGTAATCAACTTAAGGAATACTTGAAAAAGCTGCTGCCAAATTATATGATTCCAGCGCAGATTATGGTATTGGAGAAATTGCCAGTAACTCCTAATGGTAAGATCGATCGCAAATCCCTACCAACACCAAATACATACACCACAACTAATTTAGAAATGCCAGTAACTCCCACAGAAGAACTGCTGGCTACTTTATGGCAATATCTTTTAAAAGTTAAGTATGTTAGTCGGCGAGACAACTTCTTTGAACTTGGGGGACATTCTTTATTAGCCACCCAATTAATTACCCGAATTCGTGATAGCTATGGAGTAGAAATATCAGTCCGCAAGGTATTTGAACATAGCATTTTATTTGAGTTAGCAAGAGAGATTGATCGAGCGACTTCCAGTGTAGCTTTACCAAGTATTACACCCCAACCAGAAAACGCCCCCAAAACCCTTTCTTTTGCTCAATCAAGACTTTGGTTTTTAGCACAATTGGAAGGTGCAGGAACTTGGGCTAACTATAATATGTCATCAGCTTGGCAACTAAATGGCAAGTTAAATATAGAAGCTTTGCGTGCCAGTTTTGCTTATTTGATTAAACGCCATGAAATTCTCCGCACTTGTTTTCCAGCAGTCGCAGGAGAGGCGCGAGTAGTTATTAAAAATCCAGAAGATGTAGAAGTTTTAGCGATCGCCAATCTACAACAACTCCCTCCCCAAATTCAAGCAGAAACCGTCCAAAACTTAGCAAATACTCATGCAGCAGAACCCTTTGATTTAAACAAAGGCCCATTATTTAAAGCCAAATTACTGCAACTAAGCCAACAGAAAAATGTACTCCTGATCAATATGCACCATATTATTAGTGATGGTTGGTCAATGGGAGTATTTAAACGGGAATGGGAACAAGCTTATTCTGCTTTTGCAGCGGGGAATATTCCGAATTTTTTACCATTGCCAATTCAATATACTGATTATGCAGCTTGGCAGCGCAGTTGGCTACAGGGAGAAATTTTAGAAACTCAAGAAAACTATTGGAAACAACAGCTAAAAGATGCGCCTCAATTACTCGATTTACCTACAGATTATCCACGTCCAGCACAACAAAGTTACCAAGGTGGACGCGAGGAATATAGTTTGAGTAGCGAGTTGACTGAAAAACTCAAAGTTTTGAGTCAAAAACAGGGAGTTAGTTTGTTTATGACTTTGTTGGCGGTTTTTAATATTTTACTATCTCGTTATAGCCGTCAAGAAGATTTATGTGTTGGTTCTGCGATCGCCAACCGCACCCATAGCTACACCGAAGGGTTAATCGGCTTTTTTGTTAATACATTAGTCCTGCGAGACCAAATCAAACCAGAGCAAAACTTTATTGAATTACTGCAACAAACCCGCCAAACTTGTTTAGAAGCATACTCCCATCAAGATATTCCCTTTGAATACCTGGTAGAACAATTGCACCCAGAACGCAGTCTCAGCTATAACCCTTTGTTCCAGGTGATGATTGTATTGCAAAATACTGAAAGTGCAGGGACAAATGTGGATTTACCGGAACTTGATGTTAAATACTTAGATCAAATTTATCCATTTGCTAAATTTGATTTAACCTTGGATCTGTGCGAAATAGATGAGCGACTACATTGTATGTGGGAATATGCTACAGACTTATTTGCGCCAGAAACAATTCAACGCATGGCAGGACACTTTGAAATCTTGCTAGAAGCAATTACCCAAAATCCCCAAAAACCAATCAGCACGCTACCTTTAATTACAACCGCAGAAATCCAACAACTGCAACTATGGAATCAAACCAACATTAATTATCCTCAAGACCAAACATTAGTAACTTTGTTTGAACAACAGGTAGCGAAAACCCCTGATAAAATAGCCGTAGTGTTTGAAAACCAGAGTTTAAGCTATCAAGAATTAAACCAAAAAGCCAATCAATTAGCCTATCATTTGTTGGAGCTAAAAAAAGAGCAAAAATTGCCTGATAATCCATTGATAGCGATTTGTGTTGAACGATCGCTCTCCATGCTCATCGGCATATTTGCAATTCTCAAAGCTGGTGGGGCTTATGTAGCGATCGATCCCAATTATCCCCAAGAACGCATTCAATTAATGCTCGAAGATAGTAATGCTTTTCTATTACTAACAACCAGCAATATTAAAAAACAACTGCCCTTAGAAAAACTGGAAAATAAATGTCAAGTAGTCTTTTTGGAACAAGAAACCTGGACAAATCAACCAACAAAAAACCCAATTCCCCAAAGTAAAGCTAATGATTTAGCTTATATAATTTATACTTCTGGTTCCACAGGACGACCTAAAGGTGTTGCCATTGCTCATTATAGTCCAGTAGTTTTGCTCAAATGGGCACACACAATTTTTAGCGCCGAACAACTTACAGGTGTTTTAGCATCAACCTCAATTTGTTTCGACCTTTCAATCTTTGAAATTTTCGTTCCCCTGACTCAAGGCGGTAGCGTAATAGTAGTAGAAAATGCACTTTACATTGAGCAAGCGCAAAAAAGTATTGTGCCAATTACCTTGATTAATACAGTTCCCAGTGCAGCAGCGGAATTGTTGAATATGAACGCAATTCCCGCCAGTGTAAAAGCGATCAATTTAGCAGGAGAACCATTAAAAAATAGTTTGGTACAAGCTTTATATCAAGCTACATCAGTAACAGAAATTTATAACCTTTATGGCCCTTCTGAAGACACAACTTACTCGACTTTTACGAAAGTTGTTAAAAATGCCCAACATGAACCAACGATCGGAAAAGCGATCGCCAACACCCGCATTTACATTCTCGATAAACACAATCAACCCCTTCCCCCTGGTATACCTGGAGAATTAGCGATCGCAGGTGCAGGATTAGCCCAAGGTTATTTAAATCGCCCCGAATTAACTGCCGAAAAATTCATTAACCTCAACTTATTTAACCAAACTGAACGAATCTATAAAACAGGAGATTTAGCCCGTTGGTTACCTGATGGCAATTTACAATATTTAGGTCGCATCGATCGTCAAATCAAACTGCGTGGTGTTCGCATTGAATTAGGGGAAATTGAAACATCATTAATCAAACATCCCACAATTAAAGAAGCAGTCGTTATTGTCAGAGAAGACAGCGAGTGCGATCGACGTTTAGTAGCATATATTGTTCCCAAATCAACAGAAAATGACGACCTCCAAAATAAACAAGTAGAACTTTGGCAACAAGTATTTACCGATGCTTATCTCAACTCCAATTCCCCAGAAGATCCCACTCTTAATTTAGCTGGTTGGAACGATCGATACACAGGACAACCTTACCCCAAAGCAGCAATGCAAGAATGGCGAGATACAATAGTTGAGCAAATTCAAGAACTTAAACCCAATCGAGTTTGGGAAATAGGTTGTGGAACGGGAATGTTATTATTTAAAATTGCGCCCCATTGTCAACATTATTTAGGTACAGATTTTTCGCCGGAAGCATTGCAGTATATTGAACAACATCTCAAACAGCAATCTCTTCAGGAAAAAGTTACCTTAAAAACCAGCGCCGCCAACCAGTTTGACGGCATTCAAAGTAATGCTTATGACTTGGTAATTATGAATTCCGTTATCCAATATTTCCCCTCATTGGATTACTTTTTATCTGTGTTGGAAGGGGCAATAAAAGCTGTAAACAATCAAGGCTCAATCTTTATTGGAGATGTGCGAAACCTTCATTTATTATCAGCTTTCCACACAGCAGTTGAGTTTTATCGCGCCGAAGATGACTTACCAATTAAAGAATTGCGCCAACGGATTCAGAAAAGCCTAAACAACGAAGGCGAATTACTAATCGATCCTGATTTCTTTATCGCCCTCAAACAAAAATTTCCTCGCATTAGTCAAATCCAAATTCAATTAAAACGTGGTTATGCTCACACAGAAATGAGCCGTTTCCGCTATGATGTAGTTTTACACTTGGATCGGATAAATAATTCCATTGCCACACCAGAATGGTTAGATTGGGAAACTGAAGAATTGAACCCGGAAAAAATCGAGCAAATCCTCACAACACAACAACCAGATTTGCTAGGGATTAAAAATATTCCCAATGCTCGTTTAACCAAAGAAATGTTACTCTTAGAACAAATTGCCCAATTAGATCGCAATGTTTCCGACTTAAAAACCGCAGTTTCCCAAGCCAAATTAGGCATAGAACCTGAAGCATTCCGAACTATAATAAGAGATTTATCTTATACAGCTTTTATCCAATACAACTCCACAGATTTTGCTAGCTACGATGTAGTTTTTCAAAGGAACAAACCGGAAAAAACTACAATACAAAGATTCACTCAAAAGCCTAATTTCCGGTTGAAACCTTGGCAACATTACGCCAATCAACCTTTACAATATCGCACTACTGAAATTGAGCCAGCATTATTAGATGAATGGCGAGATTTTCTAGGCAAAACCCTTCCAGAATATATGGTACCTAGTCATTTCATAGCCTTAGAAAAACTGCCACTCACCCCCAATGGAAAAGTCGATCGCAAAGCCTTACCAAAACCAGGCACAACAGTTACAGCAACAAACATTGAACTGCCAGTTACATCAACCGAAAAATTGCTAGCCCAAATTTGGGCAAAGCTACTAAAATATGAAATAATTGCCCGTCAAGATAACTTCTTCAAACTAGGAGGACATTCTTTATTAGGCACTCAATTATGTTCCCGCATCCGTGACCAATTCAAAGTAGAAATACCCTTGCGGAAACTGTTTGAATTGCCGACACTAAATGAATTAGCAAATTATATCGATACCTGCTTATGGATTAATTCCTCCGCCGCAGATATGGAACCTTTAAACTCAGATGAAGAGGAAATTGAACTATGACACAAAAAGAGCCAGTAGTTTCTTTAATGCTTCGTTTGCAGAACATTGGCTGCAAAATTTGGGCTGAAGATGATAAGCTACGAATTCGGACTAATAAAAACGCCCTCACCGCTGAGCTTAAGCAGGAAATTCAAAACAACAAAGCAGATATATTAGCATTCTTAAATACTGCCAAAGCTAGAATTAGTATGGCAGAAAAAATTCCTAAATTACCAGATGACGCGCCAAAACTTCTGTCTTTTGCTCAACAACGCCTCTGGCTGTTAGCACAACTTCAAGGGGCATCAGCTAGTTACAATATGCCGATCGCTCTACAATTAAAAGGCAACCTCAATATTAATGCCCTACGTTCTAGTTTCGCTTATCTCCTTAACCGTCATACCAGTCTAAGGATGTACTTTCCCACAATAGCGGGACAACCTCAAATTGTAATCAAAAATTTAGACGAAATCGAAATTCTAAAAATAATAGACTGGCAAAACCTGGATGAACATCCCCAGTCCCCAAACGTCCAGCAGTTAATTAATAACTATGTTCAAGAACCATTTAGCTTAAATACAGACCCTTTATTTAAAGCCATATTGTTACAACTAAAAGAGCAGAAATATGTGTTGCTAATTAATATGCACCATATTATCAGTGATGGTTGGTCAATGGGGGTATTTATTAAAGAATTACGCCAAGTTTATACCGCCTTTGCCCAAAATCAAACCCCAAATCTTCCCCCCCTACCGATTCAATATAGCGACTACGCAACCTGGCAAAGAAACTGGTTACAAGGAGAAGTATTAGAAACCCAAATTAACTACTGGAAACAGCAACTTAATCATGCTCCACCTTTACTGGAATTACCTACTGATTATCCCCGTCCAGCATTACAAAATTACCAAGGAAAACGCTATTCATACTCTCTAACTCCTGAATTAACCGCTGCCATTAAAACCTTGAGTCAACAACAAGGAGTTAGCTTGTTTATGATTTTATTGGCGGCTTTTAGTATTTTACTTTCTCGTTATAGTCGCCAAAACGATCTTTGTATTGGTTCTCCTATTGCTAACCGCACCCATAGCCAAACCGAATCATTAATCGGCTTTTTTGTCAATACATTAGTGTTGCGAAATCAAATAAACCCTGAGCAAACTTTTATCGAATTCCTCCAACAAACTCGCCAAAATTGTTTAGATGCTTATGCTCATCAAGACATTCCCTTTGAGTTTCTGGTAGAAAAGTTACAACCAGAACGGAGTATGAGTCATAATCCATTATTTCAGGTGATGTTTGTCCTAGAAAATAATGAGAATCCCGACCTAAATTTGCCAGAGTTAGAAATTGAATGGTTCGATTTAACCTGTCCATTTGCTAAGTTTGATTTAGCATTGATGGCGATCGAATCCGATCGGCAATTAAATTGTGTTTGGGAATATGCTACCGACCTTTTTGAGAGTAGCACCATCCAAAGAATGTCCCAACATTTTGTGATTTTACTTCAAGGAATTGTCGATCGCCCCAACCAACCAATAAAAACACTACCTTTAATCACACCATCCGAACTTCTCCAACTACAACACTGGAATCAAACTCAAACCGACTATCCCCTCAATCAAACATTTGTAGACCTATTTGAACAACAAGTTATTAAAAACCCTCATCAAATCGCTTTAGTATTTGAATCCCAAAAGTTAACCTATCAACAACTCAATCAAAAAGCCAACCAAGTAGCTCATTACCTAATTCAAAATCACCAAATTCAGCCAGACACTTTTATTGGTATCTGCATTGAACGTTCTTTCGAGATGATTATTGGTATATTGGCTATTCTAAAAGCAGGTGGTGCTTATTTGCCGATCGATCCCTATTACCCACCAGAACGCATTCAATTTATGCTCGAAGATTCGGGTGCAACAATATTACTAACTCAAAGCTTTATCGAAGATAAATTACCCTTAAAAAGCTCCTGTAAACTTATTTGCTTAGACTCAGAAAAATTTGATTGCGAATCAACAGAAAATCTTCCACTTCAAACTAAACCACAGAACTTAGTATGTCTAATTTATACTTCTGGTTCCACCGGAAAACCCAAAGGAGTAATGATTGAGCATCGGGGATTGACTAATTTTGTTTTAGCATGGCTACAAACTTTTCAAGTTCAACCCCACAACCGTTACCTGCAACTAGCTTCTTTTAGTTTTGACATGGCTATGGCTGAAATTGCCCCTACTCTGGTAGTGGGAGCTTGTTTGTATCTTGCCAAAAAAGAAACTTTATTAAACACTCAAAGCTTAGTAAACTTATTAGCAACAGCCAAAATTTCTCATATAGTTATCCCCCCTTCAATGTTATCTGTATTACCCCCAGATGCTTTACCCAATTTGCAAACTATCGTAGTCGGCGGAGAAGCTTGCTCAGCCGAATTAGTCACAAAATGGGCACCTGGGCGACAGTTATGGAATGGGTATGGGTCAACGGAGACTACGATTTGTTTGGTAGCTGCTTCTTGTCAACCTAATGGCAAAAAACCGCCTATTGGTAAACCTTTTCCCAATGCCCGCATTTATATTTTAGATGCCCAAAATCAACCATTACCTCCAGGAATACCGGGGGAATTGTGTATTGCAGGAGTAGGTTTAGCCAGAGGTTATTTGCATCGTCCCGACTTAACCAAAGAAAAATTTATTGAAGTTGATTTGTTTGGTAAAACTGAGCGAATTTACAAAACTGGCGACTTAGCAAAGTGGAATTATCAGGGAAATCTGGAATATTTAGGACGCATTGACGACCAAATTAAACTTAGAGGTTTTCGGATTGAAATCGGGGAAATAGAAGCAACTTTGTTACAACATCACTCAGTTAAAGAAGCAGTTGTAACTGTCTATAAAACTGAAAATAACCAGAATTTAATTGCATATATAACCGGAATTAACAATGATTCAACAACTGGATTAAAAAATTACCTCAAATCCCGTCTACCCGATTACATGATACCTGCTCAAATCATTGTGCTTGATGAATTGCCTTTAACTCCTAATGGCAAAGTCGATCGCCAAGCCTTACCTATTCCCAATATTTCTGTTGCAGGCGGATATATAGCCCCACGCAATGATATTGAACAACAATTAGCACAGATTTGGTCTACTGTACTCGATCGCCAAAAAATTGGCATTCATGACAACTTTTTCGACTTAGGCGGTCATTCTTTATTAGCCATGAAATTGCTCAACAATATTCAACAAGTTTTTGAGCAACAAGTTTCTTTGAACACTTTATTTCAAAATCCTACAATTGCTCAACTAGCACCAGAACTTTGTCATACCCAAGTGCAGCAAGCACACCCCGATTTACTATTACTTCAACCTTTAGGAACAGCCACCCCTCTATTTTGTCTTCCCGGTGCTAACGGACATAGTTTCTATTTCCGAGATTTAGCAATCAAATTAGGAACTGAACGCCCCGTTTACGGACTCGAAACACCAGGAAGAGATGGACTAAGCCCACTTCCGAAATCAGTAGAAGATCATGCAACTCAACTAATTGATTTATTACGTCAACAGCAACCCAAAAGCCCATATATCCTTGCCGGATATTCTTCAGGTTGTGCTGTGGCTTTTGAAATGGCTTCCCAACTAGAAAAACAAGGCGAAAAGCTAGATTTACTAGCTATCTTTGACGCTGGATTGGTTGCCTACCCAGAGTATTTCATTGATAGAAAAGAAATTGATTGGATTTGGCAAGTAATTCAAAGAATTGAAGCCTTAAAGCAAGTTGATTTAGGACTGAAATACGCCGATTTACTTGCTCAAACCGACGACCAAGCCCGTTGGAATCTGGCAGCAGAGTATTTATATCGGCATAATATTCTGCCGGAACATTCCAGCCTTGATTTACTCAAAACCAATATTAAAGTGATGAAACAGCTAACACTCAATTACGCAAATTATCGTCCTAATCATTCAATTTCTGCCCCCATTGTTTTATTTCGGGCTCAAGAAGTTCATGAAATTGTTTTACAAGAGTTGCAAGCTATTTCCCATTACAATCTACCGGAGTGGGGATGGCAATCATACACTCAAAACCCTGTCAAGGTTAAATCTGTACCAGGAAATCATGGTCGAATGCTTTATGAACCAAATGTAAAAATCTTAGCCACTCAATTACAGATGCTAATGTCTTAACCTCCAAAAAGGTTAGTCGGGAGGACTTTAGTTCTGAAAAAAGGCTTTCTGAATTTCAAATTACGAACCCCATTAATTAGTTAACTCAGAGGTATCATGGAAACTGTTTCGCTCAAAATTTATGATGAAACCCTGCGAGATGGAGAACAACAAGCTGGAATTTTCTTACCTTACCCAACCAAACATAAACTTGCCCATCTGATTCGTCAAACAGGAGTTCATGGACTAGCCATTATGCCTGCTGTTTGTCAACAAGAAGAAGAGTTAGTTAAATCATTAGTCATAGATGGATGGTCCGATCTGATAACTGCTTCTACAATGATGGGAAAGGAGTATATTGATAAAGCCAAAAACTACGGTGTTAAACGGATTATTTTGTTTCTTGGTCTGTCTGACCGACTGTTGTTTTTGCGAGACCCCGAAGTTCGCCTCATGAGCGAATTTAAAGGCAAAACCATTGATGATAATATCCCAGCAAAAATAATCAATAAAATTCGCCAAAATGCAATTGATTTAGTTGTGGAAAATTTGCACTATGCTTCCAGAATTGCTGGACTCAGAGTAGACTTTGCTGTTGAGGATGCTTCTAGAGCCGATTTTGACTATTTAGTGCAATGTATTCGCTCTTTTAGTCCTTATATTGAAAACTGGTTGCTTTGTGATACAGTTGGTATTCTGAACCCAGAAAAAAGCTATATCTGGATTAACGACCTCCTCCAATCTGCTCCCGGCGTTGCATTGGGGGTACATTATCACAATGATATGGGTATGGCTTTGGAAAATACTCTCCAATCTCTCATGGCTGGCGCAACTTTAGTGTCAGGGACATTTTGCGGCTTAGGAGAGCGAGCGGGAAATGTTGCCTTGGAGCAGGTGTTAAATGGATTGCGAATCCGCTTCGGTATGGAAGTTGAGGGGATTAACTATGATGCTATTGTCGCTGTGACTGATTATATTGAAAAATTGGGGGTTCGTCCTGCTCCTCCTTATTCTCAGAGTACTCAACGCCATGAATCAGGTATTCATGTTAATTCTTTATTTTCCGATCCTAAGAGTTATGCGGTATTCCCGTATAATACGATCGAAGTTGTCTTTGGCAAATGGAGTGGAGTTAGTAATTTCCAATATCTATTTGAAAAGCAACTACAAAATCCCCAACCCAGAGAGAAATACGAAAAAATGCGCTCAACGATCAAATCTCTTGCTATTGAACAAGAACGCTATTTTACAGCCTGTGAAGTGCTAGAGCTATGGAAAAATGGTATTTTTGAGTAATCTATTCTCAGGAAGAGGAAGGGAGAATTTTTAATTCAAACTTCCGCATTCCCAACTCCTATTTCAGCATTCCCAACTCCTATTTCAGCATTCGATAAGATATGCAATCTACAATCTCTATTGATAAAAACTCAACGAATAATTCTGCTCCCAGTTCTAAACAATTTTGGGAGAATATCAGAGCGATCGCAGCACCTTACTGGTATCCAACACAGCCAGGAGGAAGAGCATTTTCCGACGTAATGCGTTCCTGGGCAATGCTGATTCTCCTAATATTATTAATCGCCATGCTCGTGGGTACAAATGCTTTAAATTCCTTCGTTTATCGCTATTTAGTAGATGTCATTATTAAAGATAAAGATGTTAACAAATTTGTTGATTCTTTATGGCTTTACGTTGCTGTTCTAGTCGGTACAACTTTATTAGTAGGATTTTCTAAGTTTGTTAGAAAACAAATCGCTCTTGATTGGTATCAATGGTTAAATAATCATATTTTAGAAAAATATTTGAGCAACCGTGCTTATTATAAAATCAACTTTAAATCCGATATTGATAACCCAGATCAAAGGATATCTCAAGAACTCTCACCTCTGACAAAGAATGCTCTCAGCTTTTCGGCTGTTTTCCTAGAAAAAGTGCTGGAAATGTCCGTTTTTTTAGTAATTCTTTGGTCGCTTTCCCGATGGGTGGCAGTTATAGTGGTTATTTATACTGTAATAGGCAATTTAATTGCTCTTTACTTGACTCAAGAATTGAATAAGATTAATAAAGACCAAATTGGATTTGAAGCAGACTATACTTACAGCCTAACTCATATTCGTAATCATGCAGAGTCAATAGCTTTTTTTCAGGGAGAAGACAAAGAATTAAATATAGTAATGCGAAGATTTAAGAATATTCTTCAAACTACTCAACGCAAAATTGATTGGGAGAGAAATCAGGATTTGTTCAACAGAGGATATCAAGCAGTTCTCCAAATCTTTCCCCTGATCATATTCGGGTCATTATACCTAAAAGGTGACATTGATTTTGGCGAAATTAGTCAGGCTAGTATAGCTTGCGGTTCTTTTTCAAGTGCTATGGCAGAATTAATTGCCGAATTTGGTACTTCAGGAAGACTTACCAGTTATATCGATCGTTTATCTGAGTTTTCGGGTGCGTTGGAATCTGTGATTAAACAGCCTGAGAATGTCAGTACTATTAAAACTATCGAAGATAACCGTTTGGTTTTTGAAAATGTCACCTTAGAAACACCTGACTACGAAGAGGTGATCGTGGAAAAGCTATCCCTCTCGGTGCAACCAGGAGAAGGTTTATTAATTGTTGGGCCTAGTGGACGAGGGAAAAGTTCTCTGTTGCGTGCGATCGCAGGTCTGTGGAATGCTGGAAGCGGTCGTTTAGTCCGACCTCCTCTAGAAGATATGTTATTTTTACCGCAACGTCCTTATATTATTTTGGGCACTTTGCGCGAACAGTTACTTTATCCTCACACTACTCGTGAAATGAGCGATCGAGAACTCGAAGCAGTTTTACAAGAAGTTAATTTGCAAAATTTACTGCCACGAATCGAAGGTTTTGATAAAGAAGTTCCTTGGGAAAATATCTTATCTTTGGGCGAACAACAACGCCTTGCTTTTGCACGATTGGTAGTGAGTCGTCCCCGTTTCACCATATTAGATGAAGCCACTAGTGCTTTAGATTTGAAAAATGAAGGACATTTATATCAACAATTACAAGAAACTAAGACAACTTTTATTAGTGTAGGACATCGAGAAAGCCTGTTTAGTTATCATCAATGGGTATTGGAGTTAACAGACAATTCTAAATGGCGACTCGTCTCCGTGTCCGATTATCAGCGGCAAAAAGCGATCGACATTCTTCCAGAAGAAACCCCTCCAAACACAATCGATAATCCTCCAGCAATTCCTGACCAAAACATCATAGAAATCTCAGTCATTAGCCCAGAAAATCCTCCTGAGACTCCTTCTCAAGATGTAGAAATCTCCGCAGATCTTAGCCCAGAAAATCCTTCTGAGACTCCTCCTCAAGATATAGAAATTTCCGCAGAAACCGGAGCAACCGTCGGGTTGTCTCATAAGGAAATGCAGCAGTTAACAGATTATCAAATCACTAGCATCAGAAGTATGGCAAGTCAAGGTAAAACTGTGACAACTAAAGAAGGCGTGGTCTACTACTACAACAAAGATCCCAAAGTGTTGAAATGGGTGAGAATCTAGAACTCAGCACAAATCTTTATTCTTAAATATGATACAAATCACCTGTCTTCAAAGCATCTAGTCAAAAAAAATATGTACTAGGAATAGGCTGCGCGATCAAAATGCAGCTTAAAAAAACATACAATTAAATTTTGTCTAATTTGTCGGCAAAATTTAAGATTTTTTTAATCAAATAATCCCTTTATACAACATAGAATTTAATTCTTCTACCTAGCGACAGAAATGCAACTTCAGAAACTATAATATTAAATATTGTCTACAAGTTAGAGAATATTTAATATTTTTTATCAAAAGTTATGATAAATTAAAATCAACGGAATTTTTCTAAAGTGTATTGACTAATCCACTAAAGAGATCGACAATTTAATTTAGACAAGCATTTTGCACGAAAGAATATCAATTGGCCCAAATTATAGTTAAGATAGGGGACAGAAATTAGTGCATTTTTCGCTTACTTCTTAAACTTCTGGGAAAACTAAGGAAAAGAGAGAAGCTCATGCAGTTAGATAATAATAAGTATTCGGCTAGTACAAATCAAAGAAAAATGAATCATCAGGAAATAGCCTTAGCTATTCAAGCAAGTGAGATGGTAGAGGATTGTATAGTACTAGAGTGGCAGACAGAAAAAAGCCCACAAGAGTTAGTCGCTTACGTAGTTCCAACAGGTTTATTTACATCTGAATTACTATTAACTCACCTAAAAACAATCCTACCAAAGGAAGAGATACCAAAAGCGATCGTCCCCATCTCATCCATACCATTAACCCCATCAGGACAGATAGATCGAAACATACTGAATCAGCTAGAAATAACAGACAATGAATTAGAAGAAAGATGGAGAGAAAAAATCCAGACCATACCAGAAGTTGAGCAAGTAGCAGTAGTAAGACAAGCCCAAATCAAACCCCAAGAAACACTGCAACTATCAGACATACTTCCTACCTGGAAAAGTGTTACAACTCAAGAAACCCCAACCCGAATTGACCAGACAACTAAATCTAGCAGCAGCCAACCATCAATCAGTCATGGAGGAGAACTCAAGCGAGAAAAAAACGCCCCCACAATACTATCACAAGCTCTAGAAAAAACCGCCGCTCAATGGCCCGAAAAACAACTAATTTATATTAATGTCGATGGTTCAGAGACAATTCAAACATATAAAGAATTATTATTAGATGCTAAAAAAATCTTAGCAGGATTAAGAAAATTAGGAGTTAAACCACAAGATAAAATAATATTTCAAATAGATGGAAGTCAAGACTTTATTCCCGCCTTTTGGGGCTGTATATTAGGGGGATTTATTCCGGTACCGATTTCTATAGCCCCCACCTACGAACAAGTGAACAACGCCGTCAGTAAATTACACAATGGGTGGCAAATGTTACAGCACCCCCTAATTCTGACCAGTACCAAATTAGCTCCCAGTATTCAAGGATTGCCAAAATTATTAAATGATTTCAACTTTTCCATTGAGACCATAGATAATTTACGCCAGAACGAACCAGATAATCAAATTCATCAAAGTCAGCCAGAAGACTTAGCACTGCTATTACTAACATCAGGTAGCACAGGCACTCCAAAAGCAGTCATGCTAAATCATCGCAATCTGTTAAGCATGACTGGTGGCACAGCCCAAAACAACCTTGTGAGTCAAGATATCTTCTTTAACTGGATGCCACTAGAGCACGTGGGTGCAATAGTGCTTCTGGGACTGATGGCAGTTGATATTGGTTGTCAGCAAATCCATGTATCCACACAATATATTCTGCAAAATCCCCTGCGATGGTTGGAGTTGATTCAACGCCATAAAGCCTCGATTTCCTGGTCTCCAAACTTTGCTTTTTCCCTGATTAATGAGCGAGCAAGTGAGATTAACCAACGGTCTTATGATTTATCTTCTTTGAGATTTTTAGTAAATGGTGGTGAGCAAATAGTCCCCAAAGCAGCACGCAACTTTCTCAAACTGCTCCAGCCTCATGGTCTGCCAGCTAATGTTATTCGTCCAGCTTTTGGGATGTCAGAAACTAGCTCAGTAATCACATGGTCTGATAGTTTTTCCTTAGAAAATTCATCAGATGAAATGTCATTTGTAGAACTAGGGCAACCAATTCCGGGAGCCTCAATCAGGATTGTTGATGAGAATAATCAAATAGTTGGCGAAGGAGTAATTGGGAAATTTCAAGTCAAAGGACCTTCAGTAACTTCAGGGTACTATCAAAATCCGCAACGAAATCAAGAAGCATTTACCTCAGACGGATGGTTTAATACTGGAGATCTCGGCTATATAAAATCAGGAAGAATTATTTTAACAGGCAGAGATAAAGACGACATTATTATTAATGGGATTAACTATTATAGCCATGAAATTGAATCGGTGGTTGAAGAAGTCAAAGGTGTAGAAGTTTCCTATACAGCCGCTTGTGCCGTGCGAATTTCTGGGAATAATGCCGATCAATTAGCCATCTTTTTTAATTCTCAAGTCTCTGACCAAACCAAACTAAAAGACAGAATAAAGAAGATTCGGGGTGCAGTAGTCAAAAAGGTGGGAGTAAATCCAAATTATATTATTCCGGTTAGCAAAGAAGCAATTCCCAAAACAGATATAGGCAAGATTCAGCGATCGCAATTAGCCAAACGCTTTGCCGCAGGTGAATTTGATAGTATAATTCAACAACTAGGAATTAACTTAGAAAATCCTAACCTACTACCAAATTGGTTTTATCGCCGGACTTGGCGACCGAAACAACCAACAAACCTCATACCCGCAATCAAACCAGGCAACATTCTCATCTTTTTAGATGACTTGGGATTAGGAGAATGTTTGGCTAGAAAATTAGAAAAACTAGGTCATGCAATTGTAGGAATAGAAGCCGGAATAGACTGGAAAAAAATCGATTCTAACCAATATAGAATCGACCCAAACAATCCCGAACACTATCAGAAATTACTATCTGAATTAACTGCCCAAAACAGGGAAATCAATCAGATTTTCCATCTCTGGACTTATGACAATTGTCCAGAAGAAATTACCAGCTTAGAATCATTAGAACAAGCTCAAACTTCCGGGGTTTACAGTCTACTTCACTTGATAAAAGCCTTAGCTAAAACCCAAAAAAATCACCAAAATATTCAGTTATTAGTAGCTTCGAGTCATAGTCAATTCATCTCACCGGATGACCAAATTGCCTATCAAAAAACGCCTGTAATTGGCTTAATCAAAGCAATTGAACCAGAAATTCCCAATTTAAGGACTCGCCAGATTGATTTAACAATAGATGAACCGATTGTTAACGCCGATCGCCTGCTCCAAGAAATCCAGGTATTATCCAAAGAAACGGAGGTAGCATATCGCCAAGGAAAAAGATGGGTTCCCCGCTTAGAAACAGTGGAATTCTCGAAAGAAAATCACCAAGAAATTACCTTTAAACCAGGAGGAATGTATTTAATTAGCGGCGGTTTAGGTGGCGTGGGAGGAGAAATTGCGTCTAATTTACTCAAAACTTATAAAGCCAAGCTTTTATTAATTGGTAGAACCCCTATTACAGAGGCAACATCACCAAAAATTGCCGCCTATCAAGAACTAACGCAACTGGGAGGAGAAATCAGTTATGAAGCAGTTGATGTCTGTGACTTACCTCGGTTGCAACAAATAATTCAAGAAGCCAAAAGTCGCTGGAATTGTCAACTAGATGGTATATTGCATTTAGCCGGGAGTTACCAAGAGCGATCGCTGCTCGAAGAAAGCCCCCAAACTTGGTCAACAGCCTTAAAAGCCAAAGTTAGCGGAACTTGGGTACTTTCACAACTAATTAAAGACAACCCGGAAGCAATATTCATCAACTTCGCTTCTGTAATTAGCTTCTTAGGCGGTGCAACGGTAGGCGCGTATGTGGCAGCTAATCAATTTAGTGAGAGTTTTACACATTATCAGCGAACTAAATTAGGAGTAAAAAGCTATTGTTTTAGTTGGAGTCTTTGGGACGGCATTGGGATTAGCCAAGACTATCAACGAGGAAAGTTAGCGCAAACTAAAGGCTACTGCGCCATAAGTGTACAACAAGCATGGTACTCCTTGCTTATTGGTTTACGCCATAATCAGGCCCTTATGTTAATCGGATTAGATGGGAGTAACCGACATATTCGTAAATATGTAGAATCCACTTATTCATTAGAGAAACTAACAGGCTATTTTACGGCAAAAAGCAACATTTCCCTAGAGATTACCTCTGATTGGGTAATCAACGATCGCTTGGGTACACCTACAACTTGTAGCTTGGTACAATTACCGCAAATGCCGTTAACTAAAACTGGCATAATTGACCGAGAAAGACTGAGCAAAGGCGATTTAAATCAACAGACAAACCAAGCTGCACTACCCGTAACCGAAATTGAAACTCAAATCGCCAAAATTTGGCAAGAAGTCTTAAACTTACCAGAAATCAGCATTCATGACAACTTCTTTGAGCTAGGCGGATACTCAATACTTTTGGTGCAAATTCAAAGTAAGTTACAGGAATTATTCCCGATTCCACTGTCGATAGTGGATCTGTTTAACTACCCCACTATCAGCACTTTAGCCAAATACTGTAGAGACGTTATATATAACGTCTCTACATCAAATCAACAAACCGAATCACCGTCGGTAAAACAAGGTCAAAAACGTGCTCAATTTCGCAATTCTCGCCACAGTGTTGGTAATTCAGATATTGCCGTAATTGGAATGTCCTGTCGTTTTCCCGGTGCTAACAATATTGATGAATTTTGGCAAAATTTAGTCAATGGCGTAGAATCGATTTCCTTTTTCAGCGATGAAGAAGTGATTGCTGCTGGGATAGATCCAAAAGTAGTGAAAAACCCCAACTACGTCAAAGCCAAACCAATATTATCAGACATAGAAACCTTTGATGCTGACTTCTTTGGCTATAGTAGCAGAGAAGCCGAATTGATGGACCCGCAACAACGTCTGTTATTAGAATGTGCCTGGGAAAGTTTAGAAGATGCGGGGTATAATCCTTTTAAATATGATGGCGCGATCGGCATTTATGCAGGTGCCCTCATGAACACCTACTTACTAAATAATATTTATCCCAACCGCCACAATCTCGATATTAATGATAACTTGCAAGTCACCACAGTAGACTCAATGGGCGGTTTGCAAATGATGGTTGGCAATGATAAAGATTATCTCACCACCAGAATTTCTTACAAACTCAACCTCACAGGCCCCAGTGTCAATGTGCAAACCGCCTGCTCAACATCTTTAGTAACGGTACATCTGGCTTGCGCCAGCTTGCTGAGTGGCGAAAGTGACATGGCTTTAGCAGGTGGAGTGTCAGTTGATGTACCACAAAAAGTTGGTCATTTGTATCAAGAGGGAATGATAGTTACACCAGACGGGCATTGTCGGGCGTTTGATGCCCGTGCTCAGGGGACTATCTTTGGTAGTGGTGCGGGAATGGTGCTCTTGAAACGTTTGGATGATGCTCTTTTGGATGGCGATCGCATCTATGCAGTTATCAAAGGTTCCGCTATTAATAACGATGGGGCATCAAAAGTTGGCTACATGGTTCCCAATAGCGATGGGCAAACATCTGTGGTGACACAAGCAATTTCACTGGCCCAAATTGACCCCGAAACTATAGGATATATTGAAGCACACGGAACCGGAACCCCACTGGGAGATCCCATTGAAATTACAGGATTAACTCAAGCATTTCGCGCCAGCACCCAAGCAAAAAACTTTTGTGGTATAGGTTCAGTTAAAACCAACATCGGTCATTTGAAAAACGCCGCTGGCATCGCCGGATTTATCAAAACCGTTCTCTCACTCTACTATAAACAAATTCCTCCTAGCCTCAACTTTGAACAACCAAATCCGCAATTAGATTTACCCAACACACCTTTTTACGTCAACACTACTTTAAAAGATTGGCAAACTTCAGATCATCCGCGACGTGCAGGGGTAAACTCTTTAGGAATCGGGGGAACAAATGCTCACGTAATTTTAGAAGAAGCACCCGTAGAGGAGCAGGGGAGCAGGGGAGCAGGGGAGCATCCTTATCACTTACTTAGCCTCTCAGCAAAGAATGAACAAGCATTAACCGAATTACAACAGCGTTATCGAGAATATCTAATATCAAATCCTGAAGTATCTTTAGCCAATATTTGCTACACAGCGAATACAGGCAGGGAACATTTTAGTCGTCGTCTAGCGTTGGTAGCTGAAACTAAAGAACAATTAATTGAACAACTAACTGATGTAAAAAGTTTAAATGAGTCCCAGAAAAAACCATCGAAAATAGCATTTTTATTCACCGGACAAGGCTCACAATACATCAACATGGGTCGTCAACTTTACGACACCCAACCACTATTCCGCCAAACCTTAGAACAATGCAATGAAATTCTGCTGACCTATCTAGAAAAGTCATTGTTAGACATAATTTATGCGCCGGAAAATGAGGCAGAAACGTTAAATCAAACCTGCTATACTCAACCTGCATTATTTGCGATCGAATACGCCCTATATCAACTATGGAAATCATGGGGTATCGTACCAAATATAGTCATGGGACACAGCGTAGGTGAATATGTAGCAGCTTGTGTAGCCGGAGTATTTAGCTTAGAAGAAGCATTAAAACTGATTGCCCATCGCGGAAAATTAATGCAACAATTGCCCTCTGGTGGTGAGATGGTTTCCGTAATGGCAACGGTCGAAAAAGTTAAATCAATCATCGCAGATTATAGTAATACAGTAGCCATTGCTGCCATCAACAGCCCACAAAGCATCGTCATTTCAGGAAACAGCAAAGACATCAAAGCTATTGTCGAAGCACTGACAAAAGAAGGAATTAAAACCAAACAACTACAAGTATCTCACGCCTTTCACTCCCCATTAATGAAACCAATGTTGGCAGAATTTGAGCTTCTTGCCAACAGCATCACCTACAATCAACCCCTGATTCCGATAATTTCCAATGTCACCGGAAACCTAGCAGAAGAAAACATCGCCACAGCACAATATTGGGTAAATCATATTATTCAACCAGTGCAGTTTGCCAAGAGTATCGCCACATTACAGGAATTGGAATATGAAATATTTGTCGAAATCGGACCCAAACCAATATTATTAGGAATGGGGCGGGAATGTTTGCCAGAAAACACAGGTTTATGGTTGGCTTCAGTGCGATCGCAAACTCCCGAATGGCAACAGCTACTCACCAGTTTAGCCTCATTATATGAAGCAGGAATCACAATAGATTGGGCAGGATTTCACCGAGACTACCCTGGAAAGAAAGTTACTTTACCCAACTATCCCTTCCAAAGAGAACGTTATTGGATTGAAAGTACAGTAATTCCCTATGAAGCATCTGAATTTGTATCGTCAGAAAATCAAGAATGGTGCTACGAATTAGAATGGCAACAGCAAGAAAGAAGAGAAGAACTCGCACCCAAAGAAAGCCAAACTTCCCCGGAAACATGGCTAATATTTGCCGATAAACAAGGGATTAGTCAGGAATTAAGTAACTTATGGAATTCCCCAAGAAAAACTTGTATTTTAGTTTTTCCGGGAACAGAATATCAACAAATATCAGCACAAGAATTCACCATCAACCCAAGTAATTCCCAAGACTTCGATCGACTACTACAGGAAAACCAAATACCCATCAAAGGAATAGTTTATTTATGGAGTTTAAATGCAGTTGAAGCCAAAGACCTAACTGAAGGAGAGTTAGAAATAGCTTCACAAATTGGATGCCAAGGAGTCTTATCCCTAATTCAATCAATAGCTAAACAAGGTTATTCGCAACCGCCTTCTTTATGGCTAGTAACCAAAGGAGCGCAACCAGTAAATGTAGAAACTCAACTAACTGGAGTCGCCCAATCAACCTTATGGGGATTAGGAAGAGTAATTAACAATGAGCATCCAGAACTTAATTGTAGACTAGTAGATTTAGACCCAGAAGAACATCATAATGTAGAAAACATCTCCAGAGAAATTGGTTTCTTTGAGCCAACAAGTAGTGAAAATCAGATAGCTTTTCGCAATGGAAAACGGTATGTAAACCGAATCATAAAACAGCAGAAAATTGGCAAACAATCTCTAAGTCTCAAAGCCGATGGCACATACCTGATCGCAGGAGGAATGGGAGGAATTGGGTTATTAGTCGCACAATGGCTGGTAGAGCAGGGAGCAAAACACTTAGTCTTAGTAGGTCGTAGCCGTCCTAACGAAACAACTTCTTCAACCATCAACCGACTCGAAGAGATGGGAACTCAGGTGGTAACGATCGCAGCTGATATATCAGTAGAAGCGGATGTTGCCTCTTTAGTGAATCAAATTAACACTACCATGCCACCGCTCAAAGGTATTATTCATGCGGCTGGTGTGGTAGACGATCGACTGCTATTAGAACACCAATGGGAACTATTTGCTAAAGTATTTGCACCCAAGGTCAGCGGCGCTTGGAATTTGCATCGCTTCACCCAAGACTTAGATTTGGACTTCTTTGTATTGTTTTCTTCGGTTGCAACCATACTTGGTTATGCGGGTACAGCAAATTATGCAGCGGCTAATGCCTTTCTCGATACTCTGGCTCATTATCGCAGGTCATTAAATTTACCAGGATTAAGCATTAACTGGGGCCCTTGGTCACAAGTAGGGATGGTAGCACAATTGAATAGTCGAGAAGTAGAGCGAATGCAAACAATGGGTATTAATGCGATCGCTCCCAAACAAGCATTAACAACACTCCAACAATTATTAAACCAATCTTCTGCTCAAGTGACAGTCTTAGCTATGGATTGGTCAAAATATATTAGCCGCTCAACTAATGTATCGCCATTTTTCGCTAATTTTATAGATAATTATGCGAAAAATGTGCCACAATCTGAGTTTATTGCTCAATTAGAAGCAACTAATGTTGGTCAGCGCTACCAATTAGTAATCGATCGCGTAACCGAGCAAGTAAGTCAAGTATTGGGTCGAAAACTATCAACACCAGAACTCGAACAAGGATTTTTTGACTTAGGGATGGATTCATTGACGGCTGTAGAATTACGCAACCGTCTGCAAAAGTCCTTTGCTTGCTCTTTACCCGCTACCTTGAGCTTTGATTATCCCAATGTCAAAGTGTTGGCTGATTATATCGCCAAAGATGTCCTTTCCATTGAAACCGCCCTTGATGAAGGGTGTAGGGGGTTGGGTGTAGGGTATAGGGAAGAGTCTTCTACCCAACACCCAACACCCCACACCCTAACCCCTTCTTCAGGGTTTAATGTGATAGAAAAGAGCCAAAAAGAACCGCTGGCTATTGTCGGTATGGCTTGCCGATTTCCGGGAGGTGCTAACTCTCCAGAAGCTTTCTGGGAACTATTATGCAATGGCGTAGATGCTATTAGCGAAGTTCCTCCAAATCGCTGGGATATCAACGCTTTCTATGACCCAGATCCAGATGCTCCGGGAAAAATGTACGCTCGCTATGGCGGGTTTGTCAATCAAATAGAAGAATTTGACGCTCAGTTTTTTGGCATTTCACCCAGAGAAGCTCTCTCGCTCGATCCGCAACAACGTCTACTATTAGAAGTAAGTTGGGAGGCTCTGGAAAATGCTGCGATCGAACCCAAGACCCTAGTTGGTAGTCAAACTGGTGTGTTCGTTGGTATGACTACTAATGATTATTTACAACGGTTGTTTAACAGAAGAATAACCCAGATAGATGCTTACGAAGGTACAGGTAATATTCATTGTGTCGCCGCTGGGCGGTTGTCTTATATTCTCGGTTTAACCGGGCCTAGCATGGCAGTGGACACAGCTTGTTCTTCTTCGTTGGTTACAGTTCATTTAGCGATCGCCAGTCTACGCAACCATGAATGTAATCTAGCTCTAGTTGGCGGAGTTAACCTGCTACTTGCACCAGAATTTAGCATTAACTTATCAAAAGCCCGAATGCTTGCACCTGATGGTCATTGCAAAGCTTTTGATGCCTCCGCTGATGGCTATGTCCGTGCTGAGGGGTGTGGGATGATTGTAATCAAGCGACTATCAGATGCGATTAAAGACAAAGACCGGATTTTGGCTACCATTCGAGGTAGTGCGGTTAACCAAGATGGTCGCAGCAGTGGTCTGACTGTTCCTAATGGGCCATCACAACAAAAGGTAATTCGTCAAGCTTTGGAAAATAGCGGCGTAGAACCGCATCAAATCAGCTATATTGAGGCTCATGGTACGGGTACTTCTTTGGGAGATCCTATAGAAGTGGGATCGTTGGCTCAGGTATTTGGTAATTATCGTTCTAAAGACCAACCCTTAACTATTGCTTCGGTGAAGACTAATATTGGACACTTAGAATCGGCTGCGGGAATAGCTGGGTTGATGAAGGTGGTGTTGCAGTTGCAGCATGAAGAAATCGCGCCACATTTGCACTTTCAAAAACCCAATCCGCATATTGACTGGGAAAATTTGCCCGTGATGGTGCCTCAAAATAAAATGTCTTGGGCTACTACAGAAAATTCCCGATTAGCAGGAGTTAGTTCTTTTGGTATTAGCGGTACTAATGCTCATATAGTGTTGGAGTCAGCCCCAAAACTTGAACCTCTCACCCCATCAGTTGAACCTCCTTTACATCTGTTTACCCTATCGGCAAAGACAGCATCAGCTTTAGAGGAGTTAGTTTCTCGCTATCAAAATTACATTCAAACTAACTCAGATTTGCTACTAGCAGATATTTGCTACACTGCCAACACAGGTAGGGAACATTTTCCATATCGTCTAGCTTTAGTGCTTCAATCCAAAGAACAGTTAATCGAGCAATTAAGAGATTTAAAACCTGGAGATAAACTGCCGAAAAAACCATCGAAAATAGCATTTTTATTCACCGGACAAGGCTCACAATACATCAACATGGGTCGTCAACTCTACGACACCCAACCCCTGTTCCGCCAAACATTAGAACAGTGCAATGAAATTCTGCTTCCCTTACTAAAACAATCATTATTAGACATCATTTATTCGCCGGAAACCGAAGAAGGGGTTGGGGAAACTTCCTCCCTAACACCTAACCCCTATCCCCTAACCCCTGTTTTAAATCAAACCTGCTATACTCAACCTGCTTTATTTGCGATCGAATACGCCCTATATCAACTCTGGAAATCTTGGGGAATCACACCAAACATAGTCATGGGACATAGCGTTGGTGAATATGTAGCAGCTTGTGTCGCCGGAGTATTTAGTTTAGAAGAAGGGTTAAAACTGATTGCCCATCGCGGAAAATTAATGCAACAATTGCCCTCTGGTGGCGAAATGGTTTCAGTGATGGCATCAGTTGAAAAAGTCAAATCAATAATTGCAGATTATGGTGATAAAGTAGCGATCGCCGCCATCAACAGTCCTCAAAGCACAGTCATATCAGGAGCCAGCCAAGCGATCGAAGCCATAGTTGAGCAATTTACAAAAGCAGGAATCAAAACCAAACAATTACAAGTTTCTCACGCCTTCCACTCCCCATTAATGGCACCAATGCTCAAAGAATTTGAGCTTTTAGCTAACAGTATCACTTACAATCAACCCCAGATTCCGATAATTTCCAACGTCACAGGAAAACTAGCTGATGAAAACATTGCCACAGCACAATATTGGGTAAATCATATTATTCAACCAGTGCAGTTTGCCAAGAGTATGGAAACATTGCATGAGTTGGAATATGAAATATTTTTAGAGATCGGACCTAAACCAATTTTATTAGGAATGGGGCGAGAGTGTTTAGCAGAAAATACGGGTTTGTGGTTGGCTTCAGTGCGATCGCAAACACCAGAATGGCAACAGCTATTCACCAGTTTAGCCTCATTATATGAAGCAGGAGTCACAATAGATTGGTCAGGATTTCACCGAGACAACCCCGGAAAGAAAGTTATCTTACCTAACTATCCCTTTCAAAGAGAACGTTATTGGGTTGAAAGTACGGAAATCGAGCAACCAGCTGAATTTGGCTCACCAGAAAATAGCCAAACTCCCATTACCAACTTTTTAGATCGAGGAAATACAGAAGAACTAATCGATCTATTGCAAAAAACCGGGAACTTCTCAGAGGAACAAAAGAAATTATTACCGGAGATATTGGCAGCTTTAGTCAAAGAACACCAGCAACATCTAGTACCACAAGAAAATCAAGAATGGTGTTACGAATTAGAATGGCAAGAGCAAGAAATAATCGAGTGTGCCGCGCCGCCAGAAAGCCAAACTTCACTCCTAAACTGGCTAATATTTGCAGATAAGCAAGGCATGGCTCAGGAATTAAGTAAGTTATGGAGTTCACTTTTCAAAACTTGCATCCTAGTTTTCCCAGGGAAAGAATATCAACAGATATCAGCACAAGAATTCACCATCAACCCAAGTAATTCCCTAGACTTCGATCGGCTACTACAGGAAAACCAAATCCCCCTCAAAGGAATAGTTTATTTATGGAGTTTAAATGCAGTTGAAGCTAAAGACCTAACAGGAGCAGAATTAGAAATAGCCTCACAAATTGGATGTGGTGGAGTCTTATCCTTGATTCAATCAATAGCTAAACAAGGATATTCCCAGTCGCCTTCTTTATGGTCAGTAACCAAAGGAGTACAAGCAATAGGTGAAACATCTAAGATAACTGGAGTAGCCCAAGCAACCCTGTGGGGATTAGGAAGAGTAATTAACAACGAGCATCCAGAACTTAACTGTAGACTAGTAGATTTAGACCCTTTATACGATCGCAATAATGCACAAAGTCTAGGGGCAGAAATTAGTTCAGATCGAGCAAAGAATAGTGAAAATGAGATAGCTTTTCGCAATGGCAAACGGTACGTGCACCGAATCATAAAACAACAGAAAATAGTCAAACAATCGTTGTCTGTGAAAGCAAGAGGCACATACCTGATTACAGGAGGAATGGGAGGAATAGGTTTATTAGTTGCACAATGGCTAGTAGAGCAGGGAGCAAAACACTTGGTATTAGTAGGACGTAGCTTACCCAAGGAAACAGCAAAAGCCACCCTCAACCGACTGGAAGCTTTGGGAGTACAGGTGATGGCGATCCAAGCAGATATATCAATAGAAGCGGAAGTCGCCTCTTTACTGAATCAAATTAACAGCACCATGCCACCGCTAAAGGGTATTATTCATGCGGCTGGTGTGGTAGATAACCGACGGATATTGGAGCATCAATGGCAACTATTTGCTAAAGTGTTTGCACCCAAGGTCAGCGGAACGTGGAATTTGCATCGCCTTACCCAAGACTTAGCTTTGGATTTCTTCGTACTTTTCTCTTCAATATCATGTATTTTGGGTTCTGCGGGGACGGCAAATTATGCAGCGGCTAATGCTTTTCTGGATGCAATGGCTCATTATCGCTCTTCGTTGAATTTACCAGGGTTAAGTATTAACTGGGGAGCTTGGTCAGATGTCGGGATGATAGAAAAAGCCGATCGTCGGGAAGTAGAGCGATTGCAAACAATGGGTATTAGTTTGATTGCTCCCCAACAAGGAATAGCTGTCCTGAAGCAATTATTGACTCAAACTTCTAGACAGGTGACAGTCTTACCTATAAAATGGTCAGATTTTGTTAAGCAGTCAACTAACTTATCGCCATTCTTTGCTAATTTCACAAGCGCGAAACCGATTCAAAAATCCGAGTTTCTGGCTCAATTAGAAGCAACTAAAATCGATCGACGTTACCAGTTAGTAATCGATCATGTAACCGAGCAAGTAGGTCAAGTGTTGGGTCGGAAACTATCATCAGCAGAACTCGAAGAAGGATTTTTCGAGTTAGGGATGGATTCGTTGATGGCTGTAGAATTACGCAACCGTTTGCAAAAGTCAATGTCTTGTTCTTTACCCGCTACCTTGAGTTTTGATTATCCCAATGTCAAGGTGTTGGCTGATTATTTAGCTAAAGATATCCTTTCTATTGAACTAGCAAGGGTAGCGGCTCACCAAGATACTAGCCAACCAAGTTCTGATTTATTAACCGATCTTGATGAACTATCGGAAAGTGAAATCGAACAGCTGCTTGCAGAAGAATTAGCCCTTATTGATGAAGGTAAGAAGTAATGAATACCAACACAGACCGTCAATCTTTAATGAAGAAGGCACTCCTAGAACTCAAGGAGATGAAATCTCAGCTTGAGGCGATAGAAAAGACCAAAAAAGAACCGATCGCGATCGTTGGTATGGGTTGCCGATTTCCGGGAGGTGCTAACTCTCCAGAGGCTTTGTGGGAACTTTTGTGTAATGGGGTAGATGCGATTTCCGAAGTTCCCCCGAATCGTTGGGATATTGATGCTTTCTACGATTCTGATCCCAATGCTCCGGGAAAAATGTACTCTCGCTATGGTGGGTTTATCGATCGATTAGAGGAGTTTGATGCTCAGTTTTTTGGCATTTCACCCAGAGAAGCTCTTACTCTCGATCCGCAACAACGTCTGCTGTTGGAGGTAAGTTGGGAAGCTCTGGAAAATGCTGCGATTAAACCGGATACCCTGGTTGGTAGTAAAACGGGTGTGTTTATTGGGGTAACAGGTAATGATTATTTACATCGGTTGTTGAAGAGAGAAACAACCCAGATAGATGCTTACCAAGGTACGGGTAATACAAGTAATGCGGCTGCTGGAAGGTTGTCTTATTTTCTTGGTTTAACGGGGCCTAGTTTGGCACTGGATACGGCTTGTTCTTCTTCGTTGGTTGCTATTCATTTAGCTCTAGCCAGTCTACGCAACCATGAGTGTAATTTAGCTCTGGTTGGCGGTGTTAATTTGCAGGCTTTGCCAGAGGCTAATGTTATTTTATCGAAAGCCCGAATGCTTGCACCTGATGGTCGTTGCAAGACTTTTGATGCTTCGGCTGATGGCTATGTCCGTGCTGAGGGGTGCGGGGTGATTGTAATCAAGCGACTATCAGATGCGATTAAAGACAAAGACCGGATTTTAGCTACTCTTCGTGGTAGTGCGGTTAACCAAGATGGTCGCAGCAGTGGTCTGACTGCTCCTAATGGCTTAGCACAACAAAGGGTGATTCGCCAAGCTCTGGAAAATGGAGGCGTAGAACCGAGTCAAATCAGCTATGTTGAGGTTCATGGTACGGGTACGGCTTTGGGCGATCCTATAGAGGTGGGAGCAATAGCGGCAGTGTTTGGTCATCATCGCTCTAAGGACCAACCTCTAATTATTGCTTCGGTGAAGACGAACATTGGACACTCAGAAGCGGCTGCGGGAATGGCTGGGTTGATGAAGGTGGTCCTGCAAATGCAGCACCAAGAAATTGTGCCACATTTGCACTATAAACAACCCAGTCCGCATATTGACTGGGAAAATTTGCCGATTATGGTGCCAAGATCTAAAACCAATTGGCAAACAATAGAAGGTTCTCGCTTGGCAGGTGTTAGTTCTTTTGGCGTTAGCGGTACTAATGCTCATGTGGTGTTGGAGGAAGCTCCAAAACTTGAGCCAGTCACTTCATCAGTTGAACGTTCCACACATCTGTTTACTCTATCGGCAAAAACCGATCGAGCTTTGCGAGACTTAGCCGAGAAGTATGCCAGCTATCTGCAATCGCATCCTGAAGTTAGTATTGCAGATGTTAGCTATACGGCGAACTGTGGTCGATCGCACTTTTCCCATCGTCTCGCTGTAGTGACTCCATCCCATGATCACTTAAAACAGCAACTCATCAATTTTGCCAGTGGTAAAGAAACATCTGGACTCACATCCAGACAACTCCCTACCCAACAAAAGCTTTTCAAAATCGCCTTTTTATTTACTGGTCAAGGTTCGCAGTATGTTGGTATGGGTCGCCAACTTTATGAAACTCAGCCTACTTTCCGTAAGGTATTCGATCGCTGTGACGAAATCCTGCAACCTTATTTAAAAAAATCTCTCGTTGAAATTCTTTATCCCTCTTCAACTGAAGAAGGGGTTGGGGGTTGGGGGTTGGGGGTTGGGGAAACTTCCTCCCTAACACCTAACCCCTATCCCCTAACACCTGTTTTAGATGAAACGGCGTATACCCAACCCGCTTTATTTGCTATAGAGTATGCCCTATATGAATTGTGGCGTTCCTGGGGAATCGAACCCGCAGCAGTCATTGGTCATAGTGTAGGAGAATATGTTGCTGCTACTGTTGCCGGAGCCTTAAGTCTGGAAGATGGACTAAAATTGATTGTCCAGAGGGGACAACTCATGCAGTCTCTACCGCCAAATGGCGCAATGGCAGCAGTTTTTGCGCCAGAAAGTCAGGTGAGAGAAGTAATTCAAGGTTTTGATGCTGGAGAGGTTGCGATCGCAGGCATTAACAGTCCCAACAATACTGTAATTTCTGGGAAACATGAAATAGTCCAGAAAGTTACAGCCCACCTGCAAGCACAATTCATAGAAGTCCGTAACCTCAAGGTCTCTCATGCCTTTCATTCTCCCCTCATAGAGCCAATCCTAGACTCTTTAGAGCAAGCAGCCTCATCAATCTCCTATCAACCTCTGCAAATTGGTTTGATTTCCAACCTCACAGGGCAGATGTTACAACCAGGAGAAACACTCAATGCCCGCTACTGGCGAAACCATGCTCGAGAACCTGTAAAGTTTATGGCGGGGGTCAACACTCTTTTAGATGAAGGCTTAAATATCTTTTTGGAAATGGGTGCTAAACCAACTTTATCTAGATTGGGGCGGCAATGCGGGCCTGAAAAGGATGCAATTTGGCTCTCTTCGCTGACAGGGCAACAAGAAGATTGGTCTTCTTTGGTTAATGTTCTATCAACTTTATATTGCTTAGGAGTTGAGATTAACTGGCGCGGATTTGACCAAGACTACTCGCGCAGTTTATTGTCCCTGCCTACATACCCGTTCCAGGGCCAAAGCTACTGGATTGATCTCGTAAATACTACTACTACAAATGGAAAAGATATGGTTGTAAATGGTAATGTTGCAAAGACAGAAACCGATGTTGTGACTGGGGATGACAGGCAAGATGCCTGTCCTACCCGTAGGGAAGAAATTATCGGCACTTTGCAAACTTTAGTTGCTAGTTTGTTGCAAGTCTCCCCAACAGATGTGAATATTCATGCTCCTTTTCTGGAAATGGGTGCTGATTCCATCATGATGGTTGAGGCTGTACAAAAGATTGAAAGAACTTATGGGCTAAAAATTGCTCTTCGTCAGTTATTTGAAGAGTTGGCTACTCTAGAGGCTTTGGCGATTTATTTAGACGAACGTCTCCCCGCTTCAGGTGTTAGGGGTCAGGTGTTAGGGGATAGGGAAGAAGAAACCCCAACCCCCAGTCCCCAACCCCCAACCCCTTCTTCAACCCCAGTCCCCAACCCTCAACCCCTTCTTCAAACCCTAACCCCTAACCCCCAACCCCCAACCCCTACTTTTGCCCAAACCCAATTTTCTCCACAGCAGCTACAGCCAGTAGCAACAACGGGATTGCAAAGTATCATGGCGCAACAACTCCAGTATCAATTCCAATTAATGTCTAAACAGTTGGAGTTGTTGCAAAACAATGTAGAGACGTTGCCTGCAACGTCTCTACAGTCGCCAGGAGTTGTGGTAGGGAATGGAAATTCTCTCGTGCCTGCGGCGAAATCTACTAACGCATCTACCCCGTCACAGCCTGTGCCTGCGAAAGTCGCACCAAAGTGTCAGACAACTTCCCAGATTAAGCAAATACCACCAGCACCAGTTTCTACACCTTGGGGGCCGAAAAAACCTCCGACTAGTGGGCTGACTCAACAGCAGCAGCAACACTTAAATGCTTTAATTGCACGTTTTACCCAGAGAACCAAAACTTCAAAAAAACTGGTGGAAGGTGCTCGTCCAGTTTTGGCTGATAGTAGGGCTTCTGTGGGATTTCGCTTGTCGATTAAGGAAATGCTTTATCCGATCGTTGCCGATCGCTCACAAGGCTCTAGAATTTGGGACGTAGATGGCAACGAATACATTGACATGACTATGGGCCAAGGGGTAACTCTATTCGGACATAAACCCCCATTCATTATGGATGCCCTAGAAGCACAGCTGAAAAAAGGTATTCATCTAAATCCTCGCTACGAACTAGTTGGCGAAGTCGCTCAACTGTTCACCGAACTTACAGGCACCGAACGAGCTTGCTTCTGTAACTCCGGCACCGAAGCAGTAATGGCTGCAATCAGAATCGCACGGGCTGCTACTGGTCGCAGTAAGATTGCTTTGTTTGAAGGTTCTTATCATGGGCATAGTGATGGAACTTTAGTCAGACGGCAACTGATTGATAACCAATGGGAGTTTTTCCCTCTGGCTTCTGGCGTGCCAGAGGGTGTGGTTACAGATGTCGTTGTACTTGAGTATGGCAGTGAGCAAGCTTTAGAATATCTGCAAAGCCACGCTCATGAACTGGCGGCGGTGCTTGTGGAAGTTGTGCAAAGCAGCGTACCAATGGTGCAACCCAAGGAGTTTTTGCGCTCCTTACGGCAAATTACTGCTCAAACGGAAACGGCATTAATATTTGATGAAATGATTACAGGGTTCCGATCGCACCCTGGAGGAGCACAAGCTTTATTTGGCGTTCAAGCTGATATTGCGACTTATGGCAAAGTAGTTGCGGGTGGTTTACCCATAGGTGTGGTTGCAGGTAAAGCCAAGTATCTAGATTGTATTGACGGAGGTATGTGGAATTATGGAGATAATTCCTATCCCGGAACTGAAAGAACTTTCTTCGGTGGCACTTTTTGTCAGCATCCCCTGGCGATGGTAGCAGCACGAGCAGTACTCCAACATTTCAAAGAACAAGGCCCAAGTCTTCAACAACAATTAAACGATCGCACCGCCAAATTAGCTGCTACCCTGAATACATATTTTCAAGAAAATGAAGTTCCGATCAAAATCGAACATTTTAGCTCTTTCTTCCGCTTTGCCCTGACCGGAAATTTAGATCTGCTTTTCTATCACATGGTAGAAAAGGGAATTTATGTTTGGGAATGGCGCAAACATTTTCTTTCCACAGCCCATACCGATGCAGACATTGCTCAATTTATCCAAGTAGTCAAGGATAGCGTTGCAGAACTGCGTCAAGGAGGCTTTATACCCGCAAAAAAGCAACCTGTGTCCTCTGAACTTATTAATGACAGAGGACACCAAGTAGATTTTGCTGCACAAAAGACGACTGTAGAGACGTTGCCTGCAACGTCTCTACAGGAAGGCGAACAGCATCCAGATACGCCATCTAATTTGGAATTAAAAGCCAGTTCCAAGGCTCAAAAATCCCTAGAATTTAGCTTGTACTATTTCGGTAGTTACGAAGCAGAATTTAGGAAAAATAAGTATAATCTGTTGTTTGAGGGTGCTAAGTTTGGCGATCGACACGGATTTACAGCAATTTGGATTCCTGAACGTCACTTTCATGAATTTGGCGGATTTTCGCCAAATCCTTCAGTAATTGCAGCTGCACTAGCCAGAGAAACTCAAACCATTCAAATACGTTCCGGTAGTGTCGTTTTGCCCCTGCATCACCCAATTCGGGTAGCCGAAGAATGGGCAGTGGTTGATAATCTTTCCCAAGGCAGAGTCGGTATTTCCTTTGCCTCCGGTTGGCATCCCAATGATTTTGTCCTTGCTCCGCAATCTTTTGGCAAACACCGCGAACTAATGTTCCAAGAAATTGCCACTGTCCAGAAACTTTGGCAAGGTGAATCTGTTGAAGTACTCGATGGGACTGGAAAAGAAATTAGAGTCAAGACTTACCCACAACCAATGCAGTCCCAGTTACCGACGTGGATTACCGTTGTCAAGAATCCAAATAACTACATCAAAGCAGGAGAAATTGGTGCAAACATTTTAACTAACTTTTTGGGACAAACAGTTGAAGAGTTAGCCAAGAATATCGCCCTTTACCGGGAATCCTTGAAGGAGAATGGTTACGAAGCAGAAGCCGGAAAAGTCACCGTATTACTGCATACCTTCGTAGGCGCTGACTTAGAGCAAACTCGTGAGCAAGCAAAAGAACCTTTCTTAAATTACCTGAAATCCTCGATCGCACTTTGGCAGAATATGTTTCAAAGCCAAGGTTTGCCAGTTGATTTTGACCAACTCACACAGGAAGACAGGGACTATCTCTTATCCTCGGCTTATCAACGTTATATACAGACAGGTGCTTTGATTGGCACTCCCGACTCCTGTGCAAGCGTAATAGAGAAATTGCGATCGATCGGAGTTGACGAAATCGCCTGTTTTATCGACTTCGGTGTTGATGAAAAATTAGTACTAGAAAACTTACCCCACCTCAACACTCTCAAAGACATCTGTCAACAAGGGGATAGGGGTCAGGGGTTAGGTGATAGGGAAGAAGACAAATCCCCCAACACCCAACACCCAACCCCCAACCCCCTGTTAATTCCCCTAACTGAAGCCCAAAAGCAACTCTGGACATTAGCCCAGATGGGAGAAGATAGCTCAGTTGCCTATAATGAACATTCAACGGTGCTATTGCGAGGTGCTTTGAACCTAAAGGCAATGAGCAAAGCAATACAGAAAGTAGTCGATCGTCACGAGGCTTTACGGACAAAAATCAGTCCAGAAGGTGATGTGCAAGAAATTCTACCTTCAATCGAAATCGATTGTCCTGTATTAGACTTTAGTGGTGGAGATGTTGCACGCGACGAGCAAGTAGCCGCATTCTTTCGCGAGGAAAGCCAAAAACTTTTTGACCTCGAAAAGGGTCCGCTAGTACGTCTGTATATCCTTAAGTTAGAACCAGAACTCCATGTATTAGTTTTGAGCGCCCATCACATCGTAGTTGATGGCTGGTCATTAGGAGTTATTTTCCGAGAGTTAATGCAGCTGTATTCAGATGAGTGTCAAGGGGTAGTTTGCGATTACGATCGCCCAACACAATTTCGAGAATTTATCAACTGGCAAAATCAGCAGCTTGCCTCGCAGGAGATGAAGGCTCATGAATCATACTGGTTGAATAAGTTAAGTGCAGCCCCTGTATTAGAATTACCCACTGACCACATTCGTCCACCGATTAAAACCTATAACGGCGATCGAGAAACCATTAAGCTTGATTCTGAAGCAACTAAAAGCCTCAAACTCTTGGGTCGCAAGCAGGGTTGTACGCTGCTAATGACGCTGCTATCAGTTTACACAACGTTATTTCATCGACTAACGGGACAGGATGACATTATTGTGGGGGTTCCTACTTCTGGTCGATCGATGAATGGCAGTGACGGGATAGTTGGCTACTGCACCCATATATTACCAATTCGTAGTCAGTTGTCGGGTAATCCTACTTTCGCAGAATACATCAAACAAATGCGGGGTACTTTATTGCAGGCTTACGAACACCAAGATTACCCCTTTGCCCAATTGATCGATCGACTCAATCTACCAAGAGACAACAGTCGCCTTCCCTTAGTTAGTGTCAGCTTTAATTTAGAGCCACATACTACTCCGCCAGAAGTTTTTGGTCTGGAGGTTAGTTTATATCCTCAAGCCATTAACTTTAAAGACCGGGATCTACATTTAAATGTGACGGAGATGGCGGGTGAGCTATTGATTGAATGCGATTACAATACGGATTTATTCGATCCTGGCACTGTTGAGCGTTGGCTGGGTCATTTCCAGACTTTGCTGGAAGCGGTGAAGAGCGATCCAAACCAACGTTTGCGGGAGTTACCTCTACTTAATAGCGAGCAACGGCATCAGATATTAATTGAATGGAACAACACTCAAGCTGATTTTCCCACTGATAAATGTCTGCATCAGTTGTTTGAAGAGCAGGTAGAAAAAACCCCAAAGGCAGTAGCAGTAAAGTTTGATTTTCAACAATTGACTTACCAGCAGTTGAATGTAAGAGCGAATCAGTTAGCTCATTATTTGCGCTCTTTGGGTGTGGGTGCAGATGTGCTGGTGGGTATTTGTGTAGAACGATCGATCGAAATGGTAGTAGGACTTTTGGGTATTCTCAAAGCAGGTGGTGCTTATGTCCCAATAGACCCAGATTATCCCATTGAGCGATCGCGCTTCATGTTGTCAGACTCTCAAGTTTCCATACTTCTGACCCAACAACGACTCTTGAAGAGCCTCAGCCCAACTAAAGCCAAGCTTGTCTGTTTGGATACTGACTGGCAAGTTATTAGTCAGTGCGATCGAGATAATCCTACTCTGAATGTTGCACCAGAGAACCTGGCTTACGTAATTTATACATCGGGTTCCACTGGTCAACCGAAGGGGGTAATGCTGTGTCACAGTAACATTTGCAACCATACAAATTGGATGCAAGCCACATTCCCCTTGACAGAAAAAGACAAAGTGTTGCAAAAAACGCCTTTTGGCTTTGATGCTTCGGTATGGGAATTCTACGCTCCATTAATCGTGGGCGGACAGTTGATCCTAGCTGAACCTGGAGGTCATGCTGACCCAGCTTACCTGTTAAAATTAATTGCCCAAGAGCAGGTAAATAGGGTGCAATTTGTGCCATCTTTGCTGCAAATGCTTTTAGAGCAGGGAGGAATCGAAACTTGTCAATCCCTCAAAGATGTCTTCTGTGGGGGTGAAGTCTTGCCAGTGGCTTTGCAAGAGAGTTTGTTGAGTAAGCTAGATGTGAATTTGTACAATCTCTATGGCCCAACAGAAGCTTGTATCGATTCAACTTTCTGGAGTTGCCAGCCGCAGATTTACAAACAATGTGTTATCGGTCGCCCGATTTCTAACACCCAGGTATACATACTCGATGAATATTGTCAACCAGTACCAGTAGGCGTACCAGGAGAATTACATCTAGGTGGTGCCGGATTAGGCAGAGGCTACCTGAATCGACCTGAGTTAACTAATGAAAAATTCATAGACAATCCCTTCGGGGATAGGGGTCAGGTGTTAGGGTGTAGGGAAGAAGAATTTCCCCAACCCCCAAAACTTTACAAAACTGGGGATTTAGCACGCTATTTACCTGATGGCAACATCGAATACTTAGGACGGATTGACAATCAAGTAAAAGTTCGTGGCTTCCGCATCGAGTTAGGCGAAATCGAAGCGATTTTGAGCCAGCATCCCCAAGTGCAAGCCGCTGCGGTCATCGTGCGGGAAGATATTCCTGGGAATAAACGGATTGTGGCTTACATCGTAGCCGAAACAGAAGGGACACTCACAACCAACGAATTGCGATCGCACGCCAAAGCCAAGTTACCAGATTATATGGTGCCAAGTGCTTTTGTGTTCCTAGAATCGCTGCCATTAACACATAATGGGAAGATCGATCGCAAATCTCTACCCATGCCAGAATCGCGATCGGGAATAGATCAGAATATAGTGCATCCTCGCACTTCAACAGAAGAAAAGCTGGCAATTATTTGGCAACAAGTCCTGGGAGTAGAAGAAATCGGCATTTACGATAACTTCTTTGAACTCGGTGGCGATTCCATCCTCAGCATTTCGATCATTAGCAAAGCAAGGCAAGCGGGATTAGAACTGAGTGTCAAACAACTATTTACCAATCAGACAATTGCTGAATTAGCCGCAGTTGCAGGTGTTAGTAAAGTAACTCAAATCGAACAAGGATTAGTTACCGGAAAAGTAGAATTAACACCGATTCAACAATGGTTTTTTGAGCAAAACTTGGTTGAAGCCCACCATTTTAATCAAGCAGTTATACTCGCAACACCATCTAACTTCCAACCCGAACTTTTAGAACCAATCTGGCAACAACTACTGATACATCATGATGCGTTGCGCTTGCGTTTTACCCAGTCAGAATCAGGTTGGCAACAGATTAATGCCAGTCCAAGTGATAAGATTGCCATCTCCTATTTTGACTTATCCAATCTTCCAGAAAGCGAGATTACAGCTACCATTGAAAGCACTGCCAACTCCTTACAAGCAAGTTTAAATCTGGCAGAAAATCTCGTCCAAGTCGCCTATTTTAAATTAGGAGAAGACCAAGAAGGAAGATTACTAATAGTAATTCACCATTTAGTAGTTGATGGTGTATCTTGGCGGATTTTATTAGAAGACTTGCAGACAGCTTACCAACAACTCTCGTCAGGTCAAGTAATTGGGCTACCACCGAAAACAACCTCCTTCCAAAATTGGGCGCAACAGTTAACAAATTATGCTCAATCAGATGTTTTAAAATCCGAAATAGCGTATTGGTTGACCGAATCTTACGCCAATGTTTCTGGTATTCCTGTAGACTATCCTCAAGGAGAAAACACCGTTGCTTCGGCTAAGAATATCTCCGTGTCGTTAAATGAAGCCGAAACTCAAGCACTCTTACAAGATGTTCCGAAAGCTTACTCTACCCAGATTAATGATGTATTATTGACAGCTTTAGTCTTGGTTATGAGTAAATGGACTAACTCCAACTCTGTGTTATTCAACTTAGAAGGTCATGGACGGGAAGATATTATTGAAGGTGTAGATTTATCCCGAACTGTTGGTTGGTTTACCACAATTTTCCCGGTTTGTGTACAACTCGAAGACAGCAATAAACAGAATTTAGGAGAGGTTTTAAAATCAGTCAAGGAACAATTACGATCGCTCCCCAACAAAGGAATTGGCTATGGAATATTGCGTTATTTAACTGACGATCGAGACATCCAAAGCCAAATCAAGAACCTAAAAGAAGCCGAAATTTGCTTCAATTATTTGGGTCAATTTAGTCAGTTGTTCAATCAATCTTCTCTGCTACAATTGGCAAAGGAATCGAGTGGAAACAGCCAAAGTTTACAAAGTAAGCGCTCTAATTTACTCGAAATCAATGCTATTATTACCAACGAACGGCTGCAAATTGATTGGATATACAGTAGCAACGTGCATTTTTCCAGCACGATCGAGAAAATTGCCCAAGAATTTGTGTCCACTTTGCAAGAGTTAATCGCCCATTGTTTATCACCGGAAAATGCTGGTTTTACTCCTAGTGATTTCCCCTTAGCACAAATTAGCCAACTAGAACTAGATCAAATTTTAGAAAATCTATGAAACCTGAAATTAACAAACCTAACAAGCAAAATATTGAGGATATTTATCCCTTATCTCCGATGCAACAGGGGATGCTGTTTGAAAGTTTGTATGCTCCCGACTCAGGAGTATATTTTCAGCAGGTAGTTTGTACTTTTGAGGGAAACTTAGATGTATCAGCATTTAAGCAAGCTTGGCAACAAGTAGTAGCGAGACATTCAGTTTTCCGTACAGCTTTCTTATGGGAGCGTGTGAGCCAGCCGACACAAGTGGTGTATCGACAAGTGAATGTGGCGATCGAAACATTCGACTGGCGAAATTTATCTACACAAGAGCAGCAACAGCAATTACAAGTATTTCTTGATGCCCAACAGCAGCAAGGTTTCTCATTTTCCGAAGCGCCATTGATGCGTTTACATCTAATTCAATGTGAGGAAAATACTTACCAATTTGTTTGGAGTCATCATCATTTATTACTTGATGGCTGGTCTTTATCTTTGGTGTTTAAAGACTTATTGAACTTTTACCAAGCAATCTCCCAAGGAAAAACTTTAACTTATCAACCCGCACTCAACTACCGAAATTATATTGCTTGGCTACAGAAACAAGATCAAAAGTTAGCTGAAGATTATTGGCGAGAAAAATTTGCCAGTTTTAGTGCCCCGACTCCTTTGATGGTCGATAAACCTTTATCTAACCGGGAAAATGGAACGCCTAGTTATAAAGAAAAAGAAATCCGCTTAAGTCGTGAAGCAACAGCAAATGCTAATACTTTTGTCCGAGAACATCAATTAACACTTGCTAATTTGGCGCAGGCAACTTGGGCTTTGTTGCTGTCTCGCTATTCTCAAGAAAATGATGTGGTGTTTGGTGCCACTGTTTCTGGTCGTCCGCCTGCGATCGCAGGAGTCGAGTCAATGGTAGGCTTGTTCATTAACACCTTACCTTTGCGCGTTCAAATCTCAGAACAAACAGAACTTTTAAGTTTGTTGAAAGATGTACAGGTACAACTTGTAGACTCAGAACAATTTTCCTATAGTTCCTTAGTGGAAATTCAGGGATTTAGTAATGTACCTAGAGGTACTTCTTTGTTCGACAGCATTGTAATCTTCGAGAACTATTTGGTAGATAGTACTGTCCTCGAAGACAAAGGTGATTTTTCACTTAAGAATGTTCAGGTTATTGAAAAAACTAATTATCCTTTAACACTTTTTGTTGAGCCTGGGGAACAATTATTGGTTAGGCTGAGTTACGATGCCAATCGTTTTGATGATGGCGCAATCAGCCGAATGTTGGGTCATTTTGTGACTTTGTTGGAGGCTATTGTCGCTAATCCTCAAATGCCAATTTCCCAACTACCAATTTTAACCGCAGTTGAACAAAATCAACTTTTAATAGAATGGAATAATACAAAAACTAATTATCCGATCGATAAATGTGTCCATCAATTGTTTGAAGAACAAGTAGAAAAAACACCAGACGCAGTAGCAGTAGTGTTTGATTTTCAACAATTGACATATCGGGAATTAAACGATCGGGCAAATCAGTTAGCACATTATTTGCGCTCTTTGGGTGTAGGTGCAGATGTGCTAGTCGGGATTTGTGTCGAACGTTCTCTAGAAATGCTTGTGGGATTACTAGGCATTCTCAAAGCAGGTGGAGCTTACGTTCCCCTAGACCCAGAATATCCCACTGAACGTATAGCTTTTATGTTGTCTAATTCCCTGGTGTCAGTACTCTTGACCCAGGAAAAATTGCTCGGGCAACTACCTAAAATTGACCTTCATCTCATCAGCTTAGATGCAGATTGGGAAATCATTGCCCAGCAAAATCAAAACAATATAGTTAGTCAAGTTTCTACAGAAAACTTAGCTTATGTAATCTATACATCTGGGTCAACAGGACAACCTAAAGGCGTTCAAATTTCACACTCTAGTCTGACCAACTTTCTCTACTCAATGAAACAGGAGGTAAACATCACTGCCAAAGACATTCTTCTGGCAGTTACTACTATTTGTTTTGACATTGCCGGATTAGAATTTTACTTACCATTAATTGTCGGTGCTCAAGTTGTCTTACTCCCTCGCGAACAGAGTGCTGATGGCATAAAATTATCCGAGAAGTTGCTGCAATTTGGTGCCACAATCATGCAAGCAACTCCAGCAACTTGGCGACTGCTCTTAAGCGCTGGATGGCAAGGCAATCATCAGTTAAAAATTCTTTGTGGTGGTGAAGCATTAACTCATGAATTAGCTGTAGCACTTCTTTCGAGAAGCCAGTGTTTGTGGAATGTGTATGGTCCTACAGAAACTACTATTTGGTCAACGATTTCTAGAGTAGAAGCCGATGCTGGCATTGCTGGTACTCAAGATAGTTTAGAATCTATTGGTCGTCCGATCGCTAATACTCAAATATACATTCTCGATCGATATCTCCAGCCAGTACCCATCGGAGTACCAGGAGAATTACATATAGGTGGTGCTGGATTAGCCAAAGGCTACCTTAACCGACCAGAATTAACTAATGAAAAATTCATAGACAATCCATTCGGGGATAGGGGTCAGGTGTTAGGGTGTAGGGAAGAAGAATTTCCCCAACCCCTAACACCTACCCCCCAACCCCCAAAACTTTACAAAACTGGGGATTTAGCCCGCTATTTACCCGATGGCAAGATTGAATACCTGGGACGGATTGACAATCAAGTAAAAATTCGTGGTTTCCGCATTGAATTAGGCGAAATAGAAGCTATCTTAAATCAGCATCCCCAAGTGCAAACCGCTGTAGTCATTGCTCGTGAGGATATTCCAGGAGATAAACGCCTAGTTGCTTACATCACAACCGAAATAGAAGCAACACCCACAAGCAACGAACTACGGGAATACCTGAAATCCAAGCTTCCAGAGTACATGGTGCCGTTCACTTTCGTCATTCTGGAAGCCTTCCCCTTGACACCAAATGGCAAAATCGATCGTCGCGCCCTACCCGCACCAGATTTTCAGACCCAACAACAAGACAAATATCAAGCCCCCCGCACCCCAGTAGAAGAAATCCTCATCACAGCTTGGAAACAAATCCTCAAACTAAATCAAGTTGGGATTCACGACAACTTCTTTGAACTAGGGGGACATTCACTCCTTGCCACTCAACTGATTTCCCGCATTCGCAGCCACTTGCAAGTAGAACTGCCCTTACGGAGTCTATTTGGCGCACCAACTATAGCTGAATTAGCCCCAATTATTCAACAGTTACAGCAACAAGACTTACAACTTAGTGCGCCACCGATTGTTAAACGAGACAACAATAACGATTTACCACTTTCATTTGCCCAGACAAGGTTGTGGTTTATCGACCAATTTGAAAGCAATAGTGGTTTATACAACATACCTTTTGCAATACGTTTAGAAGGAAATCTCTCTATTGCTACCTTAGAACAAAGTTTTCAAGAAATTGTGGTGCGCCACGAAGCATTACGCACTAACTTTATTACTGTTGATGGGCAACCACATCAAATTATTCAGGGTCAAACTAACTGGAGATTATCAGTTGTTGACTTCAAAGATTTATCCCCAAATCAACTTGTAGGGGCGGGTTTAGCAGACAACCTTTCTCAACCACAGACAATCTCTGGACAAAACCCGCCCCTACTATTAGAATTACTGCAACAAAAAGCAATTGAACCGTTTGATTTAGCAAATGATTGCTTGCTTCAAGCCACATTAGTCGCACTGTCAGAAACCGAACATATCTTGTTGATATGTATGCACCACATAGTTTCTGATGGTTGGTCGATCGGTGTATTACTTGCAGAACTGGCAGCACTGTACAATGCTTATGCTCAAGGTTTGCCCTCACCATTAGACCCACTGCCCATTCAGTACGCAGACTTTGCTATCTGGCAGCGACAATGGCTACAAGGTGAAGTTCTGCAAACCCAATTAAGTTACTGGCTTGCATCACTGGCTGATGCACCAGCTTTATTATCACTCCCGACCGATCGACCCAGACGGGCAGTACAAACCTTCGTCGGTGGACATCAACAGTTTGCCCTATCTGCTGAACTAACCGAGAAATTGAACCAACTAAGTCAAGAACAAGGGGTAACTTTGTTTATGACCCTGTTGGCAGCATTTAATACCTTACTCTACCGCTACAGTGGACAAACAGATATTGTAGTCGGTTCACCTATTGCCAACCGGAATCACCATGAAATCGAAGGGTTAATTGGCTTTTTTATCAATACTTTAGTGTTGAGGACAGATCTATCAAATAATCAGAGTTTCACCAAATTACTCAATCAAGTGCGAGAGGTGTCTTTAGGGGCTTATGCACATCAGGATTTGCCGTTTGAGATGCTGGTGGAGGCATTGCAGCCAGAACGCAACCTCAGCTATTCACCTCTGTTCCAGGTGATGTTTGCGCTTCAGAATGCGCCTGTGTCTTTAGTCCCGCTAGATGGATTAAAGCTAACGACTGTAGAAGTAGAAAATGCGATCGCCAAATTTGATTTAGGTTTGGCAATGGAAAGTACCCCAGATGGACTAGTGGGGTGGTGGGAGTACAACACCGACTTGTTTGATGGCAGTACCATTGAGCGGATGACAGGTCATTTTGTCACACTGCTAGAAGCAATTGTCGCCAATCCCCAAACACCAATTTCCCAATTGCCGATATTAACGCGATCCCAACAGCAGCAGTTGTTAGTTCAGTGGAATGATACTCAAGTTGATTATGCGATCGATAAATGTTTACATCAGTTGTTTGAAGCACAGGTAGAGAAGACACCAGATGCCGTAGCCGTAGTATTTGAGCATCAACAACTAACTTATCGGGAATTGAATAATCGAGCCAATCAATTAGCACATTATTTACGCTCTTTGGGTGTTGGTGCAGATGTGCCCGTAGGGATATGTGTAGAACGTTCAATAGAAATGGTAGTCGGACTGTTGGGGATTCTCAAAGCAGGTGGCGCTTATGTTCCCCTAGATCCAGAGTATCCCACTGAGCGTTTACGCTTTATGCTCTCCGACTCCCTGGTGTCAGTGCTGCTAACGCAACAAAAAATACTCGACACTCTTCCCGAACAGAGCGCACAAATCTTTTGTCTCGATACAGACTGGCAAGGGATTCAGGAGTTTAGCTTTGAAAATCTGCTCACTCAAGTGCAACCAGAAAACTTGGCTTATGTCATTTATACCTCTGGTTCCACAGGTCAGCCTAAAGGTGCAATGAATACCCACAAAGGCATCTGTAACCGTCTGTTGTGGATGCAACAGGAATACCAACTAACAACAGATGATGTAGTGTTGCAAAAAACACCCTTTAGCTTTGATGTCTCAGTGTGGGAATTTTTCTGGACTTTGTGTAATGGTAGCCGTTTAGTGGTAGCCAAACCAGGGGGACATCGGGACTCTGAGTATTTGGTGAATCTGATCTCTCAACAGCAGGTAACTACCTTGCATTTTGTGCCTTCGATGCTGCAAATATTTTTGGAGAGTCCAAACTTAAGATTATGTGAGAGTTTGCGGCAAGTGATTTGTAGTGGAGAAGCTCTATCAGTTGACTTACAAGCCAAATTCTTCGAGCGTTTGAGTTGTAAATTACACAACCTTTATGGGCCGACAGAGGCGGCGATCGATGTCACATACTGGGAATGCCTCGAGCAAAGTCAACTTAATACTGTACCCATCGGTCGTCCCATTGCTAACACCCAAATCTACATACTCGACAGCCAACTCCAGCCAGTACCAATTGGAGTACCAGGAGAATTGCATATCGGCGGCGTGGGATTAGCACGAGGCTACCTGAACCGGAAAGAATTAACTACTGAGAAATTCATCGCCAATCCCTTTAGCAATGAACCGAATTCTCGCCTGTATAAAACCGGAGATTTGGCTCGCTATTTACCAGATGGTAATATCGAATACTTGGGACGCATCGATAACCAAGTAAAAATTCGCGGTTTCCGCATTGAGTTAGGGGAAATCGAAGCTATTCTTAGTCAACATCCCCAAATCCAAACATCTGTAGTCATCGCTCCTGTTGACAACAGTAGAGAAAAACGACTAGTGGCTTATCTCGTTTCCAATTCAGAAGTCACACCCACAAGCAACGAACTGCGACAATATCTCAAAGCGAAACTGCCAGAATACATGGTACCGAGTGCCTTTGTCTTCCTGGAAACCCTGCCACTCACACCCAACGGTAAAATCGATCGTCGCGCCCTAAGAGTACCAGATTTCGACAACGCACCCACAGAAAACTATGTAGCACCACGCACCCCAATAGAAGAAATTCTGGTTCATCTGTTTTCGCAAGTTCTCAAACTTCACTCTGTCGGGATTAACGATAACTTCTTTGAATTAGGGGGACATTCACTCCTTGCCACCCAACTAATGTCCCGGATTCGCAGCCACTTACAAGTAGAACTGCCACTAAGGACTTTGTTTACGGCACCCACAGTTGCAGAATTAGCACCGATAATACAGCAATTACAGCAACAGAATTTACAACTGAATTCGCCACCACTGTTACCCAGAGACAACTATAGCGATCGACCGCTCTCTTATGCCCAAAGCAGATTGTGGTTTATCGACCAGTTGCAACCGAATAGTGCCTTATACAACATCCCTGCCGCATTACGTTTGGTCGGAAACTTAGACGTAGCCGCCTTAGAACAAAGCTTCCGAGAAATTATGGTGCGCCATGAGGCATTACGAACCAATTTTATTGCCGTTGATGGGCAACCCATACAAATCATTCATGAAGAAGCCAACTGGAAATTATCAATAGTTGATGGGAGACATTTATCAAACCAGGAAGCAGCACGATTATTACAACAACAAGCTCTTGCACCATTAGACCTGGCAAATGATTGCTTACTCAGAGCCACATTAATCGCACTGTCGGACACCGAACACATTTTGAGCTTGTGTATGCACCACATAGTTTCTGATGGTTGGTCGCTCGGTGTATTTGTGGAAGAACTAACGGCACTGTACAATGCTTATGCTCAAGGTCAACCATCACCATTAAGTCCACTGCCAATTCAGTACACTGACTTTGCCTTATGGCAGCGAGAATGGTTGCAAGGGGAAGTGTTGCAAAGCCAATTAAGTTACTGGCTTGCATCACTCGCAGATGCGCCACCTCTATTAGCACTACCCACAGACCGCCCCAGACGGGCAGTGCAAACCTTTGTGGGCGCACATCAACAGTTTGCCCTGTCAGCCCAACTAACCGAGAAATTAAACCAACTGAGTCAAGCACAAGGGGTAACTTTGTTTATGACGCTGTTGGCAGCTATGAATACCTTACTCTACCGCTACAGTGGACAAACAGATATTGTGGTGGGTTCACCCATTGCCAACCGGAACCAGAGTGAAATCGAAGGGTTAATTGGCTTTTTTGTCAACACTTTAGTACTCAGAACAGACCTATCAACTAATCCCAGTTTCGACCAACTGCTCGATCGAGTGCGGGAGGTGTCGTTAGGGGCTTACGCTCATCAGGATTTACCGTTTGAGATGTTGGTGGAGGCATTGCAACCAGAACGCAACCTCAGCTATACACCACTGTTCCAGGTGATGTTTATCCTCCAGAATGCGCCGTTGTCTCCTGTCGAGTTAGATGGGTTAACTCTAACACCAATAGAAATCGATCAGGCGATCGCCAAATTTGATTTAACTCTGTCAATGGAAAGTACCCCAGATGGACTATTGGGGTGGTGGGAGTACAACACCGACTTGTTTGATGGGGACACTATTGAGCGGATGACGGGTCATTTTGTCACCCTGCTAGAAGGCATTGTCGCCAATCCCGAAGTGCCAATTTCTCAATTACCAATGTTAACCGCAGTTGAACAAAATCAACTGTTAATTGAGTGGAACAATACTCAAATTGATTATCCGGCCCAACAGTGTTTACATCAGTTGTTTGAAGAACAGGTAGAACGTACTCCAGATGCAGTAGCAGTGGTGTTTGAAGGACAACAACTGACTTACTCGCAATTGAATAGTCGATCGAATCAGTTAGCACATTATTTGCGCTCATTAGGTGTGGGTGCAGATGTGTTGGTTGGTATTTGTGTAGAACGTTCCCTAGAGATGGTAGTGGGAATACTCTCGATTCTCAAAGCGGGTGGAGCTTATGTCCCAATCGACCCAACCTATCCCCAAGACCGCTTAAGCTTTATTTTGTCAGATGCTCAAGTTTCTGTTCTGCTCAGTCAACGGCAACTTCTCGAAAGGTTACCTGAGCATCATGCACAACTTGTTTGTTTGGATGAAGTCTGGTCAGAAATTATCCAACATAGCCAAGATAACCCGATCGGTGGGGTAAGTGCTTTTAATCTGGCAAATTTGATTTACACTTCCGGCTCTACAGGTAAACCTAAAGGGGTGATGGTTGAGCATAAAGGCTTACGTAACCTAGCAATGGCTCAGATTCAGGCTTTTGGTTTGGATTCAGGGAGCCGCGTTCTCCAGTTTGCCTCCTTCAGTTTTGATGCTTCGATCTGGGAAGTGATTATGGCTTTTGGGTCAGGGGGAACACTTTATCTGGGAACCAAAGATTCTCTGATGCCTGGTATGCCATTAGTTGAGCGCTTACGTGATGATGGCATTACTCACGTTACCTTGCCTCCATCTGCACTGGCAGTTCTGCCATCAGAAGAACTCCCGGCACTGCAAACACTAATTGTGGCAGGAGAAGCCTGTGCGGTGGAATTGATGCAACAATGGTCTATAGGGAGAAACTTCTACAATGCTTATGGGCCAACAGAGACTAGCGTTTGTGCCACGATCGCAAGATACAGTAATGACAATCCCAAAATCTCGATCGGACGACCCATAGCCAATACCCAAATCTATATCCTCGACCAATATCTGCAACCAGTACCCATAGGAGTACCAGGAGAATTACACATCGGAGGTGTTTCCCTAGCCAGAGGCTACCTGAACCGTCCAGATTTAACAAGTCAAAAATTCATAGACAATCCCTTCGGGGATAGGGGTCAGGTGTTAGGGTGTAGGGAAGAAGAATTTCCCCAACCCCTAACACCTACCCCCCAACCCCCAAAACTTTACAAAACTGGGGATTTAGCACGCTATTTACCAGATGGCAACATTGAATACTTGGGACGGATTGACAATCAAGTAAAAATTCGCGGCTTCCGCATTGAGTTGGGCGAAATCGAAGCTATTCTTAGTCAACATCCTCAAGTCCAAGGCGCGGTTGTGATGGTGCGTGACGATATTCCAGGGGATCAACGTCTAGTTGCTTACATTACTACTCTTACTGAGGCGACACCGACTCTGAATGATTTGCGGCAATACTTGAAGGCGAAACTGCCAGAATACATGGTGCCGAGTGCAATAGTATTCTTGGAAACTTTCCCACTGACACCAAATGGCAAGGTCGATCGCCGCGCCTTAAAAGCGCCCGATTTCCAGAGTCTCCAAACAGACAAGTATCAAGCCCCCCGCACGCCCATAGAAGAAATTCTGGGTCATCTATGGGGACAAATACTCAAACTAAATCAAGTCGGGATTGACGACAACTTCTTTGAAATAGGGGGACATTCCCTACTCGCCACCCAACTAATGTCCCGGATTCGCAGCCACTTACTCGTAGAACTGCCACTAAGGAGTTTGTTTGCAGCACCCACTATAGCTGAATTAGCGCGGATAATTGGGCAATTACAGCAACAGAATTTACCAGCCAGTTCGCCACCGCTTTTACCCAGAGATAACCATAGCGACCAACCGCTCTCTTATGCCCAAACTAGGTTGTGGTTTATTGACCAGTTTCAACCTGATAGTGCCTTATACAACATCCCTGCCGCATTACGTTTGCGAGGAACTCTCTGTGTCGCCGCCTTAGAACAAAGCTTCCGAGAAATTATCCAGCGTCATGAGGCTTTACGAACCAATTTCCTGACGGTGGATGGGCAACCCAGACAAGTCATTCACTCCCAAACGAGTTGGACTTTATCAATAGTAGATGGGACACATTTATCAACAAAAGAACCAGAAAGTGCGCTAACCCAATTACTGCAACAACAAGCTCTAGCACCATTAGACCTGGCAAATGATTGTTTACTCAGAACTACATTAGTGGTGTTGTCGGAAACCGAACATATCTTGTTGATATGTATGCACCACATAGTTTCTGATGGTTGGTCGATCGGTGTATTTGTCGAAGAACTAACGGCACTGTACAATGCTTATGCTCAAGGTCTGCCATCACCGTTAAATCCACTGCCAATTCAATACACTGACTTTGCTATCTGGCAAAGAAATTGGTTGCAAGGTGAAGTATTGCAAACCCAATTAAGTTACTGGGAAAATCAACTAGCTGGCGCACCAGCTTTTCTTACACTGCCGACCGATCGCCCCAGACCAGCAGTGCAAACCTATCAAGGCGCACATCAACAGTTTACCCTGTCAGAGAAACTCACCAAAAAATTGAACCAACTAAGTCAAGAACAAGGAGTTACTTTGTTTATGACTCTGTTGGCAGCGTTTAATACCTTACTCTACCGCTACAGTGGACAAACAGATATTGTGGTGGGTTCACCCATTGCCAACCGCAACCAGAGTGAAATAGAAGGGTTAATTGGCTTTTTTGTCAATACTTTAGTACTCAGAACAGACCTATCAAATAATCCCAGTTTCGCTGCTTTACTCGATCGAGTGCGGGAGGTATCTTTAGGAGCATACACCCATCAGGATTTGCCGTTTGAAATGTTGGTGGAGGCATTGCAACCAGAACGGGATCTGGGTCATACCCCTCTATTTCAGGTGATGTTTGTCCTCCAGAATGCACCTGTGTCCGAGTTAGAACTGACCCGGTTAACCCTAAGTCCTGTAGAGATCGATCGGGCGATCGCCAAATTTGATTTAACTTTATTAATGGAAAGTACCCCAGATGGACTGGTGGGCTTGTGGGAGTACAACACCGACTTATTTGATGACAACACTATTGAGCGGATGACAGGTCATTTTGTCACCCTGCTAGAAGGCATTGTTGCCAATCCCGAAGTGCCAATTTCTCAATTGCCGATGTTAACTTCATCGGAACAACAACAGTTATTAGTAGACTGGAACGATACTCAAACTGACTATCCAGCTACTTTGTGTCTCCATCAATTGTTTGAGGAACAGGTAGAGAAGACACCCGATGCAGTAGCAGTGGTGTTTGATTTTCAACAATTGACTTACCGAGAATTGAACAACAGAGCGAATCAATTAGCACATTATTTACGCTCATTAGGTGTGGGTGCAGATGTGCTAGTGGGAATTTGTGTCGAACGTTCCCTGGAAATGGTTGTGGGAATATTGGGAATTCTCAAAGCAGGTGGCGCTTATGTACCCCTCGATCCAGAATATCCCCAAGACCGCTTAAGCTTTATGCTTACCGATACAGGGGTGAAAGTTCTCTTGACCCAAGAGAAATTAGTCGAGTCTCTTCCCAAACATCAAGAATTAGTCGTCTGCTTAGATAGCGACTGGCAAAGCATTAACCAAGCAAGTCAGGACAATCTCAACAATACAGTTAGTTCGGAAAACCTAGCTTATGTAATTTATACCTCTGGTTCAACAGGAACTCCCAAGGGAGTAGTTGTCACTCATCAAGCTGTGAATCGGCTAGTTAAAAATACCAACTACATACAAATAACAGCTGATGACCGCATTGCTCAAGCATCAAATATTGCTTTCGATGCGGCAACCTTTGAAATTTGGGGAGCATTGCTCAACGGAGCCAAAGTAGTCATAATCACTAAATCAGTCTTGCTGTCGCCACCAGAATTTGCGGTAAGTTTGCGGGAAAACCAAATCAGCATCCTATTCTTAACCACCGCCCTATTCAATCAGTTAGCCAGTTTAGTGCCACAAGCGTTTAGCGGTTTAAGATACCTACTATTTGGCGGTGAAGCGGTAGATCCCTTCTGGGTACGAGAGGTGCTCAGGCATGGTGCGCCCCAACAACTGCTTCATGTCTATGGGCCTACGGAAAATACTACCTTTTCCTCTTGGTACTTGGTAGAGGACTTACCCCAGAGTGCGACAACTATCCCCATCGGTCGGGCAATTGCCAATACCCAAATCTATTTGTTAGACCAAAATCTACAACTAGTACCTGTGGGTGTACCAGGAGAATTACACCTTGGAGGTGCTGGATTAGCCTTATGCTACCTCAACCGCCCAGAATTAACTAATCAAAAGTTCATTCCCAATCCCTTTAACAACTCAAAACTCAAAACTCAAAACTCAAAACTTTACAAAACTGGAGACTTAGCTCGTTACTTACCTGATGGCAACATTGAATACCTGGGACGGATTGACAATCAAGTAAAAATTCGTGGCTTCCGCATCGAATTAGGCGAAATTGAAAGTTTGCTCAACCAACATCCCCAAGTGCAGACATCTGTAGTCATCGCTCGTGAGGATATTCCAGGGACTAAACGCCTAGTCGCTTACATCTTACCCCAAGCCGAAGCCACGCCCACAATTGGTGAATTGCGGCAATATCTGAAAGCTCTTTTACCAGATTACATGGTACCGAGTGCTTTCGTGCTGCTGGAAACTCTTCCACTGACACCAAACGGGAAGATCGATCGCCGCGCCCTACCGATCCCAGAATTGCGATCGGGAATAGATAACACTATAGTTGCCCCCCGCACTCCAACCGAAGAAACACTGGCAACTATTTGGCAACAAGTATTGGGAGTAGAACTTGTCGGCATTCACGACAACTTCTTTGAACTGGGTGGCGATTCGATTTTGAGCATTCAAATCATCACCAGAGCAAGGCAAGCGGGATTAGACTTTAGTGTCAAACAACTATTTACCAATCAGACAATTGCCGAATTAGCGGCTGTCGCAGGTACTAACAAAGTAACTCAAATCTCTCAAGAATTAGTCACAGGGAAAGTAGAACTAACGCCAATTCAACAGTGGTTTTTTGAGCAAAACTTGGTTGAACCGCACCACTTTAATCAATCATTTTTACTGACAACGCCATCCCATTTCCAACCCGAACTCTTAGCACCAATCTGGCAACAATTACTGCTCCATCATGATGCGTTGCGCTTACGCTTTACCCAAACAGAATCCGGTTGGGAACAGATTCACGCCACACCAACTGATAACATTGCTATATCCTGTTTCGACTTATCCAATCTTTCAGAAAGTGAGATTACTGTAACCATTGAAAACACTGCCAACACCTTACAAGCAAGTTTAAATTTGGCAGAAAATCTCGTGCAAGTTGCCTATTTCAAAGGGGGAGAAAACCAAGAAGGAAGATTACTAATAGTAATTCACCATTTAGTAGTCGATGGAGTCTCTTGGCGGATATTGTTAGAAGACTTGCAGACAGCTTACCAGCAATTAAGTCAAGGTAAACCAATTCAACTACCACCAAAAACTACCTCCTTCCAAGATTGGGCAAAACATTTGCAAGAATACGCTGGGTCAGAGATTTTAAAATCCGAATTATCTTATTGGTTGCGCGAATCTTACGCCGAGGTTTCTCGCATTCCTGTAGACTATCCCGGAGGAGAGAACTTAGTTGCTTCGGCTAAAAATATCTCTGTGTCGTTAAATGAAGCGGAAACGATCGCACTCTTACAAGATGTCCCCTCTTCATATAAAACTCAGATTAATGATGTTTTATTGACAGCTTTAGCCTTAGTTTTGAGTAAATGGACTAACTCAAAGTCTGTGTTATTCAACTTAGAAGGTCATGGACGGGAAGATATTATTGAAGGGGTAGATTTATCCCGGACTGTCAGTTGGTTTACCACAATTTTCCCGGTGCTGATCGAACTGGAAACAACAGATAATCTGGGAGAAACTTTAAAATCAGTTAAAGAACAATTACGCCAGATTCCTAATAAAGGAATTGGCTACGGACTCTTGCGCTATTTATCTGGCGATCGCAACATCAAGAGCCAACTTCAAACCAGAGAAACAGCAGAAATTAGCTTTAACTATCTGGGACAATTTAGCCAAGTTATAAATCAAAGTTCGCTGCTGCAATTAGCGAATGAATCGAGTGGAAATAGCCAAAGTTTACAAGGTCAGCGCTCTAATTTACTCGATATTACCGCCATAATTACTAACGAACAGTTGCACATAGATTGGATATACAGCACTCATGTCCATTACTCTAGTACCATTGAACAGATTGCCCAAGAATTTATTGCTTTGCTTAGAGAGCTAATTACTCATTGTTTATCAAGAGAAAATGGTGGTTATACTCCGAGTGATTTCCCGTTAGTCAAACTGAGTCAAATAGAACTCGATCGCGTTTTAGCAACTTCAGCACTTACATCAGGACTAAAGACAACTAATTGGCAAAATATTGAGGATATTTATCCCTTATCGCCAATGCAACAGGGGATGTTATTTGAAACTTTGTATGCTCCCGAAACCGGAGTATATTTTGAGCAAATGACTTTCTCTATTACCGGAAATTTAAATGTGTCAGCATTTGAGCAAGCTTGGGCTAAAGTAGTAGCCCAGCATTCAATTTTCCGTACAGCTTTCCTTTGGGAATCTTTGCCGCAACCTCTACAAGTTGTCTTTCGACAAGTGAATGTTAATGTCGTCACTTATGATTGGCGCAATTTATCTGCGGTGGATCAGCAACAGCAATTAGAGGCATTTCTTGATTCGGAGCGTCAGCAAGGTTTCTCATTTTCACCAGCGCCATTAATGCGTTTATATCTAATCCAAACGCAGCCCAATACTTACCAATTTGTTTGGAGTTTTCATCATATATTGCTAGATGGTTGGTCTTTACCTTTGGTATTGAAAGATCTCTGGGATTTCTATGAAGTTATTTTGACAGGGAAAACTTTAGATCGTCAAACCTCACTCAACTACCGACAGTATATTGCTTGGCTACAACAACAAGATGTAGCTCAATCTGAAGCTTTTTGGCGAGAAAAACTTGCCAGTTTTATTGCGCCAACTCCTTTGATGGTTGATAAACCTTTATCGCATCGGGAAAATGGCTCGGCTAGTTATGGGGAACAACAAATTGAGTTAAGTTTATCAGCAACAGCAAAGGCTAATTCTTTTGTCCGAGAACATCAATTAACGCTTTCTAATTTGGTGCAGGCAACTTGGGCTTTGTTGCTGTCTCGCTATTCTCAAGAGTCTGATGTAATGTTTGGTGCGACTGTTTCTGGTCGTCCGCCTGTTATTAATGGAGTCGAGTCGATGGTAGGGTTATTTATTAATACCTTACCGATGCGCGTTCGATTCAATGAAAATACTAAACTTTTGGGAGTGTTAAAGGATTTACAAGCGCAACTTGTGGAGTCGGAACAATTTGCTTATAGTTCCTTGGTGGAGATTCAGGGATTTAGTAATGTACCTAGAGGTACTTCTCTGTTCGATAGCATTGTGGTGTTTGAGAATTATCCAGTAGATAGCGATCTTTTAGAAGACAATAGTAACTTTTCGTTCTCTAATTTCCGAGCGATCGAACATACAAATTATCCTTTAACACTTTTAGTAGGTCCTAGCGAACAATTGTTCCTGAAAGTGAGCTACGATGCTAATCGGTTTGATGATGGTGCAATCAGCCGGATGTTGGGTCATTTTGTCACTCTGCTAGAAGCAATTGTCGCCAATCCCGAAACGCCAATTTCCCATTTGCCGATGTTAACTCCTGCTGAACAACAGCAGATATTAACCGAATGGAACAATACTCAAACTGATTATCCAACTGATAAATGTCTGCATCAGTTGTTTGAAGAGCAGGTATTAAAGACATCCGATGTGGTAGCAGTAGTATTTGAGAATCAACAACTGACTTATCGTGAGTTGAACTGTCGCGCCAATCAGTTAGCCAATTATTTGCGTTCTTTGGGTGTAAGTGCAGATGTACCCGTAGGGATTTGTGTAGAACGATCGATCGAAATGGTAGTCGGACTACTGGGGATTCTCAAAGCAGGTGGCGCTTATGTTCCCCTCGATCCAGAATATCCAACAGATCGTTTACGCTTTATGCTGAACGACTCATCTGTAACAGTGCTGCTGACACAACAAAAATTACTCGATTCTCTACCCGAACATCAAGCACAAATCCTTTGTCTGGATAGCGACTGGCAAGCAATTTCTCACTCCAGTCAAGATAATCTGCCTCTTAATGTTGCACCAGAAAACTTGGCTTATATCATTTATACCTCTGGTTCCACAGGTCAACCCAAAGGTGCAATGAATACCCACAAGGGGATTTGTAATCGTCTGTTGTGGATGCAAGAAGCTTACCAATTGACAACAGATGATGTAGTGTTGCAAAAAACACCCTTTAGCTTTGATGTTTCAGTGTGGGAATTCTTCTGGACTCTGCTTAATGGTAGCCGTTTAGTGGTAGCCAAACCAGGGGGACATCGCGATCCTGAGTATTTGGTGAATCTGATCTCTCAACAGCAAGTGACTACCTTGCATTTTGTGCCTTCGATGCTGCAAGTATTTTTGGAGAGTCCAAACTTAGCATTATGTGAGAGTTTGCGGCGGGTGATTTGTAGTGGGGAAGCTCTATCTGTTGACTTGCAAACCAAATTCTTCGCTCGTTTGGGGTGTGAATTACACAACCTTTATGGGCCGACAGAGGCGGCGATCGATGTGACATACTGGGAATGCGATCGCCATTCGTCACTGGACACAGTACCGATCGGAAAACCAATTGCCAACACTCAAATATACATTCTCGACCAACTTTTACAACCAGTACCCATCGGAGTTCCAGGAGAATTACACATCGGCGGTGTGGGATTAGCCACAGGCTACCTCAACCGTCCAGAATTAACTAATGAGAAGTTCATAGACAGTCCCTTCGGGGATAGGGGTCAGGTGTTAGGGTGTAGGGAAGAAGAATTTCCCCAACCCCTAACACCTACCCCCCAACCCCCAAAACTTTACAAAACTGGAGATTTAGCTCGTTTCTTGCCTGATGGCAACATTGAATACTTGGGACGGATTGACAATCAAGTAAAAATTCGGGGTTTCCGCATTGAATTAGGCGAAATCGAAGCAGTTTTAAGTCAATATCCTGAAGTCCAAGCCGCTGTCGTGATAGCGCGTGAGGATAATCCCGGAGATAAACGCCTAGTTGCTTACATTACCACTGAAACTGGGGCGACACCAACAATTGATGAACTGCGACAATACCTGAAAGCGAAGTTACCAGAGTACATGATGCCGAGTGCTTTTGTACTTTTGGAAACCTTGCCTTTAACGCCTAACGGCAAAATCGATCGTCGCGCCCTACCCGCACCAGACTTACATACTGAACAGAAAGATAAGTATCAAGCACCCCGCACCCCAATAGAAGAAATCCTGGTTCAAGAGTGGGCACAAATCCTCAAATTAAATCAAGTTGGGATTCACGACAACTTCTTTGAAATAGGGGGACATTCATTACTCGCCACCCAACTAATTTCTCGCATTCGCAGTCACTTGCAAGTAGAACTGCCACTAAGGAATCTGTTTAGCGCACCCACAGTAGCTCAATTAGCACCAATTATTCAACAGTTACAGCAACAAGATTTACAGCTTAGTGCGCCACCACTCTTAGCCAGAGACAATAATAACGACTTACCTCTGTCTTATGCCCAAACAAGGCTATGGTTTATCGACCAGTTTGAACCCAATAGCGCTTTATACAACATATCAGCCGCATTGCGTCTAGAGGGAACTCTCTGTGTAACCGCCTTAGAACAAAGCTTAAAAGAAATTATCCAGCGTCATGAAGCATTACGCACCAACTTTATTACCGTTGATGGGCAAGCGAATCAAATAATTCATGAACAAACTAACAGTCGATTATCTGTTGTTGACTTCAAACATTTGTCAGAAAGCGAATCAAAAATTGCCGCAGTCGAACTAGTACAACAACAAGCGATTCAACCATTTAATTTAGCAAGTGACTCATTACTCAGAGCCACATTAGTCACACTGTCTGACACTGAACATATCTTACTGATATGTATGCACCACATAGTTTCTGATGGTTGGTCGATCGGTGTATTTGTGGAAGAATTAACGCCACTATACAATGCTTATGCTCAAGGTCTGCCATCACCATTAAGTCCACTGCCAATTCAATATACTGACTTTGCGATTTGGCAAAGAAATTGGTTGCAAGGTGAAGTTCTGCAAACCCAATTAAGTTACTGGCTTGCATCACTGGCTGGCGCACCAGCAATATTATCACTTCCCACTGACCGACCCAGAAAAGCGAAACAAACCTTTGTCGGCGCACATCAACAATTTGCCTTGTCTGCTCAACTAAGCGAAAAATTAAACCAACTAAGTCAAGAGGAGGGAGTAACTCTGTTTATGACATTGTTGGCAGCGTTTAATACCTTACTCTACCGCTACAGTGGACAGACAGATATTGTGGTAGGTTCACCCATTGCTAACCGGAACAAGAGTGAAATTGAAGGGTTAATTGGCTTTTTTGTCAATACTTTAGTGCTCAGGACAGACCTATCAAATAATCCGAGTTTCGCTACTTTACTCGATCGAGTGCGAGAGGTGTCTTTAGGAGCATACACCCATCAGGATTTGCCGTTTGAGATGCTGGTGGAAGCATTGCAACCAGAACGGGATCTCAGCTATACACCACTGTTCCAGGTGATGTTTGTCCTCCAGAATGCGCCGTTGTCTTCTGTCGAGTTAGATGGGTTAACCCTATCACCAATAGAGATCGAAAATCCGATCGCCAAATTCGATTTAACTCTCTCAATGGAAAGTACCCCAGATGGACTATTGGGGTGGTGGGAGTACAACACCGACTTATTTGATGGCAGTACGATCGAGCGAATGATAGGTCATTTTGTCACCCTGCTAGAAGGCATTGTCGCCAATCCGCTTTCCGCCATTTCTCAATTGCCGATGTTAACTTCATCCCAACAGCAACAGTTGTTGGCCCAGTGGAACTATACTCAAACGAATTATCCAGTAGAGCAATGTCTGCATCAGTTGTTTGAGGAACAGGTATTAAAGACACCAGATGCAGTAGCAGTGGTGTTTGAGAATCAACGACTGACTTACCGGGAATTGAACGATCAAGCAAATCAATTAGCCCATTATTTACGCTCTTTGGGTGTGGGTGCAGATGTGCTAGTGGGGATTTGTGTAGAACGATCGCCAGAAATGATCGTGGGAATACTTGGTATCCTCAAAGCAGGTGGAGCTTATGTACCCCTAGACCCAACCTATCCTCAAGACCGCTTAAGCTTTATTTTGTCAGATGCTCAAATTTCTGTTCTGCTGAGTCAACAGCATCTCAATGAGAAATTACCCCAACATCAAGCGCGAGTTATTTACTTAGACAGCGAGTGGGAAACCATTGCTCAACATAGCCAGTCAAACCCACAAAACACAGCAGAACCGAGCAACTTAGCATACATCATCTACACTTCTGGTTCTACAGGTCAGCCCAAAGGCGTGTTAGTGAACCACTCAAATGTCATGCGTTTGTTTGCTGCAACTGACGATTGGTATGGGTTTAACGCTCAAGATGTCTGGACATTATTCCACTCTTACGCCTTTGACTTCTCAGTGTGGGAGATTTGGGGAGCATTGCTTTATGGTGGAAAATTGGTAGTTGTGCCGTACTTGGTGACGCGATCGCCCGAATCCTTCTATAAATTATTAGTAGAAGAGAAAGTCACAGTTCTCAATCAAACACCTTCGGCATTTCGCCAGTTAATTCCCGTTGCACTTTCTGCCGAAACAGAGGATGATTTGAGATTACGCCTGGTGATTTTCGGTGGAGAAGCCTTAGAACCGAAGAATTTGCAACCTTGGTTTGAACGGTACGGCGAAGGGCAACCCCAGTTAGTCAATATGTACGGGATTACAGAAACCACCGTCCATGTTACCTATCGCCCGTTAAGTATGGCTGATGTGAATGTGAGTGCCAGTGTAATTGGTCGTCCGATTCGGGACTTACAGGTGTATGTGTTAGACCAACATTTACAACCAGTACCAGTAGGCGTTCCCGGCGAGATGTATGTTGGTGGTGCTGGGGTGACACGCGGCTATCTGAATCGGGATGAACTGACAACTCAACGGTTTATTCGCGATCGTTTTAGCCACAATCCAAATGCGCGACTCTATAAAACAGGGGACTTAGCTCGTTATTTACCAAATGGCGATTTAGAGTACTTAGGGCGCATTGACCAACAAGTGAAAATTCGCGGATTCCGCATCGAATTGGGCGAAATTGAAGCATCACTGGCTTCTCACCCAGCCGTCAGGGAAAGTGTGGTAGTGGTAAGAGAGGACTCGCCAGGGGATAAACGTCTCGTCGCTTACGTGATTCCCAAGGAAGAACAATCTCCAAGCCGTGCCGAACTACGTCGTTTTCTAAAAGCTTTTCTGCCAGAGTACATGGTGCCAAGTGCTTTTGTACAATTAGACGCTCTACCACTGACAGCCAACGGTAAACTAGACCGGAGTGCATTAAAAGCACCTGAGAGCGCCAGACCAGAACTAGAAAATGCCTTTGTTGCACCGAACACACCTGAAGAAAAAATCTTAGCGGCTGTCTGGGCTAAGGTTCTCGGTGTAGAACAAGTAGGTATTAATGACAACTTCTTTGCTTTAGGTGGGGATTCTATCCGCAGTATTCAAGTACTAGCTCTTGCTAAAGCCCAAGGTTTGAATTTCTCTCTGGTACAGTTATTCCAACATCAAACAATTCATGAGCTATTGGAAGAACTGAAAACCCAAGAAAATGAAATCGAAAAATTAGAATTAACTCAACCATTCAGTTTGATTTCTGAAGCAGACAAACAACAGTTACCTGATGGTGTAGAGGATGCTTATCCTCTGGCAAAACTGCAAATGGGAATGCTTTTCCACAGTGAATACAGCAAAGATAGTGGCATCTATCACGACATTTTTAGCTTCTATCTGAAAGCTCCTCTTGATGTTCAATGTTTAAAGAGAGCATTGCAAGATTTAGCCCTTCGCCACGCTGTACTACGGACTTCATTTGAACTCAGTAAGTATAGTATTCCCTTGCAACTAGTTCATCAGCAAGTAGAAGTTCCGATGCTTGTAGAAGATTGGTGTCATTTAAATGATTCTGAGCAAGAAGAAGCCTTAACTGCTTGGTTTGAAGCCGAAAAGAAACAGCATTTTGATTGGACTAATCCTCCCTTATTACGCTTGTTTGTTCATCGTCGGACACCGGAAACATTTAATCTAAGTTTGAGCTTCCACCACGCCATTCTGGATGGTTGGAGTGTTGCTTCTATGATGAGTGAACTGCTCAAGCGTTACTTATCAGATTTAGGCGAACCAATCGAGTTAAACTCAACACCATTAAGTATTGAATTTCGAGACTTCGTAGCATTAGAAGCACAAGCGTTAGCCTCGCGAGAGTGTCAGCGTTACTGGAATGAAAAGTTGAGCGATCGCACTTTCACGCCTTTACCCCGCTGGTCTTCTGTTTCAACTAACACCAATGTTCAAGATGTTGGCGTGACTGATGTAATTCTTTCCCCCGAAATTTGTGCTTCCTTGAGAGGATTGGCACAGTCGGCAGAAGTACCACTGAAAAGCGTGCTCTTAGCTGCTCATTTACGAGTGTTAAATCTGTTAGGTGGTAACGAAGATGTGCTAACAGGATTAGTCAGCAACGGACGACCGGAACAAAATGATGGTGAGCGCGTCTTGGGACTTTTCCTAAATACCTTGCCATTTCGTTTGCAATTAACTGGAGGAACTTGGATAGACTTAGTGCGGCAAGTGTTCGCAGCGGAACGAGAACTGTTACCACATCGTCGCTATCCACTGGCAGAAATTCAGAGGAGTTTGGGTGGTGAACCTTTGTTTGAAACGGCGTTTAACTTCACCCATTTCCATGTCTATGAACAGGTGATCGGACTGGATAATTTAGAGGTGTTAAGTGGAAAGTTTTTTGAAGAAACTAACTTTACTGTTGTGGCTCAATTTAGTGTGAATCCAGGCTCGTCTGAGGTAGAGTTAAGAATTACTTACGATGCTTCAAAGATAGCAACAGAGCAAGCTAACCGGATTGGTGAATACTACTTTAATGCTCTGTTTGCAATGGTAAAAGAGCCGCAAGGACGCTACGAGTTGCATTCTCTTCTCTCAGAAGAAGAACAACAACAGATATTAACTCAATGGAACGATACTCAAACTGATTACCCAGTTGATCGATGTCTGCATCAGTTGTTTGAAGAACAGGTATTAAAGACACCCGATGCAGTAGCAGTCGTGTTTGAAGGGCAACAACTGACTTATCGTGAGTTGAACGATCGCTCAAATCAATTAGCCCATTATTTACGCTCATTAGGCGTAGGTGCAGATGTCTTAGTGGGAATTTGTGTAGAACGTTCTCTCTTAACGATCGTGGGAATACTTGGTATTCTCAAGGCGGGTGGTGCTTATGTCCCCCTTGACCCAGATTATCCTACTGAGCGTTTACGCTTTATGTTGTCAGACTCTCAGGTGTCAGTGTTGCTGACTCAACAGAAATTCGTAGAGACGTTGTATACAACGTCTCTACCTGAACAAACGTCTCTACCGCAACATCAAGCGCAAATCGTTTGTTTGGATCGGGACTGGGAAACCATTGCAGAGTATAGCAACGCCAACCCGGAAAACACTGCAACACCTAATAATCTGGCATACATCATCTACACCTCTGGTTCTACAGGTCAACCCAAAGGCGTGTTAGTAGACCACTCGAATGTCGTGCGTTTGTTTGCTGCTACAAACGATTGGTATGGGTTTAATGCTCAAGATGTCTGGACATTGTTCCACTCTTACGCCTTTGACTTTTCTGTGTGGGAAATTTGGGGAGCATTGCTTTATGGTGGAAAACTAGTAGTTGTGCCGTACTTAGTAACGCGAGAACCCGAATCCTTCTACCAATTATTAGTAGAAGAGAAAGTCACAGTTCTCAATCAAACACCTTCGGCATTCCGGCAGTTAATTCAAGTCGAAGAGTCCTTAGCTACTGTAGGAGATTTGAACTTACGCCTGGTAATTTTCGGTGGAGAAGCCTTAGAACCGAAGAGTTTGCAACCTTGGTTTGAGCGTCATGGCGATCGACAACCCCAATTAGTAAATATGTATGGGATTACGGAAACTACCGTTCATGTCACCTATCGCCCGTTAACTATAGCTGATGTGAATGTGAGTGCCAGCGCGATCGGTCGTCCAATTCGGGACCTACAGGTATATGTGCTAGACCAACATTTACAACCAGTACCAATCGGCGTTCCCGGCGAGATGTATGTTGGTGGTGCGGGAGTAACACGCGGCTACCTCAACCGTGACGAACTGACAGCACAACGGTTTATTTCTAGCCCATTCGACAACTCAAAACTCTATAAAACCGGAGACTTGGCTCGTTATTTACCATCTGGCGAGTTGGAGTATTTGGGACGGATTGATAATCAAGTCAAAATTCGGGGTTTCCGTATTGAATTGGGCGAAATAGAAACTCTACTGGTGAAACATCCGACAGTCTGGGAAAGTGTGGTGGTGGTGCGAGAGGAAACACCGGGCGATAAACGTTTGGTGGCTTACGTGGTGCCCAAAGGTGAAGCATCGGTTCAAACGGAGGAACTACGTCAATTCGTCGCCAACCAATTACCAGCCTACATGGTGCCGAATACTTTTGTAGTCCTGGAATCCTTACCTCTGACATCTAATGGCAAAGTAGACCGCCGCGCTTTACCCACGCCAAATTTAAAGAGCGAACCATCTGACAAATATGAAGCACCTCGCACGCCTGTTGAAGAAACGCTGGCTCAAATTTGGATAGAACTCCTGAAAGTAGAGCGAGTGGGCATTCACGATAACTTCTTTGAATTAGGGGGACATTCTCTACTGGCAACTCAATTGGTTTTATGTATTCGCGATCGCTTTAAGGTTGAATTACCTTTGCGCGACTTGTTTAATGCTGCGACATTAGCTGAATTAGCGCAAAAAATAGCCAATTTACCCCAACAAAACTCAGACCAAACGACCCCACGAATCTTACCAAGGAAAAGAAGATGATTACTGAAGAATTACCCCTATCTTATGCTCAACAACGTTTATGGTTTTTAGACCAATTTGAGCCAAACAGTGCTTTATACAATGTCCCAGCCGCATTACGTCTGGAGGGCACTCTCGATCGCGTGGCTCTGGAAAAAAGCTTGAGTGAAATTATTGAGCGTCACGAGGTTTTACGCACCAATTTTGCTGTTGTTGATGGACAACCAACCCAAATCATCCATACAGAAACGACCTGGAATCTCTCAGTTGTGGATTTACAGCATTTATCCACACAAGAAAGTGAGATAATTTCACAACAATTACTGCAAAAACAAGGGTTGCAACCCTTTGACCTAACAAGTGAGTCATTAATCAGAGCGACGTTAATAGTGCTGTCTCCAGACGAACATATTTTGTTGGTTTGTATGCACCACATTGTTTCTGATGGCTGGTCAACGGGTGTGTTTGTTCAGGAACTATCGGCACTATACAATGCTTACACTCAAGGTCAGCCATCACCTTTAAGTCCACTACCAATTCAGTACGCGGACTTTGCTATCTGGCAGCGAGAGTGGTTGCAAGGGGAAGTTCTGCAACGCCAATTGAATTATTGGCAAGAAAAACTCAAAGACGCACCTGCTCTATTAGAACTACCTACAGACCGTCCCAGACCACCAGTACAAACTTTCATCGGCTCAAATCAACGGTTTGCACTTTCTCCTGAATTGTCACAAAAATTGACCCAACTTAGTCAGGAGACAGGAGCGACTTTGTTCATGACGCTGTTGGCAGCATTTAATACGTTGCTGTACCGCTATACGGGACAGTCGGATATTTTGGTAGGGACACCCATTGCTAATCGTAATCATAGTGAAATTCAAGGGCTGATTGGTTTTTTTGTCAATACATTAGTGATGCGGACTGATTTATCAGGTAATCCCAGCTTTAACGAATTACTGAGTCGGGTTCGAGAAACGGCAATGGAGGCATATACTTATCAGGATTTGCCGTTTGAGATGTTGGTGGAAGCATTGCAACCAGAACGTAATCTCAGCCATACCCCTCTATTTCAGGTGATGTTTGCATTCCAGAATGCACCTGTGTCCGAGTTAGAACTGGGTGGGTTAACGCTGAGTTCGATAGAGATCGAAAATCCGATCGCTAAATTTGATTTAAATTTGGCAATAGCTAGCACACCTGAAGGATTGGCGGGAGTATGGGAGTACAACACTGATTTGTTTGATGACTCTACGATTCTTCGGATGACAAATCACCTCCTCACCTTACTCGAAAGTATTGTTGCCAATGCCCAAGCACCAATTTCTCAACTACCAATTTTAACGGCAGCAGAACAACATCAACTATTAATTGAATGGAACAATACTCAAACACCTTTAGGGGAACTGGGTAGGGGGATAGGGGATAGGGAAGAAAACCATTCCCTAACACCCAACCCCTATCACCTAACACCTTCTTTGTGTCTACATCAGTTGTTTGAACAACAGGTAGAGAAAACACCTGATGCTATAGCCGTAGTGTTTGAAAATCAACACTTAACTTACTCCCAATTGAATGAAAAAGCGAATCAGTTAGCACATTATTTGCGCTCTTTAGGTGTAGGTGCCCAAGTGCTAGTAGGAATTTGCGTGCAACGTTCCTTAGAAATGGTAGTGGGAATACTAGGAATTCTCAAAGCGGGTGGCGCATACTTACCCCTTGACCCAGATTATCCAATAGAGCGTTTAAGTTTTATACTTGAAGATTCTGGGACTTCAGTGCTGCTGATCCAAAGTTTCCTATCCGACAAATTAAGCAGCATTAATCTAGAACCATCTCCACAAATTATTTGCTTAGACCAGGCAACTTTTAATTCAGAATTAAAAGATAATCCGGTTTCGCTGAGTGTTCCGGCTGATTTAGCTTACGTAATTTACACTTCTGGTTCCACTGGCACGCCCAAAGGTGTGATGATTGAGCATCGTGCTATTGTCAATCTTTCTTTGAGTTGGGCAAAAACTTTTCAAGTGCAAAGTATGAGCCGTTTGCTTCAGTTTGGCTCGTTTAGTTTTGATTTATCTGTAGGAGAAATAGCCACAAGTTTAGTCAGTGGTGCTAGTTTATATCTCACTGATAAAGAAACTTTGTTACCCAGTCAAAACCTAGTTGATTTCTTAGCCCAAAACCAAATCACCCACAGCTTTTTATCTCCTTCGGCTTTGTCTGTTTTACCGCAAGCAACCTTACCCCATTTGCAATATTTAACTGTTGGTGGTGAGGCTTGTCCCCCTGGGTTAGCAAGCTTTTGGGGTGTAGGAAGGCAGTTCTACAATTGCTATGGGCCAACAGAATCTACGGTAACAGCTGCTGTCGCACTAATTCAACCGGATGGCAAAAAACCGCCCATTGGTAAGCCTTTGTCCAATCTCCGCATCTATATTTTAGATGCCTACAATCAACCATTACCTGTAGGAATCCCAGGAGAATTGTGCATTGCTGGGGTAGGTTTAGCTAGGGGTTATTTGAATCGTCCCGATTTAACGAGCGAAAAGTTTATCGAAGTGGAATTAGGCGGCAAACGGGAGCGAATTTACAAAACAGGAGATTTAGCCCGCTATTTACCTGATGGCAATCTTGAATACTTGGGACGCATTGACAATCAAGTAAAAATTCGCGGTTTCCGAATTGAATTAGGAGAAGTTGAAACAGCTTTATCCCAACTACCTGAAGTCCAAACGGCGGTTGTTGTTGCACGGGAAGATGAACCGAACAAAAAACGCTTGGTAGCATACATTGTTCCACAAGAGAAAAACTTCGGCTCGTCAAACAAACTAGAAGATTCATTAACAGATAAAGCAGAACTATTGCCATCTGTAGCTGAATTCTATGTTTACGATGATTTACTGTATTACGCGATGACAAATGACCATCGACGCAATAATAGTTATCAGGTTGCTATCAATAAATTGGTCAAAGATAAAATAGTTGTGGAAATCGGCACAGGTAAAGATGCGATCTTAGCGAGATTTTGTGTTGCCGGGGGTGCCAAGAAAATTTATGCAATTGAACTAAATGAAGAAACCTGCCACAAAGCCAGAGCTTGTGTTGAAAAGTTAGGTTTAGCAGATAAAATTATAGTGATTCATGGAGATGCAACTGTAGTTAATCTCCCAGAACTTGCTGATGTCTGCGTCTCAGAAATTGTGGGATCGATCGGTGGCTCTGAAGGAGCAACAGTAATTATTAATAACTCCAGAAGATTACTCAAGCCTGATGGGTTGATGATTCCTGAAAGAAGCGTTACTAAAATGGCAGCTGTCACGCTTCCAGATGAAATATTACACAATCCTCAGTTTGCTGAGATTGGGGCACATTACGCTAAAGAAATCTTTAAGCAAGTCGGATATCCCTTTGACTTAAGGGTATGTATTAAGAAATTCCCCAAATCCAATGTTCTATCCACAGTGGATGTTTTGGAAGACTTGAATTTCAATGAATATGTTAGCCCGGATTTCACCCATGAAATTAAATTGGAAATGCAAAAAAATGGGCGAATGGATGGCTTTTTAGTCTGGTTGAATTTGCATACAATTGCTGGAGAAGAAATAGATATCCTAGAACATGAACATTGCTGGCTTCCGATTTATTTCCCAGTATTTGAGCCAGGAATTGAAGTAGAGCAAGGTGATATCATTCAAGCAGTTTGTTATCGGACACTTTGCGATAATAATCTCAACCCTGATTATGCAATTAAAGGTAGTTTGCTGAAAAAGAATGGGCAAAAGATTGATTTTGAATATTTTTCCTATCATTATAAAAATAATTTTCGGCAAACACCTTTCTATCAACGATTATTTGCTAATTATGACCAGGGCGAAACTAATCAATCAGATAATTTAGTGCCATCTTTGAGGGCTAATCTTAAGAAAATCCTGCCCGACTACATGATTCCTTCTAATTTTGTGGTACTAGAAAACTTGCCTTTAACACCAAATGGCAAGGTAGACTATCGCGCTTTACCGATGCCGGAATCTCGTTCAGGAATAGAAGCAAATTTAGTTGCTCCCGGTACTCCAGTTGAAGAAATTCTGGCAACTATTTGGCAAGAAGTTTTGAAGGTAGATCCGATCGGCATTCATGATAACTTCTTTGAACTAGGTGGCGATTCTATCCTCAGCATTCAAATCGTCACTAAAGCAAGGCAAGCTGGACTGCAACTCACGGTTAACCAATTATTTGCCCATCAAACTATTGCCGAATTAGCTGCTGTTGCCGGGACTACCAAAGTAATTCAAATTGCCCAAGAATTAGTTACTGGTAAAGTACACCTAACGCCAATTCAACAGCGATTTTTTGAGCTAAAATGGTTAGAACCACACCACTTTAATCAATCATTTCTCTTCACGACACCATCCGAGTTTCAACCGGAATTATTGTCACCAATCTGGGAGAAATTACTCCAACATCACGATGCTTTGCGTTTACGCTTTACTCAATCAGAATCCGGTTGGGAACAGATTCACGCTACTCCAACTAAAAACATTGCCATATCCTGTTTCGACTTATCAAGTCTCCCAGAAAGTGAGATTCCCGCGACAATTGAAAACACCGCCAATAGTTTACAAGCAAGTTTGAACCTGGCATCCAATCTCGTCCAAGTCGCCCATTTCAAATTAGGAGAAGACAAAGAAGGAAGATTACTAATAGTAATTCACCATTTAGTAGTAGATGGAGTATCTTGGCGGATCTTGATAGAAGATTTACTAACAGCTTACCAACAACTAAGTCAGAGTCAAGCAATTCAGTTACCGCCAAAAACCACCTCTTTCCAAGATTGGGCACAACAATTAACCACTTATGCTCAATCAGAAATTCTCAAATTGGAATTAGCTTATTGGCTACCCAAATCTGACACAAATGTTTCACCCTTGCCTGTAGATTATCCTGCTGGAGAGAACACAGTTGCCTCCGCTAGCAATATCTGTGTCAGTTTAAATGAAGCCGAAACTCAAGCTTTGTTACAAGAGGTTCCCAAAGCTTATAAAACACAGATTAATGATGTCTTATTGACAGCTTTAGTCCTAGTTTTAAGTCGCTGGACTAATTCAAATTCAGTGCGGTTCAACTTAGAAGGGCATGGAAGGGAAGATATAATTGAGGGAGTAGATTTATCCCGAACTGTTGGTTGGTTTACCACCCTTTTCCCGGTGCAGGTGGAACTGGAAGAAACTGATAATCTAGGGACAATTTTAAAATCAGTCAAAGAACAATTACGCAAGATTCCTCATAAAGGAATTGGCTACGGCTTATTGCGTTATCTTTGTGACGATCCAGAAGTTAAGAGCCAAGTGCAGAAAATAAAAGAAGCAGAAATTAACTTCAATTATTTAGGTCAATTTGGTCAAGCGCTCAATCAATCTTCTGTGTTCCAATTAGCAACCGAGTCAACTGGAAACAGCCTGAGTTTACAAGGTCAGCGATCGGGTTTACTTGATGTTAACGCTGCGATCGCAGCAAGTAGGCTGCATATAGATTGGATATACAGCAGCAATGTACATGACTCTAGTACGATCGAGAAAATAGCCACAGATTTTGTCACCACCTTACGAGAGTTGATCGCTCATTGTTTATCACCAGAAAATGGAGGTTACACTCCCAGTGATTTCCCCTTAATCAAACTCACACAACCAGAATTAGATCGGGTATTAGCCAGTCTCCCATTAACTAATTGGCAAAATATTGAGGATATTTATCCCTTATCACCAATGCAACAGGGGATGCTGTTTGAAAGTTTGTATGCTCCTGATTCTGGTGTATATGTGGAACAGATGACTTCCACTTTAACCGGAAACTTAAATGTATCGGCATTTGAGCAAGCTTGGCAACAACTAGTAGCGCATCATTCAATTTTCCGCACAGCGTTTGTTTGGGAATCTTTAGAACAACCAGTGCAAGTGTTGTATCGACAAATAGAAGTGAAAGTCGAAAGATTGGATTGGCGGGAATTATCTGCGGTGGAGCAGGAACAGCAATTACAATTGTTTCTTGATTCAAAACGGCAACAGGGTTTCGATTTTGGCATAGCACCATTGTTGCGTCTCTATCTGATTCAATGCTCAGAAATTACTTATGAATTTGTCTGGAGTTTTCATCATATATTAATGGATGGCTGGTCTTTACCATTAGTATTTCAAGACCTGTTGAATTGTTATCAAGCAATTGTCCTGGGTCAAAGTTTAGATTATCAACCCGCACTCAATTACCGTCACTACATTGCTTGGCTACAACAACAAGAGCAAAAGCTAGCAGAAGAATTTTGGCGCAACAAACTGCAAGGTTTTGCAGCCCCAACACCTTTGATGGTGGATAAACCGATAATAAACCGGGAAAAAGGTTCACGCAGTTACAGGGAACAACAAATTGGGTTAAGTGTTTCGGCAACAGAAAAGGCGGTATCTTTTGTCCGAGAAAATCAATTGACACTTTCTAATTTGGTGCAGACAACTTGGGCTTTGTTGCTATCTCGCTATTCTCAAGAAACTGATGTGGTGTTTGGTGCGACTGTTTCTGGTCGTCCAGCGGCGCTAGCTGGGGTAGAGTCGATGGTAGGATTGTTTATCAACACATTACCAATGCGGGTGCAATTGGGCGATCGGACGGAATTGCTGGGTTTGTTAAAGGATTTGCAAGCTCAACTGGTGGAGTCGGAGCAGTTTTCCTATAGTTCATTGGTGGAAATTCAGGGATGGAGTGATGTTAAGAGAGGGACGGCTTTGTTTGAGAGTATTCTGGTGTTCGAGAATTATCCAGTAAATGATGAACTCCTAGAAGAAAATCAGGGTTTGTCGTTCTCTAATTTACGAACGATCGAACAAACCAACTATCCTTTAACAATTTTAGTAGGACCCGGAAAACAGTTATTGCTGAAGGTGTACTACGATGGCGATCGGTTTGATGATGATGCAATCAGCCGGATGTTGGGTCATTTTGTCACCCTGCTAGAAGCAATTGTCGCCAATCCCCAAACACCAATTGCTCAACTACCAATGTTAACAGCAGCCGAACAACATCAACTGTTAATTGAATGGAACAATACTCAAACACCTTTAGGGGAACTGGGTAGGGGGATAGGGGATAGGGAAGAAAACCATTCCCTAACACCCAACCCCTATCACCTAACACCTTCTTTGTGTCTGCATCAGTTGTTTGAACAACAGGTGGAGAAAACACCCGATGCAGTAGCAGTAGTATTTGAGAATCAACAACTAACTTATCGGGAATTAAATGCAAAAGCCAATCAGTTAGCACATTATTTACGTTCTTTGGGTGTAGGTGCAGATATACCCGTAGGCATTTGTGTGGAACGTTCAAGAGAAATGCTTGTGGGAGTGTTGGGAATTCTCAAAGCAGGTGGCGCTTATGTTCCGATCGATCCAGAATATCCCACAGAGCGGTTAAGCTTGATGTTGTCAGATTCACAAGTTTCTGTGTTGCTGACACAACAAAAATTTGTAGAGACGTTGTATACAACGTCTCTACCTACAGATCAAGCACACTTGGTTTGCTTGGATACAGACTGGTCAGAAATTTCGCAGCACAGTCCAAGCAATCTGATTTGTGATGTCCAACCGGAGAACTTAGCTTATGTAATTTATACCTCTGGTTCCACAGGAAAACCCAAAGGCATCGCCATGAATCACCTACCCTTGGTGAATCTGATGCTTTGGCAAGTGCAAAATTCGACAATTGCTCAAGGAGGAAAAACCCTACAATTTGCACCGATTAGCTTTGATGTCTCTTGCCAAGAAATGTTCTCTACTTGGTGTAGTGGTGGCACATTGCTCTTGATTAGTGAGCAACTGCGTCGAGAGCCAGAAGCTTTATTAGATTTACTCTCGCAACAAGCAGTAGAAAGACTGTTTCTCCCCTTTGTCGGCTTACAACAGTTAGCTGAGGTAGCTATGGAAAGCCAATCAACTGTGTCTCTGAGGGAAATCATCACAGCTGGGGAACAGTTACAGATGACTCCGGCAATTACTCAGTGGTTGAATCAACTAAGTAACTGCACTTTGCACAATCATTATGGGCCTTCAGAGAGTCATGTTGTTACCAGTTTTACCGTAAATCAGACAGGAGAAAGTTGGTCGTTACTGCCACCGATCGGAAAACCGATCGCCAACAGCCAAATCTATATTCTCGATCGATCTCTCCAGCCAGTACCAATAGGAGTGCCAGGAGAATTACACATTGGCGGTGTTTCCTTAGCACGAGGCTACCTCAACCGCCCAGAATTAACCAGTGAAAAATTCATAGACAATCCCTTCGGGGATAGGGGTCAGGTGTTAGGGTGTAGGGAAGAAGAATTTCCCCAACCCCTAACACCTACCCCCCAACCCCCAAAACTATATAAAACTGGGGATTTGGCACGCTATTTACCGGATGGCAACATCGAATACCTGGGACGGATTGACAATCAAGTAAAAATACGTGGCTTCCGCATCGAATTGGGCGAAATCGAAGCCATTGTTAGTCAACATCCCCAAGTCCAAGCGGCTGCGGTCATTGTTCGCGAAGACACACCTGGAGATAAACGCTTAGTTGCATACATTACAGCACAACCGTCAGCGACACCGACAAGCAACGAACTGCGGCAATACCTAAAAGCGAAGTTGCCAGAATATATGGTGCCGAGTGCTTATGTGTTATTGGAGACTTTGCCTTTAACTCCGAGTGGCAAACTCGATCGTCGCGCTTTACCCGAACCTTCCGATCGCAGTAGTTCGGATACAATTGTTTTACCCCGGAACCCTGTAGAACTGAAACTCACACAAATTTGGTCAAAAATTCTCAAACTTGACCTTGTGGGGGTAAAAGATAACTTTTTTGACCTTGGTGGTCATTCCCTATTAATTCCTTATTTAATGGCGCAAATTAAGCAGGCGTTTAATCAGGATATCCCTTTAGCTACTCTGTTGCAAAATCCGACGATCGAACAGTTAGCAACTGTGGTACAAAAAGATAAAGATGTGGATACTAAGAGTGATTCTCCTTTGCTTGCAATTGGGCCTGTGGGTGAGCATCCACCTTTGTTCTGTGTTCCCGGTTCGGGTGGCTATTCCTTATACTTGTATAACTTGGCTCGTTGTCTACCTCCAGACCAACCTTTCTACACTTTCCAAGCAAATTATTACCAGCAGGAAATAGTGCCTGTTACCCATATTGAGGAGAAAGCTGCTCGCTACATTCAAGCTATCCAGACAGTGCAACCCCAAGGCCCATATTTTTTAGCTGGGCATTCTTTTGGTGGTAAAGTAGCTTATGAAATGGCACAGCAGTTGCTCGATCAAGGAGAAGAAGTTGCTCTGTTGGCTATTCTTGATACGACACCACCAGGCTTTGGAAAAACTTCAGATGATTGGGATGATACTCAATGGTTAATTGATTTGGTTGGTGCAATGAAAGCTACTTTTGCATCTGATTTGGAATTGGATGTTGAGAAGCTTATATCTTTGGCTCCAGATGCACAAATTCAATATGTTCTGGAGTACGTGAAAAAGTTTGATATCCTACCTCCTGATGCTGATTCCACTTATTTGTTGCATCTGTTGCAATCTTTCATGGCTGACCATAAAGCTAAGTATTCCCCACAACAACAGGTTTATCCTGTCCACATTACTCTGTTTCGCTCTAGTGAAATTAAAGTCGAAGAAAATGAGTTTTTCCGTGAGGTTTTTCAGGATTCCACCTTTGGTTGGAGTGCTATTTCTGGAGCCCCTGTGGATGTTCAATTTGTCCCTGGCAATCATACGACGATGTTGCATTTCCCTCATGTTCAGGTGTTAGCCCAAAAGTTAAATACTTGCATCCAGCAAGCAAAATTAACAACTAACAACGGGCAATCCGCTATCTCTGACTTTTGAAGATTCCGCCCTTTGTGGGCGGGTTATCTACCGAGTGTTGAAGTTTGGAAAAAAAAGATTTTAAGGAACTCAAATGAACACAAAAGTAACAGAAACCTATCCGCTCTCATCTGGTCAACAAGCTTTATGGTTGCTCTACCAAATAGCTCCAGAGAGGGTCGCCTATAATATATTTATCACCGCCAAAATCAATTCACCTTTAAATATTTCTGCCTTCATCACTGTATGGAATAAGATTGTTGAACGCCATCCTATTCTCCGAACTACATATACTAGTCATGAAGGTAAACCACTCCAGCAAATTAATGAAGCACAGGAATTGAGTATTGAGTTAATAGATGCTTCCCACTGGAGTGAAGATTATTTAAAGGAGAGGATATTTGCGGAAACTGACCGCCCATTTAACCTAGAAACAGATTCCGTTTTGCGGATTAATTTGTTTACTTGTTCTGAAAAAGATCATATTCTGTTGCTAACAATGCACCACATTGCGGGTGATATGTGGTCTTTTGATTTACTGCTGAAAGAATTTCAGGCTTTGTATACTGCCCAAATCGAACAAGCAGATAGTGTTAAAGGCTCTTTAATCCAAAATAAATCATATACAGAATTTGTCCGATGGCAGTCAGAAATGCTATCGGATGAGAGGGAAGAAAAACATTGGCAATACTGGAAAAAACAATTAGCTGGCGAATTGCCTATTTTGAATTTGCTCCCAGACAAACCCCGCCCACCCAGACAGACTTATCAAGGAGAAACATATCTTTTTAGGTTAGAAGAGCAGTTAATTGAAAAACTCAATAATTTGGCTCAAACTTCTGGTAAAACCCTTTATGGAATTCTGTTAACTGCATTTTTCGTGCTGCTTTATCGCTATACTAACCAAGAAGACATCCTCATAGGAAGCCCAATGAGAGGGCATAGAAGTGGAGATTTCAAAGCGATTATTGGCTACTTCGTTAATCTGGTTCCCTTACGAATTTTTCTAGAAAAAAACATCAAATTTACAGAACTCCTGGCTCAAGTTAGTAACACTGTAAAAGAGGGTCAAAAACATAAAGACTATCCATTTTCTAGATTGACAGAAAAACTTGCTCCAGAGCGAGATCCCAGTCGCCCTTCTTTATGTCAAGTGATTTTTACCTGGCAATCGCATCGGTGGTGTCAACCAATAGAGAATTCATTACATAGTCAAGAACAAGTGCTTCAGATGGAGCCATTTTTACTCGGACATCAACGCGGTGCAGATTTCGATCTGAATTTAGCGGTGATGGAAGCTCAATCAGTTTTGCAACTATGTTGGCAATATAATACTGACTTGTTTGAGGCTAGTACAATTACGCGGATTGCAGGGCATTTTGTCACCTTGCTTGAAGGAATTGTCGCCCATCCAGAAGCGCTGATTTCCCAACTACCAATCTTAACTGCAACTGAACAACAGCAGTTAATTGAATGGAACAATACTCAAATAGATTATCCGCTCGATCGATGTTTACATCAGTTGTTTGAACAACAGGTAGAGAAGACACCCCAATCAGTAGCAGTAGTATTTGATTTTCAACAACTGACTTACTCCCAATTGAACGATCGCGCCAATCAGTTAGCACATTATTTGCGCTCATTAGGTGTGGGTGCAGATGTGCCCGTAGGCTTATGTGTGGAACGTTCGATCGAAATGCTTGTGGGAGTGTTGGGAATTCTCAAAGCTGGTGGTGCTTATGTTCCCCTAGATCCAGAGTATCCAGTTGAGCGTTTACACTTGATGTTGTCAGACTCACAAATTAGAGTGCTGCTGACACAACAAAAATTCGTAGAGACGTTGTATACAACGTCTCTACCTACACATCCAGCACACTTAGTTTGCTTGGATACAGACTGGTCAGAAATTTCGCAGCATAGTCCAACCAATCCCACCTGTGATGTCCAACCAGAAAACTTAGCTTATGTAATTTATACCTCTGGTTCCACAGGTCAACCCAAGGGGGTAGCGATGAATCATCTACCCTTGGTGAATCTGATCCTTTGGCAAGTGCAAAATTCGACAATTTCGCCTGGAGGCAAAACCCTGCAATTTGCGCCAATTAGCTTTGATGTCTCTTGCCAAGAAATGTTCTCAACTTGGTGTAGTGGTGGTACATTGCTCTTGATTAGTGAACAATTACGCCGCGAACCTGTAGCTTTATTAGATTTACTCTCGCAACAAGCAGTAGAAAGACTGTTTCTACCTTTTGTCGGCTTACAACAGCTAGCAGAGGTAGCGACGGAGAGTAAATCGGAAGTGCAACTGCGGGAAATCATCACCGCAGGGGAACAGCTACAGATGACACCAGCAATTATCCAGTGGTTGAGTCAGCAAAGCAATTGCACTTTGCACAATCATTATGGGCCTTCAGAGAGTCATGTAGTTACCAGTTATACCCTCAATCAGACAGGAGAAAGTTGGCCCTTACTGCCACCGATCGGTCGCCCCATAGCCAACAGCCAAATCTATATCCTGGACAGCCATCTCCAGCCAGTACCAATCGGAGTACCTGGAGAATTGCACATTGGCGGTGTTTCCTTAGCACGAGGCTACCTGAACCGGAAAGAATTAACTAGTGAAAAATTCATCGCCAATCCCTTCGGGGATAGGGGTCAGGTGTTAGGGTGTAGGGAAGAAGAATTTCCCCAACCCCTAACACCTACCCCCCAACCCCCAAAACTTTACAAAACCGGAGATTTAGCCCGCTATTTACCGGATGGGAACATCGAATACTTGGGACGGATTGACAATCAAGTAAAAATACGCGGCTTCCGCATTGAATTGGGTGAAATCGAAGCATTATTAAGTCAACATCCTCAAGTTCAAGCGGCTGCGGTGATTGTCCGGGAAGACACACCCCTAGATAAACGGCTAGTTGCTTACATCACATCGCAATCGTCAGCGACACCGACAAGCAACGAACTGCGGCAATACCTAAAAGCGAAGTTACCAGAATACATGGTGCCGAGTGCTTTTGTGTTATTGGACACTCTGCCTTTAACTCCGAGTGGTAAAGTCGATCGTCGCGCTTTACCCGAACCTTCCGATCGCACTAGTTCGGACACCTTTGTTTTACCCCGGAACCCCGTAGAAGTGACGCTCTCACAAATCTGGTCAACAATTCTCAAACTTAACCTTGTGGGGGTAAAAGATAACTTTTTTGACCTTGGTGGTCATTCTCTGTTAGCTCCTTACTTAATGGCTCAACTTAAGGAACACTTTGGTAAGGATATCCCTTTAACTACTCTGTTTGAAAATCCTACGATCGAACAGTTAGCAATTGTGCTGCAAAAAGGTGTGGATACTTTCAGTGATTCTCCTTTGGTAGCTATTCAGTCTCTTGGTTCTAATCCACCTTTGTTCTGTGTTCCCGGTGCGGGTGGCTATCCGTTCTATTTGTATAACTTAGCCCGTTGTCTCCCTTCATACCAACCTCTCTATAGTTTCCAAGCAAATTATTACAAGCAGAAATTGACAAGCATCTCCTATGTGAAGGAAATAGCTGCTTACTACATTCAGGCAATGCAGAAGCTTCAACCCCAAGGGCCATATTTTTTGGCTGGACATTCTTTTGGTGGTAAAATAGCTTATGAAATGGCACTACAGTTGCTCGATCGGGGAGAAGAGGTGGCTCTGCTGGCTATTCTTGATACTACAGCACCAGCGGCAATACCAAGATCTTACGTGGAACTGCTAGAAAAGATGGATGATGCTTCATGGATGATAAGTTTTGATTACTCCATGAAAGCTGTCTATGGTAAAGAGTTAAATTTGGATGCTGAACAACTTCGATCTTTGGCTCCAGAGGCACAAGTTCAATATGTTTTAGATTCCTTGAAAATGGCCGATCTTTTACCTCCTGATGCTGAACCAAGTTATTTGTCCGAGGTGTTGCAAATTTACCGGGCTGAAAGTATGACTGTTTATGTCCCAGAACTGTTTTATCCAGTCCCCATTAGTTTATTTCGTTCTAGTGACGTTTTTGCGGTGGATGAGTCTGAGATTTCCGATCCGGAACTTCTTGAATATTCAAAATTTTTTAGAGAGAAAGCTTTGGGTTGGGATGCCTTTTCTAGCCGACCAGTGGATGTCCACTGTGTTCCAGGCAACCATGTTACGATCCTGCGTTTACCCCATGTTCAGGTTTTAGCAGAACGGTTGAACGCTTGCATCCAGCAGACACTTTTGACAATCAAGAATCGGGAATCAACTTTCGTTGGCTAAAAAGATTCCGCCCCCAAGGGGCGGATTATTTATATTACCAAAAAAGCTGAAGATTTCGCACCTCCTTTATTAGGAAAAGCACAGGAAGTGAGGAGTTTCTTTTAATAAGTTTTTTGTCGATTTTCTAAATTGTAGTATTTGGTTTAAGGCAAAAAATGGAATTTTTAGAGTTTGCTTGACTAATTTAGTTGACCGATCGATAATTAAAGTTGGCAAAGCAGTTTGCAAGGAAAAATATCATGTCTAACGAAATAGGAACAAACAGCAAAGCTGTACCTTTTTTCGCTCGGTTCTTAGATGATTCTATTTCATCTTCTTCGGCTGATGAAACTGAAACTCCACAAGAACCGACTCCAACTCCTCCAACTCCTCCTCTTCCTCCTTTTCTATTTACTTTCAAGTTTCCTTCGGATTGGGAAGATTTTTAAATCCCGATTTTCGCTCGGAAAACAAGGAGTAAAAGCGCACAAGTGTCAACTACTCTTGGAAGCATGATCTTTGCTATCTTAAAGTAAAATTAAAATAGTAAGATCGTGCGTTCCTAATAGAGTGAAATTTGGCGATCGTCTGGGAGCAAGGATTTAAGAAAAGCTACAAAAAATTAAGATGGTAATCATTGAGTTGGGGATATTTGCTAATATTTGTAGCTTTTCTAAATAAAAGTTAAAAGTGTGAGAATCACAAATAAATTAAGATAAATGATTGATTGGCGATAATTCCTAAATATCGAGCGAAGAACACCCTCAAAAGAAGTATCTTATGCCCCTGTCCCGTGATGTTGTTTTATTAATTACCCACAGCGGTGATTTCTTCACAATAGATAGAGTAGCAGAAGCTTTGTCAAAAAAAGGGGTGCAACCATTTCGCTTCGACACTGACAAGTTTCCCCTGGAAGTACAATTAACAGCACAGTTTGACAGGTCTAAAAGTTATCACAGGTTGGAATATGGGGGGCATTCTATCAGTACAGAGCAGGTGCAAGCTGTGTGGATGCGCCGTATATGGGAGCCAAAATTGGGTGAAGAATTAGCTCCTCAGTTCCTCCAAGCTTGCATTAAAGAATCACTGGCGACTTTGGATGGTTTTTGGGATAGCTTGAGAGAAGCTCGTTGGGTGGATAATTTAGAACGAATTAATGTTGCAAATAATAAGTTGCGTCAACTGCGAGTTGCTGAGGAAGTAGGTTTTGTGATTCCTAAAACTCTGGTTACTAATAAAGCGGAAACAGCAAGGGAGTTTTTTCAACAAGTTAAGGGAAAAATGGTGAGTAAGTTGTTAACTTCTCTTTCCCGCAGTATGGAACAACCTGCTTTTTTTCTTTACACTAGTGTGGTTAAAGAGGAAGATTTACTTGATGCTGATTCACTGCGTTATTGTCCAATGGTTTTTCAAGAAGAGATTCCTAAACTGTTGGAATTGCGGGTGGTGTATGTGAATGGTAATGTATTTGTGGGGGCGCTAGATGCGTCTGTTTATGCAGGAGCGAAAGTTGATTGGCGTTCTCCGGGTGTTGATGTTGGGAAATGGCAACATCACGAACTTCCTGAAGAAATTGTTTGTTGTCTTAAAGCTTTTATGGGTAAATTTGGGTTGCTGTTTGGAGCGTTTGATTTTATTGTGACACCATCGGGAGAATATGTGTTTTTGGAAATTAATCCGATCGGAGAGTGGGGAATGTTGGAGAAAGATTTGGATTTGCCGATTTCAGGTGCGATCGCAGACGCTCTAATTGACTAACATTTATCTAATACAATCAAATGACAGTTTTAATTATTACTTACAGCAACGACAACGAAAGTATTCCTTTGGTAATGAAAGCGATCGAATCCAAAGGAGAAAAAGCTTTTCGTTTTGACACAGATAGATTTCCTACCGAAGTGCTACTAGATATTAATTATGGTGATGGTGAACGAGTAATTATTACTGATGGCGAAGAAAAGCTAGATTTAAGTGAAGTTTCCTCAGTTTGGTATCGCCGGATGCGTTACGGGGCAAAAATTCCTCAGTCGATGGATAGGCAATTTAGAGATGCTTCAATTGAAGAATGTCGCCTTAGCGTTAGGGGAATGATTGCTAGTTTAAAAGCATTTCATTTTGATAAAATGTCTAATGTGGATCGGGCTAAAAATAAGCAACTTCAGATGCAAATTGCCAGGGAAGTTGGACTGAGTACTCCCCGCACTTTGACTACAAATAATCCAGAAGCAGTGAAGCAATTTGCTCAAGAGTTTCAGGAGCAGGGTATTATTACCAAAATGCTTTCTTCCTTTGCTATTTATGATGAGCAAGGTCAAGAACAAGTTGTGTATACCAGTTTAGTTACACAGGAAGATTTAGAAAATTTGTCAGGACTACGTTTTTGTCCGATGACGTTTCAAGAAAATGTGCCAAAGGCGTTAGAATTACGGACAACAATTGTGGGACATCGGGTATTTACAGCAGCAGTAGATTCGCAAAAGTTGGCGGGGTCTACTTATGATTGGCGCAAAGAAGGTAGAGCTTTAGTTAAAGATTGGGAAGCTTACAATTTGCCGGAAGATGTTGAGAAAAAGCTGCTGAAACTCATGGCTTATTTTGGGTTAAATTATGGTGCGATCGATATTATTGTTACACCGGACGATCGCCATATATTCCTGGAAATTAATCCCGTTGGCGAGTTCTTTTGGATGGAAACATTTTCGCCAAATTTCCCGATTTCTGAAGCAATTGCCGAAATTTTAGTCAAAAAATAACTTGTAATAAATTTGGTTCGTTGTGAGGACTTTAGTCCTTTTATTCAGGGAATATACGACCCAAGTCGCTACTACGAACTTTTCTTTTAGTTTTGAAATTACCTAAAATGCAGATATAATAAGTTTCGTCGGACTCTTTGCTTCTTTTAGTTCGATGAAAACAAGAAACTCAATAGTTCTGGAATATGCAAACTCAAGTTGTTCGCGATCAAGCCTCAGAGACTACTTCTTCCGGTTTTTTTAAGTTTTGGGAAGATGTCAAAGCGATCGCTCAACCTTATTGGTATCCCACCAAAGCAGAAGGAAGGGCGTTTTCCGATGTAATAAGCTCTTGGGTAATGCTGTTTTTACTGATATTATTAATAGTTTCTCTGGTAAGCGTAACGACATTTAATAGCTACTGGAATCGCTATGTAATCAATATTGTTATTGAAGAAAAAGACCTTTCTAAGTATCTGGATACGCTATGGATTTCCACTATGGGTATTGTGGTAGTAGCTGTCTTAGGCGCATTTTCTAGATTCGTTAGAAAAAAAATTGCTCTTGATTGGTATAAATGGCTGAATAATCACATTTTAGAAAAATACTTAAGCAATCAAGCCTATTATCAAATCAGCTTGAAATCTGTACTAGATAACCCCGATCAACGTATAGCTCAAGAAATTGAACCCATAACTAGATATTTTCTCAGTTTCTCAGCTACTTTACTGGAAAAAGGGCTGGAAATGGTAACTTTTTTAATAATTCTCTGGTCAATTTCCCCAACAATTACAATTATTTTGGTAATTTATACGGTAGCGGGTAACTTTATTGCCATTTACTTGAATCAAGAAATGAACAAGATTACTCAAGAGGAACTGAAATTTAGAGCCGACTACAATTATTGTTTAACTCATATTCGGAATCATGCGGAATCAATAGCGTTTTTTCAGGGAGAGGCTGAAGAAGCAAAAATCATCGAGCGGAGATTTAATAATGTCATCTCTACTATTGAACGCAGATTCAATTGGGAGAGAAGTCAAGATATGTTTAATAGAGGATATCAGTCTGCTATTACTGTATTTTCAATGTTTATACTAACACCTTTATTTATCACAGAAAAAATTGATTTTGGAGAAATTAACCAAGCTAGTTTATGTAGTTTTCTCTTCTCTAGTGCTTTAGGACAATTAATCAGTGAATTTGGCAGTTCAGGACGATTTTCTAGTTATGCTGAACGGTTAGCAGAATTCTCAAATGCCTTAGAATCTGTTAAGCAAAAACCCAAAAATGTGAGTAGGATTAAAACTATAGAAGAACATGGTTTAGCTTTCGAGAATTTAACTTTACAAACACCTGATTATCAACAAGTGATAGTAGAACATTTATCACTTTCTGTACCTGCGGGAGAAGGTTTATTAATAGTTGGGCCTAGTGGCAGAGGGAAAAGTTCTTTATTGCGTGCGATCGCAGGTTTGTGGAATGCTGGAAGTGGTCGGTTAGTGCGACCGCCTTTAGAAGATATGTTATTTTTACCGCAACGACCTTACATAATTTTGGGAACTTTGCGCGAACAATTACTTTATCCCAATACTAATCGGGAAATGAGCGATCGAGAACTCGAAGCTGTTTTAGAACAAGTTAATTTGCAAAATTTACTGCCACGAATCGAAGGTTTTGATAAAGAAGTTCCTTGGGAAAATATCTTATCTTTGGGAGAACAACAACGCCTTGCTTTTGCACGAATACTAATAACTTCTCCCAGATTTACCATATTAGATGAAGCCACCAGTGCGTTAGATTTGAAAAACGAAGGCAATTTATATCAACATTTACAAGCAACTCAGACAACTTTTATTAGTGTAGGACATCGAGAAAGCCTGTTTAGTTACCATAAATGGGTATTGGAGTTAGGAGAAAATTCTCAATGGCAACTTATTTCTATCTCTGATTATCAACAACAAAAAGCAAAGACCACTAATCCTAAATCTAATGGCACATCCAGCGTAAATACCATCCTGACTCGTTAGAACGACTGAAGTCGCAACAACAAACTTTCAGGTTTGTTGTGAGCACTTTAGTGCTCGCAACGACTGAAGTCGCAACAACAAACTTTCAGGGAAGTATTTTACAAAAGATAAACTCAAATGAACCTAGATAAACATAAATAAAAATCTTGAAATATTAGTTTGGTACATTTTCGGATATGCTCTTTCTATAATGCAAAAACTTGCGGGCTGCGAGTTGAGGAAAGGCGATGAGCGACCTATTCAAAGGCTTTCAGGATTTACTAGAATTAGCCAAAACTTTGGAAGAAAAACTGGAAAAAGGAGAACTGAAAGCGGATGTGCAAATAAATGCTCGATCGCTCAGTAATATTCCTCCTAGCGGCAGTATTCCTCGTAATAGTCCGTCCGGCATTGGCAACAGTCGAATTCGCACCCAGATTTAGCTTTGTTAGGCGATCGAGCAGCGGTAGAAGCAATCCGTCGTTATCGTACACAAGGGTTAAGCGATCCTAGTGCGATCGAAATTACCACAGAAGATTTCAAAACAAGGCGATCAATACCGAAAACCTGGATTGTGGTTATCTCCAAATAATTCAGCATTACATTATGATTCTTATGACAACGACGGTAAACGTTATGGTGAACCATTAAATAACTTTTTTGAAGTTAAAGACCAATGGATTCACATTACTTGGGTGAAGCAAGGAATTGAATATAGGTTTTATCGCAACGGTCAATTGTTTGCTACCAAACCTGCACCAGATAGCTTTTATACTAATAAACATTCCTCTTACTGGATTGGTAAAGCTGACACTTTTTGGGATGGACAAATTGCCGAATTTGCGATTTGGAATTACGCTCGGAGTGTAGATGAAATTCAAGCGAATTTGTATGAAAATTTAACGGGCAATGAATCAGGACTTATTGGTTATTGGCCTTTTAATGAAGGTGCTGGTAGAATGGTTAAATCCTGAAAAAACCGGACTATATTTTGACTCTTCCGACCTCACAGGTCAACAATTTAAGGGCAATTTAGATAACTTTTTTACAGCCGAAAATGAGTGGGTTCATATTACTTGGGTAAAAGCAGGGAAAGAGTATAAATTCTACCGTAACGGTGAATTATTCGCTACAAAACCAGCACCAGAAACATTTTATCACAACCAAGAAAGTAAGTATTATATGGCAACAAAGGCAGAAACTTCAACCTAGCGATCTAAATGCCGATCAATGCTTCGGGAATGCGATCGCAATTTCCAACGAATATGCTTTCATTGGTGGTGGCGATCGCTTTGCATCAGCAGGTATTAAACGCCCTGGTGGTGCCTACATTTATCGCTTAGAAAATGGAGTTTGGAAACAACACCAAAAACTCTTATCTCCTCAACTTGGTACTAACGATCTCTTTGGTTATTCTGTCGCTGTTTGGGGAGAATATGCTTTAGTTGGCGCAGTTAATACTACAGTTTCCGGCGTTTTTGGTGTAGGAACTGTTTACGCTTACAAATTAGAGCAAGGAGTCTGGCAATTAAAACAAAAATTACAACCCGATCGCGCCAAATATTGTGGTCCCGACCGGAAGTGAACAATGTCTTACTTTCAGCATTAGAAGAAAAAATGTTAGTGTTGCCAGCTGCGGCACAACGTCAGGAATATATTAAAGTGCATTCAGAATTTCGTGCTATTTTTACTTCTAATCCAGAAGAATATTGCGGAGTTCATGAAACTCAAGACGCACTAATGGATCGGATGGTGACAATTGATATTCCAGAGCCAGACGACCTAACCCAGCAAGAAATTTTAGTGCATAAAGCTGGATTGGTGAGAGGAGATGCTTCACTAATTGTAGACTTAGTGAAAAAGTATCGTCAGCGCACGCAAGCTGAGAAATCCTCTGGATTAAGAGCTTGTTTAATTATCGCCAAAGTTTGCCACACTGAGAGTATTCCAGTGGCGTTGAATAATGATGACTTTCAAGATATTTGCAAAGACGTTTTGCTGTCTCGTGCTAAAGTTGCTCAAAGTGAATCCAAATTGATTTTGCAAGAATTGTTCAAAGATACGCCACCAACAAAGCGGCTTTCTGCTAAACGTGGAGAGGCAAAAAGATGATTAGAATTCGGACAATGAAGCAAGTTCGGACAAGTGGAACGATCGCCAGTTTTCGCGCCTGTCAAACATTGAGCCATTTGGATTTATCAGAGAGCGCTCGCGCCCGTGCCATAGGTGCTACCGCAAAAATGCTGGCAAATGAAGCTCGAAGACAATGGTTAATTAGACAGTGGAAACGCCCTGATTAACAAACATTTTTTAGTAACTATAAAATTGTTAAGTAAGTATCTGCTGATTCCGAGGGTAAAACTTTTAAAGTTTGGTTGCGTAAATCAGGTTCTAAACCGAGAGCTTCTAAGGGAATTACTCCAATTAAAGCATCTCTACCACCCGGTAATTCCAAACATTCAAAAGTGCCTTCTCGATCGCAAAGGGATATTTTAGCATCTTGAAATATCCGGGCTTTACTAAATCCAGTTGCGGTAGCAACATCTACTTCTTTGAGCAATTCAAGACCGAGTTGGGCGATCGCTTCCGATGGCAAGCATAATGTAGTTGCACCCGTATCTACCAAAACGTTATCTAATGTGATGGAACGTATTTGGTCAGTTGGAATAAATCCTCTTGCGGCAGCAGACTGGTCAGCACGATTGGTAATGGTGAGCGTAACTAAAACTTTACCCATTGATTTGTCGGAACTGGTGTACATTGCAATTTCTCCTTTGAGTTACTTTATCTTAAAGAATGACGAATAACTGTGATTTTCAGGTTATTAATTCGATTTTCATTCAGTTTCTAATGCTTATGGGAGCAATTGTTCGATCGCAGATACATCCAAACCTGTAACGCTGGCAACCTGTTCCACCGTCATTCCCTTTGCCAGTAAATTGCTTGCAGTTTGTAATAACTGTGACTCAACCCTGTCTGCGCGTTGGCGTTCCTGTTCTGCGCGTTGGCGTTCTTGTTCTGCGTGTTGGCGTTCTAGTTCTTCAGGCGTTGGCAGTAATTCTCCTTCCAAAGTTGCCCAGCGTAACCAAATTGCATCAATCCCTTTATAATTTCCTTGCCATTGCTGCAAAGCTAATCCTAAAGATTCGCTCCGTAGTTGATTGCGATCGTTACGAATTAGAGGTTGGTAAACTCTTTGTTGAATCGAAAAACCTGCCCAATCATCAGGATTAAAAGGGTCATACCAGAAATATTCCGGCACCCGCATTTGGTTTTGATAAATCAGCTTTTTCTCGTTTTTATCTGCCGCAGCGGTACTTTTTGAAAGCAACTCAATCACGACATCTGGTGCTTTTCCTTCCTCCCAAACAACCCAACTTCTGCGTTCACCTTTAGGCACACCCAACACCACAAAAAAATCTGGCCCTTTAAAGTCTTGGTTTCGCAGCTGTGCCAGACTGTAGTAAACAAACATATTGCCACCAACAAACCCATCCTCTCGTTGTGACAACCAAGGAATTAAAGCATCGATCAGCAAATCCATCTGCGCTTTGTGTCTTGCACTTTCCATTGGTTCACCATCATCATAAGGAAGTTCGGCTTGGGTGGGCGGAGATTCAATCAGAGTTGCAGGTAAAGTAGTTTCTGACATTGCTGTTAAAGTGAGGTAGCCCTTTTTCGGACATTTCTATCCTACACTTGCTTTCTAGGTACGTTGTTGCGCTGAAGCGCTAGGTACGTTGTTGCGCTGAAGCGCTCTTCTCACAAATGGGATAAGAGCGCTTCAGCGCAACAACATACCTAATTCTTTAAAAATAAGCAGAACTGCTTTTAATTTTACTCTTAATTGAACAGTGTTAGCTGATAATAGAAATAAAGCAAGAGGGTTTAAACTATGGCGGATCTTAGCAACATTCCAGTACATTTACTGTCTAGCGAACATTATCGCCAAATGATGGTTCGAGATGGCGATCGCCGCTACCGTGAATGGCATGGAGAATATCTCAGGCATCAAAACCAATTCCTGAACGACCACAAAAATCGAGTTCAGGAAATTGAGGATTTACGTAAGGAAATTTACGCAGATCATAAACGTCGTTCTCAAGAATCCCGCCAAGAATTTTTACGCTATCAGAATAAATTATTGGATGAAATGCGTCGTTGCTATAACGATTAATATCCCAGCAAAGCCGATCGCGATCGACCTCTTGATTAAATTGTTGTGCTTCCCGATAGGAATTAGTAAATTGTAGCGGAACTTGGGCAGTAATTGGCGCAAACTCCAAAGCTTATAACTGAATTTCAGCAACTATATAATTGCCAAATTCATTAAGATTAAAAGCCGGAAAATCGAAGGCTAATAATATATCTGTAGGAACATCGGCTCTAAGATTTGGTAAAGAAATTATTTGGTAATCCGTTACTGTTAAAGGTAAATATTCAGGACGAAACTGGCAAATATTTTTTAATTTAACGCCTTCAAGCAAATTTAATTTTAAACTAGCATTTGTCACGGCGATTTGTTGCACTACTTGTAATTGTTCTTGTAATTGAGGTGTTAATTAGATAGGCTGGTCAGCATAAATAAAAGTACCTTTGCCGCGATCGCTTAAACTCACCAATAACCCTGAATTAAAATCAGCAGCATCCCCTAAACCTACAGTACAAAGCATCATACCTTGTGCTGCCATATTTTCGGCTTGTAAAATTAGCGATTCAAAGTTCTCTAAAACATCTCCTTGTTGACTAGTTGGATATCCATCTGTAATCAAAATTCCGACTTTTGTTTGAATTGTTTCTGAAGATAATGTAGAATGAATCCAGTTTAAAGCTAAATCAGTTCTGGTGACACCTTCAGCAACTAAAGTATTTAAAATAGTCGGTAAATTTCCCAGTTCAACACTTGGTAAATTTTTGGCTAAAGGAGTTACCCAATCAGCAAATCCGGCGATGGATAGGCGATCGCAAGGTCGTAATTGTGCGACTAATGATTGACAAGCTGCTTTCGCTTTTTCCCATTTTTCCCCTTGCATAGAAGCGCTAGTATCTAAAGCGATCGCTAATTGTAAAGGCAAAGTTTGCGGTTCTTGCTTAGTTGTAGTTTGATTTTCTAAAGGTAGAATTCGCACTCTTAAAATGTGTTCTGAGAGTTGCGAACTAAGTTTAATCGGACGAGCCCAAGCAACTTGTAGGTTGAACATATTTATTCACTAATTGAGACATTTGTCATTTGTTATTTGTCATTTGTCATTTGTCATTTGTTAACCTTTTGACCAATGACCAAGGACTAATGACCAGGATTAAAATAAAAGTTGGGCTGCTGCTTGAATTCTGGCGATCGCTTCGATCGATCGGGGTAAAATTGGCAAGCGAATAATTGTTTGATTTGGAAATATGTTTGCATCTATTTCACTAACTGAATTATAACGATTATGAACGATGTAACGCTGTGAAACCTCCATTTTTTCCAAAGATTCAGTTAACCGCACTTGTTCGGCAATAATTGCTGCTTCCGCTTGAATCACGCCAATAAATTCTGTATGTTGCGGGTTTTTCAACTTTTTCTGTGCTTGGATAACTTGTTGGCGCAAATTTCTTAACCGACTCATTAAATCAACTCTACCTAACACAGCTTGATATTTCATCCACAGTTTAAAAATCCAAGCTAACCAATCTGCTAATGCGGTTGGCATTTCCAAAAATCGCAATAAATGACCTGTTGGCGCAGTATCTAAAATAATTAAATCGTTTACTATTTAATAATTCCATAACCGTAATTAGCGATAACATTTCATCAATTCCCGGTAAAGCTTGGGCAACAATTTGCCGCCAAGCTTGGGGAGTGTAAGCAATTTTGATTGCGCCTTCCTCCGTTCCTTCGCCGCTAATCATTTCGGCTAATTCCCAAAGATAATCATTACGAAATTTTTCCAAAACTATCTCAGCGTCGATTTCTTGACCGCTTAAATTAGGCAGAATTTGAGTTGGTTCATGTCCTAATTGTGTGCCAAAAGCATCGCCTAAAGAATGAGCAGGATCGATCGAAATCATCCGAATATTTTTTTCAGGATAGCGATTTGCTAACGCCCAACCGATCGCAGCTGCTACCGTAGTTTTTCCCACTCCTCCTTTCCCGCCAACCAGTATTAACTGTCTTTCTTCAGCAATAAAATCGCTGAAATTGGGAGGCACTTTTTCCGGTCATTTTATCTCAGGTGGAGTGCAGCTAATCGCACTACTCCTGATAAAAAATCGGCTGATAATAAAGAGAATTCTGAAACAAGTAAGTTTGAAACCTTTTTTCTGGAATATTAATAATAAGTACGTAGTTGCGCTTCAGCGCTCTTATCTCCGAGATAATAAGAGCGCTGAAGCGCAACTACGTACCTAATCTTCTGCTTCTTCCATTGCTTGAATTTGCAGCAACAGTTCTTCTTCTTGAATCTCAAACTCTTCTTCGGAAATATCACCCAAATCAAAGGTTAATTGCAAGGCTAATAATTGCTTTTGCAAATTCTCTTTATCATTTAATTCGGTATTGGCGCGTTCTGAAAGTTGTTCTCCAATCCAAAAAATTCCACTCAGCGGCGCTGAAACAGGAAATGTTAATAGTTTAAGCAGCGTCATCATAAGTAAACCTCTACTTTCATTTATACTGATTATTCAAGTTGAGCAAATGTATAAGGAGCAGTAAAATTGTTGTACCGAATTCGTAGACGATCGCCAAATTTTTGATCGATCGCATCTACCCTTTCACTAAAATTCGCTTCGCTATCCCAAGGAATCAAATAAGCCGTATTGTAAATCATTTCTTCCGTCATTGTATCATTTTCAATCACTTCTTCTGCTAAAATATCCAATTCATTCCGAAACGTATTAATAACTTCTTCCTTGCGAAGTTGCAAACCTTCTTCTATTATTTTGCCTATTTCGATTACTTCCTCCATTCTTAAAGTTTTACCTTCCAACATATCCCGTTTTTGCTTTAAACTAGGATTTGATACTAACAACGCTTGCATTTCCGAATTGCTATTCCAAAATACCTTAACACTAACTTCTCGTTGTCCACTTAACTTGACAAATAACTGTTCCAATTTTTCCTTATAAGGATTGATCAAGTGATTGGTAACTGCTTCCCAATCTTTCACTACCAATCCAAAACGTAGCGGTAAAAGGTTAGGAAAACCTTCACTCATTGCTTGTTCTAACACTTTCTCATGACACAAAAGATTCCGCCGAGATGTTAAATATTTTTCTGGTTTTGCTTCCGAATACAAAAAGTTAAATCCGTTGAAATGGGAGTATCAACCCAACAGAAGGTCTAGAAATTGGGTGGCGACAATCAGGGAACAGCGCCGGAAAGTTACCGATTTACTCCAAGAAAGTCCTAGCCTAAAATCTAGCTTAGATGAAATATTGAAAAAAGCTTGGGCTGATGGCAGAGACTTAGCTGTTCGGGAAACATTAATGGAACTGCGAACTTTTCCGTCTGAGATTTCTTATACTTGGCAAGAAATAGAAAACCCTGATTTCTTTCCGGGAGTTATGAGCGATTCAGACACAGACTTGCTGAATTAAACACCCTTCATAAAAGCTGTATCTCAATTTCTCTTTATACCAAAATTCTGGCCCATTGACTGCAATAAAATTAGCTCTAGCTTGTGCTGCTACTGCTTTTGCTAACAAAGTTTTGCCAGTTCCCGGTGGTCCCCAAAGCAGAATCCCACGCGGCGAAACTGCTTTCATCTGTTGATAAAGTTCGGGATAAAGTAACGCACCTTCTACAGATTCTTGCAAAATGGCTTTGATATTTTCTAACCCACCAATTTGATCCCAAGTAACATTTGAAGTTTGAATTGTTACCGGACGCAACACCGAAGGTTTCACATCTTGCAAAGCTCCCAGAAAGTCTTGATGCTCAATCCACAAATTTTCGGGTAGGGCGGGGTCATCTAGGGAAGGATTGACTCGGTGTAAGGCATTATACGCTGCTTTTTGGCAAAGGGCGCGTAAGTCTGCGCCGACAAAACCGATCGCCAAATCTGCAATTGCCTCCAAATTCACCGTAAAAGCCAAGGGCATGGTCTGCGTGTGAATCTGTAAAATTTCTAACCTGCCGTTGCGATCGGGAACGCGAAAACACACCTCTCGATCAAACCTACCCGGACGACGCAACGCCGGATCGACATGATCGGGACGATTAGTAGCAGCTAAAACAATCACCCCATTTAATTGAGCAAAGCCATCCATCAAACTGAGAAGTTGTGCTACTACCCGCTTTTCCACTTCCCCCTCAACTTTGCTGCGTTCGGGAGCCAAACTATCAATTTCGTCAATAAATATCAAACAAGGTGCAGAGGTTGAAGCTTTTTGGAAAACTTGCCGCAAGCGTAACTCCGCCTCACCATAATATTTACCAATAATTTCGGGGCCAGCAATAGCTATATAATTTACCCCCAACTTTTCCGCCTACACTCGCACCGTCAAAGTTTTCCCCGTTACAGGAGTAAGTCCACCAAGCGACCCACTACCTTTTCCACCAGACTGAGCGGATTGCTGTTGAGAACCTGATTGGTTGCCTTTTGAGGGGGGCTTGCTTCCCAGCAAGGCCCCCAGTTTGAGAAGTTGATTTTGAGGCCATAAGTTTAGAATTTTGGAGTTGTAAGTAATCTATAAGATGTGCGGCATCGACACCATTCGATGTGGTAATGGAAATTGTATGAAGTCCTTTTTGTAAGGCTCCTAGCGGGATTTGGCTCTGCTTAGGTTTGCCTTTTTCTGTGTTAGCTGTTTGGGCAATAAGTTGCCCGTCTAAAAATAAAAAATCTTCGCCAGAGCCGTAGCGATCGTAAGCTCCTGCTAAATGCGCCCAAGAATTTTGCCTAGCTACAGACCCAGTTATCACCTGCCAAAATCCCTTGGGTTGCCCAGTTCCCAACCAAAATTGCCATTGTCGCGCCGGATTAATGCAAAACAAATAACCTTTGCGTCCGGCTAAGGGAGAACCGCCAACTGATGTCAGTATACATTGATAACCACTACCACCCTAAACCATCACCCACATTTCAGTAGATCGCTTTGCTCAATCGTACTTCATTATGCGATCGCAAACTATATAAACCAATATTAAGAAATGATTTTGTACAAGCCTCTTTCCTTCTACCTTCTTTTACTAGTGCAGCGCCGCAGAAATAACCACTAATTAGGGTTTGCTGAATAAAGGTAAAAAGTAAGATAGGCAAGGGTGAAAGCGACTTTTTTGCTCAAAACAAGTGCAAAAGGCTTTATTGACCTTTTGGCGCTTTTATCCTGGCTTTTTTCCAGGAAATTGTAGGGACACGGCATGAAAGAGATAACGGTAAGAATTGCAAATATTAATGATGCCGTGTCCCTACCCCCACCAACTTTTTAGAGGAAAAAGGTAAGTTTTTGCTATTGCTCTCACCAACTGCCTTTGACTACATTCTGTTAGTAGCCAAGTTGATCTTGCCAAAGTCCAAACTCAATCACTATAATTGCGAATAAAGCTCTTTATCTCAATCAAACGATCTAACAGTTTTCAGTTAGAGTACACCTCAGAAACACGGTCTTTTTGCCGAACCGATATTCTTAGTACTCTGATTAAAAAAGACTGTAATTTTAGCTAATTGTTCTGCACCAAACTTAGTTAGTATTAGATTTTACAGACCCGATGTCAGAAAAAATTATTCTCTAAGCAAAATAGGGTATTAAATTTCCCAAATCTACATTTTAGCAGGCTAAATATGAACAAACCGACCTGTATTGAAAGTAAGTCGTCAGAAAGTTATGTAGGGAGGATAAAATTTAAGATGACGGCGAAACAAGATTGCTTGTATTTATCGGTATTTTTGCTGCTTTTTCCTTTAAACTTAGGTTTTGGTGCGGATTTGAGAAAAGTTGAATCACCACTACAAGACTCAAGTCAAATTAACCAAAATTTACCTATAAAAATTAGCTCTGTTCCCACTCCTCCTCCCGGTAGACCGGGTAGACCAAGGGGGGGTACTGGTGGCGGGGGAACCAGAGGAGGATGTCCGCAAGATGTAAATTTAAATTTCCAGCCAGATATCACCCTATTAATCCCTAATAATAAAGAGGGGTTAACAGTGGAGAAATATCCTACTTTTTTTGTGTTCGTGCCGCAAACAAAATCTAAGACAGGAGAATTTGTTTTATACGATCGCACTGAAAAACAATTAGTTTATCAAACAACTTTCGAGTTAAGTGGCATTCCTGGTATTATCAGCATACAACTACCCAAAGACAAACCACCTCTAAAGATAGATAATAATTATGAGTGGCGTTTTTTATTACATTGTAAGCCGAATGACGATCGCTCGGAAGATATCATAAAAAGTGGAGAAATTAAGCGAGTAGCGCCTAATGAAGCGATCGCTAAAATTCAAGGAAATCCTAACTCTTTAGAAAAAGCGCGAGTTTATCAACAAAACAATCTTTGGTATGATGCTCTGCAAACTGTAGCTGAACTGCGCCCGAAAACTGGTATGAATTCTAATGCAGCGACTATGTGGGAAGAACTCCTACAAGCAGAAAATTTAAAAGAAATAGTTTCCTATCCCTTGATTGATTGTTGCAAACCAGCCAAATAGCGCTAAATTCGGAAAAAGTGAGCATGAAACTCCAAAAGCTACGGCAATTATTGAGTGAATGGCGGGGAGTGTTAATCACCGTACCAACAGTAGCTTTACTTGTGATTGCATTGCGAGGAATAGGACTTTTGCAGCTGTTGGAGTTAGCCACACTTGATAGTTTTTTTCGCTGGCGACCACAAGAACCAACAGATTCTCGGATTTTGTTGGTAGAAATTACGGAAACAGATATTAAAAAGTTGCGTCAATGGCCGATTTCCGATCGCAAATTAGCCGAATTATTGCTGAAAATCAAAAAATTTCAGCCGAGAGTAATCGGCTTAGATATTTATCGAGATTTGCCTGTTGAACCGGGAGGTAAAGAATTAGTTTCCTTGTTTGAAACCACACCTAACTTAATTGGAATTACCAAAATTGGCAATGAAAAAAATTCAGTTGCTCCTCCACCTACCTTGGACAAGTTAAATCAAGTTGCTGCTAGCGACATCCCATTCGATGCCGATGGTAAAGTGCGTCGCGCTTTCATATCTCTTGAAAAACAAAAAAATAAATCAATTTCCTCTCTAGGTGCAGAATTGGCTGATAGGTACTTAGAGAAACAGGGGATTAATTTTGAAGCAATAGATAATAACTTAAGTATTTATAAGTTAGGAAAAGCTGAAGTATATCCATTGACGGAAAATTACGGCGGTTATATAAATTTAGATTCGGGTGGATACCAAGTTTTATTAAATTTTCGCTCTCATAAATGCCGAGGGAAAAAACAGCAAAAAGATTGCAGAATTTTTGAAACTGTTTCCATAAGTGATGTACTAAAAAATCAAGTTTCTGGCGAGCTAATCCGCGATCGCGTTGTGTTAATTGGTTCAAATGCAGAAAGTGTCAAAGATAGCTTTTTTACTCCTTATAGTTTTAATATATTAGAACCTACACCAGGAGTAGAAATTCACGCAGAACTGAGCAGTCAACTTATTAGTGCTGCTTTAGATGGACGTGCTTTAATTAAATCTTGGTCGGAAGAATGCGAAATATGTTTGATTGGGGTTTTTTCGGCTGTGGGCGCAATTTTAGGATTTCATTTATTACGAATTCGTTGGAAAATAATTAGTATTTTGTTGGTGGGAGTATCGATTGTTGGTAGTAGTTACATTGCTTTTCTTTTCGGATGGTGGATTCCGGTTATACCTTCTTTGTTAGCTTTAATTTGCTCGGAAGTTGGCATCACAGCTTATATTAATTATATTGAACGACAAGATCGATTAACAGTAATGACTTTGCTCGGTCAGCACGTTAGCCCCAAAATTGCTCAAGCTGTTTGGAGCGATCGCCATCAGTTACTAAGAGAAGGACAATTGTTGGGACAAAAAATGACAGCAACAGTGTTATTTACTGATATTAAAGGTTTTACAACTATTACAGAAAAAACTGAGCCAGAAACTTTAATGTTTTGGCTCAATGATTATATGAAAGTCATGTCTCAAGTAGTGATAGATAACGATGGTGTGGTGGATAAATTTATTGGCGATGCGGTAATGGTTGTATTTGGTGTTCCCATTCCTAGAACTACAGAAAAAGAAATTGCTCAAGATGCGATCGCAGCAGTTAATTGTGCCGTAGAAATGGGCGAAAAATTGCAACAACTCAATCAGCAATGGCAAGAAAAACAACTTCCTGTAGTGATGATGCGTGTAGGAATTGCTACGGGAACTGTAGTAGCGGGAAGTTTAGGCTCTCGTCAAAGATTGAACTATACAACTATTGGCGATACTGTTAACATAGCTGCTCGCTTGGAAAGTTACGATAAATCCTTAGAGAGTAACATTTGTCGAATTTTAATTAGCGGACAAACTTACGAATATATTAAAGATAAATTTACCACAGAATTTATTGGTTCCGTACAACTGAAAGGAAGAGAACAATCTGTCGATGTTTACCAAGTTTTAGGTAAAAATAGTAATGCAAAATAACCACTAGAGCGCCAGTCGGGTAAAAAATCTGGACAGAAAAACCAACATAAATATGCTGTATGGATATTACCAAGGATCTCCAATTAAAGTAAATCCCGCCCAATAATAAGGGTGAGAAAAGTCTATTTCACTCGGAGCAATTTCTGAAGGTAGCGATACCGCTGCCCCACGAGAAATTAACAATTGTCCGGTTCTCAAGGTAACACTTCCTTTCAACATGGCAATTTGAGCTTCCCTAATAGCGTGAGCGCGAGTTTTTCCTAGCTTTAATTGTGCGTAAAATTCGACCATTAATCCTAATGTTCCCACATCACTGCTAGACCAAAGACTTGCTATTGCAGATTTGGCTCCGGTTTGTAATCCTAATGATGCAAAACCTAATTCAGCTTGTTCATCTCCCACCGCCGTATTGCAAGCAGAGAGAACTAACAATTCTATTTCCTGTTTTTTCAATTGGAGTTTTTCTATTTCAGGAAACCGTAATTTAGTATCCCAAAATTGAATGAAAGCATTGTTGCGATCGCCTTTGTCAAACCCAGCATGAGTGGCTAAGTGAACTATTTTAAATTTGGGAGTATTTCTGAGAGTGATAAAACTGTCCAAGGTAAATTTTTCATTGAGAATTGATTGATTCGGATATGAGTTATTACTAGTAATATTAGTTAACTCAAGGGGGACTCCCGGTAAAGGATTTAACTCTGGGGCATTAGGAAATTCTGATGCGCCCATTGCTAGGATTGGCGTATTAGAAATATTACTGTAGCGAGGTAGTGTTAAGCTAAAGCTGGGCATGATGCCAAGACTATATTTTTCGATCAGAAATTGCTTTCCGTCATGCAGTGCGGCAAATGGTAGAGAGCGAATCCCCCTATCTGGAATGAAGACAATATGGTTGATACCTTCCTTCTGTAAAGTTGGCTCAATTGGTGCAATTAGTAATTGATATAATTTCTGAGCAGCATTCAGGTATTGATCGGGCGCAATATCTCGATAGGGAATTGTTATTCCTTCCCGCATTTCCTTAACTAAGGCTTCTACTTCCTGTCGTTTAGTATTAGGTATTGGTAAATTAATGTTTATGCCCTTGCTAGTTAATAAAATTAAATTTGCCGGATCTTCAGGGTTGCGATCGCATAATTTCTGTTGCTCTTCTGTCTGTTCTAGATTTTCCCTAGATTGAGATAATGGACAAATTAAAACACTGTTGGTTCCTAATTTGCGGCGATTGAATACAATATAAACCAAAGCAGTTTTAACACCAGTTTCTTGTTCATTTTCCCGCAATCTTGTGACAATTTCTGATATTGTTTGAATTCGCGTCACTGGAGGTTGACCTAAATACACTTCGTATTCTCGCGTGAAAAATTCTTCAATCGCAGCGATCGATGTGTCTAGTTCTAAATTAGCAGCGGAATTTATAATTGGTTGAGGTGCAGGGTTTTCTTGGGGAGTTAGCGATCGCTCTACTTGATTAGATAGTTGTGGTTGTGGCTGCGGTTGTGGCTGCGGTTGTGGCTGTGGTTGTGGCTGCGGTTGTGGCTGCGGTTGTGGCTGTGGTTGTGGTTGCGGTTGTGGCTGCGGTTGCGGTTGCGGCTGCGGTTGTGGTTGTGGTTGTGGTTGTGGCTGCGGTTGTGGTTGTGGTTGTGGCTGCGGTTGTGGTTGTGGTTGTGGTTGTGGTTGTGGTTGCGGTTGTGGTTGCGGTTGTGGTTGCGGTTGTGGTTGCGGTTGTGGCTGCGGTTGTGGTTGCGGTTGTGGTTGCGGTTGTGGCTGCGGTTGTGGTTCTGGCTGCGGTTGCGGTTGCGGCTGTGGTTGCGGTTGTGGCTGCGGTTGTGGTTGTGGTTGCGGTTGCGGTTGTGGCTGCGGTTGTGGTTGTGGTTGCGGTTGCGGCTGTGGTTGCGGTTGCGGTTGTGGTTGCGGTTGTGGTTGTAGCGTGATCCCGTCATCAGTCACTAGTTGAATATCACCCCGCGAGAAGGAACGGGGAAAACTTTCGCCTTGCGCCAGTGTAGATGTTCCACTGGTGATAGCTCCAGCAGTTCCATTAGTGCTAGCATCGCCAATAATAAAAGGTGCGATCGGATCTACTCCATCTCCACCTGCATGACGAATTCTAATTGCACCACCACCCGCTCCCCCAGCAGTGGAAATGCTAGCATCTAGTCCATTGAGAGCCTGAAAACTACCCTTCGCTTGGAAAAATTGTTTACTAGTAATATCTACATTACCACCTTGACCGCTAGTTCCACCTTGAGCGTTAATATATTCAACTACGATATCAAAATCTGGATCGAGAAAAACATTACCACCATCACCTATAACAGCACTAGAATTAATTTTTCCAGCAGTAATCGCAGTTTGTGCTTTGACAGTAATATCTCCACCTTTACTATTACCTGAAGCCTTTAAGTCACCAGTTGTGACAGTTCCATTTATACTACTTGTACTATTAACAGTGATATTTCCACCCGCATTATTTTCTGAACTAGAAGTTAAATTGCCTGTGGTGATATTATTAAGAGCAGAAAGGTTTATCGCACCTCCATTTCCCGTAGTAGATGAAGAATCGAGATTAGCAGTTGTAACAGTACCATTGTTGCTAATTAGGCTAATATTACCACCTTTTGAAGTAAAATTAGCTGTGTTGATATTACCATTAGTGATTAAATTTACGCCAGCATTACCATTAGTTATGACATTGCCTTGCAAGGAAATTGTTCCTGTGCCTCCTGTGTATTGCAGACTATTAGCGTTAATATTTGAAGTAGCGGACAAGTTAGCCGCACTTTCTATTAAAATCGCACCAAGTTGTTGATTTGTTCCCCCACCGACGACACCATTAAAATTAACATTACCAGTTCCAGCAATCAGGGTTAAATTATTAGCTTCTCCTGCTTCGCTATCGACAGTCTTACCGAAAGTGATATTGCCATTACCTGTATTAAACACAGCATTTTCAGTCAGAGTAACGGGTGCGTTAAAAGTGAGGGAACTATTATTAGTTCTAATTCCACTAGCGACAAAAACATTATTAGCATTGGTAATTTCCAAATTACTTAAAGGAGTGCTACTACCAACAGCATCTTTAAATCGGATATTACCTGTACCTGCATTTAATTGCAATTGTTTTGTCCCATCCAATAAACCGTTAAAGTTAATATCTCCCGCGCCTGTACCTGTATTTAGGAAAACATCTGCATCTAGTACGATCTTATTGCCGATCGCAATATTTTGATTTTCTGTAGTAATATTTCCCTTTAAAGTAGTTGTAGCAGCATTCAATGTAATTGAAGCGTCACCTGTTCCAGTTAAATTACCATTCAGGTTAATTGTTCCATTTCCCGATCGAATCGTTACCGGATCGTTAAACGTACTGTTATTAATAGTAATTGTTCCCGTTCCATCTATTCTGCCAATAGTAATTGCACTAAAACCATTTTGCAGATTAGCTATTTCGGCAGCAGTTAAATCTAAAGCATCGGTGGTATTACTAGAATCACCAATAACAATATTTTGTTTGGCTGTTGCAGGTTCGAGTAAAATAGTATTATTCCCCGATACTGCACCATTAAAATCAATTTCACCTGCCCTTAAATTCAAAGGATAATCACCAGCATTCAAAGTAGAACCAAAGTAAATTTTAGCAGTTCCTGGATTGAAGGTAGTGTTGCCAATTAATGTGACTGGAGAACTAAAACTGATATCGTCATTCGTAGTATTCAGATTACCAGAAATGGAGACTGAGCCAATACCATTTTGCGTAAAAGCGCCATCTAAACTAAAGTTATCTGCTTGTAAAGTTAAGTCTTGTGTATTAGTAAGGGTGAGATTACCGTTATTAGTAGTAGTTAGAGTATTATTTAAATTCAGAGTACCAGTAGAGGTGATGTTGATATTTCCTGCTACTTTGGTGGTAGAATTAATATTAACATTTTGACCGTTGATATTTAAACTGCTCAGAGGGTTAGTATTGCCGATCGCTCCCGCAAATGCAACATTCCCAGTACCAGCATTAACAGTCAAATTACGGTTGCCTTCAACAGTACCAGAAAAACTGATATCTCCGGCACCAGTGCCAGTGGTAAAGTTCAGATCATTACCGAGAATAGAATTACCATTAATGGCGATATTTTGATTATTTGTAGTGATATTGGCGTTGAGGTTTATGGTTGCGGCGTTGAGGGTAATGGAGGCGTTGTCTGTACCAGTGAGTTGTGCGTTGAGGGCGATCGATCCTTGGGGAGAGCGTATAATTGTCGGATCGTTAAAAGTGATGGGATTTCCAATAGTTAAAGTTCCCGTTCCATCGATTCTGCCAATAGTAATAGAGTTAAATCCATCTTGAAACGGATCTAGATTTATTAGCGAAATATCTAAATTTTGACTAGGTGTAAAAGGCTGTAAAGTTAAAGTACCATTTTGACTAGATATTGAGTTATCTCCACCTACTAACTCAAATTTATTGCTAGTTAAATTAATGTCACCGCCACTGGTAGCGCCATTAGCATTGATATTCTCTGCAACGATATTAGTGGGGGAAGAAAGAGTAATAGCGCCTCCCATTCCATTCGTTGCACTAGAATCTAAGCTAACTAAGCTGGTATCAATTAGACCGCCAGTGCTAGTAATGGTGATCTTACCCCCATTTCCCGGAGAACCCTGACTAAAAGAAAAAATATCTGCTGTGATAATATCACCAGGAGCAGAAAGGGTAATTGCACCTCCATTACCTGTTGTAGAACTAGAATCAAGAGTGCCTGCACTAGTATCAATATTGCCGTTTGTGCTGATGATAGTTATTGCATTTCCGGGAGTGGTGATATTGCCAGTAGTGATATCTCCGTTTGCTTCTAGGGTAATGCTGGCATTACCCGTTCCAGTGATATTAGAAAATGATGTGTCGATCGAACCTTCGAGCGATCGTAATGTTACTGGAGATTTGAATGTAACATCACTTTCAAACCTAATTGCTAGACTATCAGTTCCATTACCGCTAATGCCGATAAAGTCAATCTTTCCATCATTTACAATAATATTTCCCGGATCTGGTAGCCATATTCCGTCATTCCCATTGGTTTGACTCCCTTGACCCCCACCAGTACCATAAATAGTAATGTTTCCCGTTCCTGTAATTTCCAACTTGGCATTATCATAAAGGTCAATGCCGTCATTGGAGAAGTTAGTCCCACTACCACCAATACCATTAAGGGCGATATCTCCATGATTGACGCTGACTGTAGCGGAATCTACAACTATCCCACTGTTCTTATTCGTACCATTGCCACCAGTACCAGTCAGAGCGATCACGCCTGTCCCCGTGCTTTTGACTTTGCTACTGTTTTGAATAGTGATACCTCTATTGAATTGTCCAGTACCATTACCACCCTTACCAGTGAAGGTAATATTTCCATCTGCTGTGTTGATATTGGAGTTTGAACTTAGGAATATCCCGTTGTTTTCATTCGTGCCAGTGCCGCCAGTGCCAGTCAGTTCGATCGATCCTGTCCCCGTACTCGTGAGTGCGCTATCGTCTTCAATATCGATGCCTCGGTTGCGGATTCCAGTCCCATTGCCACCAGTACCAGTGAGGGTGATATTTCCACCTGCTGTGTTGATCTTGGAGTTTGCATCTAGGAATATCCCAATGTTGTTATCCGTGCCAGTGCTGCCAGTGCCAGTAAGTGCGATCGCACCTGTCCCTGTACTTGTGAGTGTGCTAGTGTTTTGAATATTGATCCCTCGGTTGCTTTCTCCAGTTCCATTACCACCAACACCCATGAGGATCAGATTTCCACCTGCTGTGTTGAGTGTCGAGTTATCCAGGCGTATGCCGATATTATCATTTGTGCCAGTGCCACCATCGCCAGTAAGATTAATTGCACCCGTTCCAGTACTTTTCACTACAGCACTATTAAAGATATTAATGCCATAGTTATTAGTCTCGGTTCCATTAACACCACCCTTTCCTATCAAGCTAATACTTCCATTGACTGTACTAACTTCAGTATTTAAGTCAGAAATTCTGATTCCGTTGTTGTTGTTTGTGCCATCGCCACCAGTACCAGTCAGAGCGATCGCACCTGTCCCCGTGCTTTTGACTTTGCTACTGTTTTGAATAGTGATGCCTCCATTGAATTGTCCAGTACCATTACCACCCTTGCCAGTGAAGGTGATATTTCCATCTGCTGTGCTGATATTGGAGTTTGTATCTAGAAATATCCCGTTATTTTCATTCGTGCCAGTGCCGCCAGCGCCAGTAAGTGCGATCGCACCTGTCCCCGTACTTGTGAGTGTGCTAGTGTTTTGAATATTGATCCCTCGGTTGCGTATTCCAGTACCATTACCACCCTTGCCAGTGAAGGTGATATTTCCATCTGCTGTGCTGATATTGGAGTTTGTATCTAGAAATATCCCGTTATTTTCATTCGTGCCAGTGCCGCCTGTGCCAGTCAGCTCGATCGCACCTGTCCCCGTACTTGTGAGTGTGCTAGTGTTTTGAATATTGATCCCTCGGTTGCTTTCTCCAGTTCCATTACCACCCTTGCCAGTAAAGGTGATATTTCCATCTGCTGTGTTGATATTGGAGTTTGAACTTAGAAATATCCCGTTGTTTTGATTCGTGCCATTGCCGCCTGTGCCAGTCAGCTCGATCGCACCTGTGCCTGTGGTTGTGATTTCGCTACCATTTAGAATATTGATGCCTCGATTGCGTATTCCAGTTCCATTACCACCCTCACCAGTGAATGTGATATTTCCACCTGCTGAGTTGACTTTGGATTTTGAACTTAGAAATATCCCAAGGTTATCATCTGTACCGTTGCCGCCAGCGCCAGTCAGCTCGATCGCACCTGTCCCTGTACTTGTGATTGCGCTGCCTTGTTGAATATTGATGCCTCGGTTGCTTTCTCCAGTTCCATTACCACCCTTGCCAATCAGTTCAATCGTTCCACCTGTGTTGAGCGCAGAATTATCTATAAATATGCCAATATTGCTATTGGTTCCACCAGAACCACCTTTCCCATTGAGGATAATTGTGCCATTCCCAGCGCTATTGAGAATGCTCTTACCTTGAATATTAATGCCTCGGTTGCGTATTCCGGTGCCATCACCACCAATGCCAATCAGTTCGATTTTTCCGGCTTGAGCACCGTTTTCGCTGGGACTACCTGTGGATATCACACTATTACTATCGACGCTATCGGAGTTTCTAGGGTCACTCTGACCATTGTTACCAGCATTATCGTCTATATCTATAAATATCCCAATATTGTTATCTTTTCCAGAGCCACCTTTTCCCTTTAGGGTAATTGTGCCATTCCCGGTGCTATTGAGAGAGCTAGTGCCTTGAATGTTAATGCCACGGTTGCTGTTTCCAGTACCTTTGCCACCAGTGCCAGTGAAGGTGATATTTCCATTTGCTGAGTTGACACTGGATGAATTTATGTATATTCCTATGTTACTATCCGTGCCTGTACCAGCATCGCCAATAAGCTCGATCGCACCTGTCCCCGTACTTGTGATTTCGCTACCATTTTGAATATTGATGCCTCGGTTGCTTTTTCCACTCCCATTACCACCCTTGCCAGTGAAGGTGATATTTCCGTCTGCTGTTTTGATCTTGGAGTTATCTAGGAATATTCCGCTATTATCATCTATGCCAGTGCCACCAGTACCAATGAGGGTAATTGTTCCCGTTCCTGTAGTTGTTACTGCACCACTATTGTAAATAGCGATGCCGTAGTTTTGACTACCACCATTTCCTCCCATGCCTGTGAGATTAATGTTGCCTCCTCCAGCATTAATTGTTCCATTGTTGATACTAAGTGCGCCTGCACCACTATTATCAGCATCGGCATTCAGGGTAACTGCTCCCCCATTTGTCGTAATATTGTTATTAACATTAATATTGTTATTAGCTTGCGCTGTAATCCCAACTCCCGCCGCTGCAATATTAATCGGCGCACTAAAAGTAATGTCATTACTAGCTTGCAAAGTTACATTAGTAGTCGCCGCATCAATCAAAGCAGCATTAATTTTATTTTCACCATTATTAGGATCGCCAAATTCATCCACATCAGTCAATGCTGTAAACGAACCCCCACTTGATACGATCGTTATATCTGTTGGATCGAGCAACAGCATTCCTGCATTTCCATTTGCTGCTAAAGTATTAACATTTCCCTGAAAATCTAATGATTCTTTCCCCGAAACTTCAACAAATCCACCATCCCCACCCTGCATTCCACCCCGCGCTGTAATCGTCCCATAAAAACGGGTTGCTTCATCTCCCCAAACAATTACTTTTCCGCCATTTCCCAGAATCAAACTATCAACCGAAATCACCGAATCTTTACTCACAAAAGTCCGCGCCGCATTCGGTAAAGCACCTTTCCCCTGATAATCTCCACCTACACGGACAACACCACCGCCATTAGTCCCAGAAGCGTTGATATTACTACTAATAACCCCAACTTTACCACCTAAAATATTAACCGAACCACCAATTCCCCCCTTGCTAAATGGGGGTGTGGATACGTTAATATTGCCAGAAGCAATAGCTGTATTACCTTCTTGCGGTATCCTAATTCCCGAACCAATTAATTCTACACTTCCATCTTGATTGACTTGCACCCCCGTTGCATTTCCCCCGCTTCCTCCAGTTAACATTTGCGGTAAAGATGCAATTGACAAAGGAAAATTATTCGGTAAATTGCTGTTATTTCCAATTGGTTGAATTTCTAAACTCAGCAAAAATCCCGCCTGACTCAATCGCACTAAACTAGAACCAGGAACCGCCGCAATTGTAATATTACCTTCGGGTGCTGTTAATTGTCCGGTATTAATTACTGTACCCGCAAGTAAAGTTAAATCTTGCCCTAATCCCACGCTTAAATTCCCGGAATTAATAATGCTTCCGGGTTGATTCATCGTAAAAGCAAAAACGTTGGGTTTGCCAATTAATTCCGCATAATTATTAGTCCCAACAGCATTAAACCAATTATTGCCAAAACCAATCCCATTCGCAGTCGTCGCTGTAAAAGCTGCGGGAACATTTAAACTAGCATTTGCCCCAAAAACAATCCCCGATGGATTCATTAAAAATAAGTTAGAATTGCCTCCAGTAACTCGAATCAATCCGTTAATATAAGAAACATTGCCACCGTTTATTCTGGCTAAAATATTCTGGATTTCCGGTCGAGATAGGAAGTTAGCAATTTGACCTTGACTTAATCCGAATTCAGTAAAACTATGAAATAAATTAGCGTTATCTTTTGAGGTACTTCCGCCAGTAATGTCAAATTGATTACCATTTTTCGGCGTTACTACTGTGCCAGTACCATCTTTGGCTGGGATAATTGGCTGGGCAGCGGCTGGTAAGATGAAGGGGAGATGGCTGGGAAAAGTTAGGGCTAAAGCACTTGCTAAAGATTGGTAAAACCAAAATATCCTTCTTTGGATAGATGCCATACTGCCTCTGATTTAAATGATGCTTTTTGTTGGTTAGCTTTTAATGGGTACTAATAATAGATGGGTGTCATTTTGAGAGATTATGCAGGAATTTGTGTCCGGTTCGATAAACATTGCATGGTAAGGGCGGTTTTGTCTAGATATTGTTTGTGAGAATCAAGGATTGTCCTCTAAACCCGCCCCTACAATTAAACAAACTAGGAGTTACGCAAGTGTCACAAGAACTAAACAATGTTCTCGGTACTTTGTTGCTTATAACTCTGGTTTTTTGCCTAAGCTTTAAAACTGTTTTACACTACTTTTCAATTAACTGACAAGATCGTAGTTTGCTGACTGGAAAAATATTTTATATTAGTCAATAATGTTACTTAAAATTTGTCAAAAACACTTATATCGACTTGATTAACCATAATGTAGAGACGTTCTGATTCCGATCTGGCGGCAGTGGAGGTAGAACCTCCTAGACTTCGTTCCATTTGTTGAACCTGGGAACGAGAAACACGAGAACGAGAAACACGAGAAACGAGAAAAGGGGATAACTGAGATCTTGCATCAGGAGGCAGAGCCTCTATTTTTCGTTCCCTGGTTGAACCTGGGAACGAGATGTACGAGATGTGGGAGGTTCTACCTCCTTTGAGTGCAAGATCTGGGATAAGCGATCGAAAAAATTGCTCTCGTCAATTATTATATTGATTTGTTACACTCAATCTGAGTTATTGATCGCAATTCATCTCCTGCCGTCGTAGGGGTAATTCATGAATTACCCCTACGACGGGGAGATCAGGAGTTACTGCAACAACTATACAGTTTTTTTAACAATAATATAACCACTGACATACTTTGTACCATCAGGCAATGTTGCCCACATCCACTCTACATCTTCATTATCATTTAGTTCAACGCTGATAATGCGATTAGCTGGGAGATTAGAGGATAAAACTAATGTTGGTTGAGGTGCAAACACTGTGCGCTTTTTCTGATTTTCTGTCATAGATATTCGATCGCTGACTCGATAGAATTTGCCTTGATTCTAAACAACTTATAAATATGTTTTTAAAATAGTGGAGTTTAGACTATCGCAATACAACCGCAATAATCTAAACTTCCAATACTTAAGATTCGAGGCTACAATTGGGAAATTTCCCCAATCTATTTGCTTCCACAATTGCATTACGACATTCGAGCATACTTGCGCCAGTTTTTCGAGAAAGTTCTTTTAAGTTTATTAATGGAGAAGAATCTTGCGGCGCTTCCAAATATAATTGGTAAGCAACATCCAGCAGTTTCCAGTTAATGGTTAAAGGCGTAACAGTGTTATCAATTAATGGTTTAACAGCCGCTTGCATTAGGTCAAACATAAGTCTATAAAAAGTATTTTCTAAATTTCAATTCTATATATGCCAAATTTCCGCCGCTTTCATCATCTATCTTGTGGCAATTTCGGTTTGTTTCAAAAGATGTAAATTTTGCAGCAGTTTTTTACTTCTTAGGGCAGACTGGAAAGAGGTGCCGGATATATAAGCAGAGGCAGAAGCGATCGCCCTTGTCAAGAAGACTGCTATGCTGTAGGCAATTAGATGAAATCAGGACTTACGCAGCGACGCTAAATATGGTGAAATGGTGCGTTACACTGGCGTTAACGCACCCGAAGGATGGAGGCTTTGCGTAAGTGAAATGGTGCGTTACACTGGCGTTAACGCACCCGAAGGATGGAGGCTTTGCGTAAGTCCTGGAAATTATACCCAAACTTAATAATGATTAATAAGAGTAGCCAAAATTATTTACGTATTTTTCGCCGTCAATCGCCTGTAATGGTATTAGGGCCTGACAAAAGAGCAGTAATTTGGGTACAAGGTTGCAAGTTTGCCTGTTCAGGTTGCTTAGTTCCCGAATCTTGGGATGAAACAGGGGGAGAAACTATCAGCATAACCGAACTAACCAACTGGATTTTAGCACAACCAGATATTGAAGGAATTACAATTTCTGGCGGAGAACCAATGCTACAAGCAGCAGCTTTGGTAAATTTAATTGATAAAATTCGTGAGAGCAAAAACTTGGGTGTCATGTGTTACACTAGCTACCGTTGGGAGCAACTACAACAGGGAACAGCAGCGCAAAAATTATTGCTCGATCGCATTGATTTACTAGTAGATGGATTGTATATTGAATCCTTACATGGTGATTTGCTGTGGCGAGGTTCCAGTAATCAAAGATTGTTGTTGTTGAGCGATCGCTACGAGCAAATTTTAGCGGTAGAGTTGGGGAAGGGCGATCGATCGGCAGGACTAGAATTTGGCATAGATGTTACAGGCGCATTCTATTTTACTGGCGTTCCCGCCCTGAAAGGTTTCCGAGAAGAATTTGCCTCCAGAATGCAGCAACGAGGAATTATGCTAAATTCGGGGACTGGAGACAGGGGACTAGGGACTAAGGACTAAGGACTAAGAGAATCTCCTGTGCCCTTACAAAATCGGGAGGACGATCGCAAAAGTTGCACCTTTCCCAGGTTGGGAAAAACATTGTAACTGTCCTCGATGTTGCTCGGTAATAATTTGGTAACTAATTGATAATCCTAGACCAGTTCCTTTACCAACAGGTTTGGTGGTGAAAAACGGATCGAAAACTTTTTGGCGAACACTTTCATCCATTCCCGGCCCATTATCAGCAATGAAAATCTTTACTGTTTGTGCGTCCGACATTTTGGTAGTAATTTGAATTCTGGGATAATCAATACCGCGAAACTGAGTTAAAGCATCGATCGCATTACTCAGAATATTCAGAAACACTTGATTAATTTGGCTAGCATGGCAGTTAACTAGGGAAAGTTTCCCGTAATCTTTGACGATTTCAATCTCCGAGTATTCGCTATTAGCTTTTAAGCGATGTTGCAAAATCATTAACGTACTATCGAGTCCTTCGTGTAAGTCTACTGCCTTCCTTTCTGATTCATCAAGGCGAGAGAAGTTACGCAAACCCAGGATAATTTTAGAAATCCGATCGCTCCCTCTTTCCATAGAATTAAACAGCTTATCCAAGTCATCACGCAAATATTCTAATTCGATTTCTTCTAATTTTTTTTGAATAGCTGGATGGGGATGAGGAGAATTTCGTTCGTAAAGCGCAATTAGGTCAAATAATTCCTCAACATATTCACGAGCATGATTGATATTTCCTGAAATAAAAGTAATAGGATTATTAATTTCATGAGCAATACCTGCTACTACTTGTCCCAAGCTCGACATTTTTTCGGCTTGGATTAATTGAGCTTGAGTCTGCTGCAATATTTGCAGAGTTTGTTGCAAATGTTGGTTTTTTTCTTGAATATCAAGGTTAGCTTCCATCAGTTCAGTTGTACGTTCTTGAACTTTTTGTTCTAGATTTGCGAAAGCAGCATTCAATTGGTTTGCCATGAGATTGAAGGCATTAGACAGTGTATTAAGTTCTGCGATCGTCACAATATTAGAAACTTGTTGGTCTAAATTGCCACGAGACATAGCTTCTGCGGATTGAATCAAGTGCAATATCGGGAGAGAAATCCAACGAGAAGTGCAAATTCCTAACACAGAAGCGATGCCTAATGCGACAATACACAGCAAAATGGTAGTGCGAGTATTGGCATTAATTTGAGCCATAAAGTCTTTTTCTGGCACAACTATCACGATTAGCCAATCTAAACCTAATTTATCTTGATAAGGTATTATTTGTAAAAATTTCCGTTCGCCATTTATCTCTAAAATTAGTTTCTCTCTCCCACTAATTTTGCTGAAATCACCAAAGCGTTCCTGTAAAAATTTCGCCGTCAATTTGGTTAACTTATTTTGACTATTAATAGCTGGAAGTCGTTGTAATGTTTGGTTTTTACCTGTCGAGTAGAAAGGATGTTCCCTTGTGGAACTGGCAACCAATAGCCCGGAACGTTCTAAAATAAAAGTCTGTCCTGACTCGCCAATTTTCAACTTACTGAGGAATCGATTAATGTCTAACAAAACTAGGTCTGTAGCAACAACTCCCCTTAGCTTGTGATTTTGATTGTAAATGGGAGTCCCAAGAGTTATGGCAAGTTGAGTGCTTCCGCGAAAAGCATAAATATCGCTCCAGATTGATTTACCTTGGGTAGCGACGGGAAGATACCAAGGGCGACGACGGGGGTCGAAGTTTGGTATGGAAACGATTAACTTTTGCGTCATTTTCCCTTGACTATCGGTGGCGTAGCCGTTCATGTTGTAACCTGTGGCGCGATCGACAATCGAAATGATCAAACCTTCTTCATTAAAGTTGTTTATTCCATAAAATTCGCCTTTTTCGTTGCCAACTTGAATCACACTAACTCCCGCAAACAATCTAATTTTCTGTAAAAAGTATTTGTCCATACTGCGGGGTTTTTCGGGATTGAGATATCCTAGATTAATTGCGTCTAAAACGTTTTGATTAACGATATAGGGTTTTTGTAAATAATTATGGAGGTGTTGTTCGATGCGATCGCCTATTTCCCTCTGCAATTGAATCACAATATTTTCTACTGCCTTTTGTCCATTGCGTAAAGAAAGCCATCCTGTTAATCCTACCACTGCAAAAATTTGTAATAAAAAAGGAACAATTAAGATAAATCGCAGGTGTAATTTCATATTTTCACTTATAAAATGCTTTTCATAGTTCTTAGTACAGTTATCATATCACTTTTTTGATAAAAATAGATAAATTTGTGGTTTTTAACCAGATCGGGAAACGGCAGAACTTGCAGAATATTTTGTGGTACGACTAGGGCTGTAGTTACGAAAAATTGACTTTTGACCGATGGAGTTCTAAAATGGGTAAAATAAATACTGAATTTAGTTAATTAAAACTTCAATTAAGAGCGGGTCTAAAATTAGGATTATGAGTGGCACCCCTAAATTCTCCGAAGCAGAAATTGCTGAATGGAAACAAAAATTATTAGAAGCTGAACGTCAGAGACGGGCCCAAATTGAAGCAAGACGACGGCAAGAAGCAGAAGAATTAGAACGACAAAGACAATTAGAAGATTCGCGTCACCAACTGCAAATCCGAGTACAGGGTTTACTTTCCGAACTCAGCTGGCAATGGGGGAATTATTATCTCCAAGAAGCAGTAACATTGCAATTTCACTGTCAAAATCAAGTAGAAGCAATCCAACAAGCAGAGTCAGAAATACAACTGCTAGCAATTTCCGAAGAACTAATCAAAATTGAATTGGCGATGCAAGAAGCATTGCACAGAAAGCGCAGAGAAGAAGCAGAAAAAAAACGACTGGCAGATATTGAAAGACAACAATTTGAGTTAGAAGAATTAGAACAGCGAGTCGCACAAATTCCAGAGGCAGAAGCGTTAAAATTCGATCGAGGCGATCGCGCAGTCGTAGTATCTAGATCCCCGACTTCTTGAAGAAGTCGGGGATCTTTAGTTTAAAGATCTGTTGTAACTAATCCTTTGAGGTTTGCCAATTTCGATTTTATTTGCAGCAAAAGCTTGGCGAACTCGCAAACGAAACTCTCTTCCAACACTCCATTGTTCCATCGGTGCGGTTTTTATCCAGACTCTTACTAACATTCCCTCGTGGGATAAATCATCAATACCTAGAACATCTGGTAGTTCAGGTAAACGCACTCGCCATTCCGGTTCATTATAAAGTTTTTCCCCTACTTCTCTGAGAATTTCTAACACTTTTTCGGGGTCATTTTCGTAAGCTACTACGATCGCAAAATCCACCCGTGACCAAAGGCGTGTTAAATTACTGACATCTATAATATTACTATTAGGAATTGTAATCAGTTGACCTTCGGCATTTCTTAATTGAGTTACTCGTAGATTCAAGTTTTCTACTAATCCGCTTTTCTCCCCTATTTGAATAAAATCTCCCACAGCAAATTGATCTTCCATTAAAATTAAGCAACCATTGACAAGATCCTTAATCAAACTTTGGGAACCAAAAGAAATCGCTAAACCAATCACAGCACCACCAGCCAAAATTGAACTAGTAGGAATGTCGAATAAGCTGAGTGTCCAGAGAACACCAACTATTATTAAAACAAAGGTAATTAAACCTTTTAAAGCTCCAGCAATTGTTTTAGTTCGTAAGGCAATCCGCTGCGCTTCTGCTAAAGAAATTGCCGGATTGATTTTCCAGGGATGGATGAAGCGATCGATCAAAGTTTTGCTAACCCGAATCGCCAAACTGATCGCAAACCAAATCACAAGCAATGCAAATGGTGTAGCTAACAAAGTAATGCTGAATTGCATCAGAATTGGCACTAGGGAGACGATAAAATAAATCCCGATGTACCAGATTAAAATTAAAATCCAAAGCAGCAACCATTTCAGACATTTGTCAAACTCCAATCGTTTTTTCACACTGAATTGATGTTGCATAGTAGCCAGAAAAGAAGAGCGCAAATCGGCAATTTCCCTAGCTTCTGTCTCTTCTCCCTCCATCGTCTCAGATTCAGCTATATCCTGAGATTTCTTAAGTTTATCTGCTGCGATCGCAATTTCCAATTCTTTTTGATAACGAGCTTCCAGAGCTTTTTCCCGACGACTCAATATTCGCCGCAACAACCAAACTACAGCAGTAGCAATTAAAAGCCCCAAAAAGATTTGTGTTGCTTGCCAAATTCTCTCTCGCAACACTTCCGGGGATAATAATTGCTTCATGCGAACTATTTCCTCTTGAATAATTCCTTGCCATTCCTTGGCTAACTCTGACAAAGTTTTGCCGTTATAATCAGCATCGGGTTCTGTCACCGTGACTAACCGAACTGGACGAGAAGATCGATCGTCACTAATTTGAATGATGTAGCGATTATTCAGTATGGCAGTTGAAACAGTTGGGGTTTGTTTTGCTTGAAAAGTTCGTTCTACAACTCGCCAAAGTCGATCGGCAATTTCTTGCGCCCTTGTCTCAACCGGAAGTCGCCTCTCTGGTATATTGTCTCGATTCCAAATCGTTGGGGATGCCACTTCAAACAAAATTTTACTATCTAGAGGCGATCGAACTTTTGCAACTTCAAATTCCCCAATTCTCCTAACATTTGGTGGCGGCTCCATCGGATTGGTGGAAGCAGCCGTTGATATAGAAGGTAATTGACTTTGAGCAGGAAGATTCCAGCCGATGCACAAACTGAACGTGAATACACAGATCAAGAAACAGCGGATTACTGTTTGAAACCAACGATAAGATAAGAACCTACTCATGAGTCAAAAAAAATCAAATTAGTCTTTTGAGACTTACCAAATTTTCACACGATCTTTCTCATTCAACCACATTCGATCGCCAGGTTTGATACCAAACGCTTTGAAAAACCCCTCCTCATGTTGAAAAGGAGGGCTATTGGTCTAAGGCGGGACGCATCATCCATGCTGGACTCCGGCTCATGCCCTGCGCTTCCAGGACGGCGGCACGATCTTGCCACGCCGAACTGCCAGGATCAGCAATATCACGCTGGCAGCGGCAGACACCAGGATGGCGATCAGCGAACCCTCCATGCCAGCGCTGCCGCCAGTAAGCAGTTGCGGGCCTGCAAAGGTGGTCTTGAATAGACCCTGCATCTCATTGCCGCCGGACACGGCACCGGAGAAAATTTTGCCCATCGTGTAGTTCCAGGCAATGTGGAGGCCGATGCTCATCCACAAGCGGCGGGTGACCATATAGGGCGCGGCTAGCATTGGGCCGAACACGATGGCGATGGACGCGACACCTACGAGGGTTTCACCTTCGTTCATCAAGTGTACGAGACTGACGTAGAGCACCAGCAGGCTGGTGAGCGGGAAACGCAGGATACGCAGGAGCAGGCGGATTTTTGAATCGGTTCGTGTATCCATTGATGATCTCCAGTTAGGAAAGGATAATTTCATTGCAGGGTGGGTTAGCATAAACGTCCTGTAGGAAAAAGGGTTTGCTCAAACATGAATGGAATTGGGGACAGATGTTACGACAAACGCACTCGTAAATTATCAAAGCCCTTATCTGACCGGGTTTCTGCTCCTTGCTCAATGGTTTGGCGATAAGTTTCCACAAAATGATTGGGCATAATGTCGCCCTGTTGGGAAAGAAACGACCATGACTCTCCCACGTGCACAAAGTCATCCTTGAGTAGTTTGCTCAGGGGCAGCATGGGAATCATGTCTGCCAGATTGGTGATGCGATAGTGATTGGGAAGCAACTGGCTGTGGGCTTCCACAAAAGCTTTGTTGCCTAACCGAGGACCGGCGTAGGTATAAACCTGAATACTGGGTCGCAACTCTGGGAAAATCAGGGCTAGATCGATCGCGGCAAAGGTCGTCAGAGCCGCCCCCAAACTGTGTCCAGAAATTATCAGCGGTTTCTTAGGATCTAAGGATTGAACTGCTTTCTTAACGGCTGCGGCTAAATGCGTTTGATAAAAGTTATAAATGCCGGAGTGAACTTTACCGATCGCAGTCCCATTTACTGGATGAACATAGTTTTCTTGAATCGCCAGGATATTTTCTAACCATTCCAGTTGGCGCTGAGTCCCTCGAAACATTAGGATATTCATCTTGGGAGAAGACAACAAAAACCCGTAGTAAACCGGGATTTGTTGTTTCACATTCACCACCTGCTTGACTTGATTCTGAATGATATCTTTTGTTTGGTTGACGCGATCGCCCAGTTCATTCAGGTTCTCAGGAGAGTTTGCTAAATTTGCAAGTGGCACTTCAAAGGGAATTGCCTCTTCCACTCGTTCGGCTGCTTTAAAGGATGTAATTTGGCGAAAGGGTTTAAAGCCCGTTGTATAGAGTGGTAAGGCTGAAATCCTACCGTCATAATTCGCGTCATATTTACCTTTGAGATATTGCTGGGTACAGAGCTTGCTGCCAGTAATCAACAGCTTAGACCACTCGCGGTTGTAGGGAATGGTCGGCGATCGCAGTTTAGCACTCTGTTGCACAGCGACCAAATCTTTAATTGAAGTCAGGTCAGCGCCAAAGGCAGATTGAACCAGTTGCGTTGGATCGTACAATTGCCGCAGTTTAGCTTGTTCGGCTTGCAACGCTTGCTGCTGCAACTGTTCGCGCCCAAATACTGCTGCGATCGTAGTGCCTAATCCAGACCAGAGTAAAAATCGGCGGTTAAATCTCATTTTGCTCACCCGATGGAGGACGATCTGAAGTTAAAGACAATTTGCTCACATAGAAATGATTGACAGCTTGCCCCATACCCCAGAAATAAGAGAAGGCAAACATTCCAGGTGCTAACGCCCCAATCAGCGGCACAACGACTCCCACTGCCACTGTCAATAACCAGGCTAGGAACCCCATCAAAACTGCGCCAGCGATCCCAAACAAAATGCCAACCCTGGCTAAGAGCCCGCCTCCCTTCTGGAACTGCCAGAGGCGGGCAATCCCAATCACCAGCAAAACGTTGAGCAGCACCAGGACGATCGCTTGCAATAAGCCAATGTTGGGAATTGGCAGCAGAGCAACGATCGCCGCTCCCAGCGCATAATCTAGAATTAAGTTGCGGACTTTTAAGTTAACTTTAGCGGGATGATCCATAGCGATCGCGATTGATAAGCTACTGAGATTGAAATCAGGCATTAGGACTGCGGTGAGAACATACACTCCCGCCACTAAACTGTTTGACTACTGGGCTGGTTTAGCATTTTTGCATCACGCAGACGCAGCAATTCCTCGCGCCAGGATGTTACCAGGGTATCGGTTTCTACATCCTGACCCTGATGCTGCACCCGCCATTTGCGAAATGCCAGTTCATTCTGCGCTTTCACAATGGCGGCAGAAGTGCGGCGATTGTATCCTAGAATGCGGCGGGTTTGGAAGATGCGATCGCTCTTCACGGCTTCATACTCTTCCGGCGTAATCACAGGTTTCTGTTCATCGGCAAGCTGTTCTCGAATCACATTCCGCTCCCAGATGCCGCTCTGCCAGAGCATCACGCCCACAATCAGGAAAAACGGGAAAAAACACACCAGTTTTATGGCGCTTTGCTGTACCCACTGATTGAGGAAAGGTGCCACCACAGCTGGTGTGACAGTCGCGGGTGTATCAGCCACAGGTTTGCCCGTCTGAAAATAGATGACTAATGCGATCGTCAACCCGATCATATTGTTGAGGAAATGAGCCGAAAACCCCAGCAACCAGCCTCCGATCGGAGCCGCATAGCGCAACCAGCGACGGGTGGTTTGACGGGCTAACCCCAGCCCCATGCCAAACAATCCTGTAAATAGGGGATGACCCGCAAACCCAAATATCGCAAGGCGAGCGGCGATTTCATAATATAGCGGGATATCTCCTGTGCTGATAAATCCTTTGGTGATGTAATATGGAGTTTCCTGCAAATTAAAGCCAATGCCGACCAATGCTCCATAAATGAAGCCGTCGCGCACATTATCAAACTCACTTCGGAATAGCCAGAACAAAAGCAAAACTCCCAGCCCTTTGGCTGTTTCCTCCACCAGTGGCCCTGCAATTGGAGCCGTCAGCAACATCACGGCATCTTCACCCAAAACGCCTTTGATATCGGGGTGAAGCGCCACAAAATCACCCAGACTTTTGAAGAAAACAGCGTTAACAGGAAAAGCAATTCCAGAGGAAATCAGCGCCCCCCACAGTAAGGCAATCAGATAAAGCCAGCGAGATTCTGGTTCACGTCGATCCAGAAACCACAGGATGGCAAGGGGGAACAGCGTCACCAGGAATGTGCCCAGTAAGCCAATAATGTAAACCTGAACAGCCGCTGGGGAGAGGGTCGAAAAGTAGACACGAAATAACGAAAACGTACTGGCTAGTAACAGCACAACCAGAACAATGATGGCAAAGATTGCATTTTTAGGACGGCTCAAGGGCGAACCGTAGAGAATGTGGGCAATCTCAGTAGATGTTATTTTATTCATGGAATTAATTTAATTAGTAAACCAAGAAGTTTTTCCTCTCATCGCGATCGCTTGGATTCGTTCTGTAGACTTTTTCAGCAAGCCCTAAATACGGAAGAACCAAAACAGCCAAGATATAGTTCAAAAGAAGTTTTTTTGTACAAAAACTTCTTTTACCTGGATAAGTGATTAATAAAGTTGCCAAGGAAGGGGATTTTTAAGCTCACTCAATAGACTAATTCAAGAATTAGTTAACTATGATTAAGTAATCCCCAAAGCTGTTAACCCAAACCAGTCAATATTGGTTCACATTTAGTCCAGTTTTTCTTTCACTTTATCGATCGCATCACTTGCCGCATTCTTAATCCCATCCAGCAAATTTTGGGCTTTATCTTTAATATCTGCCGCTGTATTCAAAGCCGATGCTTGCGCTTGTTTGATTTCTCCTTCCGCTTTCATTTTGCGATCGCCAGTCAACTCACCCGCAGCTGCTTGTAATTTGCCTTCTGCATCTTTAGCAGCCGCTTTTATTTTGTCTTCAATACTCATGATTTTCCCCAAAAAAATAATTTGATTATCAAGCTATATGAATCAGGAAAAAATGTCAAGTAGTACGTTGTTGCGCTGTCTTCGCCCCTGCAACAACGTACCAAACTAAGGCAAAGAAACAAAATCAGCCTGAGTAATTAAATTAACAGCAATTCCATTCAAAGTTGCCAACAATTCATTACTACCAAGCTTAGTAATAACCGTATTATTTCCACTTTGGGTAATTGCCAATTGTGCGAAAGTCAAACCACCAGATAAAGCTAAGAAATCTACACCATCTTGGAAATCAGTAATTACATCACTACCTTTGCCAGAAGCTAACACAAATAGGTCACTTCCATTACCACCAGTCAACAAATCATTTCCCGCATCACCACTCAACAAATCATTACCATCACCACCAATCAGAGTGTCATCACCTTTACCACCATAAATCGAATCATTTCCTAATTCACCATTTAGCCAATCTCCCCCTTGATTGCCAAAGATTAAATCATTGCCAATACCGCCACAAATTTCATCATTATCACTATCAGAAACATCAGTTCCATTACCCCCGAAGAGAGTATCATTACCATCATCACCGCAGAGAAAATCATTACCTAAATCGCCAAACACCAGATCGTTTCCGGCTTCTCCAAACAGATAATCTTGTCCTTGACCACCGCGAATCGTATCATTACCATCCTCACCAAAAATAAAATCTTCGCCAGTATTACCGTAAAGTAAATCATTACCTTCACCGCCAAAGATTACATCGTCATCAGTGCTGCCTGATAAATTATCAGCACCACAGCCAAATACTGTATCGTCACCTTTATCACCAGCTAAAATGTCATTGCCTTTATCGCCGTAGATAATGTCATTATCTTGACCGCCGCGCAGGAAATCAAGATTTTGACCGCCGCGAACTGTATCATTACCTTCGTTACCGTTAACAAAATCTTCACCTTCGTTACCGTTGAGAAAATCATCCCCTTCACCACCAGCAACCCAATCATCTTCGGTACTACCGTAAAGATTATCATTCCCTTTTCCACCAACTAAATTATCACTACCACCTTCGCCTAGTACAAAATCATCACCACCAAAACCGAAAAACTGATCGTTTCTAATATTGCCGACAATAAAATTACCGTTGTCATCATCATCCAAGAAATCGTCAGCTGGATATAAATCTATTAACACACCGGGCAAATTATTCAGATCGGGAGCAGTAATATAATCACAAAAACAATCTTCTAGATCGGCAATAGCAACGCTGGCGTTTTTGTTAGCACCAACGTTGTAGCCATTACCACTATTTAAAACCAGTTGGACGCTTTCATTTGGATCAAATACGGTGTCCCCAACTAGGGTGACGTTTAAAATAGCGGTGGTTTGTCCGGCGGCAATAGTAAAACTGGTAGCAGTTAGGTTGGCAATGTTGTTGCCAATGGCTAGGGTGTAGTCAGTGGTGAGGGTAGCAGTTCCCGCCACGCTATAGTTGATGGTCAAACCGCCTGCTGGGGTGGGACTGTCTAAGATAATGACAAACGTGCCATTAACCAGACCTCTTTCGCTGGCAAAATCTTTAGAGGTAATGGTGACGGTGGGTGTATTATCGGCAATGGTGATGCTCGCCTGAGATGTGGCACCGAGAGTGTAGTTACTTGTACCCTTTTCTAAGGTGAGTTGCACGGTTTCGCCTGGGTCAAATACTGCGTCGTCAACGGGGGTGATGTTTAAGGTGGCAGTTTTTTGTCCGGCGGCAATGGTAAAAGTCTTGGGTCTAACGTCGGTAATGTTGGTACCCGGTGTTACAGAGAAGTCGGTGGTTTCGGTGGCGGTTCCCGCTACCTTATAAGTGATGGTTAAACCGCCTGCTGGGGCTGGGTTGTCTAAAGTAATGAGAAAAGTGCCGTTGTTGCTGCCTCTTTCGCTGGCATTTGTACCTGGGGCAATGCTGACGACGCGGACATCATCGGCAATAGTCAAGGTAGCGTTATTGGCAGCACCAAGGTTGTAGTTAGTACCCTTTTCTAAGGTGAGTTGGACGGTTTCATTGGGGTCAACTACTGCGTCGTCAACGGGGGTGACGTTTAAGGTGGCGGTGGTTTGTCCGGCGGCAATGGTAAAACTCTTGGCAGTAACAGAGGTAATGTTGTTGCCTGTGGTCAGGGTGTAGTCGGTGGTACGGGTGGCGGTTCCTGCAACTTTATAGTTGATGACTAGACCGCCTGCGGGGGCTGGTTTGTCTAAGGTGATCAGATAAGTGCCGTTGATGGTGCCTCTCTCGTTGGGATTTGTGCCTGGGGCAATGGTGACGTTGGGGAGAGTGGGGAGAGTGGGGATAACGGGGGCTGTGACATCATTATCGGCAATGGTGACGGTGGCGTTATTGGCTGTACCGACGCTGTAGCCTGTGCCATTGTTTAAGGTAAGTTGGACGGTTTCATTGGGGTCAACTATGTTGTCGTCAAAGGGGGAGACGTTTATGGTGGCGGTGGTTTGTCCGGCTGCGATCGTAAAATCGGTGTCAGTTGCCGCGACAATATTGTTGCCTGGGGCTAAGTGGTAGTCCGTGTTATTGGTGGCGGTTCCGGCTACACCATAGTTGATGCTTAAACCGCCTGCGGGGGCGGGTTTGTCTAAGGTGACGACAAAGGTACCGTTGCTGCTGCCTGTTTCGCTGGGATTTGTACCTGCGGCAATGGTGATAACTGGGGGAATAATCGGAGCCGCTACATCATCATCGAGAATGGGGACAATAGCCTGAGTGATGGTACCGAGTTTATAGCTACTACTACTGGTTAAGGTGAGTTGGACGACTTCAGTTGGCTCAACTTCGCTGTCGTCAACGGGGACGACGTTTAAGGTGGCGGTGGTTTGTCCGGCAGCAATGGTAAAACTGGTGGGACTAACAGCAGTAACGTTGGTGCCTGTGGCTAGGGTGTAATCAGTGGTATTGGTAGCATTTCCGCCCAGGCTATAGTTGACAACTAAACCGCCTTGAGGTGCTGGTGTGTCTAAGGTAATGCTAAAGGTACCGTTGACATGGCCTTGTTCTCTGGCAAGTGTGGTAGAACCAAGGGTGACATTAGGTAACAGGCTGAGTTTGGCTACGTAGATGTCTAAGTTTCCTTGAGAAGTTAGAAGTTTAGTTCCGAAACTGGCGCTGCCATTGAAAGCGCCTGTGATGTAAGCATTGCCGCTATTGTCGGTGGTGATACTTCTGCCTTGATCGGTACCACTACCCCCCATACCGATCGCCGAAACGACATTGCCACTGCTGTCCAGTTTAGCTACGAAGATGTCAGTGCTACCTTTGGAAGTCAGGGTAACACTCCCAAAGGTGGCGCTACCACCGAAAATACCTGTGGTGTAGACATTACCACTACTGTCGGTGGCGATGCTGTTACCTCCGTCACTACCGATAGAACCAAAACTTTTCGCCCAAGCAACATTGCCACTGCTGTCCAGTTTAGCTACGAAGATGTCAGTGCTACCTTTGGAAGTCAGGGTAACACTCCCAAAGGTGGCGCTGCCAGATAAAATACCTGTGGTGTAGACATTACCACTACTGTCAGTGGCGATGCTGAGACCTGTGTCATTACCGATAGAACCAAAACTTTTGACCCAAGCAACATTACCACTGCTGTCCAGTTTAGTTACGAAGATGTCACTGTCGCCTTGGGAAGTCAGGGTAACACTCCCAAAGGTGGCGCTGCCTTGGAAATTACCTGTGGCGTAGACATTACCACTGCTGTCGGTGACGATGCTATTGCCAGCATCGCCTTCTTTACCACCGAAACTTTTCGCCCAAGTGACATTGCCACTGCTGTCCTGTTTAGCTACGAAGATGTCATAGCCGCCTTGGGGAGTTAGGGGAACACTCCCAAAAGAGGTGGTCTTGTCACCGAAATACCCTGTGGTGTAGAGGTTGCCACTATTGTCGGTGGCGATGCCGTAGCTTATGTCATTGTCACTACCCCCGTAACTTTTCGCCCAAGTGAAATTGCCACTGCTGTCCAGTTTGGTTACGAAGATGTCTTGGGTGCCGTTGGTGGAAGTCAGGGTAACACTCCCAAAGGTAGCGCTGCCAGAGAAAACACCTGTGGCGTAGATGTTGCCGCTACTGTCGGTGGTTATAGCCTTGGGACTACTGCTGTCGGTTCCAGGGACACTTTTTGCCCAAATCACATTGCCACTGCTGTCCTGTTTGGTGATGTATACATCACTGTTTCCCTGGGAAGTCAGGGTCGTATTCCCGAAGGTGACGCTGCCACTGAAATAACCTATGGTGTAGAGGTTGCCGCTACTGTCGGTGGCGATGTCGTAGCCTGCATCGGGCCCAGTACTACCGAAACCTTTCGCCCAAATAACTTCAGTCATTGTGAACTCCTTTGACTTAATGAAAAATTGAAGAAAGAACTTTGTTTACAGGGAGAAGTGATTCTCCTCCCTGAGTTAGATGTTTGAGGGATTTCCTTGATTTAGAGTGATCTGTAGTTAAAATTAATTCCTGCTGCGAAACTGAGTTAATCTGCCCCTTAAGTTGCTATTTCAAGAGGCAGAAGTGACGCGGACATCAAAAACTCTGATTTGGCAAGCGCCAGCAGAGTTAATTACCACGAGCTAATTTAGTCCTTTGCAAAAAAGAAGCTAAATTGTCATGATTTCACCCTCAGAATGTTTAATGTTGAACTAGTATTTGGGTTGTTATGGATTAGCGATCGCAATCTGCCTTGGGTGCATAAACAATCGCTTCATACCGTCCATCGGTAGTTCTAATCGCTACGCAATTTCCGGTGCGCCGTTCTCTCCAGTTGCTATAGGCGCTGTCGGCTTGTTGAGTTGCTTTCACCCAAACGTAACCCCGTTCGCGCACGGTATCTTCGGCTTGTCCGGCTCTGGCACCGACTAAATCTTCTAAATCTGGGACGGATGCACCGACTCGTGCTTGGGTGGTGTTTGAGCGGGAAGAATTTGAGTGGGAAGAAGAGGAACCATGTTTTCCGCTTAAGAGTCCGACGATTAAAGCCCCAACTGCGACACCTGCAACCACTTCACCTGTTGATGGTTTGCGATCGTTATCATGGGAAACGTTAGCTGGATATTGAGCGTCTACCTTGACGGATAAGCGGTGTCTGGCTCCATCTTCCTCCCAAGTGAATACTCCTCTGTCAGGTTCATCTCTAAAGCGGACGTTGTGGACTTCATCGTGGGTTTCTACTTGCAGCGATTCTCTATCTGGGCCAAAAAACCGATACTGAGATCCGTCGTCTAGTTCAACTACGAAGACGATTGTGCTGCCTTGTTGTTTTTGCTTGATGACACAATGCCCGTCAAATTGAGGATATTGAGAGCTTTCTTCTGTTAGTTTGCAACGTCCTTGTGCTCTGGCAAGAGTTTCTGCTGATGCTGTGGGAACGAAGGGTAAAAGCCAGGTGGCAATGGTTAATCCAACAGTTCCTAATGCGGTCAATTTTTGGTTCAAGTTAATTTTCATTTAGTAGTCCTCACAAAAAAATTATCTTAACTATAATCGACCTTCGTTTACGTCGCTGTAGATGTAGTTGTAAAATTCGGTGCCTGTGACGGCGTTGATAACTGTCATGCGTTTAGTGTCGCGATCGTACATCACGCGCACTCGCCCATCTGTACCAGTAAATTTATTGCCAGATGTGCGGTTCAAAACTCCTGTGAATTTGAATTCTCCTTCTGTAATTTGAACTGCATATTGGTTGGCATTGCGGCGAGTCAATTTTGTGACTGGGGTAGGCGAAGAACTACTGGATGTAGATTCACTGGATTGATTATTATTGCTAGAAGCTGTATCCCAATAGACGTAGATTGATTGATTGGCAAGGCGATAAATCTGTCCTTTGTCGCCTAGTCCTGATTGGCGAAAGGCGCGTTGACCATTTTGATCTTGATAGTTACCGGGTTGATTGCCCACTGGACGCAGTTCGTAGCGTCTGCCATTTTGCAGTTGAATGCTGACAAAACCTTGTCTTTGAGAAAATGTACAAGGGCCGGAAGAGGTGGCGCGGTCTTCGCCTTTAGGAAAAACATCACAACGAGCTTGAACGGTGTCGGTTTTGGCAACAATAGCGATGCTCAGAGATGTCAAAGACAGAATAGATGCGAGGGCAATTGTTTGAATTTTCATTGGTTACTCTTACTCTTATGGGAAAAAATTAGTTTACTACAAACAACCTTCGTCTACGTCGCTGTAGATGTAGTTGTAAAATTCGGTGTCTGTGACAGGTTGATAATAACGCAAGTTGCTAGTTATTAATTCTTTCGGAGTTCCCCCCTTGAGTAAGGGGGGTTAGGGGGGATATTCGGCTGTGATTACTAGGTTTTGATCCCCCCAACCCCCCTTATTAAGGGGGGCTAAGAAAGAGCCAGACTTATAAATAGCAACTTGAGTTAATAGTTATGCGTCCGGTTTGGCAATCGCTAAGCAACGCAGCGCGAACTTAAATAACTCAAACTCGTTCAGATGAACCAGTATCAAATTTTACTTCAAATGCGGTAAAAGATGTGTTTGTTTATGGTTTCTTTATCAAATAACCGCATTCTTGACTCGATCGCGCAACCGTGCCAACTCCTCGCGCCAGGAGGCGACTAGAGGATCGGTTTGCACATCTTTTCCGTCATGATTAACACGCCATTTGCGAATCGCCAGTTCGTTCTGTGCGCGGACGATCGCATACGATGTGCGTCGATCCAACCCAGGAATGCGACGAGTGGCAAATAAGCGATCGCCCTTCACTCCCTCATATTCCTCTGGCGTAATCACTGGTTCTTTTTCATTTGCCAGTCCATCCCGAATCACCTGCAACTCCCAAAGACCGCTTTGCCAGAGCATTACCCCCACTATCAGAAAAAATGGGAAAAAAGCGATCGCTCTGATGACACTATGCTGAACCCACTGATTGAGAAAAGGTTCAACAACCGCAGAAACGGCTGGTTTGGCAGGTTCATGTGCAGCGATCGATTTACCCGTCACCAAATAGACCGCTAAGAAAAAAATTAGACCGATCGCATTATTGAAAAAGTGTCCTGAAAAACCCAACAACCAACCAGTCACGGGTGCCGCATACCGCAGCCATTGACGAGTTGTTTGGCGAGCTAAACCAAGTCCCATGCCAAATAGACCTGAATACAGAGCGTGTCCGGCTAAACCAAATAAGGCAAAGCGATCGGCCATTTGAAAATACAGCGGCACATCCCCCGTAGTCATAAATCCTTTCGTCACATAAAACGGCGCTTCCAGCAGATTGAAGCCAATTCCTACCAGCGCACCATAAATAAACCCATCCAGCACCCCATCAAATTCTGACCTGAAAAGCCAGAATAAAAGCAAAATCCCTAATCCTTTGGTGGTTTCCTCGACAATCGGACCTGCTATTGGTGCGCCAATAATTGTTTTGGCATCAGAACCATAAATAGTCTTAAGGATGGGGGTTGTTTTCACCAGATTGCCAATATTTTCAATTATCCAGGTGTTAATCGGGTAAACCAGCGCAGTTGCGATTAAGGCACCCCAGAGAATGGCAATTAGGTAAAGCCACTTTGATTCTGGTTCACGACGGTCTAAAAACCACAAAATTGATAGAGGAATAATCGAGATTAGTAATGTTCCTCCCAGACTAAGGAGAAAGATTTGAAAACCCGCAGGAGACATACCGCCGAAAAAATTGCGAATCAGGACGATCGCACTGATAATCACTAGCACTGCCAGGAAAAGAACGATCGGTATCGCCTTGCGGGGGTTACTTAACGGAGAATCATAGAGGATTCTGGCTCGATTGGTTAATGACATAAGCTCAATTTGATTTGCACAGATTATTCCTTGCCCGTAAAACAGGCTAATTGTAAATGCTATTTTTATCTCATGGGATTAAGTTATAGATTCACAAGTACCAAAATTTCTTAACGATCGCACAAAAACACTTGATAATTTGATAACTTCTGTCAAACTGTAGCCGCAAAGGAATAGATAACGATGTCTATTAATTTGATTTCCGAAAGTGGTAAACCTTCTTGTCGCAAACGCTTTGCTAAAGAATCTTGCGCTAGTTCCATAACTAAGCCAAGATATTCTGTACCTTTGAGCCAACCTTGTTCGGGACTGAAACTTTCTAATAAAGCTGGATGTTTGAGAGAAATTGCAGTTTGTAATTCAGTGATTTGACGTTCTTGCTGTTCTCGATCGTCAGAAAAAATTTTAATTGCTACTTCTCTGATGGCGCGATCGACAATTACTTCATCCGCCAAAAATACCGCCCCCGAAGAACCCGCACCTAAGACTTTTTTTAAGCGATACTTAGGGGTAAACCACTCATCTTCAAACATTCGCCAAAATTGATTTGAGTTCATAGAGGTAATAATACAAACAGCAAAGTTAGTTTAACTTAGGAGGTACATTGTTGAGGTACGTTGTTGCGCTTGGGCGCTCTTATTATTAAAGCGCTAAAGCGCAACAACGTACTTAAAACGTACTTAAGCTTATTACTAGAAATTTTGGTTAATGTGGTTAGAAATGCCCTACCCATATTACTATTAACCCATAAACCTCGTTTACAAATAACTAAAAAACTTTACGAACCCGGATGGACTTCCAACTGCTACACCCTCAACTGTTTATCCAATTACTGCTGGGACTGCTATCTGTCCTATTTGCCGAAGTGGTACGGGATGCCTATCACCTCGCAGGGCACTACTGGAAACCTTTACAGAGCTTCCATAACCTGCATCATAAAGCCTATCGCCGTGATTTGAGCATGACCAGCTTAGAGGCTTATAAGAAAGCACAATTGTACAATGATGTACCTGAGTCTCTGGTAATGGTCCAAGTAACGGCTTTAGCAGCAGGAATAGCTCAGAGCTATGGAATATATGGAATGTGGCTCGGTGTTTTGTATGCTTTTGTCTTTGTGATTCCTGCCTTCGCACGTTCCCAAGGACTATTGCTTGTAACTGATTTTGCTCATAAACAAGGAGATTTAGTCGAAATACCTTCCCAATGGACAGTGAATCGTACTTATCACTGGCGACATCATTTCGATCAAGGTAATGCTTACTTTTGCGGTTACTTTACAATAACGGATAAAATGTTGGGAACTGCTCTATCTTTGAAGGGAAAAGTAGTAGGAATTACCGGAGCTTCTGGTACTTTAGGACAAGCATTAATTGAAGAACTTTCCTTGCAAGGTGCTAAAGTAGTGGCTTTCACTACTAATAAATCTGCTGAATTTCAGCCAGGAATTAATGTAGTTTACTGGGAATTAGGAGCGGAAGCAGAGTTAATCAATCGTTTGAAAACAGTTGATATTTTGATCGTTAATCATGGCGTGAATGTACATGGCGATCGCTCTCCCGCAGCCATCCAAAAAGCTTACGAAATCAACACTATTTCCGCAGTAAAATTAGCCGAAGCATTTCTGGAAACTGTCACCGAATCTGACCACAAAGCGATTAAAGAACTTTGGATAAACACATCAGAAGCCGAAGTAAATCCAGCATTCAGTCCGTTGTATGAGTTGTCTAAAAGAGCTCTCGGAGACTTGATTACTCTACGTCGCTTAGATGCTCCTTGCGTGATTCGGAAGTTAATATTAGGGCCATTTAAGAGTCAACTTAATCCTTATGGTGTAATGTCTGCTCGTTGGATAGCTTGGGCGATCGTAGCTTTAGCTAAACGAGATTTTCGGGACATTATTGTTACCATTAACCCGATTACTTATATTGCCTTTCCCATTAAGGAGTTTTCTCAATCTCTTTATTTCCGCTTGTTCACGTCTAAATAATCAGGAAAGATGAAAAGATAGGGTAATGGGGAAATGGCAAAATAATCAATTATCTCCCTACCCCTGTCTCCTGGCATTCAACGATATAAAAAAGCTTGACGTAAATAAAAACCTACTGTGGTAAAAATACTAATAACCAAAAGTATTAATGGTAATCCTAATATCCCAGACTCCGTTGAGCTAGAGCTTCCTAAATAGTAAATCAACCATACCGTATAGGCGAATATCCAAGCCAATTCTGCTTTGAAAAAGTTAAGCAAAGAACAGGCTATTTGATATTGACGAGCCGCATTTTCTGGGGTAATTTGTACTGGATAATTAAAAAGACGAGGGTAACGACTTAAGAAAGTTAAGCCCACTGAGATAATTATAGCTAAAGCTGGAAATAACCAAATAATTGCTTTAGAACCCCATCCATTAGGTTGACCAGACAAATTAAAATGAATAGGAATTACATCAGGTAAAATAAACCAACCACGAATAGCAATAATCAGGGACAGAAGTACACCTACAACGGTGATAATATTGAGTACTAATGCTAGTTGAGATTGAGGCATAGTAATAATTGGACGTTGTGGCATGGGATAAAAATATTTGGTAATTTATTCCAATGATAAGCTGCCACGCATTTAAATCACTTATTGATACTAAATCCGGTTTAAACACCCCCGCTATTCTTTAGTCCTTGTCAAGCGGACTAAGTTTTGTGTAGCAGCGGTTTCAAATTGCATCAGGGCTTACGCAGTGACGCTAGCTGATGGTGGAATGGTGCGTTACACTGGCGTTAACGCACCCTACACCCTAACCCCTAACCCCTACCCCCTAACCCTAAAATTACCACAATCCCCTGACGCTTTTAGAAACAAAGCGCAAAACGCCTGATTCTTGTTCGCTCTGATAATAAATTGTTAATTGACCTTTATCATCTAACTCAAATCTTTGGGCACCTTGTAATGCTTTCAGATATTTAGATTCCTGGGTCATAATCGGTTCTTCACAAGCTTTGAAAGTTGATGCAAGTTGATTGATAGTTAATCGATCGCCCTGAATTTCATAACTACCCATAAAGCGATTACATCCACCTGAACCAGAAATACGTCCATTAGCAAAATTGGCTGTTAGTTCTTGTGAGGGAACCATCGGCGTTGGCAAGTCTAATAATGCCATGTTTCCCAGTCGCCAACTACCTTTAAGTGGAGAGGATTGAGCCATTTCCAAAGATGAAGTAGGGTTTTTTGTAGTTTGTTGTGCGACTACAGAATTTATCGATGTAATTCCAACTGCTCCAACTATTAAAGTGACAATAAATAAAGTTTTACGGTTCATATTCTACATTGATGAATTGAAAAATTGGTGGCTAGGGATTCCCGGAGAGTTAGTTGACAGGCAAAATAAATCTCCGGCGTTAATTTGCTGTTGAATGTCTTTCTGACTCAGCCCGATCGCAGCCCCGGTAATATAAAGGTCTGTGAGATTAGTTCCACCGAAAGCAACACTAGTAGGAGGCTGCACTGGCATTTTAACTCGGAAGATTTCTTCACCTGCTGAGTTAAAGCAAGCAACACACCAACCATTCCAAAGTGCAGACCAAAGATTGCCCGCAGAAAGTACATTTTGAACAGACGATCGATCGATCACAATTGTTGCCAAATAATTCGATTTTGTTAAGGGACCCGCAACTGGGAGAGTTTTGAGTTTTTAACCTAGATATATTCATTTTAAGTATCTTCCCACTCTGTAGAGACGTTATATATAACGTCTCTACAGGGTCGTGGAAAAAAGATACAGCACTTTTCAGGTAACTGAGGTACAAAGAAACCCGGTTTCTTTTGAGTACTTCATAAACCTGCAATCTGCTGTATTATGGCTGATCGACCGGACATGATATCAATTGCCATATTCCTAATTCCAAACTCAATGAAGCGATACCTGTGTAGTTACATCGTGCCACTGTTAGTATTGCTTACAGCTTGCACAGCACCAGAAAAGCCAATAGAACCTGTCACTCAACTGAAAGCTGTCACCCTTGACAACAGAGTGAAAATTATTGGAGGTCAAACCGTTTATGTTCCCATTTACTCTCATATCTACATCTGGGAGCGTGGTCGAACAATGGAATTAACCAGTACGCTTAGTGTTCGCAACACTGACCTGACTCACCCAATAATTATTGCCTCTGTCAACTATTACGATAGTAACGGTAAGCTTGTCCGCAAATATTTAAAGCAACCCGTAGAACTTCCCCGATTGGCTTCCACGAATTTTATTGTCGATCAAGAAGACACCAGTGGTGGTGCGGGAGCCAGTTTTATTGTAGAGTGGGTAACTCAAAAGCAAGTTTCTGTACCTGTAATTGAGGCAGTGATGATCAATGCCAGTGGCAATCAGGGAGTATCTTTGGTTAGCCCTGGTAGAGTTATCAAAACTCGCACCAATACCAAATAATATCATGAATCTAAGATCCCCGACTTCTTGAAGAAGTCGGGGATCTGGGTAGGGGATCTGGGTAGATATATCAAATTCATTGATAAATATAGACAATTGTATATTATACAATGGTTTGTCAGTAATTGAAATTCACTTAAGTTTCTAGCTATTTGATCTTTTGTTTTATAAGATTAATAGGTTTGAGTGCAAAACTACCTATTGCTTAGAGCAAGACGACTAAAGAATGAATAAACGAATGTTGGATAAGCACCTGGCAAATATTCACAAGCCGTTGAGGAAGTTGATGGGGCGGAGATTTTTCTTTCCCTTGTTGGGTGCTTGCTCCCTGGTATTTATCTTGACTGCTTTACCAGTTAGAGCAGCCGATCGCATCTACTTTAATTATGGCCCTCTCGATTTTTCCATTTCTGTTGATTCTTTAGAAAAGTTTGCTAAAGAAGGAAAAGTAGAGCCAGAATTAGCCTTCATTCTTAATCGGATTAGTCCAGAACAACAGGCACAGTTACGTAATGTATTAAACTCCCGCTATCAATTTAGTTCAGTATTAATGTCCCGATTTTTTTACTCTTCGTTTGGGGAAAGATTTCTGACTTATTTGGGAGAGTTAATTCAAGTTGAAGGCGGTCAAAATGGCTTATATGGAATTCGGTCTGCTTTAATTTTATCTACTGCTGATTCTGATGGGTTATCTCCGATTAATTTCCTGCGGAAATTTCCGACAGATATTCGGCTGAATACCAAAAGAATCATGCAACAATTTCAAGAAGTTTCCGCACTGACTTCAAAAACCAATGCTTTGGTTGCGGCTCTGCAAAAAACCAATGTCCAAGTTAAAAATGCTGAATCATCGATCGATTTTTCCCAATTACCAAATTTAAAAGAAACAGGTAAATTCAGTTACTCCCAGCAAACCAAAAAACTGCGAGATGCAAGTCGTCAGAGGGAATTTATCCTTGAGCTTTATTTACCTGAAGTACCAAATGGTGAGAAGATACCTGTAGTAGTTATTTCTAATGGAATAGGGACAAAGCTCGATCGCTACGATTATTTAGCCCAACATTTAGCCTCTCATGGTTTTGCAGTTGCCATTCCCCAACATCCTGATAGTGATGACATCCAACAGCAAGCATTTTTCCAAGGTTTATCGCCACAAATGTTTAAAACAACTGCCTATATTAACCGACCATTAGATGTAAGTTATATGTTAGATGAACTCGAACGATTGAATTCATCTGAATTTAACGGACAACTAAATCTGCAACAAGTCGGACTATTTGGCAATTCTTTCGGCGGTGATACAGCACTTGCTTTAGCGGGTGCCCAGTTCAACTTTGCCCAATTGAAAAAAGATTGCACTCCTGAAAAAAACTTAGTAAAACTATCACTGTTAGTTCAGTGTCAGGCTTTAGAACTACCAGAAAAAACTTACAACTTTCGGGACAATAGAATTAAAGCTGTGTCTGTGCTTTTCCCAGGTAGTAGCAGTCTTTACGGTGAAGCAGGTTTAAGTAAAATCAACATTCCAATTCTCTGGGGAGCCGTTGATAAAGATATTTTCAGCCCACTTTTATTAGAACAAGCTCCTGCTTTTAGTTGGTTGAAAACCAAAGAAAAATATTTAATTGTAGGAACAGGACTCGATCACCTTAATCTTAATTTTTCTGCTTTAAGTAGTATTGCTTCTCCCGATCGAGAGGTAGCAGATAAAGTGACAATTAAGGAACCAGAGGTTGCCAAATCCTATCTAAAAGCTTTAAACTTAGCTTTTTTCCGAGTTTATCTTACCAATGATTCTAGTTATCGTCCTTACCTTTCAGCTGCTTATGCCCAGGCAATTAGTGAAGATCCTTACAATTTGATTTTGTTAAAGTCAATAGAACAAAGTTTACTCCCCAAAAAGAGTAACTGATTCAGGAGTAAAAGCAATTTTAGCAGTTTTGAAAAACCTCGATTTGGCATTGAGGTTTAAATCTTATCTAGGTGTCGTAGGAGTGTAATAGTGATTATTTGGATTTTGGCATTAGCCAAATTAATGCTGCATTTTTTAAGTAATGGGCAATACGGTTATCAGATTGACGAACTTTACTATATTGCTTGTGGAGAACATTTGGATTGGGGTTATACAGAACTACCCCCTTTAATTCCGGTTATTGCTAATTTTATCCGATCGCTATTCGGAGATTCCTTATTTTCGATTCGATTTTTTCCGGCTGTAGCAGGAGCTTTATTAGTAGTAATAACCGGATTAATCGTTCGCGAACTTGGTGGAGGAAAGTTTGCCCAATGTTTAGCTTGTTTGGCAATAATTTTCTCCCCTTACTATCTCTTCATCCATACAATTTTAACGATGAATGCTTTTGAGCCACTGATCTGGACATTATGTGCATTCATCATTCTACTCAGCTTGAAATATAAATTACCTCAGCTTTGGTATCTAGTAGGATTTGTAGCTGGGATTGGTTTACTCAACAAATATTCAATGCTTTTCTTCGGGTTTAGCTTGTTAGTTGGGTTATGTCTAACTCCCTATCGGCAACTGTTTTGGTCAAAATGGATTTGGACAGCAATCTTAATAGCTTTTGTCATGTTTTTGCCGAATATTTTGTGGCAAAGTCAGCATGATTGGCCTTTTTTAGAACAACAAGCAGCAGCAAATATATCTAGTAAAAAGCCATTGGCAGAATCTATGGTTGATTTATTTATTCAACCAATTTTGATGATGCAACCTTTAACGTTACCCGTTTGGTTAGCAGGAATTTACTATTATCTTCGTTCTCCCGAAGGAAAACTATATCGCTTCTTTGGTTGGTCTTTTTTGGTGCTTTTTGGCATATTTTTTGTACTGGGAGGCAAATCTTATTATTTAGCTCCCATTTATCCGATATTGTTTGCGTCAGGGGCGATTATGGTTGAGCGATTTGTCCGCAATAGAAAGCTTTGGAAAACTTCGATTATAGCGGTTTTAGCTGCTAGTAGCGTATTTTTAATTCCGATGTCTCTGCCTATTTTGCCTCTGCCAACATTACTCCAGATTTCCAAGTTTTATTCCTCAATTTATACACTTCCCGATCGCGAAAGTACAGACCTAAACTCCATAGAAGCACCTTGGCATTTTAGACAAATGCTTGGTTGGGAAGACATCGCGGCTCAAGCGAGCAAAGTTTATCACAGCCTAGCATTGAGCTATCGATCTGACGTGGCAATTTTAACGTGGGATTATGGTTACGCATCTGCGATCGATTTTTTTGGCAAAAAGTACAATATACCAAAAGTAATTAGCGGCGCTCATGCTTTCTACTTTTGGGGGCCAAGAAATTACTCAGGTAATATCGTTATTAGTGTTGGCGGTGATTTTGATTACTTGAAAAAATTGTTTAAACAAGTTGAAAAAGTCGATACCATCACCCATGAAAATACGATCGGCATAAAGAGTTCCATTCCCATCTACTTATGCCAAGAAATTCAAGTTTCACTCCAACATGATTGGTCTGATTTCAAAGCTTATTTTGGTGAAGTTTATCGTCAGTAATAAGCTTTGAAAATTCAGTAGGGGCGATTCATCAATCCCCCCTACTTTCCCAATCCCTATTCCCTAGTCCCTATTCCCCATGCCTTGAAGAATAATCCAAGCACAAACTATCCCTAAAGGAAGCCAAGCAAGGATGCCATTGTAGCCAACCCACAGCCAATTTTTGCTGCCAGAAAATAGCATTAATGTTAGAGAACCGCCAATAGCGTTTGTTGCTCCATGACCTACGCTAGCAGCCCAAACACTTCCGGTTTTTATCCTTAACCAACCAAAAATAATCGATAACAATATTGTGAATCCAGTAAAAATTAGTAGTCCCAAAAATTGATTTTCATATTGTTCATAGCCCATGAAAATTAGCGGGTAATGCCATACTCCCCAAATTACCCCGGTTGCGATCGCTGCCATTAAAGGACGTTCTGCTAGTAAGCGAATTTGTAAATAGCTACGCCAGCCAAATTCTTCGCCCCAAACAATAGGTGTGGCGACTACGATCGCTTGAATCAATAGAGTTGGTATGAGGAAAAATAAAATATTATTAGAAGTTTTTGGATTACCATCTGGTAAATTTAAGGTGGTAAAGAACTGCTGTAAAGTAAAATCTGGTTGACTTAAATTGAAAAGAATTGCTAAAGCAATAATTACGGCTGTTACTCCTAATGGTAATAGCCAAGCAAATAAATAATAGCCCCAATGATTTTTAAAATTTAGTTTGAGTCCGGCATCGGTAAAACCTTCTTTAGTTACCCATTTGCGAACTATAAAGCAGGCTAATGCTGGGGTAAATGCTCCCGGTAAAACAGCTACTTGAAAGATGGGATTAGTACCAGAAATTCCGGCTAGCCAAACAATAGTCCAGTAGAGCCAAGCTGGGAGAAAAGCGATCGCCAAATAAGCCAATACTGCTTTAGTTTTTAGATTCATAGTTGGTTATAAGTTGAGCGAAGTTTTGTAAGTAGGTGTAAATAAAGTGATAATAGTTATATGAGGATGGGGCGGGCAGGATGCCCACCCCACAAGAGTTTTCACTTTATTTATACCTACCTACTAAATACCACACTTTAGTAGAAAGCTATGTTAACGCGGCGCGAATCGCATCTAGCAGTTGTTGAGGCTCGATCGGTTTTGCTAGATGGACTTGAAAACCAGAGGTGAGGGCTTGATTCTGGTTGGTTTCACCAGCGTAAGCAGTCAATGCGATCGCCGGAATATCCCGGTTAGATTCGGGGGGTAGAGTGCGAACCTGACGAATCAAGACATAACCGTTCATTTCAGGCATCCCAATATCGCTGATCAGCAGATCGAACCTACTTAGAGTGAGTAACCGCAGGGCTTGGGGTGCCAAGGAGACAGCCTGGACGATCGCGCCTTCCTGCTCCAGTATCACCTTAACCAGTTCCAGAGCATCTGGCTCATCATCCACCACCAACACCCGTAGATTCTCTAAATCCAGGGTTTGATGGTTGAGAAAATCAGGAGCTTTATGACTAAATACAGGTATTAATGGTAACTGTACCGTAAAAGTTGCCCCCTGCCCTTCACCCGCGCTGGCAGCTGTAATAGTGCCGCCATGTGCTTCCACTACTTGACGTGCGATCGCCAGTCCCAGTCCCAATCCCCCAAAAGAACGAGTCGTAGAACTATCCTCTTGCCGGAATAACTCAAACACATGAGGCAAAAATTCCGGCCTAATCCCCTTTCCGGTATCGGTGACAGTAATTCGAGCTAATTGGGGAAACTGGGGTACGGGCGATTCATGAATCGCCCCTACGACTGGGGACTGGGGACTAGGGGTTAGGGAAGAACTCTCCTGCCCCTCTGCCCCTCTGCCCCTCTGCTCCCCTGCTCCCCTGCTCTCCCGCTCCAGCCGTACTTCCACCCGCCCTCCTGCTGGGGTAAATTTAATTGCATTGGACAATAAATTCCAGATTACCTGTTGTAATCTGCTGGCATCCCCCTTAATTTGCCCTACGGTTGGGTCAAGCAATACCTCAAGCTGAATGGCTTTTGCTTCTGCGGCTAACCGCACTGTTTCTAAAGCAGCCAAAATCGGTTCTGATAATCCGATCGCTCTAAAGTTAAGAGTCAGTTTGCCCCGAATGATGCGGGAGATGTCCAAGAGGTCATCGATCAGTTGCGCTTGCTGTTTGGCGTTACGTTCGATCGTGCTTAATCCCTGCTGGAGCTTTTCGGAACTGATACGCGGTGATTGCAGTAGTTTTGACCAGCCCAAAATCGGGTTAAGGGGTGTTCGCAGTTCGTGGGATAGTACGGCGAGAAATTCGTCTTTGATGCGGTTGGCTTGTTCTGCTGCTTCCCGTGCGGCTTGCTCTTGTCGGAATAGCTGTTCCCTTTGGGCTTCGGCTTGTTTTTGCTCTGTAATATTCAATACCGTACCATTGAAGCGAATCGGTTTGCCGTTGGCATCATAGTAGGCTTTCCGCTCCGAAAAACTTACTCAAACTTACTTTGGTCACAGAACGAAGCTGGAAACAAAGTTTATTCAATGTTTTCTTCTTGCATCCGACGAATCCTTAACAGTTGAACCATTAAGTTTACTTAACTCTCCACAAGCAATCCCCGTTGAGCTAACGGTTCTTTGAAATTCAATTAAGGGATGCCAATTTTCTAAATTAATACTGGCATTTAAATCTCTATCTAACTCTATTCCACAATTGCCACACTGAAAAGTTCTTTTTGAGAGTGGCATTTTTTGACGGTGATGACAACAGCTACAAAGTTGAGAGCTTGGGTAAAACCTGTCAACTTTAATTACTGTTGAACCATACCAACTAGCTTTATATTCAAGCTGCCTTTTGAATTCATAAAATCCGCAATCAGCGATCGCACTTGCTAAACGATGGTTTTTGAGCATACCGGAGATATTTAAATCTTCGATAACTATTTCGCTGTGGTTCTTGGCTAACCAAGTCGTTAGTTTGTGCAATGCGTCTTGTCTGATGTTGGCAATCTTTCTGTGTAAGAGAGCTACTTTTAGGTTAGCTTTAGCTCGGTTTTTTGAACCGAGTTGCTTACGACACAAAGACCGTTGCAGGTGCGCTAACTTTCTTTTCACCTTTCGATAAGCTTTCTGGTTAGGAAAAACTGTCCCATCGGAACAAGTAGCCAGAGCATTAATTCCCACATCAACTCCGATCCGCTTTCTATTATGGCGAGTTGGCGATAGCTCTAACTCGTATTTAAAACTGATATACCAATCATTTGCTTTTTTAGAAATGGTGACATTTTTTGGTTGAACTGTTGGGAGGATTTCATAACATTTAACCCAGCCAAATAAAGGGATTTTGATCTGATTGCCTGAAATCCTAATATTTCCTTCTAGGTAGAAACTATCTTTGACGTTTTTCTTTTTAAATTTAGGTAGACGAGTTCCTGGTACTTTAAAACAACGTTTAAACGCTGCATCTAAATATCTTAACGCTTGTTGAGGAGCGCATTTGGAAACTTCATAATACCAAGGATTGACTGATTTAACTTCTGCAACTAATCGCTTATGTAAGTCTATAGCAGTTGGTCGCTTTTCTTTGGCCTCTTTTGCTTTCAGACAAACATTTAAACCCCAGTTCCAAGCATGACGAGAAACACCAGCGTGTTTGGCAGCTAATGTTTTTTGCTGGTTATTTAGGTTTAGCTTTGTCTTAAAACTTTTCAGCATTTCAGCAATTACTTAATATGTATTTGGATTATTTTAACATATTTAATCCCGACATTTAAAGACTTTAAACAATAATCTAATTCTAACTTTGAGCTATTTAAAAAGCTAATGAATTAATCATTTGTTTGTACCGCTCTCTTAATTCCGTGCTTAGATTAAACTTGCTCATTTGTTGGTTATAGCTGAGAAAATGAGGAAATTTAAAGAATTTTAGACAAGAATTGAGGAGCAGTCAATACCCCTTTCGATTTCAGCCAGCGTTCCACTCGGTCTTGAATGCCGATCGTCCGATACTCAGCATCAAACAAACCACCGGATGCGGGATTGAGCGAGGCTTGAATAATTGCTTGCAGGCGATCGCGATCGTCAGGATGTATCCCTGCCAAAAATACTTCCATGCTAGTCTCGGCTTCGGGCGATGTTCCAAACATGGCTTTGCTGCCTGTATCCCATTTCAATTCTCCTGTAATGATATTCCAATCCCAGGTTCCCAATTGGGCTGAGGCGATCGCCATTCGCAAACGGTCTTCATTCTGTCGTAGCGCTGCCTCTGTTTTTTTGCGATCGCTAATATCAAGGGCGACTAAAATGGCGTGGGTTGGTTTTGGCACTTCACTGGAACGGTCAAAAAAGATTTGTTTGCGGACGGTTAACCATCTGACTTCGCCGTTACTCCAAACTACGCGATGATCCTGGGCAAACCAACCTGCTCCTGCTGGATCGATGGTTTGCTCGATCGCCTGAGCTAGTTCGGCACAGTCTTCAGGGTGAAAAGTAGCATGGATTTGTTCTCGCGAAACTATTAATGGGGACTGGGATAGTTTTGAGTTTGTAGGGGCGGGTTTAGCAGATAAATCTGTATTCACAGCAGAAGAATTAACAGCAAAACCCGCCCCTACAGGGTTTTCTTGCCCCTCTGCCCCTCTGCCCCTCTGCCCCTCTGCCCCCCTGCCCCCGATCTGAGTCTCAAACCCGTACAGAGCAGCGGCTTCTGGGGAAAGCTCAACGGTATTTGAGGTGTAGTCAACTTTAGCTAGGGCAAACCCTGCTACTTGCATTCCCAAACGCAATCGTTCTTCGGATTCGCGCAGACGTTGTTCGGCAAGTTTCCGATCGGTAATATCGTGGTTGGTTTCCAGGATTAATTTCTGTCCGTTAGTCTCAATTAGTTGCTGACGACTTTCCACGATCACCTGTTGTCCAGAACGGGTAATATGCTTTAACTCTCCTGTCCATTGGCGATCGCTCTCTAAGATTGCCATCAGTTCATCCAGAGGCAAGGGGTATTGACTGCTCCTCAATTCTTGTCTAAAATTCTTTAAATTTCCTCATTTTCTCAGCTATAACCAACAAATGAGCAAGTTTAATCTAAGCACGGAATTAAGAGAGCGGTACAAACAAATGATTAATTCATTAGCTTTTTAAATAGCTCAAAGTTAGAATTAGATTATTGTTTAAAGTCTTTAAATGTCGGGATTAAATATGTTAAAATAATCCAAATACATATTAAGTAATTGCTGAAATGCTGAAAAGTTTTAAGACAAAGCTAAACCTAAATAACCAGCAAAAAACATTAGCTGCCAAACACGCTGGTGTTTCTCGTCATGCTTGGAACTGGGGTTTAAATGTTTGTCTGAAAGCAAAAGAGGCCAAAGAAAAGCGACCAACTGCTATAGACTTACATAAGCGATTAGTTGCAGAAGTTAAATCAGTCAATCCTTGGTATTATGAAGTTTCCAAATGCGCTCCTCAACAAGCGTTAAGATATTTAGATGCAGCGTTTAAACGTTGTTTTAAAGTACCAGGAACTCGTCTACCTAAATTTAAAAAGAAAAACGTCAAAGATAGTTTCTACCTAGAAGGAAATATTAGGATTTCAGGCAATCAGATCAAAATCCCTTTATTTGGCTGGGTTAAATGTTATGAAATCCTCCCAACAGTTCAACCAAAAAATGTCACCATTTCTAAAAAAGCAAATGATTGGTATATCAGTTTTAAATACGAGTTAGAGCTATCGCCAACTCGCCATAATAGAAAGCGGATCGGAGTTGATGTGGGAATTAATGCTCTGGCTACTTGTTCCGATGGGACAGTTTTTCCTAACCAGAAAGCTTATCGAAAGGTGAAAAGAAAGTTAGCGCACCTGCAACGGTCTTTGTGTCGTAAGCAACTCGGTTCAAAAAACCGAGCTAAAGCTAACCTAAAAGTAGCTCTCTTACACAGAAAGATTGCCAACATCAGACAAGACGCATTGCACAAACTAACGACTTGGTTAGCCAAGAACCACAGCGAAATAGTTATCGAAGATTTAAATATCTCCGGTATGCTCAAAAACCATCGTTTAGCAAGTGCGATCGCTGATTGCGGATTTTATGAATTCAAAAGGCAGCTTGAATATAAAGCTAGTTGGTATGGTTCAACAGTAATTAAAGTTGACAGGTTTTACCCAAGCTCTCAACTTTGTAGCTGTTGTCATCACCGTCAAAAAATGCCACTCTCAAAAAGAACTTTTCAGTGTGGCAATTGTGGAATAGAGTTAGATAGAGATTTAAATGCCAGTATTAATTTAGAAAATTGGCATCCCTTAATTGAATTTCAAAGAACCGTTAGCTCAACGGGGATTGCTTGTGGAGAGTTAAGTAAACTTAATGGTTCAACTGTTAAGGATTCGTCGGATGCAAGAAGAAAACATTGAATAAACTTTGTTTCCAGCTTCGTTCTGTGACCAAAGTAAGTTTGAGTAAGTTTTTCGGAGCGGATGAACTGTCTGGAGCAATGTATGGCTGATCTGTCCGATAGCTTCTTCTCTTGTATAGCCGTAAAGCTGCTCGCAGCCTTGGTTCCAACTGATAATTCCCTGCTCAACGCTCCACACCAGAAGAGGTTCATAAGATAATTCTATCAGCAGCTTGAATTGGCGCAGTGTCTCTTCGGTTTTCTTGCGATCGGTAATTTCTTCGCAAACGGTGTTGATGCCAATGATGCGATCGCCATCCTTCAACGGCAAAAAGCTCTCCAACCAAACCCGCTCTACTCCCGGTTGTGCCGGAGTTTCCCCGTGAATTTCGACGTTTAGTAGCGGTTCTCCAGTTTTTAGGACAGAACCCAGCAACTCTTCAGCAACATCGGCAATGTCAGGCAATAATTCTCGCACGGTTCGCCCGATATGTTCTTCTACGGAAAAACCGTTGATTTGGGCCAATCGCTGATTGATCCGCACAAAGCGCAAGTCGGTATCAAGAAAGTTCAACCCGATCGGGGCAGACTGATAGATAGTTTCAATTTCAGCCAGTTGCCGTTGCAAGGTTGCCCGATTCTCTTGTAATTTGGCTTCGAGTTGCTGACGTTCTGTGATATCGGCAGTCATGCCAATCAGTCGGGTTAACTGTCCCTGCTGGTCAAATAGAGCTCGTGCGCTTTCTTCAAGGATAACGATCAGACCATCTGGGCGGAGGATGCGGTAGGTGATTTTGTAAGTGCTATTCTCTGGTGTGAGTGCTTGTACTATGGCGATGAAGCGATCGCGATCGTCTGGATGAATGCGTTGAAAAAAATTACTGCCTGTATCCCTTTGTGCCAATTCTGGTTCTAACCCCAGGATAGCCGCACCTTCAGGCGATCGCTTGGCGCGATCGGTCTGGGGTTCCCACTCAAAGGTAAACATCCGGGCAACTCTCATTGCCAAGAGGTTGCGCTCTTCACTCTCCCGTAATGCTGCATTTACTTGCTCTAGTTGGGCTGTCCGTTCGGTAATGCGCTGTTCTAGTTCTTGATTGGTTCGTTGTAAGGCGGCTTCTGTTTGCTTTTGTTCTGTCACATCACGAGCAATACAATAGATTACTCCTCGCTCAATTTGTGGGGATGCTGTCCAAGATAACCAGAGGTAAGAACCATCTTTTGCCCGATAGCGGTTCTCGAAATAGAGTGTGGATGCGCCTGTGGCTAATTTCTGAATTTCTGCTAAGGTTGTGGAGCGATCGTCGGGATGGACGAACTCAATAGAGGGTTGGCTAATAAGTTCTGCTTGTGAGTAACCAAGGGTTTTGGTAAACGCTGCGTTAACCCGCTTAAAATAACCTTTCAGATCTGCGATCGCTAGCAGATCGAGTGATAGATGAAAGAAAAACGCTTCTTCGGACAAAACCAATTCATTATTATCTGAGGCAATAGAATCTTCAAAGGTCATAACAGAACTAGGGAGCAGATTAAGCGAATTTACTGAAAAAAAAACTATAAAATCTAATAATTCCGCGAAAACGGTTAATTGTTACCCAAAACGGGGTACATCTGTCTAAAGTATGACATTAAAAAGGCGGACTGTGATAAAATATTGCCCCATTTGGTCAGCCAACTCCCCCTTAAGTAGGAGTAATTCATGAATTACCACTACGCTGTGACGGGAGTCCTCTTGCGACATTAAGATAGACTGGTTTGGCAACTGTGAGGAATTTCTCCTAATATCTATCCTGCGAAGTATGCAATATCAGATTAAATGCGCGTCGCTATTTTACTAACAAAGTTAGGGCAGCAAGAACGGAATTTTTTTCGCAAGAAATGATGAGATAGGATGTTATAGTTAAATTTAAAATGTTTGCAATTATTAACTTTAATGATTTGCATTTGGGTGCGCCACTGGTAAGCATTGGCAAATCTACCCTGGCTTAGATTGTAGTTAAGTTCAAGGAAGTGTCTAATGAGTTCCCAGTTTGCAGCCAGACCGCAAAATCCTAAGCCAAAAAATAGGCTAAACTCGGCGTTTAAGCAACTTTGGTCAATGCACTGGTGGATGGCAGCTTGCTATCTGGTGTTGTTTGTCGGCGGATTTAGCATGGTACGATCGCCAGAAGGTACAGCAATCCAAGGCAATCTCTATACTTTCCATAAGTCGGTAGGAGTATTAACAATGGCGTTGCTGACTTGGCGAATTTTTGTTTTGCAAAGAGTTTGGTGGCGTAAATATACACATCGATTGCCAAAGTTTTCACCAGAATGGATTCGCACTTTCCTTTTTCATACAGCTATTTATGTGTTCATGCTGGCAGTGCCATTGAGCGGATTTTTTCTGACCAATTCCTATAAAAGCAACTATGTTCCGTTCTTTTGGTTGACAACATTGCCTGATATTTTTCCGCAAAATTCGGCTGTTTTGGAATTAGCCCGCAGTCTCCACTTTTGGATTGCTTACACCTTTTTAGCTTTCATTGTGCTGCATATAATTGACCAGAAAAAATATGTGCGATCGCTCTGGCGACGAGCCACAAAAACACTGCAAAAAAGTGGACAGACGAATTGATATCGCATTGAAAAATAGTTGCGTAAATCCCTAATCGAAAGGATGACGAGTCAATGGACAACAAAGAATCGAACGGTAAGGTTGCATTGGTTACAGGTGCAAATAAAGGGTTAGGATTTGAAATGAGTCGTCAACTTGCACAACAAGGATTAACAGTTCTCATTGCCGCCCGCAAACTGCAAGCGGCAAAAGAAGCAGCGACGCTCCTCTGCAATGAAGGACTCAAAGCAGAAGCGATCGCCTTAGATGTCAATGACACTAATCAAATTCAAGCAGCGGTTCAGGAGATTGGCAATAAGTTTGGCAAGCTCGATGTTCTAATTAATAATGCTGGAGTCATGTTGGATGGTGAATGGTCAACCAGTAACGCCAGTTCAGTTTCGCTCGACATTATCCGCAAGACCTTCGACACCAACTTCTTTGGATTAATTGCAGTGACTCAGGCGTTACTACCGTTAATTCTGAAAAGTGAGAGTGGTCGAATTGTAAATATGACAAGCATCGAAGGTTCCTTGTCGCTTCATGCCGATCCGACCTCATTCATTTATGATTCAAAACCCTTTGCTTATGATGCGTCCAAAGCAGCAGTCAATTCATTTACTATTCACTTGGTTCACGAGCTACGAAATACGCCTGTGAAAGTCAATAGCGCTCATCCCGGTTGGGTGAAAACAGAATTAGGGGGTGAAGGCGCAATGATGGATATTACTGAGGGAGCAAAAACAGGTGTTCAGTTAGCAACCCTTCCCGATGATGGCGCGAGTGGTGGCTTTTTCCATCTCGGTCAACCAGTACCTTGGTAATTTAGCTGCTCCGGGCAGAAGATTTACTAACCACTAAAAAGAGAGGTAATTTCTCGCTCATGCTGCTTTTAGTAATTTCTTTACCACTCTAGAACACATAGCCGCAAAAGCTGGTGTCAGAGTTATAGCAGTCTCCCCTAGTTATACATCCCAATACCTTTGTTATCGTGATGAAAAAGTTTTCACCGATTGTAATATTCGGGACTATTGGGATGAGATAGAAAAACTCTTAATTGACCGCGACATCAACGCCGCGATCAACATAAAGAGAGTCGGGCTGGAACTTTTCCTGACTATAAACAGGCGGAGCGGGAAGATAAGTAAATCATTTACTCACAGTACCGCAAAGCAAGTTTTGGAAACATTAAAATGTGCCAGAAGCCCACACTTACCCGTAGGGTAAGTGTGGGTAGTTCACGCAATCAACATCCGTTTGATGCCTTCTTCTGGAGCACGGCTCAAGATTCCTTTTTATCCGAGATCTGAATGGCAATCTCATCCAATATGTTCAACAAGCTATAAGGAGTATTACTCATGTCTCTTGCTGCTTATTACACTCTAGGACGTTCCGGTTTGCGAGTCAGTCGTCTTTCCTTGGGCACAATGACCTTTGGAACAGAATCGGGTTGGGGTGCGGATGAAGAAACAGCGCGTCAACTGTTTAATACCTACGTCGATGCAGGTGGTAATTTTGTTGATACGGCTGATTTGTATACTAACGGTACTAGCGAAATCTGGACTGGCAAATTTATTGCAGAACGGAATTTGCGCGATCGCATCGTCCTTGCTACCAAATTTACCTACAACGCAGACCCCTGCAACCCAAATACAGGCGGTAACGGACGCAAAAATATTTTACGTGCAGTTGAGGGGTCGTTAAAGCGACTGGGAACAGATTACATCGATCTCTATTTCCTGCACACCTGGGATCGAATCACGCCAGCTGAGGAAGTGATGCGAACCTTGGATGATTTGGTGCGATCGGGCAAAGTGCGTCATATTGGATTGAGTGACACTCCTGCTTGGTACGCAGCAAGGGCACAAACTTTGGCAGAATGGCGTGGTTACGAACCCATCAGCGCACTGCAACTAGAATATTCTCTGGTAGAACGCAACATCGAGCGCGAGTTCGTTCCAGTGGGGTTAGAACTGGGAATGGGAATCATGGTGTGGAGTCCGCTGGCAAGTGGGTTGCTAAGTGGCAAATATCGCCCCAGCGAAGGTGTTTTAAGTGCAGAGGGAAGATTGGACGTGATGAAGGATACGCAAAACCCTGCATTTCAAAAATTTAGCGATCGCAATTGGAAAATTGTCGCCGAATTAGAAGCAGTTGCGAAAGAATTGGGACATAGTATGGCACAAGTTGCTGTTAATTGGATTGCTAATCAACCGGGTGTTGGTTCGGTAATTGTAGGAGCTACCAAATTATCACAATTGGAAGATAATTTGAAAGCTTTAGACTTTGAATTGCCGAAGGAATTGAGCGATCGACTCGATGCGATCGGTCGCCCAGAATCTCAATTCCCCTACACTTTCTTTACCCCCGGACACCAAGCAATGATTCATGGCAATAAACCCGTCGGTATCAAACCAGCGGGATATTATCCATCAGTTTAGAGTGGGGACAGGGAAGAGGTGGGGGGGTGGGGAGGTAGGGGGGTGGGGGGAGTTTCTAGTTCTAGATCTCTCCCCATCCCCCCATCTCCCCATCCCCCCATCTCCCCATCTCCCCTGCCCCTGTGCCCCTTTAATTGCGAATGGCATCTACCATCATTCTGGCGATATCTTTCATTTTGTACTTAGCTTCCCAGCCAAGTAGTTGTTTTGCTTTGGCTGGATTTCCGCGACTAATGGCAATATCTGTAGGTCGGAAAAGTGTAGTATCAATAGTGATATGTTCGCGCCAATCTAGACCAAGATAACTAAATACTTCGGCAACAAAAGTTTCTAATTTGTTAGTTTCTCCTGTGGCGATCGCATAATCATCTGCCTGTTCTTGCTGCAACATCAAATACATTGCTTCTACATATTCTGGTGCCCAACCCCAGTCTCTTTGAATAGATATGTCTCCTAGATAAAGTTTCTCTGCTTTTCCTTGGGAAATTTGGTCAGCAGTAGCGACAATTTTTTGGGTAACAAAACGCTTAGGTCTGAGGGGCGAATCATGATTAAATAGAATCCCAGAACAAGCAAATAAATCGTAAGCTTCTCGATAGTTAGCTACTTCCCAAAAAGCAGCGGCTTTGGCTACAGCGTAGGGACTGCGGGGACGAAATGGGGTGTATTCATCGGCTGCGCGATCGCCTGTATCACCAAAACATTCGCTCGAACCTGCATTATAAAATTTGATTTTCGATCCGGTAAATCGGATCGCTTCTAATAAATTTAAAGTACCCAAAGTAACGCTTTCCATTGTCTCTACAGGTTGCTCAAAAGATAAACCTACAGATGTTTGTCCAGCTAAGTTATAAATTTCATCAGGTTTAGCTTTATTAATTACTTGTAAAACGCTACGAAAGTCACTCAAAGCCATCGATTCCAGCTTGACTGAATCCCGAATTTTTAACCGCGCTAAATTATCAAAATTTGATACTTGGGCATCTCTTGATGTTCCCCAAACATTGTATCCTTTGTTTAAAAGTAGTTGAGCTAAATATGCTCCATCTTGCCCAGAAATACCACAAATTAATGCTGTTTTCATTTTTTATAAGGTTTCACTTGAAATTATGGAAGACAATATTTAACGCAAGTTGCTAGTTATTAATTCTTTCGGAGTTCCCCCCTTGAGTAAGGGGGGTTAGGGGGGATCTTCGGCTGTGATTACTACGTTTAGATCCCCCCAACCCCCCTTAACAAGGGGGGCTAAGAAAGAGGCAGACTTGTAACTAGCAACTTGAGTTATTTATGGCTTCCGCCAAATTGCTGTTTCTGTCAAAATATTACTACTTTTCTGTCCCAATTGGCAATTTTTTGAGGCTTCCCACTCTTCTAAAAGCAAACTATTTGAGTTGATTTTTGTAAAATTGCCCAACTCCTTTATAAATATAGTGTTATATTAAACTTAAACAAAAATAATATTTTTAACTGAATTTGATTAATTACTTAATAAATCTCATTAATGAAATTAAGAATTTATGTTAAATAGCATTTTCCAGCGAAATAATGTTGTTACCTTGGGTCAAGGGGAGCAAACTCTAGTTTTTGCACATGGTTTTGGCTCGGATCAAACGGCTTGGCGGCATCAAGTTGCAGCTTTTCAGTCATCTTATAAAATAGTTTTGTTCGATCATGTAGGAGCCGGAAAATCGGATATGTCGGCTTACAGTCCACGTAGATATAGTTCTTTGTATAGCTATGCTGAAGATTTGTTAGAATTGTGTGCAGAATTGAAACTTTCCCAGGTGATTTTAGTCGGTCATTCTGTGAGTGGAATGGTGAGTTTATTGGCTGCTTTAGTCGATCCAAGTCGCTTTAAGAAGTTAATTTTCTTGAGTGCTTCTCCTCGTTATGTGAACGATCCTGCTAATAATTACATTGGGGGATTTGAACAGTCTGATTTGGATGCACTTTATGCGGCTATGTCTACTAACTATTATGCCTGGGTTAGTGGTTTTGCTCCGATCGCAATGGCAAACCCCGAAAAACCGGAATTGGCGATCGAATTTGCCAACACCCTAGCCGCTATTCGTCCAGATATTGCTCAAGCAGTCGCGAGAGTAATTTTTCAATCAGATCACCGATCGGAACTACCAAAATTGAAAGTTCCTGCGGTGATTCTTCAGTCTAACAACGATATTGCAGTTCCTTTAGTGGTTGGGGAATATTTGGCAAAGAACTTGCCAAAATCTAAATTAATTAATATTAATGCTCGGGGACATCTTCCCCATATTAGTGCGCCTGAAGTTGTGACAAATACTATTGCAGAATGTTTAGCAGCTTGAGTCAAAATTTAAGCTTAAAGTTTTTCCAAAAAGATGACAAATTTACATCTATCCCAGCTTGTCATCCAGAAAGATTACCAACGTTTGAACCTTTTTTATTGGGAGGTGCAAGCGTTTTATCAATTTTGGAAATATTCGGCGGTTGTCCTCCATTAATTTGGATTGCGCCGCTTTTATTTACTTATTGTATATTCCGATCGCCATCCAGAGCAATTATGCTTATTTTTCTCGGCATTTGGTCAGTATTACTGTTATTCAATGGCGATGAATTAGTAAGTCGTCAACTAATTGTTTTGGCAATAGTTGCTTTGCTAAGTCCTTTAGTACGGCGGAGTTTGGTACAGCAGGAATGGCGATCGGCAGCGCAAACAACATTAGCAACTCTTACCGAAGATGAAACAGCAACTAGTCCCGAACAAACGATCGCTAAGGCTTTAATTACTTTAAAAAAATTCGTTTGTGCTGATGGCGCAATTGTCCTCCGTCAATTAGATGAAGTGACAGCAGAAGCCTTAGTTCGTTTACCCATTAATGCACTTCCCGATCGATTAACTAAGCCAGATTTATTTGCGGAAGCGATCGCCAAAAAACAATGTGTTTATTATTCTAATTATCCGGCAATTCCTAACCCAGCAACGGTTTTAGTCGCAAAAGGAGTGCAATCTGTAGCGGTTTTGCCTTTGCAGGAAGGCGATCGAATGGGTGGTGCGATCGTCCTTTTTTGGTATGAAGAAGTAAATTTTTCTCCTAATTTACAACAGTTTCTCCAATCTTTGTTAGGTGGATTGAGAAATTTACTGCGGTTTCAAGATATGAACTTGCGATTAGATAAAATTCAAGCTAGATTGCGGGCAATTTTAGAAACTATTCCTCAAGGTGTGGTTTTTGTTGATGAAAGTGGCGAACAAGGTTGGTTGAATCACACCGCAGCAATGCAATTAGGACTTCCTCAAGGTGCAGTGGAACCTTTGGCGATCGCGCAAGCAATGACAACTCTCCGACTCAAAGCAGATAATCAACAAGATATTGCCAAACAAGCTATTAGTCTTTTTACTAATCCTGAAATTGAAATCCGTGATTGGCAGTGGTTTTTTAGTCAGCCACAAACACAAGTATTAAGCCTTTCTAGCACACCAATTTATTTACGAGATGTTCCCGGTCGTCTTTGGGTATTTGATGACATTACCGAACGCAAATTAGCCGAAGTCGCCACCCAGCAAGCCAAGGAAATGGCAGAATCAGCTAACCGCGCTAAAAGCGAATTTTTAGCCAGCATGAGTCATGAACTTCGCACTCCTTTAAATGCCATTCTTGGTTATACACAAATTCTGAAAAAAAACACCGGTTTAACAAAACAACAACAAAAAGGTTTAGAGATTATTCATCAAAGTGGCGAACATTTGTTAACTTTAATCAATGATGTTTTAGACCTTTCTAAAATTGAAGCGAGAAAGATGGAATTGCACCCGAACATTTTTCAGTTCATCGCCTTTATCGAAAACTTAGTGCAAATGTTTAAAGTTCGGGTTCGTCAGGGAATTGCGTTTGTTTATGAACCCGTTGCACCTCTCCCAAAATATATTCATGCTGATGAAAAACGCTTGCGTCAAATATTGTTGAACTTGTTAAGTAATGCGATTAAATTTACTGAACAAGGACAGGTAAAATTTAGAGTTAGTATTGTCGCTCGACAACTAGAATCTTTGACAATTCGATTTCAAGTTGCAGATACGGGAATTGGCATTGCTGAGGAACAAAGGGAAGCAATTTTCTTGCCTTTTCAGCAAGTAGGAGAAAACTCACAACAGATTGAAGGAACAGGTTTAGGATTAGCTATTACCCGTCAATTGGTGAGATTAATGGGTAGTGAAATTTATTTGCAAAGTGAATTAGGAAAAGGTAGCTGTTTTTGGTTCGATCTAACTTTACCAGAAACAACTAACCAAAGTGAGATGTTGCCATTGATTAAACCTAGTATTGTTGGGTATAAGGGCGATCGCAAAAAAGTCCTCGTAGTCGATAACCAATGGGAAAATCGTGCAGTACTGGTTGACTTGTTAAAACCTTTAGGATTCCAGCTTATGGAAGCAGTTGACGGACAAGATGGACTAAATAAAGCGGCTCAATTTCAGCCTGATTTAATTTTAATGGATTTGGTTATGCCTTTAATGGATGGATTTGAAGCAATTCGCCGTTTACGAAAATCTCCCACCCTGAAAAATATTACAGTAATTGCAGTTTCTGCGAGTATATTAGACTTCGATCGAGAAACAAGTCGTCAAGCTGGTTATGATAGTTTTTTACCTAAACCTGTGCGAGAAAAAGATTTATTAGAAGATATCCAAAATTATCTCGATCTGGAGTGGATTTATGAAGAAAAAGAACCGGAAATAGCAAATAGAGAAGAGGAAATAAAAAACAGCGATTTTGCCATTTCTTCGATTAGTAAAAATCTTGCCCAACTTGCAGCCAAATCTGAGCTTGATGTTCTTCTCGATTTAGCAATGCAGGGCGATTTACAAGGAATTATAGAATACTTAACTCAACTAGAGCAAACTGACGATCGCTGGATTCCCTTCACTACTCAAGTGCAACAGCTTGCTAAAGCATTTGAAGAACAGCAACTTTTAGAATTAATTCGCCACTACAGAGAACAGTTATGAGTATTACTAAGCCAGCTACTATTTTAATTGTTGATGACACTCCAGCAAACTTAAATGTTTTGTTTGATTTTTTGCGGGATGCTGGATTTAAAGTATTAGTTGCTCAAGGAGGTAAAAGCGCAATTCAGAAAGTAGAATATTCTCCTCCTGACTTAATTTTATTAGATATTTTAATGCCTGATATGGATGGATTTGCAACCTGCCAAGCTTTGAAAGCAAACAAAACAACTCAAGATATTCCGATTATTTTCATGAGTGCCCTTTCCGACACAGTTGATAAAGTGAAGGGGTTGCAATTAGGGGCGGTTGATTATATTACTAAACCCTTTCAACATGAAGAAGTGTTGGCACGAATTCAATTACATCTCAATTTACGAAATCTAAATCGACAAATTCAAGAGCAGAATATTCAGTTAGAAAAACAAATTCAGGAACGCATTCAGGTAGAAACAGCACTGCGTCAGCGAGAAGCACAACTACGTTTAATAACTGATTCTTTGCCTGTTCTGATTTCCTATATTGACCGCAATCACTACTATCGGTTCGTGAATCGAGGTTATGAAGAATGGTACAATTTGCCCAGAGAAAAGATTGAAAATCGGCATATAAAAGAGTTACTTGGTGATGTTGTGTATCAAGACATTTCACCTAAGTTAAATCAAGCTCTTTCTGGGCAATCGGTTACATTTGAAAATCATCTCTTTAATGAAGGTAGTTTACACAATCTGGAAGTGACTTATGTGCCTGATAAAAATGGCGATGAAGTCGTGGGAACTTATGTTTTAATTCAAGATGTGACTGAGCGCAAACAGTTAGAAAGACAACTTTTGCGATCGCAAAGGATGGAAAGTTTAGGAACTTTAGCTAGTGGAATTGCTCATGATTTAAATAATGTACTGACTCCAATTCTAATTTCAGTGCAATTATTAGCCATGAAACATCAAGATAAACAAAGTCAACAATGGTTGGAACTGTTAGAAAGTAATACTAAGCGAGGGGCTGATTTAATTCGGCAAGTTATGCTATTTGTGCGGGGTATGGAGGGAAATCATACTTTCATTGACCCGGCAAATTTGATTAAGCAAATCAAACAAATGCTAGAGGAAACTTTTCCTAAATCGATCGCCATTTCTACTAATATTAGCTCAGAGTTATGGGCGGTTTCTGGCGACGAAACTCAATTGCATCAGGTGTTAGTAAATCTTTGTGTTAATGCGCGTGATGCCATGCCAAATGGAGGGTTACTCAAACTTTATGTACAAAATTTAGTTGTCGATGCCACCTATACCCAAAAACATATTGATGCTAAGATTGGTGCTTATGTTTTGGTGACAGTTTCCGATACAGGAACAGGCATTCCTGCGGAAATAATCGATCGCATTTTTGAACCTTTCTTTACGACAAAAGAGTTTGGCAAAGGTACTGGTTTAGGGTTGTCTACTGCGATCGGAATTGTCAAAAGTCACGGTGGTTTTATCACAGTTTCTAGTACAATTAATCAAGGCACAGAATTTAAAGTATTTTTGCCTGCGATCGTTCCTTCAGCGACAACAACAGAGGAAAATTTAGAATTTCCGGCAGGAAATGGAGAAACTATTTTAATTGTGGACGATGAAGCAGCAATTCGAGAAATTATCGAAAAGTCATTAGAAACTTATGGTTATCAAACATTAACTGCGACTAATGGTGTGGAAGCAATTTCTCTTTATATGCAGCATCCTGAAGATATTAATTTAGTAATTATAGATATGATGATGCCGACAATGGATGGTTCAATGGCAATTCGTACTCTTAAAGCAATTAATCCCAAGGTGAAAATTGTCGCAATTAGTGGGTTAGTTACAGGTGATAAATTGTCCGAATTAACCGGAGTAGATGTTCACGCTTTCTTAACTAAACCCTTTACAGCTAAAGATTTATTGATTACCCTAAATCAGGTGCTCTAAATCCTCTCAGATCATTTCAGATCCCCTTTCAGATCCCCGACTTCTTGAAGAAGTCGGGGATCTAATCATATTTTTCTCGTCAAAATTGGCAATAATAATATGTTTAAATCATAGCAAACCTTGTTTATGTTCGCTGACTACAATATTGTGGTTTATTGTATCTTATGGTACATAGAGCTATTTCTGTGGCTTGGAAGCAAGCTGTACTTTAATTTATGCGATCGCTAACTTCTCTAAGTATAAAATCCAAACTAATTATGATGCTGCTAGGTGTCAGCAGTTGTTCGATTTTAGTTACTGCTTATCTGGGATATCGCAGTGGGCAACTTAACCTGACAAACCGAGTTTTTAATCAGCTTACCAGCGTTCGTACTTCTAAGGCATACCAGATCGAATCTTATTTCCAAAACATTGGCAATCATACCCAAACTTTGAGCGAAAATCCGGCTATAATCGCTGCGATGCAGGAATTTACTGCTGCTTATAATCAACTTCAAAATGCCGATGTACCGTCAACTTTTGAGGGGAAATTGACAGCTTACTATCGTGATGAATTTCTGACTCGTTTGACTAAGGTAGATGAAGGTTCACCAATTTTAGAATCTTATTTGCCAAAGTCGATCGCTTCCCGCTATCTACAATATCATTATATTGCCACTAATCCCAATTCAGTGGGAAAAAAAGATTCTTTAAATAACCCGCAAGATAATAGCGAATATAGCAAAATTCATGCCCGCTATCATCCAATTTTTCGCAAAATTATTCAGAAATTTGGCTATTACGATATGTTTCTGATCGATCCACAGGGAACGATCGTTTATACTGTCTTTAAAGAAACCGACTTTGCCACAAATTTGCAGAAGGATGCTTACCAAAATACTAACTTGGCAAAGCTTTACCAAATGGTGCGAGAATCGAAAGCTAGAGACTATACCAAAATTGTAGATTTTGCACCTTATTCTCCTTCTTATGGGGCACCTGCGGCGTTTATTGCTGCACCAATTTATAATCAATCTGAACTGATTGGAGTGTTAGCATTTCAGCTTCCCGTTAATGAAATTAATAATGTAATGACAGGTAATCGTAACTGGGAAAGAGATGGTTTAGGCAACACGGGAGAAACTTATTTAGTAGGGCGAGATGCGCTAATGCGATCGGTTTCTCGGTTTTTAGTACAAGATCCTCAAGGTTATGCTAAGAATTTGCGATCGCTAGGAGTCAGTGAGGCAGAGATCGATCGAATTAACCAATATCAAACTTCGATTTTACAACAGTATGTGCGAACAGCAGCCGTTGCAGATGCCTTAACTGGAAAGCAAGGAACGAGGATTATTAAAGATTATCGAAATATTCCAGTTCTCAGTTCTTATGCACCACTTCGCATCGATGGATTAGATTGGGTAATCCTTTCCGAAATGGATCTTTCGGAAGCATACTCTCCCATTTATTCCTTCCGATATCAAATTTTAATTTCAGCAACCTTACTGATGCTATTGGTGACATTGTTAGCGATGGCATTAGCTAATTTATTTGTGAAACCGATTAATCAACTTATTAATAGTACGCGCCAAGTAGCATTGGGAAAACTTGATGCGATTACTCCTTTAGAAACCGAAGATGAATTTGGTGAATTAGCAAACTCTGTCAATGAAATTGTGCAAAGTCTTCGCACTCAAACTAATTTAGTAGAACAAAAAAATCGGGAAAACGAACAACTACTTTTAAGTATTTTCCCAACTTCGGTAGCGAAACGTTTTCAACGGGGAGAAAAAGAAATTGCGGAAGATGTAGCAAATGTTGCCGTTTTGTTCTCAGATTTAACCGGATTTTCTAAACTATCAAGCAGCTTAAGCGCATCTGAATCTGTAGCAATTTTAAATGATTTAGTTACGGCATTTGATGAAACTGCCGATCGCTATGGCGTAGAAAAAATCAAAACAATTGGCGATAGTTATCTAGCGGTTTGTGGACTTTCCATTCCCTATCTCGATCACGACAAACGAACCATTGATGTAGCACTAGAAATGCTAATGATTGTGCGGCGATTTAATCATGAACGAGGAGTACAACTCAACATTCAAATTGGCATCAATTCTGGCGATATCATTGCCGGAATTGTCGGTCGAAATCGCTGTATTTACGACGTTTGGGGCAGTACAATTAATGTTGCTGCTGAATTGAAAAATGTTTGTCCACCAGGCGGAATTCTAGTTTCTCAAACAGTTTATCGTCGGTCGCAAGACCTTTATCAGTTTGAACAAATGACTAACATGGAAACAAATGGTAAATCAAAATTGAATGCGTGGCTATTAAAAAGTACGCTCTCACCTGTTGAAGTTGGAGGTAATTAACCAGTTTAAAATATACTGCTCTCTTTCTCTTTCCTTCGTTTCCTTCGTGTCTTCGTGGTTCAAACAAAGATTTTTTTGAACCACGAAGACGCGAAGAACACGAAGAAAGAAGAAGAAACCTGTTGAGACATTTAAATTTGTGAACAATGCAATGAATAATACAACAATTGAAAGTACTTTATTAGTTTGGTCGATCGCTCTCGTAGTCGGTTTCCCCTTCTTAATAATAATTCTGGGCGAAGCAATCCACCGACTAAAACGGCGTGGTAAACCCCTTGCAGCAACTTTGCTAGTTGTGCGGAATTTGATTTTACCCGTTCTAGTATTCATGCTATTCATGCAGCAAGTTCTCAAGCTGAATCCTAACGATAATTTAATTAAAGCAGTGCAAACTTTGCTATGGATTTGCGTGATTCATGCTGCACTTTCTTTGCTGAATGTCATATTATTTGAACAAGCAGAAGCTAATACTTGGCGTGCAAGATTTCCTAAACTATTGGTCGATCTTTCCCGGTTATTGTTAATTTTGTTGGGAACTGCGATCGTCCTAGCAAGCGTCTGGAATGCAGATTTGGCAGGTTTAGTTACCGCTTTGGGTGTAAGTTCGATCGTCATTGGTTTAGCACTGCAAGATACTTTGGGTAGCGTTATGTCAGGCATTGCGCTATTATTTGAACGTCCATTTTCCGTTGGAGATTGGTTAAAAGTCGGAGATATTGTTGGACAAGTTATTGATATTAACTGGCGTGCAGTGCGGTTACAAACGTTCGATCGCGAAATGATTGTCATTCCCCATAAAGTAATTAGCGGAGAAACCATTCGTAATTTTAGCCAGCCTTTATATCTTCACGCAGAACGCATTAAAATCGGCTTTTCTTATAGCGATCCGCCTAATTTAGCCAAGCAAGTTTTAAAAAGCACAGCATTATCAACTCAAGGCATTATTAGCGATCCAGAACCGCAGATTTTTACTGTTTCCTACGATGATTCCAGTGTAACTTATGAAGTGAAATTTTTTATTGAAAATTATAGCGAGTTGGAGGAAATTCGCGATCGCTTTATGACAAGAATCTGGTACGCAGCACAAAGAAGCAATCTCACCATTCCCTTCCCTATTCGGACTTTGTATCATTTTCACGGGCCAACTTCGCGATCGCAAGGCACCAAAAAATTCGCTGAAAGTCTGCAATCTATCCCCGCCTTTGTACCGCTTAACAAAGAACAAGCAAACCTAGATAACCTCTCTCAAGGAATAGTATTACACCACTTTGGAGCTGGAGAAAAAGTAGTTCAACAAGGTTACCCAGTCAACGATTTATATATCATTATTTCAGGAAAAGCATTATTAACAACGACAGATGAATGGGGAACAGAACATGAAGTATTACCATTAAAAGCAGGAGAATTTTTTGGAGAAATGGCACTTTTTTCCGGTGAACCAAGCGCCGTTTCGGTAACTGCTGTCAACGATCTCGAAGTAATGATTATTTCTGCAACTATAGTCAACCAAATGATAGAACGCCAACCCAGTTTTGCCCGTGAAATTGGTCAAATTCTCGAAATTCGTAGAAGGGCAATTCAAGTAGTAAAACAATCCAGCAGCTAAAGATCCCCGACTTCTTGAAGAAGTCGGGGATCTGAAGTCGAGGCATTAACGACCAAATCCGCCACCTCCAGGTGTTTCAATAGCAAAAATATCACCAGGATGAATGAGAATTTCGGCTTTACTTTCTAAGGATTCAATGTTACCTCGATCGCGCTCAACATAATTACGCCCGACTGCACCTGATTCCCCACCTTCTAACCCAAAAGGCGGGATTATTCGATGACCTGATAAAATAGCAGCGGTCATTGTTTCCCGAAAACGAATGCGACGAATCACACCATTTCCGCCATGAAATCTTCCTTTTCCTCCACTGTGAGGACGAATAGAAAACTCTTCTACTAAAACGGGAAAACGCCATTCTAAAACTTCTGGATCGGTGAGACGCGAGTTAGTCATCTGAGTTTGCACAGCATCAGTTCCATCAAAATCAATTCCCGCACCAGAACCTCCGCAAATTGTTTCATAATATTGATATTGTTGATTGCCAAAAGTAAAATTGTTCATTGTTCCTTGAGAAGCTGCCATCACACCAAGAGCACCATAAAGGGCATTTGCGATCGCTTGTGAAGTCTCCACATTACCTGCTACAACTGCGGCAGGATAACAAGGATTTAACATACACCCTTCAGGAACAACAATTTCTAAAGGTTTAAGACATCCAGCATTTAAAGGAATGTCATCTTCAACTAAGGTGCGGAAAACATAAAGAACCGCAGCTTTACAAATTGCTAATGGTGCATTTAAGTTCGTTGATTGTTGCGGTGAAGTTCCGGTAAAGTCAATTTTAGCCGATCGCTTTTCATGATTAATAGAAACCTGAACCACAATCTCACAACCATCATCCATTTGATATGTGAAACTGCCATCTTTTAAAACATCGATCGCTCGTCTTACCGATTCTTCAGCATTATTTTGAACGTGCTGCATATAAGCTTGCACAGTTTCCAAACCATAATGATTCACCATGCGAAGCAATTCTTTCGCACCCCGTTCATTAGCCGCAATTTGTGCTTGTAAATCAGCAATATTTTGTTGGGAATTACGGACTGGATAACTGCCGGATGTCAGAAGTTCTAGTAACTCTGTTTCCCGAAAATGTCCCCCATCAACTAATAAGAAATTGTCGATTAATATACCTTCTTCTTCAACTGATTTACTGTGAGGAGGCATAGAACCGGGAGTAATGCCGCCAATATCGGCGTGATGTCCGCGAGAAGCAAGGTAAAATATGGGAATGGCGGAGTTTTGCGTAAATACGGGCGTAATTGCTGTTATATCTGGGAGATGAGTGCCTCCATTGTAGGGATTGTTGGAGATGTAAACATCGCCTGATTTTAGGGTATCACCTTTAGCTTCGATGAGGCTGCGAACACTTTCACTCATGGAACCTAAGTGTACGGGAATGTGAGGAGCGTTGGCAACTAATTGACCTTGGCGATCGAAAATAGCGCAAGAAAAATCCAACCGTTCTTTGATATTCACCGAGTAACTTGTGTTTTGCAAAGTAATTCCCATTTCTTCAGCAATAGCTCTAAATAAATTGTTGAATATTTCCAGAAGAATGGGATCGGGGACTAGGGATTGGGGACTGGGGACTGGGAAATTTTCCATTTTCGAGCGATCGTCTCCTCTGCCCTTTTGCTGTCTGAGAATTAAGTGATTTTTTGTGGTTAATTCTGCGTTCCATCCAGGTTCAATTACGTTAGTTCCTGTTGGTTCAATGATTAAAGCTGCGCCGGGAATTCGATCGCCAGGAACTAAATCTTCCCGTCGATAAACTGGAGTTTGATGCCAATTACCTTTAGTGTAAATTTGCACTGTAGCTACAGGTTCTAAAGGAGTAGTTCTATCTGATGGAAGAGTCGGTTCTTGATGAGTGGTTGTTTGTCCGATCGCTTCCACAGAAACCGCTTCAACAATCAGGTTTTTATCAGGCATAATAAAGCCATATCGCTGTTGATATTCCTGTTCAAATTGTTCGCGCATGACTCCTAAATTCCCAAAATCCACAATGATTGCTGAATCTGTGCCTTCGTAGCGAAGATGAGTTTTACACAGAACTTGAATGGAAGAATTATCGACTCCTTGGGCAATAATTTCCCCTTGACTTTCTGCACTCAAACTGTTTAAAATTTCCGTTAATGTAGGGATTGCATCTTCATTTAATTGTAATTCCACAGCCTTTTCTTTGAGCGATCGCAAATCCGCCAAACCAATTCCATAAGCAGACAAAACTCCCGCATAAGGATGAATAAAAATTTGTTTCATCCCCAAAGCTTCCGCAATTAAACAAGCGTGTTGTCCCCCTGCACCACCAAAGCAACAAAGCGTGTATTCAGTAACATCATAACCCCGTTGCACAGAAATCTTTTTAATTGCGGTTGCCATTTTATCAATTGCGATCGCTAAAAATCCCGATGCCACCTGTTCAGGAGTACTAAAACTTCCCGTTTTCTCACTAATTTCTGTTGCTAATTGAGCAAACTTTTGACGCACAATCTTTTCATCTAAAGGTAAATTTCCTTCTATACCAAATACAGCCGGAAAAAATTGAGCTTGCAATTTACCCACCATCACATTACAATCAGTCACGGTTAATGGCCCCCCCCGACGATAGCAAGCAGGGCCGGGATAAGCTCCCGCAGACTCAGGGCCAACCCGATAACGGGAACCATCGAATGCTAAAATTGAGCCGCCCCCAGCTGCAACCGTGTGAATCGACATCATCGGCGCACGCAATCTTACCCCTGCAACTTCGGTTTGATATGTGCGTTCGTATTCACCCTTAAAGTGAGAAACATCCGTAGAAGTGCCACCCATATCAAAACCAATAATTTTATCAAATCCATCCATAGAGCTAGTTTTGACCGCACCCACAATCCCCCCAGCAGGTCCCGACAAAATGCTATCCTTCCCCTGAAACATTCGCGCATCAGTAAGTCCACCATTCGACTGCATGAACATCAATTTGGGGACTGGGGACTGGGAGGAACAACTATCCAGATTCCCCTTGTCCCCTTGTCCCCTTGTCCCCTTGTCCCCTTGTCCCCCCATCTCCCCATCCCCCCATCTCCCCATCTCTCCTGCCTGCAACTCTGCGGCGACGCGATCGACATACCTGCGTAAAATGGGAGAAAGGTAAGCATCAACAACTGTAGTATCGCCGCGACTGACTAATTTCATTAAAGGGCTAGCTTGGTGAGAAACTGAAATTTGAGTAAAGCCGATTTGTTGAGCTAAAGTAGCAATTTGTTGTTCATGTTTGGGGTAGCGATAACCGTGTAAAAAAGCGATCGCACAACCTCTAATTCCATCATTGTATGCTGTTTGTAATTGCTGAATTAATTCGTCATTAATTTGCACAGGTAACAGTTCTTCTCCCTGTGCCGTGTAGCGTTCTGCTACTTCAATGACTCGCTCATAAAGCATTTCAGGAAGTACAATGTGACGAGCAAAAATTTGGGGACGATTTTGATAACCGATTCGCAAAGCATCGCGGAAACCTTTAGTAATTAAGACGATGGTGCGATCGCCTTTTCTCTCCAATAACGCATTTGTAGCCACAGTTGTTCCCATCTTAACAACCGCGATTTCTGCTGCCGGAATTGGTTGATTATTTTCAATTCTTAAAATATCTCGAATCCCCTGAATTGCTGCATCAGCATAGCGTTCTGGATTTTCCGAAAGTAATTTGTGAGTGATAATTTCACCCTCTGGACTACGAGCAACTATATCGGTAAAAGTGCCACCGCGATCGATCCAAAACTGCCAACGTCCAGTAATATTTTCCTTTGACATAACACATTTCCTCAATTGGATAGGTGCAGTTTACTAACGGAATTCAGAAAATATCTACTACTGTTGTAGCGACTTTTGCGACAAGTGTAGCCAAGTCAAGTTTTTACATTGATTTTAAATGTTCCCATTTCCAGCGTCGCCTTTGTTCGTTCCATTTTACAGAAACGATTTCTGCTGGGGGGTTAATGCGATCGCCATTTTCAGCAAATTCAATTCTTCCCGTTACTCCCATTTCTACATTTTTCTCTCTTTTGAAATACCGATCCATTTGCTCAAGCAAAGATTGGCTATTCATTAATAATTGATTGTTTTGCAAATGATGTAATTCTAAAACTCTGAGGATAATAAATCCCGAATCAAAAGCTGTTGCACTGCGCCAAGTTAAATTTTCCTCTCCCCATAACTCAGTACCAATCTGACAAAAATATTCAGCTAAAGAATTAGAACTATTACTGCCATTATTTTGACTATTCCAATGCCAGGGAATACAAGCGATTATCTGACTTTGATTAAAATTAACCAACCCATCTTGCCAATGCAAAACATTTTCTTGATAAAATGTAGCTGAACCAGCAATTAAACAATTCTGCAAACCAAGCCGACTAATTGAAGCTGTATTATTGAGAGAATTTGGTTCTATTCCTCCATCAGGAATCAGAATAATAATATCAACATTTTGTTGCTTTATCTCTGCTATGTAATCTCTAACCTTATAATAATCTTCGCTCAAACAGCTACATTCTTGTAAAAGCTTAAACTTACCTTTGTGTTCAGCAATCTGCTGTTCGACGGCAATTTTATAAGAAGTGCTATAACTGCTATTTTTGTTGTAAATAATTGCTACTTTAGCTGGATTGCCATTTAAACAATTATTGCTTAAATAGTTAACCAAGTATTTCGCATTAATTCTATCTGGAGTTGTCAACCTAAAAAAGGACAACTTTTGTTCTATAGGTAAAGTAGAAAGTTCATCAGAAGTACTACTAGAATTAACTAAAAGCAAACCTTTTTTAGCATAAAAGTTTAGTGCCTTTTGAGTCATTTCACTTGAGTAATGACCAAGAACAGCAACTAAATTTAGTTGAAATGCCAAATTTCCCAAACCTTCTGCTGTTTGATTAAATGGATCGTACAA
>NZ_JBHFNR020000003.1:0-462500 GCF_041929275.2 Floridaenema flaviceps BLCC-F50 | reverse complement strand
CCCAACATCTCACGACACGAGCTGACGACAGCCATGCACCACCTGTGTTCGCGCTCCCGAAGGCACTCCTCCCTTTCAAGAGGATTCGCGACATGTCAAGTCCTGGTAAGGTTCTTCGCGTTGCATCGAATTAAACCACATACTCCACCGCTTGTGCGGGCCCCCGTCAATTCCTTTGAGTTTCACACTTGCGTGCGTACTCCCCAGGCGGGATACTTAACGCGTTGGCTACGGCACTGTGAGGGTCGATACTCACAACACCTAGTATCCATCGTTTACGGCTAGGACTACAGGGGTATCTAATCCCTTTCGCTCCCCTAGCTTTCGTCCTGTGAGTGTCAGTTGTGGTCCAGCAGAGCGCTTTCGCCACCGGTGTTCTTCCCAATCTCTACGCATTTCACCGCTACACTGGGAATTCCCTCTACCCCTACCACACTCTAGCTCTTCAGTTTCCACCGCCCCTCAGTGGTTAAGCCACTGGTTTTAACGGCAGACTTGAAGAGCCACCTACGGACGCTTTACGCCCAATAATTCCGGATAACGCTTGCATCCTCCGTATTACCGCGGCTGCTGGCACGGAGTTAGCCGATGCTGATTCCTCAAGTACCGTCAGATCTTCTTCCTTGAGAAAAGAGGTTTACAACCCAAGAGCCTTCCTCCCTCACGCGGTCTTGCTCCGTCAGGCTTTCGCCCATTGCGGAAAATTCCCCACTGCTGCCTCCCGTAGGAGTCTGGGCCGTGTCTCAGTCCCAGTGTGGCTGGTCATCCTCTCAGACCAGCTACCGATCGTCGCCTTGGTAGGCTCTTACCCTACCAACTAGCTAATCGGACGCGAGCTCATCTTCAGGCAATAAATCTTTCACCTTTCGGCACATCGGGTATTAGCAGCGGTTTCCCTCTGTTGTCCCCATCCTGAAGCTAGATTCTCACGCGTTACTCACCCGTCCGCCACTAGCTCCGAAGAGCCCGTTCGACTTGCATGTGTTAAGCAGACCGCCAGCGTTCATCCTGAGCCAGGATCAAACTCTCCATTTGATACTATTGACTCTTTTTGTTTCCAGCTACGCTAGAAACTCTTTATAAATTTCTTTGACGAGCTTGGCTTTTTTTGGCTTTCAAACTATACTTTTTTCTAGGTTCGGGCGCGACTTGGAGTGCTTTGCTTGTGCTTGGCTTTCTCTCGACCGCTTTACTAATGTATCAACCCCTAAAGGGTTTGTCAACACTTTTTCTAAACTTTTTTTTTGGAAGGTCAGGATTGGCTTTTGGAGAGGGTTTTGAGTTAAGTTAACTCCAGAAGACTAAAAGTTACAGAGGAAAAATTAAGTGGTTAATACAACTGCTGTTTTACCGTCTTGGTTGGTTTTGGATTCTATCCTACAGAATTGGTTGTTGGAGGATTTGGGTCGAGGCGATCGCACTACGCAAAGCCTATTATCAGGACAGGTGCGCGTGGGAAGGGCGGAGTGGATTGCTAAAGAAGCAGGGGTCATCGCTGGATTACCCATTGCTTCTAGGGTTTTTCAGTTTATGAGTCAGCAAGTGCGCTTTGTGCCAATAGTTGCTGAGGGAACTTGGTGCGAGAAAAGGGACGTGATTGCGCGAATACATGGCCCTGCTGATGCGTTGTTAATGGGAGAACGGGTGGCTTTAAATATAGTTATGCACTTGAGTGGGATTGCGACTCTGACTCGGCAGTATGTAGATAAAATTGCAGATTTACCTGTGAAATTAGTCGATACTCGCAAAACTAGACCGGGTTTGCGATTATTGGAAAAGTACGCATCGCAACTAGGGGGGGCGGTGAATCATCGCATGGGTTTGGATGATGCGGTGATGATTAAGGATAATCATATTCAGGCGGCTGGTGGGATTGGAAATGCGATCGCACTTATTCGCGATCAAATGCCCTTTCCCCTAACCATTGAAGTAGAAACGGAAAACATTAATCAAATCAAAGAAGCTCTAGAACATGGTGCTGACATTATCATGCTAGATAATATGCCGCTACAAATGATGTACCAAGCGGTAGAGATTATCCGTCAGTTTAACCATCGGATTAAAATTGAAGCATCAGGCAATATTACTCTAGAAAATATCCGTGCAGTCGCTGAAACTGGGATAGACTATATTTCCACCAGCGCACCTATTACTCGTTCTACTTGGTTAGATGTGAGTATGAAGCTGGATATGAATACCATGAATTAAAAGACAAGTTGCTTAGGTTGTAAGCAAAAATTTCCATGAATTCCACGATTGAACAATTAAAAACGAAGTTTCAGAAAGCTTTGATTGCAGCTTTTGGTAATGATTATGCTGAAGTAGATCCGATGTTGGTGTCTGCTAGCAATCCTAAATTTGGTGATTATCAATCTAATGCTGCATTGGTGCTTTCTAAGCAACTGAAACAAGCACCAAGGACGATCGCAGAAACAATAATTCGGCATCTTGACATAGCAGATATCTGTCTGACTCCAGAAATAGCTGGATCTGGTTTTATTAACTTAACCATTAAACCGGAATATTTGGAAGGGCAAATAAATGCTATTCAAACAGATTCTCGTTTAGGAATTTCACCAACCAAAAATCCTCAACGAGTAATTGTTGATTTTTCCAGTCCTAATATTGCCAAAGAAATGCACGTTGGACATTTACGTTCAACAATTATTGGTGATTGTATTGCCCGGATTTTAGAATTTCAAGGGCAAGATGTTCTCAGACTCAATCATGTGGGAGATTGGGGAACTCAATTTGGAATGTTGATTGCCTATTTGAGAGAAGTTTGCCCGGAAGCATTGATTACCGCTAATGCAGTTGATTTGGGCGATTTAGTTGAGTTTTATCGTAAGGCTAAAAAGCGGTTTGATGAAGATGAAACTTTCCAAGAAACGGCAAGGAAAGAAGTTGTAAAATTACAATCTGGTGTAGAAGATTCGCGTCGCGCATGGCAGTTACTTTGCGAACAATCTCGGCGGGAATTTCAAGTAATTTACAATTTGCTAGATGTTAAACTAACGGAAAGGGGAGAGTCTTTTTATAATCCTTTGTTACCAGATGTTGTTGAAAATTTGGCAAAGACAGGATTACTGGAAGAAAATGCTGGTGCTCAGTGTGTTTTCCTAGAGGGATTTAGTAACAAAGAAGGTCAACCTTTGCCTTTAATTGTGCAAAAATCCGATGGGGGTTATAACTACGCCACTACTGATTTAGCTGCATTACGTTATCGGATTCTTCAAGATCGTGTCCAGAGAATTATTTACGTTACTGATGCAGGGCAAGCAAATCATTTTGCACAGGTTTTTCAAGTAGCAAAACGTGCTGGTTGGATTCCTGATAATTTAGAGTTAGTTCATGTTCCTTTTGGGCTAGTTCTGGGTGAAGATAACAAGAAGTTAAAAACTCGTTCTGGGGACACTGTACGATTAAAAGATTTGTTGGATGAAGCGATCGCTCATGCTCGCGCCGACTTAGAAGCTAGACTAAAAAAAGATAATCGCCAAGAATCTGAAGAATTTATCGCTAATGTTGCTCAAATAATTGGTATTAGTGCGGTTAAATATGCTGACTTAAGCCAAAATCGCAACAGCAACTATGTCTTCAGTTTCGATAAAATGCTCTCTCTTGAAGGGAATACCGCACCCTATTTACTTTATGCTTATGCGCGGATTCGTAGCATTGGACGTAAGGGGAATATAGACTTTGAGCAATTACAAAAATATGCTAAAGTGCTATTGCAAGAAGAGGAAGAATTTGTATTAGCAAAACATTTGCTACAACTGGGCGAAATTCTCAAAAGTATTGAGCAAGATTTGTTACCTAATCGTCTTTGTGAGTACTTGTATGAACTGAGTAAAAAGTTCAACAAGTTCTATGAAAAACGCGAAGTATTAAAAGCAGAAGAACCGCAAAGAAGTTCGCGTTTGATTCTTTGCGATATTACTGCTAGAACTCTCAAACTGGGATTGTCTTTATTGGGGATTCAAGTCTTAGAAAGAATGTAAACTATTAGGTTCGTTGTGAACACTTTAGTGTTCCGCTTTGGGAAGAGAACGACTAAAGTCGATACAACGAACTTTAAATCATGAGGTTCGTTGTGAACACTTTAGTGTTCCGCTTCGGGAAGAGAACGACTAAAGTCGATACAACAAACTTTAAATCATGAGGTTCGTTGTGAACACTTTAGTGTTCCGCTTCGGGAAGAGAACGACTAAAGTCGATACAACGAACCTATTTTAGAGGATGATTTTTTGGTATTCTTGTTCGGTGATGATATCTTTGGTGGTTTCTAGGCGATCTAAAAATACCATACCGTCTAGGTGATCATATTCATGTTGGAAAATTCTGGCGACAAAATCGGTTAATTCTTGTTTTTCTAACTTGCCATCTCTCGTCGTATATTCAACTTCAATTGTCTGATATCTGGGGACTAAACCGCGAATTCCCGGAACACTCAAACAACCTTCCCAATCTTTTACTACCTCTGTTGAATGTCCGATAATGCGAGGATTAATCATTGCGGTTGCAGGCATTGAGGGAGCGTTGGGATATCTGAGAGTTGGACGAGACGCAACAATAAAGAGACGATACGATTTTGCTACTTGGGGTGCAGCTATCCCAACGCCGTTTTGAGCAACAGCAGTATTGATTAAATCATCAATTAGTTTTTGAATTCGTTCATCATGAACATCATGAATTGGTTGGGCTTGTTGGCGTAAGATGGGATTACCAAGTTGGGAGATTTGCAAGATTTCAGACATAATGATTCAAGATTATGAGTAAGGGAAGAAACTAACTAACTATTTTAAGGTTCATCTTCTGTTGTTGTGCTAGCAGGGAGTGGACTAAGCTGGACTTGTAAATTCTGAGATTGATTATTGCGTTGGAGTTGGATGTTTAAACGATCGCCAACCTTATATTTCTCTATTTCGTCCTGGACTTGATCGGATTTGCTGACAGTGCGATCGCCAATTTTTTGAATTATATCTCCTGGCTTGATTCCTGCTCTAGATGCGGGAGAATTACTGACAGTGCGAATAACCAAAACTCCGCGATTAGCAGTTATATTAATTTTGCCATCGCTAGCAGCTTTCAACCTTTCTTTAACTTCAGGAGTTAAATCTACCATTTGCACGCCGATGAAAGGATGATCGACTTTGCCTCTGGATATTAATTGTTGAGCAATTTGTTGGGCTCGATTAATTGGAATGGCAAAACCTAGACCTTGAGCACCACCAATAATTGCTGTATTAATCCCAACTACTTCACCACGAGAGTTTAACAAAGGCCCTCCCGAATTACCAGGATTAATCGCTGCATCTGTTTGAATAAAACCAATGCGTTTGTCGGGAACTCCTACTTGGGAACTGCTTCTTTCAGTAGCACTAATTACACCCACAGTAACAGTTTTATCTAAACCAAGAGGATTACCAATTGCGATCGCCCATTCTCCTGGTTGTAACCTTTCCGAATTACCTAAAGCAACCGTAGGCAACTTATTAGCATTTATTTTTACTACTGCAATATCAGTTACTTTGTCTTCACCTAAAACTTTACCTGCAAAACTACGACCATCACTAAGCGTTACTTTAACTGTATCTGCACCATCAATTACATGAGCATTAGTTAAAACTTGTCCTTCAGCATTAATTAAAAAACCCGATCCCGTTCCTTGTCGTACTCTGCGGGAAGGTGGAGGTGCGCCAAAAAATCTGCGAGAAAATGGATCGCCATATCCTTCAGCTATATCCGTCCTAACTCTACGAGAAGAGTCTATTCTTACAACTGCTGGGCCAACTTTTTCCACCGCTTCGACGACAAAGTTAGAAGTTCTGGGATTTGTTTGGGAAACTGGAATGGGAGAGTTTTGATTTTGATTGTCGGATGAATCAGGTTCGCTTTTTAAAGCCGAAGGTCGGGAACAGCCGGATAAAAATGCAATCCCTGCTGCTACCGTTAGCAACACTCGCTGAATAGTTGGTTTTCTTCCCGGAAAATTGACCAATATCATGGTTTTGTCAAATCAAGCATCTAATTCTTATACTGCACGAATCCGATTAACCTTGGTTGGCTTATATCTACCACTGTAGAGTTGTTAAGCTGATGGCATAATTGATTTTTGCCTGTTAGCACTAGGGGAAAAGTTTGTGGACGTTCGTCTTGAGAGTCTCTGGAGTCAAGTATTGGAACGGTTACAGGTACAATTAAGCCGCCCCACTTTTGAAACCTGGATTAAAACCGCAGCGGCTGAACAGCTGGAAAACAATTGTTTGGTGATTCGCACACCTAACCCATTTGCGCGGAATTGGCTTCAGAAGTACTATATCAAGACGATCGCAGATGTAGTACAAGACATTTTAGGTCATCCTGTAGAAATTTACTTCACGGTTGACCAAGGTGAGGAAACTTCTACTAATGCTGACACCCAAATTTTTTGGCCCTTACCCGATGAGGCGAGAACTTCCGAAAATTTGGAAAGGCATCGATTAAAACCAAGTACACTTAACCCTAAGCACGTTTTTTCTCGGTTTGTTGTTGGGCCAAATAATCGCATGGCGCACGCTGCATCTTTAGCGGTTGCGGAATCTCCCGGAAGAGAATTTAATCCTTTGTTTCTTTGTGGTGGAGTTGGGTTAGGGAAGACTCATTTAATGCAAGCGATCGGTCATTACCGTTTAGAAATTGCCCCTGATTCTAAAATATTTTACGTTTCAACCGAGCAATTTACAAATGATTTAATTGCGGCGATTCGTAAGGATAGTATGCAGAGTTTTCGGGAACATTATCGGGCAGCTGATGTAATTTTAGTTGATGATATCCAATTTATTGAAGGTAAGGAATATACCCAAGAAGAATTTTTTCATACTTTTAATACTTTACACGAAGCTGGTAAACAGGTGGTTCTAGCGTCCGATCGCCCCCCAAACCAAATCCCCCGTTTACAAGAACGGCTTTGTTCGAGGTTTTCTATGGGTTTAATTGCTGATATTCAAACCCCAGATTTAGAAACAAGAATGGCAATTTTGCAAAAGAAAGCCGAATATGAAAATATGCGGTTGCCTCGTGATGTAATTGAATATATTGCGACTAATTACACTTCTAACATTCGGGAATTAGAAGGTGCATTAATTCGGGCTGTGGCTTATATGTCGATTTCTGGATTGCCGATGACGGTGGAAAATATTGCGCCGATTTTAAATCCACCAACTGAGAAAGTAATGGTAACTCCTGAATCAGTTTTATTGGTAATTGCTGATGCTTTTAATGTGCCGATTGATGATTTAAAAGGTAATTCCCGCAGAAGGGAAATTAGCGTGGCGAGACAAATTGGAATGTATTTGATGCGCCAACATACAGATTTGAGTTTACCTCGAATTGGTGAAGAATTCGGAGGAAAAGATCATACAACTGTGATGTATAGTTGTGACAAAATTGCCCAATTGCGAGATAGCGATCCGAGTATGGCACAAACTTTGCGGCAGTTGAGCGATCGCATAAACCTAGCCAGTCGTGGATAAGCGATCGCACAACCCAAAAATTCCAGCTAAACTGAGGGCAGGATTGCTCAACTCTCTCTAGTCATGACTGTTGCCAAAGACTTAGAAATCTTCGATGACGATCTAGAAGCTGATGTCCTAGAGGATGTTATATTTCCTCCAGGTGACTTGCTCAGTGATGAACCACCCTTGGAAAACGAACTCCATTTACGACAGTTAATCTTGTTAATTCAATGTCTGGAGTGGTTATGGCGCGACAGGCAAGACTTTTATGCCTTTGGTAATCTGACAATTTACTATAGTCCCCGTCAACGCAAATCAGAGAAATTCCGAGGGCCTGACTTTTTCGTAGTTTTAGGAACTGAGCGAAAACCGCGCAAAAGTTGGGTAGTTTGGGAAGAAGATGGCAAGTATCCCAATGTAATTGTAGAGGTACTTTCTCCCAAAACAGCAAAGATCGATCGGGGTTTGAAGAAGCAGCTGTACCAGGATACGTTTCGGACACCCGATTATTTTTGGTTTGACCCTAAAACGCTTGAATTCAAAGGGTTTCATCTGGTTGATGGACGATATCAAGAACTCGTCCCAAACGAACAGGGGAGGTTGTGGAGCGAGCAGTTGGGATTGTGGTTAGGGATTCATGAGTCAATGCTACGCTTGTTTACACCAGAAGGAAATTTAATCCCTGCACCGGAAGAAGCAGTAGAACAGGAACGCCAACTTAAGGAACAGGAACAGCAACTTAAGGAACAGGAACAGCAACGAGCCGAACGGATGGCTCAGAAGTTACGAGAATTGGGTATCGATCCGACGGATCTGTAGGTTGGCGATCGCATAAGACATCTCCAAAAAAGATTGTAGAGACGTTGTATACATTGTAGAGACGTTGTATACAACGTCTCTACAGCATGGGTATAAAGTCTCTACAACTTGCATATAGCGTCTCTACAAGGTTTTGGATTTAAGTATGCGATCGCTAATTAGCCAGACATCATATCAATTTTATTCCTGGGTCGTTAAAAAATAAGGCTAAACTCGCCCGTATTTTATTCTGGAGAAAATTTGGGAAAAAGTCGGGATGTTAGAGTAAAAAGCTTTAAGTACAAATACTCTGTGGAAAACTTAGGGGTTTTTTCCACAAGTTTTCCACAGAATCATAAATTTGTAAAACAGAGAAGACAGGTATTTTCAGTGTTTTTCCACATTTTCCACAGGCTTGATAACAAAATTGTTAATAAAGTATATAAAGATACAAAAATCTTTATGAGTACGTTGTTGCGAGCCCGCCCGGAAATCAATTTCCGGGCTAATAGCTCAAGTCCATTAAAATGGACTGAAAGTTTAATTGAAAGCATTAGGACTTACGCAGTGACTCTAAATATGCTGGGATGGTGCGTTACACTGGCGTTAACGCACCCTACAAATAGGATGGTGCGTTACACTGGCGTTAACGCACCCTACAAATAGTCTAAGTATTTAGTCCTCTTCAGAGGACTTGAGCTATTAGCCCGGAAATTGATTTCCGGGCGGATGTTGGGACTGGTGCAAGATCTAACGGCAACGATCGGCTAAAAGTGATACGATCGCGTTCTGAGCAAAGTTTGCCAGAGTCACTGCACTTGAAGATTTGAACGGCAATGAAATTCATTTGTTCTCAAAATGACCTTAACACCCACCTTTCCTTAGTCAGTCGTGCAGTTCCCTCGCGCCCGACACATCCAGTGCTGGCAAATGTTTTGTTGACAGCAGACAGCGAAACGCAGCGAGTTAGCTTGACTGGATTTGATTTGACTTTGGGGATTAAAACTAGCTTTGCGGCACAAGTGGCGGAAGATGGAATTATTACGCTACCAGCTAAGTTGCTTAACGATATTGTTTCCCGTTTACCGGATGGTGAGATTACTGTAAGTGATGATGAGACACTTGCGATCGCAACTTTAACCTGTGCTTCTGGAAGTTACCAAGTCCGGGGGATGGGCGCAGAAGAATTTCCTGAATTACCCTCTATTGAAGATGGTCAAACTGTTAGTTTATCCGGGGAAACTTTAATCGAAGGTTTACATGGTACTCTCTTTGCTACTAGTGCTGATGAAACTAAACAAGTATTAACTGGCGTTCATCTGAAATTTGACAATGAAGGTTTAGAATTTGCGGCTACTGATGGTCATAGATTAGCAATGGTTGAGACTTTTAATCAATCAGAAGAAGCAGCAGATATAGATGATGAAGGTTTAGATTTAAATGCTACTGTCCCCGCTAGAGCTTTGGGAGAGTTAGAAAGAATTTTGCGATCGCGACAATCAGGAAATTCTGAATCTCCCGAACAAGTTGTTTCTCTCCATTTTGGTCAAGGTCAAGTAGTTTTTGAATGGTCAGAACAACGCATTACTTCTCGTTTACTTGAGGGACAATATCCCGCTTATCGTCAGTTATTACCGCCAGGTTTTAGTAAGTCTTTAACTGTAGAAAGAAAGCTGTTTTTAAGTGTTTTGGAACGGATTTCGGTTTTAACAGATCCGAAGAATCAAATCGTGAAAGCTACTTTGGATGGGGATAATCAAAAGATGACTTTATCTATTGAAGCTAAGGATGTGGGAAGTGGTAGAGAAACTATTCCGATCCAGTTTTCTGGTGACAGTATGGAGATTGCTTTTAATGTGAAATATTTGATGGAAAGTTTGCGGAATATTAGTACTCAGGAGGTGCAAATGCAGTTGAATACTGCTACTAGTCCGGTGGTTTTACAGCCGTTGGGTGGTGCGAAGGCTACTCATTTGATTATGCCTGTGCAATTGCGGAATTAGTGAAAGTTTAGAGGTTTTAGCAAGGTCTAAAATCTCTAAATGTATAGCAGTCTTATTTGATTGGGGGCAAAGATTGTTTTTTGAACCACGAAGACGCGAAGGACACGAAGAAAGAGGAGAGAAGAGTTTTATAAATTTTTGAAACCGCTACAGACGCAGAGGACGCAGAGGGAAGAGAAGGAGAGGTTTACAACTCTAATAGGAGTGCTAGATGAGTGGTAAGGTGATTGAAATTCTTTCGGCGGAAGAGGTAAGACGCACTGTTAACCGCATGACTTCTCAGGTGGTGGAAAGGTGTCTTGATTTGTCTAAGTTGGCTTTGTTGGGTATTCACAGTAGGGGTGTGCCTTTGGCGCATTTGATGGCAAGGCAAATTCATTTATTGGAACAAATTGAAGTGCCTGTAGGTGCTTTGGATATTACTTTTTATCGGGATGATTTAGATCGAATTGGTATGCGAGCTCCTTTAAAATCTGATATTCCTTTTGATGTTTCGGGAAAGACGATCGTCCTCGTAGATGATGTAATTTATAAGGGGCGAACTGTTCGTGCTGCACTAAATGCTGTGATTGAATATGGTAGACCAGAATCAATTTTATTGGCTGTGTTGGTCGATCGGGGACATCGGGAGTTACCTATTCAACCTGATTTTACGGGGAGACAATTACCAACTGCTAAAGATGAACAGGTAAAAGTTTATTTACAAGATTTGGATGGCAAGGATGGTGTAGAGTTAATTAAACCTTAAAGTAGGGTAAAATTTTTAACATCAATAAGAATTATAATTAATAGGAATGCTGTCCTATATCAATTAGATTAAACAAATCTATGGCAGAAACTCAGGTACGGAAAGCAGACCATTTACGCATCTGTCTGGAAGAATCTGTACAATTTCAGCAAACTACTAATGGTCTGGAAAAGTATAAGTTTACTCACTGTTGTTTACCAGAAATTAATCGGGATGAAATAGATTTAACAACTAGTTTTTTGGGGAAAAAGTTGGCTGCACCTTTGCTAATTTCTTCGATGACTGGAGGGACAGAATTTGCCGGGGAAATTAATCAGAGGTTGGCGAAGATAGCCCAACATTATAATATTGCAATGGGGGTTGGTTCCCAAAGGGTAGCGGTAGAAGATCCGCAGGTGGGGAAAACTTTTGCGGTGCGATCGCACGCCCCAGACGCTCTCTTATTCGCTAATTTGGGGGCGGTACAATTAAACTATGAATATGGCATCGATCAATGTGAAAAAGTCATTGATTTATTAGCAGCAGATGCGCTAATTTTACATTTGAATCCCTTGCAAGAATGCGTCCAAACGAAAGGCGATACTAACTTTCGGGGATTGTTAGCCAAAATTGCTAAGTTGTGTAAAAAATTGCCCGTACCTGTGATCGCTAAAGAAGTGGGTAATGGGATTTCTGGGGAAATGGCACAAAAGTTAATTGATGCAGGTGTAGCTGCGATCGATGTGGCTGGCGCAGGTGGTACTTCTTGGGCGAAAGTGGAAAGCGAAAAGGCACAAGACCCCATGCAGCGACGTTTGGGGCAAACTTTCACCGATTGGGGCATTCCTACGGCAGAATGTATTGTTAACGTTCGTGAAGTTGCGCCTGACGTGCCGTTAATCGCTTCTGGAGGCTTGCGCGATGGCTTGGAGGTGGCGAAAGCGATCGCACTAGGCGCAGATCTCGCAGGTCTAGCAATGCCGTTTTTACAAGCTGCGGCTGTCTCGGAAGCAGCGTTACACGAACTAGTGCAGATGTTAATAGCAGAAATTACCACTGTATTGTTTTGCACAGGTAATGCCACTCTCAAAGATTTGAAACACTCAAAATCCCTAAAAAGATTAGGATAGTAGTTAGTAGTTAGTAGTTAGTGGTTGGTAGCAAAACAACTAACAACTAACAACTAACCACTAGTCACTAACAATTGACAACTAAAATGCGTGATTTCTTCAAATACACCTTTGCCAGTTTCCTCGGTATTCTGATTTTCTTTGGTCTGGGTACTGGAGGATTAATTTTCTTGCTGATTTCGGCAGCAATGAAAGATACTGGGCCACAAGTTAAAGATAAATCAGTTTTAGTTTTTGACTTATCTACCAAAATTACTGATACTAACCCAGGTTCAGGTACAGGTGAATTGTTACAAAAAGCTGTCTCAGGAGAAAGAGACAATGCACTGACTCTCCGCACAGTTTTAGAAACAATTAATAGAGCAGCAGCCGATCGGCGAATTGTGGCTATTTATTTAGATGGTAGTGGAGAATCAGAAGGGGGAATCTCTGGCTTTGCTACTCTCAAAGAAGTGAGAAGAGCACTAGAAAACTTCAAAGCTACTGGGAAAAAGATTATTGCTTATGATGTAGATTGGGATGAACCTAAGTATTATTTAGGTTCTGTAGCAAACACCATCATAGTTAATCCGATCGGTAGTGTAGAAGTCAATGGTTTGCGTTCAGAAACTATGTTTCTCAGTGGTGCTTTAGAGAAATATGGTGTAGGAGTACAAGTACTTCGAGTTGGTAAATATAAGTCAGCTGTAGAACCATTTCTTCTCAAAGAATTTAGTTCAGAGAACCGCCAACAAACCCAAAGATTATTGAATGATGTTTGGGGTGATTTCCGCGCTACTGTTGGCAAGAGTCGCCAATTAACTCCGCAACAAATTCAGGCGATCGTAGACAGTAGAGGTTTGCTAATGGCAAATGAATCCCAAAAAAGTCGCCTAGTAGATAAAGTAGCTTATTTCGATCAGGTAGTAGCTGACTTAAAAAAACTGACTGGTAGTGATGACGAGGAAGATGAAAAAACTTTCCGCCAAATTAACCTGACTACTTATGCCAGAGTTCCTGATTCCGAAGTCAGTAAAGAACGCTCATCAAAAAATAAAATTGCTATTGTTTATGCGGAAGGAGAAATTGTCAGTGGAGAAGGCAGTTTAAGGCAGGTAGGAGGCGATCGCCTTGCCAGACAACTACGCCAACTGCGGCAAAATAAAGATGTCAAAGCAGTAATTCTACGGGTGAATAGTCCCGGTGGTAGTGCTAGCGCTTCTGAGGTGATTCAAAGAGAAGTAAAACTGACTCGTCAGGTTAAACCAGTTGTAGTTTCAATGGGAAATTATGCTGCTTCTGGTGGTTATTGGATCTCTACTTATGCCAACCGAATTTTTGCAGAACCAAATACAATTACTGGTTCTATTGGTGTGTTTGGATTAATCCCAAACCTACAAAAATTAGCTAATAATAATGGTGTAACTTGGGATGTGGTAAAGACTGGTCGTTTTGCTGACTCCCAAACTGTTTCTCGTCCGAAAAGCCCAGAAGAATTGGCGATTTATCAAAACTCAGTTAATCAAGTTTACTATCAGTTTGTTGGTAAAGTTGCTGATTCTCGTAAGCTGCCAGCTACTAAAGTACAAGAAATCGCTCAAGGCAGAGTTTGGTCAGGTTTAGCAGCAAAACAAATTGGGTTGGTTGATGAACTTGGCGGCATCAATGAGGCAGTTAAATATGCTGCTAAAGAAGCTAAATTAGGTGATGATTGGGAGCTAAAACAATTTAGTAGAAGTGGTTCTTTAGAAGAACGAATTTTGAAAAATCTGTTTAGTTATGCCCCAAGTATTTCTAGTGAAGAACAGCCTGTAAATACAGCGATGAAGTTTGGCCCATTTGCCCAAACTTATCAACAATTAAAGGGGGAATTACAGGTTTTAGCTAACCTCAATGACCCGCTTAATGTTTATGCTCGATTGCCTTATAATATGCGGATTGATTAGTTAATGCTTCCCAGATCCCCGACTTCTTGAAGAAGTCGGGGATCTAGTTTTTATACTTTTTTGATTAAATAAGCACAACGTCGATCGCCCTGCAAAATATGTTCTACTCTTTGAATAGACACTGTTTCGCCTAATAAAGTGCGAAAAACTTCTAATTCGGAACGGCATAATAATTGACAACTACTAGCTGCCGATCGCACGGGACAATGATTTTCTACTAACAATAAAGCATCATCGGGTTGAGGAATTACTTCCGTCATGTAGCCTTCTCGATCGCGCAAATGGGCGATCGCTTTTACCTTTTGGGCCCAATCTTTACCATTAGCAATCTCAGCACTTCTGGCAGAATAAGCTTGAATTTGCCGCCCTGCGCGTTCTGCCAAAAGTTTTTCTAATCCAGAAGTGCCAAAAACTGTTTCGACTCCTCGCAATAAATCGACCATTAAATCAGCGTGACTATCGGGGAACTGGCTGGTAGAATGTTCTGTCAAATGCCAAAGCTTAACCGGACGACCTTGAGGGCGACGTTCTTCGTAATATGTCACTAACTTTTCGGCACGTAGCACTTGTAAATGTTGCCGGACAACCATTGGCGATACTCCCAGCTGTTTGGCAATGGTGGTGGCAGTTTGCGCCCCCTGCATTTTTAAGAAGTAAAGGATTTGATCTTTGGATTTTTGTCGTTCCTCCACATTCTCAACCGGGGATTTATCAGATTTGCTTATATTAAAACGGGTTTTCACGGTGGTAACTTTAGATTTCCTAATAAAAGAACGATAACATTTATCGCTTTTAAGGGCAGAATATATTAAGCCGGATTAGACAAGTAGTTTTCAAAATTACATCTTTCTATGGATAGAAAAAAGCAAAGCCCCCAAATTAAAAAAGTTAATCGCTTCTTCTTATATATTTTGGCTTGTAGTACTGTTGGTGTGGTACTGGGGGGAACTGCAAGCTGGGCGGAAAGCAATCGCTGTTGGCTAGCTGATTCTCCCAGCAAACAGTGCATAACTCAAACTCCCCTGATGTCAACCGTCCAAGGAATGAGTACTGGGTTAATCGCGGGAATATGCGCGGGACTTGGGGCGACTTGGCAAATGAATCGTGAGGAATAGCCTTAGAAACGGTAGTTGCGATCGCGCACCCATAAACTAACGGGGACTGAATTACCTTGAGCATCTACTTTCACTTCTACAACGAAGGGTAAAGGTTTTCCTTGCGATCGCGCAACTCCCGTTTGTGCCTGACTAATATCTTTGTTGAATTGTTCTCGCTGGTCTTCTGGAAAATAATAAGTTTCCAGCCCATAAGTAATGGTATCGTAACGTAACCGACCTTTGAGGGCGACTCGATTTTTTGGTAGATTTACGGGACCAGAAGCACTAACTGCGACAGGTTTCCAAGGTTGAGGACGACCGGAACTTGCTTGTTGAGCGGGTGCTTCCAGAATCACATACAAATTTAAGGAGCTTCTTTTTTGCTTTTCTAACTCGTTCCAACCAGGTAGTTTTTCTAAAGTTCCTTTCCGAGAAATATTATAATCAAGTGTTTGGGAATAACCTCTTAATAAATCATAAGGATCGACTGGCACGGTTTGCAAAATCGCTGTTTTTCCTGTTAAATAAACAAAAATAGCTTGAGCAGGAATAGCGACAATTAAAGCCGTTTGAAAAGCTAAAGGAAGCCAAAATCTCCAAGAACGGACAGTAGGGGAAGTTTCCGAATTATTAGTATTCATCTGTGTTCATCTGTGTTCATCTGTGGACATCTGTGGTTAAAAAATCCTAAGTTTATAGGAATTACTTACTCTCTGCCTGAAACTTCGATCCCCCCTAACCCCCCTTACCAAGGGGGGAATTTTCTCTAGCCCTCTTGGTAAGAGGGTTGGGGGATCTCAGTGCGTAAGTCCTAAGTTTATTATTCAGGATTAAAAGTTCTAAGATAGCGTTCAAACCAGAGCCCAGCGGCGATAATTCCGACTCCGCAAAGGAATAAAACAAAGGCTTTAAATAACAAATCGGTGTCATATTCAAACATTCTGCTAGCAATTTGTAGAGTTAGCAATATTATGCCACCCCAAAATCCGCGTCTTTCTCCGGTTGCCAATGCTTCCCGAATTAAACCTGCGGCGAGAAGAAATAAAACAGCGTTGAAAATAAAGATGGCAAATATGGGAATAGGAGCGATATTAATATGAAATAAAAGGATGATGGCAGTAATTGCGATCGCACCACCAACAACTGCACTAGTTCGCTCTATCCGTTGTGCTAAATTTAGCCATTCCCAAATTGTCAGTAAACCAAGAACTGCTACATTTATGATTAATAAAATATCGGTTGAATTAAAATTTGTCGATGGATTTGGCTGTGCAGAATTCCAAACAAACCGGAAAGAAAACAGATAATATAATACTGCCAAAAATACTAAAGCTAAATTTCTGGCTATTACCTGAAAGGGCTTTGTTTGCGAGGTATCTGTTAATCTAAACTGCCAAAATTTATCATCATATCCCCATAATAATGCAGGAGGTATTACAAAGGCAACGGTACTAATTAATGATTGTAAAAATCTGCCAGGAAGCTCGATTTGGGTTAAAGTTACTTCTAGGGAAGAGATGATTGCGATCGCGCCTATACCGAATAACCAACGCGATCGACACCAATACGCTAACGGAATAAACATGAAACTTGCTAACAGTGGCATATTTTGTAAAACTAACTTTAACCAAGAAAAATCATCTATTTCCGAAAATTCAAAAAATCCCCACCAATAGCCAATTCCGATCAACAAAGTTGAGAGAATTCCCAACAAAGTTAAACGCAAACTATAAGCCATTGCCAACACACCAATTCCCCAAACGATGTATAATCCAGCAGGAGAACCACTTTGGTGAAACATTTGCGCCATAAGTGCCATATTTGCACCTAATATTAGCGCTCCTAATAATAGTAATCCCCGACCCAAACGATTTTGCCATTGCTCAGTAGGATATTGCCATAAATAGAACCCAGCAGTATTCACCCCAACAAAAACACTCAGCAATAATAAAACCCGCAATTCTCTTGACAAATATTGCCAATTTGCTGCTACAAAAGTAATAACAGCCAACCCTAAAAGTAGACATCCTAACCCAATGATAATTACAATAAAACGATTACGTGCTGAAGTATCCAGCGCATTAAATTGATAGCGTTGGGATAATAATTCATATTGTGATTCCTCAATTAAACCTTCAGCTTGCCATTTTTGAGCTTCTTGACGTAACTGGTGACGAAACTTATCTGATACCATGAAACCGTCCTAAATAACTACAGTACTTAATAGGTACGTTGTTGCGCTTCAGCGCTCTTCTTAGCGCTGAAGCGCAACAACGTACTTAAAATTTTTTTGAGTAAAGAGGAGCATTATAGCTACATCCAACTTTAGAATATAATAGGATAGATTTAGTTTAGCCAGCTAATCTGTTTCTTCAATTTAAATATGACAGTTTCTCTAACCGTCCCTATATGGAAAAAGCTTCTAACTTATTAATTAAACTTAGTCGGCGTTTATTTACAGATCTCAATTCCCAAGAGAAATTTATTACAGCATTAACTCAACCTCAGCCTTTCCTTCCCTGTATTCTTTGGTGTCGAGAAAAGCCGGATGAATTACCTTTTTTGGTCGAAACTCCAACCGATTGGCAACCCCAATTTATTGATAGATTAGCTTTAGATAGCAAACCGGGGCAACATTCTTTACACAATGAAGGTTATTACTATTGTTTAGATTTTTCTTCAGTTTTTGCTGCTTCTATTCTGTTAACAATTCCTTCTCCAATCAAGGTAGTTTTTGATATGTGTGCTGCGCCGGGAGGAAAGGGAATTTTTGCTTGGCGACTTTTCCAACCAGAATTATTAATTAGTAATGAGGTGATTGGTAAAAGGTTGGGAATGCTGATTTCTAATTTAAAAAGATGTCAAATTCAACCATCTGTTGTGATAAATAGAGATTCTAGCGTTTTAGCAGAAAGCTTTGCTCAAACTAGCGATCTAGTGATTGTTGATGCGCCTTGTACGGGACAATCTTTATTAGCGAAGGGTGAAAAAGCGGTGGGATGTTTTCACCCAGCTAATATTAATCAATGTGCTAATCGCCAAAAGAGAATTATTGCTAATTCCGCGAAGATTGTAGCACCGCAGGGGTATTTAGCTTATATGACTTGTACATATTCACCAGAAGAAAATGAGGAAGTTTGCGAATGGTTAATTAAGAAGTTTCCGCAATTTGAGGCGGTGGAGATTGAGCATTTACGGGATTATCGATCGCACTTAACCACCATCCCCTGTTACCGAATTTTCCCCCAAGATGGATTAGGTGCTGGTGCGTTTACTGCGTTGTTTAAAAACACAGAACAGGGAACAATAAATCAGCTTGATTCAGAGATTGTAGAAAGTTCGAGCGATATTCAGTTTTTGAAACTAAAAAATCACTTATTTAAATAAATATACGGAAATGATTCTTACCCTGATGCTGAAACAACGCAATTACGTTAAAAAACCAGGTTTCTCCGTAAGTCCTAAAGAGTAAGTGAAATTGCCTAGTTAATGACAATTAAATTAAAATTAGTTAATTTAGAAAACCGTAATTTCCCGGAATTTTCCGCAATAGCTGAGTAGTTATAAACCAGCTTACGGACTGTAAGTTTGGTTAACCAAGGAGGTTAAGATGACGAAAGCTTTGCGAAAACTAGCATTAGCAATTCTAGGTTTAGGCTTGAGCCTGACGGTAATCGAAGCTAATCCTGGGCGATCGAATGCGGCTGTAATCTTTGGTAACTCCGGGCTTTCTGGTGGATATCGATGGGATACTACCCCAAGGATTATCAATGGAAATGAGCGATCGCTAAATGGTGGACTACGGTATTCATTACAAGGTGGTTCATACGAAGCCTTTCGAGACTTATTTAATTGGGTAATTATCCCTAGTGTTTCTGATTTTCAAGCAGCAGTAGAAACTGCGTTTCATGCTTGGACTTTAGTCGATCCAGTTACCGGATTAGGTACTGATTTGTCGTTTGTACCCGATCTAGGGACAAGTGTAGTAGGTACAGGTTTTGGTGGCGTTAACACTAATGGTGCTGAAATTGATCTTTTAGTATCTACTGACGCAAGTTCCTGGAATGTGGGAGATCCGGGATTGCGGGCTGAAGCTTACTTTCAGGCTCAATTAGGTGATGTCACTCTGACTTCTGGAACTACTGGTTATAGCGGAGGAGGTGCGATTTCAGGGGCAGACATTACTTTTAACAATAACAGCCAAGCATTATATAGTTTGGATTGGTTTCAATTAATATTAACTCATGAAATTGGTCACGCTTTAGGTCTGGGAGATGTTGATTTCAACCCAGGTCGTTTCATTGATGATAACTATGACGGTAGCAACAGCGCTACAGCTTTAGCTACATTGACTAATTCATGGGCGGATTTAGTAAATCCTTTCAATCCAGCAGCATCACCTTTGTCTTTGTTCAACGTTCCTAATGCTAATCCTGGTGTTGATACTTTTGGTGTTAATATTCTCATGGAAAGTGCTCTTCCCAGTTCCTTACTTGGCGATCCAATTCCATTGAAAAATGATGATTTTGGTGGTCGTCAGTTCTTGTATCCATTTGTAAGAGTTACTTCAGTTCCTGAACCTTCTGATGTTTTTGGTTTATTAGTTTTTGGGGTGTTGGGTGCAGGAACAATAATGAGAAGCAAAAAAAGAAAGGCAAAATTTGTAAAGAACCTTGAAAACTTTTCCTAACATTTAATTACCTAGCTAATATGCTAGAGTTTCTCATAGTAAGCGATCGCTTTTTGTCTTGAAAAGACTCAGGCTGATAGCGATCGCTAAAATTAAAGTAAAAAAAATTAGTAAAGACGTGAGTTTCGGGTAGCTGTCTGGGAATACTCAGAGGAGAAGTATAAAATTTCTCAAATCACTACCATGATTCAAGTACTGCCAGCTTGTCAAAACCTCCAAGAACAAGTTGAACAAATATTACAACTGTTGCATCAGGAAGCATCTTTGCGATCGCAGGATACCACCGCTGTACAAGCTTCCCTGCGAAAGGCGATTTCTCCCAAGTTTGAAATTGTCTTTGCGGGTGCGTTTAGTGCGGGGAAATCCATGCTAATCAACGCTTTGCTGGAAAGGGAGTTGCTTTACAGTGCGGAAGGGCACGCAACGGGAACCGAATGTTGTATCGAATATGCGGAAACTGAGGATCGAGAAAGAGTTGTTTTAACGTTTTTGAGTGAGGCGGAAATTCGCGAACAGGCGTTAACTTTATGTAAAAAATTAAATTTATCAGCACCGCAAAACATCAACCAACCAGAAGTAATTGATTTGCTTTGTCAAGGATGCCAAGCAATTGTTCAGCAAGAAGGTGGCGAAAGTAAATCGGAACGGGCGAAACAGGCGAAGGCGTTGTTATTGTTATTAGAAGGATATGTAGCAAATCGGGAACATATTCATACTTTGAATAACGCTACTTATTCAATGGAACAGTTTAATTTTTCTAACTTAAAAGAAGCGGCGAGTTATGCGCGACGTGGAAGTAATAGCGCAGTTTTAAAACGCATTGAATATCACTGTTATCATCCCTTATTGCAAGATGGTAATGTGTTAATTGATATGCCGGGAATTGATGCGCCAGTCAAGAGAGATGCAGAATTAACTTATCGCAAGATTGAAGATCCAGAAACTTCGGCGGTTGTTTGTGTTTTGAAACCTGCATCGGCGGGTGATATGACGACAGAAGAAACGGAATTGTTGGAAAAAATGCGGGCAAATCCAGGGATTCGCGATCGCGTTTTCTACATTTTCAATCGCATCGATGAAACTTGGTACAATAGCCAATTAAGACAACGCTTAGAAGATTTAATTCATTCGCAATTCCGGGAGACACCAAAGGTTTATAAAACTAGCGGTTTGCTGGGATTTTATAGCAGTCAAATTAAGGGGTCTAGTGGACGCGATCGCTATGGTTTAGATACCGTTTTTGTCGAAAGCGTCAAAGGTTTAAATGGACAAGAAGAAACGCCACAATTTGTCTATGCTTTTAACAACTATTGTGGCACTTCCCGCAAATTACCCAGCCATTTTCGCATCTCTATTAATGGCTATGAGTCACCGAATGAAAATTATGTGCGTATCCTTTCCGAATGGGGAACACCATTAATTAATCAACTAATTCAAGATAGCGGAATTGATGAATTTCGAGATGCAATAACTCGTTACTTGACTTTAGAAAAACGTCCCCAACTCTTTGCAAGTTTGGCTGATGACTTGCAACCTGTATGTATTAGTCTGCGGAAACACTATTTATCGCTATACCGAGAATTGGATAGTCAGCCTCGCGAAATTGAAGCGATGAAAGCGCAGGAATTAAGCAGATTAAATCAGCAATTGCAACAAATTGGGCAGGAATTTCGCCAACATATAGCGGATGAAATTAACCAAGTGGTTACAAATACTTGCCAATATTTTGAAGATGATTTTAATAAGTTGCAATCGCGGATGATTCGCCGTTTAGATGAGTTGTTAGATAATTTTTCTGTGAGATCGGCTTATCAACGTGCAACTTTGAGTCATCCGCGCAATGCTACTGCACCTTTGTTAGCGGTTTTGGTGGAAGCACTTTACTCTTTATCTAATCAATTGGAAGATATTTTAGTTGAGTCTTCCCAGGAAGTAATTGCTAGTTTTTTCCAACGTTTAGTTGAGCGAATTCGGAAGTCTGATTATTATCGCAATTTGTACCGACTTTTAGGGAATGATGGTGGTATTGAGCAACAGTTAAAAGTGTTGGAAAAACAGGTAACTCAAGCTTTGATCAGTGAGGCTAAGGTGGAGTGCGATCGCTACGTGCGAGAAAGTCCTCGTTTTTACGATGAAGGAACTTTTTCAATTTATCAATTCCGCCAAACTTTACTACAAACTTCTCAAGGTTACGACTGCGAAAGCATGGTAGAAGCAGAACCAGCAATTCGCCAACTTTTAAAGTTAGACTTTGAGCCCAAAGTTTCCACCACAATTAAACGTAACTTCCGCCAAACCATCAACCAAACAATTAACACCCAATTGTTACCAATGGCGACTCATCAAGCAGATGAAATCCTGCAACAATACAATCAAGCGCGTGCTTATCTAGAGAAAGCTTTGGCGAAAGAAGCTGAAGAAAAAATTGCCCGAAACGATCGATTTTTGCAAGAAGTTAAACAAAAAATGGAGGAATACAATCAAGCAATTTCGGGAATCAACGCTTGTTTACAAACCATGCAACTCTATGAAAAAGTTCTCCCAGAAATCCGAGAAACTGATTTCATTCCCGTTGTTGTTAAAGAGGAGGTTGCAGACACTTCAGAGTAAATAGCAAAGTAGTATGTAGGGTGCGTTAACGCAGTGTAACGCACCAAACCCCTAAAATGATGACCTTTTTACTAAGACAATGTAACGGTGATTATGAGTAATAGATTTCAGCTACTAGACAGAGATGATGATGTATTGTCCTTTGAGCAAGACAAAATGTTGAAAGTTGGTCAACTTAAAGAGGAAATTCGGCAAAATTTTTCTCAATTTGCTAGAGATTCTTTCAGTTACGGTCGAAACCACTTACGTTTGGAGAATTATTCAAAATTAAAGTTAATTTATGGTTTGTTCAATGAAATTAACTGGCAATGTTCGCCTAGTGAGGGAATAGATTGTGAAGTTTTAAGGCTTGGTGCTCAAAATTGGCAAAAGGGTAAACTTAAAATACAGGTTGTTTTAAAATTTTTATCTCCACTAGAACAGCAGCCATTGCAATACGTAGAGGCTAAAAAAATGGATGACAAATTGAGGGAAAAAAACCTCACAATTTCTGAGATTATGGACATAAAAGTTATCTTAGAATTTTGTCCAGATACTCCAGAAATAATCGAACCAGAATCGCCACTTGACGATTTAAGACGGATGATGAATGAAAATAGTAAATAGTACACTTACAACTTCAGGAGATTAACATGGAATACAATTACTATTTGCAAAATTGTAGCAATGATGATGTTATACAATTTTCAAATGCTATACACAAAATTGGTCAATTAAAAACGGCTATGGAGCTTGCAGCCAATAACGAAAACAAGCTACCTTATACACTATTTTGCGCTTTAAAGGAACAAGGCGTAACACTAGAAAGCTTAGTTGCAACACAAAAATTATTCGCTGATGGGTTAGATGCTGAAACTTTAAAAATTGGTGCTAAAGGTTGGCAAAAAGGAAAAATTCGAGTAAGAGTTACTTTAGAATTTGAACCGGAAGAACCAGAAAGTAACGAACCAGAATCACCCTTGGATGATTTACGACGGATGATGAATGAGAATAGTTAGTAACAGTTAATCTGTTGTAAGTGCTTTAGCACTTAAGCACTGAAGTGCTTACAACGAACGTTTATTGTGATGGTTGGTAAGATGAGTAAAACTCCTAGAATTTCGATTCCTCCAGAAGTTAGGAAATATGTTTTTCAACGGGATAAATATCAATGTCAAAGTTGTGGCAAAACTAATGCTGAGACTGAATTAAACATCGATCACATTATTCCCCTTGCTACTGGTGGATCTAACGATATTAGTAATTTACAAACTTTGTGTTGTACTTGCAACCAGCGAAAAAAACATCATTTCGATCCTCGCTTTCGCCGTCATTTCTAATCGGAAAAGATCCCCGACTTCTTGAAGAAGTCGGGGATCTTTAGCGTGATAATTATCCAATTGTCACTTGATTAGTTTCTACAGCAGTTGCTCCATTGACTTGACGAGCTACGCTAATCATTTTGTTGAGAATTTGCTGATTAGGAACTTTCCCTTTCAGAACCACAGTACCTCCAGTTTGCGCCACGTAAAGAGTATCGATATCATCTAATTGTGGGTCTTGGTCAAAGGCTAAAGCTACTCGCTTGGCTAAACCGCTTTGATCGTATTCTCCATTTAAGCCAACACGCTCAGGAGCAATGCTTTCGGTAGCAGTGGCTGTTGTTGCGTTACCTTGGACTGCTTGTTCGGGATTGTGGGGTTTTTCTAGTCCAAAAAGTCTTTTTAACCAACCCATAATTAAACTCCTTGTAAATCACGAAAGTTTTAGTTACTTTCTCTTGGTTTTTCTAGCTTAAAAACTTTAGGCGATCGCAACCTCTTTCTACTGGAATAAAAATATTTATGCCTTTAGAAGTAGAAAATGATTGCTGATTACAAAACAACTCATCTTTACAAAGAGTTAACCAATTGTTTCTTCACTTTCATCTTCGCCAATCAGTGTGGCTAAAATTTGCGTATCTGGGTAACTTTCTAAAAGCAGCTTTTTCAGCATCACTGTTAGCGGTAGAGCCAGAAATGCACCAATTGGCCCTAAGATCCAAGTCCAAAGAATTACTGATAAAAAAGTTATTAATGTTGACAGATCTAGCCCTTTTCCTAAATAACGGGGGCCGATTACCATATCGAAAAAGTTGTTAATTACAGCGTAACCGATAAACACAATTACTGCTTTGACAATGCCAAATTTCAGAAATGTTACAACCACTGGTGGAATGAGAGCAATCACATAACCGATACTAGGAATAAAGTTGAATAAGAAGGAAAGAACGCCCCAAAGAACAGCAAAATCAACTCCTAATACTAATAGTAAAATAGTCTGCCCGATCGCTGTCATTGCACCCAACCAACTTTTAATTAACAAATAAATGCTGATACTTCTGCTGAAAACTTGGATGCGATCGAGCATCGGATTACCTACTCCTAAACCTCGGCGCAATTTTTGCGAAAAACTGGTTGCTCCTACCAACATATAGATAAAAATAAATAAAGTTAAACCTACATTGGTGAGCGTGCCTAAAAGCCCTGTTAGGAAACTAATTATTAACTGAAGAATCCTTCCTGGGCTAATCAAATTCAGTTTAACAATATCCTTGCCTTCAACTCCCCATTTAGCAATTTCTCGTTGCCAAGTAGCAAATTGCTCTTCTAAAAGCGATCGATATTTGGGTAATGCGGCTGTTAGTTGAGCGATCGAAACTCCTAAAAAGGCAATGAAAACTAAACCAACAGCAATAACTCCTAAAATGACGATCGTATAGGCTAACCATTTGGGAATCCTTTTATGCCGCAACCATAACACCAAGGGATTACAAACCAAAACAATAAACAGCGATACCAGTATTGGTCCTAAAAGCTCAGATGTAGCTTTTAAGCCTGCAATAATTATGACTATGCTTGCTAAACTGACTAGTAGACGGCTAACGGATCGATCGGGCATAGATGACACTATATGAAATATTGAACTTCTTGATTTTATGGTAATGAAAGCAAGAGGGGAAGGGGAAATATGATATATCGTTTCTTTTTAATTTTCTTACTAATGGCTGATGCAGAAACATAGAGATAGATGTATTGCCAAATATTTGATAATTGATATGAATTCCTGGCTAACTCCTGAATATATTTAGTGATGGTAAAAAAATGAGCGAGGGAACAGTTAATTTTTTAGTTTTATTGTTTCCTGTTCCCTATCAATGTTGCCGTATCAGATTAGACAGGAACTATGCTATACGAAGTGAGCGCAAAATAAACCAGAGGAAGGAGTTAACAAGACTTAATGCGATCGCACCAAGAATCGCACTCCCGATTCCCCAACGTAAGCGAAATCCTTCCACTAACCAAGCAGCTAAACCAAAGACGATGATACTGCCAATTAGAGGAATTAACCCTAAGCTAAGAATAGCATTTGCGGTTCTAAACCAAGTTGGGAATATACCCCAGATTCCGCTGAATGCGCCAATAATTGCTCCCGCAATTAAAGCAATCCAAGGGTTATCTACCTCAACGCCCGTAGGTAGCTTTGAGATGATTAATAAACTAACGGCAAGTACTACGACCGAAATCAGAAATCCAACCATTGAAAACTCCTTCTTAGCAGTAATAAAAATCCATCATGTTAACAGCGACAATTTTAGTAACACTTATATCTATACCTTAATTGTCAACGTTTCTTCCAACTTTCTCAGCATAGACATTTCTTCATTGCTAGTCCCTACGCCGAATAAACCTCTTTCTCGAACTGCTTCTGCGACTCTGCGGGCGATCGACAAAATCCAGTTTTTGAATTCTCCTGCTTGCATCGGTGTCACTTTAGCTGCTAAAATTTTCGCCACCTGCTCGAAATATGTCAAAGCTTGTTGACGACCTTGGGAAGCATTATCCAAATTTTGAAGATATGACAGCAATTCATTCTGTTTGTGCAACATTAATGCTTCACCTTCCACCGATCTCTTAGCGTCAGCTTGATTTAAAGAAGCAACCAATGATTTCATTAAATCATTTGTAATATCTTCCCGTTGCTGTTCCGCAACCATAATCTCCAACGCCGCCCGGAGTTCTTTAAGAAAAGAAACCGGATCGGTTTTATCAGCTAAAATCAACGCCGCAATTGCTTGCCAAGGTGCTTGCATCAGTATTGACCATTCACTATCAGTAAAATATTGTTGTGTCATTTTTGACTACCTGAAACTGAAATTTAAGTAGTTGAGTATGGGCAAAAAATAGCAGAAAAAAATAAAGAAAAAATAAGAGGGAAGTAGCGATGAATTAATTTTTAAATCTTAATATTTAATTATAAAATAGAAAAAAATTTATCGCTTGACAAAATGCTAGTTTGATGATTAAAAAATTCAATTAAAAACTCTGTACCTTATTGAGTTGTCCAGCGTAGCACTCAACTTTGGGTTGCCATATTTTTTGATTACTTGAATTGGTTAATATAAACCACTCCAATGCTTTTTTAGAAAGATGAAAAAACAGATTATTTACTTAGTTTGAAAAATGTTTTGTACCATTTTTTTATCTGTACTAGCAGCAGCTTTGTCAAGTTCTGCAACTTCATTAGCATCAAGTTGCCAACCCAAAGCCCCAAGATTATCCTTTGCTTGTTCCACAGATTTTGCCCCAGGAATGGGAATAGTCCCTTTACAGATACACCAATTAAGTGCTATTTGTGACATCGTTTTATTTCTGTTTTCAGCCATCTCTTTTAAACAACTTAAAAGCGGTTGAATTCCTGGTAATATTTGACTAAAAGCTAACCTGCGAATTCCTTTAGGTAAAGCCGTTTTTTCGGAATATTTCCCGGTCAATAAACCCAAAGCTAAAGGGCTGTAAGCAATTAATTTAATACCCAACTCATCACAAACATCTTTTAACCCCAATTCAGTAATAGGATAAGTTGATAATAATGAATATTGCACTTGTAAACTAGTAATTGTCACACCTCGATCGGCAAAATTTTGATGCACCTTTTTTAATCGTTTCGAGCCATAATTAGATAAGCCAACTCCTTTAACTAATCCTTGTTCATAAAGGTCAGCTAAACCATCCAAAAGCGCCCATTCTTGCCAAGGAAAATAATTAGCTGTAGACCAGTGCATTTGCACTAAATCTATATTTCTTCCTAACCGTTTTGCCGAAGCTTTACCAGCATTAACCATTGATTGACGAGTTAATCTCCAAGGATAAGCAGCTAACTTAGTAGCAATGCAAATACTTTCTTGATTGATGCCAGAATATTCCTGGGAAAACTTTCCCAAAAGTGTCTCACTGCGACCATTTAATTTTCCAGTTCCGTAAGAATCTCCGGTATCAAATAAAGTCACGCCGTTACTAACACAAAGGTTAAAAACTTCTTGCAATTGAGCATCCATGCTAGGATCGTATCCCCAAAGTAGGCGGTTTCCCCACGCCCAAGTTCCACAGCCCATAATCGGAAGACTCAGTTTTTGATTTTGCATATTGACTCACTATTGCACTTATTCAAAATTTAACTGCGATCGCTACTATATTAGAAAAGGTTGCCCAACTAAACTGATAAATTTAAAAAGAGGTAATATCTGTGGTTACTGAAGCTAATCTGCAAAAGGCGATCGAACAACATCAACAGCAAGAAGAAGCAACCTTTCAATGGACAAAGCAGTGGTATCCAGTAGCGGTAGTAGAATTTCTCGACCCCACTCGCCCCCATGCAATGCAATTATTGGGCAAAGATGTAGTTTTATGGCGAGATGGCGCAGGTAAATGGCGTTGCTTTGCAGATGCTTGTCCCCATCGACTCGCGCCACTTTCTGAAGGTCGCGTTGAGTCTGATGGTACGCTGTTATGTGCATACCACGCTTGGCGTTTTGATTCAGAGGGAAAGTGTGTCAGCATCCCTCAATCTAAAGACAAGGAAACTGAAGCGAAACATTGCACAAATCCTCGGTCTTGTGCGATCGCCTATCCCACCCAAGAACTTCAAGGTTTATTATGGGTATGGGCAGAATCAGGTTCGCAAGCCGAAGTAGAAAGTCAACAGAGAAATCCGCGAATCATTCCCGAACTGGAAGAGAATAGCGATCGGGCAAAACAGCTATTTTGGAATATCCGTGACCTCCCTTACGGTTGGGATTTCTTCATAGAAAATGTTTCAGATCCCGCCCATGTTCCTGTTTCCCATCACGGCATAGTAGGAAATCGCTACACAGATGCTAAATATTATGACATGATTCGTGTTCGGGAAATGTCCACCCAGGAAGGTTTTGCTTATGAAATAACACCAACTTCACCCAATGTTGCCCAAGCAATTCATGATTTTCAACCACCTTCTCACATGAAAATTGTTTCCACTGACACTGATGGTGGACAATTAATTTTAGCGTTATATGCCACTCCAACTCGTCCCGGATGGTGTCGTCATATCGGCTGTCAGGTATTAGTAAAAAATCAGGCGGGAAAGAAAAGCCAAGGTTTAGGAATTTTTGGTTTACCAATGCCAAATTGGTTAGGTCATGTGTTATCTTCCCTATTTTTGCATCAAGATATGGTGTTTCTCCATTATCAGGAAAAGATCTTAGCAAAACAGCAAAAAGAGCGATGGTTGGATGCTGTTTTTACACCCAATCCCCAAGATAAAATGGTAATTGCCTTTCGTCAATGGTGGGAAAAAAGGGCTGGTGGTGCTATTCCTTGGGCAGAAGGATGCAATGCCGAACTCCCACCCCCAGAACGAGATAAACAAAAATTATTTGATGTTTGGACAACCCACACTCAAAACTGTCGAGTTTGTCAAGATGCTTTAAAAAATATTAATCGTCTAAAAGTGTTGGCATATATCTTAGCAGCAATTTCATTGTTTTTAGCTGTAATGATTGATGCCAGAAATTTGGCAATTTCCGGGGAAAATTTCTTACCTCCTTTAGGATTTTGGTTGGCTCTGGGAACTGGAATTGTTTTAGCAATAGGTGGATACTTGCTGCAAAAATTGAGTCGGCTGTTTTATGTTTATGAGTTTGAACACGCTCATAATGATTAATTGGTTTAACTTTTCAACTCTTTTCCTATACCTGTGAACTACTATCAAAAACATCCCAATGCTTTCTCACTGAATTACCTCAACGACTTGCGAGGAGAAATTCTCGCTTGTCCTTATTTCGCCGTCAACAACCTCAACCGTGATTTCGTTGGTACTAAAGGGTTTTCAGTGGTGTTTCATCGTTCAGAAATTGCCGAAGTTGAACGAAAATTTCCCTTTTTTAAACCTTATTTAGACCGAGCGTTAGAGCCTGTTTGTAATGCTTTTTACCTGAATCCTTTGCTACTTCAGGAAGGTTCGCGTGTCGATCCGCATATCGATCGCTCTCTCCGATCGTACTGCAAAACCATTGAACCGCCAATGTGTGTCAGCGTACTTTACGTGCAAGTACCAGAAAATTTGCAAGGAGGAGAACTAGTCCTACGAAATCATAAACAACAAGTCGGACAAATTAAACCCCAAGTTAACACATTAGTTTATTTTCAAGGAGATTTAACCCATTCTGTAAATGCGGTAAAAACCTCTGGAACTCGTTTAAGTTTGGTTTGTGAGCAATATAGTTTGAGTGAAAAAGAATTGCGAGACATTCCTGAATTTACAGTAGAATCAAGAGCAATGAAAGTGAAAAAGAAGTAATCAACAAATAACGCTAAAATTTAGTCATAGTCGCAATAATACAAAACCCAAAGGGCAAAATAAATAGTTAGATAATTCTAGTCAAGCTCAGTCTGTTGTTTTTAAATCGGATAGAGCTAAACAGATAACTTAAAACCGTTCTGTTGGAGGATTAAAATTGGCGACAGCAGCAGAATACGAAAGTATGATTACATCACTGCAATGGGATGGGTTAAGAACGCTATGGGACAACATCGAGAATCGCAACACCCCAGAATGGGAACCGGGCAAAGCGTTTGAGTATCTCGTTATACGAGCATTTCAACTTGATGGTGCAGCGGTAAGATGGCCTTACAGAGTGAAGCTTTTTAGGGAAGAAGTTGAACAAATTGATGGTGTTGTCCATTGTTCTGGACTTTCTTGTTTAGTTGAAAGCAAAGACTTTGCAGACGAAACAAAAGTTAATATCGATCCTATTGCTAAACTCCGCAATCAACTTTTACGTCGTCCCGCAGGTACAGTTGGATTAGTTTTCAGTCGAACTGGGTTCCACCGATCCAGCACGTTACCTTTCATACTTTTCGTTACCTCAACCAATTTTGCTGTGGAATGGAGAAGAAATAAAATATGCTTTAGACAATGAAATAATCTGTGAATTATTAACCCTAAAATATCGTCAATGTGTAGAAGATGGATTAACTGACTACGATGTTAGAGAGAGAGATATCCCATGATTGCTTACATTGTTTGTGAAGGGCCTTTCGATGCAGAATTACTTAAAACTGTACTGCCCGAAAAATTACTCAATGATGTACCAGTGGTTTCGGCTGGTGGACTATCTGCTGTTAAGTCACTTGCGCGATCTCTAGTGGTGCGTCGGCAAGTACCAGTTATCATTGTAGTTAATGCAGATTCAGTAGTACCAGAGTTAGTTAAAGAACGCCTCAAAGATATTGAGGAAATAGTTGAAAGCGTAGCTATCAACACACCAATTAAAGTAGTGCTTGCGGTGCCTGAAATGGAAACTATATTTTTTCAAGATGCCATCTTTCTTTCACGGCTACTAGGATACAGCCCTCCTCAAAATTTACTTGATTTAGCAGTTTTTAAACCTAAAGAAGCTTTAGGTCAATTGCTTTCTGAATCAGAACCAAACAATCATATATCCCCATTAGAAATTATGGCTCGATTATCTAATGAAGATATTGATATTTTACGCAAAGCTCCGTTTATTCAAGAAATAATTAATTTTCTTGAATTTGTACGTGAAACAGCAAAAGTTCCATCTTGACAATGCACCAACCTAATAACACCTATGTAGTTATTCAGCCATTTTAGCTAAGGGAGGGCGATCGCACTTAATTGTTCAGTTCTGTTTACCAAATGCTAGTAGAACTGAGAATCATTAAATATCAAAAGCCTGACAAAGTTTTTCAACAGATTTCATCGGTAGATAAAGTTTCATTGGTTCTTGTTTGAACGGTTGAAAACCATATTTTTGATAGAAATTTGTAGCTCTCTCATTTATGGCTTCTGCTATTACAGCTAAAGATGCCACTTGTGCAGTTGCCAAGAGTGCTTTTTTTAGGGCATCTATGAGAACTAACTCACCTAAATGTTTACTTTGCTGAGTGCGATCGACAGCCAAACGACCAAGCAAAGTAGCAGGAAGCAACGGATAACGAGGCAAATTTTTAGCGAAAGATTCGCTCAGTTCTGCTAATGCGATCGTGTAGGAAGAAAGAGTGTAATAAGCAATAACATCCGTATTCGGAGAATCAACTAAAACAAATACCATTGCCACTCGCTTTTTGAGATCCTGAGAAGCTTGCTTACGGATGTAATTATCAAGGGTTTCTTCCCCACAAGAGAAACTTGAGCGATTATGTTTGCGGCTATCAAGTAGTTCGATCGTTAGTGCCATTTTCCATCACTTGTTTATAACGCAAAGCCGCAGTTTTCAGTGCTTCATTAGGCGACGGAGGATTCAGCAAAGCATTTACAAAAGCTTCGCTATCTTCCAAGTTAAGCTTGAGAGTTTGGTGCTGTTCAATCACTTTAGAAGCTGCTGCTTGAACGCTGGCGATGACAAAATCTGTCAAAGTAAGTCCTTCTAAATCAGCCGCTTTTTGCCAAATAGCTTTGATTTCTGGGCTGACACGCGCCTCTAATCTGGCTGATGGTTGCGATCGGCTGGCTCTTGGCATGGCGAACTAATGGTGGTAGTTTTCTTTATTATACGGCATTTTGCCGTATTAGAAAATTTCATCTTAATATCATGACCTGCTACCCGAAGTAAATTGACTAAATATTTTGCCTGTGAATCTTCATCAAGAAGCAATTATAGGCTCAAGTGAGACTCCTTTTTCTTCCAAGCGGTAGCGTTCTTCGTCGGACTCTAACTTAATTAATGCTTGGTGACTTTCACAATAACGAATCACTTCGTAAATAGCAGGTAGGGGTAAGTCCCAATTTTCGGCGGTTTGTTCTTTCGACATCTGATTAACGATCGCATCTTGCCAAACAGTTGAAGCTAGAAGTTTGCGCCCTTTAATATAAAGTTGCCGTCGCCAGGGATGAGGACGTGCTACCAAATATTGCCAATCTTCCTCCTGTGCAGAAATTTGCAAAGATTGAATTATAGCGCTGACAAGTGTGAGGCGATCGTTCGCTGATAGCTTGAAAGCCTGTTCTATGAGTTCTTGTACAGACATAGGAATATTCCTGCAAATGCTAATGTTTAAATTTTAGTATGTGCGATCGCTTGACGCAAAGTAACATATACGTTACTATTAAGTTTATTATGGAAGTTCAAGAATATCTTAGCTAAAATGTTTCAAGTCCTTATCAAGAATGCCTACTATGACATTCACTAAAGATTTCAAAGAAACGGTTAACGCCAGAATTCAGCGAGATTCTGCATTTGCAACAGTCTTGCTTGATGAAGCGATTTACCTTTTTCTCAATGGTGAACCAGAAACAGCAAGACTTATACTAAGAGAGCTTGTAAATGCAACTGTAGGATTTGAAGAACTGGCGATTAAAACTTCTATCCCAAGCAAAAGTCTTCACCGGATGCTCTCTGCAAAAGGTAATCCTACGATGGACAATCTAACTACTATATTTGATGTCCTTCGTAAAACGCTAAATGTAGATTTCAAAGTTGAGACAGTTGCTAGAGTATAAAAACCTTGTTACCGAGTAATCAATCTATTGTACTGTTTCACAAGAGAATCAGTCATTACAAAAAGATTTTGATTTTCTGCCTAACAAACCCTAACATAAATATGCGTTTAAGGATGTGAAAAAATGTCACTTGCACCAGTTGAAGAAAAGATGTGGGAAAAATCTCCCTCAAAAAGTCGCGCTAAAATGTCTGATGTCGAGATTAACGAGAAGTATGAATCAGGAGAGAAGAGAATACTTACAGAAATCAACCGGGAAAAGCTTCCAAGTTTTGTGGAAGCGTTATTAAAAAATCCTAAGTATATGAATTTGCAGCCATTTTACCAGAGAAGGGCGCGTTGGGATATTAAAATGCAGTCACGACTCATCGAGTCGTTTATCATTAACATTCCTGTTCCGCCTATTATTCTTTATGAGATTGATTATAATACTTATGAAGTAATGGATGGTCAACAGAGAATCACTGCTATTCGCGATTTTTATACAAATAAATTTGCGTTGACTGGACTTGAACTTTGGCCAGAACTAAATCGGCATAAATACGAACAACTTCCTGCCAAGATTCGGTCAGGTCTTGATCGTCGTTCTATATCATCTATAGTAATTATCAGAGAATCAACTTTTGACCCTGAAGAGGCTCTATTTCTAAAACAAAAGACCTTCGAGCGTCTTAATACTGGTGGAGTGGATTTAAGTCAACAAGAAGTGCGACATTGTTTGTATTATGGAAAATTCGATTTACTGTTGCTAGAATTATCCCGCTATTCCATATTTGCTGAGGTTTGGGGAATTCCTACCGACGATAACAATTCAGACTTATCAACAAATACTCTTTATAAAAAGATGGAAGATGCTGAGTTGGTTCTCCGTTTTTTTGCTTTGCGGAATGTAGAGCATTTCCGTAATGGTATGAAGGGATTTCTTGACTTGTACATGATGAAAAGCTTGGAATTTTCTGAGCAAGACATCAAATTTTTGAAAGAGCTTTTTTTACAAACTATCAATCTAGCTCACCAAATTTATGAGGAAAACTTGTTTAAACCATTTGTGCCAGAGTCTAGAACTTGGCATAAAGATTCTCATAAAGCTTATTATGATGCTGTTATGGTTGGGTTTAGCAGACATTTGCATGAAGCAGAAATATTAATTGCTCGAAAATCGAGAGTAATTGAAGAGACAAAGAAACTCTTTGAGAAAAAAGAATCGCGTCTTTTAACAGGTGAGGGTAGAACTAAGGCTGATATCCAGGATCGAATTAGGATATTTGACGAAATGCTCTCGCAAGTTATTGAGGAGTAACTTGCAATGTTTGATGAGCTTCTCCAAACAGTAAATGTGAATATTTGCACTGTAAGAAAAATTATTCAAACTAACGATAAGCTTAGAGGAATTTTATTTGCAGAGCGAAGCGCAACACAAGAGGAATCAGAGGAAAATACCGAACTTACTAAATTACTAGAAGATATACCTAGTAAACGGGAGTGGCGAGTTTACGATCACTGTGCTGCGATAACTAGATTGTACGCAATTTATGAGGGATTTGTTGAGGAATTAATCACTAGTTGGGTACAAAGTCTGCCAGAAAATTTTCCGGTTTATTCAGATCTGGACGACAAAATCAGAGATACGCATCAGATAGGTGTAGGAAAATTGCTACTTGAACTAAAGAAAAAAAAGAATAGGTTTCAACACCTTTCTGTAGAGAAACTTATTCGAGGTTTATTGCATGGCGTTACTGATGAAGAAAAATACGAGTTAGTTTCAGATGCCTTTCTCTTACACGAACAGAATCTACGGAAGGAAGCAATAGAACAATTGTTCTCTGGTGCTGGAATTCCGAATACTTGGGTTTGGGTGGAAAACCATAGAGCTATCAAGCATTTCGTTGAAAATGTTCGAGCAAGAGAAAACACAGCAGAAGGAGAGCTTGAACAACTGATTCAGTATCGAAATGAGGCTGCCCATAGAGCTATTATAGATGAAACTTTGGGAGGGACAAAGCTACTAGATTTGTGTAACTTTGTAGAGGCTTTGTGTAAAGCATTGGCTGAATTGGTAACTTATAAAATTATTGAGCGGAAGGTTTTAACAGGGAGAGCTAGAGAAGTTGGAAACATTAGACATTGGTTAGATAATACTAGGGTTGCTAGAGCAAGAATTAAGGAAACAAATTTATGTGTCGGGACAAGAATATTTTTACTTAAGGAGACTTCATCATATTGCTGCTTGTCTAAAATTGAGAGTATTAGAATTAACGAAATTCCGAAGGATGAGGTGGTAATAACAGAGGAGCAAGATGTGCATTTGCAACTTGATATATGTGATGCAAAAAAAGGGTTGAGCCTCTATGTAGTTGAATAAAAAAATGAATCAAAGTAAATCTTGTAACGGGATGTAGATCCCACCCTTTTCCTCCCTTTCTAATTCGGTATGAATTTGGTATAACTAAATTACCAACAATCTGTAGAACTGTTAGTTGAGTATTGGCTGAACAAACAAAGCTCAATAAATAAGGAATAAAAATGACTGAAATAACCCCTAATTCAGAGCAATTCAAGAGGGAGAAGAAACTGAAATTGTTAGCACAGAAGCTATTTTCAAGATTGTTTAGCCAAGGGAGATCGATCGTACTGTTGCAGCAAATCAGCTGGATCGTTGTAAATTGCGATCGCACCAGATAATTCCTCATCACTAAAACCACCAGTGCGAAAAGCAATCACTCCAACACCCGCTTTTCCAGCAGATTCAATATCGTAGGGAGTATCAGCTAACATTACCGCTTTATCAGGTTCTAAATCAGCTTTTTGCAAAGCAACTTCCACAATATCTGGTGCAGGTTTTGAGTTTTCCGCATCGTTAGAAGTTGTATGTTCAGGAATTAAATCTTCTACACGAGCAATTTTTAACAAAATATCCATTTCTTGTGAAGTAGCTGAACTAGCAATAATTAAATGTAGCCCATCATCTTTCATTTTTTGCACCAATTCTCGCGAACCATCGGTAGCAACTAACTCAGAAGAAAATTTATTAATAATCAATTCCTTGCGGCGATCGGAAATTTGTTTGCCAACTCCCTCCTCGCTATCGAGTTCTGACACCAACTTGGGAATTAATTGATCGCCACCCATACCAATTAAAGGGCGCACTTCCTCAAAATTTATTTCATAACCGTAGTCAGCAAATGCTTCTACCCAAGCTTGTGCGTGAGCATCATTGCTTAAAACCAGAGTACCATCTACGTCTAAAATTACACCCTCTAAAGGCATGATCTTCTCCTACAGCTTAATTACTTGATGTTGTCTTAGAAAGCGGCAAAGTTCATCTGTCTTTAAGAAGAGGAGAAAATAGCAGATAGCTGGAAAAAAGGTATTTTTTACAGATGAGTGTAGTAGCGGATAATACAAATAGAAATCTGCCCTTAGATGACGTATTTATTGGTTACAACTACCTCTTAGTAAGAGGTATAGAACATCATCGCTTGTTTAGACTGGCTTTAGTTCCCATCAGGAGTTCAGTTAAAAAAATTAATGATTTGGAATCAACGGCGGGTGCAGTCGAAACAGCCCGCAAACCTTGGTCTTTTGCTAGCGCAACCCAAAGAGCCAACCACAACAGCGAAAATTGGGTTACAACCATTAGGATTAGATAGCGATCGCGACGGGTTTCTCTACGTACCAACCAGTTATCGCGCCTCGCATCCCGCCCCATTGGTATTAATGCTACATGGTGCTGGGGGAAAAGCACAATATGGCATAGCTCCATTTCAGCCTTTTGCTGATGCTGCGGGCTTAGTTTTATTGGCAGTAGACTCCCGGCTACAGACTTGGGATGTGATTATGAGCAGATATGGCTCAGATATTCAATTTATCGATCGCGCCTTGGCATATACATTCGATCGCTGTGCGATCGACCCTACTCGCATTGCTATTGAAGGCTTTTCTGATGGTGCTTCTTATGCACTTTCGGTAGGAATTAGCAATGGTAATTTATTTTCCCACATCATTGCCTTTTCACCAGGTTTTATGGCACCTGCTGCTCAAAATGGTTCACCAAATATTTTTATCTCGCATGGCAAACGAGATAATGTTTTACTCATTGAAAGATGCAGTCGTAAGATTGTTCCTCAGTTACAACAAGCAGATTATCAGGTGTTATATCGAGAGTTTGATGATGGTCATATTATCCCAGAACCAATCATTCGTGAAGCTCTCAAATGGTTCATGAAAACAGCATCCTTTTAAGAATTAAACAATTGAACTATGCGTAAATCAAGTTTGAAAGCAGCCAATCTCGCCCAAGCTAATCTTAGTCAGGCTGAACTTTTTGAAGCTGATTTGAGTCAAGCTGATTTAGAAGCAGCAGATTTAAGTGGAGCAGATTTAGCGATCGCCAACTTAAATCAAGCTAATCTAAATCAAGCAGCTTTAGAAAGAGCAAATCTCAGAGGAGCTAACATTAAAGATGCCATTTTAGACGGCACAATTTTGGAAGGTGGCGATAGCAGTTTAGCAACTTAAACAAATTTGTTCGCCAAAATCATCCAAACCAAAAAGCCTCCTTTCAAATTAAATTTAAAAGGAGGCTTTGATATCATTTCCGGTTGATTATCCATAATGTAGAGACGTTATACTCAGATCTTGCAGCAGGGGAGGTAGAACCTCCTTTGTCCTCGTTCCCAGGTTCAACCAGGGAACGAAAAATGGAGGCTCTGCTCAGGAGTGCAAGATATGAGTTTGGGATTGATGGCACGATCGCAGTAAGTTCCGCTGATGCAGAATCGCTGATACTTTAAACTAATCGCCAAACCTACGGCACAATATAGGGAAGTCAACAATGGAGTATTTATGGCTAAGAAAGGTAAAAAGCACGATCTCCAATGGATTAAACAAACGCTCGAGTTAAAAGAAGACCACAACTGGAAATCAACCCCAGGAACTCGCATCTTTGTTGCCGGAAGAGGGGCGTTGCGCTTCGATGTTCCCGAAGATTGGCATTTTGAACCAGATACAAAATCATTTCGATTTTTAGACAAAAAGCCACCAAATGATGATTGTCGTTTAGAAGCTTCTTTTAATCTACTACCCCAAGGCGATTGGTCAGATTTTCCCTTAGTTCATTTATTAAAGCAGATAGTTCGCGATGATGAACGTAATCCGATCGCACAAGGAGAAATTATCCAATTCAAACGCCAAACCGCCCGTGTCGTTTGGACAGAAATTAAATTTATTGACCCCAACGAAAACCGCGAAGCATTTTCCCGAATTTGCATTGGTTTAGGTTCTGGAGTTCAATGCTTAATTACCTTCGACTTTTGGGCCGAGCAAGCAGAAAAGCTAATTCCCGTATGGGATACTGTGATGAATTCCTTAGTTCTCGGTTTGTATATCCGCGATCCTCGCACAGGTTTTGCCTTACCTGATTAGTTAAATATAAAAGTTTAGTAAAAGCTAGGTTGATTTGTTTGTTTTCATTTTTGCCTAGCGCATTTTTCAATGATTTTCAAAGGGGAAAATCAAATGATTATGCAAGCTGAAGAAAAAAAATATTACACAACTGAAGAATACCTCGATTTTGAAGTATCTAATTAGTGGTGCGTTAGTGCAAACGTAACGCACCACTAATTATTACTTGAAGGTGCGTTACGGCTACGCCTAACGCACCCTACAATTTTTGTTAAAGTTGGTTGAAGAGAGGGAATTATATGATTAAGGCTGAAGAGAAAAAATATTACACTAATACAGTATGCACATTGAATATTTTAAAAGCGATCGCAAAACCAGGATATTTTCCGAATATGACGAGCTAAATGAAACAATATCGTTAAATTCCCTTTCCTTAGAAATAACTTTAGCAGATATTTCTGATAAAGTTGAGTTTGAAGTAATAGAAACCAGCGAGAATTAAGAGCATTTTTCACCGTAGATAAACGCAAATATTTAACTGTTATAGCTGCCAACGTCTAGCAACTAGAATAAGACAACGATCGCCAACAAAAAGATAAGGTGCAAAGCCACAATTAGAATCGTCATCGTCTTCCATCTTGTAAAACATAATCTCTTCTCCCAACCAAGGTTTTATTAATTTATAATAAAGTAAAGATTGGCAGGTTTCAATCCTTCTATGCAGACACCCCAAACTGAACCAACAATGGAAAGCTCGATCTTAAACCTTTATGAAACTGACTTTTACGCCTGGACGCAGGAACAAGCAAAATTTCTCAAATTTCAGCAATGGAATCAGCTTGACTTGCCTAATTTAATAGAGGAGATTGAATCTTTGGGAAAACAACAGCGTGCAGAACTGAGAAATCGATTAAAGGTTTTAATTGGACATCTGTTAAAATGGGAATTTCAGTCAGAACGACGAAGCCGTAGTTGGTTAATGACAATTCGCATCCAGCGCCGCGATACTCAAGAATTACTGCAAGAAAATCCTAGTCTGAAACCTTATCTGCAAGAAACATTGCAAAAAATATATGAGAGTGGTAGAGATCTGGCTGTCGGAGAAACAAACTTGCCACTCAAAAGTTTTCCTGAAAATTGCCCGTATACGTTAGAAGAAATTTTTAGCGATCGCTTTTATCCTGGTGAACTTGCGGCGGATGACTTAATGGAATAATGGCGAAGGATGTCGGTTACAAGTTGCTACAAATGTTATCCAAATCTCTTTGATGAACCTTTTGATAGATTAGATTAGCGATCGATCTGTTTGTTTGCCATGAAAATGACTCAATAAATCAGATTAAGCTGGGGCTGATTTTCACCAGGAAAGTAAGAATCAAGCCAATAAGGAAACAATTGATAAATTACGGCAGTTTGGCTTAAGTGACGAACAAATTGCAACAGCGTTAAACTTACCATTAGAGGTGGTTAAGCAAGTGAATGATGAATAAATCTGTTATAAACTTTTTATGCAAACACCAAAACTTCTATAGATCCCCGACTTCTTGAAGAAGTCGGGGATCTAGGCCCACAATAGAGTAAAATTCCTTTACATACCGCCATTTGCTAACCAATCAACCTCATGTTTTGCGACTACCTCCAACTTATTCTCACCGCCCGTGTCTACGATGTTGCCCAAGAAACTCCTTTAGAACAAGCCCCAAATCTCTCAAAAAGACTAAACAATAAAATCCTGCTAAAGCGGGAAGATATGCAGTCTGTCTTCTCCTTTAAATTGCGGGGTGCTTATAACAAAATGGCACAATTACCGCCAGATATTTTAGCCCAAGGGGTAATTGCGGCATCTGCGGGAAATCATGCTCAAGGTGTTGCCCTTGGTGCTAGTAAATTGGGAACAAAAGCGATTATTGTTATGCCAGTAACTACGCCGCAAGTAAAAGTTGATGCGGTGAAAGCTAGAGGCGGAGAAGTTGTTTTGTATGGTGATACTTTTGATGAAGCTTGTTGTTATGCGCGTCAATTAGAAATAGAAAAAGGGTTAACTTTTATTCATCCTTTTGACGATCCTCATGTGATTGCTGGACAGGGTACGATCGGCATGGAAATTCTGCGACAATATCAAAAACCAATTCATGCTATTTTTGTGGCAATTGGTGGTGGTGGTTTAATCTCCGGTATTGGCGCTTATGTAAAACGCATTCGTCCAGATATTAAACTTATTGGTGTAGAACCTGTGGATGCTGATGCCATGTATCAGTCTTTGAAAGCAGGAGAAAGGGTAAATTTATCGCAGGTAGGTTTATTTGCTGATGGTGTAGCAGTGCGACAAGTGGGAGAGGAAACTTTTCGCCTGTGTCAGGAATATTTGGATGATATTATTTTGGTGAATACTGATGATACTTGTGCAGCAATTAAAGATGTTTTTGAGGATACGCGATCGATCTTAGAACCAGCTGGTGCATTAGCGATCGCAGGTGCTAAAGCTTACGTGGAAAGAGAACAAATTACAGGGCAAACTTTAGTTGCCGTCGCTTGTGGTGCTAATATGAACTTCGATCGTCTACGTTTCGTTGCCGAACGAGCAGAATTAGGCGAACATCGCGAAGCTATTTTTGCCGTCACAATTCCCGAAACTCCAGGTAGTCTCCGCAAATTCTGCGAATGTATGGGAAGACGCAGTTTAACTGAATTTAACTATCGCATTGCTGATGAAAAAATTGCCCATATTTTCGTCGGCGTGCAAGTAGAAAATCGTGCCGATGCTGCCAAAATGGTAGAAACTTTTGAAGCTCATGGATTGAAAACAATTGATTTATCAGATGATGAATTAACCAAACTACATTTGCGTCACATGGTTGGCGGACGTTCTCCACTTGCACATAATGAATTGCTTTATCGTTTTGAATTTCCTGAACGTCCCGGCGCATTAATGAAATTTGTCGGTTCTATGAGCCCAAACTGGAATATTAGCTTATTTCATTACCGCAATAATGGCTCAGATTACGGCAGAATTGTCGTTGGAATGCAAGTTCCCCCGCAAGAAATGGCAGAGTGGCAAGCATTTCTTGATACCTTGGGATATCGCTATTGGGATGAAAGTCAAAATCCAGCTTATAAGTTGTTTTTAGGGTAGGACAGTCACCCTGCTTCCTTCTAACATCTAATTCAAGGTTGTTTATCTGGATTAGGTGGTAGTTGTAAATCAAACGATTTTAGATTTTGGATTGAATAATTTTTCAATCCAAAATTGGCAATCCGAAATCTAAAATTTCCCAAGGTAGGGTTTGAACGTATAGAACAATGCCAGTTAAAGCTAAATTGCCAGCCGAAGAAAAAATTTTTGATTAGACCAATGCAAACATTTCAATCGCTTAATAAATTGAGTCATTTACTATATTTGTAAAATGTTTATGTGCTTAATTTTAGCAGTTGATTTATTTTTTTGCTTAAACAGGCAATTAGTTTTATTTATATTTTTATAGGATTAAATTTATTTAAATTATTTACATTCAGTTATATAGTTTCTATTTTTACTGTGCTACAGATGATTGACACGGAGACCGGAGAAGCCGGGATGCGGAGATTGATTTGTAGCAAAGATTGAAGTGTTTGATATTAGTCTTAAATCTATAATTTATGTGAAGATGTAAATTTTTGTATCAATATTAAAAAAATATAATGATTAGGAATTAAGCTTTGAGTGCGAAGGCATTGTATGAAAAAACTGATTATTATAAGCGGTACTTGCCACTCTCAATATTGTCTTACTCTCCCATTTTCAGTTGACTATTGATTCACTCGTTATAAACTATTGTGGAGTTTTGCAATGGAGCGTAATTTTTGGCAGAAAAGGCGAGTATTGCTAACAGGACATACAGGTTTTAAGGGTAGTTGGCTATCACTCTGGCTTCAATTTCTGGGTGTTGAGTTACTTGGGTATGCTTTGCATCCACCTACGAATCCGAGTTTATTTGAAGTCGCCCGCGTAGCAGAAGGAATGACATCTGCGATCGGGGATATAACTGATTACGAGCATTTACGAAAAGCGATCGCCGATTTTCGGCCTGAAATTATTATTCACATGGCAGCGCAAACCGTTGTGCATACATCATATTTAGATCCGGTGAGTAACTACAACACAAATGTCATGGGAACTGTCCATCTTTTCGAGGCAATTCGCCATGTAGGTGGTGTGAAAGCTGTCGTTAATGTCACTTCAGATAAGTGCTACGAAAATCGAGAATGGGTTTGGGGTTATCGCGAAAACGATCCTTTAGGTGGATACGATCCCTACAGCAGCAGTAAAGCTTGTGCAGAAATAGTGACAGCAGCGTACCGTAACTCATTCTTCAATGTCAGTAATTATGCGGAGCATGGTACTGCGATCGCAACTGCCCGTGCTGGTAACGTCATAGGCGGAGGAGATTGGACAGCTAACGGTTTGATTGCAGATATTGTGCGATCCTTTCTGGAACAGAAAAAGATTCTCATCCGCAATCCCTACGCGACTCGTCCCTGGCAGCACGTTCTCGATGCGCTGAATGGCTATCTAACATTAGCAGAACATTTATACAACAAGGGACCTGCATTTGCGGAAGCTTGGAATTTTGGGCCTAACGAATCGGACATTAAACCAGTCGATTGGATCGTGGAGAAAATGCTGAGTTTGTGGGGAGAAGGAGTTACCTGGGAAAAAGATCAAACTTGTCAGTTTCACGAGAGTAATTCCTTAAGCTTAAGTTGCTCAAAAGCTCACCTCAAATTGGGATGGACACCCAAAATGTCTTTGGAAGACGCTTTGACTCAAATTATCACCTGGACTAAAGGCTACCAGACTGGAGCCGACATGAGGGCGATGACAATAGATGCAATTTCTCAGTACATGAATTTGAGTTGATTGACATAAATAAGCGACCGTAAAATTCTTTTTTAAAAGGTATAATATGACACAGCAAGTTAAGAATAAAGAGACAGTAAGCTCTTCGGCAGTTCAAGCTCCGCGCTGCCAGTTTTGTGGAACAGCTTTAAATCACACATTAGTCGATCTAGGTATGTCTCCTTTGTGTGAGAGTTTTCTCAATTTTGAACAGCTTAATCGCATGGAAGCGTTTTACCCGCTTCATGTTCGAGTATGTGAAAATTGCTTTTTAGTTCAGTTGGAAGCTTATGTTAGCCCAGAGCATATTTTTACGGAATACGCATATTTTTCATCTTATGCAGATACATGGTTACAGCATTGTAAGGCTTATACCGAACAAGTAGTTGAGCGATTCGGGCTAAATGAAAAAAGCCAGGTAGTAGAACTTGCCAGTAATGACGGGTATCTGTTGCAATATTTCGTTGAGAAAAACATTCCGGTTTTGGGAGTGGAACCTGCAACAAATATTGCTAAAGTGGCGATCGCCAAAGGCATTCCCACCATCAACGAATTTTTTGGGCGCGACTGTGCGCGTAAGTTAGTAGAACAGGGAAAGCAAGCAGATCTCATTGCTGCCAACAATGTGTTAGCCCATATTCCTGACATTAATGACTTTGTTGGTGGCATCAAAATTTTATTGAAACCCCAAGGTGTGGCAACTGGAGAAATTCAACACTTGATGCGGTTGATGGAATCTAACCAGTTTGATACTATTTATCACGAACATTTTTGCTATCACACCTTTACCACCCTAGAAAAGATTTTTGCTGCTCACGGTTTAACCTTGTTTGATGTGGAAGAATTGCCAACTCACGGTGGTTCGCTGCGGATTTATGCTCGTCATGAAGATGATACAACAAAACCAATTAGCGATCGCGCGATCGATCTCAAAAACCGCGAACAAGCAGCAGGATTCACTTCCATTGAGCGTTACACTAACTTTGAAGAACAGGTAAGAGAAACCAAGCGCAAGCTACTCGACTTCTTGATTAAAGTGAAGCGCGAAGGCAAAACTGTTGTGGGTTATGGTGCTCCTGGCAAAGGCAATACTTTACTCAATTATTGCGGTATTCGCACCGACTTTCTCGATTACACGGTCGATCGCAACCCTTACAAACACGGGAAATTCTTACCCGGAACGCACATTCCTATCCATCCCCCCGACAAAATCCGAGAAACAAAACCTGATTATGTACTGATTCTTCCCTGGAACTTCCAGGATGAAATCATGACCCAAATGAGTTTTATCCGTGACTGGGGCGGACAGTTTGTAGTACCAATTCCTGAAGTAAAAGTGTATTCCTAAAATGCGATTTATTCCCACCTCGTTAATGGGTGCTTACATTATTGAACCAGAGAAACTGGAGGACGATCGCGGTTTCTTCGCTCGTGTCTGGTGTCAAAAAGAGTTTGCTGAACATAATCTCGATCCAAACATAGTCCAGAGCAGCATCTCTTTTAACAAGAAAAAGGGAACTCTGCGAGGAATGCACTTACAACTTCCCCCCTTTGCCGAGACAAAGCTAGTTCGTTGTACTCAAGGAGCAATTTATGATGTAATAGTCGATCTTCGTCCCGATTCAGAAACCTACTTAAACTGGACAGCAGTAGAATTAACAGCTGAAAACCGAAAATCTTTGTATGTTCCTAAAGGATTTGCACACGGATTTCAAACGTTAGAAGATAACACAGAAATTTTGTATCAAATGTCTGAGTTTTATAGCTCAGAATCAGCTAGAGGGTTTCGCTGGAACGATCCGATTTTCAAAATTGATTGGCGAGAAGAAGTAACTGTGATTTCCGATCGCGATCGTACTTATCCAGACTACACCCCCGAAGTCTTGTCAAAATTACAGAGTTTCTCAATTTGATTCCCCAATTTTCAAATCATCTTTTTTAAAAATTCATAGCTGCTCTGGATAAACAATATGATCGTTGATTTAGAAGCGTGTAATTTTCAACAGCAGGGCTTTAGAGATGTACCGCCTCATCTCGGAACTGTATCCCATCTGTCGCAGTATTACGGGTGACGGTGTACGCAAAACTCTGCATATTTTACAGCAGTTAATTCCCTTAGAAATTCACGAAGTTTCTACAGGAACCAAAGTTTTTGATTGGACAGTACCTAAAGAATGGAATGTTCGAGATGCTTATGTAAAAAATAGCAAAGGAGAAAAAGTAATTGATTTTCAGGCATCTAATCTGCATCTGTTGAATTACAGTGTTCCCATTCACAAAACCATGCCTTTATCTGAGTTAAAGGAGCATTTGTTTACACTGCCAGAACACCCAGATTTGATTCCTTATCGTACTTCATACTATAAGGAAAACTGGGGATTTTGCCTGAGCTATAATGTTCTACAAAAGCTAGAAGAAGATGAATATGAGGTATACATCGACTCTTCCCTAGAAAATGGAAATCTCACCTACGGCGAGTATTATTTACCTGGAGAAACAGAGGAAGAGGTGTTATTTTCCTGCCATGTTTGTCATCCTTCCCTTTGCAATGACAACCTCTCAGGTATTGCTTTAGCAACGTTTTTAGTCAAACATCTCAGTTCACAATTAAGACGATATTCTTACCGATTTCTGTTTATTCCTGGTACAATAGGCTCAATTACATGGCTGGCCTTAAATGAAACCAAAACCGATCGCATTAAACATGGTTTAGTGATATCGGGAGTAGGAGATGCGGGAAAGATGACTTATAAAAAGAGTCGTCGTGGAGATGCAGAAATCGATCGAGCCGTTATTCATGTTCTCAAACATAAAGGAGAGGAATATGCGATCGAAGAATTTTCCCCCTATGGCTACGACGAGCGCCAATATTGTTCACCTGGGTTTAATTTACCAGTTGGTCGCTTAACTCGAACCCCTTTCGGTCAGTACCCTGAATACCATACATCAGCTGATAATTTAGACTTTGTTAAACCGGAAAGTTTAGCAAATTCATCGATGACTTATTTAGCAGTCATTGATGTTTTAGAGAACAACAGAATATATATCAACACAAATCCTAAATGTGAACCTCAGCTAGGTAAACGAGGATTGTACGGAAGTTTAGGAGGTGAGCAAGATAAAAAAATGAGTGAAATGGCGATGTTGTGGGTACTCAATTTATCCGATCGCACTCATAGTTTATTAGATATCGCAAATCGCTCTGGAATCAGTTTTCAGGTAATTAAAAGATCTGCGATCGCCCTGTTACAAGCAGGACTATTGAGAGAATCCTCAGAAGTTATTAGAAACGATCTGAGGGCAGGAAATGCTATGAGTTTGATTGCCTAAAGTTTTAGATCTCTTCTCCAACCATCTACCATCTATTTCAAGGAGATTTAGTATGAAAGTTGTTTTATTTTGTGGTGGTTTAGGTACACGCTTAAGAGAACATTCCGAAACTGTTCCCAAACCAATGGTTGAAATTGGTTATCGTCCAATCATCTGGCATTTAATGAGATATTACGCTCACTTTGGACACAAAGATTTTATTCTTTGTCTTGGCTATAAAGGAGACTATATCAAGAATTACTTCCTCAAGTATAACGAGTGTTTGTCTAATAACTTTACCCTATCTCAAGGGGGTAAAAATGTTCATTTGCATACTAGTGACATCGAAGATTGGAATATCACCTTCATTGACACCGGAGTAAATTCCAACATAGGGCAGCGATTGGTTGCTGTGAAACCTTACTTAGAAGGAGAAGAGGTTTTTCTGGCTAACTATGCTGATGGACTCAGCGACCTTGACCTTAATATGTATCTTGACCACTTTTACAAGCAAGATAAAATTGCCAGTTTTCTAGCTGTACAACCTTCCCAATCATTCCATGTTATTTCATTAAATGGAGATGCACTGGTAGAAAATATTAAGTCTGCCAATAGTTCAGATTTATGGATCAATGGTGGTTTCTTTGCTCTCAAGCAAGAGGTATTTGATTACATTCAGGATGGAGAAGAACTAGTTCTTGAACCATTCCAACGCCTAATACAAAAAAAAGAACTCGTAGCATATAGAAATCCCGGCTTTTGGGCTTGTATGGACACGCTCAAAGAAAAAATGATGTTTGATGAAATGTATGCTAAAGGTAGAACCCCTTGGGCTGTTTGGGAATCTTCCCCCAAGTTTGAAAAGAATAATAAACGAGTGAATGCTCAAATTTTCAACAATAGCCGAGAGCTACATAGCACAGCTAAATCGCTTGCAAGTTGAGTTGAAACTATGAGAGATTCTCACCTTGAGAATCTCTCAATCTAAATAGAATTACTGTAGGTGAAATTAGAAACTTAATTCAGAAGCTACCATGCTTAAGCTAACTCCCAATTATCAAGGGGAAAATTCACTCCGCCAAGTTTTATGTCTGGGTGCTCATAGCGATGACATTGAAATAGGCTGCGGTGGTACTATCCTAAAACTTATTGAAACATTTCCAGATATAAGCTTCTACTGGGTTGTTTTTACAGCGATCGGCGAGAGAAAAGAAGAAGCACTAGCAAGTGCCAATACCTTTTTAAAGGGAGTCAAGCAGAAGAATATATTAGTCAAAGAATTTAGAGAGCGTTTTTTTCCCTACATTGGAGCAGAAATTAAAGAGTTTTTCGATCGCTTAAGCAAGGAGGTATCTCCTGATTTAATTTTTACCCATTACCGCAACGATTTGCATCAAGACCATCGCGTAGTTTCTGAATTAACCTGGAATGCTTTTCGTAATCATTTGATTTTGGAGTATGAGATTCCCAAATATGATGGAGATTTAGGGAACCCTAACTTTTTCGTTCATCTAAGTGAATCAATCAAACAAAGAAAGATAGCTTATTTGATGGAACACTTCGCGACTCAAGCCAATAGAAACTGGTTTACTGAAGAGACATTTTCTTCTATTATCAGATTGCGCGGGATTGAATCTAATGCACCAGAGAAGTACGCAGAGGCTTTTTATTGCCGAAAAGCAGTCTTGGCTTAATCTCTTGCTAATCTTGTGTAAGATGAACTATCGAAAGTTTTTGAGAGATTTTGGACACTTTACATAGCAAAGATTTTGCCGAATTGTAAGAGATAAATAAAATAGGGTGGAAAATATGAAATTAGCTTATGTGACCGTTTATAATGCTGAAGATCCTTCTGCTTATGATGGTCGATCTTATCGGCAACCTCTGTCTCTTAAAGAGCAAAATATAGATGTTAATTATATTGGCTCTTTAAAGGTTCCTAAAATATATATACCTCTGATCAAACTGAAATATCGTTTTTATCAGAATCAATACCGCTTCAAAGTTTATGATCCTATACTGGAACCTTTTGTGCTTAAAAGCTTTGCTCGGCAAATCTCAAGCCGTTTATCCAAACTCAATGATATTGATGTTGTAATGAGCGGAGAAGGTAAGTATCTCCAGCCAGTTGCTTATCTCGACTGCAACCAACCGATCGTAACCTGGACGGATGCTCCTCTTGTCTCAGCCCTAGATTTTTATCCGGGGTTTGGTAGACATGAAGTTGCCCCAGAGTGTTTAAAGGGAGGAATTGCGAATGACAAAGATGCTCTCAATAGAGCGAGCCTCGCAATCTATGGATCGGAGTGGGCTGCTCAAATCGCTATTTCCCATTATCAACTTAATCCTACTAAAGTAAAAGTTGTTCCCCTGGGTCCCAACATTCCATCCAACTATAATTCGACAGATATTCAAGCAGTAATAGAATCTAGACCATCCGATCTTTGTAAATTATTCTTCTTAGGGGGCGACTGGTATCGTAAAGGAGGTGATAAGGCAGTTCAGGTAGCTTACAATTTAAATCAGGCTGGTCTAAAAACGGAATTGACAGTAGTTGGCTGTTCCCCTCAATTAGATAATCGGTTTGCTTCCTATGTTAAGTGCTTAGGCTATATCAGCAATGCGTCTCAAGCCGGAATTAAACAACTCCAAGCGTTACTAACCCAATCCCATTTTTTGCTCCTGCCAACTTTAGCAGATGCCTGCCCTCACGTTGTTGCTGAGGCAAACAGTTTTGGTGTACCTAGTCTGACAACGGATGTAGGTGGACTGCCAACCTTAGTTCTAGATGATCTAAATGGCAAGAAGTTCTCAAAAAATGCCAGTGCTGAAGAGTATTCTACTTATATCTTGGATTTATTTTCTGATTACTCTCGCTATAAAGATCTGGCACGCTCCTCGTTTCATGAGTATGAAACTCGTCTTAGCTGGAAGGTAATTGGACGAACCGTTAAAAAGTTATTAACAGAGGCGATCGATCGCTGATTGTTGGCATGAAATTACGGCAGCTATTAGTTTGATCTCAATTCATTTTGTAAAAGTTCAGGGTAGAGAGGTATTTACCATGCCAAGAGTTAGCATAATACTCCTAAATTACAACTATGCTAAATATCTAGATGAGCGGATTCAAAGTCTACTAAATCAAACTTACAAAGATTTTGAATTAATCATTCTAGATAATGGTTCAACCGATAACAGTGTGGAAATTATTAGCAAATATACTGCGGATTCCCGAATCAAAACCCATTTTTATCCCCAAAACAATCCTTTCTTTTATACAGTGTTTAATGATGGTATAAAATTAGCTCAAGGTGAATATTTAAATATTGTTTGTTCAGATGATAGCTGTCATCCAACTTTGTTAGAAAAATTAGTTAAAATCCTAGATGAGCATCCTTCTGTTGGGTTGGCTTATGCACAATCTTGGGAAGTGGATGAGCAAGGGAACCGATTGCGTTCATTGGAAGAATGGACGAGTTATTTAAACAAGACGCGATGGGATCAAGATTTTATAGATACTGGGAAAAACGAATGCCAATACTTATTTTATACCTGTACGATTACTAATATAGGCGCAGCGTTAATACGTCGGAAAGTTGTTATTGACGCTGGAATGTTTGATGAACAGATGCCCTTTTCAGCAGATTGGCTATTCTATGCCAAAATAATGATGATTTCTGATATTGCGTACCTAGCTGAACACTTGAATTATCATAGAACACACCCACAAACAATGAGAAAAAACAACAAGAAGGATGCTTTTCTAGAGGAGAAGATGCAAACATTAAGTTATCTTGCTAAAAACGTAGAGCCTCCAGAAAATTTTTTAAAAGAAGTTTATATTCCAGCAGTGGGTTCGTGGATGAGGTTGATGGTATTTGAAGGAATACCACTCAGCCGGAATTTAAGAATTTACAAATTGTTTAAAGATATAAATCCAAACATAAATTACTTTTTGGTAAAGAACATCCTTGATGTGTTTAAACGAAAAGTGGGTCTTTCGGGATGAAGGTGAAAAAAATGGATGATTTGAGCGAATGAAAAACCTGCACCAAGGTGCAAAATGCAACTTGGTAACAGGACAAACGCAAATTGACACTTCAAACGCTACCTATAAATCTCGCTGAGCAATGCTCCAACAAGTAAAGGTTATGCGTAGTTATGCGTACCAAGTATGAATTATACAAATTGATAACAAACAAAGGATAGGAAAAAGTCTGTCTTTATCAACTTTTTATACTAGGAAGAAAACTGTGTTAATTACGTGAAGTTAGGGCAGTAATTTCACAAACATCCATCTAAATTATCTGTATTTTTTTATACAGATTATCCCTATCTTCAAAAGATCTAGAACTTTGGGTTCTAAATAATGAGAAAATACTAGGATGGCCGATCGTATAATTGTCTATTAAGGTATCATGGCTCAAATTCAGTTTTCTAGAGGCATCAATGAAGAGGTTATTCCCGATGTACGGATTACCCGATCGCGGGATGGGAGTAATGGCACAGCGACATTCTATTTTGAGAAACCGAAAGCACTCAGCAGTACTAGTACAGACGAAATTACTGGAATGTATTTAGTTGATGAAGAAGGCGAATTAGTAACAAGGGAAGTAAAAGCTAAGTTTATTAACGGTCAACCTGAAGCATTAGAAGCACTTTACATTATTAGATCTGCTGAACAGTGGGAGCGGTTTAAACGGTTTATGGAGCGGTATGCTGAAGAACATGGTTTAGCTTTGAACAAGCCAAAAGAATGAAATAAATAAACTGGAGGATGAGGTAAATTTTACTACTTCATCCTTCTTTTACTTCAGTAAATTTATGAGCAATTTACCACATCCCGACAAATCTAAACTCATAGTTAATTGTGCAGTAATTACAGTTAGCGATACTCGTACTGAAGAAACCGATCGCAGCGGAAATTTAATTAAAAATTTATTACTAAATGCTGGTCATATAGTAGGAGCTTACGCTATCGTCAAAGATGAACCAGTGCAAATTGGAGAGCAAATGCAGGTTTTGAGTCAACGCTCAGATTTGCAAGCTTTGATTTTTAATGGTGGTACTGGGATTGCGCCAAGGGATACGACTTATGACGCGATCGAACAGTTACTCGAAAAAACTTTGCCCGGTTTTGGAGAGTTGTTTCGCTTTTTGAGTTATCAGGAAATTGGATCGAGGGCGATCGCATCTAGAGCAGTAGCGGGGATTTACCAAAGCAAATTAATCTTTTCTATTCCTGGTTCTAGTAATGCTGTAAAACTCGCAATGGAAAAATTAATTTTGCCAGAACTGGTGCATTTAGTAACTCAAATTAACCCTAACCTTGCCAAAAGTTGACCGATATTAGTCAAAATAGTAGCAATGAAACCAAAGAAAAAGCAGAGAAATAAATTTAGGTTTGGGTTGCGGTTTTTGGGTAAGCGATCGCTACTCATCAGTTTATTTGGAATCTGCTTAATTTTAGGAATTTGTTTACTATATAATAGCGCTATTTTATACGCATCCTCCCAAAAACCTGTAGGTGCTATTTTAGTGTTAGGAGGAAGTATAACCAGAGAAATTCACGTTACTGAAATAGCTAAACAATCACCCGAAATACCAATTTTAATCTCTCACGGTTCCTTAGCTCCTTGTATTTTACTCATATTTCAAAGAGCCGCTGCTCCCATAGATAAGGTTTGGCTAGAAAACTGTGCCAATTCCACTTTTGGAAACTTCTATTTTAGTTTACCAATTCTCAAACAATGGCAAGTCAAAAAAGTTAAAGTAGTTACTTCAGCAACCCATTTACCAAGAGCAATTTGGTTAGGGCAAATTATGTTAGGTTCTCACGGAATTTGGGTAGAATTAGAAGTAGCAGCAGAAACTAAAGGTGTTCCCGCCAATCGCGAATCATTTTTTGTGACTACAGCAGATGTAATTCGCGGGTTAATTTGGGCTGTTGTCAGCCAATTTTATGAACCAAAATGTACTGATTTAATCCCGCTTTCCCAAGTTGATTTAACTGTTTGGAAAATGAAAGGGTTTAAATGTGAAAGACAAGCTAATTTAGGTTATTAACTAGGATAAATGATATGAAAGACAAGCCAACTCTGACAATTGTAACTCCGACAACTGGAAAATTTTCTGATTATTGGTTAGAACAGTTATTGAAAATTAAAGGAAATGTTGAATTTGTCTTAGTTTATTACCCTAGTGTGCCGATTCGCCCATTAGATGATCCGAGAGTAAAAATTTTAACCAGTCCCTACAAAGGGGAAATGATGCAAAGATTTGTTGGCTTACTTAATGCTACTGGTGAATATGTTTTAGCGTTAGATGATGATGATTTTGTGCATCCCGATGTAGTGGATTTAACAACTCAGTATTTTGAGAGATTCCCCGAAAGTTGGATTTTAAGGTTAAAGAAAGAAAACATTGATTTTAAAGAGCAAGAACGGATAAAACAAGATTGGGGAGAAATTCCTGATGTTCGTCAATTAGAGATTTGTAAGAAAACCCCAGAAAATCCTTATCCTTATCAGCAAGGTAATTACAAAGGTTTGTTAGAAGTTCCGGTTATTCCTTTAGACAAGAACTTAGATTTAAAATTTGCATTGTTACCTTTTACAGGAAGAAAAGATAATTTAGGCTATCATTTTGAAAACTTCAATAATGTAGTTTGGCGCAATAAATTAGTGCAACAAGCACTTGTAGATCTTTCCCAAACTACAAAAGTAATGGGTGCAATTACCTGGATACCGACATCAGGTTTCGATCGCTTATTAGGCGTATTTGTGCAGGCTAAATATTTCCAAAAAGATGCAATTATTGGTCATTGGATGCCTAGTCCAGAACAAATTCGCTATATTGATAAACCTCCCGAATTGAAACCGCCAAGATTTCATGTAATTTCTGATGCGTTGCTAGTTAAAAGATACCCGCAATATGGTTATTTATGGAATCTATTTTTAGAGAAATTCTATAACGTACCTAGAACTGTAGCGAAATTTGTCAAATGGAATTACTTTAAGAAATAAAGTTGTCATCTCCAAGCGAGATCCCCGACTTCTTGGAGAAGTCGGGGATCTTAAGGGTCTATGTGCGAGAAACTACAGATTGAATAGTTGCTAAAGGAACTTCATAGAAATACTGGCGACGGAATTGTTCTTCTTGGACAGCTGCTAAAAATTGTGCGATCGCCTCACCAACTTCACCATCCAAATTTGATGAAGGCAATTTCTGATTATTAGTAATTTGAAATTGTCCATCCCAATTTGTTACTTGAAAACCCAACTTAGCTAAGGTTTCTAACCCCAAATATAAGCAAGTATCGCTAATTCCTAATTTTTGTTGTAATCGATCCGGTGTCGCGCTTTTTCCAGTACGACTAAGATATTTTGCAATTCCTATTAAGTCTTCCCAAACTTGATTAGGCGATATTTGTTTAGGAGGTGGATAAGCAATAGCTAACTTTTTGTGACTTTGCAAAGCTTGGCGAAACCATAATTGTAAATCATCCCAATTACTTGGACATTCTCTGACAATTAATGGTTGATAATTAGAATCTTTTGATGGCGAAACTTCTGCATCTCGCCAATCTAAAATTTCCTCTAATTGAGGTTGATTGATGTGATTAAATAAATCAACCTTTTCTGCACAAGAACGCACAGCAATTAATCGCACTTCATAGCGTTTTTGGTAGGTGTTGAAATCTAGTTCTGCGATCGCATCACAACGCCCTTGAGGAATTTCATCTTTGTAATGTCCCCACCAAATCCCCGGAAAACCAACTTTACTTGATGAATCTTTAATTAAAAAATTAGTTTTGATGTAGGCAACTTTATTCCCAATTGCATCTTTGATATTATAATTTTCTAGATTCTCAAACCAGCAATTTTTAATCATTAATTGCGGTACAGGGTTGCCCATACCACAAGGTTCTAAAACTTTCATATCCCGAAACAAATCTTGGCCTAAATCTGCTACTTTTACCTCTAAATCTGCTGTGATTATTCGGTTTAATTTACTAGGATCTGCTGCGATTTGTTGTCTTAATTGATGGTTAATTGCTTCCGTAAATATGGGCAGATTTTCCAGAGGAAGACTTAAACCTGCGGCAAAAGGATGTCCACCAAATCGATTTAATAAATGTGCTTTATCTTTAACTAATTGATAAAGGTCAATTTGATTAACAGAACGCGCCGAACCTCTGGCGAAAGTAATATTTTCGGCAGTTTCTTCTGGTGTTTCTACGCTTAATAAAATAGTTGGGCGACCTGTTTCTTGGGCAACTTGTCCTGCAACTAAACCTAAAACTCCCACAGGCCAACCAACTTCAGTTAAGACAATTATACTAGTAGTTGATAAGTCTAATTGGGCTAATTTTTGCCAGACTTGTTTTTCTACATCTCGTTGTAACGCTTTGCGGCGAGAGTTAGCTAATTCGGTTTCGGACGCTAATTTTTCTACCAGTTTTAAGTCGCGACTAGTGAGCAATTCTACACAAAAAGTAGCATCTCCTTGAATGCGACTAACCGCGTTAATTCTTGGGCCAATCCCAAAGGAAATATCCGTTGGTCGATCGCCACTTTTCTTGCAAAGTTCTAGCAACCTACTTATCCCCGGATGTCGCCTTAATTTCGGTGGTTTTTGTAAATCTGTTTGTAGTTTTTCAATGCCTAATTTTGCTAAATATCGACAATCACCAGTTAATTGAACTAAATCAGCAATTAACCCGATCGCCACTAAGTCTAACAAATCTTCTAATGGATCTTGAGGCACATTTGGCAGAGTTTGATAAAGCGCTTCTACTACTTTGTAAGCAACAGCAACACCCGAAAGATTAAATAATTGATGATCGGTTGGTAAATTGCGGGGATTAATAATTGCCACTACTGGAGGTCTTTCTGGCAGTAGAGTATGATGATCGGTAATAATTACATCAATTCCTAATTTTGCTGCTAATTCAATTTCAGCTAAATTAGTGCTACCAGTATCACAAGTAACTATTAATTTAACTCCCTGTTTAGCCAGGTTTTCAATTCCTTGACAGTTCAAACCGTGAGATTCAGTAAACCGATTCGGAACGTAATAAAATAATTGCGTATTTTGCAAAAAAAACTGCCCTAAACCTTCCCATAAAACAGTAGTAGAAGTGATGCCATCAGCATCGAAATCTCCCCAAATGGCAACAATTTCTTGGTTATCTCTTGCTTTAAGCAATCTTTCCATTGCCCAAGACATTTCCTCACCAAAAGCAAAGGGACTAGCAGGTTTATAAAGGTCAGTATTTAAATACTCTGCTAATTTTTCAGGATCATTAATTCCCCTTTGCCATAACAATTGAGCAGCGTAATTACCAGACAATTCTGGCGCTTGTTGTTTAATTGCGTTAATCAACCATTCTGGCGGTTGAACTGTTGGCTGAATTTGCCATTGAGGTTGCTGATGAGGCATCTTTATTTCCTTAAATTAGGCTTGTAACTGTTAAGAAATAGGAGAAATATCAGGATTATTGTTATCGGGTAATTCTGAGTCTGTTACCATTATTTTAGTAGCAGCTTCACTCACGGCTTCTGAGGTTTTGGTAGATGGGCGACGGCGCGATCGCTTATATGCAGCCCTCTCTGCTTTTTCCCGTTCATAAGCAATTAGTCTGCCATAATATTCATGTTTACTCAAATTCATCGATAAGAAAACGTGCTGACGGGTATTACCGAAACCTTTGCGAGTAAAAAATTTCACTGCTGGCGTATTAGCTGGATCGGTATCCACCAACATAAAACGCACCCCATCTTCAATCATTCTTTCCACCAGTTTATCAACTAATTTGTCACCCACTCCGCGACGTTGAAAATTAGGATTAACTCCCAGCCAGATAATGTAACCATAAGTCCAGGTTGCTTTATTAATAATTGTACCTAAAACAAAGCCTGCTAATTGTTCATCTATTTCCGCAACTAAACAATATTCTGGATCGGTATTGTATAGTCCGATAACCTCCCATTCATCCCAAGTGCGATACAAATACGGGTACAAATCGCTGGTAAAAATATCTTCCCCCAAATGATACACTGGAGCGATGTCATCTATTTCCATATTGCGGATATAGATCGAGTTATAGTTTTCCGCTTGACTCATAAATCAATGATTATCTTTTCTATTACTTAGCCTAAATCTATAATAGATTTAATTGCCTACTTTACTATCATAGTCTGCTGTTGAATTATGAATAGCCTAACTTCATTATTAGATAAACCCGTAATTTACCAATGGCAACCCGCTACATGGGAAGATTATCTAGCTGCTTGCGAAGATCCAAATTTGGAATCAGCTAGAATATTTTTTTATGAAGGCTATCTTTTAATTGAAATGGGTAACGAAGGAATTAACCACGCTAGATTTAATAATCTCTTAACACTGGTGTTTGGCTTTTGGTTTAGTAGCAAAGGAGGACAAGCTTTTGATGATCTAGGAGGGTGCGTAATTGAAAAACCAAATGTAGGTGGAGGTGCGCCCGATCGCGTTTTATACATCGGTAAAGATTTCCCCCAATGGCAAGCAGGAGAACCGCGAAAAATTAACCTAGATAAATGGCGAACACCCGATTTAGTTTGTGAAATTGCGGATACAACTTTAGCCAATGATTTAGACGAGAAAAAACGGTTATATGCAGCTTTAAAAATCCCTGAATATTGGGTGATAGATATTAAAGGTGAAAGAGTATTGGCATTTCGGTTACAAGATAATGGTAGATATCAAGAATGTGAATTTTCTAATGTTTTGGAAGGATTACCAATTTCTTTATTGTCGGATACTTTGAAAATGTTAGTGCAAGGAAATGGAATGGCGGCGATGTGGTTCGCTCAACAAATTGCTGCTTTGTAGTGCATCTAGCCTTGCTATAATTAGAAAAATGTCAGCTTTGCAGGTAATCAAAATATGGTTTTACCGACAATTACTGAAAATATCATTTCTCTCGATCCAGGGGACGAACTAATTCTGAGATTTAGAACTTGGGAAGATTATGAGACATTGTTAAAGCTTCGAGAAGATAAAGCTGGATTGAGGATTCGCTACAACAGTAAAACCCAAGAAATTAGAATTATGTCACCATTGCCAAGACACGCTAAGAATGCAGATTTACTTGCAGATTTGGTCAAAGCTTTATTGCGACAAGCGGGGAAAGATTGGGACGCATTTACACCAGTAACGTTGAAGAGAATTAACCGCCAGGGAATCGAACCAGATTACTGTTTTTATATAGATAACCGCGATCGCATTTTAGGCAAAGAACGCATTGATTTAGAAACAGATCCGCCTCCAGATTTAGCAATTGAAATTGACTTAACTTGCACCACTAAACCGGAAGATTATCAAGCAATTTCACCTGTAGAACTTTGGGTTTACCGTCAAAATCAATTATTAATTTATCATTTCGATTCCCAACAATATCAAGAATCTCAAATTAGCCGATGGTTTCCTAATTACGATCTGAAAACTTTAATACCACAATACATCGATCGAGGTTGGCAAATTGGTTCTAGCGTGGCGCTGCGAGAGTTTGAAGATGCGTTGCGATCGCTGTGAATAGATTTGAAGATGCAAGTTTATAATGCTAGGTAAATTACCGTTACACCAAAGTACTGATATGCAAATTACGCTATCGTCAAATAAATAGAAATGGTTGAGAGCAATTTACGACAACAAATTTCACAAATAGCTATTGGCTTTCATCTGTCAGGAGAGAGCTAGATGTTAGAGTTGTACGATTTGCTAGGAAAAATTAAGCAAAGACCATCTTTATATTTGGGAAAGCGATCGCTCAGTCACCTCCATGTTTTCCTAGATGGTTATAGCTTTGCCTGCCGTCAGATTGGCATCCCAGTAACCGAACAAGAAAAAGATTTTGAGGAATTTCAAGAATGGATAGAACATCGATTTAACCAAGCAAATACTCAATCTTGGAGTCGGATTATTCTTTTTTATGCAGAAGATGAAGCAGATGCACTGAATCGCTTTTTTGAGTTATTTGAAGATTTTTTGCAACGGAAAAAGTTGCCAAAAGGTGAAGAAATAACTAATTTGGAAATGCCAGATGAAGTTAGGATTGTAGCGGGGAATAGTTGAGGACTATGTTGATAGTGAAAGAGCGATCGCACCATTTGAAGAGAGTGAGTGCGATCTCTTTTGGAATAAGTGGACGAGAGAGCGATCGCATCCAATCCTTAAAAGAATCACACTCAGAGTAAATCTTCTTCAGATAACTGTGCTATTTTCATTAAAGCTCTCAATGTTCCTACTTTCAAATCTTGATTGCGGTGAACAGGAATTGACAGAATTTGTTCTAATTCTGGGTTTTCATAGATATGATGACTGCCAGTAATTCTTTTTAAAACCCAGCCTTTCTGCTCTACAATTTTGCACAGTTGCTTGCCAGAAATAGATTTCATACAGCAATTTCCACAACTTGATCTGTAGAAGCAATATCTTCACGACTATTAGCAACTTCCAGCCAACCTTCAATAGCATCTTTTAAATTAGCCATTACTTCTTCGATCGTCTCTCCTTCAGTAATGCACCCAGGAAGCGCCGGAACTTCTGCCCAATAGCCACCTTCTTCTGCTGGATGAATGATTGCTCTAATTTTCATCTGCTTATTGACTAATTTGTTAAGCATATTGTAGCAACTATCGATCTGATCTCATGAATTATAAAGATAACGATCGTGGTTAATTGCGCCATCTTTTACATCACATTCCACAGAATTTGTACCTAAATCCCAACTAGAAGATGTTTTTTCGATGCTGGTGATAATAATTTTACCTTGTTCTTGAATAATTTCAAATTCTTGGTTCTCTCCTAATAGTTCTTTAGGGATAAATAAGCCTTGTTCGGTTGCTGTTAATTTCATGGTTAATTGCTCAATTGGTGTTGAAACTTAATCAAACTAATTCTATATTTTAAATGAAAAGTCCTCTTGCTGGCACAGCATTAGCATACCCAACAATACAACTAGGCGATCGCTTTTGTAGAAATAGTCAGGACGATCGCATTTGCAAAAAAAGAGAGATCGCACAAATAGGAGAGAGTGAGTGCGATCGCTTTTGGGATGGGGGGATGAGAGGGCGATCGCATTTGTGAGGAGGTAATGCTTACCTTAACTGTGATAATGTGACTCGTTAACAGTAGCATTAGGAAAGGTTATGATAATCCTTTCTACATTTTTTCCGATATTTTTCCTTCTAACTAAAATTTCACCTATTGATGATGTTTTTCTTAAATGTGTTCCTCCACAGGGAATAACATAACCTTTAGCTTCCCAATACCATGCCTCCGGTTCCTCTGGATGGTGATAGGTGTTTATAACATGATCCTCTCTGACCATGTTATTAGCAATATCCTGAATCTTTATTACATCTTCCTGAGTAAATCTTCTGTCTACATAGAAATCGAAGCGAGCACTGATTTCGTCTATATGACATCCCTTAACATTCTTGATAGCCTCTGGCATTACTTCACCCACACCAATAAAAACCAAATGTGATGCAGTATGACTGATAGACAACTTTTCCCTACGTTGAGCATCAATTGTTACTACCACACTATCTTCCTCTGAAACAGAGTTTAAAAGATGAATATCTTCATCAGAAACAATGTGATGAATTATTGTTTCTACATTAATTGATGGAAAATCATCTAAATATAACTTCCGTCCATACATTTTTTGAGTATCAGTAAATCTGATTACTAAACCTGTAGTTGTTTGGATAGTCCCAATATCACCCTCCTGTCCACCGCCTTCTGGGTAAGCGACAGTCTGACTAAGTTCAATCTTGTTTTCTGTTACCTTGACAACTTGGGCAGTGCAAGACTTCAAAAAGCTGTCTTCATAGTAGAGTTTTCTTGTTGATCTTCCTAGCAAATTTGGCGCTTTATACATAACAATCACCTGAATCGTAAATAAGACTAAAAACAATTACTTCTTCTTGATGGTACTGTTTCTGAACTTGTTTTATAGCATAAATATTAGCTCCACTTGAATTGCCACAAAATATCCCGTGTTCTCTTGCTAGCCATTTTTGACATCTGTAAGCATCCTCTTCTGAACAAACTATATATCTATCAACAATATTTGACAAATAGATGGCAGGTTTTACCCCTACTGCAATTCCTTGTAGATTGTGTTCTACAAATACTTCTTTTTCAATATCACAGCCTTTTGGTTGAACCACAATTATTTCAACGTCATCAAACTGTTCTTTCAATGCTAATCCTATTCCACTTGTACTAGCTCCTGATCCAACTCCTCCGACATAAATTATTTTCTTATCCTTTACTAACATTAAAGATTTTGCATAAGCAATTATTTCTTTAGAAGTCTCCTCATAATGAGCTAAAAAGTTAGAATGGTTATTAAACTGATCGACATAAAAGTAATTTTTCCCCATTTTTTTGGCATTTACCAGATAATGCTCTATTACATCTTTAGGTCTTGCCCCTCTCTCCAGCATCTCTATTCCAATTAATTTGGCTCCATAAATTTCTAACATTTTTCTTTTAGCATAGCTATAGCTAAGTCCAACAGCGAGTTCTAGTTCAAAGCCGTATTTATTTGCAAAGATTGCTAACCCTACTCCTAAGTTACCTCCCGTTTTCTCAATAATAATTTGGCCTGATCCTTTAATGAGAGAACCTGAAATAATAGCATCTTCAATCATGCGTTTGGCAGACCGCACTTTATGGTTACCACCGAAATTCATATTTTCTAATTTTAAATAAGCCCCATTGTTTAACTTGTAAATAGGTGTTAACATTTCTTTAGTCTAAGCTACAGTTTTCAAGTAATCTAAAAACCTATTCTAAAATTCGATTGTTTTATTTTTCTTCCAATTTAGTCGCTTATTCCCAGTTTTCTAAGTGCTAAAGAGTTAGAAATAATTATTTCTGAAGCACCCTTCTGAATACATAACCTCAGTTTTTTTATTTTCCTATTTATATTACAGTTGTTTTTGATACAAATTTTTGCCATTTGATCGTTTCTCTCATAAATTTGAACCGCTAACCCTTCAAATTTTATATTATCTATATCCAGTAGATAAAAATTAGCACTCTCCAGACCTTTGCCAGCTATACATACTTTTCCGTCATTCTCTAAAATGATTCCGTATATTTGCAAGTTGCTCTCAGTTGTATTATGTATTTGCAACTCGTTGGTTACAATTACTCGTGTATCAGAAGGTATATCTTTATAAATAATACTTCCAGGGCTAATTTCTACATTATCACCGATTTTTATCGAACCTAAAATTTTTGCAAATGCACCAACTTTAATGTTATTGCCTAAAGTTGGATGACGCTTTCTTCGCTCATTATCTGCTATACCTATTGCTCCTAAAAGTACACTCTGAAGCAAATAGCAATTATTTCCGATTTCGCAAGTCTCTCCAATTAAAGTGCCAAGACCATGATCAATGACTAGCCCGGAACCAATTGTAGCAGCTGGATGAATTTCAATCCCAGTCAAAAGTTTTGCTTCTTCTGAAATTTGTCTGGCAATTGCCTGTAGATATATACACTGATTACTGGTGCTTGGTAAAGAGTAAAATATCCTATTTGCTAAACGATAATACATTACTGCTTTGAAAGAAAGGTAAGAACTAATTACACATTCAAAACTTCCCATTGCTGATGGATCGCGTTGAACAAAGCTACGGAGATCAGCAATGCTTAAATTAAGCACATCATTAATAATGTTTTCCATGTTCAAACTTCTAACAATAGTATAATTTATTAGAAATTTATTAAGAATTTTATGGATCTCCTCAAGCAACATGGATCTATACAAATTTACATCTGTCATAGTTGAATCCTTAAATATACTCTTGATTAATTAACAACATGAAGTTACTTTACTTTAGCCATAAATATTTGTATTCATCACTATGATACAATAACTACAGTTATACGACGACTAACAAATGCTATAATTATGTGTTAGCATTACATTATCAAATTACTCAAAAAGCTTGCCATGTCTAACGATGAGATGTTTGCTGAGGCTGCAAATAATTGGGATTTGGAAAGACTGTACCGAGACTTAGCAGAAGCCAAGCGGCAATTTGCTCCTCGTGCTAGAAAGGGACTGACAGAGAGGGAAAAGCTTTATTTGCGGGGGCTGCTGTGCGGTTATAGTCCGGCGGAAATGGCACGCAAATTGTTACAGAGTTCTAAGGGCGTTGAGGTTTATGTTTGCAAAACTTTATACCAATACTTTAAAAGGATGGCTGATTCGCCTAACGAAAAGTTAGGAAATTGGAGAAATATCAATAACTGGTTAGAAGATGCGGGATATAAAACTAAAACTAAGCCATATTTTAACTCTAAATTTAATAATAATTTGCCTTTAGAACCATCAGTAAAGATAGTTAATATAGGTTTTGATTACAATACAGGAACAATTGATATCAATATCCGAGTATCACTTCCATCAGATTCAGAATGTCAAGAAATGGAAGAGATGGGAAAGATCGATCGCACCTAACTCCCCCCAAATCAACTAATAGAAAAAAACTATAAGTAAGTGCAAATAAATAAAGTGATAATAGTTATATGAGGATGGGGCGGGCAGGATGCCCACCCCACAAGAATTACAGCTTTCTTGTGGGGTGGGCATCCTGCCCGCCTTGGTTTTCACTTTATTTACATCTACCTACTTACTATCTATCTAATCCAATTTGCGTTAAATTTAGCGGATGGTGCGTTATTAACGCACCCTACAATAAAGCTCAACCGACAACTAAATCATGAATAGAGAAATTAACCAGCGATTAACAGCAGAAAACACAGAAATTAAACTCTTAGTTCTCGACATTGATGGTACGATCGCCGGAGAATCTAACCAAATTAATCAACCTGTCAAACAAGCAATAAAAGCAGTCCAAGCTAAAGGCGTAAAAGTTGCGATCGCCACAGGCAGAATGTACTGTTCCGCCTTACGCTTTCATCAAGATATAAATTCCGATCTGCCACTCATGGCATACCAAGGCGCACTCATCAAAGATCCTGCCACAGACAAAGTTTTACGACATTGGCCTGTATCTAAAAATTTGGCATTGCGGTTATTAGATTATTTTGAACAACCAGAACTGCGATCGCTACTTTCCGTTCACTTTTATATCAACGATCAACTTTATGTGCGGGAAATTACCCCAGAAACTCAAATTTATGCCGCACGTTCCAATATTAAAGCAATAGCAGTGGGTGACTTACGAAAAGTTTTAGATACGGAGAATGAACCAACAAAAATATTAGCATTGAGTGACGATACTGACGTAATCGAACGTCTTTTAGGTACGCTCAGAAAACAATACACCCCAGCAGAACTTTACCTCACCACATCAGTAGCTACCTTTTTTGAAGCTACTAACCCTTGGGTAAACAAAGGTGCAGCTGTGCGTTACTTAGCTGAAGAAATCTTGGGATTGCCAGCTAGCAATGTCATGACAGTGGGTGATAACTTCAATGATGTAGAAATGCTGGAATATGCAGGTATCGGTGTAGCGATGGGTAACGGCCCTGCGGAGGTGCAAGCGATCGCACATTGGGTAGCCCCCAGCGTTGAAGAAGATGGGGTGGTTGCTGCGATCGAGAAATTCATCCTTTAGAAATACCCTTAAATCAGAAAGAGAACCGACGACTGGCCGTGTTTCGTCTCGGTTCTCTTGCTGGTTCGCTCCTCACACATCTGTAACTATACAGGAGGTATTTTAATTTGTCACCCCTTTTAAGAAAATTTTCATACTTTAGGCATAGAACCTTTGGGGGAAGGCAAGCGGGCAGGGGTGCAGGGGTGCAGGGGTGCAGGGGTGCAGGGGTGCAGGGGGGCAGAGGGGACAAGGGCACATTAATTAACTCAAAACTCTCTAAACGAGAAACTCAAAACTTCCCCAGTACCCAGTCACCAACTACAATTCCAAAGGTGCTGGAACACCCAAATAGTCTTCCAACAGCAGTTGTAGAATTGCTTGGGTAGCCATGAGTAAACCTAACCTTGCTTGGGCTAGTTCTGGAACTTCTGTCTTTACCTCGCCCCAAATGCGGCATTGGCGATAAAAGTTTTCCCAGGAGAAGCTAATTTCCTGTGCGAGTTTTTCCCAATTCAACTTTTTTGATGATGCGGGACAGTACATCTCATCTAAGGCAGAAAAGAGTTGAGATATTAAGTTGCGTTCTGCCCGATGGGTTAATCGCAACTCTCCTTTCTCATTTAACCAGGGAATCGCATCAGGTGCGATCGCTCCCCATGAACCCTCCCGTTGGGCTAACCGCAACAGCGAACCACAACGCGCATGAGCATATTGCACAGAGAAAAGGGACTGGGAGGAAGTGGAGGCAGAGAAAGAAGAACTCTCCTTGTCCCCTTGTCCCCTTGTCCCCTTGTCCTCTTCTCCCCCCTGCCCTTCTGCTAAACTCTGCAACCAAGTAGCAATTCCTAAATCAGTTAATTGTAAGTGCAGCCAACCAGGAGGTACTACTTTGAGTGTGAAATATTTTTTGGGGTCATCAGATAATTCTTGACTCGATAAGTAGGAAAACTGATCCGCTATTTGGGTAGCAACATCTATTGGCGATGTTCCCCATGATTGGGACTCTTTGAAAGCGATCGCACAAATGTAAACTACTACTGTATCCTTCTGTACTCTGGTCAAAGAAAGATTACCTTTTGTAACTAATTGTTCCCTAATCTGACTACATTTTTTTTCTAAAATTGAAGTATCAAGATCATCCTTTTGGCTGATGTTGTTCTGTTCTTCAGCCAAAAGTAGCGGAGGTATTAAATTTGGCTGATGTGGTACTGTATTAATTGTCCTTTTCAGCCAGAACAGCAAAAACCGTTTAGCGGCGGGGAACTTGGTGGTTAGTAAACTCTGATTCATGAACAAGCAAGCCCACAGCAAATTTACCTTTCTTTTTTGCCATCTATCTACAGAGGTAGATTGCATCAAATATAACAAATATAAAAGTCAAATTACAGATTGATTAATTCATTCTAAAGTATCTTTTATTACTTTAAAAATCTAGTAAAACTTATATAAAGATAGTATGAATCAAGCTTGGTCAAATGAGATTAATTTGACCAAGATTGAACAGTAAAATCTCGCCGATGACGAAGGCAATAATAATACACTCTTTAGTTGACACTCAAAGCTATGCTCCCACAATCTGTTTCTTTAGAACCAAACACTTTAAATTCAGAAGCACTACGTCCTGAACCAGCACGCCCATTTCTGACATGGCAGCGCATTCTTGACTGGGCGAATGAACACTATCGCTGCCGGACTTTTAGCAAAGATGAAAAAATTCCCGCCCGTCCGGGACTACTTTACTTAGTGCAGCGAGGTGCAGTGCGAATGGTAGGTGTTGCCCAAGTTAGTGCAACTCATCGTAATCAAGGGGCACGCGCCATCGCCAATATGAACCAGGAAGAAGCGTTTTTAGGTTTCATTGGTGCGGGACAACCTTTTGAAATTGTAGCTCAATCGCCTTTTACCCTACATAGTTATGCTCACATTGACCAAACTTCGGTAATTTGGATGTATTGGCATGACTTAGATAATTGGCCTCATTTTCGCCGGGAAGTGTTAGACGCATTTCGCTATCAGCACCAACGGAAACTGTTGTGGTTGAGTACTTTGGGACAGCGCCGGACGATCGATCGCCTCTTAGGATTCCTCACACTGTTAATAGAAGAATACGGCGAACCCGCAGAACAAGGTTACAGTCTACCTTGGACATTAACTCATGCTCAAATTGGTAGCGCGATCGGTTCCACTCGCGTCACCGTTACCCGCCTGATGGGTAAACTACGGCAACGCGGATTAATCCTCACCCAAGATGATAACCTCATCTGTTTGCCTGCGGATACAGCACTACGTCGTTAGAAGGGCTATGGGATCGCCCAGGCGGGAAATTTTGGTGAGGGAAGGGAAAAGTGAAAAGTTATGAGTTTTAAGTTTTAAGTTTTGAGTTTTCTTTGCAATTTAACTCAAAACTCATAACTTGATGCTCAAAACTAACTCCTTTGCCCTCCATCCGTTTTATAACTTAATTCGTAAGTTGAAGAAGAGGTGGCAAAAAGTGGCATTTGCAGAGTAAAACTGGCACCTTTTCCCAGATGCGATTCTAGGGTAATTGATCCACCATGAAGTTCTGCTAATTTCCGGGCGATCGCTAAACCCAAACCAGTTCCCGAAAATTTCCGTGATAAAGAAGTGTGAATCTGAGAAAACGGAGAAAATAGTTTTACTTGGTCACTAGGATCGATCCCAATCCCAGTATCCCAAACGGTAAAATTTACATTTTCCGTAGTGTAGTTGTTAACCGTTTCCCGAGAACGATAAACTCTTAAACCAACACTTCCTTTTGGCGTGAACTTCACTGCATTAGTGAGTAAGTTAATTAAAATTTGTTTGAGGCGAATCGGATCGGCAACCAAGAATTCTAAATCGCTAGCCACTTCTACTTCTAAAGATATACCTTGAGCGATCGCTCGTTCCCGGATTAAACCAATTACATTTTCTGTTATCTCATGAATAAACACAATTTGCGGATCTAACTCCAAACGTCCAGCCTCAATCCGAGACATATCGAGAATATCATTAATCAATTCCAGCAAATACTGACCGCTGCTATAAATTCGATCGACATATTCCTTTTGTTTAGGATTGAGTTGACCAAAGCATTGTTCTAACAGCACGCTAGAAAAGCCCAAAATTGCCGTTAAAGGCGTGCGTAACTCATGACTAGTATTAGCAATAATTTCTCCTTTTACCCGGTTTAAAGTTGACAACTCTTGATTCTTTGCTTCCAAAAGTTGCACTTGGCGAGATTGGCGAATTGCTAAGGTACATTGACTCGCTACTTGCTCAATTAAGAGAATTTCATCTTGGCTAAAATGATGGGGTTGAGATTGCAATAAAGCAATTCCTCCAATTAAACCTTGGGTATCCCAAATTGGACTAATCAACACCATATTTGCTCTGGTTTCGGGTTGACTATTCTTGAAGGGAATTAAACCCAAATAAGTTTTTCCCGCTAACAATGCAGCACGACAATTTTCTGGTAATTCCTTAAGTAGTAAGCGTTTCCCTACCAGTGAGACTTGGTTATTAATAATCTCAGAAGATTGCTCATCTTTAAAATACTCATGTTCTACTTCTAATACTTCTTCGGTTGCTTGGAACAGCATCGCACAACAACCATCAATTTCTAAAGCTGTTACTAAACCTTCCACAGCTGTTTGCAGGATTTGATCTTCTTTCAGTTCTTGGCGTAGTGATACCGTTAACTTACGAATTAATTGCTCAAATTGTAGCGATCGATTTAAAGTCAGCGTCCGTTCTTTCACCCTTTCTTCTAATTCCTGAGTGTAAGCTTGCAATTGTTGTACCAAACTTGCTTGTTCAAAAGCGATCGCCATTTGATTCGCCACCGCTTGCACCAACTGTCTTTCATCTTCCGTCCATTTTCTAGGTAAGCGACATTGATGAACAATCAACAAACCCCAAAGTTTCCCCTGCTCCAACTCCAAAGAATTATCTTTGCGTTGTTGAATCGCCGCCACCATAATACTTCGCACCTCCATTTGTTCTAACATTTGTCGATAGCATTCCGACAATTCCTCAGTGCGAACATCTATGCTATGCCAAAGTCTACCTTGACTGTAAGCTTGTAAATAACGTTGGGGAATACAATCAGCTGGAAAACTTTTTCCTTTAATTGATTTAAATGCTGGTTTTACAGCTTCCGATGTACAAATACCAGTAGCATCTGCTTGTAACTGATAAGCTACTACGCGATCGGCATTCAAAGCAGCCTGTAATTTTGTCACTCCAATTTCCAAAATCTTGGGAAAATTAAAACTGTTGCGAATTGTCGCCGCAATTTCACTTAGTAATGCTTCTCGTTCCCGTCTTTCTTTAATCTCTTTTTCTGCTTCTATAATATAACTTAAATCATTAACAAACACCAACAAATAGCTATCTTCCGTTTCTAAATTCCCCCGCAAAAACATCGTTACTTCCGCCCAGACGATCGCACCATTGCGGCAAATAAAACGCTTTTGCAAAGAACATTTTCCTGGTAACTCGCCATTAAGTAATTGACGAATAAACTTCATGTCATCAGTAAAATCATCTGGATGGGAAATTGTCCGACAATCTAAACGACGTAACTGTGCTTCTGTGTAACCAATCAAATTACTCATTGCTGGATTGGCTTTTATAATACCACCATCCAAACTCATGTAGAAAATGCCTACAGGTGATTCATAAAATAAGATCTCCTCCTCTTGGGAGTTTTCCTGCTGAGTGGGAAAAGAACATAGAACTTTGGCAATTTTTCCCCTCTCTTGCTCTTTCCACTCTCGATGTACCATATTTAATTCTCCATTCCTGGCTCCACTAGCAGAAGTTTTGGCTAATGGTAATAATTGTAACCACAATTTTTGCCATAAAATAGTGTCGTTAATTAAACTTTGCGCTGTTAATTCTGTGCATAGCTGTTGAAATTCCCCATTTTCTCCAATTGCTAACGCCATACCATGACGATCGCACTCTGCCACACCTACCATCACCGCTGATAAACAAGTGTAAAAATCAGCATTACTCAAGTCTAGTATGATTTTATTTAGTCTTTATTTCCCAAATGTAGACAAATATTTATATAAAACATCTTTATCATCTTTAAAAGCTAATTTCTTAAAGTAATCTCGACTAACGGATAGGTACAAAACCAGCTTTGCCAATTAATTCTTGACCTTCGTCAGTAAGCAACAAATTAGCGTAAGCTTCACCCCCTTGCTGCTCTATTTGACCATTTTGTTTCACAATCACAAACAAATTGCGCGTTAAAGGATATTTACCTTGCTGAAAAGCAGCAAGGTTCAACTGATTGCGTCGAGTTGGACATTGAGACAAAGGTACAAACGGTTCTTGATAAGGTGCGACAAATTCGCCTTGTTTGCGACCTATAGGTATTGATTTAACAGTACACTGCGGCACTACCTCTGGTGCAGAAGCGTAATAAATTCCACCCGTAGTATTAGCAATTTTCCGTAAAGCTTGAGTTGTCGTGTCAATAAGTTCCACATTGGGAGTAAAATTTTTCTCCTTAAGAATTTCTTCTAAAAACATATCTACCGTTCCACCAGAACCTTTAGGACGAGAAAAAGAGCGATCGCGTTACTTGCGATTGAATTGATGCTAAAGCAGATTTGCTATTAAGTGCTGTTAGTACTTCTTCTGCGGAAGCAAAGCGTTGCTGGGGTGCAGGTAAAAGCATTCGGTCTAAAATATTAGCTAATCGATCGCTCACCTGCACATAATTTCGCCATCGCCATTCATTGTTGTAAGAATCATATAACTCCCCAGGAGATTTACGAGTAAGTAAAGTTAAACAACTCACAGCAAGAGCATATAAATCTGTCGCTGGATAAACTTGAAAACCACTCATTTGTTCTGGAGGAGCATATCCCTGAGTATAAATGATTCCTGTAGATTTGTGAGAATTTTCCGAAATCGGTACGCTTGTTACTTGTTTAACTGCGCCAAAATCTAATAAATGCAAACGACCTTGGCGATCGCGCATAATATTAGAAGGCTTAATATCGCGATGAATCGTCCCTTTTTCATGCACAAATTGTAAAACCGGGAGAATTTCCCGCAAAATTTCTACCACTTCATCTTCCAAAAATTTCCCCTTTAGTTTCTGTTCTTCTTCTAAAGTTTGACCGTTGATAAACTCTTGTACCAAATAAAAAAATTGCTCTTCTTTTCCCAAACTTCGATTGAGAACAGTTAACTCAAAAAAGGCATATAAATCTGGAATTTGTGGATGTTCATTTCCCAGCTGTTCTAAAACTGCTGCTTCCCGTTCAAACAAATTTTGTGCTTTTTGGAGTTGATTAGGGGTTAAGTTTTCAGGAGGGCGAAACACTTTTACCACACAACTACGCTTAGTCGGAGTATCGCGATCGCGTGCTAAAACCGCCACCCCAAATCCTCCTTTACCCAACAATTTCCCCGGTAAATAACGATCTCTTAAAATCAACGGCATCCCACAAGCAGTGCAATACTTTTGTGACACTCGTTTAAGAACAGTTAAATCGTCGAGTTCCGGGAAATAATTTACCGGACGGGGACAACCTGAACGAGTACAGTAAAGTTCCATGAAAGTGGATTGTTTATTTGAGCTTTTGGCAACCGCAAAGGCTATGAACCATTAGCCGGAAAAATTTTACCAGATTGAGGAAGCACAGCAGTTTTGTGAGAATTAGCCAGATTAGCGGTAGCTTCTACAATTTCTTTGCTCCATCCCGGCATGGCAAACAAAGGCAAAATTTCCTGACTAAAAGCTTCTGCTGCTTTAGAACGGTAACGATGGGGATTAAAAATTACCGACAGCATTCGTTTTACCACCACTTCATCAATATTGGCACGATGGAGAATTCCCATTTGTAGCTCTTTTTCGATCGCCGAAACTGAAACAAAAGCTGCACCTAAACCCGACTGTACAGCATTTTTAATTGCCTCTATGGAATTAAGTTCCATTTCAATTTTCAACCTGCGAGTATCAATACCACAGCGAGTCAGGACTTGATCGATTACCTTACGAATTGTTGATTGAGAATCGAGCGCAATAAAATTTAACTTGTACAAATCTTCTTTTTGGATAATTTCCAACTTAGCAAAGGGATGAACCACCGGAATAATTAACGCTAACTCATCCTCTACATAGGGTTGGATTTGTAAAGATTCGTTCAATTCCGAGGGAATTTCGCCGCCAATAATTGCCAAATCCACTTGTCCATTAGCCACACTCCAAGCCGTGCGCCTTGTGGAGTGAACGTGCAATTGTACCGACACATCTGGATATCTTTGCCGGAACATTCCGATCATCCGAGGTAACAGGTAGGTTCCAGTTGTTTGGCTGGCTCCCACAATCAGGGTACCACCCTGGAGATTCTGCAAATCTTCGATCGCACGACAAGTCTCTTCACAAAGCGAGAGAATTTTTTCGCCGTAGCTTAACAGGAGATATCCTGCCTCTGTTAATTGTGCCCTGCGCCCACCGCGATCGAACAACGGCACATCCAACTGCCTTTCCAAGTTCTGCACTTGTAAACTCACAGCGGGTTGGGAGACATACAGACTATCTGCGGCGCGTTTGAAACTTCCCTCTGCGGCGATCGCTTTGAGAATACGCAACTGATCTAAAGTAAAAGGAAGGTCGGTCATACGGCTAAACCTGAATGTGAAAAGGAGCCAGAAGACGACAAACCCCGTTAAATTGGGTTTGACTCAAACGCTTAATTACTAATACAGTTTAGAGATCTTAGGTACATATAGGAAGTAATACCGCCCAAGAAAAGTCTTCTTTCGAGTTATTTCTGACATGGTTTGTGCTGTAATTGAATCGATTGATAATTCTTCAAACTCTGTAATGTTATTTACTTGGTTCACACCCAGTCACGGAATCATCCTGGGACTGTTGTTAAGTTTTGCGATCGCTCACAGTGGGTTAGCAGCATTGCGTCCTTGGGGAGAAAAATTAATTGGCCCAAGAATGTACCGCATATTATTTGCCCTAGTCAGCTTACCCCTAGCCACTGTGTTAATCATCTACTTTTTCAACCATAGGTATGACGGTTTACAGATGTGGCAGGTTCAAGGAATACCCGGAGTAGAACCCTTAGTTTGGGTGTTATCTGCCGTATCTTTCCTTTTTCTGTACCCTGCAACCTTTAACCTACTGGAAATTGCCGCCATTCAAAAACCAGAAGTACACCTTTACGAAACAGGCATTATTCGGATCACCAGACATCCCCAGATGGTCGGACAGATAATCTGGTGCATTGCTCACACCATCTGGATTGGTACCACTTTTACCCTGGTTACGTCAATCGGCTTGATTTTACACCATTGCTTTGGAGTCTGGCACGGGGATCGCCGACTACTAGCCAGATACGGCGCAGCTTTTACAGCCGTGAAAGAAAGAACTTCGATCGTGCCATTTTTAGCGATCGTCCAAGGCAAACAAACCCTAAAATGGCAAGAATTTCTGTGCCCCGCATACGCAGGAGTAGCCGCCTTCGTCCTCCTCTTCTGGTGGCTACATCCCATATTAATTAACGCCACCGCTAGGGTTGCTTGGTAAGGGGGACTGGGGACTGGGGACTGGGGACTGGGAAAAGTTTTGAGTTTTGAGTGAGAGAGTTTTGAGTTGGGAAGAGTTGGGGAAGTTTTGAGTGAGAGAGTTTTGAGTTAGGGAAATAGTTCTAAGTTAATGAGCTTCCCAAGAGTCCCAAGAGTCTCCCAGTCCCCAGTCCCCAGTCCCCAGTCCCTAAAATTCTTAACTCAAAACTCATAACTCAAAACTCATAATTTTAGCCCAGCCCTTAGTTTCCTAGCACTTCAACAGGATACCTTGATCCCCAAACCTTAAATTGCTTATCAAAACTTCTGAGTCAGACGATCCCGAATCGATGTAGCATGATCCCAAGACAAATAAAAAAAACCTATACGTTATCATCTTGAGGGTCATGGTACTGTCAGTTAACGAGCGGACGTTTACACCAGAAGTTTTAGAGTCTCCCACACCAGTACTAGTTCATTTTTGGGCTCCTTGGTGTGGTTTGTGTCGCCTGATTAACCCCCAATTGACTCGTTTTCAGGCAGAATCGGTAGGCAAGTTTAAATTAGTGGACATCAACGCTGACCAAAATTTTAAACTTGCTAACACATATCGGTTAAAAAGTCTACCTACCTTAATTTTGTTTGAAGCAGGTCAGATTCTCTATCGCTTCGAGAACTTTCGAGGTAGAGACGATCTTGATGCAGCATTAAAGTTGATTTTGCAAAGCTATACAAAATCAAGCAACTATCAATTGCTAGAACCTCTATCGTGTCATACTAATTCCTGAGCTTGCTTAGAGTACTCAGTACAGACCTTGGATGAAGCGCAAGAGCTAGATTTAGATAGCCGATTTATCGATACCTAAGATATCGGATTTCATCCCCCGTTACCAGGCAATTTAGCGGAGGATGAAATCCGACCAACTAACTGGCATTCCAGCAACAATAGTTTACCTCGTAATTCATAGCTACTTGTCTTGAATGAGTATCCTAGCGTAGCAGCAATAACTAGTAATTGCTAGACCATTATTTTTTAAATCTCTACAACGTAAGCTGGAATTGCTACAAAGAAGATTGAGAAATAAAAAACTAGGTTCTAATAACCGCCAGAAGTTAAACTTAAAGATAGCTAGATTACACCAAAAGATTTCTGACACTCGAAAAGATTTTCATTTGAAAACAGCACAGAGGATTTGTGCTCAAGGAGACTCAATATTTGTTGAAGATATTGATTTTAGAACATGGGCTAAAGGTATGCTTGGCAAGCATACTCTTGATGCTGGCTTTGGTCAATTCTTCACAATATTGAGTTATGTAGCGAGTAAGCGAGGTAAGTTTTTTGGCAAGGTTAACAAAGATGGAACTAGCCAAACTTGTCCCAATTGTGATGCACATACAGGAAAGAAAACACTGTTGGTAAGAATACATTCTTGTCCTGAATGTGGATACACAACAAATCGTGATGTCGCTGCGGCTCAGGTAATTAGAAATCGTGGTGTAAATGCCGCCCTTGCAGACGGTGTTAAAAAATGCTTGCTGACTCTTACTGACGGGGGTTAATGGTAACACTAATCTAGTTAAGTGGGTATGAAGCAAGAATCTCCCGCTACACCGCGCCAGCGGTTAGCGGTGAGAGTGTCAAACAGTCAAAAAACAGTCAAAAATTTGTACCAAATGACCTATTTCCCAAGAAAGGTTTTTTGCTGACTAGGGTACCAATGGTATGAATTTTTCCTTAAGCCAACCCGGATTTCCCCCTGTTGGTTATTTTATGGTGGAATGAACCTATCAACTGTGTGTCACAATTGTTCACAGTTTCAGCAAAAAGTTAAGTTATATAAAGTAGGCATCAGTGATGGAACTGATATATCAGTATGCTTGGCTAATACCCGTCCTACCGCTTTTGGGGGCGATGATAGTCGGCATCGGGCTAATTTCATTTAGCAAATTTACCACCCAACTCCGACAGTTAAACGCGGTGTTTATCGTCTCCCTATTGGGAGCCGCAATGACCCTTTCCTTTGCGATACTTTGGAGTCAGTTTACTGGTCATGCACCCTACACTCAGACTCTAGAGTGGGCATCGGCGGGAAATTTTCATTTGTCGATGGGCTACACGATCGATCACCTAACCGCAGTCATGTTAGTGATCGTCACCACCGTAGCCTTCCTCGTCATGGTCTACACCGACGGCTACATGGCACACGATCCGGGATATGTACGCTTCTATGCTTATCTCAGCTTGTTTAGCTCGTCGATGTTAGGTCTGGTAGTTAGCTCCAACCTTGTGCAAGTTTATATCTTCTGGGAACTCGTGGGGATGTGTTCCTACTTGCTGATAGGTTTTTGGTTCGATCGCAAAGCCGCAGCAGACGCTTGCCAAAAAGCATTCGTTACCAACCGCGTCGGTGACTTTGGTCTGTTATTAGGCATACTCGGCTTATATTGGGCAACGAGCAGCTTTGACTTCACCATCATGGGCGAACGCCTGCAAGCCAGCGTCGAATCTGGACAATTATCCGCCGCATTAGCCGCCTTATTCGCCATTTTAGTGTTCATGGGACCAGTGGCAAAATCCGCCCAAGTACCCCTGCACGTTTGGCTACCAGACGCGATGGAAGGCCCTACCCCCATTTCTGCGTTAATCCACGCCGCAACAATGGTGGCAGCTGGCGTATTCTTAATCGCCCGGATGTACCCCGTGTTTGAAGGCATCCCGGTAGTAATGAATGTCATTGCCTGGACGGGGGCTGTAACCGCCTTTATCGGCGCAACAACCGCAATTACCCAAAATGACATCAAAAAAGGCTTGGCTTATTCCACCATGTCTCAGCTTGGTTACATGGTGATGGCGATGGGAGTCGGTGCTTACAGCGCTGGACTATTTCACCTGATGACCCACGCTTACTTTAAAGCCATGCTATTCCTTGGTTCAGGCTCAGTGATTCACAGCATGGAAGGCGTAGTCGGTCACGACCCCGCTTATGCTCAAGATATGCGAATGATGGGCGGTTTGCGGAAGTTTATGCCCATTACCGCCATCACTTTTTTGATTGGCACTTTAGCAATTTCCGGGATTCCTCCTTTCGCCGGATTTTGGTCAAAAGACGAGATTTTGGGTTCTACTTTCGCTGCTAATCCAGTTTTGTGGCTCGTTGGCTGGTTGACTGCGGGAATCACCGCCTTTTATATGTTCCGTATGTACTTCACCACCTTTGAAGGCAAGTTTCGGGGGAATGAAGCCAGCGTGAAGAACACCATTAAAGCGGAAGTTCTGCAAAGTCAAGGGTTAGTTTTTGGCCCCGGTGCCATGAACCCTAAAGAATTGACTATTGCCGAAGCTAGAGGTCATGACGATCATGAAGCTCATGAAGGTGAAGGTCATCATAGCCATGAACCTCACGAATCACCAATCACCATGACTTTGCCATTGGTGATTTTGGCAATTCCTTCGGTGTTAATTGGTTTAGTAGGAACACCATTCCACAATTACTTTGAAGAATTCATCCATCCAGCGAGTGAGTTAGTTGCGGAAGTACCAGCAGAAGCAGCACAGGAAGGTTTTACAGAGTTCCTGATTATGGCTGGTAGTTCTGTGGGCATTTCTTTGATTGGGATTACTTTGGCTTCGCTGATGTATTTGGGGGGTAAAATTGATCCGAGTGCGATCGCAGCCAAGATTCCCTCACTCTACAAACTCTCCAAAAACAAATGGTACTTCGACGAAGTATACGATGTCCTCTTCGTCCAAGGTAGCCGTCGCCTAGCCAGGGCAGTCATGGAAGTAGACCTAAAAGTAGTAGATGGTTTAGTTAACCTCACAGGTTTAGTCACTCTACTTTCCGGCGAAGGTCTGAAATACTTTGAAACAGGAAGGGCACAGTTCTACGCCCTTATCGTTTTCGCCGCTGTTTTAGTCGGCGTTATCGCCTTCAGCGTCACCTAGCAGTAGGGACTGGGGACTAGGGACTGGGGACTGGGGACTAGGGACTAGGGGACAAGGGGAAGTTAATTAACTTAAAACTCTCCCTCCTCCCTAACCCCTAATCCCTAACCCCCAATCCCTAAAACTCTGGAATTAAAACCAAAGAAATAAGCATATTTCGTAACTTAGTACTAAAAATGGTATGGACGAGAGTCGATCTTGTTTTAACTCAAATCAGACGAGATCATTCTTTAAGTTCTAGGAATTTAATAACCTGACTAGCAATGAATACAGCTAATTTTCCTTGGCTGACGACGATCATACTGTTTCCGATCGCAGCATCTCTACTAATCCCCTTCATCCCCGATAAAGAGGGCAAAACAGTACGTTGGTACGCCTTAATTATCGGGCTAATCGATTTTGCCCTGATTTCCTACGCTTTCTACACCGGGTACGACTTAAGTAAACCCGGTTTACAACTGTTTGAAAGCTATTCTTGGGTTCCCCAACTCGATTTAAATTGGTCAGTGGGTGCAGATGGGCTATCTATGCCCCTAATCTTACTCACTGGTTTTATGACCACGCTGGCAACTTTAGCAGCTTGGCCTGTAACTTGGAAACCAAAGCTATTTTACTTTTTAATGCTGGCGATGTACGGTGGGCAAATCGCCGTGTTTGCCGTCCAAGATATGTTGCTGTTCTTCTTGGTGTGGGAATTGGAATTGATTCCAGTTTACCTACTACTGGCAATCTGGGGCGGGAAAAAACGTCTCTATGCCGCTACCAAGTTCATCCTCTACACGGCTGGTGGTTCCCTGTTTATCTTAATCGCAGCTTTGGCGATGGCGTTCTACGGCGATAACGTTTCTTTCGATATGCGTACCCTCGCCGCTAAAGATTTCGCTATCAACTTCCAATTATGGATGTATGCGGCTTTCTTCATTGCTTACGCCGTCAAACTGCCGATTATTCCCTTCCACACTTGGCTACCGGATGCACATGGCGAAGCTACTGCACCAGTACACATGCTACTCGCTGGTATTCTCTTGAAAATGGGCGGTTATGCCTTAATTCGGATGAATGCTCAAATGTTGCCTGAAGCCCATGCTGTATTCGCCCCTGTGTTGGTAGTTTTGGGCGTGGTAAATATTATCTACGCCGCTTTAACTTCTTTCGCCCAACGAAACTTGAAACGGAAGATTGCTTACTCTTCAATTTCTCACATGGGATTTGTGACGATTGGGATTGCCTCCTTTACCGATTTAGGTTTGAGTGGGGCAATGTTGCAGATGGTTTCTCACGGTTTAATTGGGGCAAGTTTGTTCTTTTTAGTCGGCGCAACTTATGACCGCACTCACACATTAATGCTAGATGAAATGGGTGGTGTTGGTCAGAAAATGCGGAAGATGTTTTCCATGTGGACTGCTTGTGCTTTGGCTTCTTTAGCATTGCCAGGAATGAGTGGATTTGTGGCAGAATTAATGGTGTTTGTAGGCTTTGCGACTAGCGATGCTTATAATCCGACTTTCAAGGTAATTGTTGTTTTCTTGGCAGCAGTTGGTGTGATTTTGACACCAATTTATCTGCTGTCAATGTTGCGGGAAATCTTCTATGGGCCGGAAAATAAAGAGTTAGTAGAACACGAAGCTTTAATTGATGCCGAACCGCGAGAAGTATTTATCATTTCTTGTCTGTTGGTGCCCATTATTGGGATTGGTTTCTATCCCAAAATGCTCACGCAAATCTATGATGCAACTACTCAACAATTAACGGCAAGGTTACGTGCAGCAGTCCCAACATTAGTGGAAAATCCTCAACCTGTAAATCCTTTGCCAATGGCGCTTCAGAAATTCACTTCTGCACCAAAAATTGGTAAGTGAATGAAAATTTGATTTTTCAGTATATTCCGCCCCTTTGCAGGGGCTTTTTTCTTTGGTACAATTGCTAACAAATATTAATTTTTTTTTGGTAATAAACTAATATTTGACATTTAATAAAAAGTCATGTGTCCAAAACAGCAACGCACTATTTTGATAATTGATGATACACAACACGATCGCGAAACCTATCGCAGGTACTTAGAAGCAGACCAAACTCATAGTTACATCATTTTAGAAGAAGAATTAGCAGAAGATGGTCTAGCGTTGTGTAAAAGGAAAACAATAGATGGAATATTGTTAGATTTTTTACTGCCAGATTTAGATGGGTTGGAGTTTTTGACGCAGTTGCAAACCCAAGTAGGCGACCAATCTCCACCAGTGATTATGATAACTGGGCAGGGTAATGAAGCGGTAGCAGCTAAAGCAATTAAATGCGGTGCTGAAGATTACTTAGTTAAACGGCAGATTACGCCCGATAGTTTAAGATTAGCGATCAATGCGGCGATCGAAAATAGGGAATTACGCCGCCAACTACGCGCCAGTGAAGAGCGTTTTCAGACATCTGTCGAAAATATGCTTGATTGCTTTGGCATTTACTCAGCAATACGGAATGAGTCAGGGCAAATAGTAGATTTTCGGATTGATTATTTGAATGCAGCTGCCTTAGCAAGTAATCAAATGACTTCCAAGGATGTGGGAAGATTTCTCTGCGAAGTATTCCCTCATAAATATAAAAGTGAATTATTTGCCGAATATTGTCAAGTTGTGGAAACGGGAAACCCGTTAATTAAAGAATCTCAGATTTATTCAGATGTTTTTGGTAAACAATATTCAACAAAATTCCTCGATACTAGAATCAGTAAATTAGGTGATGGAATGGTTGTTTGTTGGCGCGATGTTACCGCCCGTAAAGAAGCAGAAATAGCTAAACAACAACAAATAGAACGGGAAAGAATAGTTAATCAAATTGCTCAACAAATTCGGCAATCCCTCGATTTAGAAGAAGTACTTAACACTACTGTAACGGAAGTGCGAAAATTTCTGCAAACCGATCGCGTCATAGTTTTCCGTTTACAACCAGATGGTAGTGGTATTGTAGTTACAGAATCGGTTGGTTCTGAATGGGCTTCCATCCTTTATAGAAGTATATACGACCCCTGTTTTAAGGAAACCTATATTAAATTTTACGAACAGGGTTTAGTCACCAGTAAAAGCGATCTTTCCCAGAAAGGAATTAAGCCTTGTTATCTAAATTTACTGAGTCAATTTCAGGTACGGGCAAACTTAGTAGTACCAATTCTGCAAGATCGTCAATTATGGGGATTATTAATTGCTCATCATTGTGCAACAAAGCGAGAGTGGCAACTTTCAGAAATTGCTTTATTACAGCAATTAGCCACTCAAGTTGCTATTGCGATTAAGCAATCAGAACTTTATCAACAAATGTACAATGAATTAAGAGAACGTCAGCGGACAGAAGAAGCTTTGCGGCAAAGTGAGGCATTGTTTCGCGGTGTTTTTGAATCGAATATAATGGGGATTTTTTTCTGGGATAATACTGGAAAAATCTTGGATGTTAACGAAAAATTTTGCCGGATGACTGGCTACAGTCGAGAAGAATTAATAGCTGAAAAAATTTACTATCATAATATTACACCACTGGAATATCAAGAGTTAGAAGCTGAAAAATTAGAGTGTTTACAAAAAACGGGTTCCTGTGTGCCATTTGCTAAAGAATATATCTGTAAAAATGGGAAACGCTTACCAATTTTATTGGCTGTTGCCTATTTACCAGGATCTCGCGATCGCGGCGTGGCTTTTGTACTAGATATTAGCGAGCAAAAGCAGTTAGAACAAGAACGAGAAAAGCTGTTATTAGAAGCACAGACAGCCCGTGAGGAGGCGGAAATTGCTAATCTTACTAAGGATAAGTTTTTAGCGATCGTATCTCATGAATTACGTTCCCCACTGACCACAATTCTTGGTTGGGCTACCTTGCTCAGAACTCGGAATTTGGATAAAAATACAATACAAAATGCACTAGAAGCAATTGAACGTAATGCGAAAATTCAAAATAAAATAATTGACGACTTGTTAGACCTTTCACGCATTATCCGAGGAAATTTACATATTAGTATTAACCAAGTTAATATGGCTAATATTATTGATGCAACTATTACTAATTTACAATTATCAGCAGAAACAAAAAATATTAAATTAACCTCGAAAATTGCGAATAGAGATGTGCAAATTTTTGGGGATATTGATAGATTGCAGCAAATTATGACAAATTTATTGACTAATGCCATTAAATTTACTCCTAATGGTGGCAGAGTGGAAGTTGAACTTACAGTTGTCACTAAGCAGGGAGAAAAAGACTCAACTAGCGCAGAAAATGGTTATGCAGAAATTCGAGTTACAGATACGGGTAAAGGAATTAGTGCAGATTTTTTACCTCATGTTTTCGAGTATTTCCGGCAAGAAAATAGCAGTAGCAAATCCTCTAAAGATGGGGTAGGTTTAGGATTAGCGATCGTCTATCATTTAGTTGAACTACACAACGGAACGGTAACAGCTGCTAGTCCCGGAGAAGGAAAAGGTGCGACTTTTACAGTTACACTGCCACTTTCCCAAAGCGAAAATTTGATTACCAATAATTAGTAATTAAAAAATGAGTAACAATTCGACTAATATCTCTGAAAGCATTGATTTAACTAATTGCGATCGCGAACCAATTCACATTCCTGGTTCAATTCAACCTCATGGTTTTATGTTGATTTTACAAGAACCAGAACTAAAAATAATTCAAGTTAGTGCAAATACAACTCAATTTATTGGTAAACAGCCAGAAAATTTATTAAACACTTACTTAAAAGAATTACTAGTACCCAAACAAATAGAGGCAATAAAAAAATGCTTAGAATCGGATTTTGAAAACGTTAATCCCTTGAAGTTAACACTGAAAAAGAAAAGTAAAATTGTCACTTTCGATGGCATCCTTCACCGTCTTAATGGCGTTGTATTTTTAGAATTAGAACCCACAAAGACCAAAAAAAATCCTGATTTTTTAGGATTTTATCACTTAGTTCGAGACAGTATCAGTAAACTACAAAACACATCGAAATTATCAGAGATGTGTAATATTATTGTCAGAGAAGTGCAGAAAATTACGGAATTCGATCGGGTAATGGTCTATCAATTTGATGCCACAGGCGCAGGAACCGTAATTGCCGAAGCGAAACGAGAAGATTGCACACCTTTATTAGGTTTGTGCTATCCTCCATCAGACATTCCCAAGCAAGCAAAACAACTTTACACTAGCAATTGGTTGCGCTTAATTCCCGATGCTAACTATCAACCTGTTCCCCTAATTCCCCAACTAAATCCCCTGACTAATTCCCCCACAGATTTAAGTCTCGCCGTCCTTCGCAGTGTCTCACCAGTTCATATTCAATACCTGCATAATATGGGCGTTGGTGCATCGATGTCCATTTCATTAATTAAAAACAAAAAACTTTGGGGTTTAATCGCTTGCCATCATGAAACTACCAAATATCTTAGCTATGAAATCCGCACCGCTTGCGAATTTTTAGGTCAGGTTGTCTCCTGGGAATTGCGAGGAAAAGAAGATAACGAAGACTTAGATTATAAAATAAAATTAAAATCGATTCTGAGTAGATTTATGGAATCGATTCCCCAAAATAATGATTTTATAGATGGTTTAACTCAATCAGAAGTAGATTTGTTAGCCTTAACTAGTGCTGGGGGAGTTGCTATTTGTCAGAACGATCGATGGATAGCGATCGGTCAAACTCCTGAAACTACAGATTTAGACACATTACTCCAATGGATTGAAAGCAAAATTGACGGTAATTTATTTCACACAGATGCTTTATCTCAAGAGTTTCCCGAAGCGGAAAAATATCAACAAATAGTTAGCGGAGTAATTGCTTTAGCAATCTCGAAAGTTAACCGTAATTATATCTTGTGGTTTCGTCCAGAAGTAATTCAAACTGTCAACTGGGGAGGTAATCCTAACAAACCTGTAGAAGTAAAAGAAGATAATGTTTTACACCTTTCTCCCCGCAAATCTTTCGCCCTTTGGCAAGAAACAGTAAAAGGCAAATCTTTACCCTGGAAACCTTGTGAAATTGAAGCAGTTTTAGAACTGCGTAGTGCCATTGTCGGAATTGTTTTGCGTCGCGCCGATGAACTAGCAAAAATTAACGTAGAGTTAGAACGTAGTAATAATGAACTAGATGCTTTTGCTTATATTGCTTCTCACGATTTAAAAGAACCATTACGGGGAATTCATAACTATGCTAGTTTCTTAATAGAAGATTATGGTCAAGTTTTACATGAAGAAGGTATTTCTAAATTAGAAACATTAGTCCGTCTGACGCAGCGAATGGAGGATTTAATTGATTCTTTGCTACATTTTTCCCGACTGGGACGGGTAGAATTAGCGTGGCAAGAAACGGATTTGAATGATTTAGTTAAAAATGTCATTGATGTATTGAAGTTGAGTTTGCCAATGTCTAATGTAGAAATTCGCATACCTCGACCTTTACCAAGAGTAAGATGCGATCGCATCCAAATGAGCGAAGTTTTCAGTAACTTACTCAGCAATGCGATTAAATATAACGATCGCACCGAGAAATGGATAGAAATTGGCTTTTTAGATATTGAGAATCAATCTCGTTATGAATCAGACGAGTCTTTGGAAATAGCGATCGTTTTTTATGTACGCGATAACGGTATCGGTATTCGCGAGTATCATCTGGAAAACATCTTTCGGATTTTCAAACGTCTACATGGCCCAAAAAAATACGGTGGAGGAACAGGTGCAGGTTTAACTATTGCCAAGAAAATAGTTGAGCGACATGGCGGTAAAATTTGGGTAGAGTCTATCTTTGGTGAAGGCAGTACTTTTTACTTTACCTTACCAAGATAAACTGATCTCACCCATTTTCGATTTTGTATTTAAAATAAAAAAACAAGCCTCTGATGTTAACTAGAGTATAATTTAAGATGTCTGGCTCTGAAATTGATTGATCGTTAGCTAAAAATTAAACCAAATCTCATCTCATGAATACTACTACAAATCAATCTTTTTTAGTTGTTGAAGATAGTGATGAAGATTTTTTCGCTTTTGAACGTATAGTAAAAAAATTGTCACTTACTCAAGCAATTTACCGTTGCTCAGATGGTGATGAAGCGTTAGACTTTCTCTATCACAGAGGTCAATATATAGACCCAGAAAAATCACCTCGTCCCTCAATTATTTTACTAGACTTAAATTTACCAGGCATTGATGGACGAGATATTTTAGCTCAAATTAAACAAGATAGTAACCTAAATATGATTCCTGTGGTTGTCTTTACCACATCTTCTAATCCCAAAGATGTGGAAATTTGCTATCAACAGGGAGCTAACAGCTACATTATTAAACCAATTAATGTTAACAAATTAATGCGTAGCATTCAACTTTTGATTGAGTATTGGTTTGAAGCTAACACTTTAGCAGAATTTGTTAATAAATGAGGTAATGGAGAACATTATGGAAGAATTACTCGAACTAAAACAACTCCTGCTAAAAGGCGACATCAAAGGATCGTTAACTATTGTTGAAGAACTTGAGGAAATGAGCAAAAAAGACATAATTAAAACCATTCGTAGTTATGCAATAATTTTACTTTTACATCTAATTAAACAGCAAGCAGAAAAGCGGACAACCCGTTCTTGGGAAGTCTCTATCCGCAATTCCGTTAGGGAAATTCAAAGAGAAAATAAACGCCGTAAAGCTGGAGGTTATTACTTAACTCCAGAAGAATTAAATGAAATACTAGAAGAAGCTTTTTTGAACGCTATTGATGAAGCTTCCTTAGAAGTAGCAGAAGGGCTTTATGAAACAGAAGAATTAGCTAAATTAGTTGATAAAGCAGAAATTATCGATCGCGCCCTAACCCTAATCTTACCCTCAGAAACCACAAACCTCAGATCCCCGACTTCTTAATCAGATCCCCGACTTCTTGAAGAAGTCGGGGATCTGTAAAGCCAAAATTAAGGGTTCAAAAATCCCTGATGTTCCCCACGTTTAGCGCGTAATTCCTCCAAAGTACCTTGTAACTTTAATCGTCCTTGATCCAAATAAATCACCCAATCAGCACGATTAATAACTCTAGGACGGTGACTAATTAAAATAGTCGTTTTTCCCCGACGATGACTTAGTAAATTCTCCAAAACTTGCGCCTCACTCACCGGATCTAAACCAGCCGTTGACTCATCTAAAATTAAAATAGATGGATCGTTTACTATCGCTCTTGCAATAGCTAATCTTTGTCTTTGTCCCCCAGAAATATTCGCCCCAAACTCACCTAAAACACTTTGATATTTGTCAGGTAACTGACTAATAAACTCATCAGCGCCAGCAATGCGACAAGCTTTAACAATTTGTTCAAAAGTGACTTGAGGTGAACCCAAACGGAAATTTTCAATAATTGAACGACTCCAAAAATGGGCATCTTGGGGAACTAAAACCACCTGTTGACGGAAAGATTCTAAAGCTAAATCCTGCATATTATAAATGTCAATGCGAATATTACCAGATTGCGGCGTATATAACGCAGCAATAATTTTCGCTAAAGTACTTTTACCACAGCCAGATTTACCAATTACCGCAACTACTTTCCCCCCAGGAATTGTGAGAGAAAACTTTTTCAGTAATTCTATTTTTCCGGGATAATGGAAATTGACATCACTGCAAATAATATCAGAGTTTCCTGGTATAATTGCTTCCGGTTTTTTCTGATCTCCTTCAGCTTCCGGGGTAGCATCAATGACTTCTGTTAAACGTTGGCTAGCTGCTTGCACGCGAGCAAATTCATCAACAAATCCAATAGTGGTAGTAATTAAACCTGTAAAGCTCTGATTTAAACTATTGAATGCTAGTAATTGTCCAATAGTTAACTCTTTGTTGATTACTAGTAAACTACCTAACCAAAGTAAAGAAACTGCTCCACTTTCAGAAACAAATGAAGAAAATATATTATTAACGATACCAATTTGAGTAGTGCGGAGAGAAAGATTTGCTAACCGACCAAATCTACCCTGAATTTCTTCCCAAAATTGGGCAAAAGCGTTAGTAGTTTTCAGAGTTTGTGCGCCTTTAAATGTTTCGACTAAAACACCTTGGTTATCTGCTTCTTGAACTAAGAGATTGCGAGTCTTTTGTTGCAGACTAGGCAGGAACAGAATAGTAGAAACAGTCATTAATGCAGCAAGAATCACAGCAGCTATGGTTAATTTCCAGCTATAGACAAGCATGAAAATAAAAGAAATACTGGCGACAAATAGCTGACTGGGATAAGTAACAACAATTTGAGAAACTAACTGGTTAATTTCTTGAATATCTTGCAAACGACTAACAATCTCACCACTGCGACGAGCTTCGTAATAAGCCAGAGGTAAACGAAGAATTTGCCTGCCGAATTCTAAGACTAAGCCTAATTCTAATCTTTGGGCGAAATGCGCGATAAAATTAGATTGCAGTAATCCTAAACCGCTACTAAAAAGGTTCATGACTATAACTGCGATCGCAACTCCAGTAAGTAACTGCATATCTCCCCGAATTAATACATCATCGGTGAGAACTTGCAGCAAAAAAGGCGAAGCCAAAGACAGAAAACCTAAAACAATATTTAGCAGTAATGCTTGCAATAATAGAGTGCGATAAGGCCAAACCCGTTCAAAAAAGCGACTAAAACCACGAATTTTCTCTTCCGGTTGATTGTAGAAGCGTACAGGATCGGGTTCTAACAAAAGCATTACCCAATCTTCCCAGTTTTCTGTTAATTCCTCTTTAGTAATATAGCGAATTCCTACAGCCGGATCGGCAATTACATATTTCTTTTTTCGCTCCCCATACAAAACAACCCAGTGAGTTCCCATCCAGTGGATAATAGCTGGTAAGGGCGCATCATTCATCTGGTCTAGAATTTCGGGAGAACTTTTTACAGTTCTGGCATTAAAACCTAAAGTTTCTGCACCCCTTCTTAAACCTAGCAAGGTAGTTCCCAACTTGCCTGTACCAACTGCTTCTCGAATGCGGTTCAAAGTTAACAAACGCCCGTAAGACTTAGCAACAGAAGCTAGACAAGCTGCACCGCAATCTTCTTCACTATGTTGTAAAACAACTGAGTATTTCATCGGATAATCTGTATTAGTGTTAGATGCTCTTATCAGCTATTCATCGCTACCCAACACAGATCAGAAAAAAACACCCATCATAGATATGGGTGTTCTTGTGAGTTTTTAGTCCCGTTCCGAGTTACATCCGTATAGAAATTTGGGCAATTTTAAAAAGTCTGCAAACTACCTGATTGCTCAAATTTCTAACTCACACATCCAGGCTTACCAGCAATCGCCACCACCGTAACCGTAGCTAGCGCTGTAGTAGGAGTAGTAGCGTGGACGGTAGTAGTAGCTGCGATAATATACGCGGTAGGGGCGGTAGTAACTACGGTAGCCGCCGTAGTAGGAACGACGGTAGCGACGGTAGCCGTAGCCGTAGCCGCAACCGTAGTAACCACCATTAACGCTAGCAGCTTCTTCAGAATTTAACTCAGTAAAAAGTTCTGGTTTTTCAATTTGTTGGTTATCCATGAGTAACTCCATATAAGATGACAAGGGCGAAAAGTCGCTTAGTAGTTTTGCTGATTTGTTGCTCTACCTTGCGAATTCAGTTACAGATTCCCTGCGTTACCCACTCCCATCCGGAAGGTTCATGCGGGTAGTTAAAAAAAAATTTTTCAGCTAAACTAACTGAGTACCATCATGAGTAATAGATTTGATTCCAACCTACTCAATCCTTTAGAAAGCGATGAATTTCTACCTCCAATTAGTCGTTGGGCGAAGTTAACAGGGTTGTGTTTAGCCGCTACATTTGGTGCAGCACTAGGGTTATCTGCGGTGATTAAATACAACACAACTGTAGATGCAATGGGAATGGTTCGTCCGGCTAGTGAACTGCAACTTGTGGAGTCAGCAACACAGGGAAAGGTGAAAAGTATTGAAGTTAAGGAAAATCAGGATATTAAAGCGGGAGATTCGATCGCAAAAGTAGATGATGTTCCCTTAAAAAACCAAAGAAACAACCTGAAAAAGCAAGTAGATCAACTAAGTGCTCAACTTGCCCAACTTGGTACGCAAATAAATCAGTATAGAGCCAAAAATCCCAATTCTAGTAACATTTGGTACTTGTTCCGTCGCTACAAAAACTTGGAAGAACAACTCAATACTACCCAAAGCCAATATTACCAAGTTTCCCAAATGGTAGATAATGCTGTGGTACGTACTCCCATCTCTGGCAAAGTTCTTAAATTGGAGTTACAAAGTATAGGTCAACAGATAAAAACTGGTCAACAAGTGGCGCAAATTCTTCCCGCTAATACTGCCATGTTGGTAAGAGCAAGAGTGGCGGTACAAGATATTGCTCGCGTACAAATCGGTCAAACTGTACAATTAAGAATTTCAGCTTATCCTTACCCGGATTATGGAATTTTGCGCGGAAAAATTACTTCAATTAGTGCTGATGCAATTACACCACAAAATAGTAGTGCAGATCCAGCTTCTCCTTACTACGAAGTGACGATTGAACCGGAAAAAAGTTTTTTGGTGAAAAGCGATCGCTATTATCCCCTACAACCGGGAATGGAAGTCACTGCTAACATTATTTCTAAAGAAGAAACTTTTCTCAATTTTATTCTCAGACAAGCTAGATTGACTACCAATTTGTAGGGGAGTGGTAGTGGGGGCGATCGCTCTTTGTTGTTTTAGATGGCTGGAAGGGCGATCGTACTTTATGACGCATACAAAGCAATATCTTTGTAATAAGATTCGTCAACATCTAATGGTAGGTCGATAGTCTGATTGTTGTAGACTTTTGAGACTAATTTCGATATTTTCAGAGCAATCATTTGGTGAAATTTGAACATTTGCGAGAAATGCTTGTCGCCATTGGTAACTTGAATTTCTTTGCCAGCAACTATATGGCTGTCAACTGTCATTTTGAAGTGGTGTTCATCTGTATCAATTAAAACTAATACATCGAACGTCCCTGTTTCTTTTGCAGGTTCAATTGAAAGCACTTTTACGTTCATTATTAACTCCGAAAAACAGCTTGAGTAGTCCAGTATTTTAGAAAGTCATCTTTTCTCATTTTATAGCTTGTGCCATCCCAAGGGTCACGAATAAGAACATATCCGGCTTCATCCAGACCATCAACGAGTACCATGTGTCCTATACCGGCACCAATTTCCCAAAGTAAAGCTGCCCAAGAACCCGTGTTATTTAAGGTTTCAAAGAGTTGAGAGTCAGTTGCACCTGGGATAACCAATGGGCCTCCTACCCATTGTTGAATCCCTTCTGGAAAGTCGATGGTGTTAAGTACATTGGCCAAATTTCGGCAAGTTACTGGGACTCCAGCTTCATTAGCGATCATAGCCTGACTGATATTATTGATGCCACGCTTTTTGAGCAACATTTCACCACAAGCGGAACCGCAAGATAAATCGTTTTGCTGCTGTACAACTTCTGGATCAAAAATCTCATCAATAATAGGCCAATTACCACCAGCACCAGCTTGTTCGGGATACATTCTATACGCCTTCTATCGATTGCGATACTGATAGGAGTATAGGTGCTGAAGATAATATTGGGAATATGGAAATTAAATGGAGCGATCGCATTCTTAGGAAAGGGGAAATGCGATCGCTCTTTTTCAACACAGAAAAACATCTGTAGGGACAGGGCATCATAGAGATTTTGAACAAGTGGAAAATCTTCATGATGCTTTGTACCTACTCGTAATTCAAAGATTACAAATTAACTACGCTTTGCTAGTATCACTGTTAGTTAATTTGCCTTTAATTTGTAATAATAAAATAATGCCCATAGCACCAAGTGCAAGCATAGAACTTGGTTCAGGTACGCTCACTGGTTCTAGGTCAATGTTGATAGGTGGATTATCGTCAATAGGCGGATTATCGTCAATAGGCGGATTATTGTTAATAGGCGGATTATCGTCAATAGGTGGATTGTTGTTAATAGGCGGATTGTTGTTAATAGGTGGTTTAGGTTTTACTGGTGGTTTTATTGTAGGTAAAAATCCCTTCAATGCGATCGCATCATTAAAACATTCTTGAAACAAGCTAGCGATAAAGTCACCAGTAGGTAACAGCGACCGGGCAAAACTAAACCCAAAAGTGTGGGTTCCTCTGGCTCCGAAGCGACCGAAATCAAGACCTCTAAAATCGGCTGCAAAAATATCACCAATCTTGTTTCCAGAAGCAATCAAACTTTTAGTTGAATTACCAAAGGGAGAAGCGCTTTGAGCTAAATCTCCCATTGTTGCTCTTCCCCCATGACTGTTGACAAAATTAGTATAAGCGCTATTTGTAGGCCAACCATCATTGGCTAAAGCAACACTTTTTGCGGTGACATTTTTATACACACCAGTTGTGCTAGCAGCAGAGTCATTGTTGGTAGTAAAGTTAATCCCAAATGTGCCGCTACGAGTGTGAAAAAACAAATCTCCCCAGCCAGTGTGACCGGAGCCTGTAGCATAGGGAACCCAAGCTCCTTGTTTGGGTAGGTTAGCATTAATAGCTACGGAAATTTTACCCGCAGCAACATCATCTTTAATGGCAAGACCAAAGATTTCAAAAATATTGCCGCCCACGTCGGTAGGCCCTCCAGACCAAAGGCGTGCTGTAGCATCGTTAAAGGAATCAATTGCATAATTCCAACCCCTATACAAAGTACCAGCTTCAGCTGGTTTATTGATTGCAGATAAGGAGCAAATTGTTGTGATAATTGAAGTTAAGAACAGAGAGCGAACTTTTATTTGACTCATGGTAGATTGATTTCCTGGTTAGGCAAAACAGAGCTTCTGTTTGCGATCGATTTAGTTAATTTGTCGATCGCCTCGGCAAGCATTTTTGATGAGAAAAAAACCGTTAATGTCTTCTACACCCTTAAAAAGGGTAGTATTATTATTTACTTCATTAAGGCTTCTACTTAATTACAGCACTAGCGAACAAAGCTTTATGGTTCAGTATTTGGCTCAATTTGCCATCAAGTTAAAGGTGAGCCAACATGAGCCACAATAGAAGTTAATCAAAAGCCTGCTAGGAGATGAGAGTGATGGATACTGTCAGGGCATCTATCCAAGGGCTAGAAAGGGTTGATGAATTGAGACAAAAGCGAGGTTGGTCAAAAACAGAGGATGCTTGGTGGGGATTGGCTAATACTTCCAAGGCAACTTTAAAACGATTTTGGAGAAGGATACCAATTCAAGAAGCCGCTTTTAGCAATATTTGTAAAGCTGTCGGACTGGATAACTGGGAAGAAATTGTCGATCGTAGTCCAATTCACTATTCAACTAAGATTAGCGCATACATTAATGATGAAGATGGCTGGGTGGGTCGATCGCAACTCCTTACCCAGCTAAGTGCTAAACTTCAAGGAGCCTGTAGAATCCTCATCCTCACTGGCATTACTGGCATCGGAAAAACCGCTTTAGCCCAGAGATTGGCGATGCAGTTACAAGGCGATTTCCCCCAAGTATTCCGCATAAATTTTGACAATCAGGAAAATACAGATTTTATTAATGTAGCAGATCAATTACTGACCGGGTGGGGAGAAACTGTCACGCCAGAAAATCGTAAAGATCCACAGCAGTTACTCCTTTGGGTAGTCAGTCAGTTGCGGCAAAATCGCTATTTATTAGTCATCGATTCACTAGAACTGATATTAGAAGGAGATGCAGAAACGGGATGGAGTAATTTTAAGGATCGGTGGTGGGAGAATTTTTTTCAAAGTTTGCTATCTACAAATTCTTGCCAGAGTCGCATCATTCTCACATCTCAAGATTTACCAGGCCAATTAGAAGTTGTTGGTTTGCGTTATCCAACCTTTTGGTATTGTCAATGTTTGAGCGGATTTACGCAAGGAGAACAGTTAGAGTTTTTTCACAAAACTGGGTTAGATGTTAGCACAGAATCACCTGCCAAAACTTATTTAGAAAGAATCGGTGCTGCTTATGAAGGACATCCTTTAGCATTAAGAGCGATCGCCGGAGAAATTATCAACCATCCTTTCAACCGCAATGTTATCGCATATTGGAAACAATATGGGCATGAAATAGAAGAAGTTGAGAATATCAAACAGCAAGTAGAAATCGAATCAGCAGATGATTCTCTAAAGCTCGATCGCTACAATCGCAATTTACAAAGAGCAGTAAAACTGCAAATTGAAAAAACCTTCGATCGCCTAGCTAAAGATGTCCCCCATGCTTATTTACTATTAAGCTTTAGTTCCGTATATCGTCGCGCCGTACCAGAAAGTTTTTATCTGAAAACTTTGGCAGGTTTCGGGTTAGATGGAGAGCGACAAGAAATAGCTTTAGATGCGTTGCGCGATCGCTACTTACTTGAAGAAGAAGTAATTAACGATGATTTGCTTTTCAGACAACACAATTTAATTCGCAGTGTAGCCTTATCTCACCTGAAAAACTGGAAAACTAAGGGGCAACTATGACAAATTATTTCCCGGAATCAGAACTTAAAAATCAAGCATCTCTCAAAGAGATTAACTTGACTACTGGTGGCGAATTAGTATTGCATCAGTTGGGTATTGATTTGTCAACATCTCAACTGCTCAATCTTTCTCCTTGGGAATTTGCTCATTACATGGCTATAGAAAATTGGCTGACTGAATATCAACCTAAACCCGATGCTTCTTACCTAGAACAAGTCCAGGGATATTTGGAAGCATTCCACCATCTTTGCGAAGTTTCTGATTGGGAAAAAGCAAGTAGGATACTTTTTATTAACCACAATTATAGCAGTAAACCCTTACACGAACAACTGGGTAATTGCGGTTACTATCGCGAACAAATAGAGCTTTACAGTAGACTTTTAGACAAATTAAATCGAGATTTAGATTGTGTTTTTCTGCATGGCTTAGGTTGGGCTTATTACCATTTAGGACAGCCACATCCTGCTATTGATTACCATCAAAAACTATTAGCAATTGCCTGTGAAATTCAAAACCGTAAAGCAGAAGCGCAAGCCAGAGGTGGCTTAGGTGGAATCTATTATTGGTGTTTAGATCGATTCGAGATTGCACTAGGGCACTATCAGGAACAATTAAAAATTGCTCGTGAAATCGGAGAGCAAAAACAAGAAATAAAAGCACTTAATGGTTTAGCCGATGTTTATACCATGTTCGGCAAATTCCAAAAGTCGATTCAATATCTTCAACAAGCCTTGATTATATCTCGTCAAATCGGAGATATAGACATGGAGTTAATTATCTTAAAGAGTTTAGGTAGCACTTACAGATTGATGGGACAGTCCGATCGAGGATTGAAATTTCTTCAACAAATATTAGATAATTACGCTCGGATTAGCGATCGCCGTCAAGAATGGTCAATCCTACAGGAGTTGGGTACTATTTACATTACTCTAAATCAATATCAAAATGCCATAGAATACCTGGAAAAAGCTTTGCACATTATTCAAGAAATTGGCGATAAATTTGGAGAAAGTCATACCTTAGCTGCTATCGGTGCTATGTACGCTCGATCGGGAAAATATGATATGGCAATTAGTTACTTTAAACCACATTTAACGATTACTCAAAAAATTGGAAACCGCTACTTAGAAGGTTTTGCTAGAGCGAATATTTCTTATTGTTACGGATGTTCAAAACAGGATAAAAAGGCGATAATATATGCTAAATCGGTGATGAAGATTGCTTGTGAAATTGGCGATCGACAGTTAAAAGGCACATCTATAGTTATGTTTGCTTGTGCCTACTGGTACAATAAAAAATATTTGCGTAGTTTGCTCTTAGCAGCGATCGCCATCATAATTCTTCCCCCTTGGAGAAGTGAAAATGGTAAAGTACTATTCAATACAGTAATTAAGACGATCGACCAATTTTTGGCAACAATCATTAAACATTTTTTAAATATTTTTAATCCGTGAAATAGTAGGGACACGGCATAGTTAATATTTGACAACTTGCCCAAAAATTACAAATGCCCTGTCCCTACCTTTTTAAATTTACCGCCTTGACTCCAACCAATTCACCAAATCCGAAACCTCAGAAAAATCAAACAAAGCCTCGTTCAAATCCTCCAATTGTGCCACAGATAACACCTGAATTCTTGCTTGTAAATCAGGTGATATCACACCAAAACGTCGCGTCAGCGGACGCATCACCATCGCTAAGGCTTCTTCTTTTTTTCCTTCTTGTCTTCCTTCTTCCAAAATATCCTGGTAAATCACCGATTCCCGCATCATTCCCTCCCGAAAAAGATTGCGAATCAAATCTTTGTTAAACCTTAAACCCGCTAAAATTTCAGTAGAAGCTGAAATTTCTTTGCGTTGGGTATTTGAGTCTATTTTAGCTACTTCTGATGCTACTTGATTTAACAACCTGGTAGTATCATCGGACGCAGCTAAAACAGCCATTGGTAAAAGTGCTGGTTCTTGTAATAATGGTTCTGGGGGTTGTTCCCACATTCGGATTACTTGATATCCATGACTGGTTAATCCCTGACGAAATTGGGTTTCAAATACTGCTGAATTAGTAGTTTGTTGCAACCAAATCAGCACTTGTGTCACTGGTAAATTATATTGCCAATAAAGCCGGACAAAATAATTTAACATTCGCAGTGGCATGGGTTTACCACTTGGTACTTGTACTTGAAATTCTAAATGCAAAATTTGTGATTGAGTGCGTAGGAAAGTGACAGAATCAGCCCGAATTGGTTCTAAACTTAATTCAGTTTTTAACACCTCGACGCTAGTTGTCGGTTGTCCCAATAACCAACTTGCGAATTTGTCAGGATACTTCTCGGCTAGATACTTACATAAATTGTCGAATTGCATCTGATTTTACTTCAGAAATAGGTACGTTGTTGCGCTGAAGCGCTCTTGTTAGCGCTTCAGCGCAACAACGTACTTAATATTAACTATCATAACTAGCAACAGGCGTTATTTACTGACAATTCCCGACCATTGCACTTTTTTTAACTGATCTCTGCGATAGGAAAAGAAGTAATCAGGTTGTTGATAGGTACAATGGGGAGAGGTTGCTATTTGTTCTTCAGCAATTCCCATTTGGTTTAACTGTAATTCATTGATTCGACGGACATCTAAACGCACTTTTCCGGGTGCGGAATCTGGGAGAATGGGAGAATTTGGTAACTCTTGTAAAGCATTTAAAATTGCTGTTTCCGAGTTGGCAGAAACAACGGTAGCGCCTACTTCTGCTGCTACTTCTTGAGAAACTTGATATACTTCTCCGGTAATTGCTGGGCCCATTGCGATGCGAAGATTTTCTAATTTGCTACCTTGAGATACTAGACGTGCGATCGCCAACGGTACAATTCTCTTAGCCGTACCCCGCCAACCCGCATGAATAGCCGCCACCTGTCCCGTTGTTTCATCAGCAATTAAAACCGGAGTACAATCAGCAGTACAAACCCAAACCGCCTGTTTTTCCCGTTCACTCACCAAAGCATCAGCAGGCGGTAAAGACTCAAACTCCGCCGTTCCCGCATCTTTTTCTTCACCTAAAAACTCTGTCACTTCACTGGGAGTTAACACAACACTACCATGCACCTGTCTTACCCGGTAAAACTGAGCATCCTTGTGCAAAACCTGTACCAAATCTACCGGAAAGCGGGGCGAAAACTGTCGGGTAAAAAAGCCATGCTGCCAGTTTGCCAACAAGCTACAAGTTAAATAAGGCAACCCTTCCCAAAAACACCATTGCCATGTATGGAAAGAATTAGCAGAATTGTTTAGTTCCAGTTCAGTTGTTTGGGGAGAAATCACGCTCACAAAACTTTTTTAACAACAGCGCCTTCTATGCTAACCTAATACTAAGATTTACTAAATCAAAAATCGCCTTTTCAAAAATCGCAAATTGATTGTGGGATTCGATCGCCAAAAGTTCACCCAAGCTCTTGACACAGTAAAACAGAAATATCATCAAGAGCAACCTGTCAACAACCAAACCTTTACACTTCACCTATTTGACATTCTCCCTTCCACCAATCAAAAACTTTGGCAATTAATTGAAATTGGCGCACCACCGGGAACCGTCGTTATAGCTACCGAACAACAAGCAGGCAAAGGTCAATGGGGTCGGCAGTGGTATTCGCCCCCTGGTGGATTATACTTATCAGTGTCATTAGCTCCCAATTTACCAGTAAAACAGGGTGCTCAACTAACCATGAGTAGCGCTTGGGGAATAGCGCAAAATTTACGCCAATTTGGTATCCCAGTCAACCTCAAATGGCCTAACGATCTGGTAATTTCTAAATATAAACTTGGGGGCATTCTTACAGAAACCAGGGTGCAGCAAGAGCGCATCACCAAAGCAGTAATTGGTGTTGGTATCAATTGGGTTAACCCAGTTCCAGAAACAGGCATTAACCTGCAAACTTGGCAAGAAAATCATCCTGGATTAATATCTTCACTAGAAATGTTAGCTGCCCTCACCCTGATAGGAATAGTATCAGCATACGATTACTGGCAGCAGGAAGGAGTAAGTGCTCTGTTGCCCGCTTACGAAAAACTGTTAAATAACTTATGGTGTCCAATAGAAATTAATGGACAGCAAGCAGTGATAGTTGGTGTTTCTGAAAATGGGGACTTGCGAGTTTGCTTAAATAATGCTGGGGAAACCCCCGCTTCGGAAATACATCTACCAGTAGGTACAATCAATTTGGGTTATTCTTAAAAAATTTTGTGACTAATTAATACGGTGTGATGGAAATGGAAAAACCAGATTACGAAAACGAGCAAATAAAAGTAACCAACCCAGAAAATCAACCAACGGAAACAGCAGTAAGTGATTCGCTTAATGCTGCTGATTTTTGGCAACGTTCCTTGCTGATGAATGGTTTAGGGTGGTTGGGAGCGATAAGCCTAACGGCACGCTTCGCGATCGCATTTCTTAGCAGTAGTATAGTTTGGGTAGACAATACTCACTCCCCGACAGCCCTCGCTGCACCTGACATCCCAGATATCATGCCCAAAGCAGTGCCAGACGCTCCCATCTCAGCAACAAAAGCGCCTGAGCCAGTATTCATTAGACGCACCCCCAACCCTTCACCCAGCAGCACCAGAACTCCCTCCCAAAACCGAGTTTCTCAATCTCGGAACAACAGTGGCAACAACAGCACCAACTCCTACATTGACCCAACAGATTACAGCATAGGAGCAACTACTAGACGAGATCTCCCCGGACGTTCCTATCAACCACCCAGCGCAGTAGTATTCCGGGAACGTAACAAACCACGTCAGCGAGTAGTTCGAGAACAATTCACTATTGAAGAGCCTAGCGCAGATGTAGCAACAGTCAGACCCAGAGCCAGAAGAAGTACTGTAACTGCTCGCCGTCGTGATACTTCCCGCACTCAAATTAGCCGCGCCCCCAGAACTTTCGACGTTGAGCGCCCAAGTTCTGCCGAAATCAGTCGCGCCCCTAGAACTTATGAAATCGAACGACGCACTCGTTCTACCGAAATCAGTCGCGCCCCTAGAACTTATGAAATCGAACGACGCACTCGTTCTACCGAAATCAGTCGCACCCCTAGAACTTATCAAATCGAACGACGCACTCGTTCTACCGAAATCAGTCGCGCCCCCAGAACTTATGAAATTGAGCGCATAACTATAGAACCTTCAAACTCCCGTGTTTCCCGAAAACGTTCCGATGAAGGAATACAGAATACCGAAACAGCTAGAGCAACGCGACGGCGAGGTACAACCATAGCAGCTGCCAATCAAGTCAGAGTAGGCCCAATTAAGGTAACTCCCAACGGCATCAGGATGAGTCGCAGTGGAGTGATTAGAAGGGGTGAAACTCAAATTGCCAGCACTAATATCAATGGGTTAATCGGTGGTTCCAGGAACAATCAAATTCCTCCTAATCGGGCTTTAAATTATTACTACAACTCCATCAACCCCAGCGATTCATCAGATAACGAATCCAACCGTACCAATCTAGCCATGATTTTCCCCTTGGCTATTCCCGCCCAAATTACTTCTATGTTTGGCTGGCGAATCCACCCTGTTACAGGCGAGAGGGGCTTTCATGCTGGCACAGATATTGGCGCACCGATGGGAACACCTGTGTTAGCGGCTCATGCGGGTAGGGTAGCCCTTGCTGATTTCTTGGGCGGTTACGGTTTGGCGGTGGTATTGCGTCACAATCAAGATGCACAAGAAACTCGCTACGGTCATCTATCCGAAGTTAGTGTTAAACCTGGAGATTGGGTAGAACAGGGCACAGTTATCGGTCGAGTTGGTGAGAGCGGTCATTCAAATGGCCCTCACCTGCATTTTGAAGTTCGGGAACAAACACCCCAAGGTTGGGTAGCTAAAGACCCCGGAGTGCAGTTGGAATATTCTCTAGCTCGATTGGTACGGGCTTTCCAAAGTGGTCAGGCAACTTTACCACAGGAAGTCCAACCTTATGAGGTGCCACCAAATACCTTACAAACAGAAAAGTTATCGCCCCAAGTTCCGATACCTAGCGCTGAGTTACCTGTAATCGCCATACCTGGAACGGATGCACCGCCTCCACTGTTTTCTGCTGGCGAGTGATTTCTAGCAGGGGAGCTCCAGGGGCAGAGGTGCAGAGGGGCAGAGGGGCACAGGGGCAGAGGTGCTCTCGGAGTTCTTCCCTAACCCCTACCCCCTACCCCCTAACCCCTAGTCCTCAGTCTTCAAACATACCCGTTTTCGATTAAGAATTCGGGTGTGATGCTTTGGGGTGATGTGCGGAAATTTACGAGTTTTTCGACGTATTTGCCCAAAATATCGGCTTCTAGGTTTACCGGGCTACCGTTTTTTAATAGGTAGAGGTTGGTGTGGGCGTAGGTGTGGGGAATGACTGCGACTTTGAACCATCTGCCGTCTGTGTTGGATTCGGCTACGGTTAAGCTGACACCGTTTACTGTGATGCTGCCTTTGGGGACGATGTAACGGGCGACTGATTCGGGGGCACTAAAACCCATTTCCCAAGAGTTGACGGTTTGTTCTACTGTTTCTAGACAACCTACTCCGTCAATGTGTCCGGTTACGAAGTGTCCGCCTAGTTTGCTTCCGACTCGAAGTGAGGTTTCTAGGTTGACGCTGTTGTATTCTAGTTTTTCTTTGCCTAAGCGGGTGCGACTGAGGGTTTCTCTTGAGGCGGTGGCTAGAAATCCTTGGGCTAGTATTTCTTCTACGGTGAGGCAGATGCCGTCTACGGCTACGCTGTCTCCGATCGCTAAATCCCCCAAAATCACATCTGCTGTCTGTTGGGCACAGGTGATGCTGACGCGATCGCCACTCTGAAATTGAATCGTTCCTAAGCTCTGAATTAGTCCTGTAAACACGGTTTTAAGAAAAATTTTATTTTTGGTTCCTAATTTTATGGTATATATGCCTCTCAAACCTACTTGTCCAACCAGCTGAGGAATGTAATTTTTTTAGGGAAATGTGAAAATTTTGCAGGCACGGTTAGGATCAGAGTCAAGAGCAGGGCATACTGGGAATGTAAAGACATTCTTATTGAATGGTATCGATTTGACTTTACTTGGCTATAACGCCAGTATTGAGTTGCATCGGTAACTCTCACAAACCCTAAACTCTAGGGTACTAACCTTAAAAAGTTCAGTACCAGATTATCGTATAAATGTAATCTCCTTTGCCAAAGGTATTCTATAGGCTAAACCAATGATAGAGATGAAAGTCGCTGGAATTGCAGTTGATGCAATCACGCGCAGCCCAATTGTACTCCTGAAAGATGGGACTGAGCGACGAGCTTTACCGATCTACATCGGTCAAGATCAGGCAAAGTCAATTATCGCTGCTTTGGAAAATCAACCGCCTCCCCGACCTCTGACCCACGATTTGCTGGTAAATATGTTGGAAGCGTGGGAAATGAAGGTGGAGCGAATTATTATTCACTCCCTACAGGACAATACTTTTTATGCGATCTTGACTGTTCGCAAAGGCGAGGTCAAAAAAGATATTGATGCTCGTCCTAGTGATGCGATCGCAGTGGCGTTGCGTACCCGTAGTCCCATCTGGGTGATGGAAGAGGTGATTGCTGATGCTTCTATTCCTGTAGATAGAGATGCTGATGAAGCAGAACAAAGGGCTTTCCGGGAATTTCTGGAAAATGTTAGACCCGAAGATTTGATTCAGCGACGTGGCTTCAGCAGTGGAGAAGCCTAACTGGTCTGATGTCACTAGTCTGATGTCATTAGTCCCCTTTTGACAAATCACAAATGACAGATGACAAATGACAATTGACAAATGACTAACTATGCGATATAGGCGTTTTGGTAAAACCAATCTCTGGCTCTCAGTGTTTTCTCTGGGGACTATGCGCTACTTGGAGTGTGAGGGTAATGCGATCGAAACTGTACAGCTTGCTGTGGCGCAAGGAATTAATCACATAGAAACAGCCAGAGGCTATGGAAAAAGTGAGGAGTATCTGGGAGCAGCATTAAGCGCTGGTTTAGATCTACCACGCTCCCAACTTTACATCACTAGTAAAATTGGGCCCACAGCCCAGGCTGATACCATGCGCCGCTATATTGATGAGTCTTTAGAGCGGTTGAAAGTTGATTATGTGGATTGTTTGGCGATTCATGGGTTAAATACTTGGGAACATTTAGATTGGGTAGAAAATGGCTGTGTTTCGGCGGTACAGCAAGCGATCGCAGATGGTCAAGTACGACATTTTGGTTTTTCTACTCACGGCCCTTTAGAATTGATTTTGAAGGCGATCGACTCTGGGTTATTTGAGTTTGTCAATCTGCATTATTATTACTTTTTCCAACGGAACGCCGCCGCCGTAGAATTAGCAGCACAAAAGGATTTGGGCGTTTTTATTATCTCACCTGCTGATAAGGGCGGACGCTTGTTTTCTCCACCACCAAAGTTAAAAGATTTGTGTGCGCCTTTATCTCCTTTAGCATTAAATTATCGGTTTTTGTTGAGCGATCGTCGCATTACTACCCTGAGTCTAGGAGCCGCTAATCCCAGCGAACTATCACAGCCTTTAAGTATAGCAGATCGAGATGACCCTCTGACAACTGAGGAATTAAAAATTTTAGCGGGTCTGCAAACCCATCAATCAGCTACTCTGGGAACAGACAAATGTAGCCAGTGTTATGCTTGTCTCCCTTGTCCCGAAAATATAAACATTCCTGAAGTTTTACGGCTGCGAAATCTTGCGGTTGCTTACGATATGACAGATTATGGTCAATATCGTTATCGAATGTTTGAAAATGCTGGACATTGGTTTCCCGGAGTTAAAGCTAACCGCTGTACTTCCTGCGGTGAATGTCTCCCCCGTTGTCCAGAAAATTTGGATATTCCCTCTCTGTTAAATGATACCCATCAACGCTTAAATGGCCCTAGTCGCCGCCGACTCTGGGAATAACTTTAGATCCCTTTAGATCCCCGACTTCTTCAAGAAGTCGGGGATCTGGGAAATCTGGAAAGCAACAAGTAATTTACCGAACCTGGATATGATTGCTCAATTATTAGTTAAAATTTCCGGGAAAAATCTAACATTTTGGCTAATTCTCCTCTTAGCTTGCTTTAATTTGCACCCCGTAAAAGCGCAAGAGCGACAGAGACTTGAGCAAAGAATACAAAACAATATCTGCCCTAAACCAATTACAGAAAATGAGATTTCCCAAACTCGTCTTACACCGCCTAGTATTTGGTGGGCTGCACAAAGATTTGGTGCGATGTTGTTAGACTTTTGGTTTACTTGTCCCGGACAAAGACGGGTATATTTAATAGTAAATCGGCAAATTTGGAATTCACTAAATTATGTAGAAAGATACGCATTTGTGAATCATTTTGGTACTTATTCCCGCCCGGATGGATACAATGTGGAAGTATTAAATCCCCAATTAGAAAATTTAGGGGCTTATCGATGTGATTATAGTGGAAATCCCAACAATTGCAATTTGTGGGTGGAAAGTTTTGGTAATTATGCGCCGCCGCCTTTGCGATCGCCTAAACCTAAACCCTGAAACCGAATTTCCCGCCACAATTTTAAGTACTGCTGTTGCACTTTTTCGGAAAGTGGTAAGAGAAATTCACTTCTTTGGTAAACTTCTGGAGAGGGGAAAAATAACTTTCTCTGGCGGATACTTTTTGGTAATTCATCCAAACTTTCGCCAGCAAAAATTGGGGAAGCAGCTTTCCCAAAGCGGGAGAATAAAGTTGCTATTTCTGGTTGCCAACCAAAATCAATCCAATCCCTAGCTAAACTAAAATTATCATTAGCTTTAGCTGGACGAACCCATAAATCTGCCCAGAGAGAGGTTCCCGATTGGGGAATTACTGCTCCAATCATGTTTGGGTAGCGTTGAATTATCGGTAAAATATCTGTAGACCAACCCACAGCTAACCAAGTGTCTCCCAAAATCAAGGGTTGTAAATAGGTATTATCGCTATAAAATTTTACCTGTCGATCGAGTGCCTTGAGTTCTGATTTGATCTGAGGAATTTTAGCTAATTCTTGAGTGTTGTAAGAGTATTGGGGATTAATTTTTTTCAAGGTTAAACCGATGACTTCTCTGGGTTGATCGGGTAAAGAAATGCGATCGCGCAACTCCTCTTTCCATAAATCATTCCAATCTTGAGGCGGATTTAAACCTTCAGCTTTAAATTTATCCCGATGGTAAACAATCATTGTCGTACCCCAACGATAAGGCGCACCCCAAACCTGTCCTTTTAAGTCAATATTTCCCTGTTGATTGCGGCGCACTAATCGCTGGTATTGGGGAGGTAATTTTTCCCATTGTTTCAATTGAGTGGGATCTAAAGGTTGAATTAACTTTTGCTTGATCGCATATGCTAACCAATAATCTCCTAAAGTGACTAAATCTGCGATCGAACTCGCTTTTTCTCTCCCAGCTAACAGAGGAAGCCTTGACCACCAATTTTGAGATTTTGGTTTTTCTTGTAAACTAGTGAACAAGCTAATTAGTTGTGCTTCTACCGTTAAATCTAATTCACCTATCTGCTTAAATTCTTGGCGAAATTTATTTAATAGCTGAGCCGGAATAGAATCTTTCAGCAGTCTAATTCTTAAACTTGCCTGTTGGGGACTACTACAACCTGTGACTAAACTGGAAATCGCTAGAGTACTAGTACCTAATAAAAAATCGCGTCGCTTCATTTAACCTTAAATTGGCAATTTTGCTAGTTAATTTTTCCAAAGGGGATTTTTGTCAATAAGGATGTTTAATTGACCGTGAATTTACCTTAGCTACAAACAAAGTAACTAGTTTAATTAAGTTAACATAATTCCCTGGGGAAAATCTGGTTTTGCAGCTGGCAATAGCAACCAATGAGTAAAATTTCCCCTCACCTGAGAAAGATTGCGTAAGGAGTTTGGCAAAAGTTAAATGATTCATAAGCCAGCCAAATTTTAAGAGTTTATTCTGTAGGATAGAGGGATAGACTTAATATCATGGGGGTATAAGATGGATTCGATAAAAAATCAAGTTAATGGATTGAATGACAAGATAGATACTCTTTGCCAATTGGTTGAACATTTGAATGAGAGGATGGGGGAAATTTTGTCAGAAATCAAGAGATCGACCCCAAAAGATACGGATCAGTTTATTGGTAGAGTCGGAGAACGCCCATCTTACAGTAGTTTGAGTAGAGTAGATGCTGCCTTAGCACACAAAGATATTTTGATAGATAACAGCTACTCAGACTCGAACTCAGCAAATCGGGAAAAAGAGTTAGGGCCGGAAATTCAAATTCAACGCTTGACGGCACAACTAACAGCAGCATACAACCGAATTGCTGCCTTAGAAGAACAATTACTAGCTAAAAGAGTTTATTAACGATTTGGCGGTGAAATTTTACTGATTTTGTTCTAACCGTGCTGCTAAAAGTTCGACAGCGTGGAGAAGTTGGCTATGATTCCAACCTCCATAAAGCTCAGCTGCAATACAAGCTGCACCTGCTCCGACTCCTTCTTTGACGTATCCCTGCTCATAAACTCGTAATTTTTCATAGCAAGAATTAGCAAAACTGAAGTTATTACTCAGCAAAGGAACTGAACCAACAATTTGAGCTAAACCTATTGTGTCACCTGTAGGATCTTCTGCTACCCAGGGAGTTGTACCGACGACTATTTGTTCCTGTTGCCAAGGTAAAGAAAATTCTGTGACTATAGCCTGAATTAAGGCATAAACAGCTAACATTTGGGTACCTCCAGCGAGCATTACCCCGGAAATTCTACTAGCGGCGATCGCCATTCCCGCAACTACAATTTGCATGGGATCGCCAACAGCTGCTACTAATTGCAGTGCCCCCAAAGCAGTGGGGAATTTGTCAAAATCGAGCCAACCAGCTGCTTTTAGTCCCTGCTGTACCACCGCCCACTTTTGTTGATGATTACATTGCGGGTGACTACTATTAACTTTACCAACAGCAGCAAAACCTAAACCAGTGAGTACTGCCAATGCAGTAGTAGTTCCGCCAACTACACATTCACTTAAAATTAGCCAACTTGATGGATGTAGGGTGGCTAACTTTTCTCCCCAAACTAACCCTTGATTTAGCAAACTTTTAACTATAGCTAGATCGAGGGCTTTTCCTGTAGTTAAACAATTAGCCGCTTCACCTCCTAAATCAATTGTTGGGATCGCTGGTGGTTGCAGTAAACCTGCATTAAATATATAGAGAGGCAAGGAAAGAGACTCAACCACAGCACGAGAAATTAATACTGGAGAAGCGCCTGCGTGCAATGGTGGCAAGGGATATTTTGGCCCTGGTGAAGGGCCATTATATAAAAATTCTGCATCAGCTAGGGCGGTATATTTGCGATCGCAAGGAGTCGCCCCCGCCGCAGAAATTCCCGGAATTAACCCAGTTTCCGTAAATCCCAACACACAAGCAAACACAGGTTGACAACCGCGATACCTTTGCAACCAACCTTTTCCCTGTTCTTCTTGCGTGTAAATTTTAATCATAGTTTTAATCAAGGGGACTGGGAATGACAGGCAAGATGCCTGTCCTACAGGACTGGGGAGCTTTCGGAGATTACGGAGTTTTTCCCTAACCCCTAACCCCTAACCCCTAACCCCGCCCTAGTCCCCAATCCCTGCCTCTACTCTTCATAATCCAAAATCACTTGTACCCAATGGGGAGGTTCGGGGATGGGGTTGCCTAAGCGTTGTAGTAATAGCCAGGAGGCGATATGGACGACGAAGAGGTAGACTAAGTTGCTGAGGAAGACCATTGCGATCGCAATCACGTTAATCAAAAATATACTTGGTTCTATTAATAGTCCCAATTTGAGGAATACCCAATCTAAAAAATTTGTTACTTGAGTAATGCCATAAACCCAGAGATCTTCCCCTAAAAGCACCGAAAGCAGCCAAAATCGGAAAAAGAAACCGATGCTGCCTAAGAGTGCGCCTAAAAAAATTGATACTGCCCAATTAGTTCTGCGCCGCCAACAAGCACCCAACAGGACACCCAACAACCCAAAGGGAATGAAAAACTGAATACTGCGAGGCGGTCCCATCAACACTGATAATAATAACCCAGAAACTAAAGCCGACATCCAAGCGGCTCTTGCTCCCCAACGCAGGTAAACTAAAGCAATGGGAACTGGGAAAAAGATTCGCAGTACTGGGCCCAAAGGAAAGTAAAAATTGACTAACCAAATTAAGCTGGCAGTACTAGCTAAAAATGCCGTTTCTACCAATGCCAAGGGCACAGTTGACTGCACTTGCGTTTGCGGTAGCCCAGTTGGAGAGTTAGATTTACCAGCATTTTCATCTGCGGGATCTCGGAAAGATTCACTCATGCAAATTGCCAAAAGGTAAGCAGGTTTAAACAATCATTTTTTCCAGAGCATTTAGGTCAGGAATTCTCAGAATATCCTGATCCCGCTTAATTAAGCCTTTCTTTTCTAGCTTCGTCAATACTCTGGTGACAGTTTCTCTTGCTAGTCCACTCAAGCTACTCAATTCTCGGTGTGGGAGGTTGGGAATTTCTACCCCTTCAGTAGTTTGTTTTCCCTGCCCATCTGCCAAGAATAGTATTGTGTCGGCTACTCGTGACATACTATCAGACTCTCTTAACCGGAGTCGGCGATTGACTTGGCGCAAACGCCGCCCCATCAATTGTGCCAGACGAACTCCTGCCATTGGCTCGGAATAAATTAATTTGACAAAATCCTGAGCAGGCATATTGCCAATTATTGTGGGAGCCAAGGTGATGACATCGGTGGAACGAGGCACTTCATCAAGTGCCGCCATTTCACCAAAGATTTCTCCTTTCCCCAAAATATTCAGGGTTACTTCTTTGCCTTCTAGATTGTACGTGCGAATTTTCACCCAACCTTCGAGAATGAAGTAAACTGAACTCCCCCAGTCATTTTCTAGCAAAATTACTTGGTTTGCTGGATGATTACGGGTAACAAGGTGGGCTGTAGCATTTTCAACGGTACCTTCTGGTAAACCTTTGAAAAAAGGCGTTGAACGGATTAGAGTATGGTTTCGGTCTTCCATCAGACCATTCTTTCACTAAGACTATGTTGAGTAAATAAACTAAAAATCAATAGGGGCTGATTAGAGTTTGGTAGGCTGATAAGTTGGCATAGTATCAGATTTAGTAGGACTGCAAATCAATGATAACTAATTGACCGCAGTATCTTCGGGGAACAGGAGTTCCGCCTAGAACTATGGTTTAGTGTCTAAAATTGACACGCTCAGTACGATTGCAGCACTCTATAGAGATTATCACGAAAAACAACGAGATGGTTAGTTTAAGAGCGATCGCTCTTTGGCCTCACACTGAATATATCCTTGCAATTTTTGTAAATTTATGGTAAAGAAGAACAGGAAAACCCAATAAATTTACCTAGCATCTTGATTGTAACTAGTAAGTAAATTAAGATTAACAACGAGGAATTCCCGGATAGAAGCAAAGACTGAACTAACCTGTGGAGTCAATCTAAAATCTAAAATCTAAAATCGAAAATCGAATGACGTTCCAAACAGCTAAAATCCAAGCACTGATTGCTGAGATTGATGCAGTACTTAGCAAAGATAGTAAATTCCGCTTTAGTTGGTTGGTGGGGGATGGGAATGCCGATCGGCAAATGTTGCAGCGAGTTCGCCAACAGCTGCAAAAATGGCAGGAACAATTAACCATAGTACAAGCTACGGGCGCGGAAACTCAAGTCGCAGAAATCGCCAGTTACCAAATTTGGGTAGAGCAAACTGATGCGTCAGACGAGCGATCGCTATTATCAGAATCATTAGAGACAGAAATTGCCTTATTGCAGCAACAAAAGCAAGAATTATTAAATGAAATTCGGCAGTTACAGCAACAACGACAAGCATTAATTGAGCCAGAAGTATTAGTTGAGCAACAACAATTTATTACAGAATTCTCCCAAGAATTAATCAACCGATTGCAGGAAACTGTCAATCAACAATTGGCGGAAACTCTAGAGAAAATTCAAGCTGTTCAGTTGCTAAATCAAGAGGTAGAAACTACCTGGCAGCAGGAAACAGAATCGCCAAAACTGCAATTTATTGAATTAGAAACAACAGCAATCAATCCTGAATTGGAATTAATCGGAGCGTCAGTCAAACCACTACCTTATGCTGGTGTGGAGTTGACAAAAGAAATTAGTACAGCATCAGTCGAAGCACTGCCTGATAATGGTGTGGAGTTGACAACAGAAATTAGTGAAAACCTAGAAAACGCAGATTTTATCATATCGCAATTAAAGCAGAACGATACAATTTCTGCTTTGACAGATTTAATAGAAGATGCAGCTGAAACTACGGCATCGCCAGAAGAAGATTTGCTGACAACTGACTTAGCAGTTACTAAACCAAAAGTAGACCTTTGGTTAGGAAATAATATTGTAGAACAGTTAAATGAAGACCTTTCTGAATTAGAAGCAGTTGAGCAACTGGAGGTTCTCCCGCCAGAAGGTATTATAGAAACTATTACATCTGCTACTGAAAGTAATGATTTAGATTTAAATGAAGACCTTTATGAATTAGGAGGAGTTGAGCAACTGGAGGTTCTCCCACTAGAAGATATTATAGAAACTATTAGCGATGCTACTGATAGTATCGATTTTGATTTGGCGGCTGCTGTGGAACAGGAACAAGAAAAAATAAATGCAGCAATTCCCGAAGATATTTTGGCAGAGTTTGAAGACTTATTTGGTGATTCTAATAGCAGTTCTATGGCGGTAATTAATGCAGAATTAAACCCGTCAGAAACTCCAGAATTAGCACCTAACCAAGAATCTGTGGAGGCGGAAAAAAAAAACTAAAATCCAAGTCGCCCAGTAAGAAAAAACGAAAAGAGAAAGTGAAAAATGAGCCGCAGATGTTGGCTGCAAATGCAGAAAATTCTTTGAAAGAATCAGGTTCATTAAATCTGGCTCATCAAATAGAACAAAGATTAATTTCTCGTCCTACTCCTGCTTCTCTGTTGTCTTTGCGTCCTTTACCTCCTTTACCTGCTGCTTTGCCTAGCGTTTGGTATTTAGGAATGGATATTGGTACGACAGGACTTGCTGCTGTGTTGTTCAACAAGTCTACTAAAAAAGTTTATCCGATTAGTTGGTTGGTTACAGAACAGACAGATTTATCAAAAAATTGTGCTTGCTTACCAATCAATTTTGCTGGGAAAGCATTACCAAAAAACTTTAAAAGTTATTTAAACGTTGCGCTACCTTATTACTCGGAGCAAACGGGAAAATCCGAACCAGTATTTAAGTACTCAGAACCTCAAGAAAGTGAGAGTTTAGCTTTAGAACAGGCAATTTATCCAGAAATTCCAGGGATTGAATTAAGGGAAATCATTTCAGAAATAACAGTGCTGTTGTCATATTTGAATCCGGGTGAAAACCGGGAAAATTTGCCGTCCCAATCAAGTAATTTGGTTAATGGTAGCTTTGCTGAAGGGTTAGCAGCAGAAGATTTGGCAGCGGCGATCGCAGATTTGGCGGGAATTTTTGTAAGTTGTCCGGCTAATTGTTCAGAAGCTTATCGGTTTAATATTAGAGAAGGGATTTTAGCATCTGGATTGGTGAATAATGGGGAGCAAATTTGTTTTGTGGAGGAAGCGATCGCATCCCTCTTAACAGAACTACATTTTCAGGCAAACAAGTTAACAACCACAGAAAATATTGCCGATATTACTACCAAATATAACTCAGGAAATTACCCACTTCGTTGGCAAGGTGAAACTTTAGTCATACATTCTGGAGCTAATACCACAGAATTAGCACTAGTTGACTTACCAGAAAAACTGCAATATTTAACTTACCAAGACTTTACCCTTCGCAGTTTTCCCTACGCAGGTAATCACCTCGATCAAGACATTGTTTGTCAATTACTTTTAAATGGGGAATCAGAAATCGAAAAACCCTTACCCGGTGAACCTGACTTATTAACTCGCCAGCAATTACAAATGCGCTTGTCAAGTAGCGAATGGGGAAAAACATTGTTGTCAGCAGCGAGTTATTTAAAAGTAACTTTACCACAAGAAGATAGTTTCACTTTCACTCTAGGAGAAGAAGATCGAGAAATCAGGAAACAAGATTTACAAAAGCGTGTAATTACTCGTTTTGTCCAAAGCTTAAATCGAGAATTAAACACACTTTTAACCCAAGGTGGTAGTTCTGTCGAAGCAATAACCCAAATTATTTGTACAGGTAAAACTACCATGTTTCCCGGTTTAACTACTTGGTTACGCCAAAAATTTCCTAATGCTAAAGTCATCCAAGAAGCCGAAATAAAATCAACAATCAAACCAGAAAACCGAGTGGCTACAGGATTGGCTATTTTACCACTTTATGGACAACTTATAGACAATTCTCGACAGCAGTATAACGATTACTTCTTACTTTTGGAACTTTTACGTACCTTTGGCGAAACACCACTTTCCATTGGTAAAATTATCAACTTATTGGAACGTAAAGGTATTAATATTCGTGCTTGTCAACAAAGGTTATTTGCTTTTTTATCGGGTGAACTTCCCGCAGGTTTAGTTCCTACAGAATTAGATGCAGGTTTACTAACAGAAGCATCTTGGCGAAATAGAGATTATCAAGCCATTAGAACCGGAAAATTGTTTTTAGATCTGGAAAATCAAACATATTCCCTAAATTCTGATTATGCTCAACATTTACGAGGTTATTTAACTGCGGTTTTAGCTCGTACTTACCAAAAATTAGAAGAACCATACACAATTTACTGGTTGGCAACCGTAGAAAAGTAAATATATAGGAAATTTATCCGACTAACGCAAGTTGCCAAATCGCAACTCAGTTTGACAATCCGGGGCCGATCTTTTACAGTCAAAAGCGTTGTGGTTTAAACGGTCGAATTTTCCGCATCTGGAAATTTCGCTCAATGGTAGTGGAAGCAGAAAACCTCAAGCATTTAGTCAAAAATCAAGCCAAAGGTCACATCTTCAAAAATGACAATGACCCCCGCATCACCAAAGTTGGTCGTTTCCTGCGCCGCACTAGCTTAGATGAATTACCCCAATTTTGGAATGTTTTACTAGGAGATATGAGTTTAGTCGGAACTCGTCCACCCACAGTTGATGAAGTGGAAAAATACGAAATTCACCACTGGGAAAGGTTGCAAGTTAAACCCGGTATTACAGGCGAATGGCAAGCAAATGGTCGTTCTACCAGACTTTGAGGACATTGTGCGGATGGATGTTGACTATCAGCGCAAATGGTCGGTTGCTTATGATATCTATTTAATTTTTCAGACAATTTGGGTAGTTTTGGCTAAAAAAGGTGCTTGTTAAGTGTTTTAACTAAGATGATGGCAGCATTCAGGGTGCTTACTACCTCAAATTTACGCAGACACTATATAAATTATTAGTAAATATTAAGTACTTTCACTGTGGCATTTTGCCATGATAAAGTGAGATAGATTGAATATAAGATTTAGTGAGTGATGATTTAGGCTTTTTCTTTATTTAACTTAGTAAAGAAATTACTTAATATTTGTTAAATTGGCAAACTTACAACCTAGTACGACTACCGAAAATTGTGGCGAATCAACGAGGGGACAAATTTAGTAAAGAAAATCGTAATTGGCAAGGATCGATCGGTGCAAATTCTCTTAATCCTTATGTCAAAGGAACTGATCTCCGGGGTGCGTATCTCAGAGGCGCTTACTTAAGGAAAGCGGAATTAAAAAAAGTGGATTTGCGGGAAGTTTGCTTAACTTTCGCCGATTTAATTGAGGCAAATTTGAGTGAGGCTTGTCTTACTTTAGCTAATTTAAGCGAAGCTTGTCTGAACTTATCTAATTTGAGGAGAGCAGTACTCACTGAAGCTAACTTATGGAAAGTAAACTTAGTTGGTGCAGATTTGCATCAGGCAGATTTACGAAGAGCTAATTTCTGCAAAGCGAACTTAGTGGGCGCTAATTTGGAAGAAGCTAATTTATGTGGCGCAAATTTATGTGACGCAGATTTAAGTAGCACAGATTTGCGGGGAGTAAAGTTACAAAATGCTGTTTATAACTTAGCAACTCGTTACCCAGAAAGTTTTGATATCGCTAAAGCCGGGGCTTATTTAATAGGCCCGAATATGTTGCTACCACAGATTAATTTAAGTGGTGTTGCTCTGAGTGATACAGATTTGCGAGGCACAGATTTGCGAAGGGCAAATTTAAGAGAAACTAACTTGAGTAATGCTAATTTAGTTGCAGCTAATTTGAGTGGGGTAAATTTAAGTGGGGCTAATTTAACTGGCGCTGATTTACGAGAAGTGATTTTGAAAAAAGCTGTTTATACTCGGCGAACTCGTTTTTCTGATGATGTTGATCCTCTCAAGTTAGGTGCTTATTTGATTGCGCCTGATGTATCTTTAGTAGAAGTAAATTTAAGTGATGTAGACATTTGTGGTGCAGATTTGCGAGGTGCTAATTTAAGTCGTGCTAATCTAACAGGCGTAGAGATGAGGAGCGTAGACTTGAGTAAGGCAAACTTGCGACAAGCTCTGTTAGAAACAGCAAAACTCCAAGATGCAGATTTGAAAGCTGCGGATTTGACTAAAGCAAATTTGAAACAGGCTAATTTGAGTAATGCTGATTTGCGCCTTGTGAATTTGACTAAGGCAAATTTAATCGGCGCAAATCTGACAGGTGCGGATTTACGGGGGGCGGATTTGATGGGAGTGTGCTTAAATCAAGCTAATCTAAGTAATGTGGATTTACGTAATGTAGATTTGACGAGGGCGGATTTACGAGGGGCGAATTTGAGTGGTGTAGATTTTTCCCAAGTAGATTGTACAGGGATAATTTTAGATGAGGGAAGTGCGTTGGCGTAGCCTGCCAAGATTGCATATCGCCATTCCCCACCCCGACAAAGAATTTGCCGGACACACTCTTAAGAGGCAGTGAAATTTTAATATAGACTTAGCAACCTAGTAGAGAATGAATATTTATGAGTTCGCCAGAAATTTACAAAGGTTGGATCATTGAAGCTAGACCAGTTTTTTGCGTAGAAGTTTGGAACGCTGGTGGTAAATGCTTTATTCCCGTTCACAACGCTAAGAATGCCAAAGAAGCGCTGAAAATGGCAAAGCGTTGGATTGATATGCAAATGGAAGATGAACAGCAAAATTTAGAAATTAATGATGATATATCGCCAGATTTTGATGATGATGATATGCCGTTTTGAGGTAGTGGGTAGTGGGTAGTTGGTTTTGATTGGCGATTCAATAATCAGCGATTATAGAGGTGCTGGTTATATAAATTGTTATTTGTTTATAGTATTTGATTTATTTTTTAGGGAATTTGCGATCGCACTAAAAATTCACTAACAAATCCCAAAGGGCAACTATTGACCCCGCCCTGGTTTGCAGTCTGCAAAACCCAATGCTTCAGAATCAAGAAAGCTGGCTATTGCCATTTCCACAACGGTTTCGATCGGGTATTCAATTTCAGCAGCGCGTGCAACTAAAGCAAGCTGGATTCGTTCGGGTAGGCGATCGAGGATAGCTTGAGCGTCAGCAGCAGATAATTGTTCTAAGCTATTAGTCTGCATAGGATCTAACTTTCTGGAGGAATTTGGACGTTGTAGGGTGGCTCAGTTGCTCTTAAAATAACTGTTTCTAGCTCTAATAGTAGCGCAGGAGTTTCCCAAGGTGAGAGCAAATAGATCGCAATACGGACATCTTCATCATTGTATCGATCGAGCCATGCCCATAAGAAGGCTTTGTGACCACCGCTAAAGCGCCCACGCAAACTTTTGGTTTTGCCAATGTAAAGTAGTCCTTCGGTGCGATGTCTGACTGCGTAGAGTCCAGGGCGGGGTGGAATGTTGTTAAAGCTGCGAGTTATTGGTTGGCATTGCTCAAAGGGAATTGATGCTAGAGTATTGAGAATTTGGCGGGCTTGTTGTTGGATGGAATCGGTCATGGAAATTGGGAGACGCAAGCGGTGTTTCTATCCTACAAGTATTACCCGCATTCCCCAATTCAATTAGCCATACCTTAAAGGAATAATCTAGATTTTTTTTATTAGCTCTAGCGCTTTTTGGTATTTCTCCATATTGCCTTGGTCAAGATACAAATTAGCAGCTTTTTGTAAATCTTCAATAGCACCTATTTTGTTACCATTGGCAGAAAGAGCAATACCTCTATTGCCGTAAGCTTCAGCATAATTAGGATTAATTTTGATAGCTTGATTAAAATCTTCTATAGCTCCTTGCGTATCTCCAAGATTGTAGCGAGTTTTTCCTCTTTGAAAGTAAGCTTCAGCATAGTGAGGTTTAATATGCAAAGCTTGAGTGTAATCTTCTATTGCTTGTCGATGATTGAAACTAGAGCGGAAAAGACCTCTGTTGAAATAAGCACAAGCATCTTGCGGATTAATTCGTAAAACTTGGGTTAAATTATCTATTGCTCCTGGATAATCTCCTATTGCAGCAGCAGCAATAGCTCGGTTGTTGTAAGCTGCTGCTAAATTCGGGTTAATTTGCAGCGTTCGATCGTAAGCTTCTATTGCTCCAAAATAGTCTTGTAAAGCAGCACGAGCAAGACCTCGATTGTTATAGGCTTCAGCAAAATGGGGGTTAATTTTTAGTGCTTGATTGTAATCTTCTATTGCTCCTTGATTGTCTCCCATTGCAGCACGAGTAACACCACGATTAATATAAGCTGCCGCGAAATTAGGATTTATTTGTAATGCTTTGTTGTAATCTTCTATTGCTCCCTGTTTGTCTCCTGTTGTGTTACGAACAATGCCTCTATTAACATAGGCTGCGGCAAAATAGTGATTAATCAGCAAAGAACGGCTGTAGTCTTCTATTGCTCCTTGAGTGTCTCCCATTGCAGCACGAGCAAGACCACGATTTGTATAAATTTTTGCGGATTTAGGATTGATATTTAAAGCATGATTATAATCTTTTATAGCTCCATGATAATCTCCTAATTCATCACGAGTTAGCCCTCTACTAATGTAAGCATTTATATTTTTAGGTTCTAGGCTTAGAGCTTGGGTAAAATCTTTGATTGCTCCCTCTTTATCTTCTAAAGCAGCACGAGCAGTACCTCTAGCAATGTAAGTTTCAGCGTCTTTGGGATTAAATTGTAAAACTTGCCGATAATTTTCTTTTACTCCCTGATAATCTCCTAGTTGATTAAGGATATAACATTTATGGATATAAGCTTCAGCGAATTGTGGATTAATACTAATCGCTAAGTGTAAATCTTTGAGCGCTTCTGAATAATCTCCTAACGCCGAACGAGCATAAACCCTATGAAAATAAGATTGGGCAAACTTAGGATTAATCCGAATTGCTAAACTGTAATCCTTAATTGCTCCTGAATAGTCTCCCACAAAATAACGGATCTGTCCCCGATGATGATAAGCATCAACATAATTGGGATCTAAACGTAGAGCTTGGTTAAAGTCTTCCGCTGCTCCTCGATAGTCTCCTCTCTCTAGCCTTTGTTTACCTCGGAGCAAAAACTTCTCCGGTGTTACCTGAACTTTAGTTGTTTCTGATGACGGTAAATTACCATCTGTAGAAAGTTTTTGATTGTGGTTAAAATAATTTCCTTGTTTTTGGCTACTTGAGGAAACAGTACTTTCCTCGTTTTGTCCGTTGTCGTTGCTCATATCTTGAGCCTAATCGCTTTTTTCACTTATAAATACAATATCATAGTTATCTTAAAAACCTTCTAAACTTAACTTTTCTTTGATATATTCATCCTAGCTGATAAACTTCCTCAAAAATTATAATGACCATACCTTGCAGATTGTGATACTTAATGATAATTGTGCAAGATATCTGTTTATACTTTCCTAAAACAAATGACTCTAATTCTGACTAACGACGACGGCATCGATGCCCCTGGCATTCAAGCATTACAAAAAGCAGTCAATGGCAAAGGAATAATTGTTGCTCCAAAAGATCATTTATCAGGTTGTGGGCATCAAGTTACCACCACTCACGCAATCAATGTTGTGCGCCGATCGGAAACAGAATTTGCCATTGGTGGCACTCCCGCTGACTGTACCAGAATTGCTTTAAGTCACCTTTTTCCTAATACTAAATGGGTGCTTTCAGGAATTAACGCTGGGGGCAATTTAGGGGTTGATGTTTATATTTCGGGAACTGTCGCCGCTGTTAGGGAAGCAGCAATTCTCGGAATTCCCGGAATTGCGGTTTCTCACTATCGCAAAGGGAAGCTAAATGTTGATTGGGATACTGCTGCGAGATGGACAGCGAAAGTATTAGCTGATTTGTTCGATCGCCCTTGGGAACCTGGAAGTTTTTGGAATGTCAATTTACCCCATTTATTACCGGGAGAACCAGATCCAGAAATTGTGTTTTGTGAGCCTTCTAAATCTCCTTTACCTGTAAATTATCGCATCGAAAATGATGAATTTTATTATTACGGAAAATATGCCGATCGCGATCGCACTCCCAACACCGATGTCGATGTCTGCTTCTCCGGGAAAATCGCCGTAACTCAACTAAGGTTGTAAAATAACTAAAGTTTTTTGAAAAAGCAAAGTCAATCAGAAGTAAAATCAGATAGTTGACAATTGGGAACGAGACAAAATGCGAATCTTAATCATGGGCGGGACTCGGTTTATCGGAGTTTATTTAACTAAAATTTTGGTGGCACAAGGTCACGAAGTTATATTATTTAATCGAGGCAATAAACCCGCACCAGTAGAAGGTATAGAAGAAATTCATGGCGATCGCACTGACGCTGACAGAATCAAAGAAAAGTTAGCTGATGAAAAGTTTGATGCCATCTTTGACAACAACGGGCGCGAACTTAGCGATACTCAACCTTTAGCTGATATTTTTAACGGCAAAGTTAAACATTTTGTCTATATGAGTTCGGCGGGAGTTTATCTCAAAACCGATCAATTACCTCACATTGAAGGGGATGCGATCGATCCCAAAAGTCGCCACAAAGGAAAGTTTGAAACCGAAGCTTATCTGCAAGAAAAAGGTTTACCTTTTACCTCCATTCGTCCCACTTATATTTATGGGCCTCAGAATTATAATGATGTGGAAGCATGGTTTTTCGATCGCATAGTGCGCGATCGACCCATCCCCATTCCCGGTAACGGATTACATATTACTCAACTCGGACATTGCAAAGATTTAGCTAACGCAATGGCAGCAGTTTTAGGCAATGAAAAAGCGATCGGACAAGTTTATAATATATCCGGTGAACGTTACGTTACCTTTGATGGATTAGCCCGTGCTTGTGCAATTGCAGCCGGAAAATCACCTGATGATTTAAGAATCGTCCATTACGATCCGAAAAAATTCGACTTTGGCAAACGTAAAGGTTTCCCATTACGATTACAGCACTTTTTCGCTTCAATTAATAAAGCAATGACTGAATTGAATTGGAAACCAGAATATGATTTAATTTCCGGCTTAAAAGATTCCTTTGAAAATGACTTTCTCGCCTCTGGAAGGGATAAATCTGAGATTGATTTTTCAGTAGATGATGAAATACTGCAAACCTAAAAATGTAGAAACGTCGTAAAAAGGTAGAGACGTTGTATACAACGTCTCTACCTTTTTACAGGATATAAAAAGTTGGCGACAAATGCTTGATCCCCCCTTACCCCCCTTACCAAGGGGGGAACTCGATCCCCCCTAACCCCCTTACCAAGGGGGGAACTTGATCCCCCCTAACCCCCTTACCAAGGGGGGAACTTGAAACTGGTTTAAGTTGCACTTTTTTAAGTCCCTTTTTTTTAAGTCCCCCTTTTTAAGGGGGATAATGGGGGATCTCCAATTTAAGGAACAAAAGAGGAGGAATGATATTCTTTAAATAAAGAGTTTTGTAACTAACAGGAAAATCATGGGATTGAATATCAAATTTGGCGCTGTAGCAGCATCTATGTTGCTAGGAATAACTGCGATCGCACCTGCTACAATTATCCTCACAACTCCCCAGTCTGTAGAAGCAGCAGTCGCTACAGGACGCGGAACATTAGCAATAGGTAGTCGTCCGGCACTGAGTGTCAATCGCGTCACAGTCGATACAATAGCTGATAATACTGCAAAGATACAACTGAGGGCTAGTAACGGAAATCAAATTAACTTTGGTGGAAAATGGGAAAATGGCCCCCAAAGTCAGCTATTAGTCACCTTAACTAACTCCGGTAATGCAGATGCTTCAGGAATCATAGTAGTGACTTATCGCAATGGTCAACTTCAGTCAATTTTTGGTGGTGGAAAACTAGACGGTCAACCGTTCACCATCGACTTTAGACGTTAAAAATAACAACTAAAAAACTTGGTTTCTGCGGATATTTTTAGCCAGAGAACTAGTAAGTCCAAGAAACTAGGTTTTTCTGCAAATATTAAATTTTTATGTAAAATTCTACTGAGAAAAATCATTGCTAGTTGGATTTTGTGGCAGAACATAGATAATTCCCGAAATCAAGGTGAGAACAACACAAATCCAAAAAGCAACTACAGAATATACTTGCCAATTTGCAGGTAAAGGTGCGATCAGAAGGGCGATCGCCAAAATTTGACTGACAGTTTTTAGTTTACCCCAAATATTTGCGCCAGAAATTTTAGTTTGATTGACGCGCCAACCTGCGATCGCTAATTCTCGCGCCAAAATTAAAAACACACCCCAAGCTGGTATTTGACCTAATTCTATCAGCGCTAATAATGGCCCTAATACCAGCAGCTTATCCACCAAAGGATCGAGAAACTTCCCCAGATCGGTCACTTGGTTAAGTTTTCTTGCTAAATAACCATCCAGCCAGTCCGTACCAGCAGCTATAAGAAAGATTACCAAACATATCCAACGACTTGAAGTACTTGGATAATGTAAACCATAGAGTAAAAAGGGCAACCCCAAAAGACGAGACAGAGTGATCCAGGTCGGAATAGTCATATATTAGGTAATAGCAGATTCTTCGCTCTGAGTAGAACAGTGAGGAGACATAACAGTGAAGGAGTACGAAACATGAACCGCAATAATTATAGAAAACATCTGAGCACATTACCTGTAAACATCCAAAAAACTTAAAGAAAAATAACTATGCAAAACCGTTGGGCAGATCAAAAACTGAAAACTTGTGAAGCATCATTAATCTGTTTAGAAGCAGCTTGGAAACAATATCAACAAGCTACCAAAGGGATCAAGGAAGCAATAGCTGATGGAATGGCGATCGCTGTATTAGAACAAACATATCCCTTAAATTGGGAAAAAGTTTGGCAAGCAATTCGGCGCAACAAATCCTGGGGACAGAAATCATACCAATTATGGAAATGGTTGCACCAAGGAGAAGTAATTCAGCAACACTTAATGCAAATTGAATTACTCATGGCTGATTACCGATTACAATTACATAACTCCGGCAAAAACGCCACCGAATTTTGGCAGGGATACGCCGAAGGCAAAGTTCTTTGTCGTACACCTTGCGAAGAATCACCAAAAATTAATGCTTATCCCACACCTTATCAAAAAGGAGTACTCTTGGGTTGGCGTTATGCCATTGTTAAGCATGAAATTCAAACCAGGCTTTATTGTTGCCGGAAAACTACAGCTGATTTGTTTACTTGGGGTTAAAATTTGAGTTCAAATCAACAAGGGGAAAATACGATTTCTATTTCCGATCAAAAACGCGCCTACTCATTAGATGCGTTGCGCGGATTCGCGGTTTTAACAATGGTGCTATCGGGGACAATTTCTTACCGAATTTTACCCGCTTGGATGTATCACGCCCAAGAACCCCCACCAACTCACACTTATAATCCCAATTTGCCCGGTTTAACCTGGGTTGATTTAGTTTTTCCTTTGTTTTTATTTGCGATGGGTGCATCTATTCCCTTAGCCCTTTCTCATCGGATTAAATCAGGAATAACTAACCAAATTAAGGTGATTCTTTATATTCTCAAAAGAGGCTTTTTTTTGGGCGCATTCGCTATATTTTTAGAACATTTTCGACCAAGTGAAATCGCTGATAATTCATTCCCAGACAAATGGTTAATTGCTGTAATTGGATTTGTTATCTTATTTTTCATGTTTGTTCGCTTGCCAAGTAGCTGGAGAAAAATTCCCCAACCAGCAACTACAATTGGCGCTTGGATCTTAGCAGTTATTATTATTTCTGGAATCCGTTATACTAATGGCATAGGTTTTTCTTTAGCCCGCAGCGATATTATTTTAATTGTTCTCACAAATACGGCTGTTTTTGGTTCAATAATTTGGTTATTTACCAGATTTAATTTCAAATTGCGAGTGGGAATCCTCGGCTTATTATTTGCCCTCCGCTTATCTTCCACAGTTGCTAAAACTTGGACTGCTGCATTGTGGGCATATTCTCCTGTACCTTGGATATTTAAATTTCATTATTTATCTTATTTGTTTATCGTAATTCCCGGAACTATTGCCGGAGATATAATTTTAAATTGGCTACAAAAACCGAATTTAGATAATTATTTAAACAGCAAACATAATTATAAATTATTAGCAATAACATTGGTCTTGTTAGCTAATATTTTAATCTTACTTATCGGGTTACAAGCTAGATGGGTATGGCAAACAACATTAGTTAGTGCAGCTATTTCCTGTTTAGCTGGGTTTCTATTCGTTAACCCAAAAAATGAAACTGAAATTTTCATGCAAAAATTGTATTATTGGGGCGTTTATTGGTTGGCGTTGGGTTTACTCTTTGAACCTTACCAAGGGGGAATTAAGAAAGATCCGGCTACTTACAGTTACTTCTTTTTAACTACAGGAATCTCCTTTTTTGTATTGATTATTTTTACTATATTGATAGAGGTTTTTAAATGGCAAAAACCCCTACATTTGTTAATTGACAACGGACAAAACCCGATGATTGGTTATGTAGGATTTGCCAATTTAGTTTGGCCGATTTTTATTGGCTTGGGAATTGAAACATTTGTAATTGCCAATGTGCAAACTCCTCTGCATGGGTTTCTCAAAGGAGTTTTTTACACTTTGACTGTTGGCTATATTGTCAGTTTATTTACTAGGTTGAAACTGTTTTGGCGAACATAGGGAAAATTACAAACTTAGGGCAGTTTTTAACTGTGCTAAAGTAGCCGCTTTTTTTGACCAAAAATAATCGGATACAAGCCCTGATGACCCCTGACTCCGAGAATATTGGCATAAGCGAAGCATTAACAGGACTTACGCAGTGACGCTATCAGGTGGTGGGATGGTGCGTTACGTTAGGACTAACGCACCCTACGGATAAAGGCTTTGCGTAAGTCCTAATTAAAAGTCTGTATAGTGGCTAAAAATCTCTGAACTATATACAAATTTTTGCCAAGTGCGTTAAATTAAGAAATGTAAAGACTTTCATTAAAAAGCAAAGTTAGGAATTTATGGGAATATTCGGATTTGGCAAAAAACTGAGCTTACCTACTCCAGATCAAGCATTACCTGGACGTGAGGAAGCTATGGCTGTACCTGCGCGTCATTTTGTTAATGGTAATCCTCTAAAACCGCCCTTTCCAGAAGGAATGGAAAAGGCAATATTTGGCATGGGTTGTTTTTGGGGCGCAGAACGCAAATTTTGGCAACAAGAAGGCGTATTTAGCACAGCAGTTGGTTATGCAGCTGGTATAACTCCTAACCCAACTTATCAAGAAGTTTGCACCGGAATGACGGGTCATAATGAAGTTGTTTTGGTTGTTTTTGACCCCAAAGTAATTAGTTACGAATCACTTCTGAAAGTTTTTTGGGAAAGTCACGATCCGACTCAAGGAATGCGTCAAGGTAACGATGTTGGAACTCAGTACCGTTCAGGAATTTATGTTTATTCCCAAACCCAAAAGCAAATAGCAGAAGCTGCAAAAGCAGCTTATCAAAAAGCGCTGAATGCTTCGGGTTATGGACAGATTAGCACGGAAATTCTTGATGCACCAGAATTTTATTATGCTGAAGCTTATCACCAACAGTATCTCGCTAAAAATCCTGGTGGGTATTGTGGTTTAGGCGGGACAAAAGTTTGTTTTCCAGAAACAACAACAGCTTAAAAGTTAACTAGAGGGGAAAGGATGGGATTATTCCTTTTCCCTGTTTCTAACTTGGTTAGGGTGAAATTTTCTAATTTTGAAAAAAATGGAACTGAGTGATGGGAGAATAAGTCTAAATCTGTAAGTAATTTTTATTGTAAGCAGGACTGAAAATGAAAACGATCGGTTCGGTTTTGGCGATCGCCCTAAGTACCACAGCCTTAATTAATAGTACAACTGCGATCGCGCAAACTCCCACTACAACAACTCAGTTTTCCAGCGTCAGTGGTACTGTAACCTATCGAGAAAGAATAGCTTTACCAACAGATGCCTTAGTGATTGTACAACTACAAGACACATCTAAACAAGATGCTGCCGCAGCTGTGATTGGGCAACAAATAATTCCTACTCAACGTCGCCAAGTTCCCTTTCCCTTTGAAATTGTCTATAACCAAGACAGGATTAACGCACAAAACACATATACAGTTCAAGCAAGAATTATTGTTGATAATCGAGTGCGTTTCATTAATACAACTTCCTATCCAGTGATTACTAACGGCAATCCTAACCAAGTTGAAATTGTAGTAAATTCAGTGGGAACTTCTCCCCAACCAAAAAGTGTATTTTCCAGATTTGAACCATTAAATAAACCCCAATAATTTTGGTGATGATTCATGGTTAATTAAGAGAAATAAAATTTTCTATTAAGTAGGTGTAAATAAATAAAGTGAAAATAGTTATCTATCAATGGGGCGGGCAAGATGCCCACCCCACAAGATTTTCAGCTTTCTTGTGGGGTGGGCATCTTGCCCGCCCTTGTTTTACTTTATTTAGATCTACCTACTTAACCATGAATTATGTAACATAATTAACTGCGAGAAAGTGCGGCAATAACTAAAGCAGCAATAAAGGGAATCAAAATGGGGATAATTACAATCAATCCCCATTTGCCAAAACGAATTTCTTCACCTTCAGACTTAAGGAGTGCAATCCAAGCTGCTGTGCCCATAATTGCCCAAATAACTCCAAAGGCAAGAAAAATTACAAAAGTTGAATCTTCCATTTCTGAAAATTTTTGGGTAAAACTACTTCTTAAATTACAGCGAATAATTTCGTAAATACAAGGTTCGTTGTGAGCACTTCAGTGCTCAAGCGCTCAAGCGCTGACAACAAACAAATATAAGGTTCGTTGTGAGCACTTCAGTGCTCAAGCGCTCAAGCGCTTACAACAAACTTAAAAAGTAAAAACTGAGCTAGATTAGCCCAGTTTGTTTCTGGAGAGTTCAGTAAATTTTTAAACTTAATAATTTGACCAGAGTTCGCTGTGCAAAGGAATTTACATTACAGCAGAGATTTCATTAACCATTTGCAAACGTCCCCGACGTACACCATAAAGCAATCTGTCTAAAATGCTTTGTTCTTCTTCACTCAAGCAACCTTGCAGAATAGCGGCTTTTAGCCCGTAGCGATCGGCAAGGGTAATCCGTCCAGAACTGGTAACGTCGGCGAATAAGTCAGAAAGGGCACAGGGGAGGAGGTTAAGTTGGTTAGTCATTGGTTTTAGCTGAACTCTATGCTTTTATTATGGAAACAAATAAAGCCAACCTCGGTGATTACACTGATGACAGGCTTGTGATAGTCATATAGTGGTAAAAGCGATCGCGATCACAAACCGTTTATTGAGGTGAAAACATGAGCCCAGAAGAGTTGATGAGAGTAGCTTTAGCAGAGGCGAAGCAAGGCAATACACCCTTTGGGGCGGTAATAGTGAAGGATGGGGAAATTGCGATCGCCGCCCACAATACTGTCAAACGCGATTATGATCCTTCCGCCCACGCCGAAGTTAACGCCATTCGACTTTTAACTAAAAAGCTCAACAGCACCTCTTTGGAAGGTTACACTTTGTATACCACCTGCGAACCTTGCCCAATGTGTACTACAGCTAGCATTTGGGCTGGCATTTCTGAAATTATTATTGGCGCTTCCATTAAAGATTTAATTGAGTTAGGAGTTCCCCAAATTGACTTAAGTTGCGAAGAAATTATTGCTAAAAGCTTTCGCAATATCAAAGTTACTAAAGGTATACTAAAATCCGATTGCCTATCATTATTTAAGTAGTGTGTTTTCTTGACTTCATTTACTAGTGAATACCCGCCACATAATAAAGACAGTAAAACTTAAATAACCAAAAACAGTGACCCAATCTAGCCAGTTATCAGAATTAATTAGCATTCGATCGTTCAAATTCTCTATATATATAGTACTTCTAAATTCAGTTTCTTTCTTTGTGTTCTTCCTTCGTGTCTTCGTGGTTCAATAAAAAAGATTTTTTGAACCACGAAGACACGAAGAGCGCGAAGGAAAGAGAAGAAGTTCACAAAAAATCATCATTTTGTAACTTGTGCTACAGAAGCTTAAAAAGTTTGGTATACAGTTACAGGAGTAGAGAAACCAAAAATTAGTAGCTTCTAGGGTTCCGGTTTGGACACAACTCCGAGAAAGTATTGCCAAACGCAGGTCCGAGAGAAGCAGCTGGCAAACCTCAGAATTTTTTATTTGTTTGGAAGGATTAGCTAGCCACACGGCGGGAGAAAAGCCCGGGAGAAATGCACCAGTCAAAGAGGCTGCGGCTTTGTTCTCCTGGGCTTTCTCTTTGGCTTTCAGGAGACAAGCTAGAAAATCTAGTTGTTTTGCAAAAATTCAAGGTGTCCCAATGACTGAGAATCCTTCAGAAAATCCTTTATTTCAGAGTCCCAACTCCAATAACGGTCACAGACCAAGCGAAGCAGAACGCGCTTTAGAATTGGAAGCGCGGTTGCCTTTAACAGGTTGGCAGATGGAAGTGTCGAAAGGGCTGGAATATGGATTAGAAGCAGCAGATAGTATTCGCGATCGCACTATTCCCACTTTCTCTCGCGGCGAACTGCCCCACTACGCAGGCATCAACACCTTCATGAAAGCACCTTATTTAGAAGATGTGCGGAGAGTTGGGGAGTACGATGTGGCAATAGTCGGTGTGCCGCACGACTCAGGAACTACTTATCGTCCCGGTACTCGTTTCGGGCCACAGGGGATTCGCCGGATTTCTGCATTGTACACTCCTTACAACTTTGAGTTAGGGGTGGATTTGCGCGAACAAATTACTCTGTGCGATGTTGGCGATATTTTCACCATTCCTGCCAATAACGAAAAGTCATTTGACCAAATTTCTAAAGGTATTGCTCACATTTTCAGTTCTGGGGCATTTCCGATTATTTTAGGCGGCGACCATTCGATCGGTTTCCCCACAGTCAGAGGTATTTGTCGCCACTTGGGAGACAAAAAAGTTGGTATTATTCACTTCGATCGCCACGCCGACACCCAAGAAACCGACCTCGACGAAAGGATGCACACCTGTCCTTGGTTCCACGCCACCAACATGGCAAACGCCCCAGCGAAAAACTTAGTGCAGTTGGGAATCGGAGGTTGGCAAGTTCCCCGTCAAGGCGTGAAAGTTTGCCGGGAACGTTCTACCAACATCCTCACCGTTACGGACATTGTGGAAAAAGGAATCGATGCCGCAGTTGACTTTGCCTTAGAAAGAGCACTCGATGGAACTGACTGCGTTTACATCAGCTTCGATATTGATTGCATCGATGCGGGATTTGTTCCTGGTACAGGTTGGCCGGAACCAGGCGGTTTATTACCCCGTGAAGCCTTAAGTTTGCTAGGAAAAATTGTGCAAAAAGCCCCTGTGTGCGGTTTAGAAGTAGTGGAAGTTTCCCCTCCCTACGACATCAGCGACATGACCTCACTCATGGCAACTCGCGTAATTTGCGACACAATGGCACATTTAATCGTCTCAGGTCAACTACCCCGGAAACAAAAACCCGCCTATATTCATCCCGAAGCACAACCTCAGCTTGTCGCCTGGACTTAATGAGGCAGAGGGGCAGAGGGGCAGAGGGGCAGAGGGGCAGAGGGGCAGAGGGGCAGAGGAGCAGAGAGGCAATACTCTCCCCACCTCCCTAACCCCTAACACCTAACCCCGCCCCAATCCCCAGTCCCTAGTCCCCAATCCCCAATCCCCAAAACTATGCACGAAACAGACATGACCAAGGCGTTAATTGTGACTGTGCGGAAATGGTGGTCAGAACAACCAGAAAAACCCCAAATTTCCCAGGTTCATCTCACGGTTGGCAAGTTTACTTGTGTGGAACCTGTGAGTTTACAATTCGCCTTTGAAGTTCAGACTCGCGGAACTTTTTTAGAAGGAGCAAAATTAGTCATTCAAGAGACTCCTTTAATTGCTTTTTGTCATCATTGCCAACAAGAATATAGCCCGGAAATTGGGATTCAATATGCTTGCCCGACTTGTCGATCGCCAATGGAAGACATTCGATCGGGTCGGGAATTAAAAATCGATCGAGTTGAATATAGTTCTGATTCTGTGGAAAGTAATTATGCACCAAACATTTGACGCTGCTTTAGGAATTAATTTGCTTCATGCTAATCAAGAAGGGGCCGATCATAACCGGGAACATTTTGATGAGTGGGGAATTACTTGTTTTAATGTGATGAGTAGTCCCGGTGCCGGGAAAACAGCTTTGCTAGAAAAGACTTTAGCTGTATTAACAAATGAATATAAAATTGCGGTGATTGAAGGCGATATGACAACGGAATTAGATGCCGATCGCCTCCGCAAATACAACGTTCCGGTAATTGCCATTAATACAGGTCGTTCCTGTCACTTGGATTCTAAAATGGTTTCAGGCGGAATTCATCGTTTAGCTCATGAATATAACCCTTCAGAATTCGATTTAGTCTTAGTCGAAAACGTTGGTAACTTAGTTTGTCCTGCCGAATTTGAAGTAGGAGAACACGCCAAAGTTGCCTTATTAAGTGTGACTGAAGGTGAAGATAAACCTCTGAAATATCCGGTGATGTTTCAAGAAGCAAATTGTTTGTTAATCACCAAAATGGACTTAGCACCCCATTTAGATGTTGATGTCAATCAAATCATCGCCAATGTCCGCCAAATGAATCCTTATGTGACGATAATTCCTGTTTCTGCCAAAACTGGAGAAGGGTTAGATATTTGGTTTGATTGGGTACGTTCTCAGTTAACTAAATCTGCAAAACAGCAATTATCAGTTGTTCATTAATCACCACCTTTAGATCCCCGACTTCTTGAAGAAGTCGGGGATCTGGAGAGAGATTTTAGTCTGTTGCACAGGCTCAATCTTTCCTGCTTCTAAAAAGTTTTCCGAATCTTGAATTAATTAACTAATTTGTAGCACAAATAACAAAGCGGTGACTACTTAATCTGCTACACCTAATTCACCGCTATCAAAAAGTATCAATGACTAAATGACGAAATCTGTCTTAAGGTAGATGTTATGAAAGTGCGATCGCTCCTTTCCTACTGCATCCTTTTTTTCGTTACCTTCAGCCTAGCCGTAGGTTGCGTTAACCCAGCAGTTTACATCAAAACAACTAACGAAACAGACTCCACTGCCTCCTCGACTGGTGTTGATGCCGTCCGTTTAGGATTTAGTGCTTGGCCCGGTTGGTTTCCTTGGCAAATTGCCCAAGAACAAGGTATTTTTAAAGCAAATAATGTTCCTGTAGACCTGAAATGGTTCGATGGATATTTAGAATCTATCAATACTTTAACTGCCGGACAAATAGATGCGAATAGTCAAACTTTAGGAGATACAGTTAACTCGATTTCCGGTGGCGCAGATAAAGTAATTGTGCTGGTAAATGATAACTCTACTGGTAATGATAAAGTAATAGTCAGAGAAGGGATTAATTCGGTTGCTGATTTAAAAGGAAAAAAGGTTGCTGCTGAAGAAGGAACAGTCGATCATTTTCTGTTACTTTTAGGACTAAAAAAAGCAGGTTTATCACCAAAAGATATTCAGTTTGTTCCTTTAGAAACAGGTCAAGCAGCAGCAGCATTTGTCGGTGGACAAGTTGATGCAGTGGCAGTATTTGCGCCTTTTACAACTCAAGCATTGAAACGTCCTGGTAGTAAAGAATTGTTCAGTTCTAAAGACTTTCCGGGAGCAATTTCTGACCATTTAGTAGTTTCGCGCAAGTTTTTGCAAGAAAAACCGGAAGAAATCCAAGCATTAGTTAATTCCTGGTTTGCCACTTTAGATTATATGCAAAAAAATCCCGAAAAAGCTTATGAAATCATGGCAAAAAGAGCGGGTGTTCCGGTATCAGAATACAAAGCATACGCTGATGGTACTCGCATTTTTACTATTGAAGAAAACCTAAAAGCTTTTCAACCAGGAAATAATTTGAATTCTTTGCAATTCGCCGCCCAAGAAATGAGCAAATTTCTGATGGAAGTAGGGCTAGCAAAAACTCAACCGGACATTAGTAAAATATTTGACGATCGCTTTGTCAAAGCCTACGCTGAACAAGTGAAAAAATCTTAAATTAACTATTCCTAAAACTGGAAATTTAACCATGAATGAAAGCCCTGGATCGATTAGAGACTATATCCGACCGAAAAAACTCCAACCCACAGTTTTTTGGCGGATTGCTGAAGATATTCCGAAACCTCTAAACACAGCATTAATTATTACCTCAATTGGTGCGCCTTTGTTACTGTGGTGGTTAGTAACTACCTTCGGAAACATTGACCCCAAATTTTTGCCTTCCCCTGCCAAAGTCATGGAAGCATTTGGCAGATTATGGAGTACTCGCGAACTGCTAAAAGATACAGTGGCGAGTCTGTGGCGCGTCGGTGTCGGGTTTATTTTCGCAGCAGCACTTTCGATTCCCATTGGCGTATTAATGGGGAGTTTTGCCAGTATTCGGGCATTATTAGAACCGCTGTTTGGCTTAATGCGCTATATGCCTGCACCTGCTTTTATTCCCCTGCTAATTTTATATTTGGGAATCGGAGAAGAACCGAAAATTACCCTGATTTTCATCGGAGTTTTCTTCTTCAATTCCTTGATGGTGATGGATACTGTAAAGTTTGTATCAAAAGATTTGATTGAAGCGACTTATATTTTAGGAGGCGATCGCAAACAAGCCCTCCTGCAAGTAATTTTTCCCCACGTCTTACCGGGAATCATTGACGCTTGTCGCATCAACTTAGCAGCAGCGTGGCAATTAGTAATTGTTTCCGAACTAATTGCCGCCACAGAAGGTTTAGGTCGTCGCATTAGTGTAGCAGGTAGATTTCTCAGAACCGATGAAATATTCGTCGGACTAATAGTAATTGGAGTAATTGGATTATCTTTCGACCTATTTTTCCAGTATCTCTTAAGAGTTTCCTGTAAATGGGCAAGTCAAAAACGCTGAGATAGGCAGGGGGGAGGAACTAAAAGTTTTTGTCCCAACAGATTCTGCAATTTAAAGATAAAAATTCTAACTAAATTGTAAATACTTCTCTTTCTTTCCTTCGCGTTCTTTGCGTCCTTTGCGGTTAAAAAAAGCGAATTAATGACAAAAAAATTAGTGAGGCTAAATCTATGTATTTGCAAATTAACAATCTGAACAAACATTTTCAAACCAAGAACGGTAATTTAGTCGTCCTGAAAGACATTAATATGACGATTAAACGAGGAGAATTTATTTGTGCAGTTGGCGCATCAGGGTCAGGTAAATCTACCTTATTACGGCAAATAGCTGGACTTGATATGCCTACTTCTGGGGAAGTAAGAATTGATGGTGAAGTGATTACAGGGCCAGGGCCCGATCGCGGAATGGTATTCCAACACTATACACTTTATCCTTGGATGAACGTGCAGGAAAACACTGAATTTGGATTGAAGCTGCAAGGCGTACCAAAAAAGATCAGAAGAGAGCAAGCAAGCTATTATTTAAGTGTAGTTGGATTGGCTAATTTTGCTAAGTCATTGCCTAAAGAATTATCGGGGGGAATGAAACAACGTGCAGCGATCGCCCGCGCCCTAGCTTCCGAACCAAAAGTGTTGTTAATGGATGAACCTTTCGGCGCATTAGATATTCATACCAAAGAGTCAATGCACGAATTTATGTTAGACCTTTGGCAAAGAACAAACATCACCATTTTTATGATTACTCATGATGTGGAAGAAGCTGTATTTCTCTCCAATCGAATTTACGCTTTAGGGGCGCGTCCTGGTACAGTCAGAAAAGAAATTACCATTAAATTACCCGATCGCACCCACAATGTTAAACGCCAAAGTGTTTTTCATGACTACCGAGATGAACTAATGGAATTATTACGTAAACATGGACAAGAAGCTGTAGCAGTCGCTGCCTAAAAATTAAGGTACAAGTTTGTAAGGTGCGTCGCCATCCAAAAACTGGTTAAATCACAATAATCAAAGTCTGACGCACCCGCAGTCGCCGCCTAAAAAGTAAGGTACAAGTTTGTAAGGTGCGTCGCCATCCAAAAACTGGTTAAATCGCAATAATCAAAGTCTGACGCACCCTACGAATCAACTTTTTTTAACCGATTGATTTCCTAAAATTGCACCTTAGAGTGATGCAAATTCTTCAGTGTTACTCACAAAATATAGATAGTGAACACAGAAGAAGAGGTTTATCGATGTTAATACCAATCGGTTTTGGAGAGCGATCGGTCAATACCTTTTTAGGCGAAATGGTTTACTATACTGCGGTTGGCGAACCTTGGGATAAAAATGGCACCAAAGAAAGCGAAAACACACTAGTTTTTTTACACGCTTTTGGCGGTGGTTCTTCCGCTTACGAGTGGTCTAAAGTTTACCCCGCATTTGCCGCCGAATATCGAATTTTAGCACCTGATTTGATTGGTTGGGGACGTTCTAATCATCCAGCTAAACGTTATCATACTGACGAATACATTAAAATTATTCAGGAGTTTATCGAGAAAACTTGCGATAAACCAGTAACAGTAATTGCCTCTGGATTAACTGCTGCTTTTACAATTCGTGCCGCCATTAATCGTCCTGAACTATTCAAATCATTAATTTTAGTTACTCCCGCAGGTTTAGCAGAATTCGGAACAGATTACAGCCAAAGTATTTCTGCAAAAGTTGTTAAAATCCCTGTATTAAATCAAGTACTTTACAGTACTGGAGTTGCATCAAGTGTTGGTGTTCGTAGCTACTTAGAACAGCGGCAATTTGCTCATCCAGAACGAGTTTATCCAGAAATTGTTGACGCTTATTTAGCATCTGCTCAACAACCAAATGCTGAGTACGCTGCCCTCTCATTTGTCAGCGGTGATTTATCTTTTGATTTAGCAGAATATATCACTCAACTGAGTGTTCCCACCGCAATTATTTGGGGGAGAGAATCAGAATTTACTGGGCCAGAAATCGGTCGTCGTTTGGCAGAAATGAACCCGCAAGCAATTCGTTTCTTTTATCATTTAGATGATGTCGGTTTTACTCCGCAATTAGAACTTCCCTCTGTGACTATTGGGCTAATTCGCAAATTTTTACCTTTGCTAGATACAGAACAAAAATAATCGCAGCTAACATCCAAATGCCATCTGCTTCCGGCAAGCTTAGTTTGTGTAGCCCCTGGTTTCAATCCCTGGGAAAAAGGGGGTTGTCCAAACAGCTTATCCGAAAAATACTAAACTATAAGTAGGTGTAAATAAATAAAGTGATAATAGTTATTTAAGGATGGGGCGGGCAGGATGCCCACCCCACAAGAGTTGCAGCTTTCTTGTGGGGTGGGCATCCTGCCCGCCTTTATTTTCACTTTATTTATATCTACCTACTTACTTGATTCCAACAAGTATAATTTAGTTCGACTGACATTATGCCTCAACGAGTTATTTTAATTATCTCCACTGCCACCTTAATACTTTTAGGGCTACTATCCTCATTGGTTTACATAGCTTGGTTTTGGCCCTTAGAACTACTAGCCCATTTCCGAGTTCAATATTTAATGTTATCAATAATTCTTTTTTTTGTTTTAATTATTCTCAAGAGCATTGGTCAACTTAAAAACAAAGCGTTAATTTTCACGGCTTTATTAATTGTAGGGTTAAACGCAGTTGATGTAATTCCCTGGTATTTGCCTCATTCACAACAGGTAGTTAGTGCTCCAGGTAAAGCAATGAGGCTTTTATCTTTTAACTTGAATATTCAAAACAATCAGGACAACAAAGTAGTTAATTTAATCCAAAGTAATCGCCCTGATTTAGCTTTATTAGCAGAAGTTGACGAAAGCACATTTATAATATTAAAAAATAGTTTGAAAGACACTTTACCCTATACTTTTAAAAGTCCCGGTGGAGGTTTGGCTGTCTTCAGTCGCTTTCCCTTTGCAGATATTAAGGCCGATCGCTTAAGTAGTCAAGGAAATCATAACATCATCGCCAATCTGAAAGTCAACAAACAACTAATTAAATTTATGGGAATTCATCCCTTAGTACCTATAACTCGGAATAATTTTCACCGTCGTAATAGTCAGTTAGCCGCACTGAGTAATTACATTCAAAAACAGAATCAGCCATTAATTTTAGTTGGAGATTTCAACATTACACCTTGGTCGCCTTACTATCGGGAGTTAATCAAGAAAACTAAGTTATATAATACTCGGTTAGGGTTTGGTATTTTACCCAGTTGGCCTAGATCGGCAACTCATGTCCGTTTACCCTCTTGGCTAATTCCCCTAGTGAATATTCCGATCGATCACTGTTTAGTTAGTCAGCAGTTTCGGGTGAGGCAAATTTATACAGGCAGAAATGCTAATTCCGATCACGCATCGCTGATAATTGATTTAGTTTTACAAACAAATTAGTCAACCAGCAATTTTCCAAACAGTTGCAGCCAATATTCGCTGAGTCAAATATCAGCTATTCACTCAGCAATTTGCATCAATAAAATTACTTAAATTGAGATAAGAGCACTGCTGAGGCAGAGCCTCTATTTTTCGTTCCATTTGTTGAACCTGGGAACGAGATGTGGGAGGTAGAACCTCCCCTGTTGCAAGATCTGAGTAAACCTTGTGGGGTGGGCATTTTGCCCGCCTATTCTGATTTTATTGCCTTCTGTACCTTAAGTTTTAATGCTTGAGATTGATGTTAGTCTTTTAATTTCCAGTTATCTTAATTATTGTCAATCAATTGGGGTCAGCTTATATAAAGACCCTAACTATAAAATCTACTTTTTTATACACATATCGACAAAGCCAACTCAGATTTTTGGAGTTGGCTTTAATGATGCGAGCAGGTGAACAAATTTTCCGACCATGACTTCCCGGAACTCGCCGGAGTTGTAGCCAAAACCGCTAATGAATGCAGACATTCTAATATTTCAATATGGCTTAAACAGATGTGAACAGGTTTGAGGGAATAAATCATGATGGGAAAGATTTTCTACCATTCCATGTACTGTTTCTTTTATTTTAGTAGTCTAGTTACGCGCACGTCGTATTCAATACCTTGTGGATGGTCGGTTCTAGCTTGTAACCTTGCTAAGTTATCGGCTGTTTGTCTAGATTGTGCATCAATCTCGTAGCGTGTTGTTTCCCTGCGACAGTTATCGGTTGTTGGTTCAAGATATTCTTTGATATCAACCAAAACCTCATAAGTGTGATTCATTTTGGGTGCCTCCTCGTTTGCTTGTAAACGATCGAGATTTATAGAAATCAGTATAGGTACACTCTTGGACTCAAACTTTAAATGAATACAATTCTTAGCAACTCTTTATGTTTTACTCAATAAACTAATTTTTCTAAATATTTAAGTTCAAAAAGAGTTGTTAAGAAATATTCAAACTGACTGTGCAATCAGCTACTAGAGCAGCAAGAGCGAAATAATCATTAGTCATCTGCACAAAGATAGATTAATTTGGAATAATTTTACTTTTAAGAAAAATTATTAATTATCTAATAATATAAATAATTAAGTGAAAACAAGGCCGTAGATTTACGTATTTCTTTTATATATTTGAGCTTGTTTAAGAATCAATATTGTTAGTGAGAAACTTGTCAAAATAAATACTGTGAAATTAATATGAAGTAGCAGTGGCAAAACGTTAAAGTTAGAATAGCAAAATTTGACTGTAACCGTTATTATTTTAAGTTAAAATACTTACTAAAAAAGTGGAGTATGTTCGCGATCGATAACCCAATTATCTGCTATCAGTTAGCCGGATATGAACGACTGCAAACGCCAATTTGGATTTATGATATCCAAAATCTTAAAATGAGGTGGGCGAATCGCGCCGCTTTACTCCTCTGGAATGCAGCAAGTTTAGAAGAATTGCTTAGTCGCGATTTTAGTCAAGTTTCGCAGGCAACGCATACCCGCTTGCAAAGTTACTTGGAGCTTTTTGATCTGGGTGAAACAGTAATTGAGCAATGGACATTTTACCCGCAAGGAAATGCTGTTTCTGTTCGTTGCACTTGTTCGGGAATTTTGATTGAGAAGGGTTGTTTAGCAATGTTAGTAGAAGCAGAAAAAATTACTAACACTGAACAAGATACTCTTCGTTCTGTAGAAGCGCTACGTCACACAACAGTAGTAATTTCTTTATGCAATGCTTCAGGGGAGTTGCTATTTCAAAATCCGGCTGCTATTACTTGTTATGGTAATCATATATCAAACCCAGAAAATCATAGTCTAAAGCAGCGGTTTTTAGATCAAAATCTGTGGTTGCAAGCTGAACAAGAATTGATTGCTAAAGGCATATTTAATGCTGATACTCAAGTTATAACTAAACAGGGAGTGCGTTGGCATTCTGTAGAAATTCGCCAAACGAAAGATCCCATAAGTGGTTGCAATATGCTGTTGGTGAATGAACATGATATCACCGCATTGAAGCAGATTGAAGAGAGATTACGTTGGAAAGAAACATTATTGCGATCGATGACTAATGCTTCCCCTTTAGCTTTTTATGTAGTAGATAATCGCACCGATGAAATTCTTTACTTTACTCCTCAGTTTTGCCAAATTTGGGGGATTGAACATTTAGAATCACAACTGCAAGGCGGTGAACTAAAAAACCATGATATTATTCCCTATTGTAGAGAAAAGCTAGCAGATATCCCGGCATTTGCTGAAAGTTTTAACCCATTACAAAGTGAAGATAACCGCATAGTTGTTGAAGATGAAATTCCTTTTAGGGATGGCAGGATTATTCGGCGGTTTTCCACACAAATTCGCGACTCAGACGATCGCTATTTCGGCAGACTCTATATATTTGAAGATATCACTGAACGCAAACGTATTGAAGAACAACTACAATTAGCAGACTTTTCTGTAGAACACTCCTCTCTAGCTACAGTCTGGATCGATCGCAACGCCAAAATTATACGTGTTAATAAAAAAGCTTGTGAACAACAGGGTTTTTCCCGTGAAGAGTTGTTATCAATGTACGTTTGGGATTCCGATCCTAACTTTCCGCAAGAAGCATGGTTTTCACATTGGGAACAATTGAAACAGCAAAAAAGTTTGTGCTTTACCTCAGAACATCATGCTAACGATGGCAAAATTCTTCCTGTAGAAGTTACCTTGAATTATTTAGAATTTAATGGCAAAGAATATAACTTTGCTTGTGCTCGTGATATTAGCGATCGCAAAGAAGCGGAAGCAGCTTTACAACGAAGAGAACAAGAATTTCGCGCTTTAGTGGAAAATGCTCCCGATATTATCATGCGAATCGATCGGGAATTGCGCTATATTTACATCAATCCAACAGTAGAAAAACATTTAGGCGTTCCGGCTAGAGAATTTATCGGGAAAACCATAGCAGAATTTGGCGCAGATGAATCATTAGTTAAGCTGTGGCAAACAACTATTCAACAAGTATTTGACACAGGTAAAGAGCAAGAAATTGAATTTCAATCTCCATCAATTAAAGGAATGCTTTATTATGCTACCCGGATTGTGCCAGAATTTGCTAATGATGGTTCTGTGCAGTCAATATTAGCGATCGCTCGTGATATTAGCGATCGAGTAGAAGCAGAAATTGCCTTGCGACAGAACGAAGAACGAATGCAAGCACTATTAAAAGCCATACCCGACACAATGTTTCGTCACCGAGTAGATGGCACTTATTTAGATGTACAAGCAAATGAAAATACCTTACTCGTACCAGCGTCAGCTCTCATTGGCAAAAATTTATTAGACTTGCAAATGCCGGAAGACATTAAAAAAGGATTACTAGAAAATTTTCAAGCCGCAGTCACCACCGGAAAATTACAAACCTACGAACATGACCTAAAAAAACCTGATGGAATGTATACTTATGAAGCTCGAATTATTAAAAGTGGTGTTGATGAAATTGTTTGTATTGTCCGCGATATTACAGAACGGAAACTAGTCCAAAGAGCCTTGCAGGAAAGCGAAGAACGCTATCGCTCTGTAGTCACAGCAATGGCAGAAGGCATCGTTTTGCAAAATGCTAACGGTGTCATTGATACCTGTAACAAAAGTGCCGAAAGAATACTCGGTTTAAACAGTGAACAAATGATGGGAAAAACTTCCGTCGATCCTCATTGGCGAGCCATCAAAGAAGACGGATCGCCTTTTCCAGGGGAAGAACACCCAGCAATGGTAACACTAAAAACTGGTAAACCTTGCGTTGATGTAGTGATGGGAATACATAAGCCCGATGATACTTTAACTTGGATTTCCATTAACTCCCAGCCTCTATTTAAATCTGGCGATTCTCTACCTTACGCAGTTGTCACTTCATTTTTTGATATTACAGAACGCAAACAAGCAGAAGAAGCACTACAAAAAGCACTTGCAGCAGCACAAGCAGCATCGATTTCTAAAAGCCGCTTTCTCTCTCACATGAGCCACGAACTGCGGACACCGCTGAATGCAATTCTCGGTTTTAGTCAGGTAATGGCAAGGAATAGTTCTCTTTCTGCTGAACAAAAAGAACAGCTAAAAATTATTAATCGCAGTGGCGAACATTTGTTAAATTTGATCAACGACATTTTATCAATGTCTAAAATTGAAGCAGGTCAAATCGCGCTCAACGAAAATCGCTTCGATCTCTACCAATTACTCCAAGACATCGAACAAATGTTAAGATTTAAAGCTGCTGGTAAAGGCTTAGAGCTAATCTTTGAACGATCGACAAATGTTCCCCAATACATTGAAACAGACGAAAGCAAGTTGCGGCAAATTTTAATTAACTTGTTAGGAAATGCCGTTAAATTTACCAATGAAGGTAGGATTTATTTAAGGGCGAGGTTGGGAAATAGAGAGCAAAATCAATCTTTAATTATCTTTGAAGTAGAAGACACTGGCGCTGGGATAGCACCTGAAGAAATACCCACAATGTTCGATCCATTTGTGCAAACAGAAACAGGTCGCCAATCCATGCAAGGAACCGGATTAGGTTTACCGATTAGCCGACAATTTGTGCGCTTAATGGGGGGAGATATTACAGTTAATAGCCAGTTGGGTAAAGGGACAATTTTTACTTTTGAGATTCGAGTTAAAGAAATTGCTGCTATTCAAGAAAAGAGTTTATCGACTCCTAAACGAGTGATTGGATTACAACCTAATCAGCCTACTTATCGGATTTTAATAGTTGAAGATATCGAAGAAAATCGTCAGCTGCTAGTTAAGTTACTGAAACCTTTGGGATTTGAACTACAGGAAGCTGTTAATGGACAAGAAGCGATCGCTTTATGGACAACTTGGCAACCTCACCTAATTTGGATGGATATGCGAATGCCAATCATGGATGGTTATGAAGCGACTAAACAAATTAAAGCTTTGCAGCAACAAAGATTAACAGGGGAAACTATTCCCACTGTAATTATTGCCCTAACAGCTAGTGCTTTTGAAGAAGAACAATCGAGTATTTTTTCATCTGGTTGTGATGACTTGGTGCGTAAACCTTTCCAAGAGCCAGAGTTGTTTGAAAAAATGGCTCAATACTTAGGCGTGCGCTATATTTATGCAGATGAAAATCAACCGAGTTCAATACATTCAGCAACACCTAAAAAATTGAGTCCAGAAAATTTAAAAGTAATGCCTGCTGAGTGGATAGTAAAACTACATCAAGCAGTACTCGGCGCTAACGATGATATTATCTTGAGGTTAGTTGAACAAATTCCTGATACTGAAGTTGCTTTGGCTAATACCCTTACAGATTTAGTCAATAACTTCCGCCTCGATTTAATCTTAGAGTTAACCGAAGCGATTATCTCTTCCGACAGATGAAAAACCACCCTTTTGGGTGATTAGCTTTCAGTCTCAGTTGTTAATAATGGAATCAAGGTTAAAGATTTATCTGCTTCTATTCCTTAACTCTATATGAAACCAAAGAGCCTATCTCTAAAGTCAGAGATAGGCTTAATTATTAGTAAATCGAGTTTCAAAAGAAAAAAGCGATCGCATTCTAAACTAATAGGCAATTGGGTGCGATCGTTCTATGGATTCATCAATCGTTGCACTTGAATTTGTACATCTGAAAAAGCCAGCGAAGACACCAACCCAGTTTTAAAAGTTCGTTCAGTAGTGTAGCGCCCGTTCTCTAAATCTCGAAAAACTTTAAGTTCCCTATCCAGAAGATTTACTACCCAATATTCAGCAATACCAGCTTCACCATAAACTGCTTTTTTTTCGTTTAAATCTTTGTCAAGAGTAGTGTTAGAAAACTCAATCAGCCAAAAAATGTCATCGGGATAGGGATGATGTTCTAGATAAACTGCTCCCAGAGGTTTTACAATTGCTAAATCTGGAATTGGTTCCGAGTCATTGGGTAAAGTGATGGGGTGCGCTTCACGGATTTTTACTCGATTTCCCAGCAATACCCGTAAATAATCCCCAACTTCGCTATTGTAGTAAGCGTGGGTTTCTCGTTCTGGTGGCATAACTACAATATCTCCGCGCAATAACTCAACTGGCTGATCGTCAAATAGCCCTGCATCGATCGCCCGATGATACCGTTCAATTGTCCATTTGTAAGTAGCGATCATAGTAATCAAATCTGAGAACGCCCAAAGGCAAGGGTGATTTAATATTTTTAGTATGGCAAATTTGCGATCGAATTCGTATCTTACAAGTATGACAACTACGACAATTCTGGCATATTTCTTAATCATTTGCTATTTCGCGAGCGAGCGTTTGTTAAGAAAAGGAAAAAACGCTCTCAGCCTTCAAACTGGTGCATCCGATCGAGGCAGTTCCCAAATCATCTGGATTAGTGGTTTATGCAGCCTCTTACTTGTTCTGCTTGCGCCAATTTTGAATGCCTATCAAATTGGAAATTGGAATAATGTATATGTTGGCTGGATAGGATTAGTACTCATGCTTGCTGGACTTAGTATACGATATTGGGCTGCTAAAACCCTCGGCGAGTTTTATACAAGAACATTGCAAATTGTGGAAGGACAGCAAATATTTAATCAAGCTCCTTATAGCATCATTCGACATCCTGGTTATCTTGGTACATTTCTGATGGAAATTGGAGCAAGTTTAGCAGTGAGGAATTGGGTTGTACTATTGGCGATCGTAGTTATAGGAATGCTATGGCGTATTTACCGGATTCAAGCAGAGGAAGAAATGTTAGAAACTGCATTCAAAGAGCAATACAAAGTCTACCAAGAGAAAACTTGGAAGCTGATTCCATTTATCTATTAGTAATGTTACAAAAATTTAAAGCTTGGTTAAAAGGTAATCATTTAGAGTGGATTGATGAGAAACCTGAGTTTGGCGATCGCACTATCCAAGTACAGGTTACACTGCTAGAAAATGAGACAGATTTAGAGGCAAAGGCACGCGGTCGTAAAATGGCTGAGATATTAGAAAATCTTTCTATGATTCAATCAATGTCCGATCTAGATCCGGTTTTATGGCAGAGAGAAACCCGTCAAGACCGTTCATTACCAGGACGGTAAAAAGTGCTTCTTGATAGCAATATCATCATATACTCTGCTCAACCAGAGTATCCTCAACTTAGGAAATTGATTGCTGAGTATGCACCTGCGGTATCTGCATTGAGTTATGTTGAGGTGCTAGGCTACCATCTACTTTCGGAGCAACAGCGTGAGTATTTTGAGCAGTTCTTCCAAGTAGCTCAGGTTCTACCAATATCTCAAGCTGTGTTAGAACAGGCAGTAATCTTGCGACAACAAAGACGAATGACTTTAGGAGATGCGATTATTGCTGGAACTGCGTTAGTGCATGGCTTAATCTTGATAACTAGAAATACAGAAGATTTTCGTTGGATTACTCAATTAGAATTGTTGAATCCGTTTGAAGATGATATGACGAACACGGTTTAACAGTTTAAGAACTTGTCAGCAAGATTAAGAAAATGAGTTTCTTTCGCTCTTTTAAGCCTTGTCTCAATCAATTCAATATCCTGTTTCTGGAAGGCGATCTAACAATGTTACAAAAATTTAAAGCTTGGTTAAAAGGTAATCATTTAGAGTGGATTGGCGAGAAACCTGAGTTTGGCGATCGCACTATTCAAGTACAGGTTACACTGCTAGAAAATGAGACAGATTTAGAGGCAAAGGCACGCGGTCGAAAAATGGCTGAGATCTTAGAAAATCTTTCTATGATTCAATCAATGTCCGATCTAGATCCAGTTTTATGGCAGAGAGAAATCCGTGAAGACCGTTCATTACCAGGACGGTGAAAAGTGCTTCTTGATAGCAAGATTATCATATACTCTAGACATCTTTGAGAGTTAGCTAGTAAAGTTATAGATAGAAGTTTCCAATTTTTAACTAATATGCCCCTATCAGATACACAACCAAGCCAAGGGTTTATATTAGACTCTTATCATTTCTACCAAATTGCTAAAGACTCATACTACAAGTCTAGGCAGACTTTTTCTATTCACAGACAAAATGATGCTTTAGTAGCGATCGTTTTTGCAGCCTTATCTCTTGAGGCGTTTATTAATGAGCTTGGTGCTATTGCTACGGATGCAAAAGCTGACGGATATAACGAAAATTTTCTCGATAATTTAATCGATGCGATCGATGAGTCTCAAAGAAATAAGCGCACACAAGACAAATTTATGTTGGCTAGTGAAGCCTTATCTAATAAGTTTGATCGGGGAAGATACCCATATCAGGATTTTGCCGATCTTTTTAGATTGCGAGATTGTCTGGTACATCTCAAACCACAGGATTGCATAGAAATTGATGAAAATAGAAATTGGCTTTATTCAGGCAGAAAGCTAATTGACCATTTGCGTAGTAAGAATATTGTTCAAACAAACACTTCAATTAAATCAATAACATTACTAATCAGCACTGCTCCGGCTGCTAAATGGGCTTGCGATACAGCTTCAGCGATGGTTAATGCGATTCTAGATAGAATCCCGGACTCAGAATTTAGCAGAGATAATGACGTAATTGCTTTTTACAAGATGATGTTTCAACCATTAGAGAAGGATGAACAACAACTATTAGAAGAGGAAAATTGCGATCGTCAAAATGCTATTCTTCAAGCAGATGAGTTACGCACAAGATTACTAGAAACCTATGGTGAGTTTCCTGATAGTGTTGAGTTAGTGCGTGAAGACAGGTCTAGGTAGCAGTGACAGAAATTGTAGTTGATAGTAGCGTAGCTATTAAGTGGTTTGTACCACAACCTTACTCAATAAAAGCACGCGAGATACTTGATGCTTACCAAAATGGTAGTCTGGTGCTACTTGTGCCAGATTTAATCTATGCAGAAATAGGCAACATCGTTTGGAAACTCCAGAGATTTCAAGGTATATCTGAGGCAGATGGACAAGCTATCCTTGACTCTTTCCAATTAATAAAATTTATAGTCACTCCATCAGCTTCACTACTTGGTGATGCTTATCATCTTGCTGTTACTCATCAAAGAACTGTATATGATTCACTTTATGTTGCTCTCAGCCTTCGACGACAATGCCAGTTCGTAACTGCTGATGAGAAGCTTGTTAATGCTGTAAGTGGTACTTTTCCGAATGTCGTTTCAATTACAACTTGGTCTTAAAAACTGAGCGAGGTAAAGTTCTTTAAGTTAATAAGTGAATAGCAGTCTAATAAAAGCTTGTGTAACAGCCTAGTATGGGTGATCTTTTTGACTCAGGTTAAGTTAAGAAAGGTATATTTTAGTAGCAATATGTAATAATAGGTGATTAAATATACACTAATTCTTGGTAAAGATTATTGTAAAGCTACGGAGATAGTTAGCTGTGAGTACCATATTTCTAGATGAATGCGGCTATACAGGTGAAGATTTATTGAATCCAGAACAGCCTATATTTACTTTGGCATCACTCAATTTACCTGAGTCAGATTGCCAAGAATTAAAGCGTACATTTTTCAGCAATGTTCAATCAACTGAGCTTAAATACTCCTCCTTATCAAGAAGACCTAGACAGCAACAAATGATCCTTGAGTTCTTAAAAGAACTTTCTAAAAAGCCTGAAATAGTTAAGTTTTTATATGCTCACAAACAATTTGTATTAGTTATTAAGATGGTGGAAATACTGGTTGAACCTGTTTTTTATGAAGGTGGAATAGATTTCTACGATAAGGGAGCTAATATCGGTCTTGCTAATCTTTTGTTCTATAGTTTGCCAGTTGTTGGAGGAATAGAATTTTTCAAAAATCTATTAATAAACTTTCAAGAAATGATGCGTTCAAGAACTGAAAAAGCTTACCAAGCTTTTTTCGATTCTATTCTAACTAATAACTCTTCTGAAGATATTAATGAACTTCTTAATTGTTTTCGAGAGAGTCACTCTTTATTTGGATACGAGTTATTAAATACTAGTCAACATCTTGATATTGCTGTAACTTGTACGTTCACTCTAATGTCTCTTTGGCGACAAGATCTAAATGATGATATTCTTCTAATACACGATAACTCTTCTGCTATGGCTAAAGAGAGAAAGATTTGGGATGTAATTGTCGATCCTAATCTTCCATCAGATGAAGTGGGCTACGACAGGAGAAGAATACAATTCCCAATACGAGTTGTCAAGACTTGCCCAGAAGATTCAAAGAAGTGGGCTGGATTACAACTAGTCGATATTCTTGCAGGTGCTTTTATGCGCTCTGTTATGTGGATAAATAAAGGTGAAAATGCTGATGATGATTTTGGTAAAAGTATTACAGAAATTATCGAGGGAGTTTTTCCTTTTTTCGGCATTTTTCCTGAACAAAAGTTTATGCCTGACGAGTTAGGTACAACAGGAGATAATGCTTTGCCTCCAGATGATTACCTAGTAAGTCTTTTTATGCAAAATCTATCAATACTTGAAAACGATGTGGATGAGTAACTGACGTAAGCGCCCAATTAACAAAAAAAACGATCGCCCTCTCCCCACAATCAAGAAAGAACGATCGCCCAAAAATTCAACACAATTCAACACAAGTAGAAACTGAGAAACTTATTTCACCAATCCCGAAACTGTAGCGATTTCTGTTTCGACAATTTGCGGAGAACTTAACAACCCTTTGGCATAAATTTGCCGATTGCTTTGGGCAATTTGGGTGTAAGATTGACGGATTTCAGCGTTTACTGCCACAGTTTTTACATCGTACAACTTGGTAGCTAATTTTGGATAGAAACCAATACCGATGATTAGAATCAAAAAGCTAGCGGCGATGAAGATTTCGCGGGGACTTGCATCTCTAAAGTGAGCATTTGCAGGTAACACGCAGCTAGTACCAAAACACACAGCTTCTTGATCTCCCGAAGCTTTTACAGTTCCATTACCCAAGTTGCAAGTAGGTGCTGCACCAGAGTTAAAGAACACTTGTCGCAACATCGAGAGCAAGTAGATAGGAGTAAGAATCACACCCACTGCGGCGAGGAAAACTGTCACAGTGCGGAAAGTAGAACTGTAGATATCGCCAGTAGTTACACCCACGAAAACCGAGAGTTCGCTAGCAAAACCGCTCATTCCAGGGAGTGCTAAAGATGCCATTGCGCCTGCGGTGAACAGAGCAAAAACTTTTGGCATTGCTCGACCAATTCCGCCCATTTCGTCTAATGCTAGTGTATGGGTGCGATCGTAAGTTACACCAGCCAAGAAGAACAACACCGCAGCAATCAAACCGTGAGAAATCATTTGCAGCATTGCGCCACTCACACCTAAATCAGTGTAGGAAGCAATACCCAGCAACACGAAACCCATGTGAGAAACGGAAGAATAAGCGAGGCGGCGCTTCATGTTAGTTTGACCAAAAGAAGTCAACGCACCATAGACAATGTTAACAACACCTAAGATTGCTAAAACTGGAGCAAAGTAAACATGAGCATCATTGAGCATTTCCATGTTCAGGCGAATTAATCCATATCCGCCCATTTTTAGCAACACACCAGCCAAAATCATCGATACAGGAGCCGAAGCTTCACCATGAGCGTCAGGTAGCCAGGTGTGCATCGGGAAAATCGCGAGTTTGACACCGAAAGCAATCAGTAAACCAGCATATAGTAACAGTTCTAGAACTAATGGGTAATTCCTGGTGGCGAGTTCTGCCATATCAAAGGTGAGATTGCCACCGCCATAAAGCCCCATTGCTAAGGCTGCTACGAGGATAAATATAGAAGCTAGTGCAGTATAAAGGATGAATTTTGTAGCTGCGTAACGACGTTTTGGGCCACCCCAGATGGAGACGAGCAAGTAAACGGGAACTAGTTCTACTTCCCACATGATGAAAAGTAGTAACAAATCTTGAGCGACGAAAACCCCAATCTGTGCCGAGTAGAGTACCAGCATCAGGAAGTAGAACAGGCGGGGTTTGCGATCGACCTGCCAAGCTGCCAAAATCGCTAAAGTAGTAACTAAACCTGCCAGAAGCACCAGCGGTACAGATAATCCATCAACTGAAACTGACCAGTTAAGACCTAACTGTGGCACCCAAGCATACTTTTCCGCGAGTTGAAAAGTAGCAGTGGTTGGATCGTAATGCTTCCAGAAGGCATAGCACATCAACACAAAATCTGCAATACCTACGCCGAGAGCATACCACCGCACGCGCTTGCCATCTTTGTCGGGCAATACGGGAATCAGCAGGGAAGCTACCAGGGGCAGCAGGACGATCGCAGTCAGCCAGGGAAATTGAGCTTCTATCATGGCCTTGAGCAAAAATACTTATTTAATCGATGTTTATATTGTATTAAACTTCGTAACAATTTAGTAACATTTTTTGATAAAACTTTTCCTCCCATAGGTATATAGACTTATCTATAGTTGGGAAGATGATAGAGATGGGGGAATACGATCGTAAATTGACCCGCTACAAAGTTTTAGGTGTCCCTGAAGTTTGGTTTTGGGAAGATGGTTTATTCAAGCTCTACCGTTTGCAAGAATCTGGATATGAGCAGATAGAGCGATCGGAAATTTTACCAGATTTGGATATTGACCTGCTGGCTCGTTGCGTGATGATGGTTTCTAAACTTGAAGCACTCAAAGCATTTCAACAGACAATTGCTAATAACGTAAGTTGCTAGTTATAAGATTAGTCTGATTCTTTGTACGTTGTTGGGCTTTAGCCCTCTTAGGAAAGGTGGCATTATAGGGCTAAAGCCCAACAACGTGCCTTTATGTAAATAACTAGCAACTTGCGTTAATAGTTAACGCCTCTGCCCCTCTGCCCGAAAAGATATAAAGTATTTTTGGGGGAAGTTTTTTAAGGTTTTATCCCATGCAACAGTTCTTATATCACATTTATTCTGGGAGAAAATATCTCCAACGTCTGTTTTTGTCCTTAGCGTTAGTGTTACTGGCAATGCAGAGTTTTGCTACACCAGCTAATGCCACAGGTGCTTACGATCTGCCCAATTTAGTAGCGGGAGAAAAAACTTGGATTATCGACCAAGCAGAAGTTCTCAGCCGTATTAGTGAGGGGCAAATTAACAACACTTTAGCGAATTTGGCGAAGGAAACTGGGAATGAGGTGAGATTTGTCACCATTCACCGCTTAGATTATGACGAAACCGCCCAAAGTTTTACCGATAAACTATTTGAAAGATGGTTTCCCACACCGGAAACGCAAGCTAATCAAACTTTGTTAGCGATCGATACTGTAACTAACACCACAGGAATTCGCACAGGGGAAAAAGTAAAATCTTTGATGTCGGATGAGATTGCCCAAAGTGTTGCTTCCGAAACGGTAGTGGTGCCTTTGCGACAAGGTGACAAATACAACCAAGCTTTTGTGGATGCTAGCGATCGTATTTCCGCAGTACTATCTGGTAAACCCGATCCTGGTGCGCCTGTAGTTGCCGACACTTTAAAAGTAGAAAGTACCTTTAAAAAAGCCGAAGAAACTGATACTGGCGGTTCAACTATTTGGGTTATTGGCTTGTTAATTGCTGCCACCGTAATTCCAATGGCAACCTACTACTGGTATCAGTCTATGGGTTCTTAATCCTGAACATACTCTTGACTAGTAATTAAAGCCAACTCAGCCCGGACAAACTCCCGCCCTAAATAGCCAGCATGATCTAAATAAGTGACGGGACAGGGCTGAGTTTCTTCCAAAATTTTTACACAAAGTTCCTTTGCAGTTCTGCCAGTATATAAAGTGGTGTGTGTCCGTTCCACCTTACCTTTTGCTGGAATTACTTTTCCGGTTTCTGGATCGACAGCTAAACCACGTTCATCAATTACATTAGTGTAATGTTTGGCGCAGATCAGTCCGGCTTCTCTATCTAAATAGATAATAAAATATCCGGCAGGGTCAAGCTTAATATCCCGTTGGGAAAGTCGATCGTCAATTAAGGCAAGGTCTTCTTTAGTTAAAGTCATTTTGGGCGAACTAGATGGCATAATTCCAAAAATTTAATCAACTCCGAATCTGAAAACGATCGCAAAACACAATCTTAACGATCATATCAAATTTACCAGTAATTTCGACTAAAACTACCGTTTTTCTCCGTTTCTTCTTTGCGTCCTTCGCGTCTTCGCGGTTCCCTAAAAAATATTCTGGGAACCCCAAAAGATACTATTCGTTTTCCAATTCCATCTTCAACTCAGGTTGACGCTGACTAAAAGGAATATCTAAATTAATTGCCTCGATTTGTTGCTGTTCAATTTGGTTGACTTCGCTAATGTAAGATTTGAGAATTTTGCTTAAGCGGGGGTGATAAAAGCGGTGCAAACTGTGGTTAGGAGTTGCGGGAAAACCACGCCGTTTTTTATGTTGTCCACCTGCGCCCGGATCGAACACTTGCACGCCATGAGCAATTCCCCATTCAATTGGGGTATAGTAACAAGCATCAAAGTGTAAACAATCGATTTCTTGAAAGCAACCCCAATAACGTCCGTAAAGTCGATCGCCCTTATAAACACAAAAAGACATTGCCATTGGTTGATGAGTATTTTGTTCGTTATAAGCAGCAACCAACAGAACGCGATCGCGATAACTAGAATAAAGTTGCTCAAAGAACTTTTTCGTTAAATATTTACTTCCCCACCAGCCAAACTTATCACAATGATGACTGTAGAAATTGTACATTTGCGTCAACAAAGGTTTAGAAATTTCCTCACCTGTTAAAGTACGAATTTGTAAACCTTCCTTTTCTACAGCTTTGCGTTCTCTTTTAATATTGCGCCGCTGATTGGCATTAAACACCCCTAAATAATCATCGAAAGTTTTAAAGCCTTCGTTTTTCCAGATGTAACTGTGGTGTAACCAACTAAAGAAACCGTGACGTTCCATTACCGATCGCCATTCTGGATCGACATAGAGGAAATTACAACCGGAAATTTGATTGCGATCGCAAAAATGATCGATCGCATTTACCATCATCGCAGTTAACTCATCCTCATCTTCCCCCGGCGCAATCAAAAACCGATACCCTTGGGCTGGAGTAAACGGAGTCATCCCCAACAATTTCGGATAATATTGAATCCCCAAACGGTTTGCCAAATCTGCCCATTGATGATCGAAGACAAACTCGCCATAACTGTGACTTTTAACATAAAGCGGGGCAGCCGCAATTAATTGTCGATCGCGCCACACAGTTAAATGGTTAGGTAGCCATCCAGTTTGTCCCTTAGCACTACCCGAACTTTCCATATTGTGCAGCCACTCCCACTCCAAAAAGGGAGTTTTTAAAGGCATTGCCAAAGCATCCCATTCAGATTGGGGGATTTCGGCAATGTTGTTAATCCAAGAAACCGAATACCAAGGCTTAATTTGTTCTACCATCTGGCCCAATAGGGAGCAAAAGTTCAAACTTTCTTTAAATTAATCCAATTCTGCTAACGTTGCAGCCGATAATGCAAGAATACCTCTTGCCCTACAGTTTCCACAGACAAAAGTTGCAACTTAGGAGCCAAATTTGCCAAAAAACCCGCACCTGCCACTGGAGTTGGCGCATTTTCTCCCCCTAAGATTAGCGGACAAACCGTAAGCCAAAATTCATCCACTAAATCTGCCGCTAGCAGGGAAGCCACCAGTGTCCCACCACCCAAAACCGCCACCTTTTGCAAACCCATTTCCGTGAGTTTTTCCCCAGCGGCTACCCAGTTAATCCCCCCCTCTACCATTTCAATTGCAAAGACTTTGTGAAACTCTATTTTTTGCTGCCAAAATTGGGAACCCTTAATAGTAGTGAATAACCAACGAGGAACTTGCTGTTGAAAGAAGCGCAACTGGGGGTCTATTTTTCCCGAACCCGAACACACAATATGAATGGGTTGACTTCTTTTACCTTGCAGTTCGCGTTGTTTAAGTAACACAGGATCGGTAATCATTAAGGTTGTACCGTATGCTCGTAGTGTACCAGCACCAAATAAAACCCCATCGACTAAAGCAATCTGTTTTTCTAAGTGCGCTCGATCAACCGCAGAACCAAATCTCGCCGGAGATGCCTGAGAGTCAGCAATTTTGCCGTCAGCACTCATCGCTAGAACTACAATGGTATGAGGGCGATTTGTTTGCAAAACTTAAAACCTCTCTCTTTTGCAATTTATCTTTGGGATGTCTCACTCGTTTTCGCCAGAAGAATAGCAGACAAGTTTCTTATAATGGTCGTTATCGATCGCTACGCAGTGAACTATCATTAGCGTATACCAGTTATCTAGTTTCAGGCATTGTACTCTTCTTCCTACGTGGCGACATAACCCTTAGTACTTGTCTGGTTGTCTGCTACTAAGTTACTACTTCCCTTTAACTATAATTTTTTAGAGACTCGCAATGGGTAAGCTAGGTCAATCTTCTTTTCGCCGCATTTTACTATCCCGTATCCTACTCTTAAGTGTACCAATATTATTAGTAGGGGAGTATGTAACATACAAAAAAGCTCGTTCTGCTTTGTTAGAAACTGCCCGCCAAAACTTAACAGAGAGTGCTGTGAGAAAGGGGGAAAGAATTGAAGAATTAATTGCTGCTTTGAAGTCTAACTTAATGGCAGCAAGTCAATCGGCTGTTCTCAAGTCTAATTCATCCATTCCCAGCAATCAAAAATTTATTTCTGAATTAGCCACTCAGTTACCAACTAGAATACAGTGTATACAATTAAGTAATTTTCAGACTGGTCAAGTTATCGCTGGTACTTGTGGGGAGAGTCCAATTGTTTCTCTACCTCCTAATTTATGGGCAAAAAAACAAACTGAATTACTGCCAGATTTGTCAAATGTATATGTGACGACTCAGGTTAGCAAAAAAGCCATAAATAATGTCAACACTCCCAGTAATACAAATCAGTTAAAACTGATTTTAAGCGCACCTGTTTATAATAGTGCTGGTCAACTCCAAAATGTACTAACTGTAAAATCTATAATCAACCAACAACAACGCGATCTCTCCGGCTCTCTTTACGGCAATACAGTAGTAATTGACCAAGATGGTACAATTTTAGAACATCCGCAAAAAGAGCGACAAGGAAAAAATATTTCTCAAGAGAGAGATGCTTCTAGGTTAGAAGCAATCATCAAAAATGCGATTAACGGACAACAATATTTTCTTCACTTATCAGACTTTCAAGATGAGGGAGTAGAATCAGTAGTTGGTTATTCAGCTATTCCTAGTCCTTTAAGTCAACAAAAAAATAGGAAATGGGTAATCTTAGCAGTTGCTAACATCGATAGTGCTTTGTATCGCCTAGAAGAGATTAAGCAAGTGTTATTAATTCTCACTCTAGGATTAATCGCTGCTATTTTATTAGCAACTTTATATTTATCCCGTGACTTAGCACGCCCTCTAGAACAATTAGGTGATTATGCTTTAAATGTTGGCAAAGATCGCTCAACAGTGAAACTTACCCCAACATTTAAAATTATGGAATTAAATCACTTAAGTGAATCTCTCGACAGTATGGTTGGGCGATTAACAATTTGGGCAGAAGAGTTAGAAAATGCTTGGAAAGAAGCGCAAACAGCGAACAAATTAAAAAGTGAATTTCTCGCTAATACTTCCCATGAATTAAGAACGCCTTTAAACGCGATTATTGGTTGTATTCGCTTGGTGCGTGATGGTTGTTGTGACGATCGCGAAGAAGAATTAGACTTACTCCAAAAAGCTGATGATGCGGCGATTCACCTATTACATATTATCAACGACATTCTGGATTTATCGAAGATTGAATCTGGTACACTTTCTGTAGTTATGCAAACTGTGGATGTGCGATCGATCCTCAAAGAAGTAGTTGATTTACAAATGGTTCATATTAATCAAAAAGGCTTACAATTATTATTTACCGTACCAGAACAACCAATTATCGTCCAAGCCGATCCAGCAAAATTAAAACAAGTTTTTCTCAATGTAATTGGTAACGCTGTAAAATTTACCGAAAAGGGTAGCATTATTATTACTACTACCTTAGAAGCAGTTCCCAGTAAACAAACCAATAATAACAACTATTGGGTATTGGTAAAAGTCAAAGACACAGGAATTGGTATACCAATAGAAGAACAAAAAAAATTATTCCGTCCCTTTGTTATGGCTGATGGAACTAGAACTCGTAAGTATGGCGGAACTGGGTTAGGTTTAGCAATTTCCCGCAAAATTATGGCACTAATGGAAGGTACAATTAATTTGCACAGTCCCGGTGTAGATTTGGGTACTACAGTAGAAATTTCTATGCCAATAGTTAGTTCTGGCTTTTTTGCAACTGGAACTGAATCCTTAACTGATAATAAAGCAGAAGTTCCTTCCGTAGGCGAAAGGTAAGTTACAAGGTTTGTTGTGACGACTTTAGTCGTACATTCCGGGCATAAAACGACTAAAGTCGCAACAACGAACCTGGTTTGTTGTGATGACTTTAGTCGTACATTCCGGGCATAAAACGACTAAAGTCGCGACAACGAACCTGGTTTGTTGTGACGACTTTAGTCGTACATTCCGGGCATAAAACGACTAAAGTCGCGACAACGAACCTGGTTTGTTGTGACGACTTTAGTCGTACATTCCGGGCATAAAACGACTAAAGTCGCGACAACGAACCTGGTTTGTTGTGACGACTTTAGTCGTACATTCCGGGCATAAAACGACTAAAGTCGCGACAACGAACCTGGTTTGTAGTGACGACTTTAGTCGTACATTCTTGGCATAAAACGACTAAAGTCGCGACAACGAACCTGGTTTGTAGTGACGACTTTATTCGTACATTCTGGGCATAAAACGACTAAAGTCGCGACAACGAACCTGGTTTGTTGTGACGACTTTAGTCGTACATTCCGGGCATAAAACGACTAAAGTCGCGACAACGAACCTGGTTTGTTGTGACGACTTTAGTCGTACATTCCGGGCATAAAACGACTAAAGTCGCGACAACGAACCAGACTTACGATAATTTAATTGGTTGTCCTCCTTGCTGTAATGATTGGGTTAAAGCATAGAGAATTTCTACTAATTTTGTTCCTATCCAGCCAGAGGAAACGGAAGAAGGCTGATTGTTTTGAACACAAGTAATAAAATGTTGGCACACTTGTTTTAGGGGTTCTACTTTAGGGACATCAACAACTTCAAAACTAAGATTCTCTGGATTAAATTTGTTACCAACTACGGCAAAGTTTCCCTTTTGAATTGACAAAGGTGCTGTTGTAGATAACTCGTCAAAAATTAATGTACCTTGACTACCAGCTACACCTAAACGCCGCTGTTTATCAGTATTCAGCCAACTAACATGGATAAATGCTTGGAAACCGCTAGGATAAGTAAGAGTTACCCAAACTAAATCATAAAGTGGATTTTCTGTTGCCTCTGTTGGTTGCAACCAAAGTTTACCAGTAGCTTGCACTTGAGAGGGAGTTTCTGATAACCAATTGTTTAAAATGGCGATATCATGAATTGCTAAATCCCACATGGCATCAACATCGTAACGCACAGGGCCTAAATTAGTTCTGGTAGCATAACCATAGCGTAAGTCTCCTAAAATTCCTTGTTCCATCACTTTTCTACCTTCAGCTACTACGGGATGAAACAGGTAAGTTTGATCGACTACAAGTTGGCGTTGTTGCTGTTCTGCTAAACGGCAAAGTTCTAAAGATTCTTGAGGATTAAGAGTTAAGGGTTTTTCGGCTAAAACGTGATAGCCTAAATTGAGAGCATCTGCTACTAATTCATAATGGGTAACGGCAGGAGTTGCAATTACTACAGCATTTAATTGGGGTAATTGTCGCACTTGTGACCATTGGGTTGCTAAAACTACGCTATCGTCGAATTGATGGCGCGATCGCAATTCCTCCAATCTATCCAAATTCGGATCGACTACAGCAGCTAAACGGACTTCAGGAAGCGCCAAAAAATTTCGCACCAAATGTACGCCCCAACGTCCAGCACCTAAAATCGCAATGTTAATGGTCATTTGCTTCCTTTAATTGCTCAAAAGCTACTTTAGCAGCAGCTTGTTCCGCCGCTTTTTTGGAATGTCCTTCTCCTCTTCCATAAGCTTTGTTATTCACTTTCACCACTGCTTTAAACATTTGAGCATTACCCTTAATTCGTTTCATTTCCATAACTTCATATATAGGCAAAACTTTGTAAACACTTTGGGTAAGTTCTTGCAATGCAGCTTTATAATTATGACGAGCCGGATCGGAGATAATTTCTGCGGCTAAATCTTTGAAATGAATATCGATCCAAGGACGAACTAATTGTAAATTTTGTGTACTCAAATAGAGAGCACCCATTACTGCTTCCAGAGCATCTGCTAATCTAGTTTCCCTTCCGGCGACATCGCCAGAGGCACTTTTATCTAATAGTAAATGCCGTTCTAATCCGTAACTGTCAGCGATTTTTGCTAAGATGCGATCGCTCACCAGTTCCGCACGAATACCAGAAAAATCACCTACAGAAGATTGCGGGTAATTCTCCCACAAAAACTCTGCCGCTGCTAACCGCACCACCGCATCACCCACAAACTCTAATTGCTCATAATTAGCTTCCGCTGAGAAAGTCGGATGAGTCAGCGCCAAGTCCAATAACTGCCATTTAACTGGTGCAGTTTCAGGTATTCCCAGTTTTTGCACCAAGCTTTCTAATTGACTTTGGCGACGGGGATAGCTGAGATTCATTACTACTGTTTGTTGTTTCCTTTCCAAAAAAAAATGGAGAGAGCAAGTCATAAGCCGGGTTCTGTTCTCTTAACTATACAAGCTAAGAGGGCAGTTATCTATCTGGGACACCTGTTACCAGATGCCTCTAGCGGTACTTAATGACGGAACTGGTAAAAGACCAACCATAGTTCCTTCCACCTTGCTCCCAACCGGGGTTTACCGAGCCAACGCCTCTCGACGTTGCTGGTGCGCTCTTACCGCACCTTTGCACCCTTACCAAAGATAGGGGATTGGGTATTGGGGATAGGGGATTGGGAAAATTCTTCCCTAGCACCCAGTCCCTAGCCCCCAGTCCCTATTCTTGGCGGTATCTTTCTGTGGCACTATCCTCACGATCGCTCGCACTGGGCGTTACCCAGCAAGTTCGGTCTTTCGGGAGCCCGGACTTTCCTCAGCATAGCTTTCGCTATTCCGCAACCGCCTACCCCTACTCTCTCCTTTATCTAGTTTACTGGGGAACGGGGAAGAAGAGATGGGGAGATGGGGAGATGGGGGGATGGGGGGATGGGGGGATGGGGAGATGGGGGGACTTTTGGGACTTTTGGGACTTTTGGGACTTTTGGGACTTTTGGGAAATTAATGAACTCAAAACTCTCCCCAATCTCCTCATCTCCCCACCTCCCCACCTCCCTACCTCCCCATCTCCCCACTTCCATATCTATTGCCAACAACTCGTTGCATTTTGGGTATGGGAACTGAACTGTTTATTTCTGTTTCTGAGTCATCTTTAATTGTGGAGAAATTCTCGAACCAACCCCTGCGCCAGAAGAAGTAAACTAAACCAGCACCGATCGCTATCATTACAGCCCAGCAAGCTGGATAACCCCAATACCAATTTAACTCTGGCATATTCCAGGGAGATTTGTCTGGATTAAAGTTCATCCCGTAGACTCCAGCAATAAAAGTTAGGGGAATAAAGATCGTAGAAATTACGGTTAATAATTTCATGATTTCATTCATTTTGTTGCTAATGGAGGAGAGATAAACGTCCATGAGTCCTGAACTTAATTCTCGGTATGTTTCTACAATATCGATGACTTGGACTGCGTGATCGTAACAGTCTCGCAGGTAAATCCTCACTTCTGGACTAATTAAGTTGCTACCATCTCGAATTAGAGTGTTGAGTGCATCTCTTTGGGGCCAGATGGCGCGACGCAGCGCTAATAATTCTCGCCTAATTTTGTAGATTTCTTGTAAAGTTTGTCGAGATGGATTGCTAACTACTTCATCTTCTAATTCTTCAATACGTTCCCCGTAAGCTTCTAAAACGGGGAAATAACCATCAATAATTGCATCTAAAAGGGCGTATGTTAAATAATCGGCTTTTCTTTGGCGAATGATGCCTTTGTTGTAACGAATGCGATCGCGCACTTTAGCAAAACAATCTCGTTCTGGTTCTTCCTGTACAGTAAGTAAATAATCTTCTCCTAACACAAAACTCACTTGCTCAATATAAAACCCATGACTGTTATCCTTGAGCATTACCATCCAAGCAATGATCACTATTTGCGAGTCAAAATCATCAACTTTCGGACGTTCGGGAACATTAACTACATCTTCCAAAACTAAGGCGTGTAGATGAAAAACTTTACTTAGTTTCAACCAAGTTTCTTCATTGCCTAATCCTAATACATCTACCCAAGAAACAGAATGAGTATCTAAATAAGGCGCACATTCTTCTGGGTTGTTAATTTTTAACCTAGTGGCTGAAGCTTCACTGTAATCTATTAACACAATATCTGGCGGTGGTGCATCGGAGGGTAGATCGATCGTTCCCGGCAGACTACCTGGTTCATCATAGTTGTAATCAAAGTAATCTTCTTCCTCTTCCTCTTCTATATCAGGATTTATATTCAGCGTTGCTGATGCAAAGGTTCTTTCTACCATATCGGTTCAGATCAAATAAATAGTACCTGACCGTAATCTTACAACTAGATCCCCGACTTCTTGAAGAAGTCGGGGATCTGAGGAGACTAGATCCCCGACTTCTTCAAGAAGTCGGGGATCTGAGGAGTAGCGATTTTACTCAAACATTGGCGACATTACATCATGCCCATGCCGCCCATGCCGCCCATGCCACCCATGCCGCCCATGCCGCCCATGCCGCCCATGTCAGGCGCACCACCAGCAGGTTTTTTCTCAGGTTTTTCTACAACTAAAGCTTCAGTTGTTAACACCATGCCTGCAATAGAAGCGGCATTTTGCACAGAAGAACGAACTACTTTTGCCGGATCGATAATTCCAGCAGCAATCATATCTTCAAATTTGTCATCCAGTGCATTGTAACCAACATTAAATTCGGTTTCGCGCACTTTTTCGACAATTACTGAACCTTCAACACCAGCATTATCAGCAATTTGACGCAAAGGTGCTTCTAATGCTTTGGCAATAATTTCTGCGCCAATTTTTTCTTCGGTATCCAAACCATTTTTAAATTCATGGACTTTTTTAGCCAAATGAATTAAGGTGGTTCCGCCTCCGGGAACAATGCCTTCATCTACCGCCGCTTTGGTAGCATTCAAAGCATCTTCAATGCGTAATTTGCGGTTTTTCAATTCAGTTTCGGTAGGAGCACCGACTTTAATTACTGCTACACCACCTGCTAATTTAGCAATCCGTTCTTGTAGTTTTTCTTTGTCGTATTCGGAGTCGGTTTCTGCTAGTTGTTTTCTAATTTGCCCGATGCGTTTTTGTACGTCGTCTTTGGTTTCTGTTCCAGCAACGATCGTAGTGCTGTCTTTATCACAGGTGATTTTGCGGGCAGTTCCCAGCATTTCCAAAGTAACAGTATCTAAGCTTAATCCTACTTCTTCGGAAATCATTTGTCCGCCAGTGAGAACGGCGATATCTTGTAACATTGCTTTGCGGCGATCGCCAAATCCCGGTGCTTTAATTGCTACTGCACTCAAAACACCTCTAGCTTTGTTTACCACTAAAGTTGCTAAAGCTTCACCTTCCACATCTTCAGCGATTACCAATAATGGTTTACCTAAGCGAGCAATTTTTTCCAAAACAGGCACTAATTCCTGAATGGAATTAATTTTTTTATCGGTGATTAAGATGCGAACATCGTCATATTCCACCATCATTCTTTCGCCGTTGGTGACGAAGTAGGGAGACATATAACCGCGATCGAGTTGCATCCCTTCTACTACTTCTAATTCTGTAGTCAAAGATTTGGATTCTTCAACGGTAATCACGCCATCTTTGGTGACTCTTTCCATCGCTGAAGCAATCATTTCCCCAACTTCGGTGTCGTTACCTGCGGAAACGGTGGCAACTTGTGCGATCGCAGTTCCTTCTACAGGTTTAGCAACAGCAGCGATTTCGTCAACTAATTTAGCAACAGTTTTGTCAATTCCGCGACGAATCGCCACCGGATTTGCCCCAGCAGCAACGTTTTTCAAGCCTTCACGAATCATCGCCTGTGCCAAAACAGTCGCGGTTGTGGTACCATCTCCAGCAGTGTCTTTGGTTTTGGAGGCAACTTCCCGAATCAGTTGAGCACCAGTATTTTCTAAGGGATCTTCTAATTCAATTTCCTTAGCAATGGTAATCCCGTCGTTAACGATATCGGGTGCGCCAAACTTCTTCTCTAATACAACGTTACGACCTTTTGGCCCCAAGGTAATCTTCACAGCATCTGCCAGGGCGTTCACACCCCGTTCTAATGCCCGTCTTGATTCTTCATTGAATGCTACGATTTTTGCCATATTTATTTCATTCTCACTTCCATTAGTCAATTTAGCACTCTCAGCGTCAGAGTGCTAACCTAAGTTGGTGAGCAAACGTTGATTTTTATTTTCTCCGGTTGAGCCAGTCGTCGCCACCTGGTAGCTGTGCTAATTTTTCTTCAATTAGGGCTGGTAGTTCTTTGGCAGAATGGGTATAGGTGAGGGTGAGTAGTTCGATCGCTCTTTCCAGCAGTTGCGATTTATTTAACATTTCCGAAAGTTGAGAGCGGGTATATTTTCCTTCGAGTACTTCTTCGCTGGCATCTGCGATCGCATTTTCCAACACTTCTTCCTCAATCAAATTCTCCCATTCATCTTCATTAATATAGTAAGAAGTTTTATTATCTTTAAGATTCAACTTTTTAATTTCGCGGATTGAGTTACGAATTGAATTCGCCCAAGAACCTGTTAAGCGTTGTTCAATTTGATTTTTAATCAAATGAATTAACAAAATGACTAGATGAGATTGAATTGTCCGCAAAATTGCTTGTTTACTCATGCCTTCTAACTCATCTACGATCGCCAAAGCATCGCTGTAACGCCCCTCTAAAATACTGGTTCTTAAATCTATCAGTTCTTGTGTCATATTTTTTCACCTCTTCAACTTAATTTATGATTTATATTCAGTTATAGTCTGCTTCATCTTCTTTAAAAAGATGGGATAACCAGTGTTTCTAGCGATTGAATTATGTACGATCTAGACGACAAAGCATTAATCAGCTTTTGATCGGCAGTCACTAGGGGAATATTTAAACGATTTGCTAGTTCTACATAGCAAGCATCATAAACAGCAATTCCACAAGATATTGCTATTTCCATAGATTCTGAAATTAAACTGAAAGTATCGATAACTTGTAAATCAAGTTGTTTCAAATTCTCTAAGCTATTTTTCGCTTCTTGCGGAGGATACGCAGCAAGGCGAACGTACTGCCAAAGAACGTTGGCACATTCTGCATAAAAAAATTCTGGAATATAAAACTTAGCTGGTTTATTGGCTTGTAGTAAATCGAGTAATGCGATCGCTTTATCGGAAAAAGGCTGATTAATATAAAGTTTCACTGCAACATTAGCATCAAGAACACATTCAAATGAGTATTCAGTCATCATATCCCCGCAGCTTTCTTAGCAAAGTGACGCTATCTGGAATTTCTTCCAGAGGTTGCCATTGGTGTTGGCGTATCTCTGCTAAAAGTTTTGCTTGTTCATTTCGTCTTTCGAGTAGCTTAAGTGCCTCATCTACGATTTCTTCGGCACTTTTATACTTACCTGTTGCCAACTGAGACTGAATAAAATTTTCTCGTTCTGGTGGGATACTAATATTCATACTTTTATTCAAATCTTGATAGCCGATATATATAATTATATTATAATTTTAATCAAATTTTCAACAGTATAAGTAAAAACATTACCCAATCTATAATTCTCTTCAGCTTCTTTAGCTCTTGATGCAATTTGACTCCTTCGTAATTCGATCATCCTTTTGCTAAGAATTTCAGCGATATAAGACTGCTCCTCAAAATCCAGATTAGATATAGCTTGCAAAATATCATTTACCTGAGTTGATGTCTTCATGGCTTTAGGATATCTCTTAACTCAATTTATACCTCTATTATCATAACTTTTTTTCTACTTCCTCCAAAGGCAAATCGAGAACTTGGGCAATTTGCTCTGCTGTTAACCCAACTTTTACTAATTTCGGTATCGTTTCCAATTTAGCTAGTTTTCGTCCAGTTTCAATATTGTTAGATGTGCCATTAATATTTGTAGGACTTTCTGAAATAATTGATTCTAAATTTTCTAAGTTTTCTGATTTTTCGTTAACTTGTGAAGTATTACGACAAAGATTAATGTTACCACCAATAAGTGAATTTCCAATAATTTTATATTGATATTTATCAATTCCTAATCTTTCAACAGAAGCCCGAAAATTCGACTTATTCACCTCTTCTCCCAAAGCTTCAGAAAGAATTTCCCAAAGTGCATAAGCCTCATCTTTTGCATGACCTCGCGTACACTGATATTCTTTAGCAATCTCAGCATATTTCTGATTGTTGAGAACGCCTTTAATAATTGCTCTTTGCAGACTATCAAGATGTTTACCAGTTTGAGCGAACATCAGTTCATCCAAATATTTCAACACCTCTGTTACGTCCATAGTCTGAGCATTAAAACCTAATTTATCCGCCATTATCCGCTACAATCCGCCCCTTGTAAACATATTTAATATAACTCCCGTCTTTTTCCGTCTTTTTCCGCCAGCCATAAGTGATGACACCTTTGAGTTGCTGAGAATAAAGTAAAAAAGATTACTTGATCGAACCTTTCAGTATTAACTTAAATCCAGAGTATGAAGCAGATAAACATTCAATTTTTTGCCACAGTTGTTATTACCACTACAACATTTGGTTTGCTACAACAACCCAGTCTTGCTCAAAGAATGGGTATTCCTGATGGTTATTTTGCCCGTCAAGGCTCAGTTTATGCTAGATCGGGTGGTATAATTTGCGGATTTAAAAAACCAGGACATCTTGAAATTTATAGAAGAGCAAATCCACCAGCACCAGATATAAATATAACAAACTTTACTTCTTACAGGTATATCGGGCATTGTCCAACTCCAGCATCGTATTTTGCACAAGGAGGTTCAGTGTTTTATACTGCTGGGGATGGTAAATTCTGTGGTTTTAGGAACCCTGACGCATATAACGAATACCAAAGTTATTACAGAGTACCTAATGTTGGTGTAATTAGTAGCAAACCCAGCCGACTTTATGCGGTATATGGGTAGGTGTCCATCGCCTCAGTAATCGTTATCGAGGAAATAGCGATAACGATCGCACTTCCCTAAATTCACCCAAAAAAAGGCGATACTATAATAAAAATGAGTAAAAAAATCTTATTATTAAGCAGTATCCCCTCAACACGATCTCACAACCAGTTGTGGGTAGTGAGGCTAAAAAAATAGCTGATGCTATTAAATCAAGTGGTTATGTAGCTAACGATGCAGCTATAGCCACAGCAAAACGAATTGCCGATCGTCGTAAGCAACAGAAAAAACAGTAATGCCAGCAAGCGGTAAATTCGCTGGAATTGATTTTTCTCAAGCGGAAGTAGAAAAGCTAACCCCTGACTTGGAAGTTTCAGGTCAGGGATTTCCGCTTTCAGTACAATAAGAAAACAAGTTAAAAATTCGGATCATGAGCCAAACTACTAACTCGATCAACACAAAATTGATTGACTCTCTTGCTCAAATTATCCTCTCTCTTACCGACGAGGAACAGCAACTTTTAGCCCAAAAAATTCAGTATCCATCTTTATCTAATGAGGAACTTCAAAATAAAAGGGAAGTTTTACAGCGTGACATTGCTCTAGGTGTGAAACAACTTAAGAATGGAGAATACACTGAGTATGATGATTCCACTTTACCCAATTTACTTGATAACATCAAAATGCGGGGCAAGCAGCGACTTCAGCAGGAGCAATCCCAGTGAACCGTTATCGTTTGTCACGACAAGCAGAGCAAGACTTAGAAGATATTTGGGTTTATATAACACAGCAAGATGAACTCTTAGCTGACAAACAAATTGCCCAAATTTTGGATCGATTCCCTATGCTGTCTCAATTTCCTAATATGGGTAAGCAACGAGACGATTTGATGACAGGACTCAGGAGTTTTCCTGTTAAGCCATACATTATTTTTTACAATAAAATTGCAGATGGTATCGAAATTGTCAGGGTTTTACATCAAGCAAGAGATATTGACAGTCAGTTTTAGCGATCGCACTTCCATAACTTCACCAATAAAAAAGGCGATCGCCTATAATCCACCTAGAGCCAACAAAATCAAACTATGTCAGTTGTAGAAGCTAAGGTCTATGTAGAGTATCGGAGAGGCAACATTTGATGCTATGCCTCAACCTTTCCAACAGGACGAGCCAAATTTATATCACAAATTAATATCAGCTAAAGGCAAAAGGGCTAAAATAACCAAGTAAAAGATCAGATATGAATAAACTATTTTTTTCCAGCGTACTTCTAGCTATAATTTGTTCAGTTCAAAATTCATCATTTGCCCAATCATTGCCTAGATTGCGGCGAAATATGAATTATGCTCAAGTCAGAACTATGTTAATTCAGCGTGGCTGGCAACCTGTAGTTAATTCCGAACAAGTGAATAATCGAGTTCCGAACAGCACGATCGATTCTTTAATCAAAAAAGGCTATACCGAAATTGTTGATTGTTCAGGAACAGGATTAGGGCTTTGTTTGTTTCAATTTAGGAATGCTAAAGGTCAAAATCTTTTTGTAACAACGATCGATAATCAGTCTGGACAAGAGAGTAAGATCTATGGTTGGAGGATTGAGTAACTAATTTTATTCCTATAGTTAATACTTCAGCAAAAAAAGAAGCGATCGCTTTGTGGTATCATGTCTTCCATTAATTTCTATTTTTACCAGGAAAATTGAAAATAGTGGATACTTTACCTGACAACTACGCAGACACCAACAAGTTGCAGCCGAAAACCTGGAAAGTTATTAATCTACTGGCTTTCTTTGCGATCGCTTATGGCATCATTATCCGTTTAGCGCAGTACATCAGCAACCGTTCTTTATGGGGAGACGAAGCATATATCGCTCTAAACATCGTCAATCGCTCTTACTTAGAATTACTGCAACCTTTGGATTACGATCAAGCAGCCCCTCCGGGATTTTTGTGGGTAGAAAAGTTGGTAGTGCAGTTATTTGGTAATAATGAATATTCACTGCGATTGTTTCCTTTGATTGCAGGAATAGTTTCTTTATTGGCGCTTTATCAACTAGGAAAATGGACTGTATCTGCGATCGCTCTACCCATTGCCTTAATTTTGTTCGCTTGTTTGAAATATCCGCTTTACTATGCTACCGAAGTTAAGCAATATTCTAGCGATCTCATGGTAGGATTGTTGCTTTGTTTGTTGTTGATTCCGTTGCGCGATCGGATTCTGAAAAAAAGTAAAGTTTTCTTACTCGGATTCCTGGGAATACTTGCGATGTGGTTTTCTCATACTGCTATTTTCCCATTAGGAGGAGTTGAGTTAGCCTGTCTAATTACTAGTTCTGCTCAAAAACGAAAAGCGATCGTAATTAATCGCTTACCAGCTTATTTAATTTGGCTAATTGGTTTTGCACTTTACTACTTTTTCATCATCTCCAAATCGATGAAAAATGAGTCGCTACAATCCTCTTGGAGTCCAGAATATCCCAAAAGTATTTTTGATATCCTTTGGTTGCTAGACTCTTTCGGCAGATTCTTTCATAAACCATTAGGTTTTGCTGGCATAGCAGATGGAATTGCTATTTTCACCTTGGTTATTGGTGGCATTATTTTATATAGAAAAAACCGGATTAAGTTGTTAATTTTAATTTCTCCTATACTGGCTACTTTAACTGCTACTTATTTACATAAATATCCCTTTCGGACTCGCTTAATTTTGTTTTTAACACCATATTTTATCTTAATTATTGCTGAAGGTGCGGCTTTTCTTTTGTCTCAGGTGAATTTTGCCACATTTAACCAAAACCTGAGACGAAAGTATGTGGGAATCTGCGGTATAATTATTAGTTGTTTACTAATTTTAACCCCTGTATTTGAAGCTGGAGGATTCTTAATTAAACCAGAAACTAAATACGAAGTTCGTTCAGTCATTGCCTATATCAAAGAACATCAAAAACCGAAAGATGTGCTGTTTGCTGATGGGGGAGGAACTTCAGCGCAGTTGGAATATTATGCAGGGAAATATGGGTATTCTAAATCTCAATATGTGCTTGGGTATAATGACTTTTTGAAAAAAGAGGCAATATCTGACCAAGTTTGGACAGACTACCGACGGCAATTTAGTCAACTACAAAATCAACCGCGAGTGTGGTTTTTGTTCTCTGGAATTGGGTTAAAAGATAAAAGAAAAGAGATAGTTGAACCTCGACTCGATCGCATAGGTCAAAAAATCGATTATTTCGCTCAACCGGGAGCTTTTACTTATCTTTATCATTTGTGGCTTAGTTTTTAGCTGAAGTTGCTAAGTACAATTTTGTGGAGTAAATGAGGCGAACTCGACCTTGATTGTCACAAAACCGATCGCGAAATTCCCCCAACTGTAAAATCAACTTTTCCAAAGCAGTACCCCCTTGAGGAGTAAAACCTTGACTTCTCGCTAACCCAACTAATCCGGCTAAGTGCAAATGCTGCTCAAAAGTAAAAGTGTAACGATGCAGATCTTTAAAATAGGGAAGCCACAATCCTTGCCAAAATAGTTGATAGCGTAAAGTTTTGAATAGAGCTTTTATTGATGGTGGAGATGAGGTTTGCTTTTGGCGATCGCTACTTGCCGCAAACAGTAACTCAGTATAAGCTTTAGAAGTAATATCTTTTTGTTCCCAAAAGTTCCAAACTAAAGCCAATCTTCCCCCAGGTTTAAGAATTCGATGAAACTCCTCAAGGCTTTTCATCAAATCAAACCAATGGAATGCTTGAAAAGAAACTACTAAATCTACAGATGCCGTTTTAAGAGGAATTTCTTCGGCAGTTCCAGTCAAAAACTCCAGCCTTTCATGAGATGTTGCAGCGTTAAGCATATCAGCATTAGGTTCGATCGCCAACACCCGAACACCTCGATTTGCCAGCAACCTCGAACCAATTCCTGTACCAGCACCAATATCAGCAGCTAATAATTGATTCGGAGGGTTTAAACCTGACAAAATTTTGTCAATTGCTGAACTTGGGTAAAGAGGACGATATTTTTCGTAATCTTCACCCAAATTACAAAAGTAACTCAAAGGGTTAGTTACTGAGTCTTTAGCGTTGGAAAAATTGAAACTCATTTATTTTTTCACCGCTTTGATAAATTTCCTCTTAGCAAAAGCCTGACCCACTAACCGAGAGATGAAAATTATGCCAGAAGTTGCCAGACGATAAGTTTTACGCATAACATCTAGCAGAAAATAAGGCACTCTTAACCGCAGTGGATAGAACAGGGGAAGGTATAGCCAATAGTATGCTCGTTTGAGATCGTCCCACTTAGTACAAGTTTCCAGATGCAAGAAGTCAGAAATATCTACAACTAATCCTCTTCCTTCATACAGCATCACATTGCGACCATGAACATCATGTGGGTAAAGTCCGCGACTCCTAGCATAGTCCAAGGCTGCATCAATATCTTGTATCACTTGTTTGGGAATTGGGATACCTTTGTGAAGGCAATCGTAGAGCGTGACTCCATACAACCGCTTGAGGACTAAAACGCCATTTTCCCCATAGAAACACTCAGAAAATGCTGGATGAGAACCTAAGCGACGGTAGACTTCTAACTCTTCTTCAAAACCCGGACGCGAAGGTGCGTAAATCTTGACCACTACTTCTGGATAATTGGGATGACAGACGACTGCGGCATAGTTCCCCGTACCAATAAGTTGCCAGGGTGCAGGCAAATGATTCACTACTACTGGATCGTGGGGATCGATGCTCTCAATTTGTAGTCCAGGTAGTAGTTCAGTGTGAATAGTCTTAATTAGCTGATTGATGTGCAGTTGTTCCATACAAACCTTCATATCCGGTTAGGCGATAACCCAAGAACATAAGCGATCGTAAATAATCTACACCTTTCACAACTCTAATTCCTACTTCTGGAACCCCCACAGGTCAACTGACCATAGCCAAAACTTATCTCCACTGTCAGCAAGACATATACCATAACTCGTTTAATTTGTTGACATATCCTAAACAATTCGTTACACTTATTTACATAAGGTAATAAAAGAGAGAGAGAGAAACAAATGTACACTACTGATGACAGAGGGATTTTGAACAACTACGCTGTTGAACCCACCGTTTACTATGCTGAGTACCCTTCACAAGAGCAACAGCAACGTTACCTTTTCCAAGGTGCGGTAGCAGTTCTGTTGGTTAGCCTGTTAGTTTTGACTGCTTTTGGGGTTAGCTAAGGATTAAAAAGATTTGAACCAAAGTGAATCGCGTCGATTATCGGAATTCTCCTATATGAGCCTCAGCTTAACAGCTGAGGTTTTTGCTATTTATGGCGATTCAGCGATAATTCAAATATGCAAAAGTAAAACAGAGAAATGCAGCGGTACAAAAGACGATCGCCTTCCTTAAAAAAGATTCTCTCTGATGAAGTTTCGCTCCTGATTGAAAAGTTAGATAATTGGTATTTTATGCGAACTATTGCTGAGATTAACGAGAAAATAAACAATCAAACTGTAGTGGTGTGGACAGCAGAAGAATTAAAAGTCCGAGTTGCAGAAGTTGGTGTCACCCAAGCCGCAAAAGAAGTGGATGTAATTACCACTGGCACCTTTGAACCAATGGAATCATCAGGGGCGATTATCAACTTAGGTCATACCGATCCACCGATTAAAATTCGCTCCTGTTGGTTAGATGGAATTTTGGCTTATTCTGGTTTTGGAGCAGTAGATTTGTATTTAGGAGCCACCCAAAGCGTTGATTACGAACGTGGTGATGGTCCTGAAGAAGAATCAAAAGAACGGGGTGGTGGTCATGTAATTGAAGATTTAATTGCCGGAAAAACTGTACATTTAAGAGCGATCGGACAAGTCACCGACTGTTATCCCCGCGCTTCCTTTGAAACCACAATCACCCGCGATACAATCAACCAATTTTATCTATATAATCCGCGAAATATCTACCAAAATTTTATTGTCGGAGTTAACGGAGGCGATCGACCACTTTACACCTACCTTGGCCCACTACAACCCCGACTGGGTAACGCCGTCTATTCCAACCCGGGAGCCATATCTCCCCTATTCAACGACCCCAACTTAGAAATTATTGGCATCGGCACCCGCATTTTCCTCGGTGGTGGCATTGGATACATAGCCTGGGAAGGCACACAAAACTTTACCTTACAAAAACGCTTACCTAATCAAACCCCGATCGGTCCTGCTGCCACCCTCGCCTTAATCGGCGATGCCAAACAAATGGAGCGACGATGGGTGCGCGGTTGCTACTTTAAAAACTACGGCCCTTCCCTAATGCTCGGAGTCGGTGTCCCCATCCCAGTTTTACACGAAGAAGTCATCCAAAAATGTGCCGTTCAAGACAAAGAACTAGTCGCACCAGTAGTTGATTTCTCCATTCCCCGGCGCGTGCGTCCCACCTTTGGACTAGTCACCTACGCCCAACTAAAATCCGGTCGGATCACCATTGAAGGCAAACAAATAAGAACTGCTCCCCTCGCCAGCATTTATCTGTCCCGGCAAGTCGCCGCCGAACTCAAACAGTGGATCGGTGCTGGAAAATTCACCTTAACCGAAAGAGTTGCCCCTATTCCGATCGATCGGGCATTTTTACCCCAAGACCGTTGGGGCGCAACCATCGCCCTGGATTGATATCTCCGTTAGATGCCACTGTCAAATTATATTGATTCGCTGCGCTCAGTCTGAGTTAATTTGTCACAATTCATCTCCCGGTACAGCGCAGCTTACCGGGAGATGAATTGTGACACTTAAGATAAAGCATAAGCGTCAATCCCTGTCTCTTTTGTTTCTCCATCCAAGACATTGACTACTTTGTTGTAAATATCTTTAGCTTGTTGCGGAGAATTACCAATACAAGTTAATCCTAATTTACCAAATTCTGAGAGACAACCCATTAAATGAAATACTGTTCCTGTTTCCGTACTCGTATCAAAATGTAATCGATGATCGGCAATAATATCCATCAAATCATTTGGTAATAACCCGCGATAACGTTCTTTTTGTAAGTTATCAGTAGCCATATAATATTTCGGGCTACCTTGCTGACTATAAAAAACGCCAGTCGCCATATCATAACGCCCAGTTGTCAAGAATTTCAGCGTCATAAATGGATGAGTAGTACCACCTTTTCTCAGGTTAATTTCAATTGCTTGTAAATCCCATTGTGGTATACCTGCTACATCAGGTTGGCGTACAGCAATAAAGTCAACGCCGAACCTTTCTAATGCGCCTTTTTCGGCGAGATTTTGCCCTACTCTTAATCCTAATTCTTGCAACTTTAAGCGATAAGATTCTTGGGCAGGGAAATAGCAACCTAAGTAAATTTGACCGTCAGAACCGCCTAAAATTTGGTCATGAGTTGAGAGAATTTCTACTTCGCCTTCGGGGGTAATTCTACCTTGAACACTAGGACTGTGCTTTTTTTCACCTTCTACAAACGCTTCGACAATTGCGCCTAGTTCAGGAATGCGACTAGAAAAGTTTTCCCATGTTTCATTTTTAGCTTGGAAACTCATGGAAGAAAAGCGATCGCTAATCACCCCCACTCTTTCTCGATGGGAAACAGTACCAGGTGCCATATTAGCTATTTCTCTCAAGTCCAAAACGGCATTTCCTTCCCCCGAAAAACCCTCATTTAGCTTAACTACCATCCTTAGTAAATGTGGTTGACGTTCCCAAAGTTCCGCAGCTGCTTCTGCTAAATCATCAGCATTATTTACCAGTTCGCTTCCATCAGGATAAGGTACGCCACTCTCAGCAAAAATTTGCCGACTTCCACTTTTACTTCCCCAGTAAAGTAAGTCTGGATCTGCGGCTAATAAAGGTACTTCTAACTGCAAAGATAAATCTTTTTCTAATTGAGTAGCGTTATAACAAATCATAAAAGATTTATCTGGTCTTAATGCTTGACGAATCCGCTGCATTAACCGGGGACGTTCTAATATTTTTTGGGTTAAAGGTTTGGCAGAAGAATCATAAGTGGAAAATAACATTAAGCGATCGCGTGCATGAGAAAATGGAATTCCCGGCAGCAATTGTAAGTAATAATCTATTACTATTGGTGGCAAAGGTTGTGAAGTTACGTAAATTACTCTGGTTCGCGGATTTCGCAACCGTATTAACGAAAAAAGTAATCGTTCTTCGTAATTCAAAAATCCTTCCACTTTCTGTAGTTCCTGCTGATCTAAACTCACAGAAGGAATCACTAAAATATCATAATCTCCCAGGTTAGTACCTTCAATACTCTGCCAGCGATCGCGCAATTGACCTTGCAGAAACCGAAACTTTTCCCCATGAGAATCTACAGAGAAATCTACAACTTGCATTGCCCCAGCCCCACCCAAGTTTCAATAACAGTAATTTACTTAACCCAAGTTGCTAGTTATAAGATTAGTCTGATTCTTTGTACGTTGTTGGGCTTTAGCCCTCTTAGGAAACGTGGCATTATAGGGCTAAAGCCCAACAACGTACCTTTATGTAAATAACTAGCAACTTGCGTTACTTAATTTTCCGTCCGTTGCAAACTATTTTACCGAAACAGTAAAAAAAATTATTATCTCTAGCCATATCAGCGATTAACAGTAGTAACAATAATTAATTTTATGAACTTATCTAACTTTTCCGCATCTATCTAAAAGATAGTAAATTAATAGTTTAGCAGAGAAGTTAAGTACTTTTACTCAACTTACCCTGCTTCAGTAGCAACCGAAAAAGCCCGATCGCTCAAAATTCTGGCACATCTAGTTATTTATTCTGTCGCATAAGCTTCAGATTCATCATTTGATACTTTAGGAATAGTAGATTTTGGTACGTTAGTAATTACACTAATGTTGCCATCCGATTCCATAAATGCTAATTTTACTTCACTCATTTTTTGCACTCCATGTTTCCGCAGCATACTCATTAATTCATCTTGACTAATTAATTGTTGTTCCAAATTTTGCCGCATCATTCTGCCATTAACTACCAATGGTGTTGGCGGAGGATTTAAAAAACGTTGAAACGGTCGAAATTTGAAACCTAACCAATTTAATGTGTAACTCCAGAAAATAATTGTACTTACTAAAATTACACCATCAGAAATCGCCGTATAATTGCTTGCCATTGCATTTTGGGCCGCTTCAGCAAACAACACTACTACTAGCAAATCGGAAATTCCCACCGTACCAATTTGACGGTTAGGAAGAAAGCGCAGAATCGCAAATAACATCAAATAAACTAGCGTTCCACGCACAAAAAGTTCGGCAATTGAGGTACTGGGAACGAATACCTTATACCAATCAATCTTAAACAGTAAATCCATCATAGAAAGTGGTTTTATTTGGGTACACCAGCAGTCAAAATTTCATTTCCTGACTCGGTGACTAACACATCATCTTCTATACGAACTCCAATACCGCGCCATTTGTCATCTATCTCAGGTTGTCCTTCTGCTGGTTGGTAATCAGGTGAAATATAAATTCCTGGTTCTACAGTTAAAATTTGTCCCGGTTGTAAAGTTTGCCAAGTCTCTTCACCATGTTTATAAATGCCTGCATCATGCACATCTAAACCTAACCAATGTCCTGTTTTGTGCATATAAAATGCCTTGTATTTTTCCTCTTTAATTATTTCTTCGATGTCACCTGTTAACAATCCCAACTCAACTAAACCTTCGGTCAAAATTCGCACGGCGGTATCATGTCCTAAGTTCCAAGGATTTCCCGGTTTTACTTGGTCGATCGCAGCTAACTGTGCAGTCAAAACTAAATCGTATATTATCTTTTGTTCGGGTGTAAATTTGCCATTTACCGGAAATGTGCGGGTAATATCGCCGTTATAATATTGATAGCAACAACCTGCATCAATTAACAGCAAATCATTTTCTTGTAATTGCCGATCGTTCTCAATATAATGTAAAATGCAAGCATTCGCACCCGAAGCGACGATCGAAGGATAAGCTGGGCCCATGCCACCGCGCAAGCGAAAAATATGTTCCATTTCTGCTTGAATTTCGTATTCGTAACGTCCTGGTTTAGCGAATTCTCTAGCGTGATTATGTGCTTCTACAGAAATTGCGATCGCCTTTCTCATCAATTCTAATTCCGCCTCACTTTTAATCAAGCGCATCGGATGAAGTATAAAATTAGAATCTTCAATTGCGATCGGACCTGTACCCCGTTTAGAATAAGTAGCAATTAACCTTTGCCAAAGGGAAAGGATAGTTTCATTAAATTTGCGATCGCGTCCCAAATGATAATAAATTTTGTCAGCTTTTTCTAAATATTGTGGTAACTTCTCATCTAATTCAGTAATAGGATAAGCTTCATCAGCACCATACTTTTCCTTCGCCGCATCCACACCTACCCGATATCCCGTCCAAACTTCCTTTTCTTTATCTTTTGGTTGCACAAACAAAATAAACCGATGTTCCGCATGATGAGGTGCTAAAACTGCTACCGCATCCGCCTCATTAAACCCCGTCAAATAATAAAAATCGCTATCCTGTCGGTAAGCATACTCTACATCATTGTGCATCACTGCCACAGGCGCACTGCGAAAAATAGCTGTACCATTGCCAATTTTCGCCATTAACTCTTCCCGACGCTTTTGGTACTCTGTTTGCATAAGTGCTGACTATCTAAAAACTACTATGATATTCTAACTTTAGCTAATTAACCAGAGAAACTTTAAATACATTTAGCCTTTCCAGATTTTCCCTGACTTTCATCAACCAAACTCTGTATTTATTTAGACCAAACAACAATGGTACTTTTTGCTTGGCAAATCAAACCAAGATTACTCGTAGATCCTTTACTTGCACTGCGAGGTTTTGCCTGTTTAATGGTGGTTATGGCACATTCTATCCCACCTAAATCCACAATTTACTATCATAATTATGATTTAACTTGGTTAATATTTAGCGCTGGAGGTGTAGCAGTCAGAATTTTCTTTTGTCTTTCAGGTTATTTAATCGGAAAAGCGTTTTATAATCAACGTTACACCACCCAATTAAGTGGATTAATTAAATTTTGGCGCAACCGTGCCCTCAGAATTCTTCCCCTGTACTACCTTTCTGTAATAATTTTAGGTTTAATTTTTTATCCCCAAATTTGGCAATCAGAAAACAGACAATATTTATTCAGAATTTTAACTTTTACTTACGATTATAACTTACCTGTAGATTTTCATGGAGCATTTTGGTACATATCAACAGAAGTACAGTTTTATTTAGTAATTCCGTTTATTTATATTTTCTTGCGCGATCGCCTAACCAACCTCAACCAAATAATCACCGCATTTTTCAGTTTCATCCTCCTTTCCTTTTGTCTGCGAGTATTAATCTGGACATTTATCACCACTCAAACTTCCATAACCCAACAACAAATTAACAGTTTTGTCAGCTATATTTACATCCCCCTAATTACCAACTTAGACTCTTTCCTTTGTGGATTTTTAGTCAATTCCCTAATTATCAATCAAAAATCTAAACAACCAGTCAATCAGCCCAAAATGCGATTCATATCCCAACCAAAATTAGCATTTTTATTAATTTTACTTCTTTATCTCTTCACAGCTTATTATAGATATTACAATCAATTCCAATTATTATTTATTGCTCCCACGATAACCGCAATATTAACATCAACATTCCTTTACTTAATAGAATGCGATCGTTACCCAAAATCTTATCACTTTCCGCAAAAATCCTATTGGGAATTGCCCTTCATAATCTTGGGTTACATAGGCAACTTCTCTTACGGCATTTACATTTGGCATTACCCAATAGTTACGAAACTAACACGGATTTTATTTACCTCAAACAATCCTCTACAAGCTTTCTTCCTAAGATTCATAGAAACCCTAACCTTATCAACATTACTAGCCATAGCAACCTATTACCTAATCGAACTACCAGCAATCAAACTCAAACGATAAATACTAAGTTTGTAGTAACGACTTTAGTCGTTTTTTTACTACAAACTCAAAAATTGGATTAATTCGTAAATCGCTTAACTACTCCTTCTAGGCTCAATAGGAACAGAATTAAACTGATAACTCAAAATCTTAACAGTAGAACCATTAGGAGGCAAATCAGCAGCACTAATAGTTACAGAATCGCTATTAATATTGCGGATAGGCATACCACTACCATCCGTCAACTTCAAAAACTCCTCCACACCCACAATATCGCAACTATTAGCATCAGCAGCCTGAGTCCGGTAATGAGTAGGAATTACCAACCTTGGATTCAAAGATTTAATCGCATCCATTGCTTGATTTGGATTATAAGCTTTCGCGCCACCACCTACAGGAACCAGCAACAAATCTGGTTTTCCCATGAGAATTTTTTGCTCAATTTCAATTGGTGCTGCCGCCCCTCCTAAATGCAAAATATTCAGACCACCTTGAGTCCAACGCCAAGCTACATTCGTCCCAAACCTGCGTCCACCTAACGTATCATGATAAGTACGAATACCTTGATACTGAATACCGTTAAACTGATAAACTCCCGGTTCATAAAGTATTTTAGGATTACCTGGTAATCCTTCGACCGCACCTTCATCAAACAATTGACTACTAATTAAAACCAAATCTGCCTGTACATTTGGCAAACGATAACCAGCAGTACAACCAATTGGGCGAAAAGGATTCACTAATACACGCTGATTACTACCAGTAAACAAAAAACAAGTGTGCCCCAGCCATCTAATTGACAGCGAATTACCCGTTTGGGCTTGCGTTGCTTGCCATCCCGAAGCAATAGCAGTACCAAAAGCTGTAAGCAAACTCGCCCCCGTATAACGTAGCAACTTTCGCCGTTTCATGATTCCCTATTTTTTACACAACCATAGTGATTTTAAGGGACATCGGACAATCTAGTGCAGGGTGGCAGAAATAAGCTGTCAGATTAACACAGGTTTAACTTGATAAAGTACTTGCGATCGACTTTTCCAAAGCTTTCGGGTCACGCAATAATTGTTCCTGCATCTGCTGTGCCTGCTCCCCTGGATAAACATCCTCAACTTCATCTACAACTGCTTGAAGTGCGACCCGCACCACTTCTTCAGGAGCTACTTTTGGGGGCGGGAAATGTTTACTCATGCCCGTGTCAACTGTTCCAGGCATCACTCCAACCACCAGGGTTTTTTGTGAGGCAAGCTCGGCTCGAATGCCCTGCGTTGCCAATAGAGCCGCTGCTTTAGAGGCACAGTAAGAGGCGTTGAGTGGAAAATTGACTTTTGCCAGAATGGTTAGCATATTGACGATCGCTCCTCCTCCGTTGGCTTTCAGAACTGGAGCAAAAGCTAGACACATCCGCAAAGTACCAAAGTAATTTACCTCAATCTCCGATCGCATTTTGTCAAAATTCACATCTGCCACCAATCGCTGATTAAATCCAACTCCGGCATTGTTAATGAGAAGATTGACATCTGAATATGCCTGAGCCGCCGCTTTCACCGAAACTTCATCAGTGATATCCAGTGAAATTGGAATAATGCGATCGGGGTCTGTGGCAGCAATTTCCTTCAAGCTATCAGGATTACGTGCGCCTGCATAAATGCGAGTAGCCCCAGCAGCCTGTAAGCCTTGAATGTAGTACTGCCCAATCCCGCCATTTGCACCTGTTACTAATGCGATCGCGCCTTGAACTTGCATTGTGCCCTTTCCTCTGTTCTAAATGGTTTTAGATTGTGAAACAATTTGGTCAAACAAACAAGCACAGGACTTACGCACTAAGGCTAAATATGGTGGAATGGTGCGTTACATTAGCATTAACGCACCCTACAGAATTAGGCTTTGCGTAAGTCCTGAAGCAATGAGAAACGATCGACAAATGAAGTAATAGCCTTGCTCTGTCGCTAAAGAGACTTTAGGAAATTCCGCAACAGTTGCTTTCCCGAATTGGTGAGAATGCTTTCTGGGTGAAACTGAACTCCTTGAATATGAGGATAATCACGATGGCGTACACCCATAATTGTGCCATCTTCTACCCAAGCAGTAATTTCCAAAACTTCCGGGCAAGTTTCTTTCTCAATAACTAAACTGTGATAACGAGTAGCAGTCATCGGAGTTTCCACATCTTGAAAAACTCCCACGCCCTTGTGATAAACCGGAGAAGTCTTACCGTGCATTAACTCAGGCGCAGAAACGATTTTACCACCGAACACCAGACCCATTGCCTGATGTCCCAAACAAACGCCGAGAATTGGTAAAGTTGTACCCAAATCTCGAATCAAATCTGGAGAAATTCCCGCATCTTCAGGTCTTCCGGGTCCTGGAGAAATTACCACTCCATCTGGTTTGAGTTCGCGAATTTGCTCTAAAGTAATTTGGTCATTGCGGTAAACCTGAATATCAGCAGCTACAGGGAACTCAGAAGCTAACTCTCCCAAATACTGCACCAGATTGTAAGTAAAGCTATCGTAATTATCAATTACTAGAATCAAATTTTTATACTCCTTTAGCCAAGCAATTTTCCATTTCCGACTTCCAATTTTAGATTGACCCGATCGCTAAAGCTAGAGATCGAGAAAACAGAGACAATTTTAGATTTTCCTACCTAAAACAGTTAATTAAAAATCGAAAACAGATTTGATTGCACCACCAGCGCAAACAGAGGCGGCAACAACAACGAACCTGCCACTAAAATAGCTGCCAGAGCGGAAACTAGCACAGCACCCGCTGCACAATCTTTAGCAATCTTAGCTAGTTCATGGTAAGTTTGCTTCACAGTTAAGTCAACTACTGATTCAATTGCGGTGTTGATTAACTCCATTGCCAGAACTAATCCGATCGTAATTCCAATCAGAGACATTTCCACTGGACTCAGATGGAGAAAGATGCCTAGTGAAATTGCCAGAATTCCGATCGCCACATGAATGCGAAAATTACGCTGGGTACCAAAACCGTATCTCAGTCCCGCCCAAGCATACTTAAAACTTACCAGTAAATTAGAGGCAACCTGCCAAGCCAGGTCACGCTTTGGCTGTCCTACCTGTTCCGTTTGATTATTCTTTGACGGCGAAACCTCACCAGACACAGAAACGGAATTAGATGGCGAAGCGTCACCAGACACAGAAACGGAATTAGATGGCGAAGCGTCACCAGACACAGAAGTGGAAGTAGTAGCTACGATATGGCGATTTGAGGACTTAGAATTTTTTGAGGGCATCAGCTGTTGATTCAGTTTCATGTCTAGCACACACAGAGAAAAGAATAAATTAAAATCAACCCGTTCTACTGCCTGCACAGACATAAGAAATACTTATTTTGTCTAAATAGCAAGGCCAATAGATTCCAACAAGCTAGTCTGTTGATGTAGCATCCGCCTCAAACTCTCATCATCAGGATGATCCCATCCTAAAAGATGAAGTAAGCCATGAGCAGCTAACCAAGCTAACTCTGTTTGCAAAGAGTGACCTTGTTGTATTGCCTGCCGTTGAGCAGTATCAACAGAAATTACAATATCACCCAGGTAGAGCGGCAAAGACTCTAGCATTTCATCTGGCTGAGGAATATCAACTTCTAAAGCCGCAAATGCTAAAACATCTGTTGGCTTATCTTGCTGACGATACTGAGCGTTAAGTGAGTGAATTTCCGCATCGTCAGTGAGGCGGAGGCTAAGTTCATAGCTTTTTGCTGCAAAATTGTTGGGTTGCAAAGTTTCTAGCCAAGCGTAGAACCAGTTCTGCCAGGTTTCCTCATCAACCCCAGTGGTTAGGGATGACTCCGAAAAATAATCCTGTACATTCAGTTCTACTTCCACGCCAAATCCTCCAATTCCGAATTCCCAACCAAATTTTTCTATTTATCAACGAGTTAGATAAGAAAGACCTATCAGCACCCCTAACAAGCTAATAGTCGTCAGAAAAAAGTGTTTCAGAGAAGTACCCCGCTTACGTACCATATTACGCATTGCCAGTTTTACATAACTTGGCTGTGGTTCACCAGTAGTTCCTGCGGGTGGCATAGTAGTTTCACTGGGGGAAACTTCCGGTGGTTGGGTGGGTGAAGTTGGGTTACTCATAACGATTTTTAATTCTTGAGAATATACCAGCTACCATTTTTCCTTTTAAATGTAACAAGTTTGATTACTCTATTCACAGCATAGGATTACCGATCCTCAAAATTTATTTAGGACAATGAATACGGAGGCTCTTGGGACAAGGTGACAAGGGGACAAGGTGACAAGGGGACAAGGTGACAAGGGGACAAGGTGACAAGGTGACAAGGTGACAAGGTGACAAGGGGACAAGGTGACAAGGGGACAAGGTGACAAGGTGACAAGGGGACAAGGTGACAAGGTGACAAGGGGACAAGGTGACAAGGGGACAAGGGGACAAGGGGACAAGGGGACAAGGGGACTCTTGAGAATTTTTTACCTTCTGCCCCTCTGCCCCTCTGCGCCTCTGCCCCTCTGCCTAAGCAGAGTTGTTTTCCACCAATTGATTTTCTTGGCGTAGGTAAGCTTGAATAAATGGATCGAGTTCGCCGTTCATGACATCCGTAATTGCAGTAGTTTCCACATTGGTACGGACATCCTTTACCATTTGATAGGGATGGAAAACGTAATTACGGATTTGGTTGCCCCAAGCAGCTTCTACCATATCTCCGCGAATTTCGGCGATTTCTTTGGCGCGTTGTTCTTGGGCTATTACTAGTAGTTTTGCTTTGAGTCTAGCTAAGGCTTTTTCTTTGTTTTGTAACTGAGAGCGTTCTTCGGTACAGCGGACAGCAATACCAGTGGGAATGTGCTTAATTTGTACCGCTGTTTCTACTTTGTTGACGTTTTGCCCACCTTTTCCGCCTGAACGAGAGGTAGTGATTTCTAGGTCTTTTTCTGGGATATCCAATTCTACGGAGTGATCTAGAATTGGCATGACTTCCACTCCAGCAAAGCTGGTTTGTCTTTTACCGTTAGCATTAAAGGGCGAAATTCTGACTAGGCGATGAGTGCCTTTTTCGGCTTTTAAGTAACCATAAGCGTAACGCCCTTCGATTTCTAAGGTGGCAGATTTGATTCCTGCTTCATCTCCTTGAGAAATTTCTGCTAAATGCACTTTGTAACCTTGAGTTTCTGCCCAACGGGTGTACATCCGCAGCAACATTTCTGCCCAGTCTTGCGCGTCTGTACCTCCGGCACCTGCATTTATTGTCAAAACTGCGCCTTGATCATCATAAGGGCCGGATAATAACTGTTGTAATTCCCAGCGTTCTAGTTCTCGGTTAAGGTTACTTAGGTTGGTTTGGGCTTCGGCTAATAATGCAGTGTCGGCTTCTAACTCTAGCAATTCTACGATCGCTCTAGTATCTTCCAAGCTACTCTTCCAGCCATAAAACTGCTGTAAGTGCGATTTTAAATCATTCAATTCTTGCAGAGTTTGTTGAGCCGAGTCTTGATCGTTCCAAAATTCTGGTTGAGACGCTATCTGCTCTAAGTCTTGAATTTTAGCAGTCAGAGCAGGTATGTCAAAGATAGTCCTGGGTTTTACCCAGGCGATGAGATAAGCTTTCGATTTCGCGTTTAATGTCTACTAGTTCGAGCATGGTTTTGTGCGTGGCGATCGACTATTTTTTATCTTAACTGTAAAAAGGCTCCAAGGCAGAAAGGGGACTGGGGACTGGGGAGGGGTTAGGGGTTAGGGGTTGGGGGTTAGGGAAAAACTCCCCTGCACCCCTGCACCCCTGCACCCCTGCTTAATTAGTCGCGCCCATTGATAGCGATAATTAACCGCAGGATGAAAATGAACAGGTTAATGTAGGTTAGGTACATTGACAGTGCAGCGGGTAAATACTGATCGTCGCGATAGCTGCGAGGTAGAACGTAGAAGTCTACTACAGCACAACCGACAAACAGAAATACACCGATACCGGAAATAGCGATTTCTAGCCAAGAGGGTGTGAACACACCAAACATGGCAAACAGGAATTGGGCAAGGCAAACTACAACTAAGGCAATGATGCCTAGTCTGACAGTTTTCGCCAAAGCCATCCCGTCAGGATCGGATAAATTAGAACCAATTTGACGGGCGGCAATAAAGGTAACGCCACAACCAAGGGCAGCAATACCAATGCCTTGAATGCCGACATTTGGGGTTCTTAGTGCCACAAAAACTAAGCCACTCAGAGTGTAGCCAGTTAGCAGGCTGTAGAGAGCCAGCAGGGGCAGCGCCACACTATTGTTGCCTTTTTCAGCAACGCTCTGGGCTACAAAAAAAAGAATTAGCTCCAGGATAACTGCGCCGATGAAAGTTGGGAAGAATAAGTTTGGGGAGGTTTTGATCACTCCCAAACCGCCATAAGTGCCTAATGCGGTTAAAACCAAACCAGCGCCGACATAAGGGAGGGCGTTAGCGATCACATTAGGGCCAACAAGCGCTTGGCTTTTAGATTGGCGAATTGCTTCGCGGAAGTTGCTAGTACTGCTCATAGGGCAAGTTTTATGTTTCTTGATTAGTCAGCCATAAGTACCACTTAATTCCATTTTTACCCAGATTTTCCTTAATCAACTAGGAGGGGCATCGCGGGTGGTTTAGCTTTGAAGAAAAATAAATTGCATTTTAGCGCGTCTTTAGCGCTAACGCATACGTATTTCTGCGGAATCTTGGGATCAACTTTGCACAGAATTCAGTGGAAGAACGATGGTTAATCTTAACGGAACTGAAGACAATAAATTCAGATAGGGTTAATACTCAAATTCTTGCCCTACGAGATCTTGCCTAAGAACTGTACTTAAACAAAGGGTTTTCCGCAGAGGATTATTATGACAGCAACTCAAATCGATCTTAGTTCTTATGGAATCGAACTTTTAATTTCCTACTACAATAATCCCTCAGTTAGCAAAAGAAATAAATTAGTACAAATTCATGCTGGATTAGTGCGTAAGGTAGCCCATAGATTTAGACATCAATGTGCTGAACCTTATGAAGATTTAGTACAGATTGGCTATCTCGGTTTAATTCGGGCGATCGAACGTTTTAATCCCAATCAAGGTTGTGCTTTTAGCTCTTTTGCTATTCCTTATATTCGCGGGGAAATGCTCCACTTTTTACGTGATAAAAGTAGTGTGGTAAAAGTGCCTCGTCGCTGGCAAGAATTGTATAGTGACGGAGAAAAGTTTCAAAAGGAATATACAACTAAGTTTGGGCGATCGGCAAGTGATGCAGAAATCGCCAAAGCACTTGATGTTCCTCTACAAGAATGGCAACAAAGCAAATTAGCTGCCCAAAATCGTCAGCCTTTGAGTTTAGATGCTACCGTTGGTAATCAAGTAGATGTTCCTATTAGTTTAGGAGATACTTTAGCTGATGCTCACTACCAAAATTTACAATATTTGGAAGAAGATCGTCAGCAATTACAAGGTGCAATGAGTCAATTAGAAGAAAAAACTAGAGCCGCTATTGAGTGCGTATTTCTCCGCGAGTTACCCCGCAAAGAAGCAGCTAAAACTATTGGCGTTAGCCCTATGACAGTAAGCAGACATTTACAAAAAGGACTAGATCAATTAGTTTCTATGTTACATCCTCAAACTGCTGGTTTAGCAAGCTAAATCAGGTGGGTGTTACCCCACCTTAAGTTGAGAAAATTTTACTTATTGTTAGTTTTGGTTTTAGCTTGTTCTAAGGCAATTTCTTTAACAGCTTGGAATGAAGAAATGTTAGAAGAACCTTCGATCGCTTTCACTGCCAAATCTTGCACTTGTTTCAACGCCGAATCAAGCTGTTTCGCCAAATTATTAATCCGGGTTTCTTGGTTTTGAATTGTTTCTTCTAAGGATTGAATCCGTAACTCATAAACTCGTCTTTCCCCTTCCACTTCTTTAGCGCGTAAATCTGCTTTCACCTTAGTTTGATAAAGTCCCAACCCTCTGCCGTTTTCTTTAGATTTTTTCACAGCAGCTTCCAATTCTTTAGGGAATGCTTCTACTTTAATTTTGTATTCTTCAAATTGTTTTTCCCGTTCGGAAATGGTTTTTTCTCGTTCCGCCCATTGTTTTTCTTGAGTTTGCTGTAAATCTTCTAATTGTCTATACAAAGCTTTCTGCGCTTGTTCGTATTCGTCAATATTTAACTTGCGCTGCAATTCTAATTCGTATTTGTACTCAGTCGCATCCCGAAGCTTAGTTTTTGTTTGTGTCTCGTTGCGTTCTTTAATATTTCGCTGATGCTGTTCTTGTTCTTTTGTCCAAGCTTTTTTCGCTTCCAGGATTTCTTGTTCTAAAGTTTCTCGTCGTTGACTAAATTCCTCCGCAAATTCTTTAGCACTTTGTTGATATTGAGTTATTAATCCGTCGAGAGTATCGTCATTAATTTCTTCTAAACTGTGTAATTCTTGCAGTTCTTGAATTTCTGTAGTTACTAACTGCTGAATTTCTTGTAATTTAGCAGCTTCTAAGGTAAGTTTTTCCGATAGATCGCTAACAGCACCACCAAAGGATAATTGCAGATTAGCGAGACTATCAATTGTTTGCTGAATTTTTTGTTTTCCGGCACCGTTTAATGTTGAATTCATAGTTGTTTTTTCTTCCGCTGACTTAACTGCAATTACCTGTTTTTCCTCTGATGACTTTCGCTCTTTCGCTAATTGTGTCAGTTGGGATTCGATCGCTTTTTTCTCATCCAACAATTGATTAAAAGCTATCAGAATTTCCGCTTTGGTATTTTTCTCGTTAGGTTTTCTTACTGCCATTATTCAACTCCAAAAGATTTGTGAATGTGAAGAGTCTAGTTTATTGAGCTTTGTTGGTTTTAGCAGAAGAACTTTCAAAAGCTCTCATTGCCAAGTCTTGAGCTTGTCTCAAGGCATTTTGTAGTTGATTGGTAAGCTCAGTAATTTGTTCGGTTTGGCGTTGAATCTTTTGTTCTAAAGCTTGGATTTTTAATTCGTAAGATTGTTTGGTAGCTTCCCATTCTTTCTCAAATAAATCGGATTTGACTTTCGCTTCTTGGTTAACTTCTGAAATACCTTCGCCATAAGCTTTCTTAGTCGCTTCATCCATTTCGGCGGGAAAAGCTTCGACTTTTTTCCGGTATTCTTCAAATAAGGTTTGATTGGCAGTTAAAATTCTTTCCCGTTCTGTCCAATCTTTCTCTTTTTCTAGGTTAGATTGTTGTAATTCTCGCTCTAAATTGCGACGAAACTCTTCATATTCATCGGTCTTAATTTTGCGATTTCTTTCTAATTCATATTGATAATCTGCTTCTTGACGTTGCCGTTCTGCGGTTAACAATTCAGTTTGTTCTGTGATTGTTGCAGTAAATTCTTCTTGTTCTTTCTGCCAAACTTTGCGAGTTTCGGCAAGTTCTTTATCTAAGCTTTCTCGCTGATTGGTGGCATTTTCTTCGATCGTTCTCAGTTTTTCTTGATGTTCTTGGTTTAAAATGTGCAGCGCATCAGCTACAACTCGCACTTGCTGAAGTTCTTGTAAATGCTGATTTTCAATTTCGATCGCCTTTTTAAGTTCGTCGAGTTTGGTAGTTTCGGCGGTTAATTTGCTGGAAAGTCCGATAATAATGCTGCCAAATTCTAATTGTAAGTCTGCTAAACCTTTGACAATGCTATCAACTGTATATGTAGAAGCGATTTCCAGAGTTCTTTTGCTCTTTTCCTTCTCCGCTTCCTCTTCTTTGGTAGCTACTTTGGAATCAATCTTTTGCTTTTCTGCAAGGAGGCGTTGAAATGCTTCTAAAATTTTGGTTTTGCTGTCTTTTACGGCAACATTATTCATGCTGGTTCTCCTGATTTTAGGTTAACAAGCTAAGGCTAGGCACTGCTTTTAGTTAGAATGCCCATTTTTATTTGATTGGGAACACAAATGCTGAACAGGGGATGAGCTTTTTTCCAGAGAATTGTCTAGCTCGATCGAATCTGGAATCTATTATAGTACATTTGTCCTACTTTGTCAGCGGTATGTAAAAAAAATGTCACATACGGCACTGGTACGTTGTTGCGCTTCAGCGCTAAAGCGCGACAACCTACCTAAAAAATATATTGAGTAGGTCGAGAAATTTCTGGTAATAATTTTGCTAAATAGTTATCTAAATAAGCTTTTACGGAAAGAGCTAAAGCTTTTGCTAAAATTGGAGGAACAGCATTACCAATTTGGTTAAACTGACTATTTTCAGACCCTTGAAATTGAAACCAATCAGGAAAACTTTGCAACCGCGCACCTTCACGAACTGTCAATCTTCTTCTGCGCCCATCGAGTAATTTTATCCTCAACATATCGCCAGTTGCACCGCCTAAATTTCGGCAAGTAACAGTTCTAGAAGGTGCGTCTAAATGTAGATCTCTTGGTCTAATACATTTGGATGCTAACTCATATTTTTTAATATATTCATCCATGCTAGGAGTGAGAAATTTTGAGTTATTTGGCACAGACAATGCCAATTCTCCCAAAGCATCTCCAGCAGTATAGGGTGAGTTAAGATGAGTTTTTTTAGGCCATTCCCAACCACCTTGATGTATCACACAAAAAAGACGTTCTCTTTTTTGTGGTACACCATAATGGACAGAATTTAAAAGTTGCCATTCAACTAAATAACCGAGTGATTCTAAAGCATAAACAATCTCTTGAAAATATGCCTGATTGCGAAAAAGCATTCCCCGAACATTTTCAAATAAAGCAAGTTTTGGACGGTAACGTTTTACCGCAGAAATGAAAGTTGGGAAACCATCACGACTATCTTTTAATCCTAGTTGATTTCCACCGACACTAAAAGGTTGACATGGTGGCCCACCAATGATTACTTCTGCTCCTTCAATTAAATCAGATGATGGTGTAAGATTAATCTGATGACATGAATTATGTAAATTTAGCTGATAAGTCGCGCCAGCATCTTCTAAAATTTCATAACCAACTGTTTGAAAACCTGCCGCTTCAAAACCAAGCGCCATTCCTCCACATCCGGCAAATAAATCTATGACTAAAGGTTGATTTTGCTGATTTGCAGAAAGTCTCAGTTCTTGTTCAATAAAATCAAGATAGGGGAGTTTGTTTTTCATCTGTCGGCGTTTCAACTCCACGATAGTGCATAACTTTCACAGATATCTTAGGAACTAGTTTCGTAGCAAATTGAGTAAAACCAAACTTCCATTTCAGAGGTGAGGGAACTTCTCGCCAAGAAATAGAAACAAAACCAAACCTTATATAAAACCCTTCCAATCTACTAGCACATTCCAAATAAAGAGGTTGAGTTGATTGTGCTATTAAATGTTTGACTAAATAACTTCCTAAACCACGATTTTGCCAAGCAGGTAAAACTACTAAACTACCTAATTCTTGCGCCCCAGGAAAAGAACGCAACTGCCCACAAGCGACGATTTTACGATCGCACTCAATCACCGAAAACTGTTGCCAACGTAACTGCGTTGGATCTAACTTCGCACTAAAAACTAACTTCCGAATCTCCCAGATATCGCTGGCGCTAGCTGGGCGGAGAATACATCCGGTTGGTAAAGCAAAGCTCATTTCATCCATCAATTTAATTGGGATAATGGTGCGTTACGTTAACACTAACGCACCCTACGGATAGCAAAGCTAACGAGATTTTAGGTCTGCGATCGCACTTTTCGCCACCCCAGCAATTGCTTGATCCGTCGCTTTCGGTAAATGATAATACTTTCCACCAGCATTCTTTGCCAACTCCTTAGCAAAACCAGTAGAAATAAACTTGTTTTCCGTATCAATTACCAAAAGCTGAATTCCCAAACCGCGAATTCTCGCCGCAATTTCCAACAATTCCGCTTTAATATCCGGTTTTTCGCCTTCAGGAATTGGTTCACCTAAAGATCGTGCCAAAGGGATATTGCCACGACCGTCTGTTATCGCTACAATAACAACCTGACCAATATCTCCCGACATCTGGGCATTTATTCCCACTCTTACCGCTTGAGTTAAACCATGCGCTAAGGGTGAACCACCGCCACAAGGCAAAAGTTCCAAGCGCCGCTTTGCTAAAGCAATGGAACGAGTCGGCGGTAACAGCACGTCGGCGTGTTCTCCTCGAAAAGGAATTAACGCCACTTGGTCGCGGTTTTGGTAAGCTTCGGTCAGTAGCGACATTACCGCGCCTTTTGCTGATTGCATTCTATTTAATGCCATTGAACCAGAGGCATCTACTACAAAAACTACCAAAGATCCAGCTTTGCGGACTAAGCGTTTAGAACGAATGTCTCCTTGTTCAACAATTACTTTTCTGTCAGGTTGACGTTCGCGCCTTGCTTTTTGATAAGGTGCAGCTGAACGTAAAGTCGCATCTACTGCAATGCGGCGCACGCGACCTTTGGGTAACATGGGTTTAACGTAACGACCTCTGTCGTCAGAAAAGATTTTGCTGCGAGTTCCTGACTTTCCGCGACGTTGCGCCATTTGTGCAAAGTAAAGCACGCTGGGATCGAGTATTGTCCCTTCAGGATCGAAAACGAATTCTTCAGGAACGTTCATTTCCTGTTCTTGAGGTTCTTCGGGTTCTTCTTTTTCCTCTTCGTCTTCTTCCTGTTCTTCTTCAGATTGATCTTCTGGTGGGGGTGGTGGTGGAGGTGGTGGAGGTGGTTGTTGTTCTGGGGGTGTTTGAACGACTGTGGCGCGGGGAACAATTACTAATTCTACGGCGCGGCGTAAGTCTTCGGCGTTGACGGCGTTTCGTCCGTCGAATGCTGCTGCTGCTTTGGCGACTCTGACGGCGAAGAGTTCGGCGCGATGTCCTTGAACTCCGGCGCGAATTGCTTCTTCTACTAAATAGGTGATTTGCTCTTTGGAGATGGTAACTTCTTTAAGCCATTCTCGCGCTAGGATGATTTGGGTTTTCAGGTTGTCGATGTCTTCGGTGTATTGGGAGAGGAATTGTTGGGGGGAACGAGAGAATTCTAATGCTTGTTCGACTGCTTGTACGCGATCGTCCAACCCTAAAACCCCATCAGCTGATAGAGTGATGGCGATGCGATCGAGCAAATGTTCGCGCAATGGCCCTTCTTCTGGATTATAAGTGGCAATGAATAAAGGTTGGCAAGGATGATCGAAGCTAATTCCTTCCCGTTCTATGATGTTGCGTCCTTCGGATAATACTGTTAAAAGTTGGTTGGAAATTTGGTCATCGAGGAGGTTAATTTCATCGACGTAGAGAACTCCTCGGTGTGCGGAGGCGAGTAACCCTGGTTGAAAGACGGTATCTCCTTGCTTCACAGATTTTTCCACATCTACGGAACCGAGTAATCTGTCTTCGGTAGTTCCCAAGGGAATTTGCACGAAAGGCGCAGGGATGATTTGAGTTTCTTGAGACTCAATTGCTGAGGGTGCTTCGTTACAAAAGGAACCTTTAACGACTTCAATTGGCGGTAAAAGTGAGTGCAGCGCACGCGCCATTACTGATTTTGCGGTTCCTCTGCGACCTGCGATCGCCACACCTCCCAATGTCGGATCGATCGCTGCCAACAGCAATGCTAACTTGATTGCTTCTTGTCCGACAACAGCAGTTAAGGGAAAAGCGGTAATTTGGGGCAGAGTTGACGCAGGCATTTTTTCCGAGTTTGCACATCCAGATCTTTTAGCATAGCAGCAAATGAGAACTTATTCCCTTGTAATTAGTGGGGTTGGGGGGTTACTTTGGTGGCAACAAATAAATTTCCCTTGATCCAGTCGTGACTAACACTCAAAATTTTGCGGGATGGCGGCGATTTTTCTACGGACTCCGTACCCGAATCATTATGTGGTACGTAGTGCTTATGACTTGCTCTACAACTATTACTGTTTTTGCTGTGCGTCAGGTGCTTTCAGTCAGGTTAGAAGAACGCAGCAAACAAATTTTGGTGCAAGAGGTCACAGAGTTCCGGCAATTATTAGAAGGATACCGCGAATTTGGTTGTTGTGAAGTCGATAGTTTATTTGATGATTTCCTCTCCCGGAATATTCCTGTAGATGGTGAATTTTTGGTAACTTTTATTGACGGTAAATTTTACAAAGCTAGTCCTACAGCTTTACCGGATGCACTGATACGGGATAAGAAATTACTCAAACGTTGGTCTAGATTAACAAAACCAGAAAAAGGTGAAAAATTTACTCCTAAAGATAATATTAGATATTTTGTTCAACCCGTTAATATTGATGGTCAAAAGCCAGGAGTTTTTGTTGTCATACACTCTACAGAGAGCGAGTTGCGAAAGCTAAATGAAGTTACAGTTGTGATGGTGTTGGTAACATTAATGGTGTTGGTTGTTGCTTCTGTGGTAATTTGGGCGGTAGGGGGAAGGGTATTAAGACCTTTGCGGTTATTAACTGCAACTGCACATTCAATTAGTGGTTCTAATGTCGGGGAAAGAATAGCGGTGCAAGGTGAGGATGATATTGCTGAATTGACTATTACTTTTAATGCGATGTTGGATAGATTGGAGGCAGCTTTTACTAGTCAACGCAATTTTATTAATGATGCAGGTCATGAATTAAGAACACCAATTACAATTATTCGCGGTCATTTAGAATTATTAGGGGACGATCCTGAAGAACAAAAGGAAACTTTAGCGATCGTCACTGATGAATTGGACAGAATGAGTCGGTTAGTGAATGATTTGTTGTTATTGGCAAAGGCGGAAAGACCAGATTTTTTAAATTTAGAAACTGTTGATGTTGAGGTGTTTACTGAGGAGTTGTTTGCGAAGGCGAAAGCTTTGGGCGATCGCCATTGGCAAATCGAATCTCAAGCTTTGTGTCGAATTATAGCCGATCGCCAACGACTAACTCAAGCGATGATGAATTTAGCTCAAAATGCTGTCCAACATACTAAGCGAGAAGATGCAATTATTTTAGGTTCTGCGGTTAAAAATAACGAAGTTTATTTCTGGGTACGCGATACTGGGGAAGGTATTCCTCCAGCAGAACAAAAGCGAATTTTTGAAAGGTTTGCTAGGGTGGCGAATAGTCGCAGACGATCGGAAGGTTACGGTTTAGGTTTGGCAATTGTTAAGGCAATTGTGGAGGCTCATGAAGGAAGAGTAGAATTACAAAGTGAGTTGGGTAAAGGTGCAATTTTCATGTTGATTTTACCGATTCAATTTAGTTCTAATCTCAAATAATAATAGTAATTTGCTAAATGAGGGAAAAATTTATGAAGATGACTCAGGCTAAACGCTTCACTTTAGAAGAATACCACAAACTCACAGAAATTGGCTTTTTTCATGAGGACGATCGCATTGAGTTAATCAGAGGAGAAATTATTGAAATGGCAGCAAAGGGTACGGCTCACGAAACTTGTATTTCAAAATTGCTTCGAGAATTAGTTAGACTGTTAGGAGATGCAGCAACTCTTCGTTGTCAATCTCCCATCTTACTACTAAACAGCAGCGAACCAGAACCAGATTTTGCGATCGTAAAAAACACTACAGACGAATATTTATCTGCTCACCCTGAACCAAGCGATGTGTTGCTGATTATTGAAATTTCCGACTCTACTTTAAATTACGATCGAGATGTCAAATTACCTCTATATGCTGAGGTGGGTATTCCCGATTATTGGATTTTTAATTTATTCGATAATCAATTAGAAGCTCATAGCGAACCTTTTCAGAATAGTCAAGGAAATTTTGGATATAAAATCAGGCGAATTGTTTTACCAAATGGAGCGATCGCATTACCTTGTTTTCCTGATTTATCTTTGGATTTAAGTAGGGTGTTTCCGCCAAAGTAGAAGTAGCCAACTTCAGCTTTGAACTTATCGTTAATTCTACTGAGGAAACTTAGCCTATGAGAATGACATAATAGCCTTAAGTAAAATTTCAGTTTATAGCAATGGCTATCAGCAATCACGAAAGAATTGGCAAAGCTCTCAATCTTTTATGTCAGGGATTGTATCCTTATGTTGAACGTCAAATGCGGACAGTTCATAATGATTGGGTAAAAGTTGCAGTATCCAATTTACCAGAGCATCAAACCTCAAAGCGTGACATAGGAGATATTCTACGTGAAGATGTTTCTGCGGTGTTAATGATTATGTCAAAGCAGTGGGAAAGCGTCTTCAAAAAAAAGCTCGGTCATGCTGAACGTTCTTTGGTGGGAGAACTGATCGAAGTCCGTAACAAATGGGCACATCAAACTCGCTTTTCTACAGATGATACTTATCGCGCCCTTGACAGTATTACCCGACTCCTCAAAGCTGTTTCTGCACCCCAGATAGATAGTGTAGAAAAACAGAAACAAGAAGTTTTGAAAATTCTATCTCAAGAACAAACTCGTCAAGAAACCAGGCGTTTTTCTATTGAAGAAACCAGGGTTAGAGAAAAGTTAGCAGAACTTCTCCAAAAACTACCGTTCCAGGATGCCTGTCTCTTAAATCTTGCTCTTACCCACCGTTCATATCTTTACGAAAACCCTAAACAAGTAAGGGATGACAACGAACGACTGGAATTTCTGGGGGATGCTGTACTAAATTTTTTATGTAGTGATTTTCTTTATAATCTTGATTCAGAAATTAATGAAGGTGATCTCACCCGTCTGCGTTCCAAGTTAGTAGATGAGGAACAGTTAGCAAAATTTGCCCAAATTTTGGATTTAGGTAAATGGATGCGCTTAGGCAGGGGTGCTATTGCAGATAGAGGATATACAAATTATTTGTTATTAAGTAACACTTTTGAAGCGATTGTTGGTGGATATTTCCTTGATTCCGGGATTGAAGCAGTTCGGGCTTTTTTGGAACCATTGTTTACTGACGCTGTTCAAGAACTAGTTACTTTTCAATGTGACACAAACTCGTCTCATCTCGTAGACCCTAAAAATCGATTTCAGCAGTGGGTACAGTTAAACGTTGGCCCAATTATCCCCAAATATTCCACAATTAGAGAAGATGGGCCAGCACACGCTAAAGAGTTTACTGTTCAAGTGTATGTGAATGGCAAAGTTTATGGCAAAGGTACGGGTCGCAGCAAAAAAGATGCTGAGAAACGTGCGGCGGAGGCGGCGCTGGAAAAATTGGGGTTTGCTGAAAATTATGAATAGAATTCTCATCGCTGAAGACGAACCGCGAATTGCGTCTTTTTTGGAGAAAGGTTTAAAGGCTAATGGCTTTACTACTGTAATAGTAGATGATGGACAAGCCGCAGCTAGAATGGCTGATAGTAAAGATTTTGATTTGTTAATTCTGGATTTGGGTTTACCAGGGAAAGATGGTTTAGAAGTTTTAGAAGAGTTGCGGGGAAGGGGTGAAACTCTTCCGGTAATTATTCTGACGGCGCGTGATGATGTGGTTGATAAGGTGGCGGGGTTAGAAGGTGGCGCGGATGATTATGTGACTAAACCTTTCCGGTTTGAGGAGTTGTTGGCGAGAGTGCGCGTTAGGTTGCGCGATCGCACCACTTTTGCCAAAAAAGATGATTTAATATTACAAGTTGGGGATATTTTGTTAGATTTGCGTTCCCGAAAAGTAACTGTAGACGATCGCCACGTCGAATTATCCGCCCGTGAATTTATCTTGGCAGAAACTTTCTTACGTCATCCCGGACAAGTTTTAACTCGAGAACAACTGTTAAGTCGCGTTTGGGGTTACGATTATGACCCAAATTCTAATATTGTCGATGTTTATGTCGGTTATCTTCGCAAAAAATTAGGCAGTGACAAAATTGAAACGGTTCGGGGAATGGGGTATCGCTTCTCTACTTGAATTTTTCGCAGAATTTAAGCAATTTACACGATATTGAGGTGTTTCAGAGCTATAATCTTTAAATATAAGGAAATTTTGGCTTTTCTGACGCACCCTACAAAGTTTTCTCTAGCAATAGTTTAGGTTGTTTGGTGATAAATTTCATGAGAACTTTCTCATGTAGTTCTCATATATATCTTAAAAACCAAGCGCAAAATTAAAGATGATAGCCGATCGGAGAGGGCTACTCTGAGAGGGAAATCTATCATCACTACCAAAATGTCAGCATTGCTGATGATGGCTAGAGCAAAATATCGAAGCGCAAAGGCAGACTTCGTTTTTGCTTATGTAATCTTAAGTTTGACCATGAAAAAGTAAATGCAAGCGTACATGGACAAATAACTAGTTTACTAGTACTCCACCAAAAATGTTTTCAGCCGTTGACAAGTAACAGGGAAAAACCCTGTTTTTTTGTTGTTTAGTACTTAAGAAGTTTCTCATTTCAGTTTCATATAAGCTTTAATGCCAGATTTGAAGCTATTTATAAAGCTTTAAAGAGGGCAGTATGTTGGCGATCGATAAACAGGAATTACTTCAACAACAGTGGCATAGTTTACCAGAAGATAAAATATTCTATTTATTAGATACAGACTTAGAAAATGGTTTAAGTAATGAAAAAGTAGTTACAAGACAAGCTGAATATGGGCTAAATCAACTAACTGCGAAGAAAGGAAAACCTGCTTGGTTAAAGTTTATTTTGCAGTTTAATCAACCCCTATTAATTATTTTATTAAGTGCGGGGGCAATTAAAGCAATTCTTGGTGAATGGATAAATGCGGGAGTAATTTGGGGGGTTACAACTACTAACGCGATAATTAGCTTTGTGCAAGAGTCGAAGGCGGAGGGTGCGATCGCCGCATTAGCTTCCGCCGTAAAAACCGAAGCTACTGTAATTCGGGATGGGAAAAAACTCCGCATTTCCTCAGAAGAATTAGTTCCTGGTGACATTGTTTTACTTACATCTGGTGATAAAGTTCCGGCTGATTTGCGTTTACTGAAAATCAGGGATTTACAAATTGATGAATCAGCTTTAACTGGGGAATCTGTAGCTGTAGAAAAGGAAGTTTCCGAAATACTTTTACCACCCGAAACTCCTTTAGCCGAACGGGACAACATGGCTTATGCAGGCGGTTTTGTTACCTTTGGGCAAGGAACTGGTGTAGTTATCGCTACTGGAAATAACACCGAAACTGGCAAGATTTCCCAATTATTAGATGAACGAGTTCACCTGACTACACCTTTAACTCGCAAGTTCAATCAATTTAGCCAAAATTGGTTGTTTTTTGTGTTGTTTATGGCAACTTTAACCTTTGCAGTTGGGTTAGGGCAAAGAAGTTTTAATGATGCAGTAGAAGCAGCAGTTGCTTTAATTGTTGGCGCAATTCCTGAAGGTTTACCAGCAGTAATTACCGTAACATTAGCGGTTGGAGTAAACCGAATGGCGAGTCGTCATGCCATTGTGAGGAAAATGCCAGCAGTGGAAACTTTGGGTGGCGCAACTGTCATTTGTTCGGATAAAACGGGAACTTTAACTGAAAATCAAATGACAGTGCAAGGAGTTTTGGTTGGAGGTTTACCCTTCACTGTTTCTGGAAGAGGTTACAATCCAGATGGGAAAATTCTGTTGAATCAACAACCAGTTGATTTAAAGAAAAATCCCACTTTGGAAGAATGTTTGAAAGCTGGTTTGTTATGTAATGACTCGCATTTAGAACAGAAAAATGGTAATTGGGTAGTAGTTGGAGATCCAACTGAAGGGGCGTTAATTAGTGCTGGGGCGAAAGCAGGAATGATTCAGCAAGCTGTGGAAAAATTGTATCCGCGCTTAGATTCGATTCCCTTTGAATCGCAGTTTCAATATATGGCAACGCTGCATAAAAACCGCACTGGAAATGTGATTTTTATTAAAGGTTCAGCAGAGTCAATTCTCAAGCGTTGTACTTCAGCGTTAGATGCAGAAGGAAATGAAACTTCTGTAAATCAGGAACTTATTGAACAGCGAGTTAATGACTTAGCGAAAAATGGTTTGCGGGTGCTAGCTTTTGCTAAAAAACCTGTGCCAACAACTCAAGAAAAGGTGGATCATCCAGATATTGAAACGGGGTTAATTTTTATTGGTTTGCAAGGGATGATCGATCCGCCTCGCCCGGAAGCGATCGCAGCTGTTCACGCTTGTCAAGGTGCCGGAATTCAAGTAAAAATGATTACTGGCGATCACATTACTACCGCCCAAGCGATCGCCCGCAGAATGGGATTTCGCAAAAATAAAAAAGTGATTGCTTACACGGGTGCCCAACTTGCAGAAATGAGCAATTCGGAACTAGCAAATGCGGTAGAAGAAGGTAGTGTATTTGCCCGTGTTGCACCCGAACAAAAGCTGCGAATTGTTGAAGCTTTGCAATCAAAAGGTGAGATTGTCGCTATGACAGGAGATGGGGTAAATGATGCCCCCGCTTTGAAGCAAGCAGACATCGGTATTGCGATGGGAAGTGGTACGGAAGTGGCAAAAGAAGCATCAGATATGATATTAACTGATGATAACTTTGCCTCGATCGGATCTGCGGTTGAAGAAGGGCGATCGGTTTATAAAAACCTCCTGAAAGCAATTTGCTTTATCCTCCCGGTGAATGGTGGGGAATCAATGACAATTTTAATTAGTACTTTGTTGGGTAGAGAATTGCCCATTTTATCGCTACAAATTCTCTGGCTAAATATGCTCAACTCCATCACAATGACTGTGCCTTTATCCTTTGAACCAAAGTCAGTAGGTGTGATGAAAAGCCCACCACGTCCGGTTAATGAACCTTTCTTGACGGTAAATCGAATTAAGCGAATTTTGGCAATTTCTCTCTACAACTGGACGCTGATTTTTGGTATGTTTGAATGGGTACGTCAAGCACCTTGGGGTAGTATAGAATTAGCTCGGACTATGGCAATTCAATCGTTAGTAATGGGACGAATATTTTATCTACTCAGTATTAGTCAATTAGTGCCTTCTTTGATGGCTAAATTCAATGGATCGAAGGAAAAGGTTAGCGGTGCGCCTGCTTTAGCTGCTGGGATTATCGTCGCTGTAATTTTGCAAATTATCTTCGCCAATTCTGAGTTTATCAACAATGTATTTAAGACTGCACCAATGAATTTAGATCAATGGTTGATTTGTTTGGGCGTGAGTTTACCAATGATTGCGATCGCTGCCTTTGTCAACCGCTTCGATCCACCAAACTAATGAGTACGTTGTTGCGCTTGGGCGCTATTATCCTAGAGGTAATAGCGCCCAAGCGCAACAACGTACATTTCTATCTTAATGGAGCAATTCATCTCCCGTTACAGCGAAGCTGTAACGGGAGATGAATTGCGACCAATATAAAATTGAGCGTAGCGAATCATTGTTTTGGAAGTTCAAAGGTTCTCAACGTAATTCTTTAATTGCTCAACCGTGACACCACCACAACTAGCCACAAAATACGCACCAGTCCAAAAATAAGGCTTGTTGTAGAAGTATTTTTTAGCCAACCAAGGGAACTCTTTGCGGATTAATCTACTACTCACTGTTTTGATATTTCCGATTAGTGTTGAAAGCGGTTTATCTGGTTTGTAGTCAATTAGTAGATACTGCTGGACAAGCAGAAATTCAAGCTTGTGGAGAAACAGTAAGACTCGCTGGTACTTGTACCAAAAAGCGTGTTTCTGAGAAGCAAGAATCTCCCGCTACACCGCTGGAGCGGTTAGCGGTGAGAGTGTCAATTCTCAACTCGTAAGCTAGCGCAAGGGATAGTATCAAACAAAATTTCCTTGCCCTTATTGCCAGTGTAAATTTCTAGCTGGGCTTTTTCTTCTCCGACAAATAACAATTTTTCACTAGGAAAAACTATACGCTCTAACTTAGAGTTTGGGTTATTTTCAAGGCGAATAATTTGCATTTCTGTACTATCATTGGTATAAAAGCACAAAAGTTCTTCGACTGTATTTGCTAACGTTGCTTCAAAAGTTTCTATCATATTTTTTGGCACAAAAAAAGGTGAAAAGAGTATTTAAACACCCTATAGCTAACCTAACAACTTGGCTGTGAACCCAGAATCTAGCTAGGGATAGAGGTCAATATTGAATTAAACAGTAACCAGGCATACAATCCCGGAAAACATAAAGATTCTTAATTTAAATCATCCAGCTTTAGAATGATTGTTTTTGTTTGATTTAATACCAAAGGTAGACTTGCATTCTGTCAACTGCAATGCTAAAATTCGGAAGATTTGAGTAAGTCAGCCTAATCTAAGGCTAGTAAGCCTGGAGCGGAGGAACCAAATTTTGGGGCGCATTTCTGCCATTTTTTGTGAGGAGATAGGCAGAGAAGGATAACTCTCATTCCTAGCCCGTCAGCTAACTTCGTAGGCAACGAGAGGAGACTGAAGAGTTAGAAATTTTTTTAGTTTTCTGAACTCATCAGTGTTCTTGGCTGGTACTGCTCAGTAATTTTGTACCCGCTTGTGACACTATGGCTATAAATTTAAATCTGTCTGCGATCGCAGTCGCTGGACAGGCAGCTTGGCGACGCGCTAAACCGATCGTCGTGCGAGATGTGGTTTTACTGCCTGCCCTTGGATTTCTCGGCGTAATTATTTTATGGTGGATTGTGGCACTTTTCAACCGTGAATTAATGCCCACTCCACCGGAAGCATTGGTGGCGAATTTAGATTACATACTCAATCCTTTTTATCAGCGTGGCCCCGGAAATTTGGGGATTGGTTGGTTATTATTGGCAAGTTTAAGACGGGTATTGTGGGGATTTTTATTAGGTGCAGTAGTGGCGATTCCTTTGGGTTTTTTAATCGGAATGTCTAAGTCTGCAATGTTAGCCCTCAATCCGTTGATTCAGATTTTTAAACCTGTATCGCCTTTAGCTTGGCTACCGATCGCTTTAGCTATCTTCAACTTGGCAGATCCATCAGCGATTTTTGTGATTTTCATTACCTCTTTGTGGCCGACAATTATTAACACTGCCTTGGGAGTTTCTAGCGTTTCTAAAGATTATATTGATGTGGCAAGAGTGCTAGAAATGAACCGTTGGCGACGGATTACTAAGATTATTTTGCCAGCAAGTTTGCCCTACATTTTTACCGGATTGCGAATCAGTTTAGGGATTGCTTGGCTGGTAATTGTGGCAGTGGAAATGCTCACAGGTGGAGTTGGTATTGGCTTCTTTGTCTGGGATGAATGGAGTCGGTTAAACCTGAGTTCTGTGTTTCTCGCAGTGTTAGTAATTGGTGTAACAGGACTACTCCTAGATTTCGCATTGAGCAAAATTCAGGAATTAGTTACGCATCGTCCTAGAACGGCAAATTAGTCATTGGTCATTAGTCATTGGTCATTAGTCATTGGTCATTAGTCATTGGTTTTTATCATGACTCAAAAATTCTCACAAATGACAAATGACAAATAACAAATAACAAATAACAAATCAATTAATTATCGGTGGAGTTGAGTTATGGGTAACACCGAAAAGTTCTCATGGAATCGCAGAGATTTTCTGTTGGGAATGGGTGCGACTGCTGCGGGAATGGCGTTGTCTTCTTGTGCAATTTCGGGCGATCGATCTGCGAAAGGATTAACCGAAGAAGCATTAGCAGTTCAACCAGTTGTCGATCCTAAAAGCTTAGAAAAACCAAATATTACGGTTGGGTATGTTCCCGTAAATGATTGTGCGCCATTTGCGATCGCTTGGAAAAAAGGTTTCTTTCGCAAATATGGTTTAAACGTCACCCTCAACCGCGAAGCTAGTTGGGCAACTTCCCGCGACGGCATTATTTTTGGCAGACTTGACGCTTCACCTGTGGTATCTGGTGCGGTAACTAATGCCAGAATTGGTGCAGAAGGCGCACGTCACGCCCCACTTTGCGCCGCAATGACAATTCATCGTCACGGAAACGCGATGACAATGAATCGATCGATGTGGGATTTTGGCATTCGTCCTTGGCGCGATTATAACGGTGACTTGCAAACATTTGGACGAGATTTTCGCAGATATTTTGAAAGTCAATCTGCCGAAAATAAAGTTTGGGCTGTGGTGTTAAGTTCTGCGATTTACGAATACTTTGTTCGCTATTTATCGGCAGCTGCGGGAGTAAATCCTCTGGCAGAATTTCGGATTATTATTGTACCCCCACCGCAGATGGTGACTAATGTGAGAATTGGGGCAATGCAAGCTTACATGGTAGCGGAACCTTGGAATACTAGGGCAATTAAAGGTAACGAAGGAGTCGGTTTTAGTTTTGCTCAAGGTAAGGAAATTTGGCAAGGACATCCCGATCGCCTTTTAGGGGTAATGGAATCTTTTATTACCAATTACCCAAAGACTTATCGATCGCTGGTAAAAGCAATGATTGAAGCTTGTCAATATTGCAGTAAACCGGAAAATCGCCAGGAAGTTGCTCAATTAATTACAGACCGATCTTTTACGGGGGCGAAACCTAAAAAGGGACCGATCGATAAATTTACCAGACCCGCAATTGTGGGCGATTATAATTACGGCGGTTTTGATGATAAACAGCGAATTGTCAACTCAGAAGATACAACAATTTTCTTCGATTTACCTGCTAATCTTGCCCGAATTACCGGAGATCATTCAACCTTTTTGTGGCAGTCAGAAAGTATTTGGTTAATGACTCAAGCAGCACGTTGGGGACAGATAAAAGAGTTTCCCAAAAACGCCGAACAATTAGCCCGTAAAGGTTGGAAAACCGACCTCTATCGGGAGATAGCAACAGAAATGGGAATTCAATGTCCCCAGGAAGATTACAAGGTTGAGCCAGCCGCTGTATTTATAGACAATAAAGAATTCAACCCCAGCGATCCGGTTGGTTATCTCAATAGTTTTGACATTCGAGCTAACAGTCCAACTAACATTTTCATGTCCTAATTAATCAATTTCAGGAGCATCCAATGGTTAGGTCTAACTCTGTTTACAGCAATGCTTACGAACCTTCTTTATCCGATTATGGATTTTTAGAAATTAGCAATTTAGTTAAGTCTTACCCCACTGCCGATCGCGGTGAATTTGTCGTACTTAATGGGGTGAATTTAACAGTCGGAGAAGATGAATTTATTTCGGTAATTGGACACTCTGGTTGTGGCAAATCAACCTTACTAAAAATAGTTGCTGGTTTGGAAAGAGGAACATCTGGATCGGTGCGAATGGAAGGGAGAGAAATTCGCAAACCAGGTAGCGATCGCATGATGATTTTTCAACATTATGGACTGCTTCCTTGGTTAACTGTACGGGAAAATATTCGTTTAGCAGTGGATGAAGTCCTGAAAGATGCAAAAAGGTCTGAAAAGATTAGCATCGTCAACGAACATCTGGCAATGGTGAATTTAACTGCCGCAGCAGATAAATATCCTGATGAAATTTCTGGGGGAATGAAACAGAGAGTTGGTATTGCAAGAGCTTTAGCTACTCGCCCTAAAATGTTACTGATGGATGAACCTTTTGGAGCCCTTGACGCTCTAACTAAAAGTAAGTTACAAAAGCAGGTACTTGATATCTGGGAAAACCACAAACAAGCGGTAATGATGATTACCCATGATGTGGATGAAGCGATTTATATGTCCGATCGCATCGTTTTGATGACTAATGGCCCTGCTGCTACAATAGGAGAGGTTTTGGAGGTACCATTTCCCCACCCACGTAATCGACAAGAAATCCGCGAAACAAAGGAATATTTTGAACTGCGAAATCACGCCTTAAACTTTTTGGATCGTTATTTCACCCAAGACGAGTAGAAATTCATTACGAGAGGTAAAGCTGGTGAATATCAAACCAATGTTAGTCCGCTTTCAAAGCGCAGTTGGTCGAGATGATTTGGTTGAGCAAATGATATTGCTGCCAGGGAGAAAGTCTTCAGCTGCATCAACAACTAAATCTGATAATTCCTTAACTTTTGTTGTTGGTTATAGCGGTTCTCCCAGCAGTCATACAGCTTTAGATATTAGCCTGTTGATGGCTCATCAAACTAGTTTGGCAACAAACAAACAAGTGAGTGTAAAAATTGTCTATGTGATTGATAACGAAGGAAACAGTAAGTTAAAAAACTTTACTAGTAATTACACAATTTGTAGTAATTCCTGGAAATTTCCTACAGAGTCAGTATTAAAATCTGTCACCACTGAGTTAGCTAAACCAAAAATTCAGGCTTTGGCAATGAGCGATCGGCAAACAACCACAAAATCTCGCCCGATACCAATCACTTGTTCCCGAACTTCTATCTTTGAGAAAGCAGACCAAATTTTATGGCAAGCGCGTTATTTAGTAGAAGAATGGGGAGATGATTTCATCGCGCATTTACGCATCGGTTCTGTAGCTGAAGAATTGGCAAAAGTTGTGGAATCTGAAGCAGCGGATTTACTATTTTTAGGTTGTCACTCTACCAAGCACCTCCTTGTGCATAAACTCGGTGCTAAATTCCGTTGTCCTGTGCTAGGAATTCCCGATTCTATTAACGCAAGTTGCTAAATTATATAATTGTACGTTGTTGCGCTTTAGCGCTCTTATCCTAGTTTTACTAAGAGCGCTAAAGCGCAACAACATACTGTTAAGACAGAGGTAATTTATGGAAAACTGGCAAGCTATAGTTGCCACCGCATCATTTGTCGGTGTAATTTTCTTAGTTATGACAGAGTGGATGCACCTAACAATTGCTGCATTTTTAGGTGCATTGATACTAGTATTATTTAATGTCATGACTTTAACAGAAGCCATTGGATATATCAGCCAGAGTCACGGTACTTTGGGTTTATTCTTTGGCGTTATGGTATTAGTAAGAGCCTTTGAACCCACGAAGGTTTTTGATTATTTAGCTACGCAAATAGTGGTATTAGCTAAAGGTAGAGGAAATCGTTTGTTGTTGGGTATTGTTGCTATTACTACTCCTATTTGTGCCGTTTTACCAAACGCTACCACAGTAATGTTACTAGCACCTTTAGTGCCACCAATGGCACAGGAAGTAGGAGTAGATTTTGTTCCTTTGTTAATTTTAATGGTGTTCATTGCTAATAGTGCAGGATTATTAACTCTTGTTGGCGATCCAGCAACTTTTATTGTGGGTGATGCGGTAAATATTAGCTTTACAGATTACCTAACTCGCCTAAGTTTAGGTGGTGTAATTGCTGTACTTACAGTAGTAGCAACCTTGCCATTTTTATTCCGTAAAATTTGGCAAAAAAAGTTAGATAATTTAGAACAATTACCGCACCCACAAATTAATCATCCCCGCATTTTAGCTGTGGGAAGTTTGATTATAGCTTTTGTATTAATATTTTTCGTAATTGGGGAAAGTTTACCAATTCCCCTTTCTCCTGCTACAGTTGCCTTGTTGGGTGCGGCTTTAGCTTTGCTACTTTCTCACCATAGCAAAATAGATACTGTCAATAACATCTTGCGAGATGTAGATTGGAGTACGTTGATATTTTTCATGTGTATCTTTGTTTTAATTGGAGGATTGGAAAAAACCGGAGTTGTGAGCAGTTTATCAGGAGTATTAGCAGTAGTTTTAGGCAAAAATATTGCTCTTGGTTCAATAGTTATTTTGTTTTTAGTCGGTCTACTTTCTAGCGTTGTGCCTAACATTCCTTTAGTAGTGGCAATGGTACCATTACTGAAACAATATGTAGTTAATGTGGGTTTAGCTGCGCCAGAAGTGTTGTCACAAAATTTTACTGGACAATTTCCTAGCGAAGTTTTGCCGTTATTTTATGCGATGATGTTTGGCGCAACTTTAGGGGGAAATGGTACTTTAGTTGGCGCTTCTTCTAATATTGTGGCTGCGGGAATTTCGGAATTACATGGTCGTCGCATTTCTTTTAAAAGGTTTTTACATTATGGCATTCCGGTGATGATGTTACAGTTAATTGCGGCGAGTTTGTATGTAATTATCCGATTTTTGATTTAAGTCTAAATAAGAAGTGTCTTGGATATCTTTAGGGTTAACATCAGGAGGGAAAATAAATAGTTCTTTTCCCTGTTTTTTGGCTTTGCGATGGAGAGCGATCGCATCCCCTAATTGATGAAACATAATCGGAACCCATTGCCCTTGATAATAGTAAACAACTACCCTACTTTTGGCATACTCCTTTGTTGGTAATGAATTGTGCCAAGGAAATTTCACCTCACCTTACCTCATTAATCTACCTCCTACACAACAATTTTTATTAATTTACAACTGTAATAAAACTATCAACAGTTATATGACTTGCAGAGGATATAAATTCTCAAAATTACAACCCCAACTCGATCGGGATTTTTAGGATTTATGGATTACACGATAGACCAAATAAGCCAAAAAACTGACGACTTATATAATTTAGTCGTCAGTAAAAGAGAGGAGGTTAGATTTTAATGAGTCTATGAAAACAGGACACGCCGCAAATGTAACTTAGTATCCAACAAAGTGGAGTACGTCACGCAATACGCTGTATCCGGCTAAATCCCAGAGTAAATATGCTAAAAAGCCAATCATAGCTAAACGACCATTCCACAGTTCGGCTTGAGGATTCCAGCCAAACAAGAAAGCGTTACGGTCTTTACCGTTATAAGCGGTAGCTACGGGTGGTAAATCGGTAGGAGTGCGAGTTTCCATGCTTAACAGTCCTTAACAATTGCTTACACACTCATAGTAGCGATCGCAAAATACCAAGTAGTCTGTCTTTAGATACAGAGATTAGACTATCTCAAGGTCGATCTTAAAGAGTTATTTCTTAATAGAAAACTCTATCTATAGAAAGTGAGAAAATAGAAAGTTTATCACCTGGTATTTGAATTTACAATTTGTTGATTAAAGGTTAAGCATTTTGTCTCTATATTCACTTCCGATATAAAATTTCAGACCTGAGAGAGATGCTTTTGATACTGGTATTCAGCGAATCTAAGCGATATGACATAAGTTTTTGCTAAAGTATAAAGCTTTTAGCTGTGTCATCTAAAATTCGATGTAATAGCATTCATAAGAAGAGGTAAATTATCTATGATTGAATTTTTGAATATGCAGCCCGGATTAAATAAGCTGCCATTTTGGTTGGCTCAAATAGTAGTACCAGTTAGACCTACTCAACCAGTAGTTGCCCCAGAAAGAGCAGCATTGGTATTTTCCGGGCCACAATTTTTTGCAGCTTTAATTTCTGGAGTATTAATTGCTTTTGCTTTTCAATTTCTATTAACCAACTTTGGCGTAGCTTATTTATTAGGTCGGGAAACAGATTCCGATTCCGATCGCCGTCGTAATGATGATTCTGACAGCTTAGGCACTACAGTTAAGAAAATTAGTTGGTGGCTGGGATTAGCCACATTAATAACTGTCAGTTTAGCAGTGCTAATTGCTAGTTTCTTAGCAGTTAAATTAAGCCTAGTTACTAGCCCAGTTTTGGGAGCAATTATTGGCTTAACAATTTGGGGAGCTTACTTATTATTACTGGTTTGGGCTAGTTCTAGTGCGGTAGGTTCTTTAATTGGTTCAGTAATTAATACTGCGACTTCTGGTTTTCAATCAATTGTCGGTACTGCTGCTGCTGCTTTAGGTGCAAAAGCTGCTTCTAATCAAGTAGTTTCCACCGCAGAAGCCGCTGCTGCTGCGGTGGGGAGACAAATTGGGAATGCGATCGATCCAATCACCATAAGAGAAAATTTGGAAGATTATTTGCAAACCTTACGTCCGCCAGAATTAGATATCCCAAAACTGCGCCGGGAATTTGAAAATGCACTCAACGATCCAAGATTAGCAGCGCTCGCAGGTAGCGAAGGATTAAGCAGAATTAACCGTCAAACTTTTGTAGATTTGGTGGGAAATAATACAGCACTTTCTAAGCGAGATGTTAATCGGATTGTCGATACATTAGAAGATTCTTGGAAACAAACAGTTAATAGATTAAATCCCCAACGTGATGTCATGGGTGAATTAATCAATTATCTGAAATCTGCTCAAACTAATGAATTGCGATCGCCAGAGTTAAACGCCAAACTTGACACATTAATTGATGAAATGCGTCAACAGAAGCAAAGTACTCAAGAACAAACTGAAAAAACTCCCGGTTTCATGCAGCAAGCAGTGCAATATGGCATGAACACCGCAATGGGAGTATTATTAGGCAGAACCGACCTTTCAGATTTGGATATTGAAGCCATTTTGAATCGGTTAAAAAACGCTAGAGATCAAGTTGCCAGTGGCGCAAGTCAAATTACTTCTCAGGTAAGAGACAACGTTCCCGGACTTCCTCCCAGCACACCTAATACTATTAGGTTGGATGTGGAAAATTACTTGTTAAATTCCTATCCCTGGCACCTTAATCGGGAAACAATTAACCACGAATTTAGACAGGTAATTTACGATCCTGAAGCCGATCCGGGTGCAGTGCGTCGTCAATTGGAAAGATTGAGTCGATCGGACTTTTTGAATTTACTGCAACAAAGAGATGATATCACTCCCGTTCGCAGAAATGAAATTGCCGATCAATTAGAAGCAATTCGTCTGGAAGTTCTTACCCAAGTGCAAACAGCAGAGGGAACAGAACAAAATCAAGATGTCCGTACCAGAGTAGAAAATTACCTGCGAAATACTGGGAAAGATGAGTTAAATCCAGAAGGAATTAAGCGCGATTTCCGCACTTTAATTGACGATCCGCAAGCGGGATACGATCAATTACGCGATCGCCTTTCTCACTTCGATCGCGATACCTTTGTGCAACTCCTCAGTCAGCGACGAGATATTACGCCAGAGGAAGCAGAAAGAATTGTTAGTGATTTAGAAAATACCCGTAATGGTGTACTTTCTCAAGCACAAAAAGTTCAAGATCAAGCTAAGGCGCAAGCGGAAGCATTGTGGCTGAATTTGGAATCTTATTTGCGGAATACTGGTAAGGAAGAATTGAATCCTGACTCGATCAAACGCGAGTTAACTATTCTGTTAAGTAATCCCAATGCTGCATTACCTTTAATTCGTGCTAGATTGTCACGTTTCGATCGCGATACGCTGGTAAAATTGCTCAGTCAACGTCGAGATTTGAGCGAAGAACAAGCCAATCAAATTATCGATCAAGTGCAGTCTATTTGGAGTGGTGTAACTCATGCACCGCAAATCGCAGCAGATAAAACTAAAGAACAATACGATCGCGTCACAACTGCGATCGCAGATTATCTGCGAAATACTGGCAAAGATGAGCTCAATCCCGAAGGCATCAGAAGGGATTTGCAGACACTATTTGCTAATCCGAAAGAAGGATCGATCGCACTACGCGAAAGATTATCTCAAGTCGATCGAGATACACTCGTAAAATTGCTCAGTCAACGTCAAGATTTGAGCGAAGAACAAGTAAATCAAGTTATCGATCAAATCCAAGATAATATTCGCAGCATTATCAGAGCACCGCGCCGATTAGCACAAAGAACTCAAGCCAGAATTCAAGATTTTCAAGATACTTTGGAAGATTACTTGCGGAACACTGGCAAAGATGCTTTAAATCCCGAAGGTATCAAGCGAGATTTCTCTTTGTTGCTGCACGATCCGCGCACCGGAATCGATAGTTTAGGCGATCGCATTTCTCGGATCGATCGCGACACCTTAATTAGATTGTTGTCGCAACGTCCCGATATTTCGGAAGCGGAAGCCACCAGAATTGTCGATCAAATTATCTCCGTTCGCGATCAGTTTGTCGAACAAGTGCGGAGTATTCAACGCCGGATTCAAGATGTGATTGATGGCATTTTTGCTCGCATTCGCAACTATTTAAACTCGCTCGATCGTCCAGAACTCAACTACGACGGTATCAAGCGAGATGTGCGGAAATTGTTTGACGACCCGCAAGCTGGATTTGATGCGATTCGCGATCGACTAGGACACTTTAACCGCGATACCGCAGTCGCCATCCTCAGTTCCCGCGAAGATATCAGCGAAGCCGACGCTAACCGCATTATCGACCAAATTGAAGGCGCACGTAACACCGTCCTGCAACGCGCTGAACGCATCCAACTAGAAGCGCAACGCCGCGTCGAAGACGTGAAGCGACAAGCCGCCAAAAGCGCCGAAGAAACCCGCAAAGCCGCCCGCAACGCCGCTTGGTGGCTATTCGGCACCGCCTTTGTTTCCGCCATTTGCGCCGCTGTAGCTGGCTTCATCGCCGTTCCCTCTCTCTAGCAGAGGAGCACAGGAGAAGATGAAATCAATTTTCTCCTCTTTACCAAAAAACCAATTTGAATAAGTAAATGCCTCTCCCAAAGAGAGGCATTTTTATTAGTTATAGGACTTACGCAAAGCCTCTATTTGTAGGGTGCGTTAGTGTTAACGTAACGTACCATTTCTCGTTCTATGGTTCAACCATAGAACAAGGGAGAGGTAAGAGGCGGAGCCTCTGTTTCTCGTTGCCTGGTTGAACCTGGCAACGAGGGAGAGGGAGGTTCTACCTGCAAAAGTGGAGCAAAATCTGAGTTTCTCGTTGCCCTGTCTTCACTATATTGTTGCTGAGAGAATAGCCTCTTATCTGTCCTTTGATAGATGATTCCTTCAGGTATTAATTTTAAATTGAGGAGTTTTTCGGTTGTAAGCAGTGAAACACTGATTTCTTTCTGTATCTTACATCGCAGGTAAACTAGCTATCTTCAATTAATTTGATATTAAATCCGGGAGATTTCCAGAGAAATTGGGAAAATATTTAGATAATTATTTGCGATGTAAACTACTACTTTTATTTAGAGTTAAATAGATTTAAGTCACAACCTATTAGTGAGCTAGATCACACAAATTTTGGGTCTTCAAATCAATAATTGTTTCGTCATATAAGTATAATTTCGGGTGTATGATGGGAAGAAGGCTGCATCACAGCTATGAAGAAGATGACAGTTATCAGATAACGCAACCGAAAGAATTAGAATTGAGCCAAAAAACTCATAATCAAACTGCGGAAAACGCTAACCTAGAATATAAAAACCTTATTTATCGGCACCAGCAGATGAAAGAAGTAGTTAACGATCGAAAAAAGGTGCCTGTTTTTCCGCAGCCAAATATTTTAGCTAACCAAAAAGGGATGTTGCTTCCTCAGTCTACTTTAGAAGAATTAAAGCTGTACACCTCTCAAATTGAATGGAATTGTCCCGTAGGGGAAGCAGTGAAAATTTTTAAGGCTAATGCTATACTTCCGGGAGTAATTATTACTCAAGATCGTCAGTTTGTCGGGATAATTTCCCGCAGGCTCTTTTTTGAATATATGAGTCGTCCTCATAGTTGGCAGTTATTTTCTAAATTTCCCATTAATGCCATTTACCAGTTAATTAAAAAACCGACTATAATCTTACCAATTAATACTCCGATCGTAGAAGCTGCCAAGCAGAGTTTACAACGATCGCCAGAATTACTTTACGAACCTATAGCTGTGGAAAACGAACAAGGCGAATACCAAATATTAGATGTACATAATTTAATGACAGCACAATCAGAAATTCATGAATCATTAACAGCAGCACTTATGCAAGCTGAAATTAAGTATCGTTGTATTTATGAAAATGCTGTCGATGGAATTTTTCAAACTACACTTGATGGTCAATATATAAGTGTTAATCCTGCCCTAGCACGTATCTATGGCTACAACTCCCCAGAGGAAATGATTCACAGCATCACTAATATTGATAGACAACTTTATATTGAGCCTAATCGCCGTAAGGAATTTGTAGCTGCTATAGAAAAAAATGGGTCAGTATCACAGTTTGAATCGCAAGTTTATCGCCGAGATGGTAGCATTATTTGGATTTCGGAAAATGCCCGTGCCGTCTATAACGAAAAAGGCAGTTTGCTTTATTACGAAGGTACAGTTGAAGACATTACAGAACGTAAACAAGCCGAAGTAGCTTTGCGTCACTCAGAAGCTAAACTGAGAAAACAAGCAACTGAATTAGCAACAACTTTGCACCAACTCAAACAAACCCAAGCGAAATTAATTCAAACCGAAAAAATGTCAACTTTGGGGCAATTATTAGCTGGTGTAGCTCATGAAATTAACAACCCAGTCAACTCGATTTCTAATAATTTACCTTGTCTGACTCAATGCGTGCAAGGTTTATTAGAATTATTAGCTATTTACGAGCAAATTCTTAGCGAAGAAACACCAGAAATAATTGCTAAAAAATCCGAAATAGAGTTTGATTACATCCAAGAAGATTTACCACGAATTATGTCAGCAATGTCGGCTAGCTCGGAACGCATTCGGGAAATTGCTTTGAGTTTACGCAACTTTTCCCGCATGGATGAAGGGAAAAAGAAGTTGGCAGATATTCACCAAGGAATTGATAGTACACTGTTAATCTTACATCATCGGCTGAAAGCAAAAGGCGAGTTTCCAGAAATTCAAATTATTAAAAATTACGGGGAATTACCTCATGTTAAATGTGCCTTGGGGCAGCTTAGCCAAGTATTTATCAATTTAATAGGTAACTCCATTGATGCTTTAGAAAAAAGAATCAAACAAAACGATCCAAATTTACCAGCACCAACAATTTGGATCGGTACAGAAGTTGTCGATAAAAACAGAGTAAGAATTTGCATTGCTGATAATGGGCAAGGTATAGCTGAAGAAAACTTGCCCCAACTGTTTGAACCATTTTATACTACCAAACCCGTAGGTAAAGGCACAGGTTTGGGGTTATCTATTAGTAAGCAAATTATCACCGAAAAACATGGTGGAAAAATAGAATGTCACTCGAAATTAGGCGAAGGTGCAAAGTTTTTAATTGAGCTACCCATCAGCCAATCTGAATAATTTGCTGAGTATAACCCCTCTATAAAATATTTCGTATGTGAATAATTAAAGTAGAGAGAATGTTAAAAAAACCTTAAGAAAATGGGGTGAATTTAGCAAAAGGAAACATTTTAAAATTTAGTGATAAACGGCTGTATAGTCGGCTGTTAGAGCATTTGAGACTACCTCTATCTATTTTTTTTTTGCAAAATAAACTTTGCTAGCACATCTACCAATAGTTAGTTTTTAAGTGAAAAAATACAATTTATATTGTTTGTAAGGCTAAGTCGATTAAGCTAACCAGAATTATGAACGTTGATATTTTCACCAGGCAAGTAGAAACAGTCAATAGCAGACTACATCAACTTTTTCGAGATGCTGGCGTTGGTTCATCACAATCACAGATGTTAGCCCAAGCCTTAAAAGAACTGGGAGTGATTTCCGAAGAATTACAAGTAGCTGTAGATGAACTAATGATTCAAAATGAAGAACTTGCTGCCACAAGGATGAGGATAGAGGCAGAAAGGCAGCGGTATGAAAATTTGTTTGATTTTACACCCGATGCTCAGGTAGTCACTGATTTAGGGGGAACGATCCGAGAGGCTAATCGTGCAGCTTGCAAGTTTTTTAATGTACCGCAGAGGTTTTTACTTGGGAAACCTTTAGTAGTTTTCGTTGTCGAATCAGACCGTTTGAGATTTCGTAGCGAACTGAATAAATTACAAAATCAAGACCGCATTCAAGAAATAGAAGTGAGCATTCAGCCGCGTAACGGGGAAAAGTTTGACGCAGCTTTGCGGTTAGCACCTTTGTTCGATCATCTTGGTAATTTAATCGAATTGCGTTGGTTGTTGCGCGATATTTCTCAAGAAAAGCGATCGCTTAACCATATACCAGCCAATTATAGTGATATCCAATTCGATCGCCGTTCCTTTATATACAACAGAGGAGAAGTTATTCCTCTATCCAAGGACGTAATTTGGCTAGTCACAGAAGGATTAGTCAAACTAACCACAATAACCGAAAATGGCGAAGAAGTGTTGATTGGATTTGCTGGACGAGAAATGGTTTTTGGTTCCAGTCTCACCTCATTACAAGCTTACCAAGCAACTGCTTTATCCAAAACAGTGGAATTAGTTTCTATTTCTTTATCAGATGTTAATAATTATCCCAACTTATGCCAAAGTTTATTTCCTAAAATCAGTCAGAGATTGAAACAAACAGAAACAATGTTAGCAATTTCCGGTCAAAAATTAGTCAAGGACCGATTGCGTAATCTTTTACGACTTTTACAACAAGAATTTGGTGAACCCGTAGCCGAAGGAATACGCTTAAGCGTGCGTTTAATCCATGAAGATTTGGCTAGTGCTTGCTGTACCACCAGAGTTACTGTCACCCGCTTACTTAGTATGTTGCAACAACAAGGAGAAATCACCTTTGACTGTAAATCGCATATTATAATTAAGAATCCTAACTTTTAACTGGTCATTTGTCCTTTGTCATTTGTCAATTGCTAACCTGTTTACCATTGACGAATGACCAATGACCAATGACCAATGACCAACGATCGATGTCAACTATGAAAATTGCGGAATTAATCAATTGGTGGGAAAATTGGGCTAACCCTGCATGGCAAGAAAATTGGGATAATTGCGGTTGGCAAATTGAACCAGGAGTTTTAGATGCACCAGCAAGGGTTTTGATATGTTTAACTCCAACTTTGGCGGTGATGGAAGAAGCTATTTCGCTGCGTAACCAAGGTATTGATATTAATTTAATTTTCGCTCATCATCCATTAATTTTCAGTCCATTAAAATCAATTCGCAGCGGAAACCCAATTTCGGAAATGGTGAGATTAGCTTTTACTCATCAAATTGGTGTTTATACTGCTCATACAAATTTCGATCAAGTTAATGATGGCACAGCTGATGTTTTGGCGCAAATTTTAGAGTTAAAAGAAGTAACTCCCATTACGCCAACTCAAGAAGGATTAGGTTACGGAAGAGTAGGAAATTTATCACCAAGTTTAACGTTGCAAGAGTTACTGTCGCAAATTAAAACTCGCCTTTCGCCGCCAGATTTAATCTTTTCCCCTGGGGTAGATTTGCAGCAAAATATTAGCAGAGTCGCGGTTTTAGGCGGTTCGGGTGCGAGTTTTATTTCTGCTGTGGTGAAAACAGGGGCGCAAGTTTATTTAACTTCGGATTGCAAGTTTCATCAATTTCAAGAAGCACGCGATCGCAATTTAATATTAATCGATGCTGGACATTATGCCACAGAAAGACCAGCTTGCGATCGCTTAGTGCAAAAATTCCAAAACTTAGGCGTAGAATGGGTGAAACTGAGTGAAAAGGATGAAGATTTTCGCTGGTTTTACGGAGTTTGAAACAACCAAGCCCGCACCCGTTCGATCGTAATCTCATCTAAAAATATCCAACCCCATTCTGCCTTTAACTGTGGGCGCTTGTGCGGTGTAACAATCACCATTGTATCCGCAATCAAACTCAATTGATAAAGTAGCAAAGGTAAACGGGATTGGGAGACTAAATGCAAAGCAAAACTGCACACAATTAAACTGTAGTTTCTGCCCGTTAAAACACCAGCCGCAATATCCTCAAAAGTATAAATTTCTGCCTGTTTACCTGTGCGTTCAAAATAAGCGTTATAAGTATAAGGATCGATCCCATCAATATTAGTCACACCCAAACTTTGCATAGCCAGAGTAACTTCGCCACTCCCACAAGCCAAATCTAAAACTTGCTGACAATTTAGTTGCCATTGATTAACAGACTCTTCTATAACCCGCTTAATTATAGCTTCATGCGGGTTTCTATATTCATCACCAAACCTTTCATAAAAACCCTGCACGCTATATTCTTCATATTCTTTTCTAATAGCTTTTCTATTCATAAACTCGATGAAAAAACAGCGATTTGATAATCTACCAAAAGGCAGAGGAGAAGCCCATCAATAATTTATAGACTTTGTAGGGCATCGACTTATCTCAAAATGGAAAATCATGCCCATAAAATCCACTTTAACTTACCTCAGTTTAGTAACAGGAAGCATCCTCACTCTGGCTGCATCTCCCACCCAAGCCGCAGTGATAGAATTTAGCACCGCAGGCATTAAATTTGACCGAGATACTAACGCAAATTTTCAGTTTGTTAGCGCCCAAGGTAGTTATTTGTCAAACTTGGGTGTGTATAATGTAGCGAGTCAAAATTTTACTTCCCTGTTCCAAGAAACCCAACCATTCGACTCGGAAGCTAACGATTTTACCAGCACTTGTGGAACAGGTAGTTCAGCTATTCCTAATTGTAATGCTACCTTTACCTTCCTCAAAGATACGGAATATTCTTTGGCGCTTTTAAGTGAAGGTGAACCTACCGTCTATTCCACCACAGCCTTAAATGATACATCTTTAGGATTTGGCACTCAAGCACAATTTAGTGGAAATAATCCAAATCTTAATCCCGTATTGGTTGCTTTTGAAGACCGTTCTGAAACTCAATTTATTGATTTCAATGACTTTAAAGTTAGGATTTCTACTGATGAAGCAACTACTTCTGTTCCTGAACCTGCAACGATCGCTGGTTTAATCTTAGTTGGTGGAATAATGTTAACAACTCGCTTGCGTCAAATTAACCGCCCTTCTTAGGCTGACAAACGAAATTCCATAAAGGATGGCTTTTCCCTTGTTGGCGAATGCGGAACACTTGTTGTTCTAAGCGTCGTTTTTCTATTGGTGGCATTCCTATTAACATATTGCGGCTTTGCCAAATCATTACTGCCACAGTCATTCCCACGCATAAAGCCAACCCCATCGCAGGTAAGCGATTATATGCTAAACCATATCTAACAGCAACCCAAGTAAAATGTTGTTGTAATAGGGCAATTTCGTCACGCAAAGCCCACAAACTTAAACTACCAACAGTTAGCCACAGAAAAACTACAAATAACCATCTACCATAAACTGTAAGTTCTAATAGTCGTTCTACTTGTGCCGCAAAATTTGGATCGGCTTGGGCATTTATTATTTCTAAGTTATCTTCATCTTTTTTCATCATTCTATTAACTCAAGTAGCTACTTAGGGTACGTTGTTGCGCTTGGGCGCTACTTATCGACATGGGTAATAAGAGTGCTAAAGCACAACAACGTACTTACCTAATTTAAACTTCTTCCGAATTAGGCGTAGTATCAATTTGTTTGCCACTTGTTGCCATAGCCGGAATTCCTCTGCCAGTTCTTTCTCGCCACCAAGCTAATAGAGTACTAGCAATGAAAATACTGGAATAAGCACCTGTACTAAAGCCAATAATTAAGGCTAAAGCGAAGTATTTCAGGCTTTCACCACCAAACAAGAAGATAGCAAACAAGGTTAACAAAGTGGTCAATGTGGTGTTAATCGATCGGGTTAAAGTTTGATTTACGCCATCATCTACAATGTCACCGATCGGACGATTTCCATCTTTAGCAATAATCTCTCGAATTCGGTCATAAATTACCACCGTGTCGTTAACTGAAAAGCCGATAATTGTCAGCAAAGCTACTAAGAATAAACTATCGACTTCTACACCTAAAACTAAACCCAAGATGGCGAAAACCCCACAAGTTAACCAAACATCGTGTACCAACGCCACTAAAGCAAATACAGCGTAGTCAAACTGAAATCTAAAACTCAGGTAAACAGTAATTCCGGCAAAAGAGACTAGTAACGCTATTAAACCAGAAGCAAAAAGTTGTCTACCAATTGTAGGCCCAACGGTATCGAGCGAGGTTTTTTGCGGGTCAAATCTACCTACTCTTTCTTGTAATGCTGATTGCAGTTTAGTCCGTTCATCTACATTTAGATATTTAGTGCGAATGGAAAAGCCATTGCGATCGCTTCCCACTAACTGAATACTACTTGAAGATGGTAAACCTTGCGACTCAACAACTTGTCGAACATCTGCAATATTAATTGGTTTATCGCAATTATTTGGTTGGGAACAATCTAGCTCAAATTGTAGCCTTGTCCCACCAACAAAATCCAAACTTGGACGCAGTGGTGCGCCAATTGTTGCCCAAGAAATCAACATGGCAACTAGTCCACTAATCAGGACAATAGCAGATAACAACCACCATTTATTCCGATTTTTACTTACATATAATTTCATCGCACCACCTCAGTTTTCGGCACAAACAATTCTGGTTTCCGAAATTCAGGAATTGTAATTGCCAACATCATTAAGGTGCGACTACAAGTAATAGCTGTAAACATACTCACCGCCACCCCAATTGCCAGCGTTAAAGCAAAACCTTTTACCAAACCAGTACCTAACCAAAATAAGGCAGCACAGGCGATCCAAGTTGTGACATTACTATCTAAAATGCTGGAAAATGCTCGATAAAAACCTGATTCTACAGAGCGATATAAAGTTTTACCAGCCCGTAATTCTTCTCTGGTTCTTTCAAAAATTAGCACGTTAGCATCTACTGCCATGCCTATACTGAGAATGAAACCAGCAATTCCTGGTAAAGTTAAAGTCACGCCTAATAAAGCAAAAGCTGCTAAGGTTAGCAAAGCATAAATCATTAGGGCAATATCTGCGATCGCTCCCGGTAATCGATAGTAAACCACCATGAAGATTAACACTAAAACTAAACCGACAACCCCAGCGTAAATACTACTCTGAATACTGTCTCTTCCCAAAGTTGCGCCTACCGTCCGGTTTTCGACTACTTCCACAGGGAAAGGTAAAGCACCGCCTCGTAATTGTACAGCCAATTCATAAGCTGCTTTGGTATTAAAATTGCCGTTAATTACCGCTCGACCACCAACAATTCCGGTGTTAGCATATTGAGCTTCTACTATTGGGTTACTAATCAATTGATTGTCTAAGAAAATACCAATTGATCGTCCAGTTCCCGCAATATTTTTAGTTAATTTAGCAAACTTTTCTCCCCCTTCATTATCAAACTCGATCGCCACATTCCACTGATTAGCTTGGTCAGTTTGTGGTGCAGCATTGGTTAAGTTTTTCCCAGTCAATCCTACAGATTCATAAATTTGTAATTGTAGGGCTTGAATTTCTGCTGTCTTTTGTTTAATCTGAGCAGCTGCTTGAGATCTCGCCGCTGAATCGTTACCTTTTGCCAACTCAGCTTGTTTTTGTTGTAGCGCAGCTAGCTCAATTCGTCTTACCTGTAATTGCGCCTCAACTTCTGGCTTATTCGCCTGTTGCCGAAACTCTAACTGCGCCGTACCACCCAAAACCCTTTCCGCCTCTTGGGGGTCTTTCACGCCTGGTAACTGCACCAATAACTGATTGTTACCCACAGTTTGTACCACAGCTTCCGAAACACCTAAAGCATTAATCCGTTTTTCTACTACATTTTGGATCGCTTCTAGGTCTTGCTCAGTAATTTGTCTTTTCTGATCGGTCTGCTTAATTTGCAGCGTCAGTTGCGAACCGCCTTGTAAATCTAACCCCAAACGGAGAGGAAACTGCACCAGAACTACGATCGCAGCGATAACAAGAACAAAAATAACAGCTAATAAGGGACGTTGTTTACTACCCATAACAAAACCCGCACAGATAAATGCTATAATAGCGTTCTTTTGTTAATTTTGTCCGAAAAACTTATGGTATTGTTGAATTCGCACCACACTTTTAGTTAATTGAGCAAACTTTTGGGCTCCTTCGCGATCGAATTCAATTGTTACATTCCACCAATGATTACTATTAACGCAAGTTGCTAGTTATTAATTCTTTCTTGTTCCCCCCTTGAGTAAGGGGGGTAGTGTTAAGATCTTCGCTTATGATTACTAGGTTTAGATCCCCCCAACCCCCCTTACTCAAGGGGGGCTAAGAAAGAGCCAGACTTGTAACTAGCAACTTGAGTTATTATCTAGTGTTGCAACTCACATTCAGCAGTTCCGACTCAGAGCCGATAAACTACTTGGTTTTTCCATAACAAAACCCGCGCAGATTAATGCCATGATAGCTTTCTTTTGCGGGTGTTATGTTAAAAAACTTAAACTCTAAGCGCCACCATTTTCTGCACAGCCTCAACAATTTGTTCCGGTTGAACAATGGTTAAACGCTCTAACATTCCATTGTAAGGAGTAGGAATATCTTGGGAAGAAAGCCGCAATACAGGCGCGTCTAATTCATCGAAAAAGCGATCGTTAATTGAAGCAATTAACTCTGCTGCAACACCGCCAGTTTTCATGCACTCTTCCACAATAATTACCTTATGGGTTTTCTTGATAGAAGCACCAATTGTTTCCATATCTAGAGGTTTAAGAGAAATTAGATCGATTACCTCTGGATCGAAGTCTTCTTTTTCCAGAGTTTTTACCGCTTGCAACACATGATGACGCATCCGCGAGTAAGTCAAAATTGTCACATCTTCACCTTTTCTCACTACTTCCGCTTTATCTAAAGGCAGCAAGTACTCTTTTTCTGGCAAATTTTCTTTCAAGTTGTATAACAGAACGTGCTCAAAAAATAGCACTGGATTTTCATCACGAATAGCAGATTTCAGTAACCCTTTCGCATTGTAAGGAGTGGAACAAGCGACAATTTTTAAACCCGGAACTGCTTGGAAATAAGCTTCTAAACGCTGAGAATGTTCCGCACCTAATTGTCTACCTACACCACCCGGACCACGAATCACCATTGGAATCTTGAAATTTCCGCCCGAAGTATAACGCAACATTCCGGCATTATTAGCAATTTGGTTAAAGGCAAGCAACAGAAAACCCATGTTCATGCCTTCAATAATTGGGCGCAGTCCGGTCATTGCTGCCCCAACTGCTAACCCAGTAAAACTATTTTCTGCGATCGGGGTATCCAACACCCGCAATTCGCCATATTTCTGATACAGGTCTTTGGTAACTTTGTAGGAACCGCCATAGTGACCTACATCTTCCCCCAAGACAAATACAGCCGGATCTCGCGCCATTTCTTCATCAATAGCTTCCCGGAGTGCATTAAAAAGTAGTGTGTCTGCCATTGGTGTTAAGAGAGGAGTTTGGTTTCGTCAAACCTTCATCTTACCCTTTTGTGGCAAAGATTTGGGAGTGCGATCGGACAGTCCAGTTACGAACCCGTAGAACAGGCATCTTGCCTGTCAGCCTGTCATCCCCAATCTTTAACTTTAGAACCCGATGCTAATGGGATAATTAAAAGTGAAGTTTTTCCTGGTCTATGGTTGGCTGTCCCTGCTTTAATTCAAGGTAATTTAGCTGAAGTTTTAACTGTTTTACAATCCGGTTTAAATTCTTCAGAACACGCAGATTTTGTCCGGGAGCGATCGGACTCTTTTCATCCTTGACAATACAATCCACAAATCAATCCTGAAAAAAACTATGAAACTTAAATGGATAGCTTTAGCTGGAATTAGCTTAGTTACTATGGTACTAGTAGGGGCGATCGTCTATTTCCAAGAAAATAAAGAAAAAGAAGCAGCTAGAGAATTAGCCCCCGATCAACCCGGTGAAGAAGAAGATTTAAACCAGGAATTATGGCATTTCGCTAAAAAAAGTCCTTATCCAGGTACAAAAAAACAAAGTATACTCCCAACAGCAGAAATGCGCTTACCAAATGGTTGGAAAATTGCCCCTGCTGGTACGCAAGTAGAAGTGGGAAACCTGCCTTACGAAGCTACTATTTATAATAGCAAATTGGTAGTTATTAATAATGGTTGGTATGGTGCAGAACCACAACAAGTTTCTATTATAGATCCTCAAAGCAATAAAGTTGTCAAAACCCTCACCTATCCATCCCTTTTTCCTAGTGCTAAACAAGGATTAGATGGCGACCTTTATATCAGTGGAGGTTTTGACCAAAAAATCTATCGCATTAACAAAGAATTTGCTCCTGTCCGCGAGTATTCAATGAAGGGTTATACAGCAGGAATTGTTCCAGTTGATGCTCAACATATCGCCGTTGCTTATCTAGTCACAGAAAGAGAACAAAAAGGAGAACAAGAAGGTTATGTTAAGGGAAAACTGGCTATTCTAAACACTCAAACTGCTGCCATAGAACTGACAATTACTGTCGGATATTTTCCTTATGCAGTACAATACTTAAATAACAAATTTTATATTACTCTCTTGGGAGAAGACAAAATTTTAGTTTATGATAGAAAACTAAAACCCCTGAAAACTTTTCCTGTTGGTAAAAATCCGCAAAATTTCTGCATCGACGGAGAGAAATTATATGTTGTCAACACAACTTCCGATAACATTTCAGTTATAGATACCAAAAAAGATGCTGTAGTTAATACAATTGATGTGCGCCATAAAGGATTTCGCTTTGGTAGTTCGCCGACTTCTTGTGTAATAGATGGAAACCGCCTCTACGTTACCCAAGCCGAAATTAATGCTGTGAGTATTTTTGATAAGAATACCAAACAATTACAAGGGTTTGTTCCTAGTGGATGGTATCCGACTAAAGTATTATTAAACCAAGGAAAAATGCTGATCGTAAGTGCGAAAGGTATCCATACCCGTCGTCCTAATCCTAAAGGTCCACAACCAATTAAAGAAAAAGGTGGTAAAGAATATGTACTAAGTTTGCTCAAGGGTGCGGTTTCGATTGTGCCACAAAATGCGATCGCACCCAACCTAGCTAAATACCGCCAACAAATAGAAGAAGGTTCCCCCCTTTACAGTCCTTCCAAAGGCATGAAATTGCCGATAAAACATATATTCTACATCATCAAAGAAAACCGCACCTACGACCAAATTTTAGGTGATTTAGGACGCGGGAACGGCGACCCATCTCTTACCCTTTTCGGACGGGATATTACTCCCAACATCCACAAATTAGCAGAAGATTTCGTCACCCTAGATAACTTTTTCGCCAATGGGGAAATTAGCGTTCTCGGACATAGTTTTACCACCAGTGGTTATGCCAGTCCATTCCTAGAATGGCTAGGTAATATGAAGTATTCCAAACGATACAATGATTATCCTTTTGGCATTGTACCATCCACCTATTCACCTACCTATCTTTGGAATGCTTTGGAAGCTAAAAATATAGATTACCGAATTTACGGCGAACCATATTACATTTTTACTCAGTCCTACAAAATTATTACTGAAAGTTACGGAGCAAATAGCGAATTAGCCAAAAAGTTTTATACTCAAACCCAGGCTTTAGCTGCTCAAATAGACCGAGGTAAAGCAGCTAGTGAAGTTTTTCAAAGTCTTTATGGCAAAGCTGATACTCCCCAAAGCGCAAATAATTTATTGGCAAATTCACAAATAGCTAATGTTTTATCGAAAGTATTTGTAGGGGATGATAGCCTTGCTAAAGCATGGCAGAAAAATTCAGCCTTTAGGCAAAAGTTTGGCGAATTTATCTATCACTATCCCCTTAATTATCATTATTATGATTTGAAATATTCCGATCTACAGCGATTTCAGGATTGGAAAACCGATTTTGACAAACAGTTAAAATCTGGAAAAGTAGCATCATTTAATTATATTTGGTTGCCTAACGATCATACGGCTGGGGAAAATCAAGATTACCCTAATCCTTATCAGTTAGTGGCTCAAAATGATGCGGCTTTGGGTAAAATTGTGGAAACTATTTCCCGCAGTCCAATTTGGCAAAATAGTTTGATTTTAGTGGTAGAAGATGATGCTCAGGATGGGCCAGATCACGTAGATGCAACGCGGACGGTAGCACTGGCAATTAGTCCTTATGTGAAACGAGGGGTAGTAGTGAGCGATCGCTACGACCAATTGAGTATGCTACGTACCATAGAGCTAATTTTAGGTCTCGATCCCCTCAACATGAATGATGCACTAGCAGCACCAATGTTTGGCATATTTAGCGATAAACCCAATAATTCTGCTTTCTTACCACCTACTCCTTCTAATTACCTCATGGATGCGGATAAGCAAAGATATGCTAGTTTTGCAAAATAAGCGGGAAAATCAAGCGATCGTTAGTCAAGAAAAAAGGAATAGACATCTCCAAAAAACCTTGTAGAGACGTTATATATAACGTCTCTACAAGGTTTTCAGGTAATGTACCTTTTATTTTTGGAGATGTCTAATGGGAAAACTAAATAATTTCCCATTCCTTAAACACTAATTAGTAATTAGCAAATTATTCATCTTCCGCAAATACAAAACGATGTAACTCGCTAGGATCTGGTTCAGGACTAGATTCAGCAAACTTCACGGAATCATCGACAACGGCTTGAATTTTTTGTTCGATCGCCTTTAGTTCCTCTTCACTTGCCAAGTTATGCTCAATTAAATAAGCTCCCAACTTCTTAATGGGATCGCGAGGGAACCAAAACTCCTTCTCTTCCTTAGTGCGAAGTTCATCTGGGTCAGCCAAAGAGTGACCCCGGAAACGATAAGTTAATGCTTCAATTAAAGTTGGGCCTTCACCAGCACGAGCACGCGCCACTGCTTCTTGTGCCACTTGGCGTACTGCGAGCACATCCATGCCATCAACTTCGTAACCAGCCATACCAAAAGCAGCGGCTTTCTTGTAAATTTCTGGTTCGGAAGTGGCGCGATCGTGAGCCATACCGATCGCCCACTTGTTATTCTCTACCACATAAAGAATCGGCAGTTTCCACAGCGCCGCCATATTCAAGCACTCATAAAACTGACCATTATTACAAGCACCATCGCCAAAAAAGCAAGCTGTCACTTGATCGGCATTGGCATCTCCCATCGTTTCCCGACGATACTTAGATTGAAAAGCCGCACCAGTCGCCACTGGAATACCTTCCGCGACAAACGCATAACCACCTAAAAGATTATGCTCGCTGGAAAACATGTGCATCGAACCACCGCGACCTTTAGAACAGCCAGTCGCCTTGCCGAACAACTCTGCCATTACTTCTCGCGCCGGAACACCCGCACTCAAAGCATGGACGTGATCGCGATAAGTGCTGCAAACATAATCCTCATCTTGACGTAAAGATTTAATAACGCCAGTAGACACAGCCTCCTGACCGTTGTACAAGTGGACAAAACCAAACATTCGACCCCGATAGTACATTTCAGCACACTTATCTTCAAAAAAGCGGCCTAAAACCATATCTTCATAGAGCCGCAAACCCTCTGACTTGTCAATTTGCGCTGAAGCAGTATCAAAATTGGGCAAAGTTCTTTCCTGAACCATAAATTTGTTGTATCCTCGCAGCAAAACCCGAAACTAATATTTTCGCAGTATCTTTTATAATAAGCGCTGTAAACCCCCTAAACTGGTAGAATTGGCTTGACCAATTTTAGATTTGATAGGATCATCAACCAATCCAATCTAAAATCGGCAATCTGAAATCTAAAATCCCTTGACTCATGCAGAGTCTTGACAGAAGAGATATCATAAACTCGATCGCCACCAAAGCTGCGAAAAGTAAATAAACTGTTTCTTAGTGGCGTGAATTTAGATAACATAAGCTAACTTAAAGTTCTTTGCTGGTAGGGAAGTGGCCTGTGCGTATTCCACTAGACTATTATCGAATTCTAGGTTTGCCTATTCAGGCTTCAGCCGAACAGTTGCAACAGGCGTATCGCGATCGCATTATGCAACTGCCAAGGCGGGAGTACTCGGAAATGGCGATCGCAAGTCGTAAACAACTTATTGATCAAGCCTACGCCGTTCTTGCTAACCCAGAACAGCGACAATCTTACGACGCTACCTTTCTTACCAAATCCTACGAACCAGAAACAGAGGCATCAACTGAATCAGTAACTACTGATTCCACAGAAAGCCTTAATATTAACATTGACCCTAACTCCCCTAGTATTGAAATTAACGACGATCAATTTCTGGGTGCTTTACTAATTTTGGCAGAGTTAGGAGAATATGAACTAGTCCTGAAACTCGGACGTTCTTATCTGACAAGTAGCAATACAGACATTGAAAACGGTCGATTTGGCGAGGCTAAAATTGTTCGACCAGATATAGTTTTAACCGTTGCTCAAGCTTGCTTAGAATTAGGACGCGAACAATGGAAACAACGGCGCTATGAAAATGCTGCTACAAGTTTAAATATTGGGCAAGATTTATTGTTGCGAGAAGGGCTATTTCCTAACATTAGGGGAGAAATTCAAGCAGATGTTTATAAACTGCGACCCTACAGAATTTTAGAATTATTAGCCTTGCCAGAAGAAAGTAATGAATATCGTAATCAAGGATTGCAGTTATTACGAGAAATGCTGCAAGAACGGGGAGGAATAGATGGCAATGGCAACGATCAGTCAGGATTAAATGTAGATGAATTCTTGCGATTCATTCAGCAATTACGCGCCTATCTGAGTGTTGCAGAACAACAAGGTTTATTTGAGCAAGAAGCGCGTCGTCCTTCCGCAGTCGCCACCTATTTGGCAGTTTACGCACTTTTAGCAAGGGGATTTACCGAAAGAGAACCAGGCTTAATTCGCCGTGCTAAATTATTGCTAACCAGGCTATTGAAGCGCCAAGATGTTTATTTGGAAATGGCGGTAGCGGCGTTATTATTGGGACAAACAGAAGAAGCTTCCCAAGCTTTAGAATTATCTGGCGAACACCAATCTCTCGCTTTTATTCGGGAACATTCCCAAGGAGATCCCGATCTATTACCCGGACTTTGTTTATATAGCGAACATTGGTTACAGTCAGAAGTTTTCCCTCATTTCCGCGACTTGGTAAATCAACAAGTATCGTTGAAAGAATACTTTGCTGATGAACAATTACAAAGTAGCTTAGAAGCATTACCACCGGAAACAGAAAGCGTAACTGATTGGGAAGCGATCGCATCCGATCGCTTATCCAGAGTCGCTACTCTCGGCGCAAGTACCGCAGCTGGGGGAAGGAGCACCTTAACCTACTCCACAAACCAAAGCGAAGTATCTAACCGGGCTGCAAACAGAGAAAATACCAACGTCAGAAGCTTGAAGAGCGCTACTAATCTAGAAAATCCCAGCGCTTACAACTTACAAGCTGTACCCACCGCCGAGCGAGTAGTACAGGGAAACAGTAGCCCAGAACCTTCCATCAGCCAAGTGAGCGAACGAACAGTAATTCAAGGAAGCGGAACAGCTAACACTCAAACTACAGCAGAAACCGAGCCATCACATCGGGGAGTATCCGTTCCCGTAAGTAACAGACGCGCTCAACGAGCTAACCGATGGGCAAATTGGCAAGATTGGTTGCCACTCAGACGTAGAGGCGCAATCGATCAAGAAGTGCCTTTGGTAGTTTTAGCATTAATTGGCTTATTTGGAATCGGACTCTCCATACTACTGCTGAGTTGGATTATTCAAGCTCTGAACCCCAAACCTGCACCACAAGTACAAAAACCAGTGGAACAAGTAGAACCTGTTCCCGCACCTACCCCAGAAAATAATACCGCCATTTTAAGCACAGCAGGCCCGCTCACTCCCGCAGTGGCTCAAATTGCGATCGCCACCTGGCTAGATACCAAATCTAAAGCTTTTAGCCCCCAACATGAAATTGATGCACTCGACAATATTTTAGTTGACCCAGCTTTATCCCGCTGGCGCAAACTCGCACAAGCAACCCAAAGCCAAAACAAATATCGCAGGTATGAACACAACGTTAAGGAAGATTCAGTCAAAGTCGTCAGAACAACGGCTAACGAAGCCAGAGTAGAAGCACAAGTAAGTGAGTCAGTAGAAACTCTCCAAGGAAATCAAGCAATTGCAAGAGAGTCTTATAAGAGTCCTAACCTGCGCGTGAGATATGATTTAGTGCGTCAAAATGGTCAGTGGAAAATTAGAAGTATCACGGCAATTAAAAGATAGTTATCGAAAAAACTTATCGAAAAATAGGGTTTAACGATCATCTTGGCTGGTGCCTGATGGTTAATTGAATTATCTAAAAACCTAATGTCAGGAAATTTTGACATAACTTGAAGAGGCAGTAATAGCTAATGTCATGAAATATTGACAAAAATCTCGTCAGCACCCGATAATCACGTAAATATACTCAGGATAATCGTGGAAACCCCTTGACCTTAAGCAAAAGTTTTTGCAACATAAGGTGAAGAAAGCGATCCCCACGATCCCAAAAATAAAGTGATTTTTTAGGTATGAATGATTGAAAAAATGTTTTCTTACCCAAATTCCCAATGACTTATTTAGGTGAACTACCAGAGACAGCACTAGGAATGGAACTCAAAAAAATAATCTAATTTGTTCAAACAAGGAGTGGCTGGTTTGAGAAAAATACATCGGAAATACAGAAAAATTTGCAACTAACAAAAAACGGAGAGTATCAACGAATAAGTTAAGGAAAAGCAGATGAAAAACCAGAGTTCTGAGGTGTTAACAGGCTGAAAATGAACAAACTTAATTGCTCAAAAAGTAGCAAATTTAAAAGTCGTCCCAACCACTGGAGAAACAACAGATGACGAAAGAGCGCCCCCCTTTAGAAGACATGACCTTGCGGCAATTGCGAAAAGTCGCCAGTGAGTACGGCATTTCTCGTTATAGCCGAATGCGGAAATCGCAACTGTTAGCAGCAATTTTAGAAGTACAACAACACCTACAAGTAGAAGAAGCTCCGGCTCAACTGATAATCACAAAAATGGAGGCACAAGAAGTAGTGGAAGCCGCAAAATATGACCTGGGTCAAGAAGAAATGAGCGAAGAAATTCTTTCCACAGTAGACGATGGACTGCCCGATCTTCCGGCTGGTTACGGGGAATGCCGGATAGTTTTAATGCCACGCGATCCACAATGGGCTTATGCTTACTGGGATATCCCCAACGAAGCAAAAGAAGAATTGCGCCGCCAAGGTGGACAACAGCTAGCGCTGCGATTGTACGATGTTACAGATCTCCTGGATTACCAAAGTCCACATAGCATTCAGGAATATCCCTGTGATGAGCTAGCAAGGGAATGGTATTTGCCAATTCCAGTGAGCGATCGCGACTACGTAGTAGAAATCGGTTACAGACGCACTGACGGTTACTGGCTACTCTTAGCTCGTTCCGCTGCCATCCGCATCCCTCCCATCTATCCCTCAGACTGGATTGAAGACCAATTTATCACCGTTTCTTGGGATGAAGAACTCACAGGCAAAACTTTCTTTGAACTAGTTCCCCCAGAAAAGCGCACGTTAGAAGTTGCCAGCGTTGCCACCAAAGAAATTTTTGAATTAGCAGAAGAAGCCGAAGCACAACGCATCGCAGGCTCCGTCTTTGGCTCCATGCAGCAAGTACCAGGCTCCATGCAGCCAGTGAGTTCCTACGCAGTTAGCTCTTACGAACAAGCTGTTAGCTCATACTCCGTTAGCTCTTATGCTGTCAGTTCCTACTCTGTACAACTGAGTTCCTTTAGCGTCAGTTCCTACGTACCAGCAGTTAGTTCCTTTTCTGTTAGTTCTTACGCCGTACCCCTGAGTTCCTACAGTGTAAGCTCATACGCCGTAAGCTCTTACGCCGTCAGTTCTTACGCGATGAGTTCCTACGCCGTAAGCTCATACGCCGTAAGCTCATACGCCGTAAGCTCATACGCCGTAAGCTCATACGCGATGAGTTCCTACGAACAGGCAATGAGTTCTTATGCCGTGAGTTCTTACGCCATCAGTTCTTATGGGTTAAGTTCCTACGAACAAGCAATCAGTTCTTACGCCATCAGTTCTTATGGCGTAAGTTCTTACGAACAGGCAATCAGTTCTTACGCCTTAAGTTCTTACGCCATCAGTTCTTATGGGTTAAGTTCTTACGAACAAGCGATCAGTTCTTACGCTCTGAGTTCCTACGCCATTAGTTCTTATGGCGTAATCAGTTCATACGAAGTAATGAGCTCCTACGGAGTAGTCAGTTCCTACGAAGTAATGAGCTCCTACGGAGTCGTCAGTTCTTACGCTCTGAGTTCCTACGAACAAGCGGTAAGTTCTTACGCTCTGAGTTCCTACGCCATTAGTTCTTATGGACTAAGTTCCTACGAACAAGCGGTAAGTTCTTACGCACTTAGTTCCTACGCCATTAGTTCTTATGGACTAAGTTCCTACGAACAAGCGGTAAGTTCTTACGCCGTCAGTTCTTACGCACTTAGTTCCTATGGGTTAAGTTCTTATGAACAGGCAATTAGCTCTTACGCAGTAAGTTCCTACCAAATTCCCATCAGTTCTTACGCAATTAGTTCTTACGGCTTAAGTTCTGCCGAACAAGCAATTAGCTCTTATGCCTTGAGTTCTTACGCAGTCAGTTCCTACCAAATTCCAGTAAGTTCTTACGCAATTAGTTCTTATGGGTTAAGTTCTGCCGAACAAGCGGTAAGCTCTTACGCATTGAGTTCTTACGCTGTTAGTTCCTATCAAATTCCAGTAAGTTCTTACGCAATTAGTTCTTACGGAGTCAGTTCTTACGAACAAGCGGTAAGCTCTTACGCATTGAGTTCTTACGCTGTTAGTTCCTATCAAATTCCAGTCAGTTCTTACGCGATTAGTTCTTACGGAGTCAGTTCTTACGAACAAGCGATTAGCTCTTACGCATTGAGTTCTTACGCTGTTAGTTCCTATCAAATTCCAGTAAGTTCTTACGCAATTAGTTCTTACGGAGTCAGTTCTTACGAACAAGCGATGAGCTCTTACGCATTGAGTTCTTACGCTGTTAGTTCCTATCAAATGCCAGTCAGTTCTTACGCGATTAGTTCTTACGGAGTCAGTTCTTACGAACAAGCGATGAGCTCTTACGCATTGAGTTCTTACGCTGTTAGTTCCTACCAAATTCCCATCAGTTCTTACGCGATTAGTTCTTATGGGTTAAGTTCTTACGAACAAGCGATTAGCTCTTACGCATTGAGTTCTTACGCTGTTAGTTCCTACCAAATCCCAGTCAGTTCTTACGCGATTAGTTCTTACGGGTTAAGTTCTTACGAACAGGCGATGAGCTCTTACGCATTGAGTTCTTACGCTGTTAGTTCCTACCAAATCCCAGTCAGTTCTTACGCGATTAGTTCTTATGGGTTAAGTTCTGCCGAACAAGCGGTAAGTTCTTACGCATTGAGTTCTTACGCTGTTAGTTCCTATCAAATTCCAGTAAGTTCTTACGCGGTGAGTTCTTATGCGGTGAGTTCTTACGAACAGGCACTCAGTTCCTATATCATTCCTTCTGGGGTAGGATTGTGGGCAGCGCCTACGGTTTCTGGACTTGGTTTTTCGGCTTCTGCGCCTCCGATTCGTCCGCGCAAGTTCTGGTTGATTGCTGATGCGGAGTTGATTGTTTACGGTGCGACTGAACCGGATGCTACTGTTACTATTGGTGGTCGTCCGATTAAGTTGAATCCAGATGGAACTTTCCGCTTCCAGATGTCGTTCCAAGATGGTTTGATTGACTATCCGATTATGGCGGTAGCGGCTGATGGTGAGCAAACTAGAGCGATTCACATGAAGTTTACTCGCGAAACTCCGTCACGGCACACTAATACTAAGGAAGAAGCGATCGAAGAATGGCTAGTGTAAATGTAAAACTTTGAGCGAAAAAAGCTAATCTTTCCCCGCTATGTGCTATCCAGTAGCGGGGTTTTATTTTGGCAACTTTTGCACCAATGGAGGTGGAACCTCCCACATCTCGTTCCCAGGTTCAACAAATGGAACGAAAAATAGAGGCTCTGCCTCCTGATGCAAGATCTCAGTTCTACCTATTCGTTGACACTCTCCGCACTTCCAGGGCGGAGATTCTTAGTTCAAAGACACACCTTATAGCTATCTATCCTTGCGGCAATACTTAAACTAAATACCCGTAGAAAACTACCAAGTATCGAGTCTAACTTAGATAACCCCAGAGGGCTTGTCTCCCTTAGCGTTCGGGTACTTATTGAGAGTGTCTTAGACTTGCGTTCCCTCTCTTTCCCCATGTTCCGGCGTGCCCCGCCGTACATTGTTCTAGTCTTACGACTACGCATTGCTGCACTTTTCTGGTATCGGCACTCGTTAGAGTCCATGCGTTTTGCTGAGGTTAATCGCGCCTCATGTATCAGCATCACTTTACGCGATAGAATTCGATTGCTCGATTGGCGATACTCGCGAATTTTCGCCCGTGCTGAACTACAATTAGCATTGTAGTCTAAAAACGCCTACAATGCCCAGAGAAAAGACGATAAGAGTAAGGCTTTCGGACGATGAGTACGAAGCGCTAAAGCAACACGCTAAACAGACGGATAGAATGATATCCGAAGTGATTCGAGATTTTATTAAGAAGCTGAAGAAAAAGCCGTCCTAAAAAGACGGGGCTTGTATCCCATTTTTTTGGTCAAAAAAGGAGTATCCTGCATGAGGAACCAAATATGGGTGCAAGATTCTCAGTTTTGTAGTTGATTTTCTTTTTGCTTGATAGCATGAAAGGTTATTTCAGATTGATGACATCTCTACCAAAAATTACACGCCGCCAAATGCGTTTCTGTAGTGGGTTTTTAGCCGGAATTTTCACCACTGGCTTAGTTAGTCAGAATTTGGGAATTCAACCAACAGAGGCTCAAAGCCTAATACCTTGTCAATTATCAGCTGAAACGATTAAGCAAAAAGAAAGCCTACGACAGACGGCTTTAGCAGGGAATCAAGATGCACAAAGACGTTACAAAGACTTAATTTCTAAACAAGCAAAACAATTAAAAGAGTGTCGGGAGCAAAATTGGCCCCGCAATCAAGCGATTTGGCTACGTTTGTACCCTTGTGATTTGCGACCAGGTTCTTTAGATTACATTATGGATCGCATTGTCAATAAAGGTTACAACCAAGTTTATGTAGAAGTCTTTTACGACGCACAAGTATTATTACCTCAAGCAGATAACCCGACTCCTTGGCAATCTGTTGTCCAACTGCCAGGATCAGAAAAAGCTGATTTGTTGGCACAAGCAATTCAAAAAGGTAGAGAAAGAGGATTAAAGGTTTATGCTTGGCTATTTTCGATGAATTTCGGCTATGCTTATGCTCAACGGTCCGATCGCAGACAAGTAATGGCGAGGAATGGTCGAAATCAAACTAGTTTGGATGTAGTAAATGACACTAGCCTAGACACTGATTTAACCAAGGGTGATGCTACTAAGGCTTTTGTCGATCCTTATAATTTACAAGCTCGACAGGATTACAATCGGCTAGTTCAGGCAATACTCAAACGTAAACCTGATGGAATGCTGTTTGATTATATTCGTTATCCCAGAGGTATGGGAGAAGCTTCTGTAGCAACAAAGGTGCAAGATTTGTGGATTTATGGTGATGCTGCTCAACAAGTTTTGTTGCAAAGAGCGCTAAACTCTAAAGGTTTGGAATTAATTCGCAGGTTTTTAAGTAAGGGATTTGTCAATAGTGGTGATATTGCTCAAATCGATGAACTTTATCCCCAAGAAGCGGAACCAATGTGGCAAGGACGCATTGCCGATTTAAGTAAAGATATCCTGCCTCCTGCTCAACGTCAACCTTATTTACAAACTGAACTTTGGCAATTAAGTGTAGCTCATGCTGCCCAAGGTGTGATAGACTTCCTCTCGGCAGCAGTTGAACCCGTGCAACGATTAGGTTTACCTTCTGGTGCGGTATTTTTCCCAGGTGGAAATAAAGCTGTTGGTCAAGGTTATGATTCGCGGGTACAACCTTGGGACAGGTTTCCCACTAATATTGAATGGCATCCGATGATTTATGCAGATTGTGGGACTACTGGCTGTATTTTGGAAGAGTTGCAAAGGGTAATCAATCTAGCTCCTTATAGTACTGATATTCGACCTGCGATCGCCGGAAATTGGGGTCAATCTTTTGGTAATCGTCCCTCATTAGAAGTGCAAATGCAAGCAATTCGCCAAATCGCACCCCAAATTAATACTGTGAGTCATTTCGCTTATTCTTGGCAAGAACCGGAGAGCGATCGAGAAAGAAAGTTCTGTAAAATGCAGTAGTTATTAGTTGAGAAAGTCTTTGTTAATCATGATTAGCAAAGGCTTTTTTTAACCACAGATGAAAGCAGATAAGTAGGTAGATCTATATAAAGTGAAACTCTCGTCGGGCTCTCCTGCCCACCCCACAATATTTTCAGCTTTCTTGTGGGGTGGGCAGGAGAGCCCGCCCCATTGATAGATAACTATTTTCACTTTATTTATTTGCACCTACTTAATAATACAAATAAGTTTTAGTTGGGATGCAACTCTAATAAACTCTTTCTTTCTTGTTTCTTCTTTCTTCCTTCGCGTCCTACCCTTCGGGAAGCATTTCGCCTAATGCGTCCTTTGCGGTTCAAAAAAATTACTTTTGAAACTCCGCCATTAACCAAGAACAAACTTGACTTTGATTCACCTGACGACTACGCCGCAAAGCTTCTTCTAAAACAGCAATTTCTAAACCTGTTAACACTTGAGATTGAGTAATTCTTCTACTTCCACCATCTGCGATCGCAAAAGCAATTATCCGCACATTCTGAACATCAACAATCCAATATTCTTTAACCTGCAAATCCTCATAAAGTAACCTTTTCCCTCCCATATCATCAGCTAAAGAAGTATTCGCAACTTCAATTACTAAATCTGGCGGTGGATAGGTTTCTAAATTAATCACAGAAGTTCCCCAAGGAACAATATCTGCATTTTCCCCAATGTAATAAGAAGCATCAGGTTGGCATTCTTGAATACCTGGTTTTCTGTAACTACAGGTATTTCTCCCATTCATGGCAATATGTTTGACCATACCATATAAACTAACCGCTACAATTACAATTGTGTGGTCTAATGAGTGGTCATTACTAATAGGAACCATTTCAATCCTCAACTGTCCATTGTGATAGTAAAACTTGGCTTTTTGAAACTCAGGTTCGTCAATTAATTGCTGAAATTCTTCCCAATTTACTGTTATCCAGGTATTAGTTTGAAACTTAGTTAATAAGCTAGTCATGGCTTGATTTTCCTTGGTTATTTATCATTAGCCATTTGCTGACTTAACAACAAATGACTAATGATTTTGCTGGTTTTACACTACGAAATTTACCAATTTTCCAGGTACTACAATTACCTTTTTCGGTTCCTTTCCTTCCTCAAGATAACGCTTAGCAGCATCAGATTCACGGGCATATTTTTCTAATTCCTGTTTATCTAAGTTAGCAGGTGCTCCAATTGTGCCGCGAGTTTTGCCATTGATTTGAATTACCAAGGTAATTTCATCAACTTCTAAAGCTGATTCATCAAGTTTAGGCCAAGTTTGTTTATGGACAGATTCTTTATTGCCAATTATCTGCCATAATTCTTCGGCAATGTGAGGGGCGAAAGGTGCCAAAAGCAAGATTAAAGTTTCGATTCCTTCGGTATAAACTGCGGAATTTTTACAAGTCGAATCTTTGAGTGCGTTACTCAATTTCATCATTTCAGAAACCGCAGTATTTAATTGATAATCTCCGTTTAAATCTTTGGAAATTTCATCAATTGCAGTATGAATGGCGCGACGTAAATCTTTTTCTGCTTTGCTTAATTCGCCTTTTTGGGTTTTTGCAGGTGTAGTTTCACTATACTCTGTCACTAAAGACCAAACACGATTTAAAAAGCGGAATTGTCCTTCAACGTCTGCATCATCCCATTCCAAATCTTTTTCCGGTGGTGCTTTGAAAAGGATAAACATTCGGGCGGTATCTGCACCATATTTGTTAATTACATCTTCTGGCGCTACGCCGTTATATTTGGATTTAGACATGGTTTGATAGGAGATTTCTAAAGGTTCTCCTGTTTCTGGATCTTTTGGATCGTTCGGATTAACTAAAGCAGAAGGAATGTATTTAGCATTTCCTGATTTTTTGGGATTTGTATATGTTAATCCCTGTACCATGCCTTGTGTTAATAGGCGGTTGAAGGGTTCGTCGAAGTTGAGGAGTTTGCGATCGCGCAACACCTTAGTAAAAAAGCGAGAATAAAGTAAGTGTAAAATTGCGTGTTCAATTCCACCCACATATTGATCGACTGCCATCCAATCATTTGTTTTCGCAGAATCAAACACCTGTTTCTCATTTTTCGCATCAGTAAAGCGCAAATAATACCACGATGAATCGATAAAAGTATCCATCGTATCGGTTTCTCTTTTCGCCGCAGTTCCACAACTCGGACATGACACATTTACCCATTCTCCTAATTGTGCCAAAGGCGAAGGGCCACGACCACTAAATTCGACGTTTTCTGGCAAAACTACGGGCAATTCTGCTTCTGGAACTGGTACAATTCCACAATTCGGACAGTGAATTACTGGAATTGGCGCACCCCAATAACGTTGACGCGAAATTAACCAATCTCTTAACCGATATTGGATTCTCGCTTTGCCAAAACCTTGCTTTTCTGCAAAGTCAATAATTGCCTGTTTTCCTTCAGTAGAATTCATCCCATTAAACTCACCGGAATTAATCATTATTCCCGGTTCTGTGTATGCTTCAGTGATTTGTTCTTCGGCACTTTCTGCTGGAGTAATTACTACTTTGATTGGCAACTTTTGTTCTTTGGCAAATTTGAAATCTCGGACATCATGGGCGGGTACACCCATTACCGCACCTGTGCCATATTCATACAATACGTAATCCGCAATCCAAATGGGGATTTCTTCACCTGTAAAGGGATTAATTGCTTTTCCGCCTGTGGGAATTCCTCGTTTTGGTTTATCTTCCGCAGTGCGTTCTAATTCGGTTTGACTGGCAACTTCTTTGATGAAGCTTTCAACTTTTTCTTTGTTGTCTGATGTGGTGACTTTTGGTGTTAATGGATGTTCTGGTGCAAGTACTACATAACTAACACCATAAACAGTATCTGGACGAGTGGTAAATACACCAATTTTCTCATCCATTCCCACAATCGGAAATTCTAAATAAGCACCAACAGATTTACCAATCCAGTTCGCCTGCATTGATTTTACTCTGTCAGGCCAACCTGTCAATTTATCTAAATCTTGCAGTAATTGTTCGGCATAGTCGGTAATTTTGAGGAACCATTGGCGCAATTTTTTCTTTTCTACTATTGCGCCGGAACGCCAAGAACGTCCTTCGCTGTCAACTTGTTCGTTTGCCAAAACTGTTTGATCGATTGGGTCCCAGTTAACTGCGGCTTCTTTTTGATATGCTAATCCAGCTTGGAAAAATTGTAAGAATATCCACTGTGTCCATTTATAGTAGTCGGGGGAACAGGTGGCGAGTTCGCAATCCCAATCGTAAGATAACCCAAGGCGTTTTAATTCCGATCGCATTTGGGCAATATTACTATAAGTCCATTTCGCCGGATGAATCCCTTTTTTAATCGCGGCGTTCTCCGCTGGAAGTCCAAAAGCATCCCATCCCATCGGATGTAGTACGCGATAACCCTGCATCCGATATACTCTGGCAATCACATCCGTTATTGTATAGTTACGGACGTGCCCCATGTGCAGGTTGCCCGATGGATAGGGAAACATGGATAATGCGTAAAATTTGGGTTTGTCTTTCTCTGTGGGGGTTTTGTCTAAACCTTGTTCAGCCCAAGTTTTCTGCCATTTTTCCTCTATTGCTGTCGGGTTATATCGAGATTCCACTTTAATTCTCCTAACTGCATTTATTTGGCGTATCGCGTCTGCCTCAATATTTTGACATATCCGCTTATATTACAATTGTAATACTTAGCGATCGTGATATAGATTAAACAGGTATCAAGCCATCAGAGGAAGAGATAATGAACCTTCCACTCATCGATCTGTATAATACTGACTTTTACGCTTGGACTCAAAAACAAGTTCAGTTGTTGCGTCAGCGTGATATAGACAATCTGGATATTGAGAATTTAATTGAGGAAATAGAATCTTTAGGTAGACAGGAAAAAAGAGAATTAGTAAATCGGTTAAAAATTCTCATTGGACACTTATTAAAGTGGCAATATCAACCTACTCATCGATCGAGAAGTTGGATTAGGACAATTCGAGAACAGCGAAATGAAATTAAAAATATAATTCGGGAAAACCCCAGTCTGAAACCTTTTCTCAATGATGCCAAAAATGCAGCTTATTCATCTGGAGTTGACCTAGCTATTGATGAAACAGGAATGTTTATAGATATTTTTCCCAAACTCTGTCCTTACTCATGGGAAGAAATAGAAAATCCGAACTTTTTCCCAGGTGATATTACAGATTCAGACAGAGATTTACTGGCAATCTATGGCATCTCAACTGAATCTTGACCAGAGGCAAATCGAAAATCGAAAATCGAAAATCCAAAATTGAATGATTCAGCAACTAGATTCAGAGTTAGTCAAAGTTTTTGTTTATGGAACTCTCAAACCGGGAGAGTCCAACTATCAATATTATTGTGGTGGTAAAGTAGTTGCAGCCACAAGAGCCACTGTTAAAGGTCAATTGTTTGCTTTACCTCTAGGTTATCCAGCAATGGTTTTAGGTAAAGGTGTAGTTCAAGGTTATTTGCTGACCTTTAATACACCAAATATTCTCCAACATCTCGACCTATTGGAAGGATATAACCCCCAGCGTCCCCCAGAGGAAAATTTTTACGATCGCAAGCAATTAGAAGTTTACAGTCCCGAAGCAGAACCTCTGGGTCTAGCTTGGGCTTATTTTATGACTTTAGAACAAGTTGAACAAATTGGCGGGGTACTAATCCCTTCCGGTTGGTGGACAGGTCATTAAATCTCCCCTTGTCCCCTTGTCCCCTTGTCCCCAGTCCCCAGTCCCCAGTCCCCAGTCCCCAGTGCCTATTTAATCGAGTGTGGGTAAGCTACTGGGGATTTGTGATATTTGTATTCGCTAGCTGATCCTTGAGGAATTTGGATTACTGGTTCGCTTAAGGCGATCGTCAAAGCTTCCGAATCAGGTTTAGTGGGAGAATTAGCGAGTTGGGGCGACCAAGCATTTTGGTTGCCGAAAACTCCTGATACAGCAGCAATTAAAGCAGCTGCAATTGCTGTTCCACCCCAAACTAAAATCGGTTTGCGGCGACGATTTTCTAACTTAGAGAATACTTGATCTACGGTGAGATCTACAGGTTGGGTGGCAGCTGGTACTGGTACACTGCGTAATCGTTGACGCAGATTAAGTAATCTTTTATATAAGCATTGGCTCTGGGGGTCGGTTGCTAACCAGTCTTCTACTTGTTTGCGTTCTGTGGCACTCACCTCTCCATCCAGGTAGGCGCTAAGTAGTTCAAAGCGATCGCGCTTTTCCATATCACGAGCGCCGAAACAGGGATCTGGCGAATCCCCAAAGGAATTCTTTTGGTGTTTTTGGGATTCAAACTCAGGAGTCATATCAAATCCTTCTGTAACAGGAGGGTAACGAAACCCTTTGGCGAGTAATCGCTAGTCTACTATGGATCATAAAACACTCTCTAGGGCTATGAACCCATTTTTATGAAGCCATTTTGAAGTTTTACTAACTATCTAAATAATTTTGTAATTGGGACTGAAGTCTTTGTCGCGCTCTAGCGATGCGCGATTTCACCGTTCCCAGAGAAACTCCGGTAATTTCGGCAATTTCTTCATAAGCCATGCCTTCTATTTCGCGCAAAACTATGGTAATGCGAAAAACGTCTGGTAAATCTGCGATCGCTCTATGCAATTGCTCATAAAACTCAGTAGTACTTAATTTTTCTACTGGGCCGGGATTATCCGCCGCAATTTCCCAATCCATTTCGCCATCATCGAGCATTCTCGGTGCATCTAATGACAAAGGTTGGTTAACGCGCTTGCGTTTCCGTAATTCGTCATAAAACAAGTTAGTCGCAATGCGACTGAGCCAACCTTGGAATTTTACAGGCTCATTGAGGCGCTTAATATTGCGATAAACGCGAATCCAGACTTCTTGGGCTAAATCTGCTCTATCCTGCCAATCTGGAGCCAGATGATATAAAATCTTCTCCACATGGGGCTGATATCGGCGCAACAATTCGGCGAATGCCTCACGTTGCGGTCGATGACCAGTTTGGCAGCGCAAAACCAAATCGTAATTAGAGAGCTTTTCTACAGGCTGCACTTGCGTTTGAGGAATCATGACCTCAGCGCTAGACCAGGATACAGGAATTGATTGACTCATGGACAGATACAGATTAATAACGTCCTATTCCGAAAGACGATACTGCTGTATGAGAAGTTCCTGCACTTACCATGATATTTGTCTAATTTTGATCCGATCCAGATTCTTTGTCTGATTTTGGTTCAAAGGTAGGGGCGTAAGCTTGTAATAAAGAACTTACCTGCTGTACCACATCAGTTTTGGAAGCTTTACCGAGTAATATTCGGGAGGGGTCTATTTCTGGTTTATCAATGTTTCGCGCAATAGCTTCTCGAACTTGTTGAGCAATAAATTCTTGCAGTTCCTCCTTCGCCCGCTTCCGTTGATAGGTAGCGCCTTCTTCGGTGGTAGCGTAGAGGGGAGGTAATCGGTTTAAGGCATAAGCTGCTATATCACCCACATCTAATACTTGGTTACTGTTAGCTTCAATTTCTGCTACGCGAGCGATCGCTTCTGTGAGCACCAACTCTTCCATCACATTAATAAACTGTTTGCGCGGCACTGCCACCACTTCCCCAGTTAATAGCGAACCCATTAGTCGGTCTAGCGCCATATACTCTTCAATGGAAAGCTCCGAGGCAGTATCGCAGATTCTTGCCACTTCCGCTTCCATTGCTGGTGTCAGATAACCATCTTGTAAGGCTTGTTCAACTATTTTCTCAATACTCATAAATTTCTCTATGGCTCCCCAAGGCACTTTTGCTAGACGAGCTTATTTTTTCTCAATATTGCCTCACCCTAAACTAACACTCAACCGCACTTCAGAAAGTTGGTTTTTCTGACCGATTAAGTAAACAATTGAGTATTTCCTGATTTAAAGCCAGGATTTTCATCTTTACTACATTTTGGTTCTAGTTCCGGGAATTAATCAAGTGTTTCCCTCACAAATTTAGTTTTATTCCATAGTTTGAGCCAACCAAGGTGCGGGATCAATTGATTTGCCATTAACATACAAACCCCAGTGTAGGTGAGGGCCTGTGGAAGCGCCAGTGGAACCGATCGCACCAATAAGTTGACCTGCTTGCACAAAATCTCCTTCTTGAACGTTAATTCGGCTCAAGTGGAGAAATACACTCGTTACCCCTTGACCGTGATCGATACCAACCGTATTACCATGCAACCGGAAACCTTCGGAGAGTTTGCCCACCAAAGCTACTCTACCTGGTGCTGGGGCGACTACAGGCGAACCTTGAGCGCCAGCAAAATCTAAACCGCGATGGTAGTAGTCTTTGGCGAAAACGCCGTTATAGTAACGACGCACTCCATATACAGTGCTTCGCCTAGCGCGACTGGGTGGGATAAACGGGCCAGTCCAATATTTTTCTGGGGTGGCTAGTTGGCGAAACGCTGCTACTCGGTTTAATTCATGTTGGGTAGGTTCGAGTCCACCGCTGCTAGTGGTAGCAATGCGAATGCGTTGGGTGGGGAAAGTGCGCGAGCCTACATTCACCGAAAGATTTTCTACCTGTCCATCCACCTGCACTTGAAGAAGGCGAATTCCCGGTCTTTCCAGTGGCGTTGTCGGCAAAAATGCCCGATAAGTATTCGTATTTATCGGAAACATCGGATAACTCTTATCATCCATCCTTAACGTAGGTTTTGCCCCTTGTTTCGATGCGTCCTGAATGATTACTGAAATGGTATCCCCTAACCTGGGACTAGCTGGCGACACCTGCACCCTTTGAGCAATTACAGGTGCAGCTAAAAATAAAATCGTCGTAGTCAGGATAAATAAGGCAGAAGGAATTCTCTTAAATTTGTTTAATAGTTGCACTACAGAGACTTTCTTGGGTGAGGTTGTACAGCGCCTCAATAGAGTTGTGGTCGATCGCGAAATCCGCAATTTCCAGTCCAAAATTGTTCTTTGCCAATTACTCATGATGAGTTTTAGTACACTTCAACCTCATTACAATACCATCTCTCCTTTGCTCCCCTGTACTCCTCTGCCTTTTCTCAAATTGTCTTCCCCTATACGGGCAAAAGTTTGTATTCTAAGTTCATATACCTTAATACTTTTTTCAGAAAACTTGTGCAAGAAGACTTTAGGCTAATTGTTGATTTAGTATTAGTTCTCAGTGCGGCTGCGTTTGGAGGGCTGTTAGCCGCAATACTACGACAGCCTGTGTTGCTGGGCTATTTGTTGGGCGGAATGGTTGTTGGGCCAGCCGGACTAGGATTAATTAAAGAAGTAATTCAAGTAGAGACACTGGCTCAATTTGGTGTAGCTTTCCTCCTGTTTGCCTTGGGAGTTGAGTTCTCATTTGCGGAACTCAGGAAAGTACAGAAAATTGCTCTGGGAGGTGGGGGGCTACAAATAATCCTGACAATTTTAGTTACGGTTGTAGTCTGCGGAATTACTGGCGCTTGGGCTACTTTACCAGCCAAAGGTGTGTTTTTAGGGGCAATTCTTTCCCTTTCTTCCACTGCGGTAGTTTTAAAATGCTTGATGGAACGGAACGAAACCGAAACTCCTCACGGTCAAGTAATGTTAGGAATTTTGGTAGTTCAAGATTTAGCATTGGGGTTGATGTTAGCAGTTTTGCCTGCCCTTGACCAACCACCGGAAGCAATTGGAAAAGCTGTATTATTTGCTTTGTTAAGAATTGGCTTGTTTGCTGCGGGTGCAGTTGCGGTTGGGATTTGGTTAATTCCACCTTTGCTGCGATTTTTGGCGCGTACTGAAAGCCAAGAATTATTCTTACTGGGTGTAGTGGCTTTATGTTTAGGAATTGCCCTATTTACTGAATCTTTGGGTCTTTCTATTGAAATGGGTGCATTCGTCGCTGGTTTAATGATTTCAGAAGTAGAATATGCTGACCAAACTTTGACTTATGTTGAACCAGTACGAGACATTTTTGCCACACTGTTTTTCGCTTCGATCGGAATGTTAATCGATCCGATTTTCCTCTGGAAGAATCTAGAGTTAATTCTGGGATTGGTGGCGTTAGTATTTTTAGGAAAATTCTTAATTGTTACTCCTTTAGTAAGATTGTTTCGCTATTCTTGGAAAACAGCGGTAATTGCTGGATTGGGATTAGCACAAATTGGGGAGTTTTCTTTTGTTTTAGCTAGTGAAGGTCAGGTTTTAGGTTTAGTTTCTCGACGGGTTTATTTATTAATTTTAGGTACGACTGCGGTAACTTTGGTGTTGACTCCCTTTGTGATGCGGTTAGTACCTCAATTATTTGAAATTCCTTGGTTGAAAAACTTTCTCGATCCTACTGATTTGCCTTTAGATGTTGCGCCGGAATTGCCTTCACAAAATCATGTGGTAATTTGTGGTTATGGCAGAGTGGGACGAAATTTAGTGCAACAGGTGCAGCAACATGGTTATCCGGTAGTTGTCATCGATCAGTCGGAAAGTAAAATTCAACAATTAAGAGAAGCGGGAATTTCTTATGTTTATGGTAATGCTGCAAGTTTGCACGTTTTACAAACTGCTGGAGTAGCGCAAGCAAGGGGAATGGGAATTTGTCTTCCTGATGCAATGAGTACTAGAAATGCTTTGCGCCGATCTTTAGAATTATCCCCAGATTTAGATGTGGTAGTGCGTGCTAATAAGGATAAAGATATCGAATTACTTTATCAATTGGGGGCGAAGGAGGTAGTACAACCAGAGTTTGAGGCTAGCTTAGAATTAGTCAGTCATTTGTTAAATCGCATGGGTATGAGTTTGGCGACTATTCAACAGCAAGCACAGGAAATTCGCAAACATCATTATTTAGAATTACGTCCACAACGATCGGCTTCTGAAGTTTCTCGCGAGTTAGAATTGGCAACGCAAGATATGAATAGTCGCTGGTATTCTTTACCTGCTAATTCTCCTTTGTCGGGAATGAATTTAGCCGAAGCAGATTTACGGAATTTGGCTGGTGTAAGCTTGATGGCAATTCGGCGTGCGACTGGGGAAGAGGTGGATTATCCAGATAATTTTACTACTATTGAGGAAGGCGATCGCTTATTAGTTGTGGGACAAGCTGAGGAGTTAGCCGCTTTGGATGATTTGGCAAAAGGTAAAGCAGCTATTCCAGCAAAAAGTGCGCCTTCTTGTCAATGGATTTTAGTCCCAGAAAATAGTCCTTTTGTGGGTAAAACTTTGGCACATTTAGATATTGAGCGGCAGTATGGAATAAAAGCGAGTGCTCTTCGTCGTGAAGGTAAGTTTATCCGCGATCCAGAAGAGGATATTGCTCTGCAAGTAGGTGATAGAATTTTGCTCTGTGGTGGTTATCATCCACTGAAATTATTACAAGCTTCTCTGATGCCAGAAGAGCAACGATCTATTCCTATTGTTCCAGTAGTTCAAGCCGCAGAAAGTCAAGCTTTGCTCGAATATTTACCAATGGATAATTTGCGAGAACCTTGAATTTTTCAATTTAATTCAGGTTCGTTGTGAGGACTTCAGTCCTTCTATCTAGGAAGGAAACGACTGAAGTCGTTACAACGAACTACGACTGAAGTCGTTACAACGAACTACGTTTTTAATCAAAGGCTTTTAGATAAGCTATTGATTGTCGCCAAACTAAAGTTTGTTGATTACTATCATCGATAATAGCGATGCAATTTTGATCTTGCCAACGTAGTATTCCGCTGAGTACTTCTCCAGTTAACAACTTTAGCTCAACTCGCTTTTGAGCTTTAATAATTGATTGAACTTGCCGTACACTAGGTAAATTAGTATCAAATCCACTAGTCATATCTAATTGAGCGTTGGTGATTAGTCATTGGTTATTGGTCTTATGTCATTGGTGATTAGTCATTGTGGCAAAGTTTATCCAAATGACAAATGACAAATGACAGATGACGAAGGACGAATGACGAAGGACAAATTAACGAAGGACAAAGGTAATTGTAATGGCAATTGAGTTTACTAAGTACCAGGGTTTAGGAAATGATTTCATTTTGATTGATAATCGGGCTTCGTCCCAGCCAATGTTAACACCCCAAGAGGCGATTAAGTGGTGCGATCGCCATTTTGGTATCGGTGCAGATGGGGTAATCTTTGTTTTACCGGGACTCGAAGGCACAGATTACACCATGAGGATTTTTAATTCTGATGGTTCGGAACCGGAAATGTGTGGCAATGGTATCCGCTGTTTAGCTAAGTTTATCGCGGATTTGGAAGGTCGTTCAACTCAATCGCTGCGTTATCGCATTCATACTTTAGGTGGCGTAATGTCGCCCGAATTGCGTCCTGATGGTCAAGTTACAGTAGATATGGGTGTACCCCGACTGTTGGCAAAGGAAATTCCCACGACTTTGACTGCTGCATCAGAAAAGGTGATTAATCAACCTTTGGAAGTGGCAGGAAAGTCTTGGAATGTGACTTGTGTGAGTATGGGTAATCCTCACTGTATTACTTTTGTGGAGGATGTAGCAGCGATTCCTTTGGCAGAAATTGGCCCACAATTTGAGCATCATTCAGTTTTTCCCCAACGCACAAATACGGAATTTATTCAAGTAGTTAACCGAAATTATTTAAAAATGTTGGTTTGGGAAAGAGGTGCTGGGGCAACTATGGCTTGTGGTACTGGTGCTTGTGCGGCTTTGGTGGCTGGGGTGCTTACGGGAAATTGCGATCGCCAAGCTACTGTAGAATTACCCGGTGGCCCATTGGAAATTCAATGGTCAGAGGTAGAACAGCGAGTTTACATGACTGGCCCAGCTGTTAAAGTTTTTACTGGAACTTGGTACTAGGGACTGGGAACTGGGGACTGGGGACTGGGGACTGGGGGACTAGGGGACAAGGGGACTAGGGGACAAGGAGACTAGGGGACAAGGGGACAAGGGGACAAGGGGACAAGGGGACTAGGGGACTAGGGGACAAGGGGACAAGGGGACTAGGGGACAAGGGGAATTTTTACCTTCTGCTCCCCTGCCCCCCTGCTCCCCTGCCCCCCTGCTCCCCTGCCCCCCTGCCCCCCTGCTCCCCTGCCCCCCTGCTCCCCTGCTCCCCTGCTCCCCTGCTCCCCTGCCCCCCTGCTCCCCTGCCCCCCTGCCCCTGGAGCCCCTCTGCTCCCCTGCCCCTGGAGCCCCTCTGCTCAATCAATTTCTTCGATCGCACCTAACAGATCGTTGCTATTAATTTTTTCTAGCATTTCCTCGGCTTGATCGCGATCGCTAAAAGCCCCCACTTGCATGACTACTTTGCCATCAGAAATAGTGCGAAAAGCCCCCGGAACTAAAGATAAAACTTTTGTTTGTTCCTCCAAAGTTCGCACTTCAACCACCACACGGTAACGTAAACCTAATGCCGAAACAGTTTGATTAGTTTGAGGTAAAGTTTGGCTGGGCAAACTGTTAGTATTTACCTGAGAAAATGTCGGGTTCGCTGTTGGTAAAACACCAGGTTGAAGTCCTGTTTGAGGAAGTCTCGCCTGTTGTGAAGTTGGTACTGGTATTGGTACTGCTGTTGGTGTTGAAGTACTTCTGGCGACGACTGTGGGGCGGCGAACTTGTCTTCTCGCCCGCCTTCTGGTAGTAGCCCTCGCCCTTCTGTTGCGACGCGCAGGGCGTTTCCTCACAGTGGGGGCGGGAACTCGAAGTTGTACCGCACTGCCATCATTTGTAAATGCTACGGGGGAACTGCTACGAGGGGCGCTAACTTGAATTAAATTACCATCTACGGAAATGCGTCCAATTAACCGCCTACTAGTTAATTGATTACCATACATGGAAATTACTTGCACCGCAGTTCCGGCATTAATTTCATAGCGACCATTATTACGGAAAATATTACCACCTGGGTCTTGAGCGGTTCCCAAATCTGGCATAGTTTCAGTTAAGGCAACTAAACCATCTCGACTATTGCTTTCGATCGTATTACCGCGCAAAATTGGTCTAGCTTTACCTTGGATCACAATTCCGTCTGTATTTTGGGAGATGCGATTACCTGCGATCGAGGGTGTGGCATCGTTACCAATATTAATGGCAAATCCAGTCCTTTCAAACACATTTTCCCTCACTTCGGGGCGAGAAGAACCGTAAATAGTCATGCCATTTGCCCCATTATTGGCGAAGTAGTTGTTGCGTATTAAAGGGGCACTATTACCTGCTACGGAAATTCCATCGTGACTATTGCCAATGAAAGTACAATCTGCGACTACTGGGTTAGTTGATTCAATCCATAAACCGTAGCCTCTGGTGTTAGGGTTAGTAATTGTGATTCCGGCAATGCCTGATTTGTTAGCGGCGAGGATGGTAATATTTTGACGGGCGAAAGTCGGACTAATGAATAAGCCGCCACCTTTAATAATGATACTTCGACCTTTGCTTGGGGGATCTCCTTGAAGAGTAATGCCAGATTTTAGTTGTAGGGGGAAAGTTTCGCCACTTTGTTGGCTGTAAGTTCCGGGGGCGAGGTAAATGACGGTGTTTTCTCTGGCGACTTTTAAGGCTTGGGTAATGGTTTTGAAAGGTGTGCCGTTGCTACCGTTTCCAGCGGTATCATTACCTGCGATCGGGTTGACAAACAATTGAGTCATGGTTGACTCTGTTTGCGATACTGGGAAACTTTCAACTACTTGCGGCTGTGGTGGTAAAGTAGGGGCGGGTTTAGCAGATAATTGTGCGATCGCAGTAGAAGAATTAATTACAAAACCCGCCCCTACTGCGGTGTTTTCCCAACAAAGCAGGGCTATTGTAGCAAGTCCTAAACTGGCTTTCAGGGAGTGCTTAGTTAAATAGCCGGGGACTAACTTTATGGGAGGTTTTGCCGAATATTGACAGTGGCGTGGTAAATTCACAGCTAGCTGTCCTCCTAAAATTTCCGAGAGTACTAAAGATTAAACTGCAAATCTCAGGTAAAGCAATTGTTAAAGCAAAATTTAATCGCTTCCAAGAGTCTGATTCTCCTGGTAAAAATGAGAAAATTATGCTTTGGGAGCACCCTATCTGACTAATTTATTAGGATTAATGAACTAAATGGAGTTGTGACAATGGTCGATCGCCCCAAGTTATTATTAGCTGAGTTACCCTTACAAGCGCAGCCTGCGTTATGCCGTATTTTAGATGCTAATTTAGACCGCGCTAGAGAAGGTTTAAGAATTGTTGAGGAATGGTGTCGGTTTGGTCTTAATAGTAGCGAGTTGGCGGCAGAATGCAAGCAGTTGCGCCAAGAAATTGCGAAATGGCATACCCCAGAGTTACGGGCGTTTCGCGATACTTTGGGTGATGTGGGAACTGAGTTAAGTCATCCCCAAGAAGAAACTCGCGCCAATATTGGGCAACTTTTACAAGCAAATCTTTGTCGGGTACAAGAGGCGCTGCGAGTTTTGGAAGAGTACGGCAAACTTTACTTAGCAGAGATGGGAAGCGCGTTTAAGCAAATGCGTTATCGCGCATACATTTTAGAGACGAATTTGTTAGGTTATCAACGGCAACAGAAATTGTTGCAGAGTTCGTTGTATCTGGTAACTTCTGCCTCAGAACATTTGTTTGCGATCGTCGAAGCTGCTTTAGAAGGCGGGTTAACTCTGGTGCAGTACCGGGATAAAACGGGGAATGATAATGTTAGGTTTGAAGTTGCGGATAGATTATGTAAACTGTGCCATCATTACGAAGCTTTGTTGATTGTGAATGACCGAGTAGATTTAGCTTTAGCGGTGGATGCTGATGGTGTACATTTGGGTCAGCAGGATATGCCGATCGCAATTGCAAGGCAGTTACTTGGCCCACATCGGATTATAGGACGTTCTACCACAAACCCAGAGGAAATGCAGCGTGCGATCGCAGAAGGCGCAGATTATATTGGGGTAGGCCCAGTTTACGCCACTCCCACCAAAGTCGATAAAGCTGCCACAGGTTTAGAATATGTCCGTTATGCTGCCCAAAACGCGAAATTGCCCTGGTTTGCCATTGGTGGGATTGATCCGAGTAATTTAAATGATGTACTCTCAGCAGGGGCAGATAGAGTTGCTGTAGTTAGGGCAGTTATGCAAGCAGAACAGCCAACGTTAGTGACTCAGTACTTTATCTCGCAGTTGACTCGCGTGCAAACTCTGCGTAATTATCGATCGCACTTACCGCAATCTCATGTCTAATGAAATCACACTACAGGTAAACGGCGAAAACCGTAATTGTCCATCCCAAATGCTAATCCCCGACTTATTAACGCATTTGGGTTTTAATCCCCGTTTAGTAGCTGTAGAGTATAACGGGGAAATTCTGCATCGGCAATTTTGGTTAGAGACTGAGGTGAAGGAGGGCGATAAATTGGAGGTTGTTACGATCGTTGGTGGCGGTTGACATTCTCAGGTCTAAGAGGTTGTTTGAAAAGCCTTGGCAACCAGAAGTCGCGGCTACACGAGACTTTACCCACCTACGAAAAACCTTGATTTTTGTTAGTCCACCTGCGTGAACTTTGTGTATGTAAGTAAGCGGTATTAAATAAAGTAATATTCCCAAATTCTTTAAGTCTCTTGGGATAAGGGGTTCAGCGTTTTGGTTGTTGACTTTAATTTATTACCACCTACTTAGTAGCGAATTACATTCGCCCAAAACTTTTCATAATTTTTAACCCACATTCCGTACCCCTAAATGTAGTGTGTCACACCCTTTATCTTTCGCGCATTTAGTGTATGTGACATTTTTGGGTGCGGAATGTGGGTTGAATTAAATCGACAATTTTATAACCAGGAATTATTCATGGTATTATATCTAACAAGAATAAGCTGTTAAGCATTTAAATTTTTTGCCTGAAATCCTTACTGCAAGGGGTCTAGGCTTCAAAACCCCCAATTTAAATGCGTATCAGCTTATAAAACTGAAAAACTCAATTGTCAATAGTAGAAAGACATAATGAAACCCCGACTTTCCCGTACAACTAAACGTTTTATCAGCCTTTTGTTAATGGCAATAATTATATTAGCGATCGCCCCTTTAGTCAGTGCAACTGTGATAAATCAAAGTTTACCAGAACCTGTTAATCAAGGAATTATAGCATTAACACATGGGAACATACTAGTTCAAATCTCGTTTTTTGATTCCCTCAGCAGCAATGTGATGAACTTCCTCAATAGCGAGATCTTTAAACAGTTGATTCTAGGCTTACTGGCGGCAGGAGTGGCAACCCTATTGCTGGTTATTAGTTGGAATTTAATTAATAGGTTCTTCCGTTTTCTTCCGACTAAGGTGAAAGAATTACAGGCAAAATATACTAGAACAATTCGTATTGGTAGTAAAGAGGTACTTCGCCCGGAACAAATTACTCAATTCTTAATGCGGGTAATTACCTGCAGCCGATTTGTCATTCTAGGGTCGATCGCGCTGTTTTATGTTAACGCTGTTCTTTCCTTTTTTCCCCAAACTCAACCTATAGCCTCCATAATTTTCACCTCCATATTTAACGCAATTAGCCAGGTGGTTTTGGGATTTGTCAATTACATACCCAATTTAATCTTCCTGATTATTTTGTTTTTCACGGCTTATTATTCGCTTAAATTTATTCGGTTTATTTTTGGGGAAATTGAGGCAGGAAATCTAGTTATACCAGATTTTGATCCAGAATGGGCGGCTCCTTCGCAACGAATTATTCAATTTTTAACACTTGCTCTTTGTGGGGTCGTTGCCTTTCCCTATCTTCCTGGGTCAAATAGTGGTGCATTCCAAGGAATTTCCATCTTTATCGGCGTACTGCTTTCAATTGGTTCTAGTACAGCAGTTGCCAATATTATTGCTGGTATTTTGTTAACCTACACCCGCGCATTTAGGATTAATGATGATATTCTAATCGGCGAACTGTGGGGAACCGTGATTGAAAGAGGTCTATTTGTAACTCGACTTCTAAATTACGAGAATCAGTTTGTAAGTATTCCCAACTCAACGATTTTAAGTAGTAACGTGCTTAACTACAGAACTAATCCTCAGCCTAACCCAAGAGATAACATCTATCCTGCACCGTTATGGATTGTAGAGGTTGCCGTTCCTGCTAATGTTCCATCTCAGCAAGTGTACGAAATTTTGAGGAACGCCTCTCGTAAAGTACCAAATGTGGTACAGGAACCAGAGCCTCTCATCTTAAGCTCCGCTTTCAAGCATAACTACATGACTTATCTGTTGAAATATGCTACCCATACACCTAGCATAGTTAAAACAGGTAGTGCGGTGAGAAAACAAATTCTAGATGAGTTTCTCAGTCAAGGTATTATCCTCCATCCGACTCAATACATTGTCTATTATTCTCCAAATGAATCGGATTCTCACAATATTAATCCTTTCGATCGGCAAGTTATTTCTCCAAAGAGGAAACCAAACTCCCAGGAATCGTAAGAACAAAATTTTGAGCAAAAACATGAATTATGATGACCGAGTTTTAAGCTTTTATGCTGATCCTGGCACTCTTTGATCGTCGGTGGTGGGTAAAGAAACAGGGGACACAGTAAGTTCCACTATTTACGGTAAAAAAGATTCTTTGCTCCTACGGTACGGTAATCTACCCAGCAATACACCCCCAGATAGCTGCCCAGGAAAGAGAGAAAGCGATAAATTAGAAGAGTGTAAAGAAGTTGTAACAAAAAAGTGATTAATCAAAGAAGCTGTAGAAAATGACTAAGAACGACTAAAGTCGCTACTACGAACGTTAGAGTGTTTCTTTGAGATAAAAGCTTTTCAAGAGGCTGGGTTATATGTACAAAAAATTACTTTCAGTTATTAAACCACTCGTCAAACCTGTCATTGTTCTTGGTCTGGTGCTTACCTTAGCACTTGGTCATGCTGATGGGGCTTTAGCCGCCCGAACTGGTGGGCGCATTGGTGGTGGTTCTTTTAGTGCCCCTAGCCGCACTTATTCTGGGCCTCGCAGTTATGCACCAGGGCCTTCTGGCGGATATTATCCTTATGGGGGTGGCGGTTTTGGGTTTCCCTTCCTGATTCCATTTTTTGGATTTGGGGGCGGTTTTGGTGGTTTGTTTACCATCATCATCTTCTTAACTTTGGCTAACTTTTTGGTACAAACCTTCCGTCGTGTAGGCGCTGGTGAATCTGAAGAGTTAGGCTATTCCAGCAACCCGACTGTTTCTGTAGCCAAGTTACAGGTTGGTTTGTTGGCAGGTGCGCGGACTCTGCAAGCAGAACTAAATCAAATTGCCGAAAAAGCTGATACAGGTTCTCCTGAAGGTCGCGCCGAAGTGGTACAAGAAGCTACATTAGCTTTGTTGCGCCATCCAGAATACTGGGTTTATGCAGGTGGGGAAAGTCAACAAGCACGTTTAGCTGGTGCAGAAGCTCAATTTAACCGCTTTTCTTTGGCAGAACGGAGTAAGTTTACTTCTGAAACTCTTTCTAATATGAATAATCTGCTGAAGCAAGCTACTCCAAATGCTGCTTTACCAGCGGGTGAAACTTCTGGTGCTTTAGTAGAAACGCAACAAGAGTCAGGTGAATATATTGTAGTGACTCTGTTAGCAGCTACCTTGGGCAAAGTTGAATTACCAAAAGTGAATAGTTCAGAAGATTTGCGTCAAGCATTGCGTCAGTTTGGTGGTATTCCTGGAGATAAATTATTAGCAATGGAAGTTCTCTGGACTCCCCAAGCAGAAGGCGATACTCTCTCTTCTGATGACATGATTGCCGAATATCCCAATTTGAAACTGATTTAATGGGGTTTTACGAATCGCTAATTTGATCCCCCCTAACCCCCCTTACAAAGGGGGGAACTCTTTTCAAAGTCCCTCTTACAAAGAAGGGAAATCTTTATCAAAGTCCCCTTTATTACCTTTCAAAGTCCCCCTTATTAAGGGGGATTTAGGGGGATCAAATCAGGCGACTCGAATCAAACAATCAAAAATCAAAACAGGGTTAGTTAATTCTAGCCCTGTTTTTTATTATGTTAATTACTAATTAGGAAACCAATTTTTATCAAGTAATTGGTCAAGAGAATAAGGACATTGTTCTGGTAGAGAAGTTAGTTGAGTTTTTTTATGGACAATCAATAAAGCATTTTGGTAGATTTTGGGCAATTCATCTGCTAAATAATTTTGTAAATTAGTGGTAAGTTTATCTTCTAACTGAACCCTAAAAGTAATAATCTCTGCCGCCCAGTGATTTGCGTTTCTCTCTTTCTCTAATTCCCAAAATTGATACAACATTAGATGAACAATAATCTGTAATAGCAAACTTTTAACAGCATTTCTTTCGCTGCGTCCCAATGCTTCCAACTCCTCAATTAAATTGTCATAATCTAAGTTTTCCAGATCGCGATTTTTGAGTAGCTTAACCATTTCTGTTAACCAGCGATCGTACTCATTTTCATAAAGTCGCTTTAAATTCAGTATTTTAGTTTCCATATCATTTTTTTAGCTCGTTTTTTCGTACTTTAATATTCATAGGACTACCCAAAACCTTTATCCGTAGGGTGCGTTAACGCCAGTGTAACGCACCATCCCGCTATAGCCATTCTAGTTGTTCTTAGTTAACCTAAAAGCCCATTGTTCGGAAGATTTAACAATGGGTTGAAGTGCTTAGATTAGATCAATTTTAAGTTAATTTATTGCTTTAACCGTTTTTCCGCACTTTGGTAACGGATAGATTCAGCGAGGAAGAAAACTACACCAGAAATTAACATTAGGATGACGCTGAGGGCGTTAATATCCGGTTTAACCCCTGTACGAATGCGGCTAAAAATTTCCATTGGTAAAGTAGTTGCGCCGCTACCTGCGGTAAAACTAGCAATCAGGAAGTCATCTAAACTGAGGACGAAAGCGAGGAGACAGCCGGAGATGATTCCGGGCATGAGTTCGGGTAATAATACTTTTAAGAATGCTTGTCTGGGTGTTGCGCCTAAGTCGAGTGCAGCTTCTTCTAAGTGGGGGTCTAAATCTGCGAGGCGGGTAGACACAACTAGTCCGACGTAGGCGAGACAAAAGACGACGTGGGCAGCGACGATAGTCCAAATGCTGAGGCGGATTTGCACGACGGCGAGGAAGACTAGGGTGGCGACTGCGATCGCAATATCTGGAATAATCAAAGGCAAGTAAGATACGCCTCGATACAAAGTTTTTCCCCGAAAGCGATACCGCGCCAAACCTACAGCCATCAACGTCCCAATCACTGCCGCAATTCCCACCGCAGAAACAGCCACAATCAAGCTATTCTGTAAAGCTGAGAGAATCCGCTGATCCTGAAACAGCTGTTGATACCATTTCAGAGTAAAACCTTCCCAACTAGCACTAAAGCGAGATTCATTAAAACTGAAAAAAGCTAGTACCAGGATTGGTAAGTACATATAAACAAACATTAGCAGCGAGAAAATTAACTGCCAATAAAAGCGGGGTTTTTCCTGGGACTGTAGTTTAGGCATTAGCCCGTCGTCTGTTTCGTGCTTCACAACTTTCTAATTTACCGGATTGGGTGTTATTTCTCTATTCCTCAATCTTGCACTCAAATCAGTAGGGTGTGTATAGCCGAAGGAAAATCTAGATCCCCGACTTCTTGAAGAAGTCGGGGATCTGGGCAACAACCCTAATTTTCTTCTCTTTCCTTCGCTTCCTTCGCGTCTTCGTGGTTCATTAAAAAAAGCGTATTTTGTCCAAGTTATCTCAAACTGCTGACTTCTTGAGTAGCTATCCTTTTTGATTTGTGAGAAAGATTTTTTTTGAACCACGAAGACACGAAGGACACGAAGAAGAAGAGGAAGGAAGAAGGAATAAGGGTTAAGGAGTCCTCACTGTATAGACTAAGCGAAAACCGGAATCATTGTGGCGATAGCTGGGCGAAGCAAAGCTACGAAAAGCAGAGGTACAACTAGCAGGACCAACATACCAAGAACCCCCACGCAGCACCCGATAATTGTAATTTCCCTGCATCTCCCACACTGCTGCATTTGATGGCGCTCCTAGATAATTTTTATGCCAAGGATCAGCGCACCATTCCCAAATGTTTCCGTGCATATCGTAAAGTCCAAAGGCATTTGCTACTGCAACACTTTCCACAATAGTTGTTTTTTGCCAATAGATTCCTTTTGGTTCTGAAGCATAAGTGTATCTACCATCGTAGCGAGCTAAGTCAGAATTAATTGTTTCTCCAAAATGGAAAGGTGTAGTTGTACCTGCGCGACAAGCATATTCCCATTCTGCTTCACTAGGTAAACGGTAAATACGTCCGGTTTTTTTGGAAAGTCGCGCACAAAATTCTACTGCGTCGCCCCATGATACCTTTTCTACTGGTCGATTTGCACCTTTAAAATGAGATGGATCGGGATCGAGTTGAGTCTTAATTTTAGGTAAAGCAGCAACAGCTTTCCATTGTGCTTGAGTAACGGGACTTTTTCCCATGAAAAATGATGCTACATTTACTCGGTGTTGTGGGCGTTCGTTATCTTTTCCTTCTCCCTTTGGTGAACCCATGATAAATTTTCCACCGGGAATAGATACCATTTCTAAAGTTACACCATTGCCTAAATCTTCAACAAAAAATTCTGCTTGACTGCGTTCGGTTTTGATTTTCTTTCCCGTAGAGTCTACTGTGACTACATCAAATTCAAAAAGCTGCAAATTACTTGAGCGTTTAACATTAGTTTGAGCATTATTTGCTTCTGGTATTGTAGTCGTGCTAGCGGTTTTGGGAGGGTTTGATTTTGGTGCTGTACTTGTGGTACTTTTATGGTTTGGTTTTGGAGAATTCAAAATTTGTAACACTTCCTCTGATGACTGAAACCTATCTTTCGGAAAATGCGCTAATAGCTTATCTAAAAGTTTTCCCAGTTCACTGCTAAATTTTAGCCCTTTTTTCTGAAGATATTCTCGCCATAACCAATGCCCTTCATGAGCATCATATAACGGATCATCAAATTCACCCGAAATATCAGGAACAGGTAAACATCCAGTTAACAACCGCACGCAAGTTGCACCTAAACTATATAAGTCACTACCATGACAAGGACGACCTGCCATTTGTTCAGTTGGTGCATATCCAGGTGTGTAAATTCCTGTTGCAGCTTTCGCTAAACTAGTCTGAGTTACTTGCTTTGCACCACCAAAATCAATTAATACTAATTTTCCATCTTTTTGACGACGGATAATATTGTCTGGTTTAATATCTCGATGAATGACGTTGCTTTCGTGAATGAATTTCAGCACAGGTAACAAATCATGCAAAATCTGCAAAATTTGCTCTTCATTAAAAGCACCTTGTCGCACTTCTTCTAATAAAGTTTGCCCCTTGATAAACTCCTGCACCAAGTAAAGGCGAGTTCCTTGTTCAAAGTAAGCAATCAATCGAGGAATTTGGGAATGACGATCGCCTAATTCAAAAAGTCGCTTTGCTTCTTGTTTAAACAGTTCTGCTGCTTTGTTTAAAGCTGCGGTTCCCTGCACTTGAGGCACAAATTGTTTGATCACACAAGGATCATCCAATTTATCTACATCCTCTGCTTGGTAAGTTCTGCCAAATCCGCCTTCACCAATTAATCCAATTACCCGAAAGCGGTTTCTAAATAATGTACCAAGATTGTTTGCACCACAATAACTACAGAAGCGATTGCCGTCAGGATTAAAGGGATTTGGGCAATTCGGATTTTGACATATTTGCATAGTTAGTTAGAGCTTTGTTTGGCAGAAAGTGGAATTGCTTTCTACCTCGCAAGGGTTTTTAGTTTGAAAAATTAGTATATATGAGCAGACCTTTTCCATTATCTAGATAGTATCATGTCAAGTTAATTTTTACTAGTGCCAATTTGTTAAGATTTTCGGCAAAAATTTTATGCTTTTGCCGATCGCACTTAGTTGATTTAAGTGCGATCGCGCCTACTAATTCCCCAATCTCTACCTTTTCTTAAAAAGCTAGTATTAAAACAATGACAAAACCGCAAAAATTTACGACTGTTGCTGATAAATTAGCCGCAACTCCTCTACTGTACTCGCCGTTCTCAACCCAGTGTGAATGGCTCTTAATTGATCTATATCTTCTAGCACGGAAATTTCCGGTAACAAGCTTAATCCACTCTCACCAAATTTTAACTCTAACCCTAATTCAATACTTTCTAAAAGTATCTGTTTCATCTGTTGTCGGCTTTGCTGAATACCTTGCTCAATACCTTGTTCAATACCCTTTTCAATTCCAAATCTTTCAACGCTGGTGATATACGGCATACGTCTTTCTCCTTCTAATTGAATTACTTCTTGCCAAAACTCTCGATCTAATTCTTGTGGGAGGCTCATTATCCAGTCTATAAACTGGAATATATTTATGATATCTTTCCGTTCATAACCTTGTTCGTACAACCGTCTAGTTAAAGCTAATTTCCACTCTTTACGCTCAGTTCTATTATCGCGGGTTTCCAGAGCTTTCAAGTGTGCCATTACTACAGTAGCAAAGGGGTTGCGGTTTTCTTGTAACGCCGACCATTGTTGTTGGTAGTCAAGCAATTTCACTACGGGAAATCTAAATCTGATTTCGCATCCAAATAATTCATAGCCAAATTGTTCGGGTCGCCAGTTTTTTCGCTCGTCACCTAATACGGCTAGAGAAGCTACAGTGCGCTTGTAGCGATCGTATATCCGATAATTATAAGTAAACATCCTCTCGGCAAAGTCCGATTCTTCTTGACTCTGCACTTCTACATGAAGCAAAACCCAAACTTCTGAACCATTTTTAAGATAAATCTTTACCAGTTTATCAACTAATCGTCGCCCTAATTCGGCATCCCGCACTACTTGTTGTAGTTCCTTATCTAGAAATTCCGGGGGGCGCGTCCAATCGATTTCTTGATGAGCTTCCGGGAAAAAGAATAATATAAATTCCTCAAAATAGCCTTGTAAGATATCTTTCCAAGGAGTATCGAATTCTGTTTGGGGATTGGTCATGCACCTTGATGAGTAGTAGGTAGTTTAGCTCTGGGTATTTTATGTAGTTTACACCCGTTAGCCAATTTAAATTAGTATATATGAGCGCACCTTTTCCATTATTTAGATAGTATCATATCAAGTTAATTTTTACTAGTACCCATTTGTTAAATTTATGGGAAATAAACAGTCTTTATATTTGAGAATATGGCAGCTTAATTTAATTCAAAAGGTCTGATGCTTCGCCAGGAAAAAAGTTAGAATCCAATGCCTGATTTAATTCGTAAGGGCATTCATAGGGAAAAACTTTGTAGCTCATAGAAGTTTCTTGAACAGCTAAGTCTAAACCGTCCAAATAGGCTTTTTCTTTGGCTTCGGGTAAATAAGGTTTTAAACTAGGATTTTCTTCGAGTAGTTCTATAATTCGTCGCCTTTGTTCCTTGATTGTACCCAGCCAACTATTAGAACGATGACTTGGCTGAAACTCCCACTTAAGTAAATGTCCAAATAGAATAGCCAAACGGTTTCGCAATTTTTGGCGTTCCTGTTTCCCCAATGATTCTATCTCCTCAATCAAATTTGGGACATCTAAACTATCCCATGAACCTTCTCGCAAAAACTGGGCTTGTTCTATAGTCCAAGCATAGAAATCTGTTTCATACAGTTCGGAATTTTTGGGAGTAATTGTTTGATTTTGTGTCATAAGCCTGTCTCCAAAAACCAATCCCTAGTCCCCAGTTCCTAACGCTGAGGAGTTGCTTCACCAAATCGAATTAAAAGGGCGATCGCAATACTAACCACCATAATTAATAACATACTCAATGCTGAACCAAATCCCCAATTTTGTGTCGCCCCTAAAAATTGGTTATAAATCAGCCGAGAAACTGTCATACTAGAAGCACCACCAAGCAATTCTGGATCGACAAAATCACCTAATCCGGTAATAAAAACTAGCAAGGAACCTGCGGCTATTCCGGGTAAAGTTTGCGGTATGGTAACTTTGGTGAATGTCTGAATCGGATTTGCACCTAAGTCTGCTGCTGCTTCTAATAATCTGCGGTCTAATTTCTCTAAAGAAGCATACAAAATTAATACCATGTAAGGCAATAATCCGTAACCCATGCCGATGAGAACTGCTGTATCCGTGTAAAGAATATCTACTGGAGGAATGCCAATATTAGCCAGAATTGTATTTAAAACTCCACTGCGACGTAAAATGGTAATCCAGGCATAAGTTCTCAACAAGGAAGAAGTCCACAAGGGTAAAACAAAGGCAACTAAAATTAAGTTACGCCATCTTTTTGGACTCAATAAGGCAATCCAATAAGCTACCGGAAATCCTAAAAGTAGGCAAATTATTGTGGTTCCGAAGGCTAAATAGAGCGATCGCCCTATTACCCTCAGATATACTGGTTGAAATGCTTGGATATAGTTGGCTATTCCCGAAGGATTTACTACCTGTCCAGGTTTAATTCCCGGAACTAAACTTAATTCAAAAATTACTAGGGTGGGAAGTACTAATAACAGTAATAACCATAACCCAGAAGGGCCAAGTAGTAACAGAGGTTCCCACCAACGTTGACCAACTTTTCCACTGGGATTTTTGGCGGGAACAGGTGGATTAGAGCTAGGATTTACTGAGGGAATTTGGGTAGACACAGTTCGATTTTAGTTTGAGATTTTAGATTTGGGATTGGGGTTTGGAATGGCGATTTTAGCTGCTTCTTAGTTGAGTCCAGTAGTTATCGTAAACTTCACTAAATTTACCAACTGGAGTTATTCTTTCTGATTTTGCTATCACTGATTCTGGGGGAAATAAGGTAGTATTTTTGACTATTTTTTCTGGTAACTGTTTGAGTGCGGTATTATTTGCTGTGGCAAAGTTTAAAGTTTCTGTAACTAGTGCCGCCACCGAAGGTTCTAACATAAAATTAATCCAAGCATAAGCTGCATCGGCATTGGGTGCATTTTTGGGAATTACCATTGTATCTGTCCACAGGGATGTTCCACTGCGGGGAATTGCATATTTTAAATCTGGGTTTTCTTCGATTACTTCCATCGCATCCGCTGAATAACCCATTGCTATTAATAAGTCTCCTGCTAAGATTTGTTCTTTCCAAGCATCGGTGGTAAAAGATGCGATCGCAGGCTTTAAAACCTTCAATTTTTCATAAGCTTTTCTCACTTCTTGGGGATTAGTGGAATTATAAGAATAACCCATCATTCGTAAAGTCGCTCCCATAACTTCCCGCACGTCATCCATTAAAGTCATGCGTTTAGCTAATATTTGTTGATTTTGCCACAAATACTCCCAATCTTCTGGCGGTTTCGGGAGTTTTTTGCTATTATAAATTAACCCGGTTGTTCCCCAACTAACTGGTACACTATGACGGTTTCCTGGGTCATATTCGGGGTTTTTAAATTGGGGCATCAAATAATTTAAACCACTGAGGCGCTCGTGGTCTAATTCCCTTAACAAACCCAACTCTAACATTTGTCTGACCATATAATCAGAAGGATAAATAATGCTATAGTCAGCACCACCACCCGCCTGAATTTTAGCTAACATCGCTTCATTAGAATCAAAAACATTGGCGATTGCTGCTACACCAGTATTTTCCGTAAATTTATTTAGTAACTCGTTATTAGTATAACCAGACCAAGTGTAAATATATAATTTATTAGGATTACCTTTCTCACTGGTGGCAGGTCTTACTTGAGCCAAAGTCCAGCCACAACTAGAAAGCACTAATCCTGAAGTAGCTGCTACTGCTGTTTTGAGAAAATTACGTCGTTTTAAAGCCAGACTTTTCATTGTTAAATTGGTAGATGGCGAGCGATTTTTCCTACTGCTTTAACAGTAGCGCACTGATTGTTCTAAGGGTAAAGGTTCGCCTGTTTCGGCATCGGTATTTTGACAGGCGAATAACATTTCAGGAGAAAGTTTTTCAAATTCTAAGCGATCGGTAAAAGCTTTGAGAATATAACCCCGGAGTTCCTTATAAGGTAAGTGAGTTAGCTCGTCGGTTTCCGCAGTAAAAGAACGTAAAATCAGAGAACCATAAGGATGACAACCTTGGCTGATCTTTGTTCTAAATAATGCTTTAGTACGACGATCGTAACCATACTTTACTTTGTCTGCTTCCCGGGTTAAATCGACGACAAAGCATTCTCCTTCACTGTTGAGGAAAGTAGCGATCGCTGTTTTTGGACAGTGAGATTCTAACTCTTGCAAAAATTGATCTAATCCCAGCATTTTACTCTTTATCCTGATGAATTGGGCATCATTGAATCAGAGGAACTTCTGGATTTAATCAACTGATTCAACTATTGACTAAAGCCAGACAATCGCTAGTATGCCAGTAAACATAGACAGGTTGATTCATATCCGGTATAGCGAAATTATTAGCTTGCTTTACCGTCAGGCGATCGCCAGAATCCAGTTCTACCAAACAATGAACATGAGTTCCCAAATACATAACATTTTTTAACTGTCCAGCAAAACAGTTACCTTTTAAACAAGGAGCCTCAAAACTAAGTTTAATTTTCTCCGGTCGCACACTGACAACTACAGGATCTTGAGACCCAAAAACCGGAGCAGATTCCTGTTTTTGGACAAAGATTTTCATTTTATTATCGGTCAAAACTTGTAAATCTGAACCTTCAACAGCAATCACGCGACCGCGAAACAGATTAGTATCACCAATAAAATCTGCCACAAAAGCAGTTTGGGGACGTTCATAAATTTCGCTAGGACTACCGATTTGTTCGATTTTACCTTCGTGCATAACGGAAATGCGATCGCTCAAACTCAAAGCTTCTTCTTGATCGTGAGTTACCATGACAAAAGTTAACCCCAAATCTTGATGAAGATTTGATAATTCCACTTGCATTTCCTTCCGCAATTTTAAATCCAGTGCGCCCAAAGGTTCATCTAACAACAACACAGCGGGACGATTAACCAAAGCCCTAGCTAAAGCTACCCGTTGCTGTTGACCTCCCGAAAGTTGAGAGGGAAAACGGTTAGCTAATGATTCCATTTTGACTAATTTGAGAGCACTTTTAACGCGATCGGCAAGCGCGGCTTTATTAAGGCGTTTAATTCGTAAACCAAAAGCCACATTTTCCCACACCGTCAAATGATTAAACAGCGCATAACTTTGAAACACCGTATTGACGGGACGACGGTAGGGAGGAACATGAGTCATCGACTGATTTTGAATCAACACCTCACCAGCAGAAGGCGACTCAAAACCAGCAATTAAACGTAAGGTAGTGGTTTTACCGCACCCTGAAGGGCCAAGAATACTAAAAAATTCGCCTTGGTGGATATTCAAGTCAACCCCACGGACAGCAGTTTCCCCGTTGAAAACCTTAAAAACCTTACGCAGTTCAACATCCAGCGCCTTGTTAGTGTACTTCGCATCTTGATTCTGGACGGCAATTTGAGACATAATGGCGACTTCCTGTAGAGATGCCCTAGTTACAAAATTAAAACAGATTGAATCAACTGATTCAGGAGCAAAATAGTTCTTGGCTTATTTTGACATTCTGCCCTAAGCTATAGCCAGATGCACAGCTGGTAAAAAATAAACATTGGTGCTATTTCTTAAAGGTATTGTTTTGCTTTTACGATCGCACCTGGTATAACTTCCCCAGCATATTGATTTTCGGCGTTTAACATCTGTCAACTTCTGCTATATGGCCTTGATTCAGTCTTCCTCACTAGACAACCCACAGAGAACTCGTACCGTAGGACGTAGTTACCAATCGCTGATTGTCATGATAATTATCTCCCTAACACTAGTGGGAGCCCTTGGTAGTCGTCTTGCTTACCTGCAATTGGTAGAAGGAAAACGCAACCGGGAATTAGCAGAAAATAACCGGATTCGGTTGATGCCCAAACAACCGGAACGAGGTAATATTTTCGATCGCAAAGGCAGAATCCTCGCCAGTAGCCGTCTAGCACGTTCAGTATACCTTTGGCCCCTAGTCAATAAAGACACCCATTGGCCCAAGACACGCCAACGCCTATCCCAGATTTTAGACATTCCAGAAGCAGATATTCAAAAGCGAGTCGCCGGAGGAGAAAACGCTACCACCCTAGTCAGAATTGCCAGAGATATCTCTCCTGAGCAAATTACCGCCCTAGAGGAATCCAGAAACGAACTACAAGGAGTCAGCGTCGATATTGAAGCCTTGCGGGTTTACCCCAACGGCGAAGTAGCTGCTCACGTACTCGGTTACACAGGTGAATTAAGCGATGTCGAACTCTACAAACGCCGCAAAGAAGGGTACCGTATGGGTGATGTAGTTGGGCAAATGGGAGTCGAATATGCCTTTGAATCAACATTGCGGGGCACTTGGGGCGGGCAACAAGTGGAAGTAGATGGGCGCGGACAAATCATCAGGATTTTGGGCGAAAAGCCCTCTAAGCCTGGGAAAAACGTACATTTAACCCTAGACTTGGAATTACAAAAGGCAGCAGAAGCGATTTTAGGAGAAAATAAAGGCTCAATCATCGCAATGGACCCCAGAAATGGGGCAATTTTAGCAATGGTTTCTCGCCCCGCTTTTGACCCGAATATTTTTTCCTCGCGGATTGACAAAGAAACTTGGAGAAAAGTCCAAGCAAAAGATCATCCTTTTGTCAATCGATCGCTCCAAGCGTTTCCCCCCGCCAGTACATTTAAAATTGTCACCACAACAGCAGGTTTAGAATCAGGGAAGTTTTCCCCAGATACAATCTTGCGAACCTACCCAGCGATTAGGGTAGGGGGAATTTGGTTTGCTGATTGGAACCGAGCGGGTTTTGGCCCCTTGGGATTTGTGGGAGCAATGAAGTGGAGTAGCGACACCTTCTTTTACCAAGTGGGGATGCGAGTCGGTGGGCCAACTTTGATTGAGTGGACGAGAAAGTTTGGCTTTGGGAAAGAAACAGGCGTAGAGTTGAAAAAAGAAGAAGTTGCTGGTTTAGTCCCGGATAATGAGTGGAAACTGAGGCGGATGAAATACGAATGGACGCTAGGCGATACTGTGAATATGTCGATCGGTCAAGGCTTCTTACAAACCACACCATTACAACTAGCAGTCATGTTTGCCGTCCCTGCCAATGGTGGTTATCGCGTCCAACCCCATATCCTCAAAGATAACGAGGAAGCGAGAAGCTGGCGGGAATCTTTAAATATGAAGCCCACAACCGTAGAAGTTCTCCAGAAAGGTTTACGAGCTACAGTAACTAGTGGTACAGGCAAAGCTTTGCATGTAGAGACAATCCCCCCAGCTGCGGGTAAAAGTGGCACTTCCGAAGTCGGACATGGCAAAAAAGTCCACACTTGGTTCGGTGCTTATGCCCCAGCAGATAATCCTGAAATTGTTGTAGTCGCATTTGGCGAACACTCCGGCGGTGGTGGTGGTAGTTTTTGCGCCCCCAAAGTCCTAAAAGTTTTAGAAGCCTACTTCAAGCAAAAAGAAGCCACCCAAGCAAAGGAAAAAGGAAAGAAGACAGAAGGCAAAAGCGAAGGTAGAAGCGAAGGTAGAAGCGAAGGCAGAAGCGAAGGCAGAAGGCGGAGGGTTCAAGGCAGAAGGTAGAAGAAAGTTTTGAGTTGTAGGGGCAATTCATGAATTGCCCCTACAGAGTTACGAGTTAATTACTTCTCCTTATCCCAGCGTCGGGAGCGTCCCCTGTGCCCCTGTGTCCCTGGATCTCCTACTTCCGACTCGAACCCAGATTTTTGGCTTTGTAGAATGTTTCCAGGCTTTGTCTATCCCCGACAAAACGCCAATGCCAAGGTTCGTAACTTACGCCTTGGGGATTGTTTTTGGGGAAAGACAACTCAAAGCTAAAGCGAGGGGCGTTTGCTTGAGGCCACTTAAAAGCAGCTGTGTTTTCAAATGTGGGGTTCAAGTTGGTGGCGGGGACATTGCCATCACCAATATCAACTGCGTAACCTGTGTGATGTTCGCTGTAACCTGGAGGGGCGCTGACTGATGCTCGTTCGGCTGCTGCTTGACCACGTTGGGCTTTTACATCAAAAAACAGGTGTTGCTGCTCTGCTACAGACCGAAAACCAGAAATAGGTACTAAAATAATTCCCTGCGCTCTAGCTGCTGCTACCATTGCTTTAAATTTCTGGGCAGCTGGTTGACGTAATTTAATTTGACCATCGGCTGTAATTGATTGTAATTGTTGGGGTGGGGCTTCTTGATAAGCGAAATGTCCAGATTCTCCTACAACTATATCGGGCTGTTTGGTCGATACATTGCCTGATTGGGCTGAGGCAGGTGTTTTTGGATTATCTTTACTCTGAGTGTTATTAGCGGTAATTATATTTGGCTCTAAGGATAAGAAAGTGGCAAACAAAAATCCAGCAAACAGAGCAATTACTCCCAGTCCTGTTAGTCCTGCAATCAGCCAGAACTTGTGCCTCCGACGCTCTTGTACTGTAGTTGGCGCTTCCCGTAAAGCCTCTGGGATATCCTCGAATGAGGGTACTACTCGCGATCGCTTTCTGGCGAGGTCGGGATTGTCCACGCAGGTCACTCCTACTCTCTAAGAAACTCTAGTCTAAACAATTGTAAACCCCGATCGATTAATCGCTAAACTAATGTCGCATAATCCGGCAGAATCGGTTTCTCCTCGTCCTTTTCTCAAGTGGGCAGGGGGTAAAAGTCAGTTAATTGAGCAATATATTCCCTATTTTCCCCAAAAGTTTAACACTTACTATGAGCCGTTTTTGGGTGGAGGGGCGGTATTTTTTCACCTGTTGCCCCAAGGGGCGGTTTTGAGTGATATTAATCCAGAGTTGATTAATGTTTATTGTTGTGTGAGAGATGATGTGGAGTCGCTAATTGAGTTGTTAGCACGGCATCAGGAGAAACATGATAAAGATTATTATTACTGGATGCGATCGCAAAATTACCAAACCTCTCTGGAAAAAGCTGCTCGGTTAATTTATTTGAACAAAACTTGTTTCAATGGATTATATCGAGAAAATTCCCAAGGTAAATTTAACGTGCCAATGGGCAAATATAAAAATCCCCAAATTTGTCAGCCTGATTTACTGCGTTCTGTTTCTGAGGCACTGCGATCGAGCAAAATTCAAGTCTCTGGTTTTACAGAAGTTTTGCACTGGGCTAAAAAAGATGACTTTGTTTATTTTGATCCACCATATTATCCCATAAGTACAACTAGTAATTTTACAGCTTACAGCCGTTTTGCTTTTACCGAAGTCGAACAAGTTAAATTAAAAGATGTATTTGTAGAACTTACTAGCAAAGGCGTAAAAGTCATGTTATCTAATTCAAATTGTGAATTTATTCGGGAATTATACAGAGATTTCCCCACTCAGGAAATCTTGGCGACAAGAGCAATTAATTCTAAGGGCAATAAACGGGGGAAAATCAAAGAGGTTTTGGTGATGAATTATTAAGGAATTAAATATTGGTTTAGGATATAAGTAATAACAAAACAAAAAGGTGTACACTGTCCATTAGTATCAAGATTTTTCAAAGCTTCTGCAAACTCCTTTATCTCCTCATTCGTTAAACCTTGAATAGCTTGCAAAATTCCATCAATTGCTTCACGACGCATCCTCGTCAGCTTGGGGATATTTAATCCTAATTGCTCAATAGTTGTTTCAGCAGCAGCTTTTTGATTTGATTCATCTGTTGGTAAGATATCTCCAAAACCAGAATATCTAAAAAAATTTTCACAGTTAGCATCTAAAGGCGAAACCATGAAATTTTCATCATACCAGTAGCGTTTCTTATGCCCACAATGTACAGGTTGAGGGGGAGGTTGTTCGCTTTCTCCTTGACATGAAGCAATCAGATTTGTGTAATCTAAAGCTAAATCTGGGTAAGCAGTACGAGGTTTTAAATGTTCAATATGACTGCTTTTTCTGTTAATACGCATTCCACAATAGCAACAAATATAACCTTGTTCTTTTAGTAATGCTTCATGGACAATAGGTTTTTCTGGTGCTTGGAAGTTATCATCCCAATTAGGTTTCCAATCATCATTTTCCAAGTTCTTCCAATTAGTAAATTCTTCTGGTTCTTTGCCTTTTTTGATGTACTTCATCGATTGAGAATTTCCTTTCGCCGCATCAGTACATCTGCTCTCACAAACTCCGGTTCATCAGAGCCAATTTCTTCAGATATTTGATGGCGCAATTCTTTTGCAGCTTCTAGATTTCCAGCGTCTATTAGTTGAAATAGTTGGCGTAAGCTATTTTTAATTTGCTGAGGACGATCGGGAACGCCCATAATATCTTCTAGAATTTGATTGCTATCTCTCCCAAAAGAACTTTCTGGCTTTTTAGCAATTATACCTTCAGATGTTGCTTCTAAAATGAAAATTCCCTCTGGTTTTACATGACTAACTACTTGGGGTGAATGAGTAGTTACAATAAACTGACAATTAGGGAAAGTTCTAGTTAAAGCGGGAATAATTTCCCTTTGCCATTTAGGATGAAGATGTAGTTCAATTTCGTCTATTAAAACTACTCCTTCACCTTCTAAAGGATTAGATAAACCTGGATTAGCAATTGCTAAACGCCTTGCTAAATCTCCTACCATCGCTAACAAGCATTTTTCCCCATCCGATAATTGATTTACTGTAAATTCTTGACCTTGTTTTGTGACAGTCATTCGTAGGGGAGAACGACGAACACGCAGGTTAGAAAATTCTGGTATTAATGAATAAATGGCTTGTCTAACTGCTTCTAATTGATGATTTAGGTAGTTTGGGCGATCTCTTCGTTCTTCATTTTCTAAATCTTCCAAAATTCTGAACCATTGGAAGAAGCTCTCAAAGGTGATTTGTGCTCCATCAAGCGCTTTTTGATAAGCGTCTATTTGTTTGGGTGAATAGTTATCCGGTATCTCTAAAGATATTTCAAAAACTGCACGATTGATCGGGTAGTAAACTGCCAAAGGTAAATTAGCTTTGGGATCTGTTTGCCACTGATTACGTAAGTTTTGAGTAAGTTGCTCTAAAATTCCCAGTTCACAAGTTGTATGGGTATTATTGTCTATTTCACTTGCAGTAATATACCAACCAATTTCTTGTGAATCAAATAAAAAATTTAATATTTGTAGTACTTTATTCTCTCCTTTCTTAATGTCTGTTGCTTTAAAAGAACGTCCATTTGCCAGTTCTCCTTCTCTAATCCCTCCAAATCGGAAATTTTTCCTGTCAACTATAGATACTCTTGATTGAGGGTCAAATTCAATACGTGCTATTAGCCAGGATAAAAGAATCGCTAGACTATCCAAAATACTGGATTTTCCTACTCCGTTGTTGCCGATAAATACGGTTGGTTCGTCTGGTGGAAAGTCTAGTATTAAATTTTCGATTCCTCGAAATGAGGAAATTTTTAATTGTTTGACTCTCATAGTTTTTCCTCAAATCGATCGCCAAAACCTACAAACTAATCACACCTGTGTCAAACACTGAATGATCGGTCCCAATGGCGCTAATCAAAATGCGATCGCGATACACATCATAAGCTGCAAAACTGAGGCGACTTGCTGAATATTCCGTAAAATCAGAACGTCCGACTGGGCGAGTTGCGGCACCTCCACCAGTGATCATGTAAGTTGTGCCATCGATCGATCGCGTCCGTTCATAATTATGCTCATGACCATTAATATAAAGTTGGACTCTATATTTTTGGAAAAGCGGAGTAAATTGCTTAATAAAAGGTTGATTTACCCCATAAACACCAGAAGAATAAATTTGGTGATGCCCAAACACAATTTTCCAAGGCGCATCGCTGCGACTTAGTTCTTTTTCTAACCAAACCATCTGATTTTTCCAATCGGCATTAGCATTAGTATCTAAAGCAAAAAATTGTACAGAATCATGACGAAAAGTATAGTAGCGACTTGGCATATTAAACCCAGCATACTTAACTTGAGGATCGCCATTTTGTGTAGCAACATCGTGATTACCTAAACAAGCACGAAATTTTACTCCTTTATTTAATAAGTATTGATAAGGTCGCTCAAAAACCGCTTCTATTTTTTCGATTTCCCCGTGATTATAAATGTTATCTCCTGCCAAAATTACTAAGTTGTAGGGATTTTTTTGGTGATAGCGAGACATAGCTTCTGCTACAGCATACTGACTTTTTGTACCAGTACCCGTATCCGCGACGGAAACGAATCTGAATAGGGGTGGTGTGGTTGGGGTGGCTAATTCCGGGACGGCGTTGGATAATTGGGTATCTGCACTTTCGGCTGGGGAACTTTGCAGAAAGTTACCTAAAAAGCTGAATCCCAAACCAGTTAAGCCGCCCAAAACTAGGAACTGACGACGCTTGAAGTTCATAATAAATTCTTAAACTCAATAACTCGATCGAAAGCAGAATAGCAAATGATAGATTAGGTCAGGAGAGAGCATTCTGTAAGAATCTTAGGACTAAAGCTGTCACTCTTACATAACTTTGTAAGGTGCGTCAGAAAAGCTAAAACCTCCCTTAATTTAAAGAGATTTCATGTCACAAGATCAACCAAAGCAGCCGGAAGTTAGCACTCAGGACACTATACCCGCTGCTGCTAGTTTGCCACCAGAAACAGCTGTACCTGTTCCGAGTCCGCTAACCGATACGTTACCAGCAGAGGAATTAACTGTTCCGAGTCCGTTAACCGATACGTTACCAGCAGAGGGAATAAATGTTCCGAGCCCGTTAACCGATGCGTTACCAGCAGAGGGAATAAATGTTCCAAGTCTGCTAACAGATACGTTATCAGCAGCGGAATTAACTGTTCCGAGCCCGTTAACCGATACGTTATCAGCAGCGGAATTAACTGTTCCGAGCCCGTTAACCGATACGTTATCAGCAGCGGAATTAACTGTTCCGAGCCCGTTAACCGATACGTTACCAGCAGCGGGAATAAATGTTTCTACTCCGGTGGGGGAAACGTTACCAGCAGCAACGACTGCTGCGCCTGTGTCAACGGCAGAAACTACGGCTAAGGCAGCGCCAGTAGAGAAAAAGCCGAGTTTCCTCAGTAAAATTTGGGGTTTGTGGAAGGCTGTTTTGACGAAGGTGCGTCAGATTTTGCCCCAGTCTGTGCGGGAGAAGTTGCCTAATGATACGGTTTTGACTGGCGCGATCGCTCTAGTATTAATCCTCATATTCTGGGTAAATTCCCTACTTTCGCCCGCCAAACCACCACAAGTTGCGGAAGTTCCCCCCACAATTCCTAGCACACCGCCAGAGGTGACAATACCACCGGAAGCACCACTGGAAGCACCACCGGAAGCTACCATTCCACCGGAAGTGGCTGTACTACCGGAAGAAACCCCAGTTTCCGAAATACCTGTGCCGTCGGAAATTACCTCACCGTCAGAAACTCCTGTATTCACACCTGTACCAGAGGAGGAAAAGGTAGCATCAGGAATTGAAGCGCCGCTGGAATTAACAGAACCTAAGCCACCTGAAATAATAGAAACTTTGCCACCACCGCCGCCAGTATTGACACCTGAACAAAGTTTAATTGTGGCAATTCAAAACCAAGTTACTGATATTGTGGGTGGATTTGCTGATGGTTTAATTGTGGGAATTAAAGCTGATTTTCCGAATAATTTTTTAAGTCTTCAAGTTGCTAATGATTGGTACACTTTTGATTCTGCTAAACAGGATCAGTTAGCTGCCCAGATGTGGCAACGTTCTCAAGAATTGGACTTTGAGAAGTTGGAAATTAACGATACTCAAGGTAGGCTGGTAGCTCGTTCCCCGGTGATTGGTTCTAATATGATTATTTGGCAAAGAAAATTAGCCGGAATCAGTTAACAAGGTACGTAGTTGCGCTTGGGCGCTCTTCCTAGCGCTAAAGCGCAACTACGTACTGTTTGAGTTTGGCATCAATTCCGGTGATGTCTGTGCCGACGACTACGGCGAAAGCGCCGATTTTTAGGGCTTGTTTTGCCATTTCTGGGGAGGAAATACCGCCTTCGCAAATTACGGGAACTTGGAGTTTTTGCACCATTTCTGCTAATAGTTGAAAGCCTGGGGGGGAGAGGTGTTTTGTTTCTTTTGTGTAGCCGTAAAGGGTGGTACCGACGATATCAGCACCCGCATTGGCAGCGGCTATTGCTGCTTCTATGGTGTCTATATCTGCCATGACTAATTTACCTAATTCTTGGTGAATGCGGGAGATTATTGTGGTTAGTTGTTCTTGATGGGGACGTTCTCTCAAGGTAGCGTCAATTGCTATGATATCTGCTCCGGCTATTGCGATCGCTTCTGCATGATTAAATTGTGGGGTAATATACACCTCATAGCCAGGGATTTGTTGTTTCCAAAGTCCAATAATTGGGGCTGATATTTTTTGGCGTGTTGCTGTTATATGTGCTGGTGTATCAATTCTGACTGCTGCTGCGCCACCCAGTACCGCTGCTTTTGCCATTGCTGCAATCACATAAGGATCGTGTAGGGGAGATTCTACTGGCGCTTGACAGGAAACTATTAAAGTTTTATTTAATGACTGTAATGAGTTTTTATTCATTTATAGGATTCATCATTAGTAGTTGAATTTTGTGTAATAAACTTTGGGGTAAAATTGGTTTAAGTAAGTAATTGTTTGCTCCTAATACTAGATTCTCCGATGATATTTTGTTGGTCAAAGCTAGGATTTTCACATCCTGCATACCCGGTAAACTGCGAATTTGTTCAACTAATTCTTTGCCATTAGTTCCTGAGAGTTGCCAGTCCAAAATGACTATTAAAGGTTGCAAAATTTCTATTTGCTTCATTGCGGTAGACGCTTCTAATAACCATACTACTTGAAAGCCAGCAGCAGTTAAAATTTCACAAATTAAAGTGGCTGTTTCTTCATGATTTTCAATAACAACGATTCTTCCGGCGGGAAAGTTTAGGTTGATTAATCTTTCTTCTTTAGTATAAGATGATGATTGAGATTCAGTTTTATGGCTAACAAGGTATTGTTGTTTTGGCAACCACACAGTAAAAATTGAACCGACATCAACAGTAGAGTTAACTTCAATTCTCCCGTCGTGAAGTTCTACCAATTGTTTAGTTAAAGCTAATCCTAATCCTGTTCCTTCGTATTGACGACGGTAGGAACTATCTAGTTGTTGAAATTTTTGGAAAAGCAAATGTTTTTGGTGTTCGGGAATGCCTATTCCTGTATCTTCTACTTGCAAAACTGCGCGATCGCCTTCTCGCCAAACTCGCAATATTACTCTGCCTCCTTGGGGAGTGAATTTAATGCCGTTACTCAATAAGTTGTAGAGAATTTGCCTCACTCTTCTATCATCGGCTAAAAAGCGATCGCTTTTGGCATCAAGTTTAACTGCTATTGCTAATTCTACTCCTCTTTGGTTAGCTTTTGGTCTCAAGTTGATGATTTCTTGATGTGCTAATTGCGAGAGTGAAAATTCGCTGATATTTAAAACAGTTTTCCCAGCTTCTAGTTGAGATAATTCTAAAATATCGTTAATTAATTCGAGGAGGTGTTCGCCGTTGTCGTGAATGCTTTGTAAATAGTCTCTTTGTTTTTGACTTAGTTGCCCAAAAGACCATCTTAATAGGGTAGCAGATAAGCCGATTACACAGGTTAGAGGTGTGCGTAATTCATGGCTCATTGTGGCTAAGAATTCAGTTTTGGCACGGTTGGCTGATTGTGCCAAAAGCATGGCATCATGTAGTTCTTGGGTGCGATCGATCACCCTTTTCTCTAATGTTTGTTTTTGTTGTTGCACTTGGGCATAAAGTTGTGCTTGGTAAATTGCGATCGCCAAATGTTCAGCAATATGTGCCAGGAATTTTTTCTCTTTCTCTTGCCATTCTCGCGGTTCAAAACATTGGTGAGCAATTAATAAACCCCAAAGTTGTTCTTGAATTAAAATTGGTACAACTAACTTGGCTCTCACTTGAGAATGCCGCATTAATTGCAATAAGCAGGGATGAAAAATATAGGCACTTTCAGTATCTTTGACTGCTAAGGTGAAGCCTTTTCGGTATCTTTCTCGACAGTTTGGTACATAAGTAAAACAACGTTCTTCTTCAGAAAAACCTAAGACTGAGGGGATATCATGAGAATATCTGGCTTCATAAGTAACTCGTCCCCAAATTTTGCGATCGCTTACTTCCTGCTCAAAGTCCTGCTCTAATTGATTGTTATTTTCTGGTTTAATTAAATTCGATGCTTCTGGATGTAATTCTTGTCTTGCCGCTAGTTCATAAAAACTTAAAATATCTTTTTCGGTTATTTCTATGCTTTTAACTGAAGATAAAGGCTGTTCAAACTGATAAATTAATAAGCGATCGGTCTGTAAAAATTTCCTCACCTGTTCTACAGCTGTTTCTAAGATTACAGGTAATTCTAAACTCTGGCGAATTTGGGTTGTTACCTGATTCAATAATCTCTCTTGTTCCACCTGTTGTTCTAAAGCTTCATGCACAGGTTTACAGACAGAAACAAAAGGATAGATTGCCTGTTCAGAAAAGATTTTATTATTTTCATTTGCAATAACTTCCAGCAAGGAAAGAGTAAATTCGCTTTGTAGATTGGCATCATTCGGACCGAGAATTTGACTTGCTTCTTGAAGACTTTTTTCCGCGATCGGATGATCTTTGAGGAAACTACTCAACTGAGCGAGAAATTCTGCGATCGCTTCTGGTGCAAAAGTTAATCCTACCTGGTATAATCTATCTTCTGCATCTTCCCACGAACTCTCTTCTAACTGTTGCGTTGCCACCAGTAGACCACTAAACTCTTCTGACACCAACAAAATAAATTTTTCCTCTATTTGTTGTGGTCTAACTGTCAGGGTAGATAGCACATCTTCAGTCAAAAGCAAATTACCTTCTCCGACCCTTTGTGCCATTTGCCCAAACACGGTTCGTAGTCCATTAAAAGAGGTTAGCGATAAATTCCGCCGTAAAATAAAATTTTGATAACTCAGCATTTTAGCCGTTTACATAAAGAAGCAGTAAGCTTTACTAAATCTGACTCCAATCATGGTTCTTAATGATTCATCATGGATTAAGGCAAGTATAAACAGTTTCTTTTACTAATGTATAGCCGAAAGCTCGTAAAAAACCGTAATCATTGAGGTAAACTTGTGCATCGTTTAGCTGCTACCCCCGGAGGATGGAATTTTACAGAACAAGGAGTGATTTTCATTGAGCAAACGCCTGCTCCTATTGTATTCCTAACAGCTGCGGATACGGATATTCAAACTCTAGCAGCGGCTGTAGGCAAACTGCCAGCAGATTTTCCCGAACTGCGAGTCGTCAATCTTTTACAATTACAGCAACAACTGAGTATTGATACTTACGCCACCCAAGTATTAGCAAAAGCCCAGATTATCATTATTCGCCTACTGGGAGGACGTTCCTACTGGTCTTATGGTTTAGAAGTGGTGCGGGAGACGGTACAACAAACAAAGGCAAAGTTAATTATCATGCCTGGGGATGACCGTCCAGACCCCGATTTAATTAGTCATTCTAATGTTTCCCTGGTAGGGGTAAATCAGTTGTGGCGCTATTTCAACGAGGGCGGTGTAAATAATTTTGTCAATGCTTTAAAGTTTGTTGTTGATGTTTGCTGCCAAACAAATTACAATCCCCCGCCTCCGCAGGAAGTTCCGCGAGTAGGAATCTATTCTTGGCAGCAAGAACAGTCAGGAACAGGGTATAAACACTTAAATTTAATCCCTAAAGTTGGTGTCTTATTTTACCGCGCTCATTATTTAGCAGGAAATACCGCTCCCATTGATGCTTTGTGTCATGCTTTAATGACAAAAGATTTAGCCCCAGTGCCCGTTTTTGTTTCTTCTTTACGAGATCCCGATGTGCAAGCTGAATTAGAGGAATATTTTCACCCAAAGGATGCTGCACCAATTCAAATTTTACTCAATACTACCAGCTTTTCAGTTAATAATTTTGAACGGACAATTAGCAATTTTGAGTTAACGCCAAATTCCTCAGATGTACCAGTTTTACAAGTAATTTTTAGTGGAGGAACTTCTGAACAATGGGAATCTGGTTTTCAGGGACTTTCGCCAAGAGATATGGCGATGAATGTGGCGTTACCAGAGGTAGATGGGAGAGTTATTAGTCGGGTAGTTTCTTTTAAAGCGGTACAGTCTAAACATCCTAGTTTAGAAACAGATGTAGTTGGATATGAACCAAATTTAGACCGGATTAATTTTGTTGCTGACTTAGCTGCAAGTTGGGTAAATTTGCGGCAAAAAATTCCAGCAGAACGCAAGGTTGCTTTAATTTTAGCGAACTATCCCACTCGTGATGGCAGGTTGGCAAATGGTGTAGGTTTGGATACGCCTGCTAGTTGTGTGGAAATCCTGAAAGCTTTAGAAAATGCTGGTTATGTGGTGGGAAATTTGCCGGAAACTGGAGATGATTTAATTAATAGATTAACTGCGGGAATTACTAACGATCCAGAAGGGAAGGAATTGCGATCGCCAAATCAAGTATTATCTTTAACAGAATACCAAGAATATTTTGCTAATCTTCCTTTGTCCGTCCAACAAGGGATAATTGAAAGATGGGGAATTGCTGAGTTTTCATCTTTTCCCATTCCGGGAATTCAGTTAGGTAATATATTTGTGGGAATTCAACCAAGTCGGGGTTATGATATTGACCCTAGTTTAAATTATCATGCGCCAGATTTAGAACCAACCCATGATTATTTAGCTTTTTATTATTGGGTGAGAAAACATTTTGGGGTGGATGCGATCGTTCATGTAGGAAAACATGGTAATTTGGAATGGTTGCCAGGTAAAAGTGTCGCCCTTTCGAGTAATTGTTACCCAGAAGTAGCATTAGGCGCAATTCCGCATTTTTATCCTTTTATTGTTAACGATCCAGGTGAAGGTTCCCAAGCGAAACGTCGCGCCCAAGCGGTGATTATTGACCATTTAACACCGCCAATGACGAGGGCAGAATTATATGGTAATTTGCATAAGTTAGAGAATTTAATTGATGAATATTACGAGGCGCAAAATTTAGACCCTTCTCGGTTGGGGGTGATATGCGATCGCATTTCTCAGCTAATATTAGCAGAGAATTTGCGTTTAGAATTGGGGTCAGGGGAATTAACAGAGGTGATTCCCCAAATGGACGGTTATTTGTGTGAATTGAAAGAGGCGCAAATTCGGGACGGTTTGCATATTTTTGGGCAATGTCCCCCAGGGCGACAATTAAGAGATTTAATCGTTGCTATTGCGCGACATCCTGGTAGTAACCGCATCGGGTTAACTCGCGCCATTGCTAAAGATTGGGGTTTAGAAATTGACCCATTAACAGATGATTTGTCATTGGTTATTAGTCATTCGTCATTTGTCATTGGTAAATGTCGGACTGTGGGTGATGTGGTAGAAATTTTGGAAGAACACGCTGCCAAATTAGTAGAAAACCTAATCACAAATGACCAAGAACAAATGACCAATGACCAAGGACAAATGACCCAAAAAGAATTAACTTGGATCGGTGACTATCTCCTTCCCGCATTACAAAAAACTGGACAAGAAATCACCAATTTATTACAAGGTTTAGACGGTAAATTTGTCCCTCCCGCACCTTCCGGCGCACCTACAAGAGGTCGCCCGGAAGTGTTACCAACTGGACGCAACTTTTACTCAGTTGATATTCGCGCCATTCCCACAGAAACCGCTTGGGATATTGGTCGAAAAGCGGCAGAAGTATTAATTGAAAGATACACTCAAGAAAATGGAGAATATCCCAAAACTCTGGGTTTATCTATTTGGGGAACTTCCACAATGCGAACAGGTGGCGATGATTTAGCAGAAGCGTTAGCATTATTAGGAGTGCGTCCAATTTGGGATGGAGTAGCGCGACGAGTGGTAGATTTTGAAATATTACCAGTTTCAGTTTTAGGTCGTCCTCGCGTCGATGTCACCTTGCGAATTTCGGGTTTTTTCCGCGATGCTTTTCCCAATTTAATTGATTTATTCGACCAAGCAGTAACCGCAGTTGCAGCATTAAATGAGTCGCCGGAAGATAACCCTTTAGCGGCAAAAGTTAAGCAAGAAACGGAAGTTTGGGTAAATGCTGGGTTGAGTGAAGAACAGGCAAAAATGCGATCGCAATTTCGCATTTTCGGTTCAAAACCCGGTGCTTATGGTGCAGGTTTACAAGGTTTAATCGAATCCCAAAATTGGCAAGATGACCAAGATTTAGCCCGCGCTTATATTAACTGGAGTAGTTACGCTTATACTAGCTCTAACAAAAATTCCCCCCCTTCTCAAGGGGGGTTAGGGGGGATCTCCGCTTCTCAAGGGGGGTTAGGGGGGATCTCCGCTTCTCAAGGGGGGTTAGGGGGGATCTCCGCTTCTCAAGGGGGGTTAGGGGGGATCTCCGCTTCTCAAGGGGGGTTAGGGGGGATCTCCGCGCCAGAAGCTTTTGCCGAAAGATTGCGCCAAATGCAAATAGTATTACATAACCAAGATAACCGCGAACACGATTTATTAGACTCCGATGATTACTATCAATTTCAAGGGGGTTTAACTGCATCAGTTCGCGCTTTAACTGGCAAAAATCCCCAAACTTATTTCGGTGATAATTCCATTCCTGAAAACCCCAAAGTTAAACAATTAAAAGCGGAAATTGCCAAAGTTTATCGTTCCCGTGTGATTAACCCAAAATGGATAGCTGGCGTAATGCGTCACGGTTACAAAGGTGCATTTGAAATGTCCGCAACAGTTGATTATTTATTTGCTTACGATGCAACAGCAAACTGTGTAGAAGATTTCATGTATCAAGGAATAGCAGAAAATTATTTATTTAACTCAGAAGTCCAAGAATTTATTCAACAAAAAAACCCTTGGGCGTTGCGAGATATGGCAGAAAGATTGTTAGAAGCAAATCAGCGAGGTTTGTGGTCAAATGTCGATCGCGATACAATAGATAAATTAAGAGCAATAGTCCACGAAGCAGAAGGAAAGATAGAAGGTAATTAGTCATTGGTCATTAGTCATTAGTCATTGGTCATTGGTTATACCATAATCATAAATTTGTAGTAATAAATTGAGCGTTCATCATCGTCACAAATAACAAATGACAAATGACAAATGACCAATAACCAATGACCAATGACCAATGACCAATGACAAACAAATAAACAAGGAAAAAATAATATGTCAATTAAGAGATTTCAAGATTTGCAGGTTTACCAATTGTCTGAAAAATTAGCTGATGAAATATGGAAAATAGTGACGAAGTGGGATTATTTAAAACAAGATACAGTAGGAAAGCAATTAATTCGTTCTGCTGATAGTATAGGTGCTAATATTGCCGAAGGAGTAGGCAGAGGTACTTATCAACAAAATCGTTACTTTGTTAGAATAGCAAGAGGTTCTTTACTAGAAACTCAGCATTGGTTAAGACGAGCTTACTGCCGAAATCTTTTAACTGTTGAAGAGGTAAAAATTATTAAACCAATTATTGACGAATTAGCTCCAAAATTAAACGCCTATCTCAAATCAATCGGTAATTTCCCAAATGACAAATGACCAATGACAAATGACAAATGACAAATGACAAATGACCAATGACCAATGACCAATAACCAATGACCAATGACCAATGACAAAATTTGCTACACTAATTAGAACTAGGAAGCGTCAGTTAATCCATTCCCTAAAACCAGAATACCCATGCTAGCAACCTCGATACTTTTGACCAAAGAATTGCCCAGCTTGTCATATAATCCCACACGCGATCGCTTTGATGAAAGTTGGGAAGCACCCTTAGCAACATTGCTAGGATTGGGACGTGCTGCTGGTGCAGATTTTATCGAATTCTTTTTAGAACGAGTCAATTACATTAGCTGTTTAGCAGAAGATGACGCTATCACTAGCATCTCACCCAAACTTTCTACAGGTGCAGGTGTGAGAGTTTTTCGCGGACAATCTGATTGCTATGTTAGCACCAATGACCTATCATTTTCAGGACTAAAAGCAGCATTAGAAAAAGCACTTTCCATTCAAGGACTAATTCTTCCCGCACCTAATTCTTACATCCCCGAAATTAACTTAGAATTACTCCGAGATTACGCCACAAAAAATAACAAAGATACTTGGATTTCTCAATTTAGCTCAATGCAAGAAATGGGCGAAGTTCTGCTTGATGCTAATACTAAACTAAAACAAAAAGCTAATCACGTTCAATCTCGCCGCGCCGTTTATTTTAGAGATTGGCAAGAAATTTTAGTCGCTGCAAGTGATGGTACTTTTGCCCGTGATATTCGCTTAACTCAATCCGTTGGTTACAATCTGTTGTGTGCTGATGGCGCTAATCGTTCTTCCATTGGTAAGCGTTCAGGTAATACGGGAGATGCTAAGTTTTTGCGGAATTGGAATTATGAAGCTGCTGCGGAAGAAGTGGCAGAATCAGCCGGAAAAATGCTTTATGCTGATTATGTAGAATCGGGAACTTATCCGATTATTATGGCAAATGCTTTTGGCGGCGTGATTTTCCATGAAGCTTGCGGGCATTTGCTGGAAACTACTCAAATTGAACGCAAAATTACTCCTTTTATTGATAAAAAAGGCGAGAAGATTGCTCACGAAAATTTAACCGCTTGGGATGAAGGTCGATCGCAAAATGCCTTCGGAACCATCGACATGGACGACGAAGGAATGCCTACTCAAAGAACATTATTAATCGAAAATGGCATTTTGAAGAATTTTATTGCCGATCGCGCAGGTTCCATGCGAACTGGACATCCTAGAACCGGAAGCGGCAGAAGACAAGGTTACACTTATGCTGCTGCTTCTCGGATGCGAAATACTTACATTGCACCCGGAGATTATTCCCTAGAAGACTTGTTTAATTCCGTAGATAAAGGAATTTACTGTAAGAAAATGGGCGGCGGTAGTGTCGGCGCAACAGGCGAATTTAACTTCGGCGTTGATGAAGCTTACCTGATCGAAAATGGCAAAATCACCAAACCTTTAAAAGGTGCAGTTTTGATTGGCGAAGCTAAGGAAATCATGAACAAAATTTCCATGAGTTCTAAAGATTTAGAACTATCTGCTGGTTTTTGCGGTTCCATCAGCGGCAGCGTTTACGTAACCGTTGGACAACCACATATTAAGGTTGATTCTATCACCGTTGGCGGACGCTAAATCAATTTTAGATTTCGCGATCTCGTTCCCAGGTTCAACCTGGGAACGAAAAAAAGAGGCTCTGCCTCTTGCTCTTATTATCTCATTTGTAGGCAATTTTGATTTTAGATTGCATCATAAATCTAAAACTTTTTTGGATGAATTCAAAACGGAGAAAATTGTGCCAAGTACTCAAGAAATTGCGGGATACGCTCAAGAAATTGCTCATAAATTGGGAATTAAAAAGTTCGATATCTGTGGAGCGACTGTTGATGAAACCAGCGTACAAGTAGAGCGAGGAGAACCGAAACAAGTTAACGCCTCTAGTCGTTCTGGTGTCATGGTTCGGGTTTGGAATGACGAACAAACTTTAGGGGTTACTAGTACAACAGATGTCGATCCTTTGGGTATTGAATTAGCTTTAAAAACTGCCTACGAAGCGAGTTTTTTTGGTGCCAAAGAAAACATCCCCGACTTTAGCCCGGAAGCAACTATTCCCATTAATCATTCCTTTGCACCAAAAGTAAACCAAGCACCCGCAGCTAAACTAATTGAAACTTTATTATCAGCAGAAAAAGAGTTAATTTCTGCTCATCCAGCCATTACCAGCGTGCCTTACAATGGTTTATCTCAAAGAGAGGTAGACAAATTTTATGTTAACAGTGAAGGTGCCCTCAGAAACGAATCTCGCACCATTTCCTCAATCTATCTTTCCACCAAAACTGAGCAAGAAGGGAAAAAACCCCGTAGTGCTGGCGCAGTGAGAATTAGCCACAGTTTAGAGGAGTTAGATATTCAAGGTTGCTTGCAAGAAGCCGCCAAGAAAACTATCAGCCATTTGGATTATGAAAAAGTCAAAACTGGTAAATACCAAGTGGTTTTTTCGGGTAAAGCTTTCTTGAGTTTGTTGAATGCTTTTTCTAACATTTTTAATGCTCAAGATATCCTAGACAAGCAAAGTCTTTCTACTGCTGAAACCTTGGGAACAAAAATTGCTTCTCCTTTACTTTTTGTCTACGATGATGCGTTACATCCTAGCAATGTTAGCCCAGAAACTTTTGATGATGAAGGTACACCAACTCGCAGAATTTCGTTAATTAGTAATGGTGTTTTAGCTGGTTTAATTCACAGTGCTGGTACTGCCAAAAGGTTAAATGCACAGCCAACAGGCAATGCTAATATCGGCGCGAAAGTAACAGTTAGCCCGCATTTCTATCATGTTTTGTCTGAAGCACAACCTGAACAAGAATTAAGCATAGAAACTGCGGATAATGTGATTTACATCGATCAATTAAAGGCTTTTCATGCGGGAGTTAAAGCTGTACAAGGTTCTTTCTCTCTGCCTTTTGATGGTTGGATGATCAGAAATGGTGAGTTAATTAGTGTCGATGCGGCAACTGTCGCCGGAGATTTTCTCCAAGTTTTAAATTCCATCATTTTTGTAGAAAAAGAAGCAGAATTAACTACCAGTGGTGTTTGCCCCAAAGTCTGGGTTGATGCACTTTCAATTACTGGCGAATAAATTTGGTACGTTGTTGCGCTTTAGCGCTAGTATTACTGGTACGTTGTTGCGCTTTAGCGCTAAAGCGCAACAACGTACAATTTTTAAATAATTTATCTTGGTTGTACTAAAGGAATCTTGATAAAAAATTCTGTACCTTCTCCTAAAGTTGACTCGCACCACAGCGCTCCTTGGTGTCTTTCTACTACAATTTGGTAGCTAATTGATAAGCCTAAACCTGTGCCTTTTCCTACTGGTTTAGTGGTGAAGAAAGCGTCAAATAATTGTTTTTTGGCTTTAGCGGTTATACCGGGGCCATTATCAGCAATGCGGATAATAATAGAATGATCATCATAAAGTCCTGTGCGAATTGTAATAGTAGGAGATAAGTTATCTTTGCTTGTTTTCTCTTCTAAAGCATCAATCGCATTGCTGATAATATTCATAAATACCTGATTTAATTGTCCAGCAAAACATTCTACTAAAGGTATTTTTCCGTATTCTTTAATTAGTTCGATTTGCGGAGTTGTACCGTTACCTTTGAACCGATTTTGCAAGATTAATAAAGTGCTTTCAATGCCTTCATGAATGTCAACTGCTTTCATTTCTGCTTGTTCAAGTCGGGAGAAGTTCCGTAAACTCAGAACAATTTGACGAATGCGATCGGTCCCTACCTTCATGGAAGTTAGAATTTTTGGCATATCCTGCATCAAAAATTCTAAGTCAATTTCTTCGCTACATTCTTGGATTTCTGGGTTAGGATTTGGATAAATTTCTTGGTAAAGATTGATTAATTTTAGTAAGTCTTTGCTGTAATTATTAATATAGGTTAAATTGCCATAAATAAAGTTAACTGGATTGTTAATTTCATGGGCTACTCCAGCTACTAATTGCCCTAAACTAGACATTTTTTCTGTTTGAATTAATTGGGCTTGAGTTTGTTGCAAGTCATGCAAAGCTTGTTGCAAAGCTGCGGCTTTCTTCTGAGCAGTAGCAGCAGCAATTTGGCTTTTTTTGTAAAGTTCTGCTTGTTGAATGGCGATCGCTAACTGTGTACTAATTTGTTGCAATAATTCCACTTCCGAATCTTGCCAAACTCTCGGTAAATTACACTCTTGAACAATTAATAATCCCCAAATTTGATTATTTTTAATTTCTGCATCTAATTCTGTTGTTTCCTCAGTTTTCATAATTGGTACAACTAAACTAGCCCGCACCTGTAACTGCTGCAAAAATACTAAATGACGATCGCTAATATCCGCATTAGTCACATCATTAATTACCTGTACCACTTCCCCCTGATATGGATAGGAATACTTTCGCAAAAAACAATAATTATCGCTCTGTTCTTGCTCAAGCTCTGAGCAATTTTCCCTTGTTTCTTGCACCAGTAACTCACCTTGCGTTCCCTCGGTAAACTGATATATTGCTACTCGATCTGTAGCTAAAAAATTCTGAACTTGCTTGACTGTTGTTTGTAAAATTGTCTTTAAATCTAACGTCCGACGAATTTGGTTACTAATTACTCTTAATAAAGATTCTCGCTCCATCGTCGCCCGACTTTGAGCATATAAACAAGCTTGATGGATAGCAATAGCTAATTGATTCGCCACCGCTTCTGCTAATTCTAAATCACTTTTTGTCCAATAGCGATTATAAGCACATTGATTAAGATAAAGAATTGCGTGTAATACATTATTTGCTTGAACGGGAATCACTAAAGAAGATTTAATCGCTGCTTTTTGGTATTCTTCATTTTGTTCCCCGATTCGCGTATCCTGAGCAATATCATTAATTACCACTGATTGTCGATGTTGAATTACCCATTGAGTAATCGGCCCTTGCGTGTCAAAATCATTTAAAGAAGCCGGAAAAGGTTCCCGATACACTTCATATAAATGCTGGCGGCGATAAGCTATTTGATGGGTGTTTCCCAAAAGCTTTTTGCTTGGCTTTCTGTTAATTCTAAATTAGTATTCTCTAATAATATATTCTGTTTAACTTCCGATTTTGTTGGGCTGACAGTTTCTACTAAATGCACTAAACAACGATCGACTTCTAAGGCATCTAACAACTGCGCGATCGCTGAATTTAAAATTGTTTCTAAATCTAAACTTTGCCTAGTTTGGCTAGTAATTTGATTAATTAGTTTTTCTCTTTGCGCTTGTCTCTGACTACGTTCGTAAATTTGCGATTGCCGAATCGCGATCGCTAATTGTTGGGCAATTAACTGTAAAAAATCTAGCTCATTTACACTCCAATTACGTGGATAAGAACAATAGCAAGCAATTAATCCAAGCGAGGTTTCCTGAAAAATTTCTTTAGTCGTATCCCGATAAACAGGAATTATTAATTGAGCAAAATCTTTCTTTGGTAAGGAACTTTGTTCGCCTCTTCTGCGCCGCGATCGCGTATTTGTTTGCTGCGTCAACATTTCCGCTATCACCTCAAACGAGGCTAACATTGAATCAGTCCCCGATTTAATATAAATTAAGTCATTTTTAATTCCTGAAGCAATTCTTTCTAAAGCACTAGCTGCACTAGTAAATATTTCTAATCGACAACATTCCCCTGACACCAATTTTTGTTTTTCCCCTACCCATTCGTAAGGTACATTAATTTGCTTCGTATTCGGTAAATACCACAAAAAACTACAACGTTCTATATCTAATAACTTGGCTATTTCTTCTAATGCTACTTCTATGGGCGCACAATTTTGTATTCCTAAACTTTCGGAAGCGTTCCAAATCCGCGCAATTATTTTTTGCAAGATTACACTCCTTTTATAGGACTCTGCAATTTCTGGGTTAACTAACTGTTTTTCCTCATATAATCCAGACGCTAATTTAGGTATTAAAGATATAGAATCTACCATAATTACACCTTTGAACAATGCTGAATGGGGAGATTTAAGAAGCGAAAAGTTTGCCTTTGAGATTTATCAGCTAACTATAGCCATGTTCAGTTTTACTTGAACTGATTTTAACTGCTACTAAATTTAATTTATGTATGAATTCTTAGCGTTTTAATCTTTTGCCAGCAGCTTAACAAGCATACCAGGCTTCCGTTGTTAAAAATTTTATGATTTTGATTAAATTTAATTCGGTCTTAATTTTATTTGGTCGCCTTTGACGAAATGGAATCATATCTTACAAATATCTTATATATTTGTAGTATCGAAGAGAAAGCCGAAACTTTTAGTATAATACTATACAAATAGCCAAAAACACCGTCACAGTTGCAACTGCGACGGCGGCAACAGGTAAAAAAGTAACTTAGGTAAGTAGGTGTTGTTGAACAGTGAGAACTAACTTATCTGCCCAGTGATGAGTCAGTTCAGCATTAGCCGCTTCCACCATCACCCGAATTAAAGGTTCAGTACCAGAAGCGCGAACTAAAACCCGTCCTTGTCCAGCCATTGCGCTTTCTGCTTGAGCGATCGCATTAGTCAAAGCATCGCAATTTTGCCAATTCAAACGAACTTCCCGATCTTCAACTCGGACATTTTTCAGGATTTGGGGATAAGGTTGGAAACTTTGGTCTACCATTTGAGTTAAAGAAGTTCCTGTTTGCTTGACGATCGCCGCCAAATGCAACGCCGTCAACAAACCATCGCCACTAATTCCATAATGACGGCATAAAATATGTCCAGATTGTTCGCCACCTAACATCGCATCCTGACGCACCATTTCCGCGTGAACATACTGATCGCCCACAGCTGTCCGCAAAAATTGACCACCCAAATTTTTCCAAGCTAGTTCAAAACCCAAATTAGCCATTACCGTAGCCACAATCATATTTCCGGGTAACTTTTGCCCCTTAGCTAAATGTTGTCCCCAGAAATAGAGAATATAATCCCCATCTACAACCCGTCCTTTAGAATCTACAGCTAGGACGCGATCGGCATCGCCATCAAAAGCAAAACCCAAATCCGCTTGATGAGTCTTTACAGCTGCCTGCAACGCGCCCAAATGAGTAGAACCGCAGTTAACATTAATGCGATCGCCATCCGCCAATTCATGCAAGCAAATCACCTGGGCACCCATCGCCGTAAACACGGACGGCGCTATCCCCACAGCCGCACCCCAAGCCAGATCTAGCACCACTCGCATTCCCCGCAAATCTAACCCAGCTTGCAGAGGTTGAGTCAGAGAAGCTGCATAATCTTTCAATAAATCCCGTCGTTGGTAGTGTTTACCCCAACTATTCCCAGTAGTTGCCGAAAATTCCCGCTTCCCGCGCAAACTAGCTTCAATTTCTGCTTGTAATTCCTTGCTCAGTTTATTACCACTGGGCCCAAAAATTTTAATTCCATTATCCTCTGGCGGATTATGACTAGCGGAAATCATCACCCCGCCCAAAGCACCCGAAACACTTGCCAGATAAGCCACACCCGGAGTCGGACAAATACCCAAATCCCAAACTTCCAACCCAGCCGCAGTTAACCCAGCAGATAAAGCCATTGCTAACATATTGCTGGAATTTCGCGTATCTTGACCAACAATTACGGTTTTATTACCAGTTTGTTGGTCACAAAAGGTCGATCGCAACACCTGACCACAATGTAACCCTACCTGCAACGCCAGTTCCGCAGTTAGCAAGTCCCCAACTTTCCCCCGAATCCCATCCGTGCCAAATAAAGCCGTCGATGGCAGAGCAATAGAATGGTATCCTTGGCTAGGACTCGGTTGCGGCAATTTTACTGGCTGTACTAGAGATAATCCTAATTCAGCACGTCCAGAAGACTGAGTTTTAACAGGGGTTGAAACCATAAGCTAAAGTCACTCCACACATCACACTTACTTACTAGTGGAGGATAGCACTTTCGGGAGCTAGTCTAAAGTGGTTAACGCTTTTTACTTCTTCCGATTGACTATTTGACCTGATTGTAATTCTGGATATATGGTATTTATATGTATTTTCTGTAAAGACACAATTAAGTAATTGTAAGTAAGCAAGTTAATCTAGCCCCATATAAATCAGAAATTACACCTAATACTGATTCGCAAGGGAAAACACTGGTGCAAGGGGACTGGGGACTAGGGATTGGGGACTGGGATTGGCGATCGATTTGCCAGCAGTCCTATATCTGTCCCCTGTTCAGGAGTTCCCTGTTACCTCTTCCCGAAAACAACACTCAAGCGAAATATTACGGTTTACTCCGTTTTATGGCGTTTTGATTATAGTCCTAAATCAGACTCCTACTTCTAATAACAGATCTTCCATATTTTCCCAAGTTAAATCTTTCTGTATATAGCGAGGTGCTGCGGGATTATAGGGACTGGCTAAGCGATCGACACTGATAATCTTTGCCTCATCTGGCAACACTGGCACATCAGGATCGCTAGCCGTAGGATTCATTAAAGAACTGGAAAAACCCTTAAAAATGGCTATTTGGTCTTCCACATCCCCCATTTGCACATTCACCAGCAAAACCTCTTGGGGACGTTTTTCCGTATATTTTTCTAACCGTCTACCAATAGAATTACTCATCATGACCCGGGGACTCTGAGGACTTTCTTGGAACCTTCTTTAATTATTGTTCAATTGCCGATCGCCCTTGTTTCCCCAATCTAAAAAACAAAAAGTAACCAAAATACGCCACATAAAATACCAGCGCCATTAAGCCAATAAATCCCAGAAAACCCGCCCTAGTATTAGCGTGGAAATATGCTTTAAATAAAAACGGTGCTTCCTGCCAAACTTGACAAAACTGCTCATCCATCGCCCCCGTTGAAAACGCGCAACGTAGGAAGGGAATTTGCGCGATCGCTCCTAGTAAACTATAAACTGTAATTGCCCATCGCCAAGAAGTTACACCCAACCTCAATTTTCGCTCTGGCAAATCATTAATCTCCTCATTAATATCCTGCCAAAACCACAAAGAAGCCGGAATTAATAGCCTCCCCACAAAAGCCGTAATAAAACCAATTGACCAACCACCGATCAACAAATAAATCGTAATCAAGAACAAACTAGCAACTCGCCAGTAAATAATCATCAACCTCTGCACCGCCTCGCTTTTTTCCACAAAAGCCCAAACCAGTAGAATCAGAGGAATAATCAAGGTAAATAATACCGCTAGTCGGTAATCCATCCAAACTAACGGTCGAAACCAAATGTTCTCTTGCATCATCTCCTAACTGCTTCACAGTAAAAAATTGGCAACTCGAACTCATTTTACAGAGTTCGGTTGCAGATGTTACTTACTAATTTCATTTACCAATGGGAACTAACAAAAATTAGTCCTCATATAGCCGACACTCAGCAGCATCCGGGTTATCATCACAGTATTGAGCAAAAGAAGTTTTGGGTTTCGTTTGTCGCTGATGTGAAGCTTCTGCTTGTAATTCTTCCACTGCATCCCAAGCCGCAGCACACTCGCCCGATGCCGCACCCTTAGAATCACATACGTTACGAGCTTGTTCCCGTTCTTTTTCGATTTGTTGTTCGATGTTGCTCATAGATCTTGTCTTTGTTTGAGGATTTTCTATCTTTCAGTTTAATCTCAGCTTTTTACCTCTAAAATTTTGTCAGAGGCATCTATACTAATGAGATCCTAACTGTCTATTCTTACAATCAGCTTCTTCATTAGGTAGGAATCTGAGCTTATTTCTTAAGATTTAGGCGTTCCTGAATTTACAGGATGTAATAACGCCCTGTATCTTTAGCAGTTTTCATCTTATCATTTGTTTACATAAAGCAACTAGGATGAAAACCGTAACATTTCGCTACTACTCAAATTACAAATTGGTTGCTATCCTACCATACAATTAACATAGAACATAAAAGAAGGCAGAAGGCTCCAGGGCAGAAGGCAGAAGGGTTCGATCAACTTTTTACCTATTTTCAACTGCTCAATTATTTCTGCTAGGCTGTGATTTCAGATAGCGTAAAATCAGGAAATAGGACGTGACGGTAAACCCATGAGCAACCAAATTAGATGGGCAAATGCCCTCTCCACCCGTCCCTCTTTGGAAGCGGCTGTCGAGGAAGTTGTAGAACGTACAGAACAATCATTACAAGCATCAGCAGACTTAGGACTGGTGTTCATTTCCTCTGCTTTTGCTAGTGAGTATACAAGGTTAATGCCCTTACTCCAAGAACGATTATCAGCAAAAGTACTAATTGGTTGCAGTGGGGGCGGTGTAATTGGCATGAGTCGCTACGGCGAAGCCCAAGAAGTAGAAGGGCAACCAGGATTAAGTCTGACTTTGCTACACTTGCCAGATGTAACAGTACAAGCCTTTCATCTCCTACCAGAAGTTTTACCAGATTTAGATAGTTCTCCCGATAATTGGGTCAATTTAATTGGTGTTTCACCGGAAACTCGACCTAATTTCATTATATTTTCCGATCCCTTTCTATCAGGGATCAACGATCTCCTAGAAGGTTTAGATTATGCCTATCCGGGATCAATTAAATTAGGCGGATTAGCTAGCGGTGGTAACGTTAGAGGTAATGTAGCTCTATTTTGTAATTACAAACTCCATCGCGAAGGAACGGTAGGAATTGCCCTTAGTGGTAACATTATTTTAGAAACAATTGTGGCTCAAGGTTGCCGTCCCATTGGTGAGACTTATCGCGTTACCCAAGGGGAAAGAAACATTGTTTTGGGATTGGAAGAACAAAGTAGTAATGCTTTTGGGAGTGATAATTCTCGTCCACCTTTAGAAGTGTTGCGAGATTTGTTACAAGGGTTAAGTGATACCGATCGCCTATTAGCCCAAAATTCCCTATTTGTTGGTGTAGCCAGAGACGAATTTAAACAGGAATTACAACACGGAGACTTTTTAATTCGCAACTTGTTGGGTGTCGATCCCAAAGCAGGCGCGATCGCAATCGGCGATCGAGTCCGTCCCGGACAACGCATCAAATTTCACCTCAGAGATGCCGACGCATCCGCTGATGATTTAGAAATGATGCTCAACCGTTATCTACAACAAACCCCCGCTGATGCTGATGCCATTGGCGCTTTCATATTCCCCTGTGTAGGCAGAGGCGAAGGGCTTTATGGTCGCCCTAATTTTGACTCCCAATTGTTCCGTCGTTACATCAAAAATGCCCCCTTAAGTGGCTTTTTCTGTAACGGCGAAATTGGCCCCGTCGGAGGTAGCACCTTCCTTCACGGTTATACCTCCGTGTTTGGCATTTGTCGCCAACCTTAGAAGAGGTGGGGAGATGAGGGGATGGGGAGATGGGGAGGTGGGGAGATGGGGAGGTGGGGAGATGGGGAGTTCTTCCCGAACCCCTAACCCCTACCCCCTAACCCCTAACCCTTAAAGCAACAACGTAGCGTAATTATCAATCATTGCGGGAGTTCGATCGCTCCCAGTAGCACTAAAATTTTGGAAAAAGCGCCTAGCTTTTGGGGGGAAATTTGGATAATCAAATATGGCATCACCAGCCGCGATATCTGCCCAGAAATAACGTAAACTGGGGGCTAATTCGCGAGCAGTTTCTAAGGGTAAACTTAAAGGTGGTTCGGTTAATAAACGCAGCATAAATTGGAGAGAGCGATCGCCCATCCACTCCCGCGAAAACTTCGGTAAATCAGGCCATTCCGGTAAACAATCAATTCGATTACTTTCAACTTGTAACCATTTTCTCCCCAACTCATCAACCCGAAAATGTAAAATTCGATAAGGGTGAGGATAACTCACTAAAGAACCAGTCGTAATATCATAAATTCCCCGATTGTAAGCAATATCTTGAACGTGCAAATGCCCAGTAAACACCAACTGCACCTTTGGGCGCAAAAGTTCTAACAACTGGGGGGCATTTTCTAACATATATCTGCGCCCCATTTTATGTTGAGATTGTCCCGGCAAATGTTCCACCACATTATGATGAATCATCACCAAAATTACATCTTCCGTAGCAGTCGCCAAAACACCTTTTAACCACTCTAATTGAGTATCATCTAAACGTCCGATTTGCTCGCCTTTTTCATTAAAATTATTAGAATTTAAACCAATTAAGCGCACTCCCGGCAAAATTTCACAAGAGTAATAAAGTTGTTTCGGGTCATCATAACCAAACTTTTGATAATAACTCGGAAAATCTGCCCAACTAATAGTTTTTTCATCACCTCGGAAAACAGGTACATCATGATTTCCCGGTACAACGTAAACTGGAAAAGGTAACTGCGCCAACCGCTGTTCTAACCAAGCATGATTCTCCCGTTCACCATGTTGAGTTAAATCTCCTGGTAATAATAAAAAATCTAGGTCGAGTTGCGCCAAATGTTGAAAAATTAATTCTAAAGCTGGAATGCTAACTTCTACCAAATGAAACCGATGAGGATTGTCCCAAATGGTGTGAGGAAGGGCGATGTGTAAATCGCTAGCCACTGCGAAGCGAAATTCTAAACTCATGATGGCAATAAGCGAGTTAAATGAGTAAAACCTCGATCGAATGGAACTAAAATAAGCTGTCTAGATCCCCGACCTCCAGATACCCGACTTCTTCGAGAAGTCGGGTATCTGGAGTTCTAGATCCCCGACTTCTTCGAGAAGTCGGGGATCTAGAAGGCGAAACTTTTGCTCAAGTACCATTCAACCTTGATCCCCGTTGAGTATAACTAATACTGAGCCCTTACGACCTCTGTCTGTATAGTTTATTTGCGAAAAAGGAGTAAAAATTTTGGCAGCTGTCCGAGTGCGCCAGCACGTTAACCCACTAAGCAAAAAGTATCAAACGCCGACAAGTCCCCCAGACTGGAGTCAAATTTATGCCGATCTGGGTCAACCAATACATTTAGACATTGGTTGTGCTAGGGGTAGATTTGTGTTGAGCATGGCACAGATCCAACTTGATTGGAATTTTTTAGGGTTGGAAATTAGAGAACCTTTAGTTGATGAAGCAAATCAATATCGGGATCAATTAGGATTGGCAAATTTACATTACTTATTTTGCAATGTAAATAATTCTTTGCGCCCTCTCCTCAGTTCCCTTCCTCCCGGAAAGTTGCAGCGAGTAACAATTCAATTTCCCGATCCTTGGTTTAAAAAACGTCACCAAAAACGGCGCATGGTACAACCAGAAACGGTAGCTGATTTAGCGAATTATTTGGTGATTGGTGGCGAGGTGTTTATTCAATCGGATGTGGAAGCTGTGGCGATCGAAATGCGCGATCGTTTTCAAGAACACCCAGCTTTCCAAAAACAAGGCGCAACCGAATGGTTAACTCAAAACCCCCTCCCAGTCCCCACCGAACGCGAAATCGCCACCTTTAATAAAGGGGAACCTGTTTATCGCGTCTTGTTCCGAAAAATTGGGACTGGGGACTAGGAAAGTTTTGAGTTCTTAGCTTCGTTTGAGAGAGTTTTGAGTTAGTTTGGGGAGTCAGAGAGTTTTAAGTTTTGAGTTTTGAGTTTTGAGTTAGTTTGGGGAGTCAGAGAGTTTTAAGTTTTGAGTTTCCCTTGTCCCCTTGTCCCCTTGTCCCCTTGTCCCCTTGTCCCCTTGTCCCCTTGTCCCCTTGTCCCCATCCCCCCATCCCCCCATCCCCCCATCCCCCCATCTCCCCATCTCCCCATCTCAAGAGTCCCCAATTCCTAGTTCCCTGAAATCTGCACTCGAATTAACTTATAAGCTTTGGTTTTAGCTAATACTTGATGGGGAGTAGTATCGAGTAATTCACGATCGACTTGGTTGGATTGACTGAGGATTAAAACAGAAGTGCGATTTGGGTTAGCAGCAGCGGTTTTTTTCATGTAATTAAAGGTTTCGTTAAAACCTTCCAAATACTTGACATTTCGTTGAGTGTAGAACACCACACTGGGTTTTTTAAAGCCAATCATAAACAACTCTTCCCCTGGGTTTTCTACTTCTTTGATAACAGCAGATAATTCCCGTAAAGGCATTTGTCTGGCGCTATCCAAGAGAAAAGAGGCGGGTGTGAGGACAAAAGTTAAGAAGGCGACAAAAGCGATAAAATTGGCAACTACTAAGAATGGTAAACGGCGACGATGTTGGAGTAAAAATATTAGGGCGATCGCACTAATCCCCCAAATCAAAAAACCTCTGAATGCTAAACCTGATTTTTCTAACAACTGGCGCAAATCAGGTATTGCTGGATCGTATCCCAAGATCCGGGGAAGATAGAGCAGTAAACCTGCAATAGCAATACATAAAACTACGTTGAAAATTCCACTCCAAAACAAACCTTTATTTGTTTGGAACTTCTCCCGATCGGTAATCAGAAACTTTTCCGAAGCCACAAAAGTTATTTGTTCGCTAAACAACAGCGCCACTAAAATTGCTGCTGCTGGCATTAATGGGATAACGTAGCTGGGCAACTTAGTTACCGCAATCGTAAAAAAGCCGAAAATCCCAAAAAACCAAGCCAAAGCAAATAAACCAAGCTGACTGGAACGGGCAGAATTTCGCCATTTTTTCACTTGCCAAAAGCGCAATTTTGCGATCGCCAAAGGCAGATAAATTGACCAAGGGAAAAACCCAACCAACACCACCAAAAAGTAAAAATACCAAGGTGCAGAATGGCGATTCACAACTTGAGTGAAGCGTTCAACATTGTGATAACCAAAAAACGCATCAATGAAAGCATTGCCATTGCGTAAATAGCACAAGATATACCAAGGGAGAGCGATCGCACTAAAAATTAAACTACCCCAAACCGGGCGCATTTCTCGCCAAACTTCCCGCCAATTACCCAAATAAATCACAAAACCAGTAATAATTATCGCTGGTAAAACAATCCCCACAGGGCCTTTAGTTAACACCGCCAAAGCACTTAAAACATAAAAAGCTATATACCAAGGCGAAATATTTAAAAAGAAACTTTTCTGGTTTTCGGAATAATTACTTTCATCTTTTGCCGCATAACCAATAAAAAAGCAGAACAAAGATGTACCGATACAACCACTGAGCAACATATCAGAAACACCCGTTCTCGCCCAAGCAATTGTAATCGGATTTAAAGCAATTAAAGCCGCAGCAATCCAAGCACTTAGGTACTGGGGACTGGGGTCAGAGGTGGGGGGGTAGGTTCGGTCAGAGGAGGTGGAACCAGTTGTTGATGTAGATTTGGGATTCTCCCCATCTCCCCATCTCCCCATCTCCCCATCTCCTCTGGGGCTAGAAAAACCAAACCGTTGCAGGGTATAAAAACCTCCAGCCGTCAAAGCTAGTGCAGCTAAGGCAGAGGGGAGTCTGACTGCCCACTCGTTGACACCGATTGTTTGGTAGGCGATCGCCATCAGCCAGTAAACTAAAGCTGGTTTGTCAAAACGAGTCTCACCATTGAAATAAGGCGTAATCCAATCCCCCGTCACCACCATTTGCCGCGCCGCTTCCGCAAACAAAGGCTCAGTCTCATCCACTAAGCCAACACTGCCCAAATGCCAAAAAAAGGCTAACCAACCAATCAACAACACCCACAAAATCGAGAGTACCCACACCATTTTCGGATGCGTCTCCCAATACTTCTGCAAAGGAATAGTAAAGCGCTCAAAATACAGTTTCATGCAGCCTTTAACCGTCGGTAAGTAATCCTGCTCAGTTTTGTTGCCAGACTTACTTTAGCGAGAAATGGCAAATTTTGGTTAAGGGGATTGGGGAGGTGGGGTGCTCCGGGTGCTCCGGGTGCACAAGGCAAAAATTCTCAAGAGTCCCCTTGTCTCAAGAGTCCCCTTGTCTCAAGAGTCCCCTTGTCTCCTTGTCTCAAGAGTCCCCTTGTCCCCAGTCCCTCTAGCCATCGATCATGGTTGCAAAATTAACTGCCACTCTGACTTTTGGCGATTCCAGACGGGTGAAGATGTTTCGCCTACAACATAAGGACCCCAGTAGCGCCCTGAACCATCTTGAGCAAAGGCAACTAGAACATCTCCATTTTCTAGCTGTACAATTCCTTTGGGTAAAGAGAGAACTAATCCTGTGCTTGCACCTTCTTGGGGAGCAAAGTCCCAGTGTCCTGGTTCACCGTACACTGATTGTTTGACGGTAGCAGATTCCTGTTTTCTCGCTCCTACCTGTTTTGGTAAAAAGGCAACTCTCACCGGATAATCAGTTTGATTACTCAAGCGTAAAGCTCTCGGAGGCGTTTTTACCGACGTTGCTCTTGGATTGACTTTTGTCGTAGATTGGTTGTTGGCGACTGACTCGATCACAGCGGAATCCCGATTTGATAAGGAAACTGGAGAAAGTTGCGGCTGTGTTTGCTCAACAGTAACGCTGATTTGCCACCGACTCAGGAGCAATGCCACAAGTACGAATACAGAGCTAACGCTAAAGATAGTGTAAACTTGCCATTTCGTTAGATTCATAGTTTTTTAGATATAACTATTTTTATGTTTAAGAGGTGATAATTTTGTCATAACAGATCCCCGTTCAGATGGAAACGGATTTGGGCTAAATAAAATAACCTTTAATATAAATGACTAAGCTCAGGACGGTAAGTTCGCAGTTAATCTTAATTTTCCCGTCAGGAATCATAAAATGTTAAATAAGTTTCCCTTTCTCTCCTTATAATTATTTCTGGCAATGCAAAACACTCGTCTCAATACTTTAGTTGTTTCTACTAGCAATCAGCTTGGCGCTTGGTTTGGCAACCCTTGGCGACGGTTATCATTACAATTAATCTGTTTGTTGCTCGGCTTTTTTCTGGGAACGGCAGTTTCTACGGAAACGGGTCAATCTGCCCAATGGGATGTGCCAGCGGCGGGTGTTTTGGTAATATTTACTGAGTTATATAGTAGATTTTTTTACACAACTAGAAAGCCGGGAGTACAACGATCTTTATTAGCTGAATCAATTAATTTGCTCAAAGTTGGTTTAACTTTTAGTTTGTTTATTGAAGCGTTTAAACTTGGTTCTTGATGCTATGCCGGAACTAAACAGGGAATCATTAAGAGAAATCCTCGAAAATTGGGTTTCTGGTAATAGTTTATCAGCTTCTTCTTGGGAAAAACTACTGGTTTGGGCTTTAGCTGATGAGTTAAGGGCAAAAGCTTTTGGGATTACATCAGAAAATGTAGCCGAGTTACTGGATTTCCGATCGCACCTCTTCTCCCAACTCCACTCCCAAGTTATCCAATATTGCCAAAACAAAGGTTTCACTAGTCGCCCTTTAATTCTCGAAACTCTCTGGGAATTATGGCTACCTTTGGCAATCCAGTTAGCAACTTGGCGGCGCGATTTACCACGTCCTTTAATTCAAGGAATTTTGGGCGGACAAGGCACGGGAAAAACCACTTTAGCAGCTGTTCTGAGTTTAATTTTAAACCATTTGCGGCTCGAAACTATAAGTATTTCGATCGATGACCTTTACAAAACCTACACAGAAAGACAAGAACTACAAAAACAAGACCCTAGATTAATTTGGCGAGGGCCTCCGGGAACTCATGATGTAAATTTGGGAATTGAAGTTTTAAATCAATTGCGCCAACAACAAACGCCTGTAGAAATTCCTCGCTTCGATAAATCTCTGTGGCAAGGTGCAGGCGATCGAACTACACCAGAAATAGTTGAAAAAGCCGATATTGTATTATTTGAAGGTTGGTTTGTGGGAGTGCGTCCGATCAATCCGACCACCTTCGATTCTGCACCTGAGCCAATTGTAACTTTGAGCGATCGCACTTTCGCCCGTGACATCAATTTTAAACTCCAAGAATACGTTCCTTTGTGGCAACTTTTAGATCGTTTAATTGTACTTTATCCCGTCGATTATCGGCTTTCCCTGCAATGGCGCAAACAAGCCGAACAACAAATGATTGCATCTGGAAAAACGGGAATGACAGATGAAGCGATCGAGCAATTTGTGCAATATTTTTGGCGCAGTCTTCACCCAGAATTATTCATCAAACCATTAGTTAAAAACCCAAACTTAGTCGATTTAGTTATTGAAATTAATTCCGATCATTCTGCTGGTGTAGTGTATTAATTAAACTTATTCTTTCTCTACAAAAAGCGATCGTTATTGCATATCGATCGCCTCAACCTAAATATTAATTTATATCCTTCGGTAGATGACTTAATTACATTCGTACTCTAAGTGCTTTATCCTGCAAGTCATACTAAATCCGGGTGAAAAACCCCTTTTTCTGGGGAAGGGGGAAGGGGGCAGGGGCAAGGGTTTTTGCTCCGGATGTGGTATTACCTTTAAAGCCAATATCCTGCTTCCCCTTCTTCCCCTTCCCCTTTCCCCCTTCCCCCTTCCCCTCAAAAATAACGGGGGTAACTAACCCGGATTTGGTATCAGATAGAGTCGCAATACAGACTCTCATATACTATTCAGTAGAAAGTGTCATGGGACAAGGAAGTATTTTTTATTTCACGCTGCCATTACAAGATTAGCGATCGCCCAAACTAAAAAATCAATCCCTAACTTAGGATAGATAACTTAATGGCAGTGATTATTTAGGTGTTTTATCCTTACAAATAGAGAAAAGTTGCAGAACTGATTATTACCTGAACTTGCTCAGAAGGTTTTACTGCCGTTTATGCCGTCGCCCCTGAACTTTTTTTTACCACGCTTTCAGGTTAATTCAGCAAAAATCCCGCTGCGGTGGTTGCTGGTAGTTCCGTTTATCTTGCAAACTGTGGGAGCAGTGGCACTAGTGGGATATCTGTCTTACCGTAGTGGGCAACAAGCAGTAGAGAAACTCGCTCATCAATTAATGAAAAATGTCGGGCTGCAAGTTACCCAGGAACTCGATCGCTATTTGCAAAATGCCCATCAGTTCAATCAACGTCAGATTACAGCGATCGAATCCGGGGTAATCAACCTGGAAAACCTCGATCGACTACATCGATTTTTAATCCTACAACATCGGCAGAATCAAGAACTGACAACACTTTTGTTTGGAACTCCCCAAGGCGATTTGCGAGTCAGTCATCGCGTCAGCAACAGAGATTATGGAATCACAACACATTTAAAACCTGGAGAGTTGCCCTTTGAAGCCGCTATTTCCAAACCATCCAACCCTGCCATTAATCATACTTATAGCGTGAATCAGGCAGGGGATTTGGGGCGCTATTTGGAAACAGTTAAAAATATTGATGTGCGCGATCGCCCTTGGTATCGTCAAGCGGTGAAAATGGGAAAAGCAGGTTGGACTAGCCCTTTTCAAATTAGTAGCACTAATATTTTGACTCTCAATGCTTACACTCCTTTTTATAATAAATCACGTCAATTGTTAGGAGTCTTTTCTGTTAATATTAGCCTCAATCAACTGAGTGATTTTCTCCGTCGTTTAGAGGTGGGAAAATCGGGGAAAGTGTTTATTATCGATCGCAACGGTTTGTTGATTGCTGACTCAACCGCAGAAAGTTCTTACTCAGTATCGGGGAAACCTGACTTAAGTGGAATAGCTGAACCGGGAACTTTGAAATTTAAGCGTCGCTTACCTTGGGAAACTCCTAATCCTGCAATTCAAGATTCTTATCAGTATTTGCCAACAAAATTTAGTAATTTGACAATAATAAAATCGCCGCAAGCCTTAAATTTTCAAATTCGTGGTAATCGTTATTTTTTAACCGTTTACCCCTATCAAGATAAATATGGGTTGGATTGGTTAGTAGTAACAGTAATTCCAGAGTCAGATTTTATGGCAGAAATTCAAAGCAATAACCGCACCACTATCTTACTCTGCTTGCTGACTTTATCAATGGCGATCGCATCAGGATTAATTCTCGCCAATCGATTTACTACTCGCATTACTCGCCTAAATCAAATTAGTCAGCAACTCGCATCTGGAGATTTAACCCAGCGATTGCCAGCCAATAGTTTAATTATTGAAGTCAGAGAATTGGCGCAATCTTTTAATCTGATGGCAGATCGGTTAGAAGAATCTTTCGATCGCCTTCAGAACTGTCTAGAAGAGTCAGAAAAAAAGTTTACCACTGTTTTTCGTACTAGCCCTCAGCCAGCCTGGATTGCTACCCTAGCAGAAGGACGCTGCATTGAAATGAACGACAGTTTCAGCAAGGTTTTGGGCTATTCCCGAACAGAAGCGATCGGCAAAACCTGTGTTGAGATGCAATTATGGACTGATTTGGCAGATTTACACCACTTTCGCGCATCCCTGCTTCAGTATGGCAGAATAGATAATTTTGAAGTTGGGTTTCGCACCAAATCAGGTGAAATTAAAACAGTATTGCTATTTGCCAATGTCACTCGCTTGGATGAGCAAGATTGTGTAATCGGGGTGTTAAGCGACATTAGCGCTCGCAAACAAGCCGAAATCGCCCTACAAGCTAGTGAAACCCGTTTTAGGACAGTCGTAGAATATGCGCCAGATGTATTTGTGATTTACGATCGCGATCGACGCTTGCAGTATGTCAACGAGCGTGCTATCAAGCGCACCGGATGGACTTACGAAACCTTTATCGGTAAACGAGATGAAGATTTGTTTCCCAAAGAAGTCACCTCTACCTATTTGCCAATCCTACTGCGAACCGTCGAAACTCGCACTTTTGGGTCGGGAGAAGCCACAATTCAACTACCAGGACAAGAACCTTACACAATTCTGGTAAAGTATGTCCCGATTTTGGATCGACAGGGTGAAATTGGGCAAATTTTTGGCATTACGATTGATATCACAGAACGCAAACAAGCAGAAATCGCCCTAAAAACCAGTGAAACTCGCCTCCGGTTAGCATTGAAAGCTTCTGGCGCGATCGCTTGGGAACGCGATCTAGAAACTGATGAAATCTTGTTTACCAACATTGTTACAGCGTACATCCCGGAAAACATCCCCTATCAGCAAGCAATGGCATTAGTTCATCCAGACGATCGAGAAGCACTCGATCGAGCTAATCAAGAAGCTATTGCTCAAAGAGGCACATTTCAGATTGAACATCGCGTCGCAACTTCCCTAAAAAACCCGGAATGGCGATGGTTTCAAGTTAGTGCTAGAGTTCTCACTGACAGCACAGGTAAACCAACTCGGATCGTGGGAATGTCTGTGGATATTACCGATCGCCGTCAGCTTGATGCCATGAAGGACGAATTTATTTCCATAGTCAGTCACGAACTGCGGACACCTTTAACTTCCATTCATGGTTCCCTGAACCTTTTAAAATCGGGTGTGTTGAAAAATAAACCGGACAAAGCGCAACAGATGTTAGAAATTGCCGTAAAGAATACCGATCGCCTAGTACGTTTAGTCAACGATATTCTCAATTTACAGCGATTAGACTCTGGTAGAGTGCCGCTAGCTAAGGAAAACTGCCAAGTTAGTGAATTGATCGAGCAAGCAGTAGAATCCGTCAGAGCGATCGCCGACGAAGCGGATATCACTCTAGAATGGCACGCCGTATCTGCCGCAGTTTCCGCATCTTCCGACGAAATCATTCAAACTCTCATCAATCTTTTGGGAAATGCGATTAAGTTTTCCCCACCCCTAAGCACTATTTGGGTAAAAGCCGAAATTACCAACAATTTGGAGCGGCGAATTTCAGCAAAATTTCCCAACCTAGAAGATACCATTCCCGCTTCTTATATCCTGTTCTCAATTACAGACCAAGGGCGAGGCATTCCAGCCGACAAACTCGAATCGATCTTCGGACGCTTCCAACAAGTAGATTCGTCAGATTCTCGTCAAAAAGGAGGAACAGGTTTAGGGTTAGCCATCTGCAAAAATATTATTCAACGTCATCAAGGAGAAATTTGGATAGAAAGTGTAATGGGGAAAGGAAGCACTTTCTACTTCACACTTCCAATGGGAGATTAGCGATCGCTAAAATCTAAAAATTAACCTAACATCAATTACAATTCGATATTGCTTCAACTTCCGGGTTGAAATCAACAATTACTCTGCCGTTTGCCTTTTAATAACAATCCTGCTCCCAGTACCATCAATCCTACTACAGTGCTAGGCTCTGGTACCGCACGGCGATCCCAACCGATAACATCGAATAGCATTACATCGTTATTTGTAATAAATCTTGGTTGCGTTCGGCTGAGAACTGGCGAACTGTAACCAGGGTCCATAATACCCAAGTAAACACCTGTAAGGATATCATCTTTCCAATGACTTGCTTGCCGTCGATCGCCCAGAAATTGCCCAGTGGAAAAGCTGGCGATTCGGGTGTTTCCGCCATCGATCGAGAAATATTGGTCAGTTGAACCAGCAGTCAAATCAATGACGCTCTTTCCGTATTGAATACTGTTACTAGAAAAACGGAAAAAATCTGCTGTCGTGGGAAGATAATCATTTTCTGAATACTGAGAAGTCTGTTTCAGAAAACCAGCAACGTAGTCAATATCATCAACACTGCTGATGAAACCTAAAGCATGACCAATTTCATGTGCGGCGACACTGATGAAATCATACTTATCTGCATCGATACCATCAGTGCGATCGAAATCGAAGTTGAACAAACTGCTGAATGCGATCGAACCATCGCTATCAGCGTTATCAGCTGGGAGTAAACCAAGAGCTTTCGCATTAGCTCCTGTTAACAAAGCCAGACGGTTATTATTACTATTATTGTTGTCAAAGTAGGGTGTGGCACTACCCGAACCGTTAGGATTGTTTGCCGTGTAGTTGATCAACATATCCAATGCTGAACCTGTTTGAAGGTTACTGACGGCAATAGCATCATCAGTGGAAGTCGCATCCAAAGACAGTGCATTACGCAACACACTATATGAGCGATCGTATAATGTTGTCCCAGTCTCCCCAAGAACACCAGATCCTAATGCCCGATAACCAATGTCAAGGTTGACGGTGACATTATCGATTAACAAGTCAGACCAAAGATCTGAGGCAGTCTGAAATCCAGCCAGGGCTCGCGGATCGATGTCGGGTGAGTAATTAAACTTGAATGTTAGTGCTTGGACGGCTGTACCGCTCAAACTGATTCCCGCCGTAAGACTAAAGGCGATCGGGGTTAGTAACTTTGAGCAGATCCTTTTAACAGCAGAGTTGGCTTTCATATTACGGGATACTACTTAGAGTAGATGAGAACGCTTACCGATAAATTAGTTAGTTAAATCCCTCTAGATTAGTTACTTCATTTCCTCTAGAGGTTGTTCTTCGTCATATAACTTCACATAAATTGTCTCCACCCCTACTCAAGTACGAGAAAATACTTACAGCAGGTACAGAGAAACCCGGTTTCTTGAAGAAACCGGGTTTCTGGGTGTACTTCATCAACCTGGAATTTGCTGTATATTTAAATTCCCAATTGAATTTTCCGCACCAACTCATAAAAAGGTTCCCAATTATCCTCATTAGTAATCGGTTCCCAAATCGCTTCTATTTGCGGTCTAAGTAACACAGTTTTCGGATTCCAACGCTTCATTCTCGCTGCAACTTCTGCCATTTCCGACTGGGGTAAATTCTGCAAAACTCGATGATACAAACTCCGCCAATTCTCCAAACTCTCCCGATTTTCCAAACCTTGTAAAAAGTCCGGTTCACTCAAAATTGAATTAACATCCTCGCGCCAGTTACGGGAAAACAAATCAGTAATTTCCCAGAAAAAAGCATGATAACCAACTTGAGTATCTCCTAAAACCTGAATAGTTGATTTTAACAACTCTTCAGCTTCCGGCATTGGCAAATTTTCTAAACCCAACTTTCGTAACATTAACTCTTGATAATGTTGGGCATAAAATTCCGAAAACTTCTCCAATGCCGCTTCCATATCTGCTTTCGACATTACCGCACGCAAAGGCACTTGCAGCATTTCCAAATTCAACTGGCAAATAGCAGGTTGATAACCGTAACAGTAGCGACCATAATAGTCAAAATAAGCCGCTGTAAAAGTGGGATTATAAGTAGGAATAAAAGCATAAGGCCCATAATCAAAACTTTCCCCTGTAATTGACATATTATCAGTATTTAAAACTGCATGACAAAAACCTGCCGCCATCCATTGCGCCACTAATTGGGCTACTTTTTGCACTAATTGGGCATAAAATAACGCATAACGTTCCGATTCATTTTCTATCTTTAATAAATGAGAGTAATAAATTTCAATTACATGATCTAACAGCTTTTTAATTAGATCGCTGCGTCCAATATAATGTAACCTTTCAAAAGTACCAAAGCGGATATGAGAACGGCTAAAACGTACCATTACTGACGATCGCGTTGGCGAAGGTTCATCCCCACGCCACAGAGATTCCCCAGTTTCAATCATGCTGAAACAGCGGGAAGTTCTCACACCCATTTGATGCAAAGCTTCAGCTGCCAAAACTTCTCTCACTCCCCCTTTAAGCGTTAATCTCCCATCACCGCCACGCGAGTAAGGAGTTCTTCCCGATCCCTTAGTTCCAAAATCGTAAAGTTCCCCATCTATTCCCCGAACTTGTCCGTAAAGAAAACCTCTCCCATCTCCTAAAGCTGGGTTATATTCACCGAATTGATAGCCATGATAACGCAAAGCTAAAAAAGGTCTAACACCTTGAAATTGACCAAAAGCTTCGATAAAATCTTGGTCATCAACTTTTTCTGGATCTAATCCGATTTGGGGTAGTAAATTGTCATTGCGAAACCGTAAAATATGCTGGGGAAATTCTGCTGCTGGAACGGGATCGTAATAATCTTCACCCAAGTTTTCTAATGCTGGTTCGTATTTCAAATTTAAGAAAGGATTAGCAACATTTAATTGCATTTCATCTACCCCAAAAAAACTACCTAGATCCCCGACTTCTTCAAGAAGTCGGGGATCTAAAAACTTTAAAAACTAGCCTCCTAAGATTACCATCATGAGTTTACCAGTTAGCTGAAATGTTTGCTTACTAGTACTTACCGACGGTTTTGGTTTTGGTTTTGGTTTTGTTGAATTTGCGCTTCCAACTTTTTGAGTTGTTCTGGAGTCAGAACCGATCGGATTTGTTGGTTAGAAGCCTGTACAATTGTACCAATGCGAGATTTTTGATCTTGAGAAAGGTTCAATTGTTGCAGAACTGGGGCAGCATTTTGACCAGAACGCATTGCTTGACTAAGCATAGTACGCTGGTCTTGGGTTAGTACTTGCTCAATTTTTTGTTGTCTGTCAATTAAAATACTGCGGATTTTTTGGATCTGATCTTGACTTAAACCCAGTAATTCTTCAACACTCTGAGATTGACTGTTTGGTTGAGCGTTTGGTTGAGCGTTTGGTTGAGCGTTTGGTTGAGCGTTTGGTTGAGCGTTTGGTTGAGTGTTTGCCCCAGGAGTAGTGTTTTGTCTGGGAGACTGTTGTGAAAGTGCAACTTGAGAACCTATTGTAGCGAGGGCTACAACGCTAGCAAATAGGGAAACGAGTTTGGCGGAAGAAAAAGCCATTCAAAAAATCCTAAAAAAACAACAACAATAAAGTGGTTTGATGAAAGAGTGTACTATCTATTCATCAACTTGGCTGACGCGACGCAGGTTTAGGATATCACTCATTTTTTTAATTTGAGTGAAGATACGTTCTAATTGCTCATGATCGCGGATATCAATACCAAGATCGATTACAGCTGGTCGGCCTTCAAAAGTCCTAACCTGAGCATTTCGCACGTTGATGTTATTATCTGTCAAGCGGGACAGAATATCTTTGAGGACTCCCACGCGATCGAGCACTTCAATCTGGATATTAACTGGATAAGTCTGCGGACGAACAGAATCCTTGTAAGTGTGATTCCAGCTAACAGGTACGAGACGATCGCCTTGGACACTTTCCACATTCGGACAACCCTGCCTGTGGATAGAAATGCCTCGATTACCTCTTGTTACCACACCGAGAATCGGTTCACAGGGAATAGGATTGCAACACCCAGCTAGATAATGAAGCAAACCCTCAATACCAACAATGGGAGAACAGGAACTACTGTGACTGGACTTGTTATTGTTGGTATTCGCTACAGAACGTGACGTTGTAGGCAGTAAAGAAGTTTCCTCTGTTGCGGGTGCAATTGGTTGCAAGGCTTTCACTGTTTCTCGCATCCGATTTACCACCAAGTTAAGGGTGACTTCGCCGTAACCTAAAGCAGCTAGGAGATCGTCAACGCTGTGATAGTTACATCGTTCCGCAACTGACTGCATTTGTTCGGATTTGATCACTGCCGAAAAGCCACTTTTGCCAAATTCCTTTTCTAAGAGTTCTCTTCCCCTGGCTACATTTTCGTCGCGATGCGATCGCTTGTACCATTGCCGAATTCGGTTCTTGGCACCAGTGGTTACTACAAAGTTTAGCCAATCTAAACTCGGATGACTATTTTTTTGAGTCATAATATCCACGATATCGCCATTTTTCAAGGGCGTATCTAACTGCACCATCCGACCATTCACCTTCGCGCCATAACAGTGATTCCCCACTTCTGTATGTATCCGATAGGCAAAATCTACCGCTGTCGCACCTTGCGGCAAAGAAATTACATCTCCTTTGGGAGTAAAAACAAAAACTTCATCAAATTCTAAGTTATCTTTGACGTTTTCCAGGTATTCTTCCGCATCTTTCAGTTCATTTTGCCATTCCAGGAGTTGGCGCAACCAAGTAAACTTTTCTTCATCAGCAGTGACGCGACTGCGATTAGATTTACCAGTTTCCTTATATTTCCAGTGCGCTGCAATCCCATACTCTGCTATATGGTGCATTTCCAAAGTGCGGATTTGGATTTCTACAGGTTTACCTATTGGCCCTACTACAACGGTATGTAAAGATTGATAGCGGTTAGGTTTTGGTAAACCAATATAATCTTTAAACCGACCCGGAATCGGTGTAAAGGAATCATGAACCACAGCCAAAGAGCGATAACATTCCTCGTTTGTTTCTACAATTAAGCGAATGGCAGCTAAATCGTAGATTTCGTGAAATTCCTTTTGCTGTCGCTGCATTTTTTGGTAAATGCTGTAAAGATGCTTGGGACGACCACTAATATCTAATAATTTAATTCCAGCTTCATCCAGTCCTTCTTTGAGGACTTCTTGAACTTTACCAAGTCTAGCTTCCCGATCGGTCCGTTTCTCCGCGACCAATTCTTGAACTTGGCGATAGGATTCTGGTTCTAAATATTTAAAAGATAAATCTTCTAATTCCCACTTAAATCTACCGATCCCCAAGCGATTTGCCAAGGGAGCAAAAATTTCTCTGGTTTCTTGAGCAATGCGACGGCGTTTTTCATCTGGCAGATGTTCTAAGGTTCGCATATTATGGAGGCGATCGGCTAACTTGACCACAATCACCCGAATATCTTTCGCCATCGCCACGAACATTCGCCGGATATTCTCCGCCTGTCGTTCTGTCTTACTAGAAAAGTTATGGGAAAACTTGGAAAGTTTGGTGACACCTTCCACTAATCTGGCGACTTCTGCACCAAAACGCTGTTCAATTTCTTCGACTGTTACTTCGGTGTCTTCTACCACATCATGTAGAAAACCCGCCGCTATCATCGCACTACCGCCACCCAAATCGCGCAACAATCCGGCGACAGCAACGGGATGACAAATGTAGGGTTCTCCTGATTTGCGGTACTGACCTTCATGGAGTTGGTAAGCAAATTCAAATGCACGACAAATTAAGCCTATATCATTGGTGGTACAAGCTTCGGGGTTCGCACAATTAGCAGATAAACATTCCTGTAACCAGTCAGGAATGACGCAATTGATAATGGGAGTTGGCGCGACTGCGTTCATAATGTCGAACTTCAAACCTTAAGGATAAAAAGATTTCCACGAATTCGGTTCTATCAGCTTGTGAGCAATTTTGTCCCAAGAGGGTTGAGTACCCTTACCTTGGTGAAAATAGCATTAGCATTCATCAAGGGCTGTACTTTAAGAATATTGTTAACGTAAGGAATCAGAACTGCCCAAATCCTAAAACTTGGCTTAAGCTATGTCTCATCCCTAGTTAAATAAGTGTCTGCATTAATGAAAACTTTTGTTACATAAGATTGTATCTCAAGCATTTACATAATGTTGCCAAATTCATTTCGCGATCGCTATCAGAAATTTTTACTAGCTATTGAGCATTGCCAAAATCTGCTCAATGGTTACTCATCTATGTCACAATCACCAGAAAACCAACAAACCGCAGCCACAAGCTCAGCCAAACTGGAGTTAAAACAGGATTTCGCTCAATTACAAGCAGTTTTTACCGAAGAAATTGCCAATTTAAGTTTAGATGACTTAGAACCAGCCATAGCCTCTCGCTTACAATCCTACCTAACAGAAATCAACAAGCAACTTCAACTACTAGGAATTGATCTCACCTTTTTACAAGCTTCTCGCCAAAGAGCCACAGCACAAACCAAAATAGCCCAAATCCGCACTCGTCTGCAAACCCTAACAAATTACTCTCAAGGGATTTTAGATCTGTAGGTTTTGTACGGTGTGTCAGAACAGCGGCTTCTTCGTTTAATTTAAAGATTATCGGTCTGACGCACCCTACGATCGCTGAACTTAAGGAAAAAATATTTTCTCTCTAAGGCCACCGTAGTAATATCGAAACTGGTTCAATATTATCGAAGAGTTTCCCAGAGGATTGAAAAAACCGTGCAGTGTCCCAAAAATCAGCGTGTAAGCTTAGTTGACGGTACTTTATCTGATAAATTACCCGTCAAACATTGCCCAGATTGTCAAGGAAACTGGATTTCTCACACTAACTACGAAGAATGGATATTATCTCAACCCCCAAGATTAGCTGAACCAAAGTTAATGGCTAGTAGCTCTGTCACAGACTCCAATTTTGTCCCCTCCCCTAATGATAATCGTGCAGCACTATGTCCCGAATGTCAGCATTACCTAACAAGAGCTAGAGTTTTCTATAACCGCTGTTTTTATATCGAGCGTTGTATGCACTGCGGCGGAATTTGGTGCGATAAAGGAGAATGGGAAGTTCTGGAAAAACTAGGTTTACATACTAATATTGAACAAATGTTTTCTCATGAATGGCAATCAAGGGTGCGGGAGATGGAATATGCAGAAAAAGAACGTCAAGCGACGGAAGCAAAACTCGGTTCAAAAGTCGCATCATTGGTTTTTGAATTAGCAGAAATCCTGGAAAATCATCCTAATGGCGATTTTGGTGTTGCTTACTTAATGCGGCGATTTAATAAGTAATTTGATTAGTCATTGGTCATTGGTCATTGAGCAATGACGGTGATAACGACTAAAGTCATTACTACGAACTTATTATGATTATATAACAAATGACCAATGACAAAGGACTAATGACTAATGACTGGTGACAAAGTTATCTTTGCTGTAGAAAATTTGCGCGTAGCTTATCCTCAAGCTTCATCAATTTCTGAAAATATTCAATGGGCTGTTGATGATGTTTCTTTTACTTTAAAACCTGGTGAACGTCTGGGATTGGTGGGAGAATCTGGTTGCGGAAAGTCTACTTTAGGACGTGCAGCAATGCGTTTGTTACCTACATCAACGCGCATTGAAGGAAGAGTAACTTTTCAGGAGCAATCAGTTTTCGATCTTTCGCCTTCCCAGTTGCGGCGCTTTCGGGGAGAAGCGGTAGCATTGATTTTTCAAGATCCAATGACTCGTCTCGATCCTCTGATGACTATTGGAGAACATTGCATCGAAACTTTGAAGGCACATCAACCTGAATTATCTTCTCGTCAGGCGAAGGAAAAAGCAATTGCTACTTTAGAAGCGGTGAAAATTCCTGCTAGTAGATGGGCGCAATATCCCCATGAATTTAGTGGGGGAATGCGGCAAAGAGTGGCGATCGCACTAGCCCTCCTCCTCAACCCTAAATTAATTGTAGCAGATGAACCAACTACTAGTTTAGATGTTACCGTTTCGGCGCAAATTTTAGATGAATTAACTCGGCTTTGTCGGGAAAGAGAAATGGCTTTATTGTTAATTTCTCACGACTTGGCAATGGTGGGCGAATATTGCGATCGCATGGCTGTAATGTACAATGGGAAAATAGTTGAAACTGGCAAAACTGACTCAATTATTTATCATCCTCAGCATCAATATACACGATCGCTTCTGCAAGCCGCTTTGCATTTACAAGCAGTTGATGAGAAGGAGCTCCAGGGGCAGAGGGGCAGAGGGGCAGAGGGGCAGAGGGGCAGAGGGGCAGAGGGGCAGAGGGGCAAAAATCCGATTTTGCAAGTTAAAGATTTGAAGCAATATTATAGTTTAGAAAGTGGTTTGATTGAGAAATTATTGGCTCGAAAAAGTCACACTATTAAAGCAGTTGATGGGATTAATTTAGAACTTTATCCAGGGGAAATTTTAGGATTAGTGGGAGAATCTGGTTGTGGTAAAAGTACCTTATCCAGGACAATTTTACAATTAATTCATCCTACCTCTGGAAAAGTTGAATTTTTAGGAAAAGATCTTACTACTCTTCCTCGTGAGTCAATGCGACTGACAAGAAGAGACATTCAAATGATTTTCCAAGATCCCCATGCTTGTTTAAATCCTCGGATGACAGTAGGACAAAGTATTTCCGATCCCTTATTTATTCATAAATTAGCAACTCCCACCGAGGCAAAAACTCAAGTATTAGAAATGCTGAAAAGAGTGGGATTAACACCAACAGAAGAATACTATGAACGATATCCCTCTGATTTATCTGGAGGACAACAACAACGGGTAGCTATTGCTAGAGCATTAATTACTAGACCAAAATTGGTAATCTGTGATGAGCCAGTAAGTATGTTAGATGCTAGCGTACAAACCCAAGTTTTAGAATTAATGTTGGAATTAAAGAGAGATTTTGATTTAACTTATTTATTTATTACTCACGACCTTTGGGTAGCGCGGTTTTTCTGCGATCGCATCGCCGTCATGAATAGCGGTCAAATAGTAGAAATTGGCCCAACTCACCAACTTTTCACCAATCCCCAACATCCCTATACACAAACATTATTAAAAGCTGCCCCTTTGTTGGCAGAGGGGCAGAGGGGCAGAGGGGCAGAGGGGCAGAGGGGCAGGGGGAGCTCTTGAGCAGGGGAGCTCTTGAGCAGGGGAGAAAATATAACCTTTATCTTTCTTGCCTTCTGCCTTGGAGCCTTCTGCCTTGGAGCCTTTCTTACTAAGCTTGTAAATGTGCTTCTAAGAACCACAGGCGCTTATCGATCGCACGGGAAACTTCCGTGTAAAGATCGGCAGTATCAGCATCACCTAAACTGTCAGTTTTATCGATCGCATCCCGAAGCAACTTAGCATAAGGAGCATAGCGTTCTGCCAAAGCTGTAACATGAGATTTGCCATCTAAAATATCTATGGGATATTCTGGCAAACTAGAACGTTCCGCAGCAATCCGCGCAGTACCCAGAGCTACACCGCCTAAAGCCGTGATCCGTTCCGCGATCAAATCGATAAACTCTTCTAACTCAGTTGCCATTTCATCGAACAACTCATGCAACTGGTAGAAATCCATCCCTTTAACATTCCAGTGTGCTTGCTTCACTTGAGTTTTGAGATCCAAAGTAGAAGCAAGACTTGAGTTGAGTATTTCCGCAATTTGCGATCGCACTTCCGCAGGAATGTCAATGCGAGTCGGATGAAGGCGCGAAGCATCTGTATGGTGACTCATGAGTTTAGCTCGTAAATTTTGACTTAAACTGAGACTGTAAGCAGGGTCTTATTGAATTAGACTCAGCATTTATGAAGAATATTTTAATTTTACTCACAATTCGATCGATCAACTAGCTTTTAAACAGCCAAAGCGATTTCTTTAATTGTGGCTCTTAGCCAAATGTGTGTCGCTACTTTAAGAGTACTGCGGTGCGATCGCATATACACAGAAAAGCCTTTAAGCGGCAGTGGACAAGGAAAGCTTTTTAAATTTTGGGCATCGGCAAATTCCTTTGCCACTCGTTGTGCTAAAGTTGCCACTAAGTTTGTCCGAGCTAGAATGAACGGCGCAACCAAAAAATGAGGAATAGAAATAGTAATTCGTCGCTTCCATCCCTGTTCTGCTAAAAGCTCATCTACACGACCCACCATATCCTCTTTAATCGACACTAACAAATGGGAAACTGCAAGATAGTCTTCTAAAGAAAGAGAATCGCCTATTAGCGGATGATCGCGCCGACACAAGCAAACGAACTTTTCTTCAAACAGAAATTCTTCCTCATGCCACGCCACTTGTTCTGGGAATAAACCACAAATTAGATCCGCTTGTCCGCTATCCAACAACGCCAAGAGGTGTTGACGATCGCCCGATCGAATTTGAATTTTGATCTGGGGAGCAGTTTTTTCCAAGGTTTCCAGCAACCGAGGCAAAAGCACAAATTCCATGTAATCAGTCATGCCAATGGTGAAGACGCGATCGCTACTTTTAGGATCGAAATTCTGTCCTAGCGATAAGGCAGTTTGAATTTGTCTTAAAGCGGGTTGAATTTGTTGCGCTAGCGCGATCGCTACCGGAGTAGGTTGTAATCCCCCTCTACTTCTGACAAACAATTCATCATGCGTTAAATTCCGCAATCTTGCCAGAGCATTGCTAGTTGCAGGTTGACTTAAGCCAATTCGTTCCCCAGCACGGGTGACATGGCGTTCCATCATCAGTGCATCAAAAACCACCAGCAAGTTGAGATCGATCCCCGTAAGATTCATTTGATGAATGATACTTATACAAAATATCCATTGGACAAATGAATCATACCCGATCCAGACTGAGAATGTAGTTGAATCTAGATCCCCGACTTCTTCAAGAAGTCGGGGATCTAAGCCGAGAAATGAGGAAAGAGGAAAAATATTTAATGAGTAAGCGTATTCTGATGATTGTTGCCAATCCTTCCATCTCCACAACTTTGGGAACTCCGGTAGGCTTTTGGGCATCTGAATTGATTCATCCCTACGATGTATTTAGCTCATCGGGCTGTCAGGTAACGATCGCCAGTCCCCAAGGCGGCAAAGTTGAATTTGATAGTTTGAGCGATCCCCGCGATGCCTTTGGCTACTCCAAAGATGATTCTCTTTCTTTGGAGTACATTAATAAACCAGAATTCATGGAATTGCTGGAAAATACGCCTGCGATCGCAGACTTGGATTTGAATACATTTGATGCGATCGTCGTTTGTGGCGGGCAATCTCCCATGTTCACATTCCGGCAAGACCATGACCTCATTGAAATGTTCGCCAACTTTTACCAAGCAGGTAAACCTACAGCAGCGCTTTGTCACGGAACTTGTGTACTGCTCGAAACCAAGTTAGCCACAGGTGGCTATCTGATTCAAGGTAAAACGATCACAGGTTTTGCAAATAGTGAAGAAGACTATGCCGATCATGTCGTAGGGCAGAAAGTAATGCCCTTCCGAATCGAGGATGAAGCGAAACAACTGGGCGCAAACTTTGTCACCAAAGAGCCTTTTTCACCCCACGCCGTTCGGGATGGCAATTTAATTACCGGACAGCAACAAAATTCTGGCTCGGAAACCGCAAAACTGGTGTTGGAAGCATTGGGAATGAATCCGTAAAACCGGATTATCCCATAAAAAAATAATGATACAGATCTCTCTCCCCATCTCCCCATTACGTGAGATCGATCGGTCTATCTCAGGAGCAACAACATGAAAATAGCTTTCATCGGTGTGGGAAATGTCGGTACCGCATTAGCAGATCGTTTACAAAAACTTGGTCAAAAATTAAGTAGGGAGGACTTTGCCTTCCCTACTTGAGAAACTTTCACATCTTAGATTTGAGAAATCGATATTAATTCCATCGAAAATCCCAAATCTAAAATCGAAAATTACTTAACCCACTTTTTACCAACCAATTCTGCCAAATCGACAACTCGTTGAGAATAACCCCATTCGTTGTCATACCAAGCAACCACTTTCACCATGTTGCCACCCATAACCATAGTTAGGCTAGCATCAACGATCGAAGAAGCATCATGACCGCGATAGTCAGAAGACACCAACTCCAAATCGCTATATTCGAGAATACCCTTCAATGGCCCTTCTGCTGCTTCTTTGAGAGTTTCGTTAACCTTTTCTGCAAAAGTTTCCTTCTCTACGATTACCACCAAGTCCACTACAGAAACGTTGGGAGTAGGAACCCGCAAAGCGATACCATTAAGTTTACCCTTCAATTCTGGTAATACTAAAGCCACAGCCTTAGCAGCACCAGTAGAGGTAGGTACAATATTCATTGCTGCTGCTCTTGCCCGACGCACATCCCGGTGAGAAGCATCCAAAAGACGTTGATCCCCGGTGTAGCTGTGGGTAGTGGTCATTGTACCCTTGATAATCCCGAAATTCTCATGAATTACCTTAGCCACTGGAGACAAGCAGTTAGTGGTACAGCTAGCGTTGCTGATGATTACGTGCTTATCATGGTCATAATCATGATCGTTTACGCCAACAACAAAAGTACCATCATCATTTTTGCCTGGGGCGGTAATCAGAACCTTTTTCGCACCAGCATTTAAATGTTTAGATGCTCCCTCTTTGCTGGTGAATACGCCAGTAGATTCAATGATTAGATCGATTTCCCAGTCTTTCCAGGGCAAGTTTTCTGGATTACGATCGGAAACACATTTAATCGTCTTGCCATTAAGAATTATCGAATTATCATCGGCACTGACATCCGCAGCAAACGTTCCTAGCATCGTGTCATATTTCAGCAGGTGTGCGTTTGTTTTCGGATCGGAGGTGTCATTAATTGCGACTACCTCAAAACTACTATTTTCTCTTCCTGCCCAGCAACGCAAGAAATTACGTCCGATGCGTCCAAAACCGTTGATCGCTACTCTTATCACTGCGTCTTGCCCTCTGTCTACTGTAATGATAAAACCCAAGTATTGAACCACATCATATCGCAAAGGGTGTACCAAATAGAATGCTCTTCAACTATTTGGGATCAGAGGAAATCTCATTTAAAAGATGATCTCGGATTTGTAGTGGAAAACTCTGGTGCAAGGGGACTAGGGACTGGGTACGTTCGGCTGAGCGTTCGACTGAGCGTTCACGCCGAAGTCGCTCACGTCGAAGCCTGGGGATTGGTAAAGTTGCTGATTGAGAATGTAAGTTCTGACTGCTTCGGGAACTAAGTAACGGATGGAGCGGTTTTGCTGGCAGTACTGGCGAATTAAACTAGATGAGATAGCTACAGGTGGCACTGACAAAACTTGCCAGCAAATGGGTATAGATTGAGTGGCTAGTTGCTCGACTACGGTTTTACACAGTAATTCTAGTTCGATGTTGCTGCCTTCGGGACGAGGTGCAACTAACCAATCACATTCAGGGATCAATTCCTGACGACGATACCAGCGTGGTAAAGTGGCAAAAGCATCTTGACCAACGATCCAATGCCAGTGAGTTTGGGGATAAACTGCTTGCAGGTGAGTTAGGGTTTCAATGGCGTAAGAATGTCCGGGGGATTTGGTTGTTATGTCCGGGAGGATAAAGGCTGGGCGATCGGCGATCGCCAATTGCACCATTTCCCAACGATACTGAAAATTTAATTGGGTAGAAAGTTGTTTGTGGGGGGGAGAGCGATCGACCACCCAGATTACTCGATCTAATCCCAACCGATCGAGAGCAGTTTGGGCAATCAACAGATGTCCCCAGTGAATCGGATCGAAGGTACCCCCGAAAATAGCTACTTTTTGCATACCCAAACATTACTTTTCCATCAAAAAAGGGAACAGGGAATAGGGAACTCCTCAACAGTTTTCCCGATTAAGAACTTCCATAAGGCAGTTAAAGACCTCTTTTTGGCTGGCACTAGCTTAAATTTCCTGAATTACAAAGATAAATAGCTTATAGCTACACAACAGATGACAAACATTCCGTAATCTTATAGTTATAAATCATCGTAATATCTAAAAAGCTCAGTTTAGGAAAAATTGTGCAATCTTAGCTTATAAGATCCTGCTTTAATCGGTATCGGGAAAAAATATTTCCTGCTATGATAACGCCTGTTATCTGTGGTGTGTGGTTTTATGTGGTGTGTAAGGAGCTTATATGCTAACTTCAGTAGATTTTAGCGGCAGACCATTTCATTTCATCGGCATCGGTGGAATTGGTATGTCGGCACTCGCTTATGTGATCGCCAAACGCAAATTACCCGTGTCTGGCTCAGATATTCGTTCTAGTCATATTACCGAGCGTTTACAAGCGATAGGCGCTCATATATTTGCCGAACAACAAGCAAGTAATTTAGAATTTTTCAGTTCTAGCCATAACTCAGGTTGTCTAGGTGCCACAAATCTTCAAATTGGGGAATCAGCAAACAACGGCACAGCTTACTTGGCAGTAGCACGAAAAGAGCCAGTTTTACCGCAAGTTGTCTGTTCTACTGCGATTAATCCCGCCAATACTGAATATCGAGCCGCATTAGATTTGGGTTGTCCCATTCTTCATCGCTCCGATTTATTGGCAGCTTTAATTCAGGATTATCACAGTATCGCAGTAGCCGGGACTCATGGTAAAACCACTACTAGCAGTATGGTGGGATATTTATTGCTAGAAGCTGGTTTAGACCCAACTATTGTCGTTGGGGGAGAGGTGACAGCTTGGGGAGGTAATGCACGATTAGGTAAAGGCAAATATTTAGTTGCGGAAGCCGATGAATCAGATGGTTCTTTGGTGAAACTCTCCTCAGAAATTGGCATGATCACCAATATTGAATTAGATCATCCCGATCACTATGAAAACTTAGCCGAGGTGATCGACACTTTTCAAGTATTTGCTCGGCGCTGTCAAACTACGATCGGCTGCATAGATTGCACAACCGTAAAAGAACACATCAAACCTGCAATTAGCTATAGCTTACAACCAGAAATAGGCGCAGATTACACCGTTGATTGTGTAGTTTACCGAGCCGAGGGAACAACCGCGAGGGTTTGGGAACGAGGTAATATCCTGGGACAGTTGAACTTGCAGTTGTTAGGAAAGCATAATCTTAGCAATGCTTTAGCGGTAGTGGCATTAGGTCGTTATCTGGGTTTGGAATTTAAGGTGATAGCTGATGCGATCGCCACATTTTCAGGAGCCAGTCGCCGCTTTGAAAAACGTGGTGAAGTCAACGGCATTCGCTTTATTGATGACTACGCTCATCACCCCAGCGAAATCAACGCTACCCTTGCAGCAGCAAGGATTCAAGCTAATGGATTAGATTTTCCCCAAAACCGAGTTGTAGCGATCTTTCAACCTCACCGTTACAGTCGCACCCAAACCTTCCTAGAAGAATTTGGTCAATGTTTCTCTAGTGCTGACTTGGTAGTTGTAACCGATATTTACAGTGCTGGAGAAGCGAAATTAAATGATATTAGCGGTGAAAAAGTAGCCGCAGAAATTGCGACTCACCATCCCCAGGTAGTCTACCAACCTTCCTTAAAGGCAGTTTCTCGCTTTCTGATGGAAAATCTTCAACCAGGCGATCTAGCAATCTTTTTAGGTGCAGGAAACCTGAATCAAATTATTCCCGAAGTAGTGGCTTTTTACGAACAAACTGCTCAAGGAATGCCTCAAGAATATCGCCTGAGAGCCTAAGCTTGAGCCACAAAAATTTTCAGCAAGCCTTCCGGTATACAAGCTTATGTGAGGAGCTATGACTGTCTCAAAAGACCTCGTTAACGGCCTAAATGTCGCCAGATTCCAGGGTCAGCGGCACAAAACAGATAATATGAAAACAGAAAAAATTTGTTTGCCTGGTACGGAGTGTTTAGTAAAGTCTCAGGTTTCTTTGGCTAGCTTTACTTCATTCCGGGTAGGTGGACCTGCCGAATGGTTGGTTGCGCCGAAGCATTTAAATGAATTAGAAGCTAGCTTTGAATGGGCATTAAATCACGATTTACCAATTACTCTTTTAGGAGCAGGCTCGAATTTACTGATTAGCGATCGCGGTTTATCCGGTCTAGTTATCTGCACTCGCCACCTGCGCTACACTTACTTTGACCAAGAAACCGGACAAGTAACAGCAGCCGCAGGTGAACCCTTAGTCCGTCTAGCTTGGAGAGCCGCCGAATTGGGCTGGTCAGGACTAGAATGGGCTGTAGGCATCCCAGGTTCAGTCGGTGGTTCTGTAGTCATGAACGCAGGCGCTCACACTGGTTGCATGGCAGATATCTTGGTTAATGCTCATGTACTCTCCCCCAACGGCTCTCTAGAAATTATTACCCCAGAAAAATTAGGATACAACTACCGCACCTCCCGATTACAAGGGGACAAACGCTTGGTAACTCAAGCCACCTTCCAATTGAAACCCGGTGCCAATCCAGCTACAGTAATTGCTACCACTGCTCAACACCTGAAACAGCGTCATACAACCCAACCCTATAACAAACCTAGCTGCGGTAGCGTGTTCCGCAATCCCAACCCTCATAAAGCTGGTTGGTTGATCGAACAAACTGGCTTGAAAGGTTATCGGATTGGTGGTGCCACAGTCGCCGAACGTCATGCTAACTTTATCCTTAACTGCGGTGGAGCGACAGCAAACGATATTTTCCAATTGATTCACTATGTACAACAGCAAGTAGAGCGTCATTGGTCTTTATCGTTGCAACCAGAAGTGAAAATCTTAGGTGAGTTTCAGCCTATTTAGACTTCTAGCTTTACTGAAAGGTTCAATTTTGAGGCAGGAAATTTTGGTGAGTGAAGACAACAGGGAAGAAGAGGTAGGGGGGTGGGGTGGTGGGGTGGTGGGGGAAGTTGAAGAAGTAGTTAGTAAATTATTTTCCCCCCATCTGCTCTTAAAACTTTCCTCGTCCGATGTTCCTAGCCTGTGCCAGAATGGGTTACGTATAAACAGACAAATAAGGTTATGTCACAGCAAAAGGGATTTGGCTTCGGCTTAGGCAAAATGAAGGAATTAGCCGACGCTTTTAAGAAAGCTCAGCAGGTTCAAGAAGGCGCTAAAAGGCTGCAAGAAGAATTAGAGGTAATGGAGATTGAGGGACAATCTGACGATGGTTTAGTCAAGGTTGTTCTCAATGGTAATCAGGAACCACAGCGGGTGGAAATTGCACCTGAAGCTGTGGCGCAAGGTGCAGAAGCTCTGTCTGCGATCGTTACTTCCGCAATGAAAAATGCTTACAACAAATCAACCGCTACCATGCGCGAACGCATGGAAGAGTTGACTAGTGGACTCGATCTTCCTGGAATGGGAATGTAGGTAACTCTCGGAGCAGGGGGACAAGGGGACAAGGGGACAAGGGGACAAGGGGACAAGGGGACAAGGGGACAAGGGGACAAGGGGACAAGGGGACAAGGGGAAGTTTATTAGCTTAAAACTGTCTCCCCAACTCAAAACTCAAACCTTCCCCAGTCCCCAGTCCTCAGTCCCTAGTCCCCAATCTTTAGAGGCTAGGAGTTTTGCCTGTTTCCGCTTGGCTGGGAATGGGTTGAATGTCAGTGTAGCCCATTTCTTCGGCGACTGTCCGTAAAACGGAAATTTGCCCTTCAAAATCCAGTTTTTCGATTTGTCCTAAAGCGTCATTTATCGGTTGAGTTGCTTGGTAATCACCAGGCATATCTACCACTGTGTCGCCCATTGCTTGCGCCCAAGCAAACCAAACCATCAGCTGATTGTTTTGTTTCAGGGTACCGTAAGCACGGGAATATTCTGTGTCCTCACGATTCACAATTTCGCGCATAATTGCTAATTGGCGATCGTTATCTAATTCATAGTAATCGCCTAAAAGTTTGGGCGCTAATTGTGGATCGGTTGCGGTTGGGGCTGCTGGGGTAATTGAGTCGCCCATTTTCTTGTATACATAATAGAGTAGGGCTAACTTTTCGTCTGTGTTTAGCGCGTTAAAAGCATCGACAACTTTTAGAGATTCTTCTGATAGCGCTTGAGACTTGATGGTGTTTTGACTTAAAACCATAGATTTCCTTCCCATAAATTTGAGTAGTTCAAATTCAAGGAATAACAGGGTTGATGGCATAAAATCCCCTGGCTATAGATAGAGTTTTAGACATAGTTAGAGAGCGAATAATTTTCTCTCAAAAGGTGGATTTGGGATCTATCGGAAGGGAGTCAGAATAACAAGGATAGCTCCTTTATGCTTGGTGTGGAAGTCTAGAAAACAGGAAACGCAAAGATTATGTCTGAAAAAGTGAATCCTCAACCGAACCAAGCGCCTACTCAGGATGCTCAATTAGCTGCGGAAAATATGGCGAGTGGGAATGAGCCAATGCCTGCTGTAGATTTGGATGCTGACTATGAAGCATCGAAGGCTTTTAGTGTTAGTGAAATCGATCGCACTGGCGAAGGTGCTCAAGCAGCAGCAAAGGCGACAGCACCTAATTTGGAAGTACCAAAACCCGAAGAAACAACATTTCAAGCTGAAGCTACAGGCAACCCAGATGATTATTTAGATATGGCTAGAGACGTTAATCCTGCGGCTGAAAGTGTGGGAAATGTCGATGATGAATTAGTAGAAAAAGCTTTGAAAAAAGGCGAAGCTGCTAAATAATCAATATTGTTTGTTGTAGCGACTTTAGTCGTACATTTCTTAGATAAAAGCACTAAAGTGCTTACAACAGACATTCTAGTTATTTGTGTATTTGTGTCGATAGGAATATTAAAGATAAGCTCAACCAAATTAACTGGTTGAGCATTGACTTTTAGAGGACTTTTGAGCGTATCCCGGCGATCGGCAAACATAGCAGCTTGGTTGGATTAGAAACATAAGCTCTTTGCCGGAAAACATCGTAGTTATTCCGTTCGATCGCATTTAAAATTCTTTGGTACAGCATCAAAGCTGCCCAAATGGGCCAACGGGAATCAGCACTGAGGGCGCGAATGCCCTTTTCTGCTAATACGAAATACTTGCGTGCCCGTTGAATTTGGAAACGCATTAATTCTCGCCAACGATCGTCAACTACGCCATTCAATAAATCAGCTTCCGTGTAATTAAACAAAGCTAATTCTTCTAAGGGTAGGTAGATGCGTCCGCGACGGGCATCTTCTCCCACATCGCGGAGAATGTTAGTTAATTGGTTGGCTATTCCTAATGCGATCGCTTCTTCTGTAGGAATATAAACTTCTCGATCTTGATTCCAAGGGGCAGTGTAAATAGTCCGATCGACACCGATGACAGCAGTAGACATTAACCCAACTGTACCAGCGACCCGATAACAGTAGAGATTGAGTTCTTCAAAAGTCTCATATCGATTGCGATATAAGTCCATTCGTTGACCTGCAATCATATCCCGAAATGGTTGAATGTCCATCGGGTAACGTTGCAGGGTATCAACTAAAGCGACATCTTGATCGTCTTGGGGAACGCCAGCAAAAACTGATTCTAGCTGTTGTTCCCAGCGATCGAGAGTTTCGTCGGTGGTGTTGACTGATTGGGGGCCATCTACGAGTTCATCTGTACGACGGCACCAAGCATAGATAGCCCAAATTGCCCGACGCTTGGCCTCCGGCATTAGTAATGCGCCTAAATAAAAGGTCTTGGCGTATTTAGCTGTTATTTGACGACAGAGTTCGTAGGATTGCTCCAAAGAGGCCAGCGTTCTCATGCGAGGGTAATTAGACAGTTGCAGCATTGGTCGCAGGCTGGGAGGTGATTGGGGTTTTGTTTACCTTTTTTGCTGTTTGCGGGTGTGCTTCAGCGATCGCCTGCGCTGTCAGCTTACCAGAAAGTACGGCACCTTCCATACTGCCTAAATAACGTTGCATGGTATAACTACCTGCAAGATAAAAATTATTAATAGGTGTAGTTTGGGAAGGACGGTACTGTTGACGACCTGGAATTGCCTTGTAGACTGAGCGCGGCGTTTTTACGATGTGATATTTCAGTAATTTGGCTGGCTTATCACTGTCAAAGTGGTGGGGGAAGAGTTTTTTCAACTCTGTCATTGTTGCGGCTACGATGTCTTCTTCAGAGCGATCGATCCAATCTTTTGCGGGTGCTAAAACTAGTTCTAGCATCGAGCGATCGGGATTGGCGTATTCCCGGCAGGTGTTACTCATGTCGGCATAGACGCTGAGTAAGTCGGAACGGGAGAATAGCAGTTGGTCGATGTCTGTGAGTTTGCGATCGAACCACAAATGTAGATTAATCACAGGCACACCTTCCAAACCTTCCAGCTTTTGGAAAAATTCCATTTGCTGCCAAGGTTTAGGCAACAGCACTTTCACCACATCCACAGACATCGCGGAAACGTAAACATCTGCCGTCAAAATCTCATCGGGTGCGCCGTTGAGTCCCCGAATTACAAAATGTTTAACTGTGCCATCTTCGTTCAGGACAATTTCCTTAAGCGGCGAGTTAATCCGAATTTCGCCCCCACGTTGGGTAATATAGTCCGCTAAAGGCTGACACATCCGTTCGGTAGGAGAACCATCCAAAAAGGCGATTTTCGAGCCGTAGCGCTCTTGCAGGAAGCGATTAAGCGCAGTTAAAGGAATGGTAGCGGAAACTTCATCGGGATTAATGAAGGTGAGAGCTTTGGAAGCGGCGATAAAGATATCGGTGTTTACTTTTTCATCAACACCTTGTCTTCTCAGCCATTCCAAAAGCGAGTATTTGTCCATTTCCTCGACGTACTTTTGTCCCCGAACTACTGCCGGAAGTAGTCCGATGGCAAAGCGGATTTTCTGCTCCCAAGTGAGCATATCGTTGTTCCGCAGAATGGACAAAATTACGTTTATCGGTGCGGGGATATCTGGGACATCAAAACGGGAATATGTTCCAGGTTTTTCTGGTTGATTGAAAATTAGTGTATGTTCTTTCCACTGGAGCCGATCTTCGATGTCCAATTCCTTGAACAGTTGAAGCATATTGGGATAGGCTCCGAAGAAAGCGTGCAATCCAGTTTCGTACCAGTCGCCATCTTTGTCTTTCCATGCAGCCACTAATCCTCCTAGTACGTCTCGGCTTTCTAGGACGATCGGGGTGTGACCGACATCTGTGAGATATTTAGCGCAGGAAAGTCCTGCTAGACCTGCTCCAGCGATCGCAACTCGCATTCGTATGGTATTACCCTTAATCTTGCTTGCGTCTTTATCGGTCTCATTATACTTTACAGTCCGTTACATTTTGCAAGAAATGTGGCGATCGGGGATTGGGGACTGGGGATTAGGGACTGGGAATTGTTTATTTTTTTCTCTCTGGGACAGAGTAACTATTTTTCAATTATTAAATCTATTGCTTTTTGAATTATTTCTTTTTGATTAACTAATTTGCCTAATTCTTCTGTTTGATATTGACCTTCAAAAGCTTCTAAAGCAGCTTTTTCCAAAGCTAAATCGTAAGCTTCTTGTAAAGTTTCTCTTAATTCATCTTCAGTTAGGTAAGTTCCTTTAGCTTTTTGGCGACGATTGGTGCGTTGAATTTGCGTAACTGAATTGCGAATTGAGAAATTCCAAGACCTTGTAGTGCGATTTTCTGCCGCTTGTTTAATCAAGTGTAATAATAAAATGATGCCATAACTAAATATTTTGTTTAATTTATCAGATTTGCTCATTTCTTCGAGTTCTTCTACGATTAACAAAGCTTCTGCTATATTGCCTTGGTGTAGTAGTTCTTTTAGAGTGATTAGTTCTTCCATTAGCTTGATTACTCCAGTAGTAATGGGAGTTAGAAAAAGATTTTGATATTGCATAATTTTCATCTAGACGGACGAACAACTCGAATTAATTTACCTCTCAAGTCTTCTTCCCTAGAAATCGCTTCGTTAATGCGAGTTGCCATTCTTTCCCGATCGCGATCGTCTGTGCAAGCAATTATGCCAAAATGTTCAGGTTGAAAGCGATGAAGTCGGAAGAAATCTTCTCTATTTAAAGTCAAAACTGCGCGTTCCTCACTTACAGCAAATGCCAAAACTTCTTCATCGGGAATCTTCAGATTTGCCTTTCCTGCTTCCTGTACTGTAAGAACGTCGTGACCTAAATCTCTGAGTAATTCTACCACTCGCTTCGGGAATTGTTCGTCTGCATAAAAACTTGCCATCGGTTAATCTTCCTCATTTTTGCGGATGGCTATTTCAATTTCTTCAGGAAATGCTTCTGCATAAGCCCAAGCATTTGTTAAGTCAGCAGCAGATATTGTTGGATAGTCATATAAAAGTTCTGCTTCAGTTATACCTATGCGACGTGCATTTACAAGTATCCAAACTGGAATGCGAGTTCCGGCGATACAAGCTTCACCACCACACACTCCAGGAGTTTTTTCTACACCTTGCCAAGTGTTACTTAAACTTTGGGCTAATAGTTGAATTGCTTGGGCTTTTTCGGCGGGTGTTAATGCAAGGAGTTTTGGTTCTAATTCTTTGAGTGACATAGATACGAATTGTTTTAGAAATTAGGGAGTATTTGTCGATTATTTTAGATGGTTGGGGAGGGCGATAACTGGTGGTAGTACAGGATTGGCGATCGCATTTCCCAAATCCCCAAAAATTACAACGACTAAAACACTGATTTGTAGAAAAAAAATCAGGGTGGATATTGCCCACCCTAAATCAATTTTCGATTACGGCGTTACCTCCCTATTAAACCAATCAACCAAATCACCAACCTCCGAAAAATCTAATAACGCCTCACCTAAATCTTCCAATTTTTCAGTCGATAAACTGCGAATTTTTTCCTCTAAATCAGGAGCAATTTCGCCAAGACGACGGTTAAGCAGGCGCAGAACAAAGGATGCTTCTCGTTGTCGTCCTTGTTCTAGTCCTTGCTCTATTCCTCGTAGTTCCCAACTGGTAACAATCTCCATAACTACCTCCCTTGCAGATGGTTCAATTGTATTAATTTCAGCTTGGAGAAGTCGTTCCTCTTCAGCTGTTAGACGTAGATAAGTGTCAATAAACCCGGAAATCAGCTTCATTCGTGCTTTATCTAACCGTAAGGTAGCCATCAAGCACAAACATTCAAATTTCACGCGCCGACGATCTTTTGGCGCTATTTTCATTTTTGCCATTAACGCACTAGCTACCGGATTTTGGTAACGCAGAAAATCTCGCCAGTTGAGGCGATTTAGCTGAATTACTCGATAATTAAATTCCAGTACCCGGAAGTCGGGGAAATCAACTGAGTGAAAAGTTGTTTCTGGGCGTTGTGGTACGTCGTAGGAAAATAGGGCAATGGGATAAACTGGCAAAGCGTGTTTTTCGTACAATCGAGCAAAGTAGCGAAACATTCTTTTACTGAAGTCGCCTCTTGCTTCTGATTGGTGTTCGGTATGAATCAGGAAAAATGATTCTTCACCTCGAAACCTTACTTTTGCCACTAAGTCGGCTTCGTATTGTTCGCCAGCGGTAACATCGGTGAAAATCTCCTTATCCAGAAAAGTCAGCGAGTCACGTTCCAGATATGCTGCAACATCGGGAAAAAATAATTCGATGAACTGGAAAAAGAAGGTTGTTAGTAGTTCTTTGAATAAACGGTCATGATCGATCATCGCTAAGATGCCACACCTAGATGTGAAAATCATATAGCGATCGCCAAAGTGTAATACTGAGATCTTGCACCACTGCCAAAATCCGCCTGCCTTATCAATTCGCTTTTCTTATAGCCCAAGTCCATTAAAATGGATTGAAAGCTTTTGAGTCCTAAGTATTTAGTGGGATGGTGCGTTACGTTAGCACTAACGCACCCTACAAATAGCTAACGCACCCCTACAAACTCAAAACTTTTGTCCGCCTCTGCCTTTCCCCGATGTATCTGCCGCTGGCAAGATAGAATAATTTCAGCAATAGTTCTCAACATTATTTAATAGAGGCGAGGAGAACAGTAACGCATGGGAAAGGTAGTCGGCATTGACTTGGGTACAACAAACTCAGTGGTAGCTGTGATGGAGGGTGGCAAACCCTTGGTAATTGCCAATGCCGAAGGAATGCGGACTACTCCCTCTGTAGTTGGCTTTAACAAGGATGGGGAACGTCTGGTAGGGCAAATGGCGCGGCGACAAGCTGTGCTCAACCCGCAAAATACATTTTATGGGGTGAAGCGGTTTATCGGGCGTAAGTATGCGGAAATTAGCCCAGAGTCGAAGCGAGTGCCTTATACGATTCGCAAGGATGAACAGGGAAATATTAAGATTAAGTGTCCCCGTCTGAATAAGGATTTTGCACCTGAAGAAGTTTCGGCAATGGTGCTCAAAAAGTTGGCTGATGAAGCCAGTCGTTACTTAGGACAGCCAGTTACAGGGGCGGTAATTACGGTTCCGGCATATTTTAACGATTCGCAACGGCAAGCTACAAGAGATGCAGGAAGAATTGCAGGTTTAGAGGTTAAGCGGATTCTTAATGAGCCTACAGCGGCGGCTTTGGCTTATGGTTTAGATAAGCGAAACAATCAAACTATTTTGGTGTTTGATTTGGGTGGTGGCACTTTTGATGTGTCTATTTTAGATGTTGGTGATGGTGTTTTTGAGGTCAAGGCTACTAGCGGCGATACTCAGTTGGGGGGGAATGATTTTGATAGTAAGATTGTTGATTGGTTGGCAGAACAATTTTTGGAACAGGAAGGGATTGATTTAAGACGCGATCGCCAATCTTTACAACGCTTAATTGAAGCAGCAGAAAAGGCAAAAATTGAACTTTCTGGCGTTAGCGTTACTGAGATAAACTTACCATTTATTGCGGCAACGGAAAACGGTCCCGTACATTTAGAAACTCGGTTGACGCGATCGCAATTTGAAGCTCTATGTACCGATTTAGTTAGCCGCCTTCGCAGACCTGTAAAACGCGCTTTGGCTGATGCTAATCTGTTGCCAGAAGATATCGACGAAGTGGTACTTGTTGGCGGGGGAACGCGAATGCCAATGGTTCAAGATTTGGTGGCTAGTATTATCGATATCGAACCCAATCAAAACATTAATCCTGATGAAGTTGTCGCTGTTGGTGCAGCAGTTCAAGCGGGAATTTTGGCAGGAGAATTTAAAGATATCCTGTTATTAGATGTGACTCCGCTATCTTTGGGATTGGAAACGATCGGCGGCGTAATGAAAAAATTAATTCCCCGCAATACGACAATTCCAGTTAGAAGATCCGATACCTTTTCTACCGGAGAGAACAATCAAACAATGGTAGAAATTCACGTTCTCCAAGGGGAACGAGAAATGGCAAAAGATAATAAATCTTTGGGTCGATTTAAGTTATTAGGAATCCCACCTGCGCCGAGAGGAATTCCTCAAATTCAAGTCGCTTTTGATATTGATGCTAATGGCATTTTGCAAGTCACGGCATTAGATAGAAGCACAGGTCGAGAACAAACTGTCACGATTCAAGAAGCTTCGACTTTGAGTGAAAGTGAAGTGCAACAAATGATTCGGGATGCTGAAGAATATGCGGAAGTCGATCGCTTGCAAAGGGAGAGAATTGAAAAACGAAATCGTGCAGAATCTTTAGCGACTCAAGCAGAAAGACAACTGCGAGAAGTAAGTATAGATTTGGGAATGCAGTTTGCTAATGAATATCGTTACCGCATTGAAAGTTTAGTCCGCGAATTGCGCGATTATTTAGCAAGAAATGATGATGCGGGAATTGATAGGAGTCAAGCAGATTTGCAGGATATTCTATATGAAATGAATCGGGAAGTACGTCTGCGTTATACCGAAGAAGAAGACGATTTATTCGGATCGATTCGTCGCGCTTTCTCTGGAGATGATGACGATGAGGACTTCGATTTTAGAGATAGAGATCGATCGTATTACGGGAATAATAATCGAGATTATGACGATCGCCGCTATGACGATCGACGTTATGACGATCGCCGTGACGATCGCCGTGAAGTGATTCGTGACGATCGCCCTTACTATGATACTGGGTCTAATCGTCGCAATACTTCTGATGGTATTGGAACAGGTCGAAGAAGCCAACAACCTCAAAGACAAGATTGGGATGATGATGATGACGATGATTGGTTCTAATTGTCATAGTAAATAGTCACCTGTCATTGGTCAATGGTGATTAGTAATAAACAAATGACCAATGACAAATGACAAAATAACCGATGGCAAATGACAAATAACCAATGACAAATAACTATGGAAAACTTTAGAAACTATTACGAAATTCTGGGTGTTCCCAGAGAAGCATCAGCAGAAGAAATCAAAAAAGTCTATCGGAGACTAGCTAGACAATATCATCCAGATTTAAATCCGGGAAACAAAGAAGCGGAAGAAAAATTTAAAGATATCGGTGAAGCTTACGAAGTACTTTCTGATATCGATAAACGTGCAGAATATGACCAATTTAGTCGCTATTGGAAACAAAGAGGATTTGGCGGAGGTCGATCGGCTCGTGGTAGCAAAAGTTGGTTTAATGGTAATCGTGATGATAAAGATGATGACTATTACAGTCAGTTTACCGAGTTTGGTCAATTCATCGATGAACTACTAGGACGCAGTAACAAAAAAGTCCGGGTAGCGACAGAAGATGATGTGAATTCCCGTGCTAAAGTTGCAGAAGATGAATTTCGCCCCGGAAATACTAAAGTTAGTTACACCGTCCCTTCTCGTCCAACTCGCAAAGATATTGAAGCGCGATTAACTTTACCTTTAGAAAGAGCTTACACTGGGGGAGTAGAAAGAATTCGCTTAGAAGATGGACGCAGTTTAGAAGTAAATATGCCCCCCGCAATGGTAACAGATCAACGCATTCGTCTGAAAGGTCAAGGCATAGGCGGTGGCGATCTTTACCTGAAAATTACTGTTACACCACATTCGTTTTATAAGTTGGAAGGTGCAGATATTGTTTGCCAATTGCCTATTACTCCCAGTGAAGCAGTTTTAGGCGCACCAGTACAAGTGCCAACTTTAGATGGACGGGTAAAAATGAATATTCCTCCTGGTGTAAAATCAGGTCAAAGATTGCGCCTTGCTAATAAAGGTTATCCGATGGAAGATGGCAGTCGGGGAGATCAATTGTTGGAAATTCAAATAGTGATTCCTAAAGAGATTAGTTCCAGGGAAAGAGAACTTTATGAAAAAATCCGCCAAATTGAAACCTTTAACCCCCGTGCGGATTTACCAATTTAACAATTGAAAGGTTTGATTACCGTTACAATCAAATAGGAAGATAAACAACATAATATCAGTCGAATTATGACTTTGGGCAATTTGCGCGACCTGTATCAACAGGTAATTCTAGAACGATATAAAACACCCAGGCACAAGGGTAAAACTAATCCGGTGCATCGATATCAAAAAGGGCATAATCCTTCCTGTGGCGATACGATCGAATTGACGTTGCAACTAAATGATGCTGGCGACACAATTGTAGATGCCAAATTTGAGGGGGAAGGTTGTGCAATTTCGATGGCTTCTGCTGATTTAATGGCGGAAGCTTTAAAGGGAAAAACTGTTAAGGAAGCTTTGGAAATGGTGGAACGTTTCCAACAAATGATGAAAGGTGAAGCAGAGTTTCCCAAAGAGTTGCGAAAATTAAATGTTATGCAAGGGGTTGCCCAATTCCCTGTGCGAATTAAATGTGCTAATCTAACTTGGCACGCTTTAAAAGCGGCGTTGCAATCAGCTGATAATGCTGAGTCAAATGGCTTTATCAGTAATGAAAAAGAGGAAGCTTAATTGCAGTTTGTTGAGATTTTAGGTGTGGATTTTTCCTGGGAAATCAATCATAAACTAAGTACGTTGTTGCGCTTTAGCGCCACTATAGCGCTAAAGCGCAACAACGTACCTAATATTGGTTTAAAATCGAAAATTGAAAATCAAACATTGCAGAATTTATGTTAACAACAACAGATTTTTTAATTGCTGGTAAGTGGGCAGGGATTCTAACTTTAGGTTGTGCGGCGTTGACTTTAATAGCTTTTGTTTTTAAGTGGGGATTTCGCTTTCGATTTGTTGGTGCTACTGGGTTTATGGGGGTTTTAACTGGTGGTTTATTTGCTTTAAGTTTAGGGCTTTTCTCCCATACTACTATTCCCGGTGCTATTCGCTATTCGGTGGTGTTTGATAATGGGGCAACTTTAGCTTCGATCGCAGTTCCCCCCACAATCACTCAGTCTGAATTAGATGCAACTTTGCGTCAAGCCGCAGCAGATTTGTTTTCTTATGGCAGATTGGGTGGTGATAGTTTAGTCATTCGTGCTAGAACAATGATTCATCCAGAAGCGGGGGTTTCTCAACCGCTGATTTTGGGTGAGGTTAGGCGATCGCTAACGAACCGCGAAGATGATAATTTGGCAGTAAATATCTACAGCGAAAACCTCTCTAAATTACCTAAACCAACAGCTTAATTTAAGTTCGCTGCAAAGTCAGTTGTCAGAATTTTAGTTCAATCAATACAAAATTTCCAAAGAACGGGGTTATTGACTATAAATAAGTCAATAACCCCATTTTTTCCTGAAAATAGCTAGTTTTTGGACAAATTTCTCCATACTTAGAGTTACTTTGTAGATTTTTCGTCATAAATACTACTAACCTTGGAATCTTGTTTAGTCTAAAAAGTAGAAATGTAATTGCCTTTTTTAACCTTTGAGTTTATGGGTGTAACCGGAATAGCACGAGAATAAATACTTATTTCATCTATCAAAAGTTACAAAAGTAAATTATTTATACCAACATAATATAAATTTTTAAGCGAACTAATGGGTATCCTAAAAATAAGTGATTAGTAAAAATACTGAACGGAGGGATGTGATAAATGTGGCGTTACCGAGTTCGAGCTATTATGCTTGTAGGAGCGATCGGCGCTTTTGCGGTTTGGGTTACTCCTGTGCGATCGCAGGAACAGCAGGAACCAGCACCAGATGCTAAAACGGAAAAGGTGGAACCAGCAAAATCAGCAAAACCACCAGATCCCAAAGCAGCAACAACCATCAAACAGCTTGATATTCCAGTTGATGAACTGAAACTACTCGTCAAACCGTTGACATTAGATGAACTGCAAAACGAAGCAGCGGCTTGGATGCAAGCACTGCAAGATAAAGCCAAAGAAATCAGTCAAGCTGAAGTTACAATTAAACGTCAGAATTTAGCTATTGCCAAACAAAAAGAAGGTGCCGAAGCCCTAGCAACAGCTAAAAAAGCCCTGGAAGAAGCCCAAAAAGCTCAACAAGGTGCTACTGTTGGTTCGCCGCAATATCAAGAATCAACGAAAAAGGTAGAAGAAGCCCAAGAAAACTTAAAAAAAGCCCAAAAAGCTGTTGATGAAGCCCAAACAACAAAGGCTGAATTAAAAAAAGACGAAACAGCACAAGAGGCATTAGAAAAAGCTAAGAAAACAGGTAACTTAGACACAGCTAAACAAACACTCGATCGCACAAAAGCCGATCGAGATAAATTAACAGCAGGCTCTTTAGCTTATCAAGATGCAACTAAAAAAATCGAAAAACTAGAAGCTGCAATTAAAAAAGTAGAGGATGCCCAAGAAGCACAAAAAGGCGCGAAACTTGATTCACCAGAATATAAAAAAGCTACCGAACAGCTAGACAAAGCGGATGAAGCCCTGAAGAAACTACTCCAAGAATTAGGGGTTAGTAAAGGTGACAAAACTGAGCAGTCATCCCAGAATTTAAACAATGCTACAGCGACGTTGGAAAAAACTGAAATTAAAAACAATCCAGAGGAGAAAGTTGCGGGTGTACCAGGAGTAGTGAACAACGAACAGAAGTTGCAAGAAAAGAAACAAGAGGTAGAACGAACGACGCAACAGCTGGAAAAGAGTGCCGATGCTGAGTCGGAAGCGAAAAACCAACTCGTTACCACTGTAACTGAACTTCAAGGACAGCAGACGGCACTGATCGATCGCCTTAACGCAGTCTTAGACGAACTAGAAAAAAAAGGTGGCGATGTTAAGTCCTATCGTCAGTACATTAAAGCAGTTAGCACCGTCGAAGTGGATACCAAAGACACTGAAGGGCTGGGCTTACGGCTGATCAGCTGGGCACAATCTAGCGAAGGAGGTTTGCGCTGGGCTGGTAATTTCGGCAAGTTTACTGGGATTATTCTAGCTTCGATCGTAGTTTCTCAAATCCTGGGCGCACTACTCAATCAAATACTTTCCCGATTTGGCGGTACATCAGCAATTATGCGCCAATTTATCGTCATGCTCGTCAAGCGTGGCGGAGTTGTAGTCGGTTTCCTGTTAGCTTTAACAGCGCTGGAAGTCAGCCTTGGCCCAGTTTTAGCCTTAGTTGGGGGTGTAAGTTTTGTCCTAGCATTCGCGCTGCAAAGCAACCTGGGTAACTTAGCTAGCGGTTTAATGATCATGGCTTACAAACCCTTTGATGTGGGCGACGAAATAAAAGTAGGTGAACTCTGGGGATGGGTGGAAGCTATTACCTTAGCCAACACCAAAATCAAAGGCTTTAGCGGTCAGATATTTACTATTCCTAACAATAATATTTGGAATGACACGATCGAAAACTTAAGCCACGATAAAAACCGCAAAATCATGCTCTCGTTCCGCGTCGCCTTTGACGAAGACCTCAAAAAGGTAGAGCAACTACTTATAGACACCTTCAAATCTCACCCCAAAGTTCTCACCAATCCCGCTCCCAGTACTTTTGTGTGGCAGATTGAAGAGTACTATATCAGCCTGTTTGCTGGTGGATGGACGAAGAAAGATGATTTTTGGGATACCTACGCAGATATTATTCGCCTAATTCAAAAACGGTTCAATGAAGAAGGAATTGAACTCGCTGCTATCCCGAAAGCAATTGAAATCGGAGTTGAAATGAACGAATTGAATGGCAAAAACTACAATTTCCCTACAGAGATCGCCCCGCAACAAGTTACTGTAGAAAACTAATCTGAAGATGTAGAAGGCAGAAGCTTTTTCACGGGTTTTAACCTTATAGTTACTTCTGCCTCACTGCATTAATTAGCTACTAGATGAAGTCTTCTTTTGTTCGCTTTCTAAACGGCTAATTTCTGTTAGTAATCCTCGTAAAATTATGAATTTATTTTTGCTGTTTCTGCTGATTTATATTTCTTTCCGTTAGGCATAATCGCGCCTTCAAGGAAAGCAACACTCAACTCAAAATCACTCACTTTAGCACCTTTAAGATTGGCACCAGTTAGGTAGACTCCCTCCAAATTTGCACCACTTAAACTAGCATTTTTTAGATTAGCACCACTGAGGTTAGCTTGAGTTAAATCTGCACAAATTAAGTTAGCGTTACTAAGATTAGCACTACTAAGATTAGCCTGATTTAACTTCGCAAAACCAAAGTTAGCATGACTAAGATTAGCACCACTAAGTTTGCTCTGACTGAGGTTAGCATTGTCCAAGTTGGCGTAACTTAAGTTAGCATTAGTCAAATCGGTTGCACTTAAATTAGCTGAACTAAGATTAGCTTTGGGAAGATTAATATCTACTAATTCTGCACCAGGAGTGTCCAATCCTCGCAAAGAAACACCATCTTCATTTAAATCTTGTAGTGCTAAAAGTCTGGCGTAGCTAACTTTTACTCCATGTGCTGCATCAATTGTACTCCAAGCTTGGTAGTAAAATTGCTTGCGGCGATCGGGAGTTTCCTTAATAAACAAAACTAAGGCAATTATTAAACTCAATACATCAGCACTTTCCACAATTTCTGAAACAACAGAATTTTCATCAGCAAACAAATACACTAAAATAAACAATAAAGCTGCACAAACCGCGACTAACCAAGCGGGTAATACCCAAAAAGTATCAACAAGTTTTTTCGGAATATTAGTGAAAACTTTAAGCAAGTCTTGAATAGTAGTTTTTTCTCGCTGTTTCGGAGCTTTTTCTGGCTTTGTTTCAGGCTGACTTACTGTTGATTCCGCAGGCTTTACTGTTGCTGCCACTTTTGGTGAGGATATTTCATCTGCACCCTTTAACATTTGAGCAGTAATAGCTTGATAAGCAGTTAACCAAGCTTGCTTCACTTCAGGAGTCCAATCTTCTTGGAGATATTGTTCAAAAGCGGTGAGTAAAGCTGCACCAACTGGGCCATAATACTTAGGAATTGCTCCATAACTAACGTGCCTAGCTCCCAAGGCTTTAAGTACTGCTCCTAAGTTTTCTGGTTGGCGGAGATTTTCCACGACTAACACCAAGGAATTTAGCAGCTTTTTGTACTGATTTGTCATATCAGTTTGAGCAAACAAAGGTTTGACTTCTGGATTAGCTGCAAATAAGTTTTCGTAGAAACTCACGACAAATTCATGAGCATGAGGTTTAATTTTTTCAAAACTTTGCTCTAATAATTCTACTGGTAATTCTGATGGCTGAGAAACAGGTGTCTTTATTGTAGCTGGTGAGGCAACTTTTGGCTGTTCGGGAGTAACTGTTGCTGTTGATTCTGCTCCTGCACCCTTTAACATTTCAGCCGTAATAGCTTGATAAGCAGCTAACCAAGCTTGCTTAACTTCAGGAGTCCAATCTGTTTGAAGATATTGTTCAAAAGTAGTAATTAAAGCTGCACCAACTGGGCCATAATATTTAGGAATTACTCCATAACTAACGTGCCTAGCTCCCAAAGCATTCAGTACTGCTCCTAAGTTTTCTGGTTGGCGGAGATTTTCCACGACTAACACCAAGGAATTTAGCAGCTTTTTGTACTGATTTGTCATATCAGTTTGAGCAAACAAAGGTTTGACTTCTGGATTAGCTGCAAATAAGTTTTCGTAGAAACTTACGACAAATTCATGAGCATGAGGTTTAATTTTCTCGAAACTTTGTTCTAACAGTTCTACATTTAAAGACATTTTTTGACCCTGAATTTATCAATGTTTTTACTCATGTTTCAAATGAATAGGTTTTTCTAGTGATAAGTTGCTTAAAATTTATAGTTAACCGGGAGAACCCATCTACATAAGTTTTAGGTTGATGCTATAAATTCAAATCCGCCAATTCTTGATAAAGTTTAGCCATGAACTCTGCTGGATCTTTGATACCCATTTCTCCCAAAGCTTTCCATTCATTGGCGCTATAATCTAGATCGATTCCCATTATATCTTGAACCCAATAAGGTAAATTGGATGGGTTTTCCATTAGTTCGTAAGTTAGCTTGAGAATCTCTACTCCTGAAGTATTGTGTCTAGCTTTTGTTGCTAAACAAAAGGAAAGTAATTTGGCTAAATTGCTTTCTGGTGGAATTGAAATGAGAAATGCCATTTTTTCGGCTAAGACAAACTTATCCAATTTCATAAATAATTTTTTCCTCTTAGTAAATTTATTGCCACCTTCTGAAAGCCTGATATTGCAGATTCCGCACTTCAAATTATAGTAGACAAAGTATTACACCAATCCTGAGTAGTTTAGCTATCAATAAAAATACTTGAAGTACTCGCTAAGCTAACCAAAATGTTTAGTTATTTACTACATTTTGAAGTGCGGAATGTGGGTTCTAAGAAGATACTTCGGCTGCACCTTGTAACATCAAAGCAGTAATTGCTTCAAAAGCATCTGTCCATGCTTGCTTAATTTCAGGAGTCCAATCCTGCTGAAGATACTGCCCAAAAGTTGTTAGTAATGCTTGCCCAACTAAGGGGTAATGTTCGGGAAGTGTTCCATATTTGATATGTTTAGCTCCTAAAGTTTGAAGAATTTCCACTAAAACCTCCGGCTTCCGTAAATTTTGTACTACCATGACTAGTGCAGCTAACAAATGTTTCCGTTGCTCGTTCATATTAGTTGTGGCAAATAACGCCTTTGCTTCTGGGTAAGCTGTAAACAGGTTGTCGTAGAAACTAGCTACAAATTCCTCAGAGTTAGGTTTGATTTGTGCAAAACTTTGCTCTAACAGTTCAACATTTAAAGACATATTTTTCTAGTACCTAATATTTTGCTATAACAATTTAAACATATTTTAGAAAAATTGTAATAAACGAAATAATAATTTAATCTTGCAATTTTTAAAAGTTTTTTTGGCTCTCTTGTACTTGTAGGGTAAAACTCTAGTTAATAAAGATTGGATAAGAGAGGTCAGCTTAAAATTTGTGCTAACCTCCCTTTGTTCAATCCAAAAAAACCGGATTAAGCAGCAGCGTTAAGGTTAGCAACTAACCCATATACTGATACGTAATCTTCTAACTCTTGTAAGTCAACAGTGCCATTTTTATCACTGTCGAGAATGTTGAAAAGATAATCAGTGATGTGTCTTCTGACTTCTTCAGGACTACGTTCGCCTACTGTTAAATCTTCAATCATTCCTAAGAGTTCAAAAATCTCGTCTTTATCCAGTGCTTTACTGCCATCTTTATCCAATTCTAGGAACAGTTTTCTGATATCTTCTGTTGCCATTCTTGAGGATTGCAATGTTTCTCGCAATATGTCATTGCTGAAGAAATTCATGAACAAAATTTGCTCAACTAATGGGATGCAGAAGAAACCCAGTGCTGCCCAAAAAGCGGCATATCTTAGAGTGTCTGGGTTAGGAACTACGCTAACTGCGCTCATGAATAGTGCTGCCCAGAGGTAAAAGTTGGGATTTACTAATAGAATGTAAGCGTCTTGTGCTTCTGCTTTGATGATTTTCCCGTTGGAAAATACGTAAGTTAATGTAGCAGCCAAGCGCATGAAAACAAAGACTAATACTGCTAATGCTAGTTGTTGTAAACAGGCTAGCGATCGCTCAGGCGCAGCTGAAGTAAATAAGTCGGAAATAATGGTATAGGGCGTAAACTGAAAACCTGTAAATAAAGCCATAATTGCCACAGCTAAAACCCCGATAAATTTCCAGTTTTTACTGTGGTGATTTGATTCTACAGGAGATTTACCTCGCCAATATTGCGCGATCGCAGCGGGAATTGCTAAACCTACAATTAAAATGACAAAGAAAAAGTTCAAACTGTCAACTTTAATTGGTAAAGGCGCAATAGCAAAAGTCCCTAGAAGCGCTAAAGGAGCAACTATTGATAATAACCGAGATAACACCGCAGAGGGATAAAGATTACCGCCCCAAAGCACTGATAAAACTGGCGAAGTCAAAGCTGGTGGCACCATCCAAAATAACACCCACAAAATTTTGTATAAGTCTGCTGGACTTTGATACAAAATTCCTGAAAATATTAAAAATAGTCCGATCGCCCATCGAACTATCATCCAACCATAGACGATCGACTTAACAGTAGGAGTTACTTTACCCCTAGTCCCAGCAAAGTCAATATCTAAGTAAGTGTAAAAAGTTGAAACTGCCAAACAAGCAACAATTAACCAAGTAAACACTGGTGGAAGAAGCTGATAATTAGAAGCGCTAAAAGCTCTCGCCAAACTGCCAACTAAAAATGACACAGCATAGAGCAGAATCGCCCACATAATCGAAAGATCGTTGAACTTTTTCCGTAACTCTGCACTACCGCTAGATTCTTTATCACGGAATTTTGTCAACTCTTCCTTACTCAGAGCCTTACCATTTGGCAATTTCAAATGTTTATAAGCCGTTGGTGGTAAGCCACTTAAATAAAGCGCTAAAGGCTCCAAAACATATTGATGGCACACTACCAGAACATCTTCGCCTCGTTCCAAATGGGGAACAACTTTTTCCCGGTAAAAACTAGCAGCCCTGGCATAAACTTGGTCTATTTTTTCCCCAGCTGGAGGCGCTTCGTTATGGGAATGTAACATTTCCTCGAAGCCTTCATAGCCCAGAGCAAGGCGCAATAAATTTAAATTTCTCCCAGCAAAAATCCCAAAAGATTTCTCACCAATGCGGTGATCGATATTAATCGGGATATCCGGGGATTTAAGAGATTGGCTCACATCAACTGCAATTTGACAAGTTTGCCGCGCTCTTCTCATGTGCGAAACATATACAGCATCAAATTTGATGCCTCTTTTTTTAATATCCAGTCCCGCCCGACGTGCTTGCAACTTACCAAATGCTGTCAGTCCAACATCCAGCACCCCCGCAAAAATATTGCGTTCGTTGCTGGTGCTTTCACCATGTCTAATAAAGTAGACCTGCCCTGTTTTGCGCTCTTTTTCTACTAGCCCATCAGATTTTTCTGCGGGTGTATTTAGATTTAGAGAATTCTCAACTTTTCCCATGTTTTTTTAGCTCGCGATCGAGACTTTGAATTAAATGCAAAAATTAACTTTGCAACTGCAAATAAATTATTAATCCCTCAATTAAATTAGTATTTCTATATAAACTAAAAAATATGTATTAACAAAATTTAATATGAATAATTCATGAATTTTAAAGCTATTTTAAAGCATTACTTCCTAGTTATTTTCACTGAAAAAGTTTCTAGTGGTTTTCACTTAGGAATACTTACTCAGGGCTTTTACTTAAGTACGTAAAAACCGCAAGTGGGTGGATAGTACTTAAGAATTTTTACTGATTTAATTACTTAAAAAAAGTTAAACTTAGAGGAAAAGTAGATTTTTGTTGCAACAAGTACAATAATCCAATCGGCTAACCGTAGTATAATTAAGGTCATACTTTGGAAGAGATAAAACTGTCCAGTTAGGTGGAAAACGCTTGATTAGCTCTTTTAGAACCAGTTAGTAATTACGAGCAAAGCAAGGAGCGGCATACCTGACAGGACTTCTCTGACCACTGGGATGAAAGCCAAAAGTCAAACTCTCAAGCGCGTTAAGGAGTACAAAATGCGAATTGCTCGTAATGTTACGGAATTAATTGGACGCACGCCGCTAGTTGAATTAAATAGAATTCCGCAAGCAGAAGGAAGTTTAGCGCGAATTGTTGTTAAGTTGGAAGGGATGAATCCAGCTGCTTCTGTGAAAGACCGCATCGGCGCAAGTATGATTCAAGTAGCAGAAGAAGCGGGATTAATTGAGCCAGGAAAAACTGTTTTAGTCGAGCCCACTTCTGGTAACACAGGCATCGCTTTAGCAATGGTAGCAGCTGCCAAAGGTTACGAATTAATTCTCACCATGCCAGAGACAATGAGCATGGAAAGACGCAATATGCTCAAAGCTTATGGTGCCACATTAGAATTAACTCCAGGCATGGAAGGAATGCGGGGAGCAATTAAGCGTGCGGAAGAGATTGCTGCTAGCATTCCTAATGGTTATCTGTTGCAACAATTCCGCAACCCAGCTAATCCCAAAATTCACCGCGAAACCACTGCTGAAGAAATTTGGGCTGACACCGATGGAGAAGTAGACTTTTTAATTGCTGGGGTTGGTACTGGTGGGACTTTAACCGGAGTAGCAGAAGTAATTAAGCAGAGGAAACCGAGTTTTAAAGCGATCGCAGTTGAACCTGTAAATAGTCCAGTGCTTTCTGGAGGAAAACCGGGCCCCCATAAAATTCAAGGTATTGGTGCGGGGTTTGTTCCCGAAGTTTTGCGAGTGGAATTAATTGATGAAGTAATTCCAGTTGCAGATGATGAATCGATGTATTTTAGTCGTCGTTTAGCAAGGGAAGAAGGTTTGCTTTCTGGAATTTCTTCTGGTGCAGCTTTAGCAGCAGCTATTAAAATTGGCAAACGGGAAGAAAATGCAGGTCGTTTAATTGTGATGATACAACCAAGTTTTGGCGAACGTTACTTGAGTACACCGTTGTTCCAAGAACCACAAGTTTTGGAAACCGCCAAGTTGTAAGAGGCAGGGGGGCAGGGGGGCAGGGGGGCAGGGGGGCAGGGGAGCAGAAGATAAAAATTCCCCTTGTCCCCTTGTCCCCTTGTCCCCTTGTCTCCCAGTCCCCAGTCCCCAGTCCCCAGTCCCCTTTTCTCTGCCTTCTGGAATAGCTTTTTTTCAGGTTGAAGTATTTATTTAGTAGAAATATTAACCAGTCTACGGATGCTCTCAGAGTGAGAGTTAATTTTTCGACTTTTTAACAACTATCTGAGTAAATCTTAAAAAAATGTCTGAGAAAAAATCAAATTGGCTGATTCCAGTAGGAATTGGTGCTGCTGCCGTTATTGCAGGTGGGGCAACTCTTGGTTATCTCTATTTAAGAGGTACTTTCAGTGATGTTAGTCCTCTAGCTAGTGCAAAGATTGTCCCTGATGAAGCTTTGATGGTAGGTTTTGTTTCTCCAGATGCAAAGAGTTGGGCACAATTGCAACAGTTTGGTACAAAAGAGGCGCAACAATTAATTGGTAAAAGCCTTGCTGATTTTAACCAACAAATGCTCAATGAGTCAAAAATAGATTATGACAAAGATGTGAAACCTTGGTTGGGTAGTGTCATGTTTGCGGTGTTACCTGCAACTACAACCCCTACACCACCTACACCACCTACACCCCCAGTTGCTAATGCACCGAACTTACTATTTGTTGTGGGTACAAAGGACAAAATTAGCTTGTTTAACTTTGCCAATAAACTCAATAAATCTAAGGAAAAAGTTGTCGAAAGTGACTATAAGGGAGTGAAAATCTTTGAGTCTACTGGTAAAAGCGGTAAAATTTATACGGCTATTTTAGGCGACCATTTGATAATTTCAGAGGGTAAAAAAACTGTAGAATCGGCAATTGACACTTCTAAGGGTGAGCCTTCTTTTGCTAGCCAAGAGGGTGTTAGTTCAATGGTTACAAAGGGAGTAGATGTGCCAAATCCGGTTGTACAAATTTATTTACCTAATTATGGTGGTGTAATTCAACAATTAATAGCTAGTAATCCTAATGCTGGCTCATTACCTCCAGAAACTTTGAATCAATTAAAAATGGTTAAGTCTTTGGCGGCTGGGGTAGGAATTGATAACGCTGGAATTAGAATGAAGGCTGTTGCTAAAATCGATCCAGCTTTAAATTTAGTTACATACAAACCTACTCCCGGAAAGGTAATTTCTCAATTTCCTTTGGAAACTGTGGCTTTAATTAGTGGTCAGGGAATTAATCGAGGTTGGTCAACATTTGTGACTCAAACAAAAACTAATCCAGGGATTCAACAACAAATTGACCAAATGCGGGGACAACTTAAAACTAACTTGAATCTGGATTTAGATGAAGATGTTTTTGGTTGGATGGATGGGGAATTTGCTTTAGGGGCGGTTTCTGCTAATCAAGGGGTTTTAGCACAGTTAGGTTTTGGTGGAGCTTTTGTGTTAAAAACTAGCGATCGCAAAACTGCCGAAAATACTTTAGCAAAAATCAATGAAGTAGCCAAGACTAATGCAATTAATGTCACACAAAGAAATATTCAAGGGAAAACTATTACCGAATGGTCAAGTCCTGGGCAAGAAGCTTGGTTAGGTTATGGTTGGTTAGATGGAGAATCTCTGTTTATCGCTACAGGTGGTTCTGTTGTTGATACGATGGCTAGTAATTCTCAATCTTTAGAAAATAGCCCGTCATTTAAAGCTGTTACTAATACTTTACCCAAGCCAAATGGCGGTTATTTTTACCTGGATATGGACAAAACAATGGCTTTGATGAATCGTAATTTGGCTAGCAATCCACAAAGTACAATACCTTCAGAAGCTAGTGCTTTTCTAAATTCAATTCGGGGTATTGGTTTAACTGCTACTCAGCCAGATTCATCAACTAGTCAAATGGAAATTTTGTTGGCTTTGAAACCAAAATCAGGAAATTAGACTTCTACTGGTGAAGCTATTTTACATAGAATTTGGTTTTGAATGTAAAGAAGACGGGAAAACCGTCTTTTTTTTGGTTCGTTGTGAGGACTTTAGTCCCGGTTCGTTGTGAGGACTTTAGTCCTTTTATCTGGGAAAAAACGACTGAAGTCGTTACAACGAACTAAGCGACTGAAGTCGTTACAACGAACTAAGCGAAGAATAGTAACCAGAATTGTATATTAAATTTATAGATTTTTAGTGACTGGCGACTAATTGAGTTAAGCGAACACACTCTTGGGCGATCGCCCAATCTTCTTGTGTGTGAATTACTAAAACTTTGACTGGGGAATCAGGTGTGGAAATATCTCGATCGACAGGTTTATGATTATTTTTTTCTTCGTCAAGTTTTAGCCCTAAAAACTCAAAAGATTGACAAACATCTGCACGCAAATTAGCGGCATTTTCTCCAACTCCGGCAGTAAATACTAAGGCATCTACACCGCTTAAAGAGGCAATCATTGCACCAATAAAAGAGCGTAAGATGTGAACATAAACATCATAAGCGAGTTGGGCACGGTTGTTACCTTTGGCGATCGCTTCTTCAATAAGTCGCATATCCGCAGAGATTCCCGAAAGTCCTAAAAATCCCGATCGACGATTAAAAATATCATCGATTTGTTCGCCTGTATGACCCCTTCGCAACAAGTCTATAATAATTCCTGGATCGATATCTCCCGAACGAGTTCCCATCATTAATCCAGCAGTGGGAGTAAATCCCATTGTTGTATCAATGCTATGTCCATTTTTTACTGCTGCTAAAGAACAACCATTTCCTAAATGACAAGTTACTAACTTTAATGAGGTTAAATCTTTGCCTAAAAGTTGGGCTGCACGTTGGGAAACATATTGGTGACTAATGCCATGAAATCCGTAGCGACGAATGCCATGTTCGTAAAATTCATAAGGTAGGGGATAGACAATCGCTGCTTCTGGCATTTTGGCATGAAAAGCCGTATCAAAAACGGCAATTTGTGGGATTTTGTCCCCTAAAATATGTTCTATTGCTTCAATTCCCTCTAAATTAACTGGGTTATGAACGGGGGCGAATTTGGCAAAATCTGCGATCGCTTCTTTGACTTCTTTAGTAATTAAAGTACTGTCGTGATACTTGTCTCCGCCATGCACCACCCGATGCCCAACGCAATCAATTTCTCCTAAATTATTAATTACTTTAGTCTCACCTTGCCACAAAGTTTGCAGCATATACTCAACTGTTTCTAGTCGAGATTGGGTTTTTAATTCCTCTTTTAAAACAGCCCCATGAATTGTTTTCACCTTCAGTTCTGCTACACCTTGATGGTGACTCCAATCTATTTGTGCTTCCCAAAGTGGTTGCGGTGGTTGTGATGGTAGTGCATCTTCTTTTAGGATATAAAGGCAGCTTTTTTGGCTGCTAGATCCGGCATTGAGAACTAGTATTTCCATGAGGATGAATTCCGCTAAGTTAACTACTTAAAACTTCTGCCCCCTAGCAGCATTAATATTGACTTTTTAAGCGTCGCAGACGATTTGAATAACTCCGCATTATTTCTAGGGCAAAAACAGGTGTTTCATGCACTGCAAACAGAAATCTTTCTTTATCTAAATAAGCTAGTTTGCAATTAGTTTTTGCTATAGCTGTGGTAGCCCTTTGATGTGATTCATGAACTAACGCCCCTTCTCCAAAAATATCACCTGTTTCGATCGTTTCTACAACTTTATTACCCACATATAAATCAACTACCCCTTCGAGTAAACCATACATCACAGTGCCAATTTCTCCGGCTTCAAAAATGACTTCGCCTGGGGAAAATTCTTTAATTCCTGGTTGTTTTTGATAGATGAGAACAGTTTTTGCTGGTTCTAACATTATTTCTGACTCCTTTAACTACACCGCTTTAATTTAATTATTAAAGCCAAGCAGAGTAATTGCTAGAAGCAACTACCATTAGGAGTATACCTTAGCAAAAACCAGAATTAATCTTAGGAGTAGAGAAAAAGTGGCTATTTCCAAATCTAATAGATTTCCTCCTTTGGATAGTTGCCATTATAGTTTTATCAGATTGCAGTTCAAATTACTGTAAGCTAAGTTGCCAAATCCTCTGGAAGAAATGTTGCCTAGTTAACAAGATTTTCTCTGGTAAGTAATGGCAATAACTAAAGGATGAGAAATTAAGTACCGGGCAAATTTCGTAAGCGATCGCTTAAGTGAGATCGATCGCCCAACGCATGAAGTAACGGGCCATGTACGCCATATTCGATTACACTGACAGAAGCTACAGGGGCAGAAATGCGATCGCGAAACCTCCCCACATCAATCCCTAACAACCAACACAGCATAATTCTAATGGTTGCCTTGTGAGAAACCACCAAAATATTACCCGTTTTATAAGTTTGTTCAATCTCCTCCAGCACAGCAGAACTGCGTTGAGCAATATCAACTGCTCTTTCTCCACCCGTTGGCGCATTCCAACCCGGATCGGCTAAATAACGAATATAATCATCATGAAATTGGAGACTAACCTCTTCAGGAGATAAACCCTCCCACTTTCCATAAGTAATCTCTTTGAGCCCGTCTCGCAATTGCATTTCCATGCCGATCGCATCACATAACGGCTTCGCAGTCGTTCTAGTACGGAGCAAAGGACTACAAAAAATCGCAGTCCAAGGAAAAGATTTATACGCTTCACCAAAAGCCTGTGCCATCTCCATTCCTTCAGCAGTTAACTCTGGATCGAGCGACCCACAATAACTATTAGAACGGCTATAAACTGTTTGTCCGTGTCGTAAAAAATACAGCATTAAGCCCATAGAGCAACCTTTAAAATACTATTCCCCACAATAACCCTTTATTTTAATACCATAATATATTTGCACAACCGGGAAAACTCGATCGCTTTGGTTTAAAAGCTGTCGTTCTAGCGAATTTGGCACAAAATTTACCCTATTTTACTTAAGTTCAGATAATTATTACATTAATAAATGATTAAATTATTTACCATGTAGCAACTTTAAGTTTAAATTAGCGATCGTTAGTGATAAATGTTATACAAAAATTTGAAATTTTAAAATTTATTTTATAGTTGCAGTGATGAATTCATTCTATTTTAGATGTTAAACTACCTGGGAAAGTTATCCCGTTCAACAACATACAAAGATAACAAATGCTTATACAAAGCTAATCCTGACCCCGAGAAAAGTTCACAAGCTGAGAAAATGATCGTCAATTATCTATCCGTTAACAGAGGATTATTTTCTAGGAATTTTGCCTAACTGAGATGACAAGCTGACAAAGAACTCATTAGTTCTATAACTAGGTCGGTGTATCAATTGTAGAGATTGAAGTAAACCTTGAGAATGAGGAAATATGGTAGCAACTCCTCCCAAACCAACTAGTGATATTGCGTCAATTAGCGCCTTTGGAACAGCGCGATCCACTGTACAGGGAACACCCCTTAGTGGCGAAGAACTTCGCAAAATGCACGCATTTTGGCGAGCCTGCAACTATCTAGCAGTGGGAATGATTTACTTGCGAGACAATCCTCTGCTCAGAGAACCCTTGAAAATAGAACAGATCAAAAAGCGCTTGTTGGGACACTGGGGATCGAGTCCAGGGATTAGTTTTGTTTACACTCACCTGAACCGAGTGATTAAAAACCAAGACCTAGACATGATTTATCTCGTAGGCCCAGGACACGGCGCACCCGGTTATCTTGGCCCTTGCTACTTAGAAGGCACTTACTCGGAAATTTACCCAGAGAAAAGCGAAGACGAAGAAGGCATGAAAATCTTCTTCAAAGAATTCTCTTTCCCAGGCGGTGTTGGTAGCCACTGCACCCCGGAAACTCCCGGTTCGATTCACGAAGGCGGCGAACTTGGTTACAGTATTTCCCATGCTTACGGTGCAGCCTTCGATAACCCAGACTTGATTGTTACTGTGTTGGTGGGTGACGGCGAATCGGAAACAGGCCCTCTGGCAACCTCTTGGCATTCCAACAAATTTATTAACCCAGCGCGGGATGGGGCAGTGTTGCCGATTCTGCACCTGAACGGTTACAAGATTAATAACCCAACGATTCCGGCACGCATTAGCCACGAAGAATTAGAAAACCTGTTTAAAGGCTACGGTTACACGCCTTACTTTGTCGAAGGGTCCGATCCTGAGACAATGCACCAAGCAATGGCAGCTACCTTGGATCATTGCGTTGCCGAAATCAAAAAAATTCAGTTGGAAGCCCGCAGCACAGGCAATACCTTCCGTCCGCGTTGGCCGATGATTGTGTTACGTAGCCCCAAAGGTTGGACAGGCCCAGCAGAAGTTAACGGACATAAGGTAGAAGGTTTTTGGAGAGCACACCAAGTTCCAATGGCAGATGTGGCTAAGAATCCAGAAAGCTTCGAGTTATTGAAAAATTGGTTACTCAGCTACAAACCAGAAGAATTATTTGACCAAAACGGCAAATTGATTCCCGAACTCAAAGATTTAACACCGAAGGGAACTCGTCGGATTGGTGCTAATCCCCACGCTAACGGCGGTTTGTTGCGGAAAGATTTACGGATGCCTGATTTCCGGGAATATGGGGTGAAATTGGAAAAACCCGCCCAAATCGAAGCAGAAAATACCAAACCTCTGGGTGTTTTCTTGCGCGATGTGATGAAATGGAACATGACTAATTTCCGGGTATTTGGGCCAGATGAAAATAGCTCGAATAAACTGCAAGCGATTTACGAAGTTAGTAAGAAGTTCTGGATTGAGGAGTTTTTCCCGGAAGATTTAGACGGTAGCGAACTGTCTACTGATGGTCGAGTAATGGAAATGCTCAGCGAGCATACTTTGGAAGGTTGGTTAGAAGGTTATTTGTTAACTGGAAGACATGGATTTTTCTCGACTTATGAGGCTTTTGTCCATGTGATTGATTCAATGTTTAACCAACACGCTAAGTGGTTAGATATTTGCCGTCAACTTTCTTGGCGGGCGGATATTTCTTCGTTGAATTTGTTGATTACTTCAACGGTTTGGCGACAAGATCACAACGGTTTTACTCACCAAGATCCTGGTTTCTTAGATTTGGTGGTGAATAAGAGTGCGGAAGTTACTCGGATTTATTTGCCTCCTGATGTGAATAGTTTGCTGTCAGTGGCAAATCACTGTTTGCGGAGTAAGAATTATGTGAATGTAATTGTGTCCGACAAACAAATGCACTTGCAGTATATGGATATGGATGCTGCAATTAAGCATTGTACTAAAGGGATTGGCATTTGGGATTGGGCTAGCAATGACCAAGGTTGTGAACCCGATCTGGTGATGGCTTCTGCGGGTGATATTCCCACTTTGGAAGCGCTAGCGGCAACGGTGATGTTGCGTCAGGAATTCCCAGATTTGAAGATTCGGTTTATTAATGTGGTGGATCTGTTTAAGTTGCAGCCAGATACGGAACATCCTCACGGTTTGAGCGATGCTGATTTCGACAGTTTGTTCACGATTGATAAGCCGATTATCTTCAATTTTCACGGTTATCCTTGGTTAATTCACCGCCTTGCTTACCGCCGGACAAATCATAAGAATTTGCACGTTCGCGGTTACAAGGAAAAGGGGAATATTAACACTCCTTTGGAATTGGCGATTCAAAACCAAATCGATCGCTATAGTATTGCTATGGATGCGATCGATCGCATTCCTAGCTTGAAAGTTGCAGGTGCTCATGCTAAAGAAAAATTCAAGAATATGCAAATTGATTGCCGCAACTACGCTTATGAATACGGCGTGGATAAACCAGATGTTATGCACTGGAAATGGCCGTATTAATTAGGTCATGAGTCATTAGTTATTAGTCATTTGTCATTAGTTAAGCATCTTACAAATGACAAATGACTAATGACCGATAACCAATTACTAAACAAAAAAAAGGATAGACAAAAAATGGCTAAAACTTTGTTGGAACAACTGCGGGAAATGACAGTTGTTGTTGCTGATACAGGAGATATTCAAGCAATTGAAAAATTTACACCTAGAGATGCGACAACTAACCCTTCTTTGATTACGGCGGCAGCACAAATGCCTCAGTATCAAGAAATTGTTGATGAGACTTTGAAGACGGCAAAAAAAGATGTGGGTGCTGGTGCGCCTGATTCTCAAATACTTTCTTTAGCGTTCGATCGCTTGGCGGTTGCTTTTGGGAAAAAGATTCTGGAAATTATTCCGGGTCGCGTTTCTACTGAAGTCGATGCTAGACTTTCTTATGATACAGAAGGTACAATTGCTAAGGCTCGTTATTTAATTTCGGAATACCAATCTGCGGGAATTCCTCAAGAGAGAATTTTAATTAAAATTGCTTCGACTTGGGAAGGAATTCGCGCCGCTGAAGTGTTAGAAAAAGAGGGAATTCATTGTAATTTAACTTTGTTGTTTGGGTTGCATCAAGCGATCGCTTGCGCCGAAGCAGGAGTTACTTTGATTTCGCCTTTTGTGGGTAGAATTCTTGATTGGTACAAGAAAGAAACTGGGAAAACCAGTTACGCACCCGCCGAAGATCCAGGCGTACTTTCTGTGACTCAAATTTATAATTATTACAAGAAATTTGGCTACAAAACAGAGGTGATGGGGGCTAGTTTCCGTAATCTTGACGAAATTACTGAGTTGGCAGGTTGTGATTTGTTGACAATTTCTCCGGCATTGTTGGCAGAATTACAAGCAGCTACAGCAGAGTTACCGCGCAAACTTGACCCGGCATTGGCGGTAAAATCAGAGATGGAAAAAATATCGATCGACAAAGCTACCTTTGATAAAATGCACGAAGCCGATCGCATGGCTAACGAAAAACTCGATGAAGGAATCAAAGGTTTCACCAAAGCTTTAGAAACTCTGGAGAAACTATTAGCAGATCGACTGGCGCGTTTGGAAGGTGCAGCTACTCTCAGCCATGCAGCGGAAGATATTTTCCATGTCTATGACTTAGACGGCGATGGATTTATTACCCGCGAAGAATGGCTGGGAAGTGATGCGGTATTTGATGCCTTGGATGTCAACAAAGATGGAAAAATTACGGCTGAAGAAATGGGCGCAGGAATTGGAGCAGTGTTACAATTAGCAACCAGTAAATAGATTTTAGATTTTGGATTTTCGATTTTCGATTTTTTAATATCTGTAAATCGATAAAATCCAAAATCGCGAATCTAAAATATAAAATCTAAAGTCAAAAAATCGGTGGGAAATTGATTTATGCAAACATTGCCGAATTCATCAGAATCAGTAGCAGAAGTTAGAGTAGAAGACGATCGCACTGGGTTAAGTGTAGAAACGCTAAAAAGAGCCTTTGCAGATAACCTGTTTTATATTCAAGGAAAATTCCCCGGAATCGCCAGTAAAAATGATTTTTACATGGCATTAGCTTATACGGTGCGCGATCGTTTATTGCGCCGTTGGTTAAACACCGCTGAAACCTACACCAGAAACGCCTCTCGTACCGTTGCTTATCTGTCAGCCGAATTCCTCATGGGCCCACAATTAGGCAACAATTTAATTAACTTGGGAATTTATGACCAAGTTAATCAAGCAATGAAAGAACTTGGACTCGACTTGCGAGAACTGCTAGAAGAAGAAGAAGAACCCGGACTAGGTAACGGTGGTTTAGGTAGATTAGCAGCTTGCTATCTCGACTCCCTCGCCACCTTAGAAATTCCCTCTTTAGGTTACGGCATTCGCTACGAATTCGGCATTTTCGAGCAAGATATTAAAGACGGTTGGCAAGTCGAAATTACTGACAAATGGTTAAGTGCTGGTAATCCTTGGGAACTTCCCCGCCCAGAATGGTCAGTAGAAGTTAAACTGGGTGGACGCACAGAAATGCGTGCCGATGAACATGGACGTTTTAAAGTATATTGGTTGCCGGAAAAAGTAGTTAAAGGCATCCCTTACGACACACCAATTTTAGGCTACAAAACTAACACCGCTAACACCCTACGTTTGTGGAAAGCAGAAGCAGTAGAATCCTTCGACTTTTACGCTTTTGATTCGGGAGATTACTTAGGCGCAGTTCACCAAAAAACTGTTTCAGAAAACATCTCGAAAGTACTTTATCCTAACGATAACTCAGCACAAGGTAAGGAACTTCGTTTAGCGCAGCAAATCTTTTTTGTCTCCTGTTCGCTAAAAGATATGATGCGAATTATGGAACAACAAAAAGTTCCTTTAGACCAGTTCCATGAAAAATTCGTGATTCAGTTAAATGATACTCACCCATCAGTTGCCATCCCAGAATTGATGCGGTTACTGATTGACGAATATGATATGCCTTGGGAAAAAGCTTGGGGGATTACTAAGCGCACTTTTGCTTACACTAATCATACTTTATTGCCAGAAGCTTTAGAGCGTTGGCCGATTAGTTTGTTTGGCAAAATGTTACCCCGACATTTAGAAATAATCTATGAAATCAATAACCGTTTCCTAGATGAAGTCCGCATGAAGTTTCCCGACGAAACAGATAGATTGCGGCGGATGTCATTAATTGATGAATCCGGGGAACGTTATGTGCGGATGGCATTTTTAGCTTGTGTGGGTAGTTACTCAATTAATGGTGTAGCAGCATTACACACTGAATTGTTGAAAAAAGATGTGTTGCATGACTTCTACGAAATGTACCCGGAGAAGTTCAACAACAAAACTAATGGCATTACTCCCCGACGTTTTATGGTGTTGAGTAATCCCAGACTTTGTAAGTTGCTGCGGAGCAAAATTGGCGATGAATGGGTAAAAGATCTGTATGAACTGAAGAAATTAGAAGCTTTTGTTGACGATCCCGAATTCCGTCACCAGTGGCGGGAAATGAAGCAAGAAATCAAACAAGATGTGGTGGATTACATCAAGAAAACTACAGATATTGATGTAAATGTTAATTCGATGTTTGATATTCAGGCAAAACGTTTCCACGAATATAAACGTCAACACCTGAATGTGCTGCACATTATCACTTTGTATAACCGGATTAAAGCTAATCCAAACATTGATATTACTCCGCGAACTTTCTTGTTTGGTGGGAAGGCGGCACCTGGTTATTACATGGCAAAATTAATCATTAAGTTGATTAATTCTGTGGGGGATATTGTTAACCGCGATCCTGATGTGCGCGATCGCCTAAAAGTAGTTTTCCTCAAAGACTTCAGCGTGAAATTCGCCCAAAGAATTTATCCGTCGGCGGATCTTTCGGAACAAATTTCTACCGCAGGTAAAGAAGCTTCCGGTACAGGTAACATGAAATTTGCCTTAAATGGCGCACTGACGATCGGAACTTTGGATGGTGCGAATGTGGAAATCCTCGAAGAAGTTGGGGCAGAAAACTTCTTTTTGTGTGGATTAACAACAGAAGAAGTTGAAGCTTTGAAAGCACAAGGTTACAAACCTTGGGAATATTACCAAAAAGATCCTGAGTTGAAATTGGCGATCGATCGCATCGCTTCCGGCTTCTTCTCTCACGGCGATCCGAAGTTGTTTAAACCTTTAGTCGATCACCTGTTGGGTAATGACCAATATATGCTATTGGCTGACTATCGTTCCTACATCGATACTCAGGATCGAGTAAGTGAAGCATATCGCGATATCGATCGCTGGGTGCGGATGTCTATTCTCAATGTTGCCAGAATGGGTAAGTTTTCTTCCGATCGTTCCATTCGCGATTATTGCGAGGATTTCTGGAAAATTCAACCAGTAAAAATTGAGTTGAAAGAATACGTTGAAGCAACTGCTATTCTGCATTAAACTCAGATCTTGCACCAGTCTCAAAATCCGCCTGCGAATCAATTCGCAGGCTAATAGCTAAACTCCTCTATCATAGGACTGAATAAAGATTCAAAAGCGTTCAGTCCATTTGTAGGGGCGGGTTTAGAAAGTATATTTTGTTATCCCTACTTTTCCTCTTCCAGCGAGATCCCCGACTTCTTCAAGAAGTCGGGGATCTGTTTATACTAAAATCTAAAATTGAATGACAAATGACCAATGACAAATGACTTTAAAGCTCTACTTTCTGCGTCACGGTCAAACTGCTTATAGTATTACTGGTGGTTATTGTGGCACGATCGAAAACGATCCAGGACTTACACCAGATGGAATTTTAATGGCAGAAGCTTTTGCTAATGCTTATTGTCATTTACCTTGGAAAGCTGCTTTTGTTAGTCCTTTACACCGCACTATGCAAACAGCAAAGCCTTTTTGTGAAGCGGTGGGTTTAGAAATGCAATTGCGAGACGGATTGCGAGAAGTTTCTTACGGTTGTTGGGAAGGTTTACACCCATCAATAGTTAACCAGGAATTTCATGATGAATATGTATACTGGTTAACGAATCCGGCTTGGATTGCGCCGCCAAATGGTGAAAGGGCGATCGATATTGCCCGTCGTTCTTCTTTAGTAATTCAAGAAATTCAAAAAAGATACAGCGAAGGGAATGTGTTGATTGTGTCACACAAAGCAACAATTAGAATTATGCTTTGTCGGTTGTTGGGAATAGATGTGGGGAGATATCGCGATCGCCTAGCGATGCCTGTAGCGGCAGTTAGTATTGTCGAAATGGCAGCTAAAGGGCCAAAGTTTCATGTGATTTGCGATCGCTCTCATCTTAGCGAATATTTGCGATCGGTTCCTTGTACTTAAAATTAACTATTTTCTTGCTTTGCTATTTGCTGGGAATTAACAGGTTGAGTAACCATCATTTTTAGTAGCATTTGTACTGTTAAAACAATGGTTACAGTGGTCATGTAAGCTACTAAAGATAACCATAATATGTGATTATTATGCCAGTAAAAAGCTAGAGCTACTAAGGGCAAAAATCCTATACCAAAGGCAATTAAAGAAGCATTTCGTAAAATTCCTACTTCTTTTAAACCGATGAAATAACCTTCTAGCATAAAAGCTACAGCGGTTAGCGTTAACAGTGGTAAAAGCCAGAATATATATTTATTGATATCAGTACTTACTTCGCTGTGGTTGGTTAAAATTCCAAATACTTGTTGAGGGAATAAAATTGTTCCTAAAGCAAAGGTTAGAGAAATAAATCCACTAACTGTCAGGGAAACTTGCAATAAAGGACTGATTAGTTCAGTTGTACCTTTTCCTTTGAAATTCCCTGTCAGAGTTTGAGTGGTCATGCCGACTCCTTGAACTGTAAACTGATTCAAAAGGGCAATTTGTAACAATAAACCATTCTGAGCTAACAGGGTAGTTCCGAGAGTAGCACTGACATTTGTGAAAATACTGTAGGCTGAAATTAAACATAAAAACCTGACTAAAACATTGCCATTAAAAGCTAAGATTGACTTCAAAGCTTGCCGATCGAAAACTTCTTTGAGTGCGATCGATAAATGTTGCCAATTAATTTTAAAACCTACCCAAACTAACCCAGTGAATAAAGCTAAATACTGACTCCATGCAGTGGCTATTCCTGCGCCCATGCTGCCCCAGCCCCACTGGAAGATGGTAAGATAATCAAGCACCACATTCATTCCATTACCAACTAAGGACATGAATAAAACTACTTTATTCATTTCTTGTCCGAGAAACCAACCAATTAAAACAAAATTCAAAAGTACCGCAGGAGCACCCCAAATTCGACCATAAAAATAGTCAATTCCGGCAGTTTCAATATCTGGAGAACCATTGAGGATCAAAAATCCTAATTTTTGGAGAGGATATTGCAAAATAATAATCAGAATACCAATGCTCAAAGCAATCAAACCACTGCGTAATCCAGTCAGCAATACTCCTTGCTCGTCACTTGCTCCAACTGCTTGCGCTGTAATGGCATTTGTGCTGGTGCGTAAGGGCTTTAAAACTCGATATAAATAGTCAAATAAAATTGTACCTAAAATAACTCCTGCCAAGTAGCGAATATCGGCTAAGTGACCCAGAAAGGCTAAATCAACTAATCCCGCTAAGGGGATCATGACATTTGACAAAACACTAGCGATCGCTAACTGGAAAAACCGAGGTAAAAAGCTATATTGTTTCTGTAACATCTATATCAAATAAAGAAAAAAGTTGAGCAAGTAAATATTGTTACTGCCAACTTTAAACTAAACTCATTTACTTGTCAAACCTTACTATGTTATGGACAAATTTCTATCCTAAGTTTGGTTTAATTTTTCAGAAATTCAACTAATTGTTCTAATTTTGTCCAAGCTGCGCCACTAGATAAAATTTCCCTTACTAGAGCAATTCCTTTTTGATATTCACCGATCGCAATTACTTCGCCGATTTGAAGTGCGATCGCCGCATTTAAAGTTACAACATCCTGTTGTGCTGTTGTACCTTTTCCTTGCAAAACATTGCGTAAAATTTCCGCATTTTCTGACACATCGCCGCCCCGAATTGCAGCTGTTGTTGCTGTTGTTAAACCTAATTCTTCAGGGGAAATTGTTTCTAATTTAACTTCTCCTGCTGATAATATTGCTAGATCTGTTTTATCTGCTAATCCCGCTTCATCTAATTTTTCTCTGCCATGTAGGACGATCGCTTTTTCCATTCCCAACTGACTCAAAGCATGAGCAATAGTCAACATTAAATGCGGTTCACAAACACCAATTACCTGACCTGTTGGACGCAAAGGATTAACTAATGGCCCTAATAAATTAAACACCGTTCGCACTTTTAAAGTCCGACGCATAGGGGCGACAACTTTTAATGCCGGATGCCATCCAGGGGCAAACAAAAACGTAATTCCTACCTCTGATAATGCCGCTTGAACTTTTTCGGGATTAGCACTAAGATTGACTCCCAAAACTTCCAATACATCCGCAGAACCTACCCGACTCGAAGCAGAACGATTGCCATGTTTAGCCACTGCTACGCCTGCCGCTGCTGCCACAAAAGCCACTGCTGTAGAAATATTAAAAGTTGATGCGCCATCGCCACCAGTACCGCAAGTATCAATTACAGAACTCGCTAAATTTTGAGCCGAATAGTTTTCTGATGCCAGAGATTTTGCTTGTAAAACTTTAGCCATTCCTGCTAATTCTTCAGCAGAAACTCCTTTGGCTTGTAAGGCGGCTAAAATTGCCCCTGATAAAACAGGTTCAATTTCTTCATTCAGCCATCCCTGCATTAGTTCTGCGGCTTGGCTATTAGATAAAGATTGTTTTTCGAGTAATTGTTGCAGTACATTTGACCAATTACCCTTGTTATTGGAATCAGTAACAACGGTGTTTTTTGACAGGGAAGCTTCGGAAGTGGTCATTCGATTTTAAATTTTAGCTTGACTTGAGAGATAAATCTGGAGGCTGAAACTAGTTCATTTTATCAAACATTGGATTTTTTTTGAACCGCTCCAGACACAGAGGACACAGAGAAGAGAGGGAGGAGTTTACAATTCCAAGAGGATTGCTATTTTTTTGCTGTATTGGGGATAAATGAAAGTAAGTTTCCTAATCCCCAATCCCCAGTCCCCAATCCCTAAGACCCTAACATTTGCAATTTATACAAACTGGCATAAAGTCCATTTTTTGCTAATAGTTCTTCGTGGCTTCCTGTTTCGACTAATTCTCCGCGTTTCAGTACTAAAATTCGGTCTACATTGCGAATTGTGGAAAGTCTATGAGCGATAATAATTGCAGTACGCCCTACAAGTAATCTTTCTAATGCTTCCTGAATTAATGCTTCCGTTCTGACATCCAAATTGGCAGTTGCTTCGTCTAATACTAAAATTCTAGGATCGCGGATTGCTGCCCTTGCAAAGGCTAATAATTGTTTTTGACCTCCTGAAAGATTGGTTCCTCTTTCTCTCAATTCGGTGTCATAACCTTGGGGTAATTGTTCGATGAATTGGTCAACATTGGTGGCTTTGGCTGCGGCTTTGACTGCTTCTAAGGAATAGTTTTCACCTAAAGTAATGTTGCTTTTGACATCACCAGAAAAGAGAAATCCGTCTTGTAAAATTACGCCAATGTGACGACGAAGTTCGGTTTGAGGTAAGTCCCGAATATCGACTCCATCAACAATAATTCGTCCAGATGTAGGTTCGTAAAGCCGACATAATAACCGAATTATGGAACTTTTTCCGGCACCTGTTGGCCCAACTAAAGCTACTTTTTCTCCGGGATGAATGGTAAAGTCGAGGTTCTTTAAAACGTATTCGTTTGATTTATAAGCAAAGTCAACTTGTTCAAAGCGAATTTCTCCCATTGAGGCAACGCCATTATTATCAGCATAGCTAATTATGGGCAAAGATTTGGGTGTTTCGGTATCGCGAATTTCGATCGGTTCATTGAGAATATCTGTGATCCGTTCGACAGCTGTAAAACCTGCTTGAATTGAGGTGAATTTTTCGGCTAATTGTCTGAGTGGATCGAAGAGACGTTGGGAATATAAAATAAAGGTGGATAAGATGCCAAAGGTTAAGTTTTCTCGCAACACAAGCCATCCACCTAATCCTAAAACGCAGGCGATCGCAACTAAAGAAATCCACTCTAAAGTAGCAGAAACAGCTGAATCATAAAAAATTGTGATGTCAATTTCCCGAATATAGCGTTTATTAGTGTTGCGAAACATCTCAGAGTTAAACTTTTCTCGGCGGAACATTTGCACCACACTAATTCCCACAATGTTTTCTTGAAGTGTGGAATTAAGCACCGAAAGTTCTTCCCTAGCTTTATAATTTGCTTGGCGGAATTGCTTTTGAAAATAAATAATTACCAGGGAAACAGGTATTAGCATTAAGATCAGCATCAGCGCTAATTGCCATTGCAAAGTTAACATGAAAATGGCAATTACTAAAATACTGAATAAATCGCTGACAATCCCGATCGCACCAGTAGAAAACACATCTCCCAAAGCTTCAACATCACTAGTCAACCGAGTAATTAGTTTTCCCACTGGAGTTCGATCGAAAAATCTCACCGCTAAAGAGGTTACATGAGTAAATAAATCCTCACGAATTGCGGCTGTAATTTGTTGTCCAATTCGCTGGACTGTGTAAGATTGAAAACTAACAACTACGATGCGAATGGCTACTGACAGTAATAGTAACCCTGCCAGAATATTGATACCTTGATATAAAGGAAGTCCTTGTAAAAAAGGAAAAGTTGATTTTTCGCCCCGAATTAAAGAAACGGCTTGTCCAATTAATAATGGTTGAATTGAACCAGAAATTGCTACTGGGAGTAACAGGGCGATCGATATTACTAATAATCTCTGATTCCGGCGTGCATAAGGAACTAGCCACAAAAATAATCGCCAATCACTTTCCCGGCGCGGCGCTTTTTGATAAACATCTTCCTTTCTTAGGGGTGATAAACGAGTCATTCTAAAACCTAATTGGCAATTATCTGCTATTCCATTTTATATTTTAGATTTAAAAATATGAAAAAGGTTAAAAAGCTGTGTGCCAACTTTCTTCCCTTCTGCTTTCTTCTACTAATGGCTGATGACAAATGAGAAATAATCAATTATACTACTGCTAGAATTGCCGATCGCACTTTATCCAACCAACCATGTAAATCATCAGAATTAAGGCGATAACTCAAAGGATGGGCAATTAATCTAGCAGTACTTTCAAACAACACATCAGTTTCAATTAAACCGTTTTCTTTAAGAGTTCGTCCGCTAGAAACCAAATCAACAATTGCTTCCGACATTCCTGTAATCGGCCCTAATTCTACTGAACCAGAAAGCGGTACAATTTCCACAGGTAAATCCAAAGCCTCAAAATATTGTGCTGTACATTTAACAAACTTAGAAGCGACTCTTCCATGAGGCGGAAGTTGCAAGGCCGATCGATAAGGGCTAGACTGTTTTACAGCGACAGATAACCGACAATAACCAAATTTCAGATCGGCTATATGGGCAACTTTCGGTTGTTTTTCCCGCAATACATCATAACCGACAACTCCCAACTGTGCTTGTCCGTATTCTACATAAACCGGAACATCTTGCGCCCTCACTAACAAAGCTTGGGCGGTGTTGCTAGGATCGGAAATTTGTAATTGGCGATTGTTAGACTCTAAAAAAGCACTGAAATCTAATCCCACAGTTTGCAATAATCGAATTGTATCTTTCAGAAGTGCGCCTTTTGGCAATGCAACAGTCAACATAGCGATTTTTGATGTTTAACTTAGTTGGATCTTAAAGTGTAACAGGTAGTGCCGCATGGCAGAAATAATTACTAAGTACGTTGTTGCGCTTTAGCGCTAGAATTTAGCGCTAAAGCGCAACAACGTACCTTTCTCAATAATTCTATGAAAATTCTTTTAGTTGATGATGAAACTGAACTCGCCGATCCTCTCAAAGCAGTGTTAACTCGCGATGGTTACACTGTAGATGTAGTATATGATGGCATTTCTGGAAGTCAGTTAGCAATCCAGGGAAATTATGATTTATTAATTCTTGATTGGATGTTACCGCACATCTCAGGATTAGAAATTTGTCAGGAGTTGCGTCGCCAAGGAAAAACTACTCCAGTTTTATTTCTAACTGCTAAAGATACTTTAGACGATCGCGTACAAGGTTTAGATGCTGGCGCAGATGATTATTTAGTCAAACCTTTTGAATTACGAGAATTATTAGCAAGAGTTCGCGCTTTATTGCGGCGAGTAACGGTGTTAGAATCTGCCACAACTCATCAAAGATTAAAAGTTGGAGATTTAGAATTAGACTTAGAAAATCAAGTAGCTTATCGTCAAGGAAGAACGATCGAATTATCAGAGAAAGAAAGTCAGCTTTTAGAATATTTAATGCGTCATCCCGGAGAATTACTAACTCACACAGAAATTTACGAACATTTGTGGAGTGGCGAAGAACAACCGAGTAGCAATGTGTTAGCTGCTTTAATTCGTTTGTTGCGTCGAAAAATCGAAGCAAATAATGAAACTCAATTAATTCACACTGTTTATGGTAAAGGTTATCGCTTCGTAGAAAATTAAGGTTCGTTGTAAGCGCTTCAGCGCTACTAGCACTAAAGTGCTTACAACGAACCAATCGTTTGTTGTAAGCGCTTCAGCGCTACTAGCACTAAAGTGCTTACAACGAACCTTCAACAAGTTTTATTTCGGATCTACAATTGAACCCATAAATAGAATTGTTCCGGTTTGATTATCGCAAATTGCACAGAAGAAAGGTCGAGCGACTATCATTTTAAAACCTATACTTAACCCCCTTGTCATCGCCACAGAGGTTACGGCTGCTGCTTCTGTACCTTCTTCATTGACTTCCACAAAGGTTTTGTGTTTGACTTGATCGATTTGTACTTGTTCTAAAGTCATATTAGAGAAATTAGCTTGGTTTTGGAAAGCTACCCCCATTCCCAATGCTTTTAGTGCTTCATTTAAAGTAATATCATATTCTAATTTGAAGCGCGGTAAAACAATTTCTCCGTCTCTGTACCAGAATTGTGTCATCCATTGTTGCCAGTTTTCCACTGTCAAATTAGCATAAAAATCTGTCAGTTTAACGTTTGGTTTAGGCAGAAATACAAACATACTTAAACGTCCTGAACCGTAGGGTAAACTAATGGCTTGGAATTCGGCATTTTCATAAAACCAATATTTACCAGTTTGGCACATTAAAGGATGTTGTTTGCGAGTTCCATTGAGTAAGGTAAAAGGCTTTTCTTGGGTAGCAGATTTGGAAAACTCTTCTTGCCAATTACCTTTAAAGTAAATGGCGTTGATTAAAAATAGAACGGCTAAACGATCGATTTTATCGATGATTGTGGGAATTTTTGTGTTGGTGTTTTGGTTCACCCAATCATTAATAATATTTACCGAATTTGGATTATTGAAATCTAAATTTCTAACTTGTGCTTGGTAATATTTTTCTGTTATTTCCAGGAATTCTGGTTGCAAGGGAAATCCTTGTTGTAACCAAAGGGAGTTAGCAATATCTAGCTGCACTTTTGGATCAATATTGGCTAAATTTTGCCTTAAAGCTAACTGATATTGGTTAATTTCTGCTAGACTTATGTCTTGTAATTGTAAGACTTGAGCTATTGCTTGTTGAGTAGAACCATCTGCACCATTATAGGTCATTTGTAGCGCGATCGCTACACTACTAGGCGAAACAAAAATATTATTATCAGCATTTTTTGCAACAATTTGGGAAAACAAATTAAACCCAAATTTAGTATTAGCACTCACTAATTTGTTATAGCTCATATTGCGATTTTGTTTGTATTTACTAGAAAAATTGGTTGATGGTACGTTAGGCGCAAGCCGTAACGCACCCTACAGGATTCATTATTTCGGCTCTACAATGGAACCCATGAATAAAATTGTTCCAGTTTGATTATCGCGAATTGCACAGAAGAAAGGTCGATCGACTACCATGTTAAAAGGTGGTTCTTCTCTTGGTAATGCGGCAGTTGTCCTAATACCCACAGAGGTTACTGCTGCTGCTTCTGTCCCTTCTTCGTTAACTTCCACAAAAGTTTTATGTTTGACTTCATCAATTTGTACTTCCTTTGAAGTCATGTTAGAAAAATTCGCTTGGTTTTGAAAAGCTACTCCCATTCCCAATGCTTGCAGTGCTTCATTTAAAGTAATATCATACTCTAATTTGAATCGTGGTAAAACTATTTGTCCGTCTCTAGAAGAGAATTGTTTCATCCATTGTTGCCAGTTTTCCGCAGTCAAACTCCTGGAAAAATCTGCCAGTTTAACATTAGGTTTAGGCAGAAATACAAACATACTTAAACGTCCTGAACCGTAGGGCAAACTAATAGCTTGAAACAGAGCGTTTTCGTAGTAACGATATTTACCAGTTTGAGACATTAAAGGATGCTGTTTGCGCGTTCCATTAAGTAAGGTAAAAGGTTTTTCTTGGGTAGCAGACTTAGAAAATTCTTTTTGCCAACTACCTTTAAAGTAAATGGCATTAATTAAAAAAAGAACTGCTGAACGATCGATACTATCAATGATTGTGGGTATTTTCGAGTTAGTGTTTTGGCTTACCCAATTATTAATAATCTTTACTGAATTGGGATTGTTGAAATCTAAGTTTGTCGCTTTTGCTTGGTAATATTTCTCTGTTGTTTGCAAGAATTCAGGTTTAAAAGGAAATCCTTGTTTTAACCAAAGAGAGTTAGCAATATCTAGCCGCACTTTTGGATCGATCTTCGTTAAACTTTCCATTAAAGCTAACTGAGATTGATTAATTTCTGCTAAACTCATTCCTTGTAATTGTAAGGTTTGAGCCATTGCTTGTTGAGTGGAACCAGTAGCACCATTGTAGGTCATTTGTAGCGCGATCGCAACACTACTAGGGGAAACAAAAATATTCTTATCGGTCTTTTTGGCGAAAATTTGGGAAAATAATTTAAACCCAAAATTAGTATTTGCTTGCACTAATTTTTGATTCATATTATTAGAATTTTGTTTAGTGAAACTGCTGTTTGTTACGTTAGCTTGCACTTCTTTGGGTTGTCGAATCAATGAACCTGTTAGTAAAATGACTACGATTAAACTTAACGTTAAACTCATGAGACTCAGGAGTTGTTTTTTCATAATTACCCTTGGTTAATTGCTCTCTTAAAAAGCATTTACAGATCCTAAGTCGATGTGTAGCATAAAAAGTTCCCGTCAGATCTTATTTAATTCTTTAATTTGTTTTTGCATATTTTCTTTGAGTTCTTGGGCGCGACGATAAGCATTACTGTGATTACTATCAGTTGGATTATTTGGTAAACAAATAGGTTGAACATAATAAGACAGTCGAGTTTTCATTGCCCAAACACCCATTGAAGGAAAAAGTGCAAATATAGGCATTAAAAACGAAACGGGTAAAAAAGGTAGACCAAAGATTTTACCTACTTTTCTGAAGTTGATCGTCCAAGGATGGAGGTATTCATTGCCTAAACAAATTACTGGGGAAATAGGGATCTCATAGCGATCGCTTAAACTAATAAAACTAGGATGAAAAGTTTCTAACTGATAACGGGAAAACCAACCTTTACCAGGCCCACGTATACCTTCTGGCGCATAAAGTAAAATGATTTCGTGGGAAACTGCATCTGCAAAATCATCTATTTCTGCTCTCACACCGCCTAAAACTTTTGACCATCCAGGTGGTAGCCACCACATCATCCAAGGATGTTCAAATAAGGAAACACCAGCCAAAGGTTGCACAGTCCAATTGCGGGCTTCTCCTAACAAATAGGCTAACACTAAAAAATCCCAAGGGAAACACATTCCCGCATGATTTATTGCTACTATTAACGGTGGACTTTCTGGCAAATTTTCTACCTGTTTTAACTCTCCTCGAAAATAGTATTTAGCAATGGGAGCAAGAATTTCTTGGCGAAAAGCTTGTTGATAATTCGGGTTAAATTCTCCACTTTCTTGGCGGGGAGAACGACAACCAAGCCGCAACCACCGAATTAATAATGCTAAATAAAAACCACCGGGAATTAAAAACAAAATATATTCTAGCCAATTCCAACCATCAGGATCGGCGTGATATCTTTGCCAATGGCGGTTAAATAAAATCAACCAACCTGGTGGATACCACAGACAAAACCAGTCAAACCAGGAAAATTTATAATTTAATTTATCTTGTTCATACTTCATGGTTTTTTAATGTTAAATTGCTAAGGAGAGAAAAACATTTCCATTCTTAAATGAATTCTAGGGTTCAGCTTGGCTTGTACGGGTTTGCCTTGTTGGAGATGTTGTTCCACAATTTCAGGAACATCAATGGGTTGAACGCGACAATACCAAGTTTCATCAGGTAAAATTCTCACCGTAGGGCCAGAACTGCACTGTCCAAGACAAGGACTAGCTTTTACCTCTACTTCTGCCATTTCTCTGGCTTGAAAGGCGGCTAACACTTCTGCCGATCGATTTTTCAAGCAAGAGGTGTGTTGGCAAATCATGACACAGCGAGGTTCTGACATAGAGTATTTAAGTTAATTATGGGTGATTAATTTAATTGTGAACGAAAATAGCTGACTTTTGCCCAGCATTATTTATTTACTCCCATGATAATTATATTTTATCGACTAAAGTCACATTTTACTGAGGATCTACAATAGATCCCATAAACAGTATAGTTCCGGTTTGATTGTCACTAATTACACAAAAGAAAGGGCGATCGACAATTATTTGGGTTACTCCTCCTCTAGTACCCCCTATCGCGGTAACTGCGGCGGCTTTAGTACCCTCTTCATCAACTTCTACAAAAGTTTTGTGTTGAATTTTACCAATCCATAAAGGAGGAACAGTAATAGCCGAAAAATCAGCTTTCTGACTAAAAGCTATCTGCATTCCTAAAGCTTTTAAAGCATCTACTAAATCAGTTCCATATTCTAATTTAAAGCGAGGTAATCCAACGGAAATTAATTGAGAATAATCATTTTCTAGTTCATTACTATTGAAACTTTTCATCCATTTTTGCCAATTTATATGGTTTAAATTCTCATATAAACCTCTTAAACCCAAATTGGGATTAGGTAAAAAAACATACATACTTAACCGATTATCAGCATAAGGTAAGCAAATTGCTTGAAATAATTCATTTTCATAATATTTCAGCCCAGGTATTTGTTGAAACATCATTTTGACTGGCTTTTTAGTTCCATTTACCAAAGTGAAGGGATAGTCTTGAGTTAACTCTTTAGCAAAGGGATATTTCCAGTTACCGAGAAAGTAAATCGCGTTGAGTAAAAGAAAAGCTGTATTTGGTTCTATACGCTCAATAATACTATCGATCTTGCCATTGGTACTTTTTCGCACCCAATTATTAATCGTAGCCGAGGCTTGAGGTTTTCGGAAGTCAATACTTTGAATTTCCGCTTGATAGTGCTGTTGAATTTTTTGACTAAAATCTGGTTTAATAGTTTCTTGTTTATCGATCCACAAGGAATTAGCTATCTGAAGCTGAGATTTTAAATCAGATTCTTGCAGCTGATTCTTGATTAGTGCATTCGCTTCATTGACATCTTGAATGCTGATTTCTTGTAATTCTAATGTTCGACCGATCGCTTGTCTAGTTTCACCATTACTGGCATTGTAAGCGATCGCCAAAGCCATGCTCACACTAGCAGGAGAAATAAAAATATTCTGATTAGCTTGTTTGGCTTGCAACTGCGAAAATAGCTTTAAACTAAATCGCGTATTAGCAGCTATAACTTGCGGATTAATTGCTGATTGATTGACTGACACTAGATCCCCGACTTCTTCAAGAAGTCGGGGATCTGAATGAATAGAATTGGTGGAAAAACTATACCCATTAGCAACAAATTGGTTTTGCCACCAAATCATAACTAAGCCAACAAAAGCCCAGCCAATAATTACGTAATTTACTACAAATTTAACTTTCACTCTGAACTAGCAACTAATGCTTCTGATTGGTAACGGATGTTAGCCTGTTTCAAGCGTTGCAAAGCAGTAGCTAGGCGATCGCAATCAGCAATTAAACTGATTCGCACGTAACCCTCACCAGCAACACCAAAGGCATTTCCCGGAGTAACTACAACACCAGTTTGTTGCAATACGGAAAGCGCAAAATCTGTTGATCCCACACCAGGCGGACAAGGCACCCAAAGATACATCGTCGCCTTAGTTTTTGGCACATTCCAACCCAAACTCGCCAACCCATCAATTAAAAAATCCCGACGCAGGCGATATCTTTCTTGCACCTCTTGTAAATATACATCTGGCAACTTCAGCGCCGTTTCCGCAGCTGATTGTAAAGCCGCAAAAATCCCATAATCCAAATTAGTTTTTAAAGTGCGTAAACCTTGAATAATATGACGGTTTCCCACAACAAAACCCACACGCCAACCAGCCATATTATAAGTTTTAGACATAGTGTGAAACTCCACACCTATTTCCTTTGCACCGGGAATTTCTAATAAACTAGTCGGCTGATAACCATCGAAAGCCAACTCCGCATAACACAAATCATGAACTAACATAATTTCATGTTTACGGGCAAAAGCGACAATTTCCTCGAAAAGTTCACGGGGAGCAGTCGCCGCAGTCGGATTACTCGGATAATTAAAGTAGAGAATTTTGGCACGTTGGGCAACCTCATCAGGAATCGCCCCTAAATCAATTAACCAATCATTTTCCGGCTTTAACATTAAACTATAAACCTCACCACCAGCAATCACCGGGCCGCGAAAATGGGCGGGATAAGCAGGGGAAGGAACTAAAACCAGATCGCCTGGGTTGATGTAAGCGATCGCCAAATGAGTCAAACCCTCCTTAGAACCCAACAAAGGCAAAGCCTCACTACTCGGATCGAGTTCCACCCCATAACGACGCTTATACCAATCAGTAATAGTTCGCCGGAAACTAGCAGTCCCCTCAAAAGGCGGATAACCATGATTAGCCGGATTTTGCAAAGCCTGAATCGCCGCCTCCACCACAGGCCCAGGAGTCGCCCCATCAGGATTTCCCATCCCCAAATCAATCAAATCCAAACCCTGTTCCCTAGCCCGCGCCTTCAACTCATCCAACCGCGCAAAAACATAAGGAGGCAAAGCTTGTAATCGTTCAGCCGGAGTAATCCAATTTAAACTCATCTTTATAACTTATTGCACAACTGCCTAAACACCCAATAAGAGAAAAAAACCCACCCAATAAGGGTGTTTGAAAAGTATGTCACCTTTTGGGGACTAGGGACTAGGGACTGGGGACTAGGAAAGTTTTAAGTTGTGGGCTCAGATCTTGCAGCAGGGGAGGTAGAACCTCCCCAATCTCGTTCCCAGGTTCAACCTGGGAACGAAAGACAGAGGCTCTGCCTCTTGTATTTTTGACGCACCCTACTTCTTGTCCTTACTTTCCCCCCATCCCCCCATCCCCCCATCTCCCCATCTCCCCATCTCCCCAGTCCCCAGTCCCCAACCTACTTCTTCCTCGCCTCTTCCTGAATCTTCGTAGACACCATAGCTGCCATCAAATGATCCGGCGTAACCTCAAAAGGTAAGCGATGAATATCAGAATTAGGAGAACAGGTAATTTCAGCCGCTTGGCGCAACTCGGTTAAAGTAATATTCCCCAAACCTAAATCATCCAGAGATTGCGGTAAACCAATTTCCGCGTAAAACTTGAGTAATTGTTGTCTCGCCGCAGCTGCTAACTGATTACCTTGCAGCATTTCTTCCAAACGCAGTTGCACCAAAATCCCATAAGCCACCTTCTCACCATGCAGGGCATTGTGTGCTGCCAGAATGTGAGTTAATCCATTATGTGTAGCATGGGCGGCGACAGTGCGACATTGCGCCCCACCTAACCCACCAATCACACCTGCTAACATCACAGTGGCATCAACCACTTCTCGCCAATCTTCTCCCCCTGGTTCTTGTAAAGCAGCGTGAGACTTTTGGAATAAGATATCTCGTAAAACTCTGGCTTGTTGAACTGCGCCAATAATAAAGGTTTGCTGAGAATTTCCGCTACTGACGGATGCTTCGTACCATTTCGCCAAAGCATCACCTATTCCCGCAACTAAAGTCCGCTGTGGGGCAGTTTGAATTAAGCTGTAATCCAACAAAAATAGATCGGGACAACGTTCCAAAGGCACATCGTAGAGATAAGCGCCTTGTTCGGAGTAAATATTAGAAAGGGCAGTCCAACCCGCACAAGTTGCCGCTGATGTAGGTATGGTAACAACAGGTATGTGACATTGCTGGGCTAAAAGTTTGGCAGTATCCAAAGCTTTACCACCACCAACACCGATAATCATGTCAGCTTGATGTTGTTCTACCTTAGCTCTCAAGGAAGCCAAAGTTGATTCGGAACAATCTGGACTATAGTGAGCAAAGGCAGTAGTTAGCTGTTGTTGTTCTAATGCTAGCTGCAACTGCGGTTGAACTACGGCAAGAGATTGCACGCCCCCCACTACCAAGGGGTTTTTGCCTATCCGTGCGATCGCTTCCCCACTCTGAGCTAGGGTACAGCGAATTACTTGGCTTGGGGCAATGGCAAGACGAGACACTGATGTAGTTGAAGTAAACACTTATGGCAAAGATTAATCGGTATTACAACAAGACTATGTTAGCTATTTAACATTCTGGCATTATCTTAGGAAAATCATAATCATTAGAAGCCCAATTGTTACAAGATATTGATTTGTGGTGGTTAAGTCAGCCTCCCGAAATCTCTGGCTGGTAAAACAGATTGCAAATCCCCGGCTCGATACTCTAAATAATCCTTTTGTCTAGACATAAAATTCCCGTCGGGAACAATCAATGAAGGAAGGATACTTGTATCTTTCAAAGCCAAAACACTCTGTTTGGCAATCTCCACATTATGAAGGCTCGATCTGTTCTGTGCCAACCTCTCTATTAAACTGGGATAACAGACAAATTCATAAATTATGTTTCCAAACAGAAAGACAAGAATTGATGCAGGCTTTATGTTAGGGTCATTACTTCCGCACTCGCTTTCGTAAATATACCAGCATCCTTTAAGGTTATTTCCTTTTCTTTGATGTGACTTGTTATATGACTTAAGGATCGGCCCATCATGATCGTTAACGGTGACGACTATAACAATACAGGTATACTCTTTGAGATCTCCCTCTTCAACTTCATCTATTTCTCTATAGTATCCGAGAACTGCAGACCTGACATCAGGGAATAGGAGAGTCTTTTTGTTTATAACTTTGAGAAGACGGCTTATTTCTTCATTTGGTTGTATAGCCTTTCTAACATAGTTTTTCACCCGACTGTAGTTGAGGTGTGGTTTAAATAGCTCAATGTATAATTGCTCTTTTTCATTAAGCTTTTCTGATGGAAAGAATTGCCAGTAAATTTTATATAACCGTTTATTGTTTGTGCGGCTTAATTGTTTGTACCTGTGATGTCCTCTTCCATTCCAGCGAGCGTTGAGGTTTATCGATCGCCCAACATACCACACTTGTTCTTCTGCATCCACAACCACATAAATTCCAGGTTGACTGGGTAATAGTTCGCGTCGTGTTAATGGGAGATTAGACCAAGTTTTCCATTCCATAACCTGCAATATTTTTATTGATTAATCTCTTTTACGGTGACAGCTAACCGCAATCCCAGCGAATCCAACAGAGCTACTAAAGTGTAAATTTCAGTACATCCTGTTTCTGATAATATTTTATCAAGTTTTGCATAGTGTTCTTTAGCTCGATCGGAAAGCTCATTCATCTGTAAACGAGCATCTACCACATCTTTGAGTGTCAGACGTAATAGTTCCGGGTCTTTTTCTTCTAATTCCAAAGCAACCTCAATATTGCTAGATGCTCTTTCGGGGTCTTGAAGGGATTTTATCAAGTAGTCTCGATAGTTTCTAGTGGTTGGTATTTTCATCAGCAAAAAGCTTGTTCCATAAAAAATTCCCAGTCCCCAGTCCCCAGTCCCCAGTCCCCAAAAATTATTTACTTTTCAATTGAAAGCGATCGTCATAATCACTCAAAGACGGATAAAATATTGGTTCGGTTTCTGCAATTTTTAACAATCTATCTTGATAAGCATTTAAGTAAGCTTGGCGTTTTTCTTCATCGGCATGAGCCACCGCCCAAGCAATAAAAGGTGGCAATACATCAAAACCAACAAATCTGAGAATTCCGTGATGAATCGGAAAAAGGATTTCGTTAATATTACCATTAATGCCGATCGCAGTATACATATTTTCCGGCCCTCCAGTAGTTAAGGAGAGCATCGCCTTTTTCCCTTGAAAAACCCCGTTATCATACCATTTACCACCACCGTAAATTTTGCCCAGTGCAAAAGTGCGATCGACCCATCCCTTAAGAATCGCAGGTAAAGAAAACCACCACAAAGGAAACTGCATGATTAATAAATCGCACCATTCTAATTTTTCCATTTCCGCCTGAATATCAGGAGCAAAGCCGTTAACTTCAGTAGCGTACATTTCTTCTATTTGTTGTTTGAAGTAATCCGGGTTTTTCTGGGAAGTGAAATTGCGGCGATCGGAAACTGGATCAAAATTCATCGCATAAAGGTCAGAAATTATTACTTCATGACCTGCGGTTTCTAACACTTGTTTAGCATGACGAGTTAAAGTACCATTAAAACTTTCGGGTTCTGCGTGGGCATGGACAATAAATACTTTCATGATTTTTGCAAAAATTCTATATTTTAAAAGTAACTTATCTATCCCTAACATTTAACTGGCTGTAGAGACGTTTCATGAAACGTCTCTACTCAAAATCAAGAAACGCCTCTACTCAAAATCGAGATTAACTAACTTGCAACTTCACATTCAGCTTTTGCAGTCTTTCCCCTAACCAACGTTCAAACAACTCATTTTGTAATGCTTGTCTTACTTGGAAATCTTCTAAAGAACTAGGTAAAAACTGCTCAACACGAAACAAACCCCAACGTCCTTCCACTTGTAAAGGCCCTAAAATAGTCCCAGTTTCAGCCTTCTTTACCTCACTCAGGAGAGGTTCTGGTAAAGTTCCTATACTGATAGCGCCCATCATACCATTAGCTAAACGCTCTTCAGTCAAAGAATTTTCTCGCGCCACTTGTTCAAAAGTATCACCTGTTTCAATTTGCTCGCGCAGTTCTTCCGCAATATCGGGATTATCAACAATAATGCGCGACAAAACCACACGGTCTAGAAAAATTTTGCGCTCATTGTAATAATTTTGCAAGTGGGATGAAGTGATTTCCATCTTCAGTTTGTCTAGTTTAAAATTAAAAGCAAACTGATTATGAAAAGTCGGGTAATCTATACCCTTACTATTTAGCCATTCTTGAAAACGCTTAGGATCGGTCAATTGACTTTGAATGCGAAAATCAATTATTGCCTGTTCCACAAGTGCATTTTGAATTTGAGGATCTCCCTGCTTTAGTTGTTCTTGCTCGATAATGTGCTGTCGCAGAATATCCCCGATAAAAATCCCAAGTTTTCCACAACTTTGCAGATATCGCAAAGCTTGTTCTAAAAAAATGGGCTGGTCATCAACTATAAGAAATGATTGGGAAGTCATGAATTAGCCAGATTTTACACAATTAATTTGCTTGCCCTTATTAATTTTATGGCTGTTGTGACCATCTGCTACTTCGGTAGCGCCAGAAGGCAAAAGGGGGAAGTTGTGAGTTGTGAGTTGTGAGTTTTGAGTTTTGAGTTGGGGAGAAAGTTTTGAATTTTGAGTTTTAAATTCACCTTGTCCCCTTGTCCCCCAGTCCCCTTGTCCCCTTGTCCCCCAGTCCCCTTGTCCTCCAGTCCCCTTGTCCCCTTGTCTCCTTGTCACCGCACCCGGAATTCGACCATATTATTTTTGATGGTCATATCATAGCGGGAAAAAAAGTCTTGTCCCAATAATCCCATCTCCAATCCTGGTGGAATCCCTACAGGGACATTTTTCAGGGAAGCACCAGCCACTTGTATTGCATCCAGACAGCCGACACCAATTAAAGCACCACCAGCAGCAGTACTCACCTTTGCCACTGCGAAAGTTTCTACCTTTAATCTGGCTGCCATCTCTTGAGTAATGGCTGTACCACTAGCCCCTGTGTCCAACATCATCTCAAAAGTCTGCTTAATATTGCCGTTAGTCAGGGTGACATCTATTACTAAAGTGCCAAATTCACGCCGTTTAATTGGTACGCGAATTACTGTACCAGAGGGCGCATTAGTGCTGACTTTTGTAGTACACTTACTTTCCAAAGAAACTTGCTTGGCTCTGGGGTCTGCTTGTTTAGCTGCGTAATCAGCTGGCTCTTGGTATTCTTTGAGTTTGGTTTGGGCTTTGGCATAATTGGGGCTGGAAGCTGGTACTGCTTTGAGCAGTTGCATTACGTTTTGCCATTGACTATGAACTAATTTCCAATCTTCGCGGGATTGGGCAGATTCACTTATACTTTTAGCACGGCCTGCTTTGGCGATCGCTTCCTCATAACTATCCTCTACTACTACTTGCTCCTGCTTCTGCTTCACCACCTCAGTTTTTGGTTTCGCAACCGTTGCATTTACTTTAGACTCAACTTTAACCACCGGGCTTTGAGTAGCACGATCGCTACTACAAGCCATACTCAGAAGTGCTATCATTCCCGAAAGTAAGATTAACAGCCCCCGATCGCGAGAAACTTTTTCCATAAAAAACTTTAATAGCCATACTCTACTCTGCACCTAATTTAACCTTGCCCCCAGGCAGAAAAATCGAAATTTAAACTTTTATAAACAAAAAAGGGAATGTAATCAAATCCCAACATTAATCAAAAGAAAAACCGCACAACTCTCAGAGGTCGTGTAAGATCAACATCGCTACGAATCAAAGACAGGAAACTATGGCACTTTTAGATGCTCAACCAGCGCTGCTTGTTTTAGCAGATGGCACAACTTTTCGGGGGTGGTCATTCGGTGCGCCAGGAACGACTATTGGAGAAGTAGTGTTTAACACTGGCATCACTGGATATCAAGAAGTATTAACTGACCCTAGTTATTGCGGTCAAATTGTGCTTTTTACTTATCCTGAACTAGGTAACACGGGTATTAATCCCGAAGACGAAGAATCAGAACGTCCTCAAGTTCGAGGCGCTATTGCCCGGAATATCTGCATCCGTCCTAGCAATTGGCGCTCTACCCAATCTTTACCTGATTATTTGAAACAATACAATATTCCGGCAATTTATGGCATTGATACTCGCGCCTTAACCCGGAAAATTCGCGAGTTTGGGGCAATGAACGGGGGAATTTCTACCGAAATCCTCGATCCTTCTGAGTTACTTGCTAAAGTAAAAGCGGCTCCGAGTATGGCTGGATTAAATTTAGTTAAAAATGTCACTACTAAGAAGGTTTACGAGTGGTCTGAACCTACTAACCCTGTTTGGGAATTTAAACCAGTAGAAAAAGCTGAGGAATCTTTTACGGTTGTGGCGCTTGACTTCGGTGTGAAAAAGAATATTCTTCGCCGTTTAGCAAGTTATGGTTGTCGGGTAATTGTGGTTCCGGCAGATACACCGCCAGAGGAGATTTTAAAATATAATCCAGACGGTATCTTCCTTTCTAATGGCCCTGGCGATCCAGCGGCAAATATTGAGGGAATTGAAACTACCAAGGCTTTACTGAAGGCTGAAAAACCTGTGTTTGGTATTTGTATGGGACACCAAATTTTAGGTCTTTCTTTGGGTGGCGATACTTATAAACTCAAGTTTGGTCATCGGGGTTTAAATCAACCTGCTGGTTTAACGGGAAAAATTGAGATTACTAGTCAAAATCATAGTTTTGCGATCGATCCAGACACAATTCCCGATACAGATGTAGAAATTACTCATCTTAATTTGAACGATCGCACCGTCGCAGGCTTACGCCACAAATCTCTACCATTATTCTCTGTACAGTATCACCCAGAAGCCAGTCCCGGCCCCCATGACGCTGATTACCTCTTTGAACAGTTCGTCCAATCAATGCGCCAAAATCGCCAATTAGGGGTTGGGGGTTAGGGGTTAGGGAGATGGGGGGACAAGGGGACAAGGGGACAAGGGGACAAGGGGATAAGGGGATGGGGGGAATTTCCTTAATTTACATCAACAACTCTCCCCAGTCCCCAGTCCGCAATCCCCAGTCCCCAATCCCCAATCCCCAGTCCCCAGTCCCCAGTCCCCAGTCCCCAGTCCCCAATCTCAGAAATCCCTCCTTAAATACCTAGACAAAATCCTAGAAACTATATATACTGGAGCCTCTAGTGAAGGACTATGGAGCTAGGAGGGAACTATTGCTGAGGCACTGAACTTGACTGTGAGCCTAAGAGGCACAAGAGATGTCAAGGAAAATTACCAGTTATTTCGTCTGACAGGCTTATTAGATGCGTTTTCGGAACCGAACTTTCGGAAAGCGATAATTGGCTTTATCCAACAAGACGGGCCAAAAAATATCATTTTGGATCTTTCCCAAATCGATTTTCTCGATAGTTCTGGTTTGGGTGCTTTGGTGCAAATAGCCAAGGAAGCTCAAAATAACAACGGCAGTCTACAGATTGTCCCTAACCCCCGTGTAACCCAAACAGTTAAGCTAGTACGTTTAGAAAAGTTTCTATCTTTGCAATCATCGGTAGAAGCTGCCCTAGAAAACCTCAAAAAATAAGCTGGCAAGACAAAATATTGCTCATGCTATCCGGTGGATTTCTGGATAGCAAATTTGTTGTGCAAAATTTTAATGGTTCCCCATGAGTATTTATGGTAAAATTCACAAGCGATGTTTCATCAGCCGCTCTCAGATATAACTTATTCGTTGACAGAGGTTAATCAACTTTCTCCTGTAGCTTTGGCATATATAGGAGATGCAGTTTTTGAGCTATATGTTCGGAGTCGTTATCTTTTCCCTGCTAAAAGGATAGACAATTATCATCGGCAGGTGGTGTTTCAAGTGAGAGCAGAGAGTCAGGTAAGGCATTTGCGATCGCTCCAACCCCATCTCACAGAAGCGGAGAGCGAAATTTTGCGGCGTGGTAGAAATGCTGCTGGTGGAGGGCCAAGGCGAGTATCGCCAAAAATCTATCAAGAAGCTAGTAGCCTAGAAACTTTGATTGGATATCTTTATCTCACAGATTCTCAGCGTTTAGCTCAGCTGTTAGCCAAATTAGACTTAGATTTCCCTCAAGGGGAAGAGTCTTAAATAAAACTCAAGACAGCTGAAACTACCAAATTGGACTATGTACATTAAAATCAGACACCTGATCGAAAAGTAGATAGGCAATTGGTGATTAGTCAAAGAGTTGATGAGTAGCAGTCTGCTATCTGCTATTTCCCTGCTACACAAGAGACTACTTCATTAATCACCTATTGCCTATACCTAGAAGTAACTGAAATTCCTCACAAAATAATGAGTAAAAATTACCGCCCAGAAAATCCAGGTCAGCCCAAGCGCAGTAGACCTCTCAAAGGCAGGTTAAACCGACCAACGGTAAAACCAATTCGGAAGATAAATAGTAACGTTCCCTTACCGGAATTGCGAAATGAATCGAGGAGTGAATCTGGCAATGAATCTGGCAATAAACCAGGTAATGAACCGCGACGGGAACCGCGACGGGAACCGCGACGGGAACCTCGGAAGGAACTGCGACGAGAACCTCGAAAGATAATCCGACAGGTAACTACTCGACAGGAACCGCAACAGGTAAATCATGAGGTCAATGCAGAATCGGAAGATATTGATATGATTTATGGTCGTCAGTCGGTGTTAGCCGCTTTGACGAATCAGCGTTCTCTGAATCGAATTTGGATTTTGCCCCATCTGCGTTACGATCCCCGTTTTCATACATTGTTAACTCAAGCTAAGGCAAATGGTACGGTAATTGATGAAGTAGAAGCAAAACGTTTAGATTACATTACTCACAGAGCGAATCATCAAGGAATTGCCGCACAGGTTGCGCCTTATGAGTATGTGGAATTAGCAGATTTGATTTCAATAGCTAAAAGTGTTTCGGAACAACCAGTAATTGTGGTTTTGGATAGCGTCACCGATCCCCATAATTTAGGTGCAATTATTCGCACATCAGAAGCGTTGGGAGTTCATGGTTTGGTGATCCCGCAACGACGTGCGGTAGGGATCACGTCAACTGTGATTAAAGTAGCTTCAGGGGCTTTGGAAAATATACCAGTTGCTAGGGTGGTGAATTTGCGATCGGCCTTAGAAGAATTAAAAGCGGCTGGTTTTTGGATTTATGGAACCGAAGCTAATACTAATCAAGCTTTGCATACTGTTCAGTTTACTGGCCCAATAGTTTTGGTGGTTGGTTCTGAGGGGGAAGGTCTGAGTTTGTTAACTCAACGTTGCTGCGATTTTCTCGTGTCTATTCCTTTAGGAGGAAAAACGCCGAGTTTAAATGCTTCAGTTGCGGCAGGAATGGCACTTTACGAGATTTTTCGCCAACGTTGGTCAACTACACTACACCTAGATAAGTTAAAAAAAGATACTTTGAGAAAAGAAAGGTAACAGAGTATAAAGAAATTTAAACAGAAAAGCTCAATAGACGGCATAGCATTCTAGAGGACAGGTTGAGGTCATGAAAGAAGTTTTGCTCAGCATTCTAAATTTCTTCGGTTTGGCTTGGTGGATCGAAATTATTACTCAAAAACCCCACTGTACTTACTATTTCGGCCCTTTTCTCACAGCTAAGGAAGCGCTAACGGCTAAGACTGGCTATTTAGAAGATTTAGAAATGGAAGGGGCGTTGGGTTTTCATGTGTTTATCCAACGCTGTAAGCCAAACAAACTGACTGTAGAAGAAGATTTGGGGGAGAGAATTGACCGCAAGGTTTCACCAGCTTTTAGCGGTCAGTTTTAGGACAGGGGAAGGCAGAAGGCGGAAGAAAGTTTTGAGTTTTGAATTTTGAGTTAATTAACTTCCCCTTGTCCCCTTGTCCCCCCATCTCCCCATCTCCCCATCTCCCCATCTCCCCATCTCCCCATCTCCCCATCTCCCCATCTCCCCACCTCCGACTACTTGGGGACGATCGGCAATCCAGCGATCGATATCTTGAAGTACCTGTTCTGGGATTTCCCAAGGGAAAAGATGGGCGGTGTTGGGATAACATTGCCACTGTGAGTTTTTGAGATGCTGTGCTGTTTCTAAACTGGATTCTGGGGTGATGTGGCGATCGGCTGATCCAGCCAATACCAAAGCCGGACATTGAATTTGTGAGAGGTCTTCGAGTCGGTTATAACCTGTTCTAATCGCTGTAGTTAAGGCGCGTGTAGCAGCTGATGATGTTCGCAAGTAGGCTACAACTGCTTCTGTTGCAATAAAGTTGTAAGTGGCTGGAGTGTGTTGTTGAATCAGGTAACGAAACAGGGATTTTTTGCCAAAGGTTTCAATATTCCATTGCCAACCCGGTTGTAATTGATTTACGATCGCCGCTAATCCAGTGTAAAGGTTATCCTGCCAACTAATGGGTGGATGACTACCACGCGGGCGGGCAGCGGTGGCAATTAAAATTAATCCGCTGACTTTTTCCGGGTTTCGCAGTGCTAATTCTAAAGCAAGAATTCCTCCTAACGACCACCCCAGTACTAGGCAACGCTGAATCTTTAAGCGGTCTAGAAGGTTCTCTAAGTCGCTTAAATGGTCTTGCATGACAAAATTGCCCTCGCAACGACTTTGACCGTATCCGCGCAAGTCAGGGGCGATGGTTTGAAAGCGTTGGGAAAGGTGTTTGGTAAAAACGGACATACTGTTACTAGAACCAGGATGCCCATGTAAGCAAAGAATGGGAAATCCTTTGCCCTGAATGTTAACGTTGAGTTGCATTTTTATTGTTTGTCCTTTGTCATTTGTCATTAGTCATTTGTTAGTAATTTTGTTTAATGACCGATGACTAATAACTAAAACAGGATTAATTATTTAACACGGGCTAAAACATCTTCCACGTCTGATAATTGTACTGCGCCGGAAAATGTTGCGCCATTGAGCACAAAAAATGGTGTGCCGGAAATGCCAACGCTTTCCCCTAAAATCATATCCTCGGTGATGGATTTTTCGGCGATTTGGCGATCGCTATTAAACTTCTCCAAATCCAGATTTAGATTTTTGGCAGTCTCTAAATATAACTCTTCACCAAGTTTATTTTGCTGAGTAAATAGGGCATCATGATATTGCCAAAATTTACCTTGTTGTCCAGCTGCCCAAGCTGCTTTTGCTGCTGGTAAAGCTTCTGGATGAATGCTAGATAAAGGGAAATGTTTGTAAACTAAAGTGACTTCATCCTGATGTTTTGCCATGAAGTCTTTAATTGTTTTATGTGCTTGGGCACAGTAGGGACATTGAAAGTCAGAAAATTCTACTAAAATAATCTTTTTTGCAGGCGAACCCGTCATCGGAGATTGACCAATTATAGCATCGGGATTGGTTTTCATTTGTTGCACAAATGCTTGTTGTGCCTGCACTAATTGATTTTGAATTTTCTGTTGGTATGCTTGTACAGATTCAACTATTGCTTCTGGATGTTGGCGGATAATTTGTAAAACTTGTTCTTCTAATTGTGGGGAAATTCTAGTAGCGGCTTGGGCGGGTGATGTCCAAAGGAAGAATGTGAAAGTGAGTAGCAAGAGAAAGACTCGGATTATCGGCATAATTTACCTCATGAGATGGTGAGATGCTGATGTTTTTATTGTAAGTGGGATCTGCGCTAGGCGCACGCTACGCGATCGCATTTTTTAGGATCGCAAAATCATTTCCTAACAAAAAGCGATCGCATTTTTTAGCTGTATTGCGATCGCATAACCAAAAACAACGCGATCGCATTTTTTAGCTGTATTGCGATCGCATAACCAAAAACAGCCCAATCGCACTTTTTCCCATCAGCACAAAAAAGAGCGAGCGCTTTTTCTAAACTTAGTTGAAAAAAGCGCTCGCCCCAAAACAAAAATTAGTAAATGAAACCATCAAATTTATCCCCCATTTTCTTCTTTACCAAAGAAAGTTTCTAAAATCCGCTGGCTTTCAATTCTCAATACTTTAATCTCTGCCATCATTTTTTCAATATTGCGTTGCCTTGCCTCAAAGTTAAGTTGGCTTTCTTCAATATGGTGCTGACTTTGACTTAACTCAAATTTAGATTGGCTTGCTTCAGGATTAAGTTGATTAACTTTGGCTCTTTGTAATAACGAGTTTACTCTTGAAAGCAGTTCAGCTATTGTTGCTGAATCAGTCTCAATTCTGTCTGGTTTTTCAGTCATGATAATTCAGTTTTTTGTTGTCTGTTTTCCCATTTTGCCACAAAAAGAAATGACTAGCGATCGCCTTTTCTAAACTTAGCTGAAAAAAGCGATAGGCAAAAGAATACGCTATGCGATCGCAGTTTTTTCCTATAATCCCAAAAGAATGCGTAGTCTTTCTTCTACCATATTCATTGTTGTTGCAGAAACTATACCCAACTTTTGAGAAAGCCTTTCTACACTAATTGAGCGTACATCTTCACATTTAATAAAACTTTTTTGTATTAGTCCTCCTTCAGGAGGATTAATCTCAACATGAAAAGGAATTCCTTTGTCTTTTGAAGTAATTGGTAAAACCACTGCTAAACCAGATGCACCTTGATTGAATAGGTCTACAGATACGACTAAACAGGGGCGTTTACCCGCCTGTTCTCGGCCTTTGGTAGGATTTAAATCAACGAGCCATATATCGCCGCGAGATGGTTTAATTGAAGTCATTCTAATCCATCAGTTAAAGTTACATCCCAGGCTTCTCTTTCTTCTATTTCGTTAGCCCACGCTTCTGGATTATTGCGTAAAGCGGCGTAAGCATTGTTTGCTTCTTCCAAAAACTTTTGTCTTCGGTATTGTTCGATCGCTTTGTCAAGAATTTCTTGGATTGATTCTCCAGAACGTGCAGCCATTTCTTGCAGGGTTTTGTAAGATGTGCTGCCGATCGCAACTGTACAGCTTTCCATCAGGCTACCTTATTTATTTTTTTACAAAATAGCAAATTAAAAATCATTTTAGCACATTTTTATAATGATTCTTTAATTTGTTTGTCTCAAGCGATCGCATTTAATTTTAGCTTTAACCTTGTGTGGCTGTAGCTAAGAAACGCGCTCCTAATGTGGCTTACCATATAGATAAAGATGTTGATATTGGAGATATTAATAGAGGGATTGCTAGAGCTATGGTTTGGGATACAGAAAGGCTGTTGCAAAAAATAGCTTTGGTTTTTAATGATGGTAGAATTCAGGTTTTAACTAGGGAGGAATTGGATAATGGAGAAAAATTTTAATAGTATTAAACAAAGGATCGAATTGGGTATCAGAAATAATATTCCTGTGGAATCAAAGTTAATTATGCTTGGAGAAATTGTTTATGCAACCGAACGGGAAGATTTAACTCCGAAAGAAGCACGGGAATTGGAAGTTTTGCTAAATTTAGAAGAATCTATAGGGGATTATAAAATTATTAGAGAACTAGCAATTTTTGGGGAGTTAGTTTCAGTAGAAACTGTTTAGCGATCGCATAAATAACAGAACATAGTCCGATCGCATAACCAAAAACAACCCAATTGCACTTTTTCCCACCAACACAAAAAAAACGATATGCAAGAGAGCACGCTACGCGACCGCCTTTTCTAAACTTAGCTGAAAAAAGCGATATGCAAGAGAGCACGCTACGCGAACGCATTTTTTGCTGGTAGTGCGATCGCATAACCAAAAACAGCCCATCACACTTTTTCCCATAAGCACAAAAAAGAGCGATCGCCTAACTCAAAATAGTTCGCTCCCACTTGCCAAAGAAACCCAGTTTTTCTAGAAAACCAAGTTTCTGAAAAGGTTATTAAGAAAATCATTCTTAATTCTATCTGCTAAACCTAGCCAATAATTCATCACGGGATAATTGCAACAGCAACAAGGTAAACTCTTCTGGTGGTAACTCTAACAAAGGAGCAACTATTGATTGTAGTTCCTCATCTAATACTCCAAAACGAACTCTGAGCAAGTTTTCTACAACAATGCTTTCACCTTGTTGAATACCTTGTTGTGTAGCCTCATCTAACCTCTCTAAATAAAGCGGTGATAATTCCATAATTAACTCCCTGTCTTCTGCATCTAAATTTTGATTTGTTTCGAGAATGACGCGCAGATTATACAATAACTCTAGCGCATTTGCTCGTAATGAGTTATCTTTTGGTAGTGCTGTCAATTCATTAATTGCTTTTTTTTGGACTGTTCCCTTACCCAAAATTCTCAGCCAGAGTGTTTCTGGAGTAGCTGGTAACTGATGAATGGCTACGATCGCAGTTTTCAACCCCTCTCCTAGTAAATAAACTCCAGCAAGCCAGTTTTCGCCATCAGAAATTGCTCTAAATTCATCTAATAAAAGTGGTGATGCTGTAGGAGTCAGAATCCATAATCTTGGTAATTCAGCTTCGTTAATCCGCGTATTTTCTCTTTTTCTTTGACGTTCTAATTCTGCATGAACGTCAAATAATTTGCTCAGACAACTGCGAATTTGGCTGGCGGTGACTGGATTGCGAAATGGTTCAATAATGGCGGGAGTAGTAGCAATCTTACCTAATAATCCCAAGGTTTGTGCGGTGCTTGTTTGTGTTGATGTTGGGGTAAACAAAACATCGATTTCTCGGACTTCTCCGGCTACGTTGCGGCTAGTTTCTACTTGTCCTAATGGTGTTAATAATTCTTTGAGGTATTCTTTGGCAAATTGATCGTGGGGAAAACGAGTCATTAGGGATTTTCATACTCTATGTATTAATTATATTATTTGATGGCTCATCTATTTCAGTTAATGATATTAATCAGGGCGATCGCATAAATAACAGAACATAGTGCGATCGCATAACCAAAAACAACCCAATCGCACTCTTTCCCACCAACACAAAAAAGAACGATCGCATTTTTTGCTGGCGATCGCATATCGTAGGAATTAGCGATCGCCAGCAAAATTTTTCCGCCTTGGATTCGGATTTTCGGTAAAATTTACTCTTATTATTTAAAGCTGTTCCCAATCTTCGCGATCGATTTTAGCTTGTCGCAATATTCTGGCTAAAAAATTGGTACTGATGTCACCTTCATGAGGATTTGGGATTGTGATTCGCTGGGTATTTTTTAACATGAATTGGTGTTTTTTACCAGAATAGGGGCCAACAAATCCCAACTGTCTCAAATAATAAATTAAATCCTGGCGTTTAATCGGGCCTAAAGGTGGCATCAGGCGGCTTCCTTGCTAATAGTTAGATCGATTCCATCAATTACGGGTAAGGGAAGGTTTAGGGTAAGGCTGAGTAATATCCAATCTTCCAAAACTTCCTGCAATTCTTCTCGACAGGCATCAAGAGATGCAGCATTGGCGTAGACTCCTTCACAGATGGGAATTTCTCCATAGAAAGTGCCATCATCGGGGAAAATTTCATATTTTGCTTGCCGCAGCGCCGCTTGGATGTATTTAGTTAACATTTCTATTTTTGGCGTGGATAAGTCTAGTTTCTTCGATTATAAGGTTTGGCGATCGCAGTTTACTTTGTTAATTGAAAAGTTCGATCGCACTTGCTAAAGAAACCCAGTTTTTCTAAAAAACCGAGTTTCTGAAAAGGTTATTAAGAAAATCATTCTTAATTCTATCTGCTAAACCTAGCCAATAATTCATCACGGGATAATTGCAACAGTAACAAAGTAAACTCTTCTGGTGGTAACTTTAACAATGGAGTAACTATTGACTGTAGTTTCTCATCTATTACACCAAAACGAGACCTGAGCAAGTTTTCTACAACAATGCGCTGTCCTTCGAGTAAAGCTGCATCTAAACGTTCTAAATAAAGTGGTGATAATTCCATAATTAACTCCCTATCTTCTGTATCTAAACTTTGATTTGCTTCTAAAGTAACGCGCAGGTTATATAGTAACTCTAGCGCATTTCCTCGCAATGGGTTATCTTGGGAAAGTTCGGCGAGGTCATTAATAGCTTGTGTTTGGACTTTTCCCTTACCTAAAATTCGTAGCCAAAGCGTTTCTCTGGTGCGAGGTAATTGGTGAATGGCTACGATCGCAGTTTTGAGATTTTCTGGTAGTAAATAAACTCCTTGCACCCAGTTTTCAACATCAACACTTGCTCCAAAACTATCTAATAACAGTGGTGATGCTGTAGGGGAAAGAATCCATAATTTTGGTAATTCAGCTTCGTTAAGCCGCGTATTTTCTCTTTTTGCTTGACGTTCTATATCTGCATGAATATCAAATAATTTGCTCATGCAACTGCGAATTTGATTGGCGGTGACTGGATTACGAAATGGTTCAATAATGGCGGGAGTAGTAGCAATCTTACCTAATAATCCCAAGGTTTGTGCGGCGCTGGTTTGTGTTGATGATGGGGTAAACAAAACATCGATTTCTCGGACTTCTCCGGCTACATTGCGGCTAGTTTCTACTTGTCCTAATGGTGTTAATAATTCTTTGAGGTATTCTTTGGCAAATTGATCGTGGGGAAAGCGAGTCATTAGGGATTTTTATATACTCTATGTATTAATTATATTATTTGGTGGTTCATCTATTTCAGTTAATCAAATTAATGGAGGCGATCGCATAACCAAAAACAACCCAATGGCACTTTTCCCACCAACACAAAAAAGAACGATATGCAAGAGAGCACGCTACGCGAACGCCTTTTCTAAACTTAGCTGAAAAAAGCGATCGCCTAACTCAAAACAGTTCGATCGCACTTGCTAAAGAAACCCAGTTTTTCTAGAAAACCAAGTTTCTGAAAAGGTTATTAAGAAAATCATTCTTAATTCTATCTGCTAAACCTAGCCAATAATTCATCACGGGATAATTGCAACAGCAACAAGGTAAACTCTTCTGGTGGTAACTCTAACAAAGGAGCAACTATTGACTGTAGTTCCTCATCTAATACTCCAAAACGAACTCTGAGCAAGTTTTCTACAACAATGCTTTCACCTTGTTGTATTCCTTGTTGTATTCCTCGTTGAATACCTTGTTGAATACCTTGTTGTGTAGCCTCATCTAACCTCTCTAAATAAAGTGGTGATAATTCCATAATTAACTCCCTGTCTTCTGCATCTAAATTTTGATTTGTCTCTAAAATAACGCGCAGATTATACAGTAACTCTAGCGCATTTGCTCGTAATGGGTTATCTTTTGGTAGTGCTGTCAATTCATTAATTGCTTTTTTTTGGACTGTTCCCTTACCCAAAATTCTCAGCCAGAGTGTTTCTGGAGTAGCTGGTAACTGATGAATGGCTACGATCGCAGTTTTCAACCCCTCTCCTAGTAAATAAACTCCAGCAAGCCAGTTTTCGCCATCAGAAATTGCTCTAAATTCATCTAATAAAAGTGGTGATGCTGTAGGAGTCAGAATCCATAATCTTGGTAATTCAGCTTCGTTAATCCGCGTATTTTCTCTTTTTCTTTGACGTTCTAATTCTGCATGAACGTCAAATAATTTGCTCAGACAACTGCGAATTTGGCTGGCGGTGACTGGATTGCGAAATGGTTCAATAATGGCGGGAGTAGTAGCAATCTTACCTAATAATCCCAAGGTTTGTGCGGTGCTTGTTTGTGTTGATGTTGGGGTAAACAAAACATCGATTTCTCGGACTTCTCCGGCTACGTTGCGGCTAGTTTCTACTTGTCCTAATGGTGTTAATAATTCTTTGAGGTATTCTTTGGCAAATTGATCGTGGGGAAAACGAGTCATTAGGGATTTTCATACTCTATGTATTAATTATATTATTTGATGGCTCATCTATTTCAGTTAATGATATTAATCAGGGCGATCGCATAAATAACAGAACATAGTGCGATCGCATAACCAAAAACAACCCAATCGCACTCTTTCCCACCAACACAAAAAGAACGATATGCAAGAGAGCACGCTACGCGAACGCCTTTTCTAAACTTAGCTGAAAAAAGCGATCGCATTTTTTGCTGGTAGTGCGATCGCACCTGATAGAAATAGTTATAAAGTTCACTCTCCACATAATCTCAAAATATCATTAACAATTTTGTCATTTTACCACATTCCTTGACTTTGAAGCATGGCAATAATTGGAGCGACAGCAGGAATATAACCGACTTGTTTTGCTTTGACTAAAATGCCAAGAGTGCCAGTGTATTTCAATTTATATAAATCAGCAATTCGACGTGCTAATCTATCATCAAAAACTAACAAACTATCAGGTATTTCCAAGCCAACAGCCAAAACTTCTGCCTCACCTTGTCCTAAATCAATTACAGCGGGTACAAGAACAGCTGAAGTAACAGGACGAATTTCAATCCATGCCATTGAATTGATTTCAGGTACATTAACTCCTTGCTCTTTACCAACTTCTAATTCTTGGGTTACGGCAGGAGGAACTGTAATTTTGTCGTACAATTGTTGAAGTAATTGTAGCTGTCCTACTTGATGAAGGTAGAGCAATGGTGATGTGTTAACAATGACTGTAGTTTCAGGCATTATGTACATCTCGCTCTAATTCTTCTGTGGTTAAGGAAAAGGGCGATACCTGATATTTTCCTAGTAAAAGAAGGAATTGTACTCGTGACATTCCGGCTAACTGTGCCGCACGTCCTGATGATAATTTGCCGAGTTCAAATAATTTGACTGCGGCTAATATTTGCAGTTCTCTGGCAATTGTTTCGGGTGTTTCTTTAAGGCTGATTAATACTTCTTCGGGAATTTGGAGTTGAACTGTACTCATGTTTAATAATTGAGTAGGAGATATCGATAATTGTAGCGTAAAAAATGGAAGCAATATGCCTAATTCACATTAAGCGATCGCATTTTTTGCTAGTAGTCCGATCGCATAACCAAAAACAGCCCAATCGCACTTTTCCCACCAACACAAAAAAGAGCGATCGCCTTTCCTAAACTTAGCCGAAAAAAGCGATCGCATTTAATTTTAGCTTTAACCTTCAATCCCAACAGGTATTGATTGTACGGATACGATCGGAATTGTTTCAACGAGCGACAGCGTGTAAGCTGAAAGATGTAAATATTTGCTGACTGGTTCGTTGAGCAATATATCAAAGACAATTTCTTGCATTTCCCTTGATAGTTGAGCTAATCCTGCGATCGGGAAACTGCGGATTCCCATTTCTGTTTTTTGACTTAATACGGAGTATTCAAAAATATTTATACTTATTGCTTTTCGTTGGGATTTATTAATGCGTAACAAAATATGTTCTGTCAATTCTATGCCCGTTGCTTCCACCCCTGATTCAAAGGAGATGGTGAGAGTGTCGCTGATTTCATCATATTTTATATTTGGGTTGCTCATACAATTAACCAATGAATTTTTGATAGGCTGTCACAATATAGTTATTTGGTACTGGTTGACCGTCTTTACCTTGAGTATATCGACAGAGAACGATTGCAACAATATGGGTATTGCCTGGTTCTAAATCTTCAAAAGCCATTATATAGCGATATTTTTGTGGGTTTAATGAATCTTGGGTACGACGACCTGAACGAATCGTTTGCTCAAGATATTCTTCACAATCTGCCATTTCTGGATGATTTTCTGGGTCGATGATGTGTGACCATCGTTCCTCACTCAAATATATATTATTTCCATAGCGATCGCGAACTATCCAGCGTTTCTCAACCTCCATAATATTTGTTTTTTGCAGTTAAAAACTTTATAAATTAGATGAATTATATCATAAAAATCATTAAATGAATAAATTTAGTGGCGATCGCATTTTTAAGGAGCGCAAAATCATTTCTTAACAAAAAGCGATCGCATTTTTTTCTGGTAGTCCGATCGCATAACCAAAAACAACCCGATCGCACTTTTCCCATCAGCACAAAAAAGAGCGATCGCCTTTTCTAAACTTAGTCGAAAAAGCGATCGCATTTTTTGCTAGTAGTCCGATCGCATAACCAAAAACAACCCAATCGCACTTTTCCCATCAATACAAAAAGAGCGATCGCCTTTTCCAAACTTAGCTGAAAAAAGCGATACGCAAGAGAGCACGCTACGCGAACGCCTTTTTTGCTGGTAGCGTGATCGCATATCGTAGGAATTGCCCATCATAAGCAAACTTTTCCAAGTTTTGATTCAAATTTTTGTCAAAATCTGTTAAATTCCATTAAAGCTATTCACCCTCATTGCGATAATTAATAATTTGTGTTTGTTTGCTTTTTTTGATTACCTGATTTTAATGCTCGCGGGGCTTGGGCTAATCGTTCTAATCTAACAGCTTTAATTGCATCAATTGTCAATTCTTCGCCATTAAAAATAACAGTGCGAGATGGTTTATCTCCTTGCTTTCTCAAGTACTCAGTGATATTCATCCAGAACATTTTACCGTCACTGTCTCGAATGACAATATATACAGGATAACGTTGAGACAACCAATACTCTATATGTCGCTCATTCTTTATGTAGAACTTAAGAACTCCTTTTTTGTCAGGTTTTAAGTAAGAGTCTCCTGATTTTAACTGTATATAAATACGTTCACCTGAAGCCTCTCGCTTGTTGTTTTTGAATTCAATCTCAAGGTCAATTCCCCAGTCATCATTAGTTATTGGGCGCGGTATTTGTCCTGCTTTGCCAACTAAAGTAAACATTTCCCCTTCGAGAATTATTCTCTTGCTTGCATTATCAAGGCTTTGATCAATCTGCTCATCTAATTTATGAACCTTTGCTTGAAACTCGTCGTTTTTACCAAAGGTTTCTTCTATTAGATCTATTAGCGGAATATCAGCGTAGCAGAATTGACAAGGAATAGTAGTTCGTCCTTGTTCAAGGTGAAATTTCACCGCTTTTCTACTTTCTACCTCGTTATGACATTCTAAGCATCTATAAATACGCTCTCTCTCAACTTTGCCATCCAATGCTTTGCGCTTTAGATGTTCATGAACATATTTTAAAAATAAAATTTTTGTGGGTTCTGGAACATCAGCACCAAAAAATACAGTGAGTAAACCAGTACCCTCGTCAATTTCTTTTAGAATAAAGCCACATCTACTTGATGTATCTGTTAAGCCAAAGGGTAGAAATATAGCAGCATTTTTCCAGAGAGGTTCCATATTAAACGCTTCACTGTAATAGAGACGAACAACAAGTGTTGCGTAAGCATTCAAAATGGCACCTTCAAACCTGTATGTAACAAGAATTCCATCTGGTTCTGGATGCTCAGGTAGCTCTCGATTGAATTGCGAAGGAAAGATAAGTTTGCCTTCATCAAGAATAGCTAATTCTTTTGTAATAAACAATTCAACAGTCGATTGAAGAATGATTTGCTCATCATCTTGATTAATACGTTTAAGAGAACCAAAATCAAACTTACCCTCTCGTGCTATTTTCGCCTCTAAAAAACCAAGACCATCAGGTTGTCTTCGAGCAGCACTTGCCATCGCTGAAGCATAATTATCTAGAAGTTCAGATTGTAGTAGGACATAATTACCAAAAGATAAAACTCTCACTAGATCATGTGCTTCTACCTGCTTAATAGCAGTCGTGAATTCTTCCTCATCAAAACTTGCTTTTGATAAAATTTGAAAATGTTGTCTTAATTCCTTTATTGTTTTAAGAATTTGATTGTTTTGCTTCTGATTGACAACAAAATCTTTCATATTCTTGAACAAAGGCTGAGATACATTTTGAGGTAAATTCTCCCAATTGATCGCTTTTTCAACTTGCTTGAGTAAATCTTTTATCCCCTCTCCAGTTTTAGCGGAGGTAAAGAAAGCCCCTTGAAAACCTGCCTCGGCTGCATAAGTCTGCATCCGTTCAAGAGTGACTGTTGGTGTACAAACGTCCGTTTTAGCTGCAACAAGATATTTAACTAAATGATCGCTACCTTTTGCTTGTTGTAGTGCTTTATTCCAAAATGAAACTCCACGAAACGGATCATTAGGATCTGAAGCATCTACCAGAACTAGTGCTACGTCTGTCTGATCAAGTGACAGTTGATGAATTAATCGAAATTCTGGTTGTCCAGCTAAGTCCCAAATTAGAGTTTCACGAGTTTCTTTAAGACCCTCTTTTGAAGTATGAGGTTTTACAGATAAATTTAGAACTCGGCGACCATGTGTTGCATCTGTTGCTTTAAACTGTTCTCCTACTAAAACCATACCAAGTGAACTTTTGCCTACAGTTTGATCTCCAACCAATACGATTTTTGCATTTCGATATCGAACTGATTCCGATTGTATATATTTATTGAATAAAGCATCAATATTTACATTCCAGATAAAAATCTCTTGATCTTGATTACCTATAGTTGCTAAGAGCGATGAATTTGGACAAAATTGTATTTCCCGATCGGACAAACCTATTGTAGGTTCCTCCAATACCGCCACTGTATCCCAAGTATCAGTACGCCAAAACCTTACTCTTCCATCTTCAGCTTTAGAGGCTAAAAGACGACCATCAAATGAGAAGGAAACACTTGTTACGTCTGTTACGTGGCCTTCCAATTGATTTGTTATTATGCCTTCTTTTAAGATCAAGATTACAGAACTATTTCCAAGAGCAACCAAACTGCCACAGGGAGAAACTGCCATGCTTGCAATGGATTCATTAGTCTTGATTTTTTTGATATCCATTAGTTCACCTGTTTTTACATCCCAAATCCCAATCATTTTGAGAGATGAAGAAGCTAAGGTTTGGCTATGCGAAAACCAAACTATATTCGGGCTTTTAAGATGAAAAAATCCCCATTCCAATACCTTTTGGCACTTTCCAGTCTTCATATCCCACAGTCGGATAGTTTCATCGCGAGAACTAGACGCAAGAGTTCTGCCATCTGGCGACCACGATACTTTCCAAACCCAGTCGTTATGACCTTTTAATTGCTTGCGGCGCTTTCCCGTTTTGATATTCCAAAGCCAAATAGTCGTATCACCACAACCTGATGCGAGCATTGTTCCGTCTGGAGACCAAGAGATGCTGCTAATTTGGCTTGATGGCCCTCGGAGTGTCCAAATCACCTTTCCATTCGCTACATCACAAACCTGAACCGTGTTATTGCTTGTGGCGATCGCAATCATCTGTCCGTCAGGCGACCAAGCTATGTCATTGATAAAGCCCTGTTGCTCATGAAATCTTTGAAGCAGCGTAAATCCAAAAGGAATTGTTCTCTGTTCCTTAGTTTTTTTTGATTTTTCAGCCATGCTGGTTCTAAAAACAATTTACGGTGATTTGAAGAGGTTACTTGCGTCGATTTTACATGGTCTGTCCAATACTGGCTTGTTGCGGTCATCGCTAGATGCCACAAAACTTTACATTTAATTGCTTAAAAGTAGATATTTAAACGTTACAATAGCGTGTTCATCTGCCCAGCATAAGCTTCTGAGAATTGCATCAGTGATAATCAGGGTAATTTTCAATGGATGAAGAAACATATACTTATAGATCTGGGCAATCAGATAAAAAGAGGTCGCTGCATGGCATCCATCCGCGAGTTGCACCAACAACTCATCAGCAAAGAACGTTCGGCTGTAGAAATAACAAAGGAAGCTTTGGAACGCATCGAGGCGGTAGAACCGAAAGTGCGTAGTTTTTTGTGCGTTACAGCAGATAAGGCTTTAGAACAGGCTAAGGCGGTAGACGCAAAAATTGCAGCTGGTGAAGAAATTGGGCTGCTGGCAGGAATTCCTATTGCCATTAAGGACAATATGTGTACTAAAGGAATTCCCACAACTTGCGGCTCAAAAATTTTGCAAGGTTTTATTCCTCCCTACGAGTCAACCGTAACCCAAAAGTTGGCGGAAACTGGGGCGGTGATGGTGGGTAAGGCGAACATGGATGAGTTCGCAATGGGTAGTTCTACGGAAACTTCGGCTTATCAAGTTACAGCTAACCCTTGGGATTTGGAAAGGGTTCCCGGTGGATCTTCGGGGGGTTCGGCTGCGGCTGTGGCGGCTGACGAGGCTGTGGTGTCTTTGGGTTCGGATACGGGGGGATCGATTCGGTTGCCTGCGTCTTTCTGCGGTATTGTGGGGATGAAGCCGACTTATGGTTTGGTTTCCCGTTTCGGTTTGGTGGCTTATGGTTCTTCTTTGGATCAAATTGGGCCTTTTGGACGATCGGTAGAAGATATAGCTATTTTACTCGGTGCGATCGCAGGTTACGATCCCAAAGATTCCACTAGTTTAAATGTGAAAATCCCCAACTATGCTAAATCTTTGAAACCGAATTTCAAAACTAGGGGTGTTCTGAGAGTTGGCGTAATTTCGGAAACTTTTGGTCGAGGTTTAGATCAAAGTGTGGAAAAAGCTGTGACTAAAGCGATCGAAGTTTTGCAAGAGTTAGGTGCAGAAATTCATGTAATCTCTTGTCCCCGATTCCAATATGGTTTACCAGCATATTACATCATTGCTCCTTCGGAAGCTTCGGCAAATTTAGCCCGTTACGATGGAGTGAAATATGGTATACGCGATGAAGAGGCTAATAATCTTTTATCTATGTATACTAAGACTCGTGCTGCTGGATTTGGGCCGGAAGTAAAGCGGCGGATTATGTTAGGAACTTATGCTTTATCAGCAGGTTACTATGATGCCTATTATTTGAAGGCGCAAAAAGTCCGCACTTTGATTAAAAAAGACTTCGATAGTGCTTTTGAAAAGGTGGATATTTTAGTTTCTCCTACTGCGCCAACAACGGCTTTTAAAGTAGGTGATAAAACTGCCGATCCTTTGAGTATGTACTTAACAGATTTGATGACAATTCCAGTTAATTTGGCTGGTTTACCTGGGTTGAGTATTCCTTGCGGTTTTGATGAACAAGGTTTACCAATTGGAATGCAATTGATCGGCAGAGTATTGCAAGAGGAATTGTTGCTGCAAGTGGCTTATGCTTACGAACAAGCAACTACTTGGAATCAACATAAACCTAATTTGGATTAATAAGGGACTGGGGACTAGGGACTGGGAAATTCCCAATTCCTAATTCCTCACCAATTACCAATTACCAACTACCGATTACCAATTACCAAGAATTATGTCTTTTGTTGGTTTACACACACACAGCGATTACAGTTTACTTGATGGCGCAAGTCAAATTCCTGAATTGATCGATCGCGTTATAGAATTGGGAATGCCTGCGATCGCACTTACGGATCATGGTGTAATGTATGGTGCGATCGAATTAATTAAAGTTTGCCGCAATAAGAACGTAAAGCCGATCGTCGGTAACGAAATGTACGTGGTAGAAGGCGACATCGAAAAACAAGAAAAACGTCGCCGCAAATATCACCAAATTGTCTTAGCTAAAGACACCCAAGGCTACAAAAACCTAGTTAAATTAACTACTATTTCCCACCTGCAAGGCGTTCAAGGAAAAGGTATTTTTTCCCGTCCTTGTATTAACAGAGAATTATTAGAAAAATATCACGAAGGGTTAATTGTTACTAGTGGTTGTCGTGCGGGTCAAGTTCCGCAATTAATTTTACAAAACAAATTAAAAGAAGCCAGAGAATGCGCTAAATGGTATCAAGGAGTCTTTAAAGATGATTATTATTTAGAAATTCAAGATCACGGTTATTTAGAAGACAGAATTGTTAATGTTGAAATCGTTAAAATTTCCCAAGAATTAGGCATAAAAGTTGTCGCAACAAATGATTCTCATTTTACAGGTTGTTCCGATGTCGAAGCACACGACGCTTTATTATGTATTAATACAGGTCAGAAATTAATAGAAGAACAAAGAATGCGCTATAGCGGGACAGAATATTTAAAATCCCCTGACGAAATGGCGCAATTGTTTCGCGATCATTTGCCCGATGAAGTGATTAAACAGGCAATTGAAAACACTATAGAAGTAGCAAATAAAGTAAAAAAATATGAAATATTTAACGAACCAAGATTACCTGATTATCCAGTTCCTCCCGATCATACAGCTAGTACTTATTTAGAAAAACTGGCTAGGGAAGGATTGCAAGAAAGATGCGATCGCAATTATGCCGACATCGAACAAGCATATAAAGAACGCTTGGAATATGAATTAAAAATGATCGAACAGATGGGATTTTCCACTTACTTTTTAGTAGTGGGAGATTACATCAGATTCGCTAGAGATAAAGGGATTCCAGTAGGTCCGGGAAGAGGTTCGGCGGCGGGTTCTTTGGTTGCTTATGCTTTAAAAATTACTAATATCGATCCTGTACATCACGGGCTTTTATTTGAGCGCTTCTTAAATCCAGAACGGAAATCAATGCCAGATATTGATACCGACTTTTGTATTGAAAGAAGGCAAGAAGTAATTGATTATGTTACGGAAAAATACGGCAAAGAAAGGGTAGCGCAAATTATTACTTTTAACCGATTGACTTCTAAAGCGGTGTTAAAAGATGTCGCTAGAGTGTTGGATATTCCCTACAAAGAAGCGGATGAAATGGCAAAATTAATTCCGGTTGTGCGGGGAAAACCAACTAAGTTAAAGGTGATGATTTCTGATGATACTCCTGCCAAAGAGTTTAAAGAAAAATATGATAATGATGAAAATGTCCGGCGTTGGATTGATATGGCAATGCGGATTGAAGGTACTAACAAAACCTTTGGTGTTCACGCGGCGGGTGTGGTAATTTCTGCTCAACCTTTGGATGAAGTTGTACCTTTACAAAGAAATAATGACGGTTCAGTTATTACTCAGTATTTCATGGAAGATTTGGAATCGCTGGGTTTGTTAAAAATGGACTTTTTGGGTTTGAAAAACCTCACGATTATTCAAAATACCTTAGATTTAATTAAGAAAAATCGCGGCTTTGCAGTTAATCCTGATGATATTACCTGTGAGGAAAGAAAGGCGTTTAAAATCTTAGGCAAAGGTGAATTAAAAAAACGACCGCAAGAGGTAGAAAAAACCTATAAAGTTTTAGAAAAAGGGCATTTGGAAGGGGTATTTCAATTAGAATCTTCGGGGATGCTTGATGTGGTGCAAAAGTTGAAACCTTCGAGTATAGAAGATATTTCTTCAATTTTAGCGTTATATCGACCGGGGCCGTTAGATGCGGGGTTGATTCCTAAATTTATCGATCGCAAACACGGCAAAGAAGAAATTAACTACGAACATCCATTGCTAGAACCCATACTTCAAGAAACTTATGCAGTCTTAGTATATCAAGAACAAATCATGAAAATGGCGCAAGATTTGGCAGGATATACTTTAGGTCAAGCCGATTTATTGAGGCGGGCAATGGGCAAAAAGAAAGCTGAAGAAATGCAGAAACAGCGCGAAACTTTTATTGATGGTTCAACTAAAAATGGTGTTAATAGAAGAATAGCAGAACAATTATTCGATCAAATGGTTTTGTTCGCTGAATATTGTTTAAGCTATGACACAGAGATCATGACTGTGGAATATGGTGTAATGGCGATCGGTAAAATTGTTGAAGAAGGAATCGACTGCACAGTTTATAGTGTTGATAGTAATGGATTTGTCTATACTCAACCGATCGCTCAATTTCATAACCGAGGACAACAAGAACTTTTTGAATATTCCTTAGAAGATGGTTCAATTATTCGAGCAACAAAAGACCATAAATTTATGACTACTGATGGTCAAATGTTGCCAATTGATGAAATTTTCGCCAAAGGGTTAGATTTAAAGCGAATAGAACAGATAATAGTTAAAATTGTTAGTCGTAAATCATTAGGAACTCAACCTGTCTACGATATCGGCGTTGAACGCGATCATAACTTTATTTTGACAAATGGCTTAGTCGCTTCTAATTGCTTCAATAAATCCCATTCTACAGCCTACGCTTACGTCACTTACCAAACCGCTTATTTAAAAGCAAATTTCACAGTAGAATACATGGCTGCATTGCTAACAGCTAACAGTGGCGATCAAGATAAAGTCCAAAAATATATTGCTAACTGTCAGGAATTAAACATTAAAGTAGAAGGGCCAGATATTAACCGATCAGACATGAATTTTACACCTTCAGATGGCAAAATTTTGTTTGGTTTGTCGGCAATCAAAAATGTGGGTGAAAATGCCATTAAAAATATTTTGGAAGTGAGGAAACAGGGAGGGGAGTTTAAGGATTTGGCGGATTTTTGCGATCGCATTAACCTACACAGCGTCAACAGTCGCGCCTTAGAAGCCTTAATTAAATGTGGTGCATTAGATTGTTTAAACCAAAACCGTCAACAACTCATTGAACATTTACCTTTTGTCATCAGTTGGGCACAAAAAAGTAAAGGAGTTTCCGATCAACCAACTTTATTTCCCTTAGAAAGTGTCAGAAGTCCCGCACCAAAACCACCACAAATAAATGATTTTGACCCCAAAGAAAAGCTACAATTTGAAAAAGAATTGCTAGGCTTTTATGTTTCTGCTCATCCCTTAAAATTTATTGAAAAATTAGCTCCTAAATTAGGCTTAAATCCTTCTCCCATTACCCTTAATCAATTAGCAGAAAACCGGGGAAAAAATGTCCATGTCATTGTCATGATTACCGAAATTAAAAGAGTGGTAACAAAAAAAGGTGACCCAATGGCAATTCTGCAAATAGAAGATTTAACTGGCAAATATGAAGCAGTTGTTTTTAGCAAAACTTATGACAAAGTTAACGCTGATTTGGTAACAGATGTGCCATTAATTTTCAAAGGTAAAGTAGACACAGAAAAAGAACAACTTCAGTTAATTGTTTATGAAGCAAAATTAGTTCCAGCTGATACACTGGCGACTTTAGAAGAAACTGCTACAACAGAAATCGAAGAATCAGAAGTTATGGTAGTTTTGGAACTAACACCGCAGCAAATAGAGGAACAGCAACTACTCGAAAATCTCAGAGCAAATTTACAAGAATGTAGGGGTGACGCTGACGCGAAAATTCCGGTAATCGCAATTGTTATGAATCAAAATCAGCGTCAAGCTGTGCGCTTTGGTAAAGAATATTGGGTACAGGATTACGAATATGCTGTTTCTCGGCTCAAAAATGCCAAATTTAATGCTAGACTCTACTCCCCAATTAACTTTTGAAAATGACAAATGACCAATTAATCAACCAAATCCCTGCCAAATTTTGATGGTTTTATCGGAACTGGCGCTAACAAGTAATTGTCCATCAACACTCATTGCTAAACCATTAACCGCACTTGTATGTTCATTCAAAGTAAACAGTAATTCGCCTGTTTCTAAGCGCCATATCTTAATTGTTTTATCGCTACTGGCGCTAACTACAGTTCTACCATCAGGACTAATTACCACAGCATTTACATACCCAGAATGTCCCGAAAAAGTCCGAATTACTTCTCCGTTTTGTAAGTTCCACAATTTAACTGTTTTGTCCTTACTCGCACTGGCAAGCATTTGTCCATCAGGACTAAATGCTACAGAATAAACTGAATTAAAATGCCCATTGAGAGTATTAACTAATTCTCCTGTCCCTAACTTCCAAAGTCTAATTTGGTTATCTAAACCGCCAGTGGCAATTAATACCCCTTTCGGATCAATTGCTATTGCCTTAATCATTCCGGCAGAAGCAAATAAAGTGCGGATTGGCAAGCCATTTTTTAGCCGCCACAATTTGATAGTTCTGTCATCTCCACCACTAACTAAAATTTGTCCATCTGGGCAAATTGCCAGTGCATTCACATCTCTGGAATGTTCGGTTAAAGTTTGCATTAAAGTAGCGCTGTGTAAATTCCAAAGTTTGATTTTTTCATCATCGCTACCACTAGCAAGAATTAATCCATCAGGACTAATAGTTAGAGAATTAACTGCCTTTGTATGTCCTGATAAATTATGTAAAATTTCTCCTGTTTGGGAACTCCAAACTTTAATTTGGTCATCTAAACCACCGCTAGCAATCACTTGCTTATTAGGACTAATAGCCACCGCCATTACCCAAGAAGTATGACCAGTTAAGGTATTCACACATCTCCAAATTCGCTGTGTAGAATTGGTTTTTGGTTGGAGGGAAATAGGTGGAGGCGTTATCGGACGGCGTGTATTTCTTCCCGGAGTAACTGGAGTTTTACTAATATTTAAACGTCCAGAAACACTGGGATTAGGTGCAGGTTGTCGGGAAACCGCAGGCGGGGGAGTAACTGTAGGTGGTTTGGTAGGTGTAGGATTTTGTCTAGTAGCGGGTTGCCAACCCACGACACTTAAATCTTGCAATACTATATCGGCTGATTGATAACGTTCATTCACCCAATCTTTGAGCATTTTATCTAAGATTTGGCTTAAGTTATCGCTAACATCTAAGCCTTTTTTACGCAAATAATCTCGCCAAATCCATTGACCATTTAAAGGATTATAAAGGCTATCCGGCTTAACTTGGGTCATTAAGTAAATACAGGTTGCACCCAAACTATATATATCACTAGCGGGAAACACTTGTCCGTTCCGCAATTGTTCTAATGGTGCATAACCTTCTGTACCAATTTTAGTTCCTGGTTGCGAGGCTGTACTTTCTGTAATTTGTTTAGCAATGCCAAAATCTATTAACACGAATTTTCCATCGTTTTTGCGGCGAATAATGTTAGTTGGCGTAATATCGCGGTGAATTACTTGTCGTTCGTGAACAAATTTTAATACAGGTAAAATATCTTGTAAAACTTCCCGAATTTTGTCTTCCTTAAATATTCCCTGTTGCAGCAATTCTTGATATAAATTTTGTCCTTCAATAAATTGTTGTACTAAATACAAACGTTTATCTTGTTCAAAGTAAGCTAACAGAGTAGGAATTTGGGGATGTACTCCTAGTTCATGCAGTCTATATGCTTCTTTGTTGAAAAGTTCGATCGCTTTTTCGTGAGATTGCGTCCCTTGAGATTGTACGGAAAATTGCTTAATCACGCAGCTAGCATTTAACATATCTTGATCCGCTGCGAGATAGGTTCTGCCAAACCCTCCCTGTCCAATAGGTTTAATTACTCGGTAACGGTTTCTCAGCAGAGGTTCTAGTTTGCTACCGCAGTTTTGGCAGACCTTTCTACCTGGAGGATTTAATGGCTGTTTACAATTGGGGTTGAGGCAACATATCATAATTGGCAAGGCACCCGCAGGCTTAATTTGTTCTATTTAGCAGGTTTTTCTGTCTTGATACTATCTTCTTGGTTAACTTTTTTCTCTTTGCGATCGCTTCTGTTCCATTATGCCTTGTCTAAAGCCTAACACTACCAAAATATTTGCCAGTGTTAAAAAAAACTCAGCACCACCATGCAACCAATCAACATTTGCTAAAGATTCACCATAAACTATTTTTGCGTAAATTCCCGCAGGAATGGTAACACCGACAAACACCAAGGTCATATAAAACCCTATTAAACCTAATCGTGGCATTTGTTGGGAACGAGTAATAAACCACAAGAAACCCAAATAGGGAAATAGCGACACAATAAACAGGGTGTCTTTAGAAATCATAGTCCTAATTTAGTAGAAGATGGCGTTTGCTCCTGACTTCCAGGTGTTTTTACCATAGCAGATTTAGCACTTCGCCAAATCAACCAACCCGCGAGTAACAAAGTAAAATTCCCCAGTACCGTCATCGCAGCTTGCAGCGTTACCAACCATTCCAGAGACTTTGGGTTATCGAAGTAGTGCCAAGTGCAAGCACACATCGCACTCACTAAAGCTGGCAGCATCCCCATAGACAAAGCATACCACGCTCGGTTCTTAGTCACTTCACCATAAGTCCAAATTAACCAAATCGCAGCAATCCACTCAATAACGCTGGAAACGTGAATGATCCAAGTAGGGATTGAAAGTACGTGCATTCTTCAACAATAAATAAAATTTATTTTATGTTATCTTAGTTGAATTAACTAATATATCTTTATAAATATAAGTTAGTAAATTATTCTAGCTGAGTTCCCCAGTAACAAAATTCTCAGCTAGTAATCTCATTAAATGATGGCAACCCGAAGCTAAGCCGGAACCTTCATTTCTCTCTCCCTTTCTGGCTCGTCTAAGTCGATCGTTAATTGCAAAGGATTCAGAAATTTTATCCTTGTATCAATTATCTCTGCTTGTTCCTGTCTTAAATCTTCTATGTAACCGCCTTTCTCTAATTCCGCTTCCCTTAAACTATCAAAAGGCCCAAAATAGTAAATACAGCTAGGATTCTTGGTAACAATCTCCAACCACCAAGACATTTGTTTATCTCCCTTTTTTTTGGCAATACAGTTGTGCTACTCTTAACTTTTCCACTTTTTCGTTAAAACTGATTAACTAAATCCCTTGAACATAGATGACAATTATACTGCAAGCATTCAAGAAAAATTGATATCAAGAATACAATTAGCAGGATTTTACAAAAACTGCCAGTTTTTGTCTACTGCAACCAGGCTCCTTATTGCCCAAAGAAACGACTAAAGTCGCTACTACAAACGTCATGATAAGTAACCGGACAACGGATTTTTATGCTAGCAATGTATAAAATATACCTACGATTCAATCTAATTTCTTAAGTTAAGGTTTCATTATAAAAGTGATCCCCAAATTCACCTGGTTGCAATTGTATATTTTGCCTTTATAAACAAAACATATTACACTCAGTAATGCTATTTTCAAAATTAATTAAATTGGCAATAAATTTCCCCCTATCTAAAGTGCTATATTACTTTAGATCGGGGGGTGAGGGTGTAAAAGCCTTGAGTTTTGATTGTCAACATCAAACCTTCAAACCTTCAGCTGCCTGGGGGCGGGCAAAAATCATTCTTCCCGCAGTAGTTTGCAAAGCAGAAGTTACTATCACTCGCAATTCACTACCCACGTATTTACTACCCTCCTCAACTACAACTAAGGTGCCATCATCCAAGTAACCGATACCTTGACTAGGTTCCTTACCCTCCTTAAGAATTTTCAAATCCAGGCTGTCACCCGGTAAGTAACTAGGACGAATGGCGTGGGCTAAGTCGTTGATATTCAACACAGGTACTTTTTGCAGACTAGCAACTTTACTCAAGTTGTAATCATTAGTTAATAAAGTGCCATTAATTTCCTGCGCTAAACGCACTAACTTAGCATCTACCGTAGGAATATCTTCATAGTCAGCAGAATGAATGACAATTCTTTCCTGGTAGTCTTCTTTCATCCGGTTCAGAATTTCCAAACCGCGACGACCTCGGACTCTTTTTTGGTCGTTAGAAGCATCGGCAACTTGTTGTAATTCTCGCAGGACAAACTGTGGCACTAAAATTTGCCCTTCCACAAAACCAGTAGCGAGTAATTCTTCAATGCGACCGTCGATAATGCAACTAGTATCTAAAACCTTTGTCGCCGCAGGTTTGAGGGTACCTTCTGCCACCAGCAAAGTTTCTGCTGAATGGGGATTAATTAGCCGCAGAAAGTTGTGCCCGTGAGTGTCTGCTAAACTAACGCCCGTAAAGGCAAACATCACGCTACCCAAAACTGCAACTACTGGCTTAATAAAACCAAAGTCTGTGGGAATGGGTAGTAGAAAAATTGGTGCTAGCATCAAGTTGGCTACCAGCAAGCCTAACACTAAGCCAATGGCGCGTGTTAAAAGCACCTCCACAGGCATTTCCCGCACTTTTCTTTCCAAGCGACGATAGGTAGTTTGGACACTTAAGCCAATGGCAGCGCCGATAATGGCACCAAACCCGGCAAGTACCAATCGTAAACCTTCTATGTTCGTCACTGGTTTGAGCATCGTGCTGGGCAAGAGGTCAATGCTATCGAACCCAATACCAGCTGCTGCTAGGATGAATAAAATAATAATGATTGCGTCAAGCATTTTTTTAGGCTGATTGTGTTTTAGTTTCCATCCGGGAAGAATGAAGAAACCATTAAAAAAATCTCAGCTTTTGAGATTTATATCGTTCCATTATACTCCTTGGTTTGTTTTTGGTTATTTCGTAGATTCCTGGTAGGAAGACCGTACACGCACAACAGTTCAGCCGGATTTTTAAGAATTTATTTGATTTAATTTACAAGTATTTACGAATTAATTAAGGTTTGTTCATAATTTGGCATTTTTTGGCAATTTGGGAATTAATATTTCCGGCGAAGCTACTTTAAAGTATTGCCGGAATCACATCAGTTCAATCTCTCAGATTTATCTGTAAGTTCAATCTAAAATCAAATGATGAGAAATTTCACCAGAGAAAGTAGCAATTACCACATAGATTTAAATATTCCGACTTCTGCTTATATTCATATTCCTTTTTGTCGGCGGCGTTGTTTTTATTGTGATTTTCCGATTTCGGTGCTGGGCGATCGCACAAGAGGCGAAAACTCTGGCACAATTGTCCAGTATATTGATATTCTCTGCCAAGAAATTGCCGCGACTCCCACCCAGGGAAAACCCTTAACAACTGTTTTCTTTGGCGGGGGAACTCCTTCGCTATTATCCCCCAAACAAATCGAAACAATTTTAACAGCTTTAGCCAATAAATATGGGATTGCCAGTGATGCGGAAATTTCTTTAGAAATCGATCCCGGAACTTTTGATTTACCGCAAATTCAGGGATATAAAGATGCGGGAATTACGCGGTTTAGTTTAGGCGTGCAAGCTTTTCAGGACGAGTTACTACAAGTTTGTGGTCGATCGCATACTACCACCGATATTTTAGCCGCAATTGATTTAATTCGCCAAATTAATCCGCCAGAATTGAGCATTGATTTAATTTCTGGGTTGCCGAAACAAACGATCGCACAATGGCAAGAAAGTTTAGAAAAGGCTGTGGCGATCGCACCAACTCACATCTCCGTTTATGATTTAATTATCGAAGATGGTACAGCTTTTGGGCGCTATTATCAACCCGGTTCTCAACCCTTACCCACCGATGAAACTACCGCTCAAATGTACCGCCTTACCCAACAAATCTTAACCCTTTCCGGTTACGAACATTACGAAATTTCTAACTACGCTCAACCCGGACATCAATGCCGTCATAATCGAGTTTATTGGGAAAATCGCCCCTATTACGCTTTTGGCATGGGTGCCGCTAGTTACCTCAACCGTCAGCGTTTTACTCGCCCCAGAAAACGCCAAGAATACTACAAATGGGTAGAAAATTTCATCGCTTCCGGTGGGATTTTAGATGCTCCCCAATTAGACGAACATGATATTTTATTAGAAACCTTAATGTTAGGATTGCGGTTAGCTGAAGGTTTAGAAATAGCAGTTTTAGCCGAAAAGTTTGGTCGAGAAACCTTAGAAAAAATTTGCCATTGCTTACAACCATTACAGCAAAAAGGTTGGATAGAAATAATAGAAACCACAGGGGGAAACTTTCCCTTCCCTGCCACTGGCAGGTTAAAATTAACTGATCCCGAAGGGTTTTTGTTTTCTAACACAGTGCTCGCAGCTTTGTTTAGTTATCTCGAAAAGACCGAGGCAGGGGTAAGTTAAAAAAATTAACGATTAACCGATTTGCCTGTTTTGTTAATTTTTGCAAAAGATGCTGCTATTTGGTGCTGTTTATGATAAGTAATACTGCGAAAAAGCAGGTGAAGGGGTGCGATCGCCTAAAAAATTAAAAATTGCCAAAGACAATTTGCTATAAGGCAAATTAAAGATCCCAATATTTGCCAAGATTAATGTTAGACCTCTTGCAAAAGTTTATTTCCACCCGGGCAAAAGGCAAAGGTTAAAGGGCAAAGGAGGAAATCCGACCCTTTTTCCGCTTTGTTTACCCTTTTCCCCTGCTTCTGCAAGGAGTTTATGTAATTGCCATGAAGTTGTATTGGCAAAAAAGGACATGGCCCAAAGAGACATCGACAACAACGCTACAGGCGTTCTAATTCTAATTATCCCCATAGCGTTCGCCATCATACTGCTATTTAAAGCTTGGCCCATACTACTGATTTTAGTTTTGCTCAGTAGTGCTGGGAGCCTTTGGCAACGCTATCAATTACAAAAGTTGAGCCGACAACTCAACCCTGTGTTCCATCAGTTAATCTCAGAAAACCAAGGATGTGTAACTGCACTAGACTTGAGCATGAAGGCAAATATTTCGGGAAGATCGGCCCAAAGGTTCTTAGATGCTAAGGCTGAGGAATTTGCTGCCCAAAAACACACTTATGAAGACAAAGGTGCGGTGTATTACTTCATTACCGCTAACACTCTCGGCAAAATATTTGACGCGAGTGATACGGATGACGATCGTGAGGACACCAAATACCTAAGTCAGCCAAAAGAGTTGTTGTTAAAGGCAATTCCTGAACCGGAAACTACAGATAAAACCCTTGATTATCTGGAAGAAGAATCCGAAGAAGATTATATTCCAGAATCCGATCCCACCCTGGAAGCAATTCCCAGAAAACATCCGATTTTTCAATCTTTGATTCAATCGGAATTAGCTAGACGGTTGCGTGTACATTCCAGCACGGTGATGAAAAGAAGAGACGATCCCAGTTTTACCGAATGGAGTCGCAGAAGAGATCCAGAAGGAATTGCTTGGGAATATTCACCAGATACTAGGGAATTTTTTCCCATAGAATCTAAGTCACCGTTACCGCAGAAAAGATAAATCAAGGGTGTGTTCTAGACAAGGGAGAGAGCTAGCAGATAATCTTCCTTTTCACCGATCGCAATCAGTCCCAAAAATCTCTAAACTGATGGCAACGTCATTTTTCTCTTAGGTAGACATTGATTAGCTCTCTCTCCCTTGCTCCCGATGATTGGCTGGGTTTGCTTTCTCGGTTATTATTCTCCTTACTGCTAGGAGGAATAGTTGGCTGGGAACGCCAACGCAAACGTAAACCAGCTGGCTTAAGAACTCACATGATAGTCAGTTTTGCTGCTGCTTTGTTTGTCATGGTTCCCATAGTTTTGGGAGCTCTCAAAGATGGTGATAGCATTTCGCGGGTAGTTCAGGGAATAGCCGCTGGTATCGGCTTTTTAGGTGCTGGGGAAATAGTCAGATCTTCAGGAGAGCAATCTGATTCGATTCAAGTTAGTGGATTGACTTCCGCTGCTGCGATTTGGGCTTCAGCGGCTTTAGGGGTTGCTGCTGGCTGTGGCTTATGGCAGTTGGGCTTAATTAGCGCTCTGCTCTGTTTTTTAGTTTTAAGAGTGATGAAAAAATTTGAAGTTAGTTGAGTTGATGTTGTGGCTTAAGCGATGCTTTCCCACGCTTGGGCGACAACTTCTTTGAGCCAGCGCCGTTGCTGCATATCCAGTAAGCAGTCGTCAGCTAGGACTTCCGCAGTTAGTTGCTCTAAGGATTTGCCTTCCCTTCGCGAAATTTTAATCACTCCGGCGATCGCAGCTGCAACTATTTCTTCATCTACACTTTTTTGTTGTAAAGCCATCACCTCTTTTGGGTTGGCTGGAATGGGATAATTCATAGCTAGTTATTTAAGTTATCTCCGTAAAGATTTACAAAAATGAGATAATTGTAAAGTTTTTTAAACGATATTGAGTATCGGCTATTATATCGCACTTTTAGTGCCTGTCAACACCATCTCGTTACTTAGCTTTAGCGACCTTACTGAACATGAAAGAAATCCTTTATTTAGAAGTCCCCACCCCGAACACAGATGTAGTTCGCACTTGGTTACAACAGGAGTTTGAGCCAGTTTGGGGCGAAAAGGTGATAACTCAAGATGGCTTTTGTCTGAGTTGTCCTAAAACTACAAGTAGTACGACAAACATTCCAGACACAGATGTTCAGCTTGCGGTTTTTGTCTGGTCGGTACAGCGATCGACATATTTAAAGGTATTTCGTTGGGGAACTCGACCTTTTCCCCAAGAACCACAAATATTACAACAGTTAACCGCCCAACTCAGGAAGCAATTTCCCAATCAATATCCTGAACCACCTGCGATCGATCTTTCTAGCCAATCAATTTTTGACGCACTCGCCCCTAACTACCCCTTAACCGTGCGTTACTTCCAAAAAATGCCCAACGGTGAATATGACTTAAAACGGGCTTATTGGTGGGAAATGCGTTGGCGCGAAGGTGTGCGAAATCCTCAACAACCCAAACAAGTGATTTTTGAGTCAAAAACCCAACAGCAAAACAGCGAAACAACTCAAAAATACGACCTAATTTATATTGGTGGTGCGCTGGGAGTAATTCACGCCGCAGTCATGGCGCAATTGGGTTATCGTGTCTTATTGGTGGAACGTTTACCTTTTGGCAGAATGAATCGGGAATGGAATATTTCCCGAATGGAATTTCAAAGTTTAATTGATTTGGGTTTGTTTACTCCCGCTGAATTTGAAAGTGTAATTGCTAGGGAATATATTGATGGGTTTAGCAAATTTTTTGATGGGAATAATCCGCCACATTTAAAAGCGCCAATTTTACACACGCCCACCGTGTTAAATATCGCCCTGAATTCGGAAAAATTGCTGCGTTTATGTGGGGAAAAACTGAAAGCATTAGGGGGGGAAATTTGGGATGAAACTGAATTTGTCCGCGCCGATATTAGCGAAGAACAGGTAATTGTGCAGTTAAAACATTTACCGAGCCAAACAGATAAACAAGCAACTGGGAGATTGTTGGTAGATGCAATGGGGACAGCTTCCCCGATCGCTTGGCAATTAAATAAAGGTCGAGCTTTTGATAGTGTTTGTCCTACAGTTGGAGCAGTTTTAAGTGGGATAACGCCAGAGGTTTGGGATGCCAAATATGGTGATGTTCTGTTTAGTCACGGGGATATTTCTAGAGGTCGTCAGTTAATTTGGGAATTGTTTCCAGGCGAAGGTGATGAACTGACAATTTATTTATTTCATTACCATCAAGTACACCCGGAAAATCCCGGTTCTTTGTTGGAAATGTACGAGGACTTTTTTACGATTTTACCGGAATATCGCCGTTGCGATTTAGATAAATTAGAGTGGAAAAAGCCGACTTTTGGTTATATTCCGGGACATTTTAGCGTGGGAAGTCGCGATCGCACTGTGGCGATCGATCGACTAATTTCCATTGGCGATGCAGCTTCCTTACAATCACCCTTAGTCTTTACCGGATTTGGTTCATTAGTGCGTAACCTTTCCCGCTTAACAGAACTTTTAGATACCGCCTTAAAACATGACCTTCTCAAAGCCAAACATTTAAACCAAATTCGTGCTTACCAAAGTAACATTGCCGTCACCTGGCTATTTTCTAAAGGCATGATGGTTCCCACAGGTAAATATTTACCACCCCAAAGAATCAACTCCATGTTAAACACTTTCTTTGGAATCTTAGCCGCCGAACCGCAAAATGTAGCCGAAACATTTATCAAAGACAGATTTGATTGGTTAACCTTCAATCGACTAGCATTAATAGCTGCAAGAATTAACCCAGCTTTATTACTTTGGATTTGGGAACTCGCTGGCGCAAAAGACATTTTTCGTTGGTTAGGTAGTTACTTCACATTTACCTTAAACGCCTTAATTAGTTGGCTATTATCCGGTTGGTTTCCCAACTGGTTACGCAGTCAACAACCTTGGTTAGAAAGGCGTTATCCAGCACTTTGGTTATGGTTACTCTCTCAAAGTTACGCCTTCACCACTGGCATGGGAAAACCTAAACCTCGCAGCTTTCAACTCTCAGCTTACCAAAGTAAAAGCTTGGAAGTACAACACTGAAAAGAGTTTTGAATTTTGAATTCAGGACTTACGCACTGGCACTAAATATGATGGAATGGTGCGTTACACTGTCGTTAACGCACCCTACAAATAGAAGTTTCAGCTTAAAATTATTCAATTATTGCTTTTCTTTCATCTTTTACTCAGCTTATTTTCAGGTTGGCGAATCATCATGCTAATTAATCGAAGATTAGTTTTGAGGGTAGCCAAATGAAAAGCTTAATTTATAAAAGTTTATCTGCATTAGTATTTGCTACTACAACTGTTGTTACTCCTATAATGATTCCCGCAGCACAAGCACAAATGGTATTTAAATTTAGTGCGCCTGTAATTACAAACTCTGGAGTTTTAGGTAGTAGTCATTTTATTGAGATTGCAGTTATAGGAATGTCTTTGCAAGATGTAATGATCGCTCTACCCAGTCAAATGCAACCTTTTCAAGGTATAAAAGTGACAGATCAAGCAGGTAAAGAAATCCCAGCGACTGTTGCCAGAAATGATAGAAATATCACCATTACTTTTGCTCAACCAGTAACTCCTAACACTAATTTAAAAGTAGAATTAACTGGAGTGCGAATGGCTCCGGGAAGTGAAACAACTTTACTTTATGGAGTAACTGCACAACGAGTAGGTTTGCAGGGAGAAATCCCTGTAGGAACAGCAATTGTTAATGTTGTCGAGCGGGGATGAAATGAAATCTAAATTGGAAAATGGCAACTGTTTTTTAAGCGATTTGCGGTTGAAAAAAAGCTGGTAATCCAAAAAGTTGCCAATTTCTCATTTTGCTAATTTACTTGGTTTGGCTGGGTCGAGGAAAGCTAGGCAAATCGACGGCAGCTAATGATTTAATTTTCTTCGGAGTTCGCTGCGGGTAAACTATAGGTGAAGGCGAACTGGGGTAAGGTTTAGAATCAACCGACTCATGATTTTTAGTAGCTGCTAAATTAGGCTCTGTTGTTGGTGTTACTGATAGCAATTCTACTTCTTTAACCGGAGATTCTTCAGTATTTGCTGGCAATGAATTAGAAGCTTGAGGAATCACAGAAGTTTCTTGGGGATTAACATTTACTGTTGTACCTTGAGTGAGTCTTTCTAATTCTTCCCACATCGCTTCTTCATCGGCACCAAAATTTGCCGGAGGATTATCTGTTGATTCTTTTGATATGTCTGGTGCTAAATAAGGATCGGATTTGGCAATTTCTAAAAATGGATTACTCAAAGATTCGTTGCTTGGTTCTAGCTGAGGTTGCAGTTTATTAAATTGAGGTAATATCAAATTTCTGCTACTTTCGTCTTGAGTGAAATTTGATTGCTCGCTGGTAATTTGCGACACTGCTGACCAAGGTTTGATTGGTTGAGGTTTGAGTAATAATTGCACTGCTTCCGAAATATTTTGAGGGTTGGTTTGATTTTCTGAAGAGTTAAGCAAGGCACTAATTTCGGCATTAATTTCTTTGATAGTTGGTATATCGAGACATTTGTCTAATGCCGCTTTAAATTGCAGAGTATAACGTTGTTGTCGCTGTAAACGGTCTTGCAGTTCTTGACGGGTGTTTTCGGTTTGCAAAAGTAGTTGAGATTGTTCGTTGTAACGTTGTTGAACGAAGGCGCATTGACGTTCTAATTCTGCGACTCGTTCTTGGCTACTTTCTAATTGATGATTTAAAGTTTCAATTAATATTTGCTGACGTTGGGCGACTTGGTGAGAAGCTTCTAATTCGCGGAATAAGCGGCCTAGTTGTTCTTGGGTGGTATATAATTCTTTGGATTGTTCAGCGAGTTTGGTTTCGGCGGTTTGCGATCGCTTAATCTGCGATTCCAAAGCTCGGTTACACTCATCTAATAATCTTTCTACATCCTGTACATGAGCAAGTAAATCGTTGTTTTGCTGTTGCAGTGCTTCACTTAAATTCACTAACTCTAAAACATCAAAATCGGCTGTTTCTGTGTTAGAGATTTCCGCTATTGCAGTACTTTCATTCTGGGAATCAGCTGTTTCCGTGCTTTCGCTAGAGCTAGGATAATCCTCAGAAGTAGTATTTACTGGCTCAAATGCTAGGATCGCTTCTAAATTAATTTCAAACAGATTTGTCTCGTCTACCTCTGCTGTTTGTGGCGATGATTCTCTAGAGATGTCAAACCGCAATCCCCCAGAATCTCCAATAAATGATATCCTTGGCTGTTCTTCCGGTACTGCTTTTGTTGCAGGTGTTTCTTCGGAAATCACTGCTTCTGGGGTGTTAGGTTTGGCTGCATCTTGTTTCTGAATTACAAAAGATATCTCTGGTTGATTTGGTTGGTCTTGTGCGCCTAAATCTGCAACCGACTTAATATCATTGGATTGAGTCTCGTTAGGGGAGTTACTCGGTTCTGGTATGGGATTATCAAAGGGGTTTTGGGCTTCACTCATGGTTCTAGTTCAAAACAGTTAAGAATCCTGAATGCGTACTAGTACAATTTGGCAGAGGGTTCCAGGGTAGAAGGCTCCAAGGAAAGAAGGTTTATACAACAGCTTTTTCACCTAATTTTTAACTATATAGTTATTTCTGCCCTGCTGCACTAGTCGTCGCATTGTGAATAGCCTATCTCAGATCAGATGATTATTCTAGGTGATTTGCAACATTTTTACCTTTTAATCAACTGCTAAAGCTTGAGTTAACAATTCTCGATGAATCAGCGCTCTGTCTACTAAGGATTGAATCTGTGCTGATGATAGACTATCACCGTTAGCATAGCAGTCTAACCAAGTTTGGGTAATTATTTTCGGATCTTCAGGGATTTCTGATAATTTCCATCCGGGAATTGACAGTTCTTGCATTAGTTGGCTAACTTTTGGGTCATAGCTGAGGGCAAAACAACGACATTCTTGGGCTGCTGCCATAATCAGGCTATGGTAACGCATTCCGATCGCCATTTCCACTCCCCGAAATAAGCCTTTTAATTCTCTGGGATTATCCAGTGTCAAAATTTTACTAGCACCTGGTAATTGTGACTCTAAAGATTTAGCGATCGCTAAATCTTTAGATTTCTGAAATGGTACTAGTAAAATAAAACTTTGGGTAGCTTTTTGAAAGTCTATTAAAGCTTTAGTTAAATTAGCAATTCTTTCTGGGCACAGTTCGGGATGTTGACGTAAAGTTACAGCTACTCTTGGTGCAGGTAAATCCCAAAGTCCTTTTACTGGTAAACTTTCTAATGCCCATACAGGATCGGGTGCTAAACAACAGGGTGTTTGCCAATTTAATAGTAGGTTAGCTGAGGCGCGATCGCGCACGCTGACTAATTCACATTTGGCAAAAACTTGTTTGGCAATTGCCCGAATTATCGGACGTTCTATTGGGCCAATTCCTTGCGCCCAAGCAATTGTTCTCAGCCCCCATTGTCTGGCTAATCCCATCAATCCAGCATAATACATTGGGCTAGCAAAACTTGTTACATCTTGCATCAAACTTCCGCCACCCCAAATAAAAACATTCGCACTACGGATGGCTTTGAAGACTTGCCAAGCTGACATTCGATCGTAACTTTCCACCTGATATCTTTCTTTAGTTTCTCGCGGATTTCCCGAAAGCACCAAAGGCTTAACATTCGGTGGCAACATTTGTAATAACGAAGCTAACAATGCTTCATCCCCGCCATTACCTTTCCCGTAGTAACCACACAATACTGCTCTAATTTGCCCCATTTGATTTATTATTGTTTGCTTGATATCAGTTTAGGGCAGAACGGAAGAAAGTTCTTAGCTTCGTTTTTTGAGTTTTGAGTTTTGAGTTTTGGAGAGTTTGGGGAGTTCTAAGTGGGAGAGTTCTTAGCTTCGTTTTTTGAGTTTTGAGTTTGGGGAGTTCTAAGTGGGAGAGTTTTGAGTTTTGAGTTTTGGAGAGTTTGGGGAGTTCTAAGTGGGAGAGTTTTGAGTTTTGGAGAGTTTGGGGAGTTCTAAGTGGGAGAGTTTTGAGTTTTGGAGAGTTTGGGGAGTTCTAAGTGGGAGAGTTTTGAGTTTTGGACAGACTTTTGAATTGATTAACTTCTCAAGAGTCCCAGGCTCCCCCCATCTCCCCATCTCCCCATCTCCCCATCTCCCCATCTCCCCATCTCCCCATCTCCCCATCTCCCCATCTCCCCATCCCCCCATTTCCTCATCTCCCCATCTACCTGCTAAGAGTCGCTTTGTAAAATTGTTTTGGAAACAATGCGGGTTTTTTTGCGATCGGCTTCTGAAAGATCTTGTCCTTCTTGTAAGCGAGTCGCACTTGTTTGTAATACTGTAGCTGCGCTTTGATCTCCCATTTGTAAGGCAGTTTTAGCGGCAGTTTGTAACATTGTAGCTGCACCTGTGCGATCGCCTTGTTGTAATTTCGTTTCAGCAATTTGAGTTTGGCGATATTTTGCTAAAGCTAAAATTGACTTTTGGACTTGTGGATTTAAATTTGGTTGGTAGTTCTGGACAAAATTACCTGTGACTGGGAAAACTGGCGAAAGTAATCCTTCTTTGCCTTGAACTGGATCGTCGTAACGGATTTGTAAATTAGCTAAAGTTTGTTGACCTTCCGGCATTTGACCAATATAAAGGTTAGCTAAAATTATCCGTTGTTGCGCTGTCATTAAATCTCCCAATCTTACGGAGAATTTATCGCCTTCTGGTTGCACTGGCAATTCAATTGTATCTGGGAAAACTTGCGCGATCGGCTTTAATTCGGCTAACCTGACTTTCGGCATTAAAGAAAATAGCAAGTAAGCATTAGTTAAGCCTACTGATTGAATGCGATTAAACAACCGACCAAAAGCATCAACCGCTTGTTCTGGTTGTTCAATATAAGATAGAGTACCGCCACCAGCATCAGCGATTTTTTCTAAAACATCTTGGTTCCAATGCAAACCAAAACCTAAAGAATTCAGCGTTAAATTATAACTTGCTGCTAATTGCGCCAATTTTAAACATTTGGCATTATCACCATGCTCATTTTCGCCATCAGTTAATAAAAAAGCTTGAGAAATAGCATCTTTTTTGCCCTTAGCCAGTTCTTCAATTCCCAGGCGTAAACCTTCATCAATGGCAGTGCCGCCATCAGGTTTAAGTTGATTAATTTGCCGTTTAATTTTATGGGTATCTTCAATTAGTTGATTAGCAACTAATACCTTGGCACGATGATCGAAGATGACAACAGAAAGGCGATCGCCCGACTTCAACTTATCCACTAATTGTCCAGCTGCCTGTTTCACCGTTTCCAACGGTCTACCACTCATTGAACCAGAATGATCTAAAATCAGGCACAAATTCAGCGGCACATTTTCGACAAATTCACCTCGAATCGCTGAAACGGAAATCTCCAATTGACGCTGACTTGTAGATTGAGTCGCATCCAGATTGGCATCATTTAACAGCGGTTGTAAACCAACTTTCATAATCTGTGCTCCCAAGGCAGAAAAAAGGAATATTTAGTTATACTTAGCAAGGTCAAAAAAGAGCTTTTCGGAGTCGATCGGGAAAATTAATCATTAATTAATCATCGATCGTTGGTTGGCTGATGACGAATGACTAATAACAACCAAAAGCTGAGCCTTTGACCGTTGCAGTATTGTTAAACTTCACTTAATTTGTACTTAAGCCTACTTAAATATAGACTTAAATGCTCAATTAAGCTATAATTTTAGCTTCAGACCATAGTCACTAATGAGTGATAACTAAAATTCAGTCAGGCAAAAACCTTAAGTAATAACTTAAGTTGAAGCAGTCCCAAATATCAATCTGATGATGGGATAGAGGGTGAGTAGCCATCCATTTAGGGTAAAACCTCCTAATAAAACTAAGACCATTAATATTTGTCTATGCTTTTAGTAGCTATACTTCACGGCAAACTCAGAGGGTTACGCACAATTACCCCAGGATAAAACACCACAAGTGGTGTAGGGATCACTACACCAGTTATATTTCAGGCATATCCCAAAGCGCGTTACTATGAAAAATACACAATGCCATAGAATTAATTGGGCTCAACGCGCTTATGGAATCACCTATAAAGGCAATGCAAGCTTCATATTACGGAGATGCCTCTTTCCGAACACCACCTCCAGATTTGCCTTCTCTATTGCTGAAGGAAAGAATTGTTTATTTGGGAACTCCGATAGTTTCCCCAGATGAATATAAGCGCCAAATGGGAGTTGATGTTACTAAGCTAATTATTGCCCAGTTGCTTTATCTGAAATTTGACAATCCAGAGAAGCCGATTTTCTTCTACATTAACTCCACAGGAACATCTTGGTATACTGGCGACGCGATCGGCTACGAAACAGAAGCCTTTGCCATCTGCGACACCATCAACTACATCAATATCCCTGTGCATACCATTTGTATCGGTCAAGCAATGGGTACCGCAGCCATGATCCTATCCGCAGGCACAAAAGGCTGTCGAGCTAGTTTACCTCATGCCACTATTGTTTTGAATCAACCTCGCAGTGGAACCAGGGGACAAGCAACAGATATCCAAATCTACGCACAGGAAGTCTTGGCAAACAAAGCAGCCATGCTAGATATCATGTCGAAAAATACAGGACAGCCCGCAAATAAAATTGCCAAAGACACCGAACGGATGTTCTACATGACACCCCAAGAAGCCCAAGAGTACGGGCTGATCGATCGCGTCCTCGAAAGCAGAAAAGATCTGCCAGCGCAAATACCCGCCTTAGTTTAAGGAACAGCAAGTTATTCATTATGCCTGTTAATTCAGCACTTCGAGTTCCGTACAATATTCCAGGTAGTAACTACTGGCAATGGGTGAATATTTACACTCGCTTAAGCCAGGAACGCATTCTGTTTTTAAATCAGCCACTAACAACTGATGTGGCAAATTCTTTAATTACGGCAATGTTATATCTGGACTCGGAAGACCAAAGTAAACCGATATACATCTATATCAATTCTTTGGGCGATCCAGTCTTGGCAGGAATGACAAATGAAAGTCTGGGGATGATGTCAATTACGGCTGGCTTGGCAGTTTATGATTCAATGCAGCACGTTAAGTCAGAAATCTTCACCATTTGTCTAGGTCAAGCAGTTAGCATGGCAGCGCTGATTCTATCATCTGGAAGCAAAGGAAAACGAGTTAGTTTACCTCATGCTTCGATCGCACTGACTCAGTTTCGCAGCCTCACCCAAGGACAAGCAACCGACATTCAAGTTAGTGCTAAACAAGTGTTGGACAAAAAAACCTTGCTGTTAGAAATTTTCGCCCAAAATACTGGGCAATCAGTTGAGAGAATCGCTAAAGATACCGAACGCATTCTTTACATGACACCCCAAGAAGCCCAAGAGTACGGACTGATCGATCGCGTTCTCACTAGCAGCAAAGCCCTACCCAATACAGTTGCAGCCTTAACTTAATCAAGTCTGTTCAACTATTCCCAGAAAAAATTACACCAAAACCCCCCGAAAACTATGCCTATTGGTATCCCAAAAGTTCCCTATCGCCTTCCCGGTAGTACCTACGAACAATGGATCGATCTCGAAGATCGTCTATTTCGGGAACGGATTATTTTCTTGACTGAAGAAGTAGATGATACGATCGCCAATGCGATCGTTGCTTATATGCTCTACTTAGATTCCGACGATCAAGGAAAGCCAATTTATCTGTATATCAACTCTCCCGGTGGATCGGTCACTGCTGGTATGGCAATTTATGACACCATGCAATACATTAAATCAGAAGTAGTGACGATTTGTGTCGGTCTAGCTGCTTCAATGGGTTCCTTCCTCCTAGCCGCTGGCACCAAAGGCAAACGCCTAGCACTACCCCACTCTCGGATCATGATTCACCAACCATCCGGCGGTACCAGAGGACAAGCAACAGACATTGACATCGAAGCCAGAGAAATCTTGAGAATTCGTCGTCAACTTAATGATATCTATGTCCAAATGACTGGTCAGACCTTAGAAAAGATCGAAAAAGACATGGATCGTGACTTTTTCATGTCAGCTGAACAAGCAAGAGAGTACGGTTTAATCGACAAAGTGATTGACGAACGTTCTCCCGAAGCCAAAGCAGAAACACTCGCCACTCGCTAATCAGTAGGGTGCGTTAGGCGCAAGCCGTAACGCACCATCAATTCTACGTTAACGCACCCTACACTCTTGCCCTAATGAGGGCTTGCTTCAAAAAGGTAAAAGGTAAGATATGCAAAGGTTTTAGCCATTTTTTGCCCACAATAAATGCAAGGCTATCACAATCTTTTAGTGCAAAAACCTTGCCTTTTTGGGGGAAATTGTAGGGTCACGGCATTCAAAAGATAACGTAGGAGTTGCAAATATTAATGATGCCGTGTCCCTACCCTCACCAACAGACTTTTTCAGCAAGCCCTAATTAGTAACGCACCATCAATTCAGGATTCGGTGCGTTAACGCAGTGTAACGCACCCTACATTGACTCCCCAGAAAACTTATTAATAATCGCCATTAAATTGGAAAGATCGTAAGGTTTGTTTAAGTAATAGCAAATCCCCAAAGAATCAGCTAATTCTTCGATATCGGCGTAAGCTGTCAGCAAAACAACCGGAAATTTCATTCCTTGCTCACATAATTTTTCGTAAACCTTTGTCCCAGTTAACTTGGGCATTCGGTTGTCTAATAAAATAAGGTTTGGTTGTTCTTTTATTGCCTTTTCCAAAGCTTCTTGACCATCTTGTGCTTCTATAACCTCCCACCCTTCGCTCTCGATGAAAATAGAAAGTAAGATGCGGTTATCATCATCGTCGTCAGCAATAAGAATTTTACCTTTTACTTGATTACTGATATTCATAAATTTTCCTTAGTGTTGGTATTCTCAGAATAAAAGGATGCGGCTGCGATCGAACCATATTCAGTGCAGGAATTGGTGTTATAGTAATTTCTCCTAAACCTAAAGTTGGTATTTTACAGATTTTTACTAATACTGACCCACCTGAACCTACCAGTTCAAAAGCCCGCAAGAAATAATGAAAAAGATTTTTGAAAAAGATTTGGTAATCTGCCTCTACCCAAACTTCCTCCTCAGTTTGGATAATAATTTCAATTTCTCGAATTTTGGTTTCTGTCGCTAATAAATCAACTAATTCCTGAACTGCATCACTTAAACAAATAGGTTGCATTTGTTCTGTTTCTGCAAAGGAAGCTAGATTACGCCAAAGTGTGGCTCGATGCCGAAATAACTGAATTAATTCTTCAGCTTGGTGGAGTAATTGTTTGGCATAATCAAATTTGTTTCCCGCTACTAAACGAGAGGTCATTTCTAGTCGGAGACGTGCCGCAGAATGTGCTTGAACTATATCTTGATACAAATTATCTAATGGTTGAGCATTTTCTGGATTAGTCGTCACTACGCTACGAACATCGGCTTCCAAACGTCGGAATAGCATTTCGGCTTCAACACCGTGAGATGCACAAATTAAGATGTCTTTGAGCCGTTGTCCGACTTCCCGTTGGCGAACGGAAATACTTAATGCACCAATGACTTGATGTTTGTCATTTCGTAAGGGTATTCCTTGACAAGTAAAGGGATGAAAGCCTGCAATAAAATGTTCTGCGGCTACGATTTCCACATAGCTATTTTCGGCTAAGGGAGTTCCAATGCCGTTAGCACCACCTACCGCTTCTGATAGCAAAGATCCAGGATCGGGAACTCTTTCGGGACCATTGACACTTTGTTCGTCACCAACAACATCTAATACGATCGCGTTTTGTTCGCTAAGCATTACGGCATGGCGATCGGACTTCGCAGCTTGGGATAGTATTTTCATGTATGGACGAGCCGCACAAATCAGAGGATCTTGCTGTTCTAGTAACCGCTGAGTATCTAATTTAGAGAGTTTTTCTGCTTTCAAAGCCTGGGGATTTGCTCCTTGAATGTGAGATCTTTCCCAAGCTCGATAAATCACGTCACGCAGACTATCAGCAGGAATCGCACCCTTAGCTAAATACTTCCGTCCGGCTTCTAGAGCTTCCCTGGATTGAAATGTTGTCATCGGCTCAAAACCAAGAAAATAATAGCTTACCAATCCGCAAAAATATGTCTATATTTACATTGTCAATCTGTCTGAGCCAAAAAGACGCTTTTCTTAACCAATTTTTATAACCAACTACCTTGAATTTCTGGTTATTATGGTTAGCTTCCCAGAACACCAGCTGATCTTTATCCCAGCCTTTGCTATTATCGGCGTAAGTTTTATAGTTACTTCCATGAATCTGGCAGATTGTTATAAATCATTAGGACTAAATACGGGATCTTCTAGAGAGGAAATTAAAGCTTCCTATCGTCGCTTGGTAAGAAAATATCATCCTGATGTTAATCGTGACGATCGACAAGCGAAGGACAAGTTTATTGCTATTCAGGAAGCTTATGACTTCCTGATGGAAAATGTCAAGGAACCAGAAGTTTCTCCCCAGTCAACGGCGAGTCAACAAAGTCAACAAAAGGTATCGACACCGCCTCAAGCCAAAGTAACTAAGACTAATAAAGTAAAAACTATTGAGATTCAACCGCCGCTCTCACCAGAAGAACAAAAGTTAAAGTGGCAATCTTATAATCAACTTCAGGTTTTGTTGAGAGATCAAAGGTATCCGAGAGCGATCGCCCTAGTCGAAGGATTAGCCCAACGTCTCCCCGAAGATTTAGAAGTGCGTCAGTGGCAGGCTATTACTTATCAGCGTACAGGTCGGCATTTTGTCGATCGTAAACAACTAGAAAAAGCCAGAGTTTATCTCAAAAAAGCCCTAAAAATCGACCCCCACAACCGTTCCCTCTGGCAAGAAGTAGAAAGAGACTTCCGCCGCATCGAACAAATATATTAATAACTCAAGTTGCTAGTTATAAGTTTGGCTCTTTCTTAGCCCCCCTTATTAAGGGGGGTTGGGGGGATCTAAACATAGTAATCACAGCCGAAGATCCCCCCTAACCCCCCTTACTCAAGGGGGGAACTCCGAAAGAATTAACAACTAGCAACTTGCGTTAATAGGGAATAGGGAAAGGCAACATTGTAGGGTGCGTTACGCTGGCGCTAACGCACCATCCCTATATTCAAACTCAACTACCCAAAGATTTCAAGTAAGCACTAAGCTTAGAAGACAATTCATCAATAATTGGCTTAATTTTACTAGCTTGCTCCTGCGTAATTAACTTCCGATTCCAAGCCAATCGCAAAGCATGAATAGTCTCATATAAACAACCCCTAGCTTGCCGCACCAACTGTTGATTATCTTGCTGCTCTTGCACAGTTCCCGCAGCGATATTTGCTCCAATACAATCAGCCGAAATAATTATTTGCTTACCTAGAGAATCCTTATCAAAATCATTCCAATCTTGCACTAACCGCCAAATTTCGTTAGCCAACTTTTCCGATACTTGATAAACCGGAAGCCTTTCAAATTCAGGTTTTCCCATATAACTTTCCTTCTCTACTCCTAGAATTAGTTACTAGATAAATACCATTAAGTTAGCTTCGCTAGGTTAATTATATAATATAATGTTTATTTTCTAGCTTATCCCAGCTAAAAACAAATCAGCAATACTTAACTAAGTGTAATATGACTCAACATAAAATTACTATTACAATTAAATTGTTTGCTGCCTATCAAGAAGCTTACGGCGTACCGGAATTAGTGCGAGAATTTCCCTCAGAAACTTCTGTGGGCAAAGTATTAGAAAACATCATTACCGAACATCCAGAACTTGCTCAATGGCGGGAAATTACTCGTTTTGGTGTCAATCTTCAGTTTGTAGAACCGGATACAATTTTGCAAGACGGCGATGAACTGGTGTTTATTCCCCCTGTGAGTGGCGGTTAATACAAGTACGTTGTTGCGCTTGGGCGCTTTTCCCACTGAAGTGGGAACAACGAACTAGGTTTATCTAAATCTTCGCAAAAATATGTGAAATTCATTTGTTTTCAGTCCACTTGTTGTAGGGGCGGGTTTAGAAAGTATATTTTGTTTCTCACAGAGAATCTCACAACAAAACCCGCCCGTACTGCTATTAGCCAGGGAATTGATTCGCAGGCGGGCTCGCAATCGCAGGTGCAAGATTTCAGCGAAAAAGATCCCCCATTATCCCCCTTACCAAGGGGGACTTGAATCTAAATTCCCCTTAGCAAGGGGGACTTGAATCTAAATCTCCTTGGCAAGGGGATTTGAAAGAAATTGCGGATGACAGAGAGGGGTTAATAATTTATACTTTTGGGAAAATCTTTTTAACTGCATAAGTTCTCAGGTGCTAGATATATATGCCACTGAGGAGCTTTTTAATTAACCGCTATGCGTTTACCAAAACTCTCAATTGCTACATTTATTGCTTTACTCACTGTTTTTGCAGATACTTCTATTAGTTTCTATTCGTTGACAAGTTTGCCAGTGCCAAAAGTTTTGGCGCAGACGAATAGTGAAAGAAAAGCTGAAGCAGATCGACTTTTACAGCAAGGGTTTCAGCAGCTTAGAAATAGTCAACATAGAGAAGCATTACAGTCTTGGCAAGAAGCATTGGTTATTTATCGGGAAATAGGCGATCTCAAGCATGAAGCAGCAGCACTCATAACTTTAGGTCTTGCTTACAATGCTCTGGAAGATTACCAGAAAGCGTTAGATTCCTTGCAGCAGAGTTTAGCCATTGCCAGGGAACTCAAAGATCCGAGACTCGAACAGTCAGTTCAGCAAGTACTTTCAACAGTTCAACAACAAAATAACCCTCACAAAGCGGAAGCAGATCGACTTTTAGAGCAAGGTGCTCAGCAGTATCAAACCAGTAAATTTAGAGAAGCATTGCAGTCTTTTCAACAGGCATTAGCTATTTATCGGGAAATTGGCGATCGCAAAGGTGAAGGAAATGCACTGGGAAATCTGGGTCTTGCTTACGATTCTCTGGGAGACTACCGCAAAGCGATTGAGTACCAGCAGCAGCGTTTAGCGATTGCACGAGAAATTGGCGATCGCAAAGGTGAAGGAGCAGCACTGGGAAATTTGGGTCTTGCTTACGATTCTCTGGGAGACTACCGCAAAGCGATTGAGTACCAGCAGCAGCGTTTAGCGATTGCACGAGAAATTGGCGATCGCCAAGGTGAAGGAAATGCACTGGGAAATCTGGGTGTTGCTTACCGTTCCTTGGGAGACTACCGCAAAGCGATCGAGTATTACCAACAGAGTTTAGCGATTGCACGAGAAATTGGCGATCGCCAAGGTGAAGGAAATGCACTGGGAAATCTGGGTGTTGCTTACCGTTCCTTGGGAGACTACCGCAAAGCGATCGAGTATTACCAACAGAGTTTAGCTATTGCACGAGAAATTGGTGATCGTCGAGGTGAAGGACGATCTATGGGAAACCTGGGTGGTGCTTACCGTTCCTTGGGAGACTACCGCAAAGCGATCGAGTATTACCAACAGAGTTTAGCGATTGCACGAGAAATTGGCGATCGCCAAGGTGAAGGAAATGCACTGGGAAATCTGGGTATTGCTTACCATTCCCTGGGAGACTACCGCAAAGCGATCGAGTACCAGCAGCAGACTTTAGCGATTGCACGCCAAATTGGCGACCGCCAAGGTGAAGGAGCAGCACTGGGAAATTTGGGTATTGCTTACGATTCTTTGGGAGACTACCGCAAAGCGATCGATTACCAGCAGCAGCATTTAGCGATTGCACGAGAAATAGGCGAGCGCAGGGGTGAAGGACAATCTCTGGGAAATCTGGGTAATGCTTACGGTTCTTTGGCAGACTACCACAAGGCGATTGAGTATTACCAACAGAGTTTAGCGATTGCACGAGTGATTGGCAATCGTAGGGGTGAAGGAATAGCACTGGGAAACCTGGGTATTGCTTACTATTCTTTGGGAGACGACCGCAAAGCGATTGAGTATTACCAACAGAGTTTAGCGATTGCACGAGAAATTGCTGATCGTCGAGGTGAAGGAGCAGCTTTAAATAATTTGGGTGCAGCTTTCTACGAATCTGGAAATTTAGCCCAAGCAGAGAAAACCCTATTCCAGGGAATTGAAGTTAGTGAATCTCTCCGAGAGAGATTAGGTGACGACGATGCTAACAAAGTGTCTATTTTTGAGGAACAAGCTCGTACCTACCGCATTTTACAAAAAGTCCTAATTGCCCAAAATAAAACCACAACAGCATTAGAAATTTCCGAACGAGGTAGAGGCAGAGCTTTTGTCGAATTACTCACCAGAAGACTTTCAGCTAACCCCAAAGAAATCATCCCTGCTGCATCTTTAAATCCAACAATTGCCCAAATTAAACAAATTGCCCAAAAGCAAAATGCCACTTTAGTACAATATTCAATTATTTTTGAGGATTTCAAAATTCAAGGAAAAGAACAACCGAAAGAATCAGAATTGTACATTTGGGTAATCAAACCCACAGGTGAAGTCAACTTCCGCAAAGTCGATCTCAAACCTTTATGGCAACAACAAAACACTTCCCTTGGAGAACTTGTTACTAACACTCGTGACTCTATTGGTGTCAGAGGTCGTGCAACTGCAATCATCGTCCCCAAACCCGGAGTTAACGAAAAACAACGCCTGCAAAAACTCCACTACATACTAATCAAACCAATAGCCGATTTACTCCCAACAGATCCCAATAATCATGTTATATTCGTACCCCAATCAGAGTTATTCTTAGTTCCCTTCGTCGCCTTACAAGACGAAATTGGCAAACATTTAATCGAAAAACATACAATTCTCACCGCACCCTCGATTCAAGTCTTAGAATTAACTCATGCTAAAAAAGCAGAAATGCAGCAAAGCAGAGGTGCAGGAGAAAAGAGTTTCCAAAATTTAATTGTCGGTAATCCAACCATGCCATCTTTAACCTTAAAAATAGGTGAACCACCAGAACAATTACCATCTTTACCAGGAGCACAACAAGAAGCAATTGAAATTGGTAAATTATTCAATACTCAACCTTTAATTGGTTCTCAAGCTAAAGAAGCAACAATTAAATCTCAAATCTCTCAAGCTAACATTATTCACTTCGCCACACACGGACTTTTAGATTATGGAGAACTGCAAGGAAAATATCGTGCAGGAGTACCGGGTGCATTAGCATTTACACCCGACGAAAAAGAAGATGGTTTGCTGACTTCTGATGAAATACTCGATTTAAAATTGAAAGCTTCCTTAGTAGTTTTAAGTGCTTGTGATACTGGGAGAGGAAAACTTACAGGTGATGGAGTAGTTGGATTATCTCGCGCTTTTATTACTGCGGGAACACCCAGCATTGTTGTTTCTTTGTGGGCGGTTCCTGATGCCCCAACCTCTGATTTAATGAAGGAATTTTATCAGCAAATGAGGACAAATCCGAATAAGGCGCAAGCGTTACGTCAGGCAATGTTAACTATTATGAAAACTCGCCCTCATCCAAAAGATTGGGCAGCTTTCACTTTCATCGGAGAAGCATTTTAAAGCATTACGCCCTGCCAAAAAGTTTGTTGTAAGCGCTTTAGCGCTCTTCCCACTGAAGTGGGAACAACGAACGGTTTGTTGTGAGCGCTTTAGCGCTACTCCCACTGAAGTGGGTACAACGAACTTAAGAATTTTAAACCCGACAAAAAAAGTCGGGTATGTTTGACGTGATTTTCAGGGCGTGATAGCATTCCAAAAAGTTGATAGTTCGGCAGATTTTCAGAGCGAGAGAGAGCAAGATCATGACCCAGGCAATTACAACCCAAAACCAAGGAAAGATAAGCACCGTTAAAGGTTTGAAGTGTAAAGAGTGTGGTGCTGAATACGAAGCCAAGGCAATTCACGTTTGCGAATTCTGTTTTGGCCCGTTGGAAGTGGCTTATGATTACGATGCTCTTCGTCGTTCTGTGACTCGCGAAACTATTCAAGCTGGCCCAAATTCGATTTGGCGTTATCGGGCATTTTTGCCTGTGGAAACTGATAACCCCATTGATGTGGGAACTGGGATGACTCCTCTGGTGCGTGCGAATCGTTTGGCTCGTCGCCTGGGTTTGAAAAAGCTTTATATTAAAAACGATGCGGTCAATATGCCTACCCTCAGCTTCAAAGATAGGGTGGTATCGGTGGCTTTGACTCGCGCTCGTGAGTTGGGTTTTACTACGGTTTCTTGTGCGAGCACTGGTAACTTGGCTAATTCTACAGCTGCGATCGCAGCCCACGCCGGACTCGACTGCTGCGTATTCATCCCCGCTGACTTGGAAGCCGGAAAAGTCCTGGGTACACTGATTTATGGCCCTACCGTAATGGCAGTCCAAGGAAATTACGACCAAGTAAACCGTCTCTGCTGTGAAGTGGCAAATACACAAGGTTGGGGATTTGTCAATATTAATTTGCGTCCCTACTACTCCGAAGGTTCCAAAACTTTAGGTTACGAAGTCGCCGAACAACTGGGTTGGGAATTACCAGATCATATAGTTGCGCCTTTGGCTTCTGGTTCTTTGTTCACCAAGATTTACAAAGGTTTCCAAGAATTTATTAATGTCGGTTTGGTTGCGGATAAGAGTGTGAGATTTAGCGGCGCACAAGCTGACGGTTGTTCGCCTATTGCTCAAGCTTTCCGGGAAAATCGGGACTTTGTGCAACCAGTAAAACCGAGTACAATTGCAAAATCGATCGCAATTGGCAACCCAGCAGACGGCATCTACGCCTTAGAAGTGGCGCGGAAAACAGGCGGTAACATTGAATCAGTCAACGATGCCGAAATCGTAGAAGGCATGAAGCTACTGGCAGAAACCGAAGGTATTTTCACCGAAACCGCAGGCGGAACCACAATTGCCGTCCTGAAAAAATTAGTCGAAGCTGGTAAAATTGACCCCGAAGAAACCACAGTAGTTTACATTACCGGAAACGGTTTGAAAACTCAGGAAGCAGTTCAAGGTTACATCGGCGAACCTTTAACAATTGAACCAAAATTAGACAGTTTCGAGCGTGCTTTGGAACGTTCTCGCACCTTAGAACGCCTCGACTGGCAACAAGTACTTGTATAATTATTAACGCAAGTTGACAGCTAGATTTAGTAAGGTGCGTCAGACAATTCAAATTTATGCGAGGCGCACTAATTTTAAGCTTCTGACGCACCCTACAGATTTAGAACGCCTCGTGGCAACAAGTGCTTGTATAAGTATTAGCTTTTTGCGTTTTGCGATCGTGCTAATAGATAATGGGTAATCGGTGCCAAGAAACACCAATTACCCATTAATAATCACCAATGACCAATTACCGAATTAACTATGTCCGTTAAAGTTTTAGTTCCCACACCCCTGCAAAAGTTTACCAACGAGCAAGCAACTATAGAATGCAGCGCAGACAGTATCGAAGAATTAATTGATTCTTTAGACGAAACTTGTCCCGGCATTAAATCACGTTTATGTGACGAACATGGACAAATTCGCCGCTTTTTAAACCTCTACGTCAACAGCGAAGACATCAGATTTTTGGATGGAAAAACCACACCCTTAAAAGATGGCGACGAAGTAAGCATCGTTCCCGCTGTAGCTGGCGGTTGAGTTCTCGGAGCAGAGGGGCAGAGGGGCAGAGGGGCAGAGGAGCAGAGGGGCAGAGGGGCACAAAACTCAGAACTTTCTCCCTAACTCAAAACTCAAAACTTCCCCAGTCCCCAGTCCCCAGTCCCCAGTCCCCAGTCCCTTTATTGCAGATTATTAGATATTGTAAAAATATGTGTCTTGCCTTTTAGCTGGTGAAATTGCTCAGCTGAATTAGAGTTCTCGATCGTAAATTAAAGGTTGAACTGAAGTTATGGCAGAAGAAACCAATCACAATGAAGCGGGAGAAGTAGCTCCTAGCACTGTAGAACAGCAAGCTCCTACTGTTTCCGAAGAAAATGCTCCCAGCACTGACTCACCTGTAGCGACAGATATCCCTAGTGCTAATGCACCCGATCCTAACGCAGTTAGTTCCGAACAAAATCCGAATGCGGTAGGTGATAAAAAGACGGTAGATGAGGAAAAAGCTGCGAAAAAACCTGCGGCTGCGAAAAAGGAAAAAGCCCCCGCAGTTGAAGATAAACCTTTTGCTGAGTTTATTCCCCAAGATTATTTTCCCGCATTAACAAAGTCCCTAGCTAAACAAGGCGTTCAGGATTTAGAGCTAAAGTTGGAGAAGCAAAAAATCCCTGTTATTGGCTATGCAACACAGCCGGAATGTTGGCAAGTTATTGGTAGCTGGGGTAATGGTAAACGTCAATTCCGCGTGTATTTCTTGTCTGAAAACATTAACGGACAAAAAGGTTTTTCCTATTCGGAAAATGAAGGTAAACCTAGCACTCTTGAACCTTTCTTGATTGATGAACGGAAAGTCAGTTTAGATTTACTGGTGTTTGGCGTTGTCCAACGTTTAAATGCCCAAAAGTGGCTAGTCAGAAATTAGTTTGGCAAGCTAGAGATTCTAGATCCCCGACTTCTTGAAGAAGTCGGGGATCTGTCACAGTTCTACAAATTCGTACACTACAACACCAGTAACGGGATCGTTATCAATTCTTACATAACCAGCTTTGACTAATTGCATTAATGCGCCTTCTATTTCCGAAAAAGTCATACCTGTATCCATAACTGCTTGAGTAACGGAAAGTTTGCCACCTCTAGCAGCTGCGGTTTTGACTAGTTTAACCATTAGTTGGTCACGGTTTAAGGGGAGAGTTTGGGAAACGGCTGGTTGATTGAATGGTATTAGATTAGGTGCATAACCGAATTTGCCTCGGAGTTTTAAGTTGTGTTCTTCTACCATTCCCGGAATCAGAAATAAATCAATAAATTGTCCAATTCCAAATAAGCCAAAGGTACACAGCCAAATAACGCCTGTGAACATTTTGCGGTTATAGATGCGGTGTAAACCGTGTAGTTGTAGCAAGCAAGCTAACCAAAGTATGTAGCTAGTGCCAACATTATTACCAACGTTACTGTTAACGTTATTCATTGCTGAATTAGTTATTTTGCGATCGTCCATTTTTTTATGATAGTTATTTTGTTATTGAGTGTTTGGTGTACCTTTGGTAGCAGTTATTTGTAACAAAACTTGATACATTGTTGCAAGTCTTAACGCGATCGCTCATCTAAGAGAGGCGATACCTTGGTAGACTAAAACCCATGCCCTAACAAGCGTCGCATCAGCAGCGATCGATCTTACAGATCAAAAAACAGAGATACCTATGGTAGATTCCCTTAAGAAACCCAGTTTTGAAGAATTACGCCCAGGAATAAAAGTTCCGGCAAAAGAAACCATCCTCACGCCTCGGTTTTACACCACTGACTTTGACGAAATGGCGCGGATGGACATCTCACCCAACGAAGACGAACTGCAAGCGATTTTAGAAGAATTCCGTGCTGACTATAATCGCCATCACTTTGTCCGGGATGCAGAATTTGAACAATCCTGGGATCACATCGACGGGGAAACTCGCAGGTTGTTCGTTGAGTTCCTAGAACGTTCTTGTACTGCTGAGTTCTCTGGATTCCTACTTTACAAAGAACTTGGACGACGCTTAAAAGATAAAAGTCCGGTTTTGGCGGAATGCTTTAACCTGATGTCACGGGATGAAGCACGTCACGCAGGATTTCTCAACAAAGCGTTGTCTGACTTTAACTTGTCCTTAGACTTAGGATTCCTGACAAAGAGCCGGAAATACACCTTCTTTAAACCAAAATTCATTTTCTACGCCACCTACCTTTCCGAAAAGATTGGTTACTGGCGCTATATCACCATTTACCGTCACTTAGAAGCCCATCCCGAAGACCGAGTTTATCCCATCTTCCGCTTCTTTGAAAACTGGTGTCAGGACGAAAACCGTCACGGCGACTTCTTTGACGCAATAATGAAAGCGCAACCGGACACTTTGAACGACTGGAAAGCAAAACTCTGGTGTCGGTTCTTCCTGCTGTCGGTATTTGCTACCATGTTCCTCAATGACATTCAGCGGGCTGATTTCTATGCGGCGATTGGTCTAAATGCACGGGATTATGATATCTACGTGATTGAAAAGACCAACGAAACTGCTGGCAGAGTCTTCCCAGTAATGTTGGATGTCAATAATCCAGAATTCTATCAGCGTTTGGATGTTTGTGTCCAAAATAATGCCAAACTGACCGAAATAGTTAACTCCAATCAGCCAAAATTCCTGCAATTGCTGCGGAAATTACCTCTGTACATTTCTAATGGTTGGCAATTATTGCGGCTGTATTTGATTAAACCAATTGATGTAACATCTTTGCAAGGAACAGTCAAATAAATTTTCATTAGTTGCTCCTTGATTATAACGGTTCTGCTACTAGCGGAACCGTTTTTTTTAGCAATAATGCAGTAATGTATTTATTTGGTAGTGGGTAGTTGGTAGTTGGTAATGGGAATTTGGTCATCCGAGTAAATCTGCTATAATTCCTATCCAAAATCTTCAATCTAATTTCTTAAATTACCCCTACCAACTACTAGCTACTTACCTCCTAAAATTCATACAAGATGAAATTAAACTACTGGTTTGTATTAATTAGCGGTTGTTTAACTCTGGTGGCGACACCTGTTTGGGGACAAACTCCAGAAACTCAACCAACCCCTGAAACTGCACCAACTCAGGAAACTCCCCAAACTCCAGAAACTCAACCAACCCCTGAAACTGCACCAACTCAGGAAACTCCCCAAACTCCAGAAACAGCAACGCCTAACTCCTCAGCAAGAGATTTAGATTTAAGTCCAGAAATTATTGAAAATAGCCCGGTATTGCGGCGCTGGATGCGGAAAGTTCCTAATGTTTTGGAGAGTATTAGAAATGACCCAAGTTTTCGGACGAGGTTGCGGTTAGGTTATTCTCAGTATACTTCGGACGATCGCTCTTCAGGAATTAAAGTCGGGGTAGAAGATATATTTTTGGGAAAAACCGGATTAACTTTAAGTGGCGAGTATAACACTTCCTTTGATGGTGATTACTCTCTTTACGGTGGAGATTTACGTTACTATATTTTGCCTTTGGGTGGTTACATTAATATTGCCCCGGTAATTGGTTATCGTCATATAGATACTGATAGATACAATACTAGTGGTTTAAATGTTGGTGCAAAGTTGTTGTTTGTGTTCTCTCGCACTGGCGCAGGCGATATTTCTTTAACTCAAAGTTGGGTGTCTCCTGGTACTAGTGAAGAGGTGGGTTTGACTACTATTTCTGTAGGTTATGCTTTAACGGAAAATATTCGCTTATCTACAGATATTCAAAAACAGAATGCTAGGCAAAGAAAGGATAATCGAATAGGAATTATTTTGGAATGGATGCTTTAAATACCCGAATTTTGCCAGAAGTCGGGAATATTTTGCTCCAGTCAATAGACCTCTGGCAAAGATAGATAATATCCATAATCCATCTGTGTAAATCTCGTGTTTATCTGTGGATATCTGTGGTAAAAAATCGGATATCTCAGACCTTCGCAAAAAATCTAATCAGATTCCAGCAAGTCTACTAAAACTACAGTAATATTATCTTTTCCACCTTTCTCTTTTGCAGCTGCAATCAGAGATGATGCTGCTTCTTCGAGAGTTGATGCTTGTTGGAGATAGTCAGCAATATTTTGATCAGTGAGTCCTTCGGTAAGTCCATCGCTACATAATAGTAAGCGATCGCCAACTTTCAAATCTACTGGCTGTATCTTCAGAGAAGCTATTTCTTCGCGTCCCAAGCAACTCAATACCAAATGGCGGAAGGAATGAACCCTCGCTTCTTCAGGGGTAATATCTCCTGCTTTGATAGCTTTAGCTACCCAAGTATGATCTTCTGTGATTTGTTCTAGTTGCGATTCGCGCCAGCGGTACAATCGACAATTTCCAACATTAGCACAAATAGGCGACTCTGGAGAACGAAAAATTACCACAACCACAGAAGTTCCCATGTCAGCAAGTTCTGGACGATCTTGCTGTTCCTGCAAAATTGCTTCATTAGCTGTTAAAAAAGCGAACTCTAATAATTTATCTGAATCTCTAGAAGATAGCCACTTTTCTGACAAATAAGTTGGAATTTTTTGGATAGCAATGCCACTGACTACATCTCCTCCCTCATAACCACCATTACCATCAGCAACTATAAAAAATCGCCCTTCCGGGTCTATATAGTAAGCATCTTTATTAGTAGAAGCAATCAGTCCCACATCGGTAGAACCTGTAAAGTTAAGTTTCAGCGTCATATAATTTTGTGCAAACAATTAATATTGTTTATTTTAACCGTCGAGAGTGGCTGGAACCAGCTTTAATCTGATTGCTGCTGCTGATTTTGTCACGGTTTAATGACTACTTGATAGAGATGCGATCGCTTTTTTGTAGTCAACCGAAATGCCAAGGCGGACAAAATAGTATGGCGATCGACAGTAAAACTGTGACTTTACCCATAACTTTGCCGCTACAGGAATCATAACTTTGCCGCTACAGTGATTCAAACCGTGATTCTGTGGTTAGGTGGAATCAACTATATTTTAGACGCTTGGAACCATGACCTTGCCGTGAGTCTAAATAGGAACCATAATCTTGCCATGAGTACCCCTTGATTGTTCGATGGGGGAACTCTCCTGCTATCGGAGTGAGTTTTTATACCACACTATTTATATTTTGTCAAGATTAAACTTGCTCTTACTTATAGGCGGTAACATCAGTGCAACTGATCGCTTTTCCTTATAGAGTTTGATTTAGAAAAAGGTGATAACTGTTATGCGAACACCTTGCGATCGTTTCCCTTGTTTAGCTTGATCTGGAGAATGCGATCGCTCGACCCCCCTCACAAATAAGACTGAAGCGAAGCCCAAACTCCTGTGGGTCGTGGGGAGCGAAAATGCAGATGAAGTCCCAAGGGATTTGGCTATTTGATTTTGCAGCGTATTGCAAATTTTTAGCCGACAAATTGTCGGCTTTGGAAATGGATCAATATCAAGGACAAATTGTCCCTGACCTAAGCAGATGAAATTCATCTGCTTACAGAGTGCCACATCGGTTGAAAGGAATGCGAACAGATCTGGTGGACATTTAAAAACTTCTTTTTTATAGAAGTGTGAAGAGAAGAGAAATAAAATCAATAGAGTAAGCACCACAAACTTATTGTCTGCTTAAACTGGTTGCAAGCGATCGCAAAGATTGAGTTTCTTTGTAACCATTAAATTTTGAAACAAACTGTAGTTAAATTGACATTTTTTCTAATTTTTAATCATTATATGTTATCATTTTCAACTTAAATATTAGTTAAGGTAATTTCATCCAAGGACGCGCTCATAAAGCTTTTAAACCTTGCAAAACTTGTTTTTATGCTGTACCTTAGAAATGAAGGCGGTACATAAAATCACTTTCACAAGAAAGCGGTGAGCATTAATGACTTACGACCTTGCCGAAGAGCGAACTAAAAAAATCTTTGAGGAACAACTAGCCAAGGAAGTAGAAAGACGTACTGAGCTTGAGAAACAGCTTAAGCAAACTCAGCAAGAACTCAAACTAGTGGAGCGTAATATTGCTTACTTTGATGGGCTACTCAGATGGCTATCCAAAGATAGCTCAGAAGCAGCAGATGGAGATTCTCATGAGGAATCTTCTAGTTTAAGCCAAGCCCAACAAGCTCAAGAAGTCCAGGCTCGCTCTCCTGAAAATGGGAGTTTACAGTCAAGGCAGTTATCCTTAATGCCCGCCTATTTTGATGTAGATACTTCTAATGAAGATGATGAGGAAGAGGGCGAATATATGCTTTCTGCCACAGAAAGTGAGCGTCCTCCAATGGAGATGTTGAAGCCCCAGTTCAAAGGCCAGTCAATGACTGATATTGTCCTGTCAATCCTAAAGCAAGAGCAGAGACCGATGAGGGCTGTTGAGATCGCTTTCGCTGTCTATCAAACCGAATCCAAGGAGGAATTTACTCGTGCCAGAAATTCGATTGGTGCGGAATTACGAACAGGAGCAGACAAAAAGGGGTGGAAAAAAGCTGGAAGAGGTCGTTATGTGATCGAGTCAATTTCACAAAAAGATTCAAAAGATTAACGCCGAATCTTGGAACTAGCCATTCAAAGATTCGGCGTTAAATACTGTGAGAGAGTGTGGCGGAAGGGTAAACGCATCCAGATGCCAACTGGATATGACCTGCTCAGGGTTTTTGTGGGTTCGACTCCCACCACTCTCAAAAAAACTAAACCTTGTTTCAGGCGACGCATTGATTAGCTAAGCCTAAAAACCATGTTTGGAGTTTTTTTTGGAGATCACATTATGCCCTAATCAACCACCGGGAAAAACCCGCTAGTTTGTAGGTCACTTTCTTTTTGTGACCTCACCTGGTAACGGATTGGTGTCCCTTACCAGTACCACAAGAAGCTCAAGCTCTTGCGGCATAAGGTTTTGCGTTCTTTTAATTTAGCATAACTTAAGGTTTTAGTCAATTTTTGCAACTGCCGCTTGTACCGCAAGATTGCTGATTTATCAATAAGGTAAGGAGATCGCATTGAAGATGAACTGGACAAAAGCTCCGTCAGGACAAAAGGTTAATCAAGCCTTGATTGATTCTGGTTTGCAAGTAGCCGAACGGTCAATCAATAGCAAAGGCAAGCCTCGCGTCGTTTATCATTTGACCGAAATCGGGAAGCAATATGGCGAAACAGTAATTGACACGGCGCGGGGACACGGCAAAACCGTCTTTCACATTCGCTGGTTTAAATCAGTTATTCCTGTGGTTAGCCAATACTTTCAACCATGTGAAGACGACAAGGCAAGTTAAATGGTGGCGAAGGATTACTTCTCAACAATTACCATCTTGATCTTTCGTTGTCTGCTTTGCCTATAAACCCTTACTTCAGTCGCTCCTAAGAGACAAATTGTTTCTTTGATCGCTAACGGGCATTCCCGCCCGTGAACCGCTCTAAACAGACGGCTACCAACCGACTTAACTCATCCACTCGCTCTTCCAATGTTGCAATCCTCTCTTCTACAGGATCGAGGGATAACCCTAGATGTTGCGCGATCGCCTCCCTAATCACCTGAGTCCTGTCTTTTTCGTCCAACACGGCACGCGCATCAAGAGCCTCTAGCATCTCTTGAGACAATCTGACCGATATAGCTTTATCTTTCCCTGTTTTTGACATGACCACCGAGATACATCTGTGCTACTTTTGAGATACGGAATACTTTTGAGCTACGAGTGAAATACATACTGCAATCTTATCAGTGAGGAACAAATAATGGCATTCATACCTAGAGACTGGCAAGTTCGATGCACGAGAGAATATCAAACAAAAGGAAAACGGAATTTTCTAGCCGAAGTTTGTACTTCGGGGGGAAAAACAGGTGGAGGTCTATATATTTACGAGTCGCTAAAGGAGGTTTTTGGTTGGCGATTTCTTGTAGTAGTGGTTCCATCGGAGCATCTCAAGCGACAGTATGCTGTTGATGCACAAAAGCTTTTTGGTATCAAGCTTTTTTACTCAGGTACAGTAAAAAGCTTGGGGCGGCTACCAACCCCAGAAGAGTTATTGCAGCAAGGATATCAAGGATTGGTAGTGAACTATCAATGGTTAACATACTCTGGCAACGCTGAGTGGTTGGCAACCGCTCTACAAAAAACTTTAGCTGGCAAGGTATTTGCCATTCTGGATGAAGTTCACCATGCAAGCGAAAAACTTGCTTTTGGTCAGGCTTGCGAGATTGCCCTTTCGGATAGGATCGTATCGCACCGACTGATGACTTCTGGAACGCCCTTTCGCTCAGACGGCAACAGGATTTTAGGAAATTGGCTCACGTATATACCAGTAGGGGACAACACTTTTGAATGTGTTCCTGACTTTCGGTACACTCTGGCAGATGCCTTACAGGATGCAATAATTCCTCCATTTTCGTTTGTAACAATGGATGGGCAATTTACCTACCGTCGCGATCGCTATGTCTATGAGGGTAAGACTCTTACAGACACTACAGATGAACAAGAATTAACCGATGCCCTCAACACGGCTATCTATATTGATGGTGATTGGGTCAAGGAGGCGATTTTGTGGGCGCACAAGCGAATGCAGCGCGATCGCGCTAAGGGTCTTCCCGAATGTGCTACTTACGTGCGAGTTCCTACAATCGGCGCTGCTCGAAAGATGAAAGAACGCATACGCCGCATCACAGGCGAGGATGCTCTGGTTATCGTGTCCAAAGAAGATGATCCAAATCCAAATTCGCGTTTAAGTTTCCGCGAAGATCCTAGCGAACTAATTGAACGGTTCGCATCTGAAACTGGTGTAGGAGCAAAGTCTTGGATTATTGGCGTTTCGATGCTGGGAGAAGGCGTTTCCATAAATCGCCTCAAATACCGAATCCATGCAACTAACATTCGCGCTCCTTTGTCTTTTATGCAAGATCTGGGACGATTGCTCCGTCTTTTTCCTGTAGAAGCCCCAGAATCAGTGGAAACTTTGATTCCGGCGCATCCAACACTGAGGGACTTAGCATTAGATGCCTTGAATGAGGTTGCCCATGTTGTCCGAGAGAGAGAGGAAGAAGAAACTTCTAACGACAAGGACTCAGAGGATGGAGATGAAGGCAGCGATCCAATTATCTCTACATTTGAGCCGCTTGCCTCAACTGGAGAATTAGGAAGCCACATTGTAGACAGCGAAGAGATTGCTACAGAGTTTACTGCTGTTGCGGAATGGGCAATTGAAAATAAAGAGATTTGGCGGCATTGGAGTAAAACACCCGCTCATCTAGCACAGTTGTTGATGAAGGATCGACCACTGTTCAATCTTCTTTACCAAGAGTATCAGGCAGTTCCAAGGAAAACGCCCATCAATCATAATTTCTCGACACCCCCTATTCCTCAAGGTTTCCCTCTGAATACGCCAATTGGCTCGATGATGAAAAGCTTGAATTTGTTCGAGATAAAGCTAACAAGAAAGCCTATCGTTTGGCTTGCATTCTCTACCCCAATGCCACTGAAGAAGAGAAAAAAGCCAAAGTTAAAGAGATTCATACTAAAGCGAAACAAGCAAAAAAATTTCGAGGGGGTGAATTTATTGGTCACAAAGGATGGGAAAACATCTATCAATGGCTTTGCGATCGCATTGCTGAGGCAAACAAAATTAAGGGAAAGGAGGCTCTATGAACCACGCAGATGCCAAAATTATCGATCCGAGCGAACTTAGTATTCCAGAAACGGCAGTTATCCAGAAGGTTTTATCCGATCAAGAGCAACTACCAACAGATCAACACGATAAAGCAGTCCGAGCTTTTCTAATCTCTGATGGTATCGCCTCTGGAATTGGGAAAGATTTAGCCTTTGTTGACAAAATTCCCGGCTTTATCAAAGAAATTATCGACAACAAGCTGTGGGAATGTCTGTATGTTGCCAAGGGAGTTGTCACCCCTTACTACTGCCGCTATACCAAAGGCACTGATTCTGAAAATTTTCGAGCGTTTATTACCGCTAAACGCCCTAATGGTTTAGAAACAAGCGTAGAAACCATAGACCGAGTGCTACAGGCCGATCCTGAAGTGCAAAGGAAGTTTCGGGCAATCATTTACCAAGCTCAAGAAAAGGAACGGGATGAGACAGGAAAATACATAACTAATCCATCCCGACTTGAAGGCGGAATGGCAGAGGAGTTAGGAAATCGCCATCAAGAACGCCTCCGTGCTGCAAACCGAGCAGCAGAAGCCATTCCAGCCATAGGAGAATTACTGGATCGAGGACTAATAGCCATAGAAATTGCCGCACTGCTAGGGCGTGACATAAAAGACCCCAATAATCTGGCCGCAGAAGAACGAGAGTACGTGGACAAACGAGATCTGATTGGGTTAAGGATTAACCAGTACATTTATACTAACCCAATTCCCGATGATGAGGATAAAGAACCAGCTTATAGCCGCGAACTCAATCGGCACGTCAAAGACCTACTGGGGATTAAGGATCGCTCCAAGCCTATCCGAATGGACAATCCCAAGAAGGCAGCTGAGAAGTTACTTCAGTTCTATCAGGGCGATAAGCTCAAAGAGTTAATCGATCATTTGAGAAGTGGATTAGAACTGCCAACCGAAATACCAGAGCCAACCTTAGAACTAGCAAGTCGTAATGGACAATCTACTGACAGCAATCAATTGGTGAATCCAACTGCATCGCGTGCTAGTACTATCGAGCAATCTACGACTACTGCTGATAAGTCTATCCCTTCTCCCAACCTAGATTTACCAGCACTCAAACCCGCAGAAGATGTGGTAGAAAAAACTGTTCTTGAAAATAGGGAATTGACTTTAGAAGAACTCGCAAAACGCTTAAAACGCAGCCTTAGCTCAATCCGAAGAGAGACATATAAAGATCAAGACCCTGCTGGATTTACAAATTGGACAAGAAAGCGAGATCCAGAGGGCATAGGTTGGCAACGCAGCGACAAGAAAAGAGGACGTTCTGTGATTTATATTCCTGCTCCTGAACCCAATCAGGAATAGTTAAGTACCTAACAACTTAATCAGCAATTATCAATAATCCAAAGCTGAATCGTTTCTTTGGATAGGGGGTTTATGCTCTCAAAAGAAGACTTTAAAGACTGGTGCGATCGCCTTAATCTCTCGGAGGCAGAACAAAAAATCGTAGATCGAATTCGCTCTTCAGAACCTTCCCGTCGTGTAGGTGGTGGTAGCAGAAATGTTTCTGGACGCTACCCTAGTTGCAAGATGGGAGTCACTATTCAATTTGAATCTCATCGGGTTGAATTACCAGTTATCTATCAGCTAGAACACGATGAAGATGTCTTAGAGTTTTACGACCAACCACCACAAATTAAGCTGGACTATCAAGGAAAAAACGGGCGTAAATTAGGCGTTTTACACACTCCTGATTTATTTGTTCTCCGAACTAATTCGGCTGGGTGGGAAGAATGTAAAACTGAGCAAGAATTGAAAAAGCTGCAAGAGAAAAACTCTAATCGCTACTTTCTTTCTGAAGATGGTGAATGGCATTGTCCACCCGGAGAAGATTATGCTAATCAGTTTGGATTTTATTACTGCGTCCGTTCAGACAGCAAAATTAATTGGATTCTTCAACGTAATCTTCTATTTTTAGAAGATTACTATCGAGCAGAATCTTTAACAGTAGAAGAATCTATTTTCAAATCAGTTCTGTCGCTTGTTTGGGCACAACTAGGTATAAATTTAGCAGAATTACTCAATCAGTCACCAACAGTTAAGTCCGATGAAATTTACAAATTAATTGTATCGGAGCAACTGTATGTAGAGCTAAATACTGCACCACTTGCAGAACCAGATAAATGCCTTGTTTTTGGCGATCGACAAACAGCCATTGCTCATGGATTAATGGTTGAACCGTCAAATCCAACTACTCCTGTTATCTCTCCCGTAATTGACTTAGCTATTGGAACGACTATTAGTTGGGATGGTACAGGTTTAAACATTATCCACATTGGAGAAACAGAGGTTGTCCTTGGTGGGGAAAATAATCAGTTACGTCAACTCACAAAGCCAGTATTTGAGAACCTAGTCCGGCAAGGAAAAATCAAAAGTGTCCAGACACCACAAAAACCAGCTATTAGCTCAGAATCTTGGCAGCGATTTTATCAAGCAAGTCCTGAAGATCAAGCTGAAGCCCTTTGCCGTTACAAAGCTATTGAACCATATCTGAACGGACAACCCATAGAAAACGAAACAATACCAGCCCGTACTCTGCGACACTGGAAAGCTAAATATTTAGCTGCACTCACACAACATGGTTGTGGCTATATCGGGCTTTTATCTCATCGCAGTGCCAAGGGCAATCGTCAGCGCAAGCTGCCTGAAGATACCTTGACAATCATGGAGAAGTTTATTTCCGAAGACTACGAAACCCTTAAACAAAAAAGAAAGTGGGAGGTTTACGGGTCTTTGGTTCGTGCTTGCGAACAAGCTGGTGTAATTGCTCCCAGCTATAAAGCGTTTACCAAGGAAATAAAGCGACGTGATGGTTACGAGCAAACCAAAAAACGCCAAGGTCGTAGAGCAGCTTATCAACAAGAATCTTTCTATTGGGAACTTACCAGAACTACACCGAGACATGGCGATCGCCCATTTGAAATTAGTCATATCGACCATACCGAGTTGGATGTAGAACTAGTTTGCTCCCGCACAGGTCGCAATCTTGGCAGACCTTGGGCAACGTTTCTCATAGACGCTTACTCGCGGAGGTTACTGGCAGTTTACCTGACCTTTGACTCGCCTTCTTATCGCTCTTGCTTAATGGTGCTGCGAATCTGCGTTAAGCGTCACGGACGACTTCCTCAAATAGTTGTAGTAGACAACGGTACGGAGTTTCACAGTATTTACTTTGAAACACTTTTGGCTGCTTTTGAGTGTACCAAAAAGCAACGACCTCCAGCTAAAGCGCGATTCGGATCGGTCTGCGAACGTCTATTTGGCACTTCCAACACTCAATTCGTCCACAACTTGCTTGGCAATACACAGATAACTCGTAACGTTCGCCAAGTAACGAAGTCAATTAATCCTAAGAATCAGGCTGTCTGGACACTAGGTTTACTTTACGAATATCTTTGTGCCTGGGCTTATGAAGTTTATGACACCGACGAACATCCGGCATTTTTCCAGAGTCCGAGAGATGCGTTTGCTGCTGGGATGGCGATCGGCGGCAGTCGGTTTCATCGCATGATTCCTTACGATGAAAACTTCCAAATACTTACTCTACCCACAACTTCAGAGGGAAAGGCAAAAGTTCAATGTGGACGTGGTGTAAAAATCAACTCAATCTACTACTGGTCTAATACTTTCCGAGATCCGCAAATTGAAAACACTTCTGTACAGGTAAGATATGACCCATTTGATATTGGCACTGCTTATGCTTTTGTTCGAGGACAGTGGGTGCAGTGTATTTCCCAATATTATGCAGAATTTCAAGGCCGTTCAGAAAAAGAATTGAAATTAGCTAGTGCTGAACTACGTAAACGCCAACAAAACCATACAAAGCAATCTAAAGTTTCAGCCAAAAATCTAGCAGAATTTCTGGCATCAATAGAAGCGCAAGAAGCGCTATTAGAACAACGTTCCTATGATGCAGAAGCTCAAGAAGTCTTTAGGGTAATTGAGGGTGGAAAAGCTACTTTCAGTCGTAATACGCCACCAAATGTTATCCAAATTCCCTTGGGCAGTACTGACAATCAAGCAATAGAAGATGAGTCAGTCTATCCAGACGATATCACGAATACCCCAGAAACATTAGTCATTTATGAGGAGTTTTAGTTATGACAAAATCTACCGGATTTCCGATTGAACTCCTCAAAGAACCTATTGGAGAAAGGCTTGCTTACTTTGAAAATTTCACGGTAGCACATCCAAGACTGAAGGAAGTTTATGAAACTTTGATGCGGACAATTGCCGAACCAGCAGGAGCTTCATTCATCTTTGTTTATGGCCCTAGCGGGATTGGCAAAACAACTTTACGAATACGAGTTGAACGGAAACTAACAGAATTAGCATTGCCTAAGCTAGAAAGCGATCGCGGTTACGTTCCGGTTGTTGGGGTTGAAGCTGTAGCCCCAGAATCGAGAAATTTCAACTGGAAAGATTACTATACACGCGCCTTAATAGCTTTGGAAGAACCACTAATCGACCACAAAGTTAATTACGGTGTTCGAGGCATCTATCGGGATATTTTTGGCAAAATTAATGTTGAACCAAAAGTAGTTGCACCTGCCTTACGCAGGGCTTTGGAAAATGCCCTCAGTTACCGTAAACCAGATGTATTTTTCATAGATGAAGCGCAACATTTCGGGAAAATGGCAAGCGGATACAAACTACAAGATCAACTAGATTGTCTCAAATCTGTGGCAAATACAACAGGCATCTTACATTGTTTGTTAGGTACATACGAATTACTGACATTCCGTAATTTGAGCGGTCAACTGTCACGACGAAGCGTAGATATTCATTTTCGTCGTTATTGTGCTGATGTTCCAGAAGATGTACAGGCTTTTAAAAGCATTTTGTTGACTTTTCAACAACAAATGCCACTTATAGAAACCCCAGATTTAGTTGTTCATTGGGAATATTTTTACGAACGTACTCTTGGGTGTGTCGGCATACTGAAAAATTGGCTAACACGCGCTCTTAAAGATGTTCTCGATCGAGAAGCAGCAACTGTCAATCTCAAAGACTTACAAAAACGTGCATGGTCAGTTGCTCAATGCCAGCGGATGTTTAAAGAAATTCAAGAGGGTGAGAGACAGCTATCGGAAACAGAAACAGATGTGCAAAACTTACGTTCCGCTTTAGGACTGGGAACAAAACCAGTTCCACTACCAGAAGAAGCCCCTAAAACCACTCATTCACGAGGAAAAGTTGGTAAACGCAAACCTAAAAGAGATCCCATTGGAGTGCAACAAGATGTTAGCTAATGAATTAACAACTTACGAATCTTGGAATTTAAAAAAGGAAAACATTCCATCTCGTAGTCGATTGTATCAGTTAGGGCCTGTAGGTATTGGTACTCCATTGGTAGAAAGCTTAACTGGTTATATTGCTCGATTAGCCGAGGCTCATTGCGTTCCTTCTGGGATTTTGATGGAAAGAGAACTTGCCCCACTTATAAAAGAAGTCCCTGCTGATATTGACTTAACTAAAAACCGAACTCGGACGGGTGTGTTTGGTCACACAGGAACATTCAACGGAATTGGCGTAATGGCAGAGAATTGGATGAAAGCGCTATCCATACTGACCCAGAGGCAAGATTTACGCTTCCTGACTATGCTAACTTGGGCAGAAGTTTTCCCAGCAAAGGGATTGCTACGTAACAATTGGGCTTATTGCTCTATTTGTTATGAGGAGTGGCGAGAAGCTCAACAGCTTATCTACGAACCACTTCTTTGGGCAATCAATGGAGTTGACATTTGTATGAAGCATCATCAACCCCTGCTCCACCAATGCTTTCATTGCGGGAAATCACTTTCTCCTTTAGCATGGCGATCGCGACCTGGTTACTGTTCAAAATGCGGTCAATGGCTGGGTAGTAAGCTTGATACGGAATCTTCTGTCTGCGATCGCTTGACAGAACAGGAGCTACGATATCAACTCTGGGCTGTGAAAAGTATTGGAGAGCTAGTTGCTGCACAAGCTAATCTGACTTGGACACCTTCTAGTCAAAAAATTGGAAAAGCTTTTTCTATATGTATAGACAGGATAACCGAAGGAAACATAGCTGCGTTTGCTCGTCTTATTGGAAAACCCAAAAATACGGTCTGGACGTGGCAGACGGGGAAAGCTTTACCACAAATTAGCGTACTCACGCAAATTTGTTACAACCTAAAAGTCTTATTGCTAGATTTTTTGAGTGGCGATTGCGTCGCTGCGACGCTTGATGAGGCAACGATAGTTTCTCAGCATCAAAGACCAAAAACAGAAATATCTCCCAAAAGCAATTGCGACCTAGACCAACTCAGGCAGAAGCTAGAAGCAATCAAAGATGGTGACGAGTATCCGCCGCCTTGCATGGAAGAGGTAGCTAAACGCCTTGGCTACAATACTCGGTTCCTTCGCAGACAGTTTTTGGATTTGTGTCGTGCGATCTCAGAACGATACATTGACTATCGAAAGACTGTTCGTACCCATACAATAGAGCAACTCTGCAAAGATGTTCAGCAGACAGCCTTGGAAATTTATGCTGAAGGACAGGAACCCACTCGGAGCCGAGTTGCTAAACGTTTAGCAAAGCCAGCCTATTTCAGAGAGAAACAAGTCGAGGCCGCCTTGTCTGAAATACGATATCAACTTGGATTAAACAGCTAAGTGAAGTCAAGAATGACCCCGATTCACTTCTCAGAAATTCGGAACCATAAGTTTGCCACTCCTAAATGGAACCATAAGCTTGCAATTGCGGCAAAGTTATGGGTAAAGTCACAAAAACACTGCATCGGTAAAATGAAATTTTTATGCGGATGAAAGGACTTGAACCTTCACTTCTTGCGAAACCAGAACCTAAATCTGGCGCGTCTGCCAATTCCGCCACATCCGCTCGAATCTATATATTAACAGATTCACACGATAAATCAGTATAGCAGATTTTTTTTCCAAAGTGAACCAAAAATAAATATAAATTCCAGGCGAGTTCGGCGGGTTTTGGCGGCGAGTTACCTTGAGAGAGTCAGATCGATCGCTTCACCCATACCTTTAACTAAACGGCTGCCGACTTTTCATATTAATCGATCGATGAAACACCTGTGGCGATCGCTTGTTAAAATTTAAACTCTTCACTTGAAACATATTCCAAAAACTTGAAAGCCACTTGTTCCCCTTTTGACTTAGTTTTCGTCATCAACAAATTAGCCTCACCAATAGCTATTATGAGTTTTTTTATTAGATTACCAACCCCATACACTACTAAAACTTATTTTAAGTTATATTTCCATTAATCAAAATTTCTTAGTATAGAAGATGACTGTTTTTTGAGGAGAGCTATTATATGATAAAAATATAAATAAATAAGTTTTCAAACCCGAAAAGAAACCAAATTTAATTGGGTTCAAAATAATGAAAACCATCATTCCAACTACTTTACTAATTTTAGCGTCTACCAGTATTGTGTTAGCTGGTTCAGTACAAGCGCAATCTCAGACAATACGCGATCGACAAACGGATGATTTCACCTTATCTGGTGACTCTTTAGAAGGAATTGAAACTCGCACAGCAGAAGGCGACTATCGGCAATTTTTTGGCTCAAATGCTGGGGCTATCCAAATTAATGAAAGCTATCAGATGACAAAAAAAGGCAGTCACAACCCATTACAGGTAGGGAAAGACGCAGAATTACAAATTAATCGGCAAACTCCCCAACCGATTAACGCTGCACCTTTCCGAGACAACGAGCGTTTGAATGATACTGGTAGAGTAGAATTAAAACTGGATTTAGCTGAATAAAAGGGACTGGGAAAGATTTGATTTGTAGGGTGCGTTAACGCCAGTGTAACGCACCATTCCACCATATTTCCACAGGGGACTAGGGACTGGGGACTGGGAAAGATTTGATTTGGTAGGGTGCGTTAACGCCAGTGTAACGCACCATTCCACCATATTTCCACAGGGGACTAGGGACTGGGAACTGGGAAAGATGTGATTTGTAGGGTGCGTTAACGCCAGTGTAACGCACCATTCCACCATATTTCCACAGGGGACTAGGGACTGGGGACTGGGAAAGATTTGATTTGGTAGGGGCGGGTTTAGCAGAAAATTCTGTAATCACAATCAAAGAATTACAACAAAACCCGCCCTTAATCTAGGGATTCACAACCAAAGAATTACAACAAAACCCGCCCTTATATCATATCCGGCTGCTCAGCCAAATATCTTTAATCCAAAATAATGTAGAGACGTTATATATAACGTCTCTACATTGTTTTGGGTAATCTTATCGGACATAATATGACAAATTTTATCAACGCGACACCGAGCCCATCGCATTCCAATCACCAGAAGGAATAAAAGCCGCCCAATAATAAGGATGTTGATACTTATTACCCCGCAACATCTCCAACTGAATCTCACGCAAAGCCGAAGAACGCCCCTCATTATTCAACAAACGGCGATAATAACTCACCATTAAATCCTTAGTTCCATCATCATCAACCTTCCACAAACTCAACACCTGAGTTTCCGCACCCGCCAACACAAAAGCACGGCGCAAACCTAAAACACCCTCACCATTTGCCACATCTCCCACCCCAGTTTCACAAGCAGATAATACGACTAATTTCGTTCCCCATAAATTCAAAGCAGCAGCTTCCATCGCCGTTAAAACCCCATCTTCATCCCCACTTTTACGAACATTAAAACCCGCCATTGCTAAACCAGACCTTAATAACGGATTTTCTTGATTTCCTGTTACCCGACGACGGGGTTTAACGCTAAAATCAGGTTCAACCCAAAGACTGCGACTAAACCCAGTTGGCGGTGCGACTAATTCCACATCTTCCAAGAAAAAGCCGTGAGTCGCAATGTGTACAATATGAGGGTTTTTAAGTTTTTTCAGGGCGTTTTCTGTAGCTTGAGAACCTGTTAATTTTTGGATTCCCGAAAGCAGAGGTGTAATAGCTTCCGCTTCTTTGAGTGTACCGGGTAGAGGGCCGAATTGGATTTGGGCTAAGTCGGTGGAACGTTGGCTATTATTGCCACGAGTTTTATTAGCAACTTGCACCGCTGGATTGCCGGGATTACTATAATCAGGATTAGCTAAAAGCACAGGATTAGAACGACTAGCGACGGGATTTTGTAAGCGCAATAAGTCACGTCCTGAACCGAGATAAGTAATAGAATAGTTTTCCACTAAATAGCGGTTATTTTCATCAACCAAAGCAGCGAACGGAATTAAATTAAGTTGGCTATCAGGAGAAATTAAAACAGTGCGAGTATTGCCCAAACGTTGCCGAATTGGTTGCATGAGTTTTTCATCGAGAGTGCGAGCAATTTTTTGAATGTTGGGAGATTGAGATTGCAAAGCTTGACGGAATTCGGTGACAGTTTGGTTAATAGGTTCTGCTTCCCCTAAATCCACCCATTGAATCTTACCGTCAGGGTTGAGAATATAAGCAACATAACGAGGTTTGCCAAATTTGTCAGTTTTGGCATCAAGAGGATAGTAAAACACTAATTCGACTAAAGCGGCATTTTGCGGAATCAGTTTTTGAATAGCTTCAATGGTTGCAGGTTGAGAAATCTTGCGGAATTCAGAGGAACGACGGGCTAATTCTGCTTCCTGTTTTTCCGCTTGGGTTTTCAGGTTGGCAACTTGAGTGCGATATTGTTCCAGGGAAAGGTTTTTCGGTGGGTTGAAAATTAGGGCAGCGAGTTGGCTGCGAGTGGCGTTAAGTTGGTCGAGTAAGGTTTGGTTTTCTGGGGTGATGTTTTGACGCAGACTGATGAGGCTATCGGTGAGAACTTCCAGAATGCGACCTTTGCGATGTAAAACTGTAGTTAGAGCGAGGCGTGCAGCTTCCGGGTTGTTGGCTGCATATTGGATGTGCAGAGAAACAGTTGCGTCTGTTGTCCCAGAAAGAGTATCCATGTAGGCACGTTTTTGAGATTCTGAGCCAATGGTAAGGTTGACAGCTAGGTGTTGTTCTTCGAGATTAACTCCACGAGTCAAAAATGCCAGCGCACGGGCGATGTCTCCTTGCGCTTGGTACAGTACTGCCAGGTTGTTGAGGCTTTGAGCGACATCGGGATGCTCAGAACCCAGGGCTTTTTCAAAGATGGCTAAAGAGCGTTGGTACAAAGGTTCGGCTTGAGCATAGTTGCCTATTTCTCGGTACAGTACTGCCAGGTTGTTGAGGCTAGTAGCCACGTTGGGATGCTCAGAACCCAGGACTTTTTCTAAGATGGCTAGAGAGCGTTGGTACAAAGGTTCGGCTTGGGCGTAATTGCCCATCTGTGTGTACAGTATTGCCAAGTTGTTGAGGCTAGTAGCCACGTTGGGATGCTCCGAACCCAAGACTTTTTTCCGGATGGCTAGAGAGCGTTGGTACAAAGGTTCCGCTTGGACGTAGTTGTCCATCTGGTGGTACAGTCCTGCCAGGTTGTTGAGGCTAGTAGCCACGTTGGGATGCTCAGAACCCAGGACTTTTTCTAAGATGGCTAGAGAGCGTTGGTACAAAGGTTCCGCTTGGACGTAGTTGCCCATATCTTGGTACAGTCTTGCCAGGTTGTTGAGGCTAGTAGCCACATCGCGATGCTCAGAACCCAGGACTTTTTCTCTGATGGTTAGAGAGCGTTGGTACAAAGGTTCCGCTTGGGCGTAGTTGCCCATATTTTGGTACAGTAATCCCAGGCTGTTAAGGCTAGTAGCCACATCACGATGCTCAGAACCCAGAACTTTTTCTCTGATGGTTAGAGAGCGTTGGGACAAAGGTTCCGCTTGGGCGTAGTTGCCCATATCTTGGTACAGTAATCCCAGGTTGTTGAGGCTAGTAGCCACATCGGGATGCTCAGAACCCAGGGCTTTTTCCTGGATGGCTAGAGAGCGTTGGTACAAAGGTTCGGCTTGGACGTAGTTGCCCATATCTTGGTACAGTCTTGCCAGGTTGTTGAGGCTAGGAGCGACATTGGGATGCTCCGAACCCAGGACTTTTTCTAAGATGGCTAGAGAGCGTTGGTACAAAGGTTCCGCTTGAGCGTAGTTGCCCATATCTTGGTACAGTCTTGCCAGGTTGTTGAGGCTAGTAGCGACATTGGGATGCTCCGAACCCAGGGCTTTTTCTGTGATGGCTAGAGAGCGTTGCAATAGAGGTACGGCTTGGGCGTATTTGCCCCTATCTAGGTAGAGTTCCGCCAGGCTGTTGAGGCTATTAGCCACAAGAGGATGCTCAGAACCCAGAACTTTTTCAAAGATGGCTAGAGAGCGTTGGTACAAAGGTTCCGCTTGAGCGTAGTTGCCCATCTCTCGGTACAGTTCTGCCAGGTTGTTGAGGCTAGTAGCAACACTGGGATGCTCCGAACCCAGGACTTTTTCCCGGATGGCTAGAGAGCGTTGGTACAAAGGTTCCGCTTGGACGTAGTTGTCCATCTGGTGGTACAGTGCTGCCAGGTTGTTGAGGCTAGTAGCGACATTGGGATGCTCCGAACCCAGGACTTTTTCTAAGATGGCTAGAGAGCGTTGGTACAAAGGTTCCGCTTGAGCGTAGTTGCCCATCTGTCGGTACAGTTCTGCCAGGTTGTTGAGGCTAGTAGCAACACTGGGATGCTCCGAACCCAGGACTTTTTCTCTGATGGCTAGAGCGCGTTGGTAAAGAGGTTCGGCTTGGGCATAGTTGCCCATATCTAGGTAGAGTTCCGCCAGGCTGTTGAGGCTATTAGCCACAAGAGGATGCTCAGAACCCAGAACTTTTTTAAAGATGGCTAGAGAGCGTTGGTATAAAGGTTCCGCTTGAGCGTAGTTGCCCATGTTTCGGTAAAGTACTGCCAGGTTGTTGAGGCTAGTAGCCACAATGGAATGCTCGGAGCTAAGGGCTTTTTCAGAGATGGCTAGAGAGCGTTGATACAGAGGTAGGGCTTGGGCGTAGTTGCCTATCTCTTTGTACAGTAATGCCAGGTTGTTGAGGCTAGTAGCGACACTGGGATGCTCAGAACCCAGGACTTTTTCAAAGATGGCTAGAGAGCGTTGTGCGAGGGGAATTGCTTCAGCATATTTACCCTGCTGGTAAAGCTGAATAACCTGTTGCTGGAGACGTTTAGCTTCTTCCAGTTCAGCAGATTGTTGGGTTGAAGGTGTTGACGATTGTGCAAAAATCCCACCAGGAACACCCGTTACAATACCCAATGTGGCGATAAGGGCAGTTGTCCACAACAGCGTTTTCTGGTTCATGATGTTTCCCCGTCCTAAGTTAAGCTATCTCTAGAAAATATTGCCTCATATCTTAACCCCGCCCCTCATGAAACGTCGTCATTTCCTTCAATTTGCTACATCTACCCTCGCCACTCTGGGATTAAGTCAACTCGATATTCAACAACACAGTTGGCGCTATGCAAAAGTCTTGGCACAAAACACCCCCCGGAAACTGGCGCTATTAGTGGGAATTAACAACTATCCTGATGATCCCTTAAAAGGTTGCATCAATGATACTTATTTACAACGAGAATTACTAATTCACCGCTTTGGTTTTAATCCCAAAGATATTCTTTTAGTCACCGATGAAACCCCGATTAAACCCACCCGTGCAGGTATCTTACAAGCTTTTGAAGAACACTTAATTAAACAAGCCAAACCGGGAGATGTGGTAGTTTATCATTTTTCCGGTCATGGTTCGCGAGTCTTTGACCCTGATAGTGGTGCATCTGACTTATTAAATAGTACCTTTGTGCCCATTGACCGGGAAATTTCCACATCAGCCGAACAAACAATTGTCTCGGATGTTATGGGAGAAACTCTCTTTTTATTAATGTCTGCCTTACAAACGGAAAATGTAGCGGTAGTTCTGGATAGCTGTCATTCCGGGGGCGGAAAACGCGGTAATTTAACTATTCGTGCGATTAATGGCGGCGCAAAAGTTAACCCTAGCCCGATGGAACGAAGCTATCAGGAACAATGGCTTTCTCAGATGGGGAAATCACGGGAATGGCTGAAACAAGAACGGCAAAAAAGTATTGCTAAAGGTATTGTCATTGCTTCGGCGGCGCGAAGTCAATTAGCGGCTGATACGCCTTTTGATGGGTTTCATGCTGGCGCTTTTACTTATGTTTTAACTCAGTATCTTTGGCAAACTACCTCTGATGAACCAATTAATAGTATTATCGCCAATGTTGCTCGCAGCACTACCCGGATTTCTAGTACCCGACAAATCCCGGAATTTGAAGTTAAAAAAGATAGCAATAACGAGAAAAAACCTGCTTATTTCCTGAAACATCAACTCCCCTCGGCTGAAGCTGTGATTACCAAAGTTTCCGGTAAATCAGTTGAGTTTTGGTTGGGCGGAATTGAACCGCAATCTATTGCTGCCTTTAACAAAAATGCGCTATTTTCTATTGTCGATAATCAAAGCAAAATTTTGGGAATTGTCCGCTTAGATTCCCGCAATCCAAATAATGGATTAGTCGCCCAAGGAACTATCCTCGAAACTTCTCAATTAAAGGCAATTAAACCGGGATTAATCTTACAAGAACAAGCTAGGGCAATTCCGAATAATTTAAGTTTACGCATTGGTTTAGATGAGTCTTTGGGGACAGATAAACCAACAGCTTCTCAAGCCCTTTCTCGCCTGAATCGGATTGAACCAACAGAATTAGGAAAAAAGGAAGTACAATATATTTTTGGTCGGATGACTGAGGCGAATTATCAGGAACTTCAAGAAAGAAAGGTTGCTGATATTCCCCCAGTTGGAAGTTTGGGTTTATATGCACCTGGTTTAGATTTAATTCCTGGTTCTTTTGGTGCTGCTAAGGAAAATGTTACGGCTGGTGTGGAAAGATTAAAGGCTAAGTTTCGCTCTTTATTAGCGGCAAGATTAGTTAAATTAACTTTAAATGCTGATTCATCTAAGTTGAAAGTTTCGGCTTTGATGAAAGTTTTAGATTCCCAAACTGGGCAACCAATTGATGTGGCGGCGAGTGCTTTTACGGTTCGGGGAAGTGCTATTAATTCGCCACAGTTACCTAATAATTTTAAACCAAATTCCGGGGAAATACAAGGGGTAATTCCTAATTTACCTTTGGGAACTCGCGTGCAATTTTTGGTTGAAAATAAGGAGGAGAAAGACCTTTATGTTACTTTGTTGGTAATTACGCCGGAAGGGGAAATGGTGGTTTTGTTTCCTAATAGTTGGACTGCTACAAGTGATGCTGCTTTAATTAAGGCTGGGGAAAGGCGACAAATTCCTGAAGTGGGGAAAGATTCGTTTAAAATTACTGTTGGTAAGCCTTTGGGAAATGTGGAGGTTTTGGTAATTGCTAGTGCTAGTCCTTTAAGAGAGGCGTTGAAGAAATTGCAGTCTATTGCGGTTAGTCGGGGGGAAAGAGGGGGGCCTTTGTCTTTGGAAGATGATGCTAGTTTGGTGATTGATGATTTGTTGGGTGATTTGGATAGGGGTACTCGTGGGAGTCGGAGTTTGTATGCTTCTTTTGATTCTACTGTGCGGACGGTTGATACGGCTCAGTTGGCTGCTATGTCGATTAGTTTTAGGGCTAGTTCTGGTTAGTTGGAATTAAAGGAATGGTGCGTTACGCTGCGCTAACGCACCCTACAAGCTATAGGTTAGGCTTCGACTTTTACGCCTTTCCAAAATGCTATGTATCCTTGTATTTTTTTGGCGGCATCTTTTGTTTGGGGGTAGTACCAAGCGGCATCTTTGTTTTGTTGTCCTTCTACTTCGATCGTATAGTAACTGGCAACACCTTTCCAAGGACAGGTGGTGTGAGTGCTACTATCCTTAAAATACTCTTTGTTAATCGCGTCGGGGGGGAAGTAATGGTTTCCTTCGACTACCTCAGTGCGATCGCTCTCTGCTAAAATAGCACCATTCCAAACAGCTTTCGGCATAAGTGATTTTTCCCTTGCTAAATTGCCAGTACAATTATTAGGATAAACTAATCGCTGATCAAATCAGCCCTGTCTAGCGATGGTTCTACAATACTCCTATCGTCAGCGCACTACTGATTAAATCATGTCCCAGTTTCCCTCCCTGGAAAAGGCACTTAAACACTATTTTGGTTACGATAGCTTTCGCCCCGGACAAAAGCAAATAGTCGAACAAGCTTTAAAAAATCAAGATTCCTTAATTGTCATGCCAACTGGCGGGGGTAAATCTCTCTGCTTTCAACTGCCAGCTATGTTAAAAAAGGGTGTAACAGTGGTGGTGTCACCGCTGATTTCTCTGATGCAAGACCAAGTTGAAGCATTACGAAATAATGGGATTTCCGCAACTTTCCTTAATAGTAGTTTGAATGGTTGGCAAGTGCGTCATCGAGAGGAAAGTATTCGCAATGGACAGACTAAACTACTTTATGTTGCCCCAGAAAGGTTATTAAGTGAAAAGTTTTTACCATTCTTAGATTTAGTGCAGCATCAAGTCGGAATTGCAGGTTTTGCTATTGATGAAGCGCACTGTGTTTCGGAGTGGGGACATGACTTTCGTCCTGAATATCGGCAATTGAAATTGTTACGCAAACGTTATCCAGACCTGCCAGTTATGGCATTAACTGCTACTGCTACCGAAAGAGTTCGTCAAGATATTATACAACAGTTACATTTACAAGATCCTTTTATTCATATTGCTAGTTTTAATCGCCAAAATCTTTATTACGAAGTTCGTCCCAAAGCTAAAAGCAGTTATACGGAATTATTATTACAAATTCGGCAAGCTAAAGGGGCAGTAATCGTTTATTGTCTCAGTCGCAAGGGGGTTGATGAATTAACTTTTAGATTGCAAAAAGATGAAGTAAATGCTTTGCCTTATCATGCAGGTTTAAGTGATGAAGAACGCAGCACTAATCAAACGCGGTTTATTCGAGATGATGTGCAGGTAATGGTTGCCACTATTGCTTTTGGCATGGGAATTAATAAGCCGGATGTGCGGTTAGTAGTTCACTATGATTTGCCGAAAAACATCGAAAGTTACTATCAAGAAGCGGGTAGGGCGGGAAGAGATGGGGAACCTGCTCATTGTACAATATATTTTAGTTATGGCGACCTGAAAAAAATTGAATGGGCGATCGATCAAAAAACCGATCCTCAAGAACAAATGATCGCCCGTCAACAGTTACGAAGAATGATTGATTATGCTGAAGGAACGGACTGTCGGCGGACGATTCAGTTAAGTTATTTTGGGGAATATTTTGCGGGAAATTGCGGTAAATGTGATAATTGTGCTAATCCCAAACCTGTGGAAGATTGGACAATTGAAGCGATGAAGTTTCTCTCTTGTGTCGCTAGGTGTAAAGAAAGGTTTGGCATGAATCATATTATTGATGTATTGCGGGGTTCTAAGGGTCAGAAAGTTTTACAGAATAAGCATAATGAACTTTCTACTTATGGAATTGGTAAGGATAAAACTGCTGATGAGTGGAAGTTTTTAGGTCGATCGCTAATTCACCAAGGTTTATTAGAGCAAAGCACAGATGGTTATGCTATCCTCAAACTTAATGGGTTAAGTTGGGAAGTTATGCGCCGACAGAGGCAAGTTTCCCTGGCAATGCCCGCGCAAAAGCAGGTAACTCAAGAAGAGAAAAACCTGAAAAAAGCCGGGATGGAAGTATTATATGAAAGGTTGCGTTCTCTGCGGAAAAAACTCGCTGACGATCAAGGCGTTCCCCCTTATGTAATTTTCCATGATTCTACTTTGAAATTAATGGCGCAAGTTCAACCGGAAACTTTATTAGCATTCGGAGAATTGTCGGGAGTTGGTAGCAGTAAACTCTCGCAATATGGGGCGGTTTTTTTAAAAGAAATTCGCGCTTATCGCCAAGAACAAGGTTTATCAGTAGCTACTGATGATGGGAAAATTGAAACACCAACACCATCCACAACTCAATTAATGAGTTTACACTTATTTCAGCAAGGTTTGACCGTTGAAGAAATTGCCCAACAGCGCAATCTCAAAGCTAGTACTATTTTCGTACATTTAGCAGAATTGTGGGAAATGGGAGAAACGGTAGATATCAATCAATTAGTTTCTCCTGAAAGACAAAAAGTTATTTGGCAAGCAATGGAAGACATTGGTGCTGTAGAAATGTTAAAACCAATTTACGAATATCTCGAAGAAGAGTACAGCTATGGAGAAATTCGCGTAGTTCGGGCTTTATGGAGACAGAAACAAAATAAATAAGTAGGTATAGGTAAATAAAGTGAAAAGTAGGGCGGGCAGGATGCCCACCCCACAAGAGTTATAGCTTTCTTGTGGGGTGGGCATCCTGCCCGCCCCATCCTCATATAACTATTATCACTTTATTTATTTGCACCTACTTAAAGGACGACTAAAGTCGCTACAACGAACCAAATTTCTCACGGTTCGTTGTAACGACTTTAGTCGTACTCTTGCAACATTAGTTTACATTAACTGTGTTTTCAGCTTGATTCGATTTGACAAATGACAATACTCTGGGCAAAGTAATGCAAATGACGGTGTTTACTAAAGTCAGTAATAGACAATCTGTTAATGTCATATTCATTGCCCCTTGATAAAAATCTCTACTGTATTATTTTTAGCGGAAAACCTGGAGAACGGTTCAAAACTGGCTTTTGAATAACTTGTGAATGATATAAGTTAAGCTAAACAGTACGCTGTTTGTGCGTCAACGATCGGGAATTGACCCAGACAATAGTGATTCTGTCTACAGATTATCGCTAAAATAGCCTCGCTAAGAGTTATGGTGAAAGCGGAAGTGGTTAAAGAAATGACTATGAAAAACTCTGCTAGTGCTGTCAGTTCTTACAGAATGTCCGATTTAGAACGGGAAAAGTTAAAACTCGTTGTAGATTACTCTTTTGCCCAATCTTTGCCGGAAATTTGGCCGATCGCAGCCCAAAAATTCGCCAATGCGATCGCCCTCCACGATCCGCACAGTAAACCAGAGGTTATACTTACGTATCCCCAACTTTACCAGCAAATTCAGCAATTTGCAGCTGGATTGCAAGCCAATGGCTTATTGTCATTAGTAGAAAGTGATGATTCTTCTGATCCGCCCCGTGTCGCCCTAATTTCTGACAATAGTTATCGGTGGATGATTGCTGACCAAGGTATTATGATGGCTGGGGCAGCAGATGTAGTTCGCAGTTCCACTGCGGAAACAGAAGAATTATTGTATATTATCGAGCATAGCGGCAGTACGGTTTTAGTAGTAGAAGACTTAAAGACGCTGAAAAAATTAGGCGATCGGCTTTTAAAGTTCCCCATCCAACTGATAGTTTTACTCTCAGATGAAAAACTGGAAAGTTTTGGAGAAATTAAAGTTCTCAACTTTTCTCAAGTAATGGCAGATGGCGCATCTCAAGAGTTAAAACTAATTAAGCAAAATCACAACACCCTCGCCACTTTACTTTACACCTCTGGAACCACCGGAAAACCCAAAGGCGTAAGGCTAACTCACGGAAATTTACTGCATCAAATCACTACCTTGGGCGCAGTTATCCAACCTCATGTCGGAGATATTGCCCTTTCCATTCTTCCCACTTGGCATACTTTTGGGCGGACTGCGGAATATTATGTCCTGTCTCAAGGTTGCCACCAAATTTATACCAGCATTCGTCATATTAAACAAGACTTCAAAGACTTTAAACCGCAATATATGATCGGTGTTCCCCGACTTTTAGAATCAGTTTATGAAGGGGTGCAAAAGAAATTCCGGGAACAACCAGAGAATAAGCAAAAATTAGTTAATAACCTTTTTGAATTTAGTCTACGTCACATTCAAGGAAAGCGAATTTGGCAAGGTTTAGTATTAAAACCTCACCCGCCTGCATTGGGTGACAAACTATTAGGAGGACTGCAAGCAATTATTTATTGGCCTTTGCACTTTTTGGGAGACAAGCTAGTATATAAAACAGTCAGAGAAGCTACTGGTGGAAGGATGAAATATTTTATCAGTGGTGGTGGTTCTCTAGCGATGCACTTAGAAAACTTTTATCAAATTGTCGGGTTAGAAATTTTGGTGGGATATGGTTTAACCGAAACTTCTCCTGTGACTCACGCCCGTCGTTATTGGCATAATTTAAGAGGTTCTGCGGGACAACCCATTCCCGGTACTGAGGCGAAAATAGTCGATCCAGAAACTCGCCAACCTTTACCTGTGGGGAAAACTGGGATTGTGTTGCTGCGGGGGCCGCAGGTGATGCAAGGATATTATAAGAACCCGGAAGCTACGAAAAAAGCGATCGATCCCGAAGGTTGGTTCGATAGCGGTGATTTGGGATGGTTAACAGAAAATAACGATTTGGTACTCACTGGAAGACAGAAAGATACAATCGTGTTGACCAATGGGGAAAATATTGAACCTCAACCAATTGAAGATGCTTGTCTGCGTAGCCCTTATATCGATCAGATTATGCTAGTGGGGCAGGATCAGCGATCGCTAGGTGCTCTAATTGTGCCAAACATTGAAGCCCTCAAGCAATGGGCACTATCGCAAAACTTACAATTAGTGCTACCTAACGAAACCTTCTCAGCTGACCACGAACAAATCAAACTTGATAGTAAGATTGTTCAGGAATTATTCCGTAAAGAACTGACTCGCGAAGTGCAGAACCGTCCAGGTTTCCGTCCTGACGATCGCATTGGCCCGTTCAGATTGCTTGAGGAAGCATTTTCGATCGAAAATGGAATGTTAACTCAAACATTGAAAGTCCGCCGACCTGTCGTGATGGAACGCTATCGCGATATGATCGACGGGATGTTCTAAAAACATCAGTGAGAAGTTACAAGGGGTGACTCCGTAATTGGTGAGTAAATCCCAGCATAAGGGACAATAAAGGGTGAAGTAGAAAATAGCCTATTTCACTCTTTCACCTTGAACAATTAAAATGCACATTGCAGGTAAAAATGCAAATTAAAAGTTTAAATGTATTTGCAATTTACCTTTAACTTCTACTGATGAAACATCGCTCCTTAACCACAATAAAAGTTAAACCTAGTCATGGATATTCCCAAAAATCAACTCCTACTAAAGCGCCCAATTAACATTAAAGCCATTGTCACTCCTCGTTGGAAGGAAGAAGCACAACAACAACTCCAAGGACAACTCAATCAACTAGATCAGCAATTGCAACAGTTAGAAGTTCAAGGACAAAGGGCAATTACTGAACTGCAAAAGCAAAGTATTCAGCCCCCTGGCCCTCAAGTAATGCAACAAATAGACAACATTCAAAGTCAGGTCAATCAAAGAAAAAGCGAGTTGCTAGAACAGAAAAATCAATCTCTGCAACAACTCCAACAAGTGCAATTATTGGAACTCAACCAAGAAGTGAGTCAAGGCACAATTGAAAGCATTTTTACTGTGGAATTGGGAGACAATTTGCTCGATAAATGGCAAGTTGAAATTCTGCTACGAGATGGAGTAGTAGAAGAAATTCGCGGTGATATTTAGGATTAAAAGTCTTATGTCATTGGTCATTGTTCATAGGTGAAAACCCATTACAAATGACGAATGACAAAGGACAAATGACAAATGTCAATTAGTAATTAGCAAGTAAGAATTAGCAATGATTCACGAAGTTTTCATGCCCGCCCTCAGTTCCACAATGACCGAAGGCAAGATTGTTTCCTGGGTAAAATCTGCTGGGGACAAGATTGAAAAAGGCGAAACAGTTGTGGTGGTGGAATCAGATAAGGCAGATATGGATGTAGAATCCTTCTATGGAGGATATTTAGCCACCATTATTGTAGAAGCGGGTGGAGTTGCGCCTGTGGGTGCAGCGATCGCCTTAGTCGCAGAAACCGAAGCCGAAATAGAAACAGCCAAGCAACAAGCAGCGGGCAAAACTAGTCCTGCTGCTGCACCAACTCCCGCACCTGCAAAGACAGAAGAACCTGTTGCTGTAGCAGCGGCTACTTCCAATGGTGCAGCAAGTCGCAGTGACGATCGCATTGTAGTTTCCCCACGCGCCCGGAAACTAGCCAAAGAACTGAAAGTAGACTTAAATAGTCTCAAAGGTAGCGGCCCTCACGGTCGAATTGTAGCAGAAGATGTGGAAGCTGCTGCCGGAAAAGCACCCGCCCCCGCACCCGTAGCCGTTGCACCTACAGTTCCCACCTTTACACCCGCACCCGCACCCGCTGCTAGACCTGCACCCGCACCCGCACCCGTTCCGGCAGTTCCCGGTCAAGTAGTTGGCTTTACCACGCTGCAAAATGCCGTTGTGCGGAACATGGTAGCCAGCTTAACAGTGCCTATCTTCCATGTTGGTTACACCATTACTACCGATAATTTGGACAAACTCTACAAACAGATTAAGTCCAAAGGTGTAACGATGACGGCATTGTTAGCTAAAGCGGTGGCAGTGACATTAGTTAAACACCCATTGCTTTATGCTAGTTATACCGAGCAAGGAATTCAGTATAATTCAGCAATTAATGTTGCCGTTGCAGTAGCAATGGATGATGGTGGTTTGATTACGCCAGTGTTGCAAAATGCTGACAAATTAGATATTTATTCCTTGTCGCGTAGTTGGAAAGATTTGGTCGATCGCTCTCGTTCCAAACAACTCCAACCTCAAGAATATAACTCTGGAACTTTCACCCTTTCCAACTTGGGAATGTTTGGTGTAGACCGTTTTGATGCAATTTTACCACCAGGACAAGGGGCAATTTTAGCGATCGGTGCTTCCCGTCCCCAAGTAGTAGCAACCGCTGATGGAATGTTCGGAGTCAAACAGCAAATGCAGGTAAATATTACCGCCGATCACCGAATTATTTACGGTGCTCATGCTGCCGCATTCTTACAAGATTTGGCGAAATTAATTGAAAATGATGCCCAATCTTTGACCCTGTAAAAACTTGCTAATTCCCCCTTTTTTTGGGGGAATTCGCTTTTTAATTTTACATTGTTTGATTTGGAATTCGGTCAATTTCTTATTAAGTTAAGCTCTTAATGGTATTCTCTAGCTTGGAAGATATAGCTTTACGGTTCTGTCTGGCGATCGCTGCCTTCATTATTTTGCAGAAAAGGTGTCTCAACCCACTGAAGCCTAAGCTTTCTGGCTCTCATTGGATGGTCAACTCCAACGCAGGAAGGGCACCCTACATCACCGTTCTAAACTCTTAGTGGAGGAGTGGCTTGCGGATGTCTAATCGTTTATCCACAGGAATTTCGGGACTAAATGAAGTTCTTTGCGGTGGCTATGTTCCCGGTCGTGCTTACCTGGTTCGCGGGGGACCGGGCACAGGTAAAACAACGTTGGGACTGCACTTTTTAGCGTCAGGAGCCGCCAACGGCGAATCCGTTTTGTTCATTACCTTGGCAGAAACGGTTGCCCAACTTAAAAGAACGGCTCAAGGGTTGAAGTTTGACACTCAGAGCATCACCTTTCTTGACCTTAGCCCCACTTCCGAGTTTTTTGCTCAAGTGCAGACCTATGATATTTTCTCACCTGCTGAAGTCGAACGCGAACCGACAACCCAGCGTATTGTCGAGCAAGTCGAAGCCCTGAAGCCGCAGCGGATTTTCATTGACTCGATGACGCAGTTTCGCTACCTAGCTACAGATACCTTCCAGTTTCGCAAGCAAGTTCTGTCGTTTCTCCGATTTTTGACAGAGCAAGACATCACAGTTCTGTTTACCTCAGAACATAGCGTCGAAGCCCCCGACGACGATCTACAGTTCATGAGTGATGGAGTACTGAATTTAGACTTTAAAAAGGGCGATCGCACCCTATCGGTTTCCAAGTTTCGCGGGAGTAGTTTTCGGGATGGCGACCACAGCTTCCGCCTCACCAGTGACGGAATGCAGCTTTTTCCAAAATTGATTCCCCAAGTATCTGAACAACTGCTGACTACGGAAGCCATTTCCTCTGGGATTCCAGAAATTGACGAACTGCTGCATGGTGGTATAGAGCGCAGCACGATCGCGATCGTCAGCGGACCGAGCGGCGTAGGAAAGAGTACTCTGGGGCTTCAGTTTATGAAAGAGGCAGCCGGACGGGGAGAGCGATCGGTGATTTACACCTTTGAGGAAAATAAGGAAACGCTGTTGCGCCGTGCTCAAGGAGTCAATGTTCCGGTTCACGCGATGCAGGAGCGCGGCACCCTGTCGATCGTGCAAATCGAACCACTCCACTACACCCCGGACGAATTTGCCAATCTCGTGCGACAGGAAGTAGAGCAACAGCAGGCGCGGATTGTCATGATTGATAGTGTGGCTGGCTATCGACTTTCAGTTCGAGGCGAAGACTTAACGCCTCACCTCCATGCCCTCTGTAAGTATCTGCAAAACATGGGAGTTGCGGTCTTGTTGGTCAACGAGGTTGAATCGATTACGGGAGAATTTCGGGCAACCGAAATTGGCATTAGCTATCTAGCAGACACAATTATCTTTCTGCGCTACATGGAAATTCGCGGTGAACTGCGACGAGCGATCGGCGTACTCAAAAAGCGCATGAGCGATTTTGAAAAAACGCTACGCGAATTTCAAATCAGCCGCTACGGAATTAAAGTTAGCAGTCCGCTCAATCAGCTTCGAGGTATCCTAACGGGTGTGCCCGAATTGCTCGAAGGTGAGTAAGCGATGAACCGAATTTTGATCTTGGTTGAGCAAAGGGAAAATCGCCGCCTCCTGGCAGAGTGGCTTGAACGATCTTACGAGGTGGTGGTAGGAGAATCTGTGGTGCAGGCAAGGAATGCCGTCTCACTGCTAAACGAACCATTTGACCTGTGCATTCTGGACGGTCCTGCCTTGCATTACTTATGGGAATCGATCCAGGCAAGAAAACAGGCAGAGCAGCCTGTATTTTTGCCTGTCTTGCTGATTACACTTCGGACGGATGTCAAACTGTTGACGCGACATCTCTGGCAAACGGTCGATGAACTGATTAGCAAACCGATCGAAAAGTTAGAGTTACAGGCACGGGTGGAAATGCTGTTGCGATCGCGGCGGCTCTCCCTTGAGCTTCAAGCTGCACTGGAGCAAGAACGCGAACTCAAAGAACTAAAAACTCGTTTCGTCTCAATGGTTTCTCATGAATTTCGCAATCCGCTCAATATCATTTTTGGATTTACTCGCCTGTTAGAGCGGAGCGACTTGCCATCCGAACGGCGAGCCGATTTTTCCCAACGGATTCTCAAGGCGGTTAAATCCATGACGGCTTTACTCGATGATGTTTTGGCGTTTGGCAAAGCTGAAGTGAGTGTATTGACTGCTAATGCTGCGCTGATGGCGATCGAGCCGTTCTGCCACAATTTGGTTGAAGAAATTAAAGTTGGCATAGGAAGCAATCACATAATTGAGATCGACTGTGAAGAAGAATGCTTTACGGCTTGCATCAATGAAGCACTACTGCGACAAGTTCTGACGAATCTACTCTCTAACGCGATCAAATATTCACCCCCCCAAAGCACCGTTCGGCTTAAATTGCAGTGTCAAGCAGGGGTGGCAATCTTTCAAGTGCAGGATGAGGGCATTGGCATTTCCCCAGCCGATCAAGCCCGGTTGTTTGAATCCTTCTACCGTGCCAGCAATGTCGGTAAGATTCCCGGAACTGGCTTAGGGTTGGCAATTGTCAAACAGGTGATTGAGCAAGCGGGTGGAACGATCGCAGTCACTAGTGAGGTTAATGTGGGAACAACTTTCACCGTAACTTTGCCGATCGACCAATAATTAAGCTTTTTGAGCAGATCGCTAAAAGTTTATTTTGAATAACAAATTGAACTACCCAAAAAAAGAGTGCTTCCTTGCACTCTTTAACAGTAATATGCTATGCTAGCTATAAAAAAACTTGTTTTAGGAATGATAACTACATTTCCTCCAACTGTTTGCCTTTGGTTTCTCTGACTAACAGGAAAACAAAGAAGAAAGAAATTGCTGCCGAAACGCAATAAAGACCGTAAGCAGAACCTAAGCCGAAATTTTTCAAAAGTACAGGGAAGCTTGTCGAGATAATAAAATTAGCGATCCATTGCATTGCTGCTGCTACAGAAAGTGCAGCACCCCGAATTTTATTATTAAACATTTCTCCCAATAATACCCAAACAACTGGGCCCCAAGAAAAGCCGAAACAAAATACATAAAGATTAGCTGCTAGCAAAGCAACTAACCCAGAATTTCCGGTTAAATTGGGATTACCAGCAGCATCTAATGGTGCGTTAGCAAAAACTGTTGCCATTGTTCCCAAGGTAAGAAACATTCCTATTGAACCTAACAAAAGTAGGGGTTTGCGTCCGAATTTATCGACAAATGCGATCGCAATTAAAGTAGTTACAATGTTAGTCACGCTGGTAATTACTGTAATCCAAAGTGAGTCTGCTTCGGAAAAACCTACAGAACGCCACAACACACTGCTGTAGTAAAAGATGACATTAATTCCTACAAATTGTTGGAAAATAGAAAGTCCAATTCCAACCCAAACGATCGGTAACAAACCACCACTTCTACTTAAAAGGTCGGATAATCTAGGTTTACGTTCCCGCAATACTGTTTGGCGAATGTCGTTAACTATTTTCTCGACATCGCCACCTTCGACTTTGGTTAATACCTTCGCCGCTTGGGTTTCTTTTCCTTGCGCCACCAAGTAACGAGGTGATTCAGGAATCAAAAACGCTCCAATACCGTAAAGTAAAGCTGGAGGAATTTCTGTCCAAAACATCCAGCGCCAAGCAGGTACACCAAACCAAAAAGGCGCATCAGCTGAACCTGCGGCGACGGCAATAAAATAATCGCACAGTAAAGCGATGAAAATCCCGATAACAATAGCCAGTTGTTGTAGAGAACCCAATCTTCCCCGCAAACGGGCGGGTGCCACTTCTGCAATGTAAGCTGGTGCAATTACACTCGCTGCACCAACTGCTATACCACCCAACAAACGCCAAAAGCTAAAATCCCAGATTCCAACAGCAATCCCGGAACCAACCGCACTGAGGAAGAACAAAACCGAAGCCACCATCATTGACTTGACTCTACCGTAGCGATCGGCAAATTGTCCAGCGAAAAAAGCACCCACCGCTGAACCTAACAATGCTGAAGAAACCGCAAAACCAGTCTGGGTACTGGTAGCAGCAAACGCGCTTTGTAGCGATGCCACTGCACCATTGATTACTGCTGTATCAAATCCGAAAAGGAAACCCCCGATCGCAGCCACATCGGAAATTAAAATAACGTAGGACAGACTCGGTTTAGCAACTCTGTTTTCGACAACCATATTTTTTCTCTGATTGGATGAGCTTGTTAAAGTTGTGATTCAAAGAGAAAAGTTTTGATGCAAATATCCGAGTCAGGATTCAAAGAAGCTGTTTACTTCTCTCTCCTGACTCTGCACTCTTCGCCCTATTACTAAATTTAATCTGTTAATAAAACAGGTTAACTAAATTCTTTTTATAACAATACACTTTTAAACAAAAATTAAAATACATGGCAATATTGTTAGATAAATCAATTTATTTATTTCTATCTTTTGGGGGATATTAATATCTTTATTATGTGGTATCTAAGCTGTTTTGAAACAGGAAGCTTCAATATATTTACATTATAATGCAGGTAAACTGGCTAGGCTGCATTCTTGATTTAAATCTTGCATAATAACTTTCCTGCGTTGATCCCAGATCTTTTCTATGAATCGCAATACCACATCGTCGTATTGTTTCTGATGCTTTTTCCAATCTCTACGAATCGCATTTGCCAACTGCTGCAATTCCTCCAAACTCACACATTTTTGAATCTGGCAAGCAACAGCATTGCGCCACCTTTCTATCTTCCTATAGCTGATAAATTGTCCGCCTTTATCTAAGCGATGAACAAAAATCACGTAAAGCCAATTTTTCACTTCTTTAATCAGCGACTCAGCAATTCCCAAAAACTTGGCAATTTCTCTTTTAGCTAAATCTGCAAGAAGCTTCTCACCTATCCGATAGGGAGGTGATGAGATGAATTGCTCTTGTGTTGACGACAGTATAAGAGACCAATGCGACAGCAAGGGAGGAAGACAGGTCCCAAACGTAGCTTGCTTCCCGTAGGGTACAATTTCTGTGTTATACTTTTTTATAACAAACGTTGTTTACTCTAATATGTTCAAGGTCGTTAAGGTCAGGTTATATCCAGATGCCCAACAACAACAGTCATTAGCACAAGCTTTTGGCTCTTGTCGTTGGTTATGGAATTATTGCTTGAACTTAATGAACCAAACATATAAAGAAACAGGTTTTGGATTGTCTGGGTACGAAGTCAAAAAGATAATTCCGCAGTTAAAAAAAGACTATGAATGGTTGTCTTTAACCTACTCACAGTGCTTGCAACAAGTTTGTTTGAATCTGGGAGTAGCCTTCAATAACTTCTTTGAAAAAAGAGCTAAATACCCTAGATTCAAATCAAAACATGGTAAGCAGTCAATACAGTATCCTCAAAATGTTAAGGTAGCCGATAGTTATTTAAAGCTACCAAAAATAGGAGATGTGTCGGCAATTATTCATAGACCGATTGAGGGTAAAATCAAAACCGTAACCGTATCCAAAAACTGCTCTAATCAATACTTTGCATCTATTCTTTTTAATGATGGTAAAGATAAACCAGAACAGACAACAGAAGGCAAAGCGATTGGTATTGACCTTGGCTTAACCCACTTCGCTGTTACTAGTGACAGATCTAAATTTGACAATCCCAGAATACTTACCAAGCATGAAAAGAACCTGAAGCTGAAACAGCAGCAACTATCTAGGAAACAAAAAGATTCCAACAACCGGATTAAAGCGAGAAAGAAAGTCGCTAGAGTTCACCGAAAAATAACTAACTGCCGTGAAGATTTTCTACATAAGCTATCTCGTAGGATAGTTAACGAAAACCAAGTTGTGATTGTGGAAAATCTTAATGTTAAAGGCATGATGCAGAATCATAAACTAGCTAAATCTATCCACCAAGTTGGATGGGGAATGTTCTGCACCATGTTGAAATATAAAGCAGAAATGGATGGAAAGATTTATCTAGAAGTGGATAGATTTTTCCCCAGTTCTAAAACCTGTCATGTTTGTCTTCATCAAGTTGGTAGTTTACCTCTTGATGTCAGGTTTTGGACTTGTGAAAACTGCCAAACTAAACATGATCGGGACATCAACGCTAGTATTAATCTTCGGGATGAGGGACTACGAATTTTGACCTCTGGAACGGGGGATAAAGCCTGTTGTCCAGATGTAAGACGCAGTAGGGGAGGACGTAAGAAATCCACTACTGTGCTTTCTGTTGGGCAGGAAGCCCACACTTACCTGTAGGGTAAGTGTGGGTAGTTCACAAGATCCGCCAGAATTAGAAGCGAAGAAGTAGGGAAAAATTGGAATGAGATATGGCGATCGCACTTATTTGTCGAAGTGCGATCGCTGCTGCTTTCTTCTCTGGAGCGTCCTGGAGCGTCTGGAGCGGTTCAATTATGATAAATCTGGATGAATAAACTCTTGCAAAAAAAGCCGTGAAAGCAGTACTAATGACAGCAGCAGGAGAGCCCGAAGTCCTGCAACTTCAGGAACTCCCCTCACCCAAAATCGAAAAAGACACAGAAATCCTCGTTCGACTCTATGCCGCAGGAGTCAATCCCATTGACACCAAACTGCGGAAACGAGGAACCTTTTACCCCGATCGAATGCCTGCTATTTTAGGATGTGATGGCGCGGGAGTAGTCGAAGCCGTCGGTAGCGGCGTGCAAAAATTCCGAGTTGGCGACGAAGTATACTTTTGTTGTGGTGGGCTAGGCACAGAACAAGGGAATTATGCCGAAAAAATAGTTGTAGATGAAAAATTTGTGGCTTATAAACCCAAAAACCTCAGCTTTGCGGAAGCCGCCGCCGCACCTTTAGTGATTATTACAGCTTGGGAATCATTGTACGATCGCGCACACCTAGAAGCCGGAAGAAAAGTTTTAGTTCATGCAGGTGCAGGTGGAGTTGGGCACGTAGCAATACAGCTAGCAAAATTACAAGGTGCAGAAGTTTGCACTACCGTTAGCAATCAAGAAAAAGCCGATTTTGTCCGTCAACTAGGCGCAGATCAAGCTATCTTTTACAAACAAACCGATTTTGTCCAAGCAGTATTAGATTGGACTCAAGGAGAAGGAGTAGACTTAGCCTTTGATACAGTAGGCGGCGAAACCTTCTTTAAAACCGTCCCAGCTGTCAAGGTTTATGGAGATCTCGTCACCATTTTAGAACCCGATACCACACAGGGAAACTTAAAAACCGCCAGATTACGCAATCTGCGAATTAGCTTAGAATTAATGCTGACACCAATGCTGCAAGGCTTAGTCGAAGATCAGCGACATCAAGCAAAAATTTTAACCCAATCAGCCCGTTTAATAGAGCAAGGTCAGTTAAAAATCCACGTTAGTCAAACCTTTCCCTTAGACGAAGCTGCTGCTGCTCATCGGTTGCTAGAATCCGGCTCAGTTACAGGTAAATTAGTCCTACTGATGGATTAGGTACGTAGTTGCGCTTGAGCGCTCTTACCCCAGCGATAATTAAGAGCGAAGACAGCGCAACTACGTACACAAATTATTAGGCTAGTTTTGCTTCCAAAGACTTGAGGAACTCGGTATTAACACCAGATTCACGAGTCAGAGAAATTTTACCAGTGCGGGCAATTTCGCGAATTCCGAATTTTTGTAGCACTTGGACGATCGCCACCATTTTACCAGGGTCGCCCACCACTTCCAAAGTTAAGGAATCTTCCGACACATCCACAACTCGCGCCCGGAAAATTTGCGCCAACTCTATCACTTCCGAACGAGTGCTCGCAGTAGCATTGACTTTCATCAACATCAATTCTCGCTCTACAGAGGGAATCTCAGTCACATCCTGAACTTTCAGGACATTGATTAACTTGTAGAGTTGCTTAGTCAGCTGTTCAATTACTCGATCGTCCCCCGGCACTACCATCGTAATCCGAGAAATCCCCATTTGTTCCGCAGGCCCCACAGCCAGACTTTCAATATTAAAACCCCGGCGGGCGAATAAACCTGCAATCCGAGATAATACCCCGGCTTCATCTTCAACTAAAACAGAAAGTGTGTGTTTCATTGTCCGTAACAAATCCTTCAGTGCAGACAGCTTTTGCTGCGGACAGCACGATGCACTTCTAGTAACACCGACCTTTCTGCTGACCCAAACATTGCAAAAGCATCTTTAGTAATAATTACTATATTACTGGCATTGTTGGGCTAAAAAAATTACTTAAGCATCTTTTATTGATTCTAGAGGAAGCCTTTCGATTTTCGTTAGTGTAGCGGAATGCGATCGCATTCCTTTTGGATTAACCCTACAATCAATAAATATTTCTACAGATTCATGCCGCCATACAGCAAAAACTGTTTAATTTAGAATTGTTCATGTTAATTGCTATTGGAGGAATATACAATGGGTTGGTTACAGCGATTGTTTGGATTGGAAAAACCTGCTGATGCTCAGACAAACCCAACACCGACTGAGGGTGACATTCCCCCAGAGCGAGTAGGGTTGAATGGTGAGTATGATGACAGCGGTTTAGCCAAAAGAGTTGCCCTTGCTTTCGATGAAGATTCTAGCCTAGATGACATCAACACTCTTTGGGTAGCTCAAACTGGTGGTACTGTAGTTTTGAAAGGATCGGTTCCCACTCAAGAAATTTTAGACCAAGCGGTATCGATTGCTGGTGGTGTTAGTGGTGCCACTTCTGTAGACACCGATCAAGTTCAGGTTGGTTGAGCATTTTTGGGTTCTTTCTGATTCAAAGATGATGAATGCCTAAGCGCGTTTAACCACTAGTTGCTGAGGTGTCGTTGGAAATTGATTTGTGGCTGTCTGCCATGAATCGATCCAGTCTAGGATAATTTGGTTAACCTGCTCTGGGCTTTCATCATGAGGGCAATGTCCAGCATTTTCGATTTCAATTACCTGTAAATTTGGGTTGTATTGAGTGAACTGCTGTGCTAATTTTTTGGGAACCATCCGGTCTTGTGCGCCCCACAATAGCAACAGGGGAATGTTTAAAGCTGGAAGCAAAGATTTGACACTGGGGTTAAATCCCGAAGTGGTCATCGCTTTGAGGATAGCGCAAAAAGCTTGTACTGAACCTCGGTCTTGTGCTGGCCCGGTGAGAATGTCTACTAGTTCATCAGTGACGGCTTCTGGGTTAGAATATGCAAGTCCCGCCCAACTTTTAACTCGTTGGGGATGTCTGACCCAATAGAAGAGGGTTTTCAGGAGTAGTGGGGAGAGTACTAAGTTTTTGATGGTGGCTACTAGCGATCGCAATTGCTGCGGAATCATCTCCTCTTCCAAAGAAGGATCTGGTAAACTCATCATCACCACCCCAGCCACCATCTCTGGATAGGTAGCTGCTGCCGTCAAAGCTACCAAAGAACCGATCGAATTACCCACCAAAACCACAGGCTGACGGATAAAAGTTTGCCAAAAATCATAAACTTGCTCTACCCAAAGCTTCACATTGTAGCGTGCCGAAGCTTTTTCCGAAGCCCCAAAACCCAACATATCCAGCGCATAAACTGGATGTACCTGACTAAACACATCCAAATTTTGCCGCCAATGTCCGATCGAAGTCCCAAAACCGTGCAACAAAATTAAAGGTGTAGCATTAGCCGCAGACTGCGGAGAACGAATATAAGTATAACGAGTTTGCCAACCTCGCCAAACCCAATCCCTCTGACTTCCAATTCGTTGCTGCCAACGCAGGGAAACTGTCACACTAACCTCTGCTTTAAAAATATTTACAAAACTAACCCTTGAATCTCATTGTAGTCTGTGTTGCGAGCGATAGCAGAAAACTTCGGGGACAACGGGATAACTTAAAACTTTCCCCGTTCCCTGTTCCGTTTATTTACAGACAAAACAGGCAAATGGAAAATAAAATTAAGATTGAGCCTAAAAAAAGTAAGCTCAGTAAAATCTAAAGACAAGCTGGTAGATAATTGTGGCGGTTTCTTGCTTTGACTTGAAAGTTCAGCCGTTGATGTGTTCTGTAATCCCAATAACTACCGCTTATAGGCTCAATTGAGTTGTTAGTTAACCTTATACCCAACTAAATGACAGTAATCGAAACAAAACGCACCAATAATCAACCTCAAATCAACGAAAGGATTAGATTTCCCAAAATTCGAGTAATCGACACCGATGGCGCTCAACTAGGGATCATAACTCCTAGAGAAGCTATGGCGATCGCCAACGAAAAAGAACTAGACCTAGTTTTAGTCAGTGATAAAGCAGACCCCCCGGTTTGCCGCATCATGGACTATGGCAAATTCAAGTTCGAGCAAGAGAAAAAAGCGCGAGAAGCCCGGAAAAAGCAGCACACGGCGGAAGTCAAAGAAGTAAAAATGCACTACAACATTGACGACCACGACTATAACGTGAGAATAGCTCACGCCAAGCGCTTTTTGAATGAGGGAAACAAAGTCAAAGCTACCGTAATGTTTCGTGGTCGAGAAATTCAACACAGCAACTTGGCAGAAAACTTACTCAACCGCATGGCTTCAGATTTGCAGGAATTAGGAGAAGTGCAGCAAGCGCCCAAAAAAGAAGGACGCAACATGATGTTACTGTTAGCCCCCAAAAAGTAGGGACAAGGGGACAAGGGGACAAGGGGACAAGGGGACAAGGGGACAAGGGGACAAGGGGACAAGGGGACAAGGGGACAAGGGGACAAGGGGACAAGGGGACAAGGGGACAAGGGGACAAGGGGACAAGGGGACAAGGGGACAAGGGGACTCTTGAGAATTTTTACCTTACTGCTCCGAGAGCTCCCCCTGCCCCCCCTGCTCCGAGAGCTCCCCTGCCCCCCTGCTCCGAGAGCTCCGAGAGCTCCCCTGCCCCCCTGCTCCGAGAGCTCCGAGAGCTCCCCTGCCCCCCTTTGAATCATCAGCAAGAAAGTCGTGATACTCTCGTATTATCGTGGTGCGATCGTCGGCAAAACTTGTCACACTAGACATTGCCGGAAAATTTTGCCATGAGGAGCAGCAATTCAGTAATAATGAATTGTTGATGGTTCATTGTTCATTGGTTTGGTAAGAAATGATGATGAACCATGAATCTATTATTACTGGGTGGCTAGAATTGGCAGGTGTGCAGTATCGATTTCGGAGATTCAGATGACGCTGAAAAATCCGTTGTTTAATAGCCGTGGATGGGGACGGATATTGCTTCAAGGGCTGAATCTTCGTGCTGAAGAAAGCGAACGCACCTTGCTGATGTTTGCTGTTTACACCACGACTTCAGTAGGTCTTTTGTGGTTGGAAGCGACGACGGTAGCTCTGTTCTTAGAGCAGTATGGCTCAGATAAGTTGCCTTGGATTTACATGGCTAGCGCTGTCATGGGTTCAGGTTTGGGAATTCTCTCTACCTGGATGCAAAGGGTTTTACCACTGCGGCGGTTTGTGGTTTTAATTGGTTTAATCTCAGCTATTCCTTTATTACTGTTTCGCTTAGGTTTGGAGGTTGGTTCTTTAGGTTGGTTGACAATATTTTTGTTACCGCTTTGGGTAGATGGTGGTTATTCTCTTAATCATTTAACTACTTCACTAACAGCTAATCAATTATTCAATATTCGAGAAATTAAACGCACTTTTCCTTTAATTAGTAGTGGGGTTTTAGTAGCAGATGTATTGAGTGGTTTTTCTTTACCTCTGTTGCTGAAATTAGTAGGGTTGAATAATGTAATTTTGGTATCGGCAGGAATGTTGGTACTAGGTGCAGGGATATTATTTTATTTGAGTAGACGTTATAAACAAGCTTTCCCTGATGCGCCTTATCGAGATTTGCAGGATGAGCAATCAGAGTATACTAACCGTCGTTTGAAAGGGCCGTTACAGGAATATGCGATTTATTTATTTGGATTCTTTATAATTTCGCAAATCCTTCTGTTGTTAATTGATTTCCAGTATTTAACACAGTTGGAATTAAAATTTGATGTCAAACAAATAGCGAGTTTCTTAGGTTTATTTAGCGGAATTGTTGGGATTTTTGAACTGCTTACTCAATGGTTCGTTTCCAGCCGGGTTATTGAACGGATGGGAGTATTTCTGACTGCTATGTTACCTGGGGCGGTGTTGAGTACCTTGGGTTTAATACCTCTGACGGGGTTGGTACAGTTATTTATTGGTTTAATTATTATAAAATTTGCTGATGAGTTGTTGCGGTACACTTTTGTTGCTAGTACGGCTTCGGTTTTGTTTCAACCTATTCCTGATAATTTACGGGGGAATGTTGAGACAAAAGCGCGTGGTATTGCTGAACCTGTAGCAACTGGTTTGACAGGAATTGGGATTTTAGCGGTAATTTGGCTATTGAATTGGGTAAATCATAACAGTTCCCAAACCGCTAAAGCAAGTCTGCTAGGTTGGTTAATTGTTTTAGGAATAGTGTTGTTTTCTTTGGCTTGGTTGCTGACAGTTTGGCTGTTACGATCGCGCTACCTAGACCTACTAGTTCTAAGCGCCCAAAGAGGACAATTAAGCGGAGTCGGAGAAGTCGATTTACGCATCCTTAAACGAGCAGTGGTAGAAGCTTTGGAAGGGACAACCTCGGAAGCAGATAAACGTTCCTGCATTGAATTACTCACTCAAATTGATCCGCAAAATGTAGGAGATGTATTAGCACCATTACTAAAAGTTTTACCGCCAGCTTTGCAATACCAAAGTCTGGAAAGTATGCTGATTGCTCCTAATACTAATTATCTACCTCACGTTAAAGCTCTGATTGGTGAAGAAGGAGAAGGTGTTAGGGGTCAGGGTGTAGGGGTTAGGGAGAAATTAGGTGATAGGGGTCAGGTGTTAGGGGTTAGGGAAGAAGAAGAAAATTTCCCCAACACCCAACCCCCAACCCCTAACCCCCAAAATTCCCCCAACACCCAACCCCCAACCCCTAACCCCCAAAATTCCCCCAACCCCCAACCCCCAACCCCTAAAAATGTTCAGCCAGAAGTGTTGGCGTTGGCGTTACGCTACATTTGGTTAACTGAACCTAATCCAGATTTACGGGCCCTAAAACATTATCTTGAGCCAGAAATTGACCCAGTAGTGCGGGGAACAGCAGGGGCTTTGTTGTTGAGGTTGGGTAATGGGGTGCAAAAGGCTGAGGCGACTTCGGCTTTAAGACGAATGCTGACTCATCCTGAAGAAGAAGAACGGGTGATGGGTTGTCGGGCGTTGGGAGATGCGGTGTATTTACAAGCGCTGCGGGTGAATATTCCGGTTTTGTTACAGGATAAATCTTTGCGAGTAAGGCGGGCTTTGTTGGAAGCGATCGCAGCTACCCATTTAGAAGAATATTATCCCGCCCTGCTGCGAGGATTGGAATATAAATCAACCAGAGAAGCAGCTATTCGGGCTTTGGAAAGGTTGGATAATGAAGCGATTCCAATGGTGGTGAGTTTAGCAACTAATATCCAAAAACCAGATTTAATTAGAAGATATGCCTGGGATGTGTTGGGGAGAATAGGGACTAAAGAAGCACAGAATGTATTGGTAGCTAACTTGATGACAGCTTGGGGAAATACGCGCCGCCATATCCTACAAATTTTACTGAAATTACCCCAAGAAGCGGGAATTGACGCTGTTCTCGATCGCTTAGGTCGGAGTGGTGTAGAAACATTAATCGGTCAAGAATTAATGTTCGTCGGTCAAATTTATGCTGCTATGGTAGACCTGAGGGCAGCGAATTTGGAAGTTCAAGAAATAGATTTAATTTTTAAAGCTTTTGAAGGCGATTTGGCAGATGCGGCTGAAAGGTGTTTTCTGTTAATGAAGTTTCTTTATTCTCCAGATACTATTCAAGCAGCAGGGTTTAATTTACGATCGGGTTCTCCATCAGATATGGCAAGGGGGTTAGAAATATTAGACCAAACTGTTGATATCTTCAATAAACGAGAGCTATTAACTTTTTTGGAAAGACATTCAGATGAAGAAAAATTGCGGAATCTGGCGGGTATAATAGCTTATCAACCATTGGAGGCACGCGATCGCATCCGGCGATTGCTATCTTTAAGGCGCTTTTTATCAGATTGGTCTTTAGCTTGTTGTTTCCATTTAGCTGCTGCAATGCGTTGGAATCTTACGGCTGAACCAACTTTAGCTTGTCTGCGTCATCCCACTGGTTTTGTGCGAGAAGCAACGATCGCTTACCTAAAAGTAGCTTCCCCGCGTTCTTTGCCTGAACTACTTCCGAAGCTAAAACAAGATCCCGATCGCTTAGTAGCTGCTCAAGTGGAGCAATTAATGGCAGAGTTAGGTAATAAGTAATCAGCTTCTACCTACTACCCACTACCCACTATCCACTATCCACTACCTATTCCAGCAATAAATAATTAGTAATAATTCGCAGTCAATGTTAACCAGTGTAGAAAGACTATTATTTGTAAGAAACGTACCGATCTTTCAAGAATTGCGGGATGATTTTCTTGTGAGATTAGCTTCGGTAATGGATGAGTTATCTTTTCCAGCTAAACATACGATTTTTGCTCAAGGACAAGAAGGGCGATCGCTCTATATCGTAGTACTTGGTCAAGTAAAAGTTCACATCGGCAACCAAGAATTAGCTAAACTTGGGCCTGGTGCTTGCTTCGGTGAAATGTCTTTATTTGATGCTGAACCTCGTTCTGCTTCTGTTTCGACTTTAGCAAATTGTGAATGTTTAATGTTAACCCAACAACAACTCTACGATGCCATTGAAGAAACACCAGGAATTGCTATTAATATTATTCGGTTACTTTCCCGCCGCATTCGAGAATTAAATGAAAAAATTAATGCTCAAACTAAAGCAAGAGGAGTGGAAGATTCCACTAGTGGCAAAAAATTAGTTGGTTAATGTTTACTAATCTGTGCCGGAATTTCTAATATTTTCGTCACCAGGCAATTTCTCCCTTGAGCTTTGGCGGCATAAAGCGCTTCATCAGTAACATCAATTAGTTGATTGGGGGCAAAATTTACTTGCGGAATTACGCAAGAAACTCCCATACTCAAAGTGACATATTCAGAAGCCGAAGATTTGCCGTGAACAATTTTTAATTGTTTGATGTTTTGCTGCACTAATTCAGCGATATGAACTGCGCCTTCCATAGTTGTATTGGGTAAAATAATCGCAAATTCTTCTCCCCCGTAACGCGCTACTAAATCAGCCGGACGCTTTAAGGTATCGCTGATTGTTTGTGCTATTTGTTTTAAACAAAAATCTCCTGCTAAATGTCCGTAGGTATCATTAAAGAGCTTAAAATAATCAACATCACAAAGAATTAGAGATAAGGGTGCTTTTTCTCTTTGCAGTCTTCGCCATTCCAGGTTAAAGTTTTCATCAAAACAACGCCTATTACCTACTTGAGTTAAACCGTCTAAAGTAGCTAGGCGATGCAGTTCTCTGTTGACTTTTTGCAGTTCGTATTCTGCACGTTGGCGCTCTTTAATTTCTTGAGACAAGAGATCGTTTTGTTGTTGCAATGTTTTTTGTAATTGGCGAATAGTTAGTTGATTTTTGACTCTGGCTAATACTTCTTGAATTTCAAAAGGTTTGGTGATGTAATCTGCTCCCCCATGAGAAAAAGCTTCTACTTTATCTACTACACCATCAAGAGCACTAATAAAAATTACTGGAATATCTTGAGTTTCTGGCCTAGATTTCAATTCTTGGCATACCATGTAACCATTCATATTGGGCATATTAATATCTAGTAAAATCAAATCTGGTGGCATGATTTGGCAAGCTTTGAGTGCTAATTCACCACTAATGACTTTTCTAACTTTATATCCCTGTTCTGTGAGCATGGTAGATAACAACCGCAAGTTATCTGGTTTATCATCGACAACTAAAATATCGGCTTTATATGGAGTTGGTTGGTTGGTATTCATTCGGCAGATTCTTCTGTGATATTTATTTTCGATCTAGGCAGAACTTGTTAACTCGCATTGGTTAAACTCTTGGTTAAATTAACATTTGCTTTCTGGATTTGATTCAGTAATTGAAAATTAGTTCTTCATCGGCTCAAATACCCGCTTGATGTAACTGTTTAACCCATTCGTTAGGCATTATTTGCAAAGCTTGTTCATTGAACAGGAAGCTTTGTTTTTCGGGAATTTTGCTAAGTAAATTCACTGAGCAAAATTCTTGGGTTGGTAAATTTTGTTCGCCCTATATATAGCTTACCCCTAAATATTTGGCTATTTTTTCAAATAATACATTTTCTCAGCATGGTTTGCGGATAAAATTATCACAACCTGCGGTTGGGGTGAGCGATCGATCTTCCTAAAAAGCACTGGCAATAATGGCGATATGTGTGCGCTCTTTTTCTTTGAGCGTAGCTTTTTTTCATCACCTGATAGCCATCAATCACTGGTATTGGCATATCCGTTAAGACAACTAAAATATTTAGTCTGCAAGCATATACCTTGATTGCTTCGATCTACAATTGTCATTGCTAATTCCATCGGCTAAATCTAGAACAAGTAATTCAACAAATCATTACTTACATTAAAATAGATTACAAAGGATTAAAAATCTTCTTTTTCGACATAAAACTTTTAACTTTTTAACCAAAATCTGCAAAGATTTCGGGTGGAAAAAAGGCGATGTCATGGTTATATAGCAATCCCCACAATTTCTCTATTTCCCTGTTCAGGAGTTCAGGAGTTCCCTTTAAATCAAAATATCATGTCCTAACCGATATGTTCGTTGCTATAAGTAATTAACCAAGGTCATAGGAAAATTGAAGAGGACTTACGCAAAAAAACCCGGTTAAAAAGCAAAATTGTCGCTTTAGATGAGCGAGGTTAACGCTCTAAACCGGGTTTTTTACCCCCTGAAGTGTAAGTCTTGTTGAAGTAAGATAATAGATGATCGGAGGTTAAAGTTAATCAGCAATAGGAAGTCGGCAACCCGCTTCTCAGTTTTGTTGCTAATAGCTTAAATTTATGCTTCAATGCAACAAAATATGAATTTAGCGGGGAAGTCTTAATGTATAACTAGATAAGGCTATTCAAAATCTAGATATACTCGGAAAGCATCTCTGTAAATAACTTTACTTAGCACGGTAAATTCATAGTGGCTTACCATACCTATGAAAGTCACGTTAAATCATTTGTACATAACATTTCTTTTTTATTTCTACACCAAATGAATACTTCCATTTTGATAGTTGGGAGTGTTGAATTTTACGCCACACTTCTCAATCGCTTGCGTGATTTAGCAACCTGTAGCTTTGAAGTGATAACTTCTGCCAAGGAAGTTATCTCCTCAATTGGGGCAAAAAAACCGGATTTGGTGATTTTGGCAGCAAATCAGGCAAGCAGCTTAGAAGTTTGTCGCCTGCTGAAGCAAAACTCCAATTTAGCTTGGATATATTGCATTTTAGTATTAGATCAACCAATAAACGCTGTGGAAGCAATTTTACCTGGATGGAGTTGGGAGTCAGGATTGAGAGCAGCGGCGTTAGAAGCAGGGGCGGATGCTTGTTGCTACTTGTCGCCAAAGCAATCCAATTGTAGACTTGCGGAAGCTCAGTGGCGGCTACAAAATTCGTTGCTTTGTTCTCAGATTCAAACAGGAGTGCGCCAAGTACAAATTTACCGTAATTTGATGCAGAGTAATGATTATTTATCAGCGATCGCCCTTGCCGATCCCTTAACAGAACTAAATAATCGTCGCGCCTTAGACTGGGAATTACCTCGACAAATTGATAATGCTCGTATTCGTTGTACACCTCTAAGTTTGTTAATTTTAGATGTAGATTACTTCAAATCAGTTAATGATACTCACGGTCACTTAGTAGGCGATGGCGTTTTACAATTACTTAGCGCCCGCTTGCGACACAATCTGCGTTTTCAGGATACCCCATTTCGCTACGGTGGTGAAGAATTCGTAATTATCCTCAGCAATACCAAACTTCAAGAAGCTAAATTAGTTGCCCAACGTCTTAACGCCTTAATTGCCGATCAACCCTTCATGATTGACAAAAATTTAGCCCTGCAAATTACAGTTAGTATTGGAGTTGCTACTCTCAAATCCGATGACGACGAGCAGGGAATTAGCTTACTCGATCGCGCCGATCAAAACTTACTAAAAGCTAAGACTGATGGACGTAATCGCTTCATTTGTCAAGAAGAAGATTGATGTTGTTGATGTTTGCTG
>NZ_JBHFNR020000002.1:477500-2001026 GCF_041929275.2 Floridaenema flaviceps BLCC-F50 | reverse complement strand
CGAAATCAGCAGTGTTGTTGGTAATTGTTGATTGGTTAATGTTGGAAGGTATTAGTAGTACTATCGTAATAAATTCCCCCACCAATTCTATTTGCTTTGTTACCGGAAATAGTGCTGTTACTAATATCAAGATTGCCATTAAATTGACCACTCCACCACCAAGTATTGTTGGCAGTATTGTTAGCGATCCTGCTATTAGTAACTTTCACAGTACCATTTGACTGATTCCAAATAGCGCCGCCTTGATTTGCAGAGTTATTTGCTAGGGTAGTGCGATCGATCGTCAAGGTATCCTTAGTATCGATATAAACAGCACCTCCAATACTCACCAGTGCTGCATTTTCGGAAAAATTGCTATCTGTAATATTGGCTGTACCAGCGATCGATAACGCACCACCGACGGTAGACTTATTAGCAAAGGTACTTTTAGTAATATTCAGCGTACTCGAACTTGAAATAGCACCACCATTCAACCCAGATTTATTATTGGTAAAATCACTGTTAGTAACAACTAGGGAACCTACGTTACTAATAGCGCCACCAAAGGCAGGAGCTTTATTGTCAGAAAAGCTAGAATCAGTTACAGTTAGCGTCCCCTCATTGTCGATAGCGCCGCCATAATTATTTTTTGATTGGTTGCCGGAAAAAGTGCTTTTACTAACATTTACCGTGCTACCCTTGGCGTTAAAAATACCACCACCAATCCCACCCAAATCAGCAAAGTTGTTGGTAAAGGTGCTGTTAATAACATTCACCGTCCCACCATTTAGTCACAATAGCACCACCACTAGAATTAGATTGATTGTTAGAAAAGGTGCTGTTACTAACATTCACCGTCCCGCCTTTCAAATTAGAAAATAGCGCCCCCGTCAAACAAACCAGACTGAGTGTTATTGTTAGAAAAGGTGGTATTGTTAACATTTATTGTACCAGTGCTAAAGTTAGCGATTCCGCTACCACCATTAGCCATTGCGAAAGATAACAACCCATTAGAAATAGTCAACCCATCAAAATTGACATCACCACTTGCAACAGTGAAAATCCGATATTCTCCCCCCGTATCTCGGCGCACGTTCAAATTAGCAGCACCAGTGCCATTAATATTTAAATTTTGGGTAATAACAGGCAAATCACCTGTTAAATTAATCGTTCCCGATGTTGCTACACCACTAAAAGTAATTGTGTCTGTTCCGGCAAAAGCTTCTGCATTTAACATCGCTTGCCGCAAAGTACCTTCCCGGTTAGCATAGTTGGGGACAAAATTGGCATCATCAGCTAAACTAATTACTACTGTATCGTTAGCAGCGATCGCTACCGTTCCCTCTTTATTAACTCCATCAATGTTGTAACTTCCGGCTGCTAAATTCAGTTTTAGTGTTTCATCTGCCTCGGCATGAATATCATCATTTGGAGTAAGAGTAATATCTACAAATGACTGTCCATCGGGAATAGTAGCTGTTAGATTGCTACCTGCGATCGTAACACTACCACCACTCAAAATATAGTCGGTAGATTTAGCTAAACTACTACCATCAATATTCAGATTAACTGTTAATGCACCTATAGTATTTGTTCCGCGACTAATGCGATAAGTTCCAGTATCACCTGTTTCTGCTGCCTTCGTATCTGTAGCAGTAAGACTGACATTTGCTAAATCGTCATTAATAATAGTTAAAACCGCATTCGGTGTAGTTGTGCCAACATTACCCACACTGGGGTTAACTAAAGTAAGAGCGATATTTTCATCTTGTTCGACATCAGTATCTCCCGCAATGGGAACAGATACATCTTTAAAAGTATCACCCGGATTAAAGGTAACGGTAATCGGGGTATTATTGTAATCTACTCCACCTGTGGCGCTAGGAGAAGCACCATTAGCTAGTTGAATTTGTATTGAATTGGTGCCAGAGATATCACCAGTGCGGTTAATTTTTACTACAGCATTTGTGTTGAAACTTCCCCCGTTTCCTTCGGTAACAGTGTAAGTAGCACTACTAAAGTCAAAGGTAGGCGCAACAACAACATCATCATTAATAATCGTATAAGTAGCTGTTTGCTGTACTCCTAAACTAGCACCCCCAGTAGGATTAACTAATTTTAAATTGATCGTATCATTTCCTTCAGGTATTCCATCTCCAATAATCGGAATTTCTATATTTCGAGAAGTTTCTCCCGGTAAAAAAGTAACCGTAATTGGCAAATTATTAGTAAAATCATCGGCAGTTGCAGTGCTACCCGTATCCAGTTGTGCTTGTACAGTCACCGTGCCATCACTGCCACTATCACGTTGAATGGTAGCAACTATTTTATTAACAGTTCCTCCATTTCCTTCATTCTCACTATAGTTAGCTTTGGTAAAAGATAAAACCCCAGGATTAGGAATAAAAGTATCGTTATCTATTATTGTCAGAACCGCAGTATTTTGCAATCCAATTATTGCCCCATTTGTCGGATCGCTTAAAGTTAAATTGACAGTTTCGTTACCCTCAACTTCTGTATCATTGAAAATGGGAATATTGACTGTTTTAGGTGTGGTATCCCCATCTGCCCAAGTAACTGTAATAAAGCTGTTATCATAATCTTTTGGTGCTGCTAATGGTGGAGATCCACCAACAGCACTGCCGCCATTTACTAAAACTTTAACGCTGACTATACCAGAGTCGCCATTGGTGCGATTTATGGTAATTGAAGCAATAGGTGTACCATCTTCATTAACACTAAAATTAGCAGCACTAAATTCTAATGTACCTGGAAATGCTTCTTTAGTAACTGTGATTGGGATAAAGTCTTTAGCACTAATACTATTAGGATTGACTCCTTTAAGAATTGCTAAATATTCAGTTGTTCCTTTGTCTTGAATAAGGGTATGATTAGCATATATTCCAGTACCAGCAAAAATATTTAGTTCGGAAAATGGTAAATTTCCTATCAGTTCAATTACATCTTCATCAGGAGTAAAATCTAGAAAATAATCAGCATCAATAATGTTGACTCCGCCAGTAGTGCGAAATCCCGAAACATCATTTCTTCTACCAATTACAAAAATATCATTTCCGGCACCACCGCTAACAGTATCCGCCCCTAAATCACCAATTAAAATATCATCGCCTTCGCCACCAAATAATCGATCGCTCTCCTTACCACCATGTAGCGTATCATTACCGTTACCTCCCTCTATGGTGTCATCATTTTCATTGCCATTGAGAAAATCGTTACCTTCACCACCAAATACTAAGTCATTACCTATTCCTGCTAATCCTATATCATCGCCTTTGTCTCCAGAAAGAGTATCATTTCCTCGATCGCCTAATAGAAAATCATTATTTTGACCACCGTACAATAAGTCATTTCCTTCACCTCCTATTACTGTATCCTTGCCGCGATTACCGTGAAGAGTATCATTGTTTTCGTTACCATTAACCCAATCATTACTATCCCCCCCAAATCCAACGTCTTCTCCTTCTCCTCCCAGGATTACATCATTTCCTTGTTCGCCAAATAAAGTATCATTGCCTTCGTCTCCCGATAGGAAATCATCATCTTTTCCTTCATATATGGTGCTATCTTGCTGATTTTGTTTTGTTGGATCGTTGCCTTCGTCACCATTGATTACATCATTTCCTTTACCACCAAAAATAGTATCTTTGCCTGCTAAACCTAAAAGAAAATCTTCAGATAATGAACCATTAATTAAGTCATTACCGAGTGTACCGATATAAATAGTCATTTCTACTTACAGGATTTTTACGGAGACGACCCGATCATGGCTTTGGCAAAATAAAATTGTCATCAGTGGAAGCACCTAACAATATTTTGTTATTATTACTGTTTTCAGTAGGTGATTTATTATCTTTAACACTCTAATCTTTATGGAGCTAAATTGTTGATCGGACAGAGGTTTTCAATCCCCTTAAATTGCCAAATAAATTAGCCTAAATCTTGCACAAAATCAAACAAAAGATGAGCCATTTCTAACTTAGAACATGGGGGAATTTCTACTTGTCTGCCTTGGGAGTCTAAGAAGATTGCTTGGTTGTTATCACTGGCAAAACCACTGTTTAATTTATCAATGGGATTAGCTGCGATCGCATCCAGTTTTTTCCGCTTTAACTTCTCCAATGCAGGTGTTACAATATCCCCAGTTTGGGCAGCAAAACCAATTAGCTTTTGATGCGGTTGTTTTAAATTGCCTAATTCGGCAACAATATCAGGGACAAATGCCAAATCCAAAGAAGCAGGAAGAGACTTTTTCGGTAACTTTTCCGTCGCATAATTAGCAGGTTTCACATCTGCCACTGCTGCTGACATAATAATTAAATCAGCACTAGAAAAAGACTCTAACATTGCCTTTTGCATTTCGGCGGCGCTAGTCACACCCACACTTTTTACACCTAAAGGGATTTCCCCGTTGATTGGTGCGTGTACTAAAGTTACTGAAGCGCCTCGATGTAATGCTGCTGTTGCTAAAGCTAATCCCATTTTGCCAGTAGAAGGATTACCAATAAACCGCACCGGATCTAAAAATTCTCTTGTTCCCCCAGCACTAATTAAAACTCGTTTTCCAGTTAAATCTTTTTTGCCTTTAGTGTGCAATAAACTTTGAATATGTGCGATAATTTCTGAAGGTTCAGCCATGCGACCGGAACCTACGCGATCGCAAGCCAAAATTCCCGCACTAGGCCCGACACTGTGATATCTTGGATTTGTAAAAATCTCTTGCCAATTGCGCTGCACTGTTGAGTGTTCCCACATATCCGTATTCATTGCAGGTGCTAACAAAATCGGACAAGTAGAAGCCAAAACAGTATTAGTTAATAAATTATCCGCAAAGCCATGCGTCAGTTTTGCTAAACTATTTGCAGTTAAAGGCGCGATCGCAAAAACATCTGCCCATTCACCTAATTCAATATGTAGCGGACGACCATGAATGGGTTGCCAAAAATCTCGATCGGTAAAAGCCGGATTTCGAGAAAGAGTAGCCAGGGTCAAGGGTGTGATAAACTCACAAGCCGCAGCAGTTAAAATAACCTTTACCTCGACCCCAGATTTTGCCAGTGCAGAGACTACTTCGCAGACTTTATAAGCAGCAATTCCACCGCTAATGCCAATCAGAACCTTCGCCATTTTTAGATTGAGGAAATTGGATTTAACTCCAATTTAGAATCTAAAATCCCCGAGCGTCAGGCTTCATCATAAGCTTCCATATCTAATAGATGAATGTAAGGTTCAATCAACTCTGGACGCTGAAAAGCGATCGCTCTTAGCAGATGCCAATCATCCAGTCCTTCAAAGACATTAGTGTAATCATCCTGCTCTAAACGTGCAGCTAATTCAGCGACATCTGCTGGAGTCATAGCAGCTATATCACGCTTCACAATGCTTGCTGTTGTCATTTCTCGGCACCTCCCGTCCCAGCGTAGAGTCAATCGATTTTAGATTTTGGATTTTGGATTTTGGATTTTGAACTGATGACATTCCGTAAGGATGAGTCACACCAATAATCAGCCATCTGCAACCTTGAATCTAAAATTGGTCAACTGGTCAAAATACAGTTACCGCTACTATCTTACCCTTACCTCACTAGGCGTAAATAATTACCAATTATTCGCAATAAGGCGGAGATACCTTTTTACTCAAGCTTTGGGACTTTCCACAGACATCACCTGCAATACAAAACTTCGCATTAAGTTAAGGACTGCTGGTATAACTTCATGCGCCATATTAAACTCTTGATACTGTACCGCTACTCCTAAACTCGTCAATATATCCCTAGCATTTTGAGCAGCAGTTATCGGAACAACTGAATCTCTAGTACCGTGAACAATCAACGTTGGTGGAAAAGCATGAGGTTTTGTTCCCTGAGTAATGGGATGCAAATAGCCGCTCAGACAGACTAAACCCGCTAACGGCAAATTTAATCCCACATCCAGCGTCATCGCCCCACCTTGAGAGAATCCACTTAAAATAGTGCGCGACAAGGGAACACCAGTTTCACTCTCCAAAGCAGAAAGCCAATCTGTCAGCAGTTGGCGACTCTCTTGTATACCCTCATTTCGCTGAAAGTCGTACCAAGCCCTGCCCACTGATGAGTAAGGGTGAGGGAAAGGCGCATTAGGAAAGAGAAACTGATAATCCGGTAAGTTCAGAAAAGGTGCTAAGTCAGCCAAATCTTTTGCATTGGCACCCCAGCCATGCAAAGCGACAATCACCCCGGTTGGGGCTTGTCCGGTTGTTGGGGGAATGGAAATTACCTGAAGAGACAGAAGTTTGCTCCTAAATTCAGACTAACGCCTTTGATTTTAGACCAATTATTTTTACTGCATCTTGCATCGTTGCAGAGCGATCGTATTTTACTTTATTAAATTAAAAAATAATGGCTTTAATTAGAAAGTCTTATATCGAATAGAAAAAATAAACATACAGATGTCTCCCCATTCCCCGCTCTCCTCTGACCGAACCCTTAAGTTATCTGTAGCTGACTTTAAGTTGCGTAAAATTATTAAATCAATCTTAAGAATTACAATTCCGTAAATATACACAAATCTGAGTTTTATGAAGATTCGGTGAAGTTTCTTGAGGGAATGTATCTTTGGTCATATTATTTTGTAGAATTAACCGTATAAATACTATGAACTAACTAATAAACCCTATTTCTTTGAGCGAGATTATACGGATTTCACTAGTTAGTCTTAGTTTTAAGATTGAGGTGGTAAATCTACTAATTATTGCTGAGACAATCGATGTCTTACAGCAATCAATTTCGCTGATTTATTTAATGAGAATTGATAGACAATTAGAAATATTTTCCATACACTTCTCAATTTAGTTGGGTACTTTTTTGTATCTATAATGCTGCTATTGTTATTTAAATTTATTGTTCCCTTTCGTTTCCAATGGAGTTCGGTGGATGCAAGTACCACAAATTGAATTAATTCCCTTACGTGCTGCGATTTGTTCAGATGTACCATCAGATTTGGATGTTCTAATTAGAATTATTCCACCAGCACCGGAAAAAGACTTACAAAGACCACCTTTAAACTTGTGCTTGGTGATCGATCGCTCTAGTTCCATGAAAGGTAGAAAAATCGATTATGTGAAAAAAGCAGCTTGTTATGCAGTGCAACAACTTTTAATTACCGATCGCGTCAGTGTAGTAGTATTCGATCGGGCAGTTTATACCCTAGTAGATAGTACATTTGCCGTAGATAAAGCTAATATAATTCATCAAATTCAACAAATTCAACCCGGATATGGAACCGCCCTACACGCAGGTTGGCAAGCCGGAGCAATTCAAGTTATTAAACATCTTAACTCCCAACATTTAAATCGAGTAATTTTGCTTTCTGATGGCTTTAGCAGCGTCGGAGAAAAAAATCCCTACGTCATCGCCACAGATGTTTATGGTTTAGCACAACAAGGCGTAAGTACAACAACAATGGGTGTGGGTAATCATTACGATGAAGACTTACTCACCTCAATGGCAAAAAGAGGAAATGGCGGATATTATTACATCCAATCTCCCGAAAAATTGCCAATTATTTTTCGGACTGAATTACAAGATTTAATGGCAACAGTAGGGCATACTGTGAGTTTAGCGATCGATCCGCAAGGAGCCGTAGAAATTGAAGACGTACTGAACGATTTAGAAACCGATCAAAGAGGCAGATTTCAGTTACCAAACTTAATTATGGGTAATCCAATGGAAGTAGTGGTAAGATTGCAAGTGCCACCAATTCCACAAATTACAGACCTATGTTATTTCCGCTTAAATTGGAAAAATCCTAAACAAGAAGAACTGCAAAAAATTTGGACAAGTCTACGTTTACCTGTAATTAATTCAGCATCAATAAGTGAATTTCCCCCCAATTTAGAAGTCCAACAAAGAACATTATTAATGATGGTAGCTAGAGCGAAAAAGGAAGCAGTAAAGCATCTCGATCGCGGCGACTACGAAATGGCAAGTAAACTACTCAAAAATGCCAGATTACAAGTAATCAACGCCCCCCAATCACCATTACTAGATAAAGAAGCTCAAGCATTAGCTAACTTGGATGCCGACTTACAAGCAAGGCAACTATTAAAGTTACGCAAACAAGCAAGCTTAGAAACTTATGACATTACCTTAACAAATCCCCGTATCTTAGATGACATCATCTAAACATTTAACAAATTAATCGCTTCCTAATTCCTGATTATCAGGTAAGATCGCTAATGGTCAATCAGCGATAGGAAAAATTAAGGTCATGGCGCGTCTAGCACTGCTGAGTACCTCTGATAAAACTGGATTAGTAGACTTTGCTCGAATTCTTGTCGAAGAATTTCAATTTGATTTAATCAGCAGTGGCGGAACCGCTGTTACCTTGAAAGAAGCAGGTTTACCAGTCACAAAAGTTTCAGATTATACAGGTTTTCCTGAAATTTTAGGGGGAAGAGTGAAAACTCTCCACCCCCGAATTCATGGCGGAATTTTAGCCAGAAAAGATTTGCCAGAAGATATTAAAGATTTAGAAACACACCAAATTCGCCCCATAGATTTGGTAGTAGTCAACCTTTATCCCTTTGAACAAACTATTGCCAAACCTAATGTAACTTTAGCAGAAGCAGTGGAACAAATTGATATTGGTGGCCCTGCAATGATTCGCGCCGCCGCGAAAAATTTCGCTCATTTAACAGTTTTATCTAATCCCGATCAATATAACAATTACGTAGAAGAATTACGGCAAAATGGAGAACCAAGTTTTGATTTTCGTAAAGCTTGTGCATTAGCAGCATTTAGACATACTTCTACTTACGATTTAGCAATTTCTAATTATTTAGCAACAGATGATTCATTTTTCAATATTTCAGGAAAACAGTTACAACCCCTCCGTTACGGAGAAAACCCCCATCAACCCGCTGCCTGGTATCAAACAGGAACCGTTGCTACTGGTTGGACATCTGCTACTAAATTACAAGGTAAAGAATTAAGTTACAACAATTTAGTAGATTTGGAAGCAGCCAGAAGAATTATTGCTGAATTTAGCGACACTCCCGCTGCGGCAATTTTAAAACATACTAATCCTTGCGGTGTAGCTTTAGGTAATAGTTTAGCCCAAGCTTATGAAAAAGCTTTTAATGCCGATGCTGTTTCCGCTTTTGGCGGAATTGTCGCTTTAAATAAACCAATAGACGCAGCTACAGCGACAGCTTTAACCAAAACATTTTTAGAATGTATCGTAGCGCCAAGTTGTGAACCAGAAGCACAGGAAATATTAGCAGCAAAATCCAATTTGCGCCTCTTAACTTTAGCAGATTTGAAAACAGGGCCAAAACAAACAGTCAAGGTAATTGCTGGCGGTTTGTTGGTGCAAAATTCTGATGATGCACAAGAAAATACTAGTGAATGGCAAGTGGTGACAGAAAAGCAACCAACACCAGAAGAATTGGCAGAATTATTGTTTGCTTGGAAGGTTTGTAAGCACGTTAAATCTAATGCGATCGTAGTGACAAAAGACAACACTACCCTTGGTGTTGGTGCAGGTCAAATGAATCGCGTAGGTTCGGTTAAAATTGCTTTAGAACAAGCTGGAGAAAAAGCGCAAAATGCTTTTTTAGCTAGTGATGGTTTCTTTCCTTTTGATGATTCCGTAAGAACCGCTGCTGCTGCGGGAATTAAAGCGATCGTTCAACCAGGCGGAAGTCTACGCGACAAAGATTCGATCGCAGCTGCTAATGAATTAGGCATAGTCATGGTATTAACAGGTATCCGTCATTTCCTGCATTAGGATCGGGATTTAGGGATTGACATTTTCGATCGGGATTAATTAATAAAAGCTGGTAAATTCTGTAAATCCCGATCGGATTTTCCCTTTTTATTTTGCAGATTGTGATTGAGAGTATTCTATGGAATTTTATCTAGAAGCGATCGCAACTCCAGAAGTCAAAGTTAACATCCTCCTGAATGGAGGACATAACTACACCATTTGGTTAAAGACAAACTCGCCACTATTACAAAGTCTTTTAGCTGTAATTAGAGGTGAATCTCAACCACAAACAAATTCATCCGCACAATGGTTTCATATACCATTAGAAAATGGTCATTCTGCTTTATCTTTTCCCCAAACTTCCCTCGTTGGCGTAGTAACTGAACCACCATTACTATTACAAAATATCGCCTCAAATGACCTGCAAGCAACAAATATTTTCCCTACTCCATTAGTGCAAATTGACAACTTTTTGACTGAAGAAGAAAAGTTAAAACTAATTAGTTATAGTTTAGAAAAAGAGTCAGCTTTTGTAGATACCGCCTCCAGAACTAATACTTCTTATCATCCAGATCATCGAAAATCCTCGGTTTTATACCAATTTCCTGAAATCTCCGAAATCTTTCTGCGGCGCTTAAGAAAAGCCATACCTTTTGTCCTGAGTAAATTGGGTATGGGATTATTTCCCATTTCGCGCATTGAAGCACAATTAACAGCCCATAATGATAATAATTACTTCCGGTTACACAAGGATAACGGAACTCCCGAAACTGCCAATAGAGAATTGACTTATTCCTACTATTTTTATCGAGAACCCAAACCTTTTTATGGAGGGGAATTACTAGTTTACGATCGCAAAATCCTCAACTCTTGCGATTACCCAAGTGAGAGTTTCCAAACCATAGAACCACGCAACAACAGCATAGTGTTTTTCTTAAGCCAATGCTATCACGAAGTTCTGCCAGTAACTTGCGTAGACAAAGCATTTGCTAACAGTCGGTTCACTATTAACGGTTGGATACGTCGAGAGGAAAATTTTAAGTTTTGAGTTGAGATTGGGGACTGGGGCGGGGTTAGGGGTTAGGGGTTAGGGGTTAGGGAAAAACTCAAAAGAACACCCCTGCACCCCTGCACCCCTGCTCCCTTGCTTACTCCTGTGCTCCCGCTGCTTCGAGTAATTTGACGATCTCGGAATCACCTTTAGATTTGGCGATCGCTAAAGCCGTCATGAAGTCGCGTTTCACATTCACATCAGCACCAGCTGAAATTAACAATTCCAAAATATCACTACTACTATTTTCTATTGCCTTAATTAACCCAGTTGTTCCATCTTCCGTAGCCAAATTAACATCCGCACCACCAGCTAATAAAATTTGCACCATACTGAAATTACCGTTAGAAACCGCCAAAGTTAAAGCAGTTTCATCAAAATTAGTAGCATTACAATCAGCACCAAACTTTTGCAAAATCGCTACAATTTGCTCATGATTATGTAAAGCTGCTAACAGCAAAGGTGTATCGCCAAGTTGATTTTTCGCCAGAAAATCTGCACCCCTTTCCAACAGAACTTCTACCACAGCGATATTCCCTTCCACCACAGCCAAATGTAAAGCTGTTTCGCCTTCGGAATCCTGAGCATTGATATCAGCACCCTTATCCAATAAACTTCTGACAATCTCAGTATGACCACCAGCAGCCGCTGACATTAACCCTGTCCATCCATCAGGATTTTTCGCATTCACATCCGCACCAGCGGCTAACAGCGCTTGCACAACTCCCAAGTGTCCTTGGTCAGCTGCTAAAGTTAAAGCCGTTTCCCCACCACTAGTTTGATTCACATCCGCTAAAGCCGCCAATAAAGCCGCTACCACATCCGTAAAACCACTATTAGCCGCTAGAGTCAACGCCGTATCTTCATCCTTATCTCTCACATTCACTTCCGCACCAGCCGCTAACAACAGCTGCACTACTTCCGTGTTTCCCCTAAAAGCAGCAGCCATTAGTGCAGTGCTTCCTTCATCGTTTTTGGCGTTCACATCCGCGCCATCAGCGATTAAAGCCTTTACTACATCCACTTGGTTGCTAGTAGCAGCCAACATTAAAGCCGTCGAACCATTAAGTTTTTTTGGCTTATTAACATTAGCTCCAGCTTCTAACAGAACTGTGACTATTTCTATATAGCCATTTCGAGCCGCAAACATCAAAGGAGTAGTGCCATCTTTATCAGTAGAATTCAGATTTGCACCTTGAGCAAGTAAAGCTTTGACTCCATTAATGTCACCAGTCTGCGCTGCTCGTCTTAATAAAACATCTTTATCTTTAGTGGAGATCATGCCTGTCCCTCGTTCCATTCCACTCACTGACAACTTAGCGTTAAATCTCAAATTTGAGAAGACAGTACCCCCGACATTATGCCAATTGTGCAGCTATATTATGCAAATAAAGCGATTTGTTACACAAGAAACAATCGGAGATAATCTTAACTATACAAAGAACTGGAACAATTATGCTAAGTTTTATAAAGTTCCTCCCATCGTTAAGAGTCTATGACCTTGGAAATTCCTGCCTCTGTAAAAGTTTGGAGCCAATTTATTCACCCCACTTTAATGTGGGTTCTATTCGCCTTGTCCCTGTATGCCTTATATCTGGGCGTTTTAGTTCGACGTACCAGAAGCGCAGAAGGGGAAGCAAAGAAAGAGCTAATCAAGGGTAAGTTTAACATCAAACATTACCAAGTAGGCTCTTTACTTTTGGCAGTCATGGTAATTGGCACCCTAATTGGTATGGGTGTTACATATATCAATAATGGCAAATTGTTTGTTGGCCCACATTTGCTGGTAGGGTTAGGCATGACAGGATTAATTGCTACTTCAGCTGCACTTTCTCCCTTGATGCAAAAAGGACAAAATTGGGCACGCTACAGCCACATTTTTTTAAATGTTGCACTTTTGGTATTGTTTGGTTGGCAGGCAATTACTGGGGTTGAGATCGTGCAAAGAATCATCAGCAAAATGTAACCAAAAAAAACCGGGAATTTCCGAATTAAAATCCCTAGTTTAAATTAATTCGGAAATTCCCGATTAATGCCTTTTAGATTTTTGGGGTAACAGCAATCCTAAGCTAGTGTGAAAGTCTTCTTGGACTTTTTGAGTTAAGCGGCGATTTACTTGCCGGACAATTTGGGCTAATAAGCGATCGCCAGTGCTTTGAATTAAAGATTTAGGTAAGCGATGAATAAATCGCGGAAATTTAATAAACACAGCTAAATCAAGTTGCCATTCTATCCTCGTAATTGTACTAGGTAAATTATTGGTAAACTCCGTATTTCCCTCTAGTGAATCAGCCTTTACCTCAATTAATTTCATTTCCGCATTGAAATCCACATCATAACCAGGAGCCACATAACCGGGAATAGAAATTGTGCGGATACGGTAAATACCAGCCTCCGGTGGTAATAGATGTAACCCAATTTTTGGCTCTACTTCATAACCAAAAGAACCAAATCTTCCTATTACTAAAGCATAGCCATTTTCCCCTAAAGGCTCAGCTTTCATCGGTTGAGCACAACGCCGAAACCACTCATGATGAGCATTTAAATACTCAGCAACTACCTCTGGCGGCGCATACATTTCCATACAATCTGCAAAATTACCATGAAAGCGAAATGGCTCTAGTTCTTCAACAGCTTGTGTACTTGGCTCTTCTGCTTCTGATAAATTTTGCCTAAAATCCAACAACGTCTCGGACAGTTCTCTAGATTGATAATCGCTGTATTGTGATTGCATAGATGCTATCCTAAATTGTTTATTGGTTGTCTATCTTCAGGATGCCCATTCACCGGAAAAAAAGTTACATCTAAGTTGTGAATTTTAACCGGGAAAATCAATAAATGTTAACTTTCTATTTTATAAACATCTCTTTGTCCTGGGAACTCCTCTTTCCGTAATAAATACTCCTATAGGGAGAAAACAGTTGCATATAACTTTCTTATCCTGGTAAAATCAGCACGCTGACCAAATCGCAGAGCGAGTCCTATCTCTGTTAGGGTTAGGTAACTCAAAAAAGTCTCATTGTAAAACGATGCTAACCAATATAGCTTGAAGCATGAAAGCATTTGTAGCCGGGGCAACAGGTGAAACAGGTCGCCGAATTGTCCAAGAATTGGTGAAGCGGCAAATTCCTGTCCGCGCTCTAGTGCGGGATTTGGAAAAAGCCAAAGGATTATTGCCAGAACAAGTAGAGTTAGTAGTTGGGGATGTACTGCAACCATTAAGTCTAGCTCAGGCTATAGGAGATAGTACAGTCCTACTTTGTGCTACTGGCGCTAGTCCTAGTTTTGACCCCACTGGGCCTTACAAAGTAGACTATGAAGGAACCAAGAACTTAGTTGATGTTGCTAAAGCTAATAACATTCAACACTTTGTTTTAGTTACCTCCCTTTGTGTATCACGGTTTTTTCATCCACTAAATTTGTTTTGGCTGATTCTAGTGTGGAAAAAACAAGCTGAGGAATATCTCCAAAATAGTGGTCTGACATATACCATAGTTCGGCCTGGTGGTCTGACGAATGAGGAAAATCCCCAAGAAGTTGTGATGTCTGTCGCTGACACATTGTTTGAAGGTAGGATACCAAGAACTAAAGTAGCGCAGACTTGTGTTGAGGCATTATTTCAACCAGCAGCAGCCAATAAAATTGTGGAAGTTGTTGCAGGGCCTCAAGGGAAAGAAAAAACTTGGGAGGAACTTTTTGCCAATGTGACATGATCTCTACATTATGGAAACGGAGTTTTATTGAGTTGAGGAGTGGGGATTTTGGCTCGAAAATTGGCTCGCAAGCATTCTGCAAGAGGCAAAAAAAAGTCAGATTTCACTCTCAAGCGGGTGACAGTTGCCAGTTCAGTAGCAGCTGTGGCGCTGATCTTCTGGCTAATTAGTTGCCAAGCTATCCAAAGACAGTCAGGTTATTTTTATTGGCAACATAGTCAAAAAGAGCTTTCGGAACCAAGGTCGGCTGTAGATATACTCAAAGATACACTGTTTCCTAGCACTGCAACCAGTCCAGCAGATGTGATCGTCCCACCATTAATGATGACTGGGGGCGATCCTTATATTCGTGCTTTAATGCGAACGATTTCGGCAAGTGAGTCAAATGAACCGAATCCTTACGCCGTACTTTATGGTGGTGAGCAGGTACATGATTTGAGTCATCATCCGCAGTTATGTGTAACTATAGTCACTGGGCCAAATCGGGGGAGATGTACTACAGCAGCTGGACGATATCAAATATTATACAAGACATGGTTAGAAAAGGCGGAACGGTATCACCCAAAACCGTCGCCTTTTTTATTTTGGACTGGGTATAGTTTTGAACCTGAGTATCAAGATGCGATCGTCTATGCTTGGTTAAGCGATCGCCAAGCTTGGGGAGTGGATATTGCTAATCTCCTACGTCAAGGAAAGCTCGACGAAGTATTGCGTTTGCTTTCTGGTACTTGGACGAGTTTGGGATATGGCAAAGAAGATAACTCGATGACGCAATACTTACCAGAAATCTATCAGCGAATGCTTAAAGAAGAGCTACAGATAGCTAGTCAAAATTAATCCTTGGGGACTCTTGGGACTCTTGGGACTCTTGGATGAAAAGAATTTTTGGCATCACAATTTGAGCCAAACCAAATTCGGCATAAATTAAGCACAAGTCACGAAAAAACCCCAGGTTTTTGGGCTGGGGTTAGAATTATCAGGGTGCATCTAGTATTATTTCTACAGATCAATATCACCTTAATCCGGGAGAAACCGCAAAATTTTCGGGGAGAAATTTTTCTCTAGGGCAAAAATCGATCTAAAGCTGCCTTCAACTCTTCAATTTCCGCTTCGATGTTACCCTCTTTTGCTGCCCGACCAATACAATCAGTTAAATGTTCGTCTAAAATCATTCGCGCTACTCGATCTAAAGCACCTCTAACAGCGGCAATCTGTACTAGTACATCAGGACAGGAACGGCTTTCCTGTACCATTGATTTGATGCCGCGAATGTGCCCTTCAATGCGAGATAGGCGATTAACTACCCGGCGGAGGGATTCTTCTGAGTGTACGTGATGATGACCTGCGCGATCGCTATGTGGGGAATCGTCCTCGTGGGAATGATGAGTGTGGATGTGGTCTACACTATCAGCGGGCGCTTTTTTGTGAGTTTTAGTACTATCAATCAAACCTGCCTCTGCTCTTGTCTCAGAACCAGGCAATATTTCGTCTTTAGATCCAATCATCATTTACAGGCTATCAATATTGATAATCCTAGCTTAGATGACAACAAATCTGCTTTGCTAGATTTCGCTGCTTTCTTTAGAGGTTAATCATCTAAAATCTAAACGGTGAGATCACAAGAGTCATAAATCATCATGACAGACCTAGAGATTCGCACAAGCCATGTAAAAATTCCTCATGGCGATTTGGAAATAGATGCTTACTTGGCTGAACCTACGGGTCAGTTGTCCTTTCCGGGGGTAATAGTAATTCAAGAAATTTTTGGGGTCAATGCTCATATTCGTGAGGTGACAGAACGCATTGCTAAAGAAGGTTATGTAGCGATCGCACCCGCTATTTACCAACGCCTTGCACCTGGATATGAAGCTGGTTATACTCCAGAAGATATTCAAGAGGGGAGAAAATATAAGGAGCAAACAAAAGCAAAGGAATTACTTGGCGATATTCAAGCCACCATTGATTATCTCCAGAACCTTACAGAAGTTAAACCCGATGGTTTTGGTTGCATTGGTTTTTGTTTTGGTGGTCATGTTGCTTATTTAGCTGCAACTTTACCTGATATTAAGGCTACTGCTTCTTTCTATGGCGCAGGTATTACAACTATGACTCCCGGTGGTGGTGAACCAACTATTACTCGGACTAAAGATATTAAAGGGATAATTTATGCCTTCTTTGGCATGGCTGATGCTAGTATCCCCCCAGAACAAGTTGACCAGATTGAAGCCGAGTTAACAAAAAATCACATTCATCATCGTGTCTTTCGCTACGATGGAGTAGATCACGGTTTCTTTTGTGACCATCGTAGTAGTTATGATGCGAAAGCAGCTGAAGCAGCTTGGCAACAAGTTAAACAATTGTTTCAAATGAATCTCGTAATAGAGAATTAATGTTACTGAAAATGTGGTAAACCTTTTGCAAGTGTTTGCCACTGTTAAATAATGCTGAGTTACTCAGCCAAATCAACAGTTGTTAGTGGTATTTATATAGTCATGCCACTGGCACAATAACAACACACTAATTTAGATTGCAAGATGAAATCCAATTCAACTCCTTCTCCTGCAGAAAATCTATCCTTTTCTAGAGATGATTTCGCCAAAGCTCTAGAAGCGCAAAGTTACGGATTTGAGAAGGGACAAATAGTACGCGGTAAAGTCTATGAATACGCTAGTGATGGTGCATTTATAGATATAGGTGGTAAATCTCCGGCTTTTCTACCTGCCAGAGAAGCTTCGCTGCAAGGGGTTACAGATTTATCGGTGTTGTTACCTTTGCAGTCAGAAAGAGATTTTTTAATTATCCGGGAACAAGATGCAGAAGGACAAGTCACTGTTTCTGTGAAGCAGTTAGAAATTAAAGAAAAGTGGGATAGACTCAACGAATTGCAAGATAGCGGTCAGTCAGTTCAAGTAAGAGTTAGTGGTGTAAATAAAGGTGGGGTGACTGTAGATGTTGAAGGGTTGCGGGGGTTCATTCCGCGATCGCATTTGCTCGATCGCAACAACCTAGAAGACTTAATCGGTCAAGCTCTAACCGCTACTTTTATCGAACTAGATCAAAGTCGTGGTAAACTCGTACTTTCCCAACGTTTAGCTAGTCAATCTGCCCGATTCAGCGAAATAGAATTGACTCAACTCGTAGAAGGAACAATTTCTAGTATTAAACCCTTTGGTTTATTTGTAGACTTAGGCGGAACTAGTGGTTTACTACACATTAAACAAATTAGCCAAAACTACATTGAATCTTTAACCAATTTATTCCAAGTAGGTCAACCAATTAAAGCAGTAGTTGTGAATTTGGATGAAGGCAAAAGCCGCATTTCTCTTTCTACCAAAGTGTTAGAAAACTATCCCGGAGAAATGTTAGAAAATATGGCAGAAGTTATGGAATCAGCAGAAGCCCGTGCCCAAAGAGCCAGAAAAAATTTATTAGGTAGTTAATCTACTTAGTGGTTGGTTGGTTTATAGTTGAGCTTTTCCGAGCAACCACTATTTAATAAACCAACATTTTTTTCTTTGCACCAAAGTTCAAAACTAATTTGAGCCGTCGGGCTTAAGGTGTCGAGAGCAAAAAGTTTTGCTCTTACTTTGATCAACCGGAGTTAGCAGTACGGCAAGTTTAAAAGTTAAAATTTAAAACGCCGCAGCTATGAGCCAGGAATCACAAATCCTGGCTAATTACTCCTTTTATTTGGGAAAATCTTAGGAGTTACACAGAAACCCGGTTTTTTAACGTAATTGCGTTATTTCAGCGTTAGAGTAGTAACGAAAAACCGGGTTTCTTGGCTTATGGTGCGTAAGTCCTAAATCTCAACAATTAAACCAGCAATAATAAATTAATTCTTAATTTTTCCAGTTGATTATTAAAATTGTTTCCCAATTAAACCCAATTTTCCAAATTTGATCTAACATCATAACTTGGTTATACTAATTCGCCTGATTCTTGAAAGGAAAGTTTTCCCTGTGATAACCCCACAATTTTCACAAGCTCCTCACCGCGAATTAGTATTTCTTTCAGTGCGACTTGAGTGAATTTAAAACTCACCAAAGCGCCAGTTATTCCCTGCCTAAATTTAGGCGCTACTGTACTGACAGCAGCGGGAAAGTTATATAGCAGTGTCAAACAAACATTGAATTACATTGAAAAAGGTAGAGCAATCATGGCTGATACTCGTTTAAGACTAGAAGATATTTTCGATCCCAATTACTATCGCCAGCAAAATCCCGACTTAGCAGGGTTAAGCGATCAACAAGCATTACAGCATTTCCGACTATATGGCTTGCAGGAAGGTAGACGGTTCTCGCAATTTTTTGATTGGGATGTTTTTAGCCGGCAAAATACTGATCTGGTAGGAAATACTAATGCTCAAACATTACAAAACTTTTTCGATCGAGGACTTCCCGCAGGCCGACAATTTTCTAATGTTTTCGATGTCAATTACTATCGAAGTGCTAACCCAGATTTAGCAAGCTTAGACAACAACCAATTATTTAAGCAGTTTCTTACTTCTGGGCTAAATGAAGGACGGAATTTTAACCCGCTAATTGATATCAATTATTATCGGACAGCTAACCCTGATTTGGCAGGTTTGAGTAATCGGGAACTATTCACTCAATTTATTAACAATGGATTGAATGAAGGCAGACCTTCTTTACCATTGTTTGATTTCGATTTTTATGTACAGAATAACGGTGATTTATTTGCTGATAATTCTTTTTTAAGAGATGACTTACATGATGAATGACAACCTTCTTTACCATTGTTTGATTTCGATTTTTATGTACAGAATAACGGTGATTTATTTGCTGATAATTCTTTTTTAAGAGATCGAGAATCTATAGATGGTACATTCATAACTAATCAGGAAATCATCAAGCATTTTTTGAGCAATGGTTTAAATGAAAAGCGAAGATTTAGCCCATTTTTTGATGTTGATTACTACCTAACAAACAATCCAGACTTGGTTGCAGCTGGTTTGACTGGGCGACAAGCTTACGATCATTTTAGAACTACTGGAGTCAACGAAGGCAGACGCTTTTCGCGATTTTTTGATACGACTTATTATTTGGGAAATAACCCCGATTTACGGGCTGCTGGATTGACACCAGGACAAGCATTCAATCACTTTTTGAACTTTGGTATTGATGAAGGTCGTCGTCCGTCGGAGTTATTTGATCCAGTATATTATTTAGCAAATAACCCGGATTTAGCAGCAGCACAAATCTCTTATCGCGCTGCTTTTACGGATTTTCAAACGACTGGTTTTAATTCAGCGCGATCGGCATCTGTGTTCTTTGATCCAGATGCGATCGCCCCTTTATTAAATGTACCTGTAGAGCTAGGAGAACTACCCATAAATGACTGGCTAACAAATGCAGACAAATGGAAAGATATCCCCCCAGGAGGCACATTAACCTACAGCTTTGTCACCACAGCTAGCGCACGTTTGTATGAAGGCCCAGAATCTGGTGTTAGCGAATTAACCCCAGAAATTAAAAATAACATTCGCAACATGATGCGAACTCTTTCGCAATACATTCCGATTAACTTTGTTGAAGTTTCTGATAGACCTCCCAATGTTGGCAGAATCAGATTTATGTTTTCCGATGGGCCAAATACTCTCCGTGATGGTGTTGCTTACGCCTATGCTTATTTACCATCGGATGCGCCTGGTACAGGTCTTGCTGGTGATGTCCATTTAAACCGCAATAGAAGTTTAGCTGATTTCTCAGCTGGCCCTGGTAGTTTTCCTTATCAAATTATTCTTCATGAAATTGGTCATGCTTTAGGTCTAAAACACCCGTTTGAGGATATATACCAACTCCCCTTCGGGAAAGATAACAATACTAATACCATCATGACCTACAATGATGACCCAAACCCATCTATTTCATACAATGGTTCTTTTGCAATTACGCCAATGGCCTATGATATTCGTGCTTTACAGTATTTATATGGTGCGACTTATTATAACCAAGGCGACACAGTTTATACCTTTGATATCAACAACTTTATCGGGCCAAATCAAAGAGATGGTCAAAACAGTTTCAAACAAACACTTTGGGATAGTGGTGGTATTGACACTCTAAACTTTGCCGCTTTACCAGCAATCTCAGGTGGCTATTATTTCAACATGAATGAAGGGGGACAAAATACCACCCAATTTGCTCTGAATGGCTCAGTATATTCAATTACGGTTCCTAATAGTAATCAAGGAGGTTCTCCAGGTACTTTCCCAGTTTTAACTGACAGCTTCGGTACCACAATTGCTTTTGGAACGCAAATTGAAAACTTATATGGTTCACAGGGGGATGATGAAATTTTAGGTAATAATTTGCCTAACATTATTGCAGGTGGAGCAGGTAATGATAGTATCACTGGTGGCTCTGGTGCAGATATTTTAGTTGGTGGTGATGGCAGTGATGTATTTATTTTTGCTTTAGGAGATGGCAGCAAAAATCCCGCAACAACAAACGTCATTAATGACTTCCTACCAGGCGTAGATAAGATTGGTTTAAGCTTAGGTTTACCATCATCATCAATAGCTATTACTCAAGGAACAGGTGCAAATGCTGCTGATACTTTGATTTGGGTTCCTAGCACAGGCGAATACTTAGCAGCTTTGAAAAATATTCCCGCCTCTTCAGTAAGCTATTCTGACCTAATACCTGTCTAGGAATTAAATCTTATGGGTGCATTTCATCTTTTTTTGCTGTGTTTTTGACGGCAAAGAACCAGCAAACTAATTGTCTTTTCACTTTCTACTCATTCATTATTTACACAAAGGAATCAAAATATGGCTACCACACCTTTGCCATTAAGTATAAACGACTTATACGACGAGAATTTCTATCGGGCAAGATACTCAGATTTAAGTAATTTAAGCAGTAGAGAACTGTATCAACATTTATTGACTGTTGGGCTTACAGAAGGGCGGAATTTTTCACCCTACTTTGATTTCGATTTTTACAAGCTTAGTAATCCATCTTTAGCCAATCTTAGCAACAGGCAATTAGTTGATGATTTTCTCAATCGTGGAATTGACGCAGGTTTGAAATTTTCTCCCTACTTTGATTTGGATGTTTATCGCGCCAGCAATCCAGATTTAGCCCAATTAAGTAACAGAGAATTATTAGTACATTTTCGTGACTCAGGCGTAAATGAAGGGCGTAAATCTACCCTAATTTTTGACCCCGAATTTTACCGCTATGCCAATCCTGACTTATCGCAACTAAATAACAAACAAGCATTTTATCACGTTCAAACTACTGGAATTCAACAAGGTCTAGAATTCTCTCCTTTCTTTGACATCACTTTCTTTCGCACCGCTAATCCAGACCTTGCCAACTCCCTAAATAACAGGCAATTACTCGAACAATTTTTCATTAATGGACTACCCCAAAGTCGCAGATTTTCACCTTTTGTCGATATAACTTACTACAAAAGCAACAATTCCGACTTAGCAAATCTCAGCAACACTCAGTTACTTACTAACTTAGAAAATGTTGGTATTTTCCAAGGACGGCCTTTTTCCTCTTTGGTCGATTTGAACTTTTACCGCACGAGCAACCCAGATTTAGCAGCGCTGAATAACAAACAATTACTTGAACATTTGGAAACTTTTGGGTTAAATGAAGGTCGTCGCTTTTCATCAGTTGTTGATTTAAACTCCTATCGAAATACTAACTCCACATTTCAAACTCTCAGCAACAGAGATTTGTTTGAAAACTTCCAACTTTCTGGCTTGTCTAACGGAGTAGCTTTATCCAATTTATTGGATTTGAAGTTTTACAAAAAAGCTAACCCTGATTTAGAAACGTTAACGGACGCACAATTAATCGAACATTTCCAAAATGCTGGTTTAAGAGAAGGACGCAAATTTTCACCTTACTTCGATGCCAGTTTCTACGTCAATAATAACCCAGACTTACTTGCTGCTGGATTTAAACCCTACGAAAGCCGAACGATCGAACATTTCCTTAGATTTGGGTTAGCAGAAAACCGTCCTTTTTCTCAATTTTTTAACCTGGATTACTACAGAAATAACAATTTTGATTTGCGAAATTTAACACCTGCACAAGCATTTCGACATTTTATCGATTATGGAATTAAAGAAGGTCGTCGTCCTTCCGTTTTATTTGATTCCCGTTACTATATTGCTAATAACCCTGATTTATTAGCTAAAAATTTGACATTTGAAGAAGCTTTTCAAGATTTCCAAATTAGTGGATTCACAGCACCACCTCGTCCAGCTTCAATTTTCTTCGATCCAAATACTATTGCTCCTTTAGTAACTGGGTCACTCGCTAATCCAAATAACATCTCTAAATGGCGCGATATTCCCCTTGGCGGAACATTAACCTACAGTTTTGTTACTACTGCTAGCGCCTTTTTATATGAAGGTTCCGAATCTGGTGTTGCTGAAGTATCTCCACAAATTAAGGACAATGTTCGCAATATTATGCGGCAATTTGCTGAAACAATTAACCTTAATTTAGTTGAGGTTCCTGATAGACCGCCTAACGTTGGTCGGATCAGAATTTTATTTTCTGATTTACCAGGTAGCCAGAATTTATCAGGTACTAGCTTAGGGCCAACAGACTCACCTGGCAATGGTCGTAATGGTGATATTCATTTAAATCCGCAGGTTGCGAACGAATTTGAGCAAGGTCCTGGCAGTTTTGGCTATGAATCGTTGCTATTTTTAGTTGGTGGTGCTCTAGGTCTGACTGATTATGGCAGCAAAAGGGGACAAACTGGAGAAAGTACTTCTCCAGATCTCCCCCTAGCTAAGGATAACAATACAAATACCGTAATGACCCTTAACTTTATTCCTGGTGAATATGATGGCTCATACGCAAGTACGCCAATGCCTTATGATATTCGTACTTTGCAGTATCTTTATGGAACTAGCACGTTCAATAGTGGTGACACTGTTTACAACTTTGGTAACAATAATCTCTTAGTCAAAAGAACAATTTGGGATGCAGGTGGTATTGATACTTTAGACTTTTCTGGATGGGGTGCTTTGCCAGAAAATGTTCGGGTTAATGGTTTGGACTATTACTTTGACATGAATGAAGGTGGACAAAACACAACACAAATAGCTTTACCTCGCCAAAGTCCTCCTAGCGCTGTTGCTACTGGTGCTACTTATACCTACACTCCTTCTGGTAGCAGTGGAAATAATGGTACAACTTCCACTTTTAGAACTACCAGTTACGCTACTAGAATTGCTTTTGGAACTGAAATTGAAAATTTAGTTGGTTCTCAAGGTAATGACGAAATTTTGGGCAACAATTTAGGTAATAATATTATCGGTGGGCCGGGAAATGACAAAATAGCTGGTGCTAAAGGGCCAGATATTATTTATGGTGGTGCTGGAGCGGATACTTTTGTATTTGCTCCTGGTGATGGGGGAGCAAATCCAAGTTTGGCAGATTTTATTGGCGATTTTAAAAAGGAAGAGGGAGATAAAATTGGTTTAGCTCTTGCTTTGCCATTTAGCGCTTTAACTATTTCTCAAGGTACTGGTGCTAACGCCAATAATACTTTAATTCGGATTACTGCTACGGGTGAATATTTAGCTGTATTAGCAGGTGTTTCAGCTAGTTCATTGAATGCTAGTGATTTCATTAGTGCTGATGTTCAAAGTTTCATTCCTTAAATTAAGATGTAAGCTGTAACCCGCCAGGAAGATTGATTTGCTGGCGGGTTTTTGATAGTCAATGGGATGTTAGTGCTAAATTTTCCATTGCTTTTTGATTTTTTGTACTTGTTTAGGTGCGCCCATTTGTTCATAAATTTGAATGGCTGTTTGGAAGTTACTGTTACTCTTTTCAATTTCACCGATTTTTTGATAGGTGCGGGCTAGTTCATAGTAAGCGTCGGCTAGGTCTTTTTTAGCTGTTATTGTTTGCAAAATGTCGATCGCTCTTGTATGCCTTTCTAACGCTTCTTCATAGTTACCTTGATTGCGACTCACCATTGCTAAACCAGTGATTATTTGACCCTGCGCTCGCTTATACTTACTGCCTTCTGCATAACTTAAGGCGCGGTTAAACATGGTTAATGCTTGTTCATTTCGTCCTAGATTAGTATTAATTATCCCCATAGCAAAAAAGCTCTGTACATGACTCCATGAACCCAGCATTCTCTCTGGAAGTTTCAGATAAGCTTGGTAACTTTTCTCTAGTAATTCCAACGCTTTCTGTTGCTCAGCTTCCGACTCACTATAAGAATATAGTAAACCTATACTAAACTGAGAAATTATGGCATATATATGCCAATTTGTATTTTCTGTTAAAGCAATAACTTCTTCGTAAGATTGAATTGCTGCTTCAACTTCCCAGAGAGCTTCTTTACAAGAACTAGTTGTAAATAGAATGCCTATATTATATTTTTCTAGTTCATGTTTAATCTTAGGATCGAAATTGTCTTTGTCAAGAGAATCGCTATATTTTTTTGCCATCATAATACATTTTTGGTAATATTCAATGGCAGTCCGAATATCACCCTGGTGATGGTAAAATCCGCCGATATGACCAGGAAGCATGGTTAAATAATAGTCATTATCAAGTTTATCTGTAATTGCCAAAACTACAGAAAGAATGTGTTGCACTAAGCCTAATCTCCCAAAAGAAGTTGTTAGTGCTTCTGGTTCTCCTTGATAATTTAATTTGTACTTTCTTTCTTTTAAAAGTACTTCGCAAGCTAAGTCAAATTCTGCAATATCAACATAATGATAATAAGCTTCCAAAGCTTTGATTGCATCTTCTGTAGTATCTAAGGTTTCTACACTTTGCGTCCAAAATTCGGCGGCTTTTATATTGACAGTTTTCCAATCTTCACTGGCTTTAAGCCTTGTCCTGGCTTCTGCACGAATTACTGGGTGTAACCAATATTCTCCCTTGAGGAATTCTACCAAAGATCGATCGCGCAAAGACTTCACAACTCGAATCCTTTGCGACTCTGGAACATCCCAAAGCAAACACATCATCACATCCCGATGTAGCGCACGTACATCTTGATAGCGAAAACATCCCAAACGGCAAAGCAATTTATAAGCATCCAGATCGACTTCTTGCAACCGCTTAAATTGACTAACAACCAAATCTTGTAAATCTGACTCAATTAACAAATTCTTCTGATTTGCTTGCCAGTAACTTTCCATATCACCTGACCAATCAGTTTGAATCACACCACTCAAGATGTGCATCGCTTTAGCATTTCCGCCATAAGCTTGGTGCATCGCCGACAAAACATCAGAATGAACCTCAATCCCCCGATTTATAAAAAACTGTTTCCAGACCGATAATTTTAATCCTTCTAATCGATAATCCTGAAAAGTGACAGCAGATTCCCCAAGTCTTTCCCGACTGGTAATTAAAGTTACACAGTTTCCGGCTGGATCGGCTAACACGCGGAATAATTCTACATAGTCTCGATGAGCAGGAATCAATCTCCCATGTTTATCTAAAGCAGGTTCTAAATTATCAATCAACACTCCTACCCGACGATTTGGATCGCGTAACTTTTGCCGCAATAACTCCAGCGTCACCCCAAAGTCTTCTCTCGGTTCCTCCTGAAAGTGTCGCCTTAGCCATTCTTCAACTATACTTTTGGCATTGGTAGTGATGATTTCTGCCTCTTTCGCCATCCACACTTCCAGAATTGGGTCAAAATTCTGAGTGGTGAAATATTCCCAAGACAACAAAGACTTACCCACGCCACCCTTACCATAAACCAAAATAATTTTCGCCCCTTGTTGGACAAAAGCATTTATGTCGGCAATTTCCCTGTTTCGTCCCATGAAATTGGGGTTATGAACTGGGGTAGGTTTCGGTTCGGGATCTACAGGTTCATCATATAGAGGTGGTGTCTCCGGTTTCGATCGTCCTTGCCTTTCTGACTCCCGTTCCACCGCCGCCTGAAGGTTGATCTTACTGACTGGTTCTGCCAAAACTTCACTCAGCAGTTTCCATAACTTAGAACCAATATCTTGTCTGATGTAGGTCAAGGTATAGCCAGATTCTTTGGCAATCTCAGCATAACTTTGCCTTAACCAAGCTCCCTTGAATACTAGCCTTTCAACGTCCTTTAAACGCCTGTTATTTTTAGCCAACACTGCTCGATCGATAATTTTTAGTGCTGCTTCTACATCCATGAGAGCCAATTTATGATTAATTTCTACTGGTTCATCCATAGTATAACCTGACTTTTCCTGACTTTTTCCTACTACCACCTGAAACCTCCTGAGCTTTCCTGAGCTTTTCTGTTTTTTTCTTACTTAAACTGAGGTAAGCAAACTACCTACTTTTTCCTTATCGACAAATCTTTGAATTTCTACGAAACTATATTTATCAGGTGAAAGGGCAGTTTTCGGGACTTTACTAGATATGGATAAAAAATTATATTCTCGGTTGACATTCTATTTAAATGATTGGAAAAAGTTACTACATTCCCGAAAGGTTTAATGCTTGTAATTTAAGTATGACAAGGATTCTAGACATAGCAATATGGCATTAATAGTAAATCAATAGGTGGTATTTACTGAATTAATTGCCATTTGTCATACCGAATAGATAAGTATTAAAGCTGGGATTGAATTAGGTAATTAACCATTGCTGAAATCAACAGATGGCTAAAATTCTCACTCGCTATTCGTTAAGATAATGATCGGTGGTTGACTTGGAAAAATCTTCAAAATTTTTCTCCCTTAAGTAAAGCAAATATAAACTTATTGGCGAAAAAAGTGTCCAAGTTAGGTGAGTGTAGTCCTCCGGGAAGTTCCCTGGTAAAAGTTTTCATTTTTGGTGCCTACTGTCAATATCTGAGTCAGATTAAAAAGTTAAATCACACAAAGGGGCGATCGCACCCAAATTAATTTTCCCTAAATGTTAGTGCAATTTGTAACTTTAATGCTGAGGGGCAATACCATGCAGGTTCAAGCTAATACTATTCCAAATGTAACTACTGCCGTTAACGCCAATAGTCCGGAACTCTCACTCCCAAAGGAGGGGTCAAATTTACAGGAAATTCTCCTTGATGAACTTTCCCAAAAAGTTGGTTGCAACTCCCAGAGTGTACTAGGAGTAGCAACCAGAATTGCCACAGAAGTAGAACGGATGTGCTACAAAAGTGCTCGCATCCAAACTTCTGGAGAAGTTTACTCTTGGCAACTGATATTGGGACGTAATAGATTACACAAGTGCTTGTCTTACTACCAGAAAGGCGCAAAACAGGGACGTATTGAACTGCATAGCAATTTAACTGCTATGATTTATCGTTACGTAGCACCGTCTCAATCTCAGTTGGGTTTCCAAGGTCGGAAAAATCTGATTGACGATTTTTTGCAAGAGTTTTACGCTGCTTCGCTTGCTGCTTTTCGTCGGGAATACGAGTTACCCAATTTTCAACTGGGCACCAAGCTAGAATTAGCAGAGTATTTGGCGTTTACAGAAAATTATGCCAAGCGCCGCATTACTTTACCAAATGGTACCAGTCAACAATTGATTGTGTTGCGGGTGCAGGCTTTTGTTAAACGTCAACCTGCGGAAACTTCTGTTGATATTGAACAAGCGGTAGAAACTCCCAAAGGAGAGTACGATCAACAAAGTGGTTGGTCTGCTTCCACAATGCAGCAAGTGCGATCGCAAATGATGACGGAAACAGTCGATCCTACTGATGGGATGTTGCGCGATCGAATTATCACAGAACTCCTAAACTATTTAGAATCTCAAGGTCAAACGGACTGTGTAAACTACCTAGTCTTAAAACTAGAAGACTTTTCCGCCCCGGATATTGACGAGTTTCTCAAATTAACCCCTCGCGAACGAGATTATCTACAACAACGCTTTAAGTATCATGTAGATAAGTTCGCCCGTGCATCCCACTGGAAACTAGTCCATCAGTGGTTAGGCGCAGACTTAGACCAAAAATTGGGAATGTCCTCTGGGCAATGGGAAGAATTTTTAAATCAACTTTCCCCACAACATCGGGAATTGTTGGAACTCAAAAAAGTCAACAAATTTGATGAGGAAATTGCCAAAGATTTAAAATGGTCACTCAAACAGGTACAAAAGCAATGGATGGATCTCTTAGAACTTGCCTGGAAATATCGTAACTGGGACGGTCAAAAATTCCCCGGCAAAAAATCTAATCTCCGTTCCGTTAAAGATTCCACAAAAGTTAGGAATATCTCTGACAATTCCCATTTGCCTTTAGCAGTTTCATAGTGAGAAAAGGCTCCGGGTACAAGATCTGAGTTCTGCCTTTTAATCTCGTTCATCTCGTTCCCAGGTTCAACCTGGGAACGAAAAACGGAGGCTCTGCCTCTAGATGCAAGATCTGAGTTCTGCCTTTTCATCTCGTTCATCTCGTTCTTTCTTCTAAACTTTACTCAACAATTGGCTAATCATGCGATTTGCTTGAGATTCGTAACTACCACCGAACAAGTTAAAGTGGTTAATAATGTGGTAGAGATTGTATAAAATTTTGCGTGATTCATAGCCGGAATCTAAAGGCCAAACTTCGTTATAACCATGATAAAAACTAGCAGGAAATCTGCCGAATAATTCGGTCATGGCAATATCGACTTCGCGATCGCCATAATAAGTCGCCGGATCAAAAATCACAGGTTCATCTGCTGCTGTCACTGACGCATTTCCTGACCATAAATCCCCATGTACTAAAGATGGTTGAGGATGATGATTTGCTAATAATTCAGGAATCGCTTTAATTAAACTTTCCCCTTGGCTAAATTGCCCACCTCGCCGTTTAGCTAATTTCAGTTGATAACCAATTCGATTTTGGGCAAAAAACTCTACCCAATCTGATGTCCAAGTGTTAATTTGTGGTGTAGAACCAATGGTATTATTTCTCTCCCAACCAAAACCAGATCCCCGACTTCTTAGAGAAGTCGGGGATCTCAAGTGCATTGCTGCTAATTTTCGCCCCATTTCTTGCCAAGCATTATTGCCACCACTGCGCCCTAATTCTAAATATTCTTGCACTATGTAAGCCGAATTATCAGCTGTACCGTAACAAATTGGTTGGGGAACACGAATAGTTTTAGTTGACCACATTTCTTTTAATCCCAAAGCTTCCGCTGCAAACATATCAACTTGGTCAGCTTGATTTAGTTTGACAAAATAAGTGCGATCGCTATTCCCGATCGCATACCCTTGATTAATACAACCACCACCCACAGAACGGCGGTTTTCTATGACAAATTTCTCGCCTGTTACTTCGCTAATATGTTCAGAAATTGCTGTCCACATAAGTAAGCTCTAAATTAATGCAGAGGAGCAGGGGGGCAGAGGGGCTGGGGGGCAGGGGGGCTGGGGGGCTGGGGGGCAGACGAGATCCAGGAGAGGACAATTCAAAACAAAAAACTTTCCAAACTGTCTTCTTAATTCAAAACTCAAAATTCAAAACTCAAAATTTCGCCATTCCCGAATTATTCCGGTTTTACTATTACTATTCCATAAGCTTCTGGAGATAAAAAACTGTTAGCAGTAAATTGTAATTCTTCCTCATCAACTGCTTGAATTCTGGCTGGATAATTGAGCATGGGAGCTAAATCTTTGACCATTGATTGATAGTAACCATACATTCCGGCGCGATCGCTCGGAGTTTCCGAAGCAAACACAAATCTATTTGCTACTTGAGTTCGCACGCGAGAAATTTCGGCTTGAGTTACAGGTTCTTTTTGTAATTTGCGAATATGTTCTGCGATCGCCAATTCCGCTGCTTCTATATTTTCCACTGGTAAATTAGCTGAAATTTGAAAAATTCCTTGGTAATGATGAGTTAAATTGCTCGCAGAAATCTGCGTTACCAAATGTTTCTCTTCCCGCAAATCTCGCACTAATCTAGAACTACGTCCTTGTCCTAAAATCGCTGCTAAAATATCTATTGGATAAGTTTGGGCTAACTGCGTCATTCCCGGTACTCGCCACATCATAATTAATCTGGCTTGCTGTAAACTTTCATCCACATATTCCCGTCTCACAACTTCCGTAAAAGGTGCTTCCGGTTGCCATTCAGGAATAGCAAAACTATCTGGAATAGAACTGAAGTTTGAGCGATTTTTAGTTAAACCTTCGACAACAATTTCGATTAATTGTTCTACTGGTAAATTACCCACCACCGCCGCTGTGATTGACTGAGGTTGATACCAACCAAAGTGAAAATCTCGCATTTGTTGCGGTGTGAGAGATTCGATCACTGATGTTGGGCCTAATACTGGACGACGGTATGGTAATTGATTGAAAGCTGTTTCGATCGATCTCTGATAAGTACGCCGACGCGGGTTATCTTCTGCACGGCGAATTTCTTCTAAAACTACCAATCTTTCTCGCTCAAATGCTTCATCAGGAATACTAGGATTCAACACCACATCAATTTGTAAAGGCGCTAAATCAGCAAAATCTTTGGGCGCAGTTGTAATGTAAAACTGAGTATAATCCTGACTGGTAGCAGCGTTCGTGACAGCACCTCTCTCTTCAACTAAACGCTCAAATTCGCCACTGGCTAAATTTTCGGTTCCCTTAAAAACCATGTGTTCTAAAAAATGAGCCATGCCATTAATTTGATCTGACTCTACCGCAGAACCAATATTTAACCAAATACTCAAATTTACAGCTTCGATCGGCATTTGTTCGGCAACGATCGTTAGCCCATTAGGTAACTGATATACAGTAGGGGCATTCACAGGAGGAGACTTGAGCAAAATCGAGGTCATCAAACGTAGGGGTTAATGTAACACTTCCTTCATCTTAACTACAGAGCCGGGAACGGGGAACGGTAAATACTGAGAATTACTACATCAGTTAAATTAAAATAAGAAATGTAAAGAAAAGTAAAATTCTATGACAACTCATCGCAATAACAAAGCAATTGTTATCGGTGCGGGAATTGGTGGTTTAACCGCCGCCGCCTTACTTGCCCATCGGGGCTACCAAGTTTTAGTCTTAGATCAAGCCTTAGTTCCCGGAGGATGCGCTTCCACATTTCAACGTCGCGGTTTTACCTTTGATGTTGGCGCTACCCAAGTCGCTGGGTTAGAACCGGGAGGCATTCATCACAAAATATTCTCAGAATTAGAAATAGATTTGCCAGAGGCGACATATTGCGATCCTGCTTGTGCGGTATTTCTGCCAGGGGAAACTGAACCGATTAATGTCTGGCGAGATCCGCAAAAATGGGTTGCCGAACGTCAGCGACAGTTTCCCGGAAGCGAACCATTTTGGCAGTTATTAAATGATTTATTTCGTTACAGTTGGGCGTTTCAATCTCGCGATCCGGTTTTACCACCGCGTAACTTATGGGATTTATGGCAGTTAACTAAAGCAGTTCGACCTGACACTTTATTAACTTTACCTCACACTTTCTCGACGGTGGGAGATGCGTTACGTTATTTTGGTTTAGCCCAAAATCTGCGGTTACGAACTTTTTTAGATTTACAGTTAAAGCTTTATTCCCAAGTAGATGCAGAGGAAACAGCTTTGCTTTATGCGGCGACTGCCTTGGGTGTAAGTCAAGCGCCACAGGGATTGTATCACCTCAAAGGTAGTATGCAGGTGTTGAGCGATCGCCTAGTGGGTGCCTTAGAACGGGATGGCGGAAAATTATTAATGCGCCACACAGTAAAACAAATTTACACCCAAAATGGCAAAGCTACAGCCGTTCAAATTTACAACCAAAAAACCGGAGAAACTTGGATTGAGGCAGCAGATCACATAATTGCTAATGTCACCGTTCAAAACCTAGTCCAACTATTAGGAGAAACAGCACCCAAAGGATATCGCCATCGCGTAGATAAACTACCACCAGCATCAGGCGCTTTTGTCCTGTATTTAGGAGTAGATGAAACCGCTATTCCAAGAGAATGTCCACCCCATTTACAATTTTTCTACGATTACGAAGGACCGATCGGTGAAAATAATTCCCTGTTTGTTTCCGTAAGTCGTCCGGGAGATGGACGTGCCCCCCAAGGTAAAGCCACAATTACAGCTTCCTCGTTTACAGATACCAGAATTTGGTGGAATTGCCCAGACTACGAAACCTTAAAAAGTAAATACACCCAAGAAGCTTTAACCAAACTGGGTCAATATTTCCACCTCACAAGAGAAAAAATTCTCCACACCGAAGCAGCTACACCACGCACCTTTGCTCGCTTTACAGGTCGCGATCGAGGCGTAGTCGGCGGTATCGGTCAACGTATTCCCACTTTTGGCCCCTTTGGATTTGCCAATCGTACACCCATTAACCACCTCTGGCTAGTTGGTGACTCCACCCATCCAGGGGAAGGAACTGCTGGTGTCTCCTATTGTGCCCTCACCGTCGTCAGACAAATTGAACAAGGTAGTTGATCGAATTTCTCGTTTAGAGAGTTCTGAGTTTTAAGTTAATCAACTTCCTCTTGTCTCAAGAGTCCCCTTGTCTCTAATCTAAGGGCTAATCGCCGGAGTATTAAAATCCGCTGGTGGCGAAGCTTCTGGAGTAACGGGAGTTTGTTCCACTGGAGGTGCAAAATATTCAGGGCTTGGGGGTGCTGGGGGATTCAAGATATTTTGCCAGACTTCGATTTGTGCTTTTGCTTCTGGGTAAGCACTAGTCCCAGCCGGAATACTTCTGGCAATAGAAATTGCCCCAGGCAAATCATAATTTGCCCGATCTTGCGCGAGTGATAGAATTTGGTAACTCCATTGATTCATGGCAGTTTCCGCTTCCGCACGCATTGCCGAACTTCGCGGAATACTCCTTAATAACCCAATTGCCGATACTAGAGAATCTGGCGTACCAGCAGTTGCCAACTGTTGCGCTTGTTGCCAATTCTGTTGCGCTTTGGCTTGCCCTTGCCACTCTTGAATTGCCGAGAGCGCCTGATTAGACAGCGACCTACCTGGTTTAATTTGTTGAGCAGTATTAATTGCTGCCGCGAAATTACCCGAATTAGCTAATTGTCTTGCCTGATCTAAATAGGGCTGGTCTTGAATTCGTTGAATTTGAGCCGTCCATCGCCCAATTTTACTTTGAGCTTCCGAATACAGCGCCCGACCTTTGCTAATCTTAGCAGCTTCATTAACTGCGGCTGCCAAAGAAGTGGCATCTCCCAATTTGGCTACCTGCTCAGCACGACTCAACAGGGGACGATCTTCAATTGTTTGAATCTGAGCTTCCCATGCCCCAATTTGTTGTTTTGCTTCTCTAGCTCTGGGATTATTTTCTGGAATTTGTTGTGCTTCTCTAATGGCTGCCTGGAAGTCATTAACAGTGCCCATACTTGCTAACTGACGGGCTTTATCTAATTTTGCTACGTCTTGTTGTTCTTGTTGCCAACGCAATAACCAATCTTGAGCTTTATTATACAAAGGTCGATTGGGGCCAATCCTTTGCACTTGGTTAATTGCCGCATCTAAACTACCTACTGTCCCATCAGCCGCTAAAGCTAAAGCTTGTGCCAAGTTAGTGAAGTCTTCAATATCACCCTGCAAGTTGATAATTGAGGGAATTTGCCGGACTATAGACAATGCTCCATCGACATCTTGATTATCCAGCTGGGTTTGCGCTAAATCCAGCATTTTCCGCCCAAATTCCAATATTGCGGTTTTAGAGGCTTCAAAAAGATAGCTTTTTGAACTGATTCCTTGGGCTAATTTAATCGCTTCTAACAGGTTTTTTACACCGCCTGCGCGTGCCAATCTGCGAGCTTTGGTTAAGTTTTCGCCGTCTTCTCTGGCTGAGGCAATAATTTGGGTAAGTTCTTCATATTTTGTTGTTTCCCAATATCTGTTGCCGATGTAGAGTAAGCGTACTGCTTCCCGGAAGGCTTGAGTCCAATTTTCTTTACGTACCTGTGCTTCAGCGGCTCGATAGTAACCTTCTGCCTTTGTCCAAATCGCACGCCAAGCGGAAATGCGTTTTTCTACTAGCGTATAAGCGGGAACATCACTGGGGATTTTTTTCGCTGTGGCGATCGCTTCTTGTAATTTACCAGCGTCAAAAGACTTATCTGCCAAATTTAAAACTTCTTGCGACCATCCTTTGATCAGTGAGTTTGCTTCATCCCGCAATGGGTGATCTTCTGGTAGAGTTTTAACCAGGGAAATTGCTTCGAGCAAGCTATTTACTGTCTGCTTATTCGCTAATATTTCCGCGCAGGAAATTCGCTCACTCGCTGAAGCTGTCATTAAGTTAATTGACGAGCAGTTGGGCTGTGCTGGCAGCGTTAACAACAAACTTACTGCCAGTGTTCCCACTCCGCCTGCGCTAACTGTTGCTAAGGCTACCCAGAATTGCCACTGTCCTGTTAACTGAAACACCGCCAGAGGCATTTTTATCTGCACTTGTTTTAACTTTTTACTAATTCGCCTGAGTTTACCATTTTTGGGAGCTTCACTTGCTGTGATTGGCGCTTCATCTTGGTGCTTCTCTGGCGAAACTGAAGCGTTCACTTTTAATTTTTCTGGCAGCGAGCCATTAGGCGTAACAGTATTATTTGGAATCAGAGGTGGAATTGGCGATCGATTTTTATTCCCCTGTTCAGAAGCTTTCATCGACAACCATTGCTTTGGACTTCCCCGTTCTCTCATAGCTCACACCAAAATAATCGTGCTTTAGACCAGGCTAGCTCGAAAAGGCAGTGGTAGCTATCCTACCCCTCTAATTCCAAAAAAGCTAGATCTTGGGCAATATATATTCTACTTACCATCCTTTAAACAATTTGTCACCCGATCTCAGACAGAGGATTGGGCTCGTAAATCGGAAATTAGTTGCGCTAATTCATCGCTGCTGGCTTGATAAACTTCTCCACAGAAATGGCAAGTAGCCTCAGCACCATTATCTTTTTCGATCATGTCCTGCAATTCCGCTTCTCCCAGAAGTTTCAGCGCACCTAAAACTCTCTCGTAGGAGCAGTTACATTGAAAGCGTAGCAGCTGCACTTCCGGTAACTGCACTAGCCCCATATCTCCCAGCAATTGCTGAAAAATATCTGGTAATGTCTTACCTGCTTGTAACAAAGGCGTAAATCCCGCCAATGCTGCTACCCTGGACTCTAAAGTTTGTACCAAGGCTTCATCCGATGCAGCTTTCGGCATAACTTGGATCAAAATACCCCCAGATGCCGTCACTACCCCACCCTCGACAAACACGCCCACTACTAAAGCCGAAGGTGTCTGTTCGGAAGCAGCCAGGTAATAAGTCACATCATCACCTATTTCCCCAGAAACCAGTTCTACTGTACTGGAGTAAGGATAACCATATCCCACATCTCTAACTACGTAGAGATATCCTTCCTTACCTACTGCGCCACCTACATCTAGTTTGCCTTTGGCGTTCGGTGGTAGTTCAATTCCAGGGTTTTCTACATATCCCCGCACTGTACCATCTAACCCGGCATCGATTAAAATTCCCCCTAAAGGGCCATTTCCTTTCACCCGAATATTTACTCTTGATTCCGGTCGCTTCATACTAGAAGCTAACAACAACCCTGCTGACATCGTGCGCCCCAAGGCAGCGGTTGCTACGTAGGAAAGTTGATGTCGCCGTTTCGCTTCGTCAGTGAGGCGTGTTGTAATTACACCAACGGCACGAATCCCGCCATCGGCAGCAGTGGCTCTAATTAACTGGTCAGCCATGAAAATTCCTTACATTTCTTAACATCTTCTATTGTAAGTGGCTGATTGGCGAGTGGTGAGTCAGAAAGTGGCGAGTTTCGATTTGAAATGTTGTTTCTGCCAAGGGTGGGAAGGAAGTGTTATGGTACAGGAAAAATTGTTAGTTTGGTAATAATTTAATTTATGCTGGGTAATTTTCAACATAGTAATTTGCGAATTGAGGTGGAAGCAGAGGAAAATACAATTCGAGAAAGTCTGCTCTATCCGCGAAAATTACAGCAGTGGTTATGGCCGCAAAGTTTAGATTCTAATTTACCAGAGGAATTCCACAGGGGATTAAAGTTTACTAGTCGGCTAGGTCCTTTGACCATTCAACACCAAGTTGATGTAGCAGAATCTAATCATCTTCGCTTGATTTTAAGTCAAGGAATTGATGGTTTTCACGAATGGTATTGGGGTAATGGTTGGGTACAATCTCGCTTGGAAGGTATCTCTTTACTTCCATTGAATTTAGCTCAAACTTTCGGTTTGCTCAGATTAAGAGAATTTCTCACAAATAATCAAATTAAACCTTAAGTCGTTCGTTGTGAGCGCTTGAGCGCTGGAGCACTGAAGTGCTCACAACGAACCTTTCCTCAATTGTCTGTTGTGAGCGCTTGAGCGCTGGAGCACTGAAGTGCTCACAACGAACTTTTAAGATTTTGATTATTGTTGGCGCTCTTTTTTCGCTATTTCATTTAATCCTACTTGATCTAATAAGGAGAGAATATCACCGTATGTAGATTGATTGGGATTAGCTGTAAAAGCAGTACTAAGTGTGTCTAGGGCATCATACCAATAACCTTTTTGAGCAAAAACTCTAGCTTTTTGTTGGGGGGTAGTAGCTTGAGATAATTGCTGAGTTAATTCTGGTGGAGGAGCTACTCGCTCAATTCCTGCTTCTACAGATATTTTTCTTCTTTTTCCTTCAGTAATACAAGGAACTGAAACTGACCAAACGTATTGTGTTCCTATTTCTAATTCTACTTTATCTTTGGGGAGTTTCATTTGAATTATTCCGGCTGAAGGTTGTAACTGTTCAGCATAAATTGGTTCTTTTTCTCCGGCTTTTCGCAATTCAAATACCATGATTTCTACATCTTTATTTTGTAAATGCCAGAGGAATGTGGGATTACTAGAAGTAGTTAATCCTAGATGATTTTGTGGGACTAGGAGAGTTGGGGTTGTGGGAATACATTCTTTTGGTACAGTTTGAATAGTCGCCGGGGGAGGTGGAGCAGTACCCCTAGTTCTTGTCCAATTATCTTCAGATTGTAAAATAGCGGGTTTTTCGTGCGCTCTGGCTCCACCCGATCCTGTGGCTCCTGGTGCTCCGCGATCGGGAGGAGTATACTGAATATTTCCGGGTAAAGATTGTGCTAAAGCTGGTGAATTAAATAGCCCTATTGATATGAGTTTAAATAGCTGATTATGGGAACTGTGACTGGGAGTAACTAAAGTCACTAATAGCATTGATATGATGCTTAAAATCCAGGGATTTTGTTGACGACTGTTAATCATAATTTTTCAGCTTTATTCTGGGAAACGCCAATTTGCCTAAACCAAACAAAATTATTTGAGTAAATACACTCTAATCTGACTCATTTCCGGCGAAATTTGTTTCAGATGCTTAGTATCTTGAGCGAAAGCCTGAAACCTTTCCTCAAGCAATTTAAATGATTAACAGTTTACACTTTGTCTGACTATTGCTTATCTTGGTTTAATCAGTAACACTGAGCAAGGAGCATCTTCTATGACTTGGCTGCTTACCGATCGCTCTAAAATCCGTTTTAACCCTGTCAACCCACGACTACCAATGATAATTAAATCAGCGTGGTGAATATTGGCAAGACGGACTATTTCTTCTGCCGGATCGCCTGTAACTATTTCTAATTCACTTTGGTAAGGCAGTCTAGTTTGGTAGGACTGCAACTGCTTTTCCGCTTTCCGGTAGGGAATTTCCTCACTGATGCCAAGGGGTCGATCGGCAGACCATTCTACATCCTCTCCCGACGGTGGGATAACGTGAGACAGGATAACTTTCGTTTCCGGTTGTAAGTTAACTTGGTCAAGGCTGTGAATTACCTGTTCGGATAGTTCTGTCCCATCTAATGCGATAAGAATTGTTTTGAGCACTAATCATGCCTCCTCAATGAGTAGTTGTGAGTTTTGCGTTTTCGGTTTCGATTTATAAAAATATCCTCAATTGCCAATTAAATGAAGGCGGGTTTATCTTTTTTTTTTGATTTCCCACTGGCCTAATGATAAAACCCTTGCCTCCTAAACACAAAACTCTGACAAGGCATGGCAGCAAATCAAAACTTAGGACTTAACTGCATTACTTCTTGGCAACCTATAAAGATTCATCCTAGACCGTAATTATTTCACGGTCGAGATGGGAAACGAACAGAATTATACTGACTTTATGTTTGGCGATCGATTATTTCCGGCACTCACCTACCTGGGAATGGGGATTAATTAAAGTTAATTTAACTCTGGTGTCAACTGTCTTTAGGATGAAGATTTGGGATTGCCTTCAGGACCAGACTCGCGCCGGGAAACTCTCAGTCGCACTGAGTCCGCGTGTGAAGGTAGTCCTTCTGCATTCGCCAAAACTTCGATCGCACTAGCTACTTTCTGAAGTGCGGTGGCAGAATATTGAATCAGGCTAGAGTGTTTCATAAAGGTTTCCACGCCCAAAGCAGAGGCGTAGCGGGCGGCACCGGAAGTCGGTAAAGTATGATTTGGCCCTGCTAAGTAATCGCCGACGGCTTCTGGGGTAGAATGACCCAGGAAAATTGCTCCCGCATGGCGAATCAAATCCAGGGTTGACCAAGGATCTTCGACTTCTAGTTCTAAGTGTTCGGGGGCAAATTCGTTAGACAGTTCCGCAGCTAAGGCTAGAGACTCTACGAGAACAATTAAGCCATAGTGCGCGATCGCTTTTTCTGTCAACGTCCGGCGTGGGTGATCCACCAATTGCAGTTCTACCTCAGCTTGCACTTTATGCGCCAAAGTAGAATCCGTAGTTAGTAAAATCGCGGAAGCCATTGGATCGTGTTCTGCTTGCGCCAACAAATCAGCCGCTACATGGACTGGATTTGCTGTTTTATCCGCAATTACCAACACTTCTGATGGCCCTGCTAACGAGTCTATGCCGACAGTGCCATAAACCAATTTTTTCGCCAGCGTGACGTAAATGTTACCAGGGCCAGTAATCACATCGACTTTTGGTATAGTTTCTGTCCCGAATGCTAGTGCTGCGATCGCTTGCGCCCCTCCCACACGGTAAATTTCCGTTATACCTGCTTCCTGTGCTGCTACCAACACAGCTGGAGAAATCGCTTTATCCATCCCTGGAGGCGTGACCATGACAATGCGCGATACTCCAGCCACCTTAGCCGGAATCGCATTCATCAGCACAGTACTGGGATAAGCGGCGCGACCACCCGGAACGTAAATCCCGGCTTTATCTACTGGTCTGTAACGTTTACCCAACACTACTTCGTCATCTTTAAACTGCACCCAGGATTTGGGTACTCGCTGTCGGTGGAAAGCTTCGATCTGTTCCTTAGCCAGAAGAATCGCATTTAACAGTTCTTTCGATACCTGCTGATAAGCAGCATCCATTTCGGAACCGCTGACCCGCAACTCTTCTGGTGTTAAGTTTTGTTGATCGAATTCCGCCGTATAATGCAATACCGCTCGATCGCCTTGCGCTTTAACGCGCTGAAGGACTTCTCGAACCGTTGCTTCTTTATGAACAATCTGGTCAGTGGAAGTGCGATCGCGGATACGCCGCAATTCCGCTTCTGCCTCAGTCCGCTCAGTGATGATTCGCAGCATGGAGTTAGGAATGCCAATCTTTAGGAAGTTACCCGTTTGTGTTTAGGGCCACAGACACCCTGGTAATTTTGCGGGATTGGTTGTTAAACCATCTGTATTTTAAGATAAGTACGTTTTGCCAACTTGTCCCTATTTTCCAGGCTTGCCCATTAATTTGTTTCTCTAGCTTAACTTGAGATTTCGATCGCGGATCGCTCCTGCGTCAGCATAGATGTTATATTAGTTTTTCCAGGACTTTCAATGTTTATTTAGATAGAGTAGCTTCGGAAGAACAGCAGTGGCTAATATTAAGTCCGCTATTAAGCGAGTAAAAATTGCCGAACGCAACCGTTTGCGTAATAAAGCATACAAATCAGCAGTCAGAACGCTGATGAAGGGATATTTTGCAGCCGTAGACACTTATGCTGCTAATCCTACCCCAGAATCACTCACAGAGGTACAAGAGCGGATGTCAGCTGCGTACAGCAAAATCGACAAAGCCGTGAAAAAAGGCGTGCTGCATCCCAACACCGGGGCGCGGAAAAAATCTCGTCTAGCCCGAACCTTAAAGCGTCATAGTCAAGCAGCGGCTACGGCTTCCTAAAAGAGGCTCTAGGAGCAGGGGAGCAGGGGAGCAGGGGAGCAGGGGAATTTTATTAACCCAAAACTCCTAAAGTTTCTTTCTAACTCAAAACTCTCTCACTCAAAACTTAAAACTTTCCCCTAACCATGCAGTTGATTGATACCCACGTACACATCAATTTTGATGTGTTTGAGGCAGACTTGGATGCTGTTGGACAACGCTGGCGCGACGCAGGAGTTATCTCATTAGTACATTCTTGCGTCCATCCGGGAGAGTTTCCAGGTATTCAGAAGCTTTCTAGGCAGTTTCCTGAACTGTTTTTTGCGGTTGGCTTACATCCGTTGGATGCCGAAAAGTGGACAGCCAATACCCAAGAGCAAATTTATGGCTTGTGTAGTTCAGATCCCAAAGTAGTCGCGATCGGCGAAATGGGACTGGATTTTTACAAGGCGCAAAACCAACAACAGCAGGAAGAGATTTTTCTCGCTCAACTGGAAATTGCCCGGAACCTGAAAAAGCCAGTCATTATTCATTGTAGAGATGCAGCTTCGAGAATGCGAGAGCTAATGCAGGATTTTTGGCTAAATTCTGGCTCAGTTGCTGGAGTTATGCACTGTTGGGGCGGGACTCCCGAAGAAACTCAATGGTTTTTAGACTTAGGTTTCTATATTAGCCTGAGTGGTGTAGTAACATTCAAAAATGCGATCGCCATTCAAGAATCCGCCAAAATGATTCCTCAAGATCGGTTACTCATTGAAACTGATTGCCCATTTCTTGCCCCAGTTCCCAAACGCGGGAAACGTAACGAACCAGCTTATGTTCGCTATGTGGCAGAATTTGTGGCTAATTTACGTGGGGTGTCCCCAGAAGCGATCGCAAATACCACAACTCAAAACGCTTGTCAATTGTTTAGTCTGCCAATTACGGCTGATAAAGTGTAAAATGTAACTTGCTACAACAGACTAATTAAAAAATTCTGGCTGACCATACTAAAAAAACCGTTTTTGGTCAACAAATATGGGTAACATTGCGCCATAATGTTTAAGGGGGAAAACACAGTGGGGGAAAACGCCGTGAATCAACGAGTTAGCCTAAACACTATTGCTACGCTACAATATCATAGCCACAAAAGAAGTACACAGGCAAATGACGGCGACAAGCCTGACGGCACGCTGCGCGAACGACACTACTAGGTGAAAAGCCTGATATTTTTAGAATTTGCTTGCCTAGCCACCAACGTTTAACTTTATGAGAACAGCTTTTAAAGCGATATCAAAATCATCCAGTACGGTCGGCGTGACCGGAACTTATGTCTTTGGACAACAACAGCCGACTATCTGGAGAGAGATTTCGCATAGACAAGCTAAATATCAGTTTAACGAGGTAATGGTAACTTTTAAAGCCCAGCGCAGCATTCTGTGACAAAACTTAAGTCAAAGCAAAATGCTCAATAGCAAAATTCAAAAGCCAACCAGGATTCACAGATTTACCGGATTTCTTGATTAATCCTGATCCAGAATGTAAATCAATAAATCCGACCCAGATGGGAGGATTTCCAGAATAAATCAAATAATCAATCCTGCTCATCTTGAAAATCCTTACATCCTGTTTTACTTTTGGAATTTGGGATTGTTTAGTGGTAATCTACAAAACCTTTGCTGAGATTGAAGACTTGCAATTAACAAACTACACAGATTTTCATACTTTCGATTTAGGATTGAGGATGCTTCGTCAATTCAAAATGCCAGATGCCAAAATCTTCCTGTGGGGTTTTGAATTTTTAATTTTGGATTGTTTAACTAGTCCTCAATCAAACTAGGTTAATTGACTGACCTATTTTCTTTGTTTCGTTTGCGATCGCCTAAAACTTAAAAACTAACTATGCTTGCTGACCAAATGAACATTTCCACCCAAGAGGCTCTTACTGCTCCTACTGCTAATGTTACACTACCTGACCTAGTAGAAATCCAACGCTCTAGTTTTCGTTGGTTCCTAGAAGAAGGATTAATCGAAGAACTCAATAGCTTCTCCCCAATTACCGACTATACAGGAAAGCTAGAACTGCACTTTTTAGGTAAAGACTACAAACTAAAAAGACCTAAATACGACGTAGACGAAGCCAAACGCCGGGATAGTACCTACGCCGTCCAAATGTACGTTCCGACTCGATTAATTAACAAAGAAACCGGGCAAATCAAAGAACAAGAAGTCTTTATCGGCGACTTACCCTTAATGACAGACCGAGGCACCTTCATCATCAACGGTGCTGAACGAGTCATCGTTAACCAAATCGTCCGTTCCCCTGGAGTTTACTACAAATCAGAAGTAGATAAAAACGGTCGGCGTACCTACTCAGCCTCCCTCATTCCCAACCGAGGCGCATGGCTGAAATTTGAAACCGACAAAAACGACTTGGTTTGGGTCAGAATTGACAAAACCCGGAAACTTTCCGCCCAAGTCCTCTTAAAATCTTTGGGATTAGCAGACAACGAAATCTTCGATGCCCTGCGTCACCCAGAGTACTTCCAAAAAACCCTGGAAAAAGAAGGCAACCCAACAGAAGAAGAAGCCTTAATGGAACTCTACCGCAAACTGCGTCCAGGGGAACCACCCACCGTTTCAGGAGGTCAACAACTTTTAGATTCTCGGTTCTTCGACCCCAAACGCTACGACTTAGGTAGAGTTGGGCGCTACAAACTCAACCGCAAACTGCGCCTGAATGTTCCAGACACCATGAGGGTATTGACACCTCAAGACATTCTCGCCAGCATTGACTACCTAATCAACCTGGAATTCGACATTGGCAACACGGACGACATCGACCACTTAGGCAACCGTCGGGTTCGTAGCGTGGGGGAACTGCTGCAAAACCAAGTCCGCGTCGGATTAAACCGCTTAGAAAGAATCATCCGAGAACGGATGACAGTTTCCGATGCCGAAGTTTTGACACCCGCATCTTTAGTTAACCCCAAACCATTAGTTGCTGCCATTAAAGAATTCTTTGGTTCGTCCCAACTCTCGCAGTTCATGGATCAAACCAACCCCTTAGCAGAATTAACCCACAAACGGCGACTTTCTGCACTAGGGCCTGGAGGATTAACCAGAGAACGGGCAGGGTTTGCAGTTCGGGATATTCACCCCTCTCACTATGGTCGGGTTTGTCCTATTGAAACTCCAGAAGGGCCAAACGCAGGGTTAATCAGTTCCTTAGCTACCCATGCTAGAGTTAACCAGTACGGCTTCTTAGAAACCCCCTTCTGGCGCGTAGAAAACGCTATAGTGCAGTCTCACTTGCCCCCAGCCTACATGACCGCTGACGAGGAAGACGACAAGCGGGTAGCACCTGGAGATATTCCCATTGACGAAAACGGCAGAATTTTAGGAGATACCGTCCCAGTACGTTATCGTCAGGAATTTACTACCACTACTCCAGACCAAGTAGACTATGTAGCTGTTTCTCCGGTACAAATCATTTCCGTCGCTACTTCTTTGATTCCTTTCTTAGAACATGATGACGCGAACCGGGCGCTGATGGGTTCCAATATGCAACGGCAAGCGGTACCATTACTCAGACCGGAAAGACCCTTGGTAGGTACAGGACTAGAAGCCCAAGCTGCTAGAGATAGCGGGATGGTGATTGTTTCTCGGACTGACGGAGAAGTTACTTATGTAGATGCCGAAAGAATCAGAGTTCGTCCTCCGTCATCAACAGGAAGCAACGGGAAAGAAGAACAGCCGAAAGATATTGAATATGTCCTGCAAAAATATCAACGTTCTAACCAAGATACTTGCTTGAACCAAAGACCGATCGTACAAGTAGGCGACAAAGTACAAGCAGGTCAAGTAATGGCAGATGGTTCAGCCACAGAAGGCGGCGAACTAGCATTAGGACATAACATCTTAGTCGCTTATATGCCTTGGGAAGGCTATAACTACGAAGACGCGATCCTAATTTGCGAACGTCTAGTTTATCAGGATATTTACACTTCAATTCACGTTGAAAAATTTGAAATTGAGGCCAGACAAACTAAATTAGGGCCAGAAGAAATTACCCGTGAAATTCCCAACGTTGGGGAAGATGCCCTCAGACAACTGGATGAAACCGGAATTATTCGGATTGGGGCTTGGGTAGAATCGGGAGACATTCTCGTTGGTAAAGTTACACCCAAAGGTGAATCTGACCAACCCCCTGAAGAAAAACTCCTGCGGGCAATTTTCGGGGAAAAAGCCAGAGATGTACGCGATAACTCCCTGCGAGTACCGAACGGCGAAAAAGGTAGGGTTGTAGATGTGCGGGTGTTTACTCGCGAACAAGGCGACGAACTACCCCCGGGCGCAAACATGGTTGTCCGCGTTTATGTTGCCCAAAAACGGAAAATCCAAGTTGGGGATAAAATGGCAGGTCGTCATGGTAATAAAGGGATTATTTCCCGGATTCTACCTTTGGAAGATATGCCCTATTTACCTGATGGTACTCCGGTAGATATTGTGTTGAATCCTCTGGGTGTACCTTCGCGGATGAACGTCGGACAAGTTTTTGAATGCTTGCTTTCTTGGGCGGGAGAAAACTTGGGTTATCGGTTTAAAGTTGTCCCATTTGACGAACGCTATGGGCAGGAAGCTTCACGGGCGACAGTACATGGGAAACTAGACCAAGCCAGGGACGAAACAGGTAAAGAGTGGCTGTTCCGACCAGAACACCCTGGTAAGATTATCGTCTACGATGGGCGCACAGGGGAGGCGTTCGATCGACCAATCACCGTCGGCAAAGCTTATATGCTGAAGCTAGTACACTTGGTCGATGATAAGATTCACGCCCGTTCAACCGGACCTTACTCCTTGGTGACACAACAACCTTTGGGTGGTAAAGCGCAACAAGGCGGTCAGCGGTTTGGAGAAATGGAAGTGTGGGCGCTAGAAGCATTCGGCGCAGCCTACACTTTACAAGAATTGCTGACAGTAAAATCTGACGATATGCAGGGGCGCAACGAAGCACTCAACGCCATTGTTAAAGGTAAAGCCATTCCTCGTCCAGGTACACCAGAATCTTTCAAGGTGTTAATGCGGGAGTTGCAATCTTTGGGATTGGATATTGCCGTACATAAGGTGGAAACCCAAGATGATGGTAGCACCAGAGATGTGGAAGTTGATTTGATGGCAGATGTGGGAGGTCGTCGGACTCCTAGTAAGCCAACTTATGAGTCTTTGACTCGTGAGGATTTGGTAGAGGAAGAAGAGTAAGTGGTAATGGGTAATAGGTAGTGGGTAGTTGGTAATTGGAAAAGGAAATAGCATTCAGAGTAAAAGTGTTTTTCTTGTGTTCTGTCTCCTTAAAAATGCCAACTACCAACTACCCACTACCCACTCCCAACTACCCACTCCCTAAAAAAGTTGATTTCCTAATAATAATATTTTGATTTTCGGAGTAGAAATGGCAAAGCTGGAACAGCGTTTTGATTATGTAAAAATTGGCATTGCTTCACCAGAAAGAATTCGGCAATGGGGAGAAAGAACTCTACCTAATGGACAAATAGTTGGTGAAGTAACCAAGCCAGAAACTATTAACTACCGTACCCTAAAGCCAGAGATGGATGGCTTATTTTGTGAGCGCATTTTTGGCCCTGCAAAAGATTGGGAATGTCACTGCGGTAAATATAAAAGAGTCAGACATAGAGGTATTGTTTGCGAACGTTGCGGCGTAGAAGTAACCGAATCTAGAGTGCGTCGGCATCGCATGGGCTATATTAAATTGGCAGCGCCAGTTGCCCATGTTTGGTATCTCAAGGGAATTCCTTCTTATATTGCGATTCTCTTAGATATGCCGTTGCGGGATGTGGAACAAATTGTTTACTTTAATGCTTATGTGGTTCTAGATCCTGGTAATGCGCCTAACCTCACTTATAAGCAACTGCTGAGTGAAGATCAGTGGATGGAAATTGAGGATCAAATTTATAGTGAGGATACCCAACTTTCTGGTGTAGAAGTGGGAATTGGTGCGGAGGCGCTACAACGGTTACTGCAAGATTTGAATCTGGAAAAAGAAGCAGAACAATTACGCGAAGAAATTGCTTCTGCTAAGGGACAAAAACGCGCCAAATTGATTAAAAGATTGCGCGTAATGGATAACTTCGTCGCTACTGGTTCTAAACCAGATTGGATGGTTTTAGAAGTTATTCCCGTGATTCCGCCTGATTTACGCCCGATGGTGCAATTAGATGGTGGTCGGTTTGCGACTTCGGATTTAAATGATTTGTATCGCCGGGTAATTAATAGGAATAACCGCTTAGCTAGATTACAGGAAATTTTAGCTCCTGAAATCATTGTCCGTAACGAAAAACGGATGTTGCAAGAAGCTGTCGATGCGTTAATTGATAATGGTCGGCGCGGTAGAACGGTGGTTGGGGCTAATAATCGTCCGTTGAAATCTCTGTCGGATATTATTGAAGGGAAGCAAGGTCGTTTCCGGCAAAACTTGTTAGGTAAACGGGTGGATTATTCTGGTCGTTCTGTAATTGTGGTAGGGCCAAAATTAAAGATTCACCAGTGCGGTTTGCCTCGTGAAATGGCGATCGAACTTTTCCAACCCTTCGTTATCCATCGCCTAATTCGCCAAGGTTTAGTAAACAACATTAAAGCGGCGAAAAAGTTAATTCAACGCAACGATCCAAGTGTTTGGAATGTTTTGGAAGAGGTAATTGAAGGACACCCAGTATTACTAAACCGTGCGCCTACACTACACAGATTAGGGATTCAAGCTTTTGAACCAATTTTGGTAGAAGGAAGGGCGATTCAATTACACCCATTAGTTTGTCCCGCATTTAACGCTGACTTTGATGGCGACCAAATGGCGGTTCACGTTCCTTTGTCTTTGGAATCTCAAGCGGAAGCAAGATTGCTAATGTTAGCTTCTAATAACATCTTGTCTCCGGCAACTGGTAGACCAATTGTTACCCCTAGCCAAGATATGGTACTCGGTTGTTATTATTTGACTGCTGAGAATCCGGGTTTTGCTAAAGATAAAGACCGCTATTTCCCAAGTCTTGATGATGTAATTGTTGCCTACGAACAGAAAGAAATTAACCTGCATTCATACATCATGGTGAGGTTTCATGGCAAAACCGTACATTCGGAACCAGAAAAACTGGCGAGTGAAGAGCGATCGGACGACGGACAGTTTGTAACTAAAACTTATGTGGGTGAGAAAAGTGGCGCACTTTTGCGCCGAGTCCGGGAAGATGCGGAAGGTAATTTAATTAACCAATATATTCGCACCACTCCGGGAAGGATTATTTTCAATAAAACCATTGAAAATGCAATCCGCTAAAAAAGTCTTAGTCATTAGTCATTAGTCTTATGTCATTGGTCATTGGTCATTAGTCATTAGTCATTAGTAGCAAAAAAATAACAAATGACAAATGACCAACAACAAATGACCAACAACAAATGACTGGCTTTCGCCAAGTAAAATCATCAACTACCAATTACCAATTACCATGACAGAAGAACAAGTATTTCGTAATCAAGTTGTTGACAAAGGTCAATTAAAAAAATTAATTACCTGGGCATTCACTCACTATGGAACAGCGAGAACTGCTCAAATCGCAGACAAACTGAAAGATTTAGGTTTCCGTTATGCGACAAAAGCCGGAGTATCTATATCTGTAGATGATTTACAAGTTCCTGATAGCAAACGCGAACTTTTAGAAGCAGCAGAAGAAGAAATTCGCAACACAGAACAGCGCTATTCCAGAGGGGAAATTACGGAAGTAGAACGTTTCCAAAAAGTAATTGATACTTGGAACAGTACTTCAGAAATTCTCAAAGATGAAGTTGTTACTAACTTCCGCAAAAAAGACCCGCTGAACTCTGTTTACATGATGGCGTTTTCTGGTGCTAGAGGTAACATTTCTCAGGTGCGCCAGTTGGTTGGAATGCGGGGATTGATGGCAGATCCTCAAGGGCGAATCATTGACTTACCAATTAAAACCAATTTCCGCGAAGGATTGACCGTTACGGAATACATTATTTCCTCTTACGGTGCTCGTAAAGGATTGGTAGATACCGCATTAAGAACGGCGGATTCTGGTTACTTAACTCGCCGCTTAGTAGACGTTTCCCAAGATGTAATTATTCGGGAATTAGACTGCGGGACTAATCGGGGCATTTCCATGAAGCCGATGACCGATGGCGATCGCGTACTCATCCCCCTGAAAGACCGCCTACTCGGACGGATGTTAGCCGCCGACGTACCCCATCCCACCACCGGGGAAATCATTGCCAAACGCAACCAACACATAGACGATGACTTAGCCGCAGAAATCGGCAAAGCTGGTGTAGAAGAAGTCATCCTCCGCAGCCCCCTTACCTGTGAAGCTGCCCGTTCCGTTTGCCAAACTTGCTACGGTTGGAGTTTAGCTCACGCCAAAATGGTAGATTTGGGTGAAGCTGTGGGCATTATTGCGGCGCAGTCGATCGGAGAACCGGGAACCCAGCTAACCATGAGAACCTTCCACACCGGAGGGGTATTCACTGGGGAAGTAGCGAAGGTGATCAAATCCAGCATCGAAGGCACAGTTAAATATAGCCGCAGCCTCCGAGTTCGTCCCCACCGCACCCGTCATGGTGAAGAAGCCTTCACCGCAGAAACTAACGGCGAAATCACCCTTACCGGAACAGACAACTCCGAAACTTTCTCGATCGCCCAAGGTTCCACCCTCCTAGCCGCAGATGGCAGCAAAGTTAAAGTTGGGAAATTGCTTGCAGAAGTGCCGATTACTGGGCGCAACGTCCGTCGGAGTACAGAAAAAGCTGTAAAAGACGTAGCTTCTGACTTAGCCGGAGAAGTCAAATTTGCTGACTTGATCCCGGAAGAAAAAACCGATCGCCAAGGCAACACCACCAGAATCGCCCAACGTGGGGGATTAGTCTGGGTACTCTCAGGAGAAGTATACAACTTACCACCCGGAGCCGAACCAGTAGTCAAAAACAACGACAAAATACAAGCCAACAGCGTTCTAGCCGAAACCAAACTAATCAGCGAACATGGTGGCGTAGTCCGTTTACCCCAAGACAACAACACCGGATTAGCCCGTGAAATAGAAATCATCACCGCCTCCGTACTCTTGGATACAGCCAGAGTTCGCGGCGAAAAATTCCAAGGAGTCGATCACTACCTAATTGAAACCCAAGGCGGACAACTCTTCTCCTTAAAAGCTGCCCCTGGAACAAAGGTGTTAAACAACCAGGTAGTAGCCGAACTGATTGACGATCGCTACCGCACCAACACAGGCGGTATCATCAAATACGCCGGAGTAGAAGTAGCCAAACGCGGCAAAGCCAAACAAGGTTACGAAGTAGTTCAAGGCGGCACACTGCTTTGGATACCAGAAGAAGCCCACGAAGTTAACAAAGACATCTCTCTGCTTTTAGTGGAAGATGGACAATTTATCGAAGCGGGAACAGAGGTAGTCAAAGACATCTTCGCTGGTAGTTCTGGCGTGATCGAAGTCGTACAGAAAAACGATATTCTGCGGGAAATCGTGATTAAACCGGGAGACTTGCACTTAATAGATGACTTAGAAGCGATCGCGCCTGACTTCCGTTCCATAATGACCGAAAACACAGGCAGCCTCGTTAATCCAGGACAAGAAATCTACCCCGGCATCAGCCCCCAAGAACTGCGTTACGCAGAATACATCGAAACCCCCGAAGGCCCAGCCCTCCTACTGCGCCCAGTTCAGGAATTCCACATTCCCGATCATCCCAGCGTACCCACCCAAAGAGCGTCATCAAAAGCAGCAGGAGAACAAGCCCAAGCCCCAGCCCTTGCCCTCTCATCATCTGAAACAGCCCTCGACGCAGCCCAATCCTTAGAACTGCGTGCGGTTCAAAGACTACCTTACAAAGACGGAGAACGAGTCAAATCTGTAGAAGGGTTAGACTTACTGCGGACTCAACTGGTGTTAGAAATTGGCAGAGATGCCCCCCAACTAGCGGCAGATATTGAGTTAATTCCAGACGAAAACGACCCAGAAGTAATGCGTCTGCAATTAGTGATCCTAGAATCATTAGTAATTCGTCGGGACGTAGCCGCAGATGCCACCCAAGGCAGCACCCAAACTCGCTTGCTAGTACACAACGGACAAGAAATCCCCCCAGGGGCAGTAGTCGCACGCACCGAAATTCAGTGTAAAGAAGCTGGAGAAATTCGCGGGATTCGGGAAGGCGCAGAAGCAATTCGCCGTGTATTAGTAGTCAGAGATACTGATCTAATCACTATCCAAACCAACGTCACAAGCAAAAAAGAACTCGCCGTTAAAGTCAACGACTTAATTACCGATGGCACACTAATAGCCCCCGGCATAGAAGCTCCTTCCTCCGGCATGGTAGTTGCGCTCAAAGAAGGAGACAAGGGCATTCTAGTGGTAATGCGAATTGCTCGTCCTTATCGGGTATCCAACGGCGCGATTTTACACATTGACGACGGAGACTTAGTACAACGGGGAGACAACCTAGTTTTACTGGTGTTTGAAAGAACCAAAACCGGAGACATCATTCAAGGATTACCCAGAATTGAAGAACTCCTAGAAGCCAGAAAACCAAAAGAAGCTTGTATCCTCTCCCGTCGCCCCGGAACGGTTCAAATTGTTTATGGAGACGACGAACCGCACGAAATCAAAGTCATTGAAACGGACGGAGTAATAGCTGAGTATCCCATTGGCCCCGGACAAAACGTCATCGTTGGCGATGGACAAGAAGTAGATGCTGGGGAACCTTTAACCGATGGCCCATCCAATCCCCACGAAATCCTGGATATCTTTTTCGAGTTACATCGGGAAAGTCGAGGGATTTACGAGGCATCACTCGCTGCCCTAAGAGCTTGCCAAACTTTCTTAGTTAACGAAGTTCAATCGGTTTATCAATCCCAAGGAATTGAAATTTCCGATAAACACATTGAAGTAATTGTTCGCCAAATGACCTCCAAGGTCCGAGTTGATGACGGAGGCGACACGGTAATGCTTCCCGGCGAATTGGTAGAACTGCGGCAAATTGAGCAAGTAAACGAGGCGATGTCGATTACTGGTGCTGCTACGGCTCAGTACACTCCCGTTCTACTGGGGATCACAAAAGCCAGCTTGAATACTGATAGCTTCATCTCTGCTGCTTCCTTCCAAGAAACAACCAGAGTATTGACAGAAGCAGCTATTGAAGGCAAGTCTGATTGGTTGCGTGGACTCAAAGAAAACGTGATTATTGGACGGTTGATTCCTGCTGGTACAGGTTTCAATGCTTATGAAGAGGCGATGTCTACTCCTGACATTGATTTAAGTTATGACGGCAGTGGCGTGCTTGATGACGATGTAAGTTTGTCTGAAGTGGTGTTGGACGATCGCACCGCCCGCAATTACCGCATGGATAACATCACCAGAGACGATCGAGAAACCGAACCTACTACTAAAGGTCGTGGTGGTTACTCTTTCTTATCCGATGGTGATGAATTAATTGATGATGAAATTTACGGGGATGATGGAATGGACGACGATGAAGATGATGATTTTGAATAGTTTTGAGTTTTAAGTTTTGAGTTTTGAGTTATTAATTCAATCTCATTACTTTAACTAACATCCCCAGCTTTGGGGGGTGGGGGGTAGGTGTTGGGTGCTCTTGGAAATTTCCCTCTTCCCTAACACCTAACACCTAACCCCTAACCCCTTCTTATTTCCTAATCCCCAACCCCTATACGTAACAAGATCCCCGACTTCTTGGAGAAGTCGGGGATCTTGAGTTTTGATTAAGACTGCAATTGTGCTGTCCTAATTCCTATTTTTTGAGTTTGATTACCACGCTGTACAGTTAATTGTAGGGTTTGACCAATGCGCGATCCTTCCACTATATTTTGCAAAACCGTTGCATTATTAACAGGTTGACCGTCAATTTCTACAATCACATCTCCACGACGTAAACCACTTTGAGCCGCAGGAGTATTAGGCAAAATACCCATAACTAATACACCAGCAATTTCTGGTACTGTGAGGGGGGAGTTAGGATCGTTATTGTTTTCTTTTGCCAATTGAGGGGTTAAAGTTACCATTTGAATGCCAATGTAAGGATGAGCAACTGTTTCTCCTTGGACTAATTGAGCGCTAATTTGTTTGGCTTTATCGATCGGAATCGCAAAACCAATTCCCATTGCTCCAGCACGAATTGCTGTATTAATTCCGATTACTTCTCCTGAACTATTTAATAAAGGTCCCCCTGAATTTCCAGGATTAATTGCGGCATCAGTTTGAATAAAATCAAGTCGTTTATCAGGAACTCCGACTTCTACGGATGGTCGTTTTAAAGTGCTAACAATACCAAGGGTAACGGTGTTGTCTAATCCTAGTGGATTACCAACTGCGATCGCCCAATCTCCCACCTGTACAGTAGAAGAATCTCCTAAAGGTGCCACAGGTAAAAATTTGCCTTTCGGGTCAATTTTCACCACCGCTAAATCAGTTACTTCGTCAACTCCCTGCACTTTACCCGCAAAAGTGCGTCCATCTTTCAACGTCACCGTCACCTTATCCGCTTGGTCAACTACATGAGCATTGGTGAGAATTACACCATTTTTATCGATAATAAAACCGCTACCTTGACCTCTCATTAGTCCTTGTTGTGGGCCCCCACCACGTGAAAATTCATCACCAAAAAAACGCCGGAAAAATGGATCGTCAAAAAATGGATCGACATTGCGGGTAATAGTACGCTCGGTATCAATTCTCACTACTGCTGACCCAACACGATTAACTGCTGCGGTGACAAAACTACTGTTCCGTTGTAGGGAATCAATGCTTGACTTTTGGGTAACTTCCGTAGTCGATGAATTATTAGGTAGAGAGGTTGATGAATTATTAGGTAGAGAGGTTGATGAATTATTAGGTAGAGAGGTTGTATACAACGTCTCTACATGATTTTGCGCCATTGCAGCCTCATGTAATACTGCCATTGCACTCCAACAAATAGCTACTCCCAAGAGAGTGACAAGGCTATATTTGATCGATCGACTAAACCAGGAAACAATCTTCGTCATTTGCATAATGTTGATTTTTTAACTCCACTGTGGTATCAAAAAGCTTGACTTTTTGCAGCGCCGAGTTTTCCATAACTATTTTAGAATTTATCCCTTTTTTGTTACTCTAAGCAGAGGAAAACAGAAATGGATATCTAAATAGGCTTCTCTGAAGAGAAGCTCACGAATTCATCAAGTAAATTAGCCAGAAAAGGATAAGATGCAATTATCGCAATTTTTGGATAGACAATTTTAGGTAGGATAACCATAAACTGAAGATACAGACAAAAATCAGAATTTTTGCTGTGTACGGCTTTTATCCCTGTTAATTATTTATTGGGAGTCCCTGGAGGCTCTAGTATGGTTCAATTTCATATTCAGCCTGATAGTGAAATTCCGGCATCTACTCAACTATTTAATCAGATTAGGTTTGCGATCGCATCCCGCCAATTTCCCCCCGGACATCGCCTTCCCAGCACCAGAGCATTAGCAATGCAAACGGGTTTACACCGCAACACTATTAGCAAAGTCTATCGTCATTTAGAAGAGATAGGATTAGTTGATTCCCAAGCTGGGTCAGGAATTTATGTTCGTGCTCAAGGTCACGAAGGCGGAACCAAAATTAGATCCCCGATTCTAGAACAATATCCTGAAGCTAGTAAAGTTGTCCAAGAAAGTTTAGATCAACTTTTAGCCCAAGGTTGTAATCTCAGTCAAGCTAGAGAGTTGTTCTTAGGAGAAATTGATTGGCGATTACGTTGTAGCGCTCGTGTTCTTGTCACCGCCCCAGCTTATGATATTGGAGTTGGTGAATTAATGGTACAAGAATTAGAACAAGCTTTGGGGATTCCCGTGCAATTAGTACCCTTAGAACAACTAGCGAAATCTTTAGAACAAACTCATTCTGGTACAGTTGTTACTAGTCGCTATTTTATTGGTGAAGCAGAAGCGATCGTTGCTCCCAAATCTGTGCGAGTAATTCCGATCGACATCTACGACTACACCAAAGAAATTCAAATTATCAGCACTTTACCAAAAGATAGTTGTGTAGGTTTAGTTAGTCTCAGTTCTGGTATCCTGCGAGCCGCAGAAGTAATTATTCACAGTTTACGCGGTGAAGATTTACTAGTAATGACAGCGCAAAAAGGAGATCTTTATAAGCTTAATGCTTTAGTTCGTAGCGCCAGAGTTATTATTAGCGATCAAGCCAGTTTCAATAGCGTCAAAGCTGTTGTAGCAGAAGCACGAGATGATTTAATTCGTCCCCCGCAATTAGTTTGTTGTGAAAACTACATTGGCATTAATTCCATTAACTTACTCAAGCGAGAATTAGGGTTAGGGTAAAAATTGTTATGAGCGAAAACATTCAATATCAGACCAATATAGAGGATTTCTTCAAAGTTCCCGAAACTAATCCGCCATCAGAATTGATCAAGGGAGAAATCATTCAAAAACCAATTCGACAAGGCGAACATAGTCTACTTCAGCTAGAACTTTGTGAAGCGATTAATCGAGTAGCTAAAAAACCAAAAATTGCTATAGCATTTCCCGAACTACGCTGCACGTTTGGCGGTGAATCGATCGTCCCTGATGTCTCAGTATTCCGCTCGGGAAAGAATCCCGATTCAATCCTCTGGAAGAATTGCTAACCGCTTTGAAATTTATCCTGATTGGGCGATCGAAATTCTTTCCCCTGACCAAAAACAATTATTTTTGCTAAAGAAATTATTGAATTATTCCCAAAATGGCACAGAATTAGGTTGGTTGATTGACACAGAAACAGAAAGCATTCTTGCCATATTTCCCGGTCAGCAAGTAGAAATTTTTCAAGGTGCTACTCCCTTACCAGTAATTTATGGAATTCCCTTAGAAATAACAGCTGAACAAGTCTTTGGTTGGTTAACTTTGTAGTAAAAGTTAAATCAAATCAACGAAGCGATCGCCAGAAGAAATTGTTTTAACTGTCGATGATCTAATTTATTCTCTAGCTTTTACCACAATTGAAATTCCCTTTTCTCAACTATTTCTCCCTTGATTTGAACAGAGGTTAGTTATGAGCAAAATTCAGACGGAAATAGCGATCGACACCTGGGTAAAAGCTAGTTGGCATGAATATATAGAAATAGTTGACAATCCCAACTATGAAAAAGCAAAATGCTACTATCACAATGGAAAAATGAGGATTGAAATGCCACCAGTAGGAAACGACCATGCTAGCGATCATACAATAATTATTGCTGCTGTTACCCTATTTGCAGCTACAAAAAAGATTAAATTGAGTGGCAAAGATAACTGCACTTACCGTAAAACAGGCGTTCAAGACGTGCAACCCGATGTATCTTATTACATAGGTGAAAACGCCAACATCATTCCTTATGGAACTTCGATTATTGACTTAGACATTTATCCTCCACCAACCTTAGTTATAGAAGTTGCTAACACTTCACTAGCTGATGATAAAGGCGAAAAACGATTAATATATGAAGATTTAAAAGTAACTGAATACTGGATTGTCGATGTACCAAACGTCCAAGTTATAGCTTTTTTAATTGAAAATAATGGCAGCCGTCGAATTACTGAATCCAACGTATTACCAGGACTAAAAATTTCTGTATTAAACGAAGCTTTGCGGCGCACTCGTCAAATGGATCAAGGACAAGTTTATAGTTGGTTATTAACTCAATTTCAACAAAGTTAGGCTCTATGCGTAGGGTGCGTTAACGAAGCGTGTAACGCACCATCCCACCATATATCCCACCATATTTAGGGCTTGCTGAAGAAGTCTATTGGTGAGGGTAGGGACACGGCATGAGTAGAGATAACGGTAGGAATTGCAAATGTTTTTGATGCCGTGTCCCTACAATTTTTTAACCGCTTCAGAGAGGAAAATGAGGAGTTTTAAAATATCAAATCCGGCTTATTCTTTAAAGTCCGCGTAGGCGGACTTTGTTCGTGTAGCCGCAATTTTAATCGCTACACGAACAAAAAGCCTCTCACCTTTCGCAAGTAAGTTTCCGCATCTTCCAACATGGGAAAATGAGCAGTTTTGGGAATTAAAACATACTCAACTTTATCACTTAAATTTGCCGCTTGTCGTCCCATTTTTGCGGGAATAATTTGGTCAAATTCCCCTGAAACTAACAAAGTTGGTACGGTTAATTTAGCAAATTCTTGTGGCATTACTTCCGATGCTTGCTTACTCACAGAAGTAAAAATAGTCCCTAAAGCCGCCTCATAATCTGCTGTGAGAAAATCTTCTAAAAAAGCTTGGCTAATCGCCGTTGGTAAGGGACGATATAAAAATCGCTTCATGAAAAGTTTATCCACAAAGGGAATTTTTCCTAACCAACGCGGACGAACTTTCACTACATAACCACCAAATTTATGAAAAGCAGCAAAAGCTTTTTCGTCATACTCAAAAATGCCGCTACAAGTTAAAATTGCCCTTTCCACGCGCTGGGGATACAAATTTAAAAACAATGTAGCCACAGAAGCACCCATTGAGTGAGCATTTAAATAAACTTTTTCTAACTGGAAGGCATCTAATAATGCTGCTAAATCTTCAGCATATTCTTCCAATTCATAAGTTATTTTAGCTGCATCTTCTGCTTCTATTAAAGGCAAACGGGAACGACCAAAACCTCGCAAATCGTAGAGTAAACAATCAAAATCATCTGCTAAAGCTTGAGCCGTACTTTCCCAATATCTGCCAGAACCCGCCCAACCGTGAACAAAAACCATTACTGGTTTTGTTTTACCAGTTTCGCTGCGAATCCATTCATAAAAATGCTCGACACCACGAATTTTAATTAATGGCATTGGTCATTAGTTATTGGTCATTAGTCATTGGTTATTGGTCATTGGTCATCAGATATTTATTTATCATTTATCGGACTTTTAATTAGTTAATTATTGGGTATTAACAAATGACAAATGACAAATGACAAATGACCAAAAATCATTTTACGCTGATTCCGGTTTTGGTAAAGAGGAAGGATGTAACAAGAGTTCTGCGGTAGAGCGTTTTTCTACCATTTCTTTGGTAATCAAGCAGCGAGTGACATCTTTCCGGGAGGGTAACTCGTACATGACATCGAGCATAATCTCTTCGACGATTCCCCGTAATGCTCTGGCACCAGTTTTGCGACGATAGGCTTCTTGCGCGATCGCTCGCACCGCATCTGGCTTAAACTCTAATTGGACATTATCCATCTTCAGCAGTTTTTGGTACTGCTTAACTAAAGCATTTCGAGGCTCAGTCAAAATTACCGTCAAGCTTTCCTCATCCAACGGCTCAACCATTCCCACCACTGGTATCCGACCGATAAATTCTGGAATCATACCATACTTCACCAAATCATCCGGTTCCAGATGCTTCAGAAGATCAGCCGTTCTCTTTTCCCTTGGTTTACTAATCTCCGCCCCATTGGGATCAACCTCAAATCCCATAAAGCTGCGTTTACCAATGCGTTGTTCGATAATCTTCTCTAAACCAACGAAGGCACCACCGCAGATAAACAGAATATTGCTGGTATCGAGTTGGATACAGTCTTGGTAGGGGTGTTTGCGCCCACCTTGAGGCGGCACATTAGCCACTGTCCCTTCCAACATTTTCAGTAAAGCTTGCTGTACCCCTTCCCCAGACACATCTCTGGTAATCGAAGGATTTTCGCTCTTGCGGGCAATTTTGTCAATTTCATCGATGTAGATAATCCCTCTTTGGGCTTCTTCCACATCAAAATCTGCCACCTGAAGCAATCGGAGCAAGATGTTTTCCACATCTTCCCCAACGTAACCCGCCTCAGTCAGAGTTGTCGCATCTGCCACCGCAAACGGCACCTCCAGCATCGTTGCCAAAGTTTGCGCTAACAATGTTTTACCGCAGCCAGTGGGCCCCATCAACAAAATGTTCGACTTCTGTAATTCTACAGTGTCGTCAGCGCTGACTTTGCCATTATTTTTCGACTGAATAAAGCTGAGACGTTTGTAATGGTTATAGACAGCTACAGATAGGACTTTCTTGGCTTCATTCTGACCGATTACATATTCATCTAAATACTTCTTAATTTCTCTCGGTTTAGGAATTTGATGTAACGAGAGATGAGCCGAGCGGGAACGCCGCTTCTGTGGTTGTTCTTGCCTGTTGGTTGGTTGGGGAGCGGAAGGACTGGTATCCAACAACTCCTCTTCCAATATTTCGTTACACAGGTCAACACATTCATCACAGATATAGACTCCCGGCCCAGCAATTAGTTTGCGTACTTGCTCCTGAGACTTGCCACAAAAGGAACATTTTAAATGGGAGTCGTATTTAGACATAACTGCCTCTTAGTTGAGTGTGGTAACGGCGTTCCCCGACAGGGGGATGTTTTGTTTGGTGATTACCTGATCGATTAGACCGTAGTCTTTAGCTTCAGCTGCTGACATAAAGAAATCGCGATCGGTATCTACTTCTACTTTATCTAGAGGTTGCCCCGTATGATAAGCCAAAAACTCATTTAACTTACGTTTATGATAAAGAATTTCTTTGGCCTGAATCTCAATGTCCACTGCTTGACCTTGAGCACCACCTAAAGGTTGGTGAATCATAATCCGCGAGTTAGGCAAAGACATCCGTTTCCCACGAGTTCCCGCAGCGAGTAAAAACGCTCCCATACTAGCGGCTAAGCCATAACAGATAGTGACTACGTTGGGGCGAATCTGCTGTATGGTATCGTAGATTGCCATCCCTGCTGTCACTGAACCCCCAGGAGAGTTGATATACAATTGGATGTCTTTTTCTGGGTCTTCAGCATCCAAGAATAGCAATTGCGCTACTAATGAGTCTGCTACATCATCGTCAACTTGTGTACCCAGAAACACTATTCTTTCCCGCAACAGACGGGAATATATATCATAAGCCCGTTCGCCCATGCCAGTTTGTTCTACTACCATTGGGAGCATATTTTTTGGGCTTTGGTTAGGAATTTCCATTTGCTGCAAGCTAGATAATGAGTAGATGGGATAGTCTGATGAAACCATAAAAAGATGATTTATGGGTGAGGGCTAGCAATGAGTTTTGTTAACTGAGTTTGCTAAGTAAATAGGTATCTATATCCGTTATATCGAATAACACTAATTTTTGCCTATCTCGTTACAGTTTTTCCTTTCCTCGGCTCTACCTACTGACAAATAAATTTGTCAGTAGGTAGAGCAATCCCCCAGCCCAAGCGCGGGGGCTTTACGCTTCACGATTCGTAAAAATTTTTGCCATACTTATCAAAGTTTAATTTATTTTCTCCTATCAATTTTAAGCGATCGGCGAACTAAGAGCGATCGCCATCAAATTCCCACTTTAATTATCTTTAATTAAGGTGAATTGACTAGTGAGAATCATAGTCAAAGACTTTCATAAATTATGTATTCCCACTAGTATCATCCACTGCATTAATTATTCAGCGGTGCTTCCTGTTGATTCTGAGCTAACTTCAGTTGTAGATTCGGTGGCTTCGGGAGTATCAGTTCCTTCAGTTGTAGACTCGGTGGCTTCGGGAGTATCAGTTCCTTCAGTTGTAGACTCGGTGGCTTCGGGAGTACTGGTCTTCAATGTACCTTCTGGGACTAGCTCAATATTAGAATGTTCTGTCAACCAGGTAATGATTTTCTCTTTGAGTAAGTCTTCTTCGACGAATTCGCGGAGCCTTTGAGGATCGATATTATCGTCAGCAAACTCCTTAGTTAACTCGCTTATTTTAGCTTCAATGGCAGTTGGTTCTACCTGAATAGATTCTAGTTTCGCCACTTCTTTGAGAGCTAAAGAACGCTTCAGGCGATCGATCGCATCCCCACGCGATGCTTGTCGCATTTGCGTCACCATTTCCTGAGTAAACAGTTTTCTGACATCAACTCCTTGCTGACTCAGCCGCATTGCCGTCTGAGTCAGCATCGCATCAACTTCCTGCCCAATCAGCGTTTCTGGCAAATCTACTTCTACCTGGTTTTGCAGTTCTTTGAGAATAGCTTCGGTTTTGTTAGCATCAGTTTTGCTTTGCGCTGTTTCTTGAAACCTCTTTTCCAAGCTTTCTCTTAATTCAGCTAAAGTTTGAAACTCACTGACTTCTTGAGCAAAGTCATCATTAAGTTCTCGTAACTCTTTCTCTTTGAGTTCTTTGAGCGTAATCGTAAAGAGGGCTGGTTTACCTGCTAAATCTTGTTGTGGATACTCTGGGGGGAAGTTAACCGAAATCTCTTTGGTTTCCCCGGGGTTCATACCCACAATGCCATCTACAAACCCTTCGATAAACCTTCCTTCCGCTAATTCTACTTGGAAGTCAGTTGCTTCTCCACCTGGGATTGGGGTTTCCTCACCCTCACCTTCACCCACTATCCGACCTTTAAAATCTACTACTGCCACATCTCCCTTTTGGGCGGCTCTGCCTTCGGCAGGAATTAGAGTAGCAATTTCCTTTTGACGTTCTGCCAAAAATCTCTCAACTTGCTCACTGTCATACTTGACTTCTTCAGCCTGAATGTTTAAACCAGTATATTGATTCAGTTTCACCTCTGGTGGCACATCCACCTTCACAGAGATAGTCAATGCTTGTCCCGGTTCAAACTGCTCAACTAATTGTTCTTGGGGAGTACTCAGATAAAATTCTCCAATAGCGTCTATCTGCTCTTGCTTCACAGCTTCTTGTACGCCATTGCGAATCACATCTTCTAAAGCAGCTGCTTTGAGTCGCGCTGCACCAAAGCGTTGCATAAGTATTTGCCGGGGTACTTTGCCTTTGCGAAACCCAGGAATGTTGGCAGTGCGAGCTAAGTCTTGTATAACTTGCTCGTAAGCTTTTTTGGACATTTCAGGGGGAATTTCTATTTCCAGACCAATCTGGCTAGCGGGAAGCTTTTCCTGGGTAACTTTCATGAATTTTCTGGTTCCGAATAACTGACATTTAGTGTTTTCTGGCTAAAACAGGGGGCTTGGGCTTTATTTTCTGACTAATGCTTGCCCAAGTTTTCCAGCAACCGCCTGCTAGCTTAACTTTAGCCCCTTTTTTGGAGGCTATACGGCTCTCAAATTTTGGGCTACCCCCGATCGCAGGTCTTACACCGTGATATGCTGGTGCAAGTAACCAGCTAATCTGGTAGCCAAACTAGATGAGCATAAGTCGATTCTGACTTGGGCCTCAAGCGTGAGGTGGTGCTTTTCTGTTTTGGTTTCGTATCTGATGATAGTACATATAGCATACTCATTTGTTGCCAAATCCCAGGTTAATATTTAATCTATAAGTCAAAAATTTGGTAAAATTTGCATAATTAGTGTATATGTTTTTAAATTACAGAATACTAAACGATAAATAGATCGATCGCATTCAAAAACTTAAGCAATCTGGTTAATCACCCAGTCAAGAGGTGAAAAATCTCTACTAACCCCAGTTAGGCACACAGTAGAATTCCACAAAACACAAACCTGTATAGCTGTAGAAAAACTGACAACAAGAACTTATACTTAATGAACTCTCAACCTTTTAGCATCAATATTTGGAGGAAAGAACCTTGTCAAAAACCTATCGAGTAGCAATTTTAGGCGCAACCGGAGCAGTCGGTACCGAATTCTTAGAATTGTTAGCAAGTCGTCAGTTTCCCTTGGCTGATTTAAAATTATTGGCCTCCCCCCGTTCCGCTGGACGTACTATCCAGTTTGCTGGCGAAAATCTGCCAGTGGAAGCAGTAAGCGAAGATGCGTTTAACAATGTGGATATAGTCTTGGCTTCAGCTGGGGCTTCCACTTCCAGAGTTTGGGCAGATAAAGCAGTGGCAGCTGGGGCAGTGGTAATTGATAACTCCAGCGCTTTTCGCATGGAACCTACTGTACCTTTGGTAGTGCCCGAAGTTAATCCCGAAGCAGCGTTTACGCACAAAGGAATTATTGCCAATCCCAACTGTACGACTATTTTAATGGCAGTAGCGGTTTGGCCCTTGCACCAAGTCCAACCAGTACAACGTCTAGTAGCAGCAACCTACCAATCTGCTAGCGGTGCAGGTGCTAGGGCAATGGAAGAAATGAAAGAACAAGCCCAAGCTATTTTACAAGGCGAACAGGCAAAAACCGAGATTTTCCCCTATCCTTTGGCGTTTAATTTGTTCCCCCATAACTCCAAGTTGAATGAATTGGGGTATTGTGAAGAAGAGATGAAAATGGTCAATGAAACCAGGAAAATATTTGCCGAGCCACAAATGCGAATTACGGCAACTTGTGTTCGGGTTCCCGTGCTCCGGGCGCATTCAGAAGCGATTAACCTAGAATTTGGTAGACCTTTTCCTGTGGAAAAAGCCAGGGAAATTCTGAGTCAGTCGCCAGGGGTGCAACTGGTGGAAGATTGGCAAGCTAATTATTTCCCGATGCCGATGGAAGCAAGCGGTAAAGATGATGTTTTAGTAGGTCGAATTCGTCAGGATATTTCTAATCCTAATGGTTTAGAACTATGGCTTAGTGGCGATCAAATTCGGAAAGGCGCAGCTTTGAATGCTGTACAAATCGCTGAATTGTTGGTCAAGGAAAATTTGCCCGCGACTCCAGAATTAGCTGTTTCTGGCAAAAACTAAAAATATAATTAGGAACAAAAGAAAATTATTAGGAGAAAAAAGAGTGTGGGAAAGTTTGGTAGGGTAATAACCGCTTTAGTTACACCATTTAAGGAAGATGGCAGTGTAAATTATGCAGTTGCAGAGCAACTAGCAGGACATTTGGCGGAAAATGGTACAGATGCCTTCGTGGTTTGTGGGACTACGGGTGAGTCGCCAACGCTGACATTTGATGAGGAGTTGGAGTTATTTCAGGTAGTGCAGAAGGCGGTAGGCGGGAGGGCGAAAATTATTGCCGGAACTGGGTCTAATTCTACGAAAGATGCGATCGCTGCTACCCAAAAAGCCGCTAAACTAGGAGTAGATGGTTCTTTACAAGTGGTACCTTACTATAACAAGCCACCCCAAGAAGGACTTTACCAGCATTTTCAGGCGATCGCCAAAAGTTCTCCCGATCTGCCGATAATGCTCTACAATATACCTGGTCGCACTGGGCAAAACTTGGCACCAGAAACAGTGGCTCGTTTGGCAGAAATTCCCAACATTGTCGCTATTAAAGAAGCTAGCGGCAGTATGGATCAAGCTAGTCAAATTCGCCATCTTACCCCGCCAGAATTTGAGATTTATTCTGGAGATGATTCTCTAACATTGCCCTTGTTAGCAGTTGGCGGAACCGGAGTAGTCAGCGTTGCCAGCCATTTAGTGGGTAATGAAATTCAGCAAATGGTGCAAGCCTTTGAAGTAGGTAAAACTTCCGAAGCATTAAAAATACACTTACAACTTTTTCCCTTGTTTAAGTCACTATTTATCACCACAAATCCAATACTCGTAAAAGCAGCTTTAAAATTAAAAGGTTGGGATGTTGGGAGCGTTCGCCCACCGCTTTGTGAACCATCAAATGAAGAAATTCACAAATTAAAAACCGCCTTAGAAAAACTTTCCTGACTTTAACAGGAATGAAAAGGCCAAGTTTTTGACAATTGAATATTTCTTTCCATAGAACTCTGGACAGTTAGACAAAAATTAAGGGCTAACAGGTAAAGAGAATTGGGCAAATTTTAAAAGTTAGATTGAAAATTCAATCTCGGATTAAATTAGCCAATTACTAATTACCGCATATACCAAAACCAAATTTCTTGTTACTAAAATCAAAGGATGCAAATGACTAAAGATACAACTGCGAAAGCACCCCAAACAGTAAAAATTATTCCCTTGGGGGGATTGCACGAAATTGGAAAAAATACCTGCATTTTTGAATACGATGATGAAATCATTCTTTTAGATGCTGGTTTAGCTTTCCCCACAGATGGAATGCACGGGGTAAATATTGTTTTACCAGATACTACTTATCTGAAAGAAAATCGCCATAAAATTAAAGGCATGATCGTTACTCACGGTCATGAAGACCACATTGGCGGTATTCCTTATCACCTGAAACAATTTGATATTCCGGTGATTTATGGCCCTCGTTTAGCAATGGCATTATTGCAGGGTAAACTCGAAGAAGCGGGAGTTTCTAAACAAACCGAATTAAGGACAGTATTACCTCGTGATATTGTTCGCATTGGTTCTCACTTTTTCGCAGAATTTATTCGCAATACCCACTCAATAGCTGATAGTTTTACTGTGGCTATTCATACCCCAGTGGGAGTCATTATTCACACAGGCGACTTTAAAATTGACCACACTCCAGTAGACGGCGAAAGATTTGATTTCCAAAGATTAGCGGAACATGGGGAAAAAGGTGTTCTCTGTTTAGTGAGTGATTCAACTAACTCGGAAGTTCCCGGACAAACACCTTCGGAAATGTCGGTTTATCCGAATTTAGACCGCATTTTTGGTCAAGCACCGGGACGCATTATGCTGACAACTTTTGCTTCTTCGGTACACCGAGTCAATATTGTTTTGGAGTTGGCGAAAAAGCATAATCGGATTGTTTCGGTGTTGGGTAAATCAATGTTGAATGTGATTGCCCATGCCCGAAATTTAGGTTACATCAAATGCGAGGATAATTTACTCCAACCTTGGCACGTTGCGCGAAATTTACCCGACGATCAAGTTTTAATTCTGACTACTGGATCGCAAGGGGAACCTTTAGCGGCGATGACTCGGATTGCTAATCAAGAACATCCCCATATTAAAATCCGCAAAGGTGACACTGTAATATTTTCTGCTAATCCAATTCCCGGAAATACGATCGCAGTCGTCAACACGATCGACAAGTTGATGATCCAAGGTGCGAATGTAATTTACGGTAGAGAAAAAGGCATTCACGTTTCTGGACACGCTTGTCAAGAAGACCAAAAACTGATGTTAGCTTTAACTCGTCCGAAATTCTTTTTACCAGTTCACGGCGAACACCGGATGTTAGTGAAACATTCCCAAACTGCTCAAAGCATGGGAATTCCGGCAGAAAATATGGTAATTATCGATAATGGCGATGTGGTCGAACTTTCCGAAGATAGCATTGCGATCGCAGGTAAAGTACCTTCAGGTTTACAACTAGTAGATAGTGCTGGTGTAGTTCACGATAATGTACTCAAAGAACGCCAACAATTAGCGGAAGATGGCGTAGTTACCGTCGCCGCTGCTGTGGATTGGGATGGCAAACTAGTAGCTAGACCAGAAGTACATTTGCGCGGTGTGGTGACTGCCGTTGAGCAAAGTTTACTGCAAAAATTGGTACAACAAACGATCGAGAATTTGTTGAGCGATCGCTGGCGCGAATTTGCCCGTAACTTCGATACTGGAGAAATAGAAGTAGACTGGACTGGATTGCAAGCTCAAATCGAACAAGCGATCGCTAGACTACTGCGCCGCGAACTCCAAAGTCGTCCGCTGTTGGTCTTCTTGCTGCAAGCACCAGAAGCACCCCCGACGAAAGCTACAGGTCGTCGTCGTCGCGTCACCGCTAGGGTAGCTTCTTAAACTATAGGGAACTCGATCGGGATTTATGGATTTACATGATGTTCAGGATTAATCCATAAAACTCAGATCTTGCACCCTCCAGCCTCCATTTTTCGTTCCATTTGTTGAACCTGGGAACGAGGACACAACGAGGACACAGGAGGTTCTACCTCCTTTGAGTGCAAGATCTGAGTAAAAATTTCCCCGCGTCACCAGACACGATAGGTTAGTAGCTGCTTCTTAAGAAACCAGAAAAATTCCGGCTAGGAAATTCTGGTTGCAGATATACTCCTTTTGGGTATTCGCTAGTTAGTGATTGGTGGGATTGGTAATTAGACCTATTCACCAATCGCCTTTTTATGAGTTAGTACAATTACTCAAAGTTATTTTTATGGGTTGTCAGTTTCTGTATAAAGTCAGTATACTAAACCGTGCATTAATTTAATTTCGTTAGTTCTACTGAAGCAAAAACATCCGGTTTTCAGGCAGTATAAAATGGAGTTGTGTAAAGCTAGAAGCACAACTCATCCATAAGTTAGAGTTTTTAATAATTCTGACAGGTGAAAATCACTCAAATGGGAGTGGTCATACCGTAAATCCATTTGAGATCATGTATTCAACCAGTAGAGGAATTTATCCACCTCTCTTGGAAGCTTGGAGTTATGAAAAATGAATGTACCTCACTCTACCATAGAAGACCGTCAGGTTACAACCTTGATTTGGACAACTCAACAAAATGTTACAGTTGGAGACATAAATAACGATCGCGGTGGAAAAAAACGCTTTGATTTACTACAACCGCTACGCCGGATACTGGACAATATGGATGTTCGAGATCCAGAATTAGCGCATCGTTTGTGTGAAATGATTCCAGCGCAATGTCCATTTGAGCGTGATGTTAAACTGTTTGGTCGTAGCTTGTTTCACATTCCGCCATTGTGTAAGTTGAATCCGCTTTATGAAGAAGTGTCTAACTTACGTTTTCGCGCTTTGTGTTACCTAGCTGATGAATGTGGAGAAGATGTATCGCATTACTGTTAATTCTTCCGGCTAAGAACGGGAATAATTGAGAGGAGGGGAGATAAATTTGAAAAGCGATGCGACTTGCCCCATCAGCCCTATCTAAAACTCTACTAACTTAAACTTGATGTTGGTGTAATTGCTTGATTATTTATTTGGTGTCACGGGTTAAGATTTTGCTTTCTCTAGCCTCACAGAAAGAGTAGAAACCTGGAATGTTAGCTTTTCGATTTGAGTTTTGGGAATTAGCGATCGCATAGCCTGAAAATGTTGTGGCTGGTTAATTAAATTGTTAAGCAAGCTCTGGCAAAAATTTCAAGGCAAAAAAGCTTACCCCGCCTGGTAAAGGGCGGTTTTTTTTAGGGATTAATCAGCGAGAACTTTATAATTGTGCGAGTATTCACACTCACAAAAGTGAAGTTTCTTTTCATATACTTGATCTCTAATAAGAGGGTTGATAATCTAACAATAGAAGCAAAGAAAAAGCTTCCCTGGCAGATCAAACAGCCTGGTGTCACGTAACTAAAGTAAAAAAGAGGAAAAAACAGCTGTTTAACTTACGTCTGTCTCGTCCGAAAACAACACCCAACCGGAACATTGATATTTCCTAAGCTGGTTAACTGAGAGCAATACAATGATTTTTAAATCAGTGTAACTCTAGATAGTATTACCAATTACAGGAAATCACTCGATAAGTAAGGCTTGGGTGTTGTTTTGTTTAGGTGACTGGGTAAGTTTTGAGTTTTGAGTGAGAGAGTTTTGAGTTAGTTTGGGGAGTCAGAGAGTTTTAAGTTTTCAATTTCCCTTGTCGCCTTGTCGCCTTGTCGCCTTGTCGCCTTGTCGCCTTGTCCCAGGAGAACCCTTCCCTGACAAAAATGTTCCGAGCGATTACCGATCGCCCAACAGAGGCGGAAAAATCTTAAAATATAAGATCTGAAAACTTTGCTATTGGTATTAATTTAAGTATTATGGCGATTATTGCGCTGAGAGCTTGGTATCTCCAGAAGTATGAGCCACTCAAAGAACTGGAGAAACGTCCCCACGACTTGCGCCTCAGTCAGAATAGTTTGTTAAAGTCGGGGTTACGGGCAGACTTTTTAGAAGATAGTCAGGAAGTCAAGCGATCGCCCTGGTTTGAGAGATATTTGGACGGGGAAACTGTAGAATTTTACATTGAGGGTAGTGGCGGCTATGCGATTGCCAACATTGATTTAAGTAGCCATGAGATCTATTTCACCAAACTTACGGTGATGGCGGATTTAGAACCGACGATTTTTCTGTGTTATCAAAAAGAATATGCTTCGGCGAGTGAAGCTTTACGGGAAGGGTTACAAAACGCTGTGGAGAAGTTGAATGAGCGATCGCGTTTAACATTAAACCTGGTAGAATCACAACGTCCCACAGATAGCCCGCTGCGGTTGAGTGAGATCGTGATGCGGAAAGTCCGCAAAAGTTTGTTGTTTATTGCTGATAGTACAGCGATCGCTCGTGTTGAAGGTGAAGGAATGCCAGCACAATTAATTCCTAGTCCCAAAGTTTGCTTAGAACTGGGTTATGCGCTACAAAGCAAGCGTAGCGAACAAATTTTGTTAGTGCAAATGGAAAGACCGGAAATGAGGGGACAGTTTCCCTTTGACTTGCCAAAGTACCGAAGATTGTCGTTTAAAGATGCCACAGAATTAGAGAAAATGCTGCCAAGTGCGATCGAAGCGCAACTGGGACGGTATAATCTATTCTCTTAAGTGGTTAGATGGGGCAATTGTGGGAAATTTTGTCAGATCTTTAAGCGACTTTTGCCCATAATATGATTCCATACAGTAGAGAATAGCTTTCTATTATGCCCAGAACTCCTTCTGAATATGCAGTACACCTATTAATCGAAGGTGGTCACAGGGAAGAGGTGCGTTTCCCGACAATTCAAGACTTTCAAAAGTGGTATAGCGGGGAACTGGTGCCAAAATCTGCCTCCAATGACTTTATTAACGTACCAATTAAAAACATTCAGGGAGAATACATGGTGGTACGACCATCCCGTGTGCTGGCGATTCGAGTAGAACCAATTTTCACATCAAGTATTGACCGAGACAGCTAGATTGATGATTAACACGCTAGGTACTTTCGCCCTTAGTTTGGGCATTGTGTTGGCTCAAATCCCAAGTCTGACAAGGCTTTACTCCTAACAGGAACTTACCACTGCAACCGATTACGGAAGCACAGGAGCAACAGTTAGGTTTAGACGATCGCATTTGGGGTGATCCCGGTCAAACGGGAGATAAACAGGCTTTATTGCAGTCTATTGACAATAGCCTGAAATACTTGCAAACACCAAGAGCAGCGGCAGCTTACGCCAGGTATCCTGTAGCAGGAATTACTTTAGATCGGGTACAGCGCAGTTTGCTAAGGTTTCGCCAATTGGTACTTAACTCCCGTTCCGCAGCACAATTAAAAGCAGCTGTAAGAAGCGAGTTTGTTTTTTACCAATCAGTTGGTCAGGATAATCGAGGAACGGTGAAATTTACAGGCTATTATGAGCCGATTTATCAAGCTAGTCTGACACCGAACGAAACTTATCGTTATCCGATTTATCGCCGACCACCTAATTTTGAGAGTTGGCGAAGACCTCACCCAACTAGGTTGGAACTGGAAGGCAAAGACGGCTTGCAAGGTGCAAAAGGGCCGTTACAAGGGTTAGAACTAGCTTGGTTGCGCGATCGCTTTGAAGCTTTTCTAATTCACATTCAAGGTTCTGCCCGTCTGCAATTACCCGATGGCAGAATCATGAGTGTTGGCTATGCAGGGAAAACCGATCATCCTTACATCAGTGTGGGTAGAGAACTGGCGAAAGATGGCAAATTACCGCTCTCAGGGTTATCCATGCCCGTAATGATCGATTTTTTCCGTCGTAATCCCCAAGAATTGAGCGTTTATCTGCCACGCTATCGCCCGTTTATTTTCTTCCGGGACAATGACGGTGTTTCAGCAATTGGTTCGACTAACGTACCAGTGACGGCAGAAAGATCGATCGCTACTGATAAAAATTTAATGCCCCCTGGTGCTTTAGCCTTGATTAACACTTCCTTACCCTTTCCCAATAGCAGAGGTGACATGGAATTTCGCCAAGTCAGCCGCTTTGTCCTGGATCAAGATGCCGGAAGTGCGATTAAAGGCCCAGGTCGGGTGGATGTGTTCATGGGAACTGGTCAGTTAGCTGGCGATCGAGCTGGCGTAATGAAGACTAGCGGACAACTTTATTATCTGTTGCTCAAAGATTGAAGGTGAATGGGGACTCTTGACTAGGGGACTAGGGGACTAGGGGACTAGGTGAAATTATTAACTCTTGCATTCCAAACTTACCCAGTCCCCAGTCCCCAGTCCCCAGTCCCCATTCTTAATAAAGACAGCAGGACATTCTGATAAAATTATCCGCAATCCTGATTTTGCCGCTCAACGTACTTATCTTAAACAACTGGCAGATATTTACGGAGCATTGCATAATGCAAATAGATAGTAAAATAAAAAAGATTTAAAACCATTTTGGCTTCTTCTAAGAAACAAATTCTTCCCTTCTACCCTGGAAACCTCTGCCCTGGAGCATTTTTGCGGTGATTTTATAAAGTAGCAACTATCACTTTACTAATCAGTGTACTCCCCCAAGATCAGCAAAGCTTTTGTGCATTATAAATGAGGCATTTTGACCAAACCCAAAACCGAGGACTCTTGGGACTCTTGGGACTCTTGAGACCAGGGGAAATTTCTTAACTCAAAACTTTCCCTGTTCGCTGTTGAGGAGTTCCCTGTTCCCTGTTCTGATTATTAGCCTGCATCAATGAAGACCTATGGAAGCATCCTTTGAAATCACTCTGTTGATGGTCATTACTATCATCGCAGGCATAAGTGCCCAGGTGATCGCAGAATTTTTGAAAGTTCCCAGCATTGTCTTCTTACTTATATTTGGCATTTCTTTAGGGCCAGATGGGTTGGGTGTGTTGCATCCAAACTTGCTGGGTACTGGTTTAGAAGTAATTGTGGCACTCTCGGTAGCTGTAATTCTGTTTGAAGGTGGATTAAACCTGGAATTACGGGAACTGGGAAGGGTTTCTGGTAGTTTGCGGAATTTGGTGACTATCGGAACCCTAATTACTTTAATTGGCGGTGGAATGGCGGCGCATTGGTTGGGTGAGTTTCCTTGGCCGATCGCTTTCCTTTATGCTTCTTTGGTAGTAGTAACTGGGCCAACTGTGGTTAGTCCACTGCTCAAACAGGTGAAGGTCGATCGGCAAGTTGCTACCCTCTTAGAAGGAGAAGGGGTTTTAATTGACCCTGTAGGTGCAATTCTGGCAGTAGTGGTTTTAGATACCATCCTCAACCCCAATGCTAACCCGCTTTTAGCTTTGAGTGGTCTATTCCTGCGTTTGGGTATTGGGGGAATTATCGGTGCTGCTGGTGGTTGGTTGCTGGGTTGGATTCTCAAACGTGCCAATTTTATTTCCGAAGAACTGAAAAACTTAGTAGTGTTAGCGGGTTTGTGGGGTTTATTTACCCTAGCGCAAATGATCCGCAGTGAATCAGGGTTAATGACTACTGTAGTAGCAGGAATTCTCCTGAGAGCATCTTCAGTTCCCGAAGAACGTTTGATCCGCCGCTTTAAAGGTCAGTTAACTATTCTCAGCGTTTCTGTTTTATTTATTCTGCTTTCAGCTGATTTGTCGATCGCCAGTTTGTTCGTTTTGGGTTGGGGTAGCGTTTTTACCATTTTGGTATTAATGTTTGTGGTACGCCCAATAAGTATTGCTGTTTGTACCTGGAATAGTGACTTAAATTGGCGACAAAAACTTTTTGTCTGTTGGATTGCACCCAGAGGAATTGTTTCTGCTTCGGTAGCTTCTTTGTTTGCAATTCTGTTAACTCAAAGGGGATTTAACGGGGGAGATTCCATCAAGGCGCTGGTTTTCCTGACAATTATTATGACTGTGTTTTTCCAGGGATTAACCGCAGGTTTGATGGCTAAATTACTAAAAATTACTTCTACAGAAGCAACTGGTGTGGTAATTGTTGGTTCTCATCCTTTGGGAAGGTTGATTGCGCGAATGTTCCAAGAACGAGGCGAATCAGCAGTTTTGATTGATACAGATCCAGAAGCTTGTAAGTTAGCAGAACAGGAAAATTTGCGGGTTTTCTTAAGTAGCGCTTTGGATATGGAAGTATTGGAAAAAGCTGGATTAGCTACGGCGGGAACGTTTATTTCAATGACTAATAACGGGGAAGTAAATTTAGTGTTGGCGCAAAGAGCAACTGAAGAATTTTCTCCGCCAAGGGTTTTAGCTGTATTTCCTCGCGATCCTCAATTAAGTAACGACAACAAAAACCATCATAGTAAAATTCAACAAGCTTTTGTGCAACATTTACAAATTAAAAGTTGGAATGAATATTTAAATGATGGTAATGTGAAGTTAGGAGAAACTGAGTTAAAGGAAGAGGGTTTTGCTTTTCAACAAGCACATTTGCAAGCATTAATTCATTCAGGGGAATTTGTGCCTTTGTTGATGGAAAGGGATGAACGTTTGATGATAGTGGCGGCGGTGGAAGAATGGCAGGTTGGCGATCGCATTATCTATCTATTACACGATTTACGACCGAATTTACTCAAGCGTTTATCTGGTGCTAGTCCTTCTTCTCCTTTAACATTAGAAAAACTACCATTAGTTGAAGAAGTGCCAATTCCCTATCCCACCAGAGAACCTTCCTTAGAAAAAGCTTAAATTTCCAGGAAAAAAGAGGGCGACAGGGAACTACTAAGATACAGGGATAAGTGATTACAAATGACCAATGACAAGTGACAATTGACAATTGGCAAATTAAATTAAATACTTTGTCCAAAAGGGCAAAATTTCAGGAGAACCATACCAAAGTCCAGGGGATCTAGGAGAATGCCTAACTCCTTCAATAGTGAGATTTTCTGCGCCTTGTAAATGTGCTGCTTCGATCGGTGTAATTCCATCTCCCCAAGTTTCACCTTTACCACAAGTAATTTGATAACTGTTAAAAGCTAACCAACTTCCTTGTTTTCGCGCTCCAAAAATAGATTTTCCGGCAACACAAACATAACGAATTTGGTGATAAAATGCACTGGGATAGTTGGTGTTGACAAAATCTAAATTACGTTTTGTCCAACGTTCTAAACTAACATGGGGAGTTCCCAAAGTTATAAGTGTGGAAACATAAGATAGAGCACCCCAAAACGGATCTGATTCGATCGCATCACCATAAATAGTGTATGGTTTTTCTCCGATGTAAATTCGCGAAATCCAACCGCCTGCTGAGTGTCCAATTAAGTTAATTTTACAGGTGTTGTGGTACTTTATTGTTTGTTTGACTGTACGATCGAGTCTCCGTAAAATTGGCACCATCGATCGACCTCCCACCGTCGGCAACCAGTCTCTTTTTCGCAATGGTACTGTTACCGTAGGAAAACCAAGTGCTTCCAAGCTTTTCTCTAAGGGGATGTAAGCACTCGCACCTTCAAGATATCCAGGTAAAATAACAGTGGGTAAAGGCATTTTAGTTCTAATAGCTCTAATTTCAAGGTTCTACTGAGAAAGTTGTTTTGAAAAAATATTCTACAGTAGTTGATTATTTAACTTCTAGTAAGATTTTATGCTTACTGAGGGAATTTTTTGTTAGTATTTTTACTTAGATTTTTGGCAAAAAAGGATACATGACTTGGAGAACCCTTTGTTACCCTAGAAAAGTAAACAGTTAGTCAAAAATTTGTCAATTATCGTGCAAACAGGCACTCTCTACGGAATTAGTGTAGGCCCAGGAGATCCAGAATTAATTACCCTGAAAGGATTAAATTTACTGAAAAGTGTACCAGTTGTGGCTTTTCCGGCGGGAATTGGGGGCAAACAGGGAATAGCACAACGCATTGTTTCTCAATGGCTAAAATCCGATCGGGTGCAGTTAGCTTTAGAGTTTCCTTATCTACAGGATGAAGCGGTTTTAAATTCTGCATGGCAACTGGCGGCGCAGCAGGTGTGGGAATACTTGCAACGGGGTGAGGATGTTGCTTTTGTTTGTGAGGGAGATATTAGTTTTTACAGCACTTTTAATTATTTAGCGGCAACTTTGCAGCAGCAACACCCAGAAGTCAGGGTGCAGACAGTACCGGGAGTTGCTTCGCCAATGGCAGCAGCGTCAGCTTTGGGGCTACCTTTAACAATAAGGGATCAACGTTTGGTGATTTTACCTGCGCTTTATCGGGTAGAAGAGTTGGAGGCGGTTTTAAATTGGGCGGATGTGGTGGTGTTAATGAAGGTAAGTTCAGTTTATCCGCAGGTTTGGCAGTTGTTAGAGCAAAGAGATTTGTTGCAGCATAGTTATGTGGTGGAACGGGCAACTTCAGCTGAGCAAGTAGTGTATTATGATTTGCGCGATCGCTCCGAGTTGAAATTGCACTATTTTTCTTTGCTGATCGTCAAGCTGATTAGGGAGTAGGGACTGGGGATTGGGGCGGGGTTAGGGGTTAGGGGTTAGGGGTTAGGGAAAAACTCCTCTGTGCTCCTGTGCCCCCCTGTGCCCCCCTGCTCCTCTGTTAGTCTAAAGTCGCTAATATGAAATGTATTATTAAGGCCAGGATCGATCGCAAAAAACCTAGCTGAAGTTAACTGCTATGTCTCACATCTCACCCATGAACACCGTAACTGGAACCATGAATTTGCCGTTAGTTGTGGCAGCATTAACCTCTGTGGGGCTGCACTCGCTAATTTGGTTTTATCAACCAGTAGTGCCAATGGCTGATAAAACAACAGCAGCAAGCGATCGACGCAGCGTGAGAGTTGTACAATTAACGCCCCAAGAAATTCTGCGGTTGCCAGAATACGCCCAACAGACAACACAACCGACTTTACCTTTGCCCCAGATACAAACTCCCGCCAATCTTTTGCCTAGTTTGCCGCAAGCTCAATCAGAAATTACCTTACCACCACCACCGAGTTTTCCGATTTACAACCCCAATCCTAGCCCTTCCACTCCTGCACCTACTCAATCGTCAAAAACTCCAACTTCGCGCCGTCGCGATCGGACTACAATTCCTAAATCTCCCCAACAGTCCACAAAAAATAAGCCGAAAAATAATCAAACTTCCCAAAACCAAAAACCGGAAACTAAAGGAAACATAACCCTTGGTCAATTGAATTTGGGGTCACAATTCCCAACTCAACAGAGAACAAGTAGTCAGCCACAACAAACAAACCAATCTCAACAAAATAGTCAAACATCTAGTGGTGAATTTGGTGAGACTTATCAACGATTTCTCGCTCAACAGAATTTAGCTAGTACTTCGCAAACTACTCAGTCTCGTCAAACTGAAACGACAAATCAGGATAATCAAAATCAAAATAATGAGTCAACAGCTGGAACATTGACAGATAAAATTCGGTTGCAACGAAATTTAGTTGCTGGTGCTAGGAGCGAGCAAGATCAAAGAAGCAATGATGTCGCTGCAACCGGAAGCCAAAATCGCAATAATTCGAGTAATAATCGCAATCAAGCCGATGAAGAAGCTCGAATTAAAGTGGTTTATGGTTACAATGCTGCCAACACAAGCATTCCTCAAGGACTTGCTAATTATGAGGAATGGTTGAAGGAAAAAAGTAAGAAGTATCAAGGTAGATTAAATACCAAAAGAGTACCGATTACGGATTCAATTCGTTCTTCGTTTGATATAAAAGTACCAGATGTTACTCCGGCAGGAATTGCTGTTTTAGTTGACCCTGAAGGTAAAATTTTGGAAACAGAAATAATCCGCAGTACTGGTTATAAACAACTTAATGAATTAGCGATCGCGCAAATAAAAAAGCGTTCTTTTCCTGCGACTGGCAAATATGAAGCTTATCATTATTTCATTGAGGTGGATCAAAAAGATTTACCTACTGCTTCTGATGCTGCTAATCGTTCAACTAATTAAACTTTATCCTACCTATGACTCTGGATTCATCTTTCGCCAAACAACTGCGTAGTTCTTCAGAGCGATTGTTTTCATTCCTGGAAAACTTTCATCAAGTTAAAGTGTTAGTTGTGGGAGATTTAACTCTTGATGAATTTCTCACAGGACAAGTAGAAAGGGTATCTCGTGAAGCGCCTGTTTTAATTATCCGTCACGAACAAACAAGACAAGTGCCTGGTGGAGGAGCGAATGCAGTTTATAATTTGGCGAAGTTAGGGGCACAAGTTAAGGTAGTAGGGTTTTTAGGTAAGGATGAGCAAGGTCAAGCTTTGCGGCGGATTTTTGAAGCTGCTGAAATTGACACCAGTGGCATTTTTTTAGACTTGCTTCGTCCGACAGTGACAAAAACGAGAATTTCTGGGCACGCACGTCAGTCAGTAACGCAACAAATTGTCAGGGTCGATCGCAAATCTGACGATCTACCAGAGGAAAGTTTACAATTACAATTAGCTGATTACATTCGTTCTCAAGTTGGGAAAGTTGATGTAGTAGTTTGTTCAGATTATGGTGATGGTGTATTCACTCCCCATGTAATTGCAGCAGCTTTAACTCACCCTTTAACTATTGTTGATACCCAGCAAAATTTACAACGTTTTGCAGGTGCAACTTTGTTTACTCCTAATTTACCAGAAGCAGAAAAAGCTGTAGGTTATCCTATTTCTTCACCGGAAATTTTAGCCCTAGCGGGAAAAGATTTGTTGAGATTAACTCAGGCGCAACAAATTTTAATTACTCGCGGAGAATTTGGGATGAGTTTATTCGATCGTACTGATTCAACTACTTCCCATATTCCCGCTTTTAACCGTACAGATGTTTATGATGTTACTGGCGCTGGCGATACAGTTGTTGCTGCTTTAACTTTAAGTTTGTGTGCTGGTGCTTCAGTTTGGGAAGCAGCTGTTTTAGGCAATTTAGCTGCTAGTATTGTCATCCGTAAATTTGGGACTTCAACTACTACACCAGCAGAAATTAGATCCGCTTTAGAAACTTTATTAGATGAAGTAGAGCAATTTTAAATTAAAGCGTTCGTTGTGAGGACTTTAGTCCTACTGTTGCGTCAGGGAACGACTGAAGTCGTCACAACAAACCTATTGTTATTAGTTCGTTGTGTGGACTTTAGTCCTACTGTTGCGTCAGGGAACGACTGAAGTCGTCACAACAAACCTATTGTTATTAGTTCGTTGTCAGGACTTTAGTCCTACTGTTGCGTCAGGGAACGACTGAAGTCGTCACAACAAACCTATTGTTATTAGTTCGTTGTCAGGACTTTAGTCCTACTGTTGCGTCAGGGAACGACTGAAGTCGTCACAACAAACCTATTGTTATTAGTTCGTTGTCAGGACTTTAGTCCTTTTTTTCTTCCTGTTTAATGATGTGACCATTGAGATCAAAATTTAGTTCAGTTTTGGGAAAATCCAATTTAGTTAAATTGCGAATTAGGGGAATACTTTTAGCATCCTTATCAGGAAAAGGAATACCTCTTCTATCTAGTTGTACGGGAGTAATTTTGCCTGAAATAAAGTCTCCTTCTGAGTTCAGTTTAACTTCTAAAATCAAGGACTTTCCCAATACCCCGCTAGTAGATAAAGTTCGATATCCGACAAAATTTCCTAAAGAATAAGCAATCAATTTGCCTTTATATAATTCCATTGCTCTGGCAACATGAGGGCCATGTCCTAAGACTAAATCTGCGCCATTATCTATTAGTGTGCGAGCAAAAAGTACTAAGTTTCCCCGATTTTCACCGTAGAAGTTTTCCTGACGATTTTTAACTCGCATTGCGCTTGTTCCTTCAGCACCGCCATGAAAAGAAATTACGACAATGCTGGCTTTTTTTTTAGCTTCTTTGACAAGTGCGATCGCTGATGGTAAATCATTTAAAGAATTGTGCCAAGCCAAGTGACTAAAGCCAATAAAAGCAATGTCTACACCCTTGATGTTTTTATAGAGAATTTGGTTTTTTTTGCCTACTGCTCTAACGCCTACACTTTCTAGATTTTTAATGGTATCTTCAAAACCTTTTACTGTAAAATCGAACGAATGATTATTAGCAACATTCATCACAGTAAAGCCAACTTCTTTTAAAAGTTTGGCATATTCTGGAGGATTGCGAAAAGCATGAACCATTGGACGGCTAGTATCTTTTGCCGTGCGAGGATAGTTAGTTAATGTACTTTCAAAATTGCCAAATAATATATCCGCTCCTTGTAAGGATGCTTTGACATTTTGAAACAATTCTTGCTGATTTTTGGGCAATCTATTATTAGGAAAATTGGTTCCCGGAACAATATCTCCTACAGCTTTAAGCGTAATAGATTGTTTGTTGTCTATGGCGGTTGAAGTGACAGCAGCAGGTGTTTGTGTGGCTTTTGGTATAGGTTTTTTACTAGCTAGAGGAGTGGGAATTTTGATTTCTGGAATTGTCGGATTTTTGTGTTCTAAAGGTTGTAACTCCTGGCGTTTGTAGCGAACTGGTGAGTTAATTTGATAGCTGATAACTACACCTAATACGGCTACTATCAGCCAAGTAACACCACCCAATAACATTAAACGAATCTTTTTTTTAAATTTTTTTGTGTACTTTGGTGGTTTGCGCTTTCTTGGTTCTGGAGGACGAGTAGCTGGGGGTAGTTGGGGCGCAATGGGCGTAAAGTAGGGAGTTTGGGCTAAATCAAAAGCTTCAGTCCAACTGGGCCATTTGTGGTCGCTTTTGCGCCCGTAAAGCCTCACAAAATCGATGTGGTGCGGGTTAAGACGAGTAATTCCGTCAATAATGAAGCGCAAGTAGACCGATCGATCGGGAATTTCGTCAGCAACGAGGACGATATGTAGCCAATTATCTTTACATTTGGCGATCGCAGTTACGCCCTTTTTGGCGAGCACCTGGTTAATCAAGGCAGCGATCGCTTCTGGATTGCCTTCCTGCGCTAGGTTAACAATACTTTTCTGTTCCAAAGCCACCTGAGTCACAATTGTCTCCTCACACCTACTGATAGACTTGTTTATAATTGGACTGAAAAAAGTTTAAACCGGACAGAGGAGAAAATAGCAACTAATGACACATAGTTTCCCTAAAGATCAACTTAGAACACCTCGTCGGTTATTGGTGACGGGGGGTGCGGGATTTATTGGTGCTAATTTCGTCCTTCACTGGAGCGATCTCTATCCAGATGATCGCATGATTGTATTGGATGCACTCACTTACGCTGGAAACCGTAATAATTTAGCATCTTTGGCGGGAAAGGAGAATTTTCGTTTTGTCGAGGGTAATATTTGCGATCGAGCTTTAGTCGATCGACTCTTACAAGAAGAAAACATTGATACCGTTGCCCATTTCGCTGCTGAGTCGCACGTTGATAGGTCAATTTTAGGCCCTGGTGCCTTCGTGGAAACCAACGTAGTCGGAACTTTCACACTTTTGGAAGCTTTCCGCCAACATTGGAAAAACACCTCTCTTGCTTCAGGACTTTTCCTGCACGTTTCCACAGATGAAGTTTACGGTACACTCGGCCCTGACGACCCAGCTTTTACCGAAACTACACCTTATGCACCCAATAGCCCTTATTCGGCATCAAAAGCAGGCAGCGATCACTTAGCACGGGCATATTATCACACCTACGGTATGCCGACAATTATTACTAATTGTTCCAATAACTATGGCCCTTATCAATTTCCAGAAAAGTTAATACCTTTAATGTGTATTAATGCTTTAATTGGTAAGAATTTACCAGTTTATGGTGATGGGCAAAACATCCGAGATTGGCTGTTTGTGCTAGATCATTGTCGGGCTTTAGACACAGTAATTCATAATGGAAAGCCAGGAGAAACTTACAACATCGGCGGCAATAACGAAGTGAAAAATATTGACTTGGTACATATTTTGTGCGACTTAATGGATGAATTAGCACCTAATTTACCAGTCCGTCCTTGTAAGGATCTAATCACTTTTGTCAAAGACAGACCCGGACATGATAGAAGATATGCAATTAATTCCACAAAATTGCAAACTGAGTTAGGCTGGAAACCTTCTGTTACTGTAGAAGAAGGGATGAGAAAAACAGTGCAATGGTACTTAAATAACGAAGCTTGGTGGAAGCCTTTGTTATCCCAAGAGTATCAAGCTTATTACAGCAAAATTTATAGCTAGTCACCTAAATTATTAGACTTCTTGCAAAAGTAAAGTATTCCTATTTTTTCGTCTGTGTGTATCTCTGTATATCTCTGCTTTAGTCATCTATCATCTATGGTAAAAACTCGGAATTTTCTACTTTTGCAAGAAGTTTTATCTTGATGTGGAATCCTCATCTAGTAAACTATGAGCTTTTCAAAAGATGTCACATTGTACGATCGCGATTTTCTTATCTGGACAGAACAACAAGCTGAATTCTTAAAAAAAGGCTATTGGGAAAAATTAGATATAGAGAATTTGGTTGAGGAATTAGAAACTTTTGGGCGCAGCGAACAGAAAGAACTTGGCAGATATTTACAAGTCCTTTTAATGCACTTGCTGAAATGTCAATATCAACCAGAAAAAAGAACTAAAAGCTGGGATATTACTATCTCTAATTGCCGAGACAAAATTCAGGATTGTTTGTCAGATACGCCGAGTTTAAAAAGATTTCTTGAAGATTCCGAATGGGTAAACAAACATTATCGACGCGCTAAGAGAGATGCTGCTAAAGAAACTGAAAAACCAAGGGAAAATTTTCCATTAGAAATGCCTTTTACAATTGAACAGGTTGTCGATTCAAGCTTTTTAATTTGAACTGCAAAGGATAGCAAAAATGAATGTAAATTGGTTGCTTCCAGAAGAAGGTTTTTTAAGTTTAGCAAGTTATCGTAGCATTCTAAGTATTGCCAGTGTGGGAAGTATTTTGAGTATTGGTAGTGTTGGTAGCATTTTGAGTATTGGCGGTGTGGGAAGTATTTTGAGTTTCGGGAGTGCCGGAAGTATTTTAAGTCTGTTTAGTGCGGGAAGTATTTTGTCAATTTTAAATGTCGGCAAGATTCTTCGGGTATTTCGATTTAATTAGTGGTAATCGCTTCATGAAAATTCGCGAAGCACAAATTGAAGATATAGAAACTCTCTTTGAGATTAGAACTAGTGTGATTGAAAACCACCAATCTCGTGAAGAGTTAGCTGATTTAGGAATTACTCCAGAAACTATAGCAGAAATGTTGCTCACAGATTGTCGGGCGTGGATAGCAGAAATTGACGATCGACCAATTGGTTTTTCAATGGCAAATGCTACCGAAAAGACTATATTTGCCATGTTTGTTTTGCCAGCTTTTGCCGGACTTGGTGCTGGACGCGCTTTAATGCAGCAAGCAGAAGAATGGTTATGGTTACAAGAAGGAACAGAAGAGATTTGGTTATTGACAGGTAACGATCCAAAAATTAGGGCGTATGGTTTTTATTTACATCTTGGTTGGACACCGACTGATATGCAACCGGATGGGCAAATTAAATTTATTAAAAGGCGGAAGTGAGAAGATTATAATATAAGCAAAGTCTAGGTTTAGTGATTATGGTAACGGCGATCGCTTCCCATCGAGTCCTACTCCAAAATATTAGTTGGGAGACTTTTGAAAGGATACTTGCAGAAATGGGAGAAGACCGAGTTTCCAGACTAACTTACGATCGCGGAACACTGGAAATTATGACTCCTTTACTGCCTCACGAACACAACAATAGATTAATTCATAATTTGATTGTGATTTTGGCAGAGGAACTTAATCTTAATCTTAAAAGTGTTGGTTCCTTAACCTGCAAACGCCCAGACAGAAGGCGAGGTGCTGAACCAGATTCTAGTTTTTATATTCAAAATGAACCGCTAGTTAGAGATAAACAACAAATTGATTTAACAGTCGATCCACCACCAGATTTAGTAGTAGAAGTAGATGTTACTAGTTCCTCAATAGATAGACTCGCCATTTATGCTGATATTGGAGTTGCAGAACTTTGGCGCTACGACTCTCCCTTAATGGAAATTTACTTACTGAATTCTGGTGAATATGTTCTTAGCAATGTTTCTCCCACTTTTGCAAATCTACCTCTGGCTTGGGAAATTCCGCAATTTTTAGAACAAAGTTTAAGGATTGGAGAAATTCCCATGCTGAGGTCTTTCCGAACTTGGGTGAGACAGCAATTGAGTTGAAAAACCAGGTTCTTCAAAAAACCAAAAAATGTCACCTGAAAAACCTGATTTTATGCCTTATGCAAAATTGCTTAAACTGCGATCGCAATTCGTGGAGCCCCTTGCATAATTTGGGAATCAACTACATCGGTAAACTGTTGGAAATTATCGATAAACATCTGCGCCAACTTCTGTGCTTGCAGATCGTAAAACGCTGGATCGCGCCAAGTCAAACGGGGTTTTAGCACATCTTTGGGCACACCCGGACAACTTTCTGGCACTAAGAAACCAAAAGTAGCATCTTCTACCATCGGTACATTATCCAAAGCGCTAGTTAACGCCGCTGTCAGCAAAGCGCGAGTATGCTTAATCGACATTCTATGCCCAACACCATAAGGCCCACCAGTCCAGCCAGTATTCACCAGCCAAACTTTTACGTTATTCTCAGAAATGCGCTTTCCTAGCAACTCAGCATACACGCTGGGATGTAACGCCATGAAAGGTGCGCCGAAACAAGCGCTAAAAGTAGCTTGGGGTTCGCTTCCCATTCCCCGTTCAGTTCCCGCAACTTTGGCAGTGTAGCCACTCAGAAAATGATACATTGCTTGCTCTTTCGTAAGTTGAGCAATGGGAGGCATGACTCCAAAAGCATCAGCAGTTAAAAAGATGACATTTTTCGGGTGATTGCCCAAACCTGTGCGGCTAGCATTAGGAATATGGGAAAGGGGATAAGCAGCACGGGTATTTTCCGTTAAACTGTCGTCATCTAAATCTAAACGCCTGTTAATGGGGTTAATTGCCACATTTTCCAAAATTGTGCCAAAACTGCGCGTTGTTTTGTAAATTTCTGGTTCCGCTACCGGGGAGAGGCGAATTACTTTAGCGTAACAACCACCTTCAAAATTAAAGATGCCTCGATCGCTCCAACCATGCTCATCATCACCGATTAAGGTGCGGTTAGGATCTGCCGAAAGGGTAGTTTTGCCAGTACCAGACAAACCAAAGAATATTGCTGTATCCCCATCTGCGCCAATATTGGCAGAACAGTGCATCGATAGCACTTTTTTGTGTGGCAATAGGTAGTTAAGAATGGTGAAAACAGATTTTTTGATTTCTCCGGCGTAACTAGTACCCCCAATTAAAATCAATCGACGGGCAAAGTTCACAATAATGAAAGTATCAGTGCGAGTACCATCTAAATCTGGTACAGCGTGGAAGTTGGGCAAATTAATAATCGTAAAATCGGGAACGAAACTAGCTAATTCATCTTGATTTGGGCCAATGAATAAATTTCGCGCAAATAAACTGTGCCATGCTGTTTCGGTAATCACCCGCACACAAATGCGATAGTTAGAATCTGCACCAGCGTAACAATCTTGAATGAACAGATCTCTACCTTGGAGATAAGCTAACATCCGAGCATAGAGATTTTCAAACTTTAATGGATCGAAAGGTTGGTTAACTTTTCCCCACCATATATGTCGATCGCTTTCTGGTTCTTTAACAATAAATTTATCATTAGGCGATCGCCCAGTGTACTGTCCGGTGCGTACTACTAATGGCCCTAAGTGAGAAATTAACCCTTCCCGGCGACGGGCTGATTCTTCATAAAGTGCAGCTGTAGAAAGATTCCAGAAAAGTATACCTGTATGTGATATGCCATGCTGATCCAAGCCGTAACTACTGGCAACAAAACCTGTCTGCGACATCGATAACTCCTTCGCAACTTAATTTTTTCTTTTAAATTCATCAACAAAGGACACAGGGAATAGCGAACTCCTGAACAGTTTTCCCGATTAAGAAGTTCCCGTCGAGCCTTAGAGATCCCTACTTCTATAAGTAGCGAGTTTTCCTGGGATTTAATTCCCCATAAACATTACATTCTGTTACCTGTTGCCCGTTCCCTGTTGCCTCTTGATAAGCTGTCTTTTCGCAGCTTACATTGCTTGAATTAGTAATTTTGGTATGATTAAATACAGTTTTTTATTGTAGTGAATGGGGGAAAGTTTTTTGTCTTGAAAATGACTTTAATAATTACATAATCGATTGCTGAAAGCCTATTTGTTATAATTTTTTTACTCTGGGAAACTAAAGGCTTGAGCAACGCTTAAGAGAAATTAATTACTTTTTTAAGTCTTAAATTATAATTAAATTATTAGCTAAAATTAACTGCATAAGTTGGCAAACCAACTGTTAAAAAATAATTAATTTTAATAACTAAAGGCAAAAATAAAGTTTTGAGTTTTGAGTTTGGGAGTCAGAGAGTTTTGAGTTTTGAGTGAGGGAGAGTTTCGTAAGTTTTGAGTTTTGAGTTAAGGAAAGAGCTTTGAATTTTCCTCCCCTCTGCCCCCCTGCTCCCCTGCCCCCCTGCCCCCCTGCCTCTTCAAGCGACTCCGGGAGGCCAAGTAGTGAAAATGAAGACGACTACTGAAGCGATCGCCAATACACCCTGAATCAACCTACCAACCAAATTACCAACTACAATACCCACACCTGCTTGTGCTGCCAACTTAATTCTCGGTTGCAACTCCAAATCACGACGATAGAGGAACTCGCCAATAATAGCGCCTAGTAGTGGCCCAAGTAATACACCCAAAATTGGGCCGCCAAAAGGTAGTGCTGGTAGAAACCCAAAGAATCCCAAAGTTAAGCCGACAAAAGCGCCAACTTGTCCCCAGTTGCTAGCACCAGCTTGCTTTCCGCCCCAGTAGGCAGCTAAAAAATCTATGCCCAAACTCAGCAACAGGACAGCTAATGCAGTTCCCAAAGCTATCCAGACACCTTGGGTAAAGCCGTCGAGTGCGCCCCAAACAAAAATGGAAACTAAAATTAGGCTAGCCCCTGGAATACCCGGAACTAAAGCCCCAATAATTCCCACAACCATCAAGACAATCAGTAGCCAATACAAAATCACCATTTGCGTTCATCAAATCTCAGCTGGTGCAACATCATTTAAGTAACAGCTGAAGCATACATCTAGTTTGTCAGCAATTCCGGCAATCCAGTTTTCATCTTGCAGGGTGTAACTGCGTGGCGCATTAGCACCCAACACCAAAACCCCACGTTTACCAATTGGTTGACAGATTACTCCTTGAGTATTTCTTGGTAGGTAATCAAATTCAATCCGTCCGGGGTAGAGTTTTAAATCTACTAAATAAACGGGCTTTTGCTTTTCTATGACTCGCTGTAGGATTGCCCCTGGCTTAACTTCTGGGTTATCGCCCAAAATGCCCCGGCGTAACAAAACTTTACCTCGATCGCAAACTACCACAGTGCGGGTGACAGTATTAGTTAACAACATCAGAGATGCCCAAGCTAGTTCAGCTTTCACTGCTTCTGGTAAATCTGGCGCGAGTTCAAATCCTTCTTTACCAATCAACTCTACTGCTTCTGGCGATCGCGGTTGTACTTGTTGCCAAAGTAACCCAGTGAAAATCAACAAAGCACTCAACAAAACACCTAAAGCATCGGAACGAGCTTGAGAATCCAACAATTCTGGGGTGAGGATGCGGTTAACTAAGAGTAACGTTCCTCCCAAAGCACCAACAACGATCGGGAGAGATTTTAAAACTTGGTTATTGTCCCTTGCCATTTACAGATAATTATTTTTCGTTTTCCCCAAAATCGCCCAAGCGTTGAAACTGATAACCCATCGATCGAGCAGTCAGAATCAATTCTGGGTTGCTGGGGTCTTCTTCTAATTTTGCCCGTAAACGAGAAACATGAACATCAACCACGCGGGTATCTACCAACCGTTCTGGAGTATAACCCCACACTTGTTGCAGAATGTCCGATCGCGAAATTGCCTCGCCTGCATGACTAACCAACAATTCTAGGAGATTGAACTCCATTCCAGTGAGACGGATTCTGCGATCGCCCTTGTAAACTTGCCGCTTATTGGTGTCAATTTTCACATTGCCGATGGAAATTACTCCAGAATTGGGAATCCCGGAACCACTTGATTTGTCTACCCGACGCAATACGCAGCGAATCCGCGCTTCTAACTCTTTGGGAGAAAAGGGTTTAACGACATAATCATCCGCGCCTAACTCTAAACCCGTGATGCGATCGGCTACATCTCCCAAAGCCGTGAGCATGATAATCGGCACATTGGATTCCTTGCGAAACTCCTGACAAACACCATAACCATCCAGCTTCGGCATCATCACATCCAAAACCACCAAGTCAGGATTCGCAGTGCGGAAAGTTTCCAAAGCCTCCTCACCATCAGCAGCAGTGACCACATCGTAACCAATCATTGACAGGCGGGTTTCCAAAATCCTGCGAATGCTGGCTTCGTCATCAACCACCAAAATCTTTTCTTTACGAGTTTCCATTGCCAAGATTTGTTAACCTAAAATTTCAATTTGTTAATTTTTACTACCTTATTTTAAAATAATATAAATTTTATTGCACTTAAATTTTTGTAATACTTTTTTTGAAAGCAACCGATGTTAACTTTTGGGGAATTATTTCTGTTACTAGTTTAAACCAATACCTACCATTAAAAGCTATTATTTGCTACTATTCTTAGATTTAACTAAGTAAATTCATCTGAAAAATTGAATCCTTGCTCTACAATTCAAAGAGCAAAGAGCAAAGGGGAACATCCAAACCCATCCCCCCATCCCCCCATCTCCCCATCTCCCCATCTCCCCTTGTCCCCTTGTCCCCTTGTCCCCTACTTTTCAGTCTCTCCCGGCTCAATAATGCGTTGGAAGAGATAGCCTGTACCTCTAGCAGTGAGAATAAGTTCTGGATTGCTAGGGTCATCTTCTAGCTTGGCTCGTAAGCGGGAGATGTGAACATCGACCACGCGGGTATCTACGTGACGTTCGGGAGTGTAACCCCATACTTCTTGGAGGATTTCCGATCGCGAAAAAGCCTCTCCTGAACGGCTGACCAAGAGTTCTAACAAGCTAAACTCCATACCAGTAAGTCGAATTCGCTCATCGCCTTTGTAGACTTGGCGTTTATTGGTGTCAATTTTAATATTTACGACTGTTATCACACCGGAACTGGGGATACCGGACATTCCGGTTTTATCTACCCGTCTGAGTACGGAACGGATACGAGCTTCTAACTCTTTGGGGGAAAAGGGTTTAACGACGTAATCATCTGCGCCTAACTCTAGACCTGTGATGCGATCGGCTACATCTCCTAAAGCAGTTAGCATAATGATCGGTACGTCCGATTCTTTTCGCAATTCCTGACAAACACCATAACCATCGAGTTTCGGCATCATTACATCCAAAACCACTAAGTCAGGAGTAGCATTACGAAAGGTGTCAAGGGCTTCCTCGCCATCGGCAGCAGTGACGACATCATAACCAATCATTGACAGACGAGTTTCCAAAATCCTGCGAATGCTGGCTTCATCGTCTACCACCAAAATTTTCTCTTTGTGGCTTTCCAAGTTACTCAAATCTCCTTAAAATCTGTGGCGTTTCTCTTCATTAATTTTTAGTACCATTAATTAAGATATTACCCTAAAGAGTTCAGTTGTTTTTAGCCACAATTCTTATGCTTGCTGCATTTCAAGCTTTCTTAAGAATTACGAGCTAATGTTTACACTTTTTTACAATTAACACAATGCCTAAGCCTCGAAGTACTTATATATGTAACGAATGCGGGGCCGAGTCTCCACAATGGTTTGGTAAGTGTCCTGCCTGTAATACTTACAATTCCCTCGAAGAACAGCTTATCACCCAATCTCCTGCTCTTCCCAGTCGGGGTAGTTGGCCGGGAGGGGCTCGGAGTAATGGTAAATCAGCGGCGCATAATGAACCAAAACCAAGGTTGTCTTTAAAATTTTCCCAAATTACCGACAGACAACAAGCAAGGTGGTCTTCTGGTTACGGAGAATTTAATCGAGTTTTAGGTGGTGGAGTAGTTCCGGGTTCTTTGGTTTTGATTGGTGGAGATCCGGGAATTGGGAAATCTACCTTGTTGCTTCAGGTGGCAAATCGACTTTCTGAGGAAAGGCGGATTCTTTATGTTTCTGGCGAAGAGTCGGGACAACAAGTAAAGTTGAGAGCGTCTCGTTTGGGAGTAGGAGAAAATTTTGATTCTGAGTTGGAAGAGTCAGAACAGACAGATTCAGTAGAAAATGCTGAGTTACCCCAGGCAACTGATCCGAAACTTTATGTGTTAGCTGAAACTGATTTGGAAGAGATTTTAAAAGAGTTAGAATCTCTGAAACCAAACTTAGCAGTAATTGATAGTATCCAAACGATTTTTTTACCGACAATGACTTCTGCACCAGGTTCGGTGGCGCAGGTAAGGGAATGTACTGCGGCGTTAATGAAGGTGGCGAAACGTGATGATATTACGATGTTAATTGTGGGTCACGTTACTAAGGAAGGAGCGATCGCAGGCCCCAGAGTTTTGGAACATTTGGTAGATACAGTATTGTATTTTGAAGGCGATCGCTTTGCCTCGCACCGTTTATTGCGATCGGTAAAAAATCGTTTTGGCGCAACCAACGAAATCGGCATTTTTGAAATGGCGGATCGGGGATTAAGAGAAGTTGCCAATCCTTCGGAATTATTCTTAGGAAATCGCGACGAAGTTGCACCAGGAACGGCGATCGTTGTTGCTTGTGAAGGAACTCGTCCGTTAGTAGTGGAATTGCAAGCTTTGGTAAGTCCGACAAGTTATTCTAGTCCAAGGCGATCGACTACGGGAGTTGATTACAATCGCCTATTACAAATTTTGGCAGTTTTGGAAAAACGGGTGGGAATTCCTTTATCTAAATTGGATGCTTATGTAGCTTCTGCTGGTGGTTTAAATGTGGAAGAACCAGCGGTAGATTTGGGAATTGCGATCGCAGTTGTGGCGAGTTTTCGCGATCGAATGGTCGATCCCCGCACTGTATTAATTGGCGAAGTCGGTTTAGGTGGACAAGTTCGCGCCGTTTCCCAAATGGAATTAAGGTTAAAAGAAGCAGCGAAACTTGGGTTTCAAAGAGCGATCGTTCCCAAAGGGCAAAAATTCCCCGATTACGGTTTAGAAATTGTCCCAGTTTCTAAGGTGATAGATGCGATCGTAGCCGCCATTCCCGCACAACCTCGCTTCGGTGGCAGCGATGAATTTTCCGAATACGAAGAAGAGGAGGAATTGGACGAATAAGAATTAGCTTTTCGTAGGGTGCGTTAGTGACAACGTAACGCACCATTCAACTGAAGTTTTAAATCGCAATTTAATTTAAAAAATTGCCTAAAAAATTGCCGTTACCTATTGCATTTTTTGGGTAATTGACATATTATCTAATAATGGAAATCCGTGCGCTCATATATACTAATTTTGCAGCTAAGTAGGTGCAAATAAATAAAGTGAAAATAGTTATCTATCAATGGGGCAGACAAGATGCCCACCCCACAATATTTTCAGCTTTCTTGTGGGGTGGGCATCTTGCCCGACGAGAGTTTTACGAAACCAAATTGAACTCATGTAGAAGCAATAATATTTTCTCGTATGGCTAAAGTTTTAAATCGCAATTTAATTTAAAAAATTGCTCAAAAAATTGCCGTTACCTATTGCATTTTTTGGGTAATTGACATATTATCTAATAATGTAAATCCGTGCGCTCATATATACTAATTATTCAGCTAATTAGAAACATCCGATTAAAATCGCCTTAAATCTTATGGCTAAAAACCCCTCCCACATTGCCATTTTTTTGCGCTCCTTAGCTGGAGGCGGAGCAGAAAAAGTAATGGTAAACTTATCGCGCAGCTTTGTCGAAAAAGGATTAAAAGTAGACTTAGTACTTACCAGAATTAAAAGTACTTATGACTCCGAAGTACATCCCGACGTGCGAGTAGTAGACTTACAAGCGCCTAGCTTACCCACAAGCATTCCCAAACTCACAAATTACCTAAAAAAAGAGCAACCTTTCGCCTTACTTTCAGCCTTACATTATCCCTGCGAAATAGCTTTGTGGGCGAAACGTTTAGCCGGAGTTTCTACTCGAATAATTGTATCCGAACACAACACTTTATCAGTAGAAGCAAAGCGTTTACCACAGTTAACAGCACGCCTAACTCCCATAGCGGCAAAATTATTTTATCCTTGGGTTGATGGCATCATCGCAGTTTCCCAAGGAGTCGCCACCGACTTAGCAAATGTCACGAAAATTCCCCAAGAACGCATCAAAGTAATTTACAATCCAGTAGTCACACCAGACATAGCAGAAAAAGCAAAAGAACCAGTAGAACATCCTTGGTTTGCCAGTGGACAACCTCCAGTAATATTAGCAGTCGGAAGATTAATTGCCCAAAAAGATTATCCCACTTTAATTGGTGCTTTTGCGAAAGTTTTAACAGAACGCGAGGCTAAATTAGTAATATTAGGTAGAGGACAAGAACGAGAGCAGCTTAATAATTTAGTCCGAGAATTAGGCATAGAAAATCATGTTGCCTGGATCAGTTTTGTGGCAAATCCTTATGCGTATATGGCGCGTTCAGCAGTACTTGCTTTATCTTCAGCTTGGGAAGGTTTCGGTAATGTATTAGTCGAAGCAATGGCATCAGGAACTCCCGTAGTTTCTACCAATTGTCCCAGTGGCCCTGCGGAAATATTAGATAATGGTAAATACGGGGAATTAGTGCCAGTAGGTGATAGCGAAGCAATGGCAAAGGCAATTTTGCGAGTATTAGCTGGTAATTATAAAACAGTCGATCGAGCTTGGTTGCAGCAATTTACCTTAGAATATGCTTCGCAAAAATATTTAGAATTTCTGGGCGTTTCAGAAGCCAATTAAAATTAATTGTACTGTTTTTTAACAATGCGATAAAAGCATCTACCCAAAATCTCTAAAGCTTCCACTGGAGAAACAGAAGACCAATATTTTTGCACAAGTTCCTTATAGCCTTTTTCCACTCCACCACAGCGCCAATAGGTGCTAATTCCATCAGCAAAAACTTTATTAGTAAATTTGGATAATTCAGGGAATTTGTGCTTTAACCAATAAGCTGTTACTACATCTAATCTAGCTCTATAAGGCAATTTGTCAAACCTAAAAGTATAGGCATTGTCACCATGTACTCTTTGAATTGCTAAATCTTGATCCATGTAAAAACCTGGACTTAAATAATATGTAGCAAGTTTGATATAATTGTCACTTAAAGGCGGTTCTTCCGGCATAGGAAGAATTAAACTTAATAACGAACGTCGATAAGTAATACCAGATGTAGCGGGATGAACGAAGCGTCTTTGTCCGCTTTTAATGTAATCTCGATAATCTAAATTTCCAAAAGTTGTAGGGCGACTAACTTTGAAAGTTTTCCCGGTTTCAGGATTCATTACTTTGAGAGTGTGAAAACACCAACCAATATCGGGATACTGTTGATAAATCTTCACGATTTCTGCTGCTTTTTCCGGCAAAAACAAGTCATCAGCATCTAGCATACAAATAATTTCACCCCGACTTTGAGCAAAGCCGATATTAAAAGCTGATGCTTGTCCTTTATTTTCTTTTAAAATTGGGATAATTTTGTCTTGGTAATTGGTGATAATTTCTCGTGAATTGTCAGTAGAACCATCATCAACTACAATAACTTCTGTATGCGGGTAAGTTTGATTGAGGGCGCTATCTATTGCGTCGGGTAAAAACTTACCATAATTATAGTTATTGATGATAATGCTTAACTTAGGTTGCTCTTGCATAACTCAATTTTTTTACCTGTGAGATAAAGGGCTTCTAATTTAAAAACAGACAATTCAATCATAATCCACTGAGGTAATTATGAGTCAGCCTAAACATATTGCTTTTTTGGCACCAAATTTGAATGGAGGAGGCTTAGAGAGGGTTGTAGTCAACTTGCTTAAAGGCATGGTGAAACATAACTTAAAGTTAGATTTAGTGTTAACTTCCGCCACTGGGCCATTATTAAAAGATGTTCCTTCAGAAGTCCGCATCATCGATTTAAAAACTCCCCTTGGTTTACGACTGAAAAGTGCTAGTAACGTCATATCTCCTTTGGTGAATTATTTACGCCAAGAAAAGCCGGATGTGGTTTTTTCTAATTTATTAACTTACAACTTAGTTGCAGTAGTAGCGGTAGCTTTAGCCAGAGTTCCTACTTATTTAGTTTTGATAGAACACCTTTCGTTGCAAGAAACCAAAAACAGACGTAGGGGATTTCAGTTTTGGTTACTCCCTTTATTGATGCGTTACCTTTATCCTCGTGCTGATGCAGTTTTGGCGGTTTCAAAAAGGTTAGCTAGAGAATTGGAAGCTGATTTAAAGATGAGATCGGGAACTATTAAAACTATCTACAACCCTGTAATTGATGATAATTTATTACTCAAATCACAGGAATCAATAGAGCATCCTTGGTTTAAAGATGGAGAAGTTCCAGTAGTGTTAGGTGTTGGGAGATTGGTGGATCAAAAGGATTTTTCGACTTTGATTCGAGCTTTCGCTATTGTCCGAAAAACTCGTCCGGCTCGGTTAGTAATTTTGGGTGATGGGGTGGAGAAAAAGAAGCTTAAGTCTTTAATTAGTGAGTTGAGTTTAGAGGATGATGTAGCTTTGCTGGGGTTTGTGGAAAATCCTTATGCTTATATGAGCAAAGCAACAGTATTTGCTTTATCTTCTGCTTGGGAAGGTTTCGGTAATGTTGTAGTAGAAGCAATGGCTGTAGGAACACCTGTAGTTTCTACTAATTGTGAAAGTGGGCCAGAGGAAATATTGGATAATGGTAAATATGGGGAATTAGTTTCTGTGGGCGATCGCGAAGCAATGGCAGCAGCAATTTTGCGAGTGTTAGCTGGTAATTCTAAATCCGTCGATCCTGCTTGGTTGCAACAATTTACTTTGGAAAATGCCACGCAAAAATATCTAGAATTTCTCGGTTTTTCTGAAAACAATTAAAAGTAATTGGTTTATGACAAAGATTTTTTATAGGCTGCAATTGTCTGTTCTATACATTTTGACCAGCTGAATTTTTTAGCTTGTTCTATAGATTTTAATGATAGGTCTTTTCGCAATGAAGGGTGATTATAGATTTGTAAAATATTGTGGCAAAGCCGATCGCTATCTTGAGGATCGATCGCTATTCCCGCTTCCCCCACCACTTCAGGAATAGACGTTGTGTTAGAGGTAATTACTGGAGTTCCGCACTGCATAGCTTCTAAAGGTGGTAAGCCAAAGCCTTCACAAAAAGATAGGTAAACGAAGACGATCGCACCGCTATAAAGTGCAGGTAAATCTTGAGCAGCGACAAAATCAGTAACAATAATTCGCTCTTTCAAGATGGGTTCACTAGAAATTTCTGCCCAGACTTTTGGGAAATCACGGCTCTTTTTGCCAGCCAAAACTAGATATAAATCTTTAATATTTTCTGATTTTATTAAATTCTCGAAACAACGAATAGTTTGCAATGTATTTTTTCGAGGCTCCAACATACTTAAGCTTAAAATGTAAGAACCATCGGGAATATTATATTTTTGTCTTACCTCTGCAATTTTTTGGGGATCTGAACAAGGATGAAAATTTTCCGAAGCTCCTAAATAGGTAACGATTACTTTTGCTGGATCGATCGTTTTTAAATAATCACATAAATCATTTTTCACATACTCAGACACACAAATAATCCAACTGTCTGAATTTAACCTGCCCAAAATTTTCTTTTGCTCAATTGTTTGAATCTCCGGGCAAAATTGGGGGAATCTTATCGGGATTAGATCGTGAACTGTGAGAAATTTTTTGATGTTTTTACATTGTTCTACTTGTTTAGGTATGCCATAAAAGGGAGAGTGATATATTTCTCGATCGGCTAAATCTTTGGGATTGATTGACGGAAAGGTTAAGCTGATTAAATTCAAAAAATTATCTTCTAAAATCCTAGTGCGACGGAAGCCTAATTTGTGAGTCGATTTAATCGTTTTCTGCATTAACTGGTACAGTTTCCCTCCAGTAATCTGTTCTGTTTCTTGACTAATAAATGGAATACCTTGAAACTCCGAATTAGCTTTTAAATAAGATAAAGATTTTTGCCAAGCTTCTATGGATAACCCAGCGCAAAATTTTAGATCGCATTCCGGTGATTTTGCCAGTCCAAGTGCCAAATTTTCCGCATATCTAAATAGTCCTGACTTGGTTGCATAAAAATCTTTAGCTTGACGCGAGAGATCGTAAACAACTTTCATGGCTATGCCCTTTACTTCAATGGAATTTTTAACCCAAACTTTATAGGTTAGTTGCGGATTTAAATGCCCTTAAGGTAGCCTCTAGGTAAGCTTTTCCCCATTTCTGACAAGGTTCTAAATGACAACCTTCTGCCCATTCATTCCAGGCATTTATAAACACAAAATTCTCTTTCGGGTTCCTTGCTGATGATTGTTCAATAACCGTTTTTAACCAATATTCATACATATCGGGAGTTGAATTTTTGAAGATGGCTGCATTAGTTTGGCGGCGGGCTGAATTATCCCACATGGGAGTTACACCGCGAAAATATTTGTGAGAGGGAAGAGGTTTTTGCAACATCTTTTTTACTGTTGCCGGGTAATCAAAAATGAAATTTTCTCGGTATGCTTTATCCCATATTTTTATTTTTTTAGCTAAGCGATCGAGCTTGGTCATTTTCGACATATAGACCCATTGTGGCTGGTACTCTATCGCAGCATCAAAACCTTGCGAAGAGAGCGGTATATTTTCACTATCAAAATTTTCGATTCTACATAAAAAAAGATCTTCAATACCCATCTTTTTTGCTTCTTCTCTCCAAATAGATGTTGTTTGCAGAGGGTTGGGTATTTTTGAAGATCTATAGACAAGAAATAGCGGTTTGCCGTCAATTCTTATATACCTGGGGTCTTGAAATGCTTTAATTAGCGATCGAATATGCTCTCTATCATCTTCAATAGAGTATTTTTGTTCCATTAAAATATGCTTGTTTTTTCCATCCCAAACTCTTGTCCAGTTCTCATTTGCCCAGTTAAGGCAAAAAGGAAAGTCCGGTTTTCCAGAGGCTAAAACTTCATTGAACGGTCTTTCTAAAATACGTTTACCATTGAACCAATAGTGATGGTAACAAAAGCCATATATGCCATAAGCTCTGGCTAATTCAGCTTGAGCTTCCCTGGTTTCTGGTAAACGCAAATCATAAAATCCTAAGTCTGCTGGAATGTGAGGTTGATAATGTTCTGCGAATAAAGGCTTGGCTCTGGTAACATTTGTCCATTCTGTAAACCCTTTCCCCCACCATGCGTCATTTTCAGGAATGGGATGATATTGAGGAAGGTAAAACGCAATGAGTTTTACTTTATTTTGGTTTATCAACATTCCAAATCTACCTTTTATTTTATAGATGTAACGACAATTGTCTGCGAATGGCAAAACTAATCAATCTTGTCGGTGTGCTAGAACCTTGAATCACTGGTATTCGCAAAAATTTACCCAGTAATAAACGAGCTATTCCCTTTAAACGAGCCTGAATTCTGGCAGTTAATAAATTCTCTTTTCCTCCCCTATCTTCAGAGGCATAGAAAGGCAAAAATGCCAGTTTTCTATATAATACATCGGCTCGATGAGTTTTACTCAAACCGTTTTTATAATGTTCTAAATTCGGTAATCCTCCATGTTCCCCATAATTGCGAAATGGAATATAATTTTTTAAGGCTTTTTGCCTGAGAAACTTATCAATATCCGAATCCCAAGATGAGTAGGCATTTGTTCCGTATTTTTGGTTAATTTCTGCTGCTAGTTCTATCAAATATTTTGCTGCTATTGGTGTGACAATATAAGCAACTGTGGAAACCGAAAAGCCTTCAGCATAGCCTTCTTCTGAGACGCTATAAACTTGGGAAGCGCAAGTATATAACCAGGAAATTCCGACATCTTTTTGATGAGGATCGAAGGGTAAGGGAAGTTTACCAAAATCAATTACAGGAACAAAATCCGCTTCAATAATTAAACTTGGTTTGCTTTCCTGAATTGCTTTTTCCCAAGCGCGGCAATGGTTCATTAAGCAAAGATAACTGCGAGAATATGTTTGATATTCTGGCTTGTGTTCCTGTCTGAGAACTTCGTATTGAAACTTTTCTTTACTTAAGATTTCTTCAAGTAATCCAGTTGGTTCTTTGTAGGCAATGATGAAGACTTTGCCGATCGAATCAACAAGCCGATCATATTCAGCTGGTTTGCTGGTAGGAGCGATCCCGTTCATGCTAACGATAAATAAAGCTATTACGAGTATAACCTCGAATAAATAAAGGTCAACCCTGACTTGGCATTTATCTATGGTTTTAAATATCAGTTGAAATCAGAGCTAAATACTACTGACACATTGGTTACATGAAATGTATAAATTAGTTGGATTGCTTGGTAGTATTCAGTATTAATTCAGATTCTTGAAATACTTTTCATAGCAAAAATTATAGAGGGCAGCAATTAACGTATCTAGTTCTACAATGGTTGCTGTTCTAGCTCCCAGGAATAAAGAAGGTTTGGCAATTGGGTTTTATAATGCGATCGTTGGCGCATCTGGTGCTTTAGGTAGTTTGGTGAGTGGATATATAGCGGGTAGCTTTGGATATCCTGCTCTTTTTGGTTTTGCAGCAATTTTAACAAGTTTAACTGCGGTATGTTTCTGGCAATTAGAACCAGTTATGGTTAAAAAAACCGCTTAAAAAATTTACTCAGCATTCAAAAATTCCAAATACCCATTACTTAATTCTTTCACCGCCAAATCATAAAATTGTTTCCCATGTTCCGGTGTCGCTAAAGCAGGATTCGATCCCATTCTGCCATCAGGGTAACGTTTACGAAAATCTACCGCACCATAAATCGCGTGTCCTTTGCCAACCTCTTCTGAAAGTTGCCCTTGTTTAATTGCTTCTGGATAAACAAATTGGGTAACAGCTACTTCGCTAGGTGTGGCGTGAGAACCTTCTCGATCGCCATACAATTCCTTAGCTAATTTATAAACTGAACCACACATAAACCAGTTGGCAACTTGGCATTTTACTTGCTCATGATTCCTCACATTTAAATCCGCTAAATGCGCGTAAGTTTCGGCAAAAGCAGCTTTCATTGTGGCAATATTTCCGCCATGTCCGTTAATAAAATAGAACTTAGTAAATCCGGCTTTGGCTAAACAAGTTACGTAATCTTTAATTAATAGAATCATCGTACTTGGACGCAAGCTAATTGTGCCAGGAAAACCTGTATGATGTAGCGCCATCCCAACATTAATTGTGGGTGCTACCATTGCGTTAATTTCTTCTCCTATACCTTTGGCGATCGCCTCCGCACAAATCGCATCCGTACCAATTAATCCTGTCGGCCCATGTTGTTCTGTGGAACCAATTGGCATAATAATGCCTGTAGACTTTTCTAAATAAGCTTCTACTTCTGTCCAAGTGCTTAAATGTAATAACATTCGCCGTTCTCTCTAGTTCTACAAATTTCATTTTAAAGAAATGTTGCTAAAATTGCCAAAATAAAATTAAGATTAGGTTATGAATTAAAAAAAATTGATGATAGATACAATTACACCCACCCAAATTAGTGCCGGATTTCATGCCTTATCTGACCCTCTGCGCCTACAAGTCATCGAACTTCTGCGGCAAAGAGAGTTATGTGTTTGTGAATTATGCGAACAGCTAGAAGTCAGTCAATCTAAACTTTCTTTTCACCTAAAAACCCTTAAAGAAGCTGGTTTACTACGTTCTCGGCAAGAAGGACGCTGGATTTATTACAGCCTGAATTTGTCTCAATTTGTGGTATTAGAGCAGTATTTGGCAGATTATCGCCGCTTTAGTCCGATCGTTCCCGCCCGTACCTGCCAGGAGTAAAAAGCAATCATCAAGTTTTGTTGAAATGTACTTGACAAATCAATTTTTTTTGAAATGATGGATAGTACGGGAAAGCGTTTGGGCAGAAAGTCTAGGTTTTAGATGATAAATTCTGACTCGAATGCTTCATCCCTACATTGATTGGGGGATGGACATTTAAACTAATGGCTGGAAATACGAAGAAAGTAGAAGCGGGTAGCAACCTCAGCTTCTTTGAAAAATATCTAACTGTTTGGGTGTTTTTGTGTATCATTGCTGGCATTATTTTAGGAAGAGTTTTTCCGAAAATAGCTGTTACCTTAGATGCGATGAGCATTTATCAGGTATCAATTCCGATCGCCTTATGCTTATTTTTCATGATGTATCCCATCATGGTAAAAATTGACTTTACCCAAGCAGCAAATGCCATCAGAGCACCCAAACCTGTAATTTTAACTTTAGTAGTCAACTGGTTAATTAAACCATTCACAATGGTAGTGTTTGCCCAATTCTTTTTAGGTTGGTTATTTCGCCCCTTAATTACCGGAACCGAAATAATTAGAGGAGTAGAAGTTCCCCTAGCAAATTCTTACATTGCCGGAGCGATTTTATTAGGAATTGCCCCTTGTACAGCAATGGTTTTAATGTGGGGATATCTCTGTTACGGAAATCAGGGGCATACTTTAGTAATGGTAGCAGTAAACTCCTTAGCGATGCTGTTTTTATATGCACCTTTAGGGAGATGGTTACTAGCAGCAAATAACTTAGTTGTCCCTTGGGAAACCATAGTTTTATCAGTGATAATTTATGTAGGTTTACCATTAGCAGCAGGGATGTACAGCCGCTATTGGATTTTGAAACATAAAGGTAAAAGGTGGTTTGAAGAGAAATTTTTGCATTATCTGGGTCCGATCGCAATCACCGCCCTGTTACTTACCTTAGTATTGCTATTTGCTTTCAAAGGCGAACTAATAGTTAACAATCCCTTGCACATTTTGTTAATAGCCGTTCCCCTGTTCATTCAAACCAACTTCATATTTTTGATTAGCTACGTAGCCGCCTTAAAAATGAATCTTGCTTATGAAGATTCAGCACCAGCAGCATTAATTGGCGCAAGTAATCATTTTGAAGTTGCGATCGCCACAGCAGTCACATTATTTGGGTTAAATTCCGGTGCAGCATTAGCCACAGTAGTAGGAGTTTTAATTGAAGTACCAGTAATGTTAATGCTGGTAGAAATTTGCAAAAAAACCGCATTTTGGTTTCCGCGAGAACCGGAAAAAGCAACTTTGTACGATCCTCGTTGTTTGAAAATGTAAGAGTATTTAGAGAAAGAAATAAATCATGAAAAAAGTGATGTTTGTTTGCCAGAAAAACTCGGCGCGATCGCAAATGGCAGAAGGATTTGCAAAAACAATAGGAAAAGGCAAAATAGCCGTTACCAGTTCCGGCTTAGAAGCAAGCGTTGTGAACCCAAACGCAATAGAAGTAATGTCAGAAATTGGCATAGATATTACCGCTCAAACATCCAAAGCCTTAAGTGATTTTCAAGCCGAAGATTACCATGCAGTAATTTCCTTATGTGGTTGTGGAGTCAACTTACCAGAAGAGTGGGTATTAAGAGAAATATTTGAAGATTGGCAACTCGAAGATCCCGCAGGCAAATCAAAAGAAACCTTTCAAATTGTACGAGATCAAATCAAAGAAAGAGTAACCAACCTAGTAGAAAAACTAAGTTAAATCAATAATGAAACAGATGAACACAGAAGACAGAAATCAAAACAACATCTGCGTTCATCTGCGTTTATCTGCATACCCTACGGGAAGGCTACGCCTACATCTAGGTATTATCAGCATTGGCTACCTTTTCAACGCTTTATTTTAGCTTCAGCTTTATTGAGGAAATCTAGAAATTTCCGCTGCTTTCTACCTATAAGGACACCGATCGCGCTATCGTTTGGAAGGAACAAGTCTGCACAAACTTCCTCAATCATGTTTTCCCTTGAGATAACACCAAATCAATCAGGAACCGAAATCGGTCAAAAGAGACGCATCCTAGTAGTAGAAGACGAAGACTTGATTCGTGAAATGCTAGTCATGGCGTTACAGGAACAAGACTACGAAGTACTCACCGCAGCTGACGGACAAAAAGCCGTTAGTATCCTGCAAAACGCCAGCAACGAAACCGGAGAATCATTCATTGACCTAGTAGTGTTAGACATCATGCTACCCCTAGTCAATGGACTAGATATTTGTCGGTTACTCCGTCGCCAAGGTAATCCAGTCCCCATATTAATACTCAGTGCCAAAGGCAGCGAAACCGATCGCGTATTAGGCTTAGAAGTAGGCGCAGACGACTACCTAACCAAACCCTTCAGTATGCGGGAATTTGTCGCCCGTTGTCGTGCATTACTCCGTCGTCAACGCCTCAGCGGATTAACACAGCCAGCAATGTTGCAGTATAAGGACATTACACTCTATCCCCAAGAATGTCGTGTCTTACTGCGGGGAGAAGAAATCAACCTTGCCCCCAAAGAATTCCGCATCCTAGAATTATTTATGAGCTATCCTCGGCGCGTGTGGTCGCGAGAACAGTTACTTGACCAAGTTTGGGGGCAAGATTTTGTTGGTGATAGTAAAACCGTTGATGTCCACATTCGTTGGATGCGGGAAAAATTGGAAAAAGATCCTAGTCGCCCAGAATACATTATTACCATTCGCGGATTTGGTTATCGGTTTGGGTAGTTGTTAATTGTTAGTGATTGGGTTGATAGTTGATTATGTGGTTAGTAGATGTTTATCATTGGTCGCTAGCCACCGATCGCGCAAATGGCTATTGTTGAATTTCTGGCTGGTTTATTAATAGGATTGGTAATTGCCTTGTTCTGGCGAATGCGCTTTAATCAACGCTTAAAGCAATTATTGCTATCCCTGCAAGTACCTGGTACTGACTCAGCCTTACCGCTAATCTCTCGTTTGCGTCGGGGAGTAACTTTAGTAAATCAACATCGCCAACTACTAGAAAGCGAAATCCAAACTTGGCAACAAATTTTGCAACTAGCACCCAGCGGCTTTCTCATGGTAGATGAAGAAAATCAGCTGATTTGGTGTAACGAAGAAGCAAGGCAGATGTTAAACCTAGACAGGTGGGAACCTGGACAAGTACGCTTGCTACTAGAGTTAGTCCGTTCTTACGAACTCGACGTATTAATCGATCAAACTCGCCACCAACAGCAACCAATCAAGCAAGAATGGGTATTTCATCCCACATACTCCAACGCAGAAGCAGGAGAATATCAAGAACGTCTCAAACCCAAATCCCTCACCCTGCGAGCCACCAGTTTACCTTTATCAAATGGGCGAGTTGGAGTATTCTTAGAAAATCGTCAAGCTTTAGTCGAACTTTCCCAAGCACAGGATCGCTGGGTGTCTGACTTAGCACACGAACTGAGAACGCCCTTAACCTCAATTCGTTTAGTAGCAGAAGCTTTGCACGATCGCCTAGAACCACCTTTAAGCCGTTGGGTAGAACGATTACTCCCAGAAGTCAATCGGCTGATCAACTTGGTACAAGATTGGTTAGAACTGAGTCAACTAGAAACCGACTCTAGCAATAAGCTGCGCCGTCAACCCTTAGAATTACACTCATTGATAAATTCCGTCTGGCAAAGTTTAGAACCTTTATACACTGCCAAAAAGCTTACTTTGAATTATTTTGGCCCAGAAACCCTACAAATGGAAGCCGATGAGTCTCGTTTGCACCGAGTCTTTTTAAACATTCTCGATAACAGTATTAAATATAGTCCAGAAGCCGGAGAAATAAAAGTTGAAATTAACATCTATCCAAAGATAGAAATTCCCCAATTAGTAGAGATTAATATTATAGATTGTGGCCCCGGATTTCTCGAATCAGATTTACCTTATGTTTTTGAAAGACTTTACCGAGGAGATCCTTCGCGCAAAAGGGAAGCAACATCTTCTACAGAACAGGAAAGCACGATAAAATCTAGTACAACAGGTAGTGGTTTGGGTTTAGCGATCGTTCGCCAAATCATCCTAGCTCACGGTGGTTCTGTCACCGCCAAAAATCACCCCCAAACAGGTGGCGCTTGGCTCAAAATAGAATTACCTTATGAATAATCTCTAAAAGTTTAAAATTTGCATATTCACACCTTATTTGGTAGATAAATTAAGGTGAACTCCTCCCCTTTCAACCCTCCACCCGAACGCATCAACTTTGAGCGCAGTCTCAGGCGCTTAGAACGTGATGTCTTACGAATGGGCGCATTAGTAGAACAATCTTTCCGTCTCTCCCATCAGTCCCTATTTAACCGCGACTTAGCCGCAGCAGAAGCAATACCCTTACTCGATAAACAAGTTGACCAACTCTACCGCCAAATAGAATTAGACTGTGCTGCCCTTATCACGTTACAAGCACCAGTAGCCCAAGACGTGCGCCTCTTAAGCGCTTATATGCAACTAGTCCGAGATTTAGAACGAATCGGCGACTACGCCAAAGATTTAGCCGAAATTTCTATCAAACTATTTCCCTACCCACCTCACGCCTACTTATCAGAAATCGCAGCTATGTCCCACCAAGCTCAAGCCATGTTAGCCATGAGCTTAGTAGCCTTAGCCGACTTAGACGCAGAAGCCGGAAGAAGAGTCAAACAACAAGATGATGTAGTAGATATTGCCTACGAAACCTTTTACCAACGCCTAGCCGGACAACGCGACATCAAAGGCGTAGTCGAACCAATCCTATTACTAGTCTTAGTCATCCGTCACCTAGAACGTATGGCAGATCACGCCACCAACATCGGTCAAAGAGTAGCATACATCGTCACCGGACATCGCTCTTGATGGGGGACTGGGGACTCTTGACTGGGGACAAGGAGACAAGGAGACAAGGGGACAAGGGGACAAGGGGACAAGGGGACAAGGAGACAAGGGGACAAGGGGACAAGGGGATTTTTACCTTCTGCTCCTCTGCCCCTCTGCCCCTCTGCCCCTCTGCCCCTTGCTGCTTAACCTGAAGATTACCAAATCCTTACTTGCCCCTAAACTAGGAGACATACAATAAGGGGCGCAGTTATAATTTTTTGCTAGCCCTGCTCATTCGATTAACTGATTTTTGATTATGAAACTAAAACGCCGCGACTTCCTGTTATTTTTAGGAGCGGGTGCTGCCACAGTAGCTCTAGGTACATATCTTGTTAAGCAGAAAAAAAGTATTTTGAGTGGCATTGGCTTTCAACCAGTAAAAGGGCCAATGCCTCTAGAAACTCAAGAAATTCCAGTAGCACAACAAATCGCAGATTTTAGTAAGTACGAAGTAGCCGATGACCTCGTATTACCAGAAGGTTACACCTACGATATTGTCGGCGCTTGGGGAGATAAAATTGGTGATTCTCGGTTTGGTTACAACAATGATTATTTATCTTTTGTAGAAACTGGTAAAGATGAAGGCTATTTAACGATTAACTTTGAATATATTAGTGCTGTACCTTGGTTTCAAACCTTCGAGAAAGTCATATCCAAAAAATTACCTACAGATGAGATCCAAGCTGCCTTGAAAGAAACAGGGAAAAACGGAATTAATGCTTTTGTTTTACCGCCAGAACAGGCAGAATTAAAAGCAAAAATACAACAAATTTCGGAAGAAGCTTTAATCGATCAAGGAATTGGGATTATTTCAATTCGCAAAAATGCTGAAGGAAAATGGGAGAGAACAAACTCTGCGGCTGACCGTCGAATTACCGGAATTAGTGGTTTAAAAGATGGTAAATATTTAGATGTAAGTGGCCCCGGTGTGTTGGTTTTTAAGAAAAAAACTGGGCAAGGTTATGTGGATAATTTAGGGGCAAAAATTATTGGTACTTTTGCTAATTGTGCTGGGGGGACAACTCCTTGGGGTACAGTTTTAAGCGCGGAAGAGAACTTCCAAAATCAAGTACCAGAACCAGTTTATGCTGATGGAACTTCCTTTGACCCAAGCGAAAAACAATTTGCGATCGGAGAAGGCGAATTGAACGGGCAAGGAAATGTACTGGGATTAGCTGGTAACAAATATGGCTGGATTGTAGAAGTCGATCCAGCAAATCCGAAAGATTACGGGATTAAACATACTTGGTTAGGGCGTTACAGACATGAAGCTGTAGGAGTTAGAGCACAAGCGGGTAAAAGAGTGGCGTTTTATTCGGGGTGCGATCGCAGAGGCGGACACCTGTATAAATTCGTCAGCACAGGCAAAGTCCAAGACCCCAAAGACAAAGCCAACTCCAACCTCCTGCGTTACGGAATGCTCTACGCCTCCCAATTTAACCCCGATGGCACAGGCAAATGGATACCACTACAACCAAGTACTCCGGTAAACCCCGTTTTGCCCAGCAACTTGGTTGAGGGACTCGTACCCCTACCCAAACGTCCCACAGGCGGCATCTACGAAGCCAAATCAGACGCAGAAATAGCCAATTTCAAACAAACTTTCAAAACCTTGGGCGACCTCTACATTGGCACTCCAGAGGAAAAACAAGGCGCAATTCTCATCGATGCCCACTTTGCCGCTAACGCCGCTGGTGCCACCTGTACCGCCCGTCCCGAAGACACAGAAATTGCCCCAGATGGTTCTTTATATATTACATTTACCTCTGGTTCTCCAAGTGGAGATGGTGCCCCAGACAAACGCATTTTTAAAGGGCCAAAAGGCGAAACTCCTTGGGAATATGGTTGGATAATGCACTTAATAGAAGATGAAAATCAACCAGATGCTTTAACATTTGGGTGGAAAATGTTAGCTGTAGGCGGAGAACCAATAGCAGGTGGCGCAGGTTTTTCTAACCCAGACAATATCGCGATCGACAACAATCAAAATGTCTGGATGGTAACAGATATGTCCACCGGAAAACATAATAATCCTAAAGATAAAGATGGTGTTGGTTCCTTTGGCAATAATTCGATTTGGTTTATTCCCACTACTGGCGATAATGCTGGTAATGCTTATCTATTCGGAATCGGACCAATGGAATGCGAAACCACCGGGCCATTTTTCACTCAAGATCAACAAACTTTATTTCTATCGGTACAACATCCCGGAGAAATGTACGGAATTAGGCAAAATTCCACTGCCCAAACTCGCGAATTTACTATGCACGCAACCAATGGAGAAAAATTCAGCCAAACTCGCAATATTCCCATTGGTTCTAATTGGCCGGGAAAAGCGGTCAATGACCCACCAAAACCTGCGGTGGTTGCCATTCGGCGCTTAGATGGTCAACCCATTGCCTAGTAGGTAATCACTTATCAATATCATCAACCAAGTATCCCTTACCCCCTAGAATCTATGTTAATTTCTGTGCCTACATCTGTAAATTCTACTCCTCTCAAACAGCTAACGTTTAGCCGTTATGACCTATTAACATTACAGCCTGATATTTTGTGGAAAATTGAACGGGGAGTTGTCCGTACTTTAACTTGGAGTGAAGACGGAAAACCAATTATTTTAGGATTTTGGGGTTCAGGAGATATTGTTGGGAAACCTTTAACTAACTTGGAGCCTTATCAAATAGAATGTTTAACTAGTGTTGAGGTGAATTTGCTCCCAAGCAATATTTGGTATCAATATATCGATGCAGCGATCGCTCATATTAGACTGAGTGAAGAATTGCTAAATATCGTTCATTGTAGACCTGTTCCTTCCCGCTTATTACAACTACTAGATTGGTTAGCGCGAAAATTCGGTCGCGATGTGGAACAAGGAAAACTAATAGAGATACCTTTGACCCATCAAGCTCTTTCCGAAGCAATTTGTACAACTAGAGTCACTGTCACCAGACTCCTGAAACAATTTGAAGAGGAAGAAATTTTAAAGCGTCATGGTCGTTATTTGGTTTTGTGCCAGCCAGTACAGAAGTTGAAATCTTAAACTTAGAATAGATTGTTAAAGTAGCAGGAGCATAATCCTCATTTGTGCTACCTTAAGTACTGGTAATATATGCCACTTATTTTAGTTATACATTGTTGATGCAGTAAGGTGTAATGTGTAGCTAAAATTAAGTATAAAAATCGAAGTGGAACAGTTGGCGATCGGTTGAAGTCAAAAAATATGGCGACTCTCCGAAAAGCAAAAACTAGGTGTGAGGATAGCAAAAATGTCAAGAACCCTTTGGCACACTCTTAAACTGAGTCCTGCCGTATTAAGTGCCGTAATTATTGCAGCTAATGGAGCAGTAGCAGCAGAAAATACAGCCAAGCCGCTGTTTAAAGACAATAGGGCTGTGACTGACACGCCTGTGGGAACCGCTACAAATCTATTAAATACTGAACTAGCTGCCTTACCATTATCTGATGTAAGCTCCGACTCGCCAAACCAGGAGCAAGTAGCACAGAACACAGAGCTCCAAAATGAGCCAGCAGGTAACAATACGCTACAGCAAATCGACCAATACAGCCAAGAACCTGTTTCCCCTGTCCAAAGCAGTCAAGGAACTCAGGGAACAGAAGGTTTAGATCAAGTAACTTCTGTTTCCCAACTGCGGGACGTACAACCAACAGATTGGGCATTCCAAGCATTACAATCCTTAGTGGAGAGATACGGTTGTATTGAAGGTTATCCCGATCGCACCTACCGAGGCAACCGCGCCATGACTCGTTACGAGTTCGCCGCAGGTTTAAATAGCTGTTTAGATCGGATTCAAGAATTAATTGCTTCATTGCCTCAAGGCGTAAGTAGAGAAGACTTAGACCGTTTGCGCCGTTTACAAGAAGAGTTCGCCGCTGAACTAGCTACCCTGCGCGGTCGTGTAGATGCTTTAGAAGCCAGAGTCACAGAAGTAGAAGCTAATCAGTTTTCTACCACAACCAAACTCAGAGGTGAAGTAATCTTCGGTCTGGCTAGCGTTTTTGGTGATGATAGAGCAGTTCCCTCTCGTCAACCACAGACTTTTCGCGGTTTAGAAGATAACCCCATTTTAGGCTACCGGGCACGCCTCAACTTTGATGCAAGCTTCTCTGGCAAAGATTTATTAAGAGTACGTTTGCAAGCTCGTAACATGACTCAGTTCGATGGAAATGTTACCGGAACCAGCATGACTCGTCTAAGTTATGACGGTAACACTAATAATAGCATCGAGCTAGATGACTTGTACTATCGCTTCCCCATTGGTAAGAATGCCAGGGTTTGGTTAATTGCTAACAGTGGTGAGTTTAACGATGTGGTTAACACTATTCACCCCGGTTTTGACAACAGTGCTACAGGATCGATTTCCCGGTTTGGACGATTCAACCCGATATACCAGATCGTAAACACTACCACTAGTGCTGGGGCAGTACTTAACTTAGACTTTGGCGCATTAGGTCTAGATGTCGCTTACTTGGTTCCCAGAGCTAGCAACCCCTCTGACAAAAATGGGTTGTATGATGGGGAATTCGGTGCATTGGCACAGTTAGTTCTATTCCCCAAAGGCAACTTTAATATAGGCTTGACTTACGTCCGCTACTACGCACCTGGAAACAGAGTAAACCTTACGGGTAGCACAGGAAGTGGTTTTGCTCAAAGACCTTTTGGTAATGTTGCCACAGAGTCTAATTCTTTTGGCGGGCAACTAAACTGGAGAATTGCTAAGGGCTTTCAGCTTTCCGGCTGGGTCGGCTACACTATGGCTGAGGCTAAAACTGGAAATTTCCGGGGAGCCAATGCTGATGTGATCAACTACTCGGTGAGTCTGGGTTTCCCAGATTTCGGTGCTAAGGGCAACTACTTAGGATTATTGGCTGGTGTGCCACCTAAAGTTACCGAAAATGATTTAGATGGCTCTTTCAGAAATTTGGCTAATGTGCCAAATCGGGAAGATAAGGATACTTCCTACCATTTGGAAGCTTTCTATCGCATTAGACTGAGCAACAATATTTCAGTTACTCCCGGTGCGTTTGTGATCCTCAACCCAGAACATAACGATCGCAATGACACCACTTGGGTAGGAACAATTCGGACTACCTTTAGTTTCTAAGGGCCGCAGAAATTACAGAAACATTGTAGAGACGTTGTATACAACGTCTCTACAATGTTTTGTGGAAATTTCCTTATTGCCAATTGACCAAAAATTAGAAATCGAGGTAGGATAATAAATTGTGTGTTTATTTGAAAAGCTATGCACGCGCAAGAAGTTATCCGATCGATTGAAGAGTCATATTTGAAAAAGGATCTGCCGCAAATCTATGTCGGCGATACAGTCAAAGTTGGCGTAGTGATTCAAGAAGGCGGCAAAGAACGGACACAGCCTTATGAAGGGGTGGTGATTGCCAAGCGTAATGGTGGGATTAACGAAACCATTACAGTGCGCCGAGTTTTCCAAAACGTAGGTGTAGAACGGGTGTTTTTACTCCATTCTCCCCGGATTTCCAGCATTAAGATTATCCGTCGTGGTGACGTGCGTCGGGCTAAATTGTATTATCTGCGCGATCGCGTTGGTAAAGCTACTCGCCTGAAACAGCGTTTCGATCGACCCACCACTTAAGAGATCGGGAAATGGGGAGATGGGGGGATGAGGAGATGGGGAGATTTTTTTGGCGATCGCCTTTAACTACACTCCAAAAGTTGAGGAGGTAATTTGCGAAAAATTTATAGCAAACCAACTCATTTTGCGCTAGACTAAGATAATGCAATGGAAAAACAGCCAGGGCAGACTCACAAGTAAGCGCTCTTAGTTCAGTTGGTAGAACGCAGGTCTCCAAAACCTGATGTCGGGGGTTCGAGTCCTCCAGGGCGCGTAGTTAACCCAGATTTTATAGAAGCGTCTGGGTTTTTTATTGTGAGTAGCCCGGATAAGTCAGCCTGGATTAGCGGAAAATTCCCGAAAATGTGCCTAATTTCTCCCCGATTCGGGAAAATACAGAGCTATGGTGATTCAGGCAAACACAATATAAAATGGTAGTTTGAGTGGTCAGTGAGGAATAGCACTCTTAAACAGAAGCCATAAAACTCAGAAATGATGATTTTAGGAGTTTTGGCAAGGTTTTAAGAAGTCTGTAAATCAAAAGAAAAACGGGGGAATGAAGGAACGTGGCGAAAAAAGGTGAAGCAGAAACGACTGAAGAAAAACAAGCTGGGTTTAGCGCCGTCAAGTTTTTACAAGGAACCAAAGAAGAACTAGATAAGGTAGTTTGGCCTAGTAGACAGCAGTTGATCAGCGAATCCGCTGCGGTCATTTTAATGGTGATTCTCTCGGCACTTTTGATTTATCTAGTAGACAGCTTTTTTGCTTGGGGATCGGCAAGGGTTTTTGGATGAGTGTTATGACAGACGAACCAGACGATCGCGAACTCCAAGAAGCAGCAGCGGACGCAGGATTATCCGAAGAAGACTTTCATAAAGGACTTCGGTGGTATGCTGTGCAGGTAGCTTCTGGCTGTGAAAAGCGCGTCAAAACCAACCTGGAACAGCGCATCGAAACATTGGATGTGGCTGATCGAATTTTTCAAATAGAAATTCCTCAGACACCTGCTGTCAAAATTCGCAAAGATGGCAGCAGACAGCACAGCGAAGAAAAAGTTTTCCCCGGCTACGTGCTAGTGCAAATGATCATGGATGATGAAAGCTGGCAGGTTGTCAAAAACACACCAAATGTGATTAACTTTGTCGGGGCAGAACAAAAACGCCGCTATGGAAGGGGTAGAGGTCACGTCAAACCATTACCACTTAGTCATGGTGAAGTCGAAAGAATCTTCAAGCAAGCACGCGAGCAAGAGCCTGTCGTCAAAATCGATATGGCTGTGGGAGACAGAATCATCGTCCTTTCAGGGCCATTCAAAGACTTTGAAGGTGAAGTGATTGAAGTCAGCCCTGAGCGTAGCAAGCTAAAGGCGTTACTATCAATCTTCGGGCGGGATACGCCTGTGGAATTGGAATTTAATCAGGTTCAAAAACAAAGCTAACGAAATAGATGGCGAAAAAAGTTGTAGCAATGATCAAGTTGGCCTTGAATGCAGGCAAGGCCAATCCAGCCCCTCCTGTCGGCCCAGCACTGGGTCAGCATGGGGTGAATATTATGGCGTTTTGCAAAGAGTATAACGCCAGAACTGCCGATCAAGCTGGGATGGTGATCCCGGTAGAAATTTCGGTTTATGAAGATCGCAGTTTTACTTTTGTGCTGAAAACTCCTCCTGCTTCGGTTTTAATTACTAAAGCAGCAGGAGTAGCTAAAGGTTCAGATCAACCTAATCGGAAGAAAGTTGGCTCCATTACCAGAGCGCAACTGCGGGAAATTGCCCAAACTAAATTGCCTGACTTGAATGCGAATGACATTGATGCGGCAATGAATATCGTGGAAGGCACAGCCCGGAATATGGGTATTACGGTTACAGATTAGGATTGGCTCTTAAATTCCGATTAGCCAAGTGGCAAATTTTTTGTTAACTATATCGGGGGAGAAGGAAGACTTCGTGAGTTACCCCAGGAGATAAGCAGGTGAAAAAAGTATCGCGCAGACTTCAAGAACTGCGGAAAAAAGTTGAAGAAAGACCTTATCAGCCGTTGGAAGCGCTGACTCTGTTAAAAGAGACAGCAACGGCAAAGTTTCCAGAGTCAGCAGAAGCTCATATTCGCTTGGGTATTGACCCAAAGTATGCTGACCAACAACTACGGACAACTGTGGTACTGCCCAAAGGAACTGGTCAAACAGTGCGGGTAGCTGTAATTGCTCGTGGGGAAAAGGTAACGGAAGCGAGTAATGCAGGTGCGGATGTAGTGGGTTCGGAAGAGTTGATCGACGAAATCCAAAAAGGTAGAATGGATTTTGATAAGCTGATCGCTACCCCAGATGTGATGCCGCAGGTGGCAAGACTAGGTAAGTTGCTAGGCCCGCGTGGTTTGATGCCGTCGCCAAAAGGTGGTACAGTAACTTTTGATTTAGCAGCTGCGATCGCAGAGTTCAAAGCTGGTAAACTAGAATTTCGTGCCGATCGAACTGGGATTGTTCATATCCTATTTGGAAAAGCAACGTTCTCAGCAGAAGATTTGCTGGTGAATTTGAAGGCGTTACAAGAGACGATCGATCGGAACCGTCCTTCAGGTGCTAAAGGTCGTTATTGGCGGACTGTATACGTATCTTCTACAATGGGGCCTTCGATCCTAGTGGATATTAATGCCCTACGGGATTTAAAAATGACTGAAGCAGCTTAATTGGTCGTTGGTCATTGGTCAGGGGTGATTGGTAAGTTTTAGATTACTCATTACTTAAAGACAAATGACAAATAACAAATGACATAAGACCAAAAAAACTGAATAGGTATAGCCAATGACAGCAGGTGCTTTGTGGCTTAATTTCCTGCCGAGGTGAACGCCTTCTAGCTTTTCTGTTTGCTACAGATCGAGTGGCAAATTGCAGAAAAATATGCTAAGCGTGACCCCGGCTGAGTAGCTGGGGTCTTTAAGTTGGTGAGGATATTTAATTGAGATCTTCGAGCAGTGGAGGTAGAACCTCCAAGACCTCGTTCCCAGGTTCAACCAGGGAACGAGAAACAGAGGCTCCGCCTCGTGGTGCAAGAACGAGAAACAGAGGCTCCGCCTCGTGGTGCAAGAACTCAGTTTAAACCGGAAAAGGAGGTGAAAGGATAATGGGTAGAACAAGAGAAAGCAAAGATGCGATTATCACCGAACTCAAGGAAAGCTTGAGTGAATCCCAATTGGCACTTGTCATCGACTACCAAGGGCTATCCGTTGCGGAAATTACTGATTTGCGGCGGCGCTTGCGCCCAAAAGGTGCTAGTTGCAAGGTGACAAAAAACACCTTGATGGGGATTGCCGTTGATGGTGATACCAAGTGGCAACCGATGGAGGAGTTCCTGAAGGGTTCCTCAGCGTTCCTGCTGGTTAAAGATGACTTTGGTGGCGCAATCAAAGCTTACCAGGACTTCCAAAAGGCGACCAAGAAGACAGCACTTCGCGGTGGTGTACTCGATGGTAAAGCTTTGAGTGAAGCTGATGTCAAAGCGATCGCAGATTTGCCATCCAAGGAACAACTCATGGCACAAATTGCTGGTGCTTTAAATGCCGTGACCGCAAAAATTGCGATCGGAATCAACGAAGTTCCTGCTTCTGTTGCGCGTGGTTTACAAGCTTACGCCGACAAAGACAAAGAAAGCAATGGTGCTTCCACCGAAGCAGCTTAGTTATTCGTAATTCGTCATTAGTTTTGAGTTATTCATCTAACCCAATGACAAATGACTAATAACAAATGACTAACAACCAATGACCAAATTTAGTTAATTTTTAGGAGTTTACAATGTCTGCTACAACCGATGAAATTTTGGAAAAACTAAAAGGCTTAACACTGTTAGAAGCTGCTGAATTAGTTAAGCAAATTGAAGAAGCTTTTGGTGTTAGTGCTGCTGCTCCTGCTGGTGGCATGATGATGATGGCTGCTCCTGGTGCTGGTGCCGCTGCTGCTGCTGAACCAGTAGAAGAACAAACCGAATTTACTGTAACTTTGGAAGAAGTTCCTGCTGATAAGAAGATTGCAGTTCTGAAGGTAGTTCGTGGTATTACTGGCTTGGGTCTGAAGGAAGCTAAAGATTTAGTAGAAGCTGCTCCTAAACCTATTCAAGAAAATGTCAAGAAAGAAGTAGCTGAAGACACCAAGAAGCAAATAGAAGAAGCTGGCGGTAAGGTTAGTATCAAGTAATCTTTGTAATTTTCAGCTTTCTATCATCTGAGTCCCATTGGGACTCTTTTTTTTATGGCTATTGGTTTTAGGTGAGGGACTGGAGATTGGGGGACAAGGGGATAAGGGGACAAGGAGAATTAAGTTTTACTGAGATCTTGCACCTGTCGTTTTAGCCCACCTGCGAATCAATTCGCAGGCTAATAGCTCAACTCCACTAAAGTGGACTGAAAGAGAATTGAAAGTATTTAGTCCTGTTTAGAGGACTTTCGCTATGAGCCTGGGACTTGAGTCCCAGGCGGATTTTGGCACTGGTGCAAGATCTGAGTTTTACCTTGCCCCTGCGATCCGAGAGTTCCCCTGCTCATTTCAAGTCGGCATCCCAAATCGCAATGTAAATTTGATCTTTCTCATCCCTTGTAATTTCGCCTTTTAAAGAACCACTTGTAAAACTTTGTCTTCTCGACTGTCGTTGATAGACTCTTTCGAGTTTTCGGTTGACTTCTTCCCCACCGCTACCTAAGAGTAAATCGTCTGTTGTTTTTTGAATTAGTTGAAGGTCTACCGATTGGTTAAAGGCGATTTCAGTTTCGCGAATCACCCGACTTTGGGGATCGTATAAATAACCCAAGCTGACTTGACCTGGTAAAAAATCAGTATAACTGACGGCGCGAGTATTCCATTGTCCTCTTTTATCGAATGTTTCTGGGCCCAAAGCTTGTTTAACAGCACTAATCGGCGTACCAACGGGAAATGCGGGAATCTCCTGCTGTACCTGCGTGGGAGTACTGGTTGGTGCTGGTTCGGTTGGGGTTGGTGTTGGGGAAGGCGTTTCAGTAGCTTCTGGAGTTGGTACGGTTTCGGGTGAAAAGGTTGGTGAGGGGGAAGGGGAAGGCGTAAATACTACTGGCGGTTCGACGGTACGAGTCGGCGCTGGTGTGGGGGAAGGCGTGAATACTACTGGCGGTTGTGGGTTACGAGTGGGTACTGGTGCGGGGGAAGGCGCGAACACTTCTGGTGGTTCCGGTTCTGGGGTACGAGTCGGCGCTGGTGCGGATTCCGGTTTGATTGCTTGTTCTGGCGCTGGAGTGCGAGATTTCGCCAGCACAATGCCGAGAATAGATGCTGCGAGTATACCTGCTGCGATCGCCACTTTCACCCCGATTCCCCAACCAGAAGCGGTGCTGGGTACAGCAACAGTTTGTCTAGATCCTCTTCCGGGGGAAACGGCTACGGTTGCCTGTTGGGAGAGATTGTTGGGATTGACGGGGGTGGGGGAAGTTTGTAGGGCATCGAGCATTTGACGGGCGGTAGAATAGCGATCGCCAGGAAGGGATTTGGTCGATCGATCCAAAACTGCTGCTAAGTTGGGGTTAATATTTGCTGCATATTGATGCCAAATCAACTCATCTGTTTTAGGGTCAATCGGTAATTCTTGGGGCATTTTTCCCGTGAGCAAATAGATAGCGGTTAACCCTAAACTATACAAATCGCTAGAGTAAATTGGTTTACCAGCGGCTTGTTCGACAGACATAAATCCTGGCGTTCCAATTACCATTGAATTAGTCGGATTGCCTTGAGAATTTACTGTCGTCGTCATAGTTTCTTTGAGTGCGCCAAAATCAATTAATACGGGTTTGTTATCCCGTTGACGCAAAATTATATTGTCCGGTTTAATATCTCGATGAATAATGCCTTGACTATGAATAAAATCGAGGACTGGTAGAAGATCGATGAGGATTTTTTGGACAGTGCGATCGCTTAATTTTCCTTGTTTTTCTATTTTTTCGCTTAAAGTTTCTCCGTCAATGAATTCTTGCACTAAATAAAACTCTTGATTTTCTTCAAAGTAAGCGTATAACTGCGGAATTTGAGCGTGAGATTCGCCCAGTTTTTCTAAAATAGTTGCTTCTCGCTGAAAACGCTGTTTGATTAACTGATAAACTTGGGCGTTTTGTGCGATCGGTTTAAGTTGCTTGATTACGCAGCGACGGCGAGAAGGTAAATGAGTATCTTCTGCTAAAAAAGTATGACCAAATCCACCAGCGGCGAGCGATCGAATAATTTGATAACGATTGTTCAAAAATGTTTGCATAATAGTACTTTGCTAACTTTAATTGATTTATTTTTAGCAATTTTATTTCTCTGGGAACTCTAACTTTGGATTTAAAACCGCAGATATAAGATTATACTAATTGTTCACTTAGGTCTTTTCCTTCTGCTGCTATTAATAGTTTAATATCAATTGTTACAGATTAATCTCCGCATCCTCCTTTCTGGGTGTCCTCGCGCCGCAAACTTAAAGAGAAAAGAGTTCTAGCAAAAGTCCCAAATCTTGTTTTTGTATCATAGATATTCACAGATGTAGGCGCAGTCTTCCGGTAAGGTACACAAATGAACACAGATGATATTGGTGAATACCGACTTTTGCAAGAGATTTAAACAAGAAATCTCTATGCTCAGTGCCCAACACTAGGAAGCCGGATTTTGACCAGTATATAATATTTGTGGTGCTGTGGTTCACACAATAACTGGTTCTTTCAGGACAACAAACAATCGTGTTAAATACTCCACCCGAAATCGCAGGATATCAAATTACTGAACAAATTTATGCTGGATCTAGAACATTTGTCTATCGAGCTATCCGCAAAATTAATTCTCAAAGGGTGATTATCAAAGTTTTACAAAAAGAATATCCAAGTTTTAGCGAATTAGTTCAGTTTTACAACCAATATACTATCACTCGTAATTTACACATCGCCAATATTATTAAACCTTACAGTTTGGAACCTTATAAAAATGGCTATGCTTTAGTGATGGAAGACAACGGTTTTATCTCCCTCGCTCAATTTATTGAAACAGCGCCTCTTAGCTTAGACCAATTTTTGTCGATCGCCATTCAACTTACCGATACATTGCATCACTTACACAGAGAAAGAGTAATTCATAAAGATATTAAACCAGCTAATATTTTAATAAATCCCAATAACTTACAAGTCCAAATCATAGACTTTTCGATCGCTTCTTTATTACCCAAAGAAAGCCAAGAAATTCAAAATCCCAACGTTCTTGAAGGTACGTTAGCTTACATTTCGCCCGAACAAACTGGACGCATGAATCGAGGGATAGATTACCGCAGCGATTTCTATTCTTTGGGCGTTACTTTCTTTCAATTGCTAACTGGACAATTACCTTTTCAAGCTGAGGAAGCAATAGAATTAGTTCATTGTCATATTGCCCAAAAACCTCCGAATTTGCAAGAGTTAAATCCGCAAATTCCCACTGTATTGTCAGATATTGTGCTGAAACTGATGGCGAAAAATGCGGAAGATCGATATCAGACTGCTTTAGGAATTAAGCATGATTTGGAAATTTGTTTGCAGCAACTTGAATCTACAGGGGAAATTAGTAATTTTACTATTGGAAAAGGCGATTTGTCAGACCGTTTTATCATCCCGGAAAAACTATATGGTCGGCAAACTGAGGTAGAAACTTTATTAAATGCTTTTGAAAGAGTTGCTACAGGCAAAACAGAATTGATGCTGGTAGCGGGATTTTCTGGGATTGGCAAAACCGTAGTTGTCAATGAAGTTCATAAACCGATCGTCCGACAACGAGGTTATTTTATTAAAGGTAAATTTGACCAATTTAATCGCAATATTCCCTTTAGTGCTTTTGTCCAAGCTTTTCGAGATTTAATGGCACAATTACTGAGTGAAAGCGATACTCAACTGCAAAAATGGAAAGAGAAAATATTGCAAGCATTGGGAGAGAATGGACAAGTTATTATTGAAGTAATTCCCGAATTAGAATGTTTAATTGGCAAGCAACCAGCAGTAATTGAACTATCAGGAAGTGCTGCTCAAAATCGCTTTAATTTGTTGTTCCAAAAGTTCGTGCAAGTATTTACTAGCGTTGAGCATCCATTAGTAATATTTTTGGATGATTTACAGTGGTCGGATTCAGCATCACTTAAACTATTACAATTGCTAATGAATGATGGTGGTTATTTGTTAATTATCGGTGCTTATCGGGATAACGAAGTGTCACCTGTTCATCCATTTATGCTGACACTAAATGAACTGATAAAAACTGGAGCTATGGTGAATACAATAACACTAAAGCCTTTGAGTCAGGGAGATATTAATCAGTTAGTGGCAGATACATTGAGTTGCGATCGCACAATAGCCCAACGCTTCACTGAATTAGTATATCAAAAAACCAAAGGAAATCCATTTTTTACTACTCAATTTCTCAAGGCATTGTATGAAGACAAATTTATCCAATTCAACGCTGATTTTGGCTATTGGCAATGTGATATTACAGAAATTCAAAAGCAAAGTTTAACCGATGATGTGGTTGAGTTCATGGCGCAACAATTGCAGAGATTGCCATTAGAAACTCAAGAAGTATTGAAAAAAGCAGCTTGTATTGGAGCTACATTTAATTTGCATACTTTGGCGATCGTTTCCCGTCAATCAGAAGTAGAAACAGCACAGGTTTTATGGAGAGCATTACAAGAAGGATTAATTGTTCCTCTGAATGAAACCTACAAGTTTTTTACTGCTAATTTAGGGGATTCAGAAACAACCCAAACTACTGCGGTTACTTATCGATTTTTGCACGATCGCGTTCAGCAAGCTGCCTATTCTATGATTCCTGAACAAGATAGAAGAAAGGTTCATTATGAGATTGGCAAATTGCTGCTTGAAGAAATTTCTGCAAGTGCGATCGAAGAGCAAAGTTTTGCCATAGTCAATCAATTGAATTATGGAACACAGCTAATTACAGACCAAACAAAACGTGATGAACTAGCAGAAATTAACTTTTTAGTTTGTCGCAAAGCTAGAACTGCTACCGCCTATCAAGCTGCTCGTGAATATGCGGAAATCGGGCTAAATTTGCTAGGTAGTGAAGCTTGGGAAAGACAGTATGAAATGACCTTGAAATTGCACGAACTCGGCGCAGAAGTAGCGGCACTTTCCGGCGAATTTGAGTTAATGAATAAGTGGATTGATGCAGTAATCGATCGCGCCAAAACTCCCCTAGAACAAGTAGGCGTTTACACCGTAAAAATTCAAGCATTGTCATCACAAAATAAGCTTTTAGAAGCAATGAATATTGGTCTATCAATTCTCAAAGAATTAGGATATGACTTGACTGCTCAACCCACTTCCAAAGATATTTTGCAGGCGGTGCAAGAAATTAAAAAATTGATTGGCGATCGACCAATTGAAGAGTTATTTGATCTGCAAGCAATGGAGGATGCCGAAAAGCTTGCCACGATGCAGATTGCTGCAAGTATCATGCCAGTTTGTCATCAAGCTGGTTCACTTTTGTTGCTGCTACTAATTGCCTTACAAGTAAAGTTATCGATCCAGTATGGTAACAGCCCAATTTCACCTTATAGCTATGCAACTTATGGCATTCTGCTTAACAATTTTCTCGATGATGTGACGACAGCAAATCGATTTAGTCATTTAGCTAATCGAATAGTTTGTGAAGCAGATCCGCAAAATATTCGCCCGGAAACTTTTATGGTAATTGGTGGTTTTTTACACCATCGCCAGTATCATTTGCGAGAGACTTTGACGATTCTTGAAGCTGGTTATCAACTCGGATTAGAAGCTGGCAAATTAGAATATGTCGGATATAACGGGATTGAATTTAGTTTCAATGCTTACTGGTGCGGTCAACTTTTGGCGGAACTAGAACCTAAAGTCCACACCTATCGTCAACAATTGTTAGAACTCAATCAGCTGAAAACAGCAGACTATTGTTTAATTGTTTGGGAAGCAACGGTATTTCTATTAGGTAATCCAGACAAAATAGAGATTTCGTTAGAAAATGTTGAGGATGAAGAGAAGCTATTTTCGCAGTTACTTTCCTTTAATGATTTGACTCGATTAGTAATGTTTTATATGCACAGAGCGATGTTGAGATTTCTGTTAGGAGATGTCGATCGAGCTTTGGCTGATATTAATCGACTCAAACCTCATATAGCAGGAGTTGCGGGAATGGTTTACGAAGTAGGCTTTTATTTCTACGACTCTTTGATTAGTCTTGCTAGTATTTCTCAGTCGAATACTGAGTTAGAAATCCAACAGCAAAGAGTTCAAGAAAATCAAACTAAATTACAACTTTGGGCAACCCACGCTCCGATGAATTATTTGCATAAATGGCAGTTAGTCGAAGCGGAAAGATATCGCGTTTTAGGGCAGAAATTAGAAGCTCTAGAAATGTACGATCGCGCCATTTCAGGAGCTAAAGAAAACGGCTACATCCAAGAAGAAGCTTTAGCTAATGAACTAGCAGCTAAATTTTATCTTGATTGGGGTAAAGAGAAATTTGCGACAGGCTATATCCAAGAAGCTTATTATTGCTATTCTTGTTGGGGTGCCAAAGTTAAAACAGATCATCTAGAGAAATGCTATCCCCATCTTCTTGCACCCATATTACAGAGACAACGAAATAAAATATCCCTGAAAGACACCCTGGATTTAAATACCGAACAATCATCAAATTCTTTCATAAAAACTGTCCAAATAACTCTATCTAACGGCAGTGATAATATATCCGATCCCCTGGATTTCGCTACTATTCTTAAAGCATATCAAACCCTTTCCAGTGAAATTAAACTAGAGCAATTGCTGGCAAATTTAGTGCAAATTGTTATGGAAAATGCTGGTGCAGATAAATGTGCTTTAATTTTACTGAAAGACGAACATTTAGTTATAGAAGCAACGGCTGTTTTAGCCGCCAATAAAAAATCAATCCAAGCAAGTTTGCTGCAATCAATCCCCGTAGAGTCAAGCCCAGATATTCCTATTTCTCTGATTAACTATGTATCTCGTACTAAGGAAACTTTAGTAATTGATGATGCAATGACTAAAGCTTCTTTAGCTTCTGATGCGTATATTCAAAAGCAACAACCCAAGAGTTTATTGTGTAATCCCATCATTAATCAAGGAAAATTAATTGGGGTTCTCTATTTAGAAAATAGCTTAACTTATGGAGTATTTACACGCCGTCGCCTGCAAATAATCAACATCCTGACTTCCCAAGCAGCTATCTCCCTGGAAAAGGCTAACCTTTATCGCAAATTAGAGGAATATTCCTTTACACTGGAGCAAAAAGTCGAAAACCGCACCCAAGAATTAAGAGAAAAAGCAAGCCAATTAGAAGCAACTCTGCAAGAACTTTATTCAACTCAATCTAAACTGATTCAAACGGAAAAAATGTCTGGTTTGGGGCAGTTAGTTGCAGGAATAGCTCATGAAATTAATAATCCAGTTAACTTTATTTACGCCAATGTTACTTATGCTAATGAATATATTACAGCTTTAATTGAGTTGATTGAGTTATACCAAAAATTTTATCCTCAACCCCTAGCAGAAATTCAAGCCAAAATAGACGATATAGACCTAAGATTTATTGTTTATGATTTGCGAAAACTGTTAGCTTCAATGGAGATGGGGAGCGATCGCATCCGCCAAATAGTCAATTCTTTGCGGAACTTCTCCCGCTTAGATGAAGCAGAAATTAAACCTGTAGATATTCATTCAGGAATTGATAGCACGCTCTTGATTTTGCAGCATCGACTAAAAGCTAATGGTCAACAGCAAGAAATTCAAGTAATTAAAAAATATGGTAAATTACCTTTAGTCAAGTGTTACGCATCAGCACTCAATCAGGTGTTTATGAATATTCTGAGTAATGGCATAGACTCTTTGCGAGAATGTGAAGAAAATGGCTCTCTATTAAACAAAAAACCTACTATTACAATTCAAACTTCGATTAATGATTCTCAGCAACTAGTAGTTAGAATTGCTGATAATGGTATGGGAATGGACAAGTCAGTATTAAACAAAATATTCGATCCCTTTTTTACGACAAAACCTGTGGGAAGTGGAACAGGTTTGGGATTATCAATTAGCTATTCGATCGTAGTGGAAAAACATCAAGGTAAGTTAAGCTGTATTTCCGCACCAGGCGAGGGCGCAGAATTTGTAATTGAAATTCCTATTTAATGTGATTTATCAGAGTTTTTCCCAATCCCCAATCCCCAATCCCCAGTCCCTATTTCAAATCTAGTAAACCGTTTTCTTTAAGTTTAGGATTAAAGCGAATTTCTTCTTGACAATTACGAGTTTTTAGCGTTTCTAAAATTTCTGATTCTACTCTCCGAGCCACATTTTTTAACACTTTAGATTGTGCTAATTCTTCACCTGCCGCTTTTTCATAATTCGCTTTTTCTTCATCTGTCATTAATGATTTAACATCAATAGCTTCAGTCCATTTTGTTTTGTCAGCATCATTACCAACAGGAATTGTGCCATTTTCCGCAATCCAAGCATTCATAGTATTTTCTAGAATTGTCCGATTAGGCTTTTCAATTGTTTGGACTTTTAACCAATAACAACTTTGTGGTTGACGAACTAGATGCTGTTTTAAGCTGAGATAAACATCGCGAGAATAACCAACAAATTGGAGGATTTTTGCTTCGTCAAAAATTGCATAAACGCCAATTTTTCCCGATAAACTTGCAGGTAATTTGCCATTTTCATCGAGATAGCTAATTTCTGTTAAATCGTCGAGTGATGGAGAATCTGTTGAGGTTGACATGGTTGTTTGTAGAAGGGGAAAGTAAAAATTTTTCAGCTTTGATTATACGGCGCTTTTCAGAAACCCAGTTTCTTCAAGAAACCTGGTTTCTAGAGTTTCGTTTCAGGATTGTACTTCATAGAACTGCAAACCGCTACAACTGTTCTGGGTTAATTCCTTGTTGGCGAAGTTTTTCGATTAAAGCTTGGTAACGTTGTTGTTCTTGTTCCCGTAACTTTCTTTCTTGTTCGAGTTGTGCGATCGCATCTTCCGCACGTTGGCGTTCCTGTTCCGCCCTTTGCCTTTCTTGTTCTCGCAATTGATCCAATTCCACAGGAGTAAGAAACTTTTGCCCATCGGGGCGATAAATTAACAGAGTATCTTCTTTTAATTCAAATCGAATCCCTAAAAGAGGACTTACCCAACCGTTAATTTGTTCAATTGGTTCTAACAAATCTTCAGAACGGAGAAAGCCTGTTAATTCTATATCATCTGGATCGTAAATGTAATATTCTTCCACTCCATAGCGTTGATAAAATATCGCTTTTTGCAACATTTTACCCGTGCGATTTCCAGGAGAAAGGATTTCAAAAACGACTTGGGGAGGAATGTTGTTTTCTGTCCATTGTTTGTAGGAACCTCTGTCACCTTTTGGTCTACCAAACACAACCATTGCATCGGGCGCTTGCCGAATTTTATTATTGCCTTCAACGGGATACCAAAGCAGATCTCCGGCAACAAATACATCATCATTATTGGCAAACAAAATTTCGAGATTTTCTTTAATTACAACGATCCAGCGAAATTGTTTGGTGTTGTCTGACATTGGTTGTCCGTCGCTGTCTGGGTAAATTATTTCTTTTGTAGTTTCGGCGGGGAGTTGTTGTACCATAGCTGTTTAATTTAGAATTTGGTTATCGCTTAAAGTTGTTCTGGGTCAATTCCTTGTTGGCGTAGTTTTTCGATTAAAGCTTGGTAAATTTGTTGTTGTTGTTCTAGTTGGGCGATCGCATTTTCTGCCCTTTCTCTTTCCTGTTCCGCCCTTTCTCTTTCCTGTTCCGCCCTTTCTCTTTCCTGTTCCGCCCTTTGCCTTTCTTGTTCCGCCCGTTCACGTTCCTGTTCCGCTCTTTGCCTTTCCGCTTCTCGCAATTGATCCAATTCCACAGGAGTAAGAAACTTTTGTCCATCGGGGCGATAAATTAAGAGAGTATTTTCTTTTAGTTCAAAACGAATACCTAAAAGAGGACTTACCCACCCATTCATCTGCTCAATTTTTTCTAACCAATCACCTGAACGTTGTAATCCGACTAATTCAATATCATCGGGGTCATAAATATAGTATTCTTCAACTCCATAACGTTGATAAAATAACAATTTATCTGCCATTTTTCCGGCGCGATTTCCAGGGGAAACGATTTCAAAAACAACTTGGGGAGGAATATTGTTTTCTGTCCATTGTTTGTAGGAACCTCTGTCACCTTTTGGTCTACCAAACACAACCATTGCATCAGGTGCTTGCCGAATTTTATTATTTCCTTCAACCGGATACCAAAGCAGATCTCCGGCGACGAAGACATCATCATTGTTGGCGAACAAAATTTCCAGATTTTCTTTAATTACAACAATCCAGCGAAATTGTTTGGTGTTGTCTGACATTGGTTGACCGTCGCTGTCTGGGTAAATTATTTCTTTTGTAGTTTCGGCGGGGAGTTGTTGTAGCATAGCCGTTTAATTTGTTGGGTTGGCTGGTTTTAATATCTTTTATTTTATCTGGGCATTTTTTGCGATCGCCCTGTAGATCCTTCTAGCAAAGCTTGATATGCTAAGTCAAACCCGGTTTTTTACTCATAGCCTAAATCACAAAGATGCTATCTTAATGAGGGATACGTAAACCCAGTGAGTTAATCAAGGAGCAAAAGTATACAGAGCTTAATGATTGGTGCCTGGAACTGACAACTATGATGGGGTAGTAACAAAAGGGATAACAGACCGATCGCCTTTTCCAACTTCCCGACATATCCCCTCTCAACCCAGAAAAAATGTTACCTGTGACGCAAGACATTTATGCCCACTCAAGATAAAACAGAATTAATCATAGAAGCTGGTCGCACCGAAAAACAATATTGGAAAGACTTATGGAACTACCGGGAATTATTTTATTTCCTAGCATGGCGAGATATTTTAGTCAGGTATAAGCAGACTGCGATCGGTATTGCTTGGGCATTAATTCAACCTTTCTTAACAATGGTTGTATTTACAATAGTATTTGGACAATTAGCCAAACTACCTTCCCAAGGAGTGCCCTATCCAATATTAGTTTTTGCGGCAATGTTACCTTGGCAATTTTTCGCTAATTCCCTTTCGGGATGCAGCAACAGCTTAATTAGTAATGCTAACTTAATTTCTAAAGTTTATTTTCCGCGATTAATTGTCCCTGCTTCTGCCGTAATTGTCAGTTTTGTCGATTTTATGATTGCTGGCATGATCTTGCTAGCACTGATGATTTGGTATAATTTTGTACCTAGTTGGCGAATTCTGACGTTACCGCTGTTTATTGCGATCGCATTTGCTGCCGCAATGGGAGGAGGATTATGGTTAGCAGCCTTAAACGTAAAATACCGTGATTTCCGCTATATTGTCCCCTTTATCGTCCAGTTTGGCTTATATATATCCCCAGTGGGTTTTAGTAGTAGTATAGTTCCCCAAAAATGGCGCTTGCTTTATTCTTTAAATCCAATGGTAAGTGTAATCGACGGTTTTCGCTGGGCTATCTTAGGAGGAAGTACCAAACTTTACTTGCCGGGATTTACTCTTTCTCTTGGATTAGTTACTATAATATTTGTTAGTGGGATATGGTATTTCCGTAAAACGGAACGCACTTTTGCTGATGTAATTTAGACGGGAAACAAGCGCGTGTCTGATAGTGTAATTCGGGTGGAAAATCTGAGTAAAAAATATATTATCGGAAATCATAGATCGAGCCATAATTTTCGAGATGTATTGGCAGAGAATGTAAAATCTCTAGGTCGGAAGTTTAAGAAACCACTGGGAAAAGAGAGCGAAAAACCGAGACGCGAAGAATTTTGGGCACTCAAAGATATTAATTTTGAAATTAAGCAGGGCGATCGGGTAGGGATAATCGGTCGTAATGGAGCAGGAAAATCAACTCTGTTGAAAATATTAAGTCGAATTACCGAACCGACAAAAGGAATTATCGCTATTAAAGGAAGAGTGGCAAGTTTATTGGAAGTAGGAACCGGATTTCATCCAGAACTTACAGGCAGAGAAAATATTTATCTCAACGGTGCAATTCTGGGAATGAGTAAGGTAGAAATTAAAAATAAGTTTGATGAAATAGTCGCATTTGCTGAGGTAGAAAAATTTTTAGATACAGCAGTAAAGCATTATTCTTCAGGAATGTATGTGCGCCTTGCCTTTGCCGTAGCTGCTCATTTAGACCCAGAAATTCTCATAGTAGATGAAGTTTTAGCAGTTGGCGATGTCCACTTCCAAAAAAAATGCTTGGGAAAAATGGAAGATGTAGGAAAATCAGGGCGAACTGTTTTGTTTGTTAGCCATAATATGCCAGTAGTCCGCCGACTTTGCCAGAAGGGAATTTGGCTAGAAGGCGGAAAAATGGGAGGTTTGGGAACAGCGCAAGAATGTGTAGATGCTTACGTAGCTAATTTTGAAACATTCCAAGAAGCTGATTTAGGTAGATTTGATTTGACTAAACGTACAGATAGAGGAGGAACCGGGAAAATTCGCTTTAAGTCTGTACAATTACTGGGGAGCGATGGCACTCAAAAAAATAATTTTGAGTTTTACGAGCCATTTACTATTCAATTTCAGATAGAGTGTTGCGAAAAAGTAAGACCTTGCTTTGTAGGATTTAGCGTGCTTTCAGCGGAAGGAGAAACCTTATTTTCCTCCCATCATCCAGATTCGGCCCAATTAAGAGAGTTGGAACCGGGGAAAGATTATACTCTGTGTTGTTCGGTAAATCCAAATCAGTTAAAGCCAGGGAGGTATCTTTTACAAATGGGAGTAGCTGATTATGTAACTTGGGAGTGTTATGACTGGTTTTATGCTGTTGGTCTATTTGCGATCGAACCAGGTAGCGGAAAATTTGGTGTAGCGTTAGATAATCGTCCTGGTCATACACATCCGATTTTTAATTGGATGTGGTCAAAGGATAATTTTGGGGAAATGTAAGCAAAATTTACAAAAAAAAACTAGGAGTCAGCAATGAAAGTTTTATTTAGCAATCCGCCTTGGTGGGAAAAAAGAGAAGGTAGTTTACGCAGTAGACTTAAAGGAAATTCCTGGTGGCGTGTCGGCGTGCGTGCGGGTTCGAGATGGCCTTTTACTTATTTGAGTAACTGTAAACCCGATAAATTTGTGTTTGGCGAATATATGCCTTACCCATTTTTTATGGGATACGCTACAACTTACGCCAAAAAAGCAACTGGAGCAGATGTAAGACTGCGCGATAGTATTGCCTTGCGAGAGTCTTATAAGACTTACTACGAACACTTAATCGCAGAAAGATACGAGTATATATTCATTGAAATTGCTACACCCAGTTGGGAACACGATAGCCGACTGATTAAGGAAATAAAAAAGCGCCTACCAGAAACTAAAATTGTAGTAACTGGGCCAATTACAACTACCAAGTCAGAAGAAATTCTGCAAAATTATCCAATTCACGCTTGCATCCGGGGCGAGTATGAAAAGGGAAGCGTGCGTGTCTTGAATGGAGAATCAGGTATTATTGACTACGACTTGCTGACCTTAGCAGAAATGAATGCTGCTCCTTTCCCCTATTTTGACGAAACACACGCCTATCGCTATTGGGATGCAAATCCCATCGGACAAGTTGCTCCTCATGCTCAAATCTGGAGCAGTCGCGGCTGTCCTTTTAAATGTATTTTCTGCGTTTGGCCAGCAACAATGACAGGTAACGACCCGGAAGGTACTCAAGCACGCACCGTTCGCCACTACACAAGCGATTACATGGAAGCTTATATCCGAGAGTTAATCGATCGCTTTCAATTTAAGTGCATTTATTTCGATGATGATACCTTCAATTTGGGTAACAGTCATGTGGTAAATATGTGCGAAGTAATGTCTCGAATTGGTGTACCTTGGTCGGCAATGTGCCGTGCTGATACCATCAAAATGGAAACCTGGAAATTGATGAAAGAAAGTGGCTGTTTTGGAGTCAAGTTAGGTTTTGAGAGTGGCAATCAGCGTGTGGTAGACAAAATCGTTAACAAACATTTGGATCTTAACTATGCGGCGGAAGTTGTTCATGAGTTAAAACGTTTGGGAATGACAGTACACGGAACTTTCACCTACGGATTGCCAGGAGAAACTAAGGAAGAAATGCTCGATACTAAGCGTTTTATTTCATCTTTGCCATTTGACAGTTTCCAAGAATCGGGAACGGCTGAAATCGAAGGAACTCCACTTCATACCCTGCGGGAAAAAGGAAAATTGGAGAAGTACGAGGGAGCTACTATGGACTCAAATTACAGTCGAGCAGTAGACGGTAGCAAAAAGATGCAACACTTAGTAGAACAGTTAAGAAGCAATTAACGCAGATTGGTACGATCGATCCTTTGGGAAATATAGTATGACTAAGGTTTCGCTGTATGTCCCCTGTTACAATGTCGAAAAATTTATTTCCCGTTGTATCGAGGGGATATTAAATCAAACTTACCCAGTTGATGAAATCCTGATTATTGATGATGGCAGTAAAGACAAAACGGTGGAAATAGCCTCCCAGTACCCAGTGCGAATTATTAAGCACGAAGTAAATAAAGGTCTTTCAGCTGGTCGGAATACAGGTTGGCAGAATGCTCGCAATGAATTGGTAGCTTCTTTGGATGCGGACTGCGTGGCAGATTCTCATTGGTTGGAAAATTTGGTGGCGACGATCGAAGAAAATTCGCAAATTGCGCTCGTTGGTGGTAGGTTAGTCGAGATAGTACAAGAGTCAATTGCCGATCGGTGGCGCAAAGTTCACATGACTCAAGATTGGGGCGACCTTCGCGTAGATAATCCTACCTTTATCTACGGCAACAATAATGTTATCCGCAAATCAGCAGTGGAAAAAATTGCTGGATATGACGAAAAATTACGCACCAATGGCGAAGATGTAGATATTTCCAGCCGACTCTCTGAAAAAGGTTATAAGTTAGTATACCAACCAAGCGCCATAGTTAGCCATCTTCGCCAAGATAACTTACCATCCATTTTGGATACCTATTGGAGGTACTGGAGATACGGGATAAAGATGTATTGGGAAAGAATAAGAGTAAAAGATATTGCTTACAATACTTACTTTATCTTTTATAGGACTATCTTTCTAACTTGTTTTAATCGGGATAAACAACAGAAAAATTATGATTTGCTGTGGATAGATGCAGTGTTATTTTTTTATCTGGTTTATCGGTCTTTCAAGTTATTAGTGGAACATAATTATTTGGGGAAAAAGCTTAGGTAATGAACGGACAAAATTCTGATCGCGATCCTGTTCCCCCAGTTTCTGAGGGAGTTGACCGTCCATTATGGTCTGTGATGATTCCTACCTACAATTGCGCTCGGTTTTTACGAGAAACGCTCACCAGCGTTTTAGTACAAGATCCGGGGTCGGATATCATGCAAATTGAGGTGATAGATGATTGCTCTCAAGATGAGCCAGAAAAAGTAGTGGAAGAAGTGGCAGGGAGTCGCGTCAAATTTTATCGCCAACCACACAATGTCGGACATACAAAAAATTTTCAAACTTGCTTGGAGCGATCGCGTGGTAAGCTAATTCATCTGCTGCATGGTGATGATTGCGTGCGAGAAGGATTTTATCGCAAAATGCAACAAGCTTTTGAGCAAAATTCAGAGATCGGCGCTGCTTTCTGTCGTTGGATGTTTATCGACGAGAATAGTCATTGGCAATCGATCACGGCGATGGAGCGACCGGAAAGCGGTATTCTGAGTAATTGGTTAGAGCGCCTTGCTCAAATGCAAACTATTTCTACGCCTTCCATTGTGGTGCGACGCGAGGTATACGAAAAGCTGGGAGGATTTGACCATCGCCTAGCTTGGGTGGAAGATTGGGAAATGTGGATGAGAGTCGCCGCACACTATCCTATGTGGTACGAAGTTGAACCACTAGCACTGTATCGGGTACGCGCTAATTCTAATACCGGACGTTACAAACGCACTGGAGAAAATATTAAAGATTTGCGGAAAGCAATTCCCATTGTTCACTCTTATTTACCGGAAGCAAAGGCTAAGGAATTAGGAAAAAAAACTAGAGGTAATTGGGCGATGATTGCTTTATTTACCGCTAATCAAATGTTAATCGAAGAAAATGATGTTGATGGAGCGATCGCACAAATTCGAGAAGCTATTAAATGTAGCCAATCTTTCACCGTAATCAAGGCAGCTTTGCGGCTGGTAGTATCAGTGGGAGTGAAAAAACTCCAGCAAACTTTACAATTAAAAAAAGTCTCCATCTTATGAGAGTTCTGCAAATTAATCAAACAGATACTAGTGGGGGAGCCGCTCTAGCTGGATATCGTCTGCATCAAGGTTTGCTAGAGCAAGAGATCGACTCTCGCTTACTCGTTCAGGTGGCTAAAATAAATAGCGATCGCATAGCTGTAATTCCTCGGACTAAGCTGGCTATAGAAAATCAAATTTACCGAATTAGCTGGAAACTAGGTCATAACTATATTCATTTAGTTAGTAGTTTTGATATTCCCCAGCACAAATTTTATCGAGAAGCAGATATCCTCAACTTTCATAATCTGCATGGAAACTATTTTAACTATCTGGCAATTCCATCGCTTACATCCGAAAAACCAGCAGTTTTTACCCTTCACGATATGTGGAGTTTCACGGGACATTGTGCCTACAGTTACGATTGCGATCGCTGGAAAACTGGTTGCGGAAAATGTCCTTACTTAGCTATATATCCAGAGATAAATATTGACAGTACCCTGGTTGAATGGAAGTTGAAAAATTGGGTTTACAGCCGCTCGAATTTAACTATTGTTACCCCCAGCAGTTGGCTAACAGAACAAGTAAAGCAAAGTATTCTCAATCGCTTTCCTATCCATCATATTCCCTATGGTATTGACATGGAAGCTTATCAACCTCTCGACAAAAAACAGTGTAAATATGTACTTGGTATTCCAGAGAGTAAAAAAGTTTTGATGTTTGGCTCTGTAAGTGTAAAAGATGCTCGCAAAGGTGGAGATTTGCTCCTACAAGCTTTGCAAAAATTACCTGCAAGTCTCAAAGCAGAAACGGTGCTTCTGACAATGGGGAATGACAGCGAAGGAATGGCCGCAACAGTCGGCATTCAATGTCTTAATCTGGGGTACATTACCAGCGATCGTCTTAAATCTGTTGCCTATTCAGCGGCGGATTTATTTATTTTCCCCACCCGTGCTGATAATTTACCTTTGGTACTACAAGAAAGTATGGCTTGCGGTACGCCTATGGTTTCTTTTAAAATTGGCGGCGTTCCCGATTTAGTACGTCATGGCATCACGGGATACTTAGCTGAATCCGAAAATATTCAAGATTTTTCTCAAGGGATTATCGAACTTTTGGCAGATGGAGAGATGCGCGATCGCATGAGTCAACAATGCCGTGCGATCGCCCTCAAAGAATACTCTGTTTCCTTACAAGCTAAACGATATATTGAATTGTATCGTCAATTATTAGATAATTAAAATCAAATTTATTCAACAGCAGTTCATTTTATTCGGGCGCTTATGCAAGTTATTCATAAAAGTTTAACCTTAAAAGATTTACCCTCTCCACCACCTGACAAAACCGGATGGCCTTGGACAGAAGGCAATGACCCATTGCCAAATCAAACACCAGATGGCTCTCAATGGCCTCGAATCAGCATCGTTACACCTAGTTATAACTATGGAGATTTTATTGAAGAAACTATTCGCTCTATCTTACTGCAAGGGTATCCCAATCTTGAATATATTATTATTGATGGAGGTTCAACAGATAACACAATAGAAATTATTAAAAAGTATGAAAAATATCTTACTTACTGGGTTAGTGAGCCAGATAAAGGGCAAACAGATGCAATCAATAAAGGGTTTCAATACTGCACAGGCGATATTTTTGCTTGGCTAAATTCAGACGATTCTTATACTAAAATAGCCTTACGACGGGTTGCAGAATATTATTTACAGGGTAATCAAGTGATCGGAGGAAGTTGTTTACTCGTCTTTACTGATGGTCGTCCAGATGATGTAGTTAAATCTTTCCCAATTAATTTTGAACGTTTTCTGAACTTTTGGGCGGTAGGTGCTCATTTTCCTCAACCTGCGGTGTTTGTAGCTAGACAAATTGCAGATAAGTGCTTTCCCCTAAACAACCAGCTTTATATGTTAATGGATTATCAATTCTTTGTGAGAGTTATTAGCCAAAATCCTCAAGCTATTTATATTCCAGATATATTGGTTAAATTTAATTTTCATGGTAAGAATAAGAGTGAGTCAAAAAAGGAAACCAGTTTTTCAGAATTTTATGAGATAGGCAGAAGTGAAGCTAAAAAACTTCCTTGGCTCAAACAGTTTGTTTATTTATTTAAACTAAAAGATTATCAGGTTTTACATCCTCTTATTTACGAAGAAAAGGCGCAAAATATCAAACAAGTAATGTCAGCATTAAGTTCTAGACCGACATTGTTGTTTTGGAGTCCATTTTGGAAATGTATACTAAAAATTATCTATAAAAATTATGGTTAATATTGGCTACCGTCTGGCTAGAAGACAAGGACAAATTGTTCGCTGGTTATACAAGACAGCTTTACCCAAGATAGTGAGGATGCCAATTCCACAAACCTGTAAAGTTCCCTTGGCAGTTTATAGTTTTTCATGCGATCGCGATTTACCCGAACAAGTAGCCAGTATTCGCTCATTCATTCGCTACGTAGGTATCCCCGATAAATTCATTGTTGTCTCTGATGGCAGTTATTCTCCCGCCAGTTGTCAATTACTTCGGCAAATCAGTCCTTACATAGAAGTCGTAGAATTTGCCAAATTCATAAACAAAGACTTACCACCTTCTGTATATGCTTATGCCAACATCCATCCACTAGGAAAAAAACTCGCTGTTTTAATCTCACTTCCTGTCGATCGAGTAACTATTTATGCCGATTCAGATATCCTCTTTTTTCCTGCTGCTGAGGAGTTATTAAACCTAACAAACTTATCCAATACACAACCTAGATATTTACTTGATTGCGCTACCGCTTTAGATGAACGCCTTCTTGATAAAGCTTCAGAAAAGTTTGCACCTGTCAACAGCGGATTTATGATACTTCAAAAACCATTGAATTGGGAGATCCCCCTGAAGCGATTAGCTGCTTTACCAGAAAATGCCAATTACTTTACTGAACAAACTAGCTTACATTTAGCTATGCACTACAATCAAGGCATACCTTTAACTCCAGAGGAATTTGTTGTTAATCGAGACGATGAATTTATTTATCAAGATAAACATTGTAGCCCCAAGGTAGCGCTTAGGCATTACGTCAGTCCTATCAGGCACAAATTTTGGTTATCTAAAGTAATTTGGAAGTAAGAAATAAGCTCTTTAGCTGGATTTGGAGCAAGTATGCTTTTAAACATAGCATTGATAAACTACTTAAAACCTGGTTGGTTTGATGAATCAAGATATATTACACAAAGTCATACCTTCAGAAGAGTTATTACAACTAATGAATTTACGGGAAAATGCTTGAATGCAGGTTGTGGCGAAGGTATTTATTCTGAATTTTTGGAATCGTTTAAAGATATAACCGAAATAGCAAACTTGGATTTAGAGCTACCTTCTATTCCCCAACAAAGAACAGATTCAAGACACAAAACCTATCAAGGTTCTCTTACCTCTATTCCTTTTGAAGATGCAACTTTTGATACTTGTCTTTGTACTGAGGTTGTCGAACATATACAAGAAGATAATTTAGCAATCTCAGAACTAGCAAGAGTCATTAAGCCAGGAGGATTGTTGTTAATCAGCGTACCAACTCCACCAGCACCTTACGATCCAGCCCATGTCCGGGAAGGTTATACTTTAGAAGAACTGTCTGAGCTACTTACAAAAAATGGTTTTGTCATTAAAAACTATGCTTATTGCTTTCATATTTTCATGAGAATTCTCTATCAAGTATGGCAGTGGCAATTTACTGTTATTGGTAGAGCTAAAAAAAGTTGGATGCCTAGATTTATCCTGCGGGGAGTTGGGTATGCTGATAAGTATTTGCAATGGGGGAAGCCGTGGGATTTAGTAATTTTATGTTACAAAAATAAAAGCTGAAATTTGCCCGGTGATTAACCTATGAAAGCCAAAGAAAAATTAAAAATACTGATGGTTCTACACATGAATTGGAATCGCAATTTTGGCGGTTCACGAGTGCAGTTAGAATTAGCAGATGAATTTCGGGCGATGGGACATGAAGTAGAAAAATTTGATTATGGTGATGCCTTTCCTAAAGCCAATACCTCTGTGTTAGAAAAATTCACTCGTCCCAGCTTTTCAGCTAAAGCCAAAGCTTTTGTCCAAGCAAATGCTCAGAGATTTGATATTATTGATGCTCATCAAGGCAACTTACCTTTTACTAAACAAGAATTAGGAATTAAGGGTTTACTGGTTGCTCGTTCTGTAGGTTTGTATGCCTTTTATGATGAATTTGCTCATCTGGAAAATACTAAATGGCCTCCGAAAAGAAAGAGAACTAGAATTAAAAATTGGTTGCATTCTTGGCAAACCAAAAAGGGAAATTATGAATGTCTGCGTAGTTTGCAAACCTGTGATTTAATCAATTTACCTAATCATGATGAACTCACTTATGCGCGTGGTGTTCTGGGTTTAAGTGAGAAAAGTTTTGTTTTTCCTTTTGGACTTTCCCCGCAACGACAACAGGCATTTGCTGAAGTTATACAACCTGCTGCGGTACGTTTAAATAACAAACAAGTAGTTTTTATTGGTACTTGGGGAACACGCAAAGGTTCTAGAGATTGGGCAGAAATTATTAAGAGTGTTAAAGCAAAAGTTCCTGATGTTCGTTTTTTGTTTTTAGGTACAGGTTTTAGTGCTAAATTTGTTTTAGGAGATCTGAATTTAACAGCAAATGAATATATCGAAATAATACCGGAATTTACCAGCGATCGATTGCCTAAATTGTTAAGTGGTGCCACTGTAGGTGCATTTCCTAGCTATATCGAAGGTTTTGGTTTTGCTGTGTTGGAAAAATTAGCTTGTGGTCTTCCTACTGTAGCTTATGATGTACCAGGGCCAAGAGAAATGCTGGGTCATTTTGAAGAAAATTTTATGGTTGTACCTGGAGATAGGGAAGGTTTTAGTAATCAAATAGTTAAGCTACTGACTTTAGACGAAAGCAGATATTCTCAGCTTTCTCAACGCTGTGTGGAAGTGGCGCAAATGTTTTGCTGGCGAAAGATTGCTCAAGATACTTTGAAAGTTTACATTGATTTTTTGGAAAAGTTGTAGTTGCCAAAAGGTGAAATAGTATGGGAATAAAGCAAAAATTGATTAAAGAATTTATTAAATTAAACTCTTATATTTTAGGGGCAAAAAATACTCTTTCTGGATTAAAGTATTTGCTACATATTCTACCTATTAGATATGCTGCTCCAATTAATTGGTTAACTTTGGCTGAAATTCCTTTAGATTCTGAAACAGAATTATTATACACTTACGGTTCGCCTCGTGAATTTCCTCAGACTAAAATTAAAGTTAACCCTAATTGTTTACACGCTAGATTTTTTGTGATGAGTGGGTACTATGAAGAGTTTCTCACTCAAGAAATTTTATCAGAACGAAGGAAGGGGCTGCTAATTGATATTGGGGCAAATTTTGGTTATTACTCAGTTTTGTGGTTGCAAAAAGAGGGAACGAGAGTTATTGCTGTTGAACCAGTTACAGAATATGTTGAGTTATTGCATGAGAATTTAAAAGATTATCCGTCGAGATATGAGATTTTTCCGGGGTGTATTGGCGATCGCAACGGCACAGCATTATTAGATACCTTCGGAGATCCCACCATGTTAACTAAAGTAGTTACAGATGAACATCAAGAGGGTGTACGTCGATCGCAAATGTTAACCCTAAACTCCCTGCTAGAAAAATATAATGAAACCAGAATCGATGTTTTAAAAATTGATGCCGAAGGATACGATTTGAAAATCTTAGAAAGTTGTAAATCCCTCTTTGCCGCTAAAGCCATAAAAACTGTTTTTTGGGAAACAGCAAACTCTCCTGAACAACAAGAAATGATGCAATTCTTAGAAAGTTTAGGTTATAGGAAAATATTATCCCAAGGGGCAACAGGTTATGAACTAATGGATAACAACTAAATTAATGTTGCTCCAAAAGACGCAGCTATTCTATCCTACGTATTGCCAACATGGTAATATCATCAAATTGTGTTGCCTCTCCAATGTGGTTACGTAAACTTTCTTCTACAGTATTTAACAAATGAGTTGTAGAACAAGTAGTTTTTTCAACCAAAGACAACAGATTTTTTTCAGTAAAAAACTCTCCTGTAGGACTATGCGCTTCCGGTACACCATCAGTGTAAGTTAACAGAATATCACCAGGTTCTAACTGCACTTGTTCAACTTTAAACTTCACATTTTCCATCATGCCGACAGCAGGCCCAGTTTTTGACAGACGTTTCTTAATTCCCTCTCTTCCAATAATTACCGGAAATTCATGACCACCATTAATATATGTTAGTACGCCTGTTTTCGGATTCAATACGCCAAAAAACAGGGTGGCAAACATACACAATTGGCAGTGAATTTTGGCGATATAATTATTGGTTAAAGATACCGCTTTTAAGGCATCGACTTCTGCTGAATAATTGGCTTGGTGCGGGTTATTGGGATGAATTTCTCTGAGTTCCGAATTTAGTACATCTGATTCTTGTAATTGAATTTGACCGGAAAAGATGCGAATTAAGCTGCGGAACAAAGCCATAAATAGGGCTGCACCTACGCCTTTGTCGCAGACATCAGCAATTACTAAACCCACATATCCGCCCGGAAGTTCAAACGCATCATAGAAATCACCAGCTACGTCTCTTGCTGGGGAAAAGTAAGCGGCAATTTCCCATCCAGGGGGTTGAATTAGTTGTTCGGGTAAAAAGTCTCTTTGAATTTGTTTGCCTTTTTCTAATTCATTTTCTAGTGCTTTTTTAGTACTATCTAACTTGGTGTAAAGTTGCACATTTTCTAAAGCTAACGCGATTTGATCTGCTGTTACTTCCATCAAATGCGCGTGTTCATTGGTAAAGTGTCCGGTTTGCGAGTGCAGTAGTGTGAGAACACCCAATAATCTGCCGCCCCGCAGGATGGGTACAGCCAATGCCGAACCTACTGCATAAGGTTGATTGGGTAGATCTACCCAGCGATCGTCATTGTTTGTATCATAAATTAGTCCAATTTCGCGGTGACGACTTACCCAACCTGCTAATCCATCCTTCAAAACTAAACCAATCAGTTTATTGCTTTCCTCTGGGGTTGCGCCTTCGCGAGTCAAAATACTATTAACTACAGCGCCACTGCTGTTGTAGATGAACAAACTACCTCTTTCTGCGCCAGTCAGTCGAGTAGAGACAACCATCGTATTTTTTAAGGTGGCTGTTAGCATTTCCTTTTCCGATGAAGATCGCGCCATCGCCACCAAGTTTTCTAACAGTTCGCTTTGGGCTAGATGAGCAGCTTGTGCAGTTCTGAGCTCATTTACCTCATGGCGCAAAGATTCTAGTTCTTGCTGTAGTTGTTCTATGGATTGATTTTGCACGATCATACTCACTTATGCCCCTATTTCAACTGGTATTTTTATTGATGATTAAAATATTCCGATCGCGATTTTCTACTCGTTAATAAAGAAAAAGTTATTGATTCCATTCTAAGGCATTGCTGATTCATTACTGAGATTCTACAGTGACAATGTGTTACTTCTACAAAGAATCATTTTTAATAGTTACTATTTTGTAGAAGAGGTAGTAGAAAAATATTCTACTACCCTGCACCCCAACTTACTACCAATAGCTAATGGAGATTGACGACAAAAATATTGCGATTGCGCTCGCCACTTCTCTCATACATAAACCGATCGACCCCTTGAATCGCCAGATAAACCCCTAATCCGCCAATTGCTCTTTGTTGAATTGGTAGATTAATTGAGTCTTCTTCTAGGATAAATTTTGTTGTCGGATCGAAAGCAGCAGCATGATCTTCCATCAAGATTGTCAAACTAGAATCATCAATCTTAGCTTGTAAATCCAAATTTCCTTGAATTTTCGCGTCTTCATAACCGTAGATAATTACATTTGTGGCAATCTCATCTACAGCTAGACGCAATCTATAAGTTGCCTTTTTATCCAATCCAGCAGCAGAAGCAGCTGACAAGACATATTTAGAAATTTTACTCAAAGAGTCTAAAGTTCCGGGTACAGTTAATTGTTCCATAGCATAAGTTTTGGGTGTAATAATTAGTGGTTAGCTTTTTATTTCCCGTCCGCTAACCACTAACAACTAGTGAGTTATACTTTTTCAATTTGCGGCGGATGATCGACCACTATTACACTTTGGTCAAAACCAGTTTTTTCCAAAGTTTCCAGCACCATTTCCTGTGGTTTAACCACATAGATATCTGTATCTGCACCCATTTTTTGCTTAGTGTAAATTAGTACCCGCAACCCTGCACTCGCCATATAATCCAAGTTTTCCATCATCAAAACTAGACTTTTCACTTTTTTAGCAGATGCTCTCTCAATTTCCGCCTTAAAATCTGGTGCAGTACTGGCATCCAATTCACCATTTAAAGTGATTGTGGCAGTGGTATCTTCGATCTCCAAAGTTGTACTAAAAGCCATGATTTTCTCCTGTTTTCTAGATTAATTTTCCGCAATTGAGTCAGGCAAAAAAGTTAAATTTCTGCCTTGTTTGTTGGGGAAACTTTTGACTTACCGACGAGGATAACTACAGATCGATCGCGCACCAACAACCCCGACTGATTTTCTAACAACGGTTCCTTACCTGGTACACAAATATCATCGGGAAAAGCAGCGCCAGTATTAGCAAAAACGTGCCACTTCATGCCATCTTTTAAACCGGGAACCTCAAACCAAAGAGTTTCCCAGTGCATATTCATGGCAACGTAAACATAGTTATCCTCCAGCATTCCCGACTTCGCGTGTTTCCCGCACAACATAAAAGCCAGAATCCGGCTAGAATCAGACCAATCAGCGTTCCAAGCTTGTGTACCATGCCAAGTAATATCGGCATAGCCACTATTCTTGTAATCCTGATTGCTAAAGTGATACTTACTCCTCAATACTGGGTGTGCGTTGCGGAAACCGATGCAATGCTTGAAAAAGCGGAATAAATCAGCATTTTTTTCCAAAAGCGACCAATCCAGCCAATTTAACTCATTGTCGTGGCAATAAGTGTTATTGTTCCCATTCTGAGAACGTCCCACTTCATCGCCCATCAAAATCATTGGCACACCAGTAGACACCATCAACATCGCCACAGCATTTTTCATTTGCCGTTGACGCAAAGCTTGAATTCCCGGATCGTCCGTCCAACCTTCTGCGCCACAGTTCCAGCTGTCGTTGTCGTTGGAACCGTCGTTATTGTTCTCCCCGTTAGCTTCATTGTGCTTGTAGTTGTAGGAAACCAAATCAGCTAAAGTAAAACCATCGTGGGCAGTAATAAAATTAATCGAAGTTGCAGGGCCTCGACCCGCCCAAGCATAAAGATCCGGGGAACCTTGCAGACGTTGCGCCATATCGCCCACTCGCCCCGCATCGCCTTTGAGGAACTTGCGAATGCCATCGCGATATTTGCCATTCCATTCCGCCCAACGTCCGTAAGCGGGGAAAGAACCAACTTGGTAGAGTCCGCCAGCATCCCAAGCTTCGGCAATTAATTTACATTTCGCCAAAATTGGGTCAAAAGCGAGAGTTTCCAACAAAGGTGGATTTGCCAAAGGTGCGCCCCAAGGGTCGCGTCCTAAAATAGAAGCAAGGTCAAAGCGGAAACCGTCGATGTGATATTCACTTGCCCAATAGCGCAGACAATCTAACACGATATTCCGCACGATCGGATTATTGCAATTTAAAGTATTGCCGCAACCACTGAAATTGAAGTAATAACCTTCCGGTGTCAGCATATAGTAGGTTCTATTATCAATTCCCCGAAAAGAAATTGTTGGCCCATGCTCGTTGCCTTCTGCGGTGTGGTTAAATACTACATCAAGGATTACTTCAATTCCGTTTTTATGCAGGTCTTTAACTAAAGCTTTAAATTCATCTACCTGCATTCCTATTTTGCCCGTTGCGGCATATCCCGCTTTCGGCGCAAAGAACCCGACTGTACTATAACCCCAATAATTTACTAGTAATTCTTTCGGGTTGTTGGGATTAGGACGAGAATTTTCAAACTCATCAAATTCGTAGATGGGCATCAATTCGATCGCATTGACACCCAACTCTTTGAGATAGGGAATTTTTTCCCGAATCGCCGCAAACGTTCCCGGATATTTCACCTTTGCCGAAGGGTGGCGAGTAAAACTACGAACGTGCATTTCGTAGACAATTAAATCCTCTGGGGGAATTTCTAAAGGTCGGTCATCTTCCCAGTCAAAATCATCAGGAACAATTCTCGATCGATGATGGTAAATATCATCCCAATCGGGTGTTTTTCCCCAAACATCTCGACCGCCGATCACTTTAGCATAAGGGTCCATGAGAATTTTACTCTTGTCAAACCAATGACCTTCGTGGGGATTAAAAGGGCCATCCATGCGATAACCATATTCGATATTTTCGTAATCTAAATCGAATACAATCATGCAAAAAACATTACCAATCCTGAATTCATCAGGAAAGGGAATTTCCGCCATTGGTTTTTTTTCGTGCTTTTCAAACAGCACCAGAGTACAGGATTTGGCGTGAGAAGAAAAAATCGAGAAGTTAACTCCACCTGGAACTATAGTTGCGCCAAAAGGGAAAGGTCGCCCAGTGCGAAGTTTAAATTTGCCGTAATTGTGAGTAGGATGAGTGTCAATTCTTAAGTCCATAAATTTTGAGCATTAGTTTGGTTAATTTTCACATTAAAATCTGGAATTTTGCCGCTTTAATTTGTTGATAATGGCACATTTTGTCGCACAGCCAACATAGTAATATCATCAAAAGGATCGGCTTGAGCGATATGAGATTTAATCTCAGTTTTAATGTGTTCTACCAAAGAAACGGCAGAGGAAGCAGGTGCTTCTAATAATGAGATTAATCGCTGTTCAGTAAAGGGAACATCTTCTGGAGAACGGGCATCTGGGACACCATCGGAGAAACTGAGTACAATATCTCCAGGTTCTAGTTGTACTCGTTTAACTTCGTAATCAATGTTATAAATTGTGCCGACTGCCGGACCTGTAGGTTGGAGACGTTCTACAGCACCAGAAGCACGCACAACAATTGGCGGTACGTGCCCACCATTAATGTAAGTAAGTATACCAGTTACGGGATTGAGTACCCCAAAAAAGATCGTAGCGAACATACACAAACGTTCGTGATTTTGGGCAATGTAATTATTTGTTAAGACGATCGCCTTGAGCGCCTCAATAACTTTGACCGTATTTGGTGGAACTTCCTCGACTTCTACTTCACTCTCTGTCGATTTTTCATTCTTTTTGTTGGGTTCAGTGAAGGAATAATAACCGGAAAAAATGCGTAATAAACTGCGAAACAAGCCCATAAATAAAGCTGCTCCCACTCCTTTATCACACACATCTCCCACCACCAAGGCAACAGACCCATCAGGAAAGCGGAAAGTATCGTAGAAATCGCCTGCTACTTGCCGCGCTGGGTAGAAACAAGCCACAAATTCCCATCCAGGGACACTCACCATTGGATTAGGCAGAAAATCTCGCTGAATTTCTCTAGCTCTTTCTAACTCTTGTTTGAGTTGATTCGAGTAACTGTCTAGTTCGTCATAACAGCGAGCGTATTCTGTAGCCAGGGCGATTTGCCGAGACATCGACTGCATGAAGCCAGCAATCACATTACCAAAGTACCCTGGCTGAGAGTGCATCAAGGTGAGGACAGCGAGTAATTTGCCTTTTCTCAGGATGGGTACGCTGAGCATTGAGCGCATGAATGGGGGTTGATCGAAGAGCGATCGCAAATTTTCAATTTCCAACACATCTGCTAAAGGCACAGCTTGGCGATGCGTATCAACCCAATTAATGTAAGAAGGACTGGAGAGAATCAACTGCACAGGAGTTAAATCTTCCTCTTTGGGGATGCTCTTTTGCACAGCACCATTTGAACTTAAAAATACCAAACAACCACTTTCGGCACCTGTCAGTTTGCAGGAAATTTCAAAAGCCTGCTGGAGAACATTTTCTAAAATTTCCCCCGGCTTAGGACTTTCTGCCATGTTCAGCATATTTTCCAGCATCCGATTTTGCGCTTCTAGGGCGAGTCTGGCGATTTTTAGTTCAGCTACTTCTTGTTGCAGTGCTGCCATTTGTTCTAATAAAGTTTCCGTTGATTGAATTTGAGCATCCATAACTGCTTCAGTCGTTAGTCGTTTAATAGATCGGGCTTAGATCTGTATTATTCCTGAAGCAGAGAAGATTGTGCCTGCGACTCCTGATATATAGGTGCTAGAACTTTTGCCATAGCACCTATCCCGTAGTAGTAGTCTTCTTCCACTCATGCAGAGGAAAACTTACATCAGCGCTTTTAATCCTGCATCTACGTCATCAAATCTGGTAAAAAATTCCAGAAATCCAGTAATCGACATAGTATCCTGAATTTCCTCAGAAAGCCCCACCAGCACCAACTGACCATCATTACCAGTTACTTGCCGATACAGAGAAAGTAACAAACGTAAACCAGCACTAGAAGTATACGGGACTTTGGTCATATCCAGAAGGATTTTACTTCCCGGCTTCGCCAAGGGTAAAACTTCTTTCTGAACTGTGGGTGCTGTATTCGCATCGATGTCGCCAGCCATTTCGACGACAGTTACATCTTTGAGGTTTTTTATATTAATGTCCATTTTACTTGTTAGGGAATCATCAACAGTTGATTGTAGATGGCAAATCGAAAATTATTTCAACTTGCCATATATAATCTCTAGTTTCCCATTCCTAGCGAGGAACGATATTTACCTTCACTTTCACCTGTTCGGACGTATCTGGCAGTTTCACAGTCAAGCCATCAGCATCAAAATTGCTGTACTCTTCTTCATTAATCCAAACTTTGCCAATGCTGATACTTCCGGGAGGTAAAATATCTGGTGAAACCCGCAAGATATTATCTTTAAATGCTCCTGGCATCGGCTTAAAGTAAAAGTCCATTGGGTATTTGAAGATCAGCAAATTCTGATAAACTGCTGACAAATAACACAGTTCAGTTGAGTGATAAGCACTCATAGAGTGACTGCCTTTAAAGCGTTCTGTACCCATTAAGAAAGGCAAGCCATTTGCCAAAGTGTTGAAGTAAACAGCACCGTCATCATGATCGAGGAAGTGAGCATTATAGAAAGCAGAAGCTTCACGAGCGTGGCGTAAATAATCAGATTCTTTCAAAATACCATTCAAAAGTAGATAAGCTAAAATTGCTTGTTCTTGTTGCCACCAAGCTTTGCGATCGTGCCACACAAGACGATAATTTTCTTCACCTTCTGCTAAGGTTCGTTCTACCATGTCATACCAACCACCGCGTTGGCGATCGCTACCCACATCTGGCATTAATTGAGCAATCTTTTCTGCCAAAGCAACATATTGATCCTTTGATTTTAAGCTTTGCATCCGCATTAAATTCCAGGCAATTTTTAAGTTATGCCCTACAACGGCGCGGTTTAGTTGCCATCCCCATTCTTGATCCTTACTCCAATCTTCATGGAATTTTTCTTGCACAAATGGGCTATTCTCGTAATCTGGAAAATACTTTTCAATAGTGTCAAAAGTATACTCCAACATATCAGCATACTTTTGTTCCCCAGTTGCCAACCACAGGTTAATTAAATAAGCTGGAGCATGATCTCCCACTGAGTTCCAATTTTTCCGGGCACGGTTACGTCCCAAAGACTCTGCACGAGGATCTAAAGTAATTGGATCGATGTGCGAAAAATAACCGCCTTGCTCTTTATCTAAGTAGAATCTGTCAAACAAATCTACCGTCATTTCCGCATCTTTTAAAATGCGAGGATCTCCCGTAATTCTGTAAGTTTGAATTGGCCCAGCTAAAGCATAAATTTGTTCATAAGCTGGGATACAATCGTAGTCGTCGCTAAACTCAGAAACCAGCAGTTTTTGTTCCCGTTTCCCTTGAACTTTAATCCCGTGATACCAGTAAATTAAATTTTCTTCAGTATCATAAAACCTCATGTGTTCCCGCAGATAATTAGTTCCTTTTTCGGCACCTTCTAAAAAGCGGTCTTCCCCTGTTAGTAAATAAGCAGAAGCTAACCCATAAACCAAGCGGGAAATAGTATCAGTTTCTTGCAGGTAATCGTCGCGTTTTTTCTCACCTGCTAAATTTAGCATTGTGCGATATTCCCGATAATCTATTTCTTTTTCGGGATAACCAAACTGCCATTTTAGATAACAATCAGCGATCGATCGAATTTGTTTTACCCACCAATCTGGTTCTTCATGGCGATATTTATCAGGTGCTTCCCCAGGAAACACAAAAGATTTCACTTCAAATTTGTGTCCATCTCCTTGAGGATAGAAAATACCGTAAGCAAATACGTGCTGTCCTGGTGTTAGTAATTCTGCCAATCTTTGTGTAGCGTCAATATAAGATTCCCCCAAATTTTGGGCAATTCTTCCCCAAGCGTTCGCTGCTAAATATGCTGTGTATTCTCGCCCATCTGATGTTTTAATTCCAAAGCATTTATTTTGGCGATCGAAGTGAGTAACATACCCACCAATAGTATCAGAAAAAGTGAAATTCATCCGTTCCATTGTCATTGCCTCCAAAGATAGTTTAACAAAGTGGCTAAAGCTAAATAAACCAACGCGATTTTAATTTTAAACCGCTACTTTTTGGGCGGCTTGAGTTTTTTCGATTTCGGCAACGAAAGCTTCCATGAATTCATCGACTACCCCCGGATGCTTCCCTGTAATTAGATTATCATCAATCACCAAATCTGCGGTTACATCACCGTCAAAAACGACATCTGCCCCCGCATTTTCCACATCACAAACAATGTTATGGGCGCAAGTAACTTTACGATTTGTGAGCAAATCGCGATCGGCACATAACAGCCACAAACTATGGCAAATAGTGCCAATTTTAACATTTCCCGCATCCATAGCTTTTCTGATAAACGCCACTGCTGGAGCTTGATTTTTCTGCCCTTTCTTGACATTTACCTGATATCTTAATCGATCCATTGCATAAGCGCCAATGCAAATTATCCCTACATAATCTGCCGGATCGATGTCGTTAACTTCTGTAGTCACAACCACATGAAATTCAACTTGGTCATTTTCAGGATTGGAACCAAAAGTTAATGAAGGATTACCCCACAAATGAGAGATATATTCCACTTCATAACCTTGTTGGGGGAAGTATTCATTGAATCTCTTATATTCAGTGGGATCGAAATGTTCTTCAATGAGTACGCCTATTTTACCTTTGCTTTGTGTCATAATCTGATGACTCCTTGGATACTTTATATAGGAATAGAAAAGCTCGATCGGGCTCAAAAGCTAGGAAAAAACGAAATCATTAGCCGTCAAACTGGTGAAAAGAACGCCCTGGACAATTGCTAATGGCTGGGGATTTAAAACAACTAACTGTCCGTTTTCAAATCTAAAAAATTCTTGATCGGCGGTATAGATAGCAGCACTTCGCAGATCTGGTGTAGACAAAATTTTCAGATTGTTAATAGAGGTAACTCCAGTAATTCCCTTAACACCAATCTTGTCTTCACCTACTTGGAAATCTTCGATCGTGTTGCTTACTGTTGGTCTTGTTCCGTTAGCAATTCGGAACTCATCTGCACCTTCTCCCCCATTCAGAAAATCACCACTACCAGCTATTAGGATATCATTACCCATTTGACCTAGAAGATAGTTGTTACCTCTACCTGAGTCGGTCATGATTATGTCGTCATCTTTGCCACCCATGAGGGTATCATTTTGGTAGCCGACGATCGCATCGTTACCTCGATTCCCGTTAACAAAATTTCCGCCCAAAACTCTTCGGGAAACTATGACATCATTACCATTACCACCAAATACGCTATCTCCACCATTAAAACTTAGATTGTCATCGCCAGGAGTACCAATTATAGTTTGGGAGAATGGGGGTATATCGATCGCCAAAGCCTTAACTATTTCGTCGCCAAAGTTGCCAATAGAATAAGATTGACCAGGTGCAATTCCGACAAAAGTGTTTTCTTCTGCTACTTGAGTTTCCCCGTCAATATTGATACTTAATACCCCATCTTTGACGAATATAGCTTGATAGCGATCGCTAGTAACAGAACTAGGAAAAAGATTAGCTGTCTGCGGTGCTAGGGAAAACTGAGAGTATGAAAGTTCACCGCCCGTTTCTTGGAAATTGGCTAAAGAGGTGTATTCGAGCCCAAAAGCGCCAGTAAATTTCGGTCTTTGATCGAAACTCCACAACTGCACATTATCCACCCCAGCCAGTGTGTTTTGTACTCTGGCTGTTAGTTCCGCAGAAGCATCTTCTGGCAGCACCACTACATAGTCGAGATCCGTTGCTGGTACATACCCTGGAAATGCTACGCCACCACCCGTTAACAAACCAAATTCTAACTGTTTAGGGTCAATACCAGGAAGCCGAGGCGGAATCGGCTGATTTCGGTCAACTACTGGTTGCCCAGCATATTGAAAGAATAAATCCAGTCCACCGGGAGTAGTTACCGAAAGAACCCTAGCCCCTTGATTTGGCCCCGAATTTGATGCCGTCGAGTTCTGATTTCCCCAACCGTGAGGTCTTAATCTCGGCCCGAAAACAAAAGTTCCTTCCGGCGCATCATTGAGGACAAATTGTTTTGGGCTGTTGGGCACCCCAAGTTCGTCACCACCCAAAAAGTTAATTGCTCCACTCACTACATAAAACGCCTCATGTTCGTAAGCGTGAATATGTGGCAGTGGCCCACCTCCAACGGGAGCAAAGAAATCAAAGGCGTTATACGCAAAGTCTGTTTCTTGCGAGGTAGCCAAAAAAGTATATAAGTCACCAGAAGTATAAACTGCCGGACGGTTTGGATCGTCTTGTCGTGCAATTATGAAATCAGCTGGCTCTGGCGAATGAGAATGATCCGAATCAGAATGATCTGTTTCTGGATTTGTCAATCTAGGTGGTTCTTTTACTGGGTTGTTTGGGTTAAATGGTGGTAAAACAGAGACGGGGTGTGTCATGGCAGCGAATCTTTTCAGAAGATGTAGAGTGTCAAATATTTAAACTTAGGCACGCAGGAGCAAAAACTCGGTTTGGAGTGTCAACTTTGATGATTTAATCCCATGATTTTTTAAAGAAACCGAGTTTTTGCGTAACTCCTAAGATGGCGAAACTGCTAAGTTATCTTTGGTCATTAATTACCTACTGTAGATGACACTTTCTTTGGCAAAACTTGTTGATTTACCTAAACTAATGAATGACCTTTATAAGCAGCTAATAACTGAGCGTTATCTAAGAACTCGCGATAGCTGAGTAATTTGTCATCTTTCACTGTGAGAATATGTACATATTCTGATTTGAAGTCGATCTTGGTTTCTTTCACCATGCTGTGAACAAATCCCAAGACAACTATTGTGTCACCTTCAGCGATAAATCTGTGCTGTACAGAATTTTTAACTTCTAGTGTGTTGATCAGTGTTTGCAAGAAGTCTAGAATTTGATTCTTGCCCTTGCGTAAACCACATAAAGGGATTTCTTCAGGGCCATATAATAGCCAGGTACTTTCTTCTGTGAAAGCATCTAGCCAAGGTTGAATGTCACCTCGTTTAAAGGCGGCGTACAGCCCTTTGACAAATTCCAAATTCTTCTGTTTGATGGCTTCTTCATCGGGCGCAAACAAGGGGTTAATATCTAGGAAGGCTTGGAGCGATCGAATCAAATTGCTATCGTTAAATCGGATAATATCACAGCAAGGAATTTGAAAAGCTTTGCCATCGTTGCGAATGTAAAGCACATTCATTTCGCAAACAACAGTATCGCCTCCCACTTCCCACATATCTTTAATTTCGTGGGTAACTTTGCGGAACATTTGCATCACAGGGCCAGCCAAATCCCGAATTCCTTGGGGGCCGAATACTGGCTCATTATTACCCACTTTATAGAATGCGTCTCTGCTGAAGAAGGAAACTGTTTTATCTACATCATTTTCTTCAACTGCTGCAAACATCCGACGCACAATTTCTGACATAACTCCGGGAAATCTTTCAGTTGACATAAAGCCTCCAAATTTGATTTAATTTCTGTTTGTACAAAGTCTTAGCTAAACACTGGTGAAATATCCATATAAACCCGTAATTCCTGCAATTTTTCGCCTTCAAAACGAATAGTATCGGTACAAGGAAGGCGCAAAACTTTTTCATCATGACGGACGTAAGTTACATCCATTTCACAAATAACTACCTCCCCAACTTCCCACATAGATTTAATCTCATGGGTGACGGATTTCAGTTGTTGACGAAAGGCAATTGAAGACTCCCAAATCGCCTTACGTCCGATTAATGGAGGGGTGTTTCCGAACTGAAAAAATGCGTTTTCGGTGAAGTAAGAGGCAAATTCATCTGCGGTTCTGGTATCAGTTAAAAAGCGCTTGACGATGTTTGCCCGTTCTCCTGGAAGCACTTTCTGCATGGTAATCAGTTGTTTAAAAACCGAATTTTTCTGGATAAGTTTCCCATTAACAAGGTGACTCTCTCAAATTCCCCCCTTGGGTTCGGGGGGCTAGGGGGGATCTAGGTTTGGGCAAGAGAGTGCGTAAGTCCTAACCCATTACCCATTACCCACTACCATTAGTTAAGAAAATGCTGGATTAGCATCAATAAATGCTTGGTATTCCCGAACTTTTTTGTCTTGGAATCGGATGATATTCATACAGGGAAATTTAAACATTTTCCCGTCTTTTCGCAGGTAAGTAACATCTAATTGGGCAACTACTGTGTCTTCTCCCAGCAGCCACATATCATGCACTTCATGGTAAACTTTACTGAAGTTTTGCATGATAGGTAAAGCAAAATCATTAATTGCTTGCTTCCCGATTATGGGCGGGTTATTACCAATAATGTAAGCAGAATCTTCGGTGAAGTAACTGAGGTATTTGTCTACATTATTAGACTCTACAGATGCCATTAAATTCTTGGCTATATCTATGATAGTTTCTTCCTTCTTTTCTGGCGCTGCTGATAAGGGATTGGCATCAATATAAACTGCCATTTCCCGAATTTTATCGCCTTCCATACGGAAGATATCTGTGCAAGGAAGCGTCAATACGCTGCCGTCATTACGGAAGTAATTAATCTCCAATTCACAAATGACAACTTCTACGTTTTCCCAAAGAGATTTAATGTTAAAGGAAATGGCTTTAACAGACTCTAAATTGCTCGATGTTGTAGCTTCCCGAATCGCTTGTTTGCCCACAGCTGGTGGATTATTAGCGTAACAGTAAACAGCGTCTTCCGTGAAGTGGGTGAGGACTTTTTCTAAATCCATTTTCTCCATCAGCCCAATCACTTCTTTAATAACGGCTGATCTAGTTCCAGGAAACATTGTTGTAGTCATAATTCCTCCATTGCTGCTGCTATCTCTTACTGAGAAAACCAATTAATTTCTCTTTGGTATTTATGGCGTAGTGAACATGGGAGTAATGTCCATAAAAATGCGTAATTCGCTGATTTTGTCGCCTTTAAAACGCACGGTATCGGCGCAAGGAAGGGTAAACACTTTGCCGTCATGACGGATGTATGTGACATCCATTTCAATAAGTACTACGTCTTCGGAAGGTTGCCACATATTTTTGATATGGTGGTGCAGTCCTTCACATTTTTCTAAGAAGCCTGTGGAAGAATCTTTAATGCCTTGCTTGCCGTAAACTAGTGGGAAATTACCGAATTGATAGAGACAGTCTTCTGTAAAGAATTCCACAAAGTTATTGACATTCATTGCTTCGCCAGCGAGGAATAGTTGCTTGAGAATGTCATATTTTGCGCCGGAAAAATTCGGCCATTTCTTAGTATGAGGCCATTCCCATTTGGTTGCTGTTGCTGTCATCATAGTTCCATTCTCCTTAATTGCGTCTGATGCCCAAGGAAAGTTTCTGCCAGTTAACTGGTTATACTCTTGTTGTGCCCGTTTAAAGTTTTTCAGGGCGTTTCTTCTAACTTGGTTAAATTCTAATTGTTCGCCATTTGGCCCTTTGCAATAAAACAATGCCCAGCCGTCAAAGTCTCCGGGAAATTCGGTTTTTGCAAAATGAAGTCCGGCTTTTCTTCTTTCGGCTTCTGAGTTAACGTGAATAGTTTTGTTAACTACAACGTTGGTCATTCCCCGCTTTTGACATTCGTCTTCTAACATTTGGGCGAACTCGTTTAAATCTACATCATCTTTGACATGGAAAGAGATGTGGGGTACGTTCGCAAAACCAACGGAAGAAGGTATTTTGCTAAAAACATTGGGGGCTTTAGGTGATAGTTTGGCATCGCGGAAGTGAATCACTTCTACGCAAGTGTTACCGAAGGAAATAAACCGAACATCTAGTGATTCTTGGGAATTATCTCTGATGTTGGGAACGCCAATACTGCGGGGGTTGATGCCTTTTTGCAGGGCTTCTAATTCGTCTTTTTGGAAGAGGAGATTATGCAAGTCTTCGCCATAAAATCCGTCGCCTCCGATCGCAATTTTTCCCCCCAACACCTCGGTATAAAACTCTATGGCTTTGTCCATATCGTCTACAGTAATTCCGAAGTGTTGTACACCTTGCAGGTATTGAGCTAAACTCGATTTACCCTTTTGATTGCCATTACTTAAAGGTGATTCTGAGCTTTGATTATTTGTACCAACATTTGCCATCATTTCTGTTACCCTGGAACTGCCTTTTCCTGTATGAGTAATTTGCCCTTCGTCAACCAATGTGTAAGTAGCTCTTTCTGGTAGAGCGTTAATTTCTTTGATATATTTTCCCTGCTTTTTAGTGGCAGCTAAATAGTCTTTTGAGGTGAAAAATTGCTGCATTTCATGATAGTCGGGAAAAGCAATTTCAAAAGCTGCTTGATATTGCTTTTCTGGTGGTTCATAATGTGGATCGCCGGGAGGATTGGGACGGGGGTCAAATAAATGCAGCCTAAATTTTAAAACTCCCTGATATTTACTAATAGCTGGAGCCAAGGTATCGGTCATGTATTGGCGAAATTCTGCCAAACTTGCGCCATCGGTTTTTTTAATTAAAACATGAACTTTAATAGCGTCTACTGCTCCATTTAAATCGCCTTTTTCTAAGCGATCGATATATGTAATCGAATTTCCCGGACTAGTTGTATAACCTACTGCTTTACTAAACAAGTTCTTTCCATCATTTTCCAGAAGATAAGCTGATTGAAAATAAGCTTGTCGATCGCTCTCACTAGCAAAAGTTACTTCCGCAATCCCATCACAGCGATCGGTTTCTGTAGCAGTTGATTTAATCCCTTTTAAACTAGGCCAAATCTCAATAGGTTGCGGATCTAAATGATGTTGCCAATTTTGATATTGACCTGGTAATGTTGCTCCTAATGAGCCGTTAACATTCCTCCAATAGTCACTGAAAAGTGCTGTATTTAGCTCTTTCTTTTTCCACAAAAGAGCGTAAAATACGACTGTTCCTTGGCGTTCGCGTGTTGCATAATCAGGTGTCATTTCTGCCGTCCCCTGTTCGCCGGATTTCCCAAAAATTTCCTTAAGTGCGCCGAAGCTACCTGCAACTTTATTAAATCCCGCGTAAACGCACATAAATAATAGTAATTCTTCGATTTCTTCGCGAGTTGCTCCCTGTTTGAGAGCCATATTTATGTGTGCTCCAAAGGGGCTACCGGGACCATTATGGCTTTGATTAACTATGTCGATCGCGATCGTAATTAACGCTTTAGTTTTCTGGTCAATTAACGGCAAACCCCAAGCTTCACCAGCTACGCGAGTAACAAAGTCACCAAACTTCGGGTTAAGTTGTTTTAAAACCGCTTGCAGTTCTTTATCATCTAAAACTGCATTTTTATAAGGTTGGTTATTTGTCATCTTAGGCGGTGATTAAAAAAGTTTTGAATTTTGACTTTTGAGTGGGGACTAGGGACTAGGGAAGTTTTGAGTTTTGAGTTTTGAACTTTGAGTTAGGGGTAAATTTTTGAGTTTTGAATTCTCCCCATCCCCCCATCTCCCCATCCCCCCATCCCCCCATCTCTTCTATGTGGTGATTAATTGAATCAACTCATTGGGTGCGTAAACATCACGATAGAAGGTCAATTGTTCAGTTTTCAAATGACAACCTCCGCGATGTCCGCGACGTACCCAAGTTACATTTCCTTTGGCGAGTGTTTCGTTAGTTTCGTCGTCTACACACTTCCATTCAAAGTAAGTAACTTCGCCGTGAAACATGACAATAGGCCAACACATTGTTACTCCAGGTTGAGCAATTAAAGCCCACCAATGTTTTTCCCGTTCTTTTTGTTGATCTAAGCCAAAATAGGGGCCGTCTTGACACAAATAAACTAGGTCGTCGCGATATTCACCTGTTAAGATATCGCCTCTTCCTTGGCGCAAAGCTTCACAGTGAGTAGGCCACCATTCTTTATTTTCTTGTTCAATTTGTTCTAATGTATAGTTGGGGCCAATTTCGGGCAGTACTCTTTCTTTCATTGCCACATATCTTTCGCCATCTTCAATCAATTTTTTGGCAACATAAGAACTAACTAGTCCGGGGCGAGAATAATCTGCTGAGAGGTCTTTGTAATAATTTTGGCGCTTTCTCACAGCTGTTTGCCCATTTCCATTTTGAGAAGTTTGATGTCCGTTGCTAGAAACATTGCCGTTTGTAGAAGTGGAATTTAGTTGTTGGTACAGCATAAGCGATTCGATATCCTTCTGTAATTGGTTGGTTGCACCGATGTTGGAAATTAATTCTGCGACTGAAGAACTGCGTTGTCCTGCTAAGGTCATTTCGTCGTTATAAACGAATGCGTAAGCTGTTCTTTCGGGAAATGGTCTAATAGCTTTGACATATTTAGGCAGGTCTTTGACTATTGCTTGATATTCTGGAGAGTTTAAAACTATTTCCAAGTCTAAACGATTCCAAAAAGCAATTTCAAAAGCCGCATCATAAGATTTTTCTCTAGGTTCAGAATGCGCTACTCCTGCGGCATCTGGGCGAGAAAGATCGACTTCATCAAATAGATGAAGGCGGAATTTTACGACTCTGGAATTATTAGCAATGGCGGGCGCAAAAGTTTCTTTCATGTATTTACGAAATTCTTCCACGCTTGCGCCATCAGCTTTTCTCACCATGACGTGGAATTTTTCGGCTTCAACTTTGCCGTTGGGAACACCATTATCGATGCGATCGACATAAGTAATAGAATTCCCTGGACTGCTGTTATATCCGATCGCTTTACTAAAGATATTGTGTTCGTCATCCATCAAGATGGCAGCAGATTTAAACCAAATTTGCCGTTCTTGTTCGCTTCTAAAAGTTAACTCAGCTATCCCGTGAAATTGTTCATCTTCTGAGGAAGCTTGCACAAGTCCACCTAAACTAGGCCACAGACCTCCTTCATTTGGCGCAACGTGAAATTGCCAATATTGATGTTGTCCTGGCAAACGAGCACAAACTGGGCCGTGAACGTTTCTCCAATAGTCGTCGAAAAGTTCTAAGCTGATGCCTTTTCTTTTCCACAACAGCACGTAAAAGGCAACTTTTCCTTCGCGATCGCGTGCTGAATAATCAGCCTTAGTAATAGTCGATTCTAGTGATTGTTTTGCTAACAGCATAAGCTTAATTGATGGAACTTACAAGAAACTAATTTCGGTTTTCTCTTAGGATTCTGAACCTAAAATCTCATTCAATGCCCCAAAGCAACCTGCTACTTTATTGAAGCCAGCATAGACGCACATAAATAACAGTAATTCTTCAATTTCGGCGCGAGTTGCTCCTTGTTTCATCGCCATATCAACGTGCGCTCCAAAGGGGCTTCCTGGCCCTACATGATCTTGAATTACTACATCAACAGCAACAGTAATTAAAGCTTTTGTTTTTTGATCGATTAATGGCAAACCCCAAGCTTCTCCAGCTACACGAGTCACAAAATCACCAAATTTTGGGTTAAGTTGACTCAAAACTGCTTGTAGTTCTTTGTCGTCCAATACAGCATTTTTGTAAGGCGTTGTCATCATAGTCTCACAGTTGTTGGTAATAGTTACTTATTTGGTTTGTTTGCCAATTCTGAAGCATCAGATAATCATATCTGCTGTTTATTCTGTTGCTAATTATCTTGGCAAATAATCTGGTGTAAAAAGCTTAAATTTTTCTAAAGTTTGAAGGTTTCACCGTAGCTTTCGCTGTAGCAAACTTGCTCAAGGTTAAAGCGTCCTCCGTATAGTTTAAATGGCTCGTCTGCATAACCAAGGGGCAACAAACAGCAGATATCTAAATGTTCTGGAATGTTGAAGGCTTCTTTAACTTGGGCGGTGACAAATCCTTCCATTGGGCAACTATCTACCCCAAAACTTTTAGCCACAATCATAATATGTGCAACTGCCAGCATTGTGTGTCGATTTGTCCAAGCTTCTACGGATTCAAAGCTGGGATGATATTGGAACAAAACCGGGATTTGCTCTCGCATATAATTGGCGAAAGCTTCATTCATTGCTTCAGCTTCAGTGCCTAGTTTAATAACAGATTCAATGTAATCTGTTTCGGAAACTAGGCGATCGCCACAACAAATCAAAACAACTGGTGCTTCGCTGATTTGACGTTGATTGAAAGCACAGGCTCTTAGCTTCTCTTTGTTTGCTTGTTCCTTGACTACTATCAAGCGCCAAGGTTGCAAATTATATCCTGAAGATGCTCTTACTCCTAAGCGTAGGATTTCAGAAACTACTTCTTCAGGAATCGGATCGGAGCGAAAACTCCGGGCTGCACGTCTTTCTTCAATAGCTTCTTTCAAGCCTACGATCGGTTGTGCTTCCATGCTACTCCTGATTGCTTAGCTGCACTTTACTTGAAGTATTCAAACAAATCGGGAAGTTTTGGGGAAATCGAGAATTTTTTTTCTAACTTTCTCAAGGTTGCCAACAATGGTAAAATTTGCTTTATATGCAGATTTTGTCCGTTCATCTGTCTTTAGGTATATATCTATTCCAGATTACAAAGTTTTTTTCCTCGAATCGGAATTACTTCCTTTCACTGTGAGACAGAAAGCGGAAATTTACTGGTTGTTGGGGTATATTTGCATTTTATTGTTTGCTAAGAGGTAAGCTTTTCCTGGCTCTAGCTTCTGGGATTATGCAACCGATCGCAGTGATTACCATCACTTAAGTATAAGTTGTGCGATCGTCTTTTTGGGTTGGGCAATAAAAAATTTCTCAGCGTAATATATTAGCCCACAGTCAGACAAAATGCCAGAGCAACAAGTCTTACTAGGTATTAATTCCTGTATTTTGGATTGCAGAAGTTACAGGAAAAGCTGCCAAATCTTAGTTGCAGAACTACACTGCAATTTTTCCTGTTCACCTACATGATGTTGTCCAGGTTATAACTTATACCTACTTAGTTTCTACCTAAAACTTTATACAGGTTGTTTTCTCCAAAATTATTCATTATTGTTAAACACTTACCATAAGGCTTAGGGGAGTTTATGATAATTTTCTTTAAGCTCCTCTATGTTTAACTGGAGTTAATTTTAATTACATTTATTACTCAAAATTGTGCTTAATTAAATAATTAATCCCGATAAAGTTACATAGTTATCAAGCCAAGTTTTGATTTTAAGTTGTCTTTTGGAGCTCTAAAAGTTTGAAACTTCTCACTACCAACTTAACTTAAAGCAAAAATTTGTTCTGCCATTGAGACAATTAAATCATGTTTAGCTAGCTTTTCTCGCCAACTTTTCGGTATTCCCTCTTCTCCATAAAACGCCCCTGCTAACTGCCCATAAACTGCGCCAGTTGTATCAGCATCATCGCCTAAATTGACAGCTAACAAACAACCTTCAGCAAAGGAATTACTGCGATCGAATGCCCACAATGCCGCTTCTAAAGATTTGACTACGTAACCTGTTCCTTTAATTTCTGGGGGTTGACGGTGTTTGAAAGAACCTGTAGCAATTTCGTCTATTTCTGCTACTAATGGGTGATTTTCCCAATAGTTAGGAATGGGAGAATAGCGAGTTTCTAGTAATTTTTCTTTACTAATTCCGTTAATTGCGCCAACAATTAAAGCAGCTAAATATCGACAAGCATCAACAGCGGTAGCAGCGCCGTGAGTGGTGCGAGAACTGTCTTTGGATTTGGCGATCGCATCTTCAAAATTAGCAGCATAAAACAGCGGTACAGGTGCTAATCTCATAATCGAACCATTGCCAGCACTTCTGGGATCTGTAGAACCACAAAAAGGTTCGCCTGTATCTTCAAACCGCCGAAGTGCTTGTTGAACAGTATTGCCAATATCAAAACATTCCCCAGTGCTGCTAAGATGTCCTTGACGATACCATTGCAGATATTTTTGCAGTTGATGAACCGAATCGAATCCTTTTTTTTCAATCAAACTTTCAGCTAAACAAAGCGCCATTGAAGTATCATCTGTCCACTGTCCCGGTATTAGTCCAAATGGCCCATCTCCCACCATATCATTAATTGGTGTAAAGGTTCCTGGTGGTTTAAATTCCAGAGTTGTTCCAACAGCATCACCAACTGCTAAACCGAGTAAACAACCGCGATATCTAGTAATTTTTTCCATTTGATTTTTTAAGCAAAAAATAGGTTTGTTGTAAGCGCTTCAGCGCTTTTCCCACTGAAGTGGGAACAACGAACTAATCTTCATTTATTTTCTCTCTAAAGATCCACATCTGGATCGATACCCCATTCCTTCAACCTGAAAAACCCTATTTGTAGGGTGCGTTAGTGAAACGTAACGCACCATCCCAGATGCTTCATAACTTCAACCAATTAAACAAATCTCCTAAAGTTAAGCGGAGTTCTGATAGTATTTCTGGAACAGGTAATACTTCCTCTGGTTCTTGTAAAATTTCGGGTTGCTTTCCGGGTGGATAAACTAATATTGACTTCTCTTCGGGAACAATTAACCAACCTAATTTTGTTCCCTGTTTCAGGCAGTGTAAAATATTTCCTGTGACTTTGGTTTGACTCTGTTCAGGTGAGAGGATTTCAATAGTCCAATCTGGGTGAATTGGGAAAACATTAGCAATATCTCCATTTTCATCAACGGGTATTCTTTCCCAAGCAAACACAGTTACATCGGGTACAATTGATCTGCCACCAAAAGTACAGCGTAATTCGGGAAAAGCTAGGGCGATTTTACGATCTTCAGCTACTTGATTAATAGTAGTGACTAATTTACCTTGTAGTTTGCTGTGTTTTCCTTGGGGCATGGGTTTTTGGATAATTTGACCGTTGATGTATTCACTTGCTGGTTTAGTTTCTGGTAGTTTGAGAAACTCTTCTAATGTGAGGTTTTTTGCGGGAGTTTGTACCATTTAGGATGAGTCAAAATAACTAAAATCTCTCTTCATTATAGATTTTCTAGGTACGTTGTTGGGCTTTAGCCCTAAAGAAGGGCTAAAGCCCAACAACGTACAGGTAATGTTTGGAGTAAACTAATACTAACTTCTCTGATTAACAGCGATGCTTTTACCAAAACTCGGAATTGCTACAGTTTTTACTTTATTTATAGTTGTTGCAGATACTTCTGTTAGTTTCCTTTCTTTGACAAGTTTGCCTGCGGCGAAAGTGTTGGCGCAGACGAATACGGAAAAGGACAAAGAGGCTTTTCAATTGTTTTATCAAGGTCTGCAAAAGTCTAAAATTGATCAGTTTCAGGAAGCATTGCAGTTTTGGGAACAGTCGTTAGCTATTTATCGAGAAATTGGCGATCGCGAACGGGAAGGAAATCTTTTGGTTTTGCTGAGTTTTACTTATGCTAAATTGGGTGATTATCAGAAAGCTCTTTTATCGGCGCAGCAGGGTTTAGCTATTGCTAGGGAACTTAAAGATGCGAAGTTGGAACAGTTAGCTGAGGAAGCTTTGGCAAAGGTTCGAGAACATAATAATAATTCTGGGAAAAGTTAGGTGGATTGATTTTTATAGTTAGGATTTTAGGCATTTTTGATCCCCCTAAATCCCCCTTAAAAAGGGGGACTTTGAGATCCGGTTTCCTCTTAACAAGGGGAAAGTTTGAGATCCGGTTTCCTCTTAACAAGGGGAAAGTTTGAGATCCGGTTCCCCCCTTGTTAAGGGGGGTTAGGGGGGATCGATCGCAACTAGCAACTTGCATTATTAAAAACGTTAATTTCGGGAAGTTTTGCCATTTTGATGAGAGGGGTTATATCGAACTCAGATTTTGCACCAGTCGTAAAATTCGCCTGGGAATCAATTCCCACCGCGAGTAGCGAAAGTCCTCTAAAGAGGACTAAAATATTTGCAATTCTTATGCTTTGGGTCCACTTGTAGGGGCGGGTTTAGAAAGTACATTTTGTTTCTCACAGAGAATCTCACAACAAAACCCGCCCGTACTGCTATAAGAAAAGCGAATTGATAAGGCAGGCGGGCTAAAATCGCAGGTGCAAGATTTCAGCGAAAGAGATCCCCCATTATCCCCCTTAGCAAGGGGGACTTGAATCTAAATAAATTACGGATGACAGAGACGGGTTAATAATTTATACTTTTGGGAAAATCTTTTTAACTGCATAAGTTCTCAGGTGCTAGATATATAGCCACTGAGGAGCTTTTTAATTAACCGCTATGCGTTTACCAAAACTCTCAATTGCTACATTTATTGCTTTACTCACTGTTGTTGCAGATACTTCTATTAGTTTCTATTCGTTGACAAGTTTGCCAGTGCCAAAAGTTTTGGCGCAAACGAATAGTGAAAAGAAAGCTGAAGCATATCGACTTGTTCAGCAAGGACTTCAGCAGTTTCAAACAAGTAAATTTAGAGAAGCGTTGCAGTCTTTTCAACAGGCATTAGCTATTTATCGGGAAATTGGCGATCGCCAAAGTGAAGCAGGAATACTCGTAACTTCAGGTCTTGCTTACAATGCTCTGGGAGAGTACCAGAAAGCGTTAGATTCCTTGCAGCAGAGTTTAGCCATTGCCAGGGAACTCAAAGATCCGAAGCTGGAACAGTCAGTTCAACAAGTACTTTCAATAGTTCACCCTCGTAAAGCTGAGGCAGATCGACTGTTACAACAAGGGCTTCAACAGTATGGTAAAAGTCTATTTCGGGAAGCATTACAGTCTTGCCAACAAGCATTAATTATTTATCGAGAAATTGGCGATCGCAAAGGTGAAGGATTGGCGCTGGTTGTTCTGACTTATACTTACGCTAACCTGGGAGAATACCAGAAAGCGTTAGATTCCTCGCAGCAGAGTTTAGTCATTGCAAGGGAACTCAAAGATCCGAAACAGGAACAATTAGCTCAGGAAGCACTTTTAATAGTTCAACAACAAAATAATCCTCGGAAAGCTGAAGCCAATCGACTGTTACAACAAGGGCTTCAGCAGGATCAAACTAGTCAATTTCGGGAAGCATTGCAGTCTTTTCAACAAGCATTGGCTATTTATCGAGAAATTGGCGATCGCAGGGGTGAAGGAGCAGCACTGGGAAGTCTGGGTCTTGCTTACGGTTCTTTGGGAGACTACCGCAAGGCGATTGAGTACCACCAGCAGTTTTTAGCAATTGCACGAGAAATTAGCGATCGCAGGGGTGAAGAAGCAGCACTGGAAAGTCTGGGTGTTGCTTACAATTCTTTGGGAGACTACCGCAAGGCGATTGAGTACCACCAGCAGCGTTTAGCGATTGCACGAGAAATTGGTCATCGCTTTGGTGAAGGAGCAGCACTGGGAAATTTGGGTGAAGCTTACCGTTCTTTGGGAGACTACCGCAAAGCAATTGAGTACTACCAACAGAGTTTGGCGATTGCACGAGAAATTGGCGAGCGCAAGGGTGAAGGAATTGCACTGGGAAGTCTAGGTGCTGCTTACTATTCTCTGGGAGACTACCGCAAAGCGATCGATTACCAGCAGCAGAGTTTAGCGATTGCACGAGAAATTGGCAATCGCAAGGGTGAAGGAAATGCACTGGGAAATCTGGGTGTTGCTTACGGTTCTCTGGGAGACTACCGCAAAGCGATTGAGTACCAGCAGCAGAGTTTAGCGATTGCACGAGAAATTGGCGATCGCAACGGTGAAGGATATGCACTGGGAAATCTGGGTAGTGCTTACCTTTATTTGGGAGACTACCGCAAGACGATTGAGTACCAGCAGCAGCTTTTAGCGATTGCACGAGAGATTGGCGATCGCAGGGGTGAAGGAGTAGCACTGGGAAATCTGGGTGCTGCTTACCTTTCTTTGGAAGACTACCGCAAAGCGATCGAGTACCAGCAGCAGAGTTTAGCGATTGCACGAGAAATTGGCGATCGCAACGGTGAAGGAGCAGCACTGGGAAATCTGGGTATTGCTTACTATTCCCTGGGAGACTACCGCAAAGCGATCGAGTACCAGCAGCAGCTTTTAGCGATTGCACGAGAAATTGGCGATCGCAGGAGTGAAGGAGCAGCACTGGGAAATCTGGGTATTGCTTACTATTCCTTGGGAGACTACCGCAAAGCGATTGAGTACCAGCAGCAGCGTTTAGCGATTGCACGAGAAATTGGCGATCGCAACGGTGAAAGACTAGCTTTAAATAATTTGGGTGCAGCTTTCTACAAATCTGGAAATTTTGTGGAGGCAGAGAAAACCCTATTCCAAGGAATTGAAGTTAGTGAATCTCTACGAGAGAGATTAGGTGACGACGATGCTAACAAAGTGTCTATATTTGAGGAACAAGCTAACACCTATCGCATTTTACAAAAAGTCCTAATTGCCCAAAATAAAACCACAACAGCATTAGAAATTTCCGAACGAGGTAGAGGCAGAGCTTTTGTCGAATTACTCACCAGGCGACTATCAACTAAACCGAAAGAAATCATCCCAGCTGCATCTTTAACACCAACAATTGACCAAATTAAACAAATTGCCCAAAAGCAAAATGCTACTTTAGTACAATATTCCATTATTTTTGATGGATTCAAAATTCAAGGAAAAGAACAATGGAAAGAATCAGAACTTTACATTTGGGTAATCAAACCCACAGGTGAAGTCAACTTCCGCAAAGTCGATCTCAAACCTTTATGGCAACAACAAAACACTTCTCTCGGAGAACTTGTTACTAACACTCGTGACTCTATTGGTGTCAGAGGTCGTGCAACTGCAATCATCGCCCTCAAACCCGGAGTTAACGAAAAACAACGCCTACAAAAACTCCACGAAATACTCATCAAACCAATAGCCGATTTACTCCCAACCGATCCCAATAATCATGTTATCTTCGTTCCCCAAAGGGGGTTATTCTTAGTTCCCTTCGTTGCCTTACAAGACGAAATTGGCAAACACTTAATCGAAAAACATACAATTCTCACTGCACCCTCAATTCAAGTCTTAGAATTAACTCATGCTAAAAAAGCAGAAATGCAGCAAAGCAGAGGTGCAGGAGAAAAGAGTTTCCAAAATTTAATTGTCGGTAATCCAACCATGCCATCTTTAACCTTAAAAATAGGTGAACCACCGGAACAATTACCATCTTTACCTGGAGCACAACAAGAAGCAATTGAAATTGGTAAATTGTTCAATACTCAACCTTTAATTGGTTCTCAAGCTAAAGAAGCAACAATTAAATCTCAAATCTCTCAAGCTAACATTATTCACTTCGCCACACACGGACTTTTAGATTATGGAGAACTGCAAGGAAAATATCGTGCAGGAGTACCGGGCGCATTAGCATTTACACCCGACGAAAAAGAAGATGGTTTGCTGACATCTGATGAAATTCTCGATTTAAAATTGAAAGCTTCCTTAGTAGTTTTAAGTGCTTGTGATACTGGGAGAGGACAACTTACAGGTGATGGGGTAGTTGGATTATCTCGCGCTTTTATTACGGCGGGAACACCCAGCATTGTGGTTTCTTTGTGGGCGGTTCCTGATCAAGCAACCACTGATTTAATGAAGGAGTTTTATCAGCAAATGAGGACAAATCCGAATAAGGCGCAAGCGTTACGTCAAGCAATGTTAACTATGATGAAAACTCGCCCTCATCCAAAAGATTGGGCAGCTTTCACTTTCATCGGAGAAGCATTTTAAAGGTTCGTTGTAGGCGCTTCAGCGCGATTCCCACTGAAGTGGGAACAACAAACGGTTCGTTGTAGGCGCTTCAGCGCTATTCCCACTGAAGTGGGAACAACAAACAGGAGGGGTTATGAGACGGCGGCATTTTTTACAGTTTGGTGGTTCTTTGTTGGCTAGTTTGGGGATTAGTCAAGTTGAGTTTTTTCAGCAGGCTAATCGTTATGGTAAGGTGTTGGCGCAAAGTACTCCTCGGAAGCTGGCTTTGTTAGTGGGAATTAATAATTATACTGGCGATATTCGTCCTTTGCGGGGATGTTTGATGGATGTGGAAATGCAGCGAGAGTTGTTAATTCATCGCTTTGGTTTTCAGCCGCAAGATATTTTAGTAGTTACTGATTCTCAAGCTACTCGTCAAGGGATTATTACTGCTTTTGAAAATCATTTAATTAAACAAGCAAAACCTGGTGATGTGGCGGTTTTTCACTATTCTGGACATGGTTCGCGGGTAGTAGATCCTGCGCCAATTAATGGTAATAATTTGAATGGGACAATGGTTCCTATAGATACTGTTACTGCTGATAAAAATGTGGTAAAAGATATCATGGGTAAGACTCTATTTTTGTTGATGTCGGCGGTACAAACGGAAAATTTAACTGTGGTTTTAGATAGTTGTTTTTCGGGGGGTGCTGATAGGGGAAATTTGATGGTGCGTTCTGCAAGATTCGATCGCGAAACCAACAACATTCAAGTCGCTTCAGAAGAATTAGAATATCAACAACAATGGTTAACCAGGCTGAAAATTTCTCCCGATAAATTTCAAGAATTACGAGGAAAAGGTATTGCTAAAGGTGTTTCCTTAACTTCTGCTAGAGATAATCAACTTGCTACAGATGCGCGTTTTGATGGTTTTAATGCTGGCGCTTTTACTTATTTATTAACTCGTTATCTTTGGCAACAAAATCGGAATCAAGCTATTAGTACAACTTTTGTTAATTTAGCTTTGCGGACTCAAGATATAGCTCAAAATTCGGGTATGGTACAAGTACCGGAATATGAAGTGAAACCGGGAAGTAATTACGCAAATAAATTACTTTATTTCAGCGAACAAACTACGCGCAGTGCGGAAGGAGTGATTCGCAAAGTAAAAGGTAATCAAGTAGAATTTTGGTTAGGTGGAATTGCTTCGCAATCATTGGAAGGTTTTCAAAAAGGATCTATTTTTAGTTTAATTGATAATCAGGGTAAAGAAATTGGACAAATTGAACAAATATCTCGCTTTGGATTAGTTGGATATGGTAAAGTTATTAAAGCTAAACCTAATGTTGTGAAACCGGGAGTTTTACTGCGGGAAAGAGTGCGGGGAATTCCTACGGATTTAAGTTTAAAAGTTGGGTTAGATGACTCTTTGGGTGCGGAGAAAAGCCTAGCGGAAAAGGAAATTAAAGCTATTAGTCGGATGGAAGTTGTTGGGGTCGATCGAACAGATGTTGTACATTATATTTTAGGTCGAGTTACGGAAAACTACTCTCGCGAATTTCAACATTTATCAATTCCTAATCCGCCGCCAGTGGGGGCAATTGGTTTATTTACTTCGGGCCGAAAACCAGTTTATAATACTTTTGGAATTCCTGAAGAATCAACGCAAGCAGCGATTCAACAAAGGCTGAGATCTAAACTTAAATCTTTGCTGGCTGGGAGAATTTTACAAACTTTAGTGACTGGCGATTCTTCCACACTTAAAGTTACTACTACTATTCAATCTGTTAATTCAAGAAGTGCTGCTAATGTTGTTAGTAGTCGCGGAAATCAGGAATCTAAAGAAGCACCAATTAATTCTATACAAAATACTAATTTTAACCCGGGAACGGCGATGCAAATTAATATTCAAAATAATGAAAGTCAGAATCTTTATATTGCTGCTTTATTAATCGATTCTAGTGGCGAATTATTAGTTTTATTTCCCCGTGATTGGGATACGCCGGAAGATGCGGCTTTACTGGGTGCGGGAAAAACAATTACTATTCCTCGAACTGAGGATAATTTTAAGATTCTTTTACAGGGGCCTTCTGGTACTTTGGAAGTGTTAGTATTGGCTAGTGTTTCTCCGGTTCGCAATGCTTTAAAGGGTTTACAAAATATTGCTAGAAGTCGCAATACTGCTCAAGGTTCTCCTTTGGGAATAAGTGAAGATGAACCGGATAAAGTAATGGGTGATTTATTAACTGATTTTGATGAAATGTCTCGTGCTAGTGTTCAACTAATTTCTACGGTTAGAGGGGTTGATACAACGAAAATTGCTGTACTTTCTTCTTTGGTGGAAGTGGTGGAATAAGGAATTTTGCATTTTATTCAAAATGGATAATTGCATCACTGTTTTTTCAATATAAAAGTTAAGTATACAATCAGTCTTTTTTTGGATCTATCTTTAGGCATATATTTGCTTTTTTGGCTCGCGAATAACAGCAATGAATGAATGGAGAGAAAGTACTTAATTAGGGGAAATCACGGTTACAGAAATTATTAAAGTATGTAAAGATATAAAAATATAAAATAGTTGAATTTAATTTATTTGTTACGGGAAAATTTGGGGGAAGCTGTTAGTGGAACGGTGCGTTACGTTAGCAAGCTTCGCACCCTACGAATAGAGCCGAGGCGTAAGTCCTAGCTTCTTAATTACAACTGAAATGCAGGAACAAGCATGAGCAAGAACTTCCTATCTGGAAATTCGCCAGCGCCGGAACAACAGGAAATAGTGAATGAAACGCTAGAACGGTTGGTTGCACAGCGAACTGCTGCATTGCAAGAGGAATTATCTCTACTTCAGGCGGAACTTCGGGTACGTAAAGAACGGTTTGAAGCTTTTTTCTCTGCTACGTCTCAGTTGGTGTGGGTTGCAGATGCCCAAGGACAAGTATATGATACGGTGAGTTGGCGGGCTTTCACGGGACAGACGGAAGCGGAAGCAAAAGGTTTGGGTTGGTTGGATGCTATTCATCCTGACGATCGCTTCATAGTTGCCCAACAATGGAAGCAAGCGGCAGCAACAAAAAGTTTGTACAATGCCGAATATCGACTCCGCGCCAAAGATGGAACTTATCGTTATTTTGTGGCTCAAGGTGTTCCAGTTTTAAATGAAGATGGTAGCATTCGGGAGATCGTGGGAACTTCTACAGATGTTCACGAACGGCAAGTTGCACTTTACGATCGCAAAACCGCAGAAAATTCCCTCAAACAAAGCGAAGAACGTTTTCGATCGCTAATTGAAGCTAGTGCTCAAGTTATTTGGAACACGAATGCTGAAGGCGAAATTTTTACTCAACAACCTACTTGGAGCAAATTCACCGGACAGACTTTTGAGGAGTACAGAGGCTTTGGTTGGTTAGATATAATTCATCCAGACGATCGCAAATATGTTGCTGAAAATTGGCTCAAAGCTGTTAGGAAGCGATCGTTATATGAAGTTGAATTTCGGATGCGTCGCCATGATGGTGAATATCGCTACATGAGTTGTCGTGCTGTACCAATTTTGAACCCAGATCGATCGATTCGCGAATGGATTGGAGCCAATACAGATATTACTGAACGTCAGCAAAAAGACGCACAATATCGGAAAATTTACGAATCTATTAACGATGGGATTTCAATTTTTGAACTAGAAACGGGGAAGATAATTACTGCTAACCCCGCACACGCCAAAATGCACGGCTATACTCTCGAAGAGTTTATTGAGCTATCTCCCGACAAATACGTTCATCCTGACTCTATTGGTTTGTTTGAAGTTTTTATTAAAACAGTAAAGGCGGGCAAACAGTTTTTCTGCCAAGCTATTAACATCCATAAAAATGGTCATTTTATTGATATTGAAGTTACGGGAATTCCTTATTGGCAAGATGGTAAGTTGTATGCACTAGCAGTAGTGCGAGATATTAGCGATCGCAAACAAACTGAAGTTGCTCTCCAAAGAAGCGAACAGAGATTTCGATCGCTAATTGAAGCCACCACCGATATCATTTGGAACGCTAATGCTCGAGGCGAACAAATGCTCGAGCTAACTAATTGGAGCAAATTCACCGGACAAACTAACGAAGAGCGCATAGGCTGGGGTTGGCTTCAAGCCGTTCATCCAGACGATCATCCCCACACTAGTAGAATTTGGTTAGCCGCAATTGCTAACCGCACGCTTTACCAAGTTGAGTATCGCGTGCGCCGTCATGATGGCGAGTATCGCTACATGAGTGTCAGAGGGGTGCCGATTTTGGATGATTATGGCAACATCCGCGAATGGATTGGTATCTGTGCCGATATTACAGAACGCAAGGAAGCAGAAATTGCACTGACTCAAGCCAAAGAAGCGGCGGAAAGAGCTAATCGAGCCAAAAGTGAATTTCTCGCCAATATGAGTCATGAGTTACGCACTCCCCTGAATGGGATTATTGGTTATGCTCAAATTTTGTTGCGCGGTAAAAGTTTAACGGAAGAAGATCGATCGCGCATTGATGTAATTTACCAATGCGGTTCCCATTTACTAACTTTAATTAATGACATTTTAGATTTGTCGAAAATCGAAGCGCAAAAAGTGGTGTTGTCGCCAACTGATTTTCACTTTCCCGCCTTTCTCCAAGGTGTTGCGGAAATGTGCCGCATTCGCGCCGAACTTAAAGGTATTCAATTCGATTATCAATATACTTCGGAATTGCCGATCGGAATTCACGCCGATGAAAAACGGTTACGACAAGTGTTAATTAACCTGCTGACAAATGCGATCAAATTTACCGATACAGGTAGCGTAACTTTCACCGTTAGCTTCGCTTCCCCCGGAAAATTTCGCTTCCAAGTTCGGGATACAGGGATTGGCATTCCAGCGGAAAACCTAGAAAGAATTTTTCTCCCTTTTGAACAGGTAAGTGATACCAGAAGACAGTCAGAAGGAACCGGATTAGGATTAGCCATTAGCCAAGAAATTGTCGGATTAATGGGTAGTAAAATTCTGGTGCAGAGTGAAGTTAATGTTGGTAGTATTTTCTGGTTTGATGTTAATTTGCCAGAAGCAAAAGAGTGGATTAAAACTTCTCAAACCGATGCTCAAGGACAAATTATTGGCATTAAGGGATATCAACCGAAAATTTTAGTAGTTGATGATAAGTGGGAAAATCGATCGGTAATTAATAACTTACTTAGTCCGATCGGTTTTACAGTCTTTGAAGCCACAAGCGGACAAGAAGCTTGGCAAAAAATCCGCGAACATCAACCGAATTTAATCATCACTGACTTATTGATGCCCAAAGGAGATGGCTTTGAACTAATTAAACGCATTCGCCAGTCGGAAACATTCAAAGATTTAACTATTATTGTTTCCTCTGCCAGTGTCTTTGAATCAGATCAATACAGAAGTATAGAAGCAGGAGGTAACGCTTTTCTCCCTAAACCTGTAATGGCAAAAGAATTACTCGAAAAAATCCAAAAATATCTGAAACTAGAATGGATTTACGAAGAAAAACAGCCTTTAACTACATCCGATCTGGAGCAAGAAGAATTAATTCCCCCACCAGCAGAAGAACTAGAAATATTCTATGAATTAGCTATGAAAGGCAATTTCAAAGGAATTGTTAAACAAGCAAGCTTGCTCGAAGAAACAGAGCAAAAATACCAACCTTTTGCCAAAAAGTTGTATCAACTAGCAAAAGGATTTCAAGACCGAGAAATTTTGGCTTTAATTCAGTCCTTCAAGTAAAAACTAAGAGGTTAGTAAATATGCAAAATCCTACGGTTCTAATTGTTGATGATAACCTAGCTAACTTAGGAGTACTATCCGATACTTTGGATCAGGTTGGGTTAGAAGTTTGGGCAGCACAATCAGGCAAAATAGCTCTAGAAAGAGTTCAATATGCCCTACCCAATCTAATTTTGTTAGATGTTATGATGCCAGAAATTGATGGCTTTGAAACCTGTCGTCTATTAAAGGCAAATCCCCTAACTAAAGATATTCCCATTATCTTTATGACAGCACTTTCCGATATTGCCAATAAAGTTGAAGGATTTCGGCTAGGAGCAGTTGACTATATTACTAAACCATTTCAGCAAGAAGAAGTATTAGCTCGAATCAAGTTACATCTCAAGCTCTATGAATTAAACACAAAATTAGAAGAAAAGAATGCTTTGTTAGAACATAAAATTGCCGAAGTAAGTCAAGCTTACAGTGAATTGCAACAAATGCAAGTGCAACTAATTCAAAGCGAAAAAATGTCTAGTTTAGGACAAATGGTAGCAGGTATTGCCCATGAAATTAACAATCCCATAAATTTTATTTATGGAAATCTCACTTATGCAAAAGATTATATTTTGAGTATTTTGGGACTTCTAGAGATGTATCAAGAAGATTACCCAAAACCAACACCTCGGATTCAAGCTGCGATCGAAGAAGTTGAGCTAGATTTCATTAAAGAAGATTTATTAAAACTTCTGAATTCAGCAAACACCGGAGCGCAACGCATTCACGAAATTGTCAAATCAATGCGAATTTTCTCTCGCCTAGATGAAGCAGCAGTTAAAGCAGTGAATATTCACGAAGGAATTGATAGTACCCTGACAATTTTACATCACCGCTTAAAGGCTAGACCAGATCATCCAGGAATTAAAGTTACCAAAGAATATGGTCAATTACCCGCAATTGAATGCTATGCAGGACAACTAAATCAAGTATTTATGAATATTCTTTCTAATGCTATTGATGCCTTAGAGGAACATCACCAAAAACGCTGTTCTAAAGCTAAAATTAATCAACCGGGAAAAATTCACATTTCTACCCAGATTATCCGAGATAAGTGGATTACAATTCGCATCAGTGATAATGGCCCAGGAATAAAAGAAGAAGTGAAATCGAAACTATTTGAACCCTTCTTTACTACTAAACCTGTGGGCAAAGGCACTGGTTTGGGATTATCAATCAGCTACCAAATTGTAGTCGAAAAACATGGTGGAAAATTGCACTGCCAATCTGTACCAGGACAAGGTACAGAGTTTATTATTGAAATCCCCATTCAACAACGAGTCAGTCAACCTATACCAGCGCACTGTGTCGCTTAGGGCTCGCTTAGGGCTTCAGGGGCAGAGGGTAACTCAGATCTTGCACTCAAAGGAGGTAGAACCTCCCAGATCCTCGTATCCTCGTTCCCTGGTTCAACCAGGGAACGAAAAATGGAGGCTCTGCTCAGGAGTGCAAGATCTGAGGTAAAAATTCTCCTTGGTACAAGAGTTAGACAGACTCCACCTATAGAGTGTTATCATACAAACCCAACCAGCAGCACTCTAGAATTAGTGTTGAAGGGTGATTTTCTTATGTTTTGAAACCTGGTTTCAGAACCGATAACTCACGTCCTTAAGTAGTGTCCATGAAGTGCAAACCCGATCGCATCGAACAAAGTCATTGGAATGAATGGTTTGCTAGTGGTGTAAACCCTGACTTGATTTCCCTTTGTGTCACCAGTCTCAAAGGTGAAAGCATCTACAACTACCTCTGCTACTCAAACGAACTCCCGCGCAACAGTGCAGGTAGACTCTCCCTTAGTTTTATCAAACGTTACGAACACGCTACAAATGGTGGTTGGTGGTGCAATGGCGTTGAACCGCAAACTGGGGAAGCAATGGAATGGGGATGTTTCAAACCGAATCAACCGCGTTTGGGTGCGAAAAATAACTTGATTAAATATGAACATCCACCGAAAATTCCCACTAGGGCTTTTTTCTTACCTGTAACTTTGCAGATTTGGCTCAAAATTGCCGAAAGATTTAATTTAGTAATTCCCCAAAATATTGAAATTACAGAAACAGGTGAAGCTTTAGGCTTTTGGAGTTGGGTAATTAGTCAGTCTCACTTACCTATTATTATTACTGAAGGTGCGAAAAAAGCGGCTGCACTTTTAAGTATTGGCTTTGTTGCGATCGCTTTACCTGGAATTTGGAACGGGAGAAGAGTAGACCAATTTAGTAAAACTGCTACTTTAATTCCCGATTTACAACCCTTCCTCAAAGATGGGAGAGAATTCGCTTTTTGTTTTGACCAAGATACTAAAACCCAAACAGTTAACGCCGTTAATTTAGCAATAAAAAAAACTGCCCTACTTTTAATTAATGAAGGCAAATGTTCAGTTAAAGTAATTACTTGGAATTCTGGGCAAAAAGGTGTGGATGATTTAATTGTTGCTGAAGGTGCAACAGCATTTGAGCAAGCTTATAATCATGCTTTGTCTTTAGGTCAATGGAATTGGTTAATTAAAAAACAATCAAGTTTGACAATTCCTGCTACTGTGAAACTTAATGTGGCTGATTTATCTACTATTGGTTTAGAGTTACCCAAGACGGGAATTATTGCGATCGCTTCTGGTAAAGGTACAGGAAAAACTAAATTAATCGCTCAAGTTACTGGTGAAAATGAAAGGTTATTATCTTTAACTCATCGCATATTTTTAGGTCGTTCTCTGGCGGAAAGATTGGGTTACACTTGGCGCACTGATGCAGATAAAGGTAATGGTTATTATATTGATGAAAATGGTTATCCGACTTGGCGCTTGGGTTTATGTGTTGAATCTTTGTTAGGGATTCGTCCGTTTCAATTTATGGGGGCGACGGTGGTAATTGATGAAGTTTGCCAGGTTTTCCGGGCTTTACTTACTAGCAGTACTTGTAACAAAGAAGGGAGAAGACCTGCAATTTTAGCTAGGTTTGAGGAAATTATTAAAATTGCAGGGCGAGTAATTATTGCTGATGCTGATTTGGATAATTTTGTGGTTGATTATGTGAAAGCTTTGCGGAGGGAAGATGAGGTTTTTTTGATTCAAAATCAATACCAAACACCGGGATATTGTTGCACTATTTATAATTCTTTAGACCATAGTGCGATGATTGCTGATACTGTGGAAATGGCGACGGCTGGGAAAAGGTTATTTATTGCTACTGATTCGTTGAAAAGTTCTAATGTTTTGGTTTATTTGTTGGAGTCGGGGATTAGTCGCGATCGCATCCTAGTCATCAACTCTGAAACCGTAAATCTCAACGAACAACGAGAATATGTCAGACAAATCAATGAGAAATTACCCCTTTATGATATTGTCATTGCTACCCCTAGTATGTCCACTGGCGTAAGCATTGAAGCCGAATGGTTTGATGCAGTAATTGGCATTTATTATGGCGTAGTTAATGATGCAGATATCGCCCAATCTTTAGCCAGAGTTAGACATCCTGTACCCCGTTATGTTTGGGTTGCTAAATGTGGGAAAAACTTCTGTGCTGTTTCTAAATCTGAATCTCCTGATGTGATTTTGCGGGAATTAAAAACTCGCTGGGATTTGGAAGTGGGATTAATTAGAATGAGTTTATCACCGGAAATGTTGGCGGTTGTCAATACACCGATCAATTGGGAAAACTGCTGTCATAAAAAACTTTGGGCGCAAATAGAAGCTAACAGTAATGCAGCGATGTGGAATTTGCGAGAAGCGGCGATCGCTAGATTAAGATATGAAGGAAATCACCTCAAAATTATTACGGTTAATTCCAGTCCTGTTTTTCAAAATCTGACTAAAAAGGTGAGGGATAAAATTCAAGTTGCACATTACAAAGCTGTGGCTAATTCTCGCATTTTATCGACTAGGGAAAAAGAACAATTAGAATCTCAAGAAGTTATCACCGCAGAGTCAAGATTAAACTTAGAAAAAACCCAAGTTGCGGAATGGGCGGCGGTACAAAAAGAAGCAGAAATAACCCCGGAATTAGTGAAAGTTTATTCTCAGTTATCTGGGGCGATTTTGCGTTATGAAGATTTGCGTTATGGATTAGCTGTGGAAAGAGACGAAAAAGCGATCGCACTTCAAGCAAAATGGAAACTCGGTTTATTTATTCCCAATATCTACACAAAAGAACAAGAACGCATTGTGCGAGAACGTTTGGGACTTTTGCAGTGGATCGATCGCTTATTGGACGGCGAAACTTTAACCAATGAAGACTTAGAACCCCTAGCTAAATTAGTCTGGCAACATTATAAACAAGTTAACTTAATCTTAGGTTTGAATTTCAATCCCAATTCCCCTAAACACTCTAATATTTACATTTTTAACCAACTCATTAAACAACTGGGAATTCCCGTTGAAACCATCCGTTATCGACAAAATAAAGCCGCGACAATTAGCTTGCAAAAAAAACGTTGGAGACTTATAGATAGCATTCTCCAACGCCGTAAATTTAGAAGAAATAATCAAGTTGAAACTTTAAACACTGTCACCGAAGCAGAATTAACAAAATCATCCAATGCTAACAACTCATTTTTTATCCCTTGCTTAACCAACTTTTCCTTGTTTTCTAGTTTAGAAAATCAGCTAAACTTAGAAAAACTGTTAAGTAAGTAGATGTAAATAAAAGGCGGGCAAGATGCCCGCCCCACAAAAAAGCTGTAACTCTTGTGGGATTGGCATCCTGCCCGCCCCGCCCCACAAAAAAGCTGTAAATTTTGTGGGGTGGGCATCCTGCCCGCCCCGCCCCACAAAAAAGCTGTAAATTTTGTGGGATTGGCATCCTGCCCGCCCCGCCCCACAAAAAAGCTGTAAATTTTGTGGGGTGGGCATCCTGCCCGCCCCGCCCCACAAAAAAGCTGTAAATTTTGTGGGGTGGGCATCCTGCCCGCCCCGCCCCACAAAAAAACTGTAACTCTTGTGGGGTGGGCATCCTGCCCGCCCCGCCCCACAAAAAAACTGTAACTCTTGTGGGGTGGGCATCCTGCCCGCCCCATCCAAAGATAACTATTATCAATTGTTTCATATCATGTCCGGTCGATCGGCCATAATATCTTTTTTCCACGACCCTGTAGAGACGTTATATATCCTGTAGAGACGTTATATATCCTGTAGAGACGTTATATATAACGTCTCTACAGGGTGGGTAATCGACCGGACATGATATCACTTTTCAAACAACCTTTAAAAATTCCAAAACTGCTGCATTAACCGCCTCTGGAGAACCGGAAGAAGCGTCATGATCGCAATTAGGAATAATTTTTAATTGCGAATTGGGTAAAAGTCTAGCTAACTTTTCGCCATGTTTATAAGAAAACCAGCTATCCTGTTGTCCCCATAAAATTAATGTGGGACATTTGATAACAGCCAAATTTTTTTGAATTTTACTGATTAAATTTGGTTGATAATTTTGGTTTCGCTGAATCTCTTTTACCGCAATTTGAATATCTTCCGCTGCTTTGGTCAAAGTTCCGGGAAAATGAATATAAGGATAACTCATCCAATAAGCGTCTTTTTCGGTAAACTTTGTCGGATCGAATAAAACCGATCGCCTTTCGATCGCCAGAATTTCTTTCACCAAAGGTGCAAATACACTGGGAATTCGACATAAATCAGCAGCTTGCAACAATTCCAAAGGAATTTGGGATAATAACGACATTCCCCAATGAGGTAAACCGTCAGGAAAAATCGGAACATTTACTACTATCAAATCTGAGATTAATTCGGGATATTCCTGTGCAACTGCCAGACTGATTAATCCTCCTAGTGATTCGGCTAGTACGATCGCACTTCGATCGCAAAGCGCACTAATAATCCGTTTAAATTCAATAATTTGATGATCGTTTCTTTCCCGGTATAAAGGTTTATCAGAAAACCCATAACCTTTAGCATCAAAACAAATTACTCGGAAATATTTGGCAAGAGTTTCTATATTATAACGCCAATTATAACTCCAGCCGCCAATACCATGAATTAAAAATAAAGGTTTTCCCGTTCCCTTTTCACCATAAGCAATAGAAACTGGGTATCCGTTTGCATCGGTAATTCTCAGGATTTGGCGACCTTTAGGAAAAGTGGTTTTCCACCAGTCTTGCATAGCTCTTTAAAAGTGTAATTTTAATAATTATAGCAAAATCGGCTATTATTTAGAAAGCCTCTAGCATGATTCATTGCTGAGGCTTACTGTATCTTAAAAAACTAAATTAGCTGATTAATAGTCAAAAAATATTGCTTAATGCCTACTCAAAGTTCCAGGATTAAGCTACATCTTCTTGACCTAGTTGCTGTTCAACTTTGTCGATCGCCGCATTAATACCAGCCAATCTGGTTTCCAAATCATCGCGCATCCATTTCAGAAATCTTAGTTTCTGTTCTAAGCGACCTCTGCGAGAAACACCTTCATTACCGTAACAGTTATAACCCCAAAAAGGAAACATAATTAACCTCTGTTTATTCATTTCTATCATTATTATGTCTAAATATTTTTTAACATCGCTGTCAGCAATTTGGAGAAAAAACCGACCTTGGTTGTAGGGTTTTCATCTACCCCTTAGATCCCTTGATACTCAGATCCCCGACTTCTTAGAGAAGTCGGGGATCTGGGCGCTCCTGATACTCAGATCCCCGACTTCTTAGAGAAGTCGGGGATCTGGGCGCTCAGGGGATCTAAAGTAGCGTTAGTCTGGCTAATTCACTACAAAATATCTCCTGAAATTTTAGCGGTTGTAGTGAATTACGATTCATACTTTTGATAGACCAATAAATAAAACATCACCGCCATTAGTCAGAGGAAACCTATTTTTTGGCTTTTTATTATTAACTTATTAACACCAATGTTAAATCACAATTTAAATCAAAATTAATTGCCTAAGTCAGCCTATGAAAATCGCACCAGAAATCACCTACAGAAATGTAGAAAAAACCGCAGCTATTGACTCATTAGTTCAAGAGAAAATAGAAAAACTGGAGCAAGTTTGCAATTATATCAGTAGTTGCCATATTGCTATTGAAAAAATTCACGATCGCCCCAGTGGAGGTTCCCCCTATCGAGTGCGAATTGATATCACGGTACCACCTAGTCAAGAAATTGTAGCTGAAAGTAATCCGGGAGATACTGTTCAATATGTTGAGGTTGATACTGTAATCCGAGATGCTTTTAAGATGGCACAGCGCCAAGTTCGAGAACTGGCGAGACAACAACGGGAAAGCGATAAAGCTAGGGATAATAATCAAGCAGACGACACTATGGGACTAGTGACTAAGCTGTTTCGTGAACAAGGATATGGATTTATTAAAACCATAGATGATGCACAAGATATTTATTTCCATCGCAACAGTGTTTTACATGATGATTTCGATCGCATAGAAATCGGTACAGGAGTACGCTTCTTTGCTACCGAAGGCGACCAAGGACTACAAGCAAGTACAGTACAAATTGTCAATAAACCAGGTCATAGTGTTGGTGAAGCAGAGGAAACTTTGATTGCACCACCATTGGGTTGGCAAGAATTATAAATCTACTTTGAATTCAGTTTTAGCTAACAAAAATTTCACCAAAAATCCCGGAAAAAACCATGAGCAAATCACAGAGAAAAAATTCAGCTAATAAATTACTTAGCTTCACAGGAATTATCAGTGCTAGTGTTTTAATAAGTTTTCCTGCATTAGCATTAAATAACTTTAATTCCAATCTTCCAACGACAGGAAATAGACAATTACTAGCTCAAGCTACTGGCACTGGCACTGGCACTGGCACTGGCACCGGAACTGGTACTGGGGTTAACGGTACTACCGGAACTGGTACTGGGGTTAACGGTACTACCGGAACTGGTACTGGGGTTAACGGTACTACCGGAACTACCGGAACTGGTACTGGGGTTAACGGTACTACCGGAACTGGTACTGGGATTAACGGTACTACCGGAACTACCGGAACTGGTACTGGGGTTAACGGTACTACCGGAACTGGTACTGGGGTTAACGGTACTACCGGAACTACCGGAACTGGTACTGGGATTAACGGTACTACCGGAACTACCGGAACTGGTACTGGGATTAACGGTACTACCGGAACTACCGGAACTGGTACTGGGATTAACGGTACTACCGGAACTACCGGAACTGGTACTGGGGTTAACGGTACTACCGGAACTACCGGAACTGGTACTGGGGTTAACGGTACTACCGGAACAGGCAGAGGTACTACCGGAACTACTGGAACAGGCAGAGGTACTACTGGAACTGGTACTGGGGTTAACGGTACTACCGGAACTACTGGAACTGGTACTGGGGTTAACGGTACTACCGGAACTACTGGAACTACCGGAACTGGTACTGGGGTTAATGGAAGCAATGGAAACAGAAGTAATAGCGGAACCAATTCCACTGGTAATGTGCAATCTGGCAACTACAGTCGCTACATGAGAATTGGGTACGCAGCAACTCAACAGAGAGATTATCAAACTGCGTTGATAAACTTTAGAAGAGCGCTGGAAGAACGTCCCGGTGACTCCTATGCTTCCAGAGCAGTACAGAATGTAGAAGGTTACATTCGTCGCACTAACACTGCTAATCAGTGATTTTCTAGGGGTTAGGGGTTAGGGGTTAGGGGTTAGGGGTTAGGGAAGAAAAAAATTCCCCCATCCCCCCATCTCCCCTGCTCCCCTGCTCCCCTGCTCCCCTGCTCCCCTGCTCCCCTGCTCCCCTGCTCCCCTGCTCCCCTGCTCCCCTGCTCCCCTGCTCCCCTGCTCCCCTGCTCCCCTGCTCCCCTGCTCCCCTGCTCCCCTAAATGGGTGAGAGTTGACTAATCCAAGTAACAATTTGTTGTGGGGGGAGTGGTTTGGAGAAAAAGTATCCTTGTCCATATTCGCAGTGAAGACTTCGCAAAATATCCCTTTGTGCTTGCGTTTCCACTCCCTCAGCAATTACATTTAAATCCAAACGATGCGCCAAAGTAATAATTGTTTCTACAATATCTAAATTTCTGGGATCTTCTGTCATTTGATTGACAAAAGATCGATCGATCTTCACAGTATCAATTGGTAAAAGATGTAAATAAGCTAGGGATGAATATCCAGTCCCAAAATCATCTATGCAAATTTGGATGCCATTACATCGCAATTTTGCCAAAGTTTCGATCGCTACTTCGGAATTTTTCATCAACACACTTTCGGTAACTTCTAGCTTTAAATTTATTTTATTAAAACAGTGATTATTACACAAAGTTTCAATAAAATTAACTAAACTAGGTTGGGTAAGTTGCACTCCTGAAAGGTTAACAGCAATACTCAAAAGCCCTGTATTTGCTAATTCTTTTTCCCACAATTTGATTTGCCGACAAGCTTCTTGTAATACCCATTCACCCAGAGGAATAATCAGTCCTGTCTGTTCTGCTAAAGGAATGAATTGCCCCGGCGAAACCCATCCCCGTTCTTGATGATGCCATCTTACCAATGCCTCAAAACCAACTACTTGGTTAGTAGTTAAACAAATAATTGGTTGATAATTCAAATGTAATTCTTGCTGTTGAATCGCTTGCTGTAAATCAGCTTCTAGTCGCAGGCGCTCTAACTCCTCCGTCTGCATTTGCGAATTAAAAAATACTGTATTTCCCGCTAGTTTTTTAGCATTATAAGTAGCTGTATCGGCGGCACGCAAAAATTCTTCTGCCTGATTGTAACCCATTCTACTATCGACAACGCCAATGCTAACCGAGGAATAAATCAATGATTTATCTACTTGAAAGGGGAGTCGGAGGATTTTATGAATTTCAGCTACTTTTTGGCTGAGTTCATCCAAATTTACGAGATTTTTAAATAATAAACCAAAGGCATCTTCCCCAACCCGCGCTAGTCGATCGCTCGGTTGTATCCAAGCTGTTAATCTTTGAGCAACTTTGATTAAAAATTGATTGCCTTTAATATGTCCAAACCCATATTTCACGCTTTTGTAGCGGTCAATATCTAAGAATATCACACCAAATGGATTTGCCTGTTGTTTATACTCATTGATACAATCTTGTAAATCTTGCAGAAAAAGTGTGCGATTTGGTAATCCGGTTAGTTCATCATAAAATGCCAGCATTTGAATATCTTGGAGTGCTTGTTTCCTTTCCTGTCGCACCTTTGCTTCTCGCAATTCTCGCTCTGCGGCTGGCACTAATCGAGATAAACTGTTCTTGAGCAAATAATCGTGAGCACCTGCTCTCATTGCGGCTACGGCAATTTCTTCTCCGATCGTACCAGAAACTATAATAAACGGTAAATCTAAATTCTTTGCCTGCATTAAGGAAAGAGCAGCTAAAGCATTAAATTGAGGTAAAGAGTAATCAGCCAAGATCATATCCCAAGTTTGCCCATCGAGGGCTGCACTCATTTGATTCATGTTTTCTACTCTTTCCCAGATCACGGTATAACCGCTAACTTCGAGTTCGAGTACGATCAATTCTGCATCATCTGGGTTGTCTTCGACTATTAGCACCCGAAGTTCGTTATTCATAAGCAGCGGATAAAGGTGGAGGAGAGTTGATAACTAACCAATACATACCTAATTGCTGAATAACATTGAGAAACCGATCGTAATCTACAGGTTTCTGAATGTAACTATTGCAACCCAGGCTATAACTTTCTATCAAATCTTGTTGTTCGTTGGATGTAGTCAAGATCACAACGGGTATCTTCTGAGTTTTAGGAGTATGCTTAATCCTTTCTAGCACTTCTAACCCGTTAATTCTAGGGAGTTGCAAATCTAATAAGATTAAAATTGGTAAATTCTCTGGGGGTCGATCGCGGTAAATTCCTGTAGCAAACAAATAATCTAACGCTTCTACACCATCTCGCGCTACAATCACTGGATTAGTAATTCCACCTTGCTCAAATGCCATAAGCGTTAGTTCTTCATCATCAGCATTATCTTCGACTAACAGCAATGTTCCAGGTGTATTTATAGAATGTCGCATGGAAAAAAAACCTTAGAGAGATTAATAATATTTCATCCTTGGTGCAAATTTTTTGCTTCATCCTAAAGTAAAATAAAACGCTGCACCTCGATCTATAATTCCCTGCGCCCACACTTTTCCACCATGTCGATGAATAATTCTTTGGACGATCGCCAATCCTACACCTGTTCCTGGAAATTCATTAGTCGAATGTAACCTTTGAAAGGCAATAAATAACTTATTAACATAATTCATGTCAAAACCGACACCATTATCTTTGACAAAATAAGCTTGTGTATTTTCCGGCAATATGGTAAGACCAAATTCGATTTCTGTTTGGGTGCGGGTTGAGGTAAATTTCCAAGCATTACTTAATAGATTTTCTAACACAATTCGCAGCAATGCGCCATCTCCCAAAACCGTGATTTCGGGAGCTATGTTCCATGTTACAGAACGTTCTGGTTGAAATTCGCTTAAACTTTCACTAATTTCTTGAGCTAACGCACTTAAGTTTACCGAAGTTCGCTTCATTTCGGTACGAGTTACCCGTGAAAGCATCAGCATATCTTCTATCAATTCGCCCATGCGTTGTGTACCTGCGCGAATGCGATCGAGATAATGTTTACCTTTCTCATCTAATTGATTAGCATAACGTTCTAGAAGCACTTTGCTAAAACCATCTATTCCGCGTAAAGGTGCGCGTAAGTCATGGGAAACTGAATAAGAAAAAGCTTCCAATTCTTTATTTGCTGCTGATAGTTCCGCCGTTCGTTCTTTAACTCTTTCTTCCAAATTTTGGTTAAGTTGAATCACCTTTAATTCAGCTTGTTTGCGATCGCTAATATCAATGCCTACGCCCCAACTTCCCCAACCGGGAACCGGAAATATGTCAGAAATATTTGACCAAGCAATAGTTTTTTTCTCACCATTTTTGCTCAATAAATCCCATTCCCAATTGCGATAATTATTTCCTTTTTCTGCCCATTGAGTTCTCATTTTTTGCCGATAAATGGGATCGGGATAAAGCATTTCCCAGATTTGGGGATTTCCTATGACTTCCTCGGCAGAATAACCTGTAACTCGTTCGCATTCTTGATTCCAAACAATAATATTAAGTTGAGCATCAAAGGAATCTAACATTACGGGCATATTTTCCAAGATGGAACGCAGCTGTGTTTCGCTGTATCGTAATGCTAGTTCGGCAAGTTTGCGATCGCTAATATCTGTATGTGTACCGACCATTCGCACTGGTTTACCAGACTCATCCCATTCTACAACTTTACCCAGCGAAAGAATCCATTTCCATTCACCTGTCTTAGTTTTTTGCCTAAATTCCACTCGATAAGCATCGCTTTTACCAGCAATGTAATCAAGAAAAACTTGAAAAACAGTTTCTCGTTCTTCCGGGTGCAACCGCTCGCTCCATTTAGCATTTGTTTCCTGAAATTCTTCCGGTTCATAACCCAACATTTGGGCATATTCGGCACTGACGATCGCCTCTCCGGTTGGGATATTCAAATCATAAAATCCCTGATTTGCAGCTTGCAAAGCTAACCGCAAACGTTCCTCACTTTCAAGTAGGGCAGTTTCGGCTTTTTTGCGATCGGTAATATCCAGCAAAGTCGCAATTCGATAAAGTGGATTACCTTCTCGATCTTTGACCATCGTAACGTCGAGTAATATGGGAAAAATAGTTCCATCCTTTCGCAGATGATATGACTCATGGGTTAAGTGTCCAACTTCGTTAAGCTCTTGCATAAAAGAGACTGTTTTTGCCCAAGTATCAGAGGGAAACAAACTCAAAATTGGTTTGCCAATCATTTCCGCAACTGAATAACCGTGCATTCGGGCAAAGGCAGGATTTACTATTTCTAATACAGGCCCTTTGCTGACAGCTAATCCATGTTCGCTAAATTGAAAAATGTCTTTGTATTGTTGTAAATCTGCTTCGGCGCGTTTGCGTTCTGTAATATCGATCGCGGTACTAATCACCAATCTCCTACCATCAGGTAGTTTACCCAAGGGCGCGGAATAAAACTCCCAAATGCGAGTTTCCCCGCTCCGAGTGCGGATGGTATATTCTCCTTCGGAAACTCGGCGATCGAGATTATATAAGCGTTGAATATCTGCTTGCACTAATTCTTTGCGGCTACCATAAGCTTTTTGAGTCCAATCTGCGAGCGTGGGAATTTCTTGCGGAGAATAACCGGAAATTTCTGTCCAAGCATGATTAACTTGCAATATTACCCCATCTTCAGCGTGTAACATAATCGGCAGCGGAGAATTGACGATCGCCCAACGGAAACGTTCTTCGCTTTGTTGGAGGGAAATTTCAGCTTGTTTGCGATCGGTAATATCAATAACTACACCGAGCATTTTTAGAGGCCGCCCAGATTGATTATAAATGGCTCGTCCTCTAGCAATGATCCAAAGAACCGTGCCATCAGGATGAATCACCCGATGTTCTGCGTCATAGTCTGTCTCTCTTTCTACTGCCTGATTAATTGCCGTTTCTACTCGCTCTAAATCATCTGGATGAATGCGCTCGCGCCAAGTGTGATAGTTAGCTTCCGCAGTGTTAGGATCTAAACCGAGCAACTGGAAAAGTTTGCTGTTCCAGGTTAATCGATTTTCCAACATATCCCAAGCCCAACTGCCAATTTGGGCAAATTCTAGTGTCAGACGCAGTTGTTCTTCACTTGCTTGCAAAGCTGCTTCGGCGCGTTTGCGATCGGTAATATCAATAATCACTCCCAGCATTCTTACAGCTTGCCCGGATCGATCGTAGATGGCTCGTCCTTTGCCAATTATCCAATGAATACTGCGATCGGGATGAACTAGCCGATATTCTGTGTCATAGTCTGTATGGTTTTCTATTGCCTGACGAATAGCCGCTTCCACTCGCTCAAGCTCGTCTGGGTGAACGCGCTCGCGCCAAGTTTGATAGTTAACTTCTTTCGTATCGGGATCTAAACCCATCAGCCGGAAATGGTTGCTGTTCCAGGCAATTCGATTTTCCAAAATCTGCCAATCCCAACTACCAATTTGGGAAAATTCTAGAGTCAGACGTAGTTGTTCTTCACTCGCTTCCCTGGCTTCTTGGGTTTGTTTGCGTTCGGTAATATCTGTAATCGCACCATACCATTTCCCCGGTTTACCTTGAGCATCAAAAGTTACTCTACCTCGATCTACCCAAATGCGGTATTCTCCATTGCGATCGGCTATTCGGTATTCTCCTTCAAAAGCTGCTCCTGTTTCCAGACATTGTTCTATTTGGCTGGCTACGGAAGCACGATCGTCTGGATGGATGCGTGTTTCCCATCCTTCTAAAGTTCGCTTAATTCCTCCTGGATCGTACCCCAATCGGGTATCAATGTCGCCAAACCATTGCATTCTTCCGGTGACAGTATCCCATTCATAGATCAGATCGCTGCTACTTTGGGCGGCGATCCGAAATCTGAGTTCGCCTTCAGCTAAGTTAATTTGAGCTTGTTTGCGATCGGTAATATCCTGGATATTGCCCAGCATCCGTACCGCATTACCTGCTGCATCGTAGAAAGCCTGACCTTTAGTTGCGATCCAGCGAATCCCTTCGGGATGCTGGATACGATACTCAATCTCATAGTCTTTATATTGCTGGATCGCTTGGTTTAAGGCTGCAATGACTGAGGTGCGATCGTCTGGATGTATGCAATTCAACCAGTCTTCATAACTAAGACTTTGTACTGCTCGATCAATTCCTAAGAGCAAGCAATATTCTTCGGAGACTCTAGCACAGCCAGTCACAAAATCCCAATCCCAGATGCCTGACTTGGTAGTTTGTAAAGCTAGTCGCAGTCGCGCTTCATTTTCGCGCAAACAGTCTTCAGCACGTTTGCGTTCTGTAATATCGGTAACAGTTCCTATATAACCGACAATTTCACCATTAGCGGCTCGTTCTGCGACTGCTTGACCATAAACCCAGCTAATAACACCATCGGGACGCTGATATCGGTATTCTGTACAAAAAATGTTTTGGTTGTGAATAGCTTCGCACCAACTGCTAGCAATGCGATCGCGATCGTCCGGGTGTATTGCTTTCTCCCAGCCTTTTCCCATTCCTTGCTCGGCACTTAACCCCGTCAGTTCGCACCAGCGCTGATTAAGGTAGTTAATGTTACCTTGAGTATCGCTGCAATAAACGCCCACCGGAATCACAGCAGCCAGATTAGCATAGCGCTGTTCGCTTTGTTTTAAGGCAAATTCCGCTTCTTTGCGGGCGGTGATCACTTCGGTAAACAGAATTATGCCACCGATCGCCCCCGTTTGTTCGTACCAAGGACGCACTTCCCATCTCAACCAATCAATTCTGCCATCAGCACGAACAAATGGATCTTCTTCACAAATTTCTACTGCACCCGCTAAACATCTTTGATGAATTTCTTTCCAGCGTTGGGGAATTTCGGGAAACACTTCATAATGAGAACGTCCAATAATATCGAGACCTTCTAATTGATAATCTGTTAACCAACGTTGGCTAACTATGATGTATCGCATTTGAGTGTCGAATACCGCAGCTGGAATGGAAGTATGTTCGACAAAATATTGCGCCAGCCATTCCCGATATTTGAGGGCTGCTTCGGTTTGTTTGCGTTCCGTAATATCCTTAATTACTCCAATTAAACCAATTACATTACCATTGCTATCTCGCCAAGGGCTTTTTGTGGAAAGATAAATTTTATGTTGATTATTTTTTAATACTTCTTCTTCTATTTCCTCCCTTTCCCCCCTTTCCATAATGCGATTATCTGTTTGTGTGAATTTTTGGGCGTTTTCTGGAGCAAACAAATCATCATCATTGAATCCTAAAATTTCTGCCCCAGATTTACCGAGTTTTTGACTCATTGCCTGATTGACAAAAACATAGCGCCCCGATCGATCTTTGACAAATACCGCATCAGAAATCCCTTCTATTACGGAACTCAATAATTGATAACTCTCCTGCAACCCATTATTTGCATTAATCAATGAGGCTGTGCGTTCTGCCACGCGGTTTTCTAATTCTTCATCTGATTGAAGTTGATGCCAAAACCATAAAGAAATAGCACCTAAAATAAATCCCAAAGCTGTATTTACACTCATGGGGGGAAGTCCGGGAAATATGCTGGTAAGCAATGCGCTTTTAAATATCCAACCGATGAGAGCGATGCTACCAATGAGTGCAGTTACTACTGCTTTTTGGGAGAGCGATACGGCTACGCCACGCTGACGCGATCGAATTTTCTGCCAGTTCATAAGCCAGAAAAGGTATCAGTAATAGGAAAAAAAACCGACCTGAGATTTCTTTGAACCGCTACAGACGCTCCAGGACACAGAAGAAAGACATGGAGGAGTTCAGTAATTTTATCAGGTAAAATAATAATTAACTTGTAATTAATTTTAACCTATTTGTGATATCTTCTGCTTTTAAATTATATAAAGTATCTAAAAAGTTCACTTGCACACTACCTGGCCCTGTAGATTTTTCGGCGGCTATTTCCCCGGCAATTCCCATAACTGCCATAGCATGAGTCGCTGCTATAGTAGCATCAGAATTGACTGCCTGAAACGCACCAATTAAGGCAGTAGCAGTACAACCCATTCCGGTAACTTTTGACATCAGTGGATGTCCATTTTCTATCCCAAAAATTCGCTCTCCACTAACGATAAAATCAACTGCTCCACTAATAACAACCGTGCATAGGCTACCAACCCAAGCCGGGACAAGTTAACAAAAAAAATTGTTCCCTGTTCGGGAGTTCCCTGTTCGGGAGTTCCCTTCCCTCACCAAAATGTCCCGCTCGATTACCAATAGCCATTTTATTTTACTTTGCCACAACTGTCTGATAGTGAGAGTTCTTCCCTAGTTTTTCCCGATTTACTTATAAATTTACAAGTGTTCAGTTTCAGCAGCAGTGAGCATCACAAAGAAATTTGTTTGTTCTTTGAGTTAATCAACTCAATCAGTCCAAAGAAGCTACCCAGTCAGCAAAACTAATTTCTTGGCTGCAAAAAGCAATGTAACAGCCAAATAAATAAGGTGCATCATAGTTAATCTTCCCTGATGCACCAGACAAAATAAAAAAACCAGTTATAAAATTATTGAGGAGTTAAATTATGCAATCTAAATATTCTGAACATCCTGAAGCTTTCCCGCAATTTACTAATTCAGCTAATTTTCAGACTCAACAAATTGTGGGATTGTCTCAAGCAAATTCTTTAAATTTAGCTGAAGGGAACACATTTTCTATTCCGCCAGTAGGAATCGTGCCTCTTGTTGTAGTTTTAGGGGTGACAGCTTACCAACAATATCGCGCTTTTGTGCGACGACAAAGAGTTCAACTTTTGGAAAGAATCTGGCAATTAAGCCCGGAAGATACAGTTTGGTAAAAAGAGTTTGGGGAAAAGGAGATTAATAATGTTTTCTGCCTCTTCTGAACAAGGTTACGTTTTAGTTTTAGGTAATATTTTTCAATACAAACCGATTCTGAAATTAGGTAGTAGTGGTTCTGAGGTGGTAGAACTACAAAAGTTGTTATTACGTTGGAAAGCGTTGCTAGGTAGCCGTCAAGCTGAACGTCAATTTCACAATTCAAAATTGCATAAAGGCAAGTTCGATCGCGCCATGAAAATTCTGGTAGAAGAGTTCCAGGAAATGATGTTTTTACCAGTAAATGGTGTAGTAGATATCTACACTTGGCAAGCACTTTATGCTGGAGCTCCGATTCATTTACCTAAACTGAAAAGAGGTAGTAAGGGAGAAATTGTCAAAGCATTACAAAAAGCTTTGTTAAAGACTGGTGATTATCTTTATGATAGTCCCATTGATGGCGTTTTCACTTCTGTAACTGAGTGGGCTGTCAGACATTTTCAGCGGCGAGTTGGGATTACAGTTGATGGAATTGTCGGTTTTGAAACTTGGGATACTTTGAGCAGAATTTTACTAGCAGTAGCGCATCAACATCTGCCTGTGGTGAGAAGCATAGAGCTAAGTCAAATTTGGTATGTACTCTCGGAAAATAGCCGGGATTTAGCTTTAGAGAGTGCGATCGTGCGATCGATCTCTCCCGAAATAAACTCAACTCGTTACTATTACAATCGAGTCGATTTAAACGATGATGGAAAATACGAAGTAATTGTTTACTTAGTCAATTCCAACGTTAGTAATACTAACGAATATCCCATCCTAATTTTCCAACCAGAAGGCAAAGGTTATCGCTTAGTTTCACACCTTGGCTATGGTGCTGCGCCGATCGTTGTCACCGAACAAACGAGTTACGGATGGAAAGATATTGTCATTCATTCCAAACATCAAGGCGAATCAAATTATTGGTTTGCACAGTTTGATGGAGAACAATATTTAGGCGGTGCCCATAGTGGACTTTCTTACCAAGTACCTTCTAATACTAGTATCTCTGGAATGGCTTACCTTGCTGATGAAATTGATCTTGATTCCGGCTTAAAGTTAGAAAATTACCATGTAGATTCTTGGCTGGAATAAATTTAGTTAAAGTTGGCATTGATGATATAATCTTTGGAATCTCCAGATTAAGACAATGAACAACGAACAGCCGATAAATACTGATTCTCCCAAAGATTGGCATCAGGAAACTCAAGTTTCTTGGAATACCAATGCTTCTATTTGGGATACTAAAATGGGGGATGATGGCAATGATTTTCATCGCTTGTTAGTTCGTCCTGCTACAGAAAAATTGCTGGGAGTAAAAGTAGGCGATCGCATTTTAGACATCGGTTGTGGAAATGGCATATTTAGCCGAAGATTAGCAAGTTTAGGGGCAAAAGTAGTAGGAATTGACTTTTCCGAACAATTAATTGCTTGTGCTATTGGGCGAACTCAAGCGCAAGATGCGATCGCCTATCATGTAATAGATGCTACTGATGAAACAGCTTTATTAGGATTAGGTGAAAACACTTTTGATGCTGCTATATCTGCAATGGTGTTAATGGATATGGCAGAAATTGCGCCTTTATTTCGGGCGCTAACTAAATTACTAAAACCTCAAGGTTGCTTCGTTTTTTCTGTCATGCACCCTTGTTTTAACAACCCTCATATTACTATGGTTGCAGAAGAAACAGAAAGCAATGGTGAAATACAAACTTGCTGTTCTATCAAAGTACCCAAATATTTGCAGCCTACTATCACCTACGGATTAGCACTTCGCAATCAACCAAAACCACATCCCTATTTTCATCGACCACTTCATCTACTTTTGGGAGAAGCTTTTCGAGTCGGATTTGTGTTAGATGGATTAGAGGAACCTGCATTTCCATCTGACTACCCAGATAACTATTTACTGAGTTGGGGTGGTAATTATAGCGAAATTCCACCTGTGTTGGTAGTTCGACTAAAATTGTTAACTTCTTAACATTTGGTATGCAGGAGTAGTTAATCACAATGCAAGATGTATACTCTCCAAAAATCATCGATTAATTCAGAAATCAGGGCAAACTTACGGTTAGGAATTCCTTTAGCAGCAGCACAATTAGCTCAAAGTTTAACTACCTTTGTTGATACAGTAATGATGGGCTTATTAGGAAGTAAAATTATAGCTGCTGGCGGCTTAGGTTCTGTTTCTTTTACCATCTTACTACTTGTTAGTTCAGCAATTGTTTCTGCGGTTAGCCCTTTAGTAGCAGAAGCTTATGGTGCGAATCAAACCAAAATGGTGGAATGTGTAGTGCGCCAAGGTTTGTGGTTAGCAATTATTTTGGGAATTCCCCTTAGTTTAATCATTTTTCATGGGAAATCACTTTTGTTATTATTTGGACAAGATGCTAGCACTTTAGAATTAACTGAAGAGTATTTGCAAGCGATCGCCTGGGGCTTGGTACCAGCTATAATTTTTGCAGTACTGAGAAACTTTGTTTCTGCGGTTTCTCAACCTCGCCCGATCATGGTAATTGTAATTTGTGGCACTTTCTTAAACATCATTGCTAACTATGTTTTGATGTTTGGTAAATTAGGATTACCAGCATTAGGATTAGCAGGAATTGGTTGGGGAAGTACGCTATCTTTTTGGAGTATGGCGATCGCTTTAATAATTTACATTAAAAGCGAAGCAACTCTGAAAAAATATCATGTATTTCACAACCTTCACCAATTTGACAAAAAAGTATTCGGTGAATTGTTGCATATAGGATTACCAATTGGTATGTTAACTGCTGTAGAAGCAGGATTATTTACTGTGACAACATTCATTATGGGAATGTTAGGAACAGTTACCTTAGCAGCACATCAAATCGCCTTACAAACAGCAGCCACAACCTTCACCGTTGCTTTAGGAATTTCCTTTGCTACTACTGTTCGTGTCGGACAAGAACTAGGACAAAAAAATCTTAAAAATGCACGGTTAGCCGGGTATGTTGGTATTAGCTTGGGGGGAATATTCATGGCATTTATGGGAATTTTATTTTGGCTAATGCCAGAAAGAATAGTTTCCCTTTATCTTGATATTAATAATCCCGCAAATACTGCGGTTGTCAACCAAGCAAAAGCATTGCTGAGAGTAGCTGCATTCTTTCAAATAGCCGATGGAATCCAAGTTACTGCTGTAGGCGCTTTGCGCGGATTGAAAGATACAAGAATCCCCGTGTTAATTGGCATTTTCGCCTATTGGTGTATCGGGTTAACTAGCGGCTATTTACTAGGTTTCAAATTAGGTTTGGGAGGTGTAGGACTTTGGTGGGGTTTAGCACTTGGTTTAGCAGTAGCATCAATTGTTTTAACCTGGCGTTTTAGTGTTGTAGAAGTGAAGTAAAAAATTAGTTCGTTGTAACGACTTTAGTCGTTTTCTTGTCAAATAAAAAGACTAAAGTCTTTACAACGAACTTAACGAACTTAAGGCGATCGAATCATAATTCAAGATAAACACCTCTTTACCTTTATAACGTTCACCCTTGAAATTCTGTGCCTTTTTTTGACCCTTTTTCTGATCGTCTGTTCTATTAATTGTGTAATTCCATTCTCGATCGTGCATTTCCGTCGCCCAACCATACAACTCTCTCACTTCTGGGCTATTATCATAAGTGATCAGAAACTTAATTCTATCCTTATTTTCTTTCAGCACTTCACATAACCTGTAGTGATCGGTTCGAGAAAAAGAATGAGTGTAAAATTTATCTTGATCGGCATTAAAATAAGGAGGATCGATAAACAAAAAAGCATCATCGGGAACGGTTTTTATAACTTCTGCAAAATCTAAACAAGTTATTTCAACACCTTGTAGTTTTTCCGAAGTGCGGCGAATATTTCTCGGCCAATTTTCTGGACGCATACTATACTTATCACCATATCCCCAATAGCAATTTTGCAGTTTCATTATGCCTGAGTATGATGTACGATTTAGATAAAACCATCTGGCTGCTTTTTCTAACTTAGTGCGCGGGTTAAACTCATTTTTATAGTAAGTGTGTCTTTCTTTCGTCGCTTGTTCTCCGGCGAGATATTTAATTAATTCTTCAGGTCGATCGCGAATGATTAAATATGTGTTTATTAGTGCTTCGTCAATATCGTTAAGCCAATTGTTTTCTACCTTTGATTTAGCAAAAAATATCGAACTTCCACCAGCAAAAGGTTCTACATAATGGCAGTGAGTAGGAATGTGTTTTAAGATGAGATTACGGGCATAAAATTTGCCTCCCGCATAACGGAATGGCGAATTTATAGATTGATTCATAGTTGCGAAGTTTGAGGAATTAAACTTATGATAATTCAATTAGCAGAATCAGATGAGCAAATTCTTAATTGTTTTTCTACAATGTTTCAATTGCGTCCACATCTTCAGCGAGAAGAGTTTGTCGATCGCATCCACCAGCAAATGAATTCAGGTTACAAGTTAGCATTTATTGAAACAGAAAATCGAGTAGTAGCTGTGGCGGGATTTCGGCTTTCCGAATGTCTAGCTAAAGGGAAATTTTTGTATGTTGATGATTTGGTTGTGGATGAAGTAGTGCGATCGCAAACTTACGGGAAACAATTATTTCAATGGTTAATAGAATATGCGAAACAACATGATTGTCAACATTTAGAACTCGATTCAGGAGTGCCAAGATTTGATGCTCACAGATTCTATTTTCGCCAACGTATGAGCATCACCAGTTATCATTTTTCCATAAACCTTAGTTCCTTGAGATAAAGTAGAAAATATTCGATCGCACTTTTGAGCAAAAAACCATGCTCACCACTACCCCAAACTACCAAATTGCCTGGGAAAAACTGCCCGATGATTACATTTTGCCAGACGATCCAGTGGACAACATTAATCAGCCTTCCCTAGCAGCGGCGCTAACAGAGAGTTTGCAACTTTCTGGAAGATTACCAGACACCGCCCTTACCTGCACCAACTACGGAATTTGTGCCACCGTCAATGGCAAAATTGTCGTCAAAGCACCAGACTGGGCTTACATTCCTCACATCACCGTTTCCCGTGAGGAAGTAAATCGGAGTTACACCCCCCGACTTCAAGGCGAAATTCCCGCAATAGTAATGGAATTTTTGTCAGATACCGCAGGCGGTGAATATTCAATTAAAGAAACCTATCCTCCTGGTAAATTCTTCTTTTACGAACGCATTTTGCAAGTTCCTAATTATGCAATTTTCGACATTCAAACCGGAAATCTCGAATTTTATCGCCTGAATGATGAAAAACGATATGAACTGCAATCTACCAACGAACAAAATCGTTTTTGGATACCAGAAATGCAGCTGTTTTTAGGAGTTCGGCGAGGAAATCGAGACAACCGCAATGACTTTTGGTTACGTTGGTGGAATGAAGAGGGTAACTTACTCCTTTGGGGTAACGAAATCGTCGAACAAGAACGCCAACGAGTCGAACGTCTTGCAGTACAACTACGTGCAGCTGGTATTGAACCAGAATTGTAACAGAGTCCACAGATCCCCGACTTCTTGAAGAAGTCGGGGATCTCGCTCACAGATCCCCGACTTCTTGAAGAAGTCGGGGATCTCGCTTATTACAATAGTCGCAATTGACCATCTATTTCTACACCTGAAGCTTCCCAATCTTCCTCATTTTCTCCTAATAATCTTTGCGCTGCTTCCATCATTTCTGTTGCAAGATCTCGCAAATCTTCTCGATTATCTAAATAAGTTTTTAATGCTTCTAAAGGAGTCATCGTAGCGCTAGAAGTCAATTCTGGTAAACGAGGTTTTGCTAATTGACTAACTAATTCTGCTTGAATTGTGTAAGTATGAGCATCAGTTAAAGCTTGGTGCAAAGATGCTGTATCAATTAAGTCTAATTGTTCCGATCGCAATTTGTAAATCAACCTAACTACCGCATCTTTAATCTGCTTTTTCGCGATCGCCTTGATTATAACCTCTTGCGGATCTTCAGCCTTCGATACATCTACTTCGATCGTACAAAAACACCGCACAGGTAAAGGACAAAACTCCCACTCAGTATTCCCCTTTTCCAACTGAATCATCACATAACCTTTATCTTCCTTTTCTTCGCTAAAATCTACCCTTTCAATACTTCCCGGATAAACTACAGGTGGGTCATTAGACTTGTTCAAATTCTGATGTTTATGAACGTGACCTAAAGCAACATAATCAAAACAAGGACGAGTTAAAAAAGATAATGGAATCGTGAAACCTTTACCAACTGCTAATAACCTTTCCGCACCTAAACTGGCGCGATCGGCCATTAAATGCGCTAACATAATTGTCGGTAAATTAGGATCTAAACGTCTAATTTCCCCTTCTAATGCAGGTTCTAATTTTTTAATCAATAACTCGTTAACTTCAGCTAAACATAACCCTTCCGTTTCTGGTCGAGTTAATAAAGTCGATCGCGTAATCCAAGGTAAAGTAACAACTTGAACCGCACCATTAGCAGTTTGAATACGGTGAGTTTTAATCGCATCCCCAACAATAAACCCAGGAACTCCCAATGTGCGATAAATTCCTAAACTTGCGCCTCCCTGTCCTTGGGAATGTTGGTCATGATTTCCCACTAACAAAACCGTTGGAATTTCCGCATCCACTAAGCGGCGAAACTGACTTGCAAAAGCTTCTTTTACATAAGGTGGTGGCGTAGCATCAGGAAAAGCATCTCCACCGAATAATACTAAATCTACGGGTTCGGAAATTGCGCGATCGATACACTTTTCCAATGTACTAACAAAATCTTCCAAGCGCGTATTCAAACCCGTGACCGGATTAAGTTTCCCATGAGAAAACCCGCTTCCCATGTGAATATCAGATAAGTGCAGAACTTTAATCATTTTTAGCTTTGGGTAGAAGGTTGTCAGTAGTAAGTATTATGCTCTTTCCCACTACCAACTACCAACTACCCATTACCTAACTAAATATGAATCCCACACTCAGTTTTACCAGTTCCACGCCAACGACCTGCGCGTTCGTCTTCTCCATCTGCAACTGGAGTTGTGATCGGTTCGTCGCCAATGCTGGGATAACCTTGGTCGTGCAAAGGATTGTAGATCATTTTATGCTCAAAAGCATAAGCCCAGCTTAGTTTGCGTGTCCAGTTAGCTAAAGGATTGACTTTGATCCGATTCTTGATATCTTTTTCAAAGATAGGCATAGTGGCGCGAGTTGGCGCTTGGTCACGACGACGACCAGTAATCCAAGCTACTGTTTCTAATTCTGCCAAACCGCGTTGTAAAGGTTCGATTTTGGTCAAAAAGTGGAATTTTTGAATATCTGTATCCCAAAGTGCTTCGCCGTGAACTTTGGCGAATTCTTCACGGGTGTTGACATCGGGAATTTTATAAGTGCGGAGATCTAAGTTATAGATTTCAGTAGCTTTTTTAACTAATTCTAAGGTTTGGGGGAAATGGTGCAAGGTTTCCAAAAACATCACGGGTACTGGTTTTGCAGGCTTGAGTTCCCGATAGAGAATATCGGTAATTACTAAGTCGTCAACGTTAAAAGCACTAGTTTGCACAAAACCAGTGGGTAGATTCGCTACGCACCAAGCCAGAATCTCTCTCGGATGGGCGTTTTCAAAACGTTGATTTAACTCTTCTAGGTCAAGCTTGTCAACTTCGATTTGTAACCGTGTTTCTGGAGTGTGAACCATAATAACCTTTGACTTTTCCTACTGCTAATGTTCTATACTAAATAGTTTACCCCATAATCCCACATAATCCTATCGGAGATCAGACTTTTTTAAGCTAAAGATCTTGTAGGTATTAATGCTAGGGGCTTCAAGAAATGTAACACGAGTAGGTAACGAAATTTTACTATTTCTTAAAATTTTGATTTATGTTTAGCTGTGTTTAGCTGTGGTTTCATGCTCAACACGAAGCAAATGCGATTAATTCTGTACAGCAAGCCTGGTTGTCACTTGTGCGAAGGTTTGCAAGACAAACTGGAACAGGTGGAAGGAATAGATTTTGAGTTAGAGGTGCGGGATATTACTACTCGCGATGATTGGTTTGCGGCTTTTCAATATGAAATTCCGGTTTTATGTAGGGTAACCGGGGAAAATTCTGAGGTTGAGGAACAACTTCCGCGCCCTTCGCCGCGTTGCTCAGTTTTACAATTGGAGCAAATGCTACAGAAATATTTGGTTAATAATGATTCAGAATAAAGCCCAATACCCTTTGTGAGGAGCTCCTGACATGAAGCTGAGAGAAATTTTAGCAAGCGTTCCCAACATTGTGCAGTCACCTAACCATCCAGCTTTGGATGCGGAGGTGACTGGGTTGGCGACTAATTCCCATGCTTGCAAACCGGGAGATTTGTTTATTGGAATGCCGGGAACTAGGGTTGATGGGGGAGATTTTTGGCCTAGCGCGATCGCATCTGGTGCAGTCGCAGCTTTGGTTTCCCCCACAGCAGCGCAAAAAAAGGCGGAGGTTAGCGAACAACCTTGCATTATTCCCGCTACTGATATGAATCAAGCTTGCGCCCAAGTTGCCGCAGCTTTTTATGATTATCCCGCCCAAAAGCTCAAACTGGTTGGTGTGACGGGTACAAATGGCAAAACTACTACGACTCATTTAATCGAGTTTCTGTTGCGAGAAGCCCAAATTCCTACAGCTTTGATGGGAACACTTTACGCACGTTGGCAAGGTTTTGAACAAACTGCAATTCATACCACGCCTTTTGCTGTGGAGTTACAGGAACAGTTAGCTTCGGCTGTTGCCGCTGGTTCAAAAATGGCGGTGATGGAAGTTAGTTCCCATGCTTTAGCCCAAGGTAGGGTGATGAATTGTCCTTTTGAAGTAGCGGTGTTCACTAATTTGACTCAGGATCACCTCGACTTTCATAAGGATATGGAAGATTATTTTGCAGCGAAGGCGCTGTTGTTCAGTTCTGATTATCTCAAAGGTCGGGCAATTATAAATGCTGATGACCCTTACGGAAAACGACTGATTGCACAGCTGAGTTCTGACAAAGTTTGGAGTTACAGCACTCAAGATCGAACTGCTGATTTGTGGGCGGATAATTTGCAGTATCAACCAAATGGGGTTAAAGGTGTTTTGCATACTCCGGTTGGTGATGCCCAATTTTCTTTGCCTTTGGTTGGTCAATACAATTTATCCAATATGTTGGCTGCTGTGGGTGCGGCGTTACATTTGGGTTTGGAACTAGGGAAAATTACTGAGTTTTTACCGTTGTTTTCGGGCGTTCCGGGCAGAATGGAACGGGTACAAATTGCCCCAAATCAGGATATTAGCGTGATTGTGGATTATGCTCATACTCCTGATAGTTTGGAGAATTTGTTGAAGGCTTCTCGACCTTTTATTCCGGGGAAAATGATTTGTGTGTTTGGTTGTGGTGGCGATCGCGATCGCACCAAGCGACCAAAAATGGGTGGAATTGCGGCACAATTAGCTGACAAAATTGTGGTGACATCCGATAATCCACGTACTGAAGATGCCGAAAAGATTTTGCAAGATATTCTCGTCGGTATTCCTACTTCAGTAAATCCCGCAGTTATTTGCGATCGCGCCTTAGCAATTCGCACCGCTATTTTAGAAGCTCAACCCGGTGATGGAGTTTTAATTGCTGGAAAAGGTCACGAAGACTACCAAATCTTAGGCACGGAAAAAATTCACTTTGACGATCGCGAACAAGCACGTTCAGCTTTAGTAGAACGCTTAAATCAGTAGTTTCTCGGCAAAAAAGAGAATGTGGTCAAGACAGGGGAAACTTTTTCCCGATTAATACGGGTTTTGACCACATTTCCTCCAATAATTCCTTTTTTTCCGATTTTTTTATTAATTACTGTCTTTTTTCTCTAGCCTGCTATTAAAAGAATCTAAGCTAATTAATTGATATGATTTCTATATAAAATGATATCATCGTTCATAAGGAAATAATTTAATGCTTCTGTAAAGCTTTGTTGGATTTGGTGTTAGTCAATACCTAATTATTACAGATAATTTTGTGTATATTTATTGATATCGTGGGTTAGATTAAAAAGGTTTTACAATTTATTAAGAATCATCAAACTTAGCTGTAATTCATCCACAAAAAGTTATATAAAAGAAATGAGATATTGATTAGCTACTATTAAATATTGCTCTCAAGGAACTAGTAATGATTACGAACAATTTAGCTGCTAACAAGCTAAGTGACCAACTGACAAATTTGATACAGAATCAATTCACTGGCAGACTAGATATCCAAGGAGTAATAACTACTTGGAGTCTTTACTTTTGTCTAGGTCGCTTAGTTTGGGCATCAGGGGGATGTCATGAAAATAGACGTTGGTACAGGCATTTGAGGCAATACCTGTACCAGGTAACTTCCGATGATACTCGGCTGCGAGAAGGAGACGTAGCTCAATTCTGGGAATATTTAGTATTAATTGTCTTGGTAAAACGGCAAAAAATTACAGGAGAGCAAGCGGTAGCAGTAATCAAAAGTGCCGTTTTGGAAGTGTTATTTGACATACTCCAGCAAGAAGAAAAGGCTCCATTAGCTTTTAGCATTGACCAACAACAGGTGTTAGATGCTTCTTTGACGTTAATAAATCCCGAAAAAGCGCTCAGTGAAGCGCAACAGATGTGGGAAAATTGGACTAAAGCAGGGTTAACAAATATATCTCCTAATTTAGCTCCAGTAATTAAGCAGGCTGAGGAATTAAAAGAATTAGCTTCACCGAAAGTTTATGAAACTTTGATCAAGGTGGTAGATGGGAAACGGACATTGCGGGATTTGTCGGTTTTTATCAAGCAAGATTTACTGACGGTGACGCGATCGCTAATTCCTTATATTCGTAAAAAAGTTGTGGGGCTAACAGAAATCTCTGATTTACCTAAACCAAACCTAGCGATGATTGCAGCACCCCCACCCCTAACTGCCAGGGTGGAAACAGTGACAACCCCTAATTTCCCCGGAAAAACTGCAATTCAAACCACATCACCACCGAGAACTGCACCACCGAAAAGTTCACCACCAGCACCAACAACTCAACCTCCATCACTAACTAGACCATTAGTAGCTTATGTGGAAGATAGCGTACTTGATTGTCAAATTATGGAAGGATTAGTGAGCAAAGCAGGTTATGGTTTTATAAGTATTAAAGATTCCATCCAAGCTTTACCTACTTTGCTGGAATATAAACCGGATTTAATCTTTCTAGATTTAGTGATGCCAGTGGCTAATGGTTATGAAATTTGTGCTCAAATTCGCCGGATTTCTAGCTTTAAAAATATTCCGGTAATTATTGTCACTGGAAATGATGGGATAGTCGATCGGGTACGTGCCAAACTCGTGGGTGCAACTGACTTTTTATCTAAGCCAGTGGGAGAACAAAAAGTATTAGCTGTGTTGCAGAAAAATCTAAATTCTGCATCATCTTTGTCGGCAAATGAAAGCCCAACTCAATCCTTGGGTTATCAGCCTTCTTAATTTAGTTTAATGCCAACTATTACTCAGGGAAGGGAGGAATATATGGGTACTGTATTACTAGTTGAAGATAGTACGACTGACAGGGAAATCATGAGCCGTCATTTGCAACAATTAGGCTTTTCAGTGGTGATTGCTAAAAATAGTGAAGAAGCGCAAACCAAACTACAATTACAAAAGCCAAATTTAATTATTCTCGATGTGATTTTGCCTGGTCAAAGTGGGTTTGAACTATGTCGAGAAATCAAAAGCGATCCAGATACAAGTCAAATCCCTGTAGTAATTTGCTCAACAAAAGATACAGAAGTTGATAAACTCTGGGGCAGTATGTTAGGTGCAGATGCTTATCTACCTAAACCAGTACAAGCTAATGAACTAGTGCAAACAATTAAACAAGTCATTAAATAGCTATTTGTTCTGAGACAATTACTCAATTAATAAAGAATATGATAGATAATGCCAAACAGGTTTCCGCCCTGACTCGTGTAAATTATGCTACTAGTGTAACCAAAAATTCTCCGCCAGCAGGGGAGAAATTTTTACGTTTTCAACTAGGCGAAGAAGGGATAGCTTTACTACCTTTAAGTATCATCAAACAAGTGATGCAGATATCAATAGCAGAGATTTTAACAGTTCCGCAAATGCCAGCTTGTGTATTAGGAATTTACAACTGGCGTGGGGAAATGCTGTGGATAGTAGATATCGGTAAGTTTATGGGATTTCCCCATTTAGCAACGGGGGGAGTGGAAAACTTAATGACGATCGCTATTCAAGTTCAGGATCAATACTTAGGATTAGTGGTGCAACAAATCAATGATATTGAGTTGCACGATGTAGAGCAGATAAATATGCCTTCTTTGGGCTTATTTTCTCCCGAAATATTGCCTTACTTACAAGGATACTTAATTGGAGCGAACAAAGAAGTATTGATGGTGCTTAATGGAGATGCGATCGCCAAAGCTCCTCTATGGCAGCTAAATCGATGATTCAGCAAAAATTTTGCTGCGTTTGTTGAATTCTGTCTGGTTTTGGGGAATCCTAAATTAGAAGAAATAATTTTATTTCTAAAACGTCAATTTTTGATGCTGTTTAAGAAATAACTGCCAATAAACTCAGAAACAGAGATTTGGTAGGGATTAATATCATCAGGGTCGTTTCCTCACCTGTTTATACAGGAGCAATATCAACCTTCTATGTTGAACTAACCAATTCAACATATAGCCTTCTTATTAACAAGTAACAATCACCAATAATTGCAAAAATGACTACACATTATCAGTTCAAACCAAGCCAACAAACTAACGGTTCTGCCAACGGTAACAAAGTTAATGGTAATTCACCTATAAAAATAATTGCTACAGCTGTAAGCAGTCTCAAATCTGATATTGAAAAAACTTCCCTTTGGGATGCTCCAGAAGTTACCGATAAAATGCAGAAACTAGAAAGTTTAGTTTCTACAGTCGATCAGAAATTTAAAGCTAGTTGGGAAGCTAGCGTGCAAGCGAAATTCCGGCTGGAAAGAGAGAAAGTTTTAGCCATTACTGCTGCGATTCGTCAATGTGTAGACTTTGACAGTAAAGTGAAACTTGCTGTTACCGAACTTCAGAAAAATTTAGGATGCGATCGCCTAATTCTCTATCGCTTTGACAGCGAAAACTATGGCGTAATTATGGCAGAAGCAATGGAATTAGAATTAACTCCATTGGTAGGACAAGCAATAGAAAGTCACTACTTTGGTGCTGACAGATCGGCGGAATATTTTACTTTACCAATTGTGCAAGTTGATGACACATCAACCGACGAATTTACCCCGCAACAAAAGCAGCAATGGAACAAATTGCAAATTAAATCTTTTCTGACTGTACCCTTAATAGTTGGGCAACAAATCTGGGGTTTAATAGTAGCATTGCAGCATCAAGAAATTCGTCATTGGCAAGAAACAGATAACCAAATTCTTTATCAAATTGGTGCAGAAATTCTCGTTCACTTACAACAATCAGAATATCGTTGGCAATTAACAGTTCAACCAGAACAAGAAAAAGTTTTAAATAATGTACTCCAGCGAATTCGCCAATCGCAAAACTTAGATGCTTTATTTAAAGCTACTTGTCGAGAAGTCCGACAATTACTGAATACCGATCGCGTTTCCGTATTCCAATTCATCCCCGGAAAAGACTTTAACGAAGGAAAGTTTATTGCCGAAGATTTACGCCAAGGCATTTCTTCCGAATTAGGAAACATCTTTGCTGATAGCCGCTTTGGTAAAGACTTTGCACCTTTATATCGCCAAGGAAGAATTCAAGCCGTTTCTGATGTTTACACTTCGGGATTATCAGAATGTCACATTGAACAATTACTGAATTTCCAAATTCGGGCTAACTTAATTGTGCCCTTATTGAAAGGGGAAGAACTTTGGGGATTACTTTGCATTCACCAATGTACTAAACCTCACAAATGGCAAAACTATGAAATTGAATTTGTGAAGCGAGTAGCATCACAATTTGGTATTGCATTAGCTCAAACTGAATATTTAGAACGGCTGCATGAAACCAACGAAAGATTAGCCATTGTTGCCGAACGGGAAAAGAATTTTACTCAGATTATCAAAAAGATTGGTAAATCCATTTCTGAGCAAATTCAACACTCGTCAGACATGGAAACAATTTTCCGCACCACTACCCAACAAATTCGGCGGTTGCTGAAAGTCGATCGCGTAGTTGTTTATCAATTTAACCCTGATTGGAGTGGCGTTTTTGTCGCCGAATCAGTAGCTAACGGTTGGACTCCTTTAATGCAAGAAATGTTAACCGACTCCCAATTAGTAAAAGAAGAAGCTAACTGCGGAGTACTACGATTACAAACAGCAAAACCATTAATCGCAGATACTTATTTACAGCAAAGTGAAGGCGGACGTTACCAATCAGGTCAAGGCTTTATCATTGATGATGTTGATAAAGCTGGTTTTTCCGAATGTTATATGGAAGTTTTGGAACAATTAGAAACCAAAGCTTACATGACAGTACCAATTTTTGTCGGCGATAAACTTTGGGGTTTATTAGCAGTTTATCAAAACTCAGCACCTCGTCATTGGGAAGAATCAGAACTGAATTTAATGACCCAAATAAGTAGCCAATTAGGAGTTGCATTACGCCAAGGTCAATACGTCGAAGAACTGCAAGCGAAAACCGAAAAACTAGCTTTAGCAATTGAACGGGAAAAAACCCTGACTAAAGTTGTTGACAAAATTCGCCTATCTTTAGATGTTAATAACATCTTCAAAAATGCTACTCAAGAAGTGCGACGCTTACTGAAAGCAGAAAGAGTTGCAGTCTATCAATTCCGTTCAGATTGGAGCGGTATATTTGTTGCTGAATCAGTCGCTACTGGGTTACAAAAATGGGTTGGGCCTGATATTACTACCGTTTGGGAAGATACTTATTTACAAGAAACTCAAGGCGGAAGATATCGGCAAAATCAAAAAAATACCGTCGAAAATGTTCACTCCAAAGCTGATGACATTAACAACGCTGGGTTATCTCAATGCCACGTTGAAATGTTGGAGCAAATGCAAATCAAAGCTTATATAATTGTGCCAATTTTTATTGGTGATAATCTTTGGGGTTTGTTAGCTGCTTATCAACATTCCAATATTCGTCAATGGGATGACGCAGAAGTAAATGTCTTGGCGCAAGTTGGTATCCAAATGGGTGTAGCTTTGCGACAAGCTAAATATTTGGAACAAGTAAAACAACAATCAGAACAATTAGCACAAGCAGCCAGAAGAGAGAAGGAAGCAAAAGAACTATTACAACAACGAGCAATTCAATTACTGAGTGCAATTCAGCCAAGTTTAAAAGGTGATTTAACCGTCAGACTTCCGGTAACAACTGATGAAGTTGGAACCCTCGCTGATGCTTACAATAATACCTTGCAAGCTCTGCGAAAAATTCTGATTCAAGTACAAACAGCTACGGAAAAAGTAGCGCAAACTTCCCACAGTAGTGGGGTATCAATTGCCGAACTTTCCCAACAAGCACAACAGCAATATCAAAAATTATCAGAAGCACTAAAATTAGTGCAAGCAATGGTAAATTCTACCCAAGCTGTAGCGAAAAATGCCGCTTTAGTAGAAGTGGCGGTACAAGAAGCAAATCAAACTGTTTTACAGGGTGATACAGCGATGAACCGCACCGTTGATGAAATTATGGCTATTCGGGAAACGGTGGCAAAAACAGGCAAGAAAATTAAACGCTTGAGTGAATCTTCGCAAAAGATTTCTAAGGCGGTGAATTTAATTGGTAATTTGGCAACTCAAACTAACTTATTAGCACTTAACGCTGCAATTGAAGCGACAAGAGCCGGAGAGTACGGTAAAGGCTTTGCAGTGGTAGCGGATGAAGTGCGGAGTTTGGCGCGTCAGTCAGCAGCAGCAACCACAGAAATTGAGCAATTAGTACAGGAAATTCAATCGGAAACTGGCGAAGTTGTGCAAGCAATTGAAACCGGAATTCAACAGGTAGTAGAGGGTACTAATTTAGTGAATGAAACTCGACAAAGCTTGAATAGAATTGTCGGTGCTACCGCACAAATTCAAGATTTGGTGCAAGGAATTACCCAAGCAACGCAACAGGAAACTCAACAGTCGAAGTTAGTTACTGAAGCAATGACAAGTGTGGCGAAAATTGCTAACCAAACCTCTGAGAATTCCTTACACATTTCTTCTTCTTTCCAAGAATTGCTGACAATGGCTGAAAATTTACAGTCAAATGTTGGTAAATTCAAGCTCAATTAATGTGAGTATTTAGTGATTGTTACTTGGGTTTGGTGCGTTACGTTTCACTTTTCTTGAATGCCGCAGGCTATACGCACCCTACTACTACAAAGTTACTTGGGTTTGGTGCGTTACGTTTCACTTTTCTTGAATGCCGCAGGCTATACGCACCCTACTACTACAAAGTTACTTGGGTTTGGTGCGTTACGTTTCACTTTTCTTGAATGCCGCAGGCTATACGCACCCTACTACTACTACTACTACAAAGTACGATCGAAATGACGAATGCAAATGACAATTGACAAATCACCGGAAAGTCATGAACAGTGATAACGAGATTCGCGAACAAGGCTATCAATATTTTCTCGCTGAAGCGCCAGAGTTGTTGCAGAATATTGAGCAGGAACTTTTAAATTTACGAGAAGATTATAGCTTGGTAAAAGTGCATAGTTTAATGCGATCGACCCACACTTTAAAAGGTGCTGCGGCGAATGTCGGATTAGATACAATTAAAACTATATCTCATCATTTAGAGGATGTATTTAAGGCGCTTTATAACCCGGAAGTAGAAATTGATTCTGACTTGGAAATGCTGCTTTATGAAGGGTATGAATGTCTGCGTCTACCGTTAATGGCAGAAATTACAGGTAGTTATGTAGATGAATCGGAAGCTTTAGATAGAGCGGTAAATGTTTTTGCTAAGCTACAAGAAAAATTAGGCGATTATTTTGGTAGAGAAGCACAGATTCCTAGTTCAGTAGAGTTGGGATTTGATATTACTAAATCTATTTTTGAGGTAGGCGTAAAACAACGCTTGGAAACTTTAGCGACGGCGTTAGATTATGAAAATTCTGAAGAGTTAGAGGCAGTTTTAAGAGAGGAAATACAAGTTTTTATTGGGTTAGGGGAATCTTTAAATTTACCTGGGTTTGGCGCGATCGCACAAACAGTTTTAACTGCTTTAGAACTGCATCCAGAACTAATAAAAACTATTGCTGAAGTAGCTTTAATGAACTTTAGCGAAGGGTGGTCTTTGGTAATGGAAGGCGATCGCACTTCTGGCGGACAACCTTCCCCTGCTTTACAACAATTAGCTTACACAAATCTGGAAACATTAGCAACAGAAGCGATCCTCACAGATGAATTTGTCGAGATTTCGACTGATAATTTAGAGATTATACCTGATACTGAATTAACAGTTGATGAATTACCAGAAACGGAAGTAGAAACAACTTTAGAATCTGACATTGAGGTTGAAGAATTATTTGCTGAACCTAGTTTAGATGATGTTTTTGGTAACTTAACAGAAACCGAAGATCAGCCAATTTTTGAAGATGAAATAGCAGAAACAGAAATCAGCTTTTCCGAAGTAGCAGCGGAAGTTACCCCAGAAGAGAGTTTAACTATTGCGGAAATAGAGGAAGCTCCACCGGAATATACTACAGAAACGCATGAATTTATTCTGGAAGAAAAAGCTGAAATTTCTCAATTTCTGCCCCATCAATTAGTCGATCGATCGCCAACAAAAGTGAAATTTCAAACTTCAGGAGCAACTCCGAAAACTGCGGCTAATACAAAAGCTACTCAGTCATCAGTGCGGGTAGATTTAGAATTACTAGAACGCCTCAGTCACTTAGCAGGTGAAATGTTAATTGGGCAAAATAGACAAGCGAATATTAGCGAACAATTGCAAGAATCGCTCGAGCAATTATGGTATCGTTTGCGAAAACACCAACAAACAATTAGCGAATTACGTGATTGGTCAGATCAATTATTAATCGCCCAAGAACGTCAGCGAGTTATGGAAAATTGGGCTGCTAGTTTTGATTCTTTGGAATTAGATCAATACAGCGAATTACATGAATTGTTGCAGGCGACTTTAGAAGATTTGGTGCAGCTAGAAGAAGCGATCGAATCTACTGATTACTTAGCTAAACAATCCAGTCAAATTTTAGCCAAACAACGCCGTCTATTAAATAATACTCAAGAAGACTTGCGGACGGCGCGAATGTTACCATTAGGCGAAATTTTTAGCCGTTTTCCCCGACTTTTACAACAGTTATCTTCGGTTCACAATAAACGAGTTAAATTAACATTAATTGGTAATGAAGTATTAGTCGATCGCGCCTTAGCAGAAAAGCTTTACGACCCTTTATTACATCTAGTTCGTAATGCTTTCGATCATGGCATTGAAGCACCTGAAATTCGCGCTACTCAAGGTAAACCAGAAATAGGTAACATTGAAATTTGTGCCTATCACCGAGCTAATAAAACCATCATTGAAGTTAGAGATGATGGTCAAGGTTTAGATTTAGACCGCATCCGGCGACGTGCTGTAGAAATGCAAATTTTATCTGTGGAACAAGCAGATAAAGCTTCCGAAACTATTCTGTTAAACTTACTATTTGAACCAGGATTTTCTACCGCTTCTCAAGTTAGCGACCTTTCGGGACGTGGGATTGGTTTAAACGTAGTGCGTTCCCAAATGGAAATGTTATCTGGTTCAGTAATAGTTAACTCAGAACCGCGACAAGGAACTACATTTTTGTTACAGTTCCCCTTAAGCTTAACTATGGCAAAATTAATGATTTGCGAAGCTAAGGGTGTTGTATATGCCTTGCTTTCCGATGCGATCGAGCAGATAATCTTACCCAAATCAGAACAAATACAATATAGTAATGGGCAAAAAGTTCTGCATTTAAATAGTAACGCCAAGGCGGTAATCCCTGTTTACAACATGGCAGAATTAATGACAGGAAACTCAGCCAATTATCGAAACAAATTACCAGAAATAGTTGAGCAGAACAATCCCCAAGTTGAAACCAACAAATTCTCGACAACTCCCTTACTATTACTTCGCCAAACTTCCCAAGTAGATTTATGGCAAGGAACAGAAATTGTAGCGTTAGAAATTGATCAAATTATGGGGGAACAAGAACTAGTAATTAGGGCTTTGGGAGGTGCGATCGCACCTCCTAGCTACATTTATGGTGGCAGCACTTTGGCAGATGGTCGTTTAACATTAGTAATTGACCCAATTATTTTAGTTAGTCGATTACTTGAACAAGTAGCAGGGAAAACCTCAAATTCCGATTGGCAATGGGAAACTAACAACAGCAAATCAACCCCTGAACTTTTCAGTTTCCCAATGGTTTCTACTGGGCCGAAAAAGATTTTAGTCGTAGATGATTCTATTAGCGTGCGGCAAACTTTAGCCCTCACTTTACAAAGGTCAGGCTATCAAGTATTGCAAGCCCAAAACGGTCGAGAAGCCCTGCATCAAATCCAACAAAATAACGGCATTCAATTAGTAATTTGTGATATTGAAATGCCCTCAATGAATGGTTTTGAATTTTTAAACAATTATCGTCAAGATGCAACTTTAGCCCAAGTACCTGTCATTATGTTAACCTCTCGTACTGGAGAAAAACATCGCTTATTAGCTAAAGAATTAGGTGCAGTGGGTTACTTTACTAAGCCCTATCGAGAAAGTGAAATGTTAAAGGCGATCGCTGATTTATTCACTCAAAAAATACCCACCTTAGCTTAATCTAGTAACCAGGTTCGTTGTGAGGACTTTAGTCCTTCAATCTAGCAAAGCAACGACTCAAGTCGTTACAACAAACCGTTGGCTACGACTGAAGTCGTTACAACAAACCGTTGGCTACGACTGAAGTCGTTACAACAAACCTGATTACTTAACTTTACTGTCGCCTATTGGTAAGAAGATGGTAAATACTTCACCTTGTTCGGGACGTTCCCGCACAATTAGCTTACCACCTAAAGCTTGAAAAAGGCTTTTTGTGACATTATGACTGAGGCTTAAACTGCCAGTTTCCGGCTGAAAAGTGAGCAACTGACCAATCAATTTCCGCTTGGAATGATGATTGGCAAAACATTTACCGTCACCATTACCATCTGAATCCTTGGTTTGAGTTAGTAATTGTAACTTTAACTGATCTCCTGCTGGCATTACCTGTACTTGGATATGACTACCTGCTGGTAAACTACGAGTAAAGTTATCGATTAAACTAGTAAGAATTCGCTCCAACATTGTCGGATCGCTAACTACTGGTGGCATTTGCTGCGGTAATAACACATCCAATGTTTGACTACGACGTAAAGCTTGTTTTTGCCAACGAGGAATACTATCTTGAAAAACTTGCGACAATGACGTAGTTGTTAAATAAACGGGTGCTTCTCCAGCATCGCAGGTTTCCATTTCTGCTGCTTGAAACAGCAATTCCATTCTTTCTATTTGTTCAGTACATTCATGATCGATCACTTCCAATTTTTTAATAATATCTTGAGTTAAATCTTTGCGTTTTAACAACAGTCTAGTAAAAGTGCGAATTGTTGCCAAAGGTGTTTTAACTTCATGAGCAAATGCTTGCAACAATTCTACTTCATTAGAATTTAAGTTCTGAATTTTAGCTTTTGAATTTAGCGAAGAATCAGGAGATTTTACATTTTGAATTGGGGATTTTGTACTTTCAGGATGTTCCTGTTCTTCTGGTTGGGGTAAATATTTGAGTAACAGACGACTAAACTGCATCACAGTTCGGTAATCTGGTGCTATGGGCGCAAACCGATGCACTAAAGTATCTAACTCTCCGATTTGATGAGGACAAGTTAGCAACATTCGCAACCGTAGAGAATCCCAAGCTTGCTGTACCACCTCTGGAGCGAAGGAAAATGAGAAAGCGGGATTTCCAAGGCGATCGTTCCCCAAAACCATGACTAAACTAAAATTGGTAGTGAAAACCAGACAAAAGTTTTCCGCACCTAAAGGATCGTTTGGTAATAAAGGTAAAGAACTGCTGCGATCGCTATTTGGCGTTTGGTTTTCTTTCGCCGGAGGTAGCTGAAACGGCATCCAAACCCAAGGTTTCCCTAATTGAGTAGAAAAAACCCAAGTGGGAAAATAATGAGAGAGAGTCGGATCGCTAAAAATTGGCAAAGGACCAGTTAAAATTAATCCTTGAGTTAAGGATGATGCTTCATCTTCATTGAGAGAACTTTCGTCAAATACCCAATTTGCCCGGAGTAATTTTTCTAAGGCGGCGATCGCCCCAAACCACTCTCGCTCTGCTTTCAAATGTTGCAACCCTACTTGACTGGCAGAGGATTGCTCACTTTGAGTCTTCGTCCCACCATTTGGCAATACAACATCTAACGCCGATTTTTCTGTCGTTTCGGCTAAAATTTCGCTTAAAGTTGGCAGCAACCACTTTTGCACTGATAATCACCCACCAAGACTTGCAACTATAACCCACAGGATTCTGTTATGAGCCTATCAGTATATGTTATCTATCAAGGGGGGTAAAACCGAACCCTTGGTTATGGATTACCGTTGTTATTGATAAGTTGTAGATTGATATAAATTTTTTTGAGCAATTTTAAAACAAATACTTAACATTTATTATTGTCTAAACTAGCAAATCACTATTACCTTTCTCTCGATAGAGAGCTAGTTACACCTAAAGACTGATCAATAAATTAGCTAAAAATAACAATATAGGAAATGGAACTAATAATAAACATTTTTACTAAATGTCTGCTTATTAGTTGTTGAGAAAAAGCTTGTGCTTAAGGAGGAAGAAATGGCTTTAGGTAATCACAGACGCGCTGTAGGAGTTTTTAGTAATTATCGGGCAGCAGAAGCTGCACTTCAAGATTTAAAAAATTCCGGCTTTCCAATGGATAGAGTTTCTGTAATTGCTAAAGATGCAGATAGAAATAGAGATCACATTGCAGGTGCAGAAGTTAAAGATGCGCGTGGCAACAAAGCTGATGAAGGTGCAGCTACAGGCGCGATCGCAGGCGGTACTCTAGGCGGATTAACTGGTTTATTAGTAGGTTTGGGTGCATTGGCTATTCCCGGAATTGGCCCTGTAATGTTAGCGGGTGCAACTGCTACGGCGATCGCAACTACCCTTTCAGGAACAGCGATTGGTGCTGCGGCTGGTGGCTTGTTGGGTGCATTAATTGGTTTGGGAATTCCCGAAGAACGGGCTAGAGTTTACAACGAGCGTGTATCTCGCGGTGAATATTTGGTAATTGTTGATGGCGATAGCGATGACATTGCTCGTGCGGAAGCAATTTTACGCCGTCACAATATTGAAGAGTGGGGAGTTTATGATTCCGATCGCGACTTAGATAGAGATGTCCGTCACGAACACATCCATGATCGCGATCGCGATCGCGATGTAGTGCGTCGTGATTACACCAATGCTAGTGATGCTGATGTAATTCATAGGGATGCTGATGTAGTTCACAGTGATGCTGATGTCGTCATTGTCGATCGTCGCGATCCAGTAGTCGATCCTCGCGATCCCGTACTTTAATTTACAACTCAAACAGAAAAAAGTTTCGGATTAATAGACAAAACTCCTCACACTTCAGTTAACAACTAATGCCTGGAGTTTTGTCAAATACTCAACTAGATTTTCAAAATTTATCCTCTTTAGGAGAAGGAAGAAAATGAAAAAATTAACCCCATTTTTACTCGCAGGTGCTTTAATGTTTGGTGCAGTTGCTTGTGCTGATAATGAAAAGACAACCCAAAATGCCCCAAATAGCACCAATCAAGCCCAAACTCAAACCCCCACAGCACAGAATGTCAAAGATGCTCAAGATGACGCTCAGAGTCAAGTGCGGAGAGATCAATTAAACTCTGATATTCGTGCCCGCGAACAACGCAATAATATCACTGGTGGCGATACCGATCGGGCTCAATCAGACCTAGAAAATGAAGTTCGCAATAAATTGGAAGCTAACATTCCCCGAAGTGAATTAACAATTGATGCTAAAGAAGGTGCTGTAACTGTAGCAGGAACAGTTGTCGATCAAAAAGATTTAGCTAAAATTGCACCTTTAGCCAAAGAAATTAAAGGTGTTAAAAGTGTAACCGTTAAGGCAACAGTTGCTCCAGTAAAACCAAACGCTAATAACCAAAACACTAACAACCAAACTAACACCAAGAAAGGTCAGTAAAAGTAACATCAAATTTCTCAGATCCCCGACTTCTTCAAGAAGTCGGGGATATAAATTCGTGGGCAAGGGTTTCTGTTCGTTTATACTAATAGATGCGATCTAATTAAACTAATAACCTGAGAAGCAAAAATGCTAAATCAAACAACTTATAATCAAGCCTGTAAAAACTTCGAGCAAATTTACGATGAAGTCATCTCCACCCGTGAACCTGTAGTTGTTAGTCGAGAAGGCTACGAAAGTGTATCTGTAATTCCTACAGATGAGTTAAATAGAATGATTGAAACTATCTATTTATTCCAGTCTCATGAGAATGCAGTGCGTCTTTTAGATGCTCTACAACGTGCTAAAAAACGGACGAATAAACCTCAAACTCTAGAAGATTTGCGGAAAAGGTTTGGACTGACTGAGGAAGTATAAAAAGTTTATGTCGGAGAATACAGAATCAGAAGATATTCCTCAATCAGAATCGCCTCAAGAGGAAAGTTCAAAACGAGATCTAGTTTTTGATGTTGGATTTCTGGAAGACCTCACATTCTGGGTAGAGACAAATAGGAAAACTGCTCTTCGCTTATTATCTTTAATTGAAGAGATTAGGCGCAATCCTTTTACAGGAACGGGAAAACCAGAACGATTGAAGTATCAGGATGCAAATGTATGGTCGCGCCGATTAACTCAAAGCGATCGAATTGTTTATCTTGTCAGTGAAGATAGAATTGAGTTTTTACAAGCTCGATATCACTATAGCGATCGCTAGTATAACGGCAACTCCCAGATCCCCGACTTCTTCAAGAAGTCGGGGATCTAAATTCACAAACTTTTTAAAGCTGCTACTAGTTTTTCTAGTTGATACGCTTCATGAGTTGCCATTATAGAAATGCGAATTCGACTAGTAGGAACTGTGGGCGGACGAATTGCTGGGGCAAAAATTCCGGCTTCTTTTAACTTGATTCCTGCTGCTAATGCAGTGGCGGCATCCTTTAGTTGTATGCACAAAATTGCTGATTCTGAAGGTAATAATTTTAAGTTAGGTAATTGTTGGGAAATTAAATCTTTGAGAGTTTTTATATTTTGCCATAATTGAGCGCGACGTTCTGGTTCTTGTTGCACAATGTTAATCGCTTCTAAGGCAGCGGCAGTGTCAGCAGGTGATAATCCAGTAGTATAAATCCAAGTTGGGGCGCGATTACGTAAAAAGTCAATTAAAGTAGCTGAACCTGCAACATAACCGCCTAAACTTCCCAAGGCTTTACTTAATGTACCAATTTGAATTAATGGGCGATCGCTACAATTAAAATGTTCTACAGAACCCGCACCATTTTTGCCTAAAATTCCGGTGGCGTGTGCTTCATCAACTAATACCATGCAGTGAAATTTTTCGGCTAAGTCCAATAATTCTGGTAAAGGGCATAAATCCCCATCCATACTAAAGACAGTATCGGTAATAATTAAGCAACGACGGTATTTTTCTCGATGTTGATTGAGGTGATTTTGTAATTGAGCTAAGTTGCAATGGTCATAATCAATTATTGTGGCACCACTGAGAATCGCACCGTTTTTGAGACTAGAGTGATTGTATCGATCGCAAAGAATTAAATCTCTTTTTCCGACTACAGAGGCGATCGCACCCAAGGAAGCTAGATACCCGGAACTAAATACAAGGGCGGCTTCTGTTTGTTTCAAAGAGGCGATCGCATTTTCCAATTCTCGATGTAATTTTCGATGTCCGCTTAGTAACCGCGAACCAGTGCTTCCCGTGCCGAATTTTTCCGTAGCAAATACAGCAGCGGCAATTAAGCGGCGATCGCCTGCTAAACCCAAATAATCATTACTAGCGAAATTAATTACAGTTCGTCCTTCTAGTTGGACAACTGCACCAGGAGCACCGGAAATAGTTTGCTCAAAACGATACCAATCGGCTCGATGAATGGTGGTAAGAGATGGTTCTATCCAAGCGTAAGGATCGATCGACATTCGATTTTAGATTTTAGATTTTAGATTTTAGATTGCAGGTTAAACCCCACAGATAAATCTGGGGGCTTAGACTGAGTTTATGGTATCTTAAATTACTGAGTAGCTAAACATTGACTAAGATTGGTTTTCTGAAGAGTCAGGTGGATTTTTAATTTGCTCATTCTTGCCTTTAACTGGTGGGAGTTGTTCCACTAAGCCCATCTCAAAGGCAACATCAGGCAAGTCTCCTACTATGTATTTTCCTGGCTCAAACACCCGTCCCGCAGTGAAACAGTACTGCTTTAGTACCACCTCTTGACCAGGAAGAAACATTTCTCTGGACATTCTTCTTTCTAGTGGCATAGCCGATTCTCCAACACATTTTTACTATTATTCAATTGTGACAGTTAACCTCCGATCTGAGTAAAAGATAACATTAATCTCTATGGTTGATCTTTCAAATAGGTGTATAATATTAAAAATTTTACTAAAACTAAGAAGTTGTACAAAACAAGACTGAACTATTGTTTTTACAGATCCGATCGCGTAAAAAAGTAACTTTCTCCTAAAGTGAAACCATATTACCTGAACTTGGACACCTATACCCTTAAACCAAACTTAATTAAAACTCTGCAATACATCTCTCAAATCCTTAGTGTTGCAGTTTTTATTTTAGGCTGCTTAGTTAGCTTAGGTTGGATATTTGATATTAGCATATTTAAAAGCCTGTTGCCTCACCTAGTAACAATGAAAGGGAACACAGCGATCGCTCTGATTATAGGATCTGTTTCTCTGCGCTTGTTACATCGAAAAGAAGAGAACAATGCCAACAAAAAAATATGGGTTAGAGTAATTAATTTTTTGGCTTTTATAGTTATTTCGATTGGCTCATTAACTTTAATTCAAGATATATTCTCAATAGACTTGGGAATCGACCGATTGATTTTTAAAGAAGTAAAACCCGAAAATATACCAGGTATTCCGGGAAGAATGGCACCGAATACAGCTTTATGTTTTATTTGGTTTGGTTTAGCTATAATTTTACTAAATAAAAGAGGATATTTTGCGGCTCAACTGCTTAGTGTCATTGGATTTTTATTAGGCTTTTTAGGATTATTAGGTTATCTCTATGGCATCACCGAATTTTATGGGATTGGGGCTAATACAGCAATGGCATTGCATACAAGCGTAGCCTTTATTTTACTATTTATTGGCAACTTGTTTGCTTATCCAAACCGAGGGTTAATGTCTGCAATTACTAACGAATTTGCAGGCGGAATTATGGCTCGGCGTTTGGCATTAGCTGTAATTGGGATACCACCTTTTTTGGGCTGGCTAATTTTAGAGGGAAAAAGATTAGGGCTTTACGACAGTGAAGTAGCAATAGCACTTTTGGGTGTATTAAATATCTTTGTTTTGGGAATTATCATTTGGTGGAATGCGAAAAAATTAGGAGCGATAGATTATCAAGCTTCCCACGATCCATTGACAGGTTTACCCAACCGCAAAATGTTTACTGATTTGTTATCTGCTTCATTAACAAATGCCTTCCGTCGTCAAGGAAAGGTAGCGGTAATGTTTTTAGACTTAGATCGCTTTAACAAGATTAATGATATTTTAGGTCATGATGTAGGCGATCGCTTATTAAAAGCAACAGCAAAAAGGCTAACTAGTTGCTTTCAAGAATATAATATAATTGCTCGGTGGGGAGGAGATGAATTTACGATTCTATTGCCCTACATTAACAATATCGAATATGCCGCTAAATTAGCTCAAAAAATTCTCGATACTTTAAAGCCACCTTTTATTATTGATAATCATTATCTTCATATCACTTGTAGCATTGGTATTGCCATTTATCCCGAAAATGGTGAAGATGGCGACACCTTGATTAAAAATGCTGATATAGCATTATACAATGTCAAAAGAGATGGGAGAAATAATTACAGTTTCTATAATCCTAGTATCAACGCTCAAAACTCAGAATTATTAATTTTAGAAAACCGATTACACTATGCTTGGGAGAGAGGAGAAATTTTACTTTATTATCAACCAAGAGTAAATATTGCCACCGGAAAAATTACTGGTGTGGAAGCTTTAGTCCGTTGGCAATCTCCTGAATTAGGTTTCGTTTCTCCGGTAGAATTTATTCCGCTCGCAGAAGAAACCGGATTAATTGTACCGCTAGGAGAATGGATACTTTATACTGCTTGCACAGAAATAAAAGCTTGGATCGATCGAGGTTTGCCAGAAATTAGGGTAGCAGTTAACCTCTCGGCGCGACAGTTTCAACAAACAAATTTAGTGTCAATGGTAACTCAAATATTAACAGAAACCGGATTAAGCCCCCAAAATTTAGAGTTAGAAATTACGGAAACAATTGCCATGCAAAATGTAAAAATTACTAAGGAAAAACTCAATCAATTATCTCAAATGGGAATTCATATTTCGATGGATGATTTTGGCACAGGGTATTCTTCCTTGAGTTATTTGAAACAATTTCCGCTGCATTCCTTAAAAATCGATCGCTCCTTTGTCAAAGATATCACTTTCGATCCTTGTGATTTAGCGATCGCATCAGCTATAGTCGCTTTAGGAAAAGGACTAAACATTAACGTAGTCGCAGAAGGCGTAGAAACAGAAGCACAATTAGAATGTTTACGCCAACTAGGATGTGCGGAAATTCAAGGTTATTTCTTCAGTCCGCCCTTACCAGCTAAAGATACTATTAAATTACTGAAAAAACATCAATCTGTACCTGGTTAAAGTTCTAAACTGAAGGCAGAAGGCTTTTATGCAGAGGGCAGAAGGTAAAGAAAAAATGTCATTTTGTTCAGTATATGGCCCGGTAAATTCTTGGCGTTTTGGTCGATCGCTTGGGATCGATCCCATTGGTGCTATTTCCACCTGTTCTTTTGACTGCGTTTATTGTCAATTAGGAGCAATTGAACGGTTAGAGAGCGATCGGCAAATCTTCACCCCCACCGAGCAAATTCTACAAGATTTACAACCCTTTGCGCCTTGGGATGTAGATGTAATTACCCTCAGCGGTAGCGGAGAGCCAACATTAGCATTAAACTTAAGAGAAATTCTCGCCAAAGTTAAAGAAATCACTGCTAAACCTTTAGTAGTATTAACTAACGGCACATTACTAAAAGATCCCGATGTCCGTGAAGCACTAGCATTAACAGACAGAGTAGCAGTAAAATTAGATGCTGTTTCGGCTGAACAATTGCGACGAGTTAATCGTCCCGTAGCTGAAATAAATTTAGCGGAAATTTGGCAGGGAATCCAACAATTTCGGGCTGATTATCCAGGTAAGTTAGCAGTACAAACCATGATTTTGTCCGCTTGGAATCAAGAAATTCAATCGGATTATATCAACCGAATGAAAGTATTAATTCCTGATGAAATTCAACTCAACACACCTTCGCGCCCCAAACCTTTAACTCATCAATTAGATGCTAGAGGTAACAATCAAATTGCAGATTGCGTTTATCCAGTAAATAGCCTCAAGTGTGTTGATGCTGATTACTTAAAAACATTTGCCGATCGCATTGAGCAACAAACTGGTGTTTCAGTTCGCTGGAAAATATCTGATTAAGAAAGGCTTTAGGACAGAAGTTTTGAGATAAATAAAGTTTTTGCACCAGATAAGATCCCCCCTAACCCCCCTTGCCAAGGGGGGAACTAGAACACCGATTCAGTATTATTTTTGGGGATGAGAAACTGAGATAAGAGCACTCCTGAGCAGAGCCTCTATTTCTCGTTCCCAGGTTGAACCTGGGAACGAGGTCTTGGAGGTTCTACCTCCAAAAGTGGCGCAAGATCTCAGAGAAAGAACATTATTCAAAGTCCCCCTTTTTAAGGGGGATAATGGGGGATTTGCAATGTGTTGTATTAAAACTCAAAACTTCTTTCTACTGTCCAATGCCTGTCGGAAGATTGATATATTTTCACGTCTTGTAAACCAGCTTGAGAAATTAGTTGATTGACCTCATCAAGAGTAAAAGCAGCATGGAGAGAATCAGCGAATAACTGTTTTTGGTGAGGGTCGTATTCTGTGCCGATACTTTCTACTAAATTATCCAAAGTTTCTTGATTAGCAGGTCGAATTAAATCACGAATTAGGATAGCACCTTTGGGTTTTAAAACTCGTTTAATTTCTTGCAAAAAAGGTAGGGGATCGGGTAAATGGTGAATCAAACTATTAGAAATTACCAGATCGAAATATGCGTTAGGGTATGGTAATTGCTTGGCATCTACTAGTTCTAAAACTATTTGTGGTTGTAAACCTGCGTTTTTTATATGTTCAGCGCCGATTTTTAACATATTTTCTGCTAAGTCGATGCCTGTTACTTGCCATTGGGGACGTTGCTGGCAAAGTAATAGGGGAATTCTGGCGGTACCAGTTCCGGCATCTAAAACTTTAGCTGCTGTTGGCGCTAGTGCGATCGCCCGTTGAGCAAAAGCAGCATTTACCTGGGTGAAATCCATCGCATCATAAGCGACAGCTTCTTCCCAACTGTCCATAACTTCCGGTTCTAAAACTCGCTGCATTGACGATTCTCCGAAATCTTGATTTGACCTCAAATATTTATTTTGGCGCAGTTGCTATTTATTTCTGGAAATTGGGGAATGATACAATTAGGGGTGGATTTTTTGTACGTAAATCGAATCGAGTTAACTTTTACTCAGTGATCTGTATCATTCACACAGAAGTAAAAGATGTGCATACTGCCAGGAGAGGACTTTTTCAGAGGTTGGAGATATGGATAGCCAGGGGTATCGGATATACCTAGAAGAAAATAAAATGCGTATTCCGAACGGCGATCGAACTACGATCGCTCACCCGCTACCTGAAGATTGGCAGGGTAACGAAAAGGAAGCGCTAGAAAAACAACCCAAATGTGCCAAAGCAATACAATTAATTGCACAAGCGTCAGATTGCCATCAAAATCAACAGTATAATGCAGCAATTAAATTTCTCCAACAGGCTCTTACTATCTACCGGGAAATTAAGTATCGTTCGGAAGAGGGAGTAGTCCTGGGGAAAATTGGCAACGCTTTATACGCTTTGGGTGATTATGTAAAAGCGATTAACTATTACCTACAATGGTTGGATGTAGTTAGGGAACTTAAAGATCTCCGTGCAGAAGGACTAGCGCTAGGAAATTTAGGTAATGCTTATCGCCACTTAGAAGATAATGTCAGAGCAATTGAATACCAACAGCAAAGTTTGGCAATTGCCAAAGCAGTAGGAGACGATCGCGCAGAGGTAGCGGCGTTAAATAATTTAGGATTGGCATTTAAAGCATTAGGCAATTATGAAAAAACTGTGGAGTACCTGCAACAAAGTTTGGTGCTGATGCAGAAGTTAACAGATCGACAAGGAGAAGCGCAAGTTCTGCGAAATTTGGGCAATGTTTATTATGCTTTAGGAAATTATGCTCAAGCGATCGATGCTTATCAAAAGAGATTAGCGATCGCAAAAGATATCCAAGATGGCAGAGGCGAATTACAAGTACTAAGAAATTTAGCCAGTGCTTGCTATGCTGTGGGTGACTATTCTAGAGCAATTGAATATTACCAAATGCGCTTAGAAATTGCGCGACAAATTGAAGATCATCGCGTCGAAGAACAAAGTTTAGGAAATTTAGGAGTTACATACGAAGCAGTGGGAAATTTCGCCAAAGCAGTAGAATGTTATGAACAGCGTTTAGCTGTAGCTATTTTTATGCAAGATAGCCGAGTTGAACAGCAATCTCTGGGGAGTTTAAAAGTTGCTTGCTATGCAATGGGCGATTACGCCAGAGCATTTAAATATCAAGAAATGCGGAATAATCCTTCCCAAAATTTCATCGGTAATCGCTAGTGTAAGAAGGCAGAAGGCTCCCAGGAAAGAAAGGTTTTGTTGATTAGTTATTGCTGTGTCCCTGCACTAGATTTTTGCTTTCATTACTCAGATTTTACGACTTTTAAAGTTTTCAGAGTTGCATCTACACAACCAGTAATTTCGCTGCCAATTGCCTGCATATTTAGCAAATATTCAAGAGCATCTGGAGTAATCACTTCTCCCGGCATCAACACTGGAATTCCTGGTGGATATGGGCAAATTATTTCTGCACAAATTCTAGAAATTGCACGCTTGATTGGTAAGGTTTCCGTCGCCGCAAAGAAAGCTTTACGGGGGGATATTGTTGGTGTTTCCTTCTGAAAATAAACAGGAAAATTATCCATTGATTCGGGCAAATTAGCAAGTGATTTTTCTCCTTGATGCTCTTGAGCTAATTTCTGAAAAGATTGCACTAATTTTTCTATATCTGTTTGGTTGTTTCCTAAACTAATAATAAAAGTCAGATGTTTTCTTGAGGAAAATTCAGCTATTATACCCTGTTGAGCGAGTAGATCTTCGGCAGCAAATCCTGTTAAACCTAATTCGGAAACTATCACAGTTAGTCTAGTGCGATCGAGATTGACAAACCCTGCGGAAGGATACAATTCTAAAACCGATAATTGTGGAATTTGACTAATTTCCGTTCTTGCTATTTCGGCAAGTTGTAAAGTGCGACTCATCAATTCTGCGCCACCCAAAGCCATTTGTTGACGTGCTGCATCTAAAGAAGCTAATAACAAATAACTCGGACTTGTAGATTGAACTAATTGTAAAGCTTTGGTGATGCGATCGCGATCGATCCTCTCACCTTGAACGTGCAAAATTGAAGCTTGAGTTAAGCCGCTTAACACCTTATGAACAGATTGTACAGTTAAATCAGCACCTTTTGATAAAGCCGAGGGAGGTAAATCAGCATGAAAAGCAAAATGAGGGCCGTGAGCTTCATCAACTAATAGTGGAATATTATATTGATGGGCGAGATTAGCGATTCCTTCCACATCTCCACAAACACCATAATAAGTTGGATAAACCATCATAACCGCTTTCGCATCTGGATGTTCCCTCAAAGCATCAGCAACACCTTCCGGCGTAATACTGTGAGCAATATCTAAAATTCGATCGGATTCAGGTTGTACAAAAATCGGAATTGCACCCGAAAGAATCAACCCAGAAATTGCCGATTTATGAACATTGCGAGGTAGAATAATTTTTTCCCCATCACCACAAGTCGCCAAAATAGCCGCAATAATTCCCGCCGTAGAACCATTAGTTAAAAACCAAGATTCCTCCGCACCAAAAGCCGCCGCTGCTAGTGCTTGCGCCTCCTTAATCACACCTTCAGGAGCCGATAAATTATCTAAATTTTCCAACTCCGTCAAATCAGCCTTAAACACCTGAGAACCCAACAAATCTCGCATCTTTTGCGAAACTCCCCGACCTTGTTTATGCCCTGGAGTATAAAAAGCCGCATGATCATCCTCAACATAACTTTTAATCGCATCTAATAAAGGTGTTTTTGCTTGAAAATTGCGATCGAACATTTAAAATTTCACCTTTAAAACTACAGTAACTCTAAATCAACTAACAAAACTTCTCCCTCTTCTCTTTCTTCTCTTGGCGTTCTTTGCGTCCTTTGCGGTTCCAAAAAAATCCAAAATCATAAGAAATAGCCAATCAGACAGAGGAAATAAAAGCAAAAATTTCCTACTTTTAAAATAATCGAACCACAAAACAACCCTTATGATTAATCCAGTCCCCAACCCAATTCCCCAACCAGGCACCCTACCCAGTCCCCTACCCGAACCTCTGCCCAACCCAATTCCCGCACCAGAACCAGTGCCAACACCCATACCCCAACCAGTTCCAAGTCCCGCACCAGAACCAGTGCCAACACCAATACCCCAACCAGTACCAGAACCAATTCCGCAAACAGTACCCGCACCAATTCCCCAAACCGTTCCTTAGAGTTTAAAATCAAATTTGCACCCAGTTTTTAACCTTGGACTAAGATGCTAAGAGCCGGAATTGTTGGACTCCCTAACGTTGGTAAATCTACATTGTTTAACGCTTTGGTGGCAAATGCTAAAGCAGAAGCCGCCAATTTTCCTTTTTGTACAATTGAACCGAATGTCGGCGTGGTTGCTGTTCCCGATGAACGGTTAAATGTGTTAGCCAAAATATCAGATTCAGCGCAAATTATTCCTGCTAGAGTCGAATTTGTGGATATTGCGGGTTTGGTGAAAGGTGCGAGTCAAGGTGAAGGACTGGGAAATAAATTTTTATCCCATATTCGTGAAGTTGATGCGATCGTTCATGTAGTCCGCTGTTTTGAAGATGATGATATTATTCACGTTGCGGGTTCTGTCGATCCAGCCAGAGATATTGAAGTCATTAATTTAGAATTAGGTTTAGCAGATTTGGATCAAATTGAACGAAAGATCGATCGCACCCGCAAACTAGCACGCACCAGCAAAGAAGCGCAACTGGAATTAGAAGCATTAGAAAAAATCAACGTAGTTTTAAACGCAGGAAAACCAGCCAGACAAGCTAGTTTAACCGATGAAGAGAAACAAGCAATTAAAGGTTTAGGTTTACTCACTAACAAACCAATCATCTATGCTGCCAATGTCTCGGAAGATGACTTAGCAAGCGGCAATGAATATGTAGAAAAAGTACGCGAAATCGCCGCCCAAGAAAACGCCCAAGTCGTAATTGTTTCCGCCCAAGTAGAATCAGAATTAATTGCTTTACCAGAAGAAGATCGAGGAGAATTTCTCGAATCTCTCGGAGTAGAAGAAGGCGGATTAAAATCTTTAATTCGCGCCACTTACGAACTTTTGGGATTAAGAACTTACTTCACAACCGGGCCAAAAGAAACCCGCGCTTGGACAATTCACGCTGGAATGTCAGCACCCCAAGCAGCAGGTGTAATTCACACAGATTTTGAGCGAGGTTTCATTCGTGCAGAAACCGTTGCTTACAAAGATTTAGTAACAAATGGATCGATGAATGCAGCTAAAGAAAAAGGTTTAGTTCGCAGTGAAGGTAAAGAATATGTTGTGCAAGAAGGTGATGTAATGTTGTTTAGATTTAATGTGTAAATAATTCCAGAGAAATCTAAGCATCATTAATATTTTCAAAGATAGATCTAGAAGGATAATCAATTTCTAGATCTACTGCAATCAATTCAAAACCATTATCATTCCTGTATTGTTCAATATCTAATCCCTTAGTCATTACTTTTTCCCAAGAAGCAGTTTTTCGGTGGTTTTCCCTAATAAAATTGATGGGAAAAGCATAAAATTCTGGTTCTTTTCTACCCTCTATGGAAGAAATTCCCTTTTTATAGAAGTAACCGATATTGAGAAATACAATTATTAAATAATCAAAGGCAGGAAAAGATTGCTCTTTTACAGGAAAACCTCGATCGCAGTCTGTCTGATAACGACTTTTCACTTGAACTCTAACCTGTTTTTTAGTTTTCCGAGGATCGGGATGAATGCAAATTAAGTCGTAACCTTCATTGTTTGGAGGTGCTTTGTAAGTAAGGATATTTCTTCTCATTAAATACCCTTGGACTAAAAACTCAGCACCATGAGAAACAACTGGGAACCTCAAAAAGCTTTTAGCTTTTTTTGCGGAATCATTCATGTTTAACAAAAATCTTTCAATATTAAGATAACTAAAATTAAAATTGGTCTGCTGCTTAGGAGTTGATAGTTAGTGATTTTTCCCAACTACCAACTACCAACTACCAATCACCAACTAAACTTAAAATGATGCAGCGTAAATCAATTCAAACTCACGAACAATTGTCACACAACAAGAGTTATTCGGTTGATCTACTGTTTGAAAGCCAATATTACCAGCAACCGTTGTAATTGGTCGTCTTAAGGGTTTATTATCATATTGACTGCGTTCGCGAGTACTCCAATCCATAATGGTAGCGTCGAGATTATTTTGAATTTCTGCTGCTAACATTAACAGGTCAAATTTATCTTTACTTAGCCCAACTATCGGAAATTTCATGATAATTAATTGGGTAATAATTGGTCTAGCATCGTTCGCAGTGACGTGAGTTTGGCAACTACCAAATTCTAGATCGTAATGCTCAAAGTGGAAAATTTCTTTGTACTCAGTAAAGTTCGTTTGGATATCTTTAATTGCTTTGTCTATCTGGGGGAATAGCCCTAAATTTGGATCGGATAGTAACTTGCGAATGTTGGAAATTTCAGTCATGGTACTGTTTACCTATTTAGGATATTGTTAAGGATGCTCTTTCTGCCACGCTGGATTAGTAACTATTAAAATTACTCATCACTAGCTAGTTCTAGTTTTGTTACCAAAGCCTCTGTCAGTAACTCCTTAACTCTCTGTGCTTGATACCATCTCAATAATATGATGCTTTTTGCTCCTTTAATTAAGAGAATTTTGATTAGTTCCTGTCTGAGATTTTGCCGTAAATCTTTGGGTAAGGAATGATAAGTTTTATTAAAAATAATTTTTAGCCATACTTTATAAATCTCAAACAAAGTGGCAATGCGATCGCCATTTAAATTCCGATTAGTTGTTTGTTCAGCATGAATGTGGAAAGTTGCCAATTCCTCATCGACAAAACCCACTTTATAATCAGCCATAATCCGCAACCACATTTCTAAATCACATAATTGCTTAAAACTTGGATCGAACAAACCAATTTGGGGAAACACTTCTCGACGAATTAACACATTCGTCGGTTCACCAATTTTATTGTATGGCGGCTTTAAAAAATTTGCATCTCTGAGCAAACTTAGACCAGATTGAATTGATTCTAACCGAGTCCAGCGCCGATGTAAATCTTGCATACCTTTAATAAAATTGGCATCGATCGACCGAGCGAAAACCAAGCGACGTGGACAGAAAACTAAACCTATTTCCTCATCCTGTTCAGCTAAATTTACCATTTTGGTAATGCAGTCTGGAGCGATCGTATCATCCTGAAATAAAAACTTGACATACTTACCTTGAGCTTGGGAAACACAAAAATTCCAATTCCCAACCAATCCATATCTAGCATGAGTAAAAATTCGACAATTGGGTAAATTCGCGGCTTGTAATAACCTTAAAGACCCATCTTGAGAAGCATCATCAGAAATAATAATTTCCGTATGCGGATAAGTATTGCTTTCAAGACACTGGACTAGTGGTGCAATAAATTCACCAGCGTTATAAACAGGAATACAAATACTGACTAGTGGATAAATACGCATTTACTAATCATCAGAAGCATTTTTTCCTAGCTAGCCTAAACTTAGCCTGATATAGTAACACTTAGCGCTTAAGTTGAGGTAGCACGTAAACTTTACCACACAACTTAAAATTAAGGGCATACTGGAAACAGTAGTACCAGTTCCGCTTACGCATTAAATAAAATTGGTAAAACTTGTCGAGTAATTATGAGACGTAAATCCCCCACTGTGACTAACAGACCTACATCATCCACCAGTAAACCTTCACTGTTTAATTACACATCATTAGCAATTATTGCAGGCGTTTTCATTTTAGGAATCGGAATTGGCATTGCCTTTAGTACTACAGCAACTTCTGATTCCGGCAATAACGTCTATTCCCGCGAATTTATCGATCGCAGCGCCCCCAACGCAGAACTTTGTGCTCAATTTGGTGCCAGTGCGATCGTCACCGACACCCGCGTTTTCGTTACCCTCAACCCCTTTAGCGTCTACATATCTCAACCAAAAATGCAGCCTGGATGCGTACTGCGTACCAACAACTGGTCAATCTTAGAGCAAAGAAAACTCATCAACGGCGAACAAGTGCGAAATTGTAAACTGCGGATGAACACCTTCGCTTATACAGGAGCCCTAGAAAGTTCACCCGAAATTGACTGTGTATACCGCAACGACAACGATCAAAACCGCTTCAACCAAATACCTGGTAGTGGTGGCCCACCTCCAGCAGACACCAGTGAATTCTAACTCTTAAACCGAAGGCAGAAGGGTTCCAAGGCAAAAATTCCCCTTGTCCCCTCTGCTCCCTTGTCCCCTGTTCCCTTGTCCCTTCCCTCACCAAAATATTCCGCTCTAGACTAATAAGATAAAAAGTATTAAAAAATACAAAGTTTTAGCGATCGAATTTACTTCTAGTTAAATTTTGTGGGTCTATTGTAAAGATACTGTGAAGTAACCGAACTTAGCTCGAAATTATGAAATTGGTACCAGTATAGTGAAAACACTTAAATTTAATACCGAACGAGTTAGGTTCTGACCAGAAATTACCAAAAATTATCAATCAAAGTGCAGAAAATTACATAATTACGCGGAGCTAAGGATTTTTCTGGTCAGGGGACTCTTTCTCAATTCCTAATCCTAACCTCGTATGATTGAGCTTTTTCCTGCATTCTCAGCCTCAGCCTGAGTTGCAAACACATTTTGCAGCCGATTCCCTGTTAGTCCTCCGAGTAAGCCATTATGTATCTCACTAAACCCGATCGTGAAGACAGTACCCCCCTAAGCGAGCTAGTTGGTTTTAGTTCCCAAACCGCTTACAAAATTTCCCGCAGCCCTGCTTTACGAAAATTTCATCAGATAGAAACCCAGGTAAGTAAAACTACGGAAAAAGAATACTCCCATGTAAATCACGCACCTCCCCTGTCTTCCCTAAGAGAAAGAGACTTACAAGCTTTAGCAGAAATGTTCGAGCCAGAGGATGCCGCAGAAGTAGAAGCCGAACTCGCCCACTATCTCAATTTAATGTGTCCAGAACCTTGCTGGGAAGAAGACCCTTTCGACTTTCTGCGCGATTACTTGTAATTAATTTGATTAACATAAATTATAGAAATGAAACACTAGATAGGCGGATGCTTGATCTTCTGCTAGACTTCCCATAAGCTAGGGATCAAAGCAAAATCGGCGATCCCACTGGTACAGTGTCGATCGCAATAGCATCTGTCTTGGATAAATCGCTGTTACTGCCTATGCTAGTGATTCATCTAAATTTAAAGACTAGATTAACGACTGGAGAAGCAAACCCTTACTACTCTTCAGCATTATTGGTATTTTTTATACAACCATCGATAGAGCCTCATTTTTCCATCAACCTTCTATAATAACCAAATGAGTAACACTTTGTCTCATCTAGATACCGAGTTCAGGGTGTACCGCCGCTCTTAGATGAAAACGTTTTATTCGTGGACAAAACAGCTTAAGCAATGGCGGAGAATTGCCCTCAGCATGGCTCTTTTAAAAACATTCAAACGTACATACCGTTCGTCAAAACCTAAACCCGACCAAGAGATTGTCTCTTCGCCAAAGGCTCCCGAACGGCATCAATCTATTTACAAGCTGGTGCTCAAACACCTGCGGAGCTTGCTTGTAGAAACAAATCCTTGTCAAACTCAAGCCCTAAACTGTCGGCGCTCTAAAACCGGAAAACGCCCCAAAGTTGCCTTAGTCATGGCAATGATTTCCCTGACCAGCGCTATGGGTCATCGCTTCTACAATCAGCCAAAACTGGACGTTGACACCTTAGCCCCCGCCACCATCGTTGCACCACGAGACGCAACAGTTGCAGACCCGAAAACCACAGAAGCAAAACAAAAAGCAGCCCGTCGGGGATTAATACCAGTATTAATGGTCGATGCCAATGTTAATCATCTTATTTATCAAGAATTACAGCAAAAAATTCAGCAAATCAACCAATCTCGCCGCATTGCTGGACAATTTCCCTTTACATCCGTTTTATCCACTGCCAGCCAAATTTACTTGCGGAGTTGCTCAGAATCGGAATGGCAAGCAATTCTAGTCGGATTAAACGATCCCAATGAGAAAATAGAGAATGTTAATGAACTTCCTGCCAATGCTTCTTCCCCAGAGGTCAACTCTCCACAAGTACCACAGGTCATTAACGAACTCAAAGCCTATCGCCGGATTAATCCAGAGGGATTAGCAACACTAATAAATACAATTTCCCAAGCCCGTCAGCGCTATGCCCAAGCAATAGCAAATTTGTCCAGTAAATTGCTTTCTGAAGCCGAAGATTCGCTAAATTTATCCTTTTTAGAGTTGACGGAAGCGGATTGGCGCAAAACTCAAGCCGGAATTTCTCAAGCACTACAACGCATTCTCACTCAAGGTATAGCTCCTGGTTTACCCTTGGTGTTGAAACAGCAAGCTGTGAAAATTCAGGTGACAAATTTAGTACCAGAAACCGCTCAACCTGTAGTTACTCAGCTGATAGTTGGTGCCCTAAAACCGAATTTAATCGAAGATGCAGAACAAACAAAGCTGCAAGCTGAACAAGCCGCACAGCAAGTCAAACCAGAAATAGTTGAAATACACAAAGGAGAAATAATTGTCAAAGCAGGTCAACAAATTACCCAAAGGGAATTTGTCTTGCTCGATCACTTTAAATTAAGCCGTCGGGAAGTAAATTGGTGGGGTTTAGTTGGCTGTGGCGTATTAGTTAGCGGTGGCGTGAGCGTTTTTTGGTGGGTAGAAAGGCGCTTTCATGCAGGATTGCGCCAACGTGACCACGTTTTAATCCTGCTTTTGGCTTTAAGTGTTCCTTTATTGGTCAGTTTTGGCGTGAATTACAGCAGTCTACCAGCTGTGGGTTTGCTGGTGGGAACTTTTTATGGTTCCGCTTTGGGTGTAACTACGGTTGGTTTACTGACTTTAGGTTTGCCTATTGGCATGGAAACTGTTTTTTGGGATCATTTGTTGGCGAATGCAGCTGGGGCGATGGTGGGGAGTTTGATGGCGGGGAGATTGCGATCGCGCGAAGAACTCGCTTTACTAGGAATTGGCATCGGTCTAACCGAAGGAATCGTTTACCTCACTCTGAATCTAGTTCTCAGCGCCGCCGCAGGTTCAATCTGGTTAGCCGTACTCCAAGAAGCAGCAATTTACAGTCTCACAGGCGTAGCTTGGAGTGTCGTAGCATTAGGAATTAGCCCCTATTTAGAACAGTTATTTGACTTAGTTACCCCCGTTCGTTTGGCAGAATTAGCTAACCCAAACCGTCCTCTTTTAAAACGTTTGGCAGAAGAAGCACCCGGAACTTTTCAACATACTTTATTCGTAGCAACTTTAGCAGAAGCAGCCGCCAAAGCATTAGATTGCAATGTCGAATTAGTCCGCACCGGAACTCTATATCACGACATCGGCAAATTGCACGACCCCCAAGGATTTATTGAAAATCAAATGGGCGGGCCAAATAAACACGACCAAATTAATGACCCTTATTTTAGTACCGCAATTATTAAAAAGCACGTCACCGAAGGGTTAGTTATGGCACGTCGCTATCGCCTACCTAAAGCAATTCAAGCATTTATTCCCGAACATCAAGGAACAATGCAAATTGCCTATTTTTATCATCAGGCAAAACAACAAGAAAAAGAACCTATAGATGAATCTTTTTTCCGTTATGCAGGCCCAATTCCTCAATCACGGGAAACCGGAGTTGTCATGTTAGCAGATTCTTGCGAAGCAGCTTTAAGAAGTTTGAAAGATGCCACTTACGAAGAAGCTTTGGCAATGGTTAACAAAATTTTGAAGGCACGTTGGCAAGATAATCAATTAGTAGATTCCGGTTTAACCCGCGCAGAAATGACCCAAATTGCCGAAATTTTTGTCCAAGTTTGGCAACAGTTTCACCATAAACGTATTGCTTATCCAAAAGCAGCGTTGAATAATGGATAGGGGACTGGTAAAAAAGTTTTGAGTTTGTAGGGGCGGGTGAAGTCGCCAATACTGTAATCGCAGCAGAAGAATTAACAACAAAACCCGCCCTTACAGAGTTTTGAATTAAGAAGAAAAGTTAACCAAGATTTACAGATTTAGCAGATTTTTTGATTAATCCTGTTCATTAATCCTATTACAGCAGATTGCAGGTAAGTGAAGTACACAAAAGAAACCCGGTAACTTCTGCGAAACCGGGTTTCTTTGTACCTCACTTACCTGAAAAGTGCTTTTAATCGCCTGGGAACCAAGGAAATCCCACTATCATCTAACTAAGGGAGGAGTTATTAGGAATTAGAGTATGAGCGATGGTATTTTGTTGGAAGATTTCGGTGATACCTCCAGCGAGGTTGGCAGCAGCATCGTCAGCGACAGTAGCGGCAACCTCTACATTACAGGTCAGTTCAGTGGCAGCGTTACCTTCGGAAGTACGATCTTAACTTCGATCGGAGAGCAAGACATCTTTACAGCCAAACTAGACAGCAGTGGCAACATCACTTGGGCAACAAATTTGGGAACTACTGCTGGTAGAACGGTGAGTTACAGTATCACCACCGACAAAAGCAGCAACCTCTACACCACAGGCGCTTTCTCTACTCCTGTCTCCTTGGGAACTATTCCCATAATCCAAGGAGATCGAGACATTTTCGTAGCCAAACAGGACAGCAATGGCGACTTTATTTGGGCGAAAAGTTTCGGTTCTAACAACAACGACCAAGGTAGCAGCATCTCTACCGACAGTAGCGGCAACCTCTACGTTACAGGCTATTTCTCTGATTCCATCAGCTTCGGGAACACAATCCTGACTTCCAGTGGCGATCGAGATATTTTCGCAGCCAAACTGGATAGCAGTGGTAACGTCACTTGGGCGAAAAGCTTGGGGGGTACTCAAGACGACATTGGTAGGAGTATTATCACCGACAGTAACGGCAACGCCTACATCATAGGCGAATTCAGGGACAAAGCGACCTTCGGGAATAGTTCCTTGACTGCTCAAGGAAGCAGCGGTGATATCTTCGTCGCCAGATTGGATAGTAATGGCAACGTACTTTGGGCGCAAGGTTTCGGTAATACCACCAACGCCACTGAGATTGGCAGAAGCATCGTGGGCGACAAAAGTGGCAACCTCTACATCACAGGCGAATTTTCTAACAGTATCACCTTTGGGAGTACCATCCTGACTGCCCAAGGAAGCAGTGACATCTTCGTAGCTAAACTGGACAGCAGTGGTAACATCACTTGGGCGAAAAATTTGGGGGTGAGTAACTCTGCTACAAGTAATGGCATCACGATCGACAGTAACGGCAACATCTACACCACAGGCGAGTTCATTGGTAGCGTCACCTTTGGGAGTACGATCGTCACTGCCCAAGGAAACAGTGACTTCTTCCTAGCCAAACTGGACAGCAATGGCAAAGTCACTTCGGTGAACACTGTGGGAGGTAATAATACCGGGAATAGTAGTAATTTAGCGATCGGCTACGGCATCGCCACCGACAATAATGGCAACATCTACACCGCAGGTATTTCCAGTAGCACTACCAACTTCGTCACCAAACAGGAAGTTTTACCCACCATCACCATTGCCTCTGACATTACTAGCAGAGAAAGAGGCAGCACCGATGGCACTTTTGTCATCACTTTAGATAACCCCGCACCAGCAGGCGGTCTGACCATCAACTATAGCATCGCCGGAACTGCCAGCCTCACTACCAACTACAACCTAGCGGCAAGCTCAAATATTACCAACCTGACTGCAACCAGTTTTACCATTGCTGCCGGACAAAGAACTGCTATCTTAAAAGTCACTTCTGTAGCAGGCGCAGTATTTGAAGCGGGTAAAACAGTCCAACTGGTTTTAACTAGTGGTAATGGCTACAACATTGGTACTTCTAATAACGCCAGCCTTCCTATTGTCGATCAGTTTGAGTGCTACTGTGATTTTATTACTCCTCCCGATCTGAATAATTTGTCGGCTCGTTTATCGAATTTGAATCCAGTTAACAATTCCATAAATAATGATGGCAACAATAAACTTATTGTCGGTACACAGTTAAACGATCAGTTTTTCGGTTTAGGTGGCAATGATTTTGTACTAGGCGAAGGGGGTAATGATAATTTAGTTGGCGGAACTGGAAGTGATAGCCTTTATGGTAGTAAAGGAAATGATTGGCTTTCTGGTGGTGAAGGCGACGATTTTCTCAACGGTAACGAAGATATTGATTTCGTAAATGGCAACCAAGGCAATGATACTGTTCGCGGTGGTCAAAAAAATGATTTGGTGCGCGGTGGTAAAGGTAATGATGTAATATACGGCGATCAAAATGATGATGTTTTAGCTGGAGATCTAGGCGACGATACCATTTTTGGTGCTGGTACTATTGATTCCTTGGGAGGCAGCGATAACGATACCATCTTTGGCGGTGAAGGTAATGATTTGCTTTACGGTAATGCTGGCACTGACTTTATTTTTGCCCAGAATGGTAATGATACTCTCTTCGGTGGTAAAGGAAATGATTTTCTGTTCGGAGGAACTGGAGACGATCGCTTTTTTGGCGATTTAGGTAATGATTTTCTCTGCGGTGGAGATGGTAATGATACTCTCAACGGTGGAGATGGTAATGATGAAATTTGCGGTGGTAACGGAAATGATTCCATCTTTGGCAATAAAGGTGCAGATTGGCTCTTTGGTGAAACCGGAAATGATACTCTTTATGGTGGTCAAGGTGATGACACCTTAGTTGGTGGTGATGGTAATGATTTGCTCTTTGGTGATAACGGAAATAATTATCTGGTAGGTGGCAATGGTAGCGATCGATTTGTGTTATCTGCTAAAGGCAGTGAGCTAATTAGTGATTTCCAAGTAGGGGTGGATTTGTTAGGTTTATCGGGTGGTTTAACTTTCCCACAATTGTCAATTGTGCAAAGCGAAAATAATACCTTAATTAGGTTGCTTGGCAGTAACGAATTGTTAGCAACTTTGAAGGGAATTACTGCTAATTCGATTACTCAATCTAACTTTATTTCTCTGCCTTGATTTGGGATATTTATTTTTTGAGTAACACCCCAGAAACCCGGTTTGGCAGAAGTTACCGGGTTTCTTTGTAAGGGTTTCTTTGTAAGTAAGTAGGTAGATCTAAATAAAGTAAAACAAGGGCGGGCTCTCCTGCCCACCCCACAAGATTTTCAGCTTTATTGTGGGGTGGGCATCTTGCCCGCCCCATTGATAGATAACTATTTTCACTTTATTTATTTGCACCTACTTAGGGTTCAGAAACCGGGTTTCTTTGTATCGGAAATCTAACCTTTAACACCACTGCCTAAATCGCTCTTAACTATGTATCTTTGCAGGATAATAAATAATAGCAAAATTGGGGCGATCGATATTACTGAACCCGCAGCTATTAACCGCCAATCTAAGGAAAATGTCCCGGCTAATCTGGCTACGCCTAAAGGTAAAGTGTAATATTCTGGTTGCTCAATTACTATTAAGGGCCATAAGAAATCACTCCAAGAACCTATGAAGGTAAAAATTGCTAAAGTTACTAATGCTGGGCGAATTGCTGGTAACATGATAAACCACCAAATTCCTAATTCGGAACAACCGTCCATTCTGGCGGCTTCTTCTAATTCTTTGGGTACTCCTTGAAAGGCTTGGCGCAATAAGAAAATGCCAAATGCTGAGGCTAAACTGGGAAATATAATTCCTAAATAGCTGTTTTTTAAACCTAATTGTACTGTTAAAATATACAAGGGAATCATCACGATTTGAAAAGGAATCATGATCGTAGAAACGATGATGGCAAAAATTATGTTTCTGCCTTTAAATTCCAATCTGGCTAGGGGATAAGCCGCTAAAGCACAAAATAACAAGTTTAAAATAACTGTTAATCCTGCTACTAAGGTACTGTTAAATAAGTATTGGGCAAAAGGTAGGGATTGCCAAACTCGGATGAAATTATCGAAGGTTGGTTGCGTCGGGAAAAATTGTGGTGGGAATTGAAAAATGTTTTCTGAGGGTGATTTAAAGGCGGTGCTAATTAACCAGAATAAAGGAAAGAGCATGATTAGAGCGATCGCACCCAGCAACCCATACATCAAAACATATTTTCCCCCTGACCATTGGGAAAATTTAGATTTAAAAATCTGCTGTTTATCAAACATTATTTAGCTTTTATCCCTGATGTTTATTAATAAGTTTTACCCCGGTTTCCGTACAAACTCCTGTTAAAGATTGATCCCATTCATCGATCGGGATCTCTACCAAATAAGTGAATTCAAACACAACTCCAATAGTTAGTTTATTTGACCATTCAGGTAAAGTTAATAAACGGTCATAATATCCCGCACCGTAGCCCAATCGATATCCTCGCACATCACAAGCCACAGAAGGAACTAAAATTAAATCAACTTTACTGGGATCTAAAGTAGGCGCATTGGCAAGAGGTTCTAAAATACCAAATTTGTTGGTTTCTAAGTGATCTCCCGCTTGCCAAAAGTGCCAAGAGAGTTCCTTACCAACGCAGCGAGGAAAGCCCCAACGTCGAGAATTGTCAGCAAACAAGGGTTTTAAGTCTGGTTCTTGGCGGAAACTAAAATAAGCTAAAACGGTTTTTGCTTCCTTAAAGATGGGAGAAGATTGTAAGTGGGTGCAAATGCGATCGCTTTTTTCCTGCCATTCTGTTTTCGGGAGAATTTGCCGGATTTTTAGTAGCGATCGACGTAAACTAGCCTTATCCATTCAATAACTAGCCTTATCCATTCAATAAGTTCTCTAAAAGAGAATCACTTCATAGTTTAAGATTTCCAGACATCAAGATTAGCATAAGAATGTTAATGATACAGATGGTCGATCGCAAAACTAGGTTTCCGCAGATCTCGGTATCCCTGACTGAATGAATCATCAATTTTTTAAACTTCCTTGTTCAAAAGTTTAAATTCGACCAGGAAAAACCTAGTACGATGAAGCCAAGTCGCTAATAGTACTAATATTTACTCAAGACCAATGACTAACTCGTTAATCCCCGTAATTCTAGCAGGTGGCAAAGGTGAACGCTTTTGGCCCCTCAGCCGCAAACAACGTCCGAAACAGTTTTTGAGTTTAGATGGTAGTGGCAAAAGTCTGTTGCAAGCAACGGCTGATAGACTATTATCAGTTGCAGGTGGTTGGGATAAATTGTGGGTTTGTACTTCTAAAATTTTAGCCGAAGGAGTGAAAGAACAACTCCCCCAATTACCAGAAGAAAATTTATTAGTAGAACCAGAAGGAAGAGATACTGCGCCTGCGGTTACTTGGACAACTTTAGAAATTGCCAAACGTTATGGTAATGATACAGTAGTTGGTTTTTTTCCTGCAGATCATTGGATTGCAGATGAAGCAGCTTATCAACAAATTTTAGAAGATGCTGCTAAATTAGCAACCCAAAAAGAGGCGATCGTCACTTTAGGAATTAAACCAAATCAGCCTTCTACTGGTTACGGTTATATTGAACAAGGAGAGGCGGAAGGTACTTTTGGGAAATCGTTAGTTTATCGGGTAAATCGATTTACAGAAAAACCCGATCGCGAAACAGCAGAAGAGTTTTTAGCGACAGGTAGATTTAGCTGGAACAGCGGAATGTTCGTGTTTCGGGCGGGAGTTGTCCTTAAAGAATTGGCGATTCATGCTTCAGAAATTCTCACTCCTTTAAAAGAACAAGGTGTAGCTGCTTATTCACAATTACCGAAGAAAAGTATTGACTATGCTTTGATGGAAAAAACTAATTTGGCTTATGTGATTCCGGCGGCTTTTGGTTGGGATGATTTGGGTGATTGGAACGCGATCGAACGTTTGTTAAAAGGCGAACAAGCGAATGTAGAATTAGCAACTCATGTGGGAATGGATACCCAAGGAAGTATCCTTTATGCTGAAGGTGAAGATGAGGTAATTGTTACTATTGGATTAGAGGATGTGGTGGTAGTGCGCGATCGTAACGTCACTTTAATTGTCAAAAAAGAACGTACTCAGGAAATCAAGCAAGTCTTGAAAAAAATCCAAGAAGATCCCAGATTTACTCATCTTTTGTAAAATCTAAAACTCTCGACAGATGTATAATTTCCCAGCTTTGGTTAGAATTAACTAAAGCTTTTTTGTTTTGGATTAAACCCATTCCTGTTAAAACAGTAAATGATTAATAAAAATCAGTGAAGTTGTAAAGCTAATTACATTCACGTATTACCAATCACCAACTACCAACTACCAACTACCAACTACCAATTATGTTTTTAACTCAAACTGTTTCCCGTCAAAGAGATATTGCAGAAGTCGTCCTTCGCAATGGTTGGGGTTATATGCGGGGTTTGTTGACTGGTGGTAGTGCTGAGAAGCCACAGTTGCCAACTCCGGCTGTTTTACGGAAAATTTTCATAGAATTAGGGCCAGTTTATGTCAAATTAGGACAATTATTAAGTACTCGTCCTGACCTTTTACCAGCATCATATATTGAAGAGTTATCGACTTTACAAAGTTCAGTTCCGCCAGTTTCTTGGCAAGATATTGAAGTAGTTTTGCGCCAAGAATTAAAACAGCCTTTAGAAGAGGTTTTTGGTTTTGTGAATCCCCAAGCGATCGCAGCTGGATCGATCGCGCAAACCCATCGTGCTAAATTAATTGATGGCAGAGAAGTAGCTTTAAAAATTCAGCGTCCCGGAATAGAGGTAATTATTGAACAAGATATATTTTTAATCAGAGGATTGGCGGAGTTGGTCGATCGGACCGAGATTGGACAAACTTACGACATCAAAGGTTTAGCTGACGAATTTACTAAAGCATTAAGAGATGAATTAGACTTTATTTTAGAAGCCAGCTACACTAAACAGTTGCACGAAAATATGTCTACGAGTCGCTGGTTTGATCCCAAAAAATTAGTGATTCCTGAAGTTTATTGGGATTTAACCACGCGCAAATTATTAGTATTAGAATGGTTGGACGGAGAACCACTTTTAACAGCAGATTTTAGTCAAAAAAATGGCGTTTCTCCCGAAGAAGAGAGAAGGGAAATTACGAGGCTATTATTTCGGGCTTTTATTCAACAACTTTATGTTGATGGATTTTTTCACGCCGATCCTCATCCCGGCAATTTCTTCTATTTAAAAGATGGTCGAATCGCATTATTAGACTGTGGTTTAGTTGGTCGTTTAGACCCCCGCAGTCAGCGCATTTTGACAGAAATGATATTAGCAATTGTCGATATGGACGCACAACGTTGCACCCAATTAACATTGCAACTAGCTGATTCTGCCAACCCGGACAACTTAGCGAATTTGGAAGTTTCTTATGAACGAATGTTGCGGAAATATTACAATTTAAGTTTATCCAAAATCAGCTTTGCCAAAGTATTTTATGAAGTTTTACAGATAGCTAGAGAGAATAAGATTAGATTACCCAGTAACATGGGTTTATATGCAAAAACTGTTGCGAATTTAGAAGGATCGGCAAGAATTTTTGACCCAGAAGTGAACCTGTTAGATGAAATAAAACCATTAATGACAGATTTATTTCAGAGGCAACTGTTGGGAGATAATCCTTTACAAACTTTATTAAGGACAGCTTTAGATGTTAAAAGTTTGTCTTTAGAATCTCCCCGACAAATAGAGTTACTTTTAGACAGAGTAACTTCCGAATCTTTGAAGTGGAATTTAGCTATCAAAGATTTCGATGGGTTGCGGCGAAGTTTAGATGTTTCCGCTAATCGCTTGTCTTTTAGTATTGTAGTTGGTTCGTTAATTATTGGCGCAGCGATTATTTCTTCTCAAGGGCAAACAAGTCAGTTTTCTGTGTTGAGTAATGCTTTATTTGGGGTGGCGAGTTTTCTGGGTTTGTGGTTGATTATTAGTATTTTAAGGTCGGGGAGATTGCGATCGTAACTGATTCTAGTGGCGAACGAGAATTGCTCTTATACTAAACTATCTAATTTCCAGACAGGTAAATTTTCTGCACCAGCTTGTAATATTGCTGATTGATTTTCATTTTCTAAGACAATCCGACCATGAATTTGAGGCAACAGATTAGACCACTGCCTTGAGTTAATCTTTGCCAGCAAGAAAATTTCTGGAATATCTGTTTCCTCGATCTCTGCTTCCATAAACAGATTTATAGTTACCGCAGATAAAGCTAAATTTGCATCTTCTTCAGGAATATTAGTTGTATCAAATAGTATGGCTATTTTGTTTTTATCAGGATGATTTAAAATATTACTAATTACTCTTTCTAACTCAAGATAAAGTAAATCTTCAGGTTGTTGCCAATCCGGGAAGAGAATTAAATTAATTTCTCTCAACTTTAAGCTATAAATGAATTCATCAGACTCTAGTGGAGCGGTTAATTTTTTGATAAACCCATTTGTACACCAGGTTATGTTATACCCAAAATAATCACAATAGCTACTGTCAATCTCATATTCATTTTGATACTTAGCCAAAAATTCTTTTAATGCCAGATGAGGCCCACTAGTATATGAAGTATCTTGCATTAAATCAGAAATAATTCCATCTTCAACAACAATATATTCTTCTTCTTTCAGATAAGGATGGAAAAATTCTAAAACGTTTTTACTGGTTTCGTAACTATGGTCTGCATCTTCAATTACCAATAATGGACGAGGCAACATATTCAGAAATTCTGATGATAATGTTTCTGATAATGTTCTTCCATTACCTTCCATAAAAGTTACACGAGGATGTGTTAAGGAGGTGACTTTAACGATATCGATCGAATAAATATGCCCGTCAATAGCAAAATTATTTAAAATATCCCCAAACCATAAAGCGCTACCTCCATCCTTAGAACCAATCTCTATAATTGTACGCGGTTTTAAATTCCAAATTAAGATGGGATAAATCGCCAAGTCAAAAGGATTTTTTAGCAGGGGAATACCACGATATGAATGGGTCATAGTGGCTTTTTGAATAGATAGAAGAGTGTCGTATGGAAGTGTTGTGTTCCAAGTACGTTCCTGAGTGGGAATTTTTGTTTCCGATTTACATAAGATTATAGTTAAATTGTCAACTTGAGCTTGTGCTTTGGCATGGTTTGGGTTAAGCAGTAATTCTGCTTGTGCTGCGGCTAGAGCTTCTCTATGCCGTCCTACATTAGACAAACAAATAGACCTGAGATAGTTCATTTCCGGTACATTTACTCCCATTGATGATGCTTTTTCCGCAATTCGCAGAGCATCAACTGGTTGACCACTATTGAGTGAGTTAATTGCTAGTTGCATCATTTCTTGCACTTGCTGTACTAAAACTTTCTCTTGTTCAGATGAATATTTAGACATTATTTAATTCCACCTCTGCTATGGCTAAATGACAGGCTAACTAACCAAACAAACAACCAATTTATAGTTATTTGGATACCAAACAATAAATTCGTCAAATGTAACTTGTTTGGATACAGCTTGAGTCATGGCGATCTTTCCTTAACTTTATAGCGATCGCATAAAATTTGTAAGTCCCAATTAATTTTACCAGTAAAATTGAAATAGCAGTCATGTTTTGAGGTGAAAAATTTGACCCAGGACGAAAACTTTATCTAGCCGTTCCTGAGTCAACTTATCAATCCTTCTTCCAACGTCGTTTTACCAGAGCGGTTCCCGGAAAATTCTGAATAATATGAATTATAATCCTGACATTCACCATCATCGTTCAATTCGCCTCAAAGGATATGATTATTCCCAAGAAGGTGCATATTATTTCACGATTTGCTGTCATCAAAAGCGATGTTTACTAGGGGAAATTATTAACGGAAATATGCAGCCAAATATTGCAGGTAAAACTGTTGCAGCAGTTTGGCATAATTTACCCCGTCATTTCCCATTTATTGAACTCGATGCTTTTGTAATTATGCCCAATCACTTACATGGGATTATTGTGATTACCGAACAGCAAAATAATACTGTTAACAACCAATCATTAACAACGCAAATTAATTCTGAAACATCTTTACCCAATGGAACTAAAGCAGGTTCATTAAGTGCAATTTTGCAAAACTTTAAATCAGTAAGTACTCGCCAAGTTAACCGCGTCACGCGAAACTCTGGCACAATTTGGCAACGTAATTACTACGAACAAATCATCCGTAACGAACAAGCGTATAATAATATCAGACGCTATATTATTGAAAATCCTCTCACCTGGGAAGACGATGAAGAAAATATTACCAAATTTAAACCGATTTAAAATTAGTTTAATTACACATAATGTAATCTGTAGGGGCGAAGCATTCGGGTATATAAATTGTCGGTTTTTATCAGAGATAGTCGCCCAAATGCTTCGCCCTGCCCCATATAAAAACAATTTAAATTTCTGTCATCCCCAACAGATTAAAAGCATTCGAGGATATCAATTGTCGGTTTTTATCAGAAATAGCATTCGTATGTATGAATTGTCGCTAAGGCAGGGCGAAGCATTCGGATATATAAATTGTCGCTTTTTATTAGAGATAGTCGCCCGAATGCTTCGCCCCTACAGTATTACAAAAACTCCTTAATTCCTACAAATCGCTGTATTCAATTCCCTCGACTTTGTAACCCCTTGGCGTAATCATCCATTCGCCATGAATCCGCGTATTTGAGTTACCAATTAACACAATTGTCAACATATCGATCGAGCTTTCCAGCAACTTTTCTAAAGTAGTAATCGTAATTTCTTGGGTTTCCCGATAAGCAGAACGGACGATCGCCACTGGTGTAGTCGGATTACGATACTTTAAAAAAATCTGTTGAGCAAAAGCAATCTGTTCAGTGCGAGTTTGGGATTTCGGATTATATAAAGCCGTGACAAAATCCGCTTCTGCTGCTGCAATCAATCGCTTTTCAATTACTTCCCAAGGCGTTAATAAATCGCTCAAACTAACCGCACAAAAATCGTGCATTAACGGCGCACCTACTAAAGAAGCAGCAGCTTGTAAAGCCGTGATTCCGGGAAACACTTGCACGCCCGGAACTTGCCCATCCCAACCATGCGCTTGCAGTTCTTCTAATACTAAACCAGCCATCCCATAAATCCCGGAATCTCCCGAAGAAATCACCGCCACAGTTAAACCTTTATCTGCTAATTCGATCGCTCTTTTCGCCCTTTCCACTTCCTGAGTAATGGGCAAAGATTCCACAATTTGACCTGGTTTTAATAAAGGGGTAATCAAGTCAATATATAAAGAATAACCAACCACAGCATCAGCTTGAGAAATTGCCATTTGTGCGGCAATAGTCATTTGTTCTAATTGACCTGGCCCCGTACCAATTAGTAAAATTTTCCCAGTGCGATCGCTATATTCCTTATCTGATAATCCCACAGCAATTGTCACAGCCCCACGTTCTCCTTCTAGACGAAAAATTTGTTTTTTAACTAATAAACTAGCCCCATCTTGTAGGACAGGCATCTTGCCTGTCATCCCTAATCCAGCACAAATCGCCGCAGCTTCCGCCACACTAGGAGTTCCCACTTCCGCTGCGACAATAGTTGAAGGATTGGGTACATTAATTTTACCTAAAACTTCCGCCGAAAAAGTTTTTAAAGGCCAATTTTTTTCTCGGCAAACTTCGATTAAACCGACTTCATCAGCTTTAATATCAATTGTAGCAATTCCGGCGATCGCACCTTCCGCCAAATGATACCTTTGACAAACCTGTTCAATTGCACTTTCAATTAACTTTTTAGAACTGCCTCTTTCACAACCAATTCCTAACCATAAAACTCGCGGATGCCATTGTACTTTCGGTAAATCTGAATCAGGGGAAAACTTTCTTTTGGTGAAACTAATCCAAATTCTTGCTTTTGGGGACTGGGGACTGGGGACTGGGGACTGGGTAATTTCATTATTTTCAAAATAGAAAGAATGACCTTCTGGGAGATGATTTTGCCAGAGAGTAGAACCTACTTCTTGGATTACTTGAACAGGTTCATTTCTGGCAATAGTAGCAGCTACTTTTGTCCAATCACCTGCGCCTTTATTCCAACCAAAAGGAACACCCAACAAATCGATAGCAGGTAAACCTAAACCATTAGCCGCACCCGTTAAAATTGGGGTAGCATTTAATTGAAGTGCGATCGCACGCGCCAACCGATCGGCACCACCTTGATGACCACCGCATAAACTAATTACAAACTTACCATTTTCATCAATAACAATTACTGCCGGATCGACAGATTTATCTTTCAATAAAGGTGCAATTAACCTAACAACAGCGCCAGTTGCCAAACCGAAAATAAAACCGCGATATTGCGACCAAATATTAGCAAGATGTTCCCTTAAAGAACCAGAATAAACTTCAGTTCCCTTAATTTCCCTTAAAGATTCTGGAACCCAAAGAACTGCATTTATCCCCTGACAAACAGGTAACAAAAGTTTAGCAGCAGTGGGAGTAGTTGCGATCGCAGCGATGGGCAAAAAATCAGCCAAAATCAAATTAAATCTGCGTTCATCTGCATTCATCTGCGTTCCTAAAAAACCTCAACCACCCAACAAAAAATCAAGTAAACATCTGTGTTTATCTGTGGACATCTGTGGTAAAAAAAACGCCCGACCTAAAAAGTCAGGCGTAACTCTTTTTTGACTAATTCACTGTTGAATAGCCGAAACCTGAGTCGCAGCTTCAACAACCTCCGAACTAATCACAGCTGATTGCAACATTTGAGTTTTCGCAACCGAACCATTAGCCAAATTAAACAGAGGATTTGACAAAATACCAGCCAAAGAAGTAGCGATTAAAGTCACCACCAAACCCACTTGTAAAGCCCGCATTCCTGGCAAATTCCAAGTAATAGCCGGATAATTTTTCACTGCATCGGACATTTCTTGAGGTTCCTTTACCACCATCATTTTCACGACGCGAATGTAGTAGTAAATCGAAACCACACTGGTAATTAAACCTAACAAAACTAACAGGTAAAGACCAGCTTGCCAACCAGCCCAAAACAGATACAACTTCCCGAAAAATCCAGCCAAAGGCGGAATTCCACCTAAAGAAAGTAGAGAAAGACTTAAACCCAAAGTTAACAAAGGGTCTTTTTGGTATAACCCAGAATATTCGCTAATTTGGTCAGTTCCCGTCCGCAGAGAAAACAGAATTACACAGGTAAAACCGCACAAATTCATGAACAGGTAAACCAACATATAAAACACCATGCTGGAGTAACCTGCTTCCGTACCAGCAATTAAGCCTAACATGACAAAACCAGCTTGAGCGATCGAAGAATAAGCCAACAATCTCTTCATGCTAGTTTGAGTCAAAGCCACCACATTTCCTAACACCATGCTGAGAATAGCAAGGGCGGTAAAAATGAAATGCCACTGTTCGCTAACTAAGGGGAAAGCTGTCACCATTAAGCGAATAGCTAAAGCAAACCCAGCCGCTTTTGAACCAACCGAAAGGAAAGCAACTACCGGAGTAGGAGAACCTTCATAAACATCAGGTGTCCATTGGTGGAAAGGTACAGCCGAAATTTTAAAGGCGATACCCGCAATAGCGAACACTAAAGCAATTACCAAAGCCAAAGATTGACCACTACCAGCAGCCAACCCAGCAGCGATCGCACTTAACTTAGTTTCCCCACCGGACAAACCATACAACAAAGATATACCATAGAGGAAAATTGCCGTACTAGAAGCGCCAATTAACAGGTATTTTAACGCCGCTTCATTAGAACGAGGGTCGCGCTTAGTGTAACCTGTCAGCAGGTAAGAGGAGATACTCAGAGTTTCCAAGCTGATGAAAATCATCACCAACTCATTTGCGCCAGAGAGAAACATCCCGCCAATAGTCGCAGTGAGCAAAATCGCAACAAACTCGCCCAAAGAAGTGCCTGATTGCTCAATGTAGCTAATCGACATCAAAATTGTCACTGCTGCGGACAAAGCGATAATGCCGCGAAACACTACACTTAAGGCATCACCGTTAAAGCCACCCAAAAATGAGATTGGGTTAGTGATATCCCACTGATAGAAAAGGGCGACAACGGAGGCGAGTAAACCTGCGACTGCTAGATAAGGAGTCCAGCGAGTCGAAGTCCGCCCCACGATTAAGTCAACCATTAACACTACAATCAGTGTGGCAATTACAATTGACTCCGGCAAAATTGTTCCAGCATTTAGCTGTGCTGCAAGTTCAGCAAAACTCATAGATCCTATAAAATTTGGGGATTAGCCATACAGACCAGGACACTTAATATTATTGCGTTCTACGTCACATATTCAACAACTTTTCCGGTTTCCTGGTATTGAGATGCCACAGTTGACACTCTCACCGTTAATCAAGAAAGGATGTAACGGGAGATTCTTGGGCTGAATCTTGCCACTTCCAACTTGTGTCAGATTTGGTCTTACAGTTTCATGTCTAGTCCGACTACACCTTTTAGGGCAAGCACTCTTATGGACTACTCCCCAAGCGTAACTTTCCTTGTGCCCCAAGGTAGTTTATTCAATTTCTTTCTCGTCCTTACCGTGTGGACTTAGTTTTACACCATTGACGGCTAGGAATTTCGAGATCACGGAGTAGGACGTTTTACCTGTTTCCTCACGTTCTCGCAGTTAACAACCTACATTTATACTTACATGAAGGTGGCGTTATGTGTACACATTATGAAAGAAAAGTCATTAAGATTTAGGTTGTCAGAACGCAGATACAACAAGCTAAAACTATACGCAGCAAGCAAGGAAAAAACCATGACTCAGGTTATCGAAGATTGGATAGATCGCTTGGCTAAAATCGATGCTTCGCTTCTGAGTTAGTTGGTCACATTCATCTCCCGTTACAACGCAGTTTAACGGGAGTCTTCTTGTTCCATTGAGATAAACCCCAATCTACACTTAGTATTGGTTAAAACTTATACCTAAAATTGCTCCCCAACGCCGAATTCAACTTTACCAATCAGCGATTTTTGGGCATAATTTCCCCTAGAATTTCTTGGATAATAGTAGAGATTTTCTCTTCAGAATCAATGTGTCGAGACAGCACTTGAGCAGTTTTTTCGATGATGCGATCGCCAAACATTCTAGCTAAATCTTGTCGTAAACCCTGACCGACATAAAATTTTAGCAAAGCAGACAAAGACATATCCCGTATTTGTGCTACTTCCTGCAAAGATTTTAAAGTATCTTGAGGAATTTCCAGAAAAACTGTTTCTGTAGGACGGGGACGTAACTGTAAATTAACTTCTTCCTCATGATTGTTCATACAATTTACTTTCATTACGGGTAGCAGGACGAGCAGAAATAATTCTAATTCGCAATCTACGTTCTACATAAATCACCAGTAACAATCGTTGAGCTAGAGAATATCCAATGATGAAATTGCGAAGTTCATTATTAGCACTAGCATCACCTTCTTGATAAAACGGATCGAAGAAAACTTCGGCTGCTTCTTCAAACGTTACACCATGTTTTTCTACATTGCTTTAGGCTTTGTTAACATCCCATTCAAAATCGACTCCTTGCAGACGATAGAATGTAGTCATTGAGTTTATAGATCCTTTCCTGAGTCAATTATTAACGCAAGTTGCTAGTTATTAATTTTTTCTTGTTCCCCCCTTCTGCAAGGGGGGCTAGGGGGGATCTAACGCTGTGTTTCCAAGTTTAGATCCCCCCAACCCCCCTTGATAAGGGGGGCTAAGAAAAATCTACAGTTATAACTAGCAACTTGCGTTATTAGACGATCGCTCCCCAAATTAAGATTTTAGATATCATAAGTAAAAGTTTCCTACTTCAAGAGCGATCGCCCGATCGCAACTCGAACTCAGCAATTCGGGAGTGACGGCAAACACTCAACAAAGAAAGTTAACAAACTTGCTTTAAAAAAATAAATTCCTCAAAACCTTACCACACAAGGCTTAAACTGCACATTAAATCAAATTGTAGTGATTCATATCCTATATAAGTGTAAATAGGAGAGCCAGATATCAAGAGTATGGTCAAAAATAGTTGGTTGAGACTGACGCGAGGACAACAAGACAAGGGGACAAGCGCAGGGTTAGGGGTTAGGGAAAAACTTCTGGAGTCCCTCTGCCCCTCTGCCCCTCTGCCCCTCTGCCCCTCTGCCCCTCTGCCCCTCTGCCTTCTGCTTGAAAAACTCTAAATTAACTCTCTAGCCTAGCTGCTGTTGTATAAGTTCTCATGTCAACCCTTGTTATAGTCGAATCACCCACCAAAGCACGCACCATTCGCAACTTCCTCCCCTCCAACTACCGGGTAGAAGCATCGATGGGTCATGTCCGTGACTTGCCCTCATCTGCTGACGAAATACCCGAAACAGTCAAAGGGGAAAAATGGGCACAGTTGGGGGTGAACGTAGAAGCAGACTTTGAACCCCTGTATGTGATCCCCAAAGAAAAGAAGAAAGTAGTCAAACAACTACAAGATGCCCTCAAAGAAGCTACCGAACTGGTACTAGCAACTGACGAAGACCGCGAAGGGGAAAGCATCAGCTGGCATTTAAAGCAAGTTCTTAAACCTAAAGTGCCTATTAAGCGGATGGTATTTCACGAAATTACCCAAGACGCTATCCGCAAAGCCTTAAAAAACTGTCGTGACATCGACGAACAGTTAGTCCACGCCCAAGAAACGCGGCGCATTTTAGACAGACTCGTAGGTTACACCCTCTCACCCCTACTTTGGAAAAAGATCGCTTGGGGACTCTCAGCGGGAAGAGTCCAGTCTGTCTCCGTTCGTCTATTGGTGAAAAGAGAACGTCAACGTCGCGCCTTCCATCAAGCAACTTATTGGGATTTAAAAGCCCTTTTAGAAAAAGAAAAATCGCCTTTTGATGCCAAATTAATAACTTTAGCGGGGACAAAAGTTGCCACAGGCAGTGATTTTGACGAAACTACAGGGCAAATCATCGCCGGACGCAATGTAGTTGTCCTTAATGAAGCTGAAGCTTTGGCTTTGCGAGAAAGACTTTTAGACAAAACTTGGACAGTTAGCAATATTGAAGAACGTCCAGTTACTCGCAAACCTGCACCGCCCTTTACCACATCCACATTACAACAGGAATCTAACCGCAAACTGCACCTTTCCGCCCGTGACACAATGCGGATTGCTCAAAGTTTGTACGAGCAGGGCTATATTACCTATATGCGGACAGATTCGGTGCATTTGTCCGAACAAGCGATCGCAGCTGCCCGGAACTGCGTCGAACAAATGTACGGTAGTCAATACCTCAGCCCCCAACCCCGCAAATACACCACCAAAAGCAAAGGCGCACAAGAAGCCCACGAAGCCATTCGTCCCGCAGGTAGCACTTTCCGCACTCCCCAAGAAACCGGACTTAGTGGTTTAGAATTCCGACTGTACGATTTAATTTGGAAACGTACCGTCGCCACCCAAATGGCAGAATCTCGCCAAACTTTAATTACCGTAGATTTACAAGTAGAAGACGCAGGTTTCCGTTCTACAGGTAAACGCATCGACTTTCCCGGATACTTACGTGCTTACGTGGAAGGTTCCGACGACCCAGATGCAGCCATCGAAGACCAAGAAGTAATTCTGCCACCTTTAAAAGTTGGGGATCATCCTGATTGTAAAGAACTGGAAGCAGTTAGTCACGAAACTCAACCCCCCGCCCGTTATACAGAAGCCTCTTTGGTGAAAACCTTAGAAAGTGAAGGCATTGGTCGTCCGAGTACTTACGCGAGTATTATTAGTACGATTATCGATCGCGGCTACGCCCAAATGAACGGCAACGCCCTAGTCCCCACCTTCACCGCCTTCGCCGTCACCAGTCTGTTAGAAAAACATTTCCCCGACTTGGTAGACACCAGCTTTACCTCCCAAATGGAACAAACCCTAGACGACATCGCCACAGGCGAAGCCCAATGGCTACCCTACCTGCGGCAATTCTATCAAGGAGAAAAAGGTCTAGAAACCCAAGTCAAAGAACGGGAAAGCCAAATAGACCCTGGAGAAGCGCGTACCGTAGAACTAGAAAATCTCGCTGCTAAAGTGAGAATCGGTAAATTTGGCCCCTACATCGAAGCCGAAAAAGGCGATGGTGTAGTTACCGCTTCTATTCCCAAAGACCTCACACCCGCAGACTTAGACCCAGAACAAGTAGAAACCATCCTCCGACAAAAAACCGAAGGGCCAGAAAAACTCGGCATTGACCCAGAAACCGGAGAACCAATTTTTATTCTGATTGGTACTTATGGTCCCTATGTGCAACTAGGGGAAGTTTCCGAGGAAAACAAAAAGCCCAAACGTGCTTCTCTGCCAAAAGGTGTTAACCAAGAAGACGTTACTTTGGAAATGGCTTTAGGTTTACTTGCTTTACCCCGAAATCTCGGCGTTCACCCAGAAACCGGAGGCAAAATCCAAGCAGGTTTAGGACGTTTCGGCCCTTACATCGTCTACGACCAAGGCAAAGAAGGCAAAGAATTTCGCTCTCTGAAAGCCAGTGATAATGTATTGACAGTTGACCTCAATCGTGCATTAGAAATCTTGGCTGAACCCAAGAAAACCAGAGGCGGTGCTCGTTCTAAGACTAAAACACCTTTGCGAGAACTGGGCAATCATCCCAGCGATGATGAACCAGTGAATATCTATGAAGGGCCTTATGGTTCTTATATCAAGCATGGTAAAACTAATGCAGCCATCCCAGAAGGGGAAACTGTGGAAACTATCACTTTGGAAAAAGCACTGGAAGCTTTAGCTGCTAAAAAATCAACCAAATCTACTACTAAGTCGAAAAAATCAACCACATCTACTAGTAGTAAAAAAACTAGTTCGGCAACTAAAACTAGCGAAAAAACTACCACTGCTAAAAAGACCACTAAAACCACTTCTACTAAGAAGAAAACTTCTTAGTCTATATTTAGATCCCCGACTTCTTGAAGAAGTCGGGGATCTGAGTTTTAGATCCCCGACTTCTTCAAGAAGTCGGGGATCTGAGTTGAAATATCCTCTAAGTTCTGCGTAATAGTCTGGAAGTAACACCTATGGCACCCAACGCTAGTAAACCTAAGATAGAACTAGGTTCAGGTACTGGTTTTGGCGAATGCAAACCGACTACATAAGTAATATCAGCATCGAATTTATCAGAAGTATAACTTCCAATGCCAAATGGACCAGTTAAAGGGGAAAAGTTACCTCCCACAAAACCTTGTCCGTCAGCACCACTTACTTTATCGGTTGCAATTAAATTCATGACTCGGATGGCATCAATTTCTTCCTTTTCACCAATGCCAAAATCGCTTAAATCGAAACCTGTAGCAAAAACGTTAGGTTCAAAACCACTACTAAATTGATAGAGAAACTGGCTAAAAGTGTTTTGACCAACTTTGCGAACAGCTACGGCAAATGCTTCCGGTGATCCTCCACTACCGTTTTCATATACTACAAAGTCTTTGCCATCTGCGTTTACTAAAGACTTTCCTTGTCCCCAGTTTAGTTCAATCATGCCCCGATTCGTGCTATCACCAAGGTCTACTGAGGTATTGGAACCAAAACCTAAAATTGAACCGACTGTTTGGCTTTCCCGGAAAGAAGCATCAAAACCAGAGATTTTTTCGCCAGAGACGATCGATCCACTAACTACCGAGTTAGCTGAATCCCAAGTATAACCACCAACAGTAAAGGTTGCGGCTTGTGCCGACCCAGCATGGATGACAGCTGTAACACTCAAGGCTGTTAGCGATAGACCGATTTGATAGTAGTTTTTGCCCGAAAAGCTTCTCATTATGGTACTCTCCCCCAACTTTAAATGGGTGTTAATCGTGAAAAATTCTGTGGTAAGTGCTTTTTCAGAGGGAGTAGGTAGATTGCACAGCTTTTACACTAATCGCCTATCATTCCGAATGCTGTGATGAACACAATTAGTAAATTCTCTGGATTTTTATTTAATTTTTATTAGCAGACAACCCTCTGAAAGTTATGTATAGATGCACGCTTACACACGCTAGCATATAATTTACAAGCCGATTCTCGTGTTTCCACCTAGTTTTGATGAAGAGTTTTTAAAGTTTTCTCTTGTTAAATATATAATTTCAGCTAATTTAGTCCCAGCAGAAAAACGAGGTGGTTAGCGCTTCGGGAGCCAAACTATACCAGCGATCGCTCTGTGCTTTAGGAACAACTTGTTGGAATGAGGCATTGAGTGGGATAAGCTGATAATTGACTGTTGTTGGGTGTGCTGTAAGCTTACTCCAATCTAAAGATACGGAGCTTTAGCCACAGATCTGAGTTATCGGTTCATAGAGACAACTGCCCCTCTAATTGACAACTCATCCCCGGACTTTCGGGACTGCTTACAAACGAAGTCCCCAAAGCAGCAATAACATTAGCCGCATTCACATCAGCATCATGTTCCAGCCCACAATGCCCACACTTAAAAACCTTTCCGTTGCGATACGATTTACCCTTGACTGGGTGAATGTGATAGCAGCGAGAACAGGTTTGGCTGGTGTAAGCAGGTGGAACAAATACAATTTGAATTCCAGCGATGTTGGCTTTGTATTGAGTAAACAACCTCAATTGATAGAAGGCCCAATTATTAGTTCTACGACGCTCAGTTTTGCTCCTTGGTTTTTGATTCAAGGACTCCCTAATATTGGTCAAATCCTCAAAAGCCAGTGCCGCATTAAATTGTTTAGCTTCCCGAACAAGCTGCTTGGAAATATTGTGGTTCAACCACTTCTGAAATCTTTGTTCTCTCCCACAAAGCCTTCTAAGAAGTCTTCTCGAATTCCTAGTGCGTTTGGATTGAACGTTAGCTCTAACTTTGCTGTATCGATCTCGAACGTTTTGAATCTGTTCCCCATTCCACAATTTACCTGTAGAAGTAGCAGCAATACTTCTTCTACCCAGATCGACACCAATTACTTTAGGTGTTTTGCCAGTGGGAGGGGTCGGCAGATCGACACAGATATTGATGTAGTAGTCGCCTCGTTTAGTTTTGTTGAGAGTGGCAGCAGTTGGGGATTGTCCCTTGAGCAAAGCCAACTGATAATTGCCGATACTCAATTTAAATTTAACTCGACCACACATCAAAGTAATGCCAACAGTTTGCAGTTCTTCAATGTATTGAAAAGTCCGAACATCCAGATTTATAGATGTCGGTCTAAATTTGTGGATTTGCTTAACAGCTTTGGCATTACCAATAACACGACGAATTGCTTGACAAACATGATTGGCTTTCAATCCTGTAGCTTCTCTCACTGGTTTATAAACCTTATGGTGAAGCTTGGTTGTATTCCAACAATTCTCTGCTGTAGCTACCTCATATATCTGGTTACAAGCATCGGCAAAACCCTGCAAAGTGCGGTCTATTTCTTGCCGCAAGTTTACAGGGACTTGAAGCTTGCATTTTACAGATATAGTCTGCATTCTGTTGTGGTCTTAACTCATCCTATTATCGTAACACAAAGTCGTGCTAAAGCATGGGCTTTCAGACCCAAGGAGTTTTTGATGAGCAGCGTGATAACCATCTTCGATACTGAGTTTGAAACCGAAGTGCTGAAAGCGACGCAGCCAGTATTGGTATACTTCTGGGCAGCTTGGTGTGGGCCATGCCGACTAATGGCTCCATTAGTTAGTTCGGTAGCCGAAACTTATGGCGATCGCCTAAAAGTAGTCAAAATGGAAGTAGATCCTAACCCCGAAGCAGTAAAAAACTACAAGGTGGAAGGAGTTCCTGCACTAAGGCTGTTTAAAAACGGCGAGGTGATTGAATCTCTTGAGGGAATCGAAGCAAAGAACACCAAACAGAGAATCACCAATATGCTAGAAGCACATCTGTCAAATCAGTAATTAGACTTCTTGCAGAAGTTAGGGGAAAAGGGTTGGGGAAAGGGTGAAAAATCCTTTGAACTTTACCCTTTGACCTTCAACCAAGTTGGAACCAAAAATACTTTAGCAAGCGGTCTAATGAACCATGAACGAAGAAGAATTTTCAGAATATGCAATTCGCTAAACGTTTAGAACCTCTACAACACAATGTTTTCGCTGATATGGATCAAGCGAAAGCTAAAGCCAGAGCATCAGGTTTGGAAGTTATAGATCTGTCGTTAGGATCTTTGGATTTACCCGCAGCAAACCATATCACCGACGCGATCGCACAAGCTTTAACAGATACTAGCACTCACGGCTATTTATTATTTCACGGAACTAGAGATTTTCGTCAAGCCGCTGCTGACTGGTACACTAAAAAATTCGGTGTTTCTGTCAATCCAGAAACCGAAGTTTTACCTTTAATTGGTTCTCAAGAAGGAACTGCCCATTTACCTTTAGCAGTTCTCAATCCAGGGGATTTCGCCCTACTTTTAGATCCTGGTTATCCTTCTCACATGGGAGGTGTTTACCTAGCTAGCGGTCAAATTTACCCAATGCCATTGCGGGCGGAAAATGGGTTTTTGCCTGTATTTGAAGAAGTACCATCAACAGTTTTAGCTCAAGCCAAAATGATGGTGTTGAGTTATCCTCATAATCCCACAACTGCGATCGCACCAATATCATTCTTCCAAAAAGCAGTGGCTTTCTGTCAGCAACATAACTTGGTACTAGTACATGATTTCCCTTACTTGGATTTAGTATTTACGGAGAACATCGCACCTTCGATTTTACAAGCTGATCCGGAAAAAACCGTTTCGATCGAATTTTTTACCCTGTCGAAATCCTACAACATGGGTGGTTTTCGCATCGGTTTTGCCATTGGTAATCCAGCTTTAATTAAAGCTTTACGCCAAGTCAAAGCAGCCGTTGATTTTAACCAATATCGCGGGATTTTAAATGGCGCGATCGCTGCTTTAAGTGGCCCGCAAGATAACGTTAAATCAAATGTGGCAATTTTGCGCGATCGGCGCGACACCTTTATTCAAGCCCTACATCGTATAGGTTGGGAAGTGCCTACCCCTCCTGCAACTATGTATATTTGGGCAAAATTACCAGAAGCTTGGGCTAGTGATTCCCTCACATTCGCTGCCAAACTCGTAGAAAATACGGGTGTTGCTGTAGCACCGGGCGCAGGTTTCGGTAAATTTGGTGAGGGTTATGTGAGATTTGCTCTAGTACATCAACCACAGATTTTAGAAACAGCAGTAAACAGAATTTCTAAGTTTTTGTATCCGTAAAATCACTAGCAAAAAAAACTTCTTTTCTCCGAATTCTTCATGGAAGCTTTAGGTGAAATTTATTTATATTTCACCTATTGCCGTTAGCTAATTGCTTAGAATAAACTTAGGATTAAATGAAGTCCTCTGCAATATCTGAGTGCATAATCAATTTATAAATCTTAAGAAATTGCATCTATATAAGAATCAAGCACTCAACCCTAGTAGTTGGCTCGGCTGTAAACACACCTGTAGATTCTGGAGATCAATAAAAATGTCTAGTATTATGAAGAAGTTTTTCATCGCTGCCTCAGCTGCTGGCATGAGTGCGATCGCCCAAGCCCCTAGCTTCGCCTACACCATCACAGGTAACAACGATGTCCTGCTTTACGACAACAACTACGGAAGTTGTGGGGCAACCAGCACCTGCTTGACTAACGACATGAGCAGGTTGGATGCTATCTTGGCAGGGAATAGCAGTGCCCCTGGCGGTAACGTTGAGTTATTTGCTAGCAGCGAACAACTTACAAAAGACCAATTTCTAGCCTCTAACGCTCGCACCAACATTGAAGGTACAGTTGCAGGTAAATCCCTCACCCTCAGTAGCTTGACCGCAACAGATTGGTTTGGCCCAACCTTAAATACAGCCTACGGTGTCAATAACTTTGCAAATACCTGGTTTAACGCTTTTTATGACGCTTCTGGTCTGGCAGCTAATGAAGGCGCAATTAAAGCAGCATTGCAGCTACCGAGTTTTTTACCTAGCTCAGCGCTGCGTCAATTAGCCTACATCAACTTTTTAGACGATCAGGTTAAAGGTTTCCAACGCAGCAGTGACCCCAATATCTCCTACGTCACCACCAGCGGCAGCGACCTCTTGATTGGTTTGGCAGGTCACTTCGATGCCAAAGCATTCTATGCTTCTCAGTTAGGACCATTTGCCTCATTCATCAATAATGGCTTCCAAGTCAGCGAAGTAGTTAAGGTTAACTATGGTGGTATTGAGCGATTCCTGTACAGCTTCAACGCTACAAGATCCGGTTTAGTTAATAATTCTGGGCTAGGTAACGATGGTTTATCTCACACTGGTAACTACGAAGTTGCACTCAGAGGTGTTGTTCCTCCCTCTGCATCAGTACCGGAACCTTCAGTAGTATTCGGTTTAATTGGTTTGGGTGGTTTGTTAGCTGCCAAACGTAAACAACAGCAAGCTGGATAATTTATTTACCAGTCGGTTGCTGATTTTCTTCAATACACTATAGTTTCTGAGTAATAGCTAATTGCTAAGAGCCAATTAGCTATTATTTTTTGATTTTTTATCTCAGGTTGCCTGTCATCCCAAGCTAATCAATCTACAACTATTTCATATACCGCATATTAATGTTTTACTAAATTAGCAGCAATGGCATTGCTGGAAATTACACTTAAATTTTAACCGTGCTAAAATTATGGCAAAATCAGGAAAAAATACTGTTATTCATTCAAAAACACAAAATTTTTTATCTAGCCGTATTCTACTGGTTGAAGACCATGAAATTTCTCGACAACTATTGAGTGATTACTTGAGTTGTTTGGGATATCAGGTGTTGGCGATCGCAGATGGCGCAGCATTCTTTCCCGCCCTGTCTAATTTCCGACCAGACCTAATTTTACTAGACTTGAAAATTCCTCACCTTGATGGTTACAGTATACTTAAACAATTGCAAGCATTACCGATCGCTCAACAAGTGCCAATCATTGTTGTTTCCGCTTATGCGTTTAAATCGGATCAACAACGTGCCTTCAGTTTAGGGGCGAAAAAATATTTCGTTAAACCAATCAATCTTTCTCAGTTACGCGAGGCAATTCAAGAGATTTTGGGTGGTTTAACATCATAAAATCTTTTACCTAAGATTATTGTTGATTTTGTGCTTCTATAATTTGTTCTACGATTTGGCAGAGATTTTGCATGGAATCTCTCACTTGTTCCATTTTAGATTCTATTTGCGCCACTAATAAATTGACTACATTTAGATGATTGAGTGTTTCATCTAAGGCTTCTCTATAATCGTTTTGTAGGTCTTCTAGAGACATAAATTTAACCATTGTTTAGTTGCGTCAATAAAACTTGTACCTGAATTCATATCTTAATTTAACCTGGAATATTTCCAAATTTTATCTAGTTATTCATAAATTTAATTTTTAAACTCGTAGGGTAAAAATTATTCAGCAAAGAATCGTTTTTTGGCTAGTTATGTCATAATTTTCCGCCAATTTTCAGTAACACTACCGAAAAAAATCAAATATCCATGAACAGTTTATAAATAAAGTTTCTATCATAGGAAGAGAGATTGTAAATTCATCTAGAAGACCTGTAATCTGAGTTTGAACAACCAGATTAATCTGTAGGGTAAATCTAAAATCTGAAATCCGAAATCGAATGACTACTTCTGCCAAAATCCTCCCATTGGTAAAAGACCCGGAACGCTTAGAAAAATGCCTCAAGCAAATTCCCCAAGAACCGGGTGTCTATTTTATGAAGGATGAGAACGATCGCATCCTCTACATCGGTAAATCAAAAAAATTGCGATCGCGAGTCAGTTCCTATTTCCGCGATTCCCAGCGATTAAGCGATCGCATCGCCATGATGGTGCGCCAAATCATCGATATTGAATTTATCGTCACTGACACGGAAGCGGAAGCACTAGCCTTAGAAGCAAATCTTGTCAAGCAACATCAGCCATACTTTAATGTTTTACTCAAAGACGATAAAAAATATCCTTACATTTTAATTACTTGGTCGGAAGATTATCCCCGAATTTTTATTACTCGAAATCGGCGGATTGGTAAAGAAAAAGACCGTTATTATGGGCCATTTGTTGACTCAGGATTGTTACGCACAACCTTACGATTAGCGAAACGTTTATTTCCCCTACGTCAGCGTCCCCAACCTTTATTTAAAGACCGAACTTGCTTAAACTATGATATTGGCAGATGTCCGGGAGTTTGCCAAGGTTTAATTACTCCTGAAGAGTATCGCAAAACCATTCAAAAAATCGCAATGGTGTTTCAGGGAAGGACAGAAGAATTAATCGATATTCTGACAGAAAATATGCAGAAAGCTGCTGAAGAATTAAACTTTGAAGTAGCAGCAAGGATTCGGGATCAAATTGAGGGAATTAAATCTTTAAATGCAGCGCAAAAAGTCTCTTTACCCAATGATAGTATTTCGCGAGATGCGATCGCCCTAGCCACCGACGAACAACACGCTTGTATTCAATTATTCCAAATTCGTGCAGGTCGATTAGTCGGGAGATTGGGATTTAATGCTGAAGCCAAATCGGGTACAGCAGGAGCAATTTTACAAAGGGTATTAGAAGAACATTATCAAAATGTTGAATCAGTGGAAATTCCCACAGAAATTTTAGTGCAGCATGAGTTACCCGATAGTGAAATGTTGGCGACTTATTTGAGCGATCGCAAAGGCAGAAAAGTCAGCATTGTTGCACCCCAAAGACAAACTAAAGCCGAACTGATCGAAATGGTAGAACGTAATGCTAAATATGAACTGGAACGGACGCGGAAAAATAGCGATCGCAACAATCAAGCCTTACAAGATTTAGCCAACATTCTCGACTTACCAGACTTACCCCATCGCATCGAAGGATACGACATTTCCCACATTCAAGGCTCAAATGCCGTCGCCTCTCAAGTAGTATTTATTGATGGATTACCAGCCAAACAACACTATCGACATTACAAAATTAAAAACCCTACTGTAACTGCCGGACATTCCGATGACTTTGCCAGTTTAGCCGAAGTGATTCAGCGACGCTTTCGGAAATATGCAAAAACATCAGAAACAGACCTTTCATCAAACCAAAATGCTGATTCTGACTGGCCTGATTTAATCATGATCGATGGTGGAAAAGGTCAACTTTCCGCAGTTGTCGCCGTCCTTCAAGAAATGAACTTATTAGAAGATTTGCGAGTAGTTAGTTTAGCCAAACAACGCGAAGAAATCTTTCTTCCCGGCGAATCTTTACCACTAGAAACAGATCCCGAACAACCAGGTGTACAACTATTACGCAGATTAAGAGATGAAGCGCATCGATTTGCCGTAACTTTCCATCGGCAACAAAGAAGCGATAAAATGCGTCGTTCTCGATTAGAGGAAATTTCCGGTTTAGGTTTTCAAAGGCAGAAACAGTTACTCGCGCATTTTCACTCGATCGATTATATCCGCGAAGCCTCCGTCAAACAATTAGCCGAAGTTCCCGGAATCGGTATGCGTTTAGCACAACAAATCTACGACTATTTCCATCCGCTTTAGATCCTTTAGATCCCCGACTTCTTGAAGAAGTCGGGGATCTGTGAGGGGATCTGGTGACTTTTTAAATCGAGGGAGTCAAGCTATGCTAATAAAGGTTACTTTGTTAGAAATATGACAATCAAACAACTAGCTTTTATTGTTTTGTTCACTATTCTTGGCTTGGCTACTCCCGCGAATGCCTATAATCTCCAACACTTAGAAATACTGCGACAAACTAAGCAATGTCGCGGCTGTGACTTAAGTGATGCTAATTTAAGTCAATTAGACCTCAGAGAAGCTGACTTGCGTAATGCTTATTTAGCAGGTGCTAATTTACAAGGAACTAACTTAAGTGGTGCTAGACTAGTGCGAGCCGACTTGAGCAGAGTTAATTTAAGCCAAGCTTTAATTGTAGGTGCTGATCTTAAGCAAGCGCAATTAACTAACGCTAACTTAAGTGGTGCTGACATGAGATTAAGTCTTCTGAGTTTCGCTAACTTTTTAGGTGCCGATCTTAGTTACGCTGACTTAAGTGGCGCTGTCTTGATGGGTACAGTTCTCCAAGATGCCAATATCGTTGGCGTTGACTTAAGCAGAAGTTTTCTCAAAAGAACTACTATGCCAGATGGAAAAATTCGTAGCAGTGATGATTAAGTACGTTGTTGCGCTTTAGCGCTACTGTTAATAAGAGCGCTAAAGCGCAACAACGTACTTAGGCAGTTAAATTGGCGATCGCTTTTCCAACAATTTGTAATGCTGAATCAATTTCGGGAGCAGTTACAATTAATGGGGGAACAAAGCGGACAACTTTTGGCCCTGCTGGAACTAATAACAAGCCTTCTGCCATTGCTGCTTTGACTATATCAGCAGAAGTTAAGTTACTTTCTGCGTTTAATTCCATACCATTAATTAAACCCCAACCTCTCACTTCGGTAATTTTTTCGGGATATTTAACGGCAATTTCTTTCAAGCCAGCACGCAATTGTTCGCCACGTTGTTGGACATTTTCTAAAATGTTTTCTTGTTCCAAAGTTTGACAAACAGCGAGTGCAACTGCACAAGCAAAAGGATTTCCGCCAAAGGTGCTCGCGTGTTCTCCGGGTTGGAAAATGTCGCATTTGGATTTACACAACATTGCACCGATCGGAATTCCACCACCTAAACCTTTCGCACTACTGAAAATATCCGGTTCAATTCCGAGATTTTCATATCCCCATAATTTGCCACTGCGACCCATTCCTACTTGCACTTCATCCATAATTAGAAGAATGCCAATGTCGTCACAAATTTGGCGAATTTCTTGGAAATATTCTTTTTCTCCGGGACGAACTCCGCCTTCACCTTGTAAAGCTTCTAAGAGAATTGCTGCTACTCTTCTGTCTCCGGTATCGATATCTGCGATCGCATTTTTAATCGCTGAAATATCGTTGTATTCTACATAATGAAAACCAGGCACCAAGGGATCGAAATACTTTTGATACTTCGGTTGTCCGGTAGCAGTAATTGTCGCCAAAGTCCGTCCGTGAAAACTGGCGTTTGCGGTCAAAATTACAGGCTCATCAATTTTTAAAACCGTGTGAGCATATTTCCGCGCTAATTTAATTGCGCCTTCGTTGGCTTCTGCGCCAGAATTGCAGAAGAAAGCGCGATCGGCACAAGAATGCTCTACTAACCATTTTGCCAGCAAACCTTGCGGCGAATTGTAATAAAGGTTAGAAACATGATGCAAAGTTTGAATTTGCTTAGTCACAGCTTCTACCATTACCGGATGCGCGTGCCCCAAGGTACAAGTAGCAATTCCCGCTACAAAATCTAAATACTCGCGCCCTTCATTATCCCACACGCGACAACCTTCGCCTTTTTCCAACACAAGAGGAAAGCGTCCGTAAGTGGACATGACAAACTGATCGAAGCTAGCGGGATCGTACTTATCTGTCTCTGATCCTGACTCTGTAGTTACTTTAGACTTTTCAACAACTTCTATGATCACTGTTCAATCCTTAATTCAAAACTTTTTTCCGATGCAATTTTACTGGTTTGGTTTGTCAGCTACATCGATCGAGGCTACCAAACCTGTATTGCAGGATATGCCAACGATCCAAAATTTTGCATATTTGGGTATTGTAACTCTGGGTTGAATATTTATGTCGTGCTTTCTGCAACAGTTTATCCTTGCCAATTCTAACACCGCAAACCCTTCCTCCGAAGCAAAATTTGCGGAATTGGTCATTGCATTGATTATTCTGCTATTAGTAGCTACTGGCGTTGCCTTAATATCCCGACAGTTCCGTGTCTCTTATGTTACTGGCTTAGTGTTAGCAGGTTTAGCAATTACTGAGCTATTACCTCGGAGAATTGGTTTAGATCCGTCCCTAATTTTCAATCTATTTTTGCCTATTCTGGTATTTGAAGCCGCAATTAATACAGATATTAGCCGTTTACGGAGCACGGTAAAACCGATTTTACTCCTAGCGGGACCCGGCGTGCTAATTTGCACAGGGATTACAGCTTTATTATTAAAATTTGGACTCAATTTGTCTTGGATACCAGCATTATTAGCTGGAGTAATTTTAGCGATTACTGATACTGTTTCGGTAATTGCTGTATTTAAGGAAGTGCCAGTACCGCCTCGACTTTCCACAATTGTCGAAGGAGAAAGTTTATTTAATGATGGTGTAGCTTTGGTTTTATTCAGCTTAATTCTCAAGGTGAATTCTACTGGTAAGTTGGTTTTCCTCGATGGATTGCAAGAGCTTTTTGTGGTGATTGTTGGTGGAATTTTAGTAGGTTTAGCTTTGGGTTATTTAAGTACTGGGTTGCTCACTCGTTCTGACGATCCCTTAAGCAGTATGTTACTCACAGTAGCAGTGGCATTGGGTACTTTTCAATTTGGACAATTTATTGGTGTATCTGGTGTTGTGGCTGTGGTAGTAGCCGGATTAATTGTGGGAAATCTAGGGATTTCTGGGAATATTTCGGCATCGAGTCGAATTGCTTTGTTGAGTTTTTGGGAATATGCAGGTTTTGGGGTTAATACATTTATTTTCTTGCTAATTGGGTTAGAAATCGATCTGATTACTATCTGGCAGACTTTGCCAGCAGTTTTACTGGCAATAGTCGCTTATCAAGTGGGGCGATTACTTTCTGTTTATCCATTATTATGGGGAGTGCGTTGGTTCGATCGCCCAATTCCTTTACGTTGGCAGCACGTCCTATTTTTTGGTAATATTAAAGGCTCTCTTTCAATGGCTTTAGCTCTTAGTTTACCCGCAACTATCCCCGGAAGAGAAAGATTAATTGCTTTGGTATTTGGTACTGTCTTATTATCTTTAGTCGGACAGGGATTAAGTTTACCTTGGTTCGTGCGACAGTTGAAACTTTCTCATTTTTCCGAGTTTCGTCAGCAAACAGAAGAATTGCAAGCTCAATTAATGACTTCTAAAGCCGCACAAGATGAATTAGATAGTTTATTAAAGGCGGGAGTTTTGCCAAAATCAATTTATGAGGAAATGCGATCGACTTACCAAGTCAAAGTCGCCGCTGCCGAAAAAGCATTACGAGATTTATATAACCGTCGGGAAGATGAATTTGATACTAATGATAGTAATCGCAGCAAGTTTGATGCAATTAAACGGCGTTTATTATTAGCAGAAAAAGGCGCTTTAAACGAAGCTATCAGAAAACGGATTATTTCTGACGAAATTGCCCAAAACCGCATTCGTAATATCGATCGACAACTTTTACAATTAGAAGATGATTAATCAAGATACCCAGATCCCCGACTTCTTCAAGAAGTCGGGGATCTAAGATACCCAGATCCCCGACTTCTTCAAGAAGTCGGGGATCTAAGATACCCAGATCCCCGACTTCTTCAAGAAGTCGGGGATCTAAGGGATCTGGGTAGCGATTAAGGACAACCTTCAATAAAATCAATCACTTGATGTAAAGTTCCTGGTTTAGTCACAATTAATATAGTTGAACCAGATTCTAAAACAGTACTGCCATTAGGAATGACTAAATCCGTATGAGGATGAGGTTGATAACCAATAATTAAAGAACCTGTAGGAAATCGAGAATCTTGAGCAACTTCGGCTACACTACGTCCGACAACATTACAACGTTCAGGAATGGCTAATTTTAATACTTCGATTTGCCCTTGTTCAAAGTGCATCATCGATTCTACTTCAGGATATTCGATCGCATTTACCATAGTAGAAACTGCTAGATCGATCGTGCTAATAATATGATGCGCTCCCGCCAAACGCAATGGCGCTTCAAAATCTCGATGTCGCATTCGGCTGATAATATGAGAAACACCGTAATGTTTAGCCAAAGTTACCATTGCTAAATTCAAAGCATCACTCCGTAAAACAGAAGCTACAGAGTCAGCTTTACGAATTCCCGCTTCTAGTAAAACTTCCGTACTTACAGCACTACCTTCAAAAGCCATTGCTCCCACTTGTTCGCGAGCATAGCGACAGGCATTAGGATCGATATCAATTACCGCTACCGTATGCCCCAACTCTACCAGCTTTTGAGCTAAGTTTATGCCGACTAGTCCGGCTCCAGCAATTAATACATACATTTTTTATTTTCCTACTATCAAATTTAACGGAGCAATTGGTATTCTACTGTTGTATATGATTAAACAGCTAACAAAAAGCTTCTACTTCTGTGAATTCTAAAAAAAGATTATTTTCACAAACAGCTATTGAGGTTAGGTATGAACGCCTGCAAAAACAGCTAATTGGTGGAGCGATCGCATTCATTGCTATATTTCTACTCGGTACACTGTGGTACAAGTTTATCGAAGGATGGGATTGGTTAGACTCTATCTACATGACAGTAATTACCCTAGCTACAGTTGGCTATGGAGAAACTAGACCTTTAGGAAGTCGCGGTCGAATATTTACTATAGTTTTAATTGGATTAGGAATCATTACGATCGGTTACATTGTTAATAGATTTACAGAAGCAATCATTCAAGGTTATTTTCAACAAGGTAGAAAACTGAGGCAGCAGGGACGCTTGATAGAAAATTTAAAAGAACACTATATTTTATGTGGATATGGAAGGACTGGCAAGCAAATTGCTCAGGAGTTTCAAGCTGAAGGCATTTCTTTTATCATTATTGATTCCGATCCTGAATCTGTGGAATTAGCAAAAGAAATGGGTTACGTGACCATCCAAGGTGACGCTACATTAGATGAAACTTTGGTAAAAGTGGGCATTGAACGGGCAGTTTGTTTGGTGGCGGCGTTACCTTCAGATGCCGAAAATCTTTATACTGTACTTTCGGCAAAAACGCTTAATCCATCAGTGAGAACGATCGCTCGTGCGAGCACAGAAGAAGCTGTCACCAAGTTACAACGTGGCGGCGCAGATGCGGTAGTCTCTCCTTATATTACTGGTGGTAAACGCATGGCAGCAGCGGCATTACGACCACAAGTAATGGATTTTGTCGATGGGATTTTGACGGGGACGGATCGATCGTTCTACATGGAAGAATTCCTTTTAGATCCCCAAGTTTGTCCTTATGTCGGTCAAACTTTAAAAGATGCACGTCTAAGAAGTCAATCCGGTGCTTTAGTAGTCGCCATTCGTCGCGCCGATGGTACTTTAATTGGCGGCCCAACAGCAGATACACTTTTATCAGCGGGAGATGCAATGATTTGCATGGGTACACCCGAACAATTACGTTTACTTAACCAAATTCTCAGTCCCCTTAGTTCTAAAAGACTGCGTTTACCCAAACATAATTCTTAAGAGAAGCAGAGGAGCAGAGGAGCAGGGGAGCAGGGGAGCAGAGGAAATAACTTAAAATTCAGGACTTTCTCCCTAACTCAAAACTGTCCCAGTCCCTAGTCCCCAGTCCCCAGTCCCCTTCTATAAACGACATTTACATTCTTTAGGTAAGGTATCCACTTGTATCTGGGTAAACTCAATAAAGTCTTTCATTGACTTGAAAAAAGAGCGCTTATCAAAAAAATCTTGAATTAATATTTCTAATTCAGTTACTCCATTAATTAACTTCTCTTCTCTACATATACTGTGCCAAGGAATAAATTGTTCGCAATTAAGGTAAGGATTGCCAACTCTGGCTTGATTGCCATTGGAAATTACTAAAATTTGCACATAAGAAAAAATTGTTGGTAACTTATAGTTGCAAAATTTTATTTTTCCGCAATTTCTCCTTAAGGGAATTGCATCAGAATTAGTTTCTATTAAATCAATTATACCAATAGGCAATCCATTAATAAAAATGACAATTTCTGGCGAATAGCGAACCTTTCCCTCGAAAACTGTAAAATTTTGAATCACCAACCAATCATTATTTTGAATATTATAATAATCTACAAGTTTCAATTCATTACAAAGTTTATACTTACCTAACTGGTAAGATATAGTCATCCCATTTAGCAAAAAATTGCGGAAATTATTATTTTTGGCTTGGGGCGTATCACCAGGAATCGAATTAAGTTTTTTAATCGCTTCTTTAATCGCTATTGAGGGAACATTAGGATTAATTCTTCTTAGTGATTGGAAAAGGCGATCGCTCAACAAAACCTCACCATAACTGCTCCGTTCAGACTTCGCCTTTCCCGGCGCAACATCTGAATCCAACAAAACTGTATAACCGTTTACTTCAAACCAAACTAACATCAACTACTCTCCAATAAATTGAGCAGTAATAGGGAGAGGATTACTAAAATAAAGCGTTTACTCTTTTCATTTACTAGATTTCACCAACCTTTAGGCAAAAACCTTATCTGGCAGTAAGGCTTTTAGCGTTGAGGCGGTGATATCATGTCATGCTAATATTTAAGCACATTGTACGAAATACTTGCGTATATCGTAATACTTTTTTTATGGTTACTTTATTAACAGATAGGTGAATTTAGTAAAGTTAATGTTGTCAAAGTCTTGGTATTGAGAAAAGTTTGCTACAAGGAATCAGTAATGAAGGCGGAAAGTGAGCTACGTAACAATTTAAAGCAAATTCGTATCCGCTTAGGCTTAAGTCAGCAGGATTTAGCGAAAATAGCCGGAGTTTCCCGGCAAACCATCAGTGGTGTAGAATCTGGACAATATGCCCCTTCAGCGACAATAGCTTTACGTTTAGCAAAAGTATTGGGATGTCAAGTAGAAGATTTATTTTGGTTGCAAGAAGAATGTAGTGATGTAGAAGCAATTCCCACCCAAGCAGTGCCAGTAGCGCAGAAATTAAGAATGAATTTAGCGCAAGTAGGGGGAAGATTAATTGCTTATCCGTTGTTGGGAGAAGAAGCATTTCGGACGGAAATGATTCCCGCAGATGGGGAAGGTTGGCGAGAAACTGATGATAATAAAATCATTGTCAAACTTTGGGATTCTCAGGATAAAATTAAGCAGACAGTTGCGATCGCAGCCTGTACCCCAGTACTTTCCCTGTGGGCAAAAGTCGCAGAACAATGGTATCCCAACTTGCGAGTTCACTGGAGTTTTGCCAACAGCATGGAAGCACTAGAAAGATTACTCAGAGGCGAAGTTCATATCGCCGGAATGCACTTATACAACCCAGAAACCAACTCCCATAATATTAGCTTTATCAAAAACATATCGACCAATCATAAACTAGTATTAATTAACTTAGGTTATTGGTCAGAAGGACTGTTAGTACAACCAGGTAATCCCAAAAGATTGAGAACAGTTGCAGACTTAGCCAACGCGCCAATTACTATTGTCAACCGAGAACTAGGTTCTGGCAGTCGTCAATTATTAGAATACCTACTAAATCAAGCCAAAATTCCCTTTACTGCCGTCAAAGGATTTAACCAAACTGTTAATAGTCATGTTGCAGTTGCGCGAACAGTTGCCAGTGGCAAAGCTGATGCCGGAGTCAGTATTCAAGCAGTAGCAACCGCCTTTGGATTAGGATTCGTACCCCTACATAAATCACAATACGATTTAGTAATTATTAAAGATTACTTGCAGGAAAAACCCGTGCAACAATTCCTCAACATTCTCGGACACCAACGCCTTCACTCTCAGTTAATTTCCCTTGGCGGTTACGATACCTCTCAAACAGGAGAAATCATCGCAACGATTGACCCTAAAACCTCATAAAAAAAGAAATATGGGAAGATATTACAACAAATTATTCCTGGTTTTTATGTTATTTTTGCTAGGTAACTCTTGGATATTAGCTGCTAATTCTTTACCTACAAACGCTTGTAATGTAGAAGAATTAGCGGTAGAATATAATAATTTGCGAACAATTCCCGGACACTTCGGCGGCGGTATTTGGAACGAAGATGTAGATAAATGGAATGGGCGAAAACAGCAGGTAATGAATCAACTTGGTGATTGTTTGGGAACGGGGAGATATAGTAAATCTGAGATTATTCAGTTGATGGGGAAGGGCGATCGCACTTCCACCCAAGGAGATAACTTTTTTACTTTAATAGAACATACCCGCCAAAATAAACCAAAAGGAGATTACGAATATTTAATTTATTATTGGCGAGGCGGACACGATTTTCTCTACTTCACCTACCAAGGAGAAACAATAATTGATTCCGGTTGGTGGATGGCATGGGAATAATAATTGCGGATAATTTTAATTCAAAAATCCTGTAGGGACACGGCATAATTAATATTTGTCTCTCATTCAATAGATTTATGATGCCGTGTCCCTACAATTTCGCGATATTATCCCCGTTATTCTTTATCTCCCTCTTTTTCTGCAATCAAAACTTGTACCAAATGCCAAAGTAAGAAACAAAAACCAACACAAATTCCTGAAAATGGATCGAACCAACTGATAAAATTAACACTTAAAAACTCGAATAACTGCGAACTTACCCGAATTAACTTACGCTTTATCAATTTGGCTTTTGGTTGAACTTTGATGTTTTGATAGTGCGAATAACTGAGCAAAGCTAACAAAATGAAAAGCTGAATTTTTGGATTTTGAGAAAGGATAGCTTTCAATAATAATTGGGTACTCATGTGCTGTTCCTAAATTCGATAATTTAGAAATAACAAACCCCAGCAATTCAGTATCAGTTAATTTAGGTCAGATATTAAATTACCCTTTCTGACCCCCAAAGTACGGCAGAGACAGACTAAGCTATTAATATCGGCAACTGCATCGAATTCAACTATGAGAGAAACCCGCAAACGTGGTATTCCCGCAACTGAAGAAGGACGGCAAAAACTCACAACGGCGAAAGCTGCTAAACGTAACGATAAAGATAAAGTTTGGACTTATTTAGATATCGCCGGAAAAGCGGAAGTGGACGAATCAACCGTTAAGCGGTTTTTCCGGGGAGAAGCGGTAGATAAGGAGTCTGCAATTTCGATTTGCAAAGCTTTGGGTTTGGAAGTAACAGATATAGTAGATCCAAAAGACTTAAACCCACCCACACCAACAACCACACCAACAGAAATAAACTGGCTCGAAGTCTGCGGGAAAGTCTTAGAAGAGCAGCAAAACAACCGACGACTCAGGCGTAAAGCCACTGAGCTAGGATGCGAATTGAATGTCTATGTACCTATGGGATTGGTGGAGCGCAAACAACAGCAGCGACGTAGTGGAGATATTTCTATGGAGGAGGTGTATCAGTTAACTGAGGAGGAAGTCATAGTTAAGACTTATGAACATGATGATTTTCTAGAACAAGCGATCGGGCAAGAACAAAACCAAGCAGGCAAAAACAAGCATATTGCTATTATTGGGGAACCGGGAGCTGGAAAAACCACCCTCCTATGGAATATTGCATCTTGGATACTCAAAAACGACAAAGGTTTGCCAATTTGTATCTCGCTGGGAGGGTTAGAGGGTAAAAAACTAGAGGTTTATTTACGAGAAAATTGGTTGAAAGAGGCACTGCCATTTATTGACTCGGAAGCGGTGCGCGTAACCCCAGCAATCGGAGACGAGCTAATTAAACTATTCCGCACGGGTCAGGTATGGCTGCTGTTGGATGGAGTGGATGAGATGGCAGCTATCTCACCCGTCGAGGCATTACGCAGAATCGAGGACTATTTAATAGGCTGGCTTGCTCCAGCGCGGGTAATCCTGACTTGTCGTCTCAATGTCTGGGATGCCAGCAACAACAATACACTCTCAGGCTTCAACACCTATCGCACTCTGGAGTTTAAACCGGATCAGGTTAAGCAGTTTATTCACGAGTGGTTTGCTAATGCTCCTAGCCAGCAGAAAACTACAGAACAGTCACAGTTACAGACTCAGGATTTAGGGGAAAAATTACAAAGCAAGCTAAACGAAGCACGAAAAGAGCGCATCCGCGAATTGGTGAAAAATCCCTTACGCTTGGCACTATTATGTCAGATCTGGTATAACCGCCAAGTTGACTTGCCGGAAACAAAAGCGGCTCTTTATCGGCAATTTACTCAATATTCTTACGAGTGGAAACAAGCAGAATATGACAGAAAACATGGAAAATCTATAAAGGCTCAACAGGGAGAATTGAACAAAGCGTTGGGAAAATTAGCCTTGGCAGGACTCAACAGCAAGGTTAGGTTTCGACTAGAAGAGAGTCTAGCCCATGAGGTAATGACTGAAGATATGTTCAATTTTGCTTGCGACCTGGGTTGGCTAAATTTGGTAGACCGAGACAAAGAGACGGATGATGCAGTTTATGCTTTCTTCCATCCCACTTTTCAAGAATATTTCGCAGCACAGGCTATTGATGATTGGAATTATTTTTTACCCCGATCACACGATAATCGCAACCCTAAGCCAGTACCAGAGAGCAAATATCGCATTTTTGAACCCCAGTGGAAAGAGGTGATTTTGCTTTGGCTGGGACGGACGGGAGACAAGATAAAGGAGCAGAAAGAAGCATTTATTAAAGCCCTAATAGAGTTTAACGATGGGTGTAAAGATTTTTATCATTATCGAGCGTATTTTCTAGCAGCAGCAGGTATAGCCGAGTTTAAGAACTGTAAATTGACTAAGAAAATTATGGAATCTATCATTAAGTCGGCTATTGCTGATTCTAATGATAAAACGCCAGAATGGATTTTAAACGGAGCTAAAGAAGCCTTAAGAGAAACCGATCGCCTTGAAACGATCAGAGCTTTGACTAATCAGTTGGATACAATTGAACATAAGTCTATTCGTCGGAAAGTGGCTAAGATCTTGGGACAAATAAGCTCTGGAAATGAGAGAGCCATAAAAGCTTTGACCGATGAGTTGGAAACAACTAAAGAAAACGATTGGTTGACTCGTATGCAAGTGGCTGAGAGTTTGGCGCAAATAGACCCAAGTAACGAATACGCGCTCGACACCTTAATTGAACTTTTAGGATCTACTAAAAATAATAAAAACATTCAGAAATTATCTGAAATGTTAGAAAAAATTGGTACTACAAATAAGCAAGTAATTAAAAAAACAATTAAGAAAATTGAAGAAAATGAAAATCAAACAATATTAGATCGATTGATTTTGCTCTTAAGTAAAATAGCCCGTGGAAATGAGCAAGCAATCGACACCCTTACTGAACTGTTACAGACAATGGATGATGAGGAGGATGAGGAACTTTGTAGGAAAGTGGCTGAGAGCTTGGGGCAAATTGACCCTGGTAATGAAGACGCGATTGCTATGCTGACTTACTTCTTGGAAAATGCTAAAGAAGACTTCACCCGTAAGAAAATGGCTGAAAGTTTGGGGCAAATTGACCCGGGAAATGAAGAAGCAATCAATGAACTGATTAAGTTGCTCAAGGGAAATAAAAGTGTGGAGATTCGTAGACAAGCTTTCCATAGCTTAGCGAAAATTTGCTCTGGCAAGGATAAGGCGATCGACGCACTAATTAATCTTTTGCAGGAGCGGAATGAACACATTCGTGGGGAAGTTGCTCATAAATTGGGACAAATTGCCATCGAGAATAAGCAAGCGATCGACGCTTTGACTAAAATGCTGAAGCAAACTAAGAATGAGGAAGCGCTCATAGAAGCTGCTGAAAGTTTAGAGCAAATTGACCCTGGTAATAACGAAGCAAGCAAGACGCTAAAAGACCTACTATATAAAAGTGATAATATCGAGGTTCTTAAGAAAGTGGCTATTAGATACGCGCAAATTTACCCTGGTAATAAGAAATCCATAGATGTTTTAGAATCCCTACTCGACAAAAAGGAAAAGGTTGTTTTAGAAGCCGCTCATAATTTAGCACAAATCGATCCAAATAATACCAAGGCTATTGAGGCGTTGGTTAAGCTATTAAATACAACTAATAATGAGATCAAAAGAGAAACTGTTAATAGTCTTAAGGCAATCTCTCAAAGCAATCAGTTGCAGTTAGTTGTATTACACTTGAAGAAGTATTTGCAGGAAGAACAAGTAAATGAAAGAATTTCAGAATCCTACTCAGTTCTCTGGCACTGTGCCCAGAACATGACCTATCCAGACTTTTATAAAGCCTGGAATCAAGATTTATAGAAATCATTAATACCGATGTTACCATTACCACACAAAGCCTCAAGTTAGGACATTTACCCGCCGCAATAGCGAAATTCCCCTGTTTTTCATCTGCTACGATTCCACAGCACTCACAGCCACACCCACAGGATTTAGCCTTCCCTTTCTGACAGCATTGAGCAAATTTGATGGCGCGATTTGTGTTGTTACCTCACCCCCCAACCCCCTCTCCGCGACGGAGAGGGGGAGTAAGAATAATTCCCCTTCCTCCGTTGCGGGGGAAGGGGATAGGGGATGGGGGTTTTTGCAAACATTTTCACCGAGTCAACCAAATTTAATTGCAGATATTATCGGCTGGATGAGAGAGAAAATGATGGAAAATTTGTAGGGTTTTTAGAGGCAAAGCATTTGGGCGACAATTTATGTCCAAATGCTTCGCCCCTACGGTTGATTCTTTGATTTTTTCTGGCGATCGGGGTTTCTTGATTTTAGAATGGGTTGGTGTGCGATCGCAACTTTAATAACTTACCTCTTTCTGGATTGTTTGGGACAAATTTCAAAAGTTAACTGAGAACCATAGAAACAAACATCAAACTCGGCAAAGAAATTCTGCCGCCCCAAAATCAAAGGAACATTATTAGCTTGCGTCCAAGCAAAAGCCAAACGAACAGGTGTAAATTGACCAATTGTAGCTGAGACAATTAAACCACGCGCCGGAAATCGAGCCAAATTACCTGTTAATAAAACTGAAATTTTCTGCTCCTCCCAAACTGCCCCTAATTGTAATCCAATTTCGTAAGGCAAAACATTAACACTAGCCCCAGTATCCAATAGCCCAGATATCTGCAAAGAAAGATTTTGATAATTTAATGTTATCGGTAAATATGGCGCAAAAACTCTTTCTCCTGAATCATTGCGCCTTTCAATAAAAGGATATCTTTCTGAATTAAGCATCTTGATTTGCTCGATCTTCCTCTAACATTTTTCCCAGGACAGTCTCAGCTTCAAAAGCATCATAAGGCGACCAAACTTCATAAGTTTGTCCATGTTTGAGGGTAGAAATAGTTTCTTCTTTAGCCAATTCCGATGCCAAAAACTCGATAACTCGTAGCTTATCAGCGCGGGATAAATTTTGCAGCATTGGTAATAAATCAGTTACAATCATGGAATTAATCGATCGCTCTGTTGAGAGTAACATTATAACACTACATTTGTCGAGTGATAGTGGCTAAAGGTGGCTCAAAATGCAGCGACAAAGCTTCACTCAAATTACTCAATGCTTCTGCTTCCGTCTCGCCTTGGCTAGCAATATCAACCTCTAAACATTGAGCCACAAACCAACTACCCTCTTGCCATACGCTTGCTGTAAAAGTTCGCTTCATAACTTTATTCTTTTTGCCGTTCGGGTTTCTTGATTTTAGAATGGGTTGGTGTGCGATCGCAAGACTATATTAAACAAGCAGAAATAGAAGCTGGCGAATCTCCTTTTGCTGCTAGATTACGCGCTCAAGGGCTATTGAAATGAGCCTAGCACTTTACATGGATGAACATATTCATTCAGCTATTACAGTTGGTTTACGTCTTCGAGATATTGATGTTTTAACTTGTTACGCATTTAAACTGTTGCTGCTACCGATTCAATTTTTGAAGCTGGCAAAGCAACAACTGTAAATCCCTCGCCTTCTGCATTCAATACTTCTAAAACATAACCATCTTCCTGCCCTTCCGGTCTAGGACAATAATCAACTATAATTGCAGAAGTTCCTTTAGGTAAGTTGTATTCAGGAATATCTTCTTTTAACATTACTTCGGAAAACATTTCAAATTTCATAATTTACCTCTTTTAATTGGGCAGAAGTGTTACAAACCTAGTTTCATTAGAAAAAGAATCGACAATCCAGAAAGTCGCTACTTGAATACTAACTCCATTAGAGCCAACTAATATACCTTCAATTTTATAGATATTACCAAAAGAAGTTTGTCTATCTAAACTTGCTTCATTTATTAATAAGCTTTTTAAATCACGTTCTAGTTGTTGCCAGTTATCAAGAGTATAACCCGCTTGGGCTAGAAATCCAGACTTATCATCTTTCGGTCTCCATACTAGCAAATATTTTGTTAATTTCGCTTCAGGAATAACTGCATTACTACTCAGATATGCCATACTATCTTTTACGTTTAACTTCTCCAGAACTTATCTACTGCACAAATATGTGGAATGGTGCGTTACACTGGCGTTAACGCACCCTACAAATAGACTTTATTCTTCTTGCGGTTGGGGTTTCTTGATTTTAGAATTGGTTGGTGTGCGATCGCAACTATTATAAAATTGATTGAAAAGGTAATAATGGAAAATTGATGTGAAAGAAATTGAAGAAATTCGCCATCAATTGCAAACTGGTCAATTCGACTTTAGCCGTCATGCTTTTAGGCGTGCTGTTGAACGAAACATCAGCGAACAGGAAATTAGAGAAATTGGTGAAAATGTTATAATTATCGAAGATTACCCAGAAGATAAATATTCGCCAAGCTGCTTACTTTTAGGATTCACTCGCTCAGGTAAAGCTTTACATATTCAAGTTTCCCGTCAAGAATCAGATATAACTAAAATTATTACTATTTATGAACCCGATCCTAATCAATGGATTAACTATTCCCAAAGGAGATAACAATGTTTCAATGTCATGTTTGTAATGCAACAGAATCCCATACAGAACAAGTCAATGAGGTTTTTCAAATCAATGGAAAATTCTATCTTGTAGAACAAATTCCTGCTCAGGTATGTTCTCGTTGTGGTGAAGTTACATTTAGCCGCGAAACAACCGAAAAAATTAGAAAAATGTTACATGGAGAATCACAACCTATTAAGTCTATCAATGTTGATGTATTTGCTTACCAATAGTTTCTTTCATTATTTACTATAGAGTGGCTTCATCATTTGATTTTTCTTGCAGTTCTGGTTTATTAATTTTAGAATGAATTGAAGTGCGATCGCAACCCCAACCATCATTCATTACCTATTCCATACAGTTCAAGTAAATCTCTATCAGAATCATTAAGTAATCCTGGGTAAAAATTCTGGTTTTCTATTTGTTCCCAAGTGTAAGGAATTTCTGAGGGAAAAGTTCTGAAACCTAACCCTGTTTCGTCAATAGCTAAGTCTATTCCATCTGAGTAAGCTTCTTTCATAGCTTCATCTAACATCGATTTTAAGCTAGGGTTTTTCTTGATGATTTTTGTGACTTGTCTACGCTGCTCTCTAATAGTCCTAATCCAACTTCTAGACCTATTCGTATGCTGATATTCCCACTTTAATAAATGACCAATGAGGATAGTTAATCTACTTATTAATTCTTGCTGTTGCTGTTTACCCAACGACTCTATTTCCTCAATCAGATTCTCAAAATCAAGATTATTTAGGTTACGCTGACGTAGTAACTCTGCTTGTTTTTGAGTCCAGGCATAAAAGTCAGTTTCATATAGGTCGGTGAGTCGAAGGTTCATAGTTTCTTCCGAATTAATTCAACTTCAATGCACTAACTGGCACTTCATCCCATGATTCTACAGTTCGCAGATTCACTACCCAACCTGCTGACTTCTGCTCTTCGGTCAAGTTCTCCTGAAATGATTTATGGCAATCTTTGGCTTGCTCTTCGTTACAAGTAGCAATACAAGAATAGATAATACCTGATGGATCGATCTGTTCGTTTACCCAAATAGTCACGGTTTAGTTCCTGTAACCTTTAAAAAGCATTTTATAGCAAATCCTACATTTAGATCCCCGACTTCTTGAAGAAGTCGGGGATCTACGCAAATCCTACATTTAGATCCCCGACTTCTTGAAGAAGTCGGGGATCTAGGGGATCTGGGGCATCTGAGCTACAAGAAAAAAAAGGGGTAATTCGGGAAAAACCGGAATTACCTCCTTTTAAATCACTCTTTAATGTAACTAAGCTAAAGAAGCCATTTTGACATCGCTGTTTGCCAATATTTCTTGCAATTCATCAGCGTCTACAGTTTCCTTTTCAATTAACAAAGCTGATAAATGATCCAGCAAGGAACGGTTACTTACTAACACATCCTTAGCTCGTTTGTAAGCTTCATCAACTAAAAGGCGAACTTCTTCATCTACCAACGCTGCTGTTTCTTCGGAGAAATCACGTTCTGACATGATATCTCTGCCTAAGAACATATTACCTTGCTGACGACCGAGAGCAACTTGTCCGACGCGATCGCTCATCCCAAAGCGCATCACCATCTGACGTGCTACCCGCGCAACTTGCTGCAAGTCACTCGAAGCACCAGTAGTCACTTCTTCTTCACCGAAGACGATTTCTTCTGCTACTCGTCCACCCAACAGCATCGCCATCCGGTTTTGCAAGTAAGAACGGCTCAGTAAACCAGAATCTAGTCTATCTTCACTGGGTGTAAACCAAGTAATCCCACCCGCTTGACCGCGAGGAATAATGCTAATCTTTTGTACTGGGTCAAAGTCAGGCATTAAAGCACCAACTACTGCGTGACCAGCTTCGTGATAAGCTACTACTGCTTTGCGCTTTTCGCTCATCATCCGGTCTTTCTTTTCGGGTCCTGCTAGTACGCGATCGATCGCATCATTGACTTCATCCATTGAGATTTCCGTCAAATTGCGTCTTGCTGCCAAAATTGCCGCTTCATTCAGCAAGTTAGACAAATCTGCACCAGTAAACCCTGGAGTCCGACGAGCAATTCTTTCCAAGTCTACATCTTGCGCTAAAGTCTTGCCACGAGCATGAACTTTCAGAATTTCCAAACGTCCCGCAAAGTCTGGACGGTCTACCACTACCTGACGGTCAAAACGACCCGGACGCATTAACGCTGCATCCAATACATCAGGACGGTTAGTAGCTGCAATAATAATGATGCCAGTGTTACCTTCAAAACCATCCATTTCGGTAAGTAGTTGGTTTAAGGTTTGTTCCCGTTCATCATTACCACCACCTAAACCAGCACCACGCTGACGACCGACCGCATCAATTTCATCAATAAATACGATACAAGGTGCGTTAGCTTTCGCTTGTTCAAACAAGTCGCGGACGCGGGAAGCACCCACACCGACGAACATTTCCACGAACTCAGAACCGGAAATGCTGAAGAAAGGAACGCCAGCTTCACCAGCTACCGCACGAGCTAACAAAGTTTTACCAGTTCCCGGAGGACCAACCAAGAGTACGCCTTTGGGAATTTTCGCACCGACTGCGGTAAAGCGATCGGCATTCTTCAAAAAGTCTACAACTTCGTTAAGTTCCAGTTTCGCTTGGTCAATACCTGCCACATCCCCGAAAGTTACTTGAGTTTGTGGTTCCATTTGCACTCGCGCCTTCGACTTACCAAAGTTCATCGCCTGCGAACCTGGGCCATTTTGAGCGCGTCTGAGTAAAAAGAACAGTCCCACTAAAAGTAAAATTGGGAAAAATAAACTGCTGAGTGCTCTTAACCAGAAAGCATCATCAGCTGGTGGTAAAACTGAGATGTCAACGTTGTTCTTTGTTAAAAAGTTGATTAGATCTGGATCGTTGGGGAGGTTGACTATAACTGTTTTGCCTTTCGGATCGTCTGGATCTGTCAGACGGGCAAACGATCGATCGGCACTAATACTAACTTTTGCTACTCGTTTGCTTTCAACTGCCTGGATCAACTGGCTGTAGCGCCAAGTTTCTCTAGTTTGGGGTTGTTTGTCAAAAAAAGCTGTTGCCAATGCAACTACTACTAAGGCTAGCAGTGCATATAGCCCTGCATTTCTCCACTGCTTATTCACTCTTGGTCAATCCTCCAAGCTTTTTTATCGTTCAGGCTTTATTGCGTACTCTTATGTTAATTTATCTTAACCTATCTGAGAAATTCGCAACATATCAGGTATGAAAAGTCCCGGTTTTTTAGTCCAAATATGAGAAAGGGATTGGGGATTGGGGACTGGGGACTGGGGACAAGGTGACAAGGGGACAAGGGGACAAGGGGAAATTAATTAACTCAAAACTCTCCCCATCTCCCCATCCCCCCATCTCCCCATCTCCCCATCTCCCCATCTCCCCACCACTCTATGAATGGGTACGACTTCAACCACACTGTTACTGTAGGCGATCGCTTCCATCCCCAATACTAAATCGGGTGTCCAAGGTTCTTCCTCTACAATCTCATTTTGACTTTTCAGCCAATCAATTAACTGCTCTCGCATTAACCCCGGTAAAATTCCCGCTGTTAATGGCGGAGTCCACCATCTCCCATCTTGCCATCCCCATAGATTTCCTGTACTCGTTTCTAACCAGTTGCCAGATTCATCTATTAATATGGCTTCTTTGGCTCCATACTTTTTCGCTTGATTCAATGCTAACCAAGCAGTTAAATAATTGCCTGTTTTATGTTCTGCTAAACTGCGCCTAAATTGGGTTCCTTCTGCTAACCAAGCAACTATACCCTGTTGTTGTCTCTCCACTAAATCTTCCGGCAACTGTCGCCCCACTATCCATTCTCTACCATCGCAAAAAATTGTAATTCGTAATACGGGAAACTCCCGCTGCAATATCTCTGCGCCTTGTCTGATGCTCTCCCAATTTGGTTCTTGCCAGCCCAATGTTTTAATGCTGTTGCTTAGGCGGCGCAGGTGTCCTCTCCAGTTCGTTCTCCCATCATCCAACGAATGATGATAAACTCTTAAAGTCGTGAAAACTGTCGCCCCATAAAGTAATCCCGGATCTTCGATTCCTAACTCTATTTTTCCCGACCTAATCAGCTTTCCCTCATACCACATCTTTTAATCAAATTGTTGAAAAAATTCTTAAATTTAGCAAAAAAAATTTCATTTTTCCGGCTTTTGGGATTGTTTTTTTGCCCATTTAAATTTATAATTTAGATAATGGGAATATTTGCAAAAATATTATTTTAGTCAATATTCCCATTATCTAAATTATACGCCAAAAAACGCCCAAACACAAGCTCATATTGCCTCTTTTATCATTCGCCAACCTATACAAAAAGCTTATAACATTTTGCATTTTTTCATTCCTTGGAACCCTCTGCCTTATTAATTAAACCAAGAGCGAACTAAATTCAAAAAGCCTTCCCAGAAGTTTGGTTTAGAAGAGTTTTGGAATTGGTGGTAAGTTTGCCAATCGGCGGCGGTTTGGCAGTTAATTTCGGATAAAGTTGGGAAGATGGGAGTGAGATTTGCGATCGCCTGAACCTTCAAACGTTGCTGCATAGCTAAAGCAAACACATGAATTAACTCGCTAGCTTCAGCACCCACAATATGAGTACCGAGAATTTCGCCATTAGCAAGAGTAATAACTTTGCAAAAACCTGTAATTTCACCGCGAATTTGCGCCTTATCAACCATTTTAAAATAGCGGCGTGTCACCAAAACATCAGTATAACGGCGTTTAGCTTGAGCTTCAGTTAAACCAACCCTTGCCAGTTCGGGATCGGAAAGAATAGCCCAAGGAATGTAACGATAATCAACTTGGGAAACAGGGAAACGGAGGATATTTTTTAAAGCTATTTGTGCCTCATAATTAGCAATATGAGGAAAGCGATATCCACCCAAAACATCACCACAGGCATAAATTCGGTGATTCGTAGTTTGGAGTTTTGCGTTAACTATAATTCCGTGACTATTGCACTTGACACCTACAGCATCTAAATTTAAAACAGTAGTATTAGGCTGGAATTCAGTAGCAATTAAAATTTCATCAGCATCGATCGCTCTATTCCCCGCTTGAATCCACTTTTTATCTTGTAACCATCTAACTTGACTTACATTATATTCCGTAAAAACTTGAATACCTTCAGCCTCTAATTGCGACTGAATTAAAAGCGCCGCTTCCTCATCTTCCTTAGCTAAAATCCGAGAACTACTGACTACTAGAGAAACTTGACAACCTAAACGAGAAAAAGTTTGCGCCAGTTCCACACCTACCGGATCGTTTCCAATTACAATTAAGCTTTTTGGTAACTCAACATTTGCTAATTGCCAGATGCTATCAGCAGTCAGATAACCAGCACTTTCTAAACCATCAATTTCGGGAATAATTGGAGTAGAATTAATGGCGATTAGGTACTTACGCGATCGCAAATATTGGTCTTTAACCGCCAAAGCAATATCAGAACCCTGGCGACAAAATTCCCCTTCCCCAAAAATCACATCTACACCCAAAGAAGCCAAAACAGCAGGAGAATAATTTTCATCCAAACTAGCAACTATTCCTTTCGCCCATTTTAAACTTTCCCCAAATTCTAAATTTCTATTTAATCGTTCGTTTTCAGACCAACCAAATATAGCAGCACTTTCCAAAGTTCGTGCCACTTTTCCCAGATAAGTGAAAGCTTTATTATATTTAGAACTAGATTCTGACCAAGTAGAACCGAACAATGGAGAAGCTACCAAAGCAACACGCGCATTAGAATTAGTTGCTTTCACAGCAGCATAAATTCCAGCCGGACTACCACCAATTACCACTAAATCATAATCAAGCATAGAGAACTTTAGGACAAGGGGACAAGGGGACAAGGAGACAAGGAGACAAGGAGACAAGGGGACAAGGAGACAAGGGGACAAGGAGACAAGGAGACAAGGGGACAAGGAGACAAGGAGACAAGGGGACAAGGAGACAAGGAGACAAGGGGACTCTTGAGAATTTTTTACCTTCTGCCCCTCTGCCCCTCTGCCCCTCTGCCCCTCTGCCCCCCTGCCCCTCTGCCCCTCTGCCCCTCTGCCCCCCTGCCCCTCTGCCCCTCTGCCCCTCTGCCCCTCTGCCCCTCTGCCCCTGGAGCCTTCTACCTCATGATAGAATTTCTGCTAAGCCAGCAATCAAACGTTGGTTATCTGTTGGGGAACGTACTGCTATACGAAAATAGCGATCGCCCAACTGGGGAAAACTCAAACAATCACGAATCAAAATTTGACTTTCCCGCAGTAACTTTTCTTGAAGTAAGGAAGTAGATACTGCCGATTTTACCAACAAGAAATTAGCTGCACTTTCGTAAGGTTTTAACCCAGGAAGATCGGCTAAACCTTGAAATAATTTAATGCCAGATACTTGTAACCAATTCCAAGTTTGCTGTTGAAAAACTCGATCTTTTATTGCCGCTTCTGCCGCTGCCTCTGCTAAAACATTAACAGGCCAAGGGTCACGTTTAGCTTGCCAGCGTTTCAATCGATCGGGATGTGCGATCGCATACCCCAATCGCAGACCAGGTAAACTGTAAAATTTAGTCAAACTTCGCAGAATCACTAAATTCGGAAACTCACTCACCAAAGGAATTAAACTTTGCTCTCGATCGGGTGGCAGAAAATCCATAAAAGCTTCATCCACCACCACCAAAGCAAACCTTTCCAACAAAGGCAGAATAGTTTCTTTGAAAAACAATTTACCCGTCGGATTGTGCGGATTATTCAACAACAAACCATTGTTAAGTGACGAGGAAGTTAGTTTTTTCCAGTCGAGAAACTCCAGACTGAGCACTTCTTTTGCTGCACTCAGCAAAGGTAATTCCACAACACTGGCATTAAACGCCTTAAGAGCCCGCCAGTAATCATTAAAAGCAGGCGTAATCAGGAAAGTCCGATCTAATTGGGACAAATCCCAGCCAACCCAAGTCAGTAACTCTGCTGAACCATTACCCGGAAGAATCCAGTCAGGTGGTACTTGATGCACCTGGGACAAAGATAGCCTTAGCTGATGATAATCCGGGTCAGGATAAGCTTTCAGGTTTGGTAAGTGCGACTTAATCGCCGCAATCACTGACTCAGGTGGGCCTAAAGGATTGATACTGGCGGAAAAATCTAAAATAGCATCAGGGGAACAGCCGGAGAGTGCAGCTGCCCAGGCAATATTCCCCCCATGCAGTGGTCGATTGAACAAAGAACCTGTCCTTGTGACGATTATTGAGGCGCGACCTTTTCTTTAAACAGTTTGCCTGGAGAAAAAGCCGGAACTCTGGTTTCTGGAATTTCCATTTTATCGCCAGTTTTCGGATTTCGACCTTCACGAGCTTTCCGTTGGCGTGGTTCAAACGAACCAAAACCCACTAGCGTTACCTTATCACCAGAAGAAACCGCTTCCACGATCGCATCCAAAGCTGCTGTCAAGACGGCATCTGCTTGCTTCTTGGTTACATTAGCTTTTTCAGCTATTACGTCAACTAATTCACCTTTGTTCATGTTCTTGCTTGAACTCCTTAGAAATCAGCATTTGGTGACTTTTCACCCCATCCAATCCCTGTGGTATGGGGCTTCTGAATGAAATTAGGTCTAAGTAAAAATTCCTATTCACTCAGCAACGAGAGAGGGGTTCAACAAACAAAACGCTGAAATGCCCATCTACCCAATGTTTCACTGCCTTATTCTAAGGTGTACAAGCTGAATATGGAATGGTGAAACCTTTAAGATATATGGATTTCAGGACTTTTTTAAGCAAAACCTTAGATTTTTGCCCAAATTTTCCTTGTAAAGTCCTAGCCTCAAAAGCCCTGAAATCCCCACTGAGTAAGCATTAGAGACTAATTAGCCGCCAACGGGAGAAGATTCAGACGCAAAAATTAATTTTTCCAAACTTCCCCGTTTTTCCGTGCGATCGCCTTTACTCTACTTAAGGTTGCGGATTACCATTCGGCGGAGTAAAACCACGTTGCCGCAGCAATTGTTGTACCTCTGGGCTCGGTCGATAACGATAACCAAACGGCGCATTACCTGAATCATCAATAATCTGAGGAGTCAGCAACACAATCACTTCATTGCGCTCATTTTGCCTGGTTGTGCTTCTAAAAAGTGCCCCGATAATCGGAATATCACCCAAAAACGGCACTTTTCTCACATCAATTCGGTCTTGATCCTGAATAACCCCTGACAAAATCAGTGTTTGGGCATCTCGCAGCCGAATTCTTCCACTTGACACATCCCTTCTGTTGAGCAAGGTAATTGTAGTCTGATTCACACCTTGACCAACAGTTATAGAATCAAATGGAGAAGTGATACTCGGATTAACGATCAAAGTAATAAAACCATTATCGTCAATGGTGTTAACCTGTACCGATAGGGTTAGACCAGCTACTTCTTTTTGTGTAGTAATAGTTGTGGTTGGAGGACTACCTGGTTGAGTTTGAACTTGCTGCGAGGTAATTACTTCTCTACCCAGCCTGACTTGAGCAGTTTCCCCTTCTTGAATCACTAAAGTTGGGTCTGTCAAAATTTTGGCATTGCCACTAACAATTTGCGCCCGCAAAAATCCTAACAACCTTCTGGGGAACTGAAATAACTGTGGCAAAGCTACCGTACCAGATTGTTCATCATCAATTCCAGGTTGTAGAGGGTTAATATTTGTCCCAAATGGTGCACGGGGTAAGCGACCGAAAGGAAAACGTGGATCTCCTGAATCTAAAGGAAAACCTGTACTGCGACCAAAAGGAGAATTTGGTTGAGCATCAAAACGTGGCCCTACATCATTATTTGTTTCTGGCAAGAAATCTGTATCACCAACTATTGGCGGGCTAAATCGGCTCCCCTCAACAGTTTCTACTGATGGTGGTCTAACCCCACCAAAGTTAATCGCTGCGGCTCCATTATCAAAAGTAAAGAAGGCTCCGCCAACTCCAAAGGAGAAGCTAGCATTAGCAGTATCGGAGTTATTTAAATTAAGATCGATGATTTTGACGTTAACTGCCACTTGACGACGACGCGCATCCAGTTGACTTAAGAAAGCTGTGGCAATTTCTACTTTCCGGGGGTCGCCTACCAAGGTAATCGAGTTTAATCGCTCATTAGTCAACACAGACAAACCCGAAAGAATTAATGGCCCACTACCTCTTTGCGCCCGTAATACTTTAATATCTGGTTCTCTAGTTTCTACTGTCCTAGCCGCTGCACCTTCCCCAATTGTACTGATCTGTACCCGTTCAATGGGTAATTGAGTTTCTGCACCTTGGGCAGTTAAAAAGTTAGCGGCTGTTGCAGCGGCAACCTGATTCAGACGCAGACTCCGCACAATAATATTACTAGCGGCTTCTGGTAAATTATTCCCCACAAAAATCGTATTTCCACTGCGGTTGGCTTGTAACCCTGTAATCCGCAATACATAATTAAAAACTTCTTGTAGCGGTTCGTTTTCAATATCTAAAGAAATAGTCGAATCCAGAGTAGCCGCAGCACCTTGTTGTCCTTGTTGTCCTTGTTGTTGTTGTTGTCCCTGTTGTCCAGCTGCCCCGGCTTGTCCAGTCAAAAATACTACGTTACGATTAGCAGCACGGGCTAACAAAGTCAATACTTCTCTGACGGGTGCATCACGCAATAACAATCGTGGCACTCGTTCCGCTGTTCCCAAATCGATCGCACTAGCAGTAGAATTTACTTCCGAAACCGCAATATCTCCCACTGGGGGCGCAACTGCTCTAGGTAGAAAAGGTGGGGCGGGACTCACAGGTTGTACTGCTCCCGCTGCTGGTGCTGGGCCACCTTCATAAGTAATTGTCGGATTCGGAACTAAGGGTGTTTGATTAGCTGGTGCTTGAGCAGTTGTGGGATTATTGGGGGCGGGGGCTGCGTTTGGCTGAACTGCCGTAGGTGTTCTGGGTGCCGCTGCTGCACTACCACTCCCCATATTCAAATTGAAGGTGATGCCTTCGCTTTGTTTGGCAACTTCTCCTGAAGGCGTTCCATTTGCCCCTACAACTTGTAACCGGATACTATTAGGAGCTAATTGAGTTACGGTAACAGCAGCAATCCCTGGTGCGGGGTTTTGCTGATTGAATTCTTTACCTTGGGGTAAACGTAGCTGAGTATTGGTAATGTCGGCTACAAAAATATTTTGGCGATTGACGGTAAATATTTGGGGGCGATCGCCTTCCTTCGTATCCAATATTACCTGTATACTGTTACCTACTGGCTGCACTCTTACTCCCGTCACTTGAGTAGGAGCCGCCCATACAGGCTGTGTGGCTAGGAGAACCGCTGTTCCCCCAAATAACAATCCACCGAGTCCTTGATTATACTTCACCTTGCCTCCTCACACTAACAAGTTGTATTGACCCAGGCTATATTATATGGCTAGCGTTGACTTACGCTTATAGCACTTCAATTGACTATAAGCAATAGAGAGAGCTACTTAGGACTAGGGGTTGCTCCCGGACTAGGAGTTCCTCCTTTGTCTGATGCTGGTGGTGGTTGTACCGACTTTTGCTCTTCTGCGGTCAGCGGTCTGAGCATATTTAATTTAAAGGAAGTTGTAATACTCGTTACTGGTTTACCCACTGGAACTATTTGACCCTGCTGCCTGTCCACCACTATTCTTTGGAAAGAACCATCCAACAAAGTCTTAAAGTTTTTGGCTACCAAGAGATTCTTTTGTCGTTCTAAGTCGAGCAGAGATACTCTAGTTTGATCGAAAGTCCCTTGCATTTCCACATCATATACCTGACGGTATATATGATTATTTGCTTGGGTACCAAAAGAACCATCATTAACAATACCAGAAGCACCAGGGTCAGGGTCAAATTTCGTCAATTTCGCCTTAACATCTTCTGGCTTCAGATTAGTATTCCTAGCTTCAATACGCTTGTTCAGATCGAGCAGCAAAGTTTTCATGCTTTGTTCGTTACCAAACAAAGCCGCAACTGTGTTTTTTTGTCGTTTTGCTTCATTGCTTTCGGCAACTGCTTTTTCCATTAACTCAGGAAAATTTTCTCTTTCTTTGAGTTCTGATTCTTTTTGTGCCAGTTGTGCTCTAAGTTCATCATTTTTTTGCATTACTGGCATCACAAACTGATAGAACAGATAACCAGCTGCACCTAATCCTAAAACTCCAATTAAGGCACCAATTACAGGTGGTGTCAATTGAATCCCAAAAAGACTAGTAGAACCACCATTTTCGGTTGTTTGTTGTTCCGGTCTGTCTAAGGTCAAATCAGCGTTACTCATTTTTTAATAACTCCTTGTTGTTTGAGGGCTTCCATGCGAGCCGTTAATCCTAAATCACCCAAACTGTATAATTGGGGCAGTAATTGAGAAGCCGTTTTATCACTCAGGCTGGTGAGAACTTTAAATTGTACAACCTGGGGTAATGCTGGCACTTGGAAATTATTACCATTCGATTGTTGAGTCCCCGAATTACGTTCTAATTTAATCGGGTTATCCACCAATTTAGCTGTGATTAAGCGAGTTTCTTTGTTGTTTAAAAATGCCGATCGCTGCAAAGTTAATATCAAGTCATTCACATTATTAAATGACGAAGCTATCCCGGTAATTTCTAGTTTGTCTTGCGGTACAACTACTGGAGCATTAGGTGTAGTAGTAGTGGTAGTTGTGCTGGTAGTTTGTGGGTTGGGTACATTTTGACAACCATTACCAGAAGAAGATGTACTACTAGCTGGAATTTGAGCAATACAAGTAATTTGAATTCCTGGTGGTACTCTTTCGCTAATATCTTTTACCATTGCTGACCAAGGTCTAATTTGCTCAAACACACTAGCTAATGCCTGAGTTTGTTGTTTATATGAATTAGTTTCTTGGCGAATTTTTTGTAATTCTCCTTGTTCTTTAGCCGCTTTATCCAAATCGGCTTGAACTTGAGCAATTTTTGCTTCTAAGTTACCTTGTTCTGACTGTTGCCACCACCAAAAACCAGCTACCGCTAAGGGCAGAAAAGCTCCAACTGCAACGCCCACAAATAATGGTACATTACCGCTGACATTAAATTTCTGCTTTTGTTTGTTCGGCTCTGCTTTCACAAACTCAGGCCGATCTTTCAAAAAATTAACATCTAAACTGTACATTTTTAAACCTCTCTAAGTCCTAAACCCAAAACCACACCTAAACCAGGTCGTTGTACCGGAGCAATGTCATCTCCCACTTCCAAAGATAGTGCTGCTACTGGGTCTACTTGAACAGTAGGCAAACTCAACCGAGATGTAAAAAATTCATCTAGTTGACCAATACCACCACCGGGTCCTGCTAATAGTAATTGTGCCACTTCTAAATTGTTACTTTGATTTAAATAAAAATCGATCGAGCGGCGTAATTCATCAGCTAATTCTCCCAACACCCTCAGCATAGCTGACATTCCCGGATTAATCCCCGTAGAACCAGTGCGGACACTATCTGGTGGTGTGGAAGGAATGGTCATACTTTTCAAGAAATCAGTATTTCTGGTACTGGGTAAATTCATCGCCCGGTTAAGCGCACTTTGAATTTGGAACATTCCGATCGCCACAGTCCGAGAAAATTGCGGCACCCCATCAACAATAATCGCAATTTCTGTACTTTCAAATTCCACATCTACTAATACAACAGCTTCTTGTGGAGAAAACTGGCGTAATTGTTCCCTTATTGTCCGAATCAGTGCAAAACTATTAATCTCTAAAACATCAAGATTTAAACCAGCTTGTTTAAAAGTCTCGATGTAAGTATTTGTTATATCTTCCCGCACTGCTGCTAAGAGGACTTGCACTTTTTCAATCCCATCCTCATCGGTAAAGAAACCGAGTTTCTGATAATCCACATCAGCTTCTTCCCTGGGAAAAGGCAAAAACAATGCTGCCTCATGATCTAATACCATGCTGCGGAGTTCTTTATCATCCAATTCCGCCGGAACTGATATGATTCTGACAATTGCTCCCGCTGCTCCCGGTACAGCACTGGCAACTTTTGTTGCCTTAATTTTTTTTTCCGCTAATGCAGTTTGAATGATTTCCGCCATTGTAGGCGGGTCAGTAATCATTCCTTCTTGGAAAACTCCTTCTGGCACCTCTACCGAATGTAAGGTAGATATTTTGTAGCCATGTCCTTGTTTTCGCAGTTGGGCGATATTTACCCTTTCCGGGCCTAACTCAATGCCAATACCAGGTTTACGCTTGGAAAATAGATTACTTATGAAGTTAACCACTGTTGTAGTCCGTTTTGTGTCAAGTTTAATTTGCAATGCCAAGTAGAAAAATTATTGATTGAGATAAATTTAATATACCTGCTACCCAATTTAGTCTAGGATTACCACGTTTGTCCTGAAAGTGCGATCTTTTATTGACATGATTCGACACCAAACTTGGAAACGTTTAACTGTGTTTGCTTTATTCGGACTATTGCTCAGTTGGATTGTCAGTTGTGGTACTGGCAATGTGAGCAATAATCAAGCTACATCTGGTCGTCAGGAAGTGGAATTCTGGACGATGCAGTTACAGCCGCAGTTTACAGACTACTTTAACCAGCTAATTGCCAGTTTTGAAGCCCAAAATGCAGGTGTCAAGGTGCGCTGGGTAGATATACCTTGGAATGATATGCAAAGCAAGATCTTAACAGCGGTTTCTGCCAAAACTGCCCCGGATGTAGTCAACTTAAACCCGGATTTTGCTGCCCAATTAGCTGCCCGTAATGCTTGGCTGGAATTAGATAGTAAAATTCCCAAAGCTTTGCGCCAGTCTTATTTACCAAATATTTGGCAAGCTAGCACTTTTAACGGGAAGAGCTTTGGCATTCCTTGGTATTTAGCAACTCAAATAACTATTTATAACAAAGATTTGTGCCAACGGGCGGGTATTACTAAACCTCCCGCTACTTACGCTCAACTAGCACAAGTAGCAAAGCAAGTAAAGGAAAAAACGGGTAAGTACGCTTTTTTTATTACTTTTGTCCCAGAAGATTCGGCAGAGGTGTTGGAGTCTTTGGTGCAGATGGGTGTAAAGTTAGTGGATGCTCAAGGAAAAGCGGCGTTTAATTCTCCTGAAGGTAAGGCTGCTTTTCAGTATTGGGTAGATTTATATAAACAAGGTTTGTTGCCCAAGGAAGTTTTAACCCAAGGTCACAGAAAGGGAATTGAACTTTACCAAGCTGGTGAAACGGCAATTTTAGTAACGGGTGCTCAGTTCCTCAATACTATTAGTAAGAATGCCCCCCAAATTGCTAAAGTTTCGGCTACTGCACCCCAGATTACTGGGAAAACCGCGAAAAAAAGTGTGGCGGTGATGAATTTAGTAATTCCCCGAAATTCAGATCAAGCTGATGCGGCTTTGAAGTTTGCTTTGTTTGTGACTAATGACCAAAATCAATTGGCTTTTGCTAAGGAAGCTAATGTTTTACCTTCGACGGTCAAGGCGTTAGCTAATCCCTATTTTCAGTCTGTTGCTCCTAATTCTTCGAGTGTCGATCGAGCGCGTGCCGTCAGTGCTAGTCAAATGAAACAAGCAGAAGTTTTAATTCCGCCTATTAAGAATGTCAATGTCCTGCAACGCTTAATTTACGATAATTTGCAAGCGTCGATGTTAGGGGAAAAGTCGGTAGACCAAGCTTTAAGTGATGCGGCGACGGAATGGAATCAAAGTTAGGTACGTTCTTAGGTACGTTGTTGCGCTTCAGCGCCACTACCGATAGCGAAGACAGCGCAACAACGTACTATTTATAGTTGCCAAAAGCGGTTTTTTGGTGTATATTTTAATAATGGAAATCTGTGCGCTCTTATATAGTGGTTAGATTTCAATTAAACCATGTCTAAAACGAATATAAGGCAAATTTGCTAAATTGACAAGAACTAGGGAAAAGAAAGGGTTTAGCAAGGGCAATTTTCAGGGAGATTTTTGAGTTAGTTGGAAGAAGTAACCGAGTAGATAGAGAGAACCGCATAAAACAGTTAAACCTGGATTTGAAGTCAGAGCAACTTCCAAGGCAGAGGAAAGATTGGGATAAGATTGAATTAAAGATAATTGGGGACAAAGCTGTTGAGCGAGAGATGCTAGATCTTCAGGGTTAGCAGAAGAATGATCGGGGACGGGTACGAGATGTAATTGGTCATTTGGTTGAAGTAAAGCTTGAAAGACATCAGCATGATCTTTTGTGGAAAGCATACCGATAATCCAAGTTACTGATTGAGGATTGAGAGAATTAATATAGTGACGCAGAGCGATCGCAGCTGCCGGATTATGAGCCCCATCTATTAATATGCGATGACCTTTCCAATTAACCCATTGTAATCTTCCCGGCCATTTAGCATTTCCCATTCCCGAAACAATAGCTTCAGGAGAGATATTCCAACCTTGCTTTTGGAGGAATTGAAGAGAAGCGATCGCCAAAGCCGAATTAGAAAGTTGAAACTCACCCAACAAACCCAAAGGAAACTCAACTCCCTCAAACTCAACCCATCTTTCTTCTTTCCTCTGCGTCCTCTGCGTCTGGGCGGTTTCCAATTCTTTAGCTGCTTGTGGAAAAACCGAAGGACAATTTAACTCTTGAATTTTCCTTTTTACAACCGCCATAGCTTCTGGGGGTAACTGACCGATAACAGCCGGACAATGAGGTTTTAAAATCCCCGCTTTTTCGATGGCGATCGCAGCCAAAGTCGAACCTAAAACTTGCCAATGTTCGCGACTAATAGAAGTAATGACGGTGACTAGGGGGCGATCGCAAACATTAGTAGCATCCAAGCGACCGCCCAACCCCACTTCAATCACGGCAATATCGACCTTTTGTTGAGCGAAATATAAGCAAGCGGCGGCGGTAATTACTTCAAACTGAGTGGGAGATTCAGAATCTAAATCAATGGCAGATTTTACTTGTAAGATTACTGATTCCAACTCCGATAAAGGGATAGGATTGTCATTTATACAAATGCGTTCGTTCCAACTGACCAAATGGGGAGAAATATAACGACCGACGCGATAACCAGCCGCAGTTAGCACCGAAGAAAGATAAGCACAAACCGAACCTTTGCCGTTAGTTCCGGCGACGTGGACGATCGGAACTTGACGATGAGGGTTGCCTAGATTAGCGAGTAATTTTTCAATGCGTTCTAAACCCAAATTAACGCCGAAGTGGTGGAAAGGTTGAAGGAGGGAATCGATTAACACGGTAGAGTTTTTAGGAAATAAGAGCAAACTTACGGGCAAAACCAAAGATATCTGTGATTTCATCTGTGTGCATCTGTGGATATCTGTGGTAAAAAAACATAAATTTGGGGCTGTTGCCAGAAGTATAGTATACGATCGCCACCCTGTAATTGGCAATCTGATTATTATGGAAGAGAATAGCGGAAATTATTAAGGTAGAGAGTAATAAAGATGTTAACTGCAACAGTGGAACCAAGAGAAATTTCTTTAGAAGAATGGATGGAAAACCCTGGCGATCGGGAATGGGTAAATGGAGAATTAGTCGAGAAAAACGATATGACACTTAAACATGGTCGCCTGCAAGCTAAATTAGCTAGTTATTGGAGAAGTTACAAAGACTCTAGCGGACAGGGAGGAGAAGTTTATACTGATGCGCCATGTCGGACAAACAAACAAGGACGTAAACCGGATGTTGCTTATTTAACTCCTGAATTATTAGCCCAATTTAGTGAAGCGACTGTATTACCGCAAAGTTTCCCTTTAAGTGCAGAAATAGTTTCTCCGACAGACTTAGCAGAAGAGGTCATTGCTAGAGCCACAGAATATTTACGATCGGGAGGAGAAGAAGTTTGGTTAGTATTTCCTGAGAATAAATGGGTAATAGTAGTAACTCAAAATCAACAACTGATATTTACTTCAGGTAAAACTGTGAATACGCAAATTATCTTACTAGGTTTTAGCATTGCCGTAGATGAACTATTAGCTTAATTGTTATGTATCATTTTTTAACTGAGATCGGAACACCAAGAGGCAGAGCCTCTGATTCTCGTTCCCAGGTTGAATCTGGGAACGAGGATCGGGGAGGTTCTACCTCCATTTTTTGCTCGTAACATCGCCTGAAATTAAACAAACCGCCTCCAAAAAAGAGACGGTTTCTAATTTAACCTTGATATTGGGCCGAACTTAGGCTTGTCTGCTGAAAAAGGCTTGCGCTTGAGCAATGGCATATTTACCGATATTGTAAACAGCCCAACCGCCTGCAACTGCCAAAGGTGCTAATACAACAACTACACGCCAATCCATAATTTGTTTCCCCTCTTTAAAGTTTTATGAACCAGTTTTCATCTTTAATTTATATTCTGCGATCAAGTGGGCAAAATTTCCAGATCAACTGAAGAAATTTTTACGGTGAAACAGGTTCAGGGAAACCCAAATCTGTGCCTTTACCTGCATGAACCAAAGCTAACTTATTGTAACGTTGGGCGTGAACGATTAATTCTGCGGCTTGTTCTTTTGAAACTTCGCGGACTCGTTTACCGGGGACACCTACAATTAAAGACAAAGGCGGGACATCTTTAGTTACTATAGAGCCTGCGCCAATTAAACTGCCTGCGCCGACTCTGACTCCATCCAAAATTACTGCGCCAATGCCGATTAAACAACCCCGTTCGATATAGGCGGAATGAACTACTGCTCTATGTCCAACGGTGACGTGATCTTCTAAAATTGTAGGTTGTCCGGGGTCGCCGTGTAAAATTGCGCCATCTTGAATATTTGTAAACTCACCTATAGAGATTTTTTCCACATCGGCGCGAACTACGGCGTTGTACCAAATACTTACTCCCGATTCTACTGTTACCCAACCCATAACTGTGGCATTGGGGGCGATAAAAGCGGCCTTTGACAAATCGGGAGTAGGCCAATAGGATGACAAATTAGGGAATAAGGGGTTGATATTTTCCACAATCTGCGATCGTTCCTGATAAAATGCCTGCATAGCTCATGTCAGCTATAATAGAGCCATTAGTACCCATTCCACCGCAAAAAATGTTATTGCTCACTTCATGATCAGCCCAGCTTTGCAATATCCCATATTTGGCCCCGAAATTCAGTGTCCCCACTGTCGTCAGATTATTCCGGCATTGACACTGACGGATACCTATTTGTGTCCGCGTCACGGGGCTTTTGAGGCAAATCCCACGAATGGGGAACTCATTCATCTGCAATCTGGTCGTCAATGGCGGCGGTGGAATAATGAGTGGTATCGTCAGCATACCCATCCCGATGGAATTAGGTTTGAAATTCACGAAGCTCTCGATCGCTTATATACTCAAGGATATCGGGCAACCAGAGTGATTATTGCCCGTCGCTATCAAGAATTGATTAGTGGTTATTTGGAGAGAAGTACACCTTGGCGCGGACAGTCGGACTCTTCCCGCCCCAGACTTTACGGCTTACCCGTTGATTTTAGCCCAGACCCAGAACAGGAACCTTGCTGGGAAGTAATTAATTTTGATTTGGAAAAGGAGCCCGGTGTCCCGGTGCGCTATCCTTATTACCGTTTGTTTGAATAGTAGTGGGGAGGTAGGGGAGATAAGGAGATGAAAAGCAGGGGAGTTTTTCCCTAACCCCTAACCCCTAACCCCTAAACCCTAACCCCCAGTCCCCAGCTTATGCACCATGCTTCGATTCGTACTGCTAATATACACCGAGCGATCGCATTTTACGAACAGCTAGGTTTTACCGTCTGCGAACGTTTCACCACAGGTTACACCCTCGCTTGCTGGATGGAAGGTTTAGGCGGACGCATTGAGTTAATTCAAATTCCCTCACCTCACCCAGCGCCAGATGCCTTTGGTGACGAACATTACGTCGGTTACTACCATCTATCTTTTGATTTAACCCATTCCACCCCCGACTTACCCGGTTGGTTATCATCTTTAAAAGCACGTTTTGCAGAAGTTTCGAGCCAACAACCAGAACAACTTCCGCCCCTAAAAGTGCTTTTAGAACCCACTCAGCAAGCGATCGGAAATCAAGTTTATGAAGTGACATTTATTGCTGATACTGATGGATTACCCTTAGAATTTATCCGAGTTCTGAGTCCTTCCTAGCCGTCTACTGAACAATAAGAAACATTAAAACAATCAGGAATTTTCTAGTTTAGCGGCGAAAAGCTATTTCTGGAAATTAAGAAATCAGGATAAAGTTGGTAAAATACTCACCTGTTACCCAGTAACCTGAGAAAATTGCTTCTAGTAAATCAACAGATAGCCTATTTCTTAATTCAATCAACAACAAAATGTATTTTTCGCCAAATAAATTATGTCTTTTTCATCATTGTGGCGTAAATATCGCCGATTCGGATTAATTTTTAGTTTCTGTCTGGTAACAACATTATTGTTTGCCAGCGTCGCAACTTCTACCCCACCTACCATTAGTCCCGACTTGCCAACTCAAAAATTAAAACCTAACCTAGAATTAGCAGTTAATACTCCCCAACCAGCGCCTAATTTAACCGAAAATGTTCGCAAAACTGTACTAGAAAATGGTTTAACAGTTTTGACAAAAGAAGTAGCAATGGCACCTGTGGTTACAGTTCAAGTTTGGTATAAAGTAGGTTCGCGCAATGAAGAACCGGGAGTTAACGGTATTGCCCACCAATTAGAACATATGTTATTTAAAGGGACAACCGATCGTCCCATTCAATTTGATTATTTGTTCAGTACTTTAGGAAGTGATTCTAATGCTTTTACTGGTTACGATCAAACGGCTTATTATGGCACTGTAGAACGGGATAAACTAACAGCATTGCTAACTTTAGAAGCAGATAGAATGCAAAATGCTCGGTTAGATAAGGAAGATTTAGAACGGGAAAAAAGAGTAGTAATTTCGGAATTGCAAGGTTACGAAAATAGCCCGGATTTTCGCTTGTATCGTGCCGTTACTAAAGCAGCTTTTCCTAATAATATGTATGGTTTACCTGTAGGTGGAACTAAAGCGGATGTGGAAAAGTTTACGCCAGAACAAGTGCGATATTATTACGAGACTTTTTACAGTCCTGATAATGCGATTTTATTAATTGTAGGGGACTTTCAAACTGAACCCACTTTGCAAACAGTTAAAGAGTTATTTGGAAATATTCCGCCCAGGGGAGAAGCAGAAAGGAAAAAGCTTTTAGAAAAGCCAGGTACTCCGGTGAATACTTCCTCGCCAACTACCAAGAGTAAAGCACCAATTTTGTTAAAAGAACCGGGAAGCGTGCCTTTATTACAAATAATTTATCCTTTGCCAAAAGCAGGCGATACTGATGAAGCTGCTTTGCAAGTGATGGATTATGTATTAACAGGAGGACGCAGTTCTAGATTCTATGAAGCTTTAGTAGATTCAGGAATTGCTAACAGTGTGGAAGGGGAAGTTTCTAGTTTGGCGGGAATGGGTTGGTATGGAATTTCTGCTAGTGCTGCACCTAATCAAAGACTACAAAAAGTTGAAGGTGTGATTCGCCAAGTAATTACAACTTTGCAAAATCGAGGAGTGACGGCGGAGGAACTAAAAAGAGCAAAGGCACAATTTAAAGCAGGGGCAATTTTAGGAAATCGAGATATTAATTCCCAAGCTTCTCAATTGGGAGAAGCGGTAACTGCAACGGATGATTATCGTTATACTGATACTTTGATGGCAGCAATTTCGCAAGTTACTGCGGCAGATGTGCAAAGAGTAGCGAAAAAGTATCTGACTCCAGCTAAAAGTGTTGTAGGTTATTTTCAACCTAGTCAATTGCGGTCAGAAACCAAGCCTCAAAGTGTTAATAATCATCAAACTCAGGGAAATTATAATTCTGGTGGGCGAGTAGATCTAGAGTTAGTCGCTAAGTATCTTCCTGCTATTTCTAGTAGTTCCGAAACACCTACGCAAAAAGTGTTACCAGAGTCTTTTACTTTAGACAATGGAATGCAAGTGTTGCTGTTACCTGATAAAAGTACTCCCGCAGTAACTTTGAGTGGTTACATTCGTGCTGGTACAGAATTTGATCCGAAGAATAAGTCAGGTTTAGCGGGGTTAACGGCAGGGAATTTGATGAATGGAACTAAGACTAAGAATGTTTTAGCGATCGTCAAATATTTGGAAAATATTGGTGCTAGTTTAGGTTTTGAGGAAGCAGCGGAAGGTGTCAGTATTGATGGCAGTAGTTTATCGGATGATTTGCCAACTTTAATTAAAACTTTAGCTGATGTGTTGCAAAATGCGACCTTTCCAGCGGAGCAATTGGAAATTACCAGAGAGATGGCGATTTCTGATGTGGAACAAAGTAAAGATGACCCAGAATTTATAGCGTATAAAACTCTGCAACAAACGGTTTATCCGCCAAGTCATCCATTTTATGATTTTCCCACAGTTAAGAGTTTGCGGAGTATTACTCGTGCGGAGATTGTGCAGTTTTACAAACAGCATTATCGTCCTGATACGATGATTTTGACATTAATGGGAGATTTTGATTCGGCAACAGTGCGATCGCTAATTGGGCAACAATTTGCTAACTGGAAAGCAACAGGTGTTCCTCCAGAAGTAAGTTTTCCTGATGTGCCAATGCCGAAAAAAACTGTGCAATTAAATCCCGTAGTTCCAGGGAAAAGTCAATCAATTACCTTCATGGGTTATCCGGCAATTAAGCGCAACGATCCGCGTTATTATTCAGCACTAGTGTTTAATCACATCTTGGGTGGTTCAAGTTCTGCTAGTAAATTGCTTGAGGAAATTCGCGATCGTTTAGGTTTAACTTACGGCATTTATAGCAGCTTCAATGCAGGCAAACAAGCTGGTTTGTTTTTAATTAATATGCAGACTGCGCCAGAAGATGCGAAAAAAGCAATTTCTAGCACCTTGACTTTGCTGCAACAAGTTCATACTCAAGGCGTAACTAACGCAGAAGTAGAAAATGCTAAAAACTCTATTTCCAGAAGTTACACTGTTGAATTGGCAGATCCAGATAATTTAGCTGGTGCCATTTTAATGAACCGAGTTTACGGTTTGGATATTTCAGAACTTCACAATTTCCCGCAACGAATTCAAGCTGTAACTACGGAAGAAGTGAACCAAGTTGCTAAAGAATTGCTGCGACCTGATAATTTAGTTATTGTCACCGCAGGGCCATCTTTAGCAGCAGCGAAGTAAGGAGGCAGGGGACAAGGGACAAGGGGACGAGGGGACAAGGGGACTAGGGGACTAGGGGACTAGGGGACTAGGGGACAAGGGGAAATTTCTGAACTCAAAACTCTTTCAACTCTCCCTAACTCAAAACTGAAAATTCAAAACTCAAAAATCTTTCAACTCACCCTAACTCAAAACTGAAAATTCAAAACTCAAAACTTACCCAGTCCCCAGTACCCAATTACCAATTACCTAATTACCAAAACAGCGATGATGCAACTTTTGACTTTAATTAAAAAAATTTGGATAGCGGTGGGATTAGTGTTTTGTTTAGTGGTGATGTTTCCATCGGGGGCGATCGCCGCTACAACATCCACTAATGTAGAAGTAGTAAACATAGATTTGGGGAATACTGCCAACGAATTGAAGTTTGTTCCTAACGAACTTAAACTAGTAGCAGGAAAACGCTACAAATTAGTTTTAAATAATCCCAGTCCGCAAAAACATTACTTCACCGCTAAAGACTTTGCTAATAACAGTTGGACACAAAAAGTCGAAGCGGGGAAAGTAGAAATTAAAGGCGCAATTAACGAATTAGAACTTAAACCGGGTGCGACAGCAGAATGGGTATTAATCCCAGAAAAACCGGGAACTTATTCCCTGCGTTGTCCTATCCCTGGACATACGGAAGCGGGAATGACAGGAAAAATAATTGTTACTGCTGAGTAAAAATTTGTACGTTGTTGCGCTTTAGCGCTAAAGCGCAACAACGTACCTGCTAAAAACTTGCAATATCAGTTAACGTAGATTAAGACAAGATAACAAACTGTCAAACAAAAGTGAGGTAGTGGGTAGCTTGTAGTGGGTAGTGGGAAAGAAAGATGTATTTTTGTGTTGATATCTTTATAAATCTTAGCTTTCAGGCTATATACTTTTACCAACTGCCCTATATTGACTACCGTCTACCTGACACTTTCATTACCACCCTTAGCTACCTGTTAATCTATGAATATTCTCAGCAACATACTCCCCCAAACACCAGCAACACCAAGCAACAAAAAACGTAGAGGAATTGAAATTAAGTCGCAGCGTGAGATTGACATTATGCGACAGGCAGCGAAAATTGTAGCGACGGTGCTCAAAGAGATTTCCCAAATGGTAGAACCGGGGATGACGACAGCTGACATCGATGCTTATGCGGAAAAGCGGATTCGGGAAATGGGCGCAACTCCCAGTTTTAAAGGTTATATGGGATTTCCGGCTTCCATTTGCTCTAGTGTTAATAATGAAGTGGTGCATGGTATTCCCAACCCCAAAAAAGTAATTCGCGCTGGTGATGTATTAAAAGTTGATACAGGTGCTTACTTCCAAGGTTTTCATGGTGATTCTTGCATCACTATTGGTGTTGGTGAAGTAACGCCAGAAGCGGCTAAGTTAATTCGGGTAGCGGAAGAAGCTTTATACAAAGGTATTGAACAAGTTAAAGCTGGTAATTATTTAATGGATCTTGCTGGTGCGATTCAAGACCATGTGGAAGCAAATGGATTTACTATTGTGGAAGATTTTACTGGACATGGTGTAGGTCGAAATTTACACGAAGAACCTTCGGTGTTTAATTTCCGCACTCGTGAAATGCCGAATGTAAAATTGCGGGCGGGAATGACTTTAGCGATCGAACCAATAGTAAATGCTGGTTCTCGGTTTACCCGCACTTTGCGCGATAAGTGGACAGCGGTGACTGTGGATAATGCCCTTTCTGCTCAATTCGAGCATACAGTATTGGTGACAGAAGATGGTTATGAAATTTTGACCGATCGCTCACAAGTTTAATCTCAGTGACAAGCAAAAGATACTCAGAGGGAAGGAGAAATTCTCCCCTCTTTTTTTATTGGGGAACAGGGAACGGGGAACGGCGAATTTAGATTTTTCATTAGTCGCAACACCCGCCTGCCTTATCAATTCGCTTTTCTTATAGCTAAACTCCACTGAAGGGGAACGGCGAATTTAGATTTTGCGATTGGTGCAAGATGTGAGTAAAAGGTGACAGTTACTTAACCGTCCACTCCAACTGCGGGAAAAGTACGATTTTACTTTGCTACAAAGCAGTTTAAACAGGACGATGGGTAAACTGTCAACTCAAATTCTAAGTTTGGCTAACCTGTCATCTAAAGTGTGATGAAACTAAGTTAATCAGGCGATAAATTGGTCATGAATACTAACTTAGATGAGTCTTCAAATAGTTACGAAAATGACGATCGGCAAAATTTTCTCCCACTACTGACAGATGGGATTATTCAACGGGCTCAAGAAGGTTTAGCGGCGGCGCGAGATCTTGAAGCTAAGGAAAGTGTAGAGGAATCTTTGGCAAATGCAGAAGCGTTTGTACAAGGGAATTCTCACAAACAAGTAAATGGGGAATTGCGGCGGTTACTAATCAGAACTATTATCCATTCTTTGTTTCGGGTAAAAGTTGAAAATCGCGAACTAATCCCCCAAGTTTCGGCAATTTTAGCACCCAATCATCTCAGCCATTTCGATCCTTTTTTGATTCTTTCGGAAATTGGGGCAAATCCTTTTTACTATATTTTGGGTGATGCTCGGACTCTTTATAATAAGTGGTGGAAACGAGGATTTCTGAGTTGGAATGGTGGTACTATTCCCTTAGATCGTTTGTGGAAAGAAGAATTAGCTGTTATTGAAGGTGCAAAGAAAGATAGAAAAGATTTAATAGATTTGGCTCAGGCGATCGCCAAAGATGTTCCTGATGGTAAATCTTTACAAAAACTCAGAAGATTAGACCGCATTAGTCAAGGTATATTATCTGGTGGAAATGGGATTTTGATTTTTCCTGAAGGTAAATTGGGAACTGCCGAAGGTGAGTTATTGCCTTTAAAAAAAGGAGTAGCAATTTATGCTTTGCGTGCGGGAGTGCCGATCGTTCCTGTAGCAATTATTGGCAGCAAAGATTTATATTTTAGAAAGCCAATAACTTTGAGGTTTGGTAAACCTTTGGTTTTTCCCCAATCTCTGCGCCCAAAATCATCACAAGTGCAAGCGGTGTTAGATGCTTTGCAAGCAGCTTTAATTGATTTATTACCCCAAAACTATCAGGAACCACAGGGAATAAAATTATGGCGCAACTTCCTGAATCGTGCCTTATGTTAATCAAGGTTTGTTGTAAGCGCTTTAGCGCTATATTGGAACACTGAAGTGTTCACAACGAACCCTGTTTGTTGTAAGCGCTTTAGCGCTATATTGGAACACTGAAGTGTTCACAACGAACCCTGTTTGTTGTAAGCGCTTTAGCGCTATATTGGAACACTGAAGTGTTCACAACGAACCTTATAAAATGTTTGAACCATGAATAAAGTTGATTTAGCTTTTACTCCGGCTTTAGAACAGGCGAAACTAATTAAAGATGGCGAAGTTTCACCTTTGGAATTAGTTGAGGTTTATTTGGAACGTATCCAAAATTTAAACCCTCAGTTAGGTAGTTATTTTACTGTGACAGCAGAAGCAGCTTTAGCAGATGCGAAGGCGAAAACTGAGCAATTAGTAATAAGTAAGGAAAATTTGCCGCCTTTTTTTGGGGTGACTATTTCAATTAAAGATTTGACTTCTGTAGCGGGTGTGCCTTGCACTTATGGTACGCCAGTTTTAATGAATCAAATTGCTAGTTACGATGATGGTGTTGTCAGCAAAATTAAAGCGGCTGGTTTTACTATTTTGGGCAAAACTGCTACTTCGGAATTAGGTTCTTTACCTTATACAGAACCGCTAGGTTTTCCGCCTGCGAGAAACCCTTGGAATTTAGAATATACTGCTGGGGGATCGAGTGGTGGTGCAGCGGCTTCAGTGGCAGCGGGATTAAGTGCGATCGCACAAGGTTCCGATGGTGGTGGTTCAATTCGAGGCCCAGCAAATTGTTGCGGTGTGGTGGGAATTAAACCTTCTAGAGGTCGGGTTTCTTATGCGCCAGTTGGCGATCGCTTAAGTGGAATTTCTACTAATGGTCCGATCGCCCATACCGTAGCTGATGCCGCAGCATTACTCGATGTCATGTCCGGTTATATTACCGGAGATCCCTATTGGTTAGCCGATCCAAATCCCTCTTTTCTGGCTGCAACAAAGCAAAATCCTGGTTCTTTAAACATCGCTTTTTCTAACACCTTTTTACCTTTGGGTGAAGCCGAGCCAATTTGCCAAAAACCAGTATTAGAAACAGTACAACTTTTGTCAGAAATGGGTCATAAAGTTAGCGAATTTCATCCAGATTTTAATGGTTTAGTCGAACCATTTAGATTAGTTTGGCAATCAGGCGTAGTAGCAGCAGGACTGCCTTCAGTCGCCTTAGATAAAATTAACAAATGGTTGGCAGAAAATAGCTGTACCACAGGCGAATATTTACAAGCTGTGGCGCAAATGCAAATAATTGCACGGCGCATTGTTGGCTTTTTTGACAATTTTGATGTTTTAGTATTACCTGTGTTTATGCACCCCACAATTCGCGTTGGTGAATGGGCAGAATTACCCCCAAAAGAAACAGTGGCAAAAGTGATTAATTGGGTAGCACCTTGTCCACCTTTTAATGCTAGTGGACAGCCATCTATTGCGATTCCTTTCTGTTTTGATTCCGCAACAGGTTTACCTCTAGGAGTACAATTAGTAGGTCGTCCAGCAGCAGAAGCAACTTTGATTTCTTTAGCAGCACAAATTGAAGCCGCTAAACCCTGGATGCAACATCGTCCAACTTTGTCATAAAGCTGGTTCGTTGTGAGGACTTTAGTCCTTCACTTTGGCAGCAAAACGACTAAAGTCGTTAAAACAAACAAGTTTGTTTTAACGCACCCGCCACATTCTAATTGTGCTGTCATCATCATCACTCAACATAGCTGGTTTCTCAGAACTACTAAAATAAAACAATTCGCGATCTTTACTGTTGAGGATTCGCAGCAATTTACCAGTATTTAATTGCCAAAATCTCACGGTGTTATCATCGCTACTACTAACTAAAGTTTGGTTATCGGGACTAATTGCTAGAGATAAAACTGACCCACTATGACCAGTCAAATTGTATAATGGTGATGGATGGGGTTTGCCATCTTTTCCTAATTGCCAAATTTTAATTGTTTGGTCAGAACCGCTACTAGCTAAAGTTTTTCCATTAGCACTAATTGCCAGTGCATCTACCCAATTAGAATGACTTTTAAGAGTAGCAAGTAATTTACCAGTTTTAAGTTGCCAAATTTTAATTGTTTTGTCAGAACTAGCACTAGCGAAGGTTTGACCATCAGGATTCATCCTCAAGGAACCTACCCAATTGTCATGTGCTTTAATGCTGCGAAGCATTTTGCCATTGCTGGTTTGCCAAATTTTAATTGTATTATCAAAACTACCACTAATTATATTTTCTCCATCTGGGCTCAGAGTGACTGCCATTACTGAACCAGAATGCCCTGTAATATTTCGCAGTAATTTACCTTCTTTTAAGTTCCAAACTTTCAGGCTATTATCATTACTGCCACTGACTAAAGTTTGCCCATCTGAACTAATTTTTAAACTCAAAACTGCGCCCAAATGACCTGTGATTGTTCGCAGTAAACTTCCGTCCTCTAAACACCAAATTTTAATAGTGTTATCGTTACTACTACTGGCTAAAATTTTCCCACCAGGACTAATAGCCAGCGATCGCACAGGTTCTAAATGACCTTGAAGAGTCCGCAGCAATTTCCCATTTCCTAAATGCCAAACTCTAATGTCCTTAGAGTCACCAGTAATTAAAGTTTGTCCGTCGGGGGTAATAGTAAGTGTACGGACGTAATCAGCTTGACTGACGCGAGTGTTAACTAGTGGAGGGCGGGGTGGGGTAAACATTAATTTAAACTTATCTCCTTTTCTATAAATTAAGAAATTCTTAATCTCAGCTGATTCTGCCTGTAAAATCTCGCTGTTTGCACCCAAACTGAAGAACTTATGAATTTGCCAACGTTGTTATTCCAAGCTACATTATCTGATCTGGAACCATTGTTTGCTAATGATTTCAGCAGTGTTACGAAAATTTGCACCAGTTTAAGGGAAAGTAACAAATAATTTTGATTACTCTGTGATTATTTACTTACGCTGAACTAACTTTAGTTCTTTGTGTATTTTTACAGGATAACTTGCCAAAATCAACCCTAATCCTACTGATTCTATCATAAGTAACCCATCTGTACTAGTAATTTCTCTACTTCCGGCTAATAAAATGGGGCAGTTAAGTTATTTCATGCCCCATTGAGATTTGTTTGTTCAGTTTATTATTGATGCCCAGAGAAGTTTATGTACCAGAACAGCGATCGAACCACTCCTGATAAGTTTTTTGATTTTCGGAACTTACTAGTACGATTTCCACTCGCACTAATTGACAATCATGATGTTTTTGTTTAGCAATAGCATCTAATAAAAGACTGGCAGTTTTCGGAGAAACAAATTCTCCTTTGACAGTGTTGTTAGTGCTAGTTTGGTTCAAAGCAATGTCATTGTTTGTAGTAGCAACATCTCTGTGTTGACCTAAATCAACTTCGGCGATAATTTTGGGTTCGGGACTAACTTGTTCTACAATCAGTTTTTCATATTGAACTGGCACTTCTACCATGCGAGTTTCAATTTCTTTCCGCACAACTACTTCGCCTACTTTACGTTTTTGATGATTAATGACTAATCTTTCTTCTATTAGACGAATCACTTCTTCTTCGACAACATCTGTGCTGGATGAATCGGAAATTTCCGGATCGTTGACATAGCTATCAGGCAAACTTGTTTTGTTAACTTGTTCCTCTGTTGTTGGAAGTTCAGGGGATGCCAAAATTGGCTGAATCTCTGATTTATCAATACTCGTCAAAATGGCTTGATTCGGGTAATCAACTTGCTGAATCTGATTACTTGTCAGAGAAAAAGTGTACGACTGGGGCAAATCTGTTGCCAATATCAGCAAGTTAATTTGGCGAGTGTTACTCAAGTAGATATCCTTAATTATGCCTATTGACAAACCTTTTTTATCCAAAACTCGGAAGTTGTGTAGCTTGTTTTTCAACTTAGCTAACAAAGCTTTAACTCGGAGATTGTGTGTCACGCTTTCCGGTTTTTTTGCTCCTGTTTGATTATCCATTGTTTCCCTCATTGTTAAGTTGATGACACTCTAGTTAAAAGTATAGGCAGAGCTTGATGTTGCCCCGCCTGAGTAGTTTTTAAGCGCTCATTTCAGTGAAGATTTTGACAACTCGTGATTCCAAGTTGCTCAAATGCGATCGGTGTGTTCGACGATCGGATTACCATCAGTATCGATATCTAATCTTTCCCGACGAATTGTTTCTTCGCGATCTACTGTATCGCGATCGACTACTTTCTTAATGGTTACTTCTTCACGCACAAAAGCTTCTTTATGAATGTCGGGAGTTTCTTCATAAATTTCCATGCGTACTACTTCTCCTTCCCGGAAGTCAGCTTCGCCCGGAGTAACTGCTCTCCCTGCATCCATCGGGGTACTGCGTTCAACGATCACTCGTTCTTTTTCTACGGGAACTGAAACTCTAGCAGTTTCAGTTTCAACGTGCTTACCAATTGCTACTTCTCCTGCTTTGCGGCGAATTTTGTTAGCAATTAATCGTTCTTCGTAGAGTCTAAATGTTTGGTGATCGCGCTCGTTCATTCCGAAGAATGTCGGTTCTTGTTCGTAACTATAATTGTTGCGATCGAAGTTACGATATCCTGTAGTACCGATCGCTTCTGGAGTAGAAACTGCATAATCTGCATCTACAGGAGTATTGTAAGAACTGCGATATACATTTCGGACTCTTTCTTCGTAATCGTAATCTGCTACAGTGCGCTCGTTAAATTCTGGTAAATCCTCAGCTTGTTTTCTGGTCATATTGGTGGCATACACGCGCTCGGCATTATAATCAATGCGAGAAAGACCAACAGGTAACAAAACTTTCTTCCCAAAAATCCAAAATCCTAAATCAACTACCAAATAGCGAAAATGTCCTTCTTCATCAACTAAGACATCGCTGACAGAGCCAATTTTTTCATCAGCTTCGGTATAAACTCCAAAACCTTTAACGTCGTCACCTTCAAAGGTTTGGACATAATTAGGATCGAAGTCTTTCAGTTTCATTAATGCCATATTCTTAATCTCCATTAACCGATTTTATTTGATATCTCTTAACTTAATAAATTCACTTATTTATTTGCCTCTTCCTAGAGATGGAACTGATTGCTTCTGGCTAAATTATTGATAATTGGCAATAATTTGCTAAAGATTTAATTTGAATAATTTCTAATACAACAGCTTACGCTTCCACCTTTTAAAAAGGCAAATGTAGCGTAAGCTGTGTTGGCTCTAGCAAAGCCATATCCCGTAAAGTTCTTCCAAGAAAACTTTATTCAGGGCGACGAATTGTTTCTTCTTTCAAACTACCCTGATTGTTGATATCCAACTCTTCACGACGCAGGGTTTCTTCTGCACTTACATTTTCCCGCTCGACTTCTTTTCTAATAGTAACTTCTTCCCGCACGAAGGCTTCTTTACGAATTTCTGGCACTTCTTCGTAAATTTCCATGCGTGCCATTTCGCCTTCTTTAAAGTTAGTTTCGTTCACACTAGTTGCAGTTCCAGCATCTACCGGAGTAGTCCGTTCAATGACTACTCTTTCTTTTTCCACAGGAACAGAAACTCTGGCGGTTTCAGTTTCCACACGCTTACCAATTGCTACTTCGCCTGCTTTGTGGCGCATTTTGTTAGCAACTAAGCGTTCTTCGTACAATCTCAATCTTTGATGATCGCTGTCGTTGATACCATACAAATTTGGCTGTTGTTCATAGTCGTAAGTACTACCTACATTAGCCGCAACTGTTGGTTGTGGAGTAACAACTGGTAGCACAGTAGCTTCAGGTTGATAAACTCCTCTTACTTGATCTTCGTAATCGTAATCGACTCTCTCAAGATCGTCAAAATTGGGCAGTTGTTCTACTTGTTCTTTGGTTAATCCGACGGCATAAATGCGTTCTGCGTTAGCATCAATGCGAGAGCGACCTACAGGTAGTAATACTTTTTTTCCGAATACCCAAAAGCCTGTGTCTACAACAAAATACCGGAAACGACCAGTTTCATAGTCAACTAAAACATCTTTAATTGTACCAATCTTTTCGTCACTGCGATCGGCATAAACATCCATCCCCTTGACATCTTCACCATCAAATAGTTCGTCACGGTAATTAGGGTAATAATTTTCAATCTTAGCTAACGCCATAATTTACTTCCTCGACTCTATCTACAAGATAATGTTATAAAAAAAATCCTTTAGATACCTCCTTCCAAGGAATTATTTCTTTTGTTTGCCAGTATGTCATCCGGGGGAAACAGTTACTTAGAATCTATTTAATCAGTAAATAAATCTTTATTTGACTTGGGCGCGTAAAATGCTACAATCAAAAATTTCAACAAATGATTAGGAAGTCGATCGAATTAATTTGGGTAAATAAATGCTGACGAAAAACTGTTGAAGTTAGGAAAAGAATCAGTAAATATTAGCATACAAAAATTTTTCCGAAAGTAAATGAATGAAAATGTCTAGGAAATTGTGGGTAAAAGTGTTACAGCAGGAACGAGCGATCGCAGTAATTCGCGCTCAAAATTGGGAGCAAGGTTGTCAAATGGCGAAAGCTGTAGCAGCGGGAGGAATGAAACTAATTGAGATTACTTGGAATAGCGATCGCCCAGAAAAAACTATTAGTTATTTGCGCTCAGAATTACCAGATTGTCAAATAGGCTGTGGCACTTTATTAAATTTAGAACAGCTGGAAAAGGCGATCGCCTCTGGTGCAGAATTTCTCTTTACTCCCCACGTTGATTTAACCTTGATTCAAACAGCAATTAAAGCGAATATTCCCATAGTTCCAGGCGCACTTTCGCCAACGGAAATTGTTACCGCTTGGCAAGCGGGGGCTAGTTGTGTAAAAGTATTTCCCATTCAAGCTGTAGGAGGAGCAAGCTATATTCGGAGTTTACAAGGGCCATTAGGAAATATTCCCTTAATTCCTACTGGGGGAGTAACCTTAAAAAATGCCTTGGAGTTTTTGCAAGCAGGTGCGATCGCAGTCGGACTTGCAGGTGATTTATTTCCCCAAAATTTAATTAATAAAGCAGATTGGCAAGCAATTAGCACAAATGCGAAAAACTTGATGCAACAAATTAATTTGATTAACATGAAGTTAAATCCTCGATCCTGAGAGGTAAAAATAATGAATAAAACTTTTTCTTCCCACTGGTTACGCTATTTAGGAGCATTATTAGTCGGTGCTGTAATTAGTTTCACCGGACTACCCGCGTGGTCAAATACCTCAGAGGCGAGAACTGCACAAGCCGATGAAATTGCTAATAAAATCTTAGAATTGCAAGAAACAGAACAACGCTGGATTCAAATTGACCTTTCCCACCAAAGATTAATCGCCTGGGAAGGAACAAAACCAGTTTACGCTGTAACTGTTTCCACCGGAAAAACAGCTACCCCCACAGTTTTAGGAACCTTCGCCATTCAAACCAAACACCGCGTCGCCAGAATGACAGGCCCCGATTATGATGTTCCTGATGTACCTTATACCATGTACTTTTACCGAGGCTACGCCATTCACGGTGCATACTGGCATAACCGTTTCGGCACTCCAGTCAGTCACGGTTGCATTAACGTAGCACCAAATCACGCCGCATGGTTATTTAATTGGGCGAGTGTCGGAACACCAGTGGTTGTGCATGATTAGGTGATTAGGGACTGGGGACTGGGGACTGGGGACAAGGGGACTGGGGGACAAGGGGACTGGGGGACAAGGGGACAAGGGGACAAGGGGACAAGGGGACATTATTTAAATTACAACTCTCTTCTTAACTTAAAACTCAAAACTCAAAACTCTCCTAGTCCCCAGTCTCAAAAACCAGGAATTTACTTACCAAAAATGTAGTTATACCTCAGAACTAGAAAACCTAAATTTAGAGGTTTACTTCTGTGAAATGAGGTAGCGAATTATGAACAGCAGAATTACTACCTTAAGTCGTTGCAGCGGCTTTTTGGTAAGTACAACATTAACTTTGGCGGCGTTATTTTCTTGGTCAATCCCAGCTACAGTAGCGCAAAGTATGCGAAACCAAGAAAGCATTATTGCACAAAGAATTGCCACATTGCAACAGTCAGAAAAACGCTGGATTGAAGTCGATCTTTCGGAACAAAAACTGATTGCTTGGGAAGGAGCAAATAAAGTTTATACTTTAACCGTTTCCACTGGTAAATCTGCCACTCCTACAATTACGGGTACTTTTACAGTCCAATCCAAGCAAGTATCTGGTAGAATGCAAGGGCCAGATTACAATGTTCCTTATGTTCCTTATATTATGTACTTTTCTGGTGGCTATGCAATTCATGGAGCTTATTGGCATAACCGTTTTGGTACGCCAGTTAGTCATGGTTGTGTAAATTTGCGAGTTTCAGAAGCAGAGAAAATTTTCCAATGGGCTTCTGTGGGAACGCCTGTAATAGTACGTCGTTAATGGAAACTTAGGAAAGATTGTTTTAGATTTGTAATTAAGATTTAAGCCTGACTCGTAAAATTTTACAAAGTTAACAGTAATCAAGCCAAAGGAAGCCAAAAATCATGCTCCTTTGGCTTGGCAATTTGTTAAGATTATGTTTTAAATTTTTAATTTGCTTTTCTAAGGTTGTGTACTAATCTATATTGCAAGGAGGAAGTGAATTTATGGAAACAATCATTCGTTTATCTTGGTTACGTCGGTCAAGTGCTTTTTGGGTGAGTTTAGCGTTAATTATCACTAGTTTATTTGCTTGGTCTGTACCTACTTCGGCTACATCAAAGTCAAGCGGGGGTGGGTCAGGTCGTTGGATTGAAGTTGACCTATCTAGCCAGCGTTTATATGCTTGGCAAAATGGTAGAAGGGTTTACTCGATTCGGATTTCTAGTGGTAAACGTGGTACTCCCACTCGTGTCGGTACTTATGCAATTCAAAGAAAGTATCGGGCAAAAACAATGCGGGGAAGGGGATATGTTGCTCCTAATGTTCCTTATACCATGTTCTATTCTGGAGGTTATGCGATTCACGGGGCTTATTGGCATAATCGCTTTGGTACTCCAGTTAGTCATGGCTGTATTAATTTACCAGTCGGTCAAGCCCGTCAATTATTTAGCTGGGCGGGCACAGGAACAAGAGTGGTAATTCGCCGTTAGGAGTGCCATAGATCCCCGACTTCTTGAAGAAGTCGGGGATCTTCTAGCTTACATTAACTAAGTTGAACTACTGGCTGATTTTCTAATAGAGTTTGATTAGTAAATAAATCTTCGACAGTAATTCTGAGAAAACGATCGCCATCAACTTGAAATAGCAGTTTAATCCGATCGCTTCCCGGAAATCCAGGTGGTGTTAATTGGGCGATCGTTCGGGCACCTTGGCGATCGTTTAAAGGTTTTACTTGTGTTTCTCCACTGGTAAGATTTCGAGTAACTAAGCGATCGCCATCAAAGTAAACTTCAGTAGCACCTGTTTGTGTACCTAATTCGCCAATAATTAATTCGATACTGGGTTGATTTTCCACCGAAGCGCCTAACAATAATTCTACAGGTTCGCTCATTGGATAAGGTTGCCCTTCTTTAATGAGAGAATGCCAATTATGACGATTCAGTTTGCGATCCCAATAACGAATTCCGTAACTGTGATAAAGAAAGTCTTTTAATTCGATACCTTGAGTGAGTTGTAAGGCACCTTGCGCGATCGCTTCAAAAGGTTTTTCACAACGAATCTTTGAAACATCAAAATATTGTTGTACCCACGTTTGCACAGCAGGAATTTGTACTGTTCCACCGACTAACAAAACTGCATCAATATCAGCAACTTCGATCCCTTGTCGCCTTGCTTGCTGCAAAACTTGGGTCATGGAATCATCCAATCTATCAAAAAATTGCTGTTCTTTGAGGATGGTTTCAAAGCGATCGCGGTCTAATTCCAATTCGTAACTTTCAAAGGTTTCATCATCAAAATAAACCTCACTCGCCTGTCTTTGCAAAGAAAGCTGGATTTTCAACTTTTCTGCCAAACGAGTTGTTAAAGGTGTCGCTTCTATTCCCTGTGTTTTAACAAAGTAATCGACTAACCAATTATCAAGATCTGTACCGCCTAAATTTTGCCCAGCTTTAGCAATTACACGGGCAGTTTTCACCTTTTGACCAGAATTTTCTGCTAGGGATTTTTGCCCCCATTTCAAAATAAAACCTACAGGTTTTTTAGCAGAGGTACTATCCAAACGTACCAAGGAAAGATCCAGCGTTCCCCCACCAAAATCAACAACTAAAATAATTTGTTGATCCTTCATTCCGTAACCTAAAGCTGCTGCGGTTGGTTCATCTAGAATCCGCACTTGTTCGACTGGCAAAGTTTTACATACTTCACCTAACCAATTACGATAAGCTTCAAAGCTATCAACCGGAACAGTTAATATTAAAGATTGACCGACATCGGGCAAAGTTTCTTGTAACTTTTCAATAATATTAGTGAGAAACCATTGTCCGACTTTCTCGAAAGTAACAATTTGCCCATCTAATTCGGGGAGAAAACCTTGAATATCTGCACCTATTCCCCGTTTAAAACTGCGGAAAAAGCGAGGGTCGGTTTTCACATCCAAACCCCGATCGCGCACCGCCTGTCCAACTACAACATTACCAGCATAAGCATCTTCAACATAAAGCAAACTGGGAATTAAGGGCGGATTTTGTGCCAAGGTGACAGACATTCCCGGTAAATTCAAGGTTTCTGGTTGCTGGGTGACTGGGTTCCAGCGAGTAATTACAGTGTTGCTAGTACCAAAATCAATTGCGATCGCCATTCAGCTAAATTCAATCAATGAATTAGGTTTAAATCATATTATGGTATTTAGCAGCCCAAACACAAACACAACATTATGAGCGAATCAAATTCCTCAAAAAATGGTTTTATAGTTTCTGGACAGGGAATCGATCGCATTTCAGTACATGGCTATAAGTCTCTTTACGAAGAGTGCAGCATCGAAGTGCGTCCTCTAACAATACTTGCAGGTGCTAATAGTTCAGGTAAATCCAGTATTATGCAGCCATTACTGCTACTAAAGCAAACTCTGGAAGCCAGCTATGATCCAGGTGCGCTGCTACTCAATGGCCCTAATGTTAAATTTACTTCAGCAGATCAGCTTTTATCCAAATTGTCTGGAAAGAATCACTCTGACAGTTTTACTGTCAAAATTGACATGGAAAATTATCTCGGTACTGATTTTTTAATTAGTACATTCACTAAACAACCAAAACAAGGGATTCAAGTTGTTCGCTCAACGTATCACATAGTTGATCACATAGTTGATGATGAAATCACTATTTCACCAGACATGAATCATCAAGAATTGCTCAAAATACTTCCATATTGGCTGCAAGAAAGAGGTATGATCCCAGAAGGATGGAATGTGAGTAGAATACGTGGGTTTCTCGAAGTTCAACAAGGCAACGGGTTACTTTTTTCTTCCACACTCTCTAGTAATTTTCAACAACAAATTCGTCGTTTAATCCATGTTCCTGGGTTAAGAGGAAATCCCGAACGGAGTTACAATACTACAGCTGTTGGTCAGGAGTTTCCTGGTACTTTTGAGAATTATGTTGCCAGCGTAATCAGTCATTGGCAAAATACAGAAGATGATCGACTTATAAAATTAGAAGCAGATTTGGAAAAACTAGGATTAACTTGGAAAGTTGATGCCAAACAGCTGAACGATGTACAGATTGAATTGCGTGTAGGTCGTTTGCCTCGTAGTAGTGAAGCAAGTGATATGGTTAGTATTGCTGATGTTGGTTTAGGTGTATCACAAACTTTGCCTGTTTTAGTTGCTTTGCTAGTAGCAGAACCAGGACGATTAGTTTACCTAGAACAACCAGAAATTCACTTGCATCCTCGCGCTCAAGTTGCGTTAGCGGAAATATTAGCTGATGCGGCGAATCGTGGTGTCAGAGTAGTTTTAGAAACTCACAGCGAATTACTTTTATTAGCAGTTCAATCTTTAGTTGCAGAGGGGAAATTATCGCCTGATTTGGTAAAACTTCATTGGTTTAAACGGCGAGAAGATGGGGTTACAGAAGTTAGCAGTACTGATTTAGATGCAGCGGGAGCTTTTGGAGATTGGCCCGAAGATTTTAGCGATGTTTCTTTGAAATTAGAAAGTCGTTATTTGGATGCAGCAGAGGCTCGGTTGATAAATAATTAAGATGATAGAAAAAGTCTCTAAGCTGCTGGTAATTGATGCCTCTGTTGCGCGTGCTGCTGGTGGAGAGAGTGCGATCGGGAAATCAAAAGACTGTCGAGATTTTTTGCTTGCTGTTTTCGATATCTCTCATCGAGTTGTGATGACACCAGATATCCGAAAAGAATGGGATAAACATCAATCAAATTTTTCACGGACATGGCGTAGCAGAATGGTAGCAAAAAAGAAGCTGGAATATCGAAACGATATTGTAATAAATGATGAATTATGGAAAGGAGTTGAAGATTTTACCGAGTTCGACAACCAACGCGAGGCAATGGTTAAAGATTTACTCTTGATTGAAGCAGCACTGGTGACAGATAAAATTATCGTTTCTCTTGATGAAGTAGTAAGAAAACTTTTTCATCAAGCAGCTGAACAAGTGGAAGAAGTCCGAAATATTGTCTGGGTTAATCCTGCTAAACCAGAAGAACAAGCAATTTCTTGGTTAGAAAGTGGCGCAGCAGCAGAACCGGAAAGAATGCTGGGATTTTACACAAAATAAAATGTTTCTGGCTAAAGGCTCATTTTACGAGTAGCACAAACTATGTCCAAAGGCAGATTATTTGTTTGTGGACAGTAAACGTTATTTTCGTTACAATCTTTAATGTATATCTTTGGAATTATGTCAAGTAGTTAAAACACTTCTTAATATTGAGTTGTTTCAGGGATAGGCATCGGGTTGAGAAAAAGTAAGCATTCCTGTCCCAGCAGGAGAAATTGCCAAAAAAAGGCGGATAAGTCATGAATAAAGAGCAGAAATCGGAGATAGGACGATTTTTAGGTCGTTTGAAGAGTGGAATTTGGTTTATTGGGATTTCTTCTTGGTTGTTTGGAATTTGCGATCGCACCATAGCTTCCCTAGCAGATGGGTATTTGTCAGCGATCGACATTACCCAATTGTTTACAGCTTCCTTCTTTTTTGTCAGTTGGTTATTCCTAAAGCCAACATCTAGACTTTGAGAAAAAAGTGTACGATCGCAATGCGTTAACTCTAAAGTTGTATTGTAAAACTTCACTCAAAGTATAGTCAAATATTATCAATAGTAGTCTTTCGTTGATAAAGAAAACAACGAAAGATTGATGTACAATTAATATATAAGCCTTAAAAGCCAAAGACTGTTAAGCTTGCCGTGAGATTCGGGTCACACAAGCGTCCTTGCCTACTCGGTTATTAAAAGGACAGCGCCTCTGTCTAGGACAAGTAGAAATGTTTAACAAGAGGTAATTAAAGACAAAGCTCAAGAAAAGCAGTCCCAAACACTTAAAAGTAATGGGATAGAGGGCATTGTAGTTTGCCCAGTGAGGGTCACACCTCCAAAATAAGACCATTAATATTTGTCTATGGTTTTATGAACTATAAGTCTGCTCCTTTGTTTTGATCTGTGTAATTCGGAAGAAGATGCAACCCAATAGCGTCGCTAAAATCGAGATAGCAATTTAAGAACAAAACAAAGGAAATACTTATGGATATCATCCGCATCATTGCCGCTATCTTTTTACCGCCTTTAGGAGTGTTCTTACAAGTTGGTTTGGGTAAAGATTTTTGGATAAATATCCTCTTAACACTCCTGGGTTATATTCCCGGAATAGTCCACGCAATTTGGATTATTGCCAAAGTAAGATAGGTGAATTTTTTTACTTAGATAGCTAAGTTTTGCACCTAGCAAGAAAATGGCTATGTTAAGTTATAACCTAGTTGGGATAGCTAAATAAAGCGCGATCGTTATGACTAGAAGAAAAACACGACGTACTTTTTTAGCCACTAGCATAGCCATAGCCAGTGGAATTGTCGGGAGTGCTACTTTGAATCCCCAGCGTAAACTAGGTAAAAAGTCCCCAGTCAACCTGGGACTTCTTCTTTTACAGGAATTGTTGCTAGAGTGAACTTATATGCACCTTTAGCGCAGGAGAATTCTCACATGAGTTGGCGGGGAACTACGACGGTTGCCGATCGCATTTTTGCTAGCTTACCCTATCTTTTACCACTGATGGATGGGTTATTGATATTTAGTAGACCTTTTTTTAGTCAATTTCCTATCTTAAGCATTCTTGTTTTGCCACTGCAACCGTTGTTGGTAATTTATATAATGCTGAACAGCTCTTTCTTTGGCTTCGGTTCACTAATTCTGTTTTTAGGGTTGTATTTTTTGGTGGTGAGGAACGAAAGAATTGCTCATTTTATTCGGTTTAACACTATGCAGGCAATTCTGATTGGAATTGTGCTGTCTTTGTGCAGTTTGATTCTTCGATACATTTTAGCTCCTGTTTTAAGCAATGCTCCCTTTATCATGGAAACTCTCATGACCACAATCTTTTTAGGAGTTGTGGCAGCATTTTTCTACTCAGTAATCCAATCCCTGATGGGACGCTATGCTGAGATTCCCACAATTTCGGAAGCTGTTTATATGCAAGTCCGTTAATCATTTTTGCTGCTTTGAGAAACATTGGTGGGATTCGTTACTGGTCTTTGGATTACTGTGTTAGTTAAGTAACCAATTCCCTCAATTTCTACACGGACGCGATCGCCTATTTTTAAAGGCCCAATTCCCGCAGGAGTCCCAGTTAAAACCACGTCTCCAGGTAGCAAAGTCATGACTTGGGAAATGTAAGATACCAATCGATCGGGACTAAAAACCATTTCCTCCACAGAAGCTGATTGTACGGGCTGTGGGTCATCATTGACAAAGGTCTGCAATCGAGCGCCAGGAGTCAATTCTCGCACAATCCAAGGGCCTAAAGGACAAAAGGTGTCAAATCCTTTGGCTCTTGTCCATTGATTGTCTCGCTTTTGTAAATCCCTGGCTGTGACATCGTTGGCTATGGTGTAGCCCCAAATTTTTGCCTGTGCTTGTTGTGGGGTGCAATCTATGGTGCGATCGCCAATAATTAAAGCTAACTCCCCTTCATAATCCATCCTTTGCGTTTGCGGTGGATACCAAATTTCTGTCTCCGTCGGAATCACCGCAGTTGATGGTTTCAAAAACAGCAAAGGTTCTTTGGGAACTTCTGACTCCATTTCAGCTGCGTGTTTCACATAATTTTTCCCCACTGCTACCACTTTTGAAGGCGCACAAGGAGCTAAAAGCTGATAACTGTCTGGATCTAACTCAGTGTCAGTTGGTTGACCTTGTAACCAAGGTGGTGCATCTAGAACAATCACACTGCGGTTTAATTGCAATAACCCGTAGTAAATTTGTCCTTTGTTCGTTTGAATACGGACGTACCGTTTCGCCATAGTGATGATAGATATCCTCAGAAAGTCAAATTTCAAAAGCGATCGGGCAAAAATGGAAATCCTCAGAGTAATTGTTTACTGATTCCCTTTGCCTTTTGCTTTTGCTGATGTGCAGGGTAACACCTAAACACACAATCATTGACTATTTTTTTACAACAATCTGAAGTGGATTTGAACAAAGCAGGTTGCAGCACCTTCTTCAAGATGGGCGAAAATCATACCCTTAGCCAGGTTCAGTACCATCATCAGCCAGTAGTTTAGATTTTGACACTGCTACGTCTCATTTTCCCAGCTAAAAGCCAAAATCAACAACTTTTCTCTAGGGAATTTTCTCCCCCATGTTACCTACCATCAATCACTCTAAAATTTTGTAACAAAAACTACACTTTTATCTTTTTTTCCAAAATTTTAGGTTACTCTACGGATAGATACATAGTTCGCTGCGATACATAATTAGGAATAAATACTTATGGTTTCCTCATCATTACGACCTTTAGAAACTCCATCTCCGGCATTTATCTGTCCCTTTGACCAAGCTTGCAGTTACTTAGACCAAGCGGCAAAAGAGTTACATTTGGATCAAGGTTTGCTGGAAGTGTTGAGTCACCCCCGCAAAGTCGTCACAGTTTCCATTCCAGTGAAGCTGGATAATGGTCGAGTGGAAGTGTTAGCGGGACATCGGGTGCAACACTGCGATGTTTTAGGGCCATATAAAGGTGGCACTCGTTACCATCCTGATGTCACATTGCACGAAGTATCAGCTTTAGCAATGCTAATGACTTGGAAGTGTGCTTTAGTCGGTATCCCTTACGGTGGTGCAAAAGGCGGAATTGCGCTTGACCCCGCACGCTACAGTGTTGGAGAATTGGAGCGTATTACTCGGCGTTATACTAGCGAATTAATTAAAGATATTGGCCCTGCTATTGACATTCCTGCGCCTGATGTCGGTACATCTGCAAGGGAAATGGCGTGGATGATGGACACTTACTCAATGAATGTCGGTCATGCTGTACCTGGAGTAGTCACAGGTAAACCTATTTCCATTGGTGGTTCTAGGGGTCGGGAAATGGCAACCGGACGGGGTGTAATGATTATTGTCCGGGAAGCAATGGCGGAACGGGGGAAAACCTTGGCGGGTGCAACAGTAGTTATTCAGGGTTTTGGTAATGTTGGTGGTGCGGCGGCGGTGTTGCTGCATGAAGAGGGTGCGAAAGTAATTGCTGTTTCCGATGCTACTGGGGGAGTTTTCGATCCTGAAGGTTTGGATATTCCAGCATTAAAAGCTTATTCTCTAAATAATCATCGCAGTGTAATTGGTTTTCCGGGTGCAAAAGCTGTTACTAATGCTGAATTATTGGCCTTACCTTGTGATGTTTTAATTCCGGCAGCTTTGGAAAACCAAATTACTGAAGATAATGTTCATGAAGTGCAAGCACAAATTGTAGTAGAAGCTGCTAATGGCCCTGTAACTTTAGTAGCAGATAGAGCTTTAGAAAATCGCGGTGTAACTGTACTACCAGATATTTTAGCTAATGCTGGTGGTGTAGTAGTTAGTTATCTGGAATGGGTGCAAGGACTTTCTTACGTTTTTTGGGATGAAGAAAGGGTGAATAAGGAAATGGAAAATTTGATGGTTCATGCTTACCATCGAGTTATTCAAGAGTCGAAAATGCGGCAAGTTCCACTGCGAGTTGCGGCTTATACTTTGGGTGTAGGTCGTGTGGCTCAAGCTTTAGCCGATCGCGGTTTATACCCTTAAATTTGCCGGGTTTTCAAGTTTTAGATTCAGGTGAATGAGTTGTTGCGATCGCACTTTTTTGTCTGGAAGGTGCGATCGTTTTTTATTATTTCCTCTCTTTTTACTTTAATAAGCGATGCTTCTCAATTTTGCTTAATCTTAGAAAGAAGACCAAATTTGTCTGATTTTGTCACGCACTTTCTCCCAATCGCTAGATTCCAACATTCCTAATCTACGATTTATTAAACTCTTTTCTACTGTGTTAACTTTATGTAGCCGAACTACTGACTGTTTGAGTAAACCTGCTACTTGAAATTCTAAAATTTGAACATCGTAAAGTGTGTGAGTTATTTTAGTGGTAATCCGTGCTACTAGAATGTCATTGTCACCAGTATCTAAAAGTACCAAAACTGGTCGCAGTTTCACTCCAGTTACATCAGTAAAAGGATACGATAATAGGATAACCTCTCCCGGCTGATAATTTTCCATAATTCAAATATTATCGTAGATAGCATCTTCGTCACTGTAACCAGCGAATAATTGTGTTGTTCCCAAACGCGCCCAATCTGCCGCTTCTTTTTCTTCCTCATCTTCCTCTATATCAACAAGTTCATTGACTAAGATAATTATCCTCACTTGTTGATTAGGGGTAAGGTTTTTTAACATAGCGTCGGGTAATTCGAGTTTACCTTCGGCTGTGACTTTGGCTGGAAATTCGTAGGCTTTCATATCTCTAGATTTTATGGGTTAGCTTTGCCTTTTTGAACAAAGTTTTTGTTTGAAAATTTCAGTATATATGAGCGCATATTTTCCCACATATACATAATATGATAAAGAGATAAAAATTGCAAGTGCGATCGCGCTTTTTTGGAAGGTGCGATCGTTTTTTCTTCTCTTTCTTCGTCCTTTAATCCAACTCAAAATTATCACTAAAAGGATATAGACGAAAATGTTAGTATCGAGCAAAATTTTACCGTTCAATAGAGTTCTTCCCTTTGCCAGTTTCGCCCTCCTGGTAGGGAATTGCGGTTTTTGATGCTGTTAATAAATTCTTTCTCTGCTTCCCAAGCTGCTAAATTTGTTTGGGAAACTGGAATCGAAGCAATATGCAGATCGATCGCTTGACGAATAATTTCTGCTTCGCTAATTCCCGTTTGTTGGGCGATCGCTTTTAGCAGGTTTTCTTGATGGCGTTCAATATAAATTTGCTTGCGTATTTTAGCAGACATATTTTTGCTTACTTGCTATATACATTATTTTATACATCATTGTGGAAAAAAACAGGAAAAGGGGCGATCGTTCTTTACTTTCTTCCCTTTTTGCTGTATTATTTAAATAATGGAAATATTTGGCAATTAAATATTTAATGATAGTTCTTCCTCGTCTATATCATATTATCATAAAAAAATTAACCTAGTCAATAGCTTTACCTATTATTTTTGCGAATAAGACAGACTAATTTTAGGTTTGTTGATATGCGCGATCGATAATTAAATATTCTCGCGTGATAATGCTTGTAAAAATAAAACAGGAGTTAATATCTGCGTACCGTGATAGTATTTGATAGACAGTAAATGATTGTCAAGGGAGAGTAAATAGTCAGCTTTTGCTTCATAAGCAGCAGCTAAGAACTTATTATCGTCTGGATCGATTGTATCTAGTCGCGTAGCTTCATAAGCGCCAGGGATATACAATGCTGTTGAGCCTATAGCTGCGACTAAATCCTCTATATCGGTATCGGAAACTCGCCGTCTCAAAAGCACTACAACTAATTCTTCCAATAACTGAGGTGCCATAATTAATGTAAAATCACCTCGATACCAACTATCTAGTACCTGACGCGGCGTATTTGGCGTTTGACAGAGAATAGCAGCAACAAAAACCGAAGTATCTATGACAACCTTAAACATTTTTCATTGCGGCTATTCTAGACCTAACGGCTTCAAATTCTGCCCAAATAACCTCTGGTGGACGAGGTGGCGTGTTCATTGCACGAGTTAATCCCCTAGCAATTATATCTTTAGCTTTTGCCAATTCATCCTCTGTGGGAGGCGCAATTTCAGATTGCTGTAATAATTCGACAAATTGCAGGACTTCCTGTTGCTTTTCTGGGGGTAATTCCCGCAATTTTTCCAGTACAGCTTGTTCTATAGTCATTATGTTATTTTTTTGATGGATGGTTTGTGTCGATATTATAATCTTAGATGATGCGATCGGATTTTACGTATTTATTCATTTAGAGTTTTTTAACATTGCGTCGGGTAATTCGAGTTTACCTTAGCAAGAATTTGTCCATCTGGGCTAAATGCGACGGAACAAACCCAGTCATTATGAGAAAGAGATAAAAATTGCAAGTGCGATCGCCCAAAAATGCTTTAGCGCCCAAGCGCAACAACGTACAAAAGAGCGATCGCACTCTGGAAGAAATGCGATCGCTCTTTTCAAATTCGCCTACAATTATTCAGCGTGTTGACGATACCAATCGATCGTTTTTTTCAAACCTTCGCGGAAATCTGTTTGCGCTTGAAAACCAAAGGATTGCTTTGCCCGTTCCACATCTAAACAACGGCGTGGTTGACCGTTTGGTTTGTCAGTTTGCCAGACAATTTCGCCTTGAAATTCCATCAATTCGCAGATTAATTCTACGAGGTTACGAATGGTAATTTCATAACCAGTTCCCAGGTTTACGGGGTCAGATTCGTTATAGAATTGAGTGCCCATAACAATACCTTGTGCCGCATCTTCGGAATAGAGAAATTCTCGGCTAGGACTACCATCACCCCAAACTGGTAATTCTTTATCTCCCCGTTGTTGGGCTTCGTAAACTTTGCGAATTAAAGCTGGAATTACGTGCGAACTTACTGGATCGAAATTGTCTTCAGGGCCGTACAAATTCACAGGTAATAAGTAAATTCCGTTAAACCCATACTGTTGCCGATAAGACTGAAGTTGCACTAATAAAGCTTTTTTGGCAATGCCATAAGGTGCATTTGTTTCTTCAGGATAACCATTCCAAATGTCGTCTTCTTTGAATGGTACTGGGGTGAATTTAGGGTAAGCACAAATTGTGCCGACACAGACAAATTTTTGGACTCCAGCTTGATAGGCGGCATGAATTAATTGCGTACCCATCATTAAATTGTCATAAAACAATTCGGCTGGTTTAATCAGATTTAAACCGATACCGCCAACGTGGGCTGCTAGGTGAATGACGATATCTTGTTGATCGACTGCTCTTTGACAAGCTTCTAGCGATCGCAAATCGTAATCACGAGATCTTGGTACTGTAATCTTTTGCGGATCTGCACCAGCTTGTGTTAATTTTTGCACCACTTGGCGGCCTAAAAAGCCTGCCCCGCCAGTGACCAAAATCCGTTTATCTTTCAAATCTAATTCTGTCATAATGTTGACCTCTGCTGTCGGGGCTGAAACTGCTTACTCAATCATCGCAACTGCATCTTGGCGAACGGTAGCAATATCTCGTGCTGCTTTATGTGAATGACCATTTGGTAATTCCAAACCTAAAGCTTGCAAATCTGCTTCTACCATTATCTCTACTAATTCTGGGAAAGTTACGGAAGGTTCCCAACCTAATTTTTGTTTAGCTTTAGTAGGATCGCCAATCAGGATATCTACTTCCGCAGGACGCAGATAACGTTCATCAAATTCTACATATTTCTGCCAATCTAAATTGACAAAGCCAAATGCTAAATCTAAAAACTCTTTGATGGAGTGAGTTTCTCCCGTAGCAATTACATAATCATCTGGTTGGTCTTGTTGCAACATCAACCACATAGCTCTGACATAATCTTTAGCGTAGCCCCAGTCCCGTTTAGAATCGAGATTACCTAAGTAGATTTTCTTTTGTTTTCCAGCTACAATGCGTGCGATCGCCCTGGTAATTTTGCGTGTCACAAAAGTTTCGCCACGACGTGGACTTTCATGGTTAAACAAAATTCCATTACAAGCAAACAAACCGTAAGATTCACGATAGTTTACAGTTTGCCAGTGACCATACACTTTAGCGCAAGCATAAGGGCTTCTGGGATAAAAAGGTGTTGTCTCTTTTTGGGGAATTTCCTGTACTTTACCAAACATCTCCGAAGAACCTGCTTGATAAAAGCGAACTTGAATCCCTGTCCGATGTTGATAGTCCCGAATCGCTTCTAACAGGCGCAAGGTTCCCATTGCCACGCTGTCAACTGTATACTCTGGAGAGTCAAAGCTGACGCGGACGTGGGATTGTGCTCCTAAGTTAAAAATTTCTACTGGCTGAACTTCTTCTAAAATGCGGCGTAGAGTCACGCCATCAGTTAAGTCGCCGTAGTGCAGAAATAACCGCGCTGACTCGTTATGTGGATCTACATAGATATGATCGATGCGATCGGTGTTAAACGTAGAAGTCCGGCGAATGATCCCATGAACTTCATAACCCTGTTCCAGTAAGAATTCACTTAAATAAGAACCATCTTGACCTGTAATACCAGTGAGTAGGGCCCGCTTTCTGTTAGTCATCTTCTTTAATTTCCTTGAACTTTATCTGATGGTTTTTCACTCCTTAACTTAAGTTAACCCAAACTCTGTGAGCAAATTAACAAGTCTATGTGTAAAATTTGCAAATTTTTTGCAAATTTCTTAAATTTTCATAGATTAGCCATTAAGCCTCAGAGCTTTTACGTAAAAATGAGTGAAAAATAATTACTTATTCTACCCCTACTTACAGGTAAACTCAATCGAAGGGGAAAAAAGAATATTTTAACCTTTCCCCTTTCACTTTTAACTTAGTCTCTACTGTCGAAAAAAGCTCAACTAATTTTTCAGTAAGCACCGTTATTTGTAGGAAACAGCACTACACCAATCGTCTTGAAAATCACCGATAAATCTAATAAAAGATTGCGGTTATTGACATAGTAAACATCAATTTTGACTCGTTTATCGTAAGGAATATCATTCCGTCCTGAAACTTGCCAAATCCCTGTAATTCCTGGTTTTATAGTCAATACCTTATCGATATATCTCCCATACATAAACAGTTCATCAGGTACTAGCGGTCTTGGCCCAACGACGCTCATTTCTCCTTTTAAAACATTCAAGAATTGCGGAAATTCATCCAAACTTGTGACTCGGAGAAATTTACCAATCCAGGTAATTCTTGGGTCATTTTTTAGTTTGAAATTATCTGCATATTCTTGGCGAAGTTCTGGGTGTCTGGCTAACATATCTTGCAAAACTTCATCGGCATTAGTAACCATAGTGCGAAATTTTATACACTTAAAAGGTCGGTGATTTTTACCAATGCGTGTCTGAAGATAAAAAATTGGCCCAGGGGAAATGATGGCTATCAACAAAGCCAAAAGCAGGTAGACGGGCGCAAACAAAATCAATACAGCGAGAGAAAAAACAATATCAAAGCTGCGCTTGGCAAGATCCCGAGAGAAAATCTTTACAGATAGATTTCGGTTTTCGCCTTCGAGCCGGAGTGGCTGGAAACTAAGCTTCCTCAACCCCCGAAATAATCTGGGGGAGACAAAAGGGCTTTCGGCAGTCATTGTACTCCTTACACTACTTCACACCACACACAGTCCACATCATAAAGCTAAGACTAGGAAATGGGAAATAGGTGGCAGGGAGCAGGGGGGCAGGGGGGCAGGGGGGCAGGGGGGCAGGGGGGCAGGGGGGCAGGGGGGCAGGGGGGCAGGGGGGCAGGGGGGCAGGGGGACAAGGGGACAAGGGGACAAGGGGACAAGGAGACAAGGGGACAAGGAGACAAGGGGACTCTTGAAATCAAAACTCAAAACTTAAAACTCAAAACTTTCTTGGAGCCTTTTGCTTTCGGCTACAACAACGATCGACATATTCCAAATAACGCTGTTTAAAGATGTCTGGGGAGAACTTGGCGGCTTGATCTCGCGCTACTTCAGGATTAAACTTCCCTTCGTAAGCAATAAAGGTCTTAACTGCGTCTATTATTGCTGTGACTGATTGTTCGGCAAACAATATCCCTGTGCCACTGTCAGGATGTTGGCGAATATCCCGCACTGTTTCGGAGGTACCTCCTGCGCCAAAAGCGATCGCTGGTGTGCCGCAAGCTTGCGCTTCTACGGGAGCAATGCCAAAATCTTCATAAGCAGCGTATACAAAAGCTTTAGCATTAGCCATATACTTTTCTACTACGTCATCTGGCTGAAAACCCAAAACCTGTACATTAGGCTGTGCTAGTTGGCGCATTTTTGGCAATTGGGGCCCGGTACCAATTACGATTAACGGTAGTCCTAGCTGATTGAAGGCTTGAATAATTAAACTGACTTTTTTGTAACTAACTAGGCGGGAGACTATCAAATAATAATCTTCTTTTTTGGTTTGGTAGGGGAAGCGATCGATATTTACAGGCGGATAAATCACTTCTGCTTTCCGGCGATAATAACGCCAGATTCGATTAGCTGTATGCTCAGAATTAGCAATAAAATAATCTACTCGATTTGCCGCTAAAACATCCCACTGGCGGAGTCTATGCAGCAAATAGCGTGTCATCATTCCCTGAATACCTTGCCCCATAAAACTTTGAGCCAGATAATCAAAAGTCAAATCCCAAGCAAAACGCATTGTGGCATGACAGTAGCAAATATGTAATTGTTGGGGAGTGGTAATTACTCCTTTAGCAACGGTATGGGAAGAAGAAAGAATAATATCGTAGTTTCTTAAGTCTAATTGTTCGATCGCCAAAGGTAAAAAAGGCAAATATTTCTGTACCCCATTTCTCGCCAACGGGAAATTTTGTAAAAAAGTCTTACCTATAGAACGCCCAAATAAATAACTTTCTGGATTTGTCGATTCAAAATCAATTAAGGCATAAAGATCGGCATCAATATACTTTAAAATTTCTTTAACAACTAGTTCTGAACCCCCAGTAGCTTTGGGTGTCAACCATTCATGGACAAGGGCATAAGTTTTAGTCATTTAAGTTGCTAGTAGAGGCAGCAGACAAGAAACTTTTGAGTTTTGAATTAACTTAAAACTTAAAACTCATAACTCATAACTCCGAAAGCGGGGGAGAGCGATCGCAAGAAATAGATGAGCAGAGAGAATCTGTTCATCTATTTAAAGTTTTATTGATAAATTCGGGCAACCGAAACCAGGGCTAAAGAAAAATGTATCCAGTAAAGAGTTACGGAGCAATTCTTCCACAGCCAGATCGTCGAACCAACAAGTCCTTAGAGCGATCTCAATAACCGACTCCTTACGGAGTCGGGAGCAAATTAAGGATTTGTGGTTTGTGCAGCCAAACGCTGCTTGAGCTCTTCCAATGCGGAAGCCCAGCGTGGATCGGGTTGGACAGCATCATTGTTGGAACTATAAGTCTGCGTATTACCACCGCCTCCAGAGGGACGACGAGACTTTTTATTCCGACGTTTGCCTTCACCAGAACCACCACCAGCATTATTGGTATTTGGTCTGGGAGTGCTGCTAGCTGCTGCTGGTTGTTGTTGTTGGGGTGCTGCATCCTCGTCACTTTGCCCTTTGGTGCGAGGTAGTGCCTTTTCGATTTTCAAAGCACTGTCTTTAAAAACAAAACCGTTAAACTTACCAATGATTTCATCGGCTTGTTCATCATTTTGGACGGTGACGAAACCAAAACCGCGACATTTTCCAGTTTTCCGGTCTTTAATGACTTTGGTAGAAATGTTGCTACCAGCTTCGGCAAAAACGGCTTGTAATTCTTGGCGATCGATTTCTTCTTTCGGCAAATTGCCTACATACAAACGAATTGACATATTAAAAATCCCTCCAGACTTTGGTTCAAACAAACTTGCTTGTCAGCGCTCCTATCTTGCTGGTTGAGGAGAAACTGGATTGACAAATGCTCACACAAAACTACTTCTGTGTCTTTCTGGCCAATTACCATTAAACAGCTCACCACGTCAAAAAACGCTTGGTTTCTCATTCGGTGCCCAAAATTTTACACCTAACTTTGCAGCATAGAAGTCTACATCACACATCTGATAATCAGATGTTTGGCTCGGATGTTGCTTTTCTAAGATGTTAACGCCATTCATTAAGGTATCACGACCAACGATCAGTAACCAGTTCTGTGGATAGATTTCCGTTCTAAATTTGGATTTCCCACAGGTGAAATGCAGTTACCCAGAACTCTCATCCTTTTAATAGGCACTGTTTCAAATTGTACCTGTATCCTGAGCTATGTTGCTCAAAAAGTAGCAAACAAAAACCAGCCTATGCTTCTCGGCTGGTTCAGCTTGCTGTGTTGGGAGGAGGAAATCCTGATACCAAGGCTTTCAAGCAATGTCAAACTAATCAATAAGACTACTTGAGTCAAGTCTTTGGTTAAGAAGTTCCTGTAAATAAATGTAACATTTTCTCTGGCACTTCGCAACTTTTCTTTACAATTCGTTGGTTTCTGCAACTAGCCGCCTTGATAAATTATGTAAGCACCCCAGAGGGCTGCTGCTAATGCCAGGATAAAAGACCAAGTTGGGTGGCTACTATTAATGGTTGTGCCTGTTTGGGTGCGTAAAGTTCTCACATCTAGCCAAGGGGTAGCGCCACGATGGAACCAACCTGTAATGGTGACGTTACGGTTTACCATTTCGCTAGGACGCGGTTGAGAGAATAGGTTTCCTAGAGGGCCAAACCAAGAGAAGTGATGTAATTTAATTAAGCCTGTGGCGGTTTGTAGAATTAGGTCTTGACAAAACCAGTTACTTACGCCGTAATGACCTAAAAGTTTTCCTTCCCAGGTAATTGGTTGTGTATCAATTGGGAGTGTGGCAGGATTAGCTAAAAGTTGAGGTAGGTTGGGGGATTTTTGTTGAGATGGGGTTTTGCGATCGGGAAAAAAAGCATTAAGCCGGAGTAAAATGCCTAAACTAATGCCGATTAAAAGACAACCGTAAATTAGTGACCAATCTCCCCACATCCAATCTAGTAAAATTTGTTTTAGTTTGATTCGATTACTAATTCCGCCTATTAGCCAAAGTGTACCGCCTAAAGCTAAGCCTAAAAAGATCCCCAAAAAAGGCAATCCTTGTAGTAAAAGCTGAAAAACTTTGCCTCTTGGTGCAGGTTCATTAGGAAAGTTTAGCTCAGTTTCTAGCTTCCAGTATTGAGCATAACGATTTAAGATTCGCAACCTTTCTCCTAAGAGAAGATGGGAGTTATTTATTGTTAGCCAACGTCGATAAGGATTGAGGTAATCCCAAGTTAAAATGGGTTCTAAGGGAGTCAGCGGATACAGACTACCAAAAGTGACTGCTTGCTGAGTTCCGACGATGTTTAATGGGGAAAAACTTTCTAATAAATAACTAGTTTCTCTTTGTTTTTTAATGTTTTCAGCGATGCCAATGCAGCTTTTTAGTAAGGCGCGTGTTAGTGCGTTGGGATTTCCGGTAATTTCGCAGGCTAGCCGATCGCTAAAGTTAATTCTAGCTCTAGATAACCATAACATCGGCCAGCGAAAACACCAATATAAACCGTAAGCTAAGGCTGCGATCGCACCACCAATAAACCGCACTATCCCATTCTCACTATCGTCAGCTGATTGACTAAATTGATAATAAACGACGTAAGGTAACAAACTAACTAAAACTCCCCAAGACATTAAGGCAAAATCCCAGTAAACGAGATGCGCTAATTGAGTCGCATAAATAACAGCTATTTCGTCATCTGTTAGTTGTTCGAGTAATCCCTGACTGACAACAATTCGCGCATTGATTCGGGAATTTCCGTAAGTAAAAGCTAATGGGGCGCTATCACGTAAAACAAACAATTGGGGTATGGCTAATTTTCTTTCTCGACAAACCCGTTGCATTACTCTGGATGCTTCTGGACTTGTTTCGCCAATACTTGTTAAAGGTAATGGTTCTAAACCGCCGATCGATTTTAGCAGTATATCAATGAGCCAAGGAGTTCCTACAATTAGCCCTATAATAATAATTACTGTGATTGGTGTTACATAGCGCAGATGGTTATATGGCTCGTTTTCATTATAATAATAAAACCTTAGTTTCAGGAAAATATCATTAATTTTGCCGAGCAGGAATGAAGCGGTATTACTGATTACCCAAAATAAGGGAATGGTGATGGCGATCGCGCTAAGTACCTGCACTCCCCAAAGTTGCGTTATATCGAATCTAAAACCCAGATTTACTGGCAATTTATGCCATTTTTTTGCCCTTCCTGCTAGTTTCCATTCTGGTTGATAAGCCGGAATATTTACTTCTTCTTGCTGATTGGAATTGACTGATTGGCGATCGCGAATCTCACTTTTAGCAACAGGATTTACAGGAGTTTTTTGTGGTTTATTTGGCTGTACCGCAGATTCTCTAGTTGGTGATGATTCTGATTTTTGACTTGGTTCAATTGGTGTAAAACCAGTCGAAACATTTGGGTTTGATTTAGGAGTTATATTTGATAAATTTGCCGATATTCTTTGTGTAGAAGGAGGCGGTAATTGATCTAAAGGTACAAAACCGCTGTTAGAATTTGGCGGAGTATAAGCTGTTTTTGGTTTTGTTTGTTGGGGGTAATTTTCCTGAAGATAATCCAACATTTTTACCGCCCATTCTTGTACTTTTGAGTTAGTACTTTCACTTAACTGCTGTGTTAAATTAAATGCTTTTTCTACTTCATTCACCCCTTCATAAGCAGCCACCAAACCCATCTGTGCTTTTAGGAGAATGATTTCATTGAGTTCATTTTGGCAGACGCTTTCTAAATGCGCGATCGCAGATAGATAATCTTTTTGTTTTAAAGCCGTTAATCCAGCTTCTAAAGGAGATTCAGGAACAGATGCCATAGTTTACTTTACTCGTTTACCCGGCTTTTCCCAAGATACCCAGATTTTAGCCTTTAGGTAACAGTTAAGCAGATCTAGTTAGAAAAAGAAACATTCAAATGGCTTTTGGCAGAAAGCAGTGATCTTTTTTACCTATAGCTTTCTGCTTTCCACCTTTTTTCTCTATAAAGATTCTGGTTCTTGTCCGGCAACTACGGGCGCAGTATTATTTAATTTTAGTGATGGGTGATCGCCGAGTACTTGTTGTAAATTCCACTCATTTTTAAACAACAGTACAGGTCTTCCCCAGCTATCTTTCACGGTGATGGTGTTAAATAAACGCCCCACTTTTTCTAAGGCTTCCCAACCACCAGCTACCCAACGAGCTAGACTATAAGGTAAATAATCTAGGGTAGTTTCTACGCCATATTCGTTTAACAACCGGAATTGCACAACTTCCAATTGTAATTGACCGACTGCGGCTAAAATTGGGTCGCGTTTTGCTTCATCAACGGAGTACATAATTTGGACTGCACCTTCTTCCCGCAGTTCGGAAACTCCTTTGCGGAATTGTTTAAATTTAGAAGGGTTGGGATTTCTTAAATAAGCGAATAATTCGGGAGAAAAACAAGGGATACCTTCGTATTCTAATTTTTGACCTGTGTAGATGGTATCACCGATCGCAAACACGCCCGGATTATTCAAACCGATCACATCTCCAGGGTATGCTTCTTCGATTGATTCTCTATCTTGGGCAAATAATTTTTGTGGTCGAGAAAGGCGTACAGTTTTTCCACTACGCGCATGATTTACGACCATATCTTTTTCAAATTTTCCGGTACAAACCCGGACAAAAGCAACTCTATCCCTGTGTTTCGGGTCCATATTAGCTTGTAGCTTAAACACGAATCCCGAAAACTCTGGATAAGTTGGCGGAATTTCACCGTTACTACTATTACGAGAACCAGGTTTTAAAGCATAGTGCAAAAAGTTGTTTAAAAACAATTCTACGCCAAAGTTAGTCATGGCACTGCCAAAAAATATGGGGGTCATTTGACCTGCGTGAACTGCTTCCAAATCTAAATCTAGACCTAATTCTTGGAGAACTTCTATATCTTCTTTTAGTTGATAGTAAAGGTCTTTTTCTAATAAGTCCTCAATTCTAGGATCGCCTAAATCCACAATAGTATCTTTGGCTTCTCTGCTACCATGTGCAGTACGTTCAAACAGGTGAATTTGTTGTTTTTGTCTGTCGAATACGCCTTTAAATCGATCGCCCATTCCTATAGGCCAGTTTACCGCATAAGTTTGTAAACCTAATTCCTTTTCAATTTCATCGAGTAATTCTAAAGGTTCTCTTCCTGGACGGTCTAACTTATTTACAAAAGTAAAAATAGGCAAACTTCGCATCCGACAAACTTCAAAAAGTTTGCGAGTTTGTGGTTCCAAACCTTTAGCAGCATCAATTAACATTACAGCATTATCCGCTGCTGCTAAAGTCCGATAGGTGTCTTCACTAAAATCTTGGTGTCCGGGAGTATCCAACAAATTAATCTGACAACCGTGATAAGCAAACTGCAACACCGTAGAAGTGATGGAAATACCCCGTTGTTGTTCCATCTCCATCCAGTCAGAAGTTGCTTTACGTTGTGCCCGACGCGCTTTCACTGCACCCGCTTCGTGAATCGCACCTCCGTAGAGTAACAGCTTTTCTGTTAGAGTGGTTTTACCTGCGTCTGGGTGAGAGATAATCGCAAAGTTGCGACGCTGTTCTACAGCTGTTTGGAGTTCTGGTTGAAGTTCTGTTGTCATGCTGGCTGGTGGTCAGAAATTAGAGTTGGGCAAACCTTAAGTTTAGCAAATTACCAATACTAGGATAGCGAGGGAAGCAAAAATATTCTTGTTTATTCCTGAAAACTATGATGGTTGAGATCCCGCAAATTTGGTACGGTAATTTCTTCTGTCAAGCAGTTTATTGGATATGATAACTTCAAATTAAGCTTAGACCTGACTAGATCAGGGGGTACTTAAATGTACGATAAAACATACGACATGGACAAACGCAAGTTACTTTCTGCATTGTCTCATGGTTCAATTTTCTTCAGCCTTTTAGGGATTTCTATTGGTATCCCGATCGCAATTTTATTTGTATCGGATGACCCAGTTGTCAAAGATAATGCTAAAGAAGCTCTGAATTTTCACCTGAATGTTTGGCTCTATGGCATCATCTTTGGGGTTCTGACTTTGATTTTAATCGGTTTCCTGCTGTTAGGCATTCTGCAAATTGTCAACATGGTAGTGCCAATTTTAGCAATTCTTCATTGCCTGAGTAATACTGAACAACCCTACCGTTATCCGTTTATTTTCCGTTTATTGTAGAAGGGGACTGGGGTAGGGGCGATTCATGAATCCCCCCTACGACAGGGGACTGGGAACTGAGAAATGTGTAAGTTCTAAGTTAAGAACTTTTCTTGCTCCTGTGTCCCCTAGCTTTTTTTGCTATAAAATAACCCTACGGCTTAATAGCAGTAGGGCTTTTAGGACAGTTAAACGCTTATCTTCTAGTGTCTGCAATTTCTAGGCTGGCGAAAGCGTGGTTTGTGACGATTTATATACTGTCTGTTGCGATCGCTAATCTAGAATTTTACTGTCCAGGCTGTCCAGATCCTCCAGATCCCCGACTTCTTCAAGAAGTCGGGGATCTAGAGGGATCTAGATTTAGCCTACAAGGATAAAGCAATATTTCGTGCAATCCACCCCAGTAGAAAGCCAGATAGAGAAACAGCAGATAAAATAAAAAAAGCTTGCCAGTCTTTCAACCCGATCATTGCCATATCTAGTCTAGCTCGCAGGGCGCTGGCAACCAAAAGAACTATATAAGCAACAAAATTAACCCAAATTATTAATATTGATGTCAAAAAAGCTAAGGTAATTAAGGCAAGAAAAGCTCTTGTGTCGGATTGAAAAGTCAAAGATAAAATTTTTCTCAAGTTGGAAAGGGGTGCAGCGAGAGTTTCAGCTAAAAGTAGAATTAAAGCTCCCGTTAATATCAGTACCCACCATTTACATTTAAAAAAAAAGGTTAATCCAAATAACTGACCATTACATAAACCCCATCCAGCCGTGTTTGTATGCAACACCCAGCCTAAAATCATGTAGGTAACAAAGAGCAGGAATAGGGATAGCAAGGGAGAACTTCTGACCTTCTGCATAGAATAGAGAGCCTCTTCAAGCCGAGTTGAACAAAGTCTAGTTCTTGATCGGGAAATTGCTGCAATCCAATTGTCCCGTGAAAGTGGCAAGCTGTAGCCCCGATCTCTTCGATTTCCTTCTGCCTCCTTGTAATAGTTGCAGAAACTGATAATCTTATGAGTAAATTTTAGTAAACATTTGTAAACTATTAAGAAGCGCTTTCCGAGTGTCACCTATCTAGAGGAGTCTTTATGAAGCAACTTGTTATAGTCGAGCGCTTTTGTCTAGCTGGACATATTTTATCGATGATTTTTGGATGGGCTGGGCTGCTTTACGTTTTACCGCGTCCAGAACTGATTGCCAGTTTACCAGATGCTGGACAAGCCTTCTTTGGGTTGAGTATGGCTTGGGGTGGAGTGATTAATATCATTCTGGGAGCGATCGCAGTATCTATATATGCTTATCGTACCTGGGGAGTTTGGCCTACTTTAAGCTTCATGTTTCCGGCGATGATGATTTCCGTAAGCAGCGAATTGTTAGGAACTAGTACCGGATTTCCTTTCGGGGATTATCATTACCTCAGTGGTTTAGGGTATAAAATTGCTGGATTAGTGCCGTTTACGATTCCGATTTCTTGGTTTTACATGGGGATTGTTTGTTATACGATCGCTCGTGCTGGAGTCAGATTAGCAGAAAATCCGAACTTTCTCCGTCAACTTGGTGCGATCGTCCTTGGTGCTTTAATGTTCACCTCTTGGGATTTTGCCCTAGAACCAGCTATGAGTCAAACGATCGTACCTTTCTGGTATTGGGAAAAAGCAGGAGCTTTCTTTGGTACACCTTACCAAAACTATGCCGGATGGTATGGCACCAGCTTTTTGTTCATGAGCGTAGCCGCAATTTTCTGGAACTTCAAGTTTGGCGCAGGAAAGCAAAACTTAACTAGCAACTTCACTCAAAATCAACTGGTTTTTCCCTTAGCTATTTATGTGAGCAACTTCGCATACGCTGCCGTGTTAAGCTTGGGTTCTGGTTTTGGGATTCCAGTTTTACTGGGCGTATTGGTAGGCGTGATTCCCACATTGGCACTTTATCAGTTAGCACCTAACGGCAAAGCTTTATTTGCTACTGAAGAATCAGCTACCATTAAAACCGAAATTCCAGTGGCGGCGGTAAAAGTAGGAATCAAGTGAATCAAGATTTGTCGATCGTGGCGGGTGCTGTTTGTTTTGGGTTGTTACTGTTACAAGTACCAGCCACATTAATTCTGCTTTCCCGCCTTTTCAAAGGGCCATTTCGTCAACCTCCCCTTTCCCCCCTTTCCCCCACACCAGATCTAGTCGGCGCAGTCAGTGTGGTAGTTCCCACCCTCAACGAAGCAAAGCGAATTTCTCCCTGTTTAGCTGGGTTAAGTCGTCAAAGCTACGAAGTGAGAGAAATTATTATTGTCGATAGTTACTCTCAGGATGCTACCCCTGATTTAGTCAAAGAAATTCAGAAAAAAGACCCTAGATTTCGGTTAATTAATGACGATCCTTTGCCAGAAGATTGGGTAGGAAGACCTTGGGCTTTACACAATGGTTTTCTGTACAGTTGTGAGCAAAGTGAGTGGATTTTAGGAATTGATGCGGATACTCAACCTCAACCTGGATTAGTAGCAAGTTTAGTCAAAACTGCCGAAGCGCAAGGTTATGATTTAGTGTCTCTTTCTCCCCAGTTTATTTTGCAATATCCTGGGGAGTGGTGGCTACAACCTGCGCTTTTAATGACTTTATTGTACAGATTCGATCCGGCAGGAACGAATAATCAAAGCCCGGAAAGGGTAATGGCAAATGGGCAATGTTTTTTGTGTAGGCGATCGGTTTTAGCAGCTTTGGGCGGTTACACTAGCGCCCGAAGTTCTTTTTGTGATGATGTAACTTTAGCCCGTTATGCTGCTGTTCAAGGTTACAAAGTCGGCTTTTTAGATGGTGCGAAAGTTATTAAAGTCCGAATGTATGAAGGGATGGCGCAAACTTGGACAGAATGGGGCAGAAGTTTAGATTTAAAAGATGCTGCTTCTTTTACACAAATATTGGGTGATTTATGGCTGTTGTTGAGTGTGCAAGCTTTGCCTTTAATAATAGTTTTCACCTATTTGTTGATTTCTTCCTTTTTCTCCTTCTCTGCTTTTCCCTTTGTGCTGTTGTTGCGGTTGAATTTATTTTTGGTGGTAATTAGGTTTGCTTTGTTGTTTGCGATCGCGCCATCTTACGATCGTACAAACAGCAAATCTAATTGGACTTTTTGGCTTTCCCCCCTAGCAGATCCCTTAGCTTTTTTACGAATTCTGCTATCCTCACTAAATAAACCTACTCAATGGCGAGGAAGGATTTATCAGAAAAAGCAGAAGGCACAATAAATCTCTGGTTTTAGTAATTGAAAATGTTCTGATTACTTTAGCTATATGTGGAACAATCCTTCAGTTGTATATGGGCTTTTGGGCAGTTTAGGTGCTGGTTTAGCAACAACAATTGGCGCACTGCCCATTTTTTTTATTAAGCAAGTTACTGAAAAAGTTCAAGGAGTAATGTTAGGATTTGGGGCAGGAGTAATGTTAGCTGCTACCTCTTTTTCTTTGATTATTCCAGGGATTGAAGCTGCTAGTTCTGCTACTGGAAATAATGTAACTGCTGCTTTAATTGTGGCGATCGGAATTTTATTAGGTGGGGCTTTTTTATGGTTTACTCATCGCAATTTTCCCCACGAACACTTTATTAAAGGTTCTGAAGGAAATCAGCCGAGTAATTTAGCGCGAGTTTGGTTGTTCATTTTGGCGATCGCACTCCACAACTTCCCCGAAGGATTAGCCGTAGGAGTGGGTTTTGCTAGCGGCGAAGTCAGTCAAGGATTAACTTTAGCAGCGGGAATTGGTTTACAAAATATCCCTGAAGGTATGGTAGTTGCTTTATCCTTAATTGCGGAAAGATACTCAAAATTATATGCTTTATGGATTGTATTACTTACTGGTTTAGTGGAACCTTTTGGCGGTTTAATTGGTGCTGGTGTAGTTTCTTTAGCTAAACCTTTAATTCCTTGGGGACTGTCTTTTGCTGCGGGTGCAATGTTATTTGTAATTAGTGATGAAATTATTCCCGAATCTCACCGTTTGGGTTATGAAAAGCAGGGAACTATTGGTTTGATGTTGGGTTTTGTATTGATGATGCTGTTAGATGTGGTTTTGGGATAGAAAATTATAGAAGTTTTATGGAAATTGTGAAATATTTTTTGCTTTGGAGGTTTAGCTGTAAGTAACAAAAGGAAATAAGCTATACTGACAAGAGAATATGGCTAAGGCGATCGCTATGGCTATGGAAATTAAACTTAACTTATCTGACAGCCTATTAGAGTCAGCGCAACATCTGGGAGAAGCAACCCAAGAAGATGTATCAACTATCCTATTGAATATTTTAGAGGTGTTATTACCCACTCTAGAAACTTTGGTAGATAATGACTTCTATCCAGTAGTAGCTAATCTTTCTGATTCTCAAGTAATGGCTTTAGCCGATGCTAAAATGGATCGGATTTCTCATCAACGACTAAGGGAACTGCAAGAAAAAGGGAAAATTACCGAACTTACCCAAACAGAACGCGACGAACTGCTAACTTTAATTTCCATTTATCAACTCGGACAACTGCGAAAATCAGAAGCCTTAGTTGAAGCTGTAAAACGTGGTTTGCTTTCTCCCTTGCACCCATGAGCAACCTTTCGGAAAATTTACGCGCCTCAGTCAGAAAAAGAGCAGGAAATAGGTGCGAATACTGCCTAAGTCATCAAGACTATATTATGGGTTGGCTTCAGGTCGATCATATTTATCCTGTTGCTAAAGGGGGAGAAGATACAGAGGATAACCTTTGTTTATCTTGTGAGTTATGCAATCAATATAAATGGACAAAAACAGAAGAATTAGACCCTGAAACTGGGGTAAAGATGCAATTATTTAATCCTCGTCAGCAAAAGTGGCAAGAACATTTTGCTTGGAGTGAAGATAGCACAAAAATTATAGGGATAACTGCCTGCGGTCGAGCAACAGTTTTAGCTCTAAAACTAAATAATAGTTTAGCGGTAACTGTACGTCGCAATTGGGTTAAGGCGGGTTGGCATCCACCAATTACATAAGATCAATGTAAGGAACCAATATTAACGCAAGTTGCTAGTTATGAATTATTTCCTGTTCCCCCCTTGAGTAAGGGGGGTTAGGGGGGATCTTCGGCTGTGATTACTAGGTTTTGATCCCCCCAACCCCCCTTATTAAGGGGGGCTAAGAAACAGCCAGACTTATAACTAGCAACTTGAGTTATTACTCAAATTAAACTCTATTGGCAATTATAAGAAATTCTGCATATTCAGGTGAGTTTAATCCCTCTTGTAACACTGTTAAAACTGTTGCCATATTTCCTGATAATAATTCATTGACTGCTAACCAAAGTCCCGGAAATACCTGACTTTTTATCACACCATTTTCATCAGGTTGCAATAATATATAGTCACCGTTTTGTAAAGAGAACCAATCTAATTTTTGCTCAAAAACTTGCCAAACTAAATATTCTTGGACAGCATTTCGCTGATAAGCTTGCTTTTTATCATATAAATCATAAGATGCACTACTAGCAGCAATTTCTACTACTAATTCTGGCGCACCTTCGATATAATCATCATCCGTAACGCGAGAATTTCCGCCTGTTTCAATTCGCAAAAAAGCATCAGGTTGAGGTTCATTATTTTCATCTAATCTAACAGTTGTGTTGTCACTCAAAGCAACACCAGAAGTTGCTGCTTCATAAACACCCAACCATGTAATAATTTTGCTATGTGGTTGACCGTGACTTTTGAAACGAACTGCTGCTGCCATGTAAACTACTCCTTCAATCAGTTCAGCTTTTTTAATGTGAGGAGATGCGGCATATCTGCGTTCAAATTCATCGCGGGAAAGGCGATCGCCTCCTTCCAAAGGCGGAACAATTAGCTTTTGAGTCACAGCCATTTTTGATTTCTCCCTTTGCTGACTGATTTTATTTTAAGGTATTCAAAAAAGTACGTTGTTGCGCTTTAGCGCTAGCTGGCGCTGAAGCGCAACAACGTACCTAGAAAATTCTTTAAGTACCGATCAACAATGCTGCTGGGAAATGTTGCAATGCTTCACCAATATAGAGGGTGTTATCGCACTTCACATCCTGCAAAGTAATCGCATTTTTCCAAGCTGTTGGCATTCCTTCCGGTAATTCAATGCTGGTGTCTTCCCAAATGTCTTTACCTAATGGTAGTTCTCCCGGTTGAATTACTTTTGTTAATAAGCGAGTTGCTAGGGTAATTGCTACTTTGTTTTCATGAATTCTAGCGAAGGCTATTATGCGATCGCTAAATTTACCCTTCACCATTAATGGTTTATAATCACCATCTAGGAAAAGTTGCAAATGTTCTTTTCTCGCTTGCAGCAATTGATAAGTCAAGAACATTTTAATTCTGCCATCTTCTTTGGTAGCAAACAAATCTTTAATTAATTGCGGAATATCTGCATTTAATCTCTCTTTGATTTCTTGCAGATATTTTACTCGCAGTTCGTAATCAACCGGACGACGATTATCAGGATCTACCAAACTTAAATCCCACAATTCATTACCTTGATAAAGGTCTGGAACTCCGGGAGAAGTGTTTTTCAAAAGGATTTGAGAGAGGGAATTGAAAATCCCATATTCAGCAATTTTTTGTTGGAAAGGACGCAGCTTTTCTAAAAACTCATTAGATTCTGGATCTGCTAAAAGCCGATCAACAAAATTGAGATATCCTTCTTCATAAGCGCTATCAGGTCTTAACCATGCCGTATGAACTTTAGCTTCTCTCACTGCTTTAATTACAAAATCTTTCACCCTTTGGACAAACTGGGGATACTCACTTTCATTGAATGGAAAAGCACCAATCAGTGTTTGATAAAGGAAATATTCGTCGTTTGTATCTGGTACAGGTTTGTTTTTAATTACAGTTTTCTTGGCGCGATTCATTTCACTCCAAGTCCAGATATTTTCTTCCCATTCTGATGCTAATTCCGGCAAAACGTTAATTCTAGCTCTGGTATCTTCACCGCGTTTGGTATCATGAGTTGCAGTAGCATTCATTGAATGTAACCAATGACTACTTCTTCTGAGATTAAACTCATGAAATTCTTCAGGAGTAACGCCAAAACTTCCGGGATTTCCTCCTACTTCATTGAGAGAAATTAGGCGATTATAGTTATAGAAAAGAGTATCTTCTACACCTTTTGCCATCAAGGGGCCTGTTAATTGCTGAAACTTCATGACAAAGTGATGGCGATCGGCTTTTTGTTCCTCATTCAAATAGCTTTCATCTTGGCGTAACAGCAATTTTTCTAAATACCCAAGTTCCTTCACCAACAAAGGTACACGACCTTTGGCTTTTTCAATTGTTTCTTTGATGTAAGTGGTATCTTCTGGTCGCACATCTGGCGAAGAAGTGTAAGTCCGATAAACTGGAAATAATGCCAATACCTCGGTTAATACTCTTTTCAAACCATTAGCAGTAAAGTCGCTTCCTTCCCTAGTTTGACCGGAAATATGTTTGAGCTTTTGGGCTAAATTATCTACATCACCCAACAAATTTTTCTCAATGATTAGATGCTTTTTCTCGGTTACTAAGTCGTGATATGGTGCATTCGATCCGGTGAAAGCAGAGTAAATATCTTGAAATTCTTGTTCGCGATCGCAACAGCAGAAAAGACCATTCACATAGTTAAGATAATCATAACCGCTCGTTCCTTGAATAGGCCAATGATGCGGTAAATCTTCACCAACTAATTCTAAAATCTTTTCCGCAGTAATGTAAGTATCTCCGACTTTTTCTCGGAGTTTTTCTAGGTAATCATTGGGGTTATAAAGACCGTCAATGTGATCGATTCTTAAACCCGTAAATTTCCCCTCTCTGACAAATCTTTCAATCAAGGAATGAGATCTACCCAATACTTTCATTTCTTCCACTTTTACAGAAATCAACTCGTTGACTGTAAAAAATCTCCGATAGTTGATTTCTTCTGCGCCAACTTTCCAAAAAGATAAACGATAAAATTGATCGGAAAGGATGCTATCTAGCATATTAAAGCTTTCCGATTTTCCTGGTTCTCCATTGAAAAAGTGAATATTATGATCGAAGAATTCTTTAACAGATTCGTTTTGGGTGTAAAGTTCCCACAATAACCCTTTAACAAAGGCAAGTTGGTCGTATCTTTCTCTTCCCTTGACTTCTGCTGGCAGGTTTTTAATTAGATAAACTACCCCCAGTAACTTAACAAAATCTGGATGTCTTCTGCCTAATTCTCTACCCAATTGTCCGAGATTTTGAGTCAAAAAACGGGTGTATGATTCGATTCTAATTGGCAAGTTTAAGCCAAAATAATCAATGCTTAATCCTGTTTCATCGTAGTTTAATTTGATATCGCCATTTTCTAGGCATTCTCCATAATAAGTACCGAGTAAAGGTGCGAGAATTCTGCCCCTAAAGCTTTCGTAAGCGTGATTCCATTCAATATCAAAGAAGTCAAAATATTCTGAATCTGGGCCATTTTCTAGCACATCCATCAGCCATTTATTTTCGCTATCATAAGCCATGTGGTTAGGTACAATATCTTGTAACCATCCCATATTATGACTTTGTAAATCGCTCAATAATTGCTCAAATTCTTCTGGTGTTCCTAACTCTGGATTTAATTGAGTTGGATCGACTACATCGTAACCGTGTGTGCTACCTGCCCTAGCTTTGAAAATGGGCGAAGCGTAGAGATCGGAAATGCCCAATTCTGCCAAATAATTGACTATTTTTTGGGCGGAGGCGAAGGGGAAACCGCTATGAAATTGAATGCGGTAAGTTGAGGTAGGAATTCTCATATTAATCTGGGTTTATGCTTGGTATAGTACGAAACTTTTGGCGGGCATTGTGAGTAATTCACCAGGGATTAGTTTGTCGGGCATGGTGGCACCTGGCCCCATCCATTTAATGTCAGCAGAATCGAGGAGTTTTTGCCAACTTCCGCTGGGTGTGTCAATATCGAAGGTGAGAGTGCGATCGCTAAAATTCATCACATAAAACACCTGATTTTCATCACTGTAGCGACGCATCAACAACAATTTTTCCTCTTCCCGACTCGATACTTCTAATTTCTTTTTATCCAGAACTTTCAAAGCTTCATTGATTCGGCGCAAGAAAATTAATTCTTGGTAAAAATCCCACAGAACTTTGTGTTTATCTTGATATTGTTGTTCCCAATTTAAAACGCACTTGTTAAACGTTCCCGGATCTTGCGGATCTTGGAAATCTTTCTCATGTCCAGCTTGTAAAAACTCATCTTTTTTGGATTTTCTCACTGCTTCAATTAAATCCGGGTCTGAGTGACTAATAAAATAAAAGAATGGTGCTTCTTCTCCATACTCCTCACCCATGAACAGTAAGGGAATAAAAGGCGAAAGGATCAGCGTTCCTGCCGTTAACTTTAACCCTTCAAATGAAGTGAGTTTTGTCATTCTTTCACCCAAAATTCGATTACCCGTTTGGTCGTGATTTTGAGCACAAACAATAAACTTATAAGCAGGTTCTTCCGCAGATGAATTTCCATGACGGCGTTTTCTATCCGGTGAATATTGTCCCGAATAAACAAAGCCTTCGCGCAAAGATTTTTCTAAGTCTTTACACTTGCCAAAATCCTTATAATATTTCTGTTGTTCACCAGTAATTAACGTATGCAGCGAGTGATGGAAATCATCGCACCATTGGGCATCAAGTCCATATCCGCCCACCTCTTTCGGACGAATGATTCGCACATCATTAAAGTCGCTTTCTGCTGTGAGATAAAGCTTCCTACCTTTTTGTTGTGAAAGGGCATGAACTCTCTCAGCTAACTCTTCTAAAAAGTGTTTGGCACTCAGATCGTAAATGCCCTGAACTGCATCTAATCTCAGGGCATCAACGTGAAAAATATCCAACCAATATAAGGCATTTTCGAGGAAATACTCTCGCACCCCATCGCAATAAGCAAAGTCTAAATTGGGTGCATCTCCCCAATCACCGAGATACTTTTTCGTAAAGTAAGGGCCAAAATTAGGTAGATAATTTCCCTCTGGGCCTAAGTGATTGTAAACTACATCTAAAATTACCGCGATTCCTTCTAAATGACAGGCATTAATGAGTTTTTTGAATCCATCTGGCCCACCATAGCTGTCCTGAACTGCGTAGGGATACACGCCATCATAACCCCAGTTTCGATCGCCTGGGAACTGTGATACTGGCATGATTTCAATAGCATTAATTCCTAACTCTTTTAACCGAGTTAGTCGGGGAATAACTGCTTCAAAAGTTCCTTCTGGGGTAAAAGTGCCAATGTGTAATTCGTAAATTATGTAATCTTCTAAACGAATGCCTTTCCAATCGCGATCGGTCCAATTAAATGTACTATGATCGAATACTTCCGAAGGTTTATGTACACCTTCCGGTTGAAAATAAGAAGCAGGATCGGGAAATTCTTGAGTTCCTTCTAATTGATAAACATAACGGCTACCTGGTTCTATATCTTCAGAGGTAACTTGCCAAAAACCATATTCCAACTGTTGCATTGGTAGCAATTGTTCATTAGGTGAAACAATTTTTACTGCTACTTCTTTGAGCAAGGGTGCCCAAACTGTAAATTGACAACGAGCATTTCCTAAGTAATTAGCGCCTACTTTTACCATTGGCTGCTTTTATCTCTCATTCGCTCTCCTTAAATTACAATTAACTCAACTGTGGGGAATCTGTCGCAGAGTTGATTTTATGAGTACGTTGTTGCGCTGTCTTCGCTCTTATTACTACTCTCGTTAAGTAGGTAGATCTAAATAAAGTAAAACAAGGGCGGGCAAGATGCCCACCCCACAAGAAAGCTGAAAATCTTGTGGGGTGGGCATCTTGCCCGCCCCATTGATAGATAACTATTTTCACTTTATTTATTTACACCTACATAAGAGCGCCCAAGCGCAACAACGTACCTAATCTTAATTTCAAAAATTAGCCCTCTTACACTATTTAGTGCAAGAGGGACAAATAGCAATTTATTTTTGACAGAATTACAGCTTTTCCAGATAACTGAGGAGATCTGCCATATCTTGTGTTCCTGGTTGAAATTGTGGCATTGGTGGAGTTTTGCCACTGATCACCTGCTGAATTAAGCTAATTTGTGATTTACGCTTGGAGATACCTTGCAAGCTGGGGCCAACTCGACCATCTGCTTCTAAACCATGACATCCAGCACAGTTCATTTGAAATATCGCATGACCCCTAACTGGATCTCCTGTCAGGGACATAACACTCTTAATATATGGATCGGACATTTGCCACTGATGAAAAATCACCATCCCTAAAAAGATTGCCAGCACTAGTGCGAGCACCCATAATGTGAGTTGTCCAATCAGGGCTTCTGGTTTAATCAATTGTTTATCCACATGGTTGCCTAGAAAAGTGAGAATTACAAACAATGTTTTTAATGATATACATAGCTTAAGATTTCTAGACAATTCAGGCAAGCTACCGGAATGGGCTAGAGGTCGCTTCCCGAAAGTGATTCAGCCTCATCCTCCCAGTTTTAAGTTAATTTTTGCTTTACATTTAGTTAATGCTAGTGGTCGCAGTCCCTAGTAGGATAATGAAATAGAAGTAATAAACGTTAACATTCAAGGAGATCTGACGTGGTAGAACCCCTACTTTCAGGAATTGTGCTGGGCTTGGTGCTAGTAACCCTGGCTGGGTTGTTTGTTGCTGCTTACTTGCAGTACAAGCGCGGTAATCAGTTGGGAATCTAAAAGCTGTTAGATTAGTCCGGTTAAGTAGGATAAATAAAGTGATAATAGTTATCTAAGAATGGAGCGGGCTCTCCTGCCCACCCCACAAGAGTTATAGCTTTCTTGTGGGGTGGGCAGGAGAGCCCGCCTTGGTTTTCACTTTATTTACCTATACTCAGATCTTGCACTCCTGAGCAGAGCCTCCATTCTTCGTTCCCAGGTTGAACCTGGGAACGAGGACAAAGGAGGTGGAACCTCCCTTGGTGCAATATCTGAGTATACCTACTTAATCAGACTTACTATCCTTAACCCAAAACTTTGTAGAGACGTTATATATAACGTCTCTACAATTTTGCTTTCATCTATTAACACAAAATTGTTTAGTGCCGCATCTAGCTAACGTTATGTTTTTGATTATGTTATAAATATCACTCTCGAAAGATCCTTTTTTACTCCTTAGTTATTCATAATAGCTGATGAAAGATTAAATCATTTTTTGGAGGTTATTATGAGCGTTGAAGATCGTTTGAATGCAGTTGCTAAAAATATTGAGGGCAAAGTTCAAGAAGGAATGAGCGAACTAACAGGTAATCCTCAAGATAAAGTAGAAGGTAGAGCTAAGCAAAAAGAAGCTGCTGCAATGCACGCTAAAGAAGATTTGAAAGATCAGGCAAAAAGAGTTATCGACAGAGCTTAATATGTTTTGTTAAGCTAGATCCCCGACTTCTTCAAGAAGTCGGGGATCTGTTAAGTATCTGTTAAAGGGTTTTTGCTATTCTTTTGAGGTACAGGGCTTTTACCATTCAAGCTGCGGAAGTAAAGTCCGCCAATCGAGAGTAAGAATAGTACGTAAGCGATCGCTTGAACCTGATAAAGTTTGTCGGTGTAACCGAAAAGAGTTCGTAAAATTAAACCAGGGAATTGACTTTGGGGGAGAATTTTACTCAGATCCCAAACCATTGGGCCTAAAATACAAGAGGGGTTTTTGGCAAATCTTTCATAGTAGAAACAAAAACCTTCTGATTGACGATTCATTTGGGAGAGAGTTCTCATTCCTTCGTTCAAATCTCCCAATGCAGAAATTACTAAACCTGCAACAATTAGGAGTAACAAAACTCCCATAATTTGAAAGAAGCGGCGGATATTAATTTTGATTCCCCACCTAAATAAAAGTACACCAATTCCAGCGGCTACTGCTAATCCGCTAAGTGCGCCAATGGCGGGAACTAAACCTTGTTGAAATTTGCCGATAATAAATAGAACGGTTTCAAAACCTTCGCGCAAAACGGCGATAAAAATTAAGGTGAAAACTCCCCATCCCGCAGCTGTGTTTTTTTGCAGGGCGGCGTTGACTGCGCCTTCTACTTGGGATTTCATGGATTTTGCTTGCTGTGTCATCCAGATTAACATCCAGCTGAGCATGGCGATCGCACCCAGCCCAAAACCCGCTTCTAAAAAAGGCTCAATTACAGCCCCATAAGGCGAATTAGAAGCACTTAATAATTGAAAGATCCAACCTATTAGTAAACCGACTAATCCACTGGCAATAATTCCTGCGCCAATGCCTAAATAAACCCAACGGTTAAGTTTAGTTTGTTTGGCTTTTTTCAACAAAGCCAGGACGATTCCCACTACTAAAGCGGCTTCTACTCCTTCTCTGAGGGTAATTACAAATGTTGGTAAAGCAGCACTAAAATCCATAATTTAATAATTGTTGTTGGTTATTCGTCATTTGTCATTTGTCATTTGTCATTTCCCTAACTTAATGACTAATGACTAATGACCAATGACTTGTGACTATTAGCTAAAATCCCGCAACATTTTTTTGATTTCTAAGTTGTGTAATTCTTCTTGTCCAATCATTGTGCGGGCGAATTCTTCCAGATAAATACTGGCATTCTCTACTGTTTCCAGGAGTGACTTATACAAATTTAGCGCTCTTTTTTCGTGATTGAGGCTTTCCTCCAAAATGTCTTTTACTGTGTGTTTGTAGGTTTCTTCAATGGGGGCAATTTTCAAGGTAGGATGACCTTCTAAGCCAGTGAGAATTTCTCCTACTTGTTGGGAGTGAAGTAAAGATTCTGTGGCTTGGGCTTTGAAAAATTGCACGATCGGGATTCGATTTGGCCCTGTTACCATTAGAGAGTAGTGAGTATAGCGCACTACGCCTGCTAATTCAAATTCCATGATCGAGTTGAGTATGCCGATCGTTTTTTCTTGGTCTAGTTCTCTCATCAGTCGTCGCTGTAATTTACTAGTTGTCACTTAATAATAAGTAATTGATAACTGAGAAATTGTATTTATTATTTTCAATTATCTATTACTTATTACCAGTTAACCATTACTAGTTATTTTTTGGCTATTTTGTTCTATTGTTTTAATTAATTGCGAGACTTGGGTGGGTGTTAATACTGGTGTAGCAGGGGGAATAGCAGCAGGCCAAGCTTTGAGCAGTTGTGCCATACTAGTTTCGATCGCTTTATGCACTTCGGGATTTTGTTTTGCCATTTGTGGGGCTATTCCCTGATAGAGGGTATTAGCGTAGTTAACAAAACCGCGAGAGTCTTGATATTCGATCGCTGCGGAAATTTTACCATTGGCGATCGCTGCCCCATACTCCGAATTAGCCGCATCTAGCAACCCATTGATTACCTTTAACACAAATTGCGGCGAATTTCTTTGAGTTTCCGGTATTCCTTGAATTGCGCCATCTACCGCTTGCATAGAATTAGTAAATTCCGTAGCAATTTTAGTATCTTTCGGTTTAGATTTTACTAAGTCTTGCAAAGTAACTAAAGTAGTTTTGAATTCTTTCACATTTCTTTCGTTTAGCTGATCTTCAACATCCACATAAATTTCTTCTACAGGATGTCCAATATGCGGTTCGGCTTGTTTTGGTTGTTGTTGATCTAATAGTTCTTTTGCTACCAAAAGATGCCCTTTCATTAACCCCAATTTGGTCAGATAATCTACATCTTTGGCTTCACCAGTGAGGACAACATCCTCGATTGTCACCATGTCTTTAATTTTGTCGAATTCTGGTTGAGTAATTACCTGTTTGGTGACTAATTCTTCAGCGCTTCCATAAGGGCGACTGGCTTGAATTTTATTAGATAATCCCGGAATTCCTAACTTGGCTTCTAACTTATCTAATTCTGACAAAATCGCGCTATTAATGTTAATTTTTGGCTTGTTACTGCTATGACCATTATGATTTGTAGCTTGGGTTGTAGTAGTGTTAGTAGCAACTGTAGTAGCTGAGGTATTTTCTTTACTTTCAGTAGTGCTACAGGCAGAGATAGCAATCAAACTGAGAAGAGAAACAGCAACGGACAAGGAACGTAAAACTTTCATGACTTTGTGTTAAATAGATGTTCGTTGTGAACACTTCAGTGTTCATTTCGATTGAGGAATGTACGACTAAAGTCGCTACAACAAACCGTTCGTTGTGAACACTTCAGTGTTCATTTCGATTGAGGAATGTACGACTAAAGTCGCTACAACAAACCGTTCGTTGTGAACACTTCAGTGTTCATTTCGATTTAGGAATGTACGACTAAAGTCGCTACAACAAACCGTTCGTTGTGAACACTTCAGTGTTCATTTCGATTGAGGAATGTACGACTAAAGTCGCTACAACAAACCTAAGTTTCAAGGACGTTAAATAAACCCATGCAGCCATTTTCTGCGAGGGTATCTTGATGGGGATGAAACATATATTTACCTGGATAACGATAGGTAAATTCCAAAATGTGACGTTCAGCTACTCCCATTGTGATGACATCGGTTGTTTCACTTGGTTTGCGAGTCATTCCGGTGCGATAAACGTCGAAAAAATTGGCGTGGATATGAAAGGTTGCTGCGGCTTCATATTCGATCATGTTGAGAACGTACAGCCGAACTAATTGATCTTTATAGATAGGAATTGGGTAGCGCATATAGTAATGTGGCAACCCATTAAAGGCGTAAATTTCATTACGACGATCGTCATTAATGTCGTAACCTCCCATTACCATTACCATTTCATCAGCAGGCGATCGACCTCCTGGCGGATCGACAATAAATAAACCGTAAAGTCCCTTGGCAATGTGACGAGTTATCGGTTCAATGTGGCAATGATAAAGGTGTAAACCGTAAGGTTCGGCATCGAATTCGTAAATTGTGGCTTTGCCGTTGAGAACAGGTTTTACACCATCGCTTTCGGCGCGGTGAGTGCCGTGAAAATGCAAGGAGTGGGAATGTCCACCTTGGTTGAAGAATAGTATCCGCACGCGATCGCCTTCGCGAGCACGTAAAGTTGGCCCTGGCACTCGCCCATTGCAATTCCAAGTGTTGAAAGAGACAGCGTTGTTTAGCTGGACGGTGGAACTTTTCGCAGTTAGCCGAAATTCGCGGATTGTTCGCCCATTTTCCCGTTTTACGGTGCCGTAATCGAAATCTCGCAGCGTCACCAGAGGGCTAACGCCGTTGCCAAAGTCAGGTGTGTCGCTGGGAATTGGTGGCACTAACACCTTTCCCTTCGATCTAACTATGGAAGTTTGCAGTGCCAGGGCTGCACCTGTGATTCCCACACCGCCCAGAAGTCCTAGTTTTAGGAGTTGTCGGCGGTTCCAAGGTTTTCCTTTCTCTGGCCAAAAACGATCGCTCATTCTCTATGTCAAAAGTTCCCAGTTCATTATTGCAAATAATTTGCAAAGAATTTCAACAATTTAGTTTTTCCATGATTGCCGCTATGTTCTTTGCCGTGAGATTTGATACTCAATGCTAGTTAACGTTTCCAGCCATGCCAAGGGCTTACTTGCAGAATGCCTTGACGGGTAAACACCACTTTAAATTTACCAATTGCTGTATTGGCAGCTGCTTTCACTTGGTTATTAGTTCCATGAGGAAGAGAAGACTGAAGTAACTTTGGTAAGGGAGTTTCTGGTAAGTAAGTTTCGGCGGCGGCAATGAGTGGTTTATAACTAGCGATCGCACCATCTGGAGTTACTATTACTTGATAAGCTAAATGCTGCTTTAGCGATCGACCACCTTGCCAAAGTTGAGCAATTCGAGCGTATACTTTTTGATTCAATTCCTTAATTTGAACCGGATCGGTAATTTCCTCTGTTACTATTTCCTGAGTTACAGGTGTCAAGGAAATAGCTGCAACAGAACTTTCCTGATTATTATTAGCAGCAGGCACAATAGCTATTGTTTGACTAGGCTGATTTTCTTCTATATTAGTTACGCTATCAGATTTGTATGGAGTACCAGCAAACTTTTCACTTTGACTGACTCGCCAGTAAGCAATGGGAAAGCTAATACCAAACAAAAATAAAACACCTGCTAGTGCCAAGACGTATTTGTGTAATTCTTGAGAATTTGAGAATTTAGTTTCCATTCGTGATGTCCTCCCTAACTAAAATTTTTTGGTTAATTTTCTGGCATTAATGGTAAGTATGGGAATAAAGGATGCCAAGTCATCACCGTTGCTGCTACGAAAAAGATAAACATCCAGAAAAACATTGTCCGGGGTTTAATGTTTTTTTTGTGCCAAATTAGATGAAGAAGTAACCAACTACCCAACCAGCCAATTAACAAGATAGTTTGTTTTCCTGTATAGCTGTCAATTGCGCCGTACATTTTATCATTGCTATGGCTTCCTGGTATCCAACTACCAATCTGACAAAGCATTCGATCGAATGATTCTGATGTCTCAACCAAATGATGAAATATCATCATTAAAAAAGAACCAAAACCAGCACTAATTAAAGCGGCAGCAGCAGGCCCAGAAACTTTTGGTGGGTTTGGCGAACCCTCTGCTAAAACCTTGGGGAAACTTTTCAAACCATCCCAAACTCGACTGTATATGGGTTTATTTGCTTGTTCATTACCTCGATTTAACGATCGATCGCTCACTCTTCACCCTCACAACTTGTTTACTTTAGAGATTTCTCGTTTCCAGGCTTTTTTTCCTTTAAGAATTATGGATTTACTTATAACCCGTGAACTTTAGACAACGCTAATCCGGTTACTAATCCACCTATATTGAAGAACATTATTGCCATTAAAGCAATACAACTACCTGCTAAAACTTGACTGTTTTGTTTTTCTAAAATAGCGTCACCATAAGAGAACAAAATCCAGGTACAAGCCGTTCCTAATGGCAAGGTAAACAACACGCTAAATATGTGATATTGCATGAATATATAGTGAGCTAAAGGTGTATTTTCTTCAAACCAAGCACGAGAACCACCGTATTCTGCGCCAGCAACATATCGCATATAAGCCAAATTACCAGAAGCGATAGATAAGAATGTAATTAAAGTTGTCCAAAATGTGAGAGTACGCATTTGGGGCAGAACTTTTACCGAACCTCTGAGTAAAGGAAAAGCTAAATGTCCGGCATAAACCGCGACAATGCTCGACAATATAGCAGCTAAACTGTGAATTGTACCTATATTTCGCTTCCAAGGATTCGGGTGCAATAAGTTAATTAATGGTAAAACTAGAAATAGTGCTGCCGACATAAAACTGAGTCCATAGACGCAGACTTTAGCAATATCTAACCGTTTCGGATATGTTGATATAACTGGCTCGGTATGTGGTTTTTCCACTAGAATTTGTCCTTAATTATGGTGGTCGCTTCAGAGTAATTAATAGGCACTCTAATTACCAAATTAGCAAATCATCCTTGGGATAGAGTTACCATCAATACCAAATAATGAAAATATTGATGGTGATTCGTTAATTGGTTTACTTGTTCAACGAGAAAAATAATTGGTCACGCGAAAAATGATTTTTGGCTAAACATAAAATTAGCTAAAAATCAAGGAATAAACTCTTAAGTTTGTACGCGCAAAGCCAAGAGTTTTCCTGAACTAATAGTCAACAATAAGGAATTACTTGGGTTACTCCTTACACTACTATTACTTCCGTGTCTTCTTTCCCATTAATGCAATTTATTTGCAATAAACAAATGATATAGCTCAGAAATTCTCCGTCAATAGCTCCTTTATATTTTTTAATATGTTGACAAATTTGTTAACAAATTTTCGGCCTAGCTTGTATTTAACTAGGGTTGCTGAATAAGTCTGTTGGTGAGGGTAGGGACACGGCATCATTAATATTTGCAACTCCTGCGTTATCTTTTGAATGCCGTGTCCCTACAATTTTCCTGAAAAAGGCAAGGTTTTTGCACTGAAAGATTGTGATAAACAAAGCACTTATTGTGGGCAAAAAATGGGTAAAACCCTTGCATATCTTACTCTCTACCTTTATTCAGCAAGCCCTAACTAAGCTTGGCTTCAAACCAAAGAAGAATTAATCAAAACTGACGCAGTACCTCTAAATGTAGGAGTAATTCATGAATTACCCCTACATTTGGATGTTTCTACATAACTACTGTTAATGTTGATGACGAGTCACTTCTTGCAGGGTTGGGGCGACTTTGTGAGGTTCATCTGCAAGTAAACAGTAGGGGCGACTGTAGCACAGAGGCGCTTCTAAAGAATGTTGAATTAAGAATTCTGAATTGCTCATTACTTGCTCAGTTTTGCCATCAAAAACTACTTCGCCTTGACTTAAAACAACTGTGCGATCGCAAATTTCCAACGCCAAATCTAAGTCATGGGTAGCTATTAGTTGAGTGATGGATAAACCTTTTAATAAAGTAATTAATTCCCGGCGAGAACGGGGATCTAATTGGGCGGAAGGTTCATCTAATACTAATACTTGGGGGTTCATTGCTAGCACTCCGGCGATCGCAATTCGTTTCTTTTCCCCACCGGATAAATTATCAGTATTTCGCTTGCCATAATATTCGGGATCGATGCTAACTGCTGCCATTGCTGTGAGGACTCTTTCGCTTAATTCGCGATCGCGCAAACCTTGATTCATTGGCCCAAAAGCCACATCTTCCCAAACAGTTGGCATAAATAGTTGATTATCGGGATTTTGAAATACCAACCCCACAAAATTTCGCACTTTTTGTAAATTTTCCGTGTTCACTAACCATTCCCCAATTTTTACCTGTCCTTCTTGGGGCAAAATAATCCCATTTAAGTGTAATTGTAAAGTAGATTTTCCCGAACCATTAGCGCCAATTAAAGCTACTCGTTCATTAGCTTTAATGGTTAAGTTAATGTTTTTTAGTGCTTGGGTGCCGTCAGGATAACTGTAGCTGAGGTTTTCAATGAAAATGGGATTGTGGTGCATTTGGAGAATTGTAAAACTAAGACTAAATGATATAAATTGCTTGTCCTAATAATGCCAAAATTATGGTGAAAGTTAAAGCTACAATATCGCGTTTGCCTCCAGCAGGTAAATCAAACACAGGCGGTACTCCCTGGTATCCTCGCGCCAACATTGCTTGATAAACGCGATCGCCTCTTTCATAAGTGCGAATAAATAAAGCCCCAATCATATTACCAATAACTTGTCTTTGCCAACTACTATTTCCTGCCAGATTTCGCGAAGCAGCAGCCCTACGCATCGCGTTAAACTCTCCCATTAATACATTAATGTAGCGATACATAGAAGCCAAGATTGCTACTAATAATGGCGGCGTTTTTAAAGCAATTAAACCGTTTAATAAAGCCGGAACAGAAGTAGTTAAAGTTAACATATTTAACATTAACAAAGATAGCAAAGCTTTAATTGTGACGCTACCCAACACATTCAGACCTTTAGAGGTAATTTGGATGATTCCCCAAGACCAAACAATTTCCCCGCTACTGTGAAATAAAGTGCTAAAAAGAATCACCGCAACGAAGGCAAACTCCACAGCTAAACGTTTAAATAACACTGGCAAAGTTACTTTAGTGATTAACACTAAACAAAGTACACCTATACCATAAATTGCCCAAGTCCACCATCTACCGTTAGGAGTTAAAGCAATAGCAAACACTGAGAGAAGAGTGCAGAGAACGCGAGTTTTTGGGGCTAGAGAATGCCAAAAACTAAACTGTTTGCTATCAATATCTAAGTGAAAGGCGTTAACGTGAAGTAGCATTGTTGATTAAAGATTTCGGATTTGTGAGTTTTAATGAATTGAAAATTTGATATTGGCAAAAAATCCCAAATCCAAAATCTGACAATTGGCTTAAAGGGAATTTTCGGAAGCATCAGGAGAATCAGGGGTTATGGCGATCGCTAATATCCCCCGAACCAGAACGGCGAACTACTAATTTACCGATGCCCCAAGCCAAACCAAAAGTTGCTAAAGTACCGATTAAACCTGCCAACGGAGTAGCCATTCCTTTTGGTACACCTCGGACGGCGTATTCATTGAAAACTCCATAGAAAGGTAACTTTTTCGCTGGGGCATCCTCAATTGCTTTATGGTCAAATTTTAAATCTTGAGAAACTCGATCCAAACCATCAGGATTGGAACTGGCAAAAGGGGAAAGGAAAACAGCAATTAACAGTGCTATCCCTAAACCACCTATGATTAAAGCCCGGTTACGTACTTGGGAATTGTTACTAGTCATAGCGCATTTATTAACGAGGTGTTAGAGAACGAGAAGCAGTAAATTTCCGAGGTGGATGGTAAATTAAATCTGGTCTAGTTCGCCAAATAAAGCTTACGGCTGCTAATGTGATTAAGGCTTCTCCAATGCCAATCAAAATGTGCCAAGAAGCCATTGCCGTTAAAGCAATTCCTAACGGTACAGTGCCAGATAAAGCTAATTCAAATGAAGTTAAAATTGCAGCTACAAACACACTTAACCAACTAGCAACTACAACACCAACGGCTACTCCTTTCCAAGTATCTCGACCTATGGCATAACGAATTGTGCGATACACATAATAACCGCCAAAAGTGCCAATTAAGCCCATATTAGTAATGTTGGCTCCTAATACTGTCAATCCTCCATCTTGAAAGATTGTTGCCTGAACAATAAACACTACTACCATTACTAAAGAGCCTGCCCAAGGGCCTAACAAAACACCTGCAAGCGTGCCTCCTAACAAGTGTCCAGAAGTGCCTCCCGGAATAGGAAAATTTATCATTTGTGCGGCGAAAATAAATGCGGCACAGACTCCCATTAACGGGACTGTTTTTTCTTGATATTGTACTTGGACTCTATTTAAGCATAAGGTAATTAAAGCGATCGCTAAAATCCAAGTTAGCAGACTAACGGGTAAACTTAAAAACCCATCGGGAATGTGCATGGCTAATTGTGGTTGGATTACCCAATGTAGCCAGCTGGAAAATGAAATACCAAAGGACGCGAATGAACCCATATTCAGTAACAAATTTTGTCACCCTGATTTTAAGGTGTAACTTCATTGATAAAAGCTTTTTTTTACAAAAAATTCAATCCTATGGGGGGGTATGTTGATTAAATGTATGCTGAATCACTAATAACCTTTGTAGTAAATATTCCCTAAGAAAGATGATAAATCTATTTAAAGAATTATTCCCTTATTTAGTGGGAAAGTGAGTCTTTCTTAAGGAAATCTTAAGTCCAAGCCCGGAAAAAAGTGTTATCTTCCCAAGCCGCTGCGGTTCGCTGTTCAATTTCTGCGATTTTACTTATACTTAACATTAGAAATTATTGTGCTACTTTCACATTGGATTCCAATTGTTCTACATTTTCCGCAGCAATAACAGCACAATTTACCCCTGGTTGCGAAAGTGTATAGCCAAAAGCTTGGTGCATTCCATCTAAAACAATGGGTTTAAATAAATTTCCATAAGCAGGAACTTTCATCGCCATAACAGTCAGATTCAAATGAAAGTAAAGAGCCTCGACAGGAGGTAGTTTCACCATTGAAAGCGTTAAGAGACGAATTGGGTTTAACTCAAGAGCAATTTTGTAGAGAACTTGACTTACGGTTGGCTCGGTAAGTCGCTGTGAAAGAGGTTGTCTGAGTTACTGCTAAATATGGGTCAAATCAAAAGGTTTGAAACTCTATTGAAGCGGCACGGCAAAAGCTTCAGCGATTTACCCGATTCGCTTAAAGATCCGATTATCCGTTTTAGAGCAGGTAAACAACGAAGCTGCTAATAAACCAGTGCAGCAGGGCGGGATTTTCCCGCATTTGAATATCTTCCCTAACCCCTAACCCCTAACCCCTAACCCCTATTGAATATTTGCGACCCGAAAACCCATTTGACACTGATACTGATCGGGTTGATTTTCAGAAAGTTTGCGAACTGCTTGACCACAACAAAGGCGATCGCCTCTCCAGCGAGGTTGACCACTGCGATCGGCTAGTAAACAGCTTTGGCATACTGTTTGCGGAGCAATAACTTGATCTTCCATCAAAATAACTAGCATTTGGCAACTCCAGCGATCCCCATCTGCACTGAATTTATTTTATGTCAAGTTTTTTGCCAGAAAGTGTGGAAACATACAGTCCTTAACAACTTGCAGCATAAGTTTAACTATTAAGTTGGTAGTTGGTAGTGGGTAGTGGGTAGTGGGTAGTGGGTAGTTGGTAGTGGGATTTCTACCTATTTATGGCGATTGAAATACGTGCTACGCACACGCTACGCGAACGCGGCTACACAAAACTTAGTCCGCTTGACAAGGACTAAAGGATAACGGGGGTATTTAAGCCGGATTTGGTATTAGATGCGTGAGAGCTTTCCCATTACCAACTACCAACTACCCATTACCAACTACCAACTACCCACTACCAACTACCCATTACCAAAGAATTTCCTAAAGCTGCCTTAGTCCCGATCGAACAGCGTTATGATCGAGTACGCATTGAATTTATAATGGAAAATTTTCTGGGAATTGCTTCGTGACACAATCTAACTTAGAATTTTTAGCTCAATCCGATCCCTTGGTTGCAGAATTAATTCAAAAAGAACTCCAGCGCCAACGCGATCACTTAGAATTAATTGCCAGTGAAAACTTTACCTCGGCTGCTGTTTTGGCGGCGCAAGGTTCAGTTTTAACTAACAAATACGCTGAAGGATTACCTGGGAAGCGTTACTACGGTGGGTGTGAATATATCGACCAAATTGAGCAAATAGCGATCGATCGCGCCAAACAACTCTTTGGTGCCGCTCATGCTAACGTTCAACCCCACTCTGGCGCTCAAGCAAATTTTGCTGTATTCCTGTCTTTACTGCAACCAGGTGACGCATTTATGGGGATGGACTTGTCTCACGGGGGACACCTGACTCATGGTTCGCCAGTTAACGTATCAGGAAAATGGTTTAAAGTTTCTCACTATGGCGTAAGTCGGGAAACTGAGCAGTTAGACTATGACCAAATTTTGGACTTAGCTAAAGAACATCGTCCTAAACTAATTATTTGCGGTTATTCGGCTTATCCCCGCATTATTAAATTTGACAAATTCCGCGAAATAGCAGATGCAGTGGGCGCTTATTTAGTGGCGGATATTGCTCACATTGCCGGATTGGTAGTTACCGGGCATCATCCTAACCCAATTCCTTACTGTGATGTTGTCACCACCACGACTCACAAAACTTTGCGCGGACCAAGAGGTGGTTTAATTTTGACTCGTGACCCTGATTTGGGTAAACAGTTGGATAAAGCTGTATTCCCTGGAAATCAAGGTGGACCATTAGAGCACGTTATTGCGGCGAAAGCGGTTGCTTTTGGGGAAGCTTTAAAACCTGAATTTAAGACATATTCGGGACAGGTAATTGAAAATGCCAAGGCGATGGCTAATCAATTAGTAAACCGGGGCTTTAAGATTGTTTCTGGTGGAACAGATAACCACTTGATGTTGGTGGATTTAAGATCGATCGGCATGACTGGCAAACGTGCAGATCAATTAGTCAGCGGTGTAAATATTACAGCTAATAAAAATACAGTTCCGTTTGATACTGAATCACCTTTTGTTACTAGTGGTTTAAGGTTGGGTTCACCTGCAATGACGACAAGAGGAATGGTTTCCGCTGAATTTACAGAAATTGCCGATATAATTGCCGATCGATTGCTAAATCCAGAAGATGAAGCAATCGCTCAGGATTGTCGCTTGCGGGTAGCATCGTTATGCGATCGCTTCCCCTTGTACCCTCACCTCTCGATTCCAGTACCAGCAATGGTTTAAAAGCAGAAAAGGTTTGCTAATTCTGCTTTGAGTCAAAATCCCTGGAACCGTGAAGCTCTGAAATGTAGTAGACTCTGCCTGACGCTTGTTTGTCGAACTCCTACTGATTTCAGATGCCTTACTTGTACCATCTGATTGCCTTTCTAGTCTCCGCTTTTGTTGTCCTCGGGACTACGCCAATTGTCAAAAAATTTGGCCTCAAAAGCGGATTATTTGACGTACCAGATAAACGTAAAGTTCATCAACGCCCGATGGTGCGCTTAGGTGGCGTTTCCATCTTTATCGGTACCTTAACTGCGCTTCTAGTTATTTGGTGGTCTGGAGGTTTTGTAGACGCGAAAGGCGCAATCCTACCTCCCAGTGAAGAATATGAAATCTGGGGAGTCACTCTTGGGGGTTTAGCTTTCTTCCTGATCGGTTTGGCAGATGACTTATTTGGTTTGTCTGCTTTTAGCCGATTATTAGTGGAAGTAATTGTGGCTGGCTTAGCTTGGAAAGCTGGTGTTCAAATCGCTTTCCTCTCTATGCCCTTGATCGGCATGGTGAATTTGCCTCCCTGGATTAGCTTAATTATCACTGTGATTTGGTTGGTGGGCATGGTAAATGCTACCAATTGGATCGATGGTTTGGATGGATTAGCGGCTGGCGTTTCCGCAATTGCAGCGGTGGTGATGTTGGTTGTCTGCCTATTTATGGGACAACCATCAGCAGCCTTAATTGCCGCTGCCCTCGCAGGCGGATTAATTGGCTTTTTGCGCTATAACTTTAACCCCGCCCAAATTTTTATGGGGGATGGGGGTGCTTATTTTGTGGGCTTTACTCTGGCTGGTGTGGGGGTAATTGGCTTAGTCAAAACTACGGCTGTAACTTCTGTGGTGTTGCCTTATTTGATTTTGGCGGTGCCAATTTTGGATATGTCAGCGGTAATTCTCGATCGCCTACGTCGCGGAAAGTCGCCGTTTAAACCTGATAAACGTCATTTACACCATCGGTTACTAGAAGTCGGTTTATCCCATCGCATGACGGTGGTATTTATCTATTCTCTGACTGTTTGGGCTGGTAGTCTGGCGCTGGCTTTTGCTGGCATACCTTTTGGAAAAATTTATGCGTTGGGTGCGACTTTGCTGCTAATATATTCGGCTCTTAAAGTGTGGCAACAGATCGCCAGAATGAAGAAAGAAGGGTGAAAAAAGCATGGCTGCGGAAATTATTTGTGTGGGAACTGAGTTATTGCTGGGCGATATTTTAAATACGAATGCCCAGTTTTTGGCGCAGCAGTTGGCTGATTTGGGTATTCCTCATTACTACCAAACGGTGGTGGGAGATAATCCAGAACGGTTAAAACAAGTAATAGCTATTGCTAGCGATCGATCGCAAATCCTCATCTTCACAGGCGGCTCGGGCCCAACTCCTGATGATTTGACTACAGAAACGATCGCAGACTTTTTCGGCAGCCCTTTAGAGGAAAAACCGGAAATCATTGCCGATATTACCCAAAAATACGCCCGTAGAGGGCGCGAAATGACCCCCAGTAACCGCAAGCAAGCCCTAATTCCCCAGGGTGCAGATATTCTACCTAATCGTTTGGGCACCGCACCCGGTATGATTTGGCAACCTCGCCCCCATCTAACTATCTTCACTTTTCCCGGTGTACCTTTGGAAATGCACCAAATGTGGCAAGAAACTGCTGTCCCTTTTCTCAAAAGTCAAGGTTGGGGAAAGGAAATTATTTACAGTCGTCATTTAAGATTTTGGGGAATTGCCGAATCTGCTTTAGCGGAAAAGGTTTACCATTTACTCAACCTACCTAACCCAACCGTTGCTCCTTATGCGAGTAAGGGAGAGGTAAAGTTGCGAGTTTCAGCGAAAGCGGCATCTGCTCAAGAAGCCGATCGCTTAATTCAACCAGTGGAAGCGGAAATTCGCCAAATTGCTGGTTTAAACTATTTTGGCGCTGATGATGATTCTTTGGCTTCGGTGGTTGGTGAGTTGCTACAAGCAAAAGGGGAAACTCTTTCTGTAGCTGAATCCTGCACTGGTGGCGGTTTGGGAAGTATGCTGACTAATATTCCTGGCAGTTCCGCTTATTTTATGGGCGGTGTGATTTCTTATGATAACCAGGTAAAAACTTCGCTGTTGGGTGTGAGTCCAGAGGATTTGGCGCAAGTGGGGGCGGTGAGTGATATCGTAGCCAAACAAATGGCTGTGGGTGTGCGAGATCGCCTGAACACTACTTGGGGACTGAGTATCACAGGCATTGCAGGCCCCGGTGGTGGAACCGAAACAAAACCCGTTGGTCTAGTTTATATTGGGTTAGCAGGGTCAAATGGTTTCGTGCAGAGCTTTGAACATCGCTTTAATTCCCTGCAAGACCGCGCTCTCATTCGTCACATTAGCGCTTGTACTGCGATCGATCGCCTGCGACGGCAACTTTTGTCCACAAATTGAGAAATTATTAATAAAGCTTAATCTAATTGAAATATTGGTTATCATGAAAGAAACCGCTTAAAACAGAGTTTACCTATTTTTTTTCGGGTAAGCAGAATTTAGTATAGTTGTATACTGAAAACTATCTCGTTTTGAGCAGATAAATACAGAGTTAACACCGCGTCTTCCCTGGCATCAAGCCAAGCACTAAATATAGTATCGAAGGAGTCATCGGTTCAATGGACTTAATAGAGGAACTACTGGAAACGTTGAAAGAATGGGCGCGTAAAATCATGGATTTGGTTCTAGGGCCCCAAGCAGAACCAGAACCGGAACCGATTCCCATTCCAGTAGAAGAACCATATCGTCGTCGTTAATCCTTATAGAAGTCAAAAGTCTAGACATTTGCAAGAGCTTAGTATATTAGTACTACACGGCCCCAACCTGAATCTCCTGGGAAAGCGTGAACCAGGAGTTTATGGGACTGTAACTTTGGATGAAATTAACCAACTGTTAGAAAGAGAAGCAGAAGCGCTAGAGGTGAAAATTTCGCCTTTGCAGTCCAATCATGAAGGCGCGTTGGTTGATGCGATTCATGGTGCAATGGGGCAGCATCAAGGGTTGTTAATAAATGCTGGGGCTTACACGCATACTAGTGTGGCGATTCGAGATGCGATCGCAGCCGTAGCAATTCCAACGGTAGAAGTTCATTTAAGTAACATTTACAAACGAGAAGAATTTCGCCATCATTCTTATATTGCGCCAGTATCAATTGGACAAATTAGTGGTTTTGGTGCCCAAAGTTATTGGCTGGGATTAATTGCGTTAGTGAATCATTTAAAAAAATCATAAACAAAAGTAAACTAGATCCCCGACTTCTTCAAGAAGTCGGGGATCTGGGTAAATTTGCCTGCTATACTTCCCCAGGAAAAGTTATTGTAAAGGTTGAAGCCAATACCTAGTTCGGAAACAACCTTAATTTCGCCTTGTAAAAGTTTGATTAATCGAGCAACGATCGCTAATCCTAAACCTGTACTTTGCTCATCTCGACGATGAAGATTAGAACTTGCTCGCGTAAAGGGTTCAAATATCCGAGTTAAATCTTCTTGGGGAATACCAATTCCGGTATCACTGATAATAATAGACCATTGCCGATCGACATTGCTTAAACATTCTAATTGGATGAAACCTTCGTCTGTGTAGCGAACTGCATTACTAAGAAGATTAGTTAAAATTTGTTGTAAACGAAAGATATCTGTGGTTACTTTATTCGGGGTGCGATCGCAATCTATTTTTAATTCTAAATTCTTAGCTTGAGCTAATGGTTCAATGGTGGCAACTACATCTTTTATTACTTGTTTAACATCGATACAAGCAAGATTTAACTGGATTTTCCCAGCCTCCGAACTAGACAATTCTAACGCATCATTAATTAAGCGCAACAATAATCTACCAGATTGTAATACTCGCTCAATATTCCGCAGATTTGGCACTGTGAGTTGAACATCTACAGCTTGCTTTTGCTGACGCAGAAATAAGTCTGAATAGCCAATAATTGAAGTTAAAGGTGTTTTTAATTCGTGAGCCATATAAGCTAGACTATCTTTACTAGTACGGAGCAAACGAGTCAGTTCTTGGTTAGTCAGAATTAGCTGACTTCTTAGCTGTTCTAGCTCTTTAACTCGCTGTTGCACATAACTTGTATAACATTGAGAAATTGCTTCATCTATTACGGCATCAAGGGTGCGAATAGTTCTGAGAATTTCTTCAGGAGAACCTTGCAAAAGCTGAGGTTCTAAAACTGAAAAAATAATTCGGCGCAATATTTGGTATTCCCAGGCAATTTCTGCGGCATTATATCCTTCATTAGCACGGGCACTACCATGCTCTAAACTAGCAGAAGCAACGATTTCATAACTCTCGCTTCCCTGATGAGCTAATGCTTTTACCATTCCGTTTAAAAGTACTGGCATAGAGTCTTTTAATGCTGTTTCTGATAAATCGGCTGAACTTTCTATGCGCGAGTCTTGACGAACAGCAGCTTCCCAACGTTCTAAAATTGTATCAATTTGGTCAGTGAGTATTTCGCTTGCGTCAAACATTTCCCCTGTATTGATTTTAAATTTCTGTGTAATTTTAGGCTAAACTGTGGAAATAAGAGAAAACTTCTGGCAAAAGATAGGTCTTTGCCAGAAGTAGATGAGCTAGGATAAGTGCAGTGTCTTCTAAGAGTTGCTAGTTAAATAAGATTGATGCGGTACTCTCTCTTAAGTAGGTTTCGAGGTGCTTTTTTGGGCACTGTATTTGGAGAAATTTTGGGTGCTTATGGTGATTGTTGGCAACTAGGCACAACACAACAGAATCAAAAACCCTCCAGTACAGGACGCTTGGTTGTGCGTGGTACTGAAGGTTTGATTCGGCGTGGCAGATTGGATTTAGCTGATTGGTGTGAAGCTTCAGAATCAACTAATCAGAATGAGTCAGAAAAACGCCAGGGAATTTTGGTAAAGGAAACTAATTTGGCGGGTGTTACTACTCCTGCTTATCCGGGAATCAAAAGAACTACTGGTGATATTAGGGCGATTATTTCCACAGTACCAGTGGCGCTGTTTTTTCATGAAGATGAGGCGAAGTTAAGGCAGAATTTGCAACAGGTGGCGGATGTTTGGCAAGATGATTCGGTGTTGAAAGATGGGACTTTAGCGATCGGATATGCGATCGCTCTAGCCTTAAAAGAAAAACTTAATCCCGACACCTTAATTACGGAAACTATTAATTATTTGGATGTGGAAACTTCCCTAGTTCAGCAACTTAGACAAGTAGAAGTTTTATTAGCCCAAGGTGCGGGATTAGAAACTACTTTAAAAACTTTAATTCCTCGCGGTTCAACTGCGCCAACTCATACTCCAGTAGCGTTAGCTTTTTATTGTTTTTTAAGTACGATTGAAGATTTGAGACTTTCGGTAATGCGTGCGGCGAGATGTCCGAAAGCACAGGTGACAAGTGCGATCGTAGGTGCATTATCTGGCACATTCAACAGTATAGCAGGCGTGCCTGTAGCATGGCGCTTGGCATTAGGAAAACAACCCGTAGATAACTCGCCTTTAATGCAACTTTGGGGACTAAATTCGGAAGCTGAATTATTAAGATTGGCGGCGCGTCTTTTAGCAGCTTGGTCAGGGGTTTATAATGCAGATAAGTTTCTTATCGATCCCACACAAGTTCCCGCTATCGCTGCACCAAAAGTAATCAAACCACGTTAGAAAGGGCAGAAGGTTAGGAATTTACTTTTAGATTTACAATTTAATTGTTGAGTGTTTTTTAAAGGAAAAGAGTTACTGTGTCAGAAGAAAGAAATCCACAACTTCCTCCTACTACTGCTATCCAAAACTTGCTTCAGATGACTCCTGGCGCTTGGTTTGAATATCCGGTAAGAGTGCAACCACATCATACTGATTATAGTGGGGTTGTCTGGCATGGTTCTTATATTGCTTGGCTGGAAGAAGCTAGGGTAGAATGTTTGCGATCGATCGGCGTTGATTTTGCTGATTTAGTTGCTTTAGGTTGCGATTTACCAGTTGTAGAACTTTCGATTCGCTATCATCGACCATTAAGATTAGGAATGACCGCAGTTGTCAAAGCAAAAATGGCAGAAATCGATGGTGTAAGGTTGAATTGGGATAACCAAATTCAATCTTTAGATGGCGAAGAATTGTATGTTACAGCGAGGGTAACTTTGGTAGCAATTGACAAAGAAAAAGGTAAGATTATGCGTCAATTACCTCCGGCTGTAGAAACTGCTTTGGCGAAGTTGACTGGAAAGGTTTAATTTGAAAAGGGCAGAAGGCAGAAGGATTTATACTCATATCTTGCACCTGCCGTTTTAGCCCGCCTGCGAATCAATTCGCAGGCTAATAGCTTAAGTCCACTTAAGTGGACTGAAAGCAAATTAATTGTAAATATTTAGTCCTCTTCAGAGGACTTTAGCTATTAGCCAGGGACTTGAGTCCCTGGCGGACATTGCAACAGGTGCAAGAGATAAGTCTTGTTATTTTATCTACTGTTTTATGCGGTTAATTATTGATTTGGTTGCTGCCAAATTAGTTGGGGAAGTTGGATAATTTTTTGCCAAATTTGATTAGGACCAATACCAAAGACTATTTGTAAAATTAAAACAAGTAGGGCAATAGTAAGGGCAGTTTGAACAGTTGCTTTGACAACTTTAATTAACCAAGTAAATACTAAGAATGTAACGATTAAGGCGGCGATTAAAACAATTAATTCTATTGGCATGGGAATTTTTTAATTAATTCTTGTACTTGTTGATAGAAAGTTATTGGCTAAGAAGTACATCAGCTTCCTGCATAGTCGGGATTTGCTGTGTTAATTGCTTCTTCAAGGGATGAATATTGCCCATGCTTTACCAAAGCTTCAAGGATTTGGGTTTGCTCTTGGCTTAATGTAATTTGCATTTTACCTCTGATTGCTTCTGCTTAAAGTTTTGCCAAAATAGCGATCGCTCTTTCCCCATTTTACTCTGGATAAAAGCGATCGCTACTCTTACCCCATAATCTCAGTAACTTCTTGCAAAACTTGAGTGATTCCAGGTTTAAGAGAAAAGATTACGTCATTTAGTGGTAAAGATAAATCATTAGGGACTTATCAGGAATGTGCAACTATGGCAAAATTTCCGAATGAACTTGAGGAAATTATCTGGCAGTTGAAACGCCAGCTGTTAGATATCATTGATACAGCAACAGCAGCAGAATTGAATCTATTTGAAATGTTTGGAGAAACGAGTGACACGATGCCATTTTTGGATGAACTCAAAAGTGTTGCTGAACGTGCTGCACCTTGGTTTTCTCGGTTGTCTAATTTTCAGTTACGCATTGCTGAGGCTCAACCAACGATAACGGCTGATATGCTAAACTTAGTAAACCAATCTATTGAACGCATCCAAATGGAAATTCCAGCGATGACGCGGAGCATTCAAGAAGTAAAAACTGAGTGGAATTTGCCATGACTAACCAACCCCACATTCCTGATGCTGAAACAGCTAAGAGATTATTAGCTAATTTGCGCCGCAGTCGGTTAGCAATGGAAGCAGCTACCTTGGAATTAGAAAACATCACGATGCAGTTGGAAAATGAGAACAGACAAAGGCGTTTAGTACGACTAAAGCAGGCGATTAAGAATGCTGAAAATGGGCTGATTGTTTGACATTAATTAAGCTCTAATTCCTGATGCAAAGCTAAGTAATGACGGTAATCATTTGCCCATTCTATAAATAGAGCATCATCTGGCAATAATCCCTGATTATATAGGTTAAAGAATTCTTCTGAGTTCATTTTTTGCTGATTCTCGTACAAGCTTAGTCGTTTGGCAACAGCAACTAAGGCATCTAATGGTGATGTATATTGAATAGTTTGTTTACGCATTGGCTTTTTTCAATTTATCTCTAAAATAGCGATCGCTCTTTCCCCATTTTACTCTGTAGAAAAGCGATCGCTATTTTAAAACTACTTATTAATTTTCATCTCGAAGATATCTGTGCAACAATTGGCTGATTTTGACTGACTAACTTACTAGCTGCCAAAACTTCTTGTCTCGCCCATTGATCTGCTGCTAAAATGTCATCTAACGAGGGGTTTTGTTGATGATCTGTGCGATGGCGATCGCAAACCCACTCAATACACTTGGGAATATCTAAAAAGCCAATCTTTTCATCTAAAAATAACGCCACAGCTTGTTCATTTGCCGCATTTAAAACCGCAGGCATTGAACCACCAGCACGACCAGCCGCATAAGCTAACTGCATACAAGGATATTTTTTATGGTCTGGTTCGCGGAAAGTTAAACTGCCAGCTTTTACCAAATCTAATCTTTCCCAATCTGTATAAATTCTCTCAGGCCAAGACATCGCATAAAGCAAAGGTAAACGCATATCAGGCCAACCTAATTGCGCTAAAACCGAAGTATCTTGTAACTCAATTAATGAGTGAATAATACTTTGTGGATGGATGACAATTTCGATATCATCGTAACCCAAACCGAACAAATAATGCGCTTCAATTACTTCTAAACCTTTGTTCATTAAAGTGGCAGAATCAATGGTGATTTTGCGACCCATTGACCAGTTAGGATGTTTCAAAGCATCGGAAACTTTTGCTTCTGCTAATTTTTCTACAGGCCAATCTCGAAACGCACCACCGGAAGCTGTTAAAATAATTTTCTTTAATCCGCCTTTGGGAACTCCTTGCAAACATTGGAAAATTGCCGAATGTTCTGAGTCTGCTGGCAACAGTTTTACGCCGTGTTTCTCGATTAAAGGATTTACTACAGGGCCGCCAGCAATTAAGGTTTCTTTATTAGCTAAAGCGATGTCTTTGCCTGCTTCAATGGCAGCAATTGTGGGTAACAAGCCAGCACAGCCAACTATTCCTGTAACTACTGCTTCTGCGTCGCCGTAACGTGCAACTTCAATGATTCCGGCATCCCCAGCTAATAAAATCGGTTGGGGGTCGAGGTCAGCGATCGCCGCTTTTAGTTCGGGGAGTTTGTCTTCGTCGCAAATTGCTACTATTTCCGGTCGAAATTGGCGAACTTGCTGCGCCAACATTTCCACATTCCGTCCAGCGGCTAACCCGACAAGGCGAAATTTGTCCGGGTGCTGGGAGACGATATCGAGTGTTTGAGTACCGATCGAACCTGTTGAACCAAGAAGTGTAATCGCTTTCACAATGTTTTAATAAACCGCAACTTCAATCCACTATAAAGGTTATTGTGTCCAGATCCCCTCCAGATCCCCGACTTCTTGAAGAAGTCGGGGATCTAAAGTGTCCAGATCCCCGACTTCTTGAAGAAGTCGGGGATCTAAAGATCTAAAGCACAAAGTTACTCGTTGACAAGTGACGCTTGATACGAAAATCTTTAACTTATGTCAAGATTTAGTGAAATTTTTAATCTTTTCTCATATCCTGACAAATATCTCTCATTTATTTTTGCCGGATTTAGGGTAGGTTATAGCACCTACACCAACAATTGAGTCGCCAGTAATTAGCGACTTCAGGAAGATTTTTTGCACCAAAATTTAACAAAGGCGAGGTAAATTATGTCTCAAGAATGTGCCATTAACTCTCAAGAATGTGCCGCACGCTTTTTTAAAGCTATTCAACAAGATGATGCTTTGAAAGCAAAACTCAAGGCTACAGATGATCCAGAAACCTTTGTAAGTATTGCCGCAGAACGGGGTTATAATTTCACAGTTGAACAACTGCAAGCGGAAATTGAAAATTTGTCACCTGAAGAAATGGCATCTGTAATTAATCCTGGTGTTGGCCCTCGGCGGCATTTAGTACCAAGATAATTTGTAAAATATTTTAGAATTCAGAATCTAGAATCCAGAATTTTTTCGCTTGTGAGTTTTAGATTCTGAATTCTTTAGTAAATGCCAGGAATTGCTTATGTCAGTGATGACTAAAGAGGTAAATCATTGCCTAAATTATCGGGTTGTTCACGCAATACCCGGACGCATTCGCATTCGCATTCCGCGATTAGTTGATGATGCGGAATATGCGAATAAACTTAAACATTTAATCGAGGCGTTGGATTTTGTTAGTTATGTGAGGATTAATCCGACGGCTAGTTCTTTGGTAGTGGAATACAATTATAATTTTCATCAAAGCTTTGTAGAGAAAATTGAAGAACGAATTTTGAGGACGATCGCTTCCGTTGAACAATTACCAAATCAAGTGGAAGAAATTGCATCGGAAGAGTTAGCTGCTGTAATTAATCCCGGTGTTAGCCCTAGACATCATTTGAGGCGAAGATAAAAGTAATGGTACGTTGATGGTACGTTGTTGCGCTTGGGCGCTAAAATTTAGCGCCCAAGCGCAACAACGTACTTAAGATTTACTAATTTTTGACGATCATTTTCTCTAATGCTATTTGTAAATCTTGAGTGAGATCGTTTACAGCTTTGCGACGACTAGCTTTATAAGCATCCCAACGATCGGAAACTGAAAGAGGATTTCCGATCGCTATTTCCACTCTTTGTTTACCTAATTTGGGACGTTTAAAAGGATTACCTCCTTTGATGCGAGTTAACATATCCCATAATAGTAAAGTTGTTTCAGCAAACCTTTCTACAGAAGGTTTTTCGTAAACATATTTACCTGTGACGGCGACAAAACTTTCTACTAATCTCATGTGCCACATTCGTCGAGATGCTTCTTCAGCAATGCGATCGGCTAAACCTTTTTCTAGGGGTGATAATGCTTCTAAATTCTTGATATCTTCGCGATAAATCCAATCCCATCCTGCTTGTTCTAATCTGCGACAGCGATCGATCACATTGCCTTTAGTGGGGATGTTAAAACTTTCCTCTGCTACTTTCAACGCTGTGTCTAATAATGCTTGTAACTTCAAAAATAAAAGTTCACTGGGGTTACTAACTGAAGATGGGGGAATTTCCGGGAGACTTTTATGATAAAACTTGGTGTAAAAATCCTCCATTAATCCAAGTATATGAAATCCCAAACGATACAATCTTTTATATAAAATCGCTTCTCTTTCGCTAGTAAATTTTACCCCATCTGTGGGAACATCAACTGCTGAATTTTCGGATAAACCGCTATCAATTTCTAATTGAGTCAGCAACTTTTCTAAAGATGCCCAAGGCGGATTTATATAGTGATATTGAATTCCTATTGGCACCAGGAAAACTTCTTCAGTACGTTTCGCTGCTAACAAGTCTTCTACACACCAAAAACCCATTTGGGCAATTCCGGGTTCAATGGGACTAACAATTTCATTATGCCCATTTGTCGCCCCTTCTGGAGATGCCATCATGGGAAATTGTCCATCAACAAATAGTTGTCTAATTGAACGTAACGCCGCCCGATCTAATTTACCTCGATGGATAGAAGTTCCACCTAATTGAGAATAAAGCCAACCGACAAAAGAACCCGCCCAAAGGGGAATTCCGCGATCGTAAATAAAATGTGCGATCGTCGGTTGTTTTAATGATATACCCTGTTGTTTAGCTGCTTTGGGCAACAATTTGGTTAGGAGATACATTAAAGAGTAAGGATCGTCAACGCTGGGGTGACGAAATGCCATTAAAAAGCGAATTTTGTTTGACTGAAATTTCTGGTATAAATCAATTAAAATATCTAAGTTTTCGGCTTTGATTTCGGCTATATTGGTGCGCGATTGCAACCATAATGGCAATACTAATTCGCAACTTTGGAAAACCAAAGGATTGAAGTTTGGCGGAATAAATTCTAAGGGTGGTTGAACTTGAATATTAGTAGTCATTGCTAGTTTTAATGTAAATTATTCCCAGTTTTGTAATTCAGTAATCCAGTTTCTTAATAAAGTTGTTAGCTGTTCTCTACGAGTTTCAAAGTTAGCAGCTATCCAAATAAACACAATGCCAACCAATAAACCGATTAACCATTTAAAAAATGAGTAACGGAAGTTAAGAATTACTAACTGATTAAAGGCATTGATTAAAAAGGTGATAGTTCCAATATACAGAAAAGCGCGGGTTCTGAGAGCTAATCCGGCGAAAATTGCTACTATACTTAGGATACCAGAACCTAGCCCCGTCCATTGTTCTGTCCACAGGGAAACTAAACAAATTGTACCAATTCCTAAACAGCGTAAGTAATGACGGTTTTCTCTTTGTTCTGGTTGGTTTAAAGTTGGATCGACTTGGGCGATATATAGCAAAGATAAACCAACAGGAATAACATACCACAAAGCATTTGTAAGTCGTAAATCTAAAAACCAACGCCACAATGTCCAGTTAATTAATGCTGCGCTAATGTAAGAAAAACGGATTTGGCGATCGAGCCAAGCAATGATAATATAAAATCCGGCAGCAACCAGTAAACTAACTGGGTGGACAATTAAGCGAGTTTCCCAAATAATTACTAAAGGCCAAACAATTGCTGCTACTAACCAAGGTCTTTTAGACCAACCCCAATTTTGCCAAGGTAAGATATAGAAAAAGTATGCCACAATACAAGCGATCGCCACTCGAAAAGGTTTCAAAGGATCGGAAAATAACACTTCTACTGGCGTACCTTGCCAATAAAATCTAATCGCCGCCGCTTCTAAAAGTCCCAAATAAACCCAAGCTTCTGCCAATTTTAAGTTAGGATTATTGCGCCCTTGTAAGATTGCATATTGAATCAAAAACAAACCTACACCTAATCCGATAAATCTGCTACCTTGAATTGGGTTTATAATAGCAAACATTAATAAAAAGCTACTCCAAACCCAATGCAAATGAGCAATTATTTTTAATTCTTCAGGTGTAATTGGTAAATAACGCAACAACCAAGGCGATAACACTCGATAAGCGTACATAATACCAGTACCAAGCGCCGCCATTGCAATTAAACCATCGCCAAATCCTCCTTTATCTGATTGTAAAAGTTGATAAAATAGTAATTCATAAGCTGAAGCGGAAACACCGAATAAACCCAAATAAAGTAAAGGTTTGAAATCTGCTTTGCGTCTACCGATTCCAATAGCAATTAAAGAAATTGCCATTGAACTTAAACCTGTCCAATTTGCCAAATTACCCGAACGTAAAACACCGCCTAAAATGCCATAAATTAACGGAACGATATGCAAACTTACAGGGAATCTTTCTGCGCCAACTTTGCGTCGCCACCAATCACCTAAAAGCTGAGTTGTTAAACCTAATGCAATATTAGCTATGCTTAAATTGATTAATGAACGACCAACAAAACCAATGATTTGGGCGGTTAAAAGTTCCAAACTCCAAGCTAAAGCAAAGATTGCCAAATTAGTAGGTTGTTGCCAATTTCGATAAGCAATAGCAATAAAAATGAGAATTATGGCGATTAAAACGGGGATTGAAGGGGGAAGAAATCCTGAATAAAGGCTGGCGGAATGGAAAGTTAGCAGCAATAGTTCAAAACCACAAAGAACAGTTGCCCATTTGTCAGTTGCTTCGGTGTAAACTCTGGCTAAAGTAGTGCTTTTCTTAGCAAGAAAGCTGCGATATAACCATAGTATATTAATAGCGATCGCAACAGCAATCAACCAAGCTGGTATCGACTCTCGAAATCCTAAAACTCTATCCCAAAGCAATTGGGTACAGAAAATTAATCCAAAACCAATAGTAATTATTGCTGCTAATAAATATTGTAAATATCGAGTATTTACAAACATCAATACAGTCGCTAAACCTAAACCAAATAACCTGGTTTCGGGAAAGGGAAACAGTAAAACTTGCGCCAAAACATTAGCAGCTATACTTAACGAAGCAGCTAATTCTCGGCGCGAACTTCCGCCAAAAGTTGCCACGCCAGTCAACGCCAAAGGTGTAATTAACCATAGCAAACTCGGTATAGGATTACTGTCATTAATATTAAGGGGAATTACATAAGTCAACGCTGCTAAACTTAAACCTAAATCCCACGAACTGCGCCGCCAATTTTGTTGGGGACTGGGGATTGGGGATTGGGGATTGGGGACTGGGGTATTGTTGATGCTAAATATAAATTCTGTTACCATTAAACCTTGTAAAATTGCCATCCAGATATTTACATTTAAATTTGGCAATAGATAGTCAATGGTTGAGGTTATTGTTAGTAACCCAGAAATGTGAGTTAGGTAAACTAAAGCTGTGCGGGGGCGTTTTTGAGTGACAAATGCTAAGGTTAGGGTGGAGGCTAGGAGGTTTAGCGATCGCAACAAAGGATTGAGTAAACTAATTAAAGTCAATATCAAACCTAAAAATAAAGCTATTCCTTCGCCAAACCTTACTAAATCGGGCTTCTGACGTTTATCTAACCAATTAGTCACTCCCACAATAAAAATTACATAAGGGAATAACACCACACCTAACAAAGTGTAAGAGTGAGTTTCTGCATTAGCTAATTGCAGGGCTGTATTAACTAAAGTTTGTTGAATGTTGACAGGAACTAACCGCCAAAACAAGAAAATTGCCTGAAAACCGATTAATAAAAAAGCTGCTAAACTAAACCTGCCCCAAAAGCGTTTTAACCGATTATCAAAAAACCATAAACCAATTCCACTTACTGCTAAAGCTTGTCCGGGAAAGTCAATTACTGAAACCAGCCAACCTAAAAATAATAAAATTCCTCCCAATAATTCCCAATTTACTTGCGAAAAAGGCGGTGCAGAAGTTAAAGGATTTGGTCTTTGTTGCGACAGCCAAGCTAAAAGCCAGCCACAAATTCCTATTGCTAAACCTAACTGAGTAATTTCTACAGGAGTTCTGCTTAAGAAAATTGCCCGAATTAACAAAACCGCCACTGCATAAATTACCGCTGTAGTTACTCTTTGAATATTGGCGATCGCTAACTGATTATTCTCCCCTGATTCTTCTCGCCTTCCCCAATTCCGATAAGTATAAACTGTCGCCAAACTAGTACCACAAATCCCTAAATAAACAGCAATTAAGGGAAAGCCGGAAAATCCCCAACCCCAGTGTAAATAACTTAATCCTAAATAGTTAATTAATCCCAAACGGTTATGATAGGAACGCTGAGGTTGTAAAATTAAAATAGTAATTCCTGTAAGGGCAACAGAAGCAATTCCTACTGTTAGCCATTCCCATAAATTTCCCCACAAACGAAAACCATCCATTGCCCAAAAATTTACAGGTACTAAACACAAAGTTACCGCCTGCAAAGTTTGGGCTGTTAATCGTAAATTACTTTGTTTACCCGCCCAAAAACTGACTAACCAAAAAATCAAAGTATAACCTAGTAAAATTCCGTACTGTCCAAAAGAGGGAAATTTTTCCCATTGAGTAGCCGCCAACAGCCCGGAGGAAACTACCACCATGAAAACACCTAAAAATAGCAGCCACCTGACGCTAAGTTCCGCCATGAGTGACTGTAAAATGAGGTTAATTCGGCTTGGTGGTTCCTGAGTCGTCGCTTTTGTTCTGCCAGTTGCAGTTTCCGCAGCCACAGGAACAACCAGATCTGACTCATTGCGGCTGTTCGTTGCAGGAACGGTTGCTGTCGCAGTTACTTGTGGTAAACGACAACTCAAGTATTGCCGAGATATTTGTAGGACTTGGGCATCAGTCAGCAAACCCAAGCGCAACAAAGCATCTAAACCTGCCAAAAGTTGTGGATCGGAGGAACTGGCGGTGATTTCTATTTTTACAAAGCGGGGATTTGAGGATGACATGAGATGGCTACCACAGCTAGAAACCCAATCATGACCTTATATCAAAAGATATTGGCTGTCTTTTGGGAGAGCGCGACTTTTACTATGCCAGTTACATAGCTGTCTGAAATTTAGTTTCAGGATAAATTGGGGAAAATACGTATAAAGTGAGCATAGTTATCACACTTCGTTGCATCAGTATTATCTATGCGTTACCAAAGTCTCCCTATAATTACCCGGATTGTAGAGTTAATCATTTGAATACTTACGATAAATAACAGCATAATTATCTAGACTCTTCTTAGCAAAATCTTTATAAAGCTCGGTAATCCGGGAAAAATATTTAAAGTTTTCGTAAAATCTCACCTTTTAGTGATTGTGAAACTTTGGGGAATGTAGTACACCTTTATCTATACTGTTGCACCTGAAGGTTGAAATAGCATTACCTATTGTGCAAAGGTGCATCTGTGTATTATTTTTGGCACGTTTTGTAGAGAATCGGTATGCTTTCAGACCTAACTTATCCAACCCAAAATACAGATAAAGCGTTCAAATTCTTAGAAAAGAATACTTCTTTTTTACGCTCCTTGGTAGCCAACTGCCAAAATGATATAGATCAATTAACAACAATTATAGAGCCAATTTTAAATGCTCCTAAACGTTGTGAAATAGCGCCTTTTTATATTCAGGCTGTGAGTACAGGGAAGTCAACTTTTTTAGTAACTAATCTTTCCCATGCGGAAACTGTTCAGATTATCGATCATTCTGAACGATGGATAATTGGACGGAGTAAATCGGATTGTTCGATCGCCATTCCCGAACTCTCCATCTCTCGTTGTCATGCTATTCTAGGTCACGAAGCTGGAAACAAATTTTTTATTAAAGATGCTGGCAGCAGAAACGGGACTAAAGTTAATAATCAAAGGTTAAAGAGTCTAGAAAGTTGCTTGCTTAAAGACGGCGACTTAATCGAATTTGGATTAATTCAAGTAGAATTTTTTATCACTAGTTTTATAGAAGAAAATGATGATGTTTGGGTGAATAGTGAAAATGTTATAAATGAACGTTTATTGGTATAAAAGCAAAACGCAGAAGGTCGCTGTTAAAGCTTTTTCTGCGTTGGCTAACTACTTTGTATAACCAAAGTTTTCATCATAAATTTTGTTAACTAGCGGTTGCTTGTGCTGTTTGATCGCTGGTTTCTTCAAACTTGATTACATCAAGGCGCGGATCGACGTAGCTGACGCGAACATCTAAGCGATCGCCCAACTGAACCGATCGCCTAAAGCCCATTGGCAACTCTAAACCCAAATCTTCCAACAAAATCAAACCTAACCTGTCATCTTCCCTTAACCAACGCAACAACAAAGCCTGCCAAACTTGTCCAGGGTTACGCCGCAAATATTCTAACGCCCAATAACGATGAGTTTGCCGTTCCACCAAACTAGCTTCTTGCGTCACCATTGACACACTCATCATCACTTCCCTTAATTCATCTGCGGAAAAAGGCAAGGGTTCCCCCCGCAAATGCGCTTTAATTTGGAAATGCGCCAACAAATCGCTGTAACGGCGAATCGGAGAAGTTACCTGACTGTAGGTATTCAACCCTAAACTAGCGTGACGTGCCGGAGTAATGCTAATCTCGCTGCGAGGCATACAACGCCGCATTGCACAAGCACGGGCAGGCCCAGCCGGAAGCAGCAATAACTCTTCTTCTGAGGGTAATTCTGGTTGTGGCTGACCGCGAAAAGGCAAAGCTAACCCATGTTCTTGACCATAACGGGCGGCTACTTCCCCAGTCAAAATCATCATTTCCGCGACCATAACACGAGATTGCGAGTCATCCAACACATGAATATGGATCTCGTCATCTTCCACCTTAATCAGTCCTTCGGGCAAATTAATTGTAATTGCCCCTTGAGACTGTCGCCAAGCTTGCCTGATTTGGGCGGCTTTGGCGATCGCAGTTAATTCCGGTTCTGCTGGTACTGCCAGATCCAGCATCTCATCCACATCTTCGTAAGTCAGCCGATAAGTAGGCTTAATAATTGCCGGATGAATACTGTACTCTTGCACTGCGCCAGTTTCATCCAAAATTACCCCAAAACTGAGGGCGTTACAAATTTTCCCCTGTACCAAACTCATTGGCCCTGTCGCCAACTCTGTCGGGAACATGGGAATCATTCCTGTAGGCAAATATAACGTAGTGCTACGCCGTCTTGCTTCCAGGTCTAATTCATCACCTGGCATTACCCAACGACTAGGGTCAGCAATATGTATCCACAAACGTCCCCTACCATCGGGAAGTTTTTCCCAACTTAAACCATCATCTATTTCCGTAGTACTCTCATCATCAATGGTATAAACCTTGAGATGGACCAGATCCAAGCGATCGCTATCCGGATCTGGCGGTGGAGTATCAATACGCAGCTGAGCCACTTCTAGCACCTTATTTGAAAAGTGAACTGGAATCTGACTGCGCCGGAGAAACAGGTTTTCATGGTAACTCCACAATCCCAATTTCACCAACAAATCAAAAGCCGCTTGAGGGTTTGTTGGTAATTCTAGAGCAGCCAAAGTTTCCTGGGCTAAAGCTCGCCCAGTAGCTTCCTCTCCTAGTATGACGTACCTTTCTAACGCATCAATCCGATTACGATATCTAGGTTCAGAAAATGCTTCTCGGACGCTACTGTATGATTCTAATGGTTTGCCAGAGATTATTTGTTGTACCAGAGTCAAAAACTCTTCTGATTCCCGTTTCCGTTGTTCAGCTACTTCTATTTGGTGTTTAATTTCTCCTACCAAAGTTGCCGAACGTGGTTCGTAGCGATCGTTCTTTTGCTTAAAATAAATCTTGTCTTCCGAGAGGAGGTAATATGCTGCATAACACTGAGCTTGATTTTGCTCAGAAAACAGCAACATTGCCATCCCTGGAATATTTACACTTTCTCCGGTTTCTGACAAAATTTCCCAAGCCACTTCTAAACTCGTTGGGTCGAGATAGGTTTCTACCTCTTTGCGAAACTGCGGAATTTCTTTTGGTTGGTAGGTTGCACCGTTAACTTCATAAGTGACTTGTCGGGGATGAATATTGTAAGATTGTCCGCGATCGTCAACTACAATCCAGTTAGTTTTGCCATCTGGACGTTCCGCAACAGCTAAACGCCGTTCTCCATGTAATCTAAATTCAACCAGCCTTCCCTTTTCCACAATTGCCAAAATCCCCAGATTGCAAATATTGGGAGTTGTGAGTTTTGAGTTGTAGGGGCGGGTTTAGTCATTATCATTGTTTGGTAATCAACAACTTATTTCCAAAACCCGCCCTTACAGCATTTTGATCTGCAAAACTCATCACTCATCACTCATCTATTTTTGGTTTAACCTTCTTGGTTAATAAATGGCAATAATGCCAGAATTCTTGCCCGCTTGATGGCAATAGTCAAATCTCTTTGCTGTTTAGCAGTCAAACCAGTGATTCGGCGGGGCAGAATTTTACCGCGCTCGGTGATAAACTTGCGGAGCAAATCCACATCTTTATAATCGATGGGTTCGCTAGGCTTAATCGGAGATAGGCGACGACGAAAATATGTCATGGTCAATTTTCCTTGGCAATAGTTGCTTGGGTCATTGGTCGCTAGTTAGAGGTAACTATGACTAATGACTATTTGATTTCTTTGTGAGCGGTATGTTTGTTACAGTGGGGGCAGAATTTTTTCAGTTCTAGCCTCGCCGTCGTATTGCGACGGTTCTTTTGTGTGGTATACCGAGAAACACCGGGCGATCGCTTTTCCGGGTTCGTGCGACATTCGGTACATTCCAATGTCACAATGATGCGAACACCTTTAGCCATAATTTTACAAACTCTAAAGTCTGGGCAGAATTAAACACAAATATCTATCATTTCATATTTCGGGTAAGTTCAGCAACTAGACGCTTCACTTTTAAATCCCATGCTATCAGTCCAACAAGCCGAACAAATTATCGCCAACTCAGTCCACCCCCTCAATCCTGAGAGGGATATAGAGATTGTAGACCTTTTGGGCGCATCCGGGCGGATTCTGGCTCAAGAAATCACCAGTCAGTTAGACTTTCCCCATTGGGATAATTCAGCGATGGATGGTTACGCTGTCCGTCATACCGATGTCGCTGGATGTAATGCCGAAAATCCGGCAATTTTAGAGATTATTGCCGAAATTCCGGCAGGAAAAGCCCCGCAAAAATCAATTTTACCCGGACAAGCAGCGCGAATTTTCACAGGCGCAATGATGCCAGCAGGGGCGGATACTGTAGTCATGCAGGAAGTGACGCAGCGAGAAGGTAATTCTGTCACCATTTTAAGTGAGCCTGCACCTCAAGCTTTCGTTCGCTACAAAGGTTCTTTTTCCCAAGCGGGAACACCTTTACTTTCTCCGGGGATTAGCATTGGCGCAACCGAAATTGCTGTCCTCGCTTCCGCCCAATGTACCCAAATTCCAGTTTATCGCCGTCCGGTGGTGGCAATTCTTTCCACTGGCGACGAACTGGTAACGCCTGACCAACCATTAAAACCCGGTCAGTTGGTAGACTCAAATCAATATGCTTTGGCGACTTTGGTGACACAAGCTGGCGCAATACCCCAAATGTTGGGAATTATTCCCGACGATCCAGAACAGTTAAAAAATGCGATTTCTCAAGCTTTAGAATCTGCGGATATTGTAATTTCTTCGGGCGGTGTTTCCGTGGGAGATTATGATTTTGTGGAGCAAATTCTCTCTTCATTAGGTGGAGAAATTCACTTTCGCGCCATTGCGGTTAAACCCGGAAAACCTTTGACTTTTGCTAGTTTTAATTCTGGTAATGAGCGATCGCCAATTCTGTACTTTGGTTTACCAGGAAATCCTGTTTCATCGTTAGTAACTTTTTGGCGATTTGTACAACCAGCAATTAAAAAAATGTCGGGAATTTCGGATTTTTGGCAACCAATATTTGTGCAAGCAAAAACTCAACACAATTTGAAATCTGATGGCAAAAAAGAGTCTTATTTTTGGGGAAAATTACTTTTAGTAAATGGGGAATATGAATTTACTCTGGCTGGTGGTAGCCAGAGTTCAGGAAATTTGATTAATTTGGCACAAACTAATGGGTTAGCTGTTTTACCAGTGGGAAAAACTTTGGTAAATGTAGGAGATTTGGTGCAAGTTTTACAAGTACGATAGTTTTTCTCTGTGGTAAGGGAACGACTGAAGTCGTTACAACGGACGTTAGTTTTTCTCACTGGTAAGGGAACGACTGAAGTCGTTACACCGGAGTTTGTAATAGTGGGGATTTTTCGGGTGCTTTGTTTGCTGCGATGAAGCCTGCGATCGCATCTTTCACCAAAGGCCCACAATCGTTTCTTGTATAATAGGTGCAACCCTTTTCAACGTATGCTTTTGCCGCCGCCAGTGCATCGTTGATATATCGATCGCTAGCATCATCAATTGCTTCACTCAGTGGCTGTTGAGTAAACCTGTTAATTCGCTGATCTTTGCCGACTAATTCGCGAGTATCTTTATAAGTTTCGTTCGCTTTAGCCCTGAATTTTTCATTTAATTCAAACTCAAGCCTTAAATAACGTTTTGAGAACGCTCCTCCCATAATTTGCCGACAAATTGTAGTGGAAATTTCAGCGTTAGGTTCCATAAATACATCAACAATTTTTTGCGCCCAATCTAAAGGTCTCCACTCTTTTGCTTCTTCATAAAGATATGGTTCTCCACTGCGCCCAGTGCTCACAGAAAGTACAGAAATGTCTTCCAATTTGAGATTATCAAGTTTATATTTTTGCTTGATTTCTAGCGGCACATCTGGGTTTTGACTAATCCTTAAAGCTAAACTAATTGCCGCTAAAGATGGGTTATTGGCAGAGACTCCCCCATCAATATGGGGAAAAGACCAATTGCCAAAAATTTCCGTTTTGTAGGGTTTTAATAGATATGGAGGGAAGTAAGTCGGTGCGGAAGATGAGCTAACGCAAATTTCCCAAAGTGGGGTATCGTCGTACCATCGCGCCCCAATATCTGGATGACAATTAGTGAAAAAAGTAGTGTTCCGATACAGCAAATCATAAGCGAGAATTAAGATCATCGGATGTTGAATTTGGCTAATTCTGATGATTCCTAACTCTGTTCTTAAAGTCTTTATCAAACCTTCATGACTATATCTAGAAGAGGAGAAGAGATCAATAATTGGCTGTAATGCTGGCAGAAAGCTTGGCGGAAAAATAATTTTTCCTTTGGTTCTATAGAGATTAACCAATTGTTGAGCGGTTTTTCCAGTAGCAATTGATGCGGCTAGTATTGATCCGGTAGAAGTTCCGGCTATCAGGTCAAAATATTGGTGTAAGGGTTTACCTTCTTTCTCTTGAACTTGTCTTTCTACTTCTTGAAGAATGCGAGCCGAAATAATTCCCCGCATTCCGCCACCATCTAAGCTGAGAATTTTGAAAGTCATAGTGAGCTACTCCGCATAATTTCTGTCAGATTTGGCTAGCTGATGTTGATTCACGCAGCCTCAACCAAGGGCATTTCATGTTCCACAACGAAGACATTGGCGTAAAGATTTGCCAAAATTTGTTTACCTTCCTGGGTTAATTCCAAATGTCTGAGTGCTTGATCGATATAAGGATAAACCACATTCCAGTAGAACTTGGCGTAATTATGGCGTACATCTCCGGGATGGCGGTAGCCGAGATTTTTGTTCACGCCTGTTTCTTCAAATTCGTAATAAAGTGCGCCAATTTTTTTCAAATATCTGGGGTCGCTTAATTGACCAATCAAATCAGCGGCGCGAACTAAACCGGGACAGTTTCCTTTATCTTGATGGTCTTCATCGTTGGGTACTGGGAAACGAGTTAATTCAATATTACATTGTATGGTTGAGGCATCAATGAGTTTGTGATAGCCAAAGCGTTCTTGAATAAACTGTTTACCTCGGTCTACATGATAAGGGGCTAAACTGGCATCAGAAGCTCCCGGGTTTAATCTGACCATTTCGCCGTTGATTCCGGTGGCGTATAAGTTTTCTAGTGGTTTATCTTGACGACAAACACCTTTAACATAGCCAATGTCATGGCACAACAAAGAAATGATGCCATGTAGCCAATCTTCGCAGGATATTCCACCTTCGCGGATGTGCTTACCCCGCATGATTTCTTGTCCTACGAGAGTGACTAAGATAGTGTGTTCAACGTTGTGGTAAAGGGCATCACTGTTGGCAATGTTTTCTAATGCCATGTTTCCCGCCCAAGCGATGATATCGGCGTAGTCTGGTTTCCATCCATAAATCCGCCGATAACCTTCGCGTAGTTCTTGGACGAAGCGATCGATAATTAATTGGGTAGCATCAAACATGATCGAATTCTTCTACTTGCGAGACATGACAGGTACTAGGGCAATTCAGATAATGGTTAGCTGTTGTGCTCTAGATCTATGTGAATATAATGAGCGGTTTTCTTGAAGAGCAGGGTGACAGTAGGCGTTTGTGGTTGTGACTTGAGTCTCAATCGTCTGAAATGTGGACGGTGAGTGCGGTATGAGTTTTTGTAGATTGTGTTAAGTGCCAAAGAAGCAGTTTTTTGGTTAAGATGCGATCGCAATCCGTCCCAAACCTTTGAGAATCTGCAACACATCATATAGTTGGTTGCGCCGAGGTAGGAGAGAAAATACATTAGATAATTCATATTGGGGAAATTCTTGAATTTGCAGTTTGACAAAGATAAAATTTCCGCCATTTGTTACCATCCCGAAAACTGGTCGTTCTGGATTGGGATTTGCCTGCATATAAGCTAATGTTTGTGGCAAAGCAAGTTCTAAAGAAAAGCTGGTTTCTTGGGATTCTATAACTACAATCCAAAGCTTTTCTTGCAGAATAAGTGCATCGATACGCCCTCGATAAATTACATCATCGCTTTTTACTGCAATTTGCACGCTTGTTTCAGTTTTAAACCGAAAGGGAGGCTCAAAAAATCCAGCTAAATCTAATAAGGGAGAGAGAACAATTAGTTTAATGGTTTCTTCTCCGAGTTGACTATCTGAGAGTTGGTAAAAGTATTTTTGCTGAATGGCATCAAGTGTTTGTTGTTCCTTTTCTGTTAGTTCAGTGTCAATATTTAGCCATTCAGGGAAAAATTGCTCGTTTGTGCTGCGTTGGAGATTGAATTGAGTTTGCAGTTGACTAAATGTTTTGAGGGTGCGCTCGATCGGGAAAGTTTGGGTCATGATTATTGTGCTGATTCCGTTTGCGGTTGAAAAGTTCCTTTGATTAAATCCAAAACGACTTGAATTGTACAAGCTATGCCTAACACAATCATTAACATTACTGGCGAAAATTGTGTTCCTGCAATGGCGATCGCTAAAATAAATGCGGCAGAACCTAGACGATAAGCGGCTAAAATTTTTCGTTTTCTAACTGTGCCTAAAGTGCAGGTAATGAGATGAATAATTGCCAGGGAAACTAGGCAGATAATGAGAGAAATGCAAATAAACCATCTCTCTTCGCTGGGCAATATTGTGGCTTTTTTGGCAGAGACAATAATATGTTCTACTCCTACACCAGTACCAGCAATTCCAATTGCTAAAGGGAGATGGGAATATAGCCAAAGTAAACCTTTTCCCACGTTTCCAGTACCCATTGCCCGTAGGGGAGAACCATCTACACTATCAAAATAAATCCACCATAAACAAAAGGCTATTAGCATTCCTAGTAAGGCGACTGCGGCTGATGCTATGCCCCATTGTAGTTGGGCGACTCCTCTAACTACGGCTATTACTGCTTCACCTAATACAATGATGGTAAATAATCCTAAACGTTCGGGAATATGGGAAAAATGGGGGGGAATTTGGGCGACTAATTTTCCGGCGGTTAGGGGTGTGCAAAAATCAATAATTAATGCTACTACCCAAAGTGTAAATCGCCAAGGAACTGGGATAAAACCTGATATTAACCAGATAGCAGCGGCGATGCCAAAACCTTTGGCGTACCAGTTGGTTAATTGTCTTGCTTGGGGGATAAAATGTCCGGCGCAAAGATATTGAAAGATTAAAATACTTCTAACAGCTACGTAGGAAAGGGCAAAGGCGATCGAGTTTTCTCCTAGTCCATCATGGACGTTGATAGCTAAGATGGCGATCGCTACCATCTGTATTAATGTCAATACTCTATGGGGAATATTTTCTGTATCAAATCTGGTGGCGTAAAATGTTGCACCTACCCAAGACCACCAAATTGGGACGAACATTAGTATGTAGCTAAAAAAGCCGGAAACTGTGAGATGACCGTGTAGATAATGGGCGACTTCGGCGATCGCAGCGACAAAGATTAAATCGTAAAATAGTTCTAGCCAACTAGCACGTTTTTCTTTATCCTGTTTCTCACTCAATAAATGTGGTCGTTGCCATAAGCTTTTCGACATTTGTGGATCTCCATGCTTTGCCAAAACAATTTTAATCGGTAAAGCTGCGAAATTTTTGTTATTAGGATATCACTTTAGCCAAGGTGATTTTATATACTCATTTCTCACTTTTTGTTTTCTGTTGTTGATTCATGGGAATTTCAATCATAAATTCTGTACCTTGTCCTAATTCTGATTCACAACTTAACATACCACCATGCTTGTCTACTACGATTTGATAACTAATAGATAATCCCAAACCTGTTCCTTTACCTACTGGTTTAGTGGTAAAAAATGGGTCGAATAGTCGCTTTTTCGCTTCGGGAGTCATACCAGGGCCATTATCAGCTATTTTGATTAAAACTCGCTGGGGATTTTCTGTTGTTCCTTCGCCGATAACGGCGGTTAAAATTTTAATAAGACTGGGTTTATTTTCAATTTCTTGGGGAGAACGCTGTTCGTTGTAAGTATCTAAGGCATCGATCGCATTACTAATAATATTCATAAATACTTGATTGAGTTGTCCGGCGTAGCATTCAATTTTGGGCAATTTCCCATATTCTTTAATTACTTCAATAGCTGGATGATTGGGTTTGGCTTTTAAGCGATTTTGTAAAATTAATAATGTGTTATCTATGCCTTCATGAATATCTACCGCTTTCATATCTGCTTCATCGAAGCGCGAGAAGTTGCGGAGACTTAATACAATTTGCCTGATCCGTTCTGCGCCGATTTTCATAGAAGATAACATTTTTGGCAAGTCTTCGACTAAAAAATCTATTTCATTAGTATCATAGTAGTCTTGAATTTCTGATGCCGGATTGGGATAATGGCGCTGATAGAGATTAATCAGTTCGATTAACTCTTGGATATAGTTGTCGGTATGTGATAAATTGCCATAAATGAAGTTGACTGGATTATTAATTTCATGGGCTACTCCGGCGACTAATTGACCCAAACTAGACATTTTTTCGGTTTGAATAAGTTGGGTTTGAGTTTTTTGTAATTCTTTTAATGTTTGCTTTAATTGATTGGCTTTTTCCCGTTCTCTAGCTGCTAGTTTATGTATGGCTGCTTCGGTTTGTTTGCGCTGAGTAATATCGTTGTTTATTTCCAACATGGCGATCGCATTTCCCCGCTCATCTCTTTGTAGAGTCCAACGACTTTCTACGGTAATTTCTGTACCATTTCGCTTAGTATGAATTAACTCACCTTGCCAATATCCTTTTGCTAAAAATTCAGTAAAAACTTCTTCACGAGATGTGGGAAAAATGGTTTGCAATAATATATGAGTATACTGACCAATACACTCAGATCTTTTCCAACCATAGAGCCTTTCTGCGCCTTGATTCCAATAATTAATTCGGTTCTCTAAGTCACGAATAATAATGCTATCATTAGCTAAGTCCAGTATTTCCATATTTTTCTGTAAATCTTGCAAAGTTTCTCGAACTTGTTTGGCTTGTAATGTGCGTTCAAAAACTAATTTTTCCACTTCCGAAGTGTGATGTAATGAACTTAGTAAATAAGCAGTAACAAGCCCAGTCAAAATTAAACCACTAAACAGCGTTACCCAGGATCTCCAAAAAGCTTGGATGCCTACATACTCGGCTTGGGGAATTAGCAAAAGTGACCATTGGCGATCGGCAACATTCAGGGTACGAGTACAGAAATTGTAGTTACAGAAAGACCCAGTATTGATATGTTCTGAAACTGTGCGATCGATATCAGTTATTATTTGTTTGTTACTCGAAACATAAAAAGATAAAAAACGTTCTTCATCGGTAGCAGAATTATCCAACAAATAAAAGTCGATATTATTTAACTGCACTCCGGCTAAAGCAGCTTTCACAATATCATAAATTTGAAAAACCGCTATGGTAACTCCTTGGAAATTCTTCTGGCGAGATTCTAAAGTATTCAGAGTAGCACCAGGGCTGTAAATAGGTTGAAATGTTAAAAAGCCAAGTTGTTTTGTAGTAAAAATTTTAATTCTCTCTGTAGCCGCCATTTTTCCTGTATCTCTGGCTTTTTCTAAAGGAATACGACGAGAAGATTCAGAATTTAAATCATAACCTAAAGCTCCAGCTTGGCTTTGTCTAGCTTCTATATAAGTTACGGGAAAATATTCTGGGCGCTCTTTGGCTCTAAACATTTTACCGTTGGCTCCACGTTCGACAATTTCAAAGTTAGGATAACCTTCGGCTCGAATTGCTTGCTCGTAAGTTTGTCGCTCAGCTGCTGATACCCGACGTGACCAACTAAATGCTAAAATACCCGGATATCTAGTCATGAAATCTTGAACAAAAGTAGAAAATTCTTGTCGCCCAACTTTTTCTGATGCTGCATAAAAGCTACCAGTAGCACGGAGCATTCCCAAGTTAGTATCGATACTTTGTTGCATCGCCGTTGTTAAATTATCTGCTTGGTTTTTGAATTCAGCGCGGTGGGTTTCTTTTTCCCATTTTGCTACAGTGAGGGCAGCAAAAATTGATAGAAGCGTACCCACAGCTAAAATTAACCATGCGGGAGTGTAGCGGCGCTTTTCTGGTGAAGCCATATCGATCGGTTTATTGTTTAATAAATACTATTCTGTATTAATATTTACTCAAATGTAATCAGTAAGATTGCTATTCTATACCACAGGTAAACACTAGGGCACAAACATCTCAAGAAATTAAGCTGATTAAAACTATTATTAAAATCTATGAGAGCCAAAATAATTTAACCACTGTAAATTAGCAATGTGCCAAGATGGGAAAAGTGTTTACTCAGTTCGCTACTAGATGACTTCAACCGATCCTTTGTTAAATTCAACCTTGCAACGCCTGCGTGAGTTACGGCAAACGCTGTTGCGTCTTCACAAGGCATTACTCGATTCTGAACGAGTTGAATACGAACAGTTCCACGGACGCATTAAGTCAAGCAACGAGTTTTTTCAATTAGTGATTGGCGATGAGTGGTTTAGCTGGTTGCGTCCTATCTCTCAATTTATTATTCAGATTGATGAGTTTTTGGGTTCTAAGGAACCTGTGACTTTGAATGAAGCTAATCAACTTTTAGAACAAGCACGAGTTCTCATCCAACCATGCGCGGAAGGAACTTTGTTGGAAAAGCAGTATTTTCGCGCTATTCAACGCGATCCTGACATTGCTTTCATGAATGCAGAAGTGACAAAAATGTTGGCGAAATAAAGGCAACGGGGACTAGGGGACTAGGGGACTAGGGGACTAGGGGACAAGGGGACAAGGGGACAAGGGGACAAGGGGACAAGGGGACAAGGGGACAAGGGGACAAGGGGACAAGGGGACAAGGGGACAAGGGGACAAGGGGACAAGGGGACAAGGGGAAGAAAGAGAATTTTTATCTTCTGCCTTCTGCCTCCTACCTTCTGCCTCCTGCCTTTTGCCTTATAAATAAAAGAGCCTGGAGGCATGAGTTCCAGGCTTTTTTTCTGTTAGTGTGTGTGTGAGGAGCAATACGAAACTTATTTTTATATTGACTCTTTGAGTTGTCAAAACTGTGACGGTGGTACGTCAATCTGATGAACTCGAAGAACCAAGTCTCCAATATTTTTTCCCTACACCCTAACCCCTACCCCCTACCCCCTGCCTTTAAAGATCGCTTTTCGGTCTTCTCCCAGAAGTTGTGGTTTTCGAGCTATCTTAAAGCAAGACCCCGATTGCACAAGCTTATGTCCGACTCTCTTTCTCTGCGCGATCGCTATTTCGCTTTAATTGATGAGATTGTTCAAACTACCTTGAAGGGAAAAATTCGCTCGAAACAGCAGGTTTATCAGATGTTGCTGCGCGGTATTACTGCGGGAACGGGAGAAATTTTTGAGCAATGTTTGAGCGATCGCGTTAACGCCACACAGTCGGAAATTGACAATCCTACGGATGAGCTCAAGCAAGCAAAAGCGACTCGCGTTTTGCGGGCTCTGCAAACTATTGAAGGCGAATGGCAACGGTATCACCAGGAAAATCTGGTGGCTTCGGCGATCGCTACGTCTACGAGTGCTATTGTGAATGCTGAGGCTGACAATCGCTTAATTGCTTTGTTGCAAGCGATCGATCCCAATCAAGCTCAACCTTTAAATTTAGACCAAATTCAGCAGTTAGCAACTTCTCTGCAAAAACAAGCGCAAAATTCTTCTAATTCTGAATTAAATGAACAACTTCAGCAATTAGCTTTAGGTTTAACTGAGGGTTTAAAATCTTGGGGCAAGTTACAAGAACATTTGGTTAGCTGGATTTACGATCAAGGTCGAGGTAAATTAGGTTTTGAAGGTGTTCCTGGGGATAGTGGCCCTTGGAGTTTATGGGCTTCTTTAGTAGATAATCCCTTTCCGAAAGCGGTGTTTCAAAGTTTAGCATTAAATCAGTCTGTCACGGAATTTGTTTTTCGACAAACTGTAGAAGTTTCGGCTTTTGTGGAATTGGCGGTAATTTTACAATGTTTACAAAGAGGTTTGGTTAATTGGTTTGACAAACTGGTTTATGATGCTAAATTTGGCGCAAAGCTTTCGATTTCTACTTTTATTACTTTTGCGTTAATTTGGTCACAGTTGGCTAGCGGTTTTAGTGCGAGAAATACTTTAAGTAATGGCTGTTTTCAAGTAACGTTGCAAATTCTCCGAACTTTCGCTCAACAGAAGTACTTTCCTTTGTACGGTGGTATTTTTGCTTCTTTTAGTGGCGATTATTTGCGATCGGCAATTAGTTATTTAGATGAACCTTTGCGAAGGGTTGAGGGTACGCAAGAAAAGGCGCGAATTCTCACTTTGTTGGGTTATTCTTCCGGTGCGATCGGACAATACGATCGAGCGATTTCTTTCCACGAACAAGCTTTGGTAATTGCGCGATCGGCAGAGGATCAACCTTGCGAAATTGCCAATTTTAATCATATTAGCCGGATTTATGTAGCGCAAAAAAATTACTCGGAAGCGATTAGTTACAGTCAAAGGGCGTTGATTTTAAGTCGGCAAAGTGGCGATCGCTTGGGAGAAGCTAACGCTTTGGCAAATCTCGGTTACAGCGAGGTTTTTCAAGCCCAAGAATTAGATCGATTAAACACAGAAGTTTATGAGGGCGCAATTAATTATTTGCAGCAAGGTTTAGAGTTATTAGAAAGATTGAGCGATAGCTATTTGGCTGGATATACAATCCAACAAAGTAAAGCTTTTTGTTGTACAAGTTTGGGGATAGCTTACATTGTTTTATCTCAACCTCAAGCGGCGATTTCTTACTTAGAAACTGGCTATCAAGCGGCGGGAATTTCTGGAGATTTGTATTTACAAGGGTTGAATTTGGCTTATTTGGCAGAAGCTAATTATAGTTTACATGAAATCGAAAAAGCGATTTACTATGGTGCAACAGGGATGTATCTTTTAGAGCGCATTTCTTCTCCGCAATGGCGACAATCAGCAGGATTACTGACTATTATTAAAGGACAAATTGGTGCAGATACGTTCCAAAGTGTATTGGAAAAAAATCGATCGCAATTTCTCCGGCAAATAGGGGTAGATGGATATGATTACATACCGCAATTATTGAGAGAATATCAAGGTTCGTAATCAAGGTGAGGTAAGATGGAAAATAGTTTTGCTGAGGCGATCGCTTTTTACCAAAAGTCTATTGAATTAAATCCTCAAGATTGGGAAGCTTACAAAAATCTAGCTAATCTTTGGGCAATTAATGGTAATTTAGACAAAGCAATTACTTATTACCAAAAAGCCATTAACTTAAATCCCAATTTAGCCGAAGTACATAACAATTTGGGTAATTGCTTTTTGGCGAAGAATCAGTTAGAGAATGCGATCGCAGCATATCAAAAAGCTGTCACCCTCAATCCTAAATACCCGGAAGCTTATTATAATTTGGGTAATGCTTGCAAAGCTAAAGGTGATTTAGCAACAGCGAAAAGTCATTACCAAAAAACCATTTCTTTGAAACCTAACTTTCCCGAAGTTCATAATAACTTAGGGTTGATTTTGCAAGAAGAAGGTTATCTGGCAGAAGCGATTAATTGCTACGAACAAGCAATTAAATTAAAACCTGAATATGCAGAAGCACACAACAATTTAGGTAACGCTTTTGAAGAGGAGAATAATTTAGAAAAAGCTATTGCTTGTTATAAAAAATCTTTAGCTTTAAACCCCAATTATATTGATGCTTATAATAACTTGGGTAATGTATTGCTAACTCAAGGTGAAGTTGAGAAAGCGATCGCTTGTTACGAAAAAGCTTTAGAATTAAATCCTAACTACGTGCAAGCACATTATAACTATGCTAATGCGCTCAAAGATCAAGGTAAAGTAGAGGAAGCGATCGCCAAACTACAGTATATCTTAACCTTAGATCCCAACTTTGCCGAAGCCCATAGAAATTTAGGCATCTATTTATTAATAATTGGAGAATTTGCCAGTGGATTTGCGGAGTATGAATGGCGCTGGTATACTAAAAAATATCGCAAAATTACTTCCTTAGAACCACTTTGGCAGAGTGGAGATTTACAAGGCAAAAAAATTCTCCTCCTTTGCGAACAAGGTTTTGGCGATAACATTCATTTTATCCGGTACGCCCCTTTAATTGCTCAACAAGGCGCACATATAACATTAGCTTGCTATCAAGAATTATACCGATTATTTAAAACTGTTTCAGGCATTGAGCAAATAGTAACTTCGGGAACAACAGTTAAATATGATTATTGTGCGCCCACAATGAGTTTACCCTATCTGATGGGGACTACCGCCGAAACAATTCCGACAAATATTCCCTATTTATTTCCCCCAAAAACATCTTCGATTATTTTAGAATCAGCCCGAGACATCAATCTTAAAATTGGTATAGTTTGGGCGGGAAATCCAGGGAATCCAAACGATCATAATCGTTCTTGTAGTTTACTACATTTTCTCCCACTTTTAGAGATTCCAGGCATTACTTTTTATAGTTTACAAAAAGGTACGAAAGCGCAGGAGTTAACAGCGTTAAATTTAACCGGGAAGATTCAAGACATTGGCGAAAAAATTAATGATTTTGCTGATACTGCGGATGTGATAAGCCAGCTAGATTTGGTAATATGTGTAGATACATCAGTTGCACATTTAGCTGGCGCAATGGGCAAAACTGTATGGGTTGTATTATCAAAAGTAGCTGATTGGCGATGGATGTTAGAAGGAGAAAATAATCCCTGGTATCCAACTTTACGCTTGTTTCGCCAAACTAAATTAGGAGATTGGCATCCGGTATTTCAAAGAGTAGCTTTTGAGTTAGAAAAATTGGTTAATCAATTAAAAAATAAAGCGATGGAAAATAAATTACCTGAACAAAGTTTACTTCCTGCTAATGGATTTAACAACTTGAAAAAATGCCGTCACGGAGTTTTACTTTATAATATTAACGATTTGGAAGTAGGCAAATCTTTGTCAGCTTACGGCGAATATAAAGAAGGCGAGATTGAACTGTTACAACAAATCATTAAACCTGAAGATTTAGTAGTAGAAGTTGGTGCAAATATTGGAAGTCATACGGTTTATTTAGCTCAAGCAGTTGGAAAACAAGGAACAGTTTTAGCTTTTGAACCGCAAAGAGTGATTTTTCAAAATCTTTGTGCTAATTTAGCACTAAATAGTATTACTAATACTTACGTTTATAATGTGGCAGTTAGCGATACATTTTCTGCGATAAACCTGCCTGTATTGGATTATAGCAAACCTCATGATTTTAGTAAATTAGATATTAGTGAAGAGGGGGAAAGTGAAGTTGCCCAGACTATTACGCTTGATAGTTTAAATTTGCCGCGCTGTCGGTTAATTAAAATAGATGTTGCCGGAATGGAGTTGGCTGTTTTACAAGGTGCAATTAACACAATTAAAGCGTTGAAGCCAATTCTTTATATTAACTACCAACCTAAAAATGATAAAAGTTTAGTAAATTTTTTGGCTGAGTGTGGTTACAAATTGTATTGGCATAAAATCCCAATTTATAACCCAAATAACTATTTAGGAAATCCCGAAAACCTTTTTGGTAATGCTGAATCAAATAGTATTTTTTGTGTTCCGCCAGACTTCGAGTTAAAATTGGATAATCTGAAACCAGTTAAAGTTAATAAATAACAATCGAATTAAAGCCCTCTGAGGAAGAAACTATGAACCTTCCACCGATCGACCTATACGAAACTGACTTTTATGCTTGGACTCAAAAACAAGTTCAGTTATTACGTCAGCGTGACCTAAATAATCTAGATATTGACAATTTGATTGAGGAAATAGAATCTTTGGGTAAACAGGAAAAACGAGAATTAGTTAATCGTCTAGGAGTTCTAATTGGACAGTTATTAAAATGGGAATATCAACCCAATAAAAGGTCTAAAAGTTGGCTTAGAACAATTCGGGAACAGCGCCGAAAAATTACTGATTTACTGCAACAAAATCCTAGTTTAAAGCCTTACTTAGATGAAGCGATAAAAAAAGCTTACCTAGATGGAGTTGATTTAGCAGTTGAGGAAACAGATATCGGAATACAAGCTTTTCCAGCAGAAATTTCCTATACTTGGGAACAAATAGAAAACCAGGACTTTTTACCAGGACTTATTAGTGAAAATGACCAAGATTGGCTCAAAAAAAGCTATGGAATTTGACATAAATAACTGCAATTCAGCGAGGATTAAAGCGACATTAGTTAGGAATTTGCGTTAATATTAATAAATAGGAGATAGTGAGATGAGAACAACAGAAATAACCAAAGAGTTACCGATTCCGGCGCACTTTGATGCTAGCAAAGTAGGGGAAGTTTGGCGAGTACCTTACCAAGAAAGAGCAGCAGAAGCAAAAAGTTGGGCGAAACAACATAATATTCCCCCTGCATTAGATGATAAAAAGCGGATTTGTTTATTAATTATCGATCCCCAAAATACATTTTGTATTCCTGAGTTTGAATTATTTGTGGGTGGGCGTTCTGGTAAAGGCGCAGTTGAAGATAATATTAGATTATGCGAATTTATTTACCGGAATTTGGGTGTAATTAGTTCGATCGCACCCACAATGGATACCCATACCGCCATGCAAATTTTTCATCCGATATTTTGGGTAAATGCAGCAGGCGAACACCCCACACCAGCAGCAACAATTATTACTTTAGATGATGTCAAAGCCGGAGTTTGGCAAGTTAACCCAGCAGTCGCTTACAACATAGCAGATAACGATTACGAAAAATTACAACAACACGCCTTTCACTACGTAAAAAAACTTAGCGGCGATGGCAAATATCCTTTAACAGTTTGGCCTTATCATTCTATGTTAGGTGGTATTGGTCACGCCTTAGTTTCCGCAGTGGAAGAAGCGTTATTTTTCCACAATATTGCTAGGTGTAGTCAAACGATTTTTGAGCTAAAAGGTAACAACCCTTTAACGGAAAATTACTCAGTCTTACGCGCCGAAGTTTTAGAAGATACTAATGGTCAACCGATTGCCCAGAAAAATGTTAATTTAATTAAGCAACTTTTGGAGTTTGATGCGGTAATAGTTGCAGGACAAGCGAAAAGTCACTGCGTTGCTTGGACTGTAGAGGACTTGCTGACAGAAATTAAGGCACAAGACGCGAAAAAAGCCAAAAAAGTCTACTTATTGGAAGATTGTACCTCCCCAGTAGTTATTCCGGGAGTAATTGATTTTACAGAACAAGCAGATGCAGCATATCAAAAGTTCGCTGAGGCGGGAATGCACATCGTTAAATCTACAGATGCGATCGCCAATTGGCTAGATTTGTAAACTTTTATTTTGCTCCTAGACCTTAGTTTTCACTCACAACTAATCCCATGACAGAATAGGAATTACAGGCTAATTAACTCTGGCAAAGTCAGAATTTCCTACTGAGCAAGTTTTGCCAGTAGTCAAAATAAGGTTGTGATTACAAATGGGATGGATTTGACACTCACCGAGCCTAAAGGCACGGTGATTCTTCATTCACAGACTCAGCTTGCTTTGACAGGATTGCTCCAGCCAAAGTAGAGACCAAATCTCCTGAAGCGTTCAGATCGTTCGACTGAGCGCTCACGCCGAAGTCTAAGATCCAAGTTCCGGTATGCCCTACCGTACTCAAGGCTACTTTTAGAATATTGATTGCCGCGTTCCAATCCCTATCTAATACAAATCCACATTTACAGACATGGGTTCTGGTTGACAGAGACTTTTTGACTATTGCGCCGCAGCAAGAGCATTCTTGGGAAGTTAGTCGCGGATTAACTGCAATAGTTATCTTGCCAAACTTCACCCCAAAATACTCCAACCATTTTCTAAATTGATACCAACCTGCATCATTAATAGAAAGGCTGAGACAATGATTCTTGACCAAGTTCTTTATCCTCAAATCTTCGTAGGCAATCAAATCGTTAGATTGAGCTACGCAACGCGCCACTCTTTTGGCGTGTTCTTCACGTTGCCTACTTATTTTGAGGTGTACTCGCCCTAATCTATTAATGGCTTTTTTCCGATTGGCAGAGCCAATATTTTTACGAGAAACCCGCTTTTGTCTAAACTTTAAGCGTTTCTCACCTGTTCGATAAAATCTGGGATTAGGTTCACTATGCCCGTTGCTGTCTGTGTAGAATTCTTTCAATCCCACATCTAAACCAGTAGCTTTACCTGTTGGATTTGTTTCTACCTTGTTATCTAAAGTAATTAGAAATTGAGCATAATACCCGTCAGCACGACGCACCAACCTAACTCGTTTTATCTGTTCTATTTGATAGAAGTTTAAGTCCCACGTCCCTTTTAGTCTTAACTTGCCAATTCCCTTTTTGTCGGTGAATGTGATTTGTTTCCTAGTTTCCGAAAGCGACCAACCAGAAGTTTTATACTCAACTGAGCGACAGTTTTTCTGGAATTGTGGATAACCTTTCTTTCCCGAAACCTTCTTTTTGCAGTTGTCATAAAACCGAGATATTGAGCTATAAGCCCTTTCTATAGAGGCTTGGCAAGCACTAGAATTTAGAGCATTAGCAAAAGGGAACTCATGCCTAATAGCCTTGCTTAGACGATACAACTCTTTTTGTCCTACATTTTTATTGTCCATCCAATGACGAATGGCTTTGTTGCGGATAAATTGAGCCGTTCTTATCGCCTCATCAATGGCTGCATATTGAGTTGTTTTGCCCTCTACTTTAAATTCTAAAGCGATCATTTGCGTGAATAACTCCTACGCAAAATATTATAACGCCATCAAAGCCGTCCTGCAAGGACGGGGCTTTAAACCCAATTTTCTTGGTAAATTCCATCTGGGTGCTTAAAGGGCTGGGTTACTCTAGCCCTTATTTATATTTATGCCAGAATGAAATTACCAGTCATAATATCAACCATGCAAAGGGAACTAAAGAAGGATGACAACAGTCAGATCAAATTGTCATCCTAAATTTATAGAGTACAACGAAAGTCTTTACTGTCTGGTTCTGACGATATTAACTGTGAGCAATAGCGGGAGCAGCTATTATGTCAACAACCGGAACTTTTTCACCAAAAAGTATATCAGTAACTAGAGAACAGTCAAATGAACTTAAAAACTATAACAACTACTACCATTATCATTGGTTTAGGATTAAGCGAGCCATTGTCTGCCGAAACTATAGAAAATGCCAAACAGACAGTAGCTAATGCCAAACCAATCAAAGTGGATTTGTCAAATTCTAGCTTACCCAGTGCCAACGCCAAACAGTTGTACATTCGATTTGGTATTCAGCCATATTATGTCAACCCACTTTATTGGTCTTGGGGTCTGTTTTTTGGCGATTACTACGACGATTACTACAATCCTAACTTTTTGGGTTATCGCTATTATGACGATCGCTATTATGGCGATCGCTATTATGATGATGACGATCGCTACTACGGACGGCCCTATCGTCGAGAATACAACTATTACTATTCGGTCGATCGAATCGGTGATATCTACCGCGAAGTTCTCGGACGTGAACCTGATTATAGAGGGTTAAGAACTTGGTTAGGAGAACGCAGAAGCGGAGACTCTTTGCGCGACATCCGACGTGATATTGCTCGCAGTGATGAAGCAGTCGCGAGAATTAATCAAATTTACCGAGAAGTACTAGGTAGAGATGCCGATCGAGAAGGAATTAGAACTTGGACAAATCGTTTAGCTTCTGGTGCGAGTTTATCAGAAGTGCGGCGCGACATTGAAAATAGTCCCGAAGCTCGTTCTTTCAGAAATAGACGTTACCCAGCGTACAATCCATTTTTCAACAATGTACAACCCGGAAGGTACATACCACCCAGAACTGTTTACCCACCGACAAGAAGCTTACCTGGGAGAAATTATTCTGTACCCGTCCAAACTTTCCCCAGAAACATTGTACCCACAGTGACTTATCCCAATAGAAGCTTCCCACCTGCTAACTTTTCACCATCTCAGAGAACTCCTTCTCAAAGAAGTTTACCCGCCCAAAACTATCAGCAACCTACAAGGAGGTATTCACCTGCAAGAAATAATTCACCCACAATAGATTATTCAATACCCAGCAGAAGAAATAATGGTTCTACTTTCTCACCGTCAATCCAAGCTCCTCCTCGGGGTCTAAAATAAACTCCACTCTGAGGAGCCAGCAAATTCCATTTATTCATTCATGATAGGATTTACGCAGAAAAACCCGGTTTCTATCCAAAATCGTGGGTTTGGATCGGCAAGGTTAACACTCCAAACCGGGTTTTTGAGCCACCCTGCGTAAGTCCTGCATTAAAGAACACTTGTTTTAGTTTGAGATCGCTTAAAATGAAACTACAAATTCTCACAGCTAGTTTGTTACTTTCCACCTTGGGATTATCCTATTCTGCACAAGCCCAAGATTTTCGAGATGTCCGCAGATTGATTAATACTGGTAGTTGTCGCAACTGTGACTTGAGAGGTGCAGATCTCAGAGGTCGCGATTTAAGAAATGCCGATTTACAAGGTGCGGATTTGGAAGATGCTGACCTGAGAAATGCTAATCTCACAGGCGCTAATTTAAGAGATGCTAACCTCAGAGGTGCGGATTTAGGAAATGCAAATCTGAGAGATGCGATTACCCGCAATGCAATTTTTGATAATGCGAATTTGCGAGGAAGCGATCTGGAAGGTCGATTTGGCGATCGCTACAGCGATCGCTACAATGACCGATCTAGAGATCGCTACAATGACCGCAACGATCGCGATCGTTTTGGTAGTCGCGGCAACAACTATTATCAAGAAGACATTCGCCGAATTTACCGGGAAGTTTTAGGTCGTGAACCTGATTCAGAAGGTTATAGAACTTGGTCTAATGTCTTAAGAGATGGTACTTCTGTTAGCGATGTTCGCTCTCGAATTGCTAACAGCGACGAAGCAAGAACACAAATCAATCAAATCTACCGGGAAATCTTAGGTCGTGATGTTGATTCTAGCGGATTAAGAACTTGGAGAAATCGTCTTGCTTCCGGTGACTCATTAAATGATATCCGCCGCGATATTCGTAATAGTCCAGAAGCTAGAAACAGACCAAATCAACCTTTCCCGCCAACTCGATCGGATTTTCCACCCTCAGTTACTCCAGGACCAATTCAAGCACCACCGATTCAAAGATAATTGCTTCCGGGACTAGGGGGTAGGGGGTAGGGGTTAGGGTGTAGGGAAAGCGATGGAGAACTTTTCCCCTTTAAACCTGACTCTTTTCCCTACCTCCTACCCCCTAACGCCCACACCCTACACCCCGTCCGTCCATACGGCGGGGTAGTTCATGTCAAAAGGAAAAATCCCGCACCACTATCTTGTTGAGCAACTTGTAGAGAATTTACGCCCTCCACAGCTGCAACCAAATCTCCTAAATAGAAAATACTCAGACCGCTAGTGCGATTTCCTGTGACACCAAACGCACCTGTAGTAGTAGTATAGTCATTTGGTGAACCTGCTAATTGCAGAATATCTTTTCCTGATTCAAAACCAACGATGTAAGCATAATCGTTATTTCCTTGACCAAGATAAAACCTTTGAATTGTTGAGTTAGATCTACTTCTGCCAAAACCTACGCCAAATCTATCCGATCCGCTATTACCAATTAAAACATCTACTTCGCCTGTTCCTAAACTTGTAGGAATTGGATCTGGACTACCTGTAACTCTGGCATTAATATCTACACTAATACCTACTATGGCAGTTCCTGAAGGCCCCAGTCCGGTAATAATATCACTACCTCTAGTTCCCGAAAAGAAAGGTGTATATCCTTGAAATCTGCCCTCACGATTGTATTGAGCAATTGCGGAACTAAATTGTCCTAAAAGTACTGCCCGCGACACATTAGGATATAGTCCATAGTAATAGTTTTCGTTAAATCCCGGTGTCGGCTCTACTATGGAGGCACCGGGTCGCCGTTCGGTTTCTCCAAACAAAATAAAATGTTGTAAACCTGACGAAAACGCTCTGCTATTTACAGCTGCTCTGACATCGGGGTTAGCATTTAAATATCTTTGTTCATCCCAAGAAGATGATACAGCAGTCCGACCTTCCCCTAAACCAATTAATTGAAAATGTTGCAATCCTGAAGCAAAAAATCCTTGGGAAACTGCCGCTCTAACATCAGCATTATTTGCCAAGTAAGTTTGTTCATTAAAAATAGCGAAAGTCATTTGATTCACCCCTAATTTGCTGTGATTTTATTCAGAAAATTTGCAGTTGTTAAACATTAATTGCATCTTTAATGGTAATTTGTCAAGGATTAGGAAAATTATTTAAAATGGTTTTTTTGTAATATTTTTGATTTAGCGATCGCCTTTAATCAGGTCACTTTTTCCACCCAAGCAAATTTTAAACAGCCCTTGAGATGGGAGTTTTTTTTAATCGCCAATCGCCAATCGCCAATCTAAAATCAATAGACTGCTATTATCAGCTAAATGGGAATTTTGCTTATGAACAGAAACATTTTCTTCACTGTATCCTTGTTAACCTCCTTAATTTTAGGATTAGGGACTTGGGCACAAGAAATCGACCCAGTAGAACGACTATTAAACACAAAAGAATGTTCCGGGTGTGACTTAAGCGGAGAAAATCTGAGTAATTTGGATCTGAGTAATGCGAATCTGAGTGGAGCCGATTTAAGCAATGTTAATTTGAGAAATAGTACGCTAGCTGGTGCTAACTTGAGCTATGCTACTCTTAGAGGTGCTAATCTTACCCTAGCCGTACTAATTGGTGCTAATTTGAGTGGTGCAGACCTCAGTTACGCCAATCTCACGGATACTAATTTGTTCAGAGCCAAATTTACTGGAACTACAGGTGCAGACTTTACGGGTGCTACTTTTAAAGCCACCATTATGCCCAATGGTACAGTCAAAAATCCAGTAACAAACGCTACTCCCCAACCTGAACCAATGCTAACCCCGCCCAAGCAGTCACCTGCTCCACTGCGCTAGGATGTAAGTCCAAAGGTATATTTTGGAGTTAAATTTTCCCGTCTATTCGGTTCGCTCTCACCCTTTTTGCACCAAATCACAGTGCTAGCTAAACTTTCTGGTAAATTAAGTCACTTATTGTCTTATTGGCAACGTCCCAACAATTCGCCAATCAGCTATAAACCCGTAATTTTGGCAAGTATTGGTGTAACAGCATTGATACTTGGGTTACGACAAGGGGTGACTCTTTCGTTACCTCGAATGCGGTTAGCATTAAAAATCGAGGCGTTGGAGTTAGGAACTTACGATCAGTTTGTGCGATTTGCCACGCGATCGACTAATGTAGAATCGGAGGAAGCAAAAAAAACTGACCCACGTTTATTAGTAGTAGCTGTCACCGAACAAGATATTCAAAACCTGGGACAATGGCCGATTCCTGATGGGAAAATGGCTCAGTTACTTAGCTTACTGGAAAAACATAAACCGCGTGTAATTGGTTTAGATATATACCGAGATTTACCAGTAGCACCGGGACACGATAAGTTAGTGAAATATTTACAGAAAAGCGATCGCTTAGTAGCCATTTGTAAACAAAGTGACTCCAACAGTCCCGGAGTCGCACCTCCGAAAGCATTATCTCCCAAACAAGTAGGCTTCAGCGACTTAATAATTGACACAGATGGGGTAATCCGCAGAGCCTTATTATTTGCCAGAAAAGAACAGGGAAAATGCACCACATTTTCGGCTTTTAGTTACCAATTAGCCAGTAGATATCTTGCCTTTGAAGGTATAGAACCTTTCAAAGCAACATCACAGGGAGATTTAGGATTTCGCAGCCGCAAAACAGCGGCAAAGGGAACAAAAATTAAGCCTGTAGTTTTTCAGCCGTTAGATGCTAATGCGGGTGGTTATCAAGGCGTAGATGTGGGTGGTTATCAAATTTTGCTCAAATATGATGCAGAGGAAAATGTAGCGCGACAAGTCACCCTGACACAAGTTTTAAATCAGCAAGTGCCAGAGGAATGGATACGCGATCGCGTCGTGTTGATCGGTGCCGTAGCTGGCAGCATTGACGACGCATTTTATACACCTTATAGCGCTGCCCAAACCCAACAACATAAAATGGCAGGAGTGGTAGTTCATGCTCAAATTGTCAATCAAATTATTAGTGCAGTTTTAGATGGTCGTACTTTACCCTGGTATTGGCCTAATTGGGTAGAAGGTTTATGGATTTGGAGTTGGGCAATAATTGGCGGCGTGGGTGCTTGGAAACTCCGTCATCCCCTGGTTTTGGGAATTTCGGGAATTGCCGCTTTTGGGGTTTTAAGTAGCGTTTGCTATGGTTTTTGGTTGGATTCTGGATGGGTGCCTTTAGTTCCAGCCGCATTAAGTATGGTGACTACTGGCGGAACAGTAGTAGTAATTGCTGCTTACCGAATGCACCAAGAACGAGAAAAAATGCTCAATTGGGTAAAAGAACGAGAAGAAACAATTGCCCTTTTATCCACCATGTATAAAGGTAATCTTACCAATAATCAACCAAATTCTCAGACTACTGAAACCGCAACAACTGCGGCGACTGTCCCGATCTCCTCTGCCAAAAATATTAGTGCAATTTCGGCCCAATTTAGTGAGCGTTATCAAATTATTAAAATTTTGGGTCAAGGTGGTTTTGGCAGGACGTATTTAGCCAAAGATTTGCAAATTCCAGACAATCCAATTTGTGTAGTTAAACATTTAATGCCAGCCAGAAGAGATACTAAATTTTTAGAAGTAGCGCGGCGTTTATTTCAAACTGAAGCGAGAATTTTAGAAGTGTTAGGGCAGCACGAGCAAATTCCGGCACTGATGGATTATATCGAAAAAGAAGGCGAGTTCTATTTAGTAGAAGAATATATTCCCGGAAACGCGCTGAGTGAAGAATTGTATGTGGATCGGCGGTGGGAAGAAACGAAAGTGTTCGATTTACTAGAAAATATTTTGCCGATTTTAGATTTTATTCATCAACATCATGTAATTCACCGGGATCTGAAACCGGGAAATATTATTAGACGGACTTCAGATGAAAAATTAGTGTTAATTGATTTTGGTGCTGTGAAACAAATGTTACCAACAGAAGGTGGGAAAACGGAAAGTCAAACGGTAGCGATCGGTACGAGGGGATATGCGCCCCCAGAACAATTAGTGGGACATCCGCGCCCAGCAAGCGACCTTTACGCATTGGGAATGATTTGTATTCAAGCACTGACAGGAATTCAACCCCATGATTTATTGTTACTGCAAGATCTGGAAACGGGGAATTTGAATTGGCGACATTTAGCTAGGATTAGCGAGGAGTTAGCCCTAATTTTGGATCGGATGGTGCAGTATCATTTTAGCGATCGCTATCAGTCGGCTTTAGCTGTACTGACCGATCTCCATTCGATCGATCGTTCTAAACTCAATCCCATCCCGATAGAAGCTGATTTTAACGAAAAAACTGCCGTTGTACCCACCACAGAATCAGATCCCACCTCGATAATGCCAGGGTGGAACCATTTCCCAGCTAATAACCAATCAAATAACGCCCAAGAACAACTAGATAATCATCCGACAAAGCTCGATCGAGAAACCAACCGAAGTTAAAGTTTGATGGTCGATACTCTGTGGCACAATGAAAAACGATTGGGTCATTGGTCATTTGTCATTGGTCATTAGTCATTTGTCATTGGTTATAACAAAGGACAAATGATGCAATTTGCCAAAGATTCATCTAAAAAATTATCTCCTTCACAAATCACAAATGACCAATGACGCATGACAAATGACCCACAGATCTGGCAGCAATGGAGGTAGAACCTCCTTTGATCCTCGTTCCCAGGTTCAACCTGGGAACGAGAAACAGAGGCTCCGCCTCTTGGTGCAAGATCTCAGAATGACAAATTGAGCACTTTTGAGGGAACCGCGTTGAGTCTGACTGCTACAGCGAGCACAAATAATATTAAACCAGCCACGAGACGGGTAGTTTTCCCGTTTACGGCTATTGTTGGTCAAGAAGAGATGAAATTGGCACTGCTATTAAATGTAATTGACCCTTACATTGGCGGTGTGATGATTATGGGCGATCGCGGTACTGGTAAATCTACCACGATTCGCGCCTTGGCTGACTTACTCCCAGAGATCGAGGTGGTAGCTGACGATCCTTTCAACAGCCATCCTGAAGATCCCGATCTCATGAGTGATGCGGTACGGGAACGCATAGCGCAACAAGCGTCCATTCCCGTAGCTAAGAAAAAGGTAACGATGGTTGATTTGCCTTTAGGGGCAACGGAAGACCGGGTTTGCGGTACGATCGACATTGAAAAAGCACTTTCGGAAGGTGTGAAAGCCTTTGAACCAGGATTATTAGCTAAAGCTAATCGTGGTATCCTCTACGTTGATGAAGTCAACTTGTTGGACGATCACTTAGTAGACGTTTTGCTGGACTCAGCGGCTTCGGGATGGAACACTGTGGAAAGGGAAGGAATTTCCATTCGACATCCAGCACGTTTTGTTTTGGTAGGTTCAGGAAACCCCGAAGAAGGGGAGTTGCGTCCGCAGTTGCTCGATCGTTTTGGAATGCACGCCGAAATTCGCACAGTTAAAGAACCTGCACTGCGAGTTCAAATTGTGGAACAAAGAGCAGAATTTGACCAAGATCCACCAAAATTTACCGAAAAATACATCCAAGAACAAGAAGCTTTGCAACAAAAATTGCTCAAAGCCAAAGATTTATTACCATCAGTAGAAATTGACTATGATTTGCGGGTAAAAATCTCAGAAGTGTGTTCTGAATTAGATGTTGATGGCTTGCGTGGTGATATTGTAACTAATCGCGCCGCTAAAGCACTAGCAGCTTTTGAAGGAAGAACACAAGTAACGGTTGATGACATTCGCCGAATAATTCGCTTATGTTTGCGTCACCGTTTACGGAAAGATCCTTTAGAATCAATTGATTCAGGTTATAAGGTGGAAAAAGTTTTTAATCGGGTGTTCGGTTTAGAAGTTACTCAATAACTTCGCAGCTTGAATAAAATTAATTGTTAGTGGTTAGTTTTGACTATTTAGCCACAACTAACTACTAACCGATTTTTAGAAAAATCAAAATTTAAAATTAAAAGTCGATATGCGTCTTTGGCAATTTTGGTGTAATAGTTTATTTTCTTCTACTCAATCCGATCCTCCCAGGTTTGTAGAGGTAATTATGCTACTTTTAGCAATAGCTTTACTGGGACTTTGGGGAATTACTGAAATCTGGGGTTATTTAGCTTTAAGCTTAAGTTATGTAATTTGCTCATCTGTATCAGTAATAGTTAGGGAGTCGATGGCACCTTCAACCTATCCCAGGTTAACTCAAGTAGTAGCATTTTTGTTGTTGATTATTAGCATTTATAGCTTTGCTAAGTTAATTTATCAAAGCTAACTAACGGTTTGATTGATGAAGAATTAAGCGATTACCAGCAGGGTCATAAGCATAAATTTCCCTACCATGAGAAGCAGTAGTAATTTCCCCTGGTGGTGGGTATCCTAATGCGGTGAGATGTGCGATCGCACTCGACAAACTTTCCACCTCCAAACACAAACTCATCCCACTTTGATGGGAGTTACTAAACTCCGCAGAATGCTGCGTTTTCGGTTGAAAAATCCCCAAACGTAACCCACCAGTCAACCGAAATTCACCATAAACATTAGGGATGTAAGGTTGAGGTTCCTGATTAAATAACTTCCGATAAAAATCAATTACCTTGGGAAAATCTGCAACTCCCAAAGTAACAAAAGCATCAGTCATGGCGGGGATTGGGGACTGGGGACTAGGGACTGGGATTCCTGATAAATCAAGCATTGCATCAATTAATCATGTTTACTTGTCACTTTATGTACGAGAGAGCCAATTTTTCCGGTTTTGACGCACAGGACAAACCATAAGTTTACCCAAAATTAATAACTAGGAACTTGATTTAATATTAAACTTAATTCTTTCCCAGTCCCCAGTCCCTAGTCCCCAATCCCCAATCCCCGAACATTTGTAGGTGAAAAAACCGCACCCCATGAATCGGAAAAGATTTTCCACAATGGAACTGTAAGAATGGAAATTTACCCAAATATTATGAACATTTTTGAGCAGAACGAACAAAACCCGGAATTTTGGGATGGTCATGGTTGCGCGTTGTGTGAAAATGAAAAATATGGCGAAGCTTTAGCAGCTTTTGAGAAAGCAATAGCGATTAATCCGAATTATTGCCAAGCGTGGAATAACCGAGGAAATGCTTTTTGTGGGATGAAACGTTATGCAGAAGCATTATTCTCTTACGACAAAGCTGTAGCGATTAAACCAGATTATCATCAAGCATGGTTTAATCGGGGGTTATTGTTAGCAGAAATGCAAGCTTATGGAAATGCGATCGAATCTTATGAAAGAGCGATCGCAATCAACCCAGATCCGCGTTATATTCACGCAAGAGAAAAAATTTGGTTGAACAAAAAGCTACACACAACAGTAGAAGCATAAGCAAAAAAGTTCGTTGTTCCCACTTGAGTGGGAGTAGCGCTCAAGCGCTTACAACAAACCTTTGTTCGTTGTTCCCACTTGAGTGGGAGTAGCGCTCAAGCGCTTACAACAAACTTTTGTTCGTTGTTCCCACTTGAGTGGGAGTAGCGCTCAAGCGCTTACAACAAACAGAAAAAGTTCGTTGTTCCCACTTGAGTGGGAATAGCGCTCAAGCGCTTACAACAAACAGAAAAAGTTCGTTGTTCCCACTTGAGTGGGAATAGCGCTCAAGCGCTTACAACAAACCTTTGTTCGTTGTTCCCACTTGAGTGGGAGTAGCGCTCAAGCGCTTACAACAAACCTTTGTTCGTTGTTCCCACTTGAGTGGGAGTAGCGCTCAAGCGCTTACAACAAACAGAAAAAGTTCGTTGTTCCCACTTGAGTGGGAATAGCGCTCAAGCGCTTACAACAAACAGAAAAAGTTCGTTGTTCCCACTTGAGTGGGAATAGCGCTCAAGCGCTTACAACAAACAGAAAAAGTTCGTTGTTCCCACTTGAGTGGGAATAGCGCTCAAGCGCTTACAACAAACAGAAAAAGTTCGTTGTTCCCACTTGAGTGGGAATAGCGCTCAAGCGCTTACAACAAACAGAAAAAGTTCGTTGTTCCCACTTGAGTGGGAATAGCGCTCAAGCGCTTACAACAAACAGAAAAAGTTCGTTGTTCCCACTTGAGTGGGAATAGCGCTCAAGCGCTTACAACAAACAGAAAAAGTTCGTTGTTCCCACTTGAGTGGGAATAGCGCTCAAGCGCTTACAACAAACAGAAAAAGTTCGTTGTTCCCACTTGAGTGGGAATAGCGCTCAAGCGCTTACAACAAACAGAAAAAGTTATTTATTGAGCAGGTCGATAAATTCTTGGAGATTTTCTGGCAAATAATCGAAGCGAGTGTTTAAGCGTTGTCTGATACTGGAATGAACCTTAATATGGGTTCCGCGAATCCGTCGCCATTCCTCCCCTCCTAAGATAAAAGGAAAGGTAAGACTATTGTCAAAATCGATTAATGGTTCAGGATAAATCCCAAATCTTGTCGTTTTTCCTTCTGAATCAAAGTCACGCTCGATTTTGCTTCGATCGCATTCTAATTCCACTTCCTTGGCTCTTTCTATCATCCAGGCTAAAGCACAATCGGATAAACCTTGATAACCTTTAGTTCCACCGCCTACACAACCATGCTCGCCGATAAACCAGACTTCTTCTACCCTTTGGTTGGGATTTTTGCTATTCTTATCCATTCTGGTTGAAGGAAAACTTTTGCGTTTTTCATCAATAGCAACTGCTTGAAAAGCATTTTCCACAATTGGACTAAGTTTAGCATCGTAGAACAGATATTTTTGATTAATCATTTTCTCTATAGGCAACCAAGGAATTATATCGGGCATACCTAATGCTCCAACAGTATCCCAGCAACCCAACATTTTGATTGGGACTCGATTCTCCATATAGAATGGTTGCTCAGAAGTCTGCTTAGATTTAGCAGATTTAGCGTAATTTTTCCGAAAATCTTTCGCTTCTTGATCGTCGGGATGGATTTGGCGATCGCGGTAAATTTTATACGCTTTAGGGGTTTTCCGAATGTGTTCGCGATGTAATAAACCCGAACAATAAATCATCCCCGCTAAACAACGAACAATATATGCGCCTCGACTAAAGCCAAACAAATAAATTTCATCTTCGGCTTGGGTATTGTAATTAACACATAAAAAACGATAGGCATCCTGAATTAATTTGTCAATTCCCCAGCCAAAAGCTCCTCCGCCTAAAGTTTGCCAAAGACTACTGTCTTCTGTGCCTAGTCCTTGTTGATAAAATACAATTTGTGGGGTTCCATCGTCAGCAATATATTTTACTGATTGAGCTAATTTTACGACATTTGTCGGGTAAGAGCTTCTCAGTTCGTTCCAAGTACCGTCACAACAGACAACCAGGCGTTTTTTCATAAAACTCTCCTCTTTATATTGGGCGATTTTTGATTTTTATCTTTAGCTTTAGCCACAAGTTTTCTCACCTGAACTCCGCAACAGCTTATGTCGATTACCAAAATGTTTGCTCCAGATGCTTTGTTGGAGCGGGTTTTGACTTCAATCTGATTGCTGGGCATTCAAAGGTTTTGGCCCCTCCCGCCCCTACAGATTTGTATCATTTTAGCTCTGATGATATTCTCTGTATTACTTAAAATCGGAAAAAAAAACTATCTATACTCTGTCTTAAGAGAGACATAAGTTAATCTAAAACATAGCCACAATCAGAAATAGAAGTCTTGAGGAAAGCGTTATGACAGCGACATTATCTGTACCCAGTTTTCTAGAGTCTTTGCTGGGAGAAGAGACAGAAGACCTCCTCAATTATAAAGCGAAAGTTTCTCAGGATTTGTTACATTTACCTGGGCCGGATTGGGTCGATCGCATTTTTGCCGGGACCGATCGCAATCCCCAAGTTCTCCGCAGTCTGCAACAATTGTATTCTACAGGTCGTCTTGCCAACACTGGTTATATTTCTATCTTGCCTGTAGACCAAGGAATTGAACACTCTGCTGGCGCTTCTTTTGCACCAAATCCAATTTATTTTGACCCAGAAAACATCATCAAATTAGCAATTGAAGGCGGATGTAATGCAGTTGCTACTACTCTCGGTGTTTTGGGGATGATGTCCCGTAAATATGCCCATAAAATCCCGTTCATTGTGAAAATAAATCACAACGAATTACTGACATTTCCCAATCAATTTGACCAAGTAATGTTTGCTTCCGTCGAACAAGCTTGGAATTTAGGGGCGGTAGCAGTGGGCGCAACAATTTACTTTGGTTCCGAACAATCAACCCGACAAATTCAAGAAGTAAGTAAAGCTTTTGCTCGTGCCCATGAATTAGGAATGGCGACAATTCTCTGGTGTTATTTGCGAAATAATGCCTTTAAACAGGATAAAGATTATCATCTTGCCGCAGATTTAACCGGACAAGCCAACCATTTAGGGGTGACAATTGAAGCCGATATTATTAAGCAGAAATTACCTGAATGTAATAACGGTTATCAAGCAGTGTCGCAAGCAATGGCGAAGACTTACGGGAAGACTGATAAACGAGTTTACACAGATTTAACTTCCGATCATCCGATCGATCTAACTCGCTATCAAGTGCTCAATTGTTATTGTGGCAGAGCAGGTTTAATTAATTCTGGTGGCGCTTCTAGTAAAAATGATTTTGCCGAAGCTGTTCGCACTGCAGTAATTAACAAACGTGCTGGTGGTTGTGGTTTAATTTCTGGTCGGAAAACATTTCAACGTCCTTTTGAGGAAGGTGTTAAATTGTTTCATGCAATTCAAGATGTTTATTTGTCGGAAGAGGTGACGATCGCGTAGAGGATATTTGAAAAGATGCCCCTGCGACTTTAGTCGCAGGCTATACAGACAAAACCGCCGACCCAGGTTAGAAGTCCGCGTAGGCGGACTTTGTTTGTATAGTTGCGGTTTTAACCGCCTTAACCGATCGCTATCTCCTATTTCCCCTGCTTTCAAACAAATTCATCTTTTTACCGGATCGGCTTAGAGAGACTCCGAATAACTATTTAAGGCATTTAATTTCATCAGAATTAAGTAGCCATCTGTAAAGTGAACCTCGGACTATTACTTTACTTAAAAGTGAAATTTCTATCGAGGTTTATCTTACCGAGATCTAAAAAATAAACCAGCAGCGATCGCAGATTTTCAGAAAAGTGCTAAACTCTGTTTGGAGCAAGGAAACTCTAGCTGCTACAAGGACGCGCAAAACTCGATCGCTCAATTCCAAAAACCTGACGTAGAAACACTAGTTCTTCCGTAATTGGTGCGATCGGTTTATTTAAAACGCAAGTTTCTAGTTATATTCCCTTTAAATTTTGGTGCAACTGAGGTGGATTTGGAACTCCCAATCCCCAATTCCTCACCCTCCTGTCAAACGAGGTTTTACGTATTTAGCAAAATTCTCTTTTCCTGATTCTAATTGTGGGGGAATGCCATTAGGATATTGTTGAGAAATCAGTTCTTTTAGACGTTCTACGCGGTTTTCTGGGTTAGGGTGAGTGCTTAAAAATTCTGGAGGTTGACCACCTTGACGAGTTGAGCCAAGTATTTGCATTAATTGGACAATTCCTTGGGGATTGTAACCAGCTTGGGTCATAAAACGAAAGCCTAAGCGATCGCTTTCCAACTCATCATCTCTACCATATCTTAAACTTACTAATTGATTCACAGCTTGAGCTAAAACTTGCGCTTGTCTAGCCCGTTGTTCGCTATCACTTGCTGCTACTCCCACCGCAGTAACTAAAGTTGCACCTAACTGTTGTTTCGCTAAATGTTCTGCACCATGACGTGCTACAACATGACCAACTTCATGTCCTAAAACCCCTGCAAGTTGCGCTTCGGAAGACAAACGACTTAACAAAGCAGCAGTAATAAAAACTTGTCCTCCTGGTAATGCAAAAGCGTTAATTGTTTTAGGATCTCGTAATAAATAAAATTCAAAAGGATAAGGAGATTTAGAAGCATCTGATTCTCTGACTACTTTTTCCCCTACCTGCTTGACATATTGTTGTAGCAAGCTGTTAGGATATAAACCACCATGTTTAGCTGCCATTTGTTGTCGTGCTTGTAAACCTAACGCAATTTCTTGACGTGGTGAAAGTTGAATGCGTTGATTTTCTCCAGTGATGGGGTTTTGTACTGTGCTAGTGCAATAGGTAATTAATCCAAATAGTGCGACTATAATTCCAATCCACAAACGATTTAATCCTCTCACCGCTTTTCTCCCAACCACTTGGACAGGAGAGGAGCTTATCACAATTTTATTCATAATTCATCTGTATAATGTTGGATAAAATATGTGTTAAAGATAGCTTTAATTTACGACAATACCAAGCTGCTTTAGAAGCTTATCAGCAAGCTTTGGCCTTCGCCCGCGATCCCAAAAATAGAGGATACTATTTAACACAAGAACATCTGATCCGTCAATTTGGGCAAGAAGAATATTTCCGGCGGTTGAGAATACCATATCAAAAGCCGGAGCGAGTGGCAATTCTTAACAGTATTAGCGCAATTTATGAAAAGTTAGGACAAAATCAAACGGCGCAGGAATATCGCCAGCAAGCTTTGGCATTGCAGAGGGAAATTAGCGATCGCGCCACTCTCCGCGATGTAGAATCTTGGTCATTACCCAAAGTAGATTTAATCGTACTGAGTGCTTGCGAAACTGGTGTAGGCGGAAAGTTAGGAAATGGAGAAGAAATCCTCGGTTTTGGTTTCCAAATGCAACGCACAGGCGCGAGAGCAGCAATAGCCTCACTTTGGCCCGTTTCAGACGGTGGCACGCAAGTTTTGATTAATGGGTTTTACAGCATCTTACAAAAAGGCAACATCTCCAAAGCCGAAGCCTTACGCCAAGCACAAATCGCCTTAATTACCGGAAATCATCGCGCCTTCGGTGAAGCACGAGGAATAGTCACTGCTCAGACCATTCCCCAAACACAAACCTCGAAGTTAAATCATCCCTACTACTGGGCACCGTTCATTTTAATTGGCAATGGGCTTTGAGGGACTGGGGAAATGGGGAGATAGGGAGATAGGGAGATGGGGGGATGGGGGGATGGGGAGAAATTTTACCCTTTAACCTTTACGCTTTACCCTTTAACCTTCTTTTCCTTCTGCCTTCTGCCCTCTGCCTTCTGCCTTTCCAATGCAAAAAGGTAAAAAGATCACAAATCAAAAGAGCGATCGTGAGTTAGTCTGAGAAACTAGAAAATTGCCGCAATGGAAACGATTAATCATGCAGTTGGCAGCACGAGTTAGTCAAGTTACGCCTTCGATCACGTTAGCTATTTCCGCCAAAGCTAAGGCAATGAAGGCTGAGGGAATAGATGTTTGTAGTTTCAGCGCTGGTGAACCAGATTTTGACACGCCAGAGCACATTAAAGCTGCTGCGAAGCAAGCTTTGGATGCTGGTAAGACGAAATATGGCCCGGAAGCAGGGGAACCTAAGCTCAGAGAAGCGATCGCAAATAAGCTAAAAACAGATAATGGATTAGATTACAAACCGGAGAATGTAATTGTTACTAATGGCGGTAAACATTCTCTGTTCAATTTGATGTTAGCTTTAATTGATCCAGGAGATGAAGTAATTATTCCCGCTCCCTATTGGTTAAGCTATCCTGAAATGGTGAAATTGGCAGGTGGTGTACCTGTAATTGTCCAAACTGATGGGAAAAACCAATATAAAATTACTCCAGAAGAACTGGGAGCCGCAATCACACCAAAAACAAAATTGTTTGTGTTGAATTCTCCTTCTAATCCTACAGGAGTTGTTTACACTCCCGCCGAAATTGAAGCGTTAGCAAAGGTGGTGGTAGAAAAAGATATTTACGTTGTTTCCGATGAGATTTACGAAAAAATCATTTACGATGATGCTCAACAAGTAAGCATTGGTGCTTTTGGGCCAGAAATTTTCCAACGCACATTTATTAGTAATGGTTTTGCCAAAGCTTACTCAATGACTGGTTGGCGAATTGGATATTTAGCAGGGCCATTAGAGGCGATTAAAGCTTGTAGTAAAGTACAAGGTCATAGTACTTCTAATGTTTGCACTTTTGCTCAATATGGTGCGATCGCAGCTTTAACCAGTCCCCAAGATTGTGTGGAAGAAATGCGCCAAGCTTTCGCCAAACGTCGTCAAGTAATGTTAGAAAGAGTCAGCACAATTTCTGGTTTAACTTGTCCCAAACCTGATGGTGCTTTCTATCTATTTATTGATGTCAGCAAAACCGGATTAGCGTCTTTAGAATTCTGCGATAAGTTCTTAGAATCTTACCAAGTTGCAGCGATTCCCGGTGTTGCTTTCGGTGCAGATGATTGCATTCGTTTATCTTACGCTACCGATTTAGATACGATTAATAAAGGCATGGATCGGTTGGATAAATTTGTGCGATCGCTAATTTAACTTCGGGGTTTTTAAACCGCAGATAAACGCAGATAAACGCAGATAAACGTTTATCTGTTTTTTTTATTTTAAAATAAAGGTACGTTGTTGCGCTTGGGCGCTATTCCCACTGAAGTGGGAACAACAAACTTATTTATAAAATTTGAGGAAACCATCATGTCTGTTCAGTTGCAAAAAAGGTTATTTACAGTTGATGAATATTATCGAATGGCTGAGGCTGGTATTTTAAGTGAAGATGACCGAGTAGAATTGATTGCAGGAGAAATTATTAAAATGTCGCCAATAGGTAGTCCTCATTCAGGTTGTGTAAAGCGCTTGAATAGGATTTTTTCAGTCAGGTTAGGCGATCGTGCTATATTATCTGTTCAAGATCCAGTAAGATTAAGTGAAAGAACGGAACCGCAACCTGATATCGCTTTGCTGATACCTCGTGCAGATTTTTACTCTCAAAGACATCCCCAACCACAGGAAGTTTTACTAATAATTGAAGTATCTGATACAACTATTGAATATGACAGAGAGGTGAAAAATCCTCTTTATGCAGCAGCGGGTATTGTGGAAGTTTGGATAGTAAGTTTAGCAGAAGAATTGATTGAAGTTTATCGTCAACCTTTGGCGAATAGTTATGCAGAAATTCGCCAATTTAGAAGAGGTGAAAATGTTTCGTCGTTGAGTTTTTCTGATGTGCTTTTAAGTGTGGATGAAGTATTGGGGTAACTGAAATAGGGAAAGTTAGACTATGATCCGAGAACTTCCCCCCTTGGTAAGGGGGGCTAGGGGGGATCTAGGTTTCAGGCAGAGAGTGCGTAAGTCCTATTATTGTTAAATACCAGGCAAATTATTGGGATCGATACCCTGCGATCGCAAATAAGCCATCAACCTTTCTTTTTCCTGACGTTCCTGTTCAGCCAGTTGGCGTTCCTGTTCAATTTTTTCTACTGCCCAAGGTAACAAATTACCATCTCTATCCCACCACCTTAACCAATACCCAGTTCTTCCTTCTTTTGTTCCTTGCCAAGTTCCTAAAAATAATCCCATTGCTTCAATCCAATGACGACCATTTTCATCTGGGTTTTGCAATTCATAACGCCGATTTTCTAACCCATAATATTCTAATAACCCGCCATCTGGAGCAAAGATAACGTAAATGGGAATTTGCAAAATCTGTTCGTAAAAAAACCATTTTCCAGGGGGATAGGTGCGTTTCACAGAATACTCAGTACCATCTTTATCTGATAAAAATTCAATGACTATGGCTGGTACTTCCCCTTCTAAATTGGGTGTATAACTTTTGCGTTCTGGTAAAACTTCTTTGACTGAAGCCACATATAACCAATCTGGTGCTTTAGCGACAAATTGCTCGTTTATTGTGGCACAAAGACCAAAGTTAGAAGCGATTAACATCTGTGGTTGAATGAAACCTATGAGTTCTAAACTTTCCCTTAAAGCACCTGCTAAAAGCGGTTGTCCGGTATTATCCACTGGTTCATCCTCTAACTGAAAATCTTCGGGTAAAGCTTCCCAAGAAATTACCATGCCTGGGGGTGATTTGGTTTGGTTGAGTAGGGTTGACATAAACGGTACTTTTAGTTAATTTTTGCCAGAGTTTCTGTCTTCAATGAAGAGTTATTGATAAGTTAGATTTATCACAATATTCGCTCCTTTAGCTTCATTACGATTGTAATGGGCAGAGCAATGTAAGCGTATGAACGTACATTCATAATCAAAATTGTTCTTTTAATTTGCTTAGAAGAATTTTTCAATAATTTGGTCAGACAAAATGCTTCGCTAACTATGCTCATAGCAAAACCTAAGCCCATAAATCCAACCACACCTAGCAGTTGCACGATGTTGATATAGAAGGGTACATCCCAATCAGGGAAAGGTTTCCCAGCGGTAACGTCTGGATTGATTGCCCCGACTGTAATTAATAAAAAGACACTGCAAAATAACCCACAGAACCAGATTATTCCCCAAGCGAATAAATTAAATATCCACCCCTCAATGGCTAGAGATAGATTTTGTGTGATTGGAAATGTCTGGGTGGAAAACAATAGCAATATACTGTACCCAATCCCTAATGGGAGCCAAGTTGCACCGTAGGGCAGCCCGGAAATACCAATGATAATGATTACACCCATCATCAAAGAGCAGAAATTAGCCAAAGCGGTATAAACAATTGCTTTACTCAATGACACAGCTTCTTTTTGAGAGAAGATGATAGCTTCCAATATCACAATGGCAATTAAGCTAAAGCCGTAGGTGACGATTCCTGTGATTAAGGGAATTTGCAATAACCCGATTGCCATCGGAGGCCAACTATTCGCCATTGCCGGACTACTGCTGCATAACCAAAATCCAAGGGCTAAAACAGCGATCTGAATTAAGGGGGACTGACACAATTTTTTATTTTCCATAATAGGAAAAATAATTAAATAATGATTAATTAGGGTTAATTGCTATCGAACACTTTTTGATCTTATATTAAAGGAGAAGATGCGATCGCATTACGTACAAGCTATGGGATAAGTACTACGCACAGGCTAAGCGTAAAGCGAATCGCATATCCTTGAGACAAAATAGCAAAAGTGTAATTTTGCATTGTCATTTTATTTATTCATTGGGCAATAATCAGAACAATTAATAGCTTGTGAAGTTAGAGCAATAGCAGGATTTACAGCACATCGCAAATAAGGATTGTTTGTAAAGTAACGACAATTTTTACAAGGAACTTGCTCCAAATTTTTCATTATGGAAATCTTATGTTTGGCGAACTTTAACAAATCCGTAGAGATAATCAGGTACATCAACCAAAAGGTAAAAAAAGTAGTGGGAATTATATATAATGAAGCAGCAGAAATATCGGGTAAGTTCGGTCTATTTACATAAGGTTCCGATTTAATCGATTGAATTGGTTTTACCTCAGTTATAGCTGACAGCATCGGTTCTGAAGTAGAAAAATTAAGGGAGCTTTCAATTGACATTTTGTTTACCTCTGTTACTAAAAGTTTACACAAAAATTTCCTTTAAGGATGATCCCAGGAATTATTTTATCCTACTCTTTTTTTGGAGAATGTTTAAACTGGGCACCTAGTAATGCCAAACTTAATCCAGTCTCCCCAAAAAATATTATTATTTTGAAACCCATTATCTGTTTAACAAAAATTTTGGCTCTTTTTCACCTGTCTTAAGGATTAAGTAAGAAGTGTAGATTTGTTGTTCTCCGAAGGAATTCTAATAATAATGACTTATTCATACACAGCAATTGGCAGCAATAGTTTAGTCTGCATATCACCAGGCATATCTAATTTTATAGATTTCCAAATATTACATCTATCTGCGGTTAAATTCAGGGCAGGTAATTAGTTTAATTGATAAACTTATCAAAACTGCCCCAGCTTTGCAACTATTTTGCTTAAGGAATTACTTCGCTCAAGCTATGTCAGTAGATTTTTGGCTGATTTAAACACTTAAATCCATTACCTGCAAGCGATCGCAGTTAATCGTATCTGCCAAAATTGTAGTTACTTTAGCGCTGGTATGAACTTCTAGCATACCTTGGAGCGGTGCTTCAAATAGCAAAGCTTCTCCGGGAAAAACCACTTTCTCAAAATACCAGTTAGGAACATTCCCTATTCGCAAAATTTGTAACTTGCTAGAGACATTTTTATAATGGCATAAAGAAAGTTCTATTGAACTAAAGTTATCTTCTGTGAAACTGGATGAACTAATCATGAAAAAACACCTGAATTAAAAAATCATCTTTTAAAGTATCTTCATAAAAAATTATACTATATAAACATAAGGATTTTATAAAAATTTAATTTTGCTAGATTATTATAATAGCAGCCCACTCTCTTAAATTGTTGCGTTGAGGGAATCAATGAATATGCAAGAAATTGTCAATAATGCGTTAACTTGGATCGATCAACTTGGCGCTTGGGGAGCGATCGCATTTATCCTAATATACAATCTCGCCACCATACTATTTATACCAGGTTCTCTCCTGACCTTGGGAGGAGGTGTCATTTTTGGTGTATTTTGGGGTTCAATCTATGTATTTATTTCCGCAACTATGGGAGCTACTTTTGCCTTTCTCATCGGCAGATATTTAACTCGTGATTGGGTAGCGAAAAAAATTGCCGATAATCCTAAATTTCAAGCTATTGATAATGCCGTTGCCAAAGAAGGTTTCAAAATAGTCTTACTAACTCGCCTTTCGCCAGTCTTTCCCTTCAACCTTTTAAACTATGCCTTGGGGATTACAAAAGTTTCCTTAACCGACTATATTCTAGGATCTATTGGTATGATACCAGGAACAATTATGTATGTTTATATTGGTTCCTTAGCAGGTAACATTGCCATGATTGGTGCCGGAAATATACCAACAAATTCTCAAGCAGAAACCGCTCAATGGATAATTCGGATAGTTGGTTTTATTGCCACAGTTGCCGTCACAATTTATATGACTCACATTGCCAAAAAAGCTCTCCAAGAGAGTGTTCAGTAAGGAGAAAATTCCATGTCTCAAACCGAAAAATTAACTCTTTCCCCAATGGATGTATATAATCAAAAATTAGTGTCTCAAGTACATCCCCAAAATTGGGTAAATCCTCAACCAGCAGAGCGTTATAACTTAGTTGTAATTGGTGCGGGAACAGCGGGATTAGTTGTTGCCGGAGGTGCCGGAGGTTTAGGCGCAAAAGTAGCTTTAATTGAGAAAAATTTAATGGGGGGAGACTGTTTAAATGTTGGTTGTGTACCTTCAAAAACCATAATTCGTTCTGCTCGCATTGTTGCTGATATTTCTCAGTCTCAACAATTTGGTGTGTACGTTCCTGATGGTACAGAAGTTGATTTTGCCGCAGTCATGGAACGGATGCGAAAAATCAGATCTGATATCAGTCATCATGATTCAGCAGAGCGGTTTAAAAATGAATTCGGGGTTGATGTTTTTTTGGGTGAAGGTCATTTTTCTGGCAACAATTCCATTGAAGTTGCTGGTCAAACTTTGCACTTTAAAAAAGCTGTAATTGCTACAGGTGCTAGAGCAACAAATCTCGATATTCCTGGGTTACAAGAAGCTGGCTATCTCACCAATGAAACTGTATTTAACCTGACTGAAAAACCGCAACGGTTAGCAGTAATTGGTGGGGGGCCAATTGGTTGTGAATTAGCACAAACTTTTCAACGTTTGGGTTGTCAAGTAATTTTGTTGCATAACAATGAACATATTCTCGATCGCGAAGACGCAGACGCAGCAGAAATTGTCCAAAAGGTATTTATCCAAGAAGGCATTAATTTAATTTTGAATTCAAAAGTTAATCGAGTAGAACAGCAGAATGGCGAAAAAGTTATTTACTACGAATCTCAAGGTAAAGAAAACTCTGTCACAGTCGATCAAATTCTGCTTGGTGTGGGGAGAAAACCAAATGTAGAAGGATTAAATTTAGAAACTGTTGGCGTTGAATATGATGACAAAAAAGGCGTTTTCGTTAATGATAACTTACAAACAACTAATCCTAACATTTACGCCGCAGGTGATATTTGCATGAAATGGAAATTTACTCATGCTGCTGATGCTGCTGCGAGAATAGTGATTCAAAATTCCCTGTTTTTAGGCACAAAGAAATTAAGCGCACTCACTATGCCTTGGTGTACTTATACAGATCCAGAAATTGCTCATGTGGGAATGTATGAATCAGAAGCAAAGGAACAAGGCATTAATGTAGACACATTTTTTATTCCTTTAAGTCAAGTCGATCGCGCAATTGCTGATGGAGAAGAAACCGGATTTGTAAAAATTCACGTCAAAAAAGGTAGCGATAAAATCTTAGGCGCAACCATTGTAGCGCGTCATGCCGGAGACATGATTAGCCAAATTACTTTAGCAATGGTTAACAATATTGGATTAGGAAAAATTGCTTCGGTAATTTATCCTTACCCCACTCAAGCGGAAGCAATTCGCAAAGCAGCAGACGCATATAATCGCACTCGTTTGACACCATTTGTCAAAAAATTATTTACTGCTTGGTTAGCTTGGGGTAGATCGTGAGGAATGATGTCCTTTTGATTACCCATAACTCAGATCTTGCAGCAAGGGAGGTAGAACCTCCCAGATCCTCGTTCCCTGGTTGAACCTGGGAACGAGGAACGAGGATCTGGGAACGAAAAAACCCTTGTGCTGCCGTTGCAGTGCTTAAGTCCTAACGACTTCCTGTTTTATCTGTCGATCGTACTCCACCATTTTAAGTAGGTAGATATAAATAAAGTGAAAACTCTCGTCAGGCAGGATGCCCACCCCACAAGAAAGCTGCAACTCTTGTGGGGTGGGCATCCTGCCTGCCCCATCCTTAAATAACTATTATCACTTGTATTTATTTACACCTACTTAATTGCCCATAAGACTTCCGCAGGTGAAACAAGTCTCAAAAGTGATCTTAGTCAATCATCCTGATTATCTAGGTCACGAAACAGCTTTAATTGAATCACTCATGTTGTTGATTTGCATCAAATAAAAATATGATTTATATCAAAGAAAAAACCGAAAAAAATCACAAATTTTACCGTTTTTTATCACTAATTTATCCCAGCAAAGGCGGCATTATTAAAAGTGTCAGCACCAGAGAAAACCAAAACAAAGGGGAAACAAATTATGCAACTAATTTATCGCGGTCATACCTACAATTACACTCCCGCTGCTCCTAAAGCTTATGTCAAACCTCGCGCTTTAAATTGGCGCTATCAAGTAGCAGGTGAAACTTATGAACCCACTTCAGAAAGTATTAAATATGTAAAACCTCGTGCTATTAACTGGCGCTATCAAATGTCTCTAGCAATCTAGTGCAATCAGACAGAAAACAACGGGCAGAAGGAAAGAAGACTAACAACAAAGCTTTTTTACTTGCTTTTAACTGTAATAGTTATTTCTGCCGCGCTAACCATGTAACTTTCGTTCTTCAATTGTATCAATAAATCATTCAAAAACAGCAAATGCTTTTTGGAGGAACCGCTATGCAATTCGTAAATCTGAGTGTTAGCTATTCTGATACATCTTTATTATTACAAAATAATACCCGGCTTTGTTATCGCGGTGCTAAATATTTCCCTACAATTTCATCACCCCAAAACAATATTCAACTTTCTTATCGAGGTAATAAATATTTCCCCGCAGGTTCTCCAGCGATCGAACCAGTAACAACCCAAAAGCTCACCTATCGTGGTACTACTTACTATCGTGGAGATGCAATTGGCACTTTAAATTAGTCGTTGCTAGGAATGACATGGTTTTGATGAGAGTGGCAGCGATCGCTCTGTTTCCAGAATTAGAGCGATCGTCTTTTTATAGAGTAGATAAATTCTTTACGCAAATTTCCTAACAGAGTGTATGCAATTGATTAACTAATTGCTACTCAGGTATTAGCTGAATAACGATCCTAATTTTGGTTATTCATGAATTCCTAATCTTTATTAATCGGTAACTCAATAGTAAAAGTTGCTCCTTTACCGGGAGTGCTGCTAGCGGTAATATTACCATTGTGTGCTTCGACAATTCGCTTGGCGATCGCTAAACCTAAACCTGTGCCATTACCGGAACGAGAGCGATCGGTTGTATAAAATTGTTCAAAAATATGTGGCATATCGCTTTCGTTAATACCTACTCCTTGGTCACTAATTTTTAGGATAACTTTGTTGTTTTCTATCTGTCCAATAATCGAAACTTCCGAGTTAGCCACTGAATACTTAATCGCATTATCTAAAATATTTAAAAAAGCTTGTAAAAGTCTTTCAGGATCGCCATTAACTTTCACATCAGGTACATCTAACTTAATTTCCACATTACCAGATTGCAATCGTAATTCTACTGCTCTAGCAGCACGTTCAACTAAAGACTTTAAGCGGAAATCTTTATTTTCTAGTTGAGTCACCCCTGCTTCTAATCTGCCTAAATCTAGCAAATCGTGAATTAATCGAGATAAACGTTTCACCTCTTCTTGTGCAGTGCTAATAAAGCGATCGCGTATTTCTGGTTCTTCATCTGCGCCACTTGCTAAAGCTTCCAAAGTCACAAAAACATTACTCACCGGAGTTCGCAATTCATGAGAAACATTAGCTAAAAAAGACCGTCTTTCACTATCCAGCGAAGCTAATCTTTCACTCATTCGATTTAATTCAGAAGCTAATTGTCCTAACTCATCATCTTGACGAATATTTAATTTATCACCAAAATTACCCCCACCCATTCGCACAGCAAAATTACACATTGATTGGATCGGTCTAGCAATGCTCCGAGTCAAACATTCACTGATAAAAGCACAGAGTAATACAGTAACAATTAATGTTATAAAAACTGACAAAATTAATCTTTGAAACTGACGCTGGAACTGCTCAAGAGTAATTGACATTCGCAACACACCTAATAACCGACCATTGCGAATTATAGGTTTAGCAATGTACAAGCGATCGTCATTAGATAAAAGACCTTTTGCTTTGCCTTGAACAGCTTTATTTTGCAGCGCTTCTTTAACTCCCGGAACCGCTAACCAATTAGTTATTCTTTTGTCAACATCAGGCGCAGAAGTTGTTAATAACCGACCTTTAGGATCAAAAATCCGTAGCGTAATTGAATCTGGTGCACCATAACGTTTTACAATTATGTCTACCCGTTCTACATTCTGTTTTTCTAATGAGTCAGCCACAGTTTCACTAAGAGCAGTTGTCCAGCCATCTAAATCAGATTGCCTGGTTTTCATAAAATAAGCTTGAAAAGAAAACAAAATGTAACTTGCTAAAACTGATGTACCTAAAGCAGTAAGTGCTAAATAAGTAGTAAATAACTTTGTGTGAATTGAATTCCATTTAATACGAATTAGCTATGCACCTCCTGGGTTTTGGGTACTGGGGACTGGGGATTGGGATTTCTTTAAAAAGTTAGTTTTGATTTCGATGAGGTTTTAAATTGCTTCGGTAGTATCTGCTTTTTTCTCATCTCTACGACGACGGAGAACAGCTTTAATTCTAGCTAACAATTCGCCAGTGCTAAATGGCTTGGTAATATAATCATCTGCACCTGCTTCTAAACCCCAAATTTTCTCAATATCTTGGTCTTTAGCTGTGAGCATAACTATCGGAACATCAGAAAATGCTCTGAGTCGCCAGCATACTTCCATACCATCTATTCCTGGCAACATTAAATCTAATAAAATAATATCTGGTACTTGTTTATGAAATTGTTTAAGCGCCGTCATTCCATCACCCGCAGTCGTCACCATGTAACCTTCTTTTTGTAAGGTGTACGTGAGACTTTCTCGCAAAGCTTCTTCATCATCAACTAATAAAATGTGTGGCATCCTCTATTATCTTGACGAAAGTACATCACTCTGCTAAGTAATTTAAATTGTTTCTGTAGCAGTTCACAAGTTATGGAAATCAATTTTAATTTCTATCTTTAAGCATAGAAATTAAAAACACTCAAAACTTCTATCTAAAGAATGAAATCTGCTATTCAGCTAACTTTATAAAGTTATTATTAAACTTTTTACTTTTAGAGGATATTTGACTGATAGATTGGTTAAATAATCAATACAGTGATGGTTCGGGACTTATTGCCTGACTTTGAAACGCTAACTATAAAAAAATAGGAAAGTAATTATGAGTGTTACAACTGAGCAAGTAAAAGCTGGGCAGGCTGTTTACACCAAGCAGACTCTCCCCATTTATGACTTCGTTGTGCTTGGTGTTTCCAGCCACTTTATTTGGAAGTGTCCGACTCAACAACTCTTAAACCACTATAACAACTATGTTACAGCGAATCATCTAGATGTTGGAGTAGGCACGGGTTACTTCCTGGATCGATGCCAGTTTCCTTCGCCCACACCGCGCATTGCATTAATGGATCTCAACTCCAATACATTGGAGTTTTCCTCCCAACGCATTGTCCGATACAAGCCCGACACTTATTGCCGAAATGTTTTAGAACCTATTTCCTTAGATGCAGAACAGTTCGATTCAGTGAGCATTAACTATCTGCTCCACTGCATTCCCGGCTCCATTGAGTCTAAGTCGGTAGTCTTCGATCATCTCAAAGCTTTGATGAACCCCAACGCAGTTCTTTTTGGTTCAACTCTATTACAGGGCGGTGTTCGGCGGAATTGGTTGGCGAAGCGTCTGATGGATGTATACAACAAAAAAGGGATTTTTTCAAACCAAAGTGACGACCTTGAGGGCTTAAAGCGATCGCTTAAGCAGCGGTTTAGAGATGTCTTTGTTGAAGTAGTGGGCTGTGCCGCACTGTTTTCAGGTCGAGTATGAAGCCCAAAAAATTGTTCCCATATTCCGCATATCAATTTGTAGTAACTAGAAGCGAAAAAATCCCCAACTAAAATCTCCGATTTAGTTGGGGTGCGTTCCAAACCGAATTTCCCAAGGAAACTCGGTTTTTAAAGATATTAAAATTTACCTAGTGCAGCGTGGCAGAAATAGCTATAGATTTCATTTAAAAACAAGTGAAAAAGCTTTGAGTTAGCCTTCTTTGCTTTTGCCTTCTGCCTTCTTACACTAGTCAATGCTAGGCATGGACAAAGCTCGATCGACAGATTTAACTTTACCGAGTAATTCGTGTAAATCTTCACCTTCAATCACTTCTGTATCCAAAAGTTTCATCGAGATAGTTTCGAGCAAATCGCGATTTTCCTTGAGAATATGTAAAGCTTGCTGGTGGGCAGATTCTACGATGTCTTTGACTTCTTGATCGATCGCCTGAGCAGTTTCATCAGAAACCATGCGTCGAGGATTCATCATATCAGCATTCCCCAGGAACGATTGCTGATTTTTGTCGTAAGCCAAAGGCCCTAAAACCTTGCTCATGCCGTAGGATGTGACCATGCGTTCGGCTAAATCTGTTGCCCGTTGTAAATCATTGGAAGCGCCAGTGGTAATGCTGCCAAAAATGATTTCTTCAGCGGCGCGTCCACCCAAGAGGGTCGCAATTTCGCCCCGCAGTTCGGCTTCATCCATTAAAAAGCGGTCTTCTGTGGGCAGTTTGAGAGTGTAACCCAAAGCTGCCATACCACGAGGGACGATCGAGATTTTCTCAACCTTACCGCTACCAGGCATTAGATAACCGACTAAAGCGTGACCAACTTCGTGATAAGCGACAATTTTCTTTTCCTTATCGTTGAGGACACGGCTTTTCTTTTCTAAACCTGCAACCACCCGTTCGATCGCTTCATTAAAATCCTCTTGCGCCACAGCGTCCCGTTTATTTCGCGCCGCTAACAAAGCCGCTTCATTGACTAAGTTTGCCAAATCTGCGCCAGCAAAACCGGGGGTACGAGTGGCGATCGCCTTCAAGTTAACATCAGGCCCTAATTTTACCTTTTGGGCGTGGATATTAAGGATTTCTTGCCGACCGGACAAGTCAGGACGATCGACTAAAACTTGACGATCGAAACGTCCCGGACGTAACAAAGCTGGGTCTAAACTTTCTGGGCGGTTAGTCGCAGCCAAAACAATTACCGTTGCGTCACCTGCGGCAAAACCGTCCATTTCGGTAAGTAACTGGTTAAGAGTTTGTTCCCGTTCATCGTTACCGCCGTAGAAACCGCCACTGCTGCGAGATTTTCCGATCGCATCCAACTCATCAATAAAGATGATACAGGGAGCTTGCTTTTTCGCTTGTTCAAATAAATCTCTTACCCTTGCCGAACCTACACCGACAAACAGTTCCACGAACTCGGAACCAGAAATGCTAAAGAATGGTACGCCTGCTTCGCCAGCCACAGCTTTAGCTAATAAAGTTTTACCCGTTCCCGGAGGCCCTACTAAGAGCACGCCTCTGGGAATTCTTGCCCCAATTTGGCGAAAACGACCGGGATTTTTTAGGAAATCGACAATTTCGACTAACTCAGTCTTAGCTTCTTCTACACCAGCGACATCAGCAAAAGTGATTTTAGCTGACTCGCCTTCCACATAGACTTTAGCTTTACTCTTACCGATCGAAAGCGCACCTTGAGGCCCACCACCACGACTAATGAAAAACTGCCAAATCGCAACAAAAATTAGTGGAGGTATCACCCACCCTAACAGACTAGTAAACCAGCCATTCTTCGGTGGAGGGGCAGCAGCAAACTCAACCCCTTTTTCCTCCAACCGTTTTGGCAATTCTAAGTCAAAAATGGGAGTCGTCTGTAAAACTAAAACTTGTCCTGGCTGATCGGCTTCCGGTTTCAGCTGATAGCGAATTTCGTCTTGTCCAACAGAAACTCGCGCCACTTTCCCATCTTGCACTTGATCGATAAACAAGCTATAAGGTACTCGTGGCACTGAAGGGCTAAACAAATTCGGTAAGAACAAGTTCACCAGTAGGAATATGCCAGAAATTAGCAATAAAATATTCCCTATCTGGCGAGAACGAGGAGGTTGAGGCTGGTCTTTAATTGCCATTAATCTTGATACTCCTTTGATGCGAACTGTCGCATAACCTAATGTTTAGCAGCCAGCTACTCAAATTGAGTTAACGTGACTCAACTCTGGGGCTAATGCCCTGCAACTGAGCAATTTATTTATCTAACTGTTACAAGCTTAACAGTTAGGTATATTTAGGGAAGGGTGATCATCTTTGCGGAAAACCCCCATAGCTATGGGCGGCTTTCTTACTCAATCTTCGTTTCCTCTAGTTCTGATAATGGAAGAAGTACGGGGAAATCCTGATTAAGGTTGTAACTCAGAGAATTTAGAAGACATACTCTTGTAGATGGAGATTGAAGGTTGGACTGTTGGGACTAAAGTCGGTTAGCTCTAATACTGTTTACTCGTACTAAAAGTTCTCTGATTTTTTTATGTCAAAGTATTGGACAATTTTTACTCACGATCGTCATTACAAGGAGGCGACTGTTTGAGTTGGTAATCATGAAGACCCGCGATAAAATACTGAACGCTATCATTGAGCATCCTGGTTTGACTACAAGAGAGATTATGGCGATCGCCCAACTCTCCCGAACAAACACAAGGGAACATCTGCAAAAGCTAGAAAGCTTGGGCTTAATTTATTCCGAAGCAGATGACCAAAATGCGAATAAGCACCGTTACTTTGCTACCAAAGACAAGGTGGAGTTTTAAAGCTTTTTAGATCCCCGACTTCTTGAAGAAGTCGGGGATCTGAGAGGATCTGAAAGATTAAGCGGTAACTGGAGTAGCTACTTCTTGCTGCTGTTTGGCGATTTCTAAAAGACGGCGAATCCGTTCTGCAGTAGGGGGGTGAGTGCGGAAAAGTGACTGTAAACCTTCTCCTGAGAGGGGGTTAATAATCAGAAGAGGAGACATGGCTGGATTACCGTTCATGGGAATCTGTTTGCCGATTTCTTCCAGTTTTTCTAAGGTTTGGGCAAGTGCTTGGGGATTCCCGGTAATTTGTGCCGAGCCTAAATCCGCTGCGTATTCACGAGTACGGGAAATCGCCATTTGAATTATGGCAGCGGCTAAAGGGGCTAGGATGATCAGAAACAATACTGCTAGAGGATTTCCGCCCCGACGATCGTCACGAGTGGCAGGATAATATAAAGCGCCAAAAGTGAGAATTCTGCCTAAAAAAGTGATTGCACCTGCGATCGTTCCTGCCACAGCTTGAGTCAAGGTATCCCGATTCCGAACATGAGTCAGTTCGTGAGCAATCACACCTGCTAATTCTTCTTTAGAAAGCAGATCGACAATTCCTTGAGTAACTGCTATTGCTGCGTGTTCGGGATCTCTGCCTGTGGCGAAGGCGTTAGGAGATTTAGTTGGTACAAAAAACAGCTTCGGCATGGGAATTTCTGCCTTAGCTGACAAAGAAGCTACCAAATCATAGAGTTCGGGCGCTTGTTCGCGGGCGAGTGGCTGTGCTTGATACGCCATTAACGCAGCGCGATCGGAATAATACCAAGAACTAAAACTAGTGAATGCTGCAAAAGCTAAACCTAAATAAAGTCCCTGTTCATTACCGACAAGATAATAGCCAGCTAAAACTAATAAACCACTAAGTAATCCCAGCAAAGCTGCTGTTTTAATTTGATTGATTCCCCGCATAATCAAAGTTGCACTAGGTTTTATAATTTTTATTCCAATTGTTATAAAGTTCTCAGATTTGCTAGGTACAATGTCTCTATCTGATGAAAGAAAGCCCTCTATCCCTGATGACAGATACTACAGTAAAAGCTAATGTTGTGTTGTATAATTCCTTTGAATAAGCTGATTCAATTCCCAATTTAACCATATTTATCGCCAATTCCGGTTACTTAGACCCTGCATCTTCTTTCTCTTCTCTTCGCGCTCTTCGTGCCTTCGTGGTTCAAAAAAAATAGTTTATTATTGCCATTATTTAGTATAATAATAAAAGTAAATAACCATAGATGTTTTGAGTGATAGAGCGCCAGAGGGAGATTAAATATGCCGCAATATACTTTAGCAGAAGATCCAACAGTAATTTTAACAGTGCCGGGTAAAAATGACACAAAGAAAAATCGAGAATCAGCTATAGAACAATTACTAGAATTAATGGATTCAGGAGAATTAAACATAGATTTAAAAGATGGTTTTGGGCCGGATCAGTTAATACTGATTAAAGATGGTAAAGCTGAGGGAAATGTCAATTTAAAAGAAAGTACAGGTGAAGATTCTGGGGTAGTGCAAGCGGTGCAAGTTTTAACGCAATTTGCCAGCTTACGCCAAAGAGTCGAGGAGTTACGTCCAGCGGCGCAAGAAGCGCGATCGCAAATTGATTTATTATTTGCAGGAGAAGTGACAGTAGACCAAATTCAACAAATCAAAGAAGGCTTAAAATCCCTGAAAAACTTTGCTCAAGTTAACATTCAATTTCGCGAATCAATAGCCGAAGCCGAAGCCGCCAGAAAAACTTTAGATGAAGCATTAACAACCGCAGCCTTAGAAAAAGCTGCGATCGAAAAAGCTGCGATCGAAAAAGCAGCAGAAAAAGCCACAACAACGGAAAAACTAGACTTACCAACTTAATTAAATCTCTTAATTAATTCCCAGTCCCCAGTCCCCAGTCCCCAACTGATATATGACTGAAATATTTACTAATCTCGAACTACCTCCGCCTTTTCCCGACCACACTCAATTACCGGAAGAAGATGGGACATTTGTGAAAAATTTTCAAGAACATCCCCAGAGCATTATTCTGACAGATTCATTGGGCCTTATTTTACAACGACTTCATCCTGATGGACAATATGCGATCGGACAAGATTGTGGTATTTATTGGCGAGAAACTGAGCCTCCCGAAAAAGGAGCAGAAGCACCTGATTGGTTTTATGTGCCTAATGTTCCACCTTTAGTAAATGGTGAAATTCGGCGTTCTTATGTGCTGTGGCGAGAATTTATGGCACCATTAATTGCGCTGGAATTTGCTAGTGGGGATGGTTCTCCAGAGCGCGATCGCACACCTTTATCTTATTCTGGAGAAGTTAGTAAACCGGGAAAATTTTGGGTATACAGTTAAATAGGGCTTGCGGAAAAAGAGGGAAAAGCGTAGGAAATACGATCGCTACCATATCCTTAATAATATTCGGCTTAAGAGTTTGAGCATTAATATTTGATTTTTGCTCCTTAAAGGCTTTCGCCAAATCGGAAACAGCTTTGGCTGCTTCAGCGCCAGTCTTAGTTCCCTCGGTAAGTTGTCCCCAGTTCAAATCTCTAACATCGGTTGTCAAAAATTTCCACAGCTTTATCGCCATTGCTGATTCTCCTTGCCTACATTATAAATTTTGGCAAAAAAATCAAGTATCAACAGCACATTTTTTCGCTAGGTATAGTTGTTAAGTCGGGGTGAGTTTTGGAGTTTGTGTTGCATCCAACTAAAGCTAAAAGAGTGACTCTCGGTGATAGATTAGCGATCGCTTTAAACACAAATTAACCTGATTTGGGAAATTTTGGGAAAGCCTGAAAATCCTCTCCCCTGCTTCCCCGTTCCCTTAATTATTACTCAGGCACAAAAGTTTGTCCCCATTTAACCTCTACTGTCCCTTTGGGCGAGAAGACAACTTTAAGTTCAGCGACAGGCTGAACATCTGTGTTGTTAGGTTGATTATTTGTCTGTTCTGGTAATAACTTAGCTAGAGGAGTTGTTGCTGCCAAACTCCTTGATACTTCATTCAGGGGTTCGTAGGACATGACAATTCCATTTTTATTCACTAGCACTCGATAAACTAAATCATCAGTTAAATTCGTTACTGTGGAATTGGCTTTAGAATTGATTAAGGTTTGCCAAGTTTGGGAAATTTCTGTTTGCAGTTGCTTTTGTAATTGAACGAGGGTTTCCTTGTCAGTAATTGCTGGCAGTATTAACGCTTTGGTGAAGTCTAAACTAGAGAGAATCTGTGAGGGAATCTGCGGAGGTAGATCCTTGAGTAGGAGCGGTGGTTTAAGATTATTGCGATCCAGATCGAGGGTAGTATCAAGCAACTGCTTAACAGGTTTCTGGTCAGATTGGGTGAATAAGCGATAGGGGAAGGATTGATATTGATATACTCTGGAAACCTTGCCTTCAATGACTGCGATCGCGTGAGCAGCTGCTTGATAACCCTCAGCACTGTGCGATTCATCGACAATAGATTGTAAAGGTTCCTTGGGATTAAGAAGTTGATTGGCAAAATCGCGAGTTAAGGGAACAATGCCAAAGACCTTAACTTTTTGACTCAAACCTAATTCCTTAACCGCCTGAATTGCCAATCTGGTCCTTAATTCATTGGCTCCCCACAACACATTAATATTAGGGTTATCCCTCAGCATTGTCTTGACTTCTTCTGCAGTTGTGGCATTGGTTGATGCCGTGTAGTTCCAACGAATACCCGTATTTTTTATTCCTGCTAAAAAACCCTGCAAATAAGGAAACAGGCGAGTAGAATCTGCACCATCCACAAATCCGATATTGACTGCTTGACCTGGTAACTCTTTTTTTGCCCAATTTCCCATATATTGACTAATGTCGTAACCCATTTTGTAAGAATCACTTTCATAACAAGCAAACACCACATTTTTTGCTTCTGAAGATAGGCAATCGCCGATAGTAATCGGCACAACACCAGCGATATAAGCTGTCAGAATAGCAGTGGTAGATTTTTGCGGATCTCGTGGTCTTAAGACGATCGCATCAACATCTTGAGCGAGTAATTGCCGAATCCCTTCGGCTTCACCTTGGGGATTATCTGCTACTTTCAGGGGTATAACTTCAACATTTTGATGTTCTTTAGCAAACTTCTCAATTCCTTGTTGATACAATTTATGAAATGAAGCGTCATTAGGGAGCAGGAATCCTATTTTATAACTATCAATCCCGGAATTAGCAATTTTCGCTTCCCAATTTTGGTCTTTGATCGCTTTTTCCCAATTGTAGGCTCTTCTTAATTGATCTGCTGACCAAAACTTAGCTCGCTTCAGGTCAGCCCCTTCCAGATCGGCTCCAATCATGATGGTTCCATTTCGCAAATCCGCATAGCGAAGTAACGCTCCGTCCAATTTTGCTTTGTAAAGAATAGCTCCTTGTAAGTTCGCCCGACTCAAGTTGCTGTTTTGCAGATTAGTTTGAATCAATTTCGCACCCGCCAAATTTGACCAGAGCATCCCAGAATGAACGATCGAGGCTCTGGTTAAATTAGCATCCTGAAGATTGATGCGACTCATGAAGCTACCATCGAGGTTAGCTGACTCTAAATTTGCTCCCTCTAAGTTAGCCATTCGCAGATTTGCCCCCTTGAGGTTTGCTCCCTTTAAATTAGCTCCTTTAAGGTTCGCGCCTGCTAAATTCACGCCTTCTAAGTTCGAGCCTTCTAGATTTATGCCTGCTAAATTCGCTCCCTTTAAATTCGCGCCTGCTAGATTGCTCTGAGAAAGGTTAAATCCTTCATACTTAAACAACTGAGGCGGCCATTGGGCAAGGGATACTTGCCCCAAGTCAAACTTATAGCACTTATTGATCTCAATACCTTCCAGATTTGCCTTGGCAAGTTGTTCACCTAAGAGACTTTCACACATTTGATTGAGGCTCTGGATGGCATCAATTCGAGATTGCGAATATTCCACATCATTTTGAGCGCGAATTTCTGCCCTGGCTGCACTAATTGCTTGCTGCTGTCGCTGGGGCCCTTCGAGAAAGTAAGCTCCCATTGCTGCCAAAAGGGTAAATTGACCAATCACAGTGGCTAAGCTGTAGATTGAGAGATTTTCACACCATTTGACTATATCTCCCAAGCGTTGGTCAAAAAATTTGATAGGTTTGAGCAAAGGAGAATTAAAAGTTTTCGCGGAGCTATTGCTCTGATACGTTTCAAACATCCGCCGATAGCTTTCTACTGGGATATCAAGTCTTTTAGCTTCTTTAATTAATTCGTACTCTTGTTGAACTGAATCTTCAAAGGCAGCTACGATACTAAAGCTCTCATCTAAACTTATTAAAACGTTTTCTAGTTCGGAAATGTCCCCACTTTCATTGAGGAAATCTTTTATTTCTGCTGCTTTTTTTCTCTCTAATTCTTTGTTATTTATCCCCATTTTTAAGCTCCTGAACAACTTAGAAAAATGGCTTGTTTGTCAACTACCATTTTTACTCGCAGATGACCCGGAAGAATTATATCACTCTTTCGGTAAAATAATATCCCTATCAATTTACATACTCATCATTACCAATATGCCATAGTTTGATCCTAATTTTCGAGGGACTGGCTAAATAGAAGTGATACTAAGACGCTTTTATAGGAATCTCAATGATAAATTCTGCTCCCTTTCCCGGAGTAGAAATACAGGTGAGTTTACCTTGGTGTTTTTCCACTACAACTGCATAGCTAATTGCTAACCCGATGCCTGTACCTTTGCCCACAATTTTAGTAGTAAAAAATGGATCAAACAATCGGCGTTGGGTTTCTTCGGGAATACCAGGGCCGTTATCCTTGATGCTAATCCTTACATAATTATTGTATACTACTTCGGTGTGAATTTCGATCGTAGGTGATAAATATTTAGAATCCTCTTTTCCCCAATTAACTGATGAGCGGTTTTCGATTCCCTCTTCTAGAGCGTCAATGGCATTAGCTAAAATATTCATAAATACTTGATTTAGTTGACCAGCATAACACTCTACTTTGGGTAATTTGCCATATTGTTTGATTACGTCAATCCCGGTACGATTGGGGCTGCATTTTAAGCGATTACTCAAGATTAACAGTGTGCTATCTATTCCTTCATGAATGTCTACAAATTTCATTTCACTTTCATCAAGTCGGGAGAAGTTCCGCAGTGCTAAAACAATTTCCCGAATCCGTTCGGCTCCCAGTTTCATAGAAGCCAAAAGTTTCGGCAAGTCTTCCACCAAAAAATCTAATTCTACTTGTTCTGCCTTTTCGGTAATTTCATCTCCAGGTGCCGGGAAACATTTTTGATATAAATTCAGCAGGTCTAGCAAGTCTTGTGTATATTCATCAGCATGACTTAAATTACCGTAAATAAAGTTAATTGGGTTGTTAATTTCGTGGGCAATACCAGCTACCATTTGTCCCAAAGCTGACATTTTTTCGCTTTGCACTAACTGAGTTTGGGTACGCTGAAGTTCTTTAAGTGCTTGTTCTAATTGAGCGGCTTTTTCTCGTTCTCTGGCTTCCGATTCTTGCAAAGCTGCATTTAATTTAGCCAGTTCATCTGCTTGGCGCAGGACAATTTTAATGATGGCATTTCTCAGTTCATGTACAGCTTCTATTTCGCATTCTTTCCAAGGTAATGATTTAAATTTAACGATTTCTTTCCACAATTCAAAGGATTTACGAGGCGAAAGACGTAAGCTGCCATCTTCCATAATTTTAGTGATTTCTGCTGGTTCATAAGGATTACCTGCCCAATTCACTGTTTGCACAACTTCAGGTCGGAAACATAAAACATAATGATTCTGTGTTTGGGAAAGGGAAATTCCAATTAAGCCGCTAGCCACATCCTTATATTTTTCTGCTTCTGGATAAAGTTTTGCCAAGGAATCTGTATAAAAAACATCTTGCTTAAAGTTATTACCTATCCACTCAATTAAGCTTTTAAGTTCGCTTAATGATGGGGTTTTACCAATGATTCTACATTCCCGATCTAAACAAACTGCGGCTCCTTCGGCGCTGACTAATTCTAATAAATTAGGATAGTGTTTGAGTAATCCGTCTATTACATTTTTTTCCCTGGACATATATTCAATAAATCTAGAAATCAGGGATTTTAGTTTAATTTGATAATCGTAATTTTCGCTATCAGCTTTTGAGGAGAGTTCCACGGACATTACTTGTCCTAAAAATTTGCAAGCTGTGCGAGCTTCATAACTAATATATTTTGGTGAATAATGATGACAGGCGACAAGCCCCCATAGTTTTTGGTCTTTCATTAAAGATATAGACATTGAAGCACCAACCCCCATATTTTGCAGATATTCTATATGTAATGGGGAGACACTTCTTAACCCGGAAAAACTCAAATCTATGGGATTACCAGTGACAGGATTATTAAGAGGTGTAATCGCAACTGGCTGATAGTTAACATTGGCAATTAATCTAATCCAATTTAAGGCATATAGTTTTCTTGCTTGTTTAGGAATATCTGTAGCTGGGTAGTTTAAGCCTAAATAGCTGTTTAAATCTTCTCGTTTATCTTCGGCAATTACTTCTCCATGACCTTCGGGGCTAAATCTGTATACCATGACTCTATCAAAACCAGAAAGATGCCGCACTTCTGTAGCTATGTTTTGGCATAGTTGCTGTAAATTAGGTGATTCCTGAATTTTAGAAGCGGCTGTTCTAATATAATGATAAAAACTAAAAAAAGGCATATATTCTATAGAGGCTGCCACTTCCAATTCTAGGATTAATAATCCATTTACCCGATGAATTATCCCATCGAAATAGGCAGATTCTTTGTTAGTTTTTATAGATAATTTAATGGGATTAAACGATTGGATTTCTTCATTAGATAAACATTGTTTGAGGCAGTTAAGTTGTAAGTCATCAAGTAATATACTCAAGTTATTACTAATCAAAGCTTCAGCTTTAATTCCCAAAAATTCCAGAGTGTTTTCACTGGCTTGTAAGATGGTAAGAGCGGGTTCTTGTAATACTAATATAACGCCATGAGGCTGAATTGAACCCGGAATGTGAATTGGTTCGTTCTCACAGTTAGTTAGACCAGCTTCTTCAGCTATAATAATTTTGCTCGTTGTCATGTTAGTAATTTTTCCTTAAAATAGAAAAAAAATGATACTAGGATGAGATTAAGTATAGATCTTTCTTCTTAATGTTGCTGATGATTATGGCGATCGCACCGGAGCGCCGCTGTTATTTCTGAAAAAACTACTCCTATCCTTTAAACTATTTAACTAACTCATACTAAGATGCCCAGAAGAACTATTAATTATGCAAATTTTGTATATTATTAATAAATTTTAATAATTTCCGAAAAATACTTTTAAGAAATATAACTTATTAACTATTTTAAGCGGATCTACCACTTTCGCCCTGTATTATAGCGGCACCAATTAAATGTGCAAGGCGCAAAGCTTCTGGAACATTACCACAGTCTGTCAATCTTTGCAGTACCGCACTGATAACTTCTGGTGTTTCGCCACAAACTTGAAAATAGAAAGGTGGAAAGGCATGAATTGTACCTGCACGTTGCAGTATTTTTAAGCGTTTTTCTGGTTGGGGAAGACGGCGCAAAGCAGTTTCCATTGCGCTCAGGTTTGGGAGATGGCGCATGACGGAAACACAAGGAAGTGCTAGTCGCTGGGAAAGTAGCGGCAGGTCTATGATATTGAAGCCACCAAAGGCGATGCCATCAAGTAGCAAAATATGTAATTGTGGTAAAAATTTGCTGCCAATAAGTAACTTACAAATTGTGTCTGTAGCGTTCCAGCCATCTTGTCGGACATACCCCCAAACCATGCCTTCAAAACGGGTATTGGCACAGACAATTCCAGAGATGGGTACGCGGCTTCCCCGACGACGTTGAAAGGGTGCATCATCAAAACCGATGACACGAATTGTGCGGTTTAATCTCAGTAGAGATGCCAGATTCATGAGTGATTATTTACCATAAAATATGTACTGATTAGAATATTGATAATTTCAGTTTATTCATAGTCGCGATCGCTAATTTACCACTAAATTCTCTCTTTAACTCATTAGTCTAACCACACAAACATATCTTTACGATTGAAATTACTGAACGGCATATTTTCATCAATATCCCGGTGTCTCTTTTCTGTTCTCGGTTGAGTTTTTGGTTGAGTTTTTGGTTGTTGGTAAAAGTTGTTACCGTTTTTCTGAATAGAGCAAGATGGCGGATTTTGTGGGTCAGGATTGGCCGGGGAAGTGAGGGAAACGGAAGTGTAGGTATGTGAACGTAGATGCTGATGAGCTTCGTTGATTTCTTGCAATTTTTTATGAGCTTTTTGTTGCAGTCGTGGATGATTGGGAAAACGGTCTGGATGCCATACCATAGCCAAGTCTTTATACCCCTGGTGAATTTCTTCTAAGGAGGCTCCCGGCTCTAGTTCAAGTACTTTGTAGTATTCCTCTAGTTTACTCATTGATGACTCCCTACGGTCATTCCAAAAATAGCGATCGACCCACGTATTTTTAGTTTGAAGTGAGTTGCAAGTAATGTGTTCTTTTTAAAGACATAGTTTTAAAAAAATATGTTTAGATATTTTCCTTAACTTAAATTAATTTTTATTAGAGTAACTACTCTATTTCCCTACCTTATTAAATTGAGCAAGAAAATCAGTTAAATAAGTTACATTCTTATCTACCAATCTCGTCCTTTAATTTCAAAATTTGTTAAGCCTTGAGGTTGTTCGTATTGAATAGCTACGTTTTTCACCTCGGCTGTGCGGCTTCCTTGATGACACCAACTAACTATTTGCTCAACCTCTGCTTTTTCCCCTTCAAAAACAGCTTCTACACGACCATCGGGTAAGTTGCGTACCCAACCATTAATACCTAACTGCTTTGCTTGATTGTAGGTCGAGTAGCGATAACCTACTCCTTGAACAAGTCCAGTAACAATAACATGAACACGAATTAAGTCTGTGTGTAATTCTTTTGTCATAATTCTTTAACTTACAACTCTTCTATGCAAAAGTTCGGCTACATGAGTATGAATTACTTCGTTTTCCCAATAATTAGGATAATTATAGTAATTATTACTCATTTCAATGGCAATATCCTCAATTGCTGGATGACCACCAAATAGAGGACTAATGGGAAAGGCTGATAGATCATCTATACCATAAAAAACTTTCCAAATAATTTCTTGAGTCTGTTCAGGAATGCCAATTTCATCAATTGATAAACTTTCTTGATTGGCAAAGGTATCAACTACCCGTTGGGAACTTAGTAGTAAAAGCGGAAGTTGGGATGCCATAGTAACGATCGATCCCAATTCTAAATGTTTTTGGAGAGCAGCGACACGCCAAAATAAATAGCGTTCTACTGTTTCCTGCTTTTCCTCTGCCAAAATATGACTGCTAGCAATTGTTGGTTCTTTAGCTTGTTCTGGGTCATTTTTGATTCGGTTGCCAATTTGGGAAAATAACCCATGTAAGAAATCGTTAACTATATTTGTACCTAAACCGCTACTAATGGCGTGTAATCTAATTTTAATAGTTGTTTCTTTTTTAGCTAAATTTCTCTCAATTTGATGACGATACTTTTCTAAAAGCTCTAAAATTTGACTGTAAACTGCTAGTTGTAGGGCAATTTTTCCCTCAATTCCGCTATAGTAAATAGCTGCACCGATTGGGTGTGACCAAATTAGGTTTTGTAGGGGGTGAAGTAGCGATCGCCACCAAGGTTGTAAGTTACTATTAGTAATAGCTTGGGATTTCGCTCTACAATTTAGTTGGTTAGCAATAAATTCTTCTGCTTTATTCAGCCTTTCATCTAATCTTGCTTCCTCTGTATCTGCCAAATAATGACCCCAATTTACTGAAATAATATCATCTATGCGTTCAAATAGCTTATGCTGTTTCTTAACTGGTTCCCAAAGTAAATCATATAGTTTCGTTTCCGAAAAATTTGAACTATGGGGAATTACCCCATGTACAAATAAGAGGATGTTAATAGTTTTAACTTTAATGTCTTTTGGCTTATTTTTAATACTAAGTTCGCTTGGTCGTCTAATAATAAAATCCTTTAATCCCTCTAGTTCTTCATATTCGACTGTCACAGCTTTGACTACTGCATCAGGACTCCCTCGGTAACACCAACGAATGATTGCTTCGACAAGTTCTTTATTTCCCTCAAAAACAGCTTCTACTCGTCCATCGGGTATTTCTTCCACCCAACCCCCGATTCCCCATTGGTTTGCTTTGTCCCAAGTAGCTAGGCGATAACCTACTCCATGAACAGTTCCAGTAATGAAAACGTGCGCTCTAACCTTTTCCGAAGATGACTGTTTTTCCATTAAATTTATATTACATAACTACTGTTAATTGATTTTTATTCTTCACTTTACCACTAGGAGGTTCCCTTGATGTTTTCTTTAGATTTATTAAACCTTTTTCACAAGCTCGCTTGGCGAATTAATACGGCTTTTTCCACATTCCCAACAATTAAAGCTTGGTTAATTGCGATCGTATTATTACTCATACTAACTCTCTTTTGCTTGCCTATAGGTTTGTGGTGCAATTTCTTGAAGATTGAAAATATGAGAGCGCCAAAGACAATAATTTTTACTATTATAGCAGGTTCTCTGCTATTCCCGGCTATTTCGGAAGAGTTATTTTTTCGAGTTTTATTACTTCCTCATCCCCAAGAAAATGTGACGACAGCAACAGTCTGGTTTTGGGGAAGTCTGAGTTTAGTACTTTTTATTATTTATCATCCACTCAATGCAGTTACTTTCTTTCCTGCCGGACGGAAAACATCTTTTAATCCCGTCTTTTTATTATTAGCGGCAGTTTTAGGAATAGTTTGTAGTGTGGTTTATTTACAAAGTGGTTCTCTGTGGTTGCCAGTAATTATTCATTGGTTAGTTGTAGTAGTTTGGTTAGTATTTTTGGGAGGATATAAGCAATTGCATGACGAAGTTTGATGGGCTAAAATCAGAATCATATAATTTCCAGTTAAGCAATTACGTTTTTAACTACATAGCTATGATGACTACTACTTTGGACAAAAGTGCTAACCGAGTTGTGCTAGAGAATATTAGCTGGCAAACATATCAAGATTTGTTGCTAGATTGTGCAGAACAACCAGGAATTCGCTTGACTTACGATCGAGGTAAATTAGAAATTATGACACCGTTAGATCCACATGAAAGTAACTCGGAAGTGATTGGTCGTTTTGTGACAGCAATAACAGAAGAACTGAATATAGAAATTCGGAGTTTAGGTTCAAGAACTTGTCAACGTGAAGATTTGGCACGCGGACTTGAACCTGATAAGTGTTTTTATATTCAAAATGAAGCTATTGTCCGCAGTTTAGAGCAAATCGATCTGAATGAATATCCGCCACCAGATTTAGCCATTGAAATTGATATTACCAGTAGTTCAATGAATAGATTAGGAATTTATACAGCTTTAGGTGTTCCTGAAATTTGGCGTTATGATAATGGACGGTTGGTGATTTTGCGGTTAGAAGATGGGGAGTATAGGGAGTGCGATCGATCTCCGAGTTTACCTCTATTAACGTCAGCGGAAATTATGCGGTTTTTGGAATTAGGAAAAACGATGGGAGAAACAAGTTTAATTCGGTTGTTTCGGGAATGGGTGAGAAATCAGCTGAAGGCAGAAGAGTGAAAAAACCAATTATCCAACACCTGTTAATTTTAAATAGTCATTGGAAGTAGGACTATTTAAAAATCCTTGCTCTTGAGCTTTTTGGAACCATTTATTAGCTTCTATTGGATTTGCTGTTATACCTTCATCACCAGAAAGATAAATTGCTGCTAAGTTGTTGGAAGCGATCGCATAACCTAACTCCGACGATTTCATGTACCATTTAATTGCTTCTAAAATATTTCTTTCTACACCCAATCCTAAATGGTGCATATTTGCCATAACACATTGCGCTTCTGCATTTCCCTCATCTGCTAAGGGTTTTAATAAGCTAAGTGCTGTAGTGTAATTTTGGGAGTAAAAAGCAGCTAAACCTTTTTCTAAATCTGACATTTTATTTCCACCTTTTTGCTTAACAAAATTATGGCCCTGGAAAGTTTCCCTCAAAAGAAGGAGGACAAGGCTTATCTTTCGGCCAAGGGAAAGTGGCTAGAGCGCCGTATCCCTTACATCTATAGGCGCAAGTTTTCAATGGATTTTTAGGGTCTGGAGAAATGAACTCACCAAAATACTCGCATCTTTTTTGCGGAGACTCACTACCATCACTATTATTAAGAGATTTTTCATCCACGCTTGCATACCCTAGATGCTAATTTTAATATCTTACCAAACCCTAAAACAACTTTTTCAAAAGCTAATTCACCATTGAACACTGACAACCTTTGCAAATACCTCGCTGAACAATACCCAGCTGAATTTATTAGTTGGTTATTTCCATCAGAAAGTTCTAATGTCCAGGTACTCAAAACGGAACTCAGCCAAGAACCAATTCGTGCTGATTTTCTCACTTTATTACAAACTACAAACTTAATCTTCCACCTGGAATTTCAAACTTTACCAGCGTCAGATCCGCCTTTGCCATTTCGGATGTTGGATTACTGGGTGAGACTGTATCGCCAGTACCGTTGTGAAGTCGAACAAGTGGTAATTTTTTTGAAAGCTACTACCTCAGAAGCAGCTTTTACTAACGAGTTTAATGCTGCTAATACTTCACATCGTTATCGAATTATCCGAATGTGGGAGCAAGATCCTGCGCCACTTCTGGCAAATCCTGCTCTTTTACCACTGGCGACACTAGCACGAACTGATTCACCTCAAAGTTTACTTGCTCAAGTTGCCGATCGAGTAGCTAATATTGAAGAAACCCAGCAACGACAAAATGTGGCAGCCTGTATCTATGTTCTTGCAGGTTTGCGCTTTGACAAAAGTTTGATTCGCCAACTATTCAGAGAGGAAATTATGCTTGAATCTGTCACTTATCAAGATATCCTAGAACAAGGACAGCGACGAGGAGAAGTATCCTTGATTATACGTCAGCTTACTCGTCGAATTGGTTTGCTTACTCCCGAAATGCAAGCGAGAATTCAAGCTTTATCGATCGCACAATTAGAAGACTTAGGAGAAGCACTATTAGATTTCTCTCAACCAACTGATTTAACTCTTTGGTTAGAATCTCATCATTCATAAACAAAATTTTGAGTCCGCACAAGCGGACTTTCTCTCCCCAGGTTTTATTAGCTCAAGTTGCCGATCGAGTAGCTAATAAGTAGGTGCAAATAAATAAAGTGAAAATAGTTATCTATCAATGGGGCGGGCAAGATGCCCACCCCACAAGATTTTCAGCTTTCTTGTGGGGTGGGCATCTTGCCCGACGAGAGTTTCACTTTATTTAGATCTACCTACTTATTGAAGAAACCCAGCAACGGCAAAATGTGGCAGCCTGTATATATGTTCTTGCAGGTTTGCGCTTTGACAAAAGTTTAATTCGTCAATTATTCAGAGAGGAAATTATGCTGGAATCTGTCACTTATCAAGATATTCTAGAACAAGGACAACGACGAGAAGCAATATCAATGATTATCCGGCTGCTTACTCGTCGAATTGGTGTGGTTACTCCCGAAATGCAAGTGAGAATTCAAAGTTTATCGATCGCACAATTAGAAGACTTAGGAGAAGCACTATTAGATTTCTCTCAACCAACCGATTTAACCAATTGGTTAGAATCCCATCAGTTATAAATAAGCAAAAAAGTCCGCGCATGCGGACTTCGTTTGTGTAGCCCCAGATTTCCAATCAGAGGGAATTTATGAGAAAAAAAATCAGGAGAAGTAACCCATGAATTTAACAGAAAGATTAGAAGGACATTTGACTCAAATTGTGCGCGATCGCGATCCCTACCTCTCATCAGCAGCTCATTTTTACGTACAGCAATATATCCGTGAACAATTCCAACAATGGGGAGAAGTGGAAACTCACGAATTTGCTATTAGAGGTCAAACTCACCAAAATTTGATTTTAAATTTACCACCTTTAACTAAGAATCAAGAAAAATCTCCGCCACTTTTAATCGGCGCACATTATGATGCTGTACCAAATTGTCCGGGTGCAGATGATAACGGTACGGGTGTTGCTGTATTGTTGGAATTAGCAAAAGAATTTGCGGCTAAACCTTTGAAATATCCTGTGCGATTAGTTGCTTTTGATATGGAGGAATATGGTTTACTTGGTAGTCAGGAATATGCAGCTAAATTAAAGCAAGAAAATCAACGTTTGCGCCTGATGATTTCTTTGGAAATGTTGGGTTATTGTAATAACGCGCCTAACTCTCAACGTTACCCTGCGGGATTAGAAAAGTTTTATCCAAATACAGGTAATTTTATTGCTTTAATTGGCAATTTAACGACGATTCCCGATTTAATTAAACTGAGTCGAAATATCCGCAAAAGTGGTACGCCTGCGGAATGGTTGCCAGTGCCAAATGGAGGTAAACTCGTGCGGCAAACTCGCTTGAGCGATCATGCTCCTTTTTGGGATAATGGTTATCGAGCGATGATGATTACGGATACAGCTTTTATGCGAAATCCTCATTATCATCAAGTTAGCGATCGCATCGAAAACCTAGATTTAAATTTCCTCACAGGAGTTTGTCAAGGCTTGGAATTTGGCTTAAGAAAATTATGATTGATTTGGTTGAGATTTTTTCTCCATTTCCTCCCGATATTTTTCTAAATATAACCGGATTCGATATAAACTTGTACCTTTAGCTAACACATTTTTCCAAATTTCTAGATTTTTTCGATCGACGTTGCGACCTAACACTTCTTGATACATTTGATTAATCGCTGCTTCGGCTTCTCGACTATAAGCAATTTCACGGCGAATATCGCAAAGGGTCCTGTACCGCTCTAATTCTTTTGTCCAAGTTACTATGCCTTGGAAATCAACTTCTCTCCCCAATACTTCAATGTAAATTTGATTAATTTGCTCGATGTCAGAAAGTTTTCCTAAATGCCCCTGGCGTTCCCGTTCTGGGTTTCCTCTTAATATTGGAGAAAGGATTTGTTGCCAACCACAGTCAAGTGCTTGTACTGGGTTATCTAAATTAGTTGCTAACAAAAAAGCAGAAGTAGATATGAGTAAATTAGTAAAAATTTTTGCTTTCATGGCTAACTTTTTCTGATTTGTTATCTTCTGTTTCTGGCTTCTGGACTGCGTTCGATCGATCGTTCCACTTCCCGCAAGCTTTTACCTCTAGCTAATTCTGATTGCCAAGTCCTTAAACCATTTCGGTCTACATTTCTCCCCAAAACTCGCCGATAAATATTATTAATTGTATTTTCTGCTTCTTGACTGTACGCCAGTTCGCGCCGAATATAGCTCAACGATCTACCTCTTTGTAACTCTCTTGACCAAGTTCTTAGTCCGTCATAATCAGCATTTCGCCCTAATACTTGGCGATAAAGTCTGTTAATCTCATCATCGTACTGGGAACGCCGCCCCCCGTCGTATCTGTCCCGATCGTACCGATCCCGATCGTACCTGTTTCGATCGTACCTGTCCCGGTCATACCGATCGCGATCGTAATCATATCTTTGTTTATTTCTTAAGTCTGAATTGCTGCTCTGGTAGGGCAAACTGAAAAAGTTCTTGTCTTTCTGAAGAATCTCTTGAGCATTCACTGATTCTGCTAAACTAAAGTATGTTAATGCGATCGTAGTTGCTAGTGCTGCTCTGGCGACCAAAGCTAATCTCATGTCTTTATCCTTCTTGAATAAAAATTATCTAACTTGAGTTTAAATTATTTGTGGATCTTAAATTATTTTGTTTTAAATACTTATCAACAACTCAGCCATTGGGCTGAAGTTCAGTTTTTACTTGACTTTACCTGAAATAGCTCATATACTTAAATTAAGCACGCTAAGTAATTCTTAGGAGGCTAAATGCCTACTCCATCTGTGGAACAGAAGTTATCGAGGGGGTGGCAAGAGGTTTTAGCACCGCACGGTATGGGATACCGAATCAAGCTACTATCTCAACTGCTAGCACGTAAATTTCAAGAGCGACTTGACCCTTACGGTTTAACCCCTTTTCACTGGGTTGTGTTGTGTTGCTTATGGCAGGAGGACGGTTTAGCGACTTCTAGCATAGGTGACAAGCTGCAACAGGTGGGCGGCACTTTGACGGGAGTGCTCGATCGCATGGAACAGCGGGGACTAGTGCGCCGGGAGCGAGATACCAGAGATCGTCGAGTTTGGCGAATTTGGTTAACCGATGCCGGAAGAGAGTTGAAGTTCGTCTTACCGCCTATTGCCGAGGAATTACGGGAAGAAGCTTTTCAAGGCATCCCAGACACCCAGCGCCAACTACTTTCGGAAATGCTGGATTTGGCGATCGCTAATCTTTCCTAACCTAACTCGTGGAAGATTAGTTGATATGACTAAGGGATGACGCTCTTGTTGTTTAATTTTTGTAAAATAGTACGTATACGAAATGAATAGGTTCGTAGTTAAAGATAAGCACGCTAAATATTCAAGATTACTAACGAATTTACCAACAGACTAAAAGAGACAGAATTATGAAACGCACAAACACTGCTGTACTGAACGGAAAAAAACCAGTTGTAGAACCAGAGTTAGAGCCGACGACAGATTTAACGGTGAGAGAACAAGAATTGTTAGCACCGGAGAGAGAAGAATTAGAAAAGAGGGTACAAGAACCGCTGCCTCCCCAAAAAGCGCCGAAAAAAGGGTTCAAGAAAGCAATTTTGGCAGCAGTGGGTATTGGTGCGATCGCCACAGCGGGTACATTTGGTTATAACTACTGGCAATTTGCTTCCACCCACGAAGAAACAGACAACGCCACCGTTGCCGGACATATTATTAATGTGAGTAGCCGGATCAACGATACCGTAAATGACGTATTGGTAGATGATAACCAACCAGTACAGAAAGGTCAGCTATTAGTTAAACTTGACCCCCGCGACTTTGAAGTGAAAGTGCAAAGTAGCCAAGCCGCATTAGAAGCCGCACGCCGTCAAGCTAACGCCGCCCAAGCCAATATCAGTTTAGCCGCCCAAACTACCCAAGGCAAAACAGCCACAGCGCAAGGAGATGTGCAAGCAGCTGTCGCCGCAATTTCCACCGCCCAAGCTGCATTAAGAGAAGCCCAAGCCGGAGTTCCGCAAGCCCAAGCCATTGTCACCGCTGCCCAAGCGGGTATTCCCAGCGCCCAAGCCGCAGTTAGGGAAGCCGAAGCGGGTGTAGGATCGGCACAAGCGCAATTAGCAAATACAGAAGCGACTTTACAAAGAGCCCAAGCCGACTATAATCGTTACCAAGCTTTGTTTCAGCAAGGTGCAGTTGCCAGACAACAGCTAGAATCTGCCAGAGCAGCTTACCAAGTAGCCGTAGCGCAAAGAAACGCCGCCCAACAAGGAATTGAACAAGCTCAAGCGAGAGTCGCCCAAGCAAATGAAGGTGTAGCCACCGCCCAAGCCAAACTAGATGAAGCGAGAGTGGGAGTAGCCAGCGCCCAAGCCCAAGTCGCCCAAGCCCAAGAACAAGTAGTGCAAGCCCAAGCGAAATTAGCTGCATCTCAAGGCGGACTGCAACAAGCAACAGCGGGAGGTCAACAAACTGAGGTAAATCGCAGACAATTTGAAGCAGCACAAGCAGCCATTTCCCAATCGGAAGCTGCCCTCAGAGATGCCCAGCTGCAATTATCTTACACCCAGATTACGGCTCCTGCTGATGGCAAAATCGGTCGGAAGTCGGTAGAAGTTGGGCAAAGAGTCCAAGCCGGAACTCCTGTGATGGCAATAGTCAGTGATGATTATTGGGTAACTGCCAATTTCAAAGAAACACAGCTGGAAAACATGAAGCCCGGACAAGAGGTAGAGATTAAGCTTGATGCTTTCCCAAATCATACTTTTAAGGGTCGAGTTGATAGTTTTTCTCCGGCTTCTGGCGCTGAATTTGCTTTGTTACCTCCTGATAATGCCACAGGTAACTTTACTAAAGTTGTGCAACGCATTCCTGTAAAAGTAGTTTTTGATTCTGAAAGTATCAAAGGCTATGAATCTCGCATTGCTCCAGGGATGTCAGCTGTAGTGACTGTGGATGTGAAGGGGACTAGGGACTAGGGATTGGGGACTGGGGACTGGGGATTGGGGACTGGGGACAAGAAGACAAGAAGAGTTAAATTGTACCTTGCCCCTCTGCCCCTCTGCCCCTCTGCCCCTCTGCTCCTCTGCCCCTCTGCCCCTCTGCCCCTCTGCTTTCTGCTAGCCTCTAATAAGTAGCGATTTCCAGAACTATGAAATACCATCAATTGGGCAACAGTTCTTTAAATGTTTCCACCATCGGATTAGGGTGTATGGGAATGTCGGAATTTTATGTCGGTGGCGATGAACAAGAGTCAATTGCTACCATCCATCGCGCCTTAGATTTAGGTGTGAATTTCCTCGATACTGCGGATATGTATGGTGTAGGAAAAAATGAAGAATTGGTGGGAAGGGCAATTAAAGATCGCCGGGATGAAGTGATTTTAGCTACTAAGTTTGGCAATGTTCGATCGCCTGATGGAGGTTTTTTAGGTGTGAATGGAACACCTGAATATGTCCGTCAAGCTTGTGATGCCAGTCTACAACGTTTGGGAATAGATGTTATAGATCTTTATTATCAACATCGAGTCGATCCTAATGTGCCAATTGAAGAAACTGTAGGCGCAATGGCAGAATTAGTGCAAGCGGGAAAAGTACGTTTTTTGGGACTTTCGGAAGCTGCGCCGGGAACAATTCGACGGGCAAATGCAGTGCATCAAATTACAGCTTTACAAACAGAATATTCTCTTTGGACTCGCGATCCTGAAGATGAAATTTTACCAACTTGTCGAGAGTTAGGAATTAGTTTTGTTGCATACAGTCCTTTGGGTAGAGGTTTTTTAACCGGACAATTTAAAAGTATTGATGACTTAGCACCAGATGATTGGCGACGTTATTCGCCTCGCTTTCAAGGAGAGAATTTCCAAAAGAATTTGGATCTAGTAAAAAAGATTGAAGAATTGGCAAAAGCAAAGGGTTGTCAACCTTCCCAATTAGCTTTAGCTTGGCTGTTAGCTCAAGGTGAAGATATTGTACCAATACCGGGTACAAAAAGAATCAAATATTTAGAAGAAAATGTGGCTGCGGCAGAAGAAGTTGCTTTAACTTTGGAGGAGTTGGAAGCGATCGATCGCATTGCTCCCAAAAATGTCGCTTCAGGAGAACGTTACCCAGAATATGCCATGAAAGCTGTTAACCTCTAACCAGGAATAGTATTTCATGTTTGGTTGATTACATATATATTAAACTGTAGAGACGTTATATATAACGTCTCTACAAAATTTCTGGAGATTCTTACTTTAGTTATAAATTAACTCTTCAAATGCTCACAAAACCAATTTTTAAGTAATAATTAAAAGAAATGTTACAAGCAAGCAAGTATGGCTATTAGTGCAAAAAAGTTAATTCCCAATATACCAGCATTTAAATCGAGAAATTATCGTCTTTTCTTTGCTGGACAAGGTTTGTCATTAATTGGCAGTTGGATGACTCAAGTGGCTACAATTTGGCTAGTATATAAACTATCCACATCACCTTGGTTATTAGGAATAGTGGGATTTTCTAGCCAAATACCTAGTGTGATATTTCTGCCCATTGCTGGCGTATTTGTAGAACGCTGGAATCGCCATCGAGTGATTATTGCCACACAAGTATTAGCAATGATTCAGTCATTAGCTTTAGCTGTGTTAACTTTATTCGGAGCTATTGATATTTGGCATTTGATATTACTCAGCTTATTTCAAGGGACAATCAATGCTTTTGATGCGCCTGCACGTCAAGCTTTTGTTCCCGAAATTGTGGAAAAAAGGGAGGATTTGGCAAATGCGATCGCGCTAAATTCTGCTATGTTTAATGGAGCCAGATTAATTGGTCCCGCTATTGCTGGTATAGTATTAGCAACAGTAGGAGCAGGTTATTGTTTTCTCATCGATGGACTTAGCTATATAGCTGTAATTGGTGCTTTATTAGCAATGAAACTCAAGCCTCATGTTGTAGGCTTAAATGCTAAAGGAAATTCCTTGCAAAGGTTAAAAGAAGGATTTGTTTATACTTTCACTTTTCCTCCCATTCGTGCCATCATCTTACTACTAGCATTAGTTAGTTTCATGGGAATGCAATATACAGTTTTAGTACCGATTTTCGCCACAAAAATTTTGAATGGTGGCGCAGATGCTTTAGGATTTTTAATGGCAGCATCGGGAGTTGGCGCATTATTAGGTGCAGTGTATCTCAGTATGCGGAAAAGTGTGGTGGGATTGGGTAAAATAATTGCCTATTCTCCAGCAATTATGGGCATAGGTTTAGTTGCATTTGGTTTATCCCGTGTATTGTGGTTTTCCCTAATCATGATGTTTTTGGTTGGATTAGGTTTTATTTTACAATTTGCCTCCAGTAACACCTTATTACAAACCATTGTCGAAGACGATAAAAGAGCCAGAGTACTCAGTATTTACACATTAGCATTTTTCGGAGTTATCCCCTTTGGTAACTTATTCGCTGGCGGATTAGCTAATTACATTGGTGCGCCCAATACAGTCATAATCAGCGGTATCTTTTGCATTTTAGGTTCCTTATATTTTGCCCGACAACTACCAAGTCTCAAACCATTGGTACACCCTATCTATGCAAAAATGGGCATTCTTCCACAAGCCAAAAATTAAAAAATTCGTGTGAAAACCCATGACAAAGTAAAAGCCTGCCTATAATTTTGCAGATAGAACTTTGTAGTCTACTCACTTATAGGCAGTTCTATGAAACATAGACGCTTAATTAATTATGGTTTTTCTGCGGCTTTGAGTGCAAAAAAAGGCAGAATGTTTAAATTGGTAACTAGTCTAGTGATATTATCTGCGTTGGGTTTGATTCCCGATCGCAAAAAAGCTATCTTTTATTCTATTTCGGATTATAAGAAAAAATATGGCGATCGCTTTCGTGAAGATTTGGGCAAACTGCTAGAACTACTCAAAGAAAATAAAATCAAACCAAAAATCGGGGAAATAATTCCTTTGATAGAAGCGCAACGTACCCATGAATTGCTAGAAAAGTCAGCAGTTATGGGAAAACTCGTCTTAATCTGTAACCAATTATAAAAACTATGACTGAAATATCAAATGGAAAAATGCCGCAAAGTGTGCCATCAAATCAGGTGCCTTTAAGAGTCTGGATTGGGGTTTTTGGCGCAATGGTAGGCGCATTTATGGCAGTTTTGGATATCCAAATTACTAACGCTTCTTTGCGGGAAATTCAAGCAGCTTTAGGCGCAACCTTAGAAGAAGGTTCTTGGATTTCTACTTCTTATTTAGTAGCAGAAATTGTTGTAATTCCCCTAACTGCTTGGCTATCACAAGTATTTTCAATTCGTTGGTATTTGTTGGGAAATTCTGCCTTATTTATCTTATTTTCAATGGCTTGTGCTTGGGCTTGGGATTTAAATTCAATGATTTTATTCCGGGCTTTACAAGGCTTCACTGGTGGCGTTTTAATTCCGATGGCCTTTACCACTATTTTAACCTCACTTCCGCCAGCAAAACAGCCAATTGGAATTGCCATGTTTGGTTTAACAGCTACTTTTGCTCCTTCAATTGGGCCTAGTTTAGGTGGTTGGTTAACGGAAAATTTTGGTTGGCAATATAACTTTTATCTTAATTTAATTCCTGGTCTTTTGATGATAGGTGCAATTTGGTACGGAATTGCCCCACAAAAATTAAAATTGGATTTATTAAAAGGCGGTGATTGGTGGGGAATTCTTTCTATGGCAGTTGGCTTAGGTTCTCTACAAGTTATTTTGGAAGAAGGAACCCGCAAAGATTGGTTTAGTTCAGATTTTATCATTCGTTTTAGCATAATAGCAGCAATATTTTTCCCACTTTTCCTATTTATTGAATTTACCCGTAGACGACCTTTTATCAATCTTAGATTATTGGGAAGGCGTAATTTCGGATTATCAGCCATTGTTAATGTTACTTTAGGTGCAGCAATGTATGGTTCGCTGTATCTTTTACCCCTATATTTAGGGCAAATTCAAAACTATAATGCTATGCAAACAGGGGAAGTTTTAATGTGGGCAGGAATTCCCCAATTATTTATTATTCCATTCCTGCCAAAATTGCAGCAAAAAATAGATGTGCGCGTCATGGTAGGAGTGGGAATCACTGTATTTGCTATCAGTGCTTTTATGAATTCTCACTTAACCAATTTAACCGGATATGAGCAATTAAGAACATCGCAAATTGTGAGGGCGATGGGACAACCTTTGATTATGCTTCCTTTAACTTCGATCGCCACATCTGGCATTGAGAAAGAACAAGCTGGTTCTGCTTCTGGTTTATTTAATATGATGCGGAATTTAGGTGGTTCTATAGGAATTGCCATATTAGGAACTTTACTCACCAGAAGGGAACAATTTCATTCTAATCGCTTAGGAGATGCAGTTTCGATTTATAGCCCAGAAACTCAAGAAAGAATTAATCAATTAACTCAATTTTTTGTAAGTAGAGGTGCAGATTTAGCCACAGCACAAAATCAGGCATTAGCAGCTATTAGTAACGTTGTGCGTCGGGAAGCTTACATAATGGCTTTTAATGATTGTTTCTATTTGGTTGGTTGTGCTTTATTACTAAGTGGAATTGCTGTGTTATTCTTTAAAAAAGTTAAGGCAGGTGGTGGTATGGCTGCCCACTAAATACGAAGCATGAAAAACTTCTCAAATTTACAACGTCACTTACCCTTAGAAGGTAGCTATAATATCCGCGATATTGGAGGTTATCTTACTGCTGAAGGTTATCAAACACGCTGGAAAACAATTCTGCGTTCAGATAGTTTGCATCGTCTTACACCAGCCAGTCAACAAGCACTAATTGATTACGGGATAAAAACAATTATTGACTTACGCTATGCTTCTGAAGTTAAGAATAGACCTAGTATTTTTGCCAAATCAGAACAGATAAAATATTTGAATATTCCCTTGTTTGGAAATGAACTATTAGAACAGTTGAAACCCTTAAAAACTCAGGCGGAAAACTACTATATTTGGTTAGATAGCTGTCAAGCACAGTTTCGGAAGATTTTAGAAACTATTATTGAGAGTTTACCATCACCAATTTTAATTCATTGTACTGGTGGAAAAGATCGCACTGGTTTAACTATTGCTTTATTGCTGAGTGTGGCGAATGTACCAGTAAATACTATTGTGGAAGATTTCGTTTTAAGCGGTGATTATCTCGCTCCGATGTTTGCACCTTTGTTACCAAAAGCCAGGGAACTTGGCAATGCTTATATGTTTGAATGTCGTGCAGAAACTTTGTTAGATACTTTTAAATATTTAGATGAAAAATATGGAGGAGTAATTGGTTATTTGCATACAATTGGGTTAACAGCTGCTCAACTAAGTCTCTTGCGTGATTTGCTTGTGGAAGAGCGGCTAAATTAAGTAAAATTAAAATTAGTTCAATGATTACTAATACTTAAATAAGCAACGTAAGCCATGACTCAAACACCCCGAAAAATTCCCCGTCGTCGAGGCAGATTATTCCCAGAATTTACAATACCCCCAGAAGAACTAGCCAGACGTAAAGCCGAAAAAGATGCACGTTGTCAGCGTTACCGGGAAATTTTTCTACGAGTTAGCCCTGAATTGATCGGAAATCATTACGACTGGTTTATAGTTATTGAAGCAAACAGTGGTGATTATTTTATCGATCCCGATGAAGAAGTAGCGGTTCAAAAAGCTCGTCAAAAGTATCCTACTGGAATGGTTGGCATTATGCGTCTTAATGAAACAGGAACTTGTGGAATGATATGATTTCAGGCAAGTTCGGTGAGATCGGCGAGCTAATTTTTGAAATTGATTTAATCGCTGCTGATGGAGAAATATTTACTATCGATGGGCTTTTAGATACAGGATTTACAACAGGCTGGCTGGCACTTGATACCCAAGATGTTCTCAGTTTGGGGTGGGCTATGATTGAAAGTGAACGAGCAATGCAGATTGCACGGGGCGAGGCATTTTTTGACATATATGAAGGAAGAGTTGTACTGGATGGGCAAGAGTACGTAATTCCTGTTTTAGCTGGGGATGGAATTCCCGAATCTTTGTTGGGTTTACAATGGTTGAAAATGCTGCCTCTGACGGTGAATTTTGCTGCTGGATTGTTGACTTTGGGGTAAATAGGAAAACTCTACTAATTAACCTCAATAGCTGGATGTTCTCCCATTGGCACCTGAATGCCTAAATTTTCCATTAATTCCCTCAGCGAAATCTTTCTAATCCCTGCCAATTCCACTAAATGTTCTATTCGTTGTGTTTGCAATTTCTCTATTTGTTCAGTTAAGTTTAATAACTCTTTATGCTCCTCTGTTGTGAGAGTTTCAGCTTGTCGTTTCACAACTAATTCATCATATTGCTTTTGTATATGTGAAGGAATTCCTTGATTAATTTTCAGCAACAATTCTGCTTCACTTTGGGGCAAATTATTAGCTCTGCGTTGTGCTTGTAATGCAATAACTTGAGAGACAAATTGTTCTAAATCTGGTAAACTTAGTTGGGAAACAGCTTTTATTAATTCTTCTGAAGACATTTGAATTTCAACTTTGACTGTTGACATTTTTGCTTTCTCCAGACAGTGTATTAATATCTTATCACAAGGATTTTCAGGAGACTTGGAGTTTCCACTCCTTAAAATACGATCGCTCTTAAAACATTAAACTAGTACCCAGCTACACCCTTTTTTTCAGGATGATAAGCGGTAATAGCTACCTTTTGATCCGGTGTATAAATCGCTTCTACTTTTGCCCATTTGTAGTGATACCAATCTACCTTAATTCTGTCACCTTCAGCTGGCTGGCTACTAATACGTCTGTAGCCAGCTTGCTGCATAATCTCTTCAAATTTATGGGTAGGTAAGGTTTTACTAGTAATCTTACCTATGCCGTCAATTTGATGTTTATCGAGGGTCATAGTCTCCCTGATAGGTGCTGTATATCCGGTATCCCGGTAATACTAGCGCCAAACCAGCGAAACTATGTATTGTGCCGGGATAGCTTTTTTCTGCTTTGCTACCACCGATGCGAAAATTCCACGAGCCAAACCAAGCATATATTCCGGGAACTAGAGCGTCCATGCTGTATGCGATCGCTCTTTTCTTCTCCCCTGGAATTGGTTCTGCTTCTTTAAATGAACGCTCGCGATCTTTGTAGTGATAGGCGCTATTTAAAGCCAGCATTCGATGTCCCTCTTTGTTCATTAATAATGATTTCTTAATCTTTCTAGATTTAGAGAAAGTAGTTGTCTGTTTCAGTCGTTTACCTTTTCACTCTAGCAACAATTCTTGTAAAGAAGAAGTCCCCCTTAACAAGGGGACTTAAAACTTAATGGGAGAACTCTGTAACTAATTCCTTAAACAGCAGTCTAACTGCTTTGGCGCAACACCTGGATCGAACTAACTTTATCGGTCTACCAGCCGACTTTTCCACATCCATCGCCGCACCTAAAGATTTACCGATCGCATTTTTGAGCCTGCACCTTTCTGGCTCAATCCTGGTAAACAACCATTGCCATAATGCTTTCCGGCACAAGTCAGAGCCACCAACGATTTTATTGCGGGATTTATCGCCAGAGGATTCCAGCGTCGGGGAAACACCGAGCGCTTTCTCAAATCGGCGGCGGGAGAGGTGGCGCTTAGTTGGTTTACCAGATTTTCTGCCTTTGCGGATTTTGATGTCGGGTTTGCCGTCGGGGTTGAGGAAGTTCTCAAACGGGTAAATCTGACTGAGGATAAGTGCTTCCACTCGTTGACCAAAGCCGAAACGGGCGAACACTTTACGGTAAGGAAGGAAGCGCGGGTCAGCAATTAGTTCTTTGAGTTCCGCCTCGATGCTCATTTCCTCACGCTGGAGGTCGCACAACCTAGAAGCGTGATGATGAACTGTTGGTGATAAACCTAGTCCGACCGTGTTGGCATAAAGGTTATCGTACTTTTTTGACTTCCTTTCCCCGGCAAACCCAACCCCAAAGCAGCGGTACGTTGTCGCTCGCTCGGACCGATCGCACCAGAGCAACTTCAGGAAACTGCCACGCTAAATCTTGACGCAAGCGATTGATAATGGGGGACTGCACTCGGTTGAGGTGCGCTAGTCGTAGTACCAGTTCTCTGATTCTGACAATCGTGTAGTCGCGTTCTTGCAGAAACCGCCTTGGGTTGTCTAAATAGTCAAAGGCGTAACAAGCAAGCGCCAAAGCATCAGCGTCGTCATCCTTATCGGGTAGTTCTAAGTGACTTTCTCGGTAATAGCGTAATTGGGTGTGTCCGACTAGCAAGACTTTGACTCCGGCACGGGCGAGATGGGTTCCCCACAATTTAGCGTAGTTAACGCCTGTCGGTTCCATCACCGCGATGTCGGGTTTTAGTTCCAGCAGTTGTTTAATTCCCGCTGCGTCAGCATAGATTTTTAAAAACTCAGCATCGAAATAAAATTGTCGAGGTTCAGCTGGTCGCTCTGTTAACAAGACAGCAGCAACCGAGGACTTGCAGATGTCAAGCCCAACAATAGATATCATTCCGTTTTCTCCAGGGTGAGGTTTCCAAATTCCCAATAGTGCAGAGTCTACGAATCACCCGAAGGCCAGAAACCTACTTCACTCTCAAGACCTGAGATTTAATGCACTCTTGGACGGTAACGAGTGCAGCCGAGCCTATGAAAATACGAAAGCCGTTAAGCCTGTTTCCTTCTCAAAGCCCTAAGCTGCAAATTGTGTTACCGTGCGGATGATTTGGACTCGATCCGCGACAGGGGAGGGATTCCCCTGTTTCGGCTAGGGAGTCAGGCTAGCCATCATCAGGCGGGATTTTTGCTGACGCTTTGAGAGATCGCATTTTAAACAGGTGAAATAAAAGTTTAAAATACAGACCCGAACTGTTAATCTTTGAGTGCGTAATATTTTGCCTGCCAGTAACAAGGCTTGTCATTTATTGTTGAGAAATACATAAAAATTTGGCCTTGCCAAGTAATGATATCTGGAGGTAACGCGCAAGGTATATCAACTTCTTTAATCTGCTTTCCTTTTCCCGTGCATAGAATTATTTTCACTGATGTCGTATGCGAATTGTGGTAAGATTGTTGTTATTAGTTAAGTATTTTTGTACATAAAAGCGATCGCACTTGGGACTCGTAGTGCGATCGCTTTTTAATGACTATCGTTCTATTAATCTTTCAAATTCCGGGAAAGCCTTTTGTAATTCATCAATTACGGCTGACATGGTTTTCCCCTTAAAAGAATCTATTGCTTGTTCAGCCAATTGCTCTCTGAGCGTTTTCAAGTCAGTTTCAGGAGAAAATTTTTGCAACTTTTCTGTCGCGATGGCGAAAGCTTTCATGATCATTGCAGCTTCAAGTGCCTCTTGTGTGTCCCTTTTTTGACGCAGTTTGACAACAGGGGTGATTTTCTTAGAAAGTAGTTCTAAGTGCATTTCTCGCAGTACTAGCATGACAATATAACTGTCTCGCAATTCATCGCATTCTATTTCAGCTACAGCATCACCACCCTGATCGACTATTACTTGTAGGTATTCCTGCAACTGCGTTTTGACCTTGCCTACGTCCATTACATCTATTTGAACGCCCATGATATTTGGTTCCTCAAATTAGTAGGGTTAAATTGTTTGTTTGACGGTTACTTTTCTGCGTTCGGCGGCTGCTACTTGATCGTTGTAAAGTTGTACCGCTTTATGAACGCGATGGGAAACTAAATCATATAGCTCGGAATTCTGGCATGGCATTACTTGGAATGAACCACCGCGATAGGGTGTCCAAGCTACAAAATAAAGGTTGTTTGTTTGGATGTGTTCTACCATCAACAAATCTGGTTTTTGGGAAAACTTAAAGTTTTCGCCTGATTGATTGAGTTCTCGCTTGATTAAACTAATTAAGTGATGTGTCAACATAATGCACCCTTATTTTTTGTTCCATCTGGCATCTATTCTGATAGCGATAAAGGGGCAGGGATAAATCCAAAAGATTATTCCTCTGCCTAAATAGACGGGTTGGAAGTAAACCCCGATCATTAGGTTTCTCCAGCTACATTCGATGTCGAATCTTTGGCTCATTCATTTGTTAGTAATTAACGGTGTAGGAGATCGATATGACTACCAACGTGCGAACTGTTTGGGAAGAAATTGCGATCGATCTAACCTAATCGGACCGATCGCAATAACAGGATCATGTGTTCTTCAGTTAGTAGAACTTGGACGCGGCTTAATTACTCATAGATTGCACCTCAACTCAACACCCATCCTCAACAAACAGCCCTCCCTGGTTATGGCGGACGGGGAGATGGGGAGATGGGGACACAGGCAGCACGGAATTCGCGGATACCTTCTAGCCAGTCAAGTTGACGGTGGAATAGTGTAAACCTGCTCAAGCGATACAGTAGCTTGGGTAGTGGCGAATCGCTCTCTACCCAAACACCTTGAGGGTTTTTGCGGCGAAACCTGTAGTGGGTTTTCTTGCCGTAGGTAATTTCGTAGTTGCCAGTTTCAGCAAGGATGGGTAGATTTGCCTCAAAGTGTTGCTCTAGGGCAACTAGCCCAGGTGATTCTCGATCGCTTGTCGCCACTGGGAGTAACACCTTCTTTGGCTGCTAGTTCCTTGAGTTCCTTGGTTGATAGCTGTTGTAGTTCTGCTAGTTTCATGGGCAGGTTGTCTCCTCAAGTTCACCCGGATTTTGCGTCAACACCAGCGTGTGAATTCTTTGTCGAACGTGGGAAGCCAAAAGTCAGGGCTGTAAACTCATCAACTAAAGTCTCAATATCTTTTAACCAAGTTTGTGTTTTTTTAGCTTTCTCTTCCTCTGTTTCCGGCTCGGCTTCTTCTTCCTCTTCTGGTTCTATTCCTGATTCCTTATCTAACAAGTGGTTAAGATATTCCTCTTTGCTCATCCCAGCATCAAGAGCCATTTTCTCTAGGCGTTCGTAAGTTTTGGCATTTGTCCGAATAGACTTTTTGGTGTTTTCTTCACCGTCAATAATTGCTACTACATGATTAGCAGTAATGCCTTTTTTTGGCGGCGCATTATCAATAACCTCCTGCCATTTATCAAACATTTCATCGCAGCAATAATCTCCTAAAACTGGGTCATTTTCTGTTAGGTATTTTGTGAGAGGTCTTGCTTGGGTTTCGCAGGTTGGTAAGGTTTTAAAGCCTTGACGAACTAGTGCCATACAGACTTTGGCAGCTTTGATGACTCGATTGGCGTACCAGCTACCTCTACCGATTAGTTGTTGGCAGAAGTCGCCAAATTTGTTGGCTTTGCGATGCCAGAGGTGTTTCCATTGGCGGAGTCTATTCAACCAAATGCCCGTTACTACATAGCCAAACTGACCATATTTGGCAGCTTGAGAACACCAGTAAAGAGCGTTTTTTTCGTTGGCTGCAGTGCGGGAAGATACTTCTTCCTGCCCCAGTAAATCGGCAATCACTGAATCTTCTACATGAGTGAAGAATTCCGATGGTGATGCTCGGTAGTCATCCCATTGATTTTGGGAGTTTAACAGTTGTTCGGTGATGTCCATGTTGTTTGAACAAACCAATGTTTTGGGCGTTAGGTTTTTCCCGTTACAAAATTTATTTGCAGGGGATTTCCTATTGCTTCCATTGGCAGGAATATATGGATGGGCAGTTATGCTTTGACGCACCCTGATTGGTTGTCTTGGGGTAGCTGCCCTTTTTTGTGTCTACCACGTACAACTATAGTTGTATGGTTTCTGAAAGTCAACAACTTTAGTTGTACAACTTTTGTTGTACAATGAATAACGAAGAAAATCCTAGAACCCTTGAAGAAGTAATGAAAGCTGCTGAGGTCAATCAAGCCGAAATAGCACGACGGTTGAGAGTTTCAACTAATACTGTCTCAGCTTGGTTTACGGGCAGGAAAACTCCGAAGGTCGACAATTTTTTTGGCTTGTGTCGTGAGATGAAAGTTTCACCAAAGGAGTTAGCCCGTCTACTTCGGATTGACATTCTCGGTGTGCCGGATGATGGTTCGTACTAAACGGTGTAGAGGTTGAAGGAGGTGACATAACAACAACCAATAAAGCAGTGCAGCAGGGCGGGAAATTCCCGCCTTTGAAATTAGGAGATGGTTTTGATTTTTTTGGGACTGGTTCGGGTGCTCCATGACCAGGTTGTACAAAAATCCGCCCCAATCCAAATACCTTTAAGCGACTGTGGCTACCTGGGCATACAGGGGGAGGCTACTACTGAAATTAGCAAATGGGGGTTGGCCCAAAGTGCCGAAAACTGTCGAGTTTTAAAAAACCTTACCAACATCAACGACCATGACTCAAGCCAAACAGCAATACTGCAAAGCCTGCGGACAACCAATTCGCTGGGTAAAGACACAGAGCGGAAAATTTACACCGATTGACCCAGATGGGGTATCTCACTGGGCAACCTGTCCTGAAGTTGAGCAGTTCCGAAGTGCCCTGACCAGCAAGAAGAAAAACCCAGACGTACTGTAGCAGAGCATCAAACGCCATTTAAAAGGCGTTTGACACCGTGAAATTAAACTATGTTTCCCTTTCAAACTGAGTTGTAACCAATGACCAACAAAATACCAGAATTTAAACCAGGGCAAAGAGTACGAACCAGGGCAGAAATCCATTATGAGTTCGCTCAAATTGTCGACAGAGACTACGGGGTGGGAATAGTTGAATCAGCACGGTTTTTTCATGGGATGCAAATATTAATCGTCTCGTTCAACAACGGCGATGTTATTAAAAAACTGCCGTCTGCGTTCTGCGTTCCCGTGCTGAAAGAACCACGTTAAATGACAGGAAAATCACCAGTTTTAAGCAACAATTCCACCCAAAATAAAAAGCTTATGACCACCGAAAGTGAAATTGCAATTTCAACACCTGGCCTTGAAGAATTACCAGTCATAGAAACTCACAACTGTTACACGCTCTATGAACTGGATGAGGATGGCAGCGAGTGCGAAGAAAAACTTTTATCTTTCTCGCGCCCCCAGGACTGGGCAGATCCGAAGCGCTGGCATTACCACTACTGCAAAATTGAACTTACCTACAAGGGCACTCACTACATTAACCATTGCCACATTTGGCAGGGGTGCGATCGCAAAATTTTTGAAGCGTGTAAAGCCATCGCCCCCAGCTTATTCATGTTTATGCAACCAGGACAACCAGTAGAACTTTGTGCCAATACCCACCTAGCAGAAGAAGATTTTTGGCTCAACGAATGGGGAGAAGAACCACCAGTATTTATTGATGAAACCGACGAATATTATGAGGAGGATTATTAACCATGTCCAAACCACTTGATGATGATGTATTGAAAGAATTTGTCCCAATCCCAGCAGAAGACTTTGAGGACTTTGGTACTTGCTGTGTCTGTGGCTGTGATTCATCACCTGAACGCCCAGTCAGAAACTTCATCTGCCTCGACTTTAAACAACCAGTACCTGGTAACGGCTGGGGATGTGCAATTTGTAATTTACCGCTAGAAGGAGCAGTCGCAGTAATTTGCGACAGATGTTTAGAAGAAGAAAATTTCAACTATAAATTCATCGTTTCTGGAGACATGAGCGATAAAAGTCGCATTCCTTACCCAGAAAACAGAGAACATTTTGCTCACGACGAATCCAAACATCAGGAAATGGAAAAAGAAGTCATCGGGATTTACAAAGATCCTGAATGGGATTACCGGGATGTATGGAATCAATTGAGCAGAATCTTTCAGGACTTATCTAGACTGCAGTCCTACATTATGGATCAAGAAACTGGCACAGTTGATACTGACATTCATATCTACAACCGCCTAAGTAAAACAGCAAAAAAACTCAACGTGATGGCTGACTTACTCGTTCATCCGATAGAGGAAGCTGACGAATTTTAAAAAAGAAATGGGTTCCTAGTAATAGGAACCCATTTTATTAGCACAGGTTGCTTTGTTGAGCGATCCAATGTTTTACACTTTAGCCCAATTAATTAACCAATGGACAATCCCACATTATTCGATTTAAAGCCATACTCAAAAGACATTATTTACCATCCAGACTGGGAAGATATGCAGGGGGAAGACGAAGTAATTTTACCCCGTTCGCACGTTGAAGAAACTCGTTCGCACGTTGAAGAAACTCGTTCGCACGTTGGAGTAACGTGCGAACCAAATCAACCAACGTGCGAACAACCTTACCAGTGGGTAGAAATTTATCCTGTTAAGCAGGAAAATTTTTATTACCGCTACAGCTACATCGACAGAAGCGATAGGATTCACCGCGTAGTTAAACATCATATCCCCGGTGGTAATACTGCCTCACCTTTGGCGATAAACAGAATGAGGGAGATCGAAAATGCCATTAGTTGTGGCGCTCAACCATCACAAATAGAAGCGATGATAAAAGCATGGAGAAAACACACCAAAATTAGTGGTAATAAATAATTGGGAAGGAAAGGGCATGAATCTAAAAGGGGAACTGGGGAAATTGACGACAGCCCCCGCACCATTCCCCTGTTCACCAAAATCACTTTACTAGACTCACAGCTAATACAAATTGCCATGAAAGTTGAAGGGAAAAGTAAAGCCCAGGTGATTATAGAATCTCTACGGATAAACTTAAGCAAGTACGCCATATATACTACCGATGAAGGGTTAGACCCCTCAAATAGCACCAGTACAGATAAATAGTAAGATATACTGCCTTTTTTAAAGACTCTCAAAAGATTTTATCTTCTGTATTGATAAGTGGGAATCAATGAAGAAAGATAGTAACAAAAGCGTTACAAGTTATCACATTAATTATGAAAGCTTTATTAATCGCCACAGCAAACAAACAGCCAGATATTGATATTCCGTTACCCGACAGCACTACATCTCCGGTGGGTGACATTTTAGTTAGTGGCAGCATCGGATTAGGCTTAGGAGTCTTAATTGTCAGAGAAATCGTTAAGTCCGTTTCGGACTGGTGGCAGCACAGGTTAGAACTTTCCAAAGCTGAAGAAATGGCTGAGATTGCCGAAGACCAGGCAGATCGAGCGATGCTGCAAGAAATGATTAAAGACCTCAGAGAACAGAACAAAGTACTACGCGACCAGAATCAAACCCTAGTGTTAGAGATCTGTCAACTGCGTAGAATGATGGAAATGTCAGGCCCGGTAACACCGCCATTACCCAAACAGTCATAGTTTGTCGCCAGCAATAATGGTGGTGCGGAAGATGTAATTGCGATCGGTCCGGTAGCGCGGATCGGCCTTCACCCATCCCATAAATTGTCTGTGGCTTTCCCGGCTTTGACCAACTAAACAACCAGCGCTGGCAGCACCGACATTTTTCATGTCATATCCCCAGTGTTGGTTAATCCCAAACAAACCAGTGTGGACTTTATCCCCAGTCCTAACCCCATCCTTATTTAAGTCCCGACACACCGACACCGGGGTAACTTGCACGAGTGCCTCGTGTGGCTGAGAACCTCCATGAGTTCCAACGCGCCAAGCTTTGTACTGTCCGAACTGAATTCGCGCTGCTCCATTGCGATTCATTGGCTGCATGGTGTATTTCCGTCCCGGTTCGGTAGTGGCGATGTACTTACCTACAATGGCCGGATTGCCAAACTGAAAAGTAATGACAATTCTCAAATCATTCCACTCATCCAAACGATCGGCATTTATCGTACCGTCGGGGTTAACGCCCTCAATGTAAACAATGTTGACCTGACCGGGTTCTGTGGAAATTCGATAATCCTTATCGGTCATGTACTTGATAATACGTTGTGCTAAGTCCATTATGCTGCTACCAAACTTGTATTAAAGGAAGGGAGTGAGGCGATCGCTTTTTTTAGTCGATCGCCATTTGGCTTAATATACCCAGCGAGTGTAGATAAACTACGATGCCCAGTAAGTTGCTGGATAGTGTGCAGGTCGTATCCCTGCTCGTGCAACGTGGTGATGAATGTCAACCTAGTTGAGTGTGTCGAGATGCCTTTATCAGACAGTCCGGCACGTTCTAGAACCTGACGCAGCATTTTGTCAGCTGTTGAAAAGTCAATCGGTTGCTCTGGGTTGTGGGGGGAAGGAAAGAGCCAACCTTGCAGCGGCGGTTGATAAGCTAGCAAAAGTTCCTTAAGTGCTGGATGAACAAACACTTGACGAGTATCGCGCTTGCCTTTACGAGTAGCGGCGGTAAAAGTTATTTCGTCTTGCGGTATAGAGTTTTTGGCATCTTTGTAAACATATTTCACATCAAGTTGAATAATCGCTCCCCAGCGCTCACCTGTGTAAAGTGCGATCGCAAAAATTAGCCGATCTCGTGGCGTGGGTAAATGCTCTCTAATTAACTTGCAATATTCTGGGGATAAAAATTCTGCTTTACCATGCCTGTCAATTTTCATAATTCCTTCCCACTTTTATTTAATAAAAATTCCCAAAAATATCGACTTTCGCTTAATTGTTGGAAATCCCTTGTTACTCTCCTTGTGAAGAGTTAATTAAATAGTATATCCTGACAGGCTTTGAAGCAATCAGTGAAAACACAGAACATATCGAACTTCTGCATAAAAGTGGGAATTAATGTGAAATGGAAGTAGAAACCTGGATTGACGGGCCTTCATCACCAATACCTAACCCATTACCAGCAGACTTTCAATATCAAGAAGTTTTACCTGTTGGTTATATGGGGATTGCTAATTCGTCAAGGAAAGGAGGAATTAGTGCCAGGATGGGTGGAAAAAGGGTGTTTGGTACGCTTTTTCACCCCTATATTGTGGGAGGTCGCTTTGCTTGGTGTAACGGTGTTTGGTTTGTTTTAACTTGCCTAGAAATTCCTACGATTGTGGCGAGAATCGGTTATTGTAGTCCAACAGGCGGACTAATTTCAGGCAAGAAAACTACATATAACATCGTCCTTGATATTGCATCAGCTAATTACTTTGACGATTCTATTGAATCACACTTTGCGTTTTTAAACCCTGCTTATTTTGCCTGGATTTTATTAAATTATTCCAATGATTATTCTGTTAATCCAGCTACCTTCCCTTATCCACCATTTACGGAGTCAAGTTCTGTACCTGCGCCATATTATGAAGTTAATCTTGGTGTTGGTGCCCCAGTAAAAAAAATAGCGTCATCAACTTTCAACAATCTAAACATCACGGGATTAAATCAATTAGATTATATTGAAATATTTCCACGTCCCTACTGCTGGAGCGCTCTAACCCCGTATTATAAAGATGGTGAGCGCTTATGGTCTTTTACAGAAGGTGATTTTTTTGAAATTTACAAATTTCTAGCTGCTTTTTCTTTCCAAGAAGCCCAACCTTACATTAACAATCAGCTTTTGTACAAAGCTCATTATGGGACTGTAATGGATTTAGTTTTTACGATAGCAGTAACCAGGACAACTTATTACACCTTAAAAACACCACAACTACCCGATCCCTCTTGGACTGGCATCAAAAAGACTCGTACTAGAACCATAGATGGATACAACTTTATCGAGTACGCTTTCGAGGTGAAAGCCCAGCCTTGTGATATAGAAATCACCATAGATCCAGCAGTAAGTTCAACGCGCACTGATGCTTTTTGCTTGGATTATGCAGACTACAACCAACTGCTAAATAGATTTGACAATATCGAGCAAAGATTGAACGAATTACCAAATTAAATTAGGGGGAAATATGCCAGGTTTTGAGTACGATACCATCATCACCAAAGTTGATGGAGTTGGGCAGAAAATTGATAACGAACTTGCTGATAAAAAATTTGAGTCGGGGGATGTGAACGGTCCTTTTGATAATATTTTAAGCGATTTAGGTCCAGCGATGGCTGTATTAGGAGGTTTGGCGATTGCTCCGATAGTAATGCCGCTTCCTGGTAATGCAAATAATGTTGTTTCCCTCGATAGCTTTCGCAAATTAAAAGAGGCAACTACCAGTTTAGAAAGTGTAAGTCAAGCTGGTAAAGCCGGGACTGGTGGGATGCTTCAAGGTGGGATACGCAACCTTTTTAAATTTCGGTAAGGCTATTCTGCCTTTAATCGCTCAGGTGGTGGCAGTAATTGCGGCACTGGCGTTTACTGCTTGGGAAATTTGGACTACTTTCGACACCATTGGGCAGAGCGTTTCGCACCTTTATGAAGCCAAAGCAGAGCTAGAAGTAAAAGTCGGTTCGTTTGAAGCCAAAATAGGTCGGATTGAAGCGGAAAACAGAGCGCTAAAAAGTGGGCTGGCGACGCTAGAAAGAACCACAAATCAACAGCTTCAACAACAAGCAACAAAAATACAGAATTTGGAGGCAGAAGTGGCGGGATTAGAAACTTTAATAAAAAACAATCACGCTCAGTCAATGCAACAGCTTAATACTGTCGCTAACAACGTAAATGCTGTTAAAACTGACACTTCAGACATCAAAATTGAGCTTAACAATGGTGTCGGTATGTTATCGCGGGATATTGGCACTTTAAACAGTACATTTTCCACAAAGCTTAACAGCATTGAGACCAAACAAACAACAATGGATGAATATGCCAAAGCTAAGTGGGATTTGAATGAGTTTTGGCAGGTAAACAATCGCGCTGCGGTAACTGCTACGCTGACTGCTGCTGCCATTGAAGCACCAGGCAGACCATTAGATTCTATTCGATCTTCTGTTGCCACCACTCAAGCCAAATTACAAATAGCGACAGAGGGAGTGCCATCTAATGCAGCACAAGATACTGAATATACAGCTGCAATTGCAGGTGGTACAGCGATAGCCGCTGGAACTATCGGCTATGCAACCTGGAAAGGAATGAACGGTGGTTTTAAAGATATGAAAACGAAGCTAGGAAAAATGATAAATGTCGGGGAAATAATGCAAGCTTTGACCCTCATTACAACTTTTCACAATGCAATAAATCTCAGCCGTGATATCGGAGTGACGCTGTTTTCAGTGGTTGATAACTCTATGAATCTAATCCTTAAATCAATGGGAGTAGCTGACGCAGATGGAGAAGAAATCAGTACCAGTAAATCTGTTAGTCAATTTCTAGATAACACAATGAAAACTATTTTCGGCGTGCAACTCTGGACTGAGATTAAAGCAGACTGGGCAGCTGCAAATAGAATCGTATCGGCGGGTAATACCCTACTTTGGTCAGTTCGAGAACTTGGTGATAATGTTGGCTCTTTAGCTACTTTAGCTTGTGAAAATACCGGGAAAATTGGTAACAGTTTAAGAAAAGCCGGAGTGATTTTTAATGGTGGACCTTGGTTTCCTGAAAACTATTCTAGAGGAAACACTTGGGGGATTCGCATGACTAATTTCTTAGAAGGCGTGCAGAATACCGCAGAGGTATTTGAACAGCTAACCTCTACTGCTTTATCTGTGCAACAAAATATAAATGACATCAAAGAGAATAACGAGAAATTCCAAAAAACTCTCAAAGAAGACCTGCCCAAACTAACCGAAAACAATAAACCAATTAGCGACGCGGAAATTCTGGCTGCACTTAATAGCGTAGGCGTGCTAATAGAACCCGAACACCTAAAAAATCAGGATGAATAAATATGCCATTACCAGAGGGTTTTGATGATTGGCAACATTTGCAAACTCAATTAAAAAGATTGCACAATGCCAGAGTTAATAAATGGTTCAAGTCAGAAGAAGGCAAAGAAGCAGAAATCGTCACCGGACCTGCTTCTTTAAAACTTGCTTGTACTATTAGTAGTCGCGATTCTGCAATTATTGCTCTTCTAAGGATGTGGCTTTTTGATATCAATATTGGAGCGGCGGCTAAATGGCAGCCCGCTTATTATGGATACCCAATCCAAACTTTCCAGGAAAGAAATGAGGTAACTTATCACCCGCAGGTACATTTATTTTTTTCTCAGGATAAAGCAGCTACCCCTGACGATTATCGACCTATGGAAGCAGAAATATCTTTTCGGTTAATGGATGAAACTTATAAAACAATGACTGAAACAAAAGCTGCTAAATTGGCTAGAGATGTCAAAGCAGCAATGGGGACGCGAGAAAATCCTTTTAAGTGGAATAAGGGCAAGACTAAATTCACTTATTTGGATAATGAGAATGGGTATGACTTGCGGATCTTAGCTCAGTCAGAAATAGAAGCTATCAATGTCTGTAGAAAGATCGTTGGCATCCGCGACCACGCTTTCAATGAGGAAAACTTTAAAGAACATATCCCCCATAAAGCTTCTATCAACGTGCCGAGCACTGAAACAGTTTATGGCGAGATGCGGCGTAAGCGACGGTGGCGACCGACTGGGACGGTTAAGTTCCGATGGGCTTCCATGTCGCTCTATGGAGTAGACAAGGGCCTATTGCTTTATGACCCATTTAGTCGGATCAATGACTACCCGCTCGTTAGGTAATTCAATTGATATCTCGAATTTATTTTGAGTCTATCTCCGAAGCACGGAGAACTATAGTTTTCCTCCTAGCTTTGTAGCCAAGGTGCAGATGCTACGGTGATTTGAGTTGAATTTTTGAAAATTTGTTATGCCAAACCCGAAAGAACTATATAAGCTCAAGGTTGGAACTGACCAAGTTGCTTTATTGCGCCGACAAAAGGATAACATCCAAAACGTCATCTCAGATCTCGGATGGACGGAAGTAGCAGCGGATGCAGAGATCTCTGAGGCAATCGTGGCTGAAGGGGCAGCAGAAGCGATGGAAAGAGGTTGTTTTCCCGTTGCTATTACCTACCGCGTCAATGCCACAAAGAAACAGCGTACAATTATGCTGTGTTCCCCAGAGAAAGCTGATACCGCGTTAGATTCTTTGATTGGAAAGACTTATGCTGGCAAAAAGATTGTTAAGGCGACACCAGTGCGCCGTATCAATTACGAGTACTAATAGATAATTTTTATTAGTCCATTTAATTAGGAGAAAAAAAGAAAATGGAAAAATTTGCAATTGTTGCAGTTAACGAAAAAGGTGAGGCGGTTGAGTTTTTCAGTGGAGCAACCTTTGTCCCAGATCAAAAAGCTCTTGCTGTCTTTGATGATAAATCGAAGGCCAAATTTTATCTCGGTCGGGCATATCAGTCTTTTACAGACAAGGAACTTAAGTTAATTTCGATAAACGTGGAACTGTCTCTCGATGTTCCAATAGCAACTGCTCCTGTACTTGTAGTAGAAAATGCTTGATATCTCTAGCGCTGGTTTTATCTTGCGAGAAACCATCACCGCTAATGGTGCGAGTAATGATGAGGATAATCCAGCGCTGGGAAGTTTTCAATTTACCCAGCCTTTACTTTTGATTAAGGCTCAATGCACTCATAGGAGGACATGGATTAGGTGTGGTTGGCTCAAGACCAAGCATTCTACTCAGGCTGGGGAAGCAACGGGCGAAATCAGGCAGTTATTTATTGGAGAGAAACTTTATCGCTTTGCTGATGTGGTTCCGTTCCAAGTTGAGTTTGTGGCTCACATTTGGATCGGAACTGCAACTATTCAATTGTGGGAGTACGCACCGTAAGTTACCCCAGCGATGGAATCGCGGGGCTTTCAGTAGCCCTAGAATTAATATCGCAAGATAGTAATTCTGAGCCTCTAGGCAGACTTACACTCCGCCCCAATAGCGCAATCATTTTAGAGCCGTTCTCGTCAGCATCCCCGATCCAACCACAAACTTTGTTGCTGCATTTGAACTTTTTGTCAGTTCTGATTCCAATATGCAAGCAACAGTTGCAAGTTTGAGAAGTGTAAGCAGGGTTAACAGCAATAACTTTTACCCCTTCTTTAATGCCTTTGTATTCCAAGAAAGTTCTTAACTGATAAAACGCCCAAGAATTAGTTCTTCGGCGTTCAGTTTTACTTCTTGGCAACTCATTCAAATCTTCTCTAATCCCAGTCAGATCTTCAATGGCTACAAAGGATTGGGTATCTCTAGCTTCTAAAATGATTACCTTGCTGATGTTATGGTTTAGCCAAGCTTGATATCTTCTCTCTCTTCCCGATAACCGTTGCAGAATTTGACGGCATCTACGCCGTGTTGTTCTTGTGCCTTGGGAAGCTTTTTTCTGCAAAGAAGTTCTTGCTCGACTATATCTATCTCGCACACTTTGAATATGTTTACCTGACCAAGATTTGCCTGTACTGGTAACAGCATTAAACTCAGTGAGACTGTCACCAGTCCCACTGGTCTTCAAAACGGAACGTGAAAGTTTCCCTTCATTCCGCTCCTCTGTGATATGGTGCTTTTCACGCATACCTCATTACCCATTTATCCTCGACTTTTTCAAGTCTCCTGGTGGGCTTAGGTTCGGTACTATTGCAACCGGATTTTTTGCCCAGACTACTATCGTTGGTAGTCTTTGTGTCGTGGCAATGTCTGTGTAGAAGTTGCCAGTTATCGTATGAATCCTTTCCACCTTGCGATTTGGGGATTCTATGGTCAACTTCCATTACATCGTCTTCTCGGAATGTTAGTCCACAGCAGGTACACTTCCCTTTCTGTTTCTTCAAGAGTGTTGAAACCCTCTTGGGTATTTCAGGGCTGTTTCCCATTCTTGTACTCCAGTAAACCAGGTTTCCGTCGTATGGTGACGATTCGCCTTTAACTTTTACATGGCGCTTGATTTCGGTGGCGCTATGTTTTAGTAACCGCATTGGGTTTTTACCCTCTGACCTGGTTGCGAATACCCAATTTACGCCTCCTATTGTTTGCCAATATTTCTTTGCCACCCATCCTAATGATTTGTTTGGGTGTCGGCGTTTTGCCCAAGCGGTAAGTTTAAGGTAGGCGAGGTTGTCTAAATCTGAAAATGCCTCACTGCTTACTACGGTTGAGTAATATTTAGCCCACCCCTTGATGATGGGGTTTATTCGACTGATGAGCGCCGCTTGAGGTGCTGTCTTATGGGCTTCAATTACTTCTGCTATTTTTTTGTAATGTACCTTAATCTTCTCTTTACTTGGGGTGATGATGGTTTTAAAGCCTAGAGGTCGGTTTCCTCTTGAGGTTTTCCCAGTATGGTATTTTCCCACTGGAAACTGACGTATATTAAAACCGAGGAAGTTGAATCCTGGTTGCTCTTGCCCACATTGACTAAGGGTGTGGGCAAGCCTTGTTTTGCTTGGCTTTAATTCCAGTCCCATGCCTTTTAACCATTCAGAGATAATTTCCCTGCATCTTTGGACAACGGTTATGTCTTCGTGGAGAATCACAAAGTCATCGGCGTAACGAATAAGGTTGAGAGCTTTTCGGTTGTCTCTTTTGCCAAAACCACCTCTGGTGGGTAAAGTATCGGCAAATTCTTTTACTCGTTCTTCCATCCCGTGAAGGGCGATATTTGCCAATAGTGGAGATATGACCCCCCCCTGCGGCGTTCCCTCAGATGTATCAAGGTACTGTATATCATCCATCACTCCCGCTTTTAACCACGCTCGTATTTGTCGGCGAAGGGTGGGGAATGTATTTAATTTGTTGAGCAGTGCCTTATGGTCGATGCGGTCAAAACATTTGGCAATATCGGCATCCAGCACAAATTTAGACTTGCAGTGGATACTTTTGTAAATTGCCTCTATCGCATCATGGCATGAGCGTCCGGTTCTGAACCCGTATGAATTCGGTTCAAATCGCGCTTCCCATTCTGGCTCTAATGCCAGCTTGACTATCGCTTGCAAGGCACGGTCTTTCATTGTAGGTATACTTAGAGGTCGTTTCTCATCCGTTCCCGGTTTTGGAATCCATACTCGTCGGGTCGGGCTGACCTTAGTCCCCAGTTTTAATTCACCTGTTAGAGTCAGACGTTGCTTTGGGGTTAGACTCTTCTGCCCATCCACACCTGCCGTCTTTTTCCCTTGGTTATCTTGGGACACTCTACGAACCGATAATGCTCTTGCTGACCAGGACTTCATCAGTATCTTCTGGAGTCCACGAACTAACTTCACATCGCCACGTTGAGAGGCTTGATAGATGCGTTTTTGTAATTTAAAGACTTTACGCTCCAGCTTGCGCCAAGGTATCGCCTTCCATTCAATCATCGGAGAAAATCCCCGTGCTTTTGACATTTCCATTACTACTTGAACCTCTATCTTCCATTTCACCGTGAGTCTGTCTGCATATCCTTAGAGTTACCCAAGGCGTTCGCTTCTGACTCTATCTTTCCTACTCGCGGCATCCGGTTAGCACCTACTCAGGAAATCGACCATCCTGAGAGCATACGAGAGGTTACTTCGTTCCTGATAGACATTGTTTGAACCTTTAGAGTGACACTGTACACCGGGTTTATTGGAAGTGCATAATGGTCAGGATATCACTGCCATTTCCCTTATCCTTTGCCTTTTGGCTCCAGCGCATAAGCCTTATTTCGCTGGTTACAGCCTGACGATGTTTACCGTGTCTTCACCTTATGTTACTCATGGGTTCTTGCTCGAAGGGAACCAACTTAGGCTGTCAGTTTTACCTCCTTTCATCCCCGCTTTACGGATTGATGGCTAGTCGCTACCGTAGGGGAAGTGCTTTCACCACTGCACCTGTGGGAAAGGACTTGAGTTTTCTAGGATACTTCCTCTCACCTTCATGTCTATCAAGTTGTCAAGGTATAATTAACCTAGCGACTAATCCCCCGAATCCTTGGTATGAACTGGTTTCTAGTCAACGAATCGCACAATATCCCTTCTTCCAAAATCAACCCCAATCACATTATTTGTTTTTAATGGTTCTGGAGATTCTGATTTTAGCTGGATATGGACATACCATTTACCATCTTTGTGCAAACAAACTTGGGCCGATGTTGGCTCTTGTCCTGTTAACTTACCACGATGATAATTGCTTGCTTTTAATGGGATGGTAGCTCTTTTACCAATTGTGCTAACACTTACACTCCAATCTTTTTCGATAAAACGGAATGTTCGAGCATCACAATCAAAACTGGTGGGTTTAAAACCCTTAATTTTCCTGCCTTTTTGCTTGGCTGTTAGTCTATTTGCTCCTACCCTGGCACAAGCTCTAACTACGTGGTTTGCCGTTAATCCAAACTTTGTCTTTACATCTCGGTAGCAAACTGCTTGAATCGAGTTTCTGTTGGTTAGGTTTGGATTAACTGTTTCGTTAATCCAGTTGCAAGCTGACGCAAAAGCATTTGATGTATCCGCCAACAATTTATGTTGTTCTTCGGATACATCAAGTCTTACAACTAGCGTCAATACTTGTTCCATAACCTCAACAAACTCACAAATATGAGTAGATCACAAAACTTGACTGCGGTTAAAACCGCTAATCGCGTTCCTCCCCATGTCTAAAGCCAGGGGCTTCCCGCTCGTTTTCTGGTGATCCTCGAAGAACTGCTACATAACATCCAAAAAGTTGCACCGACTCCACCCGGTCCGATCGCATCTTTTGAAGTTACTGGCCTCACGGTTCAAGACATCGTAATTCTGGCTAGCTCCACTAGCGAGGGATACAGCGCTGGAGATTTTACCGTTCTGTCTCCTTCCTCGATAGGCGACGTGGTAGGCGAAAAAGACACTTTGACGCTGGGACAATATCAATACGTTTACGTCAATTCCAATAATTTCAAGCTAAGAATTGACCCTAATTTCTGGCTGACGAATTTAAACATTAAAATCTGGAAAGGTAAACCTGATATACCTTTTTCATCAGTAGGCGCTAATTCTGGAAATGTTACTTTACCTAAAAACACGCCCGTTCCTGCAACAACTACCACAGCAGTAACTACAGCCAAAAATATTGCTAATGCTAGAACCAATAGAACTAAACTTACTATCTACAACGACAGTAATGGAACGTTGCTAGTTAAATATGGTGGGACGGTTAAAAATGAAAGTGGTGGATGGGATGACAAAATCAAACCCTATACCATTTTTGAATTCCCCGGACCGGGAACACCTCCTGATACGTCAATTTCAGGAATATGGATTGCTCCTAGTAGCGGAACTTTAACCGGAAATTGTACAGTTTGTGAATGTGTAAGTAGTAACTAATATGCCTTATTCATCTTCAACAGATGTTGACTTAACTCCAATTGCTGCTCAACTTAATGTGTTAGAAACAAAAATCAGTCAAATTCCCACTACTAATTTATCAACAGTAAACACAAAACTTGATAATATTTTGAGTCAAATAAGTACTATTAAACAAAATAATGCCACAATTCAATATAGACAATTAACGCTAAACGCTTCTTTTCTACCGGGGGGAGTGTGGGCATCAGCACCTACGAATCTTACTGCTATTACTGATGGTGATGAATCAACCTCAACAAATTTATTTCAAACGGCAGATGGAGCTTGGGCTGAAGGGTGGGTAGATGTAATTCCTTCGGTGACGTTGCCCGCGCTCACCCAAATAAAAACCAAAATTTTGATAGCTAATTCAGCCTCTATGAGGAGTTATTCTGAGGTTTCAGTTTTTAATTCTGCGAGTAATTCTTTTATTCCCATTTGGGCAAACGAAGATCCGGTTTCTGCTAGTGGAAAAATTGTAAATATCGATATTATTATGCCTGTCTCTTATTCAAAAATCAGATATAGAATCATGGATACGACGCAATATTACCCTCGAATGAGCATCTATGATTTAAAAATCTTCGAGCTATTTGTGGCTTAATTTAACTATTGAGCGGGCGGCTGCAAATATGACTATGACAGATGATGGATCGGTTTTTGACTTTGAAACAGTAGCGGTGGAATGTACCTGCTTTAGTGGTTGCAATTTGTGTTGGTGGTCGGGAGTCAGGTACATTACTTGGCGCATTAATCGATCGGATGATGAAATATCTGATATTGACGATAAAACCATTCCTAGCGATCGAGTCAAGCCGACACTGCTAAGGGAAAGTTAGTCTAAGCGAAGGGTCCCAAAATGCGCGATCGCACTTTTCCTAAACTTCACGTTGGGGATTCAACATAACACAGTGTTACACGCGATTAAATAAATATTTGCAATCATTATGAAAAGTTCCTACTCTTGACATAATTAGCTGTGAAGGTTATGTGAGTTTAGCAAAAAATTAAGGAAACAATCAGATCGTGCATAATGAGAGAAAAATGCACGACCTGAAATTTTCCTCTAGTTTAGGAGTCAAAAATGACGACTGCCATCTGGCATCGTGGCTCCTGTTAAAATAGCCTCTTGCAATTGATTTTCTGTAGCTTCCATTAATGCACCGCGCAAACTAGCACCCCGCAAGTCTACTTTACTCATTTGCGCTACACGAAGGTTGGCTCCCCATAAGTAAGCATCCCGCAAACAAGTTTCAGTTAAATCAGCATCGCTCAAATTAGCCATATTTAAATTCGCGCCTGTTAAGTCAGCTTTGCTCAAATTTGATTGACTCAAATCAGCTTTACTTAAATTAACTGCACACAAATCAGCTTTAGTTAAATTAGCAGCAGTTAAATTAGCTGCATGAAGATTTGCTCTAGTTAACATGGAAACACGCAATTGAGTATTGCTTAAATTACTAGCTAATAAATTAGCTCCACTTAAGTTAGCACCACTTAGTTTTGACTGACTTAAATTAACCCCTTCTAAATCTACACTATTTAGATCTACACCATTTAACCAAGCATTACTTAATTTTACTCCGTTGAGTAATGCTCCCCGCATGATTGCGCCACTGAATTTTGCTCCGGTAAGATTAGCCCAACTAAAGTTAACATCTACTAAGTTGGCGGAACGAAAGTTAATTTCTCGTAAATCTGCGCCACAAAAATTTACGCCTTCTAAGTTGGCTAAACGTAAGTTAACTGCGGTGAGAATTGCGCCGCTTAATCTGGCTCCTTTGAGGACAGATTTAACTAAATAAGCTCCTTGAAGGTTGGCTTTTGTTAAGTCAGCATTTGTTAATAATGTTTCATTAATTTTGGCAAAGGTTAAATCTGCTCTGTGGAGGAAAGCATTAGTTAAATTGCTGCCGTTTAAATGCGATCGCTTGAAGTTGGCTGCTGCTAAGTAGGCACCGGAAAGATTGATGCCTGTTAAATCGGCTTCTTCCAAATCAACACCAATTAAATTAACTCCGCTAAAGTCCCTTTCTCCTGCTGCGTAGCGTTTTAGTAATTCGTTGGCTTCCATTATGATTAATCTCCATATATGGCTAAAAATAGTCTCTAGTTATAGCTTGCCCAATATATACTAAAAAAAATATTAACTTTTTTGTTGTCAATCATAATTTTACTTGCTGCAACGTGAAGAATTTTTACTTTTTTTACTAATACTAGCGAAAGCAACTCTCTTTTAGGAGAACTTTACCTGCAATAGCTTTGTAGTAAAGACTTCAGTCCTAGCTTTATTTAATTAGTGTAATGGTGCGTTACGTTGGCACGCTTCGCACCCTACATTAAGTCAAATTTTATTAGGCTTGCATATATTCAACGTTACCAGCGTTAACGGTAATTCAGCTTGGCATTTCACAGCGTCTTGATTAAAGAATAGCAGAGTGTTATGTATATTACGAATCAGAAAGCTATTTGGATGTTGGATTAATATATGAAGTCTTTCAAGCAATACTGTCTTTGTCTTTTCGATCAAGAGTTAATGCCAACAGCTGTAAAAGTCGCGGCTGTAGTTGGGACAATTTTATTTCTCATAAATCATGGCTCTGCTGTAATTAAAGGAGAAATGAATCGCGCTCGCTGGATTTCTGCGGGATTAACTTACATAATTCCTTACTGCGTCAATATTCACGGACAATATGTAAGCCGGACGCGAAGGCGCTAAAGAGATTGGTTAGTCAGAAATGATGGGCAATTTGAAGCTAGGGAAATTTTAGATGATGCTGTAAATTTTAGTTCTCCCTATCGCCTTTATCGCTTCAAGAAAAAAATACTTTTTGGCGACGCTCTGATGATGTTAACTTGCCTAATTTTATAGAAAAAATTGGTGATTGCATTTTGTCAGCGGGAAATATTATTTGTTTGATGCCGGATGCCATTCATCATGTAGAAGCGATCGCCAATACACCCACAATCAGCTTTAATTTATATGGTGAAACTAATTACGAACAAAGGTTTGAGTACGCTCCTTTTAACTGCTTAGTTAATAATTTTTAATTGAATAATCCTTAATTAAGGTTACTAATCATGCAAAGTACCATCAGGCATTGTTGCACCAGTTAAAATTGCCTTTTGCCAGCCTGCACCATGTAAATAAGCACCTCTTAGGCTGGCTCCTCTTAAGTCTGCTCCGCGCAATTCTGCTACATTTAAATTAGCTCCCCACAGGTAAGCTTTCCGCAAACTGGCATTGGATAAATTAGCTTCACTTAAATTAGCCATGTTTAGTTTTGCTCCTGTTAAGTCGGCTTCTATTAAGGTTGCGGTAGTTAAATCTGCTTTGTGCAAATTTGCTTCACATAAATCAGCTTTATAAAGTACCGATCCGGTTAAATTAGCAGCGTGCAAATTTGACCTAGCTAATAATGAAACTCGCAATTGGCAATTACTTAGATTAGTGGCTGATAAGTTAGTTCCTGTTAAGTTTGCACCACTTAATTTGGATTGACTAAAGTTAACTCCCTCTAATTCCATCCCACTCAAATCTACACCGTTGAGTAAAGCTTGAGATAACTTTATTCCCGTAAGTGATGCTCCTTGGAGTAATGCACCACTTAATCTAGCTCCGGTGAGATTAGCCCAATTTAAGTTAGCATTGATAAGATTTGCAGAACGTAAATTAACTCCGCGTAAATCTGCGCCACATAAATTTATGCCCTCTAAGTTAGCTAAACGCAAGTTGACTGCGGTTAATCTAGCTCCACTTAATTTAGTTCCTTTAAGTATTGATTTAACTAAATATGCTCCTTGCAAATTAGCCTTAGTTAAGTCGGCATTTGTTAGCACTGCTTCGTTAAGTTTAGCAAAGCTTAAGTTCGCCCGATGTAAGAAAGCACCTTCAAAATTTACTCCTGTTAGTTGCGCTCGACTTAGGTTAGTTGCTGCCAAATATGCTCCTGAAAAGTTGGCTTTTGCCAGGTTAGCTCTTTCTAAATTAACACCGATGAGATTGCTCCCACTAAAGTTTCTTTCTCCGAGGGCGTAACGTTCGATTAATTCATTCGCGTCCATTTCTTTGCTCCTTAGTGAAGCCTATATTAATCAGTCTAGATTTATTTATGCTTAATCTCCACAGTAAACCTACGTGAAAAAATTTTTTTACTAAGTTTCAATATAGTTTCTTTGCAAAATATAAATAATTTTTAACTTGGAACGATCGCACAGGCTATGATTGAAACGACGATTGCAACTATTATTAGTGTGAATAAGGTTACTTTTGCTGCTACGATAATTTATGGCACTAGATTTTCGCTATTTCTTGTATTGATGAATGCTTCTGCGATCGCTCCTGTACAATTTCTCCAACGTCAAGCGGCTTCTTTATTGCTGTACCAATCTGTTTTGAACGATCCCCCAGGTGTGGCTTTCCTCAATTTACTGCAAGCTTTAAGACATCGCGATGCAGATGGACTAAGTTACTTACAAGCTTATGGGCAATGGGTAAAGGCTTTAGCTAGTGAAAATCAAAGTTGGCAAGAACATTTATTAAGCAAAATCCTCCGGGATGAAAATCCTTTTAGCCAACAAGCACAATATCACAAATTAGCAGATTTACCACCTGCTTTGGTAGCTGCTGCTAGACAAGATTTGCAAGCATTACAAAGTCTTTATGAATGTAGTGGTGCTGATATTAGTTATTGGATTCAAGAAGCGGCTCAATTACCTTTAGCTCCGGTTGTTTGGTATTTAGAATCAGATCCAGCAATTCCTCGATCGACTCAAGAAATGGAGTTAATCGCCACTTGGCAAGAATTAGAAGATTGGACAGAGATTTTGTCAGATTTAGCTAATTATTATCGAGAGTTTGGCACTGGTATCTTCGCTGAATATCAGGCGTTTCGTTGGCTAGGGGGAGAATTAGTTGGGATTTTGTATCCCGATCCAATTAATTTAAAAGAGTTAGTTGGCTATGAGTTACAGCGAGAAGCGCTAATTAAAAATACTCAGTTTTTACTAGCGGGTTATCCGGCGCTTCATGTGTTACTTTATGGGAGTCGAGGGACGGGAAAATCTTCTTTGGTGAAAAGTTTGTTGAATGAATATGGCGATCGCAACCTCCGCCTCATAGAAGTCGGCAAAACTGAACTCAAAGACCTACCATCTATTGTCGAGAAGTTGCGAAATTTACCCCAGAAATTTATTATCTTTGTTGATGACCTTTCCTTTGAAGAAGACGACGATGCTTTCAAAGCTTTAAAGGTAGTTTTGGAAGGAAATTTAACCGCCAGACCGCAAAATGTGGTGGTTTATGCTACTTCTAATCGACGGCATTTAATTCGAGAATTTTTTGCAGACAGACCTCGACCAAGCGACAATGAAGAAGTCCATGCTTGGGATACGATGCAGGAAAAACTTTCCTTTAGCGATCGCTTTGGTTTAACCTTAACTTTTGAACCAGCAGATCAGAAAACCTACTTAAATATTGTGCAGCATTTAGCAAACCAAGCTGCCATAAAATTACCAGCAGAAGAGATAGAACAAAGGGCATTACAATGGGCGACTCGCCATAATGGTCGATCGGGACGTACTGCACGCCAGTTTGTAGATTTCTTAAGAGCAGAATTGGCAATTTCGAGTTAATAGTTATATCGTTTACCCAAATGATTGATACAAATAAATGTAGGGGCGGGTTTAGCCAAAAGCCTACAATACCCAGCCATAAGATTAAAATCAAAACCCGCCCTTTCCCAAGCATCTTTCGCAAACATTTAGGTAATCGATATTAGATCCCCCTAACCCCCCTTCAAAAGGGGGGAAACAGCGGAAGCTTCGCTATTGAGATCATGAAGGGAACTGGATTCAAAGTCCCCCTTCTCAAGGGGGATTTAGGGGGATTGCCTACGGCACGCTACGCGAACGAAAACTCAGTGAATTAGTTTCTAATTTAGTCGGGCAACATGAAAAGCAGAAACATAAGATAATTCAACGGTGTCGCCGTTTTGTTCTAGCACCTGTCGCAATCCGGCAAATAATTCTTGTTTCTGCTCTGTTTCTAGTTTCAAATGAGGCGAATAAGTATTTAATAACATCAAATATCGATCCACTGAGTAGGTAACTTCGACCTCTATATGTCCAGATACCATATCCTTGAAGTAACCGGATTCGATCGCCATTTGCCCCAATTGATCGAGAATCGCCGCTTGCGTGGCGCTATCTTCGTAACTACGAGTTAGCGATGGTGCAACATTTTGATAAACCGTTAATAACTGCTGATACAACTCGTAGCGGGGTTGAAGTTCTTTATTCCACAACAAAATCAAATGTCCCTCTGGACGCAATGCTGCTGCTGCTTTCGGATAGCCGATTTCTGGCACAATCCAATGAAAAGAACTAGCTGCTAATACCGCATCAAACCCTTGAGGTTCTAACTCCCATTCCTCAAAAGAGCAATTTTGTAGTTCTACATTGGGGTAAGGTTCGCAGGTTTGTTGTGCCAGATGAAAGAAATCGGGATTAGGTTCGACACAAACCATGCGACAACCAAGAACGGCAAAGGCAGGAGTAGCGATCGCAGGCCCACATCCCACCTCCAGCAAGGTTGAGTCTGAGGAGAGTTTAGCCAAGTCTATAACGCGATCGACTATTTCCTTTGGATAGCGCGGTCTTGCCTGCTGATAAGCTTGGGCGGCGTGAGAGTACCAATGTTTGCGTTGTTCCAGGTCTTTACCATAGCACTCTTTTTGGAGAATCTGCTTTAAGTTTTGCATGAGCAATTCAGGGAAAATATATTATTAGGACTTACGCAAAGCCTCTATAAGTAGGGTGCGTTAGTGCTAACGTAACGCACCATGCCTCTATATAACTAGAAACAACTATGAACATTCAACTAAAAGCAGAATACGAGCAATTTATCCAAACCCGAATTGCCACAGGTAGATATGAAAATGCTGAAGATGTAATTGTGAAAGCATTGAAACTGCTGGAGGAATGGGAGAAGAGTTATCAGGAATGGGAAGAAAAAACTAAGGAAAAACTAGCGGCTGGGTTGGCTTCTATCGAACGTGGAGATGTAGTAGATGGTGAAGTGGTGATAGCAAGATTGGAGGAGAAATTACGCTAGCTGAAAAAAGTTCTATCTCAGGTTAGTGTTAAAAACTTGTCAAATCATGTAATTTATTATAATTTCAACCAGCGTGAGCCAGATTTGCCTTGAGGAACGGTTCCATTCTAAAAACAAGCTACCAGAAATACCATCGTTATTTTATGGCTATCGTTGCTAATACGATCGTCATAATTTTGACATGGTTTTTGAAACCCATACTTACACCAACGCTTTTTGCCCTATTTTATGCCTCAATTACCCTGACTTCCCTTTATGGTGGAAAAGAGCCAGGGATACTAGCTACAGTATTAGCAGGAATTAGCTTCGTATTTTTTTTCGTTTCGCCAGTTTACTCCTTAAGTTTCTCTTCACTAAGGGAAGTATTTCGGCTAGTTATACTGTTGTCAGTGGCTTTGTTGTTGGTGTTTGTCAGTGCGGGTTTGCGAAGTGCGAAGTTACGAGTGGAAAAGAATTTCCAAAAACTGCAAGAAACTCAGCAGTTGTTTGAAAGTTTTATGAGTCATAGCCCGACAACGGCATATATTAAAGATGAAACTGGACGTTATATTTATGTTAATCCGACAGTTGAACGTATATTCGATCGCAAATTTAAAGATTTTATCGGAAAAACTGACTTTGATTTTTTACCCTCCGAGATAGCACAGCAATGGCGCGACAATGATTTAGCTGCTTTAGGATCAAATCAAGGGATAGAATTTATTGAAACTGCTTTACAACCAGATGGGGAACATATCTACACTGCATTCAAATTTCCCCTTCCCGATGGTCAAGGGAGAAAGTTAATAGCAGGTATATCATTAGATATTACTGAATCCCAACGCATTAAGGAAGCATTACACGAAAGTAACGAACGTTATCGTTTATTAGCGGAAGGTTTGTCTCAATTTGTGTGGATTTCTGATGCTAATGGTCAACTAGAATATTGCAATCAATGTTGGTACGAATACACAGGTTTAAATCGAGAACAAACTCTCAATTCTGGTTGGGCTACGGTTGTTTTTCCTGATGATGTAGAACGGTTAATTCAGCGATGGAATGAAGCCGCACAAACCAAGGAAAGCTACGAAATAGAATATCGTGTTCGTAAAAATAATGGAGAGTATCGCTGGTTTTTAGGCTCTATTGCTCCGATTCATGATTCTCGCGGTAATGTGATTAAATGGGTGGGAAGTGCGATCGAAATTCACGATCGCAAACAAGCAGAAGCAGAACGGACGGAATTTTTAGCCGCCGAACAAACAGCACGTCAAGAAGCAGAACAAGCAAGAACACAAGCAGAGATAGAACGTTCTCGACTGCAAGAATTTTTCCGTAAAGCACCAGCATTAATTGCTGTTACTAAAGGACGGGATCATATTTATGAATTTGTGAATACTGCTCATCAAGAAGTTGTAGGTCGTTCGGAAGCTGAATTAATTGGTAAACCAATTAGAGAAGTGTTTCCCGAATTGCAGGGACAAGGTTTTTTTGAAGCTTTGGATGAAGTTTATCAGACGGGAATTCCTTTTGTAGCAAATGAAATGCCTGCGGTGTACGATCGCTATCATAACGGCACTAATTATCAAGGTTTTTTCAATTGTGTTTACCAACCTTTGTGGAATACTGCTGGCGAAATAGAAGGTATATTGCTTCATGCAGTAGAAGTAACTGAACAAGTATTAGCCAGACAACGAACTGAGGAATTACTGAAACAATTAGAATCAGAAAGAGGACTTTTAGAAGCAGTTTTACAACAAATGCCGGGAGGAGTAATCATTGCCGAAGCTCCTTCCGGTAAGCTAATTTTAGGTAACAAGCAAGTAGAAGAAATTTGGCGAACTCCGTTTATCCCTTCGGATAATGTGGAAGAATACGATCGATATTCTGGGTTTCATTTTGATGGTAAATTATATCAACCAGAAGAATGGCCTTTAGCTCGTTCTCTGGCTACAGGTGAAGTTATTACAGGTGAAGAGATTAAGATTTTACGGGGTGATGGGAGTTATGGTTTTATTGAAGTAAGTTCGGTACCAATTTGCGATCGCACTGGTAAAATCGTTGCAGGTGTGGTAACTTTCCAAGATATTACCGATCGGAAACAAGCGGAAAAAGAGCGAGAACAACTTTTAGCGCGAGAGCAAGCTGCTAGAGAAGAATCAGAAGCCGCCAACCGAACAAAAGATGAGTTTTTAGCGGTACTTTCTCACGAATTGCGATCGCCTTTAAATCCCATTTTAGGCTGGGCAAAATTATTAAGAACTCGGCAAATGGATCGAGAGAAAACTGCTCAAGCATTAGAAACAATTGAGCGTAATGCTAAACTACAAGCACAATTAGTCGAAGATTTACTAGATGTTTCCCGAATTTTGCGCGGCAAGCTCAGTTTAAATATAAGTCCTGTAAATTTAGCCAATGTAATTGAAGCCGCAATAGAAACAGTCCGTTTAGCAGCTGTCGCCAAATCAATCCAGATTAAAACAATTTTTCCGGCTCATGTTGGCTTAGTTACAGGTGATGCTAACCGACTGCAACAAGTAATTTGGAATTTGCTTTCTAATGCAGTCAAGTTTACCCAAATTGGCGGCGAAGTAGAAGTAAAATTAGCAGAAGTTAATCATCAAGCGCAAATCCAAGTAATTGATAATGGTAAAGGAATTCAACCTGATTTTCTCCCTTATGTTTTTGATTATTTTCGCCAAGGTGACAGCACGACAACTCGGAAATTTGGTGGTTTAGGTTTGGGATTAGCGATCGTCCGTCAAGTGGTAGAATTACATGGCGGAACTGTATTTGCCGCAAGTGAGGGAGAAGGCAAAGGCGCGACTTTTACTGTTAATTTGCCTCTATTGAATAGGGTAAATAAAATTGTAGAGTTAAAAAACGATAGCGATTTATCAATTAATGTTAAAGCTTCACCTTTGGCAGGCGTAAAAATTTTATTAGTAGATGATGAAGCAGATGTCAGACAATTAATGGGTTTCGTTTTGGAAGAATACGGCGCAACAATTACAGTAGTTTCATCAGCAAAAGAAGCGTTAACAGCATTCAATGAATCGCTTCCAGACATTTTAGTTAGTGATATTGGAATGCCAGAAATGGATGGTTATATGTTAATTGAAAAATTGCGTTCTTTGCCTGTAGAAAAAGGTGGAGAAGTTCCCGCGATCGCACTCACCGCCTACGCCGGAGAAGTGAATGAACAAAAAGCACTCTCCAGCGGCTTTCAAAAACACATTGCTAAACCTGTAGAACCAGAAACATTAATGCAAGCAATTACCAATTTGGTTAAACCTACTAATCTTAGTCAACATATCCTTTAAAAAGGTACGTTGTTGCGCTTGGGCGCTCTTGTCCCAGTAGCGCCCAAGCGCAACAACGTACATAGAAAATTTACTAAGTATTATTGCTTGTCACTTATTTTTGGAATTCCTCTGGAAAAATTGTTGCTCGAATTGGTGCAAACCTGTTCCGAAGTGCTACAATGACAAAAGAGATTCAAATATCGGTTGCAGCATTTGTTTTTAGTATTAACTAGTTTCCAAGTTTTTGCATTGACAGACTTCTCTCCGAAATTTCACTCTCCGCATTCCTTAAATTTTGGAGACAAACTATGTCAATCTATGTAGGCAATCTGTCTTATGACGTTACAGAAGCCGATTTAACATCTGTATTTACAGAATATGGATCGGTAAAGCGAGTTCAGCTACCCACCGATCGCGAAACAGGTCGCAAGCGCGGCTTTGGTTTCGTGGAAATGGGTGCCGACGCTGAAGAAACCGCTGCCATTGAAGCACTCGATGGCGCAGAGTGGATGGGTCGTGATTTAAAGGTCAATAAAGCAAAACCTCGTGAAGAACGCGGTGGTTCATTTGGTGGCGGACGCAGAAATAACAATTATTCCAATCGCTACTAAATGTTAAAAGCTAATAATTAGCTTTCAAACATAGACCAGCATAAATTTAAAGGGTTCAGGCATTTCTGTCTGACCCTTTTTTTACTGGCAACTTACAACAAGTAAAAGATGTTGAATAATTTAGTTTAACCGGGAACCAACTGCACAATTAATGACCCTTTATCCAAGGATTGAACTTTACCCGCTTGAGATAGGTCTGTAACTATTCTTTCTAGCAAGTCTAAGGCGCGATCGCGATTTTGATGTTCCCGTCCACGTAAACGGATCTGAAATTTGACGGAATCACCTTTTCCCAACCATTCGATCGCTCTAGTAATACGCAAGGTGTAATCTGATTCACCAATATTAGGACGCAACCTGACTTCTTTAACGGTAGTTCTTGCACTAGAATGCTGGCGTTTTTTCTGCTGGTATTGATGTTTACCGTAGTTTAAAATCTTCGCCACTGGGATCTCTTTACCCTCAGAGACTATCACCAGATCGAGCTCTACATTTTCAGCAAGTCTGAGGGCTTCTCTGGTGTCTGTTAAACCAAGGTTGTTATTCTCATGGTCAATCAGAAGAACCTGAGCGGATTTGATTTGCCGATTAATCAGTTGTTTTGTAGCGATAATAATTTCCTCTGAAAATTGGGTATGATTTGCCTAACAATACTATAATAACATTTTTTCCAGTGATGTATTAATTATATGTACAAAAATTTCTTTTAATAAATTATCAGAAAATAGAATATCCCATAAAATTACACTTTCCAAAGAGTGCGCGATGATAAAAACACATTGCTAAACCCGTAGAACCAGAAACATTAATGCAAGCAATTACCAGTTTGGTTAAGCCTGTAATATCTCAATAGCTGTTTGTGCAGCTTGGCGAACATCGGGATGAGGATCTTTTAGTAAAGGATTTAAGTAATCAATAGCTTCTGTTATCTCCAATTCTCCAAGTTCATCAGCCGCATTTTCGCGCACTATAAAATCGGGATCTTTTAATGCTTCTACAAGTAAATTAAAAGCAATTTCTGGATACCAACGCCGCAGAAAACGCAGCACACTCGCCCTTACATAAGGCGAAGAATGTTCGCGTAAAGCTAATATATAATCTAAAGTATCTTTTGCTCCTAATCTACTTAAAGCGTCAACAGCTTCCATCACAATTATCGAGCGATGATCTTGAAGATAGGAGAGTAACAAAGTTTTTAAATCTCCATCTTTTTGTTGAGAGTTACTTAAAGCAAATAAAATACCTTGCAACTGCGAAGTATTTGCCGTTTTGATGGCATTTTTCAGAAAATCTATGGCTTCTTCGCCTCTTTCCTGAATTAATTGCCCTATCTCTTGATAATAAACAGTAGCATATTCTTCTCCTTCCGGTGGAGAAGCACAGAAGCGCTGCTTTAAGTCTTCGACATTAAGTTGATCGAATTCTGTATAAAAGCTCATACTTTATAATATCATTCTTCATACGATCTAATTTCATTGAGCGTCAATTCACGAAACTCGCCAGGAAACTCTTCATGCAGACGCGCCGGAAGATTAGTAATCTTAATTAATCCACTATCGCGCAAAAGGTTAAGTTCGGCAATTTTTCGGGGTGATAGTCGCAACTCAAATTTATTCGCTAAACGTTCATACTGGGTCAGAATCTTAATAGCTTTTTTCTGCTGTGGTGTCATTTGTACCTCTAGGTAAATCTTATTACCCAGACTGGAAATTGACTTCGTAAGTAGTGATACTTCGCAACAACTCCAAGATAACCACAGCTTTTTCCAACTATATGCTGAAGCTGGTATTCTGGCCACCATATCAACGCACCATTCTCGGTGTTTGAGAATGATATGCGAATTGAACTAATAGTTACTTATAGGTAACTGCTAGTATTATATGGAGTTGAGCAGTAACTCTACCTAACTAAATTTCTCAGTCTAGGCAAGTTTTTGCAGTAATATGCCAGAACCCATTACTTCAGCACTTCTACATTTTGGCCTCACTTCCTCTCTTCAGCCTGTAAAATTTATTATGTGTGCTTCTTCGCTATGTTGTTCTGTTTGAAAAGAGGCGTAATTATATTATAGCAAACTTGTGATGTAATAGGGGTAAGTAACAAAATAGCTAATAACACGGTATTTTTATGGCGTGTTGTAAGAAGCTTGCTTGGCTAATAATTTTCTAATGCCTTCAGACATTGATTTACCTGTACCACCACGCCGCACTAAAATTAATTCGGCACAAATACTAACAGCTATTTCTTCGGGCGTTAAAGCACCAATTTCTAAACCTATCGGCGCATAAATATTTTTTAGTAACTGGGGAGATATTCCCGCTTCCTGCAACTTTTGATAAACCAGCTTTACTCGTTTTTCGCTGCCAATCATACCAATATATTTGCAGGGAATAGCACGATTTAAGAGAATATGCAAAGCTTCCAAATCATAAATATATCCTCGCGTCACCAAAGCTACATATAAGTGAGAAAAAGCAGCGAAATCATTGATGATTGAGTTAATTGGCTGGTTTATAATGAGATTAGCTTGAGGAAAATTTTCACCATTAGCAAATTCCGTTCTGTCATCTTGAATCGCGATTTCAAAACCAATCAAATGAGCAAACTTTGCTAATTGCTCTCCCACATGACCTGCACCTATAATTAGTAAAGTCGGTGGTGGGTTGATTTGTTCAACAAAGGCGTTTTCTAATTCAGGAATTGGCGAAGAGTTATCTAATAAATATGGTTGTTTTTCAGGAGTGAAAGGAGTAATTAAAGTCACGGATTGACCAGCTTTAAGTAATTGTAGGATGTTTTGGGAGAGTGCGATCGCACTTTCCCCAGACCAACGTTCCAACCAAACTTGCATCCTCCCCCCACAAACACCTTGAGTTTCCCGTTGCGGCGCACCAGATAAATCAATTTCCACAAATTGTTTTTCGCCAGTTTCTAACACCTCCATCGCCTGACGAATCACCTTAGCCTCTCCCGCACCTCCGCCAATAGTATTAATAATTGAACCATCAGCGCCGACAATCATTTTTGCGCCCACTTCTCTAGGAACCGAACCTTTAATATTAGTCACAGTAGCTAAAACTGCTGCACCTTTGGTTAGTAATTGCGCTAATTGTTGATAGAGTTCAAAGTTCATTAGCTGAAATTCCCCTCAATAAAATTACTCCCAAAAAGTCCGTGAAAACTCTCGTCGGGCAGGATGCCCACCCCACAAAAAAGCTGTAACTCTTGTGGGGTGGGCATCCTGCCCGCCCCATCTTTAGATAACTATTATCACTTTATTAATTTACACCTACTTAAAAATTGGACTTCGGAAAACATCTCCCAAGTCCAATTTAAAAATAAGCTTAAAAAACTGTACTAAATGAATTACATTTGACCAGTAGCTTCTTGCTTAGTCAAGCTACCATCATTATCTTTGTCGAGTTGCTTGAACTTTTTCTGGGCATCTTCTTTGCTAAGTTTGTTAGCAGAGTCAGCTTTTTCAGTGTAGTAACCCACAAAATCTTCAACAGTAATTTTACCTGCTTTATTAGCATCAATTTCTTCAAAAGCAGCGGCAGAAATTAACTCAGGTTTACCAGCTTCGGGAGTGCTAGAAGCAGTTGTAGAATCAGTAGTTGCAGCCGGAGACCCAGCGGTAGTGCTAGCAGTGGTAGAATCAGCAGGAGTTGGGGCGCTAGCTGTAGCATCAGCAGATGGAGAAGAAGGGGAAGCCGCTACGGTAGATGTAGAGTTGCTGGCAGTGGACTCGGCGGCGGGAGATGCAGTGTTAGCTGAAGAGTCTGCAACGGGAGAAGCATTGCTGGTGGTGGAAGAAGCAGCTACAGGAGACACAGCGCTAGGAGTGGGAGAAGTTGCTTCTCCAGAAGTAGGGGTTTCGGTTTTTTGACCACAGCTTGACAATAAAGCAGCAGAGATAACAAAACCAAACAATGCTGAACCGACAAAAGAAACCTTACGTATCATATTAACCAGCGTTTTTTTAGCGTTAAACATCTTTGTGGAAAAACCTGAAGGCATGAGAAAAACCAAAAGCATCCTCATTACCCAAAAGCCCAATATTTCATTAAAACATAACTTAACATAATTTATTAAATATATATATTTTTCCTAAGTATTATTACGAAACATATAAACAAAGCGTATACTGAGATCTTGCACTAAGAGGCAGAGCCTCCATTTCTCGTTACCAGGTTGAACCTGGTAACGAGGGTTGGGAGGTTCTACCTCCTTACTCTGCAAGATCTCAACAAAGCGTATACTTTTCGAGTAATGGCAATTTTTTGGCTTTTAACCTTTGCCTTCTGCTATGTATGCTAATTCGCCAGCAATGTAAGTTGCCCGAATTGTTCTATCATCACCAAGTATCATCATAGTGAATGCTTTTTCGGCAATTTCTGCTTTAGTTTTTGCAGGGGGAGTTTGGGAATTCCGTAATGCCATTAAAGGAGTTGATTGTAAATCCAAAACGATAAAATCAGCCTCTTTTCCTACATCAAAATTGCCGATTTTATCTTCTAAACATAATGCTTTGGCACCGCCCAAAGTTGCCAAAAATAAGGCTTTAAATGATGAGAGTTTTTCACCTTGTAACTGTATTATTTTATAAGCCTCATTTGTGGTTTGTAACATCGAAAAACTCGTGCCACCACCAACATCTGTACCTAATCCAACTTTGACCGGATTTTCTATAGATTTAGCTTGAAAAAGTTTAAACAATCCACTGCCTAAAAATAGATTAGAAGTAGGGCAGAAAGAAATAGCAGACTTTGCTTCGGATAATCGTTTAAATTCATCATCTCGCAACTGTACACCGTGAGCAAAAATTGACTTTTCTTTAACTAATCCCGCTTGGTCATAAACATCTAAATAACCTTTACTCTCCGGGTAAATTTGAGCAACTAATTCAACTTCTTTAACATTTTCTGATAAATGAGTATGTAAATAAACATCGGTAAATTCCTCTAACAACTTTCTCGCCATTTCCAGTTGTTCGTCTGTTGAAGTAACGGCAAAACGAGGAGTAACAGCATAAAGTAATCTACCATTTTTATGCCATTTTTGAATTAGTTTTTTACTGTCTTGATATGAACTTTCAGCAGTATCTCGCAAAAAATCTGGCGCGTTGCGATCCATCATTACTTTACCCGAAATCATTCGCAAATTGCGCCGACTTGCTTCTTCAAAAAAAGCCTCAACTGATTGGGGAAAAACGGCAGCAAAAACTAAAGCTGTAGTCGTACCATTTTTTATTAGTTCATCCAAAAAGAAAGAGGCGATTTTTTGGGCATAATCTTTATCTTTAAACTTTCCTTCTACAGGAAAAGTATATTTATTCAACCATTCTAAAAGTTGTTCGCCGTAAGCAGCAATCATTTCCGTTTGGGGGAAATGAATGTGGGTATCAATGAATCCTGGCATAATTAAGCAGTCGGAATAAGCAGTTATTGGCACTGCTGCATATTTATCTTTCAGTTGTTCATATTCACCCAATTCTTTAATGTAACCATTTTCCAAAATTAGTAAACCATCAGGGATATAGCGGGCGCTTTCTAATTCGTCCGGTACAAAAAAGGGATCTTCGATAAAATCAAGGAAACTACCTCTAATCGCTTTCAAGGATGTACTGTAAGGTTGTGTTTGTAGAGAAATAGTAGACATTTTCTGATTTAGTTAACAATAATTATTGGCAAGGGATGGGATAATTTACAATATATCACTGGTGAGAAAATGTGTCTAAAGTAACAATTTTTTGGCAAATAAAGAAGTAGGATTGAAACTTTCTCATATCAATTTTTTCTTGGGAAGTTTTAGGTAGTTGAAATGAGCAGAAATATGGATGATTTGAGTGAAATAGAATTAACTAGGCAGACTGAACCATCAGAGGAACCAGAATTAATTGGATGGCAAGGTGCGATCGCCAAATTTTTCAAATTTCGAGAGTACAACACCAACTTTCGCACGGAAATTTTAGCAGGGCTAACCACCTTCATGACAATGGCATATATTTTAGTGGTCAACCCGTTAATTCTTTCCGATGCAATTTTTCTCAGTCAACCCAAAGATTTATTCACCGAATTAGTTGTTGCCACCGCTATTTCTGCCGCCATTGGTACTTTGGTAATGGCATTATACGCCAACTATCCGTTTGCGATGGCACCAGGGATGGGATTAAATGCTTTCTTTGCCTATTCCGTAGTTATCACATTAAAAATTGACTGGCGTTTAGCGTTGGCAGCAGTGTTAGGTGAAGGGCTAATTTTTATTGTTTTAACTCTCACCAGCGTCCGGCGGCAAATTGTTAACGCCATTCCCTTAGTGATGAAATCTGCTACTTCGGTAGGGATTGGTTTATTCATTGCTTACATTGGATTATCAGGCGATCCAAAAGTGGGAGGCGCAGGGATAATTGTAGCTAATCAAGCTACTAAAACTGGTCTGGGTAACTTAAAAGAACCAGCCACTTTAATGGCAATTCTCGGTATTTTTATTGCCTCTGCTTTTCTGGCGCGGCGTGTTAAAGGTGCTTTACTTTGGGCAATATTGGCAACAGCATTATTGGGGTGGATTTTAGGTGTTACTCCTTGGCCTCAAGGAATTGCTCAAATCCCCACATTTCCGAAAGATTTATTTGGACAAGCAATCATCGGAATCACAGGGCTAAATGCTAACAATTTGCTGGATTTCCTAGCAGTTTTGCTAGTGTTTTTATTCGTGGATATTTTCGATACAGTTGGCACTCTTTCCGGTGTGGGAATGCGGGCAGGTTATATTAATGAAAAAGGCGAAATGGCGCGTGTTGATGAAGCTTTGCTTGCCGATGCAGTTGGTACGACAGCAGGCGCAATTATGGGGACTTCTACTGTTACGACATTTGCCGAATCTGCTGCTGGTGTAGAAGTAGGAGGACGCACAGGTTTTACCGCTTTAATTGTGTCACTGTTGTTTATTGTCTCAATGATTTTCATCCCAATTTTTAAAGCAATTCCGCCTTATGCTACTACACCTGCTTTAGTAATTACTGGGGTGTTAATGATGTCTGCGATTACTAGTATTCGTTGGGGAGATCCAGCAGAATCAATTCCAGCATTTTTGACAATCTTTTTGATTCCTTTAACTTATTCGATCGCCACAGGTTTAGCAGCAGGTTTTATTACTTATCCCATAGTGAAAAGCTTCCAAGGGAAAGTGCGGGAAGTGTCGATCGCCACTTGGATTTTAGCTGCTGTATTCGTGGCAAGATTCGTGTTTATGTCTACAAGATTTGGTTGATTTTACGGAACGTTTAACCGCAAAGAACGCTGCATAACGCAAAGGAATAGTTCAGGACTTACGCACTGACACTAAATATGGTGGGATGGTGCGTTACACGCTTCGTTAACGCACCCTACGCATAGAGGCATTGCGTAAGTCCTGTAGTTTTAAACCGCAGAGATAGGGTGGTAATTTTCCACCTTATTGATTTTTAATCACAGATGTTTATTTCTTTTCTTCTTCTCTTCCTTCGCGTTCTTTGCGTCCTTTGCGGTTCAATAAAAAAAAAGATTCAGGCAAACAGATTGAGTATTATCGGGAAAGGGGATAGGGAAGAAACCTTTATTCTTCAGTTTTCCCAATCCCCTATCTTGTAGGACAGGCATCTTGCCTGTCATTTCCAATCCCTAAATCACAGGTTGCGGATCGACCTTCACATCTGCTAAACCGATCGCATGACCATTCCCATTCCCATTAGTTGAAAACAGAGTTTCATCAACCACTGGAACACCTTCATAAGCATCTTCCAAAAGTTGCTTCAAGTCGGTAATTAATGGATAACGAGGATTAGCACCTGTACATTGATCGTCAAATGCTTGATCTGCTAAATGTTCCACCTTCGCATAGAACTCTTGAGGACTTTCTCTGATCGCCTCTTTAATGGAGGTAGGAATATCTAACTCACGTTTCAAACCTTCCACCGCTGCAATCAAACTGTTAACTTTCTCTTCTTCCGTTTCTCCCGGTAATCCTAAATAACTTGAAATCCGGGCATAACGCCATTTCGCATTAGGATATTTGTATTGTGAGAAAGTAGCTTGTTTGAAAGGTGCGTCGGTTGAATTGTACTTGATCACATGAGAAATCATCAAGGCATTAGCTAAACCGTGAGGCACATGGAAAGTTGCCCCTAATTGGTGTGCCATTGAGTGACAAATTCCCAGGAAGCTGTTAGCAAATGCCATCCCTGCCATTGTCGCGGCATAGTGTACTTTTTCCCGCGCTTTCGGATCGTTGGCACCATTTTTGTAAGCACTTGGCAGATATTTAAACAGTAAGCGAATTGCTTCTAAAGCCATACTGTTTGTATATTCGGAAGCTAACACAGAAACGAAGGCTTCTAAAGCGTGAGTTAACGCATCAATCCCACCGTAAGCTGTTAGTTTCTTGGGCATATTTAACACCAATTCTGGGTCAACAATTGCCATTGTTGGTGTCAAAGCATAATCTGCCAAAGGATACTTGATGTTGGTGCGGCGATCGGTAACAACTGCAAATGGTGTTACTTCTGAACCAGTTCCCGATGTGGTAGGAACGGCAATCATAATTGCTTTATCACCTAAAGGTGGCAACTCATAAACCCGTTTGCGGATATCCATAAACCGCATTGCCAAACCTTCAAATTCGATTTCTGGATGTTCGTACAACAACCACATGATTTTCGCAGCATCCATCGGTGAACCACCACCGATCGCTATAATCACATCAGGTTGGAAAGTATTCATCAACGCTAAACCACGTTGCACTGTTTCCAAAGAAGGATCGGGTTCAACATCATAAAAGGTGTCAAATTTTAAACCGATTTCTTCTAATGCTGCTTCTAGTGGTGCAGTTACACCTAAGTCATACAATGGTTTGTCAGTAACAATAAATGCGCGACGTTTTCCGGCTAATTCTCGAATTGCTACTGGCAATGCACCATACTTAAAGTAAACTTTTGGTGGAATGCGGAACCACAACATATTTTCCCGTCGTTCTGCTACAGTTTTGATGTTTAGCAGGTGTTTTGGTTCGACGTTTTCACTAATTGAATTACCGCCCCATGTTCCGCAACCTAATGTTAATGATGGATCGAGACGGAAGTTGTACAAATCTCCGATCGCACCTTGCGAAGATGGCGTATTAATCAAAACTCTCGCAGTTTCTACTTTATCTTCAAACCGTTTGATATGTTCAGTATTGGAAGGTGCGGTGTAAAGAACTGCGGTATGTCCTCTGCCTCCAAATAATACCAATTGTTCGGCTTTTTCTACCGCATCTTCAAAGTCTTTGGCGCGATACATTGCCAAAATTGGCGATAATTTTTCAAAGGCGAAAGGTTCATCAGTACCGATTTTTCCTACTTCACCAATGATTACTCTGGTATCTTCAGGAATAGTAACTCCGGCTAATTCTGCTAGTCTGCTAACAGGTTGTCCGACAATCTCCGCGTTTAACCGCCCGTTGACGATGATTAATTTAGCAAATTTTTCCCGTTCTTCGGGGTTGAGGAAATAAGCACCGCGATCGATAAATTCTGCCCTTACTTCGTCATAAACATCATCTAGGACAATCACTGATTGTTCACTAGCACAAATCATCCCATTATCGAAAGTTTTACTCAGAATAATCGAGGAAACTGCCATTTTCAAATGAGCAGAAGAATCGATTAATGCTGGGGTATTTCCTGCGCCAACTCCTAAAGATGGGTTGCCTGAAGAGTAAGCCGCCCGTACCATTCCGGGGCCACCTGTCGCTAAAATCAGGTTAATGTCAGGATGCTGCATTAACCCTTGGGAAAGTGGCACCGAAGGTTCATCAATCCAGCCGATAATATCATCAGGTGCGCCTGCTGCCACTGCTGCATCCAGAACAATTCTTGCTGCTTCGATCGTGCAATCTTTCGCCCTGGGGTGAGGAGAAAAGATAATCGCGTTGCGGGTTTTTAGCGCAATTAAAGCTTTAAAAATTGCGGTAGAAGTTGGGTTAGTTGTGGGAACAATACCTGCCAAAATCCCCACTGGTTCGGCAATTTTCTGAATTCCAAATGCTTTGTCTTCTTCAATTACACCGCAGGTTTTTTCCGCTTTATACTTGTTGTAGATAATTTCCGATGCAAAGTGATTTTTGATTACTTTGTCTTCTACTACACCCATTCCCGTTTCGGCTACTGTCATTTTTGCCAAGGGGATACGCGCAGCATTAGCTGCTAGTGCGGCTTTCTTAAATATGGTGTCAACTTGTTCTTGAGTATAAGCTGCGTATTTTCTTTGCGCTGCTTTCACTCGTTGGATAAGTTGTTCTAGTTCTTCATTATTTGTGACTTTCATGGCTACCTCTGGGTAATGCCTCAAACTTTTACGATCCAATCTTGAGAGTTTTGTATTGCAGAAAACTTTTGAGATTAGTAAATACTAAGAGATAATTTTTAGTATTACTGCTTTTGCTTGGTTGTGGAATGTACCTAATTGAAAGATTTCCTTAAAATTTAGCTGCTGTCGGTTGTAGTGCTTGATGCAATTTCTTTAGCTGACATCTGTATGATAGGTTTCATGCTGTTTTCAGAACTTCCTCTGATTGGTTCACCCAAGAGGATGAAGCAAAAGTAAATTTTCTGGAAACTAAACTGAACAAAACTACTATACTTTATCTTCCCAACTCAAAAATTTAGCTATTTTTTCTCATTTCTTAAGATTTTCAACTAATTACTTGAATGAAGGGTAAAGCTTTTAGGTTTTTACATCTCCAATGCAATAATTTTACTGATATTCGGCTCTGAATTTGGCTAGTTGCAGTTGAACCTTTATTCATTATTAACCCTTTTGCAACCTTTCCTGCTTCTACATTTATTCAAGCAGATTTGATTTTTTGAATAGCAATCACCGCAAGCAATAAGAGATACTTGTGGTAAGTTAATTGCTAGTTGATTGTACTTTTTTAGCTGCTTTTCTTTGAGAAAGCAAGTTGAAGTTTTTCAGTTGAGTTTTGGAAAATATCTGTTAAAATTGTTTTCCATTTCCTATTTATTTAACTCACTGCATTCATTCTATCTCTCTTGATTTAAACTTGCTGCCCAGCCTCTATCTTAAGAATGAGTCTTAGATATTACAAAAATGCAGAATTTAAATGGGAATATTACTGAACTGTTAAGGTGCAAGTGACTACACATAATCAATTTTTTTACTCATCTCCCCTAACTATTCCCGCGTAAGGGGTTACTGTCTCTGCTGAGTGTCTTTGTTAAGTAATTATGAACAGTATTGCAGTTATCCTTTACACTTTGACTATACTCAACGGGCTGAAGGGATGGCAGAATTGAGGCGATCGCACGCAGTTAATATAACGTAACATCTGCCTAAAATAAGAAACAGGAGTTATCGGAAAAGTTACTATGTATCTGACCTGGTTGGACAGTAATTCTTGGTTAATTGAAATTGGTGGTCAAAAAATTTTACTTGACCCTTGGCTGGTGGGGTCGTTAGTATTTGGTAATCAGGAATGGTTGTTTAAAGGTTCGCGGAAATGCGATCGCCAAATTCCCGAAAACATTGACTTAATTCTACTCTCTCAGGGTTTGGAAGACCACGCACACCCAGCAACTCTGAAACAACTCAACCGTAACATTCCGGTTGTCGGTTCTCCCGGTGCTGCTAAAGTAGTGCAAGAGTTAGGTTATCAACAAGTAAAAGCCCTAACTCACGGAGAGACTTTTAACTTAAATAATAGCGTAGAAATTAAAGCGGTTCCAGGTTCTCCGATCGGCCCGACTACAGTGGAGAATGGCTACTTGTTGAAAGAGTTAGAAAGCAGTTTTACTTTATATTATGAGCCTCACGGTTCCCATTCTCCAACTTTAAAAGAAGTCGCGCCAATTGATGTAGTAATTACGCCAATAATCGACCTAGCTTTACCTTTAGTTGGGTCAATTATTAAAGGAACAAAAAGTGCTTTGGAAGTTGCCCAAATGGTTAAACCACAAGTAATGTTACCAACAGCAGCAGGTGGTGATATCGAATTTGATGGTTTGCTGCTAAAATTCTTAAAAGCTGTGGGAACTACAGATGAGTTTCGGGCTAAGTTGGCAGAAAATAATTTGGCAACTAAGGTGTTGGAACCTCAACCTGGCGATCGCATTGAATTGCCTTTAGAACGTCGAGTTACTAATAGTTTTGCAGCTTAATTCAAGCCAGATCCCCGACTTCTTCAAGAAGTCGGGGATCTCTGTACCTCACAACGCAGATAAGAAGAAGGTTGTTGATGAATATTGCTATCATTGGTTGCGGTTATGTCGGTTATAATGTTGCCCGTCTTTGGCAAAAAGAGTTAGGTTTTTCGGTGACTACAACTACAACTAATCCAGAACGAGTTAAAGAATTAGAAGCAGTTTCTCAAAAGGTTTTTGTAGTTCGCGGAAATGACGCGGAAGGTTTAGAAAAAGTTCTGCAAAATCAGGAAGTTGTATTGTTGAGTGTGGGCGCAAAGGGAGCAAATACTTATGAAGAAACCTACTTACATACTGCCAAAACTCTAGTTCCACTTTTACAAGCAAATTCCAGCATTAAGCAACTTATTTATACTGGAACTTACTCGGTTTATGGTGATAAAAATGGTGAATGGGTGGATGAATCAACGCCGCTTTCACCTACTACCACAAATGGGCAAATTTTAGCGGAAACTGAACAAGTTTTACTCTCAGCATCTAGCGATCGTCTCAAGGTTTGTATCCTCAGATTAGGCGGGATCTTTGGGCCTAATAGAGAACTGCTAAAAATATTTAGTAGGGCTGCTGGTACGACTCGTCCGGGTAATGGCGAGGATACTACAAATTGGATTCATTTGGATGATATTGTGGGTGCGATCGAATTTGCCAGAAAGCATCAATTATCAGGTGTTTATAACTTAGTAAATGATGCTTATTTACCTAGTCGAGAATTGCTCGATCGCTTATTTGAAACCCACAATTTACCCAAAGTTTCTTGGGATGCTTCCCAAAAAAGTAATCGACCGTACAATGTTAAAGTATCCAATCAAAAAATCAAACAAGCTGGTTATCAATTAATTCATCCACAGATGAGTTTTTGATTCAAAGGAAACAGGGGGTAAGAGGGCGAGTTTTGCTTTAATTTTAGATCTTGCACCAGTCCCAAAATCCGCCTGCGAATCAATTCGCAGGCTAATAGCGAAAGTCCTCTAAAGAGGACTAAATATAATACCAATTCTCTGTAAAATTGAGCTTAATCATTGCCCCTCCCTGTAGACGGGCAGGGGTTTGGGGTGGGGAAATTTTAAGCGCATCTTCATAGAGAATTGGTATTAGTATTTAAACGCTTTCAGTCCATTTTAATGGACTTGAGCTATAAGAAAAGCGAATTGATTCGCAGGCGGGCTAAGACTACAGGTGCAAAATCTCAGTTAATTCTTATGGTGGGATTACAGTATTATCTGCTAAACTCACCCCTACAATTCACAATTTTCCCACTCCCCAGTCCCTCATTCCCCGCTAATTTGCAAAAAAACAGTCCTTTTCCTCGGCCCATCCAAATCAAAAAATAACACAGATTGCCAAGTACCTAAAGCTAATTTCCCTTCAACAATTGGCACTACTTCGCTAGTACTTAACGTCATCGACATTAAGTGAGAATGGGCGTTCATTGGTTCATCTTCTGGTACAACTCTCAGGTGTAAATCATTATGCAAATATTTGTCTGTTTCTGGGGCTAACTTTCTTAAATATACTTTCACATCTTCCAGCAATCTTTCTTCATTTTCATTGATAGCTAAAGCTGTAGTTGTGTGTCGAGAAAAAACTAAAATTTGACCGTTTTTTATCCCTGTATCTTGCAAAAATTCATCAATTTGGGGTGTAATATTAAAAATGCTGATTCCTTCGCTAGTTTCAACTTCAATAATTTTATGGATAATCGGCATAAAAGTATTCTGTGACCATGACTACATTGTTATTATGACAGTGCTTGGTATCGGAAATGAATAATCAAAGTAAATTTGATGCTTGAAAGCAGAAAATTATTGTAAAATGAATAAGAAGCGATCGCACAACTAAAATGTTTACCCAAGACGCAGTTACTCAACTACGAGAAAAGATTCAGCGAAAGGCGATCGCCACACCTTTAACTAAACAACCAATCTCGACAGCATATATCCAAGCAGGTAAAGGTGGAATTCCCATTTTGTTATTACATGGTTTTGATAGTTCGCTGTTGGAATTTTATCGCTTGTTCCCTTTATTAGCTGCTAAAAATGAAACTTGGGCGATCGATTTATTAGGTTTCGGATTTACAGATAGAATCAAAGGTCTTGATTTCAATCCAACTACTATTAAAACTCATCTCTACTGTTGCTGGAAATCTCTGATTGATCGACCAATGATTTTGTTAGGTTGTTCTATGGGAGGTGCAGCAGCAATTGACTTTACTACCACCTATCCCCAAGCCGTAAAAAAGTTAATATTAATTGACAGCATGGGTTATTCTGGAAGTACCTATTTCGGAAAATATCTCTTTCCTCCCTACGATTATTTAGCAGTAGAATATTGGCGACAACGCAAAGTTCAAGCCTTAAATATAGTTAAACTGATTAATAGTAATTACAATGATTTATTAGCACTTAAATCTGTCACCTTACATATTGAAATGCCCAGATGGGTAGAGGCAATGATTAGTTTTACTAAAAGTGGTGGCTACAGTTGGTTAGGTGATAAAATTGCCCAGATTGACAAATCAACACTCATCCTTTGGGGCGAATCTGATGAAACATTAGGAAGAGAAGATGCTAAGAAATTTCAGCGAGATATCGCCCATAGTAAACTAATATGGATTAAAGATTGTGGTCATGCACCGCAATTGGAACAACCAGAAATAGTCGCCGAACATATTCTCGCTTTCGCCCAAGAATCGGACTGACACATCTTTTGTTAAAGATTTTTGTAATTATGGCTAACCAAGAGAAACTGCGCCAAGAGTTAATCAGATTAGATGGACGTGGATACAAAGCTTTCCAAGATATTCAAGGAAGTTACGATTTTTCTGATTTTACTTTAATAATCGATCGCGTACAAGGCGATCCTTTTGCTAGTCCCAGTAACATTCGAGTTAAAGTTCCGATGACAGTCGCTAAATTTCCAGCGGAACTTTACCAAACTAAAAGCAGAGAAATCGCTTTACGAGATTATTTAACTCGCTATTTTGATGTTTGTACTCAGAAATTCAAACAAAAAAGAGGCACAGGAAATAGTGGATTAATTTCTATTTTACCTGTCGGTCAAGAAGTTTTAGAACGTAGTTCTGTAATTATAAATAAAGAATTTGTTGAAGTACGTTTTGTTGTGGGATTACCTGCTGGAGGACGGAGAATTTTAGGCTATCAAGCGATCGAAATGCTTTGCGATCAAGTCCCGCAACTTGTCAATTTAACACTTAAATATCAGCGTTTAGATGCCAAGAAAATTCAACGTCATGTAGAAACTATTGAAGATGCAGATTGGCTAAGACAGGAATTAACAAATAAAGGTTTAGTTGCTTTTGTTGCTGATGGGGCGATTTTACCTCGACGCAGTGGAGTTGACGATCGACCTTTGGCGGAAAGTGCGATCGCTTTTCAATCCCCAGAATCTTTAAAAGTTGAATTCTATCGTCCCAATCAAGGTTTAATTACTGGCATGGGAATTCCCGCAGGTGTTACCCTAATTGTTGGCGGTGGATATCACGGCAAATCTACCTTATTAAGGGCGATAGAAGTAGGAATTTATAATCACATTCCCGATGATGGTAGAGAGTTTGTAGTTACGAATCCAGCCGCAGTAAAAATTCGTGCGGAAGATGGCAGATCCGTTGCTAATGTAGACATTTCACCGTTTATTAGTAACTTGCCGCAAGACCGTTCTACCACTAATTTTTCCACCACAAACGCCAGTGGTAGCACTTCCCAAGCGGCAAATATTATGGAAGCTTTAGAAGCGGGTAGCAAAGTATTATTAATAGATGAAGATACAGCCGCTACAAACTTCATGATTCGCGACCAAAGAATGCAAGCTTTGATTGCTAAAAATCAAGAACCAATCACCCCATTTATTGATAAAGTCCGACAATTGTACGCTGACTATAATGTGTCTTCAATTTTGGTAATGGGCGGTAGTGGCGATTATTTTGAAGTTGCAGATACAGTGATTGCGATGCAAAATTTCCAGCCGCAAGATGTGACAGCAAAAGCGAAAGAAATCGCCAATCAATATGCTAACCAAAGACAAGCTGAAGGTGGGGAAAAGTTTGGTCAAATTATGCCACGAATTCCTATTCCTGAAACGATCGATCCTAGCTATCGTCAAAAACAAGTAAGATTGAAAGTCAGAGATGTTGATGAAATGGTATTTGGCGGCGAAGATATTGACTTATCAGCAGTAGAACAAATAGTGGATAAAGCACAGTCAAGGGCGATCGCAGAAGCTATGGTTTATGCCGTCCGTCAATATGCGAATAAAACTGCTACTTTGCCAGAAATTCTCAATCAAATTATGGCAGATATCGAGTCGCGAGGGTTGGATATTTTGACTCGTTTCCCGCAAGGAGACTTGGCATTTTTCCGCAAATTTGAGTTAGCAGCGGCGATTAATCGATTGCGATCGCTAAACTGCCAAAAATCAGACAAAGCTTTACACTCCCCAAAGTAACCAAACTTCACCCAAAAGTGTGAACCAAGCAATAGTAACTTCAGGCTTTAATAAAAGTACAGTAGATGCACCCTGATGAAAGCCCCTCGAAAAGAGGGGTTTTTTATTTATTAGCTTCCCAAAACCTTACAGATTAATTACAATAATTGCTAACAAGTAAATATTTTGCGAATATTGAATTAAGCAACATAACTTACTTTTAACTAGAAATTATGATTCAGTTCTTACGTTTTGTAGGCTTGACTTCACCATTATTAGCAGTTCAAACCTTAGCTTTGATGTCCGTTCAAGTTCTGGCTGTTTCCTTTACGCCAACAGCAACAACTAGGAACTCTCAGGAAATATTAGTAGCAAATCATGTGCAAATTTTGCAGATAATTCCTCAATTAGATGGTAATGCCTATTTAATGGGTAACGGTGGTACATTCGTCGGCTTAGTTTCCAGCGATCGCACCGCTAGTAATTCTATTTGCAATCCTTCAGGGCCTTTTGGTAGTCGAAATGGTCTATTAAGTATTAGAAACCGTTCAGGAAATTTAGGTAGTTTGTTTTCCCAAATAAGTGCTTACAATAGTAATGCAAACCAGCCACCCATTTTAATTTTCCAAGGCAAAAGGATGGTTTTTTTAACTAAAAATGCCAGGTTACGTAAAACACTCGATCCAGATTTACTGTTGAATACTTTGTGTCCCAGAAATTCCATATAAATCAAAATAGGGTGGGATTAACCACCCTTTAATTAGTAGGATTATTCTAAAAATATGCCCTTTACTTATAATCGTACTATTCGCTTTCAAGACACTGACGCAGCTGGTGTTGTTTACTTTGCTAATGTATTAAAAATTTGCCATGAAGCTTATGAAGAATCCCTAAATGTATCTAACATTAATCTTCAGCTATTTTTTAGAAACAACGATTTTGCTATTCCCATTGTTCATGCTAGTGTAGACTTTTTGCGCCCGATGTTTTGTGGCGATCGCATATCAATCAACCTATCCCCTAACCAATTAAACCCCCAAAAATTTGAAATTAACTATCAAATTCTCACCCCAGAAAACGAGATAATATCTAAAGCAATTACCAAACACATTTGTATCGATCCAACTACAAGAACCAGAAAAGAATTACCATCAGAAATGATTCACTGGTTACAAGTTACTTAAAACCGGGTACGTTGTTGCGCTTTAGCGCTCTTCCCGATAGCGCTGAAGCGCAACAACGTACCTTCCATTAATAGTTGACGATTGATCTTTCCTTGTGCATTGCGTGGCAAACTTTCTACAGCAATCCACTTTTTAGGATGCTTAAATTTACTCAATTTATCTTCAATAGCTATTTTTAAATCATCAATATTAATATCAGGAATTTTAGGAACATAAATTGCTGTAACTATTTCACCCCATTGAGAATCAGGTAAACCAATTACACAAACATCCTCAACCATTTGAGTAGCAATTATCGCAGCTTCTACCTCATTAGGAAATACATTTTCTCCCCCAGTGATGATTTTATTACTGTTACGTCCAACAATTTTTAAGTTACCATTCTCATCAATATATCCCAAATCATCTAATTGAAATTCTTCTTGAGTGGGAAATAATTCTGGATAATAACCTAACGTTAAAGAATCGGCTTGAATATTAATAATACCTGTTTGATTCGTACCTAATATCTCTCCATTTTCACCTTTAATTATTACTTTGGCATGGGGAAGAATTTGACCACTGGTATTATTTCCTGCTAGAAAAGCTTCAGGTTTTAAAGTAGCAATTTGAGATGCAGTTTCAGTCATTCCATAAGTAGGCGCTAAACGAATCCCGAAATTCCTCGCTGTTTCTAAAAGTTCTAACCAAGCTGGTGCGCCGCCTAAAAGTGTTGTTTGAAAGCGAGATAACCAAGTAGTTAATTCAGGTTTCTCTAGCAAGCGTTGTAATTGAGTGGGAACCAAAGATATAAAAAATTCTGCTGGTTCAATATCATACTTTTGACTGTTTTCTAGTGACTTTAAAGTAGAAATGACCAATTTACCACCGCTAGTAAAAGAACGCATAAATTGCATTAACCCACTCACATGATAAAGTGGTAAAATACAAAATGAATTGACTTGTTCTAAATTAAAATATTGCTGAAATCCTCTTACTGATGCCATTAAACTTTCCCAAGTGTGCATGGCAAAACGGATTTTTCCCGACGATCCACCTGTGGGAATCATGATTAAAGATGATGGATATTTAGGTAGAGATGGCGTAGTTGTTATTTGGGGTTTTTTATAGTCAATTCCTGGCACATTTCCCCAAATTATATCCGGTTGCACTAAATTAAAAACCTGTTCCCATTCAGCTTTTACCCAATCTGGATTACATAGAAAAACATGGCTATTAGCAGCAGTTGCAGCAATGAAACTGGCGAGTAACTTTATCGGTTGTCGTTCAGCTATGACAATTTTTAAGGGTGTTTTTAAATTAGCATTTTGAGTAAGTTCTGAATATAATTGTTGAGTCAATAAAGTAAATTCACCGCTATCATAACCAATTAGCCAATTATCATTAGCACGTTTTTCTAAATAAGTTAAAGGTGATTCTATAGAGATGCTAACCATGTTTCTTCATCTTCCTTAAACCAGTGATTAATACCAAAACCTAAAGCGCGATTCTTTGAGGGAAGTTCTGTAGCTAATTTTAATGCAGCTTCTCTCCCAATAGTGGTTTCAAATACGGAAGAAAAAACAATATCTAAGTTATTTTGTTGACAAAATTCCCGCAGATGAAATGGTGAACCAGCAATACAGGGTTTAATTACAAAAATACCGCGCCAACCAAGTTGATAACAAACTTTTAATTGTTTAATTGTTGCTACTGATTCATCTAATGCTAGAGGTGTAGAATGTGTTTTACTTAACTCTAACATTGCCTTTTCTTCACCTACAGCTAAGGGTTGTTCTAGGAATTCAATTTGCCAACGATCGCAAATTTCTAACCACTCGATCGCGTTTTCCCAATTTAGTCCCCCGTTAGCATCTAATCTTACTTTTGCTTCGTTAGGTAATGCTTGAATTAGCTGTTTAAAAAGGTCTATTTCTGCGGTTATTGGTAAAACGCCGATTTTCCATTTAAAGGTGCGATATCCTTCTTGCCAAAGTTTTTGCCAGGTATGTAAAGCTGCTTCACCTGTAGGTAATAAAGCACTAAATTTCAGGTTTACAGTAAGTTTTTCGGGATGTTGAATTGCTTCCCAAGCTGACTGGAAAGCGAATTGACAAGCGGGTAATTCGTCGGGAATTGAAAAAATAGTTTCTGTGGTAATTTCCTTCCCTAGTTGGGTGCAAAAATCTAACGCCTCGGCTAAAGTTTCTGAACCAAACCAGGGAAGAACCGCAATTTCTCCCCAACCAATTACGCCTGTTTCATCGATTAATTTAATGATGATTCCCTCTCTTTTTTCCCAGTTACCATGACTGGTAGAGAGCGATCGCACAAAGCAGCGCTGATAAGGACGAAATTGCAACTGATAAACCATTAAAAACCCGGAATTACAAACCCCAAACCTAACAATAAACCACTCCAAAAATGAAGAGTAACTGCAATGAATTTACAGTTATTTACTTTATCTGGTTGGTCGTGAAATTCAGCAACATGGCGAACTAATTTGACGGCAAATGGTAGACTAATGAAAATTAGTAAAGTCCAAATGGGAAAAATTTGCCCAACTACAAACATGATAGTTAGTGCGTAAATGCTACCGCAAACCCAAGGTAATAATTGTGAGCTTTTTTTAGTACCAAGTCTGACAATTGGCGATCGCTTTCCCGCAGCTAAATCATCTGCAACTTGATGAAAGTGGGAACAAAATAAAATTAAACTAGTGGTAATTCCCACAATTACCGAAGCTGCTATACTGGTCAGAGAAAAGGTTTGAGTTTGGCTATAGTAAGCTGCGGCTATTGCCAAAGGGCCAAAACAGATAAAACAGATGATTTCTCCTAAACCTTGGTATCCTAAACGGAAAGGTGGCCCTTGGTAAGTGTAGCCTAAGAAACAGCAAAGAATGACTATGCCAATTACAGTAAAGTCATGTTGCAGCCAAGCGATCGCGAATATTCCCAAAATTCCCAAAGCTAAAAATAGATTCCCCAGCCAAAAAATTAACGATTTATTACCTGTTAAATTTACCAGAGAATGAGCTTTATTTTCATCAATGCCTGTTTCGGAATCAAAAACATCATTACTCAGATTAATCCAGGCTACAATTAAAATTGCTGATATTAAAAAAGTGGCAAATATTCCAGCATGAATTATTTTTGTCTCAGCAAAAGCGACAGCTGTACCTACCCAAATAGGGATAATGGCAACGCTATACATAGGTGGTTTAATTGCAGCGTACCACAACTTACTGTTTGTCAACTTGATGGAATTGGTAGTCATCAGACAAAATCAATTTGAGTTTCACAATTTTAATCATTTTATGATTTTAATGTAGCAATGGTACACTCAATTTGGAGCGTCGATCGTGCAAGCATCAGCAAACGCCTCCCGCCTAGCAATGCTGGGACTTGAGGCAGAGTGCTAACTTACTAGAGATATGCTCATTAATTCGGTTTTGGCAACCAAACTTAAAAAAAATTTGCAAACTTTTTTATCCATGCCAATCATACAGCATCATGCAAATCTGATTCAGGATTGTCAGGAACTAAATCAGTTTCTTTCTGCTTGTAAACAAACGTTAAGTGAAAAAAGACCATCCAAAATTGTCAGTATTTCCTGGGAAGCAAAATCAATCGATCCTCTAGCGGTACTGGATAGAATTTGCCAACCAGATGAAATCCATTTTTATGGGGAAAAAACGAAACAAGTGGAGGCGATCGCAGCTTTTGGCACAGTAGTCAAATTTAAAGTAGCAGGAACAAATCGCTTTTCCCAAGTGCAACAGTTTATCGAATCATGCCTTGCCAATACTACTGCTATTGGAGCCTTAGATTTACCATTTTCCGGGCCACATTTCTTCTGTAATTTTACCTTTTTTGACGAAGATAATCACAGCGATTCGCCATTTCCATCAGCAATGGTATTTTTACCAAAATGGCAGATTTCCAGTCAAAAAAATCGCTGTATAATTATCAGCAATATTTTCGTAGATAAAAACCTTAACATAGAAAGAACTTGCGAAAGTATATGGGAGAAATACCAGCTAATTAAATTAACCAAAAGCTTAAATTTTGCCAATTTTGATGAGTATAAATTGACTTTGCAGACTAAAGATGTTACTGATAGAAAAAACTTTTATTCATCAGTATTATCAGCCTTAGAATTAATTCAGCAAGAGCAGATTAACAAAATAGTTTTGGCTCATGCGATCGATGTCAAAGCACCCAGACCTTTTAATCTAATTCATTCCCTACATAACTTGCGACAAAAATATCCTGACTGCCAGGTATTTTCCCTGAGTAATGGCAAAGGTAAAAACTTCATTGGCGCTAGTCCCGAAAGACTAATTAAAATTCAAAATCAAGAATTAAAAACTGATGCTTTAGCCGGGTCAGCACCCAGAGGTAAAACTTTAGTAGAAGACGCTTACTTCGCCGAAAAATTACTCACCAGCAAAAAAGACAGAACTGAACATCAAATTGTCAGTGACTTTATCTTTCAACGCTTATCAAACTTAGGCTTAAACCCACATAAACTTCCCATCCCTAGCTTATTAAAACTCTCCAACATCCAGCATTTATGGACACCAATTCGAGGTAAAATTCCTCTAGGAATTCATCCTTTAGAAATCCTAGCTGAACTGCATCCTACACCCGCAGTTGCTGGCGTTCCCAGAGAGATTGCCCTCAAACAAATTCGCCGTTATGAAAAATTTAACCGTTCCGTTTATGCAGCACCAATAGGTCGGATAGATCACCAAGGAAACAGCGAATTTATAGTAGGAATTCGTTCCGCATTAATCGAAAGCGATCGCGCTAGACTTTGGGCAGGTGCAGGAATTGTCGCTGGGTCCGATCCCGAAAAAGAACTAGCAGAAATCCAACTAAAACTCCAAGCCCTTCTCAAAGCCCTAATTTAAAAAAATCTCCCCTCTTCCTCTGCGCTCTCTGCGTCTGAAGCGGTTTATTAACTATTTCCATGTCCTTAGACTTTCGTAACACCAACACACTCTGGGCTTCCATTATTACCGAAACCTTAAAACGTCTCGGACTAAGCACAGCAATTATTTGCCCAGGCTCACGTTCTACCCCTTTAACTATCACCTTCGCCCAAGAAAAACAAATAGAAACCATCCCCGTATTAGATGAAAGATCGGCAGCATTTTTTGCTTTAGGAATAGCCAAAAAAACCAATTTACCAGTAGCCTTAATCTGCACTTCTGGAACTGCTGGCGCTAACTTTTATCCGGCAATTATCGAAGCGAAAGAAAGCCGAATTCCCCTATTAATTTTCACAGCCGATCGACCTCCAGAATTGCGAGATTGCCATTCAGGACAAACAATAGATCAAGTAAAAATGTATGGCAACTATCCCAACTGGCAAACCGAATTAGCGACCCCTTCCGTAGAAATAGGCATCCTGAATTACTTACGGCAAACTATTGTTTTTGGGTGGGAGCGATCGCTTTTCCCCACCCCAGGCCCAGTTCATTTTAACATCCCATTTCGTGACCCCCTCGCCCCCATTCCCGACCATAATACTAATTACTTAAAATCCCAAATTTCCTTAAAAATTTTCTTCGATTCCCTGGCTAACAAACAACCAGAATTACCAAACTATGCTTCATATTCCATCTTGCATCATTTACAAGAATGGCGAAACTTTGAACGAGTAATTATTATTTGTGGTACTGCCAGTCCCCCATTTCCCCAAGAATATTGTCAAGCAATTTCTCACCTTTCCCAAACCTTAAAAGCGCCCGTTCTTGCCGAAGGACTATCGCCATTAAGAAACTATAACCAATTGAATCCTTATTTAATTTCAACTTATGATTTAATCCTACGAAATCAACAAATTGCCCAACAACTAACACCAGAAATCGTCATTCAAATCGGAGATTTACCCACCAGTAAAGAACTGCGAACTTGGCTAGAAACAACTCAACCAAAAAGATGGATAATTGACCCCAGTCATCACAACTTCGATCCATTGCACGGGAAAACAACTCATTTACGAATTGCGATCGAACAATTAGCTGATCGTTGCCAAATAGAAGTGAATATTAATAGTAAATATCTGCAAATTTGGTGTGACATTGAAGCCAAAGTCAGGCAACAGATTAACCAAGAAATGACAGCTACAGAGAACATATTTGAAAGCAAAATCCCTTGGTTAATTTCCCAAAGTTTACCAGCAGAAACGCCCATATTTATTGCTAATAGTATGCCTGTGCGAGATGTGGAATTTTTCTGGCAACCAAACAACTCGCGCATTCAACCTTTTTTTAATCGAGGTGCTAATGGCATTGATGGCACTTTATCCACCGCTTTAGGCATTGCTCATCGGCAAAAAAGTAGCGTTATGCTAACAGGAGATTTAGCTTTATTGCATGATACAAATGGCTTTTTATTGAGAAATAAATTTATCGGTCATCTGACAATTATCTTAATTAATAATAATGGTGGAGGAATTTTTGAAATGTTACCTATTGCTAAATTTGAGCCACCTTTTGAAGAGTATTTTGCTACGCCACAAGATATAGATTTTGCTCAACTTTGTGCTACTTACAATGTGGAATATGAGTTAATTAATTCTTGGCAGCATTTACAGGAAAGATTGAATCCTTTACCAGAAAAGGGAATTCGAGTTTTGGAAATCCAAACCAATCGTAAAGCGGATGCTAAATGGCGACAAGAGAATTTAAGAAAATTCGCTATGTAGGTACGTTGTTGCGCTTTAGCGCTAATAAGAGCGCTAAAGCGCAACAACGTACCTTATGCTTTGGGTAGTTTTGCTTGTTGAAAAAGTTGCTCTGGGGTAAGTTCTAAACCTTCAAAAAGCCGATCGCTCAACTGCATTTCTCCTGTATAATTCCGAGGTCGAGAATCATCATAGAATACAGTGATGCTTCTTGCTTGATAGTCAACTAACCAAACTCTTTGTACACCTGCTTCTAGGTAAGCGATCGCATCTTCCACCAACTCCCTAAAGCTTCTTTCACCAGGCATAATATTAATAATTAACTCTGGTGAAATAGGACAAACTTCATTTTGCAGCGATTCAATAGGCAGATTTTCGTAAGAAATAAAAAGTAAATCCGGCGTTGATAACCAATCTTCACCTTGACGACTTAAATTTATTTCCCATTTTATTCCCACTTCTCCTAAATCATCAGCCCATTGGCTCATAATTTTATATAAAGCGCCAGTAACTCTGCAATGAACAAGTTTCAGAAACATCTGCGTTACTGTTACCAGTTGTTGATTAGACTCAAAATTGCTCTCTACTAAAGGCAAAGAAACTTCTTCTGACACCAGAATTGGCTCTATATTGTAACCAGCTATTTCCAGCTTATCCTCAGAAATTTCTTCATTTTCAATCGCTAAATTTTCCTGATTATTTAGTTCTAAATCGGGGTGTTCATCCTCCAATACTGCACTATTTTCTGTGAGTTCTTCATTATTAGCCTCTATTTCCACTTTTACCTCGTAAATTTCTTCATTTTCAACCGCTAAACCTTCCTGATTATTTAATTCTAAATCTGATTCTTTATCCTCCAAGACTGCAACATTTTCTGTAGTTTCTTCAGCAACTTTCACTTCCGGTAATTCGGCAACTACGCCATTTTTATCAGCTTCTCCATTTTCATTTAATTGCTCATTTGCCCAATCTGAAGTACCATTTTCAATTGGTTCCTGTATGGCTACAACTGCGGGTGATTCTTCCAAGTTTTCATTAGGTGCAATTTCTGCCAAAGAATTTTCTGACGAAGTATGAGCAACTGGTTTATTATCATCTTTTTCCATTATTTCTTCCGCTTCTTGGATTACTTCTATAGGTTTCGCTTCAGAAGCTGACTCTTTCTGCTGTTTCTTAAATCCATCAAGTATCCATTGAATAAACTTTTGTCCCCCATTGAGATTAACTAATAAGAAAACTAAACCTATACCACCAAAATATAAACCAATTACCGCTCCTGCTAACAAACTTTGCGTTAAAGGATCGGTAGAAGGTGTTAAAATCGCTCCCAAAACTACCCCACCCATCAACACATATCGCCATGCAGAGAGCATTTGTTTAGCACTTACAATCCCAATAAATCCTAAAATTATTTGAATTACGGGAACTTGAAATGCTAAACCCGTACTTAATAAAAGCAACAACACAAATTCAAAATATCTATCAATTGACCACAACTGCTCTACAACATCTTCCCCATAATTGATGAAGAAATTAATTGCAGCTGGAATTAATAGCTTATAAGCAAATACTAATCCGCCTAAAAATAGAAAACTAGAACCTAAAACTACTGGCCCTAAAATCCGCCTTTCCCCACGAGTTAACCCAGGCAAAACAAACAGAATAATTTGGTACAAAATAAACGGACTAGCTACTAACAAACCGCTATATCCGGCAACTTTCAAAGATACAAAAAAGAACTCCCCAGGAGCCAATTGCAGAAACTTAATTCCTTGAGCCGGAACTTCTAATAATTGAACGATGGGCTTGACAAAAAAGAAACAACCTGCTATTCCCACCGCTACGGCAATCAACGCATAAAAAATCCGTTGGCGTAACTCCTCCAAATGGTCGAACAGGGACATTTCCACTTCGTCGGGGAGTTCCTTGAGGTACTGATCCTCTTTGCGATCGCTCCCTGGTGCAACTTTGCTGCTAGCTGTTTCCTGAAAATCTGGCTCTAAAGCGGTACTTAACTCTGGTGAAGGCATTGCGGGTTCTTTCTAGTCTAAGACTTTAACCATTTTATCTATCTTCCACAACTATAGGGCGTTTAAGCCAGGGAGAAGGCTTTAATCGAAAATCGATTTTCGATTGACCCTTGTGAAAATTTATGTAACACTGCTCCGAAATGAGTAATTTGTCTAGTGAAGTTACTGTTTTAAATAATATGCTGCCAGATTTTGATTTTGCACTTATTAAGTTAAAATCACACAGGGAAGAAAGACAAATTAACAATAATCCAACCAAGGAGTAGCCAAATGCTTAAAATTTGTTTGTACATGAAAGATAACCAGGAACAAAAGTCAAAACAACAAATAATTGAATTTAGTAGAATTCCTAATATGGGAGAATTTATCGACCTTGGTTATAATCTCTACCGAGTTTTTTTAGTTTGTCATAGCCCCTATAATGCTGAATATCAAGCCACAGTCGCAGCAGTAAAAACCGACTGGCATAGTTGTGAGACATTAATCGATCAAAGCCAAAGATTATAAAAAATACTATGGTTTGATGATATGCCATCTCCAAAAATAAATATGGAAAATCTGAAGTATGAAGGAGCAATTGTTATTAATCCTTCATACTAATGGGAGGAATAATCAATAGTTTTAAGAGCGAACTTCTGCATTAGGACATCAAAACACCTCAATAGCTTTGTTACCGATATACACAATAGCAGGTATTGAGGTGGGTTCCGATTAATTGCGATTTCCGGTGATTTATTACTTTTTGGAGCTATCTAATGCTACGGTATGAAACGACTTATGACCGTATTGAGTGAGCATTTGAGCTATTTCGGGATTGTACAACCGTAAATAATTCCAGTAGTTTTCAAATACGTGCTCAACGTAGCCTTTGGTTTCTGGAAAAGGAATATATTCCACAAATTCATCTGGGTCTGTAAATCCCAACTCATTGATCCATTTAGACACATTTCCCGGCCCTGCATTGTAACTGGCAACTGCTAACAATGAGTTATTGTTGTAAGTCTCATGGGTATGGTCTAAATACCAAGTACCTAACCTGATATTATCGTTGGGATTCTCCAAGTTATAATCTTTCACACTGATTTGTTGAGCCACCCATTTACCAGTATCAGGCATAATTTGCATTAAGCCTACCGCACCAGCAATAGAACGAATATCAGTTTCAAACCGTGATTCTTGTCGCATTAAAGCGGTGACTAATAAAGGATTCAATTGATGCTTTTGCGACCAAGTTTCTGTATATTCCAAAAATGGGAAAGGATAGAGAGATTTCCAATAAATTGGTTGTTGCTTAAAAGCAGTAATTTCTGCTTCTTCTTCGGGACTATCTCGCCACCAACTGAGGCTTTCTATCTGATTAATTCCGCGAATATTTTCACTTACAGTTAGCAGCAAAATTCCATCAGTTAATTGTTCTGCTACTGTGGGTTTAATGAAGTTGTCAAACTCAGTTTGCCAAAGCGTCCAAGCATCTTTATCCTGACCTAATTGATGCAGTTCTTGTAATGCTGGCGATCCGGTAGGTAACTTTGGTCTTTCTTGGGGGCGGACTACTTGGGGTAACTTTTGGCGCACGGTGTTAAAATCCCCCACATCTAAGCCCAGCATGGTAGCGGAACGCCAAGCGTAGAAAGAGCCAGGATATTTGGAGAGGACAAATTCAAAGGCAGTTTTGGCATCTTGGGAACGTCCCAAGCGCTCGGCCCATTTGCCTATCCAAAAACTCGCTTCTGGGGCTAATTCATGGTCAGGATTTTGTTTAGCAATTGGTTCCGCCCACTGCCAAGCTGATAAGTAATCACCTCTTTTGGCAATTTCTTTGGCTGATTGCCAACGAAATTCTGCTACTGCATCAGAATTACCGTATTTGTTTAATACTAATTTTCGGATTTGGGAAGCTGATTGGGTACTTCCTAACCTGTCAAGAATTTTGGCTTTTTCTAATAGAGCTTGACCAGCATGATCGGGGAATTTGTCGATAACTTTATCGAGATAAAATATCGCATCTTCTGGCTTACTACTCATCTGCGCCATGCGAATCAAAGCTAAACCTGTGTCTTTAGCTTCTGGGAAAGTATTAATTAATCTTTGATAGCCTGCGATCGCACCACTCCGATCGCCTCCCAGTTGTCTTCCCCGCCCCGAACGGTATAAATTCATCGGCGTAGTTGGCGCACTAGCATAAACCATTCCCGCCTGAGCATACTCACGCCTTTGCCAATAGGTAAAAGCGATTACTTCCCAATCTTTTGCTGTTAATTGCTCCCGGAATTTAGTGGTTAATTGATTGATTGTCTGACTAACTACTTTGTCATCATGAGAATAATGTAGTAACATCCTCCACAATGGCAATTGTGTAGGGTCTTTTTTCAACCGCTCACTCACAATTTCCAAAGTCCGGGGATGATTGGGAAATTTCGCGATCGCTTGTTCCCAAAGTTGGGCATCATTGCGCCCCAAGGCAAACAACGCCTCCGCTGCTACCGGATTATCTGGATAATTTAAGAGCAATTGTTTCCAAGCTGCATTAGCTTTCTTTTGATCTTTAATACTCTCATAAGCTTGAGCGCGTTTCAGAGCAATATGCGGCGCTAAAACTGGATATTCTTTTTCCAACCCTTCCAACCAATCAAGCGCTTCTTTACCTTGTCCACGCTCAATTAAATCACTCGCCAACAAATAACGCGCTCGACTGCGATCGGACGTTTGTGCTGCTGTCAATGCTACCACTGGTACCGATGTATTCTGACCAATTTCTAACAGTTTTGTAACTCTTTGTTCTGGTGTTAAACTAACTAAAGGTAAAATTTCTGACTTCGGTTCTAAATTAAACTGACTAGTCGTTGAGCCAGACTTTTGCCAATCGCTCCATTTGTTGGTGACAACACCAACTCCCATGAGTAAAGCAGACATTCCTACTCCAATAGCCAGAGGAATTGGGTGGTTTTTCAGTGGCTTTCGCATCTTTAGTTCTCGCAACCCAACAATCACAGCATCTTGTTTTGATTCAATATTCAATATCCAAAAAACAAGATGGGAGTAAGTCTACATGATTATGGTTTGTTAGGGTAGAGAGTAAAGATACCTCAAGTTGATCGATACTGTTACAGGTAGTAAATAGGTGGTATAAGCAGAATGGAATTTCCGAAGTGCGATACTGGGCGTTTAGACTGGTCTGGGGATGGACTGGCAATTGGATTTTTTGAAGATGCGGTAGAGTTAACCGGGGATCTAGCAGAGCTAGATCAAAAATTTTCCGGTGTCTTGCAAGAATTAATTGCTGAGACCGAATTTAAGGGCAAAGTCAACAGTAGTGCTGTCACTCGCGTTGGCAGCAATAGCCCTGTTCGTAAGTTAATCTTGGTGGGCTTGGGTAAGGCCCAAGAACTGGAATTAAATACTTTAAGGCTAGCAGCAGCAACAGTGGCTCGGTTAGCGAAAAAGGAAAAGTGCAAGACTCTGGGAATTAGTTTACCAGTGTGGCAAAATGACCCAAGTTTAACGACTGGTGCGATCGTAGAAGGAGTAGAATTAGCACTTTACCAAGATCTTCGCTTTAAATCAGAGTCAGAAGATAAAGGTTTACAACTAGAACAAGTAGACTTAATCGGATTACCTGGTCAAGAAGCGACGATCGAGCAAGCAAAAAAAATTACTTCTGGCGTTAACTTAGCACGGGAATTAGTAGCCGCACCAGCTAATGCTGTGACTCCCATAACTTTAGCCGAAACCGCCCAAAACATAGCCAATGAGTATGGTTTAATTGCCGAAATTCTGGAAAAAGAAGATTGTGAAAAATTAGGTATGGGAGCTTTTTTGGGTGTAGCCCAAGCTTCTGATTTACCACCTAAGTTTATTCATCTGACTTATAAACCTGAAGGCAGTCCCCGGAAGAAATTGGCAATTATTGGTAAAGGTTTGACTTTTGATTCTGGTGGGTTAAATATTAAAGGTGCAGGTAGCGGCATCGAAATGATGAAAATCGATATGGGTGGTGCGGCTGCGACTTTGGGTGCGGCACTTGCGATCGCTCAATTAAAACCAGATGTGGAAGTTCACTTCATTTCTGCGGCTACAGAAAATATGATTAGCGGTCGTGCTATTCACCCAGGCGATGTGTTAAAAGCTTCCAATGGTAAAACTATTGAAGTTAACAACACCGACGCAGAAGGACGTTTAACTTTAGCCGATGCTTTGGTGTTTGCGGATAAATTGGGTGTGGATGCGATCGTTGATTTAGCTACCCTCACAGGTGCCTGTGTCATTGCTTTAGGTGATGATATCGCTGGTTTGTGGAGTCCTGACGATAATGTAGCAAATCAGTTGTTAGCAGCTGCCCAAACAGCAGGCGAAAAAATCTGGCGAATGCCAATGGAAGAAAAATATTTCGATGGGCTAAAATCTTTAATTGCAGATATGAAGAATACTGGCCCTCGTGCAGGTGGTTCCATCACTGCCGCTTTATTCCTCAAGCAATTCGTCAAAGAAACACCTTGGGCACATTTAGACGTTGCAGGCCCGGTTTGGACAGAAAAAGAAAACGGTTACAACAATGCTGGTGCGACTGGATACGGTGTACGTACTTTAGTAAATTGGGTGCTTAGTTAATCTAGCGAGATCCAGCGAGATCCCCGACTTCTTTAAGAAGTCGGGGATCTGAGAGTTGTTAAAGTTGCTACAGATAAATAAAATTTTATTGCCAGTTAAAGATTTTCAGATCGAGGGAAAATTAGCCCACAAATTCGCCAATTTTTTCAGGAAAATGTTATTTATTATAGAATCCCAAACAACAACTTATTAGATGCTAATCTTAAGAGTAGCGAATTTCTGGAATATCAACCTGACCACTGCTAACCCCGTATGTACTATTAAAGGGTGTTGTTCTGATTAATAATAAAGCAGTTTGGTTTATGTTTGTGAATCACGCCTAAGTTTTACCCTTCTACCCTCTGCCAAAACATTTAGTGCAACCAAACCCAACATTGATTCGTCAGCTTATGAAAAACTTCCCAGATTTTTCTAAACAAGGTTATCAAGTGCAGAAAGAGTTAGGCCATAATCGTTCTTGTGGTCGAGTGACTTATTTAGCAGTTGATACAAAAACTTATCTGCCTGTAGTAATTAAACACTTTCAGTTTGCTCAATTAGGTGCTAGTTGGACAGACTACGAAACAGTGGAAAAAGAAATTCAATTATTGCGCCACCTGAATCATCCGAGTATTCCCAACTATTTAGACTCGTTCCAAACACCTTCCGGTTTTTGTTTGGTGCAAGAGTATAAACAAGCGCCATCTCTAGGTCAACCACGTTACTTTAATCCCAGGGAAGTTAAAGAAATTGCTGTAGCAATTTTGGAAGTTTTGGTATATTTGCAACAGCAAAACCCACCAATAATTCATCGGGACATTAAACCAGAAAATATTTTGGTCGATCGCCAAAATGAATTCAAAGTTTACTTAGTAGATTTTGGTTTTGCTCACATTGGCAGCGGTGAAGTAGCGATTAGCAGTGCCGTAAAAGGTACACTAGGCTTTATGCCACCGGAACAATTGTTTAATCGTCAGTTAACAGAAGCTTCCGATCTCTACAGTTTAGGTGCTACCCTAATTTGTTTGTTAACTCAGACAAAATCAACCCAAATAGGCAATTTAATAGATGACCATTATCAGATTAATTTTAAGCATTTGGTGCCCCAACTCAACCCAGAATTTATTGAATGGTTAGAAGAAATAGTTGCACCGAACTTGAACGATCGCTTTGACAATGCTCAAGATGCTTTAGAAGCACTCCAATCTATCGACGTACTAGTTCACGACTCTACCAAAGAATCCGGCACTGCCCTAAAATTGCACAAAAAAGCAATTCCAGTACTAGCTTTTGGAGCTTTTTCATTAGTCAGCTTCTCTCTAGCAACTTATTCCAAAGTAACAGCCGAGAATCAGCGCCTTAAACAGCTAAATGTCCAACTCAAAGATCAAGTATATAATAGCAAGCAATCAATGATCGATTTGCTGCTAAAAACTCGTCAATGTCCCCAATGCGAGTTAGGAAATACCTATTTAGTTGGTGCCAACTTAGAAAATGCAGCTTTAAAAGGCGCTTACTTGGTAAATGCTAACTTGGAAAATGCCAATTTAGAACGCGCTTCTTTAGCAGGTGCAAATCTCCAAGAAGCTAATTTGAAAAATGCTAATTTAGAAGGCGCAAACTTAGGTTACGCTAACCTACTATCCGCCAAAATAGAAGGCGCTGATTTAAGAAAGGCGAATCTTTGGGGTGCTAAGTTAGGCGGCTACGTTAACTTTAGAAGTGCCAATTTAGAAGGCGCAAATTTAGGTTACGCTCACCTTATAGGTGTCTACTTCGGCAATGCTAACTTAAAAAATGTTAACTTTTGGGGTGCTAATTTAACAGGTGCTTTCTTAGGAGGTGCCAAGTTAGGCAATGCTAAGTTAAAAGACACAAATTTAGCAGGTGCTAACTTAGCCGATGCTGACTTAGATGCTGCTTATTTGGAAAGAGCAAATTTAGCAGATGCAAAACTATTAGGTGCTTATTTAGAAAATGCAGATTTAACCAAAGCTGACTTAGATGGTGCAGATTTGCGAGGTGCTAATCTGAAAGGTGCTAATTTAAGTAACGCAAATCTTCGAGGTGCCAATCTGCGAGGTGCAAATTTGCAAAATGCAAATCTGCAAGGTGCAAATATCCGCGAAGCTCATCTAAAAGGTGCAACTATGCCTGATGGATCGACATATAAATAAATCGCTTTTTCTGTTTAGTTAAAGTTTTAAAAGCATCCATTTAGGATGCTTTTGTTTTTTAGGTTTAGGTTACAATTGTACAAAAGAAATTCTCAAAAAAAAATTATGGCTACAGAACGCTGGGATGATGAAAGATTAGACCGTTTGGCAAGCATAGTAGAAAATAATGCTCGTTTGGTGGAAAACCATTCTCTTATGATTGAAAGCAATGCTCGTTTGGTAGAAAATAATGCTCGTCTGATTGAAAGCAATGCTCGTGCGATTCTAGCATTAGCTAATGCGGCAGCAGAAGCGAGGGAAGAACGCGATCGCTTATTTCAAAGAATGGATCAAGCACAAGAAACTATTGTCCAACAACAAGCAGAAATTGTCGGCTTAAGAACTCAAACAAATCGTCTTTTGGATCTTTTACTCAATCAACGCAATCAGGATGATAATCCTAGTAATTAATCAATTAACTAATCTATTGCATAGAGAAGAGGCAAAAAATTATGACAACAGAACGTTGGGATGATGAAAGATTAGATCGTTTGGCAAGCATAGTAGAAAATAACGCTCGTCTGGTGGAAAGCAATGCTCGTTCAATTCTAGCATTAGCTAATGCGGCAGCAGAAGCGAAGGAAGAACGCGATCTCTTATTTCAAAGAATGGAGCAACAGCAAGCAGAACGCGATCGCTTATTTCAAAGAATGGAGCAACAGCAAGCAGAAATTGTCGGCTTAAGAAGGGAAACAAATCGGCTTTTAGATATGTTACTTAATCAACGTAATCAGGATGATAATCCTAGTAACTAATCAAATACAGGCTTGGATGTTATAACTATGAGAGAGCCTACAGAATTGGAAAAACAACAATATCAGCGGATGATAGAACTTTCCGATTTAGCTAGAAAACGCTACCTAGAAGCAGGGGGAGATTCTCGACGTGCAGCAGATGATAAATATATGACTGCCCAAGAGAAAAAAGAATTTTTGGAGTTGGGGCGAATAGTTTTTGGTGTGGGAATTAGAGATGATGAAGGAAAGCGCCAGTCTGTTAGTTCTTAATCGAAATAGCGATCGCATCTCTATGCTACGTTAACATCAACTTAGTCAGTGCGATCGATCAAAAGCGCCACAGTTCTAGGCGATCGCTAAAACTGCAACCCTCATATTTTTTAGCATCTCAGCTACAATAGGTTATAGTTATCTGCTTAGTCATTATGAATACTACAGACATTCGCGAACAAGCAAAGGAATATGTAGAGCAACTGTCAGCAGAAAAACTCCTTGTAGCTGTTGACTTTTTAGCCTATTTATTAGAGCGAGACAGTAATGAAGCCACGGAAGAATTATTGCAAATTCCCGGTTTTCAAGAAACTTTTGCCAAGGCGAAAAAAGATATAGCAGCAGGTAAGGTGATACCAGTTGACCAACTCAAACGAAAATACTGATTTATATACAGTTGTCGTTAGTTCTGACGCGCAAGAGTTTTTTGAAGCAGCTTCGGCTCAATTGCAACGCAAGTTAGATAGATGCTTTGAGATGCTCAAAATTAATCCTCGCAGTCATCCAAATATTAAGGCTCTTAAAGGGGATTTAGCTGGATATTATAGATATCGAGTTGGAGATTATCGAGTAGTTTATTCAATAAATGATGAACGACAACTGGTAATTGTCGCTATTATTGCTCATCGTAGTGAAGTTTATTAATACGATCGCATCTCTTGCTACGTTAACATCAACTTAGTCACTGCGATCGATCAAAAGCGCCACAGTTTTAGGCGGTCGCGCTTCTGTACAACCCTCATATTTTTTTAGCATCTACTCAAACCGATTTTTAGACTCTGCATGACTTCTGGGAATGCTAGAAATAGGTTCACTTTTCTGAGCTAACACACTTCCTGATTAACCAACTAAGCAAACATCAACCTACCTTTTGCTTCAGGAATTTGACGACCTAATTCTTGAGCAGTTTCAATCCATTCTTGCATCACAATGTTAAATTAAATATAATATATTTAATTTATAAAAGGCCGATTAATTTTTTTACACTTATTTCAGAAGTAAAAATGATAGTTAGAACCTCGGAAAAAGTTTCATTACAAGAGTTTCTGCAATTACCGGAAACCGAACCTGCTAGTGAGTACATCTATGGAGAAATTTATCAGAAACCTATGCCACAAGGAGAACACAGTATAATTCAAACTGATTTAGCAACTACTATAAATCAAATTGGAAGACCTCAAAAATTAGCTTGCGCTTTTACAGAATTGCGTTGTTCTTTTGGTGGTGGTTCGGTTGTTCCAGACGTTACGGTTTTTGAATGGTCGCGCATTCCTCGTTTAGCTAACGGCAGAATTGCTAATCGCTTTGAAATTGCCCCTGATTGGACAATTGAAATCCTCTCTCCCGAACAATCTGCTAGTCGGGTGATTAAGAAAATTACTTTTTGTTTAAATAATGGGACAAAAATCGGTTGGTTTGTCGATCCTGATGATGAATCTGTAACAATTTTTGAACGCGATCGCACTCCATCAGTTAAATCAGGTGATGAAATTTTAACTGTTTTAGATGTGTTAGGTGATTGGCAGTTTTCGGTTAATAACTTATTTGAGTGTTTGTATTTAACTTAATAAAAAAGTGGCGAAATTGTACCAACAGACTGGATGTTATAACTATGAGAGAGCCTACAGAACTGGAAAAACAACAATATCAGCGGATGATAGAACTCTCCGATTTAGCTAGAAAACGCTACCTAGAAGCAGGGGGAGATTCTCGACGTGCAGCAGATGATAAATGTATGACTGCCCAAGAGAAGAAGGAATTTTTGGAGTTAGGACGAATAGTTTTTGGTGTTGGAATTAGAGATGATGAAGGAAAACGCCAGTCTGTTAGTTCTTAATCGAAATAGCGATCGCATCTCTTGCTACGTTAACATCAACTTAATCACTGCGATCGATCAAAAGCACCACAGTTCTAGGCGATCGCTAAAAGTACAACCCTCATATTTTTTTAGTATCTGCTCAAACTGATAAACAAAACAGTTTATGGCAAAGGTAAATAAACAATTCGATCTTGATATTCATTATCCTCAGAAGCGAGGGCAGCTAAAATCAATTCCTCCAAATTTTCGCCAATACTTAAATTAGGATTGAGGATAAAAATCCCTGGTATATGGCGACCTAGTGCGATATGATCGCTCAAATGAACTGGCATCGAAGTACGGTTATTAGTCACCAGTACAAATTGACGCTCCTCACACCAGCAAAGAATTTCAGGATCGAGTGTGCCTTTTGGTGGTGTTTCGGGTTCTCCTACTACTTGGATAACGATACCAGGTTCTCGCCGTCTAATTTGATTAGGATACAGAGGATTTACGTTTTCATCAATTAGGTATTTTAGAGCCATCGCTTTATTTTTGGGCTTGTCTAGTAGCTCTCAATTGTCGAAGTTTTTCTGATACGGGTGGAGGATTTAGGCGTTGTTGTTCTCTCATCCTGTGACCATGTTCTATCCAATTTTTCAGGTAATTACTGATAGTTTCTGTGTTTTGCAGGTAATAGAGAATTGTGGCATAAACTTGTTCTAAGGTAAGGGAGGGGTAGGTTTGGGCAATTTCTTCTGGACTGTGACCGCGATCGATATATTCATAAAGTATGGTTTCGATGCCGATTCTTGTTCCTTTTAGCCGAATGTCATCAGGGGAGAGAAAGTTGAAATAATCTGTTATTTGTGATGTTGACATGGGTTAAATCCTCATCGTTGGGAGCGATCGCATCTCTTGCTACGTTAACATCAACTTAGTCAGTGCGATCGATCAATTGCGCCACAGTTCTAGGCGATCGCTAAAAGTCCAATCCTCATATTTTTTTAGCATCTACTCAAACCCATTTTTAGACTCTGCATAACTTCTGAGAATGCTAGAAATAAGTTCACTTTTTTGAGCTAGCACACTTTTGATTAATCAACTAAGCAAACATTAACCTACCTTTTGCCAATGCTACCAGATCGGTTCAAGATTCAACACAAATCCTGGTAAAAGATCTTCTCCTGATAAACTAACAGGAGATTCTAAAACTTCAACTTCTCTACCTTGTCGGTAAATTTCTACTCTTCGGGAAGCTCGAACAATCAACCACCCCAAACGAGTACCATTTGCTAAATACTCCCGCATTTTTTCTTGAGTTGCACTTAAACTGTCACTGGGAGAAAGTAACTCAACTACAAAATCAGGACAAAGGGGAAGAAATCTTCTCTTTTGTTCAGCAGTTAAAGCTTCCCAACGTTCTAAAGGTATCCAAGCAGCATCAGGAGAACGAATGGGCGTAGCCCACGCTTCGCGAACGCCACCATTTGGTAATTTAAAACCTGTAGAAGAATCGAAAGCAATACCAGTACCATCAACATCTGTCCAATTAAATAATTGTTGGGTCAATCTACCATTTCGATTTCCCGTTTCTCCTCCCGTCGGTGGCATAATAATTAATTCTCCATTAACATTGCGTTCAAATCTCAAATCGCGGTTATCCTGACAAAGCTGGAAAAATTGCTCGTCTGTCAGTTTAATGATGGAATTGAAGTTAACAGTGAGAGCATTCATATTGAGATTTTACATTAGGTAATGTTTCTAATTACTATTTTATTCTGGTTATTAATGGTTTGTGCGTTCGCGCAGCGATGCGTAGCATTATCGCAACTATAAACATACTAACTTCACGGTGCGTTCGCGCAGCGATGCGTAGCATTATCGCATCTTTTGCTACGTTAACATCAACTTAGTCAGTGCGATCGATCAAAAGCGCCACAGTTCTAGGCGATCGCTAAAAGTACAACCCTCATATTTTCTTAGCATCTGCTCAAACCGATTTTTAGACTCTGCATGACTTCTGGGAATCCTAGAAATAGGTTCTATTTTCTGAGCTAACACACTTCCTGATTAACCAACTAAGCAAACATCAACCTACCTTTTGCTTCAGGAATTTGACGACCTAATTCTTTAGCAGTTTCAATCCATTCTTGCATCACAATTTCTACATTTTCCAAGGCTTCTTGATAAGTTGCACCATCAGCAGCACAACCTGGTAATTCTGGTACTTCAGCAATAAATGCCTCATCTTCGTTACTCCAGTAAATAATAATTTCATAACGTATGTTCATCTTGATTCCCCAGTTGATACTTCAGAATTACTTCGCGGACTTGTTTAACTTGGTAAGCTTTGGCTTTTCCTCGTTTGGGTTGAAGATTTAATATTTCTTCAACACCATCTCTATTAAAAATATGGACACATAAAGTGTTTTTCTTTGTTTATTGTTTCAAACAACTTAAAAATTAAAAAAACATAAAAATTTTAGTTATTACTTGCAAAATTTACTATGATCCTGGTGATTTAATAACTGGAATTTAGACTAATTCTCTCGGACGCTACAGTAGGGGTTCTTTAATAGACAAAAATCTATTGGTAGTGTCCGGGAGAACTAAAACCCAATAAGTAAGGCTATTTAGTCTAAACTTCAGTTAATAACTAAAATTGCTGTATTTATTTTAGGAGTAAGTAATATGGCATCTAATAACCAGAATCCAAGCTTCAACAAGTTTACGGCATTCTTAAAAGAGTATTATAACCTTGCAGCATTAGTAGCACCCATAATTTTAGTTCCAGTTACAAATATTATAAGTCTATCTTACAAATCTCAAGCTCTATTTTTGATGACTTTTAGTTTCTTAGCTTGTCTTGTGTGTATTTGGCTGATCTTCTCACTAAGAAATAATATAGAAAGTAAATTGTTTAATTTTTTACCATATATTTTTATTTTTATAGGTTTTTTATCTATTGTTTTTTACTATTCTTTTTTACAAGAATCTATCAAGGAAATGAAGATAGTCCTTAACGCAGCGAAGGAAGCAGCGAGTATACATGGTCACTTTACACAAGAATCTGTCCGCAACTTGAATGATAAGTTTGGAGAAAGCATAGCTAAACAAATAATGGAGGGTCAGGTAAATTATTCTGATAATTCATTTATTTTAAACAACACTCAAATGGATGCTATACCTAATGGCTTAATTTTACTGCTCTTATTTATTGCTATATTACTGTGTTTTGAATCAACATTTATTTTGTTAACGCTTAGAGACTTCGTTCGTTCAGATAGACAAAGCAATTAGAGCAGTATTTACATTTGAAGTTTAAATTAAGGTAGAGGCAGGCATTTTGCCTGCCCCTACAGCTACTATTCTACGCCTTCAATTCGATCCTCAACCTCCTGATACAACTGGCGCAACAAATCCAAATTGCTTTCATTTGTTTCCCAATAACCACGACCATTCGCTTCCAACAAAGTAGTGACAACTTTGCGGAAAGAATGGGGATTTAAATTCATCAAACGATTCCGCATTTCTTCATCTTTGATGAAAGTGCTGTTAGCATCCTCATAAATCCAGTTATCCACAGCGCCAGCAGTTGCACTCCAACCCATTGTATTTACTAAACGTTTGGAGAGTTCCCGCACACCTTCGTAACCGTGAGAAAGCATACCTTCGTACCACTTGGGATTTAACAGTTTGGTACGCGCATCTAAACGCACGGTTTCTGATAGTGTCCGCACCTGTGCATTGGCGGTTGTGGTATCAGCAATGTAGGATACTGGTGTCTTACCATCACCGCGTAACTTGGCGACAACTTTGGTCGGGTCGGAATCGTAATAATGGGAAACGTCTGTTAAGCTAATCTCGGAAGAATCGAGGTTTTGGAAAGTTACTTCCGCAGTTTTTAAGGAAGATTCAAAAATCTTTCTTGACTCTTCCATCATCCCCGGATTATCTGCACTGAAGGCGAAAGATTTGCGGTTGAGGTACATTTCCTGTAACTCTGCTTCGTTTTCCCAAGTGCTGTTTTCTACTGCTAGGTTGATGTTAGAAGAATAGGAACCGGAAGCGTTAGAAAATACGCGAGTTGCAGCTTGACGCAAATTAATTCCCATTTCTTCTGCTTGCTGCAATGCGTGTTTGCGAACAAAGTTCATTTCTAAAGGTTCTTCTGCTTCCGCTGCCATCTTAATTGCTTGGTCTAGCAGGTTCATTTGGTTGATGAACAAATCGCGGAATACACCGGAACAATTGACTACAACATCAACTCTGGGACGACCTAATTCTTCTAAAGGAATTAGTTGCAATTTATTCACTCTTCCTAAAGAATCAGGAACGGGTTTTACACCCACCATCCACATAATTTGGGCGAGAGATTCGCCATAAGTTTTGATGTTGTCAGTTCCCCAAAGTACGCAAGCGATCGTTTCGGGCCAGTTGCCGATTTCTTCTCTTTGTCTTGCCAACAATCTGTCAACAACAACTTTGGCAGCTTTCACTGCTGCTGCTGTAGGAATTGATTGGGGATCTAAGGCGTGAATGTTTTTACCAGTTGGCAAAACATCGGGGTTACGAATTGGATCTCCGCCGGGTCCCGGTAATACATATTCGCCTTCTAATGCTTTTAGTAATCCGCCTAATTCGTTATCAGCGCAAACTTGTTTTAAGCAGAATTCCAAGTATTCAAACAAGGGTTTAATTGCTTCGGGATCTACCTTGGGATAACCTGCTTGTTGTAATGCTTCGATCCAAGGTTCTTTCTTACCCATGTTGAAGAAATTCAACTTGGAAACTAGGGAAACTCTGCCATCAGCATCGGTTTGTTCTTTGACTAAAGCAGCAACGGCGGCGCGAGTGGCGAGGGTGATTTCTTGTAATAACTGAACGTCTCCTAAAACGCCTTTGTCGCTATTAACATAAATCTCGTCAATATTGCGTCCGATGCTGTTAGCAATAATCCGAGGTAAGCTGAGGATTTCTTCTTCGTTTCTGTCTAATGAGGCGATGTTTACTAAAGTTGCGATCGCTTCTTCTGCACTAGGCGGTTTCCCAATAACGTGCAACCCACAAGGTAATAACCGCGATTCAATTTCCATCAGTTTCCGATACACCAAACCGACGATATTATCCCGTTCTTCGGCAGACATATCCTTGGCATCTGTTTCTGGCAATTCAATGTCTTTATCCAAATTCACCAAACGGCATTTATCCATGATTGTATTCACAATTGGAATACCCCGTCCGGTATCTTTTAAAGTTTGGTAAGAACCGATTAATTCGCTTAGTTCTTTTAACCCTTTATAAAGTCCGGCATTTTCCGCAGGTGGTGTCAGGTAACTGATAGTTTCGGCATAACTCCGACGTTTGGCAATTGTTGCTTCGCTGGGGTTATTGGCGGCGTAATAGTAAATATTTGGAATCGTGCCAATGAGATTGTCTGGGTAACATTCGCCTGACATTCCCATCTGTTTTCCAGGCATGAATTCCAGCGATCCGTGAGTGCCAAAGTGCAACACAGCGTCAGCTTCCCACACTCTTTCTAAATAAGTGTAATAAGCGGCGAAACCGTGATGGGGACTGGCAGAACGAGAGAACAACAACCGCATTGGATCGCCTTCATAACCGAAGGTTGGTTGTACGCCAATGAAGACATTTCCGAACTGTTTGCCGTAAATTAACAGGTTTTGTCCGTCACTATTTAAATGTCCTGGCGGTGGCCCCCAATTTTCGTGCAATCTTTCGGAATAAGGTGTTAATTCTTCATATTCTGGCACCGACATCCGATAGGCAATATTTAATTCGGGAGTGCTATATTGTGCCTGGGCATCGTGGATTACTTCTTGCATCAGTTTTTCCGCTGATTCGGGCAATTCAGGCAAGTCGTAACCGTTATATTTAAGGGCTTTCATTACCTCATAAATGGAACCGAAAACATCTAAATATGCTGCGGTTCCCACGTTGCCTTTATCAGGTGGAAAGCTGAAAACTGTGATGGCAATTTTTTTATCTAGTTTGGGTTTGCGGCGTAATTTTGCCCATTTTAAGGCGCGTTGAGAAATTGCTTCGATCCGATCTTGTAATGCGATCGCCTTTCCAGTCGCCCCATCTCTTCCCGACAAAATAATCGGTTCGATCGCACCATCTAACTCAGGAATTGCTATCTGTAACGCCACCTGAATTGGGTGCAAACCTAAATCGCTATCTTGCCATTCTTCCGTAGTTTGGAACACCAGAGGTAACGCCACCATATAAGGGCGATTTAACCGTTTTAGGGATTCGATCGCCTTTGGATGATCTTGTCTAGCAGGCCCACCAACTAAAGCAAATCCTGTTAAGGAAATAACTACATCTACTATTGCAGAAGCAGCATTTCCATTCACCGTTCCGCCAAAGTAAGCATCAACTGGTTTGGAAAAATCTAAACCTCCCGCAAACACCGGAATAACTCTTGCACCCATCGCTTCCAATTCTTGGACTATTGCTACATAATGGGCATCATCACGAGTTACCAAGTGAGTCCTTTGTAGCACTAAACCCACACAAGGAGCTAAGGGATCTTTTAAGTCCGCAGAAATATCTTGCCGACTGTTATACCAGTTGAAATATTCTTTGACATCCTCAAACATTGTGGGTGCCATCGGATGCCAAATTCCCATATCGGGATAAGTTACAGGGTCTTGAAATTTCAGTTTTTGATTCCCTTTGAAAACATATTTATCTGCTAACATCAGCAGAAAGTTTTCCAAGTTTTCTGAGGAACCGCCTAGCCAATATTGGAAACTAAGCATGAAATTTCTCGCATCCTGCGCCTTATCCATTGGTAAATATTTCAGGACTTTAGGCAGAGTTTGCAACAACTTCAGCATTCCTTCTTGGAAACCGGAACCTGACTTTTCTTTGCGCTTCCGCATGAATTGAGCGATCGCACTTTTTGACTGTCCCAACTGTGCCATTGAAAAACTGCCCATTTTATTTAGGCGCATCACTTGTGGCATCGAAGGAAAGACAACAGCGACATCTAAATTATCGCGATGTGGTTCCACAGCAGCGACAACTTTTTCGGCTAAATCTTCAATGAAAATCAGCGAAGCGATAAAGACATTAGCATCAGCAATATCGCGTTTAAAATCCTCGTAGTTTTCTCGATCGCGCAACTCTTCGATTAAATAACCACTAATTTCAATTGCCAAATCAGGGTTATTTTTGTTAATCGAATTTACTGCCGCTGATAGCGTACTCTGATATTGCGGCTCAAGCACGACATAGACCACCTTGAGTAAAGACCGCCCCATGAGGTTGTCTGGTGTAATGCGTCGAATGGTGGACTTGACGTGGGTAAACATTCAGTTAGGCTCCTTATGGTTGGGCTAGCTAGTCATCAATCATTAATCAGCTAATCCTTGGCTGTTGGGCAGCGGGCATCAGTGGCATCTCACCCAAACTCAAGACCCCAGACTCGCTGAAATCTCCGTCCTTAGTGTCACTCTTTATTCAAAGAGGCACATTAGTTGGTTTTACCAAAAAATGCTTACTAAATGCGGCTTTTGGCCCCCTTCCGATACAAATTGATAAAAATTTCGTAATTTTTTGTTACAAATCTTGACAATTGCCGAAGTATTACTTCTTTTTTTGTCTTTTGTTTTAATTTTTAATGATAAAAAATTGCCAACAATGCCCCAATCGGAAAAATTTTTTGTAACTATTGATTAATTTAAAAGCAATTTTTTCCGAGAATTATATAAAAATTAATAATTACAGCTATTAACAAGATTTATAGCATTTCCCTTAGCTTGTGAGGAAACTACCCAAAAATTGGGGTAAATAAATTTAACTAGTTTTCCCGAAAATTACTATTTCTGAAAAAAAACACCCTCAAAACTAGCGATCGAATTTAATTAACTATTACCTTAAAACTCAGGACAAATCTGATTAAAATTGAAAAACTTTTCCTTGGTCTTGCTCAGACAGTGTTTTTCCATAATATTTTATTTAAAGCTAAGGGCTGTGGTATATTTGGGAGAAATTTAAGAGGAGCTAAATCTAGAAGGAGTTTCAACAGTTAGAGAAAGCTTGAATAATATTTCCTTAGCAATACCTAGTTAATGTTAATTTGAGTGTGAGGAAGCATGGCTTATTTCAACCATTTTTCGGAACCATATTATCTGGCTATTTACCCAGATGTTAAGGCATCTGTATATACTTCTAAAAATTTCTCTTCTGGATTCGATCACTTTTTATCTTTTGGTCTACAAGAAGGTCGCACCTCTGTATCACCCTTTTTTAGTGAGGAAGGCTACTTAGCGCTATATCCAGATGTAGCAAGGGCAGTAACATCAGGGTTCGTTCGTTCTGGAGTCGAACATTTTGCCTTATATGGTGCTAATGAAGGACGTTACTCCCCCATAGGCACCTTTGACTCAGAACAAGTTTATTTACAGAGAAACCCCGATGTAGCAGCAGCGGTAAGACAAGGGGTGTTCCGTTCTGGGTACGACCACTTCCTGCAACTAGGACAATTCGAGGGTCGTGTACCAGGCTCGTTTAATGAACGGGATTATCTCCTGTTTAACCCAGATGTAGCAGCAGTTATCGGCGTTCCTGACCAAGAAACTGGTGAGATAACTTTTATTTCTGGTTTTGAGCATTACGTTCAGGTCGGACAGTTTGAAGACCGACTTCCTTTGTTTAGCGGCACTCGTGGTAATGACATTGTAACCAGTTTTGGCGAAAGCCAAACTCAGCTGATCGGGGTTGAGTATATACCTTTATCTGCCACGACAAGCCCATTTGATTACGTACTGGGAAGCACCGGACTTGGTGAAATCGATATCCTAATCGGTGGCGCACAAGAGAATTCATTCTTGCTAGCTCTCAGAGGAAACCGACAAAATCCCAACCCCGTGCAATTGTATGTTGGTGGTGGCAGTGCTGACTATGCTGTAATTAGAAATTTTGTCAGAGGTGCTGACGAAATCCAATTATTCGGTTCGATCGACAATTACACGCAGCAAGTTAGTGGTCGCAATCTGGCTATCTTCACCAATAATGGAGATCTCGTTGCTATTGTGGAAGGCATAAATACTCCTTTGGCTACGGTTTCTACTTCAGCAGACGGCTTTTTCTTACTCGGTTAGTAACCATTAGCGACCCTACAGGATCAGCAGATATATTTTCCTACAGCTAAATCTAGAAGAGATTTCCACAGCCAGATTATGCTTGAATAATATTTATCAAGCAATATCTAGTTAATCTTAAATAGTGTGAGGAAAGCATGGCTTATTTTGAACACTTTGACGAAGCATTTTATCGGGCTAGTTATTCAGACGTTAGAACAGCTATAAATACTCCCCGAAGTTTCGTTTCTGGATTTGAACACTTTTCGCTTTACGGTCTAAACGAACGCCGCACCCAGGTATCACCCTTTTTTAATGAGGGAGCTTATTTAGCGCTATATCCAGATGTAGCAAATGCTGTAAGATCGGGAGTCTATCGTTCTGGAGTAGAACATTTTGCCTTACGTGGTGCTGATGAAGGACGTTACTCCCCGATAATCACCAATGACTCAGAACAAATTTATTTACAGAGAAACCCCGATGTAGTAGCAGCGGTAAGAGCGGGGGCATTCCGTTCTGGGTACGACCACTTCCTGCGAAAGGGTCAATTCGAGGGTCGCGTACCAGGCTCTTTCAATGAGCAATCTTATCTGTTGCGGAACCCAGATGTAGCAAGAGTTATCGGTGTTGCCGATCCCACAACTGGTGTTGTAGAGTTTAATTCTGGTTACGAGCATTACATTCGGTTCGGACAGTTTGAAAACCGAACTCTTTTCTTTAGCGGTACCTCCGGTAATGACGTTGTTACCAGTTTTGGTGGCAGCGGAAACACAAGTTTAGTAACAGGGGTTAACTATGTGCCTTTGTCGGTAAACCCAATTGATTACACTTTCAGAAGTACTGGAGTTGGTGAAATCGATACTCTAACAGGCGGCTCAGAAAGAAATCAGTTCACGCTAGGTTTCGGTAGAAGCCCATCAAATCCCAACCCCGTGCAGTTGTATGTTGGTGGTGGCAACGCTGACTATGCTCTGATTCGCAACTTTACTAGAGGATTTGATACCATCCAACTAACAGGTTCTATTAACGATTACAACCAACAAGTGAGTGGTAACAACCTTACCATCTCGACCAGAAATGGCAACGATTTAGTAGCCATTGTCGAAGGCATCACATCCCCCCTGAGCTTAGCTGGTGCAAATGCTGTCAATACTACCACAGGTGTTTTCGTAATAAATTAGAACATTGAACTTTAAGTAAACTCTAAGTAAAGGTTCTCTAGTTCGTGGAAATTTAGGACAGAGATATTTTGGCGGGAGTTCTTGAGGACTCACCGCCTACTTAATTTTTTATAATTAAATAATGTTTATGCAACCATCTGATATTTTAATTCTTTCTAATGGCCCCGGAGAGTTAGCTACTTGGGTGCGTCCAGTGGTTAAATCTTTACGGCAAGTTTTGGGAAACGATCGCTCATTACACCGCATCTCCCTAATTTTATCCCCCTGTCCCAATGCTAGCGGCAAAGAAGTGGAAATTGCCCAAAGTTACCCGGAGATCGATCGCATCCAAGCCCCCGAACACTTTTTCTCCTTTCTCTTAACAGGTAAAACCGCTCAAAATTGGGATTGGCGAAAAAATGGCGTAGTTCTCTTTTTAGGTGGCGATCAATTCTACACTGTAATTATTGGCAAACGCTTAAATTATCGCACCGTTATTTATGCCGAATGGGACGCACGTTGGCATCAATGGATTGACAGATTTGCCGCCATGACACCCAAAATCATCGCTAAATCTCCCCAAAAATATGCTGATAAAATTACCGTAGTTGGTGATTTAATGGCAGAAGTTCAGAGAGATGGGGAGATGGGGAGATGGGGAGATGGGGAGATGGGGAAAAAAGTAGAATTGATTGGGTTGTTGCCGGGATCGAAGCCTGCTAAATTGGCTCAGGGTGTGCCTTTGGGTTTGGCGATCGCTCAACAAATCCACACCTTAAGACCAACCACCAAATTTATCATCTTTGTTGCTCGAACTTTAGATGTTCAAACCTTAGCTAAATTCGCCGATCCTCAACAAAATCCTATCATTAAAAAGCTGGGTTGGTCAAGTGGTGAATTAGTCTTTTCTCCAGAATCAAATCAATATTACCTCAAAACAGAAAGCGGTTTGACTGTAGAATTATGTACAGAATTTCCCGCATATAAATTATTATCTCAATGCCGTCTTTGTCTGACAACAGTAGGAGCAAATACCGCCGAATTAGGTGCTTTAGCCCTGCCAATGTTTGTCTTAATTCCCACCCAACAATTAGACGCAATGCGAAGTTGGGATGGTTTACCAGGGTTATTAGCAAATGCGCCCATAGTCGGTTCTATTTTTGCTAAATTAATTAACTGGTTAGTCTTACGAAATAAAAAATTATTTGCTTGGCCTAATATTTGGGCAAAAGCCGAAATTGTTCCAGAATTAGTGGGAAATTTACAACCGGAAACTGTGGCTAAAATGGTGGTAGATTATTTAGAAAACCCAGAAAGATTGCTTGAAATGAGCGATCGTCTCCGAGCCATCCGAGGACAATCAGGCGCAGCCAACAAAATCGCCCAAATAGTTCAACAAGAGTTAGCAGAAGCCAGAGGCGTACAGGAGAATGGTGAAATTTAACTCTCCTTGTCACCCTGTCACCTTGTCCCTATTTCATCCCATCTCGGCGACCTAATTCATAAATTCCACAACCAACACAAGCCAACATTCCCATACTAATCGCCCAACTGCTACCTAAAGTAAGTTCCACGCCATAATTACAGAGTCCACCAGCTATTAAAAAGGGAACAATACTAAAGATAGATGCGTAAAAAGCGTTTTGTGATTCCCTAGCCCGACGAGTCTTTTCAAATTCTGATTCTGAAGTATAGAGACTGCGTTCAGCAAAGTTGAACCAGCGTTTCAATTGATCCATAATCCATTCGCTGAACTGCCAAAAGCCTAAATATAAAGCTAGTGACCATAAACCAGCACCAGCGATCGCAGTAGTATTAATAGTTAAGCTGAAAGGAAACAAGTCATTGAGCATAGTATCAACTGCCAAACTGAAAGTGAGAAGGGATTTCAAAAGGGAAATTTTAGAATACTCCAAATTGTAACGGAATTTTCCCTAAAAAGCTTTACATTAACGCAGCTAATAATTATCTTCCCCAACTAGCAGAATGTTTTGTTTTGGACAAAGGACAGCTTGGCGGTTAAATCCCGCTTCCAACTTATTAAGTCTGTAAGAATTATCTTGACCATACAAATCTCTTAGCTGTTCAGGATTCAAGCTCTGTTTTTCAGCAGTAGATAAACATTCAGAGGAAAATTCCCATTTCCAATCCGGGTGATTTTTTATCTTTTCGATCAAAGCCTGTGTTTCCTGAGATGTTAACCCTAAAACAATAGAACTATATCCCTCGCCAAAGAAATTACTTGCAGACTTAATCTCTATAACTTTGGCATTTTTCGGCATATCTATTTTTGTAATCTGCTTCACTCGTTCTTTTAGATTAATCCGAATATCAATCTTATTGATTTCATCTAAAAACGGCGTAAACAAAATTGTAGCGATCGCCAAAACAAACAAAATCGCCGCACCAGGGATGACTAACAACAATACTTTCAATGGTTTCATGATGATTCCTAAAAATTAAGCCTGGTGTAGAAAAGTCGATCTACCCAGGCTCATGCTGTTTAAAGAATTTATTAACTTAAAGTTGATCCATTTGTCTTTTTAGTTCTTCCAAATCCTTATCAACTGCCGAACTTGAAGGACTGCTCCCAGAAGTAGTGGTAGATTGAGTAGTACCAGGCAAAGCCGCTTGATTAGGAGCAGAGCCAGCCAACTGAGCCTTCATCCTCATCAACTCATCATCAACATCGCTACCAGCTTCCAAAGCCGCAAATTGCTGTTCTAAATTGCTACCAGTCAATTCCTGCGCCGACTGAGCACGAGCTTCCATCATCAGCACTTTTTCTTCCATGCGCTCAAAAGCGCCCATTGCTGTGCTCGTACCCAGCTTACCAACAGCATTTTGGATTTGCTCTTGTGCCTTAGCAGCAGCAATCCGAGACTTGAGCATATCCTTCTTAGTTTTAGCTTCAGAAATCTTGCTTTCCAAAGCAATCAAATTACGCTTTAGGGTATCTACAGTAGTCGTTTGCTGATCTAAAGTGCTTTTTAGAGCAGTAGCAGTTTCAGTTTGAGACTTTTTCCGTTGTAAAGCTTCTCTGGCGAGATTTTCATCACCTTTAGTTAAAGCCAGCTGAGCTCGTTGCTGCCAGTTATTGGCTTCAGTTTGAGCTTGATTATACTGTTGCTGGGTGCGTTTTTGAGTAGCGATCGCCTGAGCAACTGCTTGACGCAACTGCACCAGGTCTTCCTGCATATCAATAATTGACTGTTCTAGAATTTTTTCCGGGTCTTCAGCCTTACTAACTACATCGTTCAGATTGGCCCGGACTACTCGGCTAATGCGATCAAACAATCCCATAACTTTACTTTTCCTTTCGGGGTGTACAAGGGGCAATTAAAACAGACTGTTGGCAAGATTCTAACCTGAGCGAGAATTCAGTTGGCTATCTGCCAAATTAATTCAGCCACCAAACAACTATATAAGTTCAAGTGTAAGTCGCTTCTTCCAGGGAATTACACAACAAATTAACATCGTGACTGAAAAAAGGCTGCCCTAAATCCAGTGTAACTACTCTAGACAACAAGCTTGTCTGTCCAATTTAGGAATTCTTCAGCCGAAAGCTTAGTTGTTCTCATTCTGCATCAAAACCTAACTTTTTGGCAGCAGCGGACTGACCAGCCCCAGGTAACTGAGTCTCACCATGACTAGCAATTCTTTGCTTCATTTCGGCTAACTGGGTATCAACATCATTTCCCGTTTCCAAAGCCGCAAACTTATTTTCTAACTCCCGGCTGCCCATATTCTCAATTACCTCTGAGCGTGCTTCCAATTGCAAAATCTTCTCCTCCATGCGCTCAAAAGCCTGGAGAGTCCCACTAGGATTATATCTATCCAACAATTCATTCATTTTCACTGCCGCCTGAGCCGATCGCGCACGAGCAATATACATATCTTTCTTCATTCTCGCCTCAGCAATCTTGCCCTCCAAAGTTCTCAGGTCTTGCTTGAGCTTAGTAATAATAGTGTCTTGAGAAGAAAGTTGCCCTTGTAAAGCTTGAGAAGTTTCCCAGTAAGATTTACGTCGGACTAAAGCTTCTCTAGCTAATTGTTCATTTCCCTTTTCTAGCGCCAATTGAGCGCGACTATACCAAGAATCAGCATGATATTGAGCATGATTAACATCTCGTTCCGTGCGTTTTTTAGTCGCAATAGCCGCTGCTACCGCTTGTCTGAGCGCAATCAAATCCTCCTGCATCTCCAGAACCGCCTGTTCCAGAATCTTCTCAGGATCTTCCGTCTTATTAATTAAATCATTCACATTTGCACGAATCACGCGCACGATGCGATCGATCAATCCCATCACCGCTGCTCCCATAAATTCCTAATTCTTATGCTAAGCCCACTGAGCAGGGGAGCAGGGAAGCAGCGGTGCAGCAGTGCTCTTTTGAGTTTTTCCCTAACCCCTAACCCCTAACCCCTAACCCCGTCCTAGTCCCCAGTCAAGAGTCCCCGACTAAAGCCGATAGACTCTTGCCGAGATTCCCTGCTTTCGCAAATCCTGCACTTTCTTTTGCGCGGCTTTTTCATCAGGAAAAGCAGATAATTGAATTGCTCTACCTTGACTTAGTTGGCGTACCAAAGCCTGTGGCGCAACTTTGCGGGCTTGGGCTAAACTGCGATCGCCACCATAAGACACGATCACCAAAAACTTATTCTCAGCCTTCTTCGTAGCAGTAGGCTTTTTCGCCGGAGTTTTATTAGTAGCCGCTGCCTTCGGTGAACTCACAACTCTCGGCGCAGTCGTCGGAATCGGTGGTTGTCCTAGCTGTGAAGGAAGAATACCCGATTGCACCGCAGGCGGGATCAAAGCCGAAGGTAAATCCAACCTATTAGTAACCGCCGGACTGGGTAACGGCGCAGGAGGATTTACAGGAACTTGAGTTTTTGTTGCCCCCGGTACCACTTGACTAACAGCAGAACCCCTTGGATTCACCGTACTTAGCGTTTTCAGATTCAATTCCACAAACTCTTGTTCCGATAAATTAGGCGTATTCGGAATTCCACCAGCATTCTTGCCACCAGAAGCCGCTGTTATAGAAGCATTCTCAGACTGCTTATTTCCAGCCAAATGGCTAATCGTAGCCGGATTCATCGCCACATAACCCAAAGTAGCTGCTCCCACCAACAACAGCAGCATCGAACCAATCCCCAAAGGAGTCATCAGCTTATTATTGGGGGTTGCCGTTGATTCAACAAACTCATCATCATCGAGATTTTTCAGCAGCGCTTCCGACGATTGTAAATACTCATCCGGCAACTGTTTCGCCACCGCAGGGTTTCTGTAACCCAGACTAGGACTTGGCAATTCTAGTTTTGCTTCCCCTGCCACAAAAGCTTTTCCATTCAATACAGTTGCAGCAGTAGCAGTTTCCTCACCATCAGGTAAAGGCGTTGTGTTTACCTCAGCTAAATCATCATTTAATAACGGCTGCGCCACAAACTCTTTTACTGGCAAAGTAGGTACTTGTACCGAGCTTTCCCGGGCAGGAACAGAAATCAAATCCAAACCTTTGTTACCAACATTACTCCTAGTCGCACCTCCCTGACGCACTTGTTTGATCGATCGTTTACGGCGGTACTGAGCTATTTCTTCCTCTAGCTGCACATCTAAACAGCTAAGTACACCCTGAACCACCGGAGAGCAAGGTTGGTTCAGGGTTGTTTTTGGCAATGGCTCAACAGGTGAAAGCTTACTCATGGCTAAACTTCTTCGGTAGTAAGGACAATTATCGTAGATAAAACTGCAAACTGTTGCTAGTTCAGCTTATACAAGTTACTCTATGACCGCGTACAGTATGACCTACCTGAATTTTCCTACCAAAAGTAACCTCCGATTAGACAACCTCTAGAATCCCTTCAACTTTAGTCAGGAAAGTGTCAATTTACACTCAGTATAGACCGCATCTCTTACTTAAGTATGATTTTTATTAATCAGAGATTTGCTGTAATTTACACTAACTTAACCTAAATTGGCTTTTTTGGGTCGGTAAAACTAGCGAACAACACAGAACTATTCCCCAGTATTTACCCGATCCCCAAATACCATTTCTCATTTTACTAGATAAAGTAACTGAAAAAACTTTCTTGAGCAATATTCCGGCATAAGTTTATTTATAAGTGTAATCTCTAGAGTAAAGACATTCAACTATGATAAGACAGCCACTTGAGGTTTGCATTGATCCCGCGTTTGTTCTTATAGAGATTAACCGAGTTCTCACTTACATTATGTATAAGTTTATTAACGTAAAAATGAAGAGAATCTAAAATTTAATTTGTCTTTGGGATCGCTAGAACCCTGACAGGATAAATATTTGAAGCCCAAATTTGTCTTTTGGCAATTTGCGATAACTAGATCAGAAATAAAGTTCCGCAGCGATCGCTGCAAAGAAGTAGAGAAATCAGATGGCGCTCAATCCTGTTACTTCAGCCTGTAAGTCTTGTCGGTTTTACACCCCAGAAGGAAGACGTGGTGGAAATTGCCAACAGCTTGGTGTTCCCGTTCGAGGTGGCTGGAAAGCCTGTTCCTTAGCTCTACCTCCGTTCGCCACATCTTGGGAAAGCTTAGAAGAAATCTTCAATTTGCAGAGCGAGGTAGTAAAAGTAACAGAGGTCATGCCCATAGAAGCTATTCAACCTTCTGGGCTAGAGGAGCTAGAACCAAGCTATGTTGACAGCTACAAAGCTTCACACATTGAAACAATGTCTGTTTAACTATCTAACCTGTTTATCACTTAAGAAATAAAAATTTAGTAAATCACAATTTGTCCTTTAAAGTGCATCTACCCCCAAATAAAATCGCACCACCCTTTTGTTCAGGAGGTGCGATTTTTATCATTAGAACAGGGAACTCCTCAACAGGGAACTCCTGAACAGGAAACAGCAGAAGGCTCAAAGACAGAAGGTAAGAAAGGGTAAAGGGTAAGGAAATCAATTCAAAGTCTGTAAACGGGTTTCTACCTTACCATTCTTGTGCAAAATCAACAGAATTTCGGGAGTTCTTCCTCCGTCAACGGGAGAAACAAAAGGTTCACCCTTCAAAGGTATTTGGGTCCGATCTAAGTAAATTTGTGCTACTTGTCCTCGCGGAGTTACTTGCTTAATCGTACCGTCAGCATTTAGAGCTAAAGTGTACTCAATTTGATCTTGAGTCAAACTAGAAGGTGGTTGCCAGCGTTGCTGAAAAAACTGTCTCGCTTCCGCCACCTGTGGTATTTGATCGAACAGAGAATTACTATTGCTAGCATTCCCCGCAGAGCTATTTTTGGGAGTAGTGTCAGCACTCAAAGCCGCCATAGTCGAAGTCCCAGAAGTTTCCGTAGCTGTAACTTCCGAATCCTTTTTATCTAATATTTCCGTAGCTTGACCATTTTGCTGTGCTCTGAGTGTATTAGAAAGCAAAGATTCAGCAGTAGAATTTCCCAATTGATGACCTAATCCAGCCATCTGAGGATTTTCCTTTGGCTTTAGCGTTGCGGTGGGAGTAGGCTTCACCTGAGTCTGAGTATTTGGCTCAGAAGCAGAAGCTAGGGGATTTATAGCTAGTGGTGCAGAAGGTAGGGGAGTGGCAGCTAGTGGTGTAGTCGAAAGGTTGGATAGTACTGGTGATAGTGGGGCTGGTGTTTGTCTGGGAAACATCTGTACAACAGTTGGGCTAGGGGGAGTACTTCTAGTTTGTGGAGTACTTCTAGTTTGTGGAGTACTTCTAGTTTGTGGAGTACTTCTAGCTTGTGGAGTACTTCTAGTTTGTGGAGTACTTCTAGTTTGTGGTGTTACTTGAGCTATTGGTGTGGGATTGACAGATGGTTTTTTGGTGCTAGCCGTTGTGGGAGTGTTATTCACAGGGATACTAATTGTTCCCTGTGATGTAGTAACGGGATTAGGAGGAACGCTGGGTACGCTAGTAGGTGTGCTACCAATGCGATAAGTTCCTAGTGGCAATCCTCCGGGGGGAGTCGGAAGTGGGCTATTATTTCCTGTCGGGGATGTGGGAGTGTTAGGAGCTACCGCCACAGTTGGGATTTGGGTAGGAGTAGCAGGGGTGCTGCTTCCTAGCGGTGGTGTAGCAGTAGGGTTAGGAGTTTGGTTGCCTAGTAGTCCGGGTGGAGATGGTAGAGTTTGAAGCGAAGTTGTAGGTGGAGTTGCTACTCCAGGCGTTGGGGCTGGTAAAGGTGAGGGAACAGCAGCAACTTCTGGTTGTGGCTGTAGCGCATTAGGATTGGTTTGATTTGGGTCGGTTGTAGTTGTAGGGTTAATAACGGCAGGAGTAGCTTCTGGAGGGCGTTTCCCTTGGTCTAGCATTTTGGCAATACCTGCGGTTAAGCCAACTGTTACTGTTACCATTGCGGCAGAAATTGCCCAGTAGGGAGGAAGTTTACGCTCAGAGGTGCTGCGGCTATTGGGTAAACCTTTTTGTTCGGCTTTGTATTCTTCCAGGGCTGTGGCTAAGTCGAATAATTGCAGCAAACTAAGGTTAATTGCTGACCCTGATTCTGGGGTAGCTAGAGAACCCAGGAACAAATCGTGGGAAAGTAAATTGCGAGGCTGTAAGTAAATGCCGCTATTTGTTTTCGGGAAATGCAGGTTTTGGGGGGGTAAATTGGTTGTGCTAGGGGTAGTGATTGGTTGATAATTCTCTTGGGTGGGATGAGACTGGTCTGTTTCGGCTATTTCGGCTGTTTCTGGTGGTTCGCTGGGGATATCCTGCTGGCTAGAGATGGTGATAATCTCTTTTGACTCTGGGTTTAACTGAGTTATTTCGCTTTGTGTTTCGGCTTCGGTGGTGGTTGGTGTTTGTTCTTGGGTGGTGAATAGTGAGTGCCATCCGGGGAAGTTTTCGGGTTTTTCGATTAAAAAATGCTGGATGTAGGCTTTTACTTCTTGGTGAAGTGTTTCTAATTGGTCTTTGTTACCCTGAATGGTGATTCGCTTTTCTTCAGGTAGTCGTGGATCGTCGAAGTTGAGGGAAAAGTTGAGGTGTTTATGGACCGAACGACCAAAAGAGCGAAATAGGGGTGAGCTTTGGGAAACTATTTCTAGGGTGCAGGTAGGTGGGGTGTAGCGTCGCAGAACTGAGTTGGAGGACATAATGGCAATTTTTGAGTTTTGAGGTTTGAGTTTTGAGTTTTGAGTTAATTAGTGAAAACTCAAAAGTTTTGGAGTTTGTGGTTTATTAGCGTGTTTTTTCTAAGAGGGAGTACCAGAGGCGCTGATGTCCGCTGGATGTACTGTAGAAAAGTAAATCCATGATTTTTTTAAGTGCTTGTTGAGTTAAAGCATCGGGTGATAATGTCTGTTGGTGTTTCATGCCCTCAGAGTATAGCTTGCTGAAGGTTTTGATGTAGTCGTCTAGCAAACTGGAGGTGTTAAGTTGTCGTTTTTCTTCTGTTAGTTGTTCTAGGAGGGCGACGGCACGACGAATTAGTTCTTGGTGTTGTTTGGCTAGATGGCTGATAATTAAGACTAGCGATCGCAAATCTTCCTCATTCAATCTTTCACTCTCCTCTACCTCAACACTTTCACTCACAGGCTGGTGTCTTGACCACAGGTTAATTCTCTCCTGGGCTGTTGATTGAATATTTAACGCATTTGCTGCTGCCAATATTGCCTGTTCATCAACTCCGGCTAATGCTTCCAAAGCTATAAAAATTTCATCCAGTTGGCAATTCATGTTGTCCAACTGCACTGGGTCTAATGAGGAAGTTAAGGTTAATTCCTCTCTTTGGCTAACTAGTCTAGGCGATAATCCTTTTAATTGCATAAATCCACAGTGGGAGACAACATAAAGGAATTTTAATGAAAACTAAAGGGAAGGCAACAGGGCAGAGGGGCACAGGCGCAGAGGGGAAAGGCAAAATTAAATTCCCCTTGTCTGCCAGTCCCCAGTCCCCAGTCCCTAGTCCCTAGTCCCCAGTCCCCAAATAAATCAGCAAATTTTAGCAAAGTTGCGACTACATTTCTCTTCTCTGGCTGGTTTCGACTAAAATCTTAAAATACTGCAAAAGCTTCCCTTTACTGCCGCAGTTTGACCCTATTTCAACACGGCTCATTCACTATGGCTATTGGCTACCTCGCCCTTGTTCTTCATGCCCACTTACCTTTTGTGCGGCACCCTGAGAGTGATTATGTCTTAGAAGAAGAGTGGCTTTATGAAGCCATTACAGAAACTTACATTCCTTTGTTACGCATATTTGAGGGATTAAAACGAGACGGTATTGATTTCAAAATCACGATGACGCTGACACCGCCTCTGGTGTCAATGCTGCGTGACCCTCTGCTACAAGAACGTTACGATCATCACTTAGGCAAATTACAAGAACTGGTCGAAAAGGAAATCGAACATAACCGTCATCATGGTCATCTCCTGTACTTGTCAGAGTTCTACGCTAAGGATTTTCAGAACACTCGCGAGTACTGGGAACGTTATGACGGCGATTTGGTGAAGGCTTTTAAGCAATACCAAGATAGCAATAACTTGGAGATCATCACTTGTGGGGCGACTCACGGCTACTTGCCTTTAATGAATATGTACCCGCAAGCTGTTTGGGCACAAATTAAGGTTGCTTGCGAACATTACGAGGAAAGTTTTGGTCGTCCGGCTAGAGGGATTTGGTTGCCTGAATGTGCTTATTATTATGGTTTGGAGCGGATGCTGGCTGATGCTGGTTTACGCTATTTCATTATTGATGGGCACGCGATGCTTTATGGTCGCCCTCGTCCGCGTTTTGGGACTTATACTCCGGTGTTTACGGAGTCGGGTATTGCGGCTTTTGGTCGGGATCATGAGTCTTCGCACCAAGTTTGGTCTTCTCAGTTGGGTTATCCCGGCGATCCCGAATATCGGGAATTTTACAAGGATTTGGGTTGGGAGGCGGAATATGAATATATCAAGCCTTATATTATGCCCAATGGTCAGCGCAAGAATACGGGGATCAAGTACCATAAAATCACTGGTCGGGGCTTAGGTTTGGGAGAGAAAGCCCTTTACGATCCCTATTGGGCGCGGGAAAAGGCTGCGGAACACGCGGGTAATTTTATGTACAACCGCGAGCAGCAGGTGAAGCATTTATATAATGTGATGCAGAAAAGACCGATCGTACTTTCTCCTTATGATGCGGAATTGTTCGGTCACTGGTGGTACGAAGGGCCTTGGTTTTTGGATTCTCTGTTTCGTAAGACTTGGTATGACCAAAGTTCTTATGAAATGACTCATTTAGCTGATTATCTGCGGAAATATCCAACTCAACAAGTGGTTCGGTTGGCTCAATCTAGTTGGGGTTATAAGGGTTTCCATGAGTATTGGTTGAATGAAACTAATGCTTGGATTTATCCTTATTTACATAAAGCTGCTGAAAGAATGATTGAGTTGGCTAAGCGGGAACCTGCTGATGAGTTGGAATGGCGGGCTCTAAATCAGGCGGCGCGGGAGTTGTTGCTGGCGCAGTCTTCTGATTGGGCGTTTATTATGCGAACTGGGACGATGGTTCCTTATGCTGTGAGGCGGACGCGATCGCATTTGATGCGCTTTAATAAGCTTTATGATGACATCAATGCTGAGAAAATCGATAGCGGTTGGTTACAAAAAGTTGAAGGAATAGACAACATTTTCCCCAGTATTAACTATCGCACTTATCGATAGATTTAATTGCTGTTTTACGGTTGGCGAATGCTACGACAGGCTACGCAAAAGTGCTTTCTTGACATTTAAAATTTAAGCAATTGGGTTTCTATTTCATTGCCAGAAACCCAATTTTTTATCAGCGGAGATTGTTAGAAATTCGTAGAATATGCGATCGCTCTAATTTTGCCAATCAAGAATTAGAATCAGAACTGTTACGAATACGTTCAACAAACTCAGGATAATTATCTAAATCTTCGGGTGATTCTAATGGTGGCATTTCCACCCAGGTAGCTTCTGCGTGTAGTTTGTCTACATAAGCATAAAACGCTTCTCGATCGTCTCGGTGAGCAAGAACGTAAGCTTGTAAATCTTTCTGACTCATTGCTTGGAAATTAGGTTTGCTCATCTTACATACCTCCATTGACCGTTGGGGTAGGTCTCAATAATATTTTCGTCACCAGCCAAAAAGAAAATATTGCCTGTGCGATCGTCTATTCGCACTATGTTAATAGGCAAATACAGCTTGCTGAACCAAACACATAAATTAAAGCATTGTGTTTTTTGCTCTGGTGTAGGAATTCTTGTCACGCTACGATCTACTCTAATCAATATTAAGTCTAACACTGAAGTCTTTCGATAAAAAAGACGGGCAAATTACCCGTCTTGTTAGTTATTTTCCCAATAGACTCGAAAGCCAAATTTAGAAATTCATTTCTGCGGCTTGTACTTTTTCGATTTGTTTCTTCTTCAAAACGAGGAAAGTTTGGGAAAGCATAATTGCTGCAAAGAAAGCCATTAACCATTTAATGCGATTAGGATCTTGCAGAACAATTTCGCCGTCATCTTGACCAAAACCACCAACGTTGGGATTATTGGTTAAAAGTGCGCCTGCACTTACGGTTTCGCCTTCAGTAACGATTAATTCAGGGCCAGCAGGAATAGTTTCGGTTACAGTTTGACCAGATTCGGTTTTAATGGTTACTTCGTAGCCACCATCTTCAATTGTGGCAATCTTAGAGATTGTGCCAGCAGCCGAAGCATTGTAAGCGTTATTATTGCTCTTATCACCTGTGGGGTAAACTTGTCCGCGTCCGCGATTTCCGCCTACGTGAACGGCATATTTACCGAAGCGAATGTTTTTGTCAGTTTTCGGATCGGGAGAGAGGACTGGGAAGACAATTTCTTGATATTGATCGCCGGGTAATGGCCCGATGATGACAACGTTTTCTTTGTCTTCGCTGTAGGGTTGATAGTATAGCCCTTCGACTTTTTCCTTCATTTCTTCGGGAATGCGGTCTTCTGGGGCAATTTTGAAGCCTTCAGGTAACATTAACACAGCGCCGACGTTTAAGCCGCCTTTAGAACCATCACCCAGTACTTGTTGTGCTGAGGTGTCGTAGGGGACTTTAACGACTGCTTCAAATACTGTGTCTGGGAGAACGGACTGAGGAACTTCGACTTCTGTGAATTTAGCTGCGAGGTGACAGTTAGCGCAAACAATGCGTCCTGTAGGTTCGCGAGGAGTTTCTGGTGCGGTTTGTTGCGCCCAAAAGGGGTATGCAGCAGCGGATTGAGGTACGACAAGATCGGAGGTCAGGAAAAGTCCTACGGTGGCGATCGCCACTAAGAACATTTTGGCGATCGCTTTTTGGCTATTCACCAAGGTCGCCGTTAAACAAGCTTTTTTCATCTGTTACAAATAGATCCGTGACAAGCTTTTAATCAATACATTGAAGGCTTCAATTCGTAAATTTTAGATTTTTGACTTGCTCAATCAATCGAAAATCCCAAATCTAAAATCTAAAATTTCTATGCCCACCAAGGTTCTTCACCAGTGCGGAAATCGGTTTCTGTCCAAGGTGTAAAGCTAACTTTGTCATCTTCTACCTTGGCGTGAACCAATGCTAGAGACAAAGGTGCAGGGCCTCTGACTACCTTACCAGTGCTGTCATACTGGGAACCATGACAGGGACATTTAAATTTGTTTTCGGCGATGTTCCAAGGAACGACGCAGCCTAAGTGAGTGCAGATGGCGTTGATGCCGTAATCTGCGATTTGCTTGTCTTGTGTCACCACAATGTAAGTGGGATCGCCTTTGAGTCCTTGTGCCAAAGAGCGCTCGCCTGGATTGTGAGAACTCAGGTATTCGCTTGCGGCGATCGCATTGCCCAAAGCATCTTTAGCAATTACGCCGCCACCAGCACCACTTTTAGTTGGAGGAATAAAGTATTTGACGACTGGATACAGTGCCCCCAACGCTGTTCCTGTGATAGTGCCGAAAGTTAGAAGATTCATAAACTGACGACGACCCATATCAGGCACGTCAGCAGATCCCGAAATTTGAGCCATAACCTATGCTGGAGTCTGTATCTTTTAATTAACAACCTTGTAGTTCACACCCCAAAACTTTTCAGAATTGGGATGGGGAAGTGTAATTTCCCGTGAGGGCAATCTCCCAAAAATCCTTTGAGAAACTGGTTTACAACTTTCATCTGGTATTATTACATTTTTTGATGCCCCTCTCATAATTTCTTGACATTAACCGATAAAGCCTTTAATTATTAAAGTAGGTCATGACCGGAGAAAATTTACGTCAACTATTGCTCAATAAGTGGGGACGCTCTTACGATATACAATTAAGGCGGACTCAAGGCAAAATTTTTGTCCAAATAATGTGGAAGTATTTAGAGCAAGCTTCCTTCCCCCTAACGGAAGCAGAATACATGGCACGTTTAGATACGGTGGTCAGCTATTTGCTAGCCTGGGGTGCCACCTTACAAGTGCAAGATTTTATTGAACAAACACGCGATCGACCCCGTTTAGGCAAAGCGGTCAGTATTCCGATAGATTTAGGCGAACTTTCTTCAGAGTGGTTGATTGAGGATATGTAATGCTGATTTTTGCCTAATTCCTAAATGTTCATTACTAGAAGAATGTCAAACATGATACAAAAAATTGATGTACAAGAGTCATTCGCCACACCTGTTAAACCAAAGGAACCGATTCCTTGGCGAAGACTGGCGACGGGTACGATGTTTGTATTGTTGGGATTGGCGGCTGCTAGTATCGGAGTTAGTTTAATTTCCTACCGACTGGCACATTATATTGTCGAAAATGGCTTAATTAATGGTCGGACTACGGAATTACGCTCTCCGATAGATGGCAATGTGAAAGCTTTTTATGCAAGACCGGGTGTATTAGTGCGATCGGGACAAGTATTAGCCCGCATTGGTGTCGATCCGAGTCCTCAGCAAGAACAAATTCGCCTGCAAATCGAACGCACCCAAGAAGAGCAAAAACAACAACAAAATCAGTTTCAGCAAGAACGCTTGCAAATTGAAGGGGAACTACAGACTAACCTCAGCCAATTAGACTCTGCTCAACAAACTCTAGCAATACTGAAAAGTCAATTATTAGACCTAGACCAACAGTATAATTCGCTAGGTAAGGTGAATGTACAACTGGCCCAAAAAGAAGTAGCTCAAGCTAGTGCAGCTTTAGAGGCAGTAAAAGCGAAAGCGACTGCGGCTCGTTTAGATTATGAACGCTATGCACAGTTAGTCAAAGATGGCATTGTCCCGCAGCAAAAAGTCGATCAACTACGTTTTGCTTGGCTCTCAGCAAGCGCCGAAGTTCAACAAGCACAAGCAAACTTGACCGCTGCTAAAGATTCTTTGCAAGCTTTCCAAACAGGCGTAACCTTGAATAACAACAGCACCAGCCTGTTGGATCAGCGCACTAAGTTAATGCAGTTAATCCAGACCCAAACGGTGCTAGTTACTACACTAAAAACCCAAGTAGATAATAGCAGGGAACGACTCAAGCAAACTCAAGCGTTTAAACCAAGTTCAATTCTACAACCAGTCAGCACGACTAGACGCTATATAGCTAGACAAGATCACGAAGTAGTTGCACCAACTGCGGGAATTGTTTACAAGACCGATCGCGAAGCTGGAGAACAAATCAATCGCACAGAATCGATCTTGACCATGTTAGACTGCAACGAACTTTGGGTAGAAGCAGTAGTCCCCGCCAACGAAGTCAGCAATTTGCAAATGCAGAAACCCGTTAGCGTAGAAATAGCAGGTTATCCCGAAATTATTGCCGGAGAAATTGACTTAATTCAACCTATTAGCGGTCAAGGTATCGCGCAACAATTACCATCTACTCAGGCGCAAGCTCTCTCACCGAGCGTCCCTCCTAATTTAGCAGGACAGCCTCTAGCAAGAGTCACAGTCAGAATTCCGCCACCACCCCAATACAGCCAATCTAACCAGTTTTGTGGCGTGGGACAGTTAACTCGTTTAACTTTTCAGAAAAAATCCTTCAATTTACCCAACTGGCAAAGCTTGGGATTAAGTAATTTCCGCTTACCTGGTCAAAGTTGATTGGGGACTAGGGACTGGGGACTAGGGACTGGGGACTAGGGACTGGGGACTAGGGACTGGGGGGATGGGGGGCTTACCTCCCCACCGTTCGGACTTCGGCGTGAGCGAGAGTCGAACGCTGACGGCTCACGGAAGTCTCCCTAACTCTCTATTTCTGTACCTCTGCCTGGGAGCCGATCCAAATAGAAAAGGGATTAGGTAATCTTACAGATCTGCACAGACTACTGTCTGAAAGCCATCCTTAATAAGCACTTCATCCCTGTATAAACATAGTATTCATTTTAACGCATCTAACCAGAGAAGCCAAATCTTTTTCAGGCTACCAGCCCAAGCCGGGATTAGGGAAGAGGAAATATTCGTTTCCTCTTCCCTTTTTTGAGCAAAATTTTCTACTGAAATTTATTTTAATTTTGCTGTATAAAAGTTTATTGGAGTTCCTAATCCGAAAGTACAAATTTTCCAAATAAAGGATAGAAACTGAGCATAAACTAAACCAGTTAATATTAACTATAAATTAGAAAAATCTACCCAAAGGAACAAATTGTGAGAAATAATGTTATTCTTACTATAGTAGTAAATCTCGCCATAAGCTCATCTATAAATTATTTTTTCAGGTTTTCTAGACTTTCTCATACTCCGGGTGATTCGTAAACCTAATTAAATGGCAAAATGCGTGAGTTCTCAGGGGTACTAGTCCTGCTCGCCTGATTATCAGGGAAGTACAGCCCCCAGCCCCAGTCCTTAAACCAGGGTTTCTTAGTAACTTGATTTCGGTCTTACATCTGCTGAAAGATAGATTTAATTTGCTAATTATTCGCAAATTTATGCTGAAAAAAATCCTTTGTCAAAGATTTTTTGTGCTGAAGTTATTGTTTTTTGGTAATATTAAAAAATAGTAAAAATCACATTTAACTATTTGCGTAAACTCCCTTATGCCTTAAGTAATAGTGAAGAACATACTGTCTGTAATCTAGTGTTTTAAAGTACTTTAATTGTGGATTTATTATGAATCAGTCTTAGCAGGAAGAAGCAAAATATATTTTTTTCATGAAGAAGCAGAAAAAAGTTAACTATAGGTAAAAAAATCCAGTAATCTTACTTCAGGTACACAACAAACAGTCTGAAACTAATCAGACAAAACATTTCATCCCTGTATAAACATAGAAAAGGTGCCATTATGCGAATTTTAGTTTGGGGCTTAGGATACGTAGGTACAGTCGTATCAGCTTGCTTTGCCGAAATGGGTCATGAAGTTATTGGTGTAGAAACTAACAGTGAAAAAGTGAAAGCTTTTAACGAAGGGCGGAGTCCGATCGTGGAACCAGAACTAGATGATTTGATTGCTACGGGAATCAAAAAGGGCAACTTGAAAGCAGTCAACAGCGGCAAGGAATTTGTACCTTGGGCAGATGTGTCATTGATTTGCGTGGGAACACCTAGCGCCCCAGACGGTTCCCCTGTGATGACCTACATCGAAAGTGCGGCCCGTGAAATTGGCGAAGGATTAAAAAATTCTGACAAATATCATGTAGTGGTATTACGGAGTACAGTATTTCCCGGAGTTTCCCGGAATCTGTTAACTAAAATCGTCGAGAAATATTCTCAAAGCAAAGCAGGAGAAGATTTTGGTATAGCGATTAACCCGGAATTCTTACGAGAAACCACAGCTGTGAGAGATTTTTACGAACCACCTTACACAGTGATTGGAGAATTAGATCCTGCTAGTGGTGATTTTGTAGCGGCTTTGTACGAAAGTATTAAAGCACCTATTTATCACGTTGGTTTGGAAGAAGCGGAATTGTTGAAGGTGATTAACAATTCGTTCCATGCACTGAAAGTGGGTTTTGCTAATGAAATCGGTCGGATTGGTGATGCTTTAGGTTTGGACAGCCATGCGATTATGCAATTGGTCTGTGCAGACTATAAGCTGAATATTTCACCGAAGTATTTGATGCCGGGATTTGCGTTTGGTGGTTCTTGCTTACCCAAGGATTTGCGATCGCTAGCGTACAATGCACGTCGTTTAGGTGTAGAAGTACCAATTGTCGATTCGATTCTGCCTTCTAATACATTGCACATTGAGGCAGCACGAGTTAAAGTTCATGAAATGAAAGCCAAGAAGATCGCGATTTTGGGCTTAAGCTTTAAGGGTGGTACAGATGATTTGCGGGAAAACCCGATCGTGGCGCTGATTCGTGATTTGTGGCGTGATGGTGTGCCAATGATGGTTTATGACCCAGATGTGCAAATTGATAAAATGTTAGGCAGCAATCTGGAGTATTTGGAACGGCAGTTACCCCAAATTCATCAGTTGGTAAGTTCGGATTTGAATCAAGTGTTGACGGAATGTGATGGAATTGTGCTTTCTAAGCAACATCCTGTGTTTAGTGCCGCGATGTCTTCACTTTATGGTCGGATGCCTGTTTTAGATTTGTCTCGTTGGGAATTGCATTCGACTACAGAGGTCGAGGAGTCAGTTATTTCTTTAGTTGCTGCTGCTTAGTGTAGGACATTTCTAACAGCTGATGAGGGTAATTCTTCTTCCTGTGCAATTGTAATTCGATCGCCACATCCGAAACAGCCGAGTCGAGAACTGAGGGCTAGAAAGCCATTATGAGTAAATCTGCAAATCTTTGGACAACAGCGAAATTTTACCTCAATTTACTGGCATTACTGTTGATCTGTGCCTGTGGATTTGCTGGACTCTATTACTTAAGTCCTCAGCTACAAATAGCAGTCTATGGTGAATGGGCAGCAGTAACAGTAGGAAGTTTGGGTGCTGTTCGCTGGAGTTGGTTTGGCTTTCAGTTACTTCGGAGTTGGTATTATCGCAAATGGGTATTTGCTCGTTGGCGACGCAAAGCTAACAGAATACCCTTGTCAGAATTACCCACAGCTTGTTTGATTGCACCGACTTTTAGAGAGCAACCTTGGATTACAGATAAAGTATTTCGGGCGATCGCAGATAATGCAAAAAGTCTGATTAATCCGACAATTGTGATTGTAGTTACCACGCCCGAAGAAATTGAAGCGATCGGTAAAATCCTCGACGAAGAAGACCCAGAACACAAGTACATTAAATATCTGCCCATGCTTGACCCAGCTGGGGGGAAACGCAAGGCATTAGCAGAAGGTTTAAGATTACTCGCTCGTTCCAACCCACCAAAAAACACCATTGTTGGTTTAATGGATGGAGATGCAGTAATTAATCCGGGTGTCCTCAAAGGTTGCTTACCATTCTTTAATATGTTCCCTAAAATCGGTGCATTAACTACCGATGAACGTGCCACAGTTTTAGGTTCCAAGTTTTTTGAAGAATGGTTATTTTTACGATTCGCCCAAAGACATTTGTATATGTGTTCGCACGCACTTTCTAAGAAAGTGTTGTGTTTGACAGGTCGTTTCTCCTTATTTAGAGCCGAAGTTGCACTCAATCCTAGCTTTGCCGATTTGCTAGAAAAGGATATGCTCAACGACTGGTTGTGGGGCGAATTTAAATTCCTGTCTGGTGACGACAAAAGTACTTGGTACTGGACGCTAAAAGCTGGGTACGACATGATGTATGTGCCAGATGCGATGGTTGATACGATCGAAACCATCTCTGGTTCTGTACCGATGCGTGCTTATCAAAATATGCGGCGTTGGTTCGGAAATATGCTACGTAATGGTAGTCGTGCCCTTGCTCTTGGCCCAAATAAAGTTGGTTGGTTTATTTGGTATTCTATTCTCGATCAAAGATTGAGTATTTGGACTTCTTTGATTGCACCTGGATTATTAATTCTTTATGCTCTCTCAGGTCAGTGGATAGAATTTGGTTTAATCTTTTTTTGGCTTGTCTTTACCCGCGCTTTGAGCTTAATCATCTTTTCCCTGGGTAGAGATGATTACCTGCGACCAATTCACATTTTATATATGCCTATTTCCCAGTGGAGTTCATCACTGATCAAAATTTATACCCAGATGAACTTGGCAAAGCAAAAATGGTCTAATCGTGGCAACCAAAAGAGTGATATTGCAGGTACAGGTTTTGGTAAATGGTTGAAACTGAGCACTTCTAACTTTCTTTACTACGCACAGTTGTTTGGCTTTACCATTTTCTTATGCTCAATGGCTAGGGTGTTCAGTCCAGCTTACGATCTTCCGAATTTTGTGTGGCAGGTTAATGTGCAAGCTAAACCGACACCAACGGAAATTGTCGAAGCTATTGACTACGGTGTTATACCTAATGATGGTAAAGATGATGGTGCGGCACTGCAAAAATTGATTGATAATTTACCTAAAAAAGGGATAATTCAGATTAATTTACCCATTGGTGAATTAGATTTGTTCCGTCCTGTAGAAATTAACCACAGCAATATCATTATTAAAGGTCAGGGTGCTGGACGCACAGTAATTAAAGCTCATGTAACTGAAAAAGTTCCCGACTCTTTTATAACTATCAAACCAGCAAACATTACTAAAGATGTTAAGGCTAGTAATTCCAATATCGGGACAGTTTCAGCAGCTAACTCATCTATTGGCAGATTACATAATATTGAATTGAGTCGTTTTTCTCTGCAAGTTGTTCCCCCGAAGCCAGAATCAGAGTTGAACTACAAAGTAGACAGTATTGTGCTAGAGCGAGTGGAGAAAGTGACGCTGAAAAATATTCAGTTTGAACAGAGTCAGCCTCACGCTTTAGTGCTCAACAATACCCAGAGCGTCCATGTGGAGTATATAGCTATAGAGGGCAATCGGAATTGTGTAGATTCTGGAACAGGAAATGATCTGGCACAAAATCTCTGTTTAGATGAACAAATTTCGCAAAAGAATGCGGTCAATACAATTATTAAAGGTGTAAATCTCCCCGGAAAGTTATCTTGAAAACAATTTGTCAAGTCTTTCGACTAAGTATTGCGAACAAATGGCTCTCTTGTACTTAGGGCGATCGATAAAGAGTGATTAATTTCTGAAAGGCTTGATCTGTAAGGAATCCCATTGGTAAGCGCGATTGATTAATCGCCCGTACAGTCCTCTTGGGGTTTTCCACCGTTCGACTGAAGCCACAAGTAAAAGAGAGCCTGGTTGATAAATCAGCAAATTAGTTGAAAGTTGCAGGTGAATTATGGAATTTCAATTAGGTTCATTAACCGATTACAACAAGCAGAGTGATGTTGTTAGTAGCTCCGATCCCACTGATTTATATAAGTTCAGTTTGGGACAACAACAAACTGTCAGTATGTTTCTCAGTGGTTTGTCAGCTGGTACAAAAATAGAACTGCTTGATAATAACGGAACACTGATTGATAGTTCAGTCAATTCAGGCACTCTTTGGACGGCGAGTAATAGTGGGGCAACAGGGGGATTAATTACCAAAACTTTAGCTGCTGGTGATTACCAAGTTAGAGTTTCTCACGTCGATCAAATCACTGGTAATCCACTTTACGATCAAGGAGAAAAGTATAGCTTAATCTTCCAGCCGCATGACGCACCAAATACAGTGACGGTTGCATCTTCTACGACCAAAAATAAAGGTGGTGCTGACATTTTAACTGATGGTACTAACGACCAAGTTGAGATTAATAAAGCGATCGAACAAGTTGGCAAAGCTGGTGGTGGAACTGTACTTTTATTGGATGGAACTTTCAATATTACCGACAACATTTTAACGGTGTATGACAATGTTACTTTGACAGGAATTGGTTGGAGTACTGTTCTTAAACAAGGGAACAATGTTGTATTTAGTAACGCTGGAATGGTTCGTTCTGCTGCTGATTCAGGCCAAGGAAATATTGCTAAACCAATTTATTATAACCAGCATTTTCGGCACATGAGTTGGGATGGTAACAAAGCCAATCAAACCAGTTACAAAAATGCTTACGGCAACTTCGGATTTTACGAAGATAGTAGCTTTGAAGACTTGCGAGTTCATAGTTTCAAGTACTACGGTTTAGATCCTCATGAAAATAGTGATGCTAAAGTATCAACACTGAGATTAACAGTTAAAGACAATTTAGCCGATCACAACGCTCAAGATGGAATCACATTAGATCACATTTTCAATTCAGTAGTTGAAGGTAACATCAGTGATGCAAATACCCGACATGGCATAAATGTAGTTACCGACTCTGACAATAACATTATTAGAAATAATGTTGTTACTAATAATGGTTATCGGGGAATTGTTGTTCAGTCAGGAACAGAAAAAGAGAGAACTTCTGATAACAACTTGTTAGAAAACAACATTGTTAAGTTAAATAAGCAAGATGGAATTTATTTAGAATTAGCAGAAGGTACAAAGCTTAAAAACAACAACGTCGAAGGAAATGGTCAAAGCGGTATTCATTTGAAAGGTGCATCTAACAGCACAATTTCGGAAAATCAATTGCTGAATAACTCCCAATCTAAGCACCAAGGTTACAGTGAAATACTGATTAACCATTACTTGAATACAAGCACAAACCAAACTACTTACTCAACTAAGAATGTCGCCGAAAACAATACTATCCTGAACAACAAATCAGTAGTTGCGAAGTACGGAATTGAAGAAAAAGCTCCGGGTAACGACTACAATACTTATAGAGATAACACAATCCAAGGGACATACAAAACAACCCGAATTCAAGGGCTAAATTCTAAAGAAAGTTACAGTGTTAATCAAACAGGCCGAACTCTTTGGAACCCAGCAGCAGGCGATCCTTTAGCGGGAATTACGCAAGCTCCTCAGTATGTAAAAGTTGACTACAAAGCTAACGATGGTGCTGGTAATACTAAGGAAGCGGCTCGTGATATTGGCAATTTAACTGATTACCAAAAATTCACTGATTATGTGGGAGAATTAGATGCTAATGACTTCTATAAGTTTACTCTTGGTAAGCAAGAAACTGTGAGCATATTCCTGAATGGTTTAGCTGCGGGAACTACCCTTGAACTGCTGAAGAGTGATGGTTCTGTTTTGAAGTCTTCGACTAATAAAGGTACTACTTGGACGGAAAGTGATAGTGGAAAAACTGAAGGTTTAATTAGCGAAACTTTGGTAGCGGGTACTTATTTTGTCAATGTGAAACCAGGGCAAAAGACGGGTAATCCGATTTACGATAATGATGAAAAATACAGTGTGATTTTCCAACCTCATGATGCGACTAAGACAGTTGCGGTGGCGGCGAAAGATACTGTAAATAAAGGTGGTGCTGATTTCACTGCTACTGGTACTAACGATCAAGCTGTGATTAATCAGGCGATCGCACAAGTCGGAAAGAATGGTGGAGGTACAGTCTTACTTTTACCTGGAACTTTCAACATCTCTGACAATGTTTTGCTTACCTACGATAATGTTAATCTCTCTGGTGTCGGTTGGAATACTGTTCTGAAACAGGCAAATAATGTGGAATTTGACGATGCGGGAATGTTGCGTTCTGCACTACACTCCCAAGAAGAAAACTTAGCAGTTCCTCGCTTCTACAATCAAAATATTCGTCACCTGAAATTAGACGGTAACAAGAAGAATCAAACCTCAACTCGGAACGCCTACGGTAACTTTGGCACTTATGGCAATAGCAATTTTGAAGACTTGCGCGTAACTAACTTTGCTTACTACGGTTTTGACCCCCACGAAAATGCTTATGCTCCTATTCCCACAGTTGCATTAACAATCAAAGATTCATTATCAGACCATAACGGTCAAGACGGAATTACCATTGATAATCTAGAGTATTCTTTGGTTGCGGACAACATTGCTGATTCCAACAAACGTCATGGTATTAATGTTGTAACTGCGACTAAACATACAAACTTCTTTAACAACGTTGCTACCTACAATGGTACTGGTGGGAGTGGTAACGGAATCACAGTTCAACCAGGGGCAATAGATTTATCGCGCACTTCTGATTACAATTTGTTTGAAGGTAATATTTCCAGATACAACAAAGCCAGCGGTATCTACTCTTATCTAGGTGACAACAACCAATACAAGAACAATATTGTGGAATATAATTCCACTTATGGAATTCGCCTCCGGTCTTCTGCTAACAATATTGTCAGCGGTAACAAACTGCTAAATAACTCGCAAGCACTTAAGGGTGGTTACGCAGAAATTTACATTGATGATGATCCTACTACCTTCTCTAAAGGAAATACTGTGTCAGGAAATACGATCGTCAATAACCCAATTGACCAAGCAAAATGGGGTATTGCAGAAAAGAACGTCTCTAATTCTGGAAATACGATCGCCGGAAATGTTATTCAGGGAATCACCAAACCATATCGAGTTTACTCTGCAATTTCTTAAGTTTAACTAGGAATTGAAAACTTAAATAAAGAATTAGGATGCAGGCGAATTTCTCCTGCATCCTGATTTATTTTTTATCTAAGTACGTTGTGGCGCTGTCTTCGCTAATAAGAGCGCTAAAGCGCAACAACGTACATTTTTTTAGTTAGTAATTCACGGAAGATACAGAGAAGTTGGCAAAGTCTGCATAGACATCTTTAGGTGTTGCCCAAGAAGGATCTCCACCACCGAAAAAGGTGGAAAAAAGAATGCCTTCAATTTTTAAATCATTGGTAGTGCGAAAAGTTAATTCATCCTGCTCTAGTACTTGTTTTCCATCTAACCAAACCTTAATTCTGCCATTATTTTTTCCTGGTTGATTGAGGATGACTTCTTGTTCAATAAAGTGCCAATTTCCTGGTTTAAATTGCCAGTTACCTCTACCTAATGAAGTCCCATGTTCGCTACTGGTAGGGAGATAGGCATAAACTTCGCCATCACCGTTGCGCCGCCACATATAGCGTGTGGAAAATCCGTTTGTTCCGTCAGGAATTTTGCCTCCGGTGTTAACAGTACCACCAAATAATCCGGGTAATTTGCCACCTTTCACAAAGTCGAAATTATGGGAAAATCTTACGTAGTAACTTAAGCGCAAAGCATCGCGAGGTTGCATATTTAAGTTAGCGAAAAATTGAGCGCCGCCTACAGGTGCATTGTCTTTTCTACTTACTGTGGGACTTGCAGATTCTTGGGGATAACGTACTCTCAGATATTTAGTAATTTTGCTTTCGGAATTTTCCATGACTTCGATGTTTTTTAAGCCCCAAGAAGCACGTTTTTTTACTCCCCATTCTTCCATCCAATTAGTATTGGTGAAGTTATTTGCCCAAAGAGATGCTTGGCGCTCAGAGTTTTGGTTTTGAGCGATCGATGAAGGTCGAGCAAGAACTGTTTTTGTTTCTGTAGGGTTACTGCAACTGAATAAAGTTAGAGAGAGCAAGCAAATACTTAAAAATCTTTGCTTTTGGCTGGTAAAAAAATTGAGTTTTGTTTTCATAAAGTTACTTAAAGAGTTATATATATTTTATGAGTAATTACGGCTTGATTGATATCTATAAAAAGAGGGAAAAGGCAAACCTTGTCTTTTCCCTTTCTTGAGTAGTTTGATGGTTTTAACTACCAATTAAGTTATCTAGCTGGTCCAATTGAGGGTAGCTGTCTTATGAGCCGTTTAATTAAGGATAAGATGGGCTGAAATAGTTGTTTTAAGATTGGTTTTCTTTCGATACCTAATGCGCGATCGTAACTGTTATATGCTTGTTTATAACGATCGAGACGCTGTAAAGCAACTCCGTGCATCACCCAGGTTTCTGAATCTTTTGGGTTGAGGAGTAAAGCGCGATCGCAACTTGACAATGCTTCGGTATATCTTTCGAGAAAAATCAAAACTGCTCCCCGAAATGCCCAAGCTTGTTGATGTTGCGGATCTAATGCTAAAACTTGGTCAAAATATGTAAGTGCTTCCTGATAATTTCCTCGATCTAGTAATAAACATCCCTGATTGTGCAACACCTGATAAGTTTCTGTTCGATCGACACCTGTTTGGGAATTTTGGTGAGAGATTAACATTGCACTACTCCTGGGGATAAGTTTTAATCAGAATTTGATGATGTTTCTATTTTCAAATTGTTGGGTTGGGCTGACATCGTGAGAAATGGCAGCTTGACTGGGGTTGTTTTTCCGTACATCCTCAGATCGCGATCGATAATTGCTCTGTGTAGTTGTTCGGAGCTAGAATTTACCTATTGACAAATTGTAAATTTCGTGATCTGAAAAGTTTGGGCAAAATTTTTAGCAGCAGGGGAGGTAGAACCTCCCAATACTCGTTCCCCGGTTGAACCGGGGAACGAGAAACTCCAGGCTCCGCTCAGGAGTGCAAGATGTGAGTAATACTTTAATTTGAGTCAATAATTAGAATCATCTATGCAAGTTGAATGGCAAACTGTCAAAACCTACGAAGACATTCTGTATCACAAAATGGACGGGATAGCTAAAATTACGATTAATCGTCCTCATAAACGTAATGCCTTCCGTCCAAAAACTGTTTTTGAACTTTACGATGCTTTTTGTGATGCCCGTGAAGATAGAAATATTGGCGTAGTACTTTTTACTGGTGCGGGGCCGCATACTGATGGGAAATACGCTTTTTGTGCGGGTGGCGATCAAAGTGTGCGGGGAACTGCGGGTTATGTTGGTGATGATGGTGTGCCGCGATTGAATGTGTTGGATTTGCAACGTTTAATTCGATCGATGCCGAAGGTTGTGATTGCTTTGGTGGCAGGATATGCGATCGGCGGTGGTCATGTTTTACACATTATTTGTGATTTAACAATTGCCGCAGATAATGCAATTTTCGGTCAAACAGGGCCGAAAGTTGGTAGCTTTGATGGCGGTTTTGGTGCTAGTTATTTGGCTAGAATTGTGGGGCAGAAAAAAGCTAGAGAAATCTGGTTTTTGTGTCGGCAATATGATGCGAATCAAGCTTTGGAAATGGGGTTAGTTAATTGTGTTGTTCCGGTAGAAGAGTTGGAGGCGGAAGGGATTAAATGGGCACAGGAGATTTTGGAAAAAAGTCCGATCGCAATTCGTTGTTTAAAAGCTGCTTTCAATGCTGACTGTGACGGACAAGCGGGTTTACAAGAACTAGCTGGCAATGCCACGCTACTTTATTATATGACCGAAGAAGGAGCAGAAGGCAAACAGGCATTTTTGGAAAAACGTAAACCAGATTTTCGGCAATATCCTTGGTTACCTTAAAGGAATTAGCTGTAAAGGTGTTTATTGCTGTAGAGACGTTGTATACAACGTCTCTACAATCTTTAACTAAATCAGAGTTGTAATGACAACGAGTAATCGTGTTAAGCTGGATGAAGAACTCCCAATAGTACAGGGAAGTTAGCGGTGTGAACAGAAGCTTGCTTTAAAGAGGCAGCAAAAAGTCTGAACCAAAAATCCATATCCAAACCTAAATTTCTCCTATTAAAGTTTCAGAAATGATATCCACATTACCCAATTCTCCTAATGTAGACTTGTCTCGAATTCGCCTAGAAATTCGACAATTACAGCCTCAGCTTGTGGCATGGCGCAGAAGTATACATGAACGTCCTGAACTTGCCTTTAAGGAAAAGTTGACATCAGAATTAATCGCGAAAAAGTTAACCGAATGGGGAATTGAGCATCAAACTGGGATTGCACAAACAGGTATTGTTGCAATTATTAAAGGGGAAAAAGATAGTTCAGAAATAGCTGGAAAAGCGAAAGTTTTAGCTATTCGGGCGGATATGGATGCTTTGCCGATTAAGGAAGAAAATGAGGTGAGTTATCGATCGCAACATGAAGGCATTATGCACGCTTGCGGACATGATGGACACACTGCGATCGCATTAGGAACAGCTTATTTTCTTCAGCAACATCGACAAAATTTTGCCGGAACAGTAAAAATTATTTTCCAACCCGCAGAAGAAGGGCCAGGTGGTGCAAAACCGATGATTGAAGCGGGAGTATTAAAAAATCCCGATGTTGATGCCATTATTGGTTTACATTTGTGGAATGTCCTACCAATGGGGACAGTAGGTGTGCGGACTGGGGCATTAATGGCAGCTACCGAAGCATTTAGTTGTACAATTTTTGGCAAAGGTGGACATGGGGCAATGCCTCATCAAACAGTAGATTCAATATTAGTTGCTGCCCAAATAGTTAATAACTTACAAAGTATTGTCTCCCGCAATGTTAACCCCATTGATTCGGCAGTAGTAACAATAGGAAAATTTCATGCTGGTACTGCATTTAATGTAATTGCAGACAAAGCAGAAATTGGGGGAACAGTGCGGTATTTTAATCCAGCAGTAGGCGAAATAATTCCCCAAAAACTTGAACAAATTATTGCCGGAATTTGCCAAACTTACGGCGCAAAATATAAACTAGATTACCGCAAACAATATCCTGCGACAATTAATGATGCTGCAATTGCAGAATTAGTTAGGTCTGTAGCTGTAAATGTGGTAGAAACTCCAGCAGGAATAGTGCCAGAATGTCAAACAATGGGCGCAGAAGATATGTCTTTCTTCCTGCAAGAAGTGCCGGGTTGCTATTTCTTTTTAGGTTCAGCTAATCCGAGTTTAAATCTAGCTTTTCCCCATCATCACCCCCGGTTCGATTTTGATGAAACTGTGTTAGGAATGGGTGTAGAAATCTTTGTGCGTTGTGTGGAAAAGTACTTTTCAGAAGAGTATTAATTTTGAGGCGAGATCCCCGACTTCTTCAAGAAGTCGGGGATCTATTCGAGATCCCCGACTTCTTCAAGAAGTCGGGGATCTATTTACATAACTAACTAGGAACTTTCATTCCTTTTTGTACTGCTGGACGTTGCTGCACTGTTTCCACCCAACGTTTAAGATTTGGATGATTATCTAAAGTTAATCCTTGAAATTCATAAACTGCTACCCAAGGATAAGTAGCAATATCAGCAATAGAGTAATCACCGCAGATAAATTCCTTGTCTGCTAATTGTTGATCTAAGACTCCATAGAGGCGCAAAGTTTCTTTTTCGTAACGATCGAGCGCATAAGGAATCTTTTCTGGCGCGAACTTTTTAAAGTGGTTTAATTGACCAAACATTGGCCCAACACCACCCATTTGAAACATTAACCATTCCAAGACCTGAAAGCGATTTTTGCTGTCAGTTGGTAACAATTTCCCAGTTTTTTCTGCCAAGTAAATGAGAATAGCCCCAGACTCGAACACAGTTATATTAGTTTCTTGATCTACAATGGCAGGAATTTTGCTATTGGGGTTAATAGCAATAAATTCTGGTGTAAATTGTTCTCCTTTGGTAATATCAATTTTATGCACATTGTAAGGAAGACCGACTTCTTCTAACATAATAGAAGCTTTGCGACCGTTGGGAGTTGTAAAGGTGTAAAGGTCAATCATATATTTTCCTGGTGATTTGTCATTTGTCATTTGTCATTTGTCATTTGTCAGGAGTAAATATTTATTTACCAATGAACAATGATTAATAACCAATGACTAACATGGTAGTGTAGCGAAAAAGTTTGTTAATGAAAATTAAATTTATTGCAACCGTTGCTTTAGTTAGTTTCATAAGTTTTGCTTGCGCTGTGGGTATTCCAGCAAACTGTAAACTACCTATTAAGCAAGATAATTATTTAGTAGCAATACAGGGGAATTCGGTAACAAAAGAAGAGGCTGCTTTTGCCGATCGCAGTCTTGCCATTCGTCAAAAAATCGCCGCCCTAAATTTAGATGAGTTGGATGCTTGGTGGCGCAGAGAAAAGATTGGTGATCCTCATAAATACTTGTTACCTGTTATTTTAGCGCGGTTGAGTTTGGGGGATAAGTACGATCGCCAACACAGTTGGGATATCTTGCAAAACATGGATAAAGACCAATCCGATCTTTATCATTTTCGCAGCGTTTTTGATATACCAATTTTCTTTTATTTTCGAGATCAAATGCCAGCTAATGTAATAGCATCTTATCGAAGTATGCTGGAATTACCGCGCATCAAAGAATGGCTAGAAACTGGCACAGAAAATCACATGATGATGCAACGTTTATCCGGTTTAGCATTAATAGATGGTAGTGGATGGTCAAATAGCGATCCGGCGACTGCTGCATCTATTGAAGCTTGGTTGCGTACAGAAATTAATAAATTTCTAACTATTGGACAAGGTGAATTTCACTCTTCTACTTATTATGGATATAGTATTGGTGGGTTATTAAATCTTTACGAATTTGCCAAAACTCCCGAATTAAAACAATTAGCGAAAGCTGGTTTAGATTGGTATGCTGCTAATATGGCAGTGCGCTTAAGTTGGGGAACTGCGGGAGGTGCGGAAAGTCGAGGTTTCGATCGCGGAACTTGGGATCAAAAGGGATTATCAGCTGTTGCTTGGATGTGGTGGGGAGATGATGTAAAAGTTGCCGAAAGAATGGATAAAAATGTTGCATCTTTGGCGCTGCTTGCTGGTTTAAGTAGTTACCGTCCGCCAGCAGAATTTAAAGCTTTAGCTAGAAAAGAAATTCCTTTACCTTTTCAACTTTTAGCCAGTCATCCGGCATATTACAGCTATCACCAAGATAACCAATTTTGGGAAAGTTTTTATATTACTAATGATTACAGTTTATCTACTTTATTAATACCAGGGAAATCCTATCAAACCAAAGGCACAATTAATGCCCAATATGCCACTTATAAATTAGTAGTGCGTGACCCAAAAGGGGAGAAAAACGCTGTTATTAGTTTAGGGGGAACTTATCATAATTTAATGGCAACTGGGCGGAGTCCGGGAGATCAATATCTGCAAAAAAATGGTGTTGTGATTTATGAATTGCGATTGAATGAACAGGACAAAAAAGCTGGAGTGCCAAATCGATCGCATTTAGTTTTACCTGCAAGTTTTGGGGAACCAAAGCAATATAAATCTTGGTATATTTGGCGAATTTACGAAGTTTGGTTGTGTGTTCGTCCTTGGGGAGAAATGAGTTTACTTTCTCCAGTATCAACAAGTCGCCGGGAAAAAGATTATCAAGCTTTGGTAGCAAAAGGCGATCGCACAGCTTGGATTACGGATATAGCTAGAGTTAGCGATTATCCAGATTTTCAGCGTTTAACTGCGGCGTTGGATCGGAGTGAGATAGGCGATCGACAATGGGAAAATCTCGGCAAATTGACATACACTAGTTTAGAAAGAAATCGCTTAGAAATGACCTATCAACCAAATGAAGGTATCGGTCACGCTGTTATTAATGGTCAGGAACGAATATTAAAAGATTGGTCAGTTTTAGAAAGTCCTTATTTGCGCGAAAGTTTAAAAAGTGGGGTTTTAGAAATGTTTTCTCCGGGAAAAACCTGGCGTTTACGCAATACTTTAGTCAGTCCAAAATGGGAGTTAATATCAAATCCAAATTAAGCAAACTCTAGATCTTGCACTCAAAGGAGGTTCCACCTCCTTTGTCCTCGTTCCCAGGTTCAACCTGGGAACGAAGAATGGAGGCTCTGCCTCTAGGTGTAAGATCTGAGAAGAAGATAAAGGAGTAGTTTTGCTAATATTAAGAGAACCATTTGAGATAGAAAGGGTAGTTAGTACGATCGCTCTCCTGCGCTGTATTTTCTAAGGGTAATTTAATAGTAAAGGTGCTACCTTTGTTTGGTTCGCTTTGTAGTTGTATGCTACCTTTGTGGGATTGAACTATTGCTTTGGCGATCGCTAATCCTAATCCCGATCCGCCTGTGTGACGAGAGCGATCGCTATTGACGCGGTAGAAGCGATCGAAAATTCGTTTTTGCTCAAAAGCTGGAATACCAATACCTGTATCTTGAATTTGAATTAATGCTTGATTGTCAATACTATCTAATATAACTGTTACTTGACCTTGAGCGGGAGTGTATTGAATCGCATTAATAATTAAGTTAGAAACTAAGCGATAAAGTTGTTCTTCATTCCCCATAACATTGAGTGAATTATTGACTCGGATATCAGCAGTTAAACTCACCGATTTCGAGATTGCTAAAGCGGCAAATTCTTCGACTAAATCGTTAACAATATCATTTAAACAACAATTTTGAAATAGCTTTGGTGTAGCTTGTTGTTCTAAACGAGCTAATAGTAACAAATCAGCGACTAACTGAATCAGGCGTTGATTTTGCCGACTGATTGTTGCGAGGATATCTTGGACTTCTTTTTCATCTAAATCAGGGATGGAATGTGCAGATTCTATTGTTGCTTGTGTTGCTGCTAAAGGTGTGCGTAACTCATGAGCAGCATCAGCAGTAAATTGTTGGATTTGTTGGTATGACTGATAAATTGGTTGCATTGCTAAACCAGCTAACCACCAACTGGAAACAGCTACCAAAATCAAAGTAGTTGGCAATCCCAACTTCATAATCCATTTCACATTATTTAGGTAATCATTAAAATCTTTGAGACTCCGCCCGACTTGAAAGTAACCCCAATCTTGATTATCGTGGGTATGCAAAGATATAGAAATTTGCTGATAAAAGTTGCCTTTGCTATCTTTAAGAGTTTGCCAGGTTTCCTTATTTAATACTAAGGGTAATCCCTCTGGATGAGTACCAGCTATAGCAATCAATTGTCCTGAAGAATCAAAAAACCGGATATAATATTTGCCTTGATTAATGGCGGTGAGAATGTGGCGAGAAGAATTGACTTTGTTTGTCATGCAGCTAGATTTTGCTAAACAAAGATTGGGTAAAAGTTCCTCAACGATCGGTTCTAAACGTCCGGGTTGATTTAATTTTAATTCAATGCTGTCATGGAGAGTTCCGGCTACAGATTCTAACTCGCGGTTAATAGCAACGTGATGAGCGTGAGCGATCGCTTCATACACACCAAATCCTGACAAACTTAAAATTATTCCCATCACTCCAGCATAAGATAAAGCCAAGCGAGTGCGAGTTCGATTAAATAGTTTATTTTGATTCATAATTAACTCAAGTTCCTATTTTTAGATCCCCCTAAATCCCCCTTAATAAGGGGGACTTTGAATCGGGAAGCTTCTGCTTAGATCCCCCTAAATCCCCCTTAAAAAGGGGGACTTTAAATCCGGTTCCCCCCTTGTTAAGGGGGGTTAGGGGGGATCGAACCGACAATATTTGAACTAACAAATTGCCTTTTATATCCCCCTAAATCCCCCTTAAAAAGGGGGACTTTAAATCCGGTTCCCCCCTTGTTAAGGGGGGTTAGGGGGGATCGAACCGACGAGATTTGTAACTAACAAATTGCCTTTTATATCCCGCTAAATCCCCCTTAAAAAGTGGGAATTTCAATCCAGTTCCCCCCTTATTAAGGGGGGTTAGGGGGGATCGAAGATGGGCGATCGAACCGACAATATTTATAACTAACAAATTGCCTTAATTAGGGTTAAAACGATACCCCATACCATGTAAAGTTTCAATCAAATCAGGACAACCGCTAGCAGCTAATTTGCGCCGCAACAAACGCACTTGCGCCGCCACAACATTACTAATAGGTTCTGCACTCATTTCCCACAACTGATTACGAATCTGATCGGTAGTGAGAACAAAATTAGGATGCTTCATAAAATATTCCAACAGTTGAAACTCTTTAGTAGTTAAAGAAATCACCTGCTTTTCGTTCCTAGTATTTTGAAAACAAACAGTGCGAGTGTTGTATTCTAAAGTTAGATTACCAACAGTTAATTTTTGTGGTTGGAGTTGAGGCGATCGCCTTTGCAGAGCCCGCAACCTTGCCAAAAGTTCCGCCATTCCGAAAGGTTTCACCAAATAATCATCAGCACCAGCATCCAACCCAGCAACTTTATCTTGTTCCTGATCTTTAGCTGTCAGCATTAAAATTGGTAGGGGGTTGTGTTGCGATCGAACTTTTTTGCACAACTCTAATCCTGAGATTCCTGGTAATAACCAATCGAAGATAGCCAGAGTATATTGTGTTTGTTTATCTGACAAATAATTCCAGGCTTCAATCCCATTTTGTACCCAATCAACCACATACTTTTCTTGGTGCAAAACTCGCTTAATCGCTGCACCTAAATCTGGCTCATCTTCGACTAGCAAGACTCTCATAAAATCAGAATTTACCGATTAAAACTAAACCGTCCGTCTACCTTTTTTCCGTCAATATCCGCAGTAATTTTCAAATTATACTGTCCAGATGCTGTTTCAGAAAGTACAGCTGCATAGTGTTTTCCTTCAGCATCATAAGTGAGAGGAAGAGTTTTTTGGGCTCCATCAGGCAATTGAACTTGAGCCACTACTTTAGCATTAGGAATAGTTTCGTGATTGTCACCTTTTTGTAAATAAAAATCCAGATGAACACCCTTATTTTCCTTCTCTGGGACAAACTCTAAATGATAAGGGCCAGACTCGACAACTTGACCACCTTTTAAAGGTGTTGCTGCATGACCAGAAGACTCTGTTTTGGTTGCATTAGTTTGTTGTGCAGTTGATTCAGGTGAACTCGCACTTGTTGGACTACTCTTTGGGCTTGTAGCTTGGTTATTATTACTACAAGCTCCTAACAAAATCAAACTTAGGCTGCCTATAACTATTAACAAAGATTTAACAGATTTCATGATTTTTGCTCCTAAAATAACACAATTGAACCTTTAATACTCTCTTCTTCTTCTTTGCGCTCTTTGCGTTCTTTGCGGTTTAAAAAATTTTGAAACCGCAAAGGACGCAAAGGACGCGAAGGAAAGAGAAAGAGATAAGCTATTTCATCAGACCTTAATTTCATCCCTGACGATCGCTTTATCCTCTTGCTGATTTTGTTTCGGAATTAATAATTTACCAAACTGGGAGTAAAGTGCTGGGAGAACTAATAAAGTTAACGCTGTTGAAGTAAACAATCCACCCAAAACGACAATTGAAAGCGGTTGTAAAATTTCTTTACCTGGCCCTCCTTCTACTACTAAAGGTACTAAGCCCAAAGCTGAAGTTAAAGCGGTCATTAAAATGGCATTAAGCCGTTCCATTGAACCTTTAACTATGGCATCTTTAGCAGACATTCCTTCGGCAAACTTGGTATTGTAGTTATCTACTAATAACAAACCATTGCGGGTAGCTACGCCAAATAATGTCACAAAGCCAACTAAAGAAGCTACAGAAATCACGCTTCCAGTTAAAGCTACAGAAACGATTCCTCCTACCAATCCGATCGGCAAATTAATCATAATCATCGCTGTTGAAGCAATAGATTTAACCGAAAGGTACATCAAGACGGTAATGATAATAAATGCGATCGCACTAAACACCAAAATATTTTGTGAAGCTCGTTGTTCTGCTTCAAATTGACCTCCATACTGAATAAAGTAACCAAAAGGCACTTGAACATTTTGCTTAACTTTGGCTTGAATTTCATTGACAACCGATCGCAAATCCCTCCCTTTAGCATTCGCAGAAACGACAATCAATCGAGAAACATTTTCGCGGTTAATTGTATTTGGGCCAGTTCCATATTGAACTCTAGCGACTTGAGCTAGAGGAATTTTATTACCTGTCGGAGTATCAACTAACAAGTTTTGAATTGTTTCCAAATTATTTCGAGCTTCCGGCTTCAGCCAAACAACTAAATCAAAGGTTTGTTGCCCTTCTAAAACTTGGGAAACTACTTGCCCATTCAAAGAAGTTTCAATAATTTCTGATAATTCTCCCACATTTAAACCGTATCTGCCAGCAGCTTGGCGATCGAACTTTACTTGTATTTGTTGAATGGGTACTTGCGGCTCAAGTTGCAAATCTACAATTCCTTCAACTGTTTTCATTTGCTCCTCAATTTTGGCACCAATTTGACGCAGTTGCTCTAAATCAGAACCGAATATTTTCACCGCAATTTGACTCCTCACACCCGATAAAACCTCATCCATCCTGTGCGAAATAAACCCACCGATATTGGGTACTACTCCGGGTAATTTGGCAAATTCTTCTCGCAGCAATTCTAAAGTTTTTGTCCGGTTTTTCATTCCCGCTTCACTAATACCCATATCGATGTGTGCTGAATTGACTCCTGCTGCATCGCTGTCTCCAGGCGCACGTCCAGAACGTACCTGAACATAATCAAAATTCGGGTCATTTTTGAGCGCATCTTCGATCGCAAATGCCGCACTATTTGTCGCCTCAAGAGAAACGCCGGGATAGAGAAGTATGGTATTAACTAATGTTTGTTCTTGAAACTCAGGTAAGAACGATCGCCCAAATGAAGGCAAAATAATTAATGCTGCCACCATTGCCGCACTAGCCAAACCTAAAATGATGCCCGAATGACGCATCGAAAAATTTAAAAAGAAACTATAAACTCGCTTGGAAAATCTCGGCAACCAAGGTTCTCTTGCTCTCATTTTTTTGCTAGGTAAAATGATGGCGCACAATGCTGGAGAAATTAGCAAAGATTCCAGGCTAGAAATTACCACAACTACCAGATAAGTTATTCCCATTGGTGTAAAAATTCGACCTTCTACACCGGGCAATGTAAAAATTGGGGAGAAGACGACAATGCCAATTACCGTAGCACCAATTAAAGAGTCTCGGACTTCATTACTGCCATCAAAAATCACATCCATTATGGGACGGGGATTAAGAGATAGTTTATTTTCTCTCAAGTTGCGGTAGGTGTTTTCGGCATAAACGATCGCATCATCAATAGCTGTACCAATTGCTACTGACAACCCGCCCAAAGTCATCGTATTTAACCCCAATCCCATCCAATACATGAATAACAATCCAAATAGCCAAGTTAGAAAAAAATCTAGCAAAACTACAGTTAGAGTTCGCCAATTCATCAAAAATGGAATCAGGATTACAGCAACAATAATGCTGCCTTCAACTAATGCCGATCGCACATTTTCCACCGAAGATTTAATATATTCTTCCTGACGAAATGTGACAGTAACTTTAATATCTTTGGGAAGAGATTGTTGCACTTCTTTCATTGCCGCTTCTACCGCCCTCGTCACAGTGGGAGTATCAGCATTAGGCTGTCTATTTACCAACACAACAACAGCTTTTTGACCATTTAAACTACCATCACCTCGCTTAATAGCCGCACCAATTTGCACATCTGCCACATCAGCAATTCTGACGGGCGTTCCTTGACGCGAAGTAATGGCAGAATACTTCAAATCTTCCAAAGCTTCAATTCGCCCAACTCCTCTGATTAAAGTTTCTTTATCAGGTGTGATTAAATAACCACCGGGAGCGTTAGTATTAGCCGCTTGTACTGCTTTAGTGACATCCTGCAACGACACATCAAAAGCCTTCAACTTTGCAGGATCAACTAATACTTGATATTGCCGCACATCGCCACCATAAGCTACTACTTGCGCGACACCGGGAACAGCTAAAAGGCGATTTGTTACTTGCCAATCAACGATGCGCCGTACTTCCATTAAAGGTGTAGTTTCGGAAGTAAAAGCATAAGTAAGAATGGTGCCGACAGGAGAGGTAGTTGGCGAAAGTTGCGGTGTTTCCACTGCTTTTGGCAGTTTGCTCATCGCTTGCTGCAATCGTTCTGTCACCAATTGCCGAGCTTGATAAATGTCGGTTCCCCAGTCAAAAATAACTTTAACAACCGAAAGCCCTACAGCGGAGGACGATCGCACTGCTGTTACCCCCGGCGTTCCGTTAATTGCACTCTCAATGGGTAATGTCACTAAAGATTCGATTTCTTCGGGTGCGAGTCCGGGTGCTTCCGTCTGAATTTCCACTTGGGGAGGTGCAAAGGGCGGGAAGACATCCAGCTGCATTTGGGGAATGACGTAAATCGTCCACAGAGTAATGATAACGGTGGCGATAACGACTAGCCATCTGCGATCGATTACCCATCTGAGAATTGTGCTGAACATTTATCAGGTAATGGTGTCAGTACGGAGAATTCCTTTTTTAATCATTCACACAGCCCAATGAAATCAGGATGAAATGCGATCGCCAAAAGGGAAAATTCAGGTAAAGTGCAAATTGTGAACGAGTGAAAGGAAAAGGCAAAATTGAATTACGACAACGCTTGTAAATATTTAGCTGAACAATATCCTAACGAGTTTGTTAGTTGGTTGCTTGCGATTCAGTCCCAAAACATTCAGGTACTTAAAACTGAATTAACTCTAGAACCGATTCGCGCCGATGCAGTTACCTTCCTGCAAACAGCTAACCAAATTTTACACTTAGAATTTCAAACTTTACCTGGATCTAATCCACCCATTCCCTTCCGAATGCTAGACTACTCAGTGAGGTTGAAGCGGCAATATCGCTGTGATGTAGAACAGGTAGTAATCTTTTTGCAAACCACTACCAATGAGATAGTCTTTACTGAAGAATATCAAGACCGAACTACATCCCATCGCTATCGAGTTGTTCGCCTTTGGGAACAAGATCCAGCCCCATTTCTCGCTAATCGAGGTTTATTGCCCCTAGCTACTTTAACGCAAACCAACTCTCCTCAAGGATTGTTGACACAAATAGCCGAACAAGTAGCTAGAATTTCTGATAGGCAGCAGCGACAAAATATTGCTGGTTGTGCTGAAATTTTAGCTGGATTGCGGTTTGAAAAAGATTTAATTCGCCAATTTTTTCGGGAGGACATTATGCGCGAGTCTGTAATCTATCAAGACATCTTGCAACAAGGAAGACGACAAGAGGCACTTTCATTTATAATGCGCTTACTCGATCGCCAATTAGGTGAAATTAACCCAGCAACAATTGAGCGAGTTCAAGCTTTATCGATCGAACAGTTGGAAGATTTGGGAATAGCACTTTTGGATTTTTCTCAAGTCGCTGATTTAATGACTTGGTTGGAACAGCAAGAACTTAGTAATTAATGATGATATAAATATCATCCACCACCGATCCGATCGCCAATCATGTACCTCTACCCTAATTTTTGTGTCTACCTATATTCCTGAAAGGTTAAAGGCTCAAATTGAACAGTGCGATCGCGATCTAACAATTTAGAATGACATTGAGAAATAAAATTAAGATGAAATCTATTGCTCCTCCCAATATTTTTTAGATAAAAGTACATCAGTTTCAATATCAAATATCCAACTTTCAGGAAAATTGGTTTGTTTATACTCAAGTTCAACTTCCTCTAGAGCATCTTCATATACTCCTGAAAATATTTGTGCTAGATAGGGTTTTAAACTAGGAGAATCTTGCAATAAATTCTTAATTTGTCGCCGTTGTTCGAGAATTGTTAATTCCCAACCATTAAAATTTTCAGGACTATTGACATACATTCGCTTGAGAATATGAGCCAACAGTACTGTTAAGCGATTTTTTAATTCTCGTCGATCGCTTTTACCCAAACTTTCGATCTCCTCAATTAAATTATCAACATCTAGATTATCAAACTGCCGTCTTCTAAGTTTAGCCACAGTATCTTCACACCAAGCCACAAAATCTCGATCGTAAAGAGTATCAGTTTTAGGAATTATTTTGGTCATAATCTTACTCCTAATCAAATACAATCCCTTCATACAAAAGCTCGATCGCACACTCAAACTCAATGCTTTCTAATGCGATCGTATCCCCGTTGGTGTAGGCATAGTAAAGCCACATTTTACCTTCCCCTCGCTGATAAATCTCAACAGCTATTTCTTCTGAGTCAACTAAGATATATTCTTGCAAGCTTGGAATCTGGCGATAATATCTCAGTTTTTTCGTGCGATCGTAATTTGCTGTACTAGGAGAAAGTACCTCAATAATAACTTTAGGGTGTTGAACAAAGTCACGGGATTTCAAATCTTCTGGATCGCAAGTGACAACTAAATCAGGATAGAAATAACGACTATTTTGATTTGCCTGAACTTTCACATCCGATACATTAACTCGGCATCCTCTTTGACGCAGATGGGGATACAAAGCCCTATAAAAACTGAGAGCAATGTCGTTATGAGGAATAGTACCCCCTGTCATCGCCAAAATTTCCCCATCAACATATTCATGCCGAAATTCCTGCTGAGATTCCCATTTTAGGTATTCTTCAGCCGTCATTTTTTGATAGTCTTGAGGATTAGCGATCATAATTTTTCCTATTAATTTAAGGGGATTTTATTTGCTCATACTTCTTCCCAAAATTCTTGAATTAAAACTACATCAGCATCGCTACTAAATTGCCATTGCTCAGGAAAGTCAGTTTTCTTGTATTCCTGCTGAACTTCTGATAATGCTGCTTCCCAAACTCCAGCAAAAACTTCTATATAGTAGTTTCTTAAACTAGGAGATTGTTCAAATAAAAGCCTTAATTCTTTGCGTTGTTCTCGAATTGTTCGCTCCCAACCGTTAAAATCTAATGGACTATCAACATATATCCGTTTCAAAATATGTGCCAATAAAGTTTGTAAACGGCTTTTAAGTTCCCGCTTCTGCGATTTTCCCAAAGCTTCGATTTCCTCCAGCAAATTATCAACATCAAGATTACCAAAATCTCGTGCTTTTAATTTTGCTGCCACATCCTCGATCCATAAAGCAAAATCCTGTTCGTAGAGAGATACTTTAGTTTCAGTTTGCATCATTTATTAACCTCTCTAGTATTTGGTGTTCGCTCCTATCTTCTCTATCATACAGATCGATCGCTCTCCCCCTGAACCAAAACACCCAATTCACCTTTCTTATTATTACTACTATAAACTATTGCCTTAGATTTGGCGATCGTAATCTTTCTCTTAATTCAGGGGGAACAAAAAATCAACAAATTCTACAAATATTTGTAACTTTGCAATTAGTATTCTTACTCCATAAAACTTCTTAGTATTCCCATAATTTTACCTATATTACTCAAAAAATATTCATTCGGCTCGATTTCAACTACTTTATCAAATAATTTCATAAATTTCCAGTTAGTTCCAGTGGTTACAGAACCATAAATGCTTTCATTATTTTCATTCTGACGTTGATTATATATTTGCGCTGCTACCATCTCTGCAATACATTGACCCAAACCTGATTGAATATTATCATTTTTGGCTTCGACAATCACAGCTACAGGCGATTTAATCAGCAATTGCGATGGGGATTTACTAATAATAAAATCACAATAACCGATTAATCCCTGTTGAATATCAATATTAAACTCTCTTCCTGAAAACAAGCTAATTGTAGAATTAAATTGTTGTTTAAGTTCAATTAAAATAGGTGTGATAATCATTTCTGACCTTGCTTTCTCTGTAGCAATCTCTAGCGCTAGAGGTGTGTTGTATTCAAGAGATTGCTTTAAGAAATCGCTAATAGGTGCTTCTGGTATATTGCTAAACAGATCAAGCTTTTCTATGATACTTAAACCAAAAGCTTGTTCGACTGTCTCTAAGGTAAACTGGCTATAAGGCATCTGATTACCTCCACTTCATATATCATAAAGATCAATCGCCCTCCCCCTTCCCCAACACAGATAATTTACCTTTCTCATTATTACTACTATAAACTATTGTATGAGATGGTGATGTTAACTGAGGTTTGGTTCTTCTACCTAACCAAAAAGCAGCAAATGCGATCGCACCAACCCCCGGAATCATCCACCAAAAAGGCGCAACATTTTGGATATTAAATTCTAAATTCTTACTCGCAGAAACTTCATCTTTACTTTTAACTTCTTCCTTTTGACTTTTAGCTTTCAAATTACCACCGCGCAAAGATTGAGCATAAAGTTGCGGCGCACGCTGAGTAACTAACAAATCTCCTTCAAATAAACCAGTTTTTACCTCCACCAAATCCCCTGAAGTTTCACCCAAAGTAACTTCTACTCCTTGAAAAGCATCACCATTCTGCACATAAACCAGTTTTTTTCCATTAGCATCAACGATTGCTGAACTAGGAATAGCTGTCACAGGATTCGCTGTTTGGTTTGTGAATACTTCTAACTCTGCAAACATTCCCGGTTTTAACTCTTTGCTCGGATTTTCTAGTTCAATTTTCACAGGCAAAACTCGCGTTTCCCCTTCCACTACCGAGCCAATAACTGTTATTCTGCCGTTAAAAGTGCGATTAGGTAAACTGGCGAATCTTGCCATTGCCCGTTGACCTAATTTAACTTTATCTAAATCTTTTTCATAAATATTTGCAGTGGCAAAAACTTGGCTATCATCTGCGATCGTCATCAGTTTACCACCCGCATCCTCAAAAGCTTGACCCAGCGTAGCTTCCCTATCAACCACCACACCAGAAATCCGCGCCGTCACCACCACCAAACCTTTCTCATTAGCGCGAGTTCCCAGTTGTTGCAACCTTGTCTGATAAGCAGTTTCACTCAACCCCAAGCGCGACTTAGCCACCTCAACCGCAGTTTGCGATCGTTTCAGTTCCGCCTCTGCCGCCAAAACCTCCTGACGACTCATCGCTTTCACCAGTTGCGCCTCCCCTTCTCGCAAATGCGCCTCCGACTCCAACATTGTGCGTCGCGGAATCGCCCCCGCAGTCGCCAAATCTTTATCACGCTGAAACTTTTCCTTCGCCACCCTAACTTCAGTGCTAGCTTGTTGAATCTCAGCCGCAGCGATTTGACGTTGTTGTACTAAATTTTCTTGCGCCAGTTTTAAATCCGCTTGCGCTTTTTGCAAATCCCCTTGCGCCTCAACTTGTTTTTCCTGAGAATTAACCCGCAGTTCCACCAAATCAGGTGCAGCTAAAACTGCAACAGGTTGACCAGCTTTTACAAACGCACCCGGTTCAACCAATAACTCAACAACTTTTGCGCCAGAAATCGGCGTAGTTACCTCAACTTTTTTACTAGGCAAAGTTTCAATTTGCCCAGTAGTTTTAATGCTAACAGCTAACAGTTGGCGTTTCACTGGTTCTACTTTAATCGACAACCGTTTTGCCGTTTCTGCATCAACTTGAATCGCCTCAGAAGATGGCGCAGTTTCATTTCCAGTTTCAAATTCATGTCCACCATGTCCAGCATGAGCTAAAACAACAGTAGGGGTAGTTAGTATCAGCAGACTCAAAAGCGGTGCATAAAGTTGGGAACGGTTAGCTCGGCGCATCATAGGAAATGTTCTTGACTACAAGGGAGCAACTGAACTTTAAGTTTTTCACATAAAAATGAAACCAAGATGAAATAGGCGATCGCAAAACGACAAAATTAACCTCTACTTGTAGGGTGCGTTAGCGACAGCGTAACGCACCATAAGCATACTGGATATAAGCGTAACGCACCATAAGCATACTGGATATATATATCTATTAATATTAACCCGATCGCGGCGATCGGTTAATTATATTTGGTAACATATTGTACCTATGATAAAAACTTAAGTTACTTTCAGGTATGGTCAAATAGGAAAGCAAATAAGTTCAGAAACCACATTACTTTCAACTATTTGATATTTGAACTGTTTAATTTTTACTTTTCGTATAAGTTGAGAAGTTTATTGATTATTATACTGCTAACAGCGTTTTAGATAAAGTCGATCGCCTTAATCTTCTGAGTGACAGGGCTTATTTGTGTTATAAAATACGCTTACGTATTTTTTCTTGACATTTTTTAGATAATTTGGGCTTTCCTGATTATATAATTTGAAATCTGAAATCATATAATACATATCCACCCAGAGATAGTTGTCAACTATGAAAAAAACTACAGCCTTGTTTGCTGGCTTGGCTTTATTCCTGTCAGCCTGCACACAAACTAACTCAAACACACAAACAAGTTCGCTTTCTCAAGGCATTCCCATTGGAGTCGCTTTAGCCCAAACAAGTAACGTCGCCTTATTAGGACAAGAAGGCATTCAAGGTGCCAAAATTGCTGAAAAATATTTTAACGACAAAGGCGGCGTTGATGGTACTCCTATTAAATTAATAGTACAAGACACAGGCGGCGATGAAACAGGAGCAATTAACGCTTTTCAAATTCTAATTAATCAAAATAAAGTTGTGGGAATTGTTGGCCCAACTTTATCCCAACAAGCCTTTAGCTCTGACCCTATTGCTGAACGGGCAAAAGTGCCAGTAATTGGGGCTTCTAATACGGCTAAAGGTATTCCTGAAATTGGTGATTATGTTGCTCGTGTTTCTGCTCCTGTTTCTATTGTCGCCCCCAATTCCATTAACGCAGCTTTAAAGCTAAATCCTAATATCAAAAAAGTGGCAGTTTTCTACGCACAAAATGATGCGTTTAACAAGTCTGAAACCGAAATTTTTCAAAAAACTCTCAAGGAAAAAGGGCTAGATATTGTCACTATTCAAAAGTTCTTAACGACTGATACTGACTTTCAAGCCCAAGCAACTAACGCCATTAACTTAAAACCAGATTTAATTGTTATTTCCGGTTTAGCTGCCGATGGTGGAAATTTAGTGCGACAATTGCGAGAATTGGGTTACAAAGGCATTATTATTGGCGGAAATGGTTTCAATACTTCTAATATTTTCGCCGTATGTAAAGCAAGTTGCAACGGTGTATTAGTCGCCCAAGCTTATAGTCCCCAACATTCCAATGCAATTAATCAAGCTTTTCGTGCTGCTTATCTGCAACAATATAAGAAAGAACCACCCCAATTTAGCGCCCAAGCTTTTGCGGCTGTGCAAGTTTTTGTAGAAGCCCTCCAAGCGGTAGATAAAAGAAGCGATATTGCCAAAATGCCCTTGGAAAAATTGCGTTCTGAGTTGAACAAGGAATTACTGACTCGCAAGTACGATACTCCCTTGGGTGAAATTGCCTTTACGCCTGTTGGTGATGTAATTCAGAAAGATTTTTATGTAGCACAATTGCAAGTTGATGCTAATGGTAGTAATGGCAAGTTCGCCCAGGTGAAAAAATAGTTATCTGTCATTGGTGATTGAGTAAATTTAACCAATGACCAATGACAAATGACAAATAACAAACTAAAAATATGAACTTAACTCTGTTTATTCAACAATTTCTCAACGGTTTATCCATTGGTAGTATCTACGCAATTTTTGCCTTGGGATACACTTTAATTTTCTCTATCTTAGGCATCATTAATTTTGCTCACGGGGCAATTTTTACCCTTGGTGCATACTTAACTTATGCTTTGATGGGAGAAGCTTTTGGTTTTAATGGTTTGTTAGCTAATGCTGCATTACCAATTAAATTACCTTTTCCTGTGGCATTAATTTTAGGTAGTATCATTGCAGGTTTGGTGGGAGTTGCGATCGAAAGAATTGCCTTTCGTCCATTACGCCGTAGAGGTGCAGATCCACTTTTAACCGTAGTTTCTAGCTTAGGTGTAGCCTTAGTAATCGTCAATTTAATTCAGTATTTAGTAGGTGCAGAAAACTACACTTTCCCAGGAAATACTTTTGGTAATTTACCTGCATCTATTAACTTTGGTACTGGGGAAAATCCCATTCCTATTCGCACGGTACAAATAGTAATTTTTCTGGTTTCTGTACTAGTTTTAGCCATCCTTACTTACTTTATTAATTACACAAAATATGGTAAAGCAATGCGGGCTGTCGCAGAAGATCCTACTACTTCTAGTTTGTTGGGAATTAATACCGATCGCTTTATCGTTATAACATTTTTTATTAGCAGTTTCCTCGCTGGAGTAGCCGGAACTTTAGTCGGTTCTAGTGTGAGTATCGCAGGCCCATATTTTGGCATTGCTTTCGGTTTAAAAGGTTTAGCAGTAATTGTTTTAGGGGGGTTAGGTAGCATTCCCGGTGCAGTTTTAGGAGGTCTATTAATTGGGGTAATAGAAGCATTTGTTCCTGGGCAATATTCCGCTTATAGAGATGCGGTAGCTTTTGGCATATTATTTATTATGCTGCTAGTTAGACCCCAAGGTTTATTAGGGCGACGTTTAATTCAAAAGGTTTAATTAATAATGGCTGAATTTCTGAACACTTATGGCCCTTTAATTGTTTCGATGGTACTAGGCGCATTACTAGGACTATCGCTTTATTTACCATTAATGACTGGGCAATTATCTTTAGCTAGTCCCGGTTTTTATGCGCTAGGTGGATATATTGCCGCTATTTTATCGACGCAAGTTTTTCCCAAAAACGACGGTTTATTTCCTCTTCCTTTGTTGTTATTGGAAATGCTAATTGCTGCCATAGTTTCTGGCATATTAGGCATTTTAGTAGGAATTCCGGCATTGCGACTTAAGGGAATATATTTGGCATTAGCAACGATCGCTTTTGTAGAAGTATTGCGGGTTTTATCCCTAAATTTAGAAATTACAGGTGGCGCAGTGGGAATTTTTGGAATTCCTCAACCTTTTGCTTCTCCTATTGAGTATTTATGGGTGGCTTTGCCTTTACTTTTAATTAGTATGTTTTTATTATATCGATTAGAAATTATCCGAGTTGGTCGGGCATTTGTAGCAATTCGAGAAGATGAGTTAGCCGCAGGTGCAATGGGAATTAACCCCACTAATTACAAGGTTTTAGCTTTTACTTTAGGGGCAATTTTAGCTGGGGTTGCAGGGGCAGTTAGCGCTCATTTTTTGAATACTTGGAATGCCAGACAAGGTACTTTTGATGCTAGTATCATCTATCTAACTTCGGTGTTAATTGGTGGTAGTAGAACTTTTGTCGGTCCTGTATTAGGAGGAATGGTATTTACTGCTTTACCAGAGATTTTAAGGGCTGTTGCAGATACTCCGGGCTTACCCCTTTGGTTGGCTCAATTATTAAGAGATGGTCGTTTAATTGTTTTCGGTGTGTTAATCGTTTTGGGAACAATCTTTTTCCCTCAAGGTTTAGTGACTCCCGATTTATTGAAGAAGCTTAAATTAAAAGCATAGTTAACTATATTTTTAATAGGTCATTAGTTAAGGTATGTAGTTGCGCTTCAGCGCCTTTCGTTCGCGCTGAAGCGCAACTACGTACCTATTTTGCTTGTGGCAATTTATAACCAGCTTTTTCCGCTGAAGCAACATCTTTAAAACAGATAGTAGGTTTCACCTGTTTGTAATCTGGATAGGTAGTAGCATGGTAAATTTTGCCCCGTTTTTTAGTATCTACCCCTTTAATTGGTGCATCACTAGGACAGTCATTTCCTTTTGGTGGAACCCCTGCGGTAGTAGCAGTTGTGTTTGCGGCAGGAGTTGCGGCAGGAGTTGCGGCAGGAGTTTCGGCAGGAGTATTTGTTGTAGCAGGTGTTTCAGCAGCAGGAGAAGTTTCAGCAGCTGGTTGATTTCCTTTTCCACAGGCTGTAAGTGCTAAAACTCCTAATAATACCAAAGATGCTGTCAGTTTTTTATGATTGCATGGAAATTTCATTTTTATTCCTCCAGGTTTGAAAATTTTATTTAACAAATAATACTACAGCAGAGTTACTCAAAGTCGTGTTAATTAGCAATATTTTTACACAAGCATTTAGTGTTAGACTGCATCAGTCTTAAGGTATACTTACTAGTTATGAGCCAACAAGATTTAGCGAAAGACAAGCCAATTCTAGAAGCCAAAGGTTTAACTCGTCGCTTTGGTGGTTTAGTAGCGGTAAATAATGTTTCCTTTTCTGTGCAAAAACATGAGATATTTGGTTTAATCGGTCCGAATGGTGCGGGAAAAACGACTTTGTTTAATTTGATTACCTGCTTGTTACCGCCTTCTAGCGGACAATTGATTTATCAAGGTGAGGAAATTTCCCAACTTCGTCCCTACCAAGTTGCCAGTAAAGGTATTTCTCGCACTTTCCAAAATATTCGCTTGTTTGGTGAACTTTCGGCGCTAGAAAATGTGATGATTGGGCGACATATTCATAGTAGAAATAGTCATCCTGTACCTGCGTTAGTTGCGGGAATGTTGGCTTTACCTGTGGCTAATCAGCAAGAGAAGGAAACGAAACAAAAAGCTTTAGAATTGTTAGAAATGATGGGTTTGATCGATCGCACCACCGAAAAAGCCAAAAACTTCCCCTACGGCGATCAACGTCGCTTAGAAATTGCCCGCGCCTTAGCCTTAGAACCACAAATATTACTATTAGATGAACCCGCTGCTGGGATGAATCCTAATGAAAAACATCAACTGAGTGAATTTATTCGGCAAATTCGCGATCGCTTCAACCTAACTATCATTTTAATTGAACATCATGTACCTTTAGTCATGGGTTTATGTGACAGAATTGCTGTCTTACATTTCGGTCAATTAATTGCTTTAGGTGAACCAACTTTAGTCAGAAATGACCCTGCTGTAATTGAAGCATATTTAGGAGATGAGTAAATCTAGATCGTCGAGATCCCCGACTTCTTGAAGAAGTCGGGGATCTGGGGGATCTGGGGCAGATTACATTTAATTAACAGGATTAAATTAATTATGTCAAGACTTTTAGAAATCAACAATCTTTCGGTTAACTATGGCGGAATTCAAGCTTTAAAAGATGTAAATTTAGTTGTCAATACTGGCGAAGTTGTCACTTTAATTGGTGCGAATGGCGCAGGAAAAAGCACAACATTAAGGGCAATTTCTCGGTTAATTAATATTAAAAATGGCGAAATTATTTATGAAGGACGCAACATTAACCGCCGCCAACCTCATGAAATAGTACAACTTGGGATCGCCCATTCTCCTGAAGGACGGCGAATTTTAGCTAGACAAACTGTGTTAGGTAACTTAGAATTGGGTGCATATATTCGTTCCAATAAAGCAGAAATTAAAGCAGACATTAAGCATCAATTTGAAATCTTTCCGCGTTTAGCAGAACGCCGCCAGCAATTAGCAGGAACTCTTAGCGGTGGAGAACAACAAATGTTAGCGATCGCACGCGCCCTAATGAGCCGTCCCAAGCTACTATTATTAGATGAACCTAGCTTAGGACTTGCACCCGCAATTGTCCGAGAAATTTTTACAATTATCCAAAATCTGCGTTCTACAGGAGTCACTATCCTGTTAGTTGAACAAAATGCTAACTTAGCTTTGGAAAATGCCGATCGCGGATATGTTTTAGAAGCTGGTTGTATTACCTTATCAGGAAAAGCTGCTGACTTACTTAAAAATGAACAAGTGAAAAAAGCTTACTTAGGCTAACACTTTTATAGTAGGAATCAGAGGTTAGAAAATAGAACCTAACATCTCTAAATTCCCACTCCTGACACCTACTATAAAGAGAATATAATACAGCGAATTAACTGTCGTAAATTACAGATTTATTATTGTATTTGTCCGATCGCTTTGCTCACCTCGGTCGGAGTTTCATATTCGCGATCGGGTAACTTTTCTAAAGTCGCACAAACCTTTTCATCAGCACCATTTTTCTGAGCGTGCTTAACTAAATTTTCCTTGCTTACAGGGTAATTAATTCCTTTCAAATCTTTTTGTATTTGCACAGGGTTTACTTTAGCCATTATGATTCTCCTCAAGGTATTAAAAAAGCTTTCAAACTTGCTTCTTTAGACTACCTCTGCGATCCCATTGACTCATCATACTGGCGATACACCCCTACATAGAATTTGTCTGTCCAAAGGAATACAAAAAGGCTATAGGCAGTTTTGGGTTTTGAGCTTTGAGTTTTGGAGTTGGGACTAGGGACTGGGAACTAGGCAAGTAGGGGCAATTCATGAATTGCCCCTACTTGCCCCTGGAGCCCTTCTGCTCCCTTGTCCCTTGCAGAGGCAAGGGAAATATTAAGTTTTGTAAAATTTCGAGGGGGGTGAGGGGTTTCACCCCTCAGTGAGTTAAACTAATAATTGTAGATGCACCCTGATGATTGACGCCCCCAAGTTTCGGGCGTTTTTTATTGTCTATTTACACGCCCAAAAAAAAGCACCTGAAAAAAAGAAAGCTACTAGAGTAAAAACTCGATTGTCTTTACCTCTAATAAGTGTTCCTAAATCCCAATAAACCACAGATTTGAGCAACCGGGGTGAGGTGTCATTCCCTACACCCCAGTTTCAGCTTTCAATATTACTCAATTAAGAGAATTCGAGGTTCCCCCTTTGTCTAGCTTCCACAGAAGACTGGAAAGTAAGTTAGTGAAAATGTGAGCGACGATCGGCACCAACAAATTACCTGTGGAGAGGGCGCAGAAGCCTAAAAGTAACCCTACCACTGTTGCCCAAATTGCGTAAGGCCACTGTTCCCAGCCACTTAAATGGAGAATGCCAAAGCAGAGGCTAGAAACTACTAACCCGGAAGTATCTAAACCCAAAGCAGGCAACATTACGCCGCGAAACAACAACTCTTCACTTAAACCGGGCAATAATCCCAGCCAAATTAAATCAGGCCATAATAAGGGTTTTAGCACCAAATTCAAATATAAATCAGCACTTTTGCGATAAGCAGGCCATAGGCGATAAACTAAAGAACTTGCGCCACTAATTAAGCAGCCTACACCTAAGCCTAATAGTGCGTCTAACCCTGTTAGTTTGATGGATAAAAGGGAAACAGAACCTAGTTGCAGCCATAGTTTAGCAACTACTAGTAAGATTACAGCTGTTACTCCCATAGCTACTAGTAGTTGGGAGCGAGTCAAGGGTTCAATTTCCGGTTCGTTCGGTAATGGATCTTTCACACAGTTTTTTTAAACACTACGAATGGACGAGATGGCTGGGCTAAGAGCAGATGGACTAATACCTGCTTTATGAGCGACTAAAACGCCCAGAGCCTCTAAGTATGAGTTTACTCGCAATACTTTCATGCCCAGCGGTTCTGGAGGGACTTGAATCTGGGTTTGGTTTTCTGCAACAGCAATGATTTGCACCCCCAATTGGCTGAAACTAAGTATAGCACTACCCCCACAAGCCGTAGCGGGTATGACTACTGCATCTACTTCGTTTGCCCAAATGTCTGTGGGGGACTGGGGACTGGGGACTGGGGACTGGGGACTGGGGGACAAGGGGACAAGGGGACAAGGGGACAAGGGGACAAGGGGAATTTTCACTCTCTGCTCCCCTGCCCCTCTGCCCCTCTGCCCCTCTGCCCCTCTGCTTACAAACTGCGGGGCGCGACTTAAGCCGACTAAGACGCAAGGTAGGAAGGTGTAGCCTAGTTCTTCGGCGGCGGAACGGGGGGAAAGTTGCGGATCGGGGGGGTAGGAGTTGAGGGCGGGGGCGTGGGCGCAGGGTATTTGAAATGTTCTCACTATTAAATGGCTGATAACGGCTTCGGCACCTGCGATCGGATCTACACCTTTGCCTTGGCGGTAGTTGTCTTGGGCTTCAGTTGCGATATCTTCGGGGAAACGGGCGACAACTGCGATCGCTTGTGCCCCTGCTTGACTAATCAATTTTTCTGCTGCCCTTAATAAACTATCAGGGTTAGCGATCGTCCCCCATGATATCCCCGATCCAGAAATTCGCAGTTCCACACCTAAAGGTGCATCGGTAACTATATATTCTGTAAGATTTAATCCTAAAGTAGCCCTAGCAGCATCAGCGGCTTGTAGTTGTCTGAGTTGGAGTTCTGGTTCTATGGCGCGATCGAGAATTAACCCAACTCGGTTTTGATGTACGGGGCTCAGTCCCCAATTTCCGGCAGCGAACCGATCTAAAGCGTAGCCTTCGACGTAGAAAGCATTAGGCAAAGGCCAATATAACATGGCTCCGTTGAGGACGTTGGGATGGGTGATGAGGCGATCGCAACAAGAAGCGATCGCCCTCGCCACTGGTAAAGCATCCCCCGCATAGCCACCTATTGCCGCCCCAATTCCGGTAGGGACAAGCAATACAACAGTATAAGGACGCTGAAACAATGTTAGACTTTCTCTGATTCGGTGGTTGTGGTGACGATCGCTTCGACAGTCGCTTTCTCTTCCTTAACATCTACATTAGTAATTGCCCAACGTAGAGGTTCCCCACGTTTTTCTAACTCTGCAACAATTTCTTGATGCAGTTTAGCCGGAGATTCTTGGAGATCGATTTCGGCAGTGATAAAGTGCGTAGTCATTACTTTCTATTTCTTCTGTGGCTGTCCAAATTGTAAGTCATAAACTTCGTCTTCTTTCTCAGTCACAATCTTTAAATCCGATCGTGGATAAGCGACACAGAGTAAAACATAGCCTTTTTTCTGAAGTTCGGGACTAACACCCATTCCATCCCCCTGCTCCACTTCCCCTGATAAAATCTGCCCTGCACAAGTAGTACAAACTCCCGCATTGCAAGAGCTTGGCAAGTCTATTCCCGCAGCATAAGCAGCGCGAAGAATCTGTTTATCTTCCGGTACTTCCAGAGTATAAGTCTCGCCTTGGTGTTGAATTTCAACTGTGTAAGTTTTCGTCATTGGATAAATTTGACAATCTTTTTATTATTGACAGGGTAGGTTTTACCCCAAACAAGCATTTTACCCTGGTTTTGGGGACTAGGGACTGGGGATTAGGGATTGGGGATTGGGGATTCGCGATCGAGTTGTAGTTGTAGGGTGCGAAGCGAGATAACGTAACGCACCATAACACTCAGGACTTACGCAAAGCCTAATTCCGTAGGGTGCGTTAACTAAGCGTGTAACGCACCATCCCACCATCCGCCTGGGACTCAAGTCCCAGGCTAATAGCTAAACTCCTCTAAAGAGGACTAAATACTTAGAATTCTTTATGATTTCAGTCCATTTTAATGGACTTGAGCTATTAGCCTGGGACTTGAGTCCCAGGCGGGCTAAAACGCAGCTGCAAGATCTCAGCATAACAACGTCAGTGCGTAAGTCCTGTTCCCCCTTCCCTGTTCCCTAAAACCAGAAATTCTCTACCTAATTACCTGAAAACTGCTGTATCACATTTTGGCAATGTGTTCTTGCAAGATTTCATGGACAAAACGATATTTATTACCAACTCTTTGCAATAAAAAACGCTCGCTGGCATAGTTGTAAAACTGGGAATAGTTCCAGGGCATAGCTTTATTTTTGCTGAGAATTTTGCGTAAAATAAACTTTTTCATTCCCAAAATTCCGCCAAAAGTTAAAATCATCCCTAGTCGATATAAAGACTTTTGACCATAACTTTGCAGCCAAGTTTGGTCTAATTTATCGGGCAAAACTTCAGTTTCTTTAGCAGCATTCATTTTTGTAGCTAAATAAACTAACCAAGGTCTAGCGGTTTCTGGTCTTGGTTCCTTTCCTTCCCGATAGTAAAGAGATTTCAGATTCCAAGTTAACATTCGCCGGATATATGCGTTTAACAAATATTCCCGTCTTTCTTGCTCCGAATTCAGCCGTTTCCAAGCTTGAATTAGTAACTCTTCATAAGCCAAAATCATTATATTTAATAATAGAGGATTTTTGGCTAACTCAAAAAATTCTGGTTCATCTTTGAGGACTTCCCACAGTTCTTTACTTCTACAAGCAACCAGATATTTTTGGATCTGCTGTTCATCTAAAGGGTGTAAAAAAGTAGCGCCATGCAAACGTAACTTAGTCCGGCATTTTTTGTAATCTTCTAACTTAGTGCAAACAGCAATATTTTTCGGTCGATTTTCGGCAGTTAGCCATTGATTAATTGCTCTAAGACATAACTCCTGTTGTCCTAAATCTAGTTCATCTACTCCGTCTAATAAAGGCGAAATTAATTGATTGTTAACTAATAATTTAATGGAGTTGAGAGAAATATTGTATTTAGATTTTATTTCGGCAATTAACCAATCAGCAATAGTTTGTTTACTGTTCTTCCATGAACCAAAATTCAAAATAACCGGAACAGGCTGTTCAAAATCAGCTTGAGCAATTTCTACTAAATCTTGTGCTAATTCTAACAGAGAGGTAGTTTTTCCGGCACCTTGGCTACCCAAAATTAGTAATTTGCCGCTACTCTGTCTAAAGACTTGAGCAATGGTGATTTGAGGCGATAATCTGACAGTTGGACGTTTGCCAATTTTGACATCGACATCCCAAAGTCGCTGTATTTGTTGCGGTTTTTCTTCTTTGAGAATGTGAATCTGGATGGCTTTGTGCAATGATTGTTCCAGCCGTGCTTGGATTTCGGTGTTGACGGTTTCTAGCAACTTATTGCGATCGCGAACGCTTTGCTTAGAATGTTTCATTGCGGTAAGCAGGGGATAACTGGGAAAAGGTAAACGTAAAACTTAGGGATATTTTGCCATGAGTTAACCAAAATGTTACTACCTTAGTCAAAATTAATTTACTCCGATCGATGCCTAACTGATAATGCAAGTGATAAGTAAGACTTTTCTCCATTACCCAAAGCGCCGATCAGGATAAATAGCTAATAGACTTCTCCAGAAACTAAAGTTGCGTTAACTAGAATCCTTGTAGAGACGTTATATATAACGTCTCTACATTATGTTATATATAACGTCTCTACATTATGTGTAATAAACCGAACATGATATGAAAACAGATCACATCTTTTATCGCATTTTCAAAGAGTTACCCCAAACTTTCTTTGAGTTGTGGGGAGAATCACCAGAACTGGTAAACGATTACCGTTTTGATTCAGTAGAATTGAAACAAACTGCTTTTAGAATCGATGGAGTATTTTTACCCGAAAACCTCGAAAATCCGATTTATTTTACCGAAGTCCAATTTCAAAAAGACCCGAAAATTTATCTGCGTTTATTTTCCGAAATATTTACCTATCTCAGAGACAACGACCCAGCTTTAAAGTGGCGTGCTATGATTATTTTCAGGAGTCGTAGCATTGAACCGACAGCTAAACAAAGAGAGTCTGTTCAACCGTTATTAGATTCTCCCCTGGTTAGGCGCATCTATTTGAATGAAATAGAAGTCAGTGAAACCACTCCTTTAGGCGTGCAAATCATTCAATTAGTTGTTGCGACAAAGAAACAACTTTTAGAGAGAGTAACTCGGTTAATTGCCCAAGTCAAACAACAATTTGCCGATGAACCTTATCGATTACAATTGTTAAATTTGTTGGAAGTTATTGTTTTAGCGAAGTTACCCGAAATGAGTCGTCAGGAGTTAGAAGCTATGTTTGGCGTTGAGGATTTGCGAAACACCCGATTTGCTCAAGAATTGATTGAAGAAGGTGCAAAAATTGGGGAAGAACGAGGGGAAGAAAAAGGAATCATTGTAGGTAAATTGCAAACAATTCCTCGCTTATTAGGAAAAGGTTTTTCTGTTGAGGAAATTGCCGATGTTTTACAATTAGATATTGAGCAAGTGCGACAAGCTATTGCTAATTTGAATTGATTTGTAGGGTGCGTCAGAGTTTTTAGGGAAGGGTTGAAATCATTATTTTCTTATTTGACGCACCTTACACCTAACATCTTGGAGTTATCGCCTAAGATACCCCAAATGAGTCATCAGGAGTTAGAAGCTATGTTTGGCGTTGATGATTTGCGAAACACCCGATTTGCTCAAGAATTGATTGAAGAAAGCAAAACTGAAGGAATTGTTGAAGGAAAATTGCAAACAATTCCTCGCTTATTAGGGAAAGGTTTTTCTGTTGAGGAAATTGCCGATGTTTTACAATTAGATATTGAGCAAGTGCGACAAGCTATTGCTAATTTGAATTGATTTGTAGGGTGCGTCAGAGTTTTTAGGGAAGGGTTGAAATCATTATTTTCTTATTTGACGCACCTTACACCTAACATCTTGGAGTTATCGCCTAAGATACCCGAAATGAGTCGTCAGGAGTTAGAAGCTATGTTTGGCGTTGATGATTTGCGAAAAACCCGATTTGCTCAAGAATTGATTGAAGAAGGTGCAAAAATTGGGGAAGAAAGAGGGGAAATCAAAGGAAAATTACAAACAATTCCTCGCTTATTAGGAAAAGGTTTTTCTGTTGAAGAAATTGCCGATGTTTTACAACTTGATATTGAGCAAGTGCGACAAGCTATTGCTAATTTGAATTGATTTGTAGGGTGCGTCAGAGTTTTTAGGGAAGGGTTGAAATCATAAATTTATTGTCTGACGCACCCTACATCTACACCTAAGATTTTGGATTTGTCGCTACAGTCGCCCGGAAATCAATTTTCAGGCTAATAGCTGAAGTAGGGGCGGGTTTTGTTGTAAGGTTATCTGTAAGAAGCAAAGAATTTTTGCTAAACCCGCCCCTACAAGTGGACTGGAAAAAATATTAGAATGATTATGTAAGGACTCGCGCTTGGGCAATTTCTCTGTCTGTGATCGCACGCACTTGAGAACTAAATAAGGAAATAATTGTAATCGTTTTTCCTGTGAGTGTCATAAATTCTACTTCATATCCCAAACCTTCCTGATGTACTAATACGACAGTGCCAATATCGCCTGTTTTTAAGTTATATTCTGGTAAATCAGTGGTTAAAGCAACTCGGTCTAATTCAGTAATCATTTTAGTTAATTTGAGGAATTTTATTCTAGTGGGTAGGCGCTAACAAGTCTGGGGATTTCATCTCCAGTAGCGATGAACCAAACAGAACGAACTTCTGGGTTTCTGTCATCAGGGGTGATGAGTGTACCTTCAACAACGTACCTTGTCCCGAAAGGAGATGCTTCTATTTTAGCTAATTCATGGTCAGCAGCATGATTGATGAAAGCTGTAGCCATAATTTCCCAGTTATCAACTGTAAACCCAAACTTGAGAAAAAATTTGGCTTTACTTTTGCCATCGGGATGAGTTAGCGACAGTAAATATTGTGTAATTTTTTTCTGCGGAACTATGGCTTGCTCATAATTGGGTAATTTCAAGCTATTTCTCCTATATAGTTTTTGAGTAAATTAAATAAATAATATTACTTTTATCATAATTGTTTGGTTTCAATTTACTTATAATATCTTACACCGATCGCCACAGCTGAAGTAGGGGCGGGTTTTGTTGTAAGGTTATCTGTAAGAAGCAAAAAATTTTTGCTAACCCCGCCCCTACAAGTAGATTGGAAGAAAATATTAGTCCGTTTTAACGGACTTTCGCTATTAGCCTGCGATTTGAATCGCAGGCGGGTAGAAAACGCAGGCGCAAGATTTAGTTGCGGCTAGTGACTGATTTTGCTTACCCTACATCTAACTGCTAATTTATACTAACTATTGCCTTTGTTTACGAGGTGCAGCAGCGCCACGTAATAATCCTTCGGTACTAATATCTTCATCTATTTCTTCCCAATGAATCCCATAACCACCGCCACAAATTTCCCATTTTTGTAACTGTTCGGAAGTAGCTTTTAAAAGTCGGGGAAACCAAACTAATGGAACTGTAATAATCCGTCCGTCCATTAATTCCACACTGAAAGAATCTTCATGGATTAGAACATTGTTTACGCGGATATCAGTTTGAATATCGTATGTATGATATATCACCTGGGCAAACTATCTTGTTGTAGCTCTGTACCCGCTTTTATTAGAAATTGAGAATATCTCCCCCTACAGCGAATTTCCATACAAGCGATAATTATAAACCTAGCCTCTGTCATAGATCTAGCATCGTCTTGTCCTCCTAAAGCTCTACTAACAGCAGTTGCAAAATCGGTGGTATCTTGTCCTGAATATGAGCTACAAATATTCTCCGCTAACTGAACTATTTGTCTCGGAGAGAAGTTGTTCCACTCGGTTAAATTATTAATATAACCATACTGCCGTACTTTCCCGGTAATTTTTTCTGCCTCCATTAAAATTGGGTCACTTGGAGAAGAAGTAGATGGCCTTTCAGAAACAGAGGGCTCTGGTGAATAATATGAGGAAGTATTAGAAGATGTACCTGACTGCGAACTACAACTTGGCAATATTCCTACAGTTGCAATAGCTATGGCAATCATTGAAATTATTTTTAGATAAGAATACATTTTTTAACTCATTAAATTGGTTTAGAACTTGCATCGATTATTTTGTTTCGCAACCAAATAGAATATTTGAAGGTAACGAACTAGACACCTGAAATTAAACAGTTACTCTAATATCAATGATGGGGATAATGATAATGACTTGACGAATGTCTTTCTAATTCAAAATGTATTGTATAGTCAGAAGAATTTCCTACATCAACTAAATACCAACCATGAACCCATTTACCTCCGTTAAAAACATTATCAAAAAAACGCTCAAATCCGCCACTTGAGTATTTAGCGTTAGACTTTTTAAAATTACTCTCACTCAACCAAAAACAACTTGAAGCTACTGAATATTGATGAGATAAATGATAATGAACACGAGTAAAGCCAATTCCCGTGTCAAGAGCAAGCATTCCCATATTTTGTTCTATATAATAATAGTAATATCTCTCCTTAAGAGACTGGTTCAAAAGTACTTCAGTAGAGTTTGGCTTTAAATGTGTCCATCCTTCAGAAATCCATTGTCCATTATCGTAATAAGCAATAGCAATAGAAATAGAGTATCCTCGATCAGAGCGACCGAATAAAGAAAGCACGGGAGCAGAAAGATGAGCTTTTAACATAAAAATCAAATGAAATGGTAATAAGCTAATAAAGTGTTGATTATCAGCACTTTTGCAAGCACGATCGCACCTGCTTCCCTAATTTTATTTTCTCAACTTTAGCTTTGCCCACTCAAAATAGTAGTATTTAGCACCCAATTTTCCTAAGTATCCCGAAGAAAATTAGTAGGATTTGGTAGAATTCAGTTGACAAAGTAGGATTCGGTAGGATATATTACATCAAATATCTATTTGTATCTACTTATGGATAATGTTAAAGATGTTTTACAGTGGGCTGATGACTTGATTTTTGACAAAACTGGAGAGCATCTTACATCTGTACAAGAAGCAATATTAACGGGTGTTTGGCAAAGAAAAAAATATCCTCAAATAGCTAAAGATTATAATTGTAGTGAATCTCATATTAAAAAAGAAGCAGCTAAGTTATGGGAAAAGTTGGCTGAAGAATTAGGAGAAGACCTGAATAAATTTAATTTTCGTTCTAAGTTAGAGAAAAGACATAGTGTTTCTCAAGTTTCTAACTTTGTTGAATGTGTACAAGTTGGTAACATTAATATCTGTAATGAATCTCTAAAAAATATTGAAGATACACAAAACCGATCGCACTCTCCCCCCCCCAACATCCCAAACAAAAGATCGATCGCCCATCATCAATCTAACAGAAGCACCAGAAATAACTAAGTTTTACGATTCGCCTAGCGGCGATAGCTTCGCTTCACGCACCACCGAACTCTCCACCCTGAAACAATGGATATTAGAAGCAAACACCCGCTTAATTACAATATATGGATTAAGTGGAATTGGAAAAAGTGCGATCGCCCTCAAACTAATCGAACAAATCCAAACCGAATTCGATTATATTATTTGGCGAACTCTCAATAATCTTCCGACACTTTCCACCCTACAAACTGAACTCAAACAATTCTTTTCCCAACCCCTAGAAAACCCATTACCTACAGTTATTGATTATTTTCGCACCTCTCGCTGTTTAGTAATTATTGATGATGTGCAAAGTATTTTTAAAAGCGGTCAAATAGCCGGACAATATTTAACAGGTTATGAAGATTATGGCAAATTCTTTAAACAAATAGCCACATCATTTCACTATAGTTGTTTAATCCTCCTCTCTTGGGAAAAACCCAGAGAAATTACCGCATTAGAAGCAGAAAACCGACCTGTACAAACATTACATTTGCAAGGGTTGAGAGAACAAGCAGAAGAAATATTGCGAGAAAAACGATTAACTGATGAAGATAAATGGTCAGAATTAATTGCAATTTATCAAGGTCATCCTTGCTGGTTAAATATTATAGCCGCAACAATTAACGAACTATTTAACGGTAGCGTTTTCCAGTTTTTAGCACAAAATGATGTATATTTAGGTGACATAGAACCACTTTTAGAAACTCACTTAGAGCGTTTATCCGAATCAGAAAAGAAAGTGAGTTACTGGTTAGCAAATCAAGCTGAAATTGTAGATATTTCCCAAAAACCTGCTAATCTTGAATTATCAAAATCAGAAATTTGGCAAGCTATCCAATCATTAGGGCGACGGAGTTTAGTTGAGAGAAGGGAAATGGGAGAGCGATCGTACTTTCAAATCAATCCCATATTCCAACAATACATCCAATCCCAAAAAATATCTGCTCACCCACAGTAAATCTATATCTACATCTGTGTTTATCTGTGTTCATCTGTGGTAAAAAAAAGCTTTTTGATTATCAATTATTAATTCCCAGAAAATTACTCTGCCAAATTAGAAATTACTTTCGCTAAACCGCTGACAACTCGCGTCAGTTTATCAAAATTAATTTTATCACTTGTATCTTCTTCTTTGTGGTAGTAAACATAACGGTAAGGAGCGGTATCTGTCACCATAATTGCTGGATAACCTTGTTGCCAAAAAGACCAATGATCGGACCAACCAACACCAGGAACGCTGCTAGGAAGTACAGCACCTTCGGAAGGGAATTGAGTATGGCGACGAAAAGAAGCGATCGCCTTTCGTACCAAATCCCCCGATTTAAGATTGCCAACAAAAGCGATAAAACTACCTTGATTAGGATAAAATAAGCCGATCGGAAAAGGATATTTTTGGCTATCTACGCGATCGGAAAAATATCCCATAGTTTCCAGACTCAACATCGCCACAACATTTTCATTTTGTGCTTTTAATTGCTTGGCAAATACCAAACTACCCATATCTTCTGTCCAGAAAAAGGGAGGTTCTTCATTAGTAAATTCAACAAAGCGAATAGTACGATTAGTTTTCTGTTTAGCAAACATCCGTGCTAATTCTAAAGTAGCCGCTGCACCCGTACCATTATCATTAGCGCCAGGACTACCAAACACGGAATCGTAATGACCACCAACCACTATAATTTCATTAGGCTTTTTAATTCCTATTTTCTTCGCCACTAAATTGTAATAAGAATTACCATTAATTTTGTATTCTTGTTTTTTCACTTCATAGCCTGCTTGACTAAAAGCAGTTTTCAAAAAATCAACTGCTGCATTAAGCCGTTTATAATTATTAGCGTTACGTTCACCTATTTCATCAGCCAACTTTTTGACATCTTCTTGTAACAAGTTTCGCAAAATAATTTCTTGTTGATTTAAAGGTTTCAGTTGTCCGCTATAACTTTTTTCCGGCATCCAAAATAGCGCAAACCAACCCCAAACACATATAACTATTAATGTGCCCAGAAGCACACCTAAGCGAATTAATGCAGATTTATTAATCAGCTGAATTTTGGCTTGACTGTTTCTTGAAGATGACGGCATACTGGCATAATCTTTTTAATACAGAGTAATAACCAGAATATTCCAAGAATTAAGAACTTTCTAATTAAGTAGGTAGATCTAAATAAAGTAAAACTCTCGTCGGGCAAGATGCCCACCCCACAAGATTTTCAGCTTTCTTGTGGGGTGGGCATCTTGCCCGCCCCATTGATAGATAACTATTTTCACTTTATTTATTTGCACCTACTTACCTTGAAGGTTGCTATATCTTTACCAAAAATTTTGTTTTTGAATTATAACTCTTGGAACGGCAACTTCAAGTTAATTAATTTTAAGCCAATCCCGACAAAGCCCAAAACAAAAAAGCGCCTTCTTTTTGAGAAGACGCTTTTTTGTTAAAGATTAATTATCTCAAAGCCTTAGCCATTGATCGCAGGAGCGCTCAAAGCAACAGGAGCAACTTCAGCAGAAGCCAAGTCGAGTGGGAAGTTGTGAGCGTTGCGCTCGTGCATTACTTCCATACCCAAGCCAGCACGGTTGATTACGTCTGCCCAAGTACCAATTGTCCGACCTTGTGAGTCAATTACAGATTGGTTGAAGTTGAAACCGTTGAGGTTGAAAGCCATTGTGCTTACACCCAAAGCGGTGAACCAGATTCCGATTACAGGCCATGCACCTAAGAAGAAGTGCAAGCTGCGGCTGTTGTTGAAAGAAGCATATTGGAAAATCAAACGGCCAAAGTAACCGTGTGCGGCTACGATGTTGTAGGTTTCTTCTTCTTGACCGAACTTGTAACCGTAGTTTTGAGATTCGACTTCGGTGGTTTCACGCACCAAGGAAGATGTTACCAAAGAACCGTGCATTGCACTGAACAAGGAACCGCCGAATACACCAGCCACACCTAACATATGGAAGGGGTGCATCAGGATGTTGTGCTCTGCTTGGAACACCAACATGAAGTTGAAGGTTCCAGAGATTCCCAAAGGCATTCCATCAGAGAAGGAACCTTGACCCAATGGGTAGATCAAGAATACTGCGGTAGCTGCGGATACTGGTGCGCTGTACGCTACGCAGATCCAAGGACGCATACCTAAGCGGTAGGACAGTTCCCACTGACGACCCATGTAGCAGAATACACCGATCAAGAAGTGGAAAATTACCAACTGGTATGGGCCACCGTTGTACAGCCATTCGTCTAAGCTGGCTGCTTCCCAAATTGGGTAGAAGTGCAAGCCAATGGCGTTAGAAGAAGGTACAACTGCTCCAGTGATGATGTTGTTTCCGTAGATTAAGGAACCAGCTACGGGTTCGCGGATACCATCGATGTCTACTGGAGGTGCAGCAATGAAAGCGATGATGAAGCAGGTGGTTGCGGTTAGCAGGGTGGGGATCATCAATACGCCGAACCAGCCAATATATAAGCGGTTTTCGGTGCTGGTGATCCAGTTGCAGAACCGTTCCCAGACGTTAGCGCTAGAGCTACGTTGAATGGTTGTGGTCATTGTTGGATAATTGCGATGATTTGATTTTCTAGGTTCTGAGCGGTTTGTTTGCCCGCCTAAATATACATTAAGGGATTTGTTGCGGTTTGTAAAGGGGGGTAAGGAAAAATTTTTATATTTTAATAAAAGAATTTTTGAGGCAGCTTCAGCTTGACGGGAAAGTGTCAATCGTGGCTAGTTTGCTTTGGAGTCTATACATAACTAGAAGTTGTAATAATTCTTATGAAGAAAGCTCTCAGCTTAGATGGAACTTGGTTTTACTGGATATTCAGAAGAAGTAGATAAATTTAAATTACAAAATTTAAAATTAGTATAGTGTACTACAACTTACCAATCACTCAATACGCTTAACGTTATCTTTTTAAACAAATAATGTTTCAGAATCTATCGTTACGAAATAAAGCTATTGGCTTTGCGATCGCATTAGGCACACTTCCAGTGATACTAATTGGTACTGTAGCTTATTACTTTGCCAACCGTTCCATTACGCAAGACGTGATGCAATATCAAAAAGCATACACAGTAGAAGTTGCGGATAAACTCAGCCGTTTTATGTTTGAACGTTATGGGGACATTCAAACAGTAGCTAACTTAGCTATTATTAACGATCCAAAACTTAGTCAGATTGTTTCTCAGCAACAAAAAGAAGAAACTCTGAATAGTTACCTGAAAGCTTACGGTGTTTACGACAATATTACTATTTTTAATTTGGATGGCAGCGTAAATGTTAAATCGAGAGGATCAGTTGACCAAAACCCTACAGAACAAGATTACTTTCAACAAGCAATCAAACAAAATCGCCCCTTTGTTAGTAATCCAGAAATTTCTCCATCTACCAATGAATTAGTGCTTTATTTAGTTGCACCAGTTAAAGATACAGTAACAGAGAGAACTATTGGCATAGCCCGATCGCGATTACCGCTACATCATATTCAAGAACGCATCAAAAGTTTTGATAATCAAGAAAAGCAAATTCATGTAATTGATCCTACGGGTAAAATATTTATCGCCCAAGATCCCAAGAATTTAGGGCAAGATATATTTTCCGAATATTCTGGGTTAAAACAACTACAAGCGAATAAAGAAGCAGATGTAGAAGTAGCATTTTCGGAGGTTGATAAAACTGATAAAGTAGTAGCTTTTGCTAATACTCCTACATTAGCAGGAATGCCTAATTTAAACTGGCTTATTTTAGTTGACAATAGCACAGCAGTTGCTTTTCAGCCCCAAAGAGAATTACTATTTACGCTGTTAATTGGTAGTGGAATTACGGCTTTAGTCGTTAGTGCGATCGCAGTTATCCTCGCCAATCGTACCACAAAATCTATTAATTCGATTGTGAATTCTATCACCACTTCCACATCAGAAATTGCCGCAACAATTGAACAACAAGAACGAGTTGCTACTCAACAAGCAGCTTCCGTAAATCAAACTACTGCGACAATGACTGAGTTAGGTACATCATCGAGAGTTTCCGCAGAACAAGCAGAATCAGCAGCAGAAAATGCCCGCCAAGTACTAACTTTAGCAGAATCATCCGCAGCCGGATCGCGTCAAGTTTTAGAGTTGGCGGAACGGGGAACGCAGACAGTAGAACGGACTTTAGTAGGGATGTCTACACTTAAAGAAAGAGTTGGATCGATCGCGCAACAAACCTTCCAATTAACCGAACAAACAAATCAAATTGGCAGTATTACTAACATAGTTAGTGACTTAGCTAGTCAAACAAATATGTTAGCTTTAAACGCCGCTGTAGAAGCAGTGCGTGCAGGCGAACATGGCAGAGGATTTGGCGTAGTTGCTACGGAAATTCGCAAATTAGCAGACCAAAGTAAACAATCTGCACAAAAAATTAACGCTTTAATTTTGGGTATTAAATCTGCCATTGATTCTACAGTTATGGCAACTGATGAAGGGAGAAAAACCGCAGAAGAAAGCATCAAACTTTCTCAAGAAACAGCAAAAGCTTTTACAGAAGTAACTCATGCAATTAATGAAATTGTTTTGAGTAAACAACAAACTTCTCTAACTGCAATTAATGATATTGTTGTTGGTTCTCAGCAAATTTCTCTTAATGCTAAACAACAAGCGATCGCCATTGAACAAGTAGTCGATGCCATGAACAACATTAATCAAGGTGCATCCCAAACTGCCAGCGGCATCACTCAAACAAAAGTTGGCATTCAAAAGCTTAATGAAGTCGCCCAAGATCTTAAAGCAATGGTTTAGGGACTGGGGACTGGGGACTGGGGACTGGGGACTGGGGACTGGGGACGGACAAGGGGACAAGGGGACAAGGGGACAAGGGGACAAGGGGACAAGGGGACAAGGTGACTGTTTAATCTTCCCCATCCCCCCATCTCCCCATCCCCCCATCCCCCCATCCCCCCATCCCCCCATCTCCCCATCTCCCCATCTCTTCTAACCGGGAGGCCACGCCATTTGTCTGCCGCCTAAAATGTGTAAATGGAGATGGTATACTGTTTGTCCACCGTCTGGGCCATTGTTAATTACTACTCGATAACCATTTTCTAGTCCAGCTTGTTCAGCAACTCGCTTGACAATTAACAGCAGATGACCCAATACTTTGTGATCTTCGGGTTCTGCGTCAGCAAGCTTAACAATAGGTTTTTTGGGAATGACTAAAATATGAACAGGCGCTTGGGGATTGATATCTCTGAAAGCGAGTGATAAGTCGTCTTCGTAGACGATATCTGCGGGAATTTCCCGACGGATGATTTTGCCGAAAATCGTGTCTTGTGCAGTCATTGATAATTTTTCATTCATCAATTGTCAATGATAAGAGAGGATAGACAAAGAACAACTAAATTAATTGCTAAGGAAAAGAACTGTGTTAGCTAGAGTTTGGAGTGCATCGCTGGTAGGCATTGACGCTGTGAAAGTTGGGGTGGAGGTGGATGTTTCGGGCGGACTTCCGGGAATTGTTGTGGTTGGTTTACCGGATGCTGCTGTGCAAGAGTCTCGCGAACGGGTAAAGGCGACGATTAAAAATGCGGGGTTTGCTTTTCCGATGCGAAGAATTGTAGTTAATTTAACTCCGGCTGATTTACGCAAGGAAGGGCCAAGTTTTGATTTAGCAATTAGTATTGGAATTTTAGCAGCGTCGGAGCAAGTTAACCCGGAATTGTTGGGGGATTTTCTTTTTTTAGGCGAAGTTTCTTTAGATGGTAGCTTACGTCCGGTTGCTGGTGTTTTACCGATCGCAGCTGCTGCCAAACGTTTAGGAATTGCAGGTTTAGTTGTTCCAGCTGATAATGCACAGGAAGCGGCAGTTGTGGAAGATTTGGCGGTTTATGGGTTGGAAACTTTAACCGATGTAGCTAATTTTTTGGATAATCCCAAACGTTATCAACCTGTGAAGATCGATCGCACAAAACAGAAAGATCGATCGCTATTTTCCGGCTTAGATTTAAAAGATGTGAAAGGACAAGCACACGCTAGACGCGCTTTGGAAATTGCCGCTGCTGGTGGGCATAATTTGATTTTTGTTGGCCCTCCCGGAAGTGGTAAAACAATGTTAGCTAGACGTTTACCTGGGATTTTACCGGAATTAAGTTTTGAAGAATCGCTTGAGGTAACTCAAATTTATTCGGTTGCTGGATTATTAAAAAATAGAGGTAGTTTAGTTAGCGATCGACCTTTTCGGAGTCCTCATCATTCTGCTTCTGGCCCTTCTTTAGTTGGTGGTGGCAGTTTTCCTAAACCTGGAGAAATTTCTTTAGCCCACCGCGGGATCTTGTTTTTGGATGAACTCACAGAATTTAAAAGAGATGTTTTAGAATTCCTCCGGCAACCTTTAGAAGATGGATATGTGACGATTTCTCGTACTAGATTATCTGTGATGTTTCCGGCACAATTCACATTAGTTGCGAGTACTAATCCCTGTCCTTGTGGTTATTTTGGGGATACGATTCAACCTTGTACTTGTTCTCCCGGAAAAAGGGAACAATATTGGGCGAAACTTTCTGGCCCTTTGATGGATCGCATTGATTTACAAGTAGCAGTTAATCGATTGAAACCGGAAGAAATTACTAATCAACCTTTAGGGGAAGATTCTACCTCAGTTCGGGCTAGGGTGCAAGCGGCTAGAGAGCGATCGCAACACCGTTTTAAAACCGAAACAAATTTACGTTCTAATGCGGAAATGCAAAGCCGTCATTTAATGCAATGGTGCAAGTTAGATGATGCTTCTCGGAATTTGTTAGAAGCGGCGATTCGGAAGTTGGGACTTTCGGCTAGGGCTAGCGATCGCATTTTAAAAGTAGCCAGAACGATCGCCGATCTAGCAGGTGATGAAGACATCAAAACTCAGCACATTGCTGAATCAATTCAGTATCGCATAATTGATAGAATGCAGTGATTAAAAGGATGTAAAATTATGAGCAAATTACAAACAAAATTACTGACTGATGAATGGGTAATAGCGACTTGGGATGAGTACATTCAAGCTATTGAGACTCAACAATTAGAAAATGCGAAAACCTATTACTATAAAGGACAACTGAGAATTGAAATGGTACCCCAAGGCTACGATCATTCCTACGATAACTTTTCTATTGGTTCTGCGATCGCTATATTCAGCGGTATTACAGGCATTCCCATTAGTGGAGTAACTAACTGTACATTTAGGAGAGGTAATGAAGCAGAAGCTCAACCAGATTTAGCGGTTTATATTGGTGAAAATGCTGAAATTATTCCCCATAATACAACTATTGTGGATCTAAATGTTTATCCGCCACCAGATTTAGTTATTGAAATTGCCAAAACTTCTTTTTCCGATGATATCGGTAGCAAGCGAATGTTATACGAACAATTAGGTGTGAAAGAGTACTGGGTTGTTAATGTAGTGCAGGCTTTATTGATTGCTTTTGCTATTGTTGATGGTGGAAGTAGGCAAATAACACAATCTCAACTTTTACCAAATTTACCTTTTAGTTTATTAGAAGAAGCTTTGCGGCGAAGTCGGGAAAGTGGTAGAAGTCAGTTATATAGTTGGCTGATTTCTCAAATGCAGATTCTTGGTAATTAGTCCCAAAATCTGCCTGCGAATCAATTCGCAGACTAATAGCTCAACTCCTCTTTCATAGGACTAAATACGGAATATTCAAAAGTTTTCAGTCCATTTTAATGGACTTTAGCTATTAGCCCGGAAATTGATTTCCGGGCGGGGTAAAACGCAGGTGCAAGATCTCAGTATAAGTCGCGGTGCGATCGCTAAGATGCCAGCGAACCAAAATAAAACATATCAGTCGATGGATCTACAGCAAAACGAACTCTTTCTAATAAACCACCAAACCCAATAAAAGAAGGAAAATTTCCCCAATATTCCTCACTATCTGGCACAAAAATAGTTGCCTGTACATCCAAATCATTGCCGAATGTAGCTAACAGCTTCATATTAAACCGATATATGTTACCATCTAGTCGCATTCCTCTAATTAACATTCTCTCTCTGGCTATTGCCGAAGCGGTATTTAACTCTATAATTCGGGCAACTGTAGGTGCTAAGACTACATAAGGTGCGCCCGTATCAACGACAGCTTCTATAGGATAACCAGCAATTTCTACTCTTAAAAAAATCCGATTTGTAGCTTCACCAAGAGTAGCTGGCTGGTACTGATAACGAATAGCACCAGTGGCAAAAGAATCGCTGTTAGGAAAGAGCAATAGCATTAATAAATGACTGTGAAAAATATACCTTTTAGATCTCCCACTTGCGCTGCTAATTCGTCAAGGGAAGCTGCATCAGCTAATAGCTGACCATTGCGGAGTGCTACCCAACGACCTATATATTTAAACCGATTTTTGTCCATCCATTCTTGATCGGCTAAGATACTTTGACGGCGTTCTGGGGAACTGGGACTAACTGTTGCTTTGGGAGGGGCAAGAATATGAGCGTAATTCTGAATTTGTTCGCGATCGGGGTATAATTCCAGTGCTCGGAAAGCTAATTGTCTTGCTATGTGTAAACCTCCGCGATCGAAGTCTAATTTGATCGCTCGAATGAAATCTTCAGGTGAGTTATAAGTTGTTGGGAAACCTTTTGCTGCTAATTCAATCTTTAACTTCTCCCAAGGGGTAATTTCTTCAGTTTTCATTGTTAGGTTTGCTAATGGAAATTTGTTTTTACTTGTTATGAGTATATCTCATGATTTTATCTATTTTACTACTACCAAATGACGGAGGTAGTAAAAGCGATCGCTCTAATCAATCCATCATTCTATTAATGGCTTTTCTGTCAAGTTAATTTCTTCTGGCGGTATCCAAACAACTTTGCCATCACGCCAAGCAGCCACCGGATTACCAGTTTGTTTGTGTTTACGTAAAGCTTCTTTTACAGCTTTAGCTAAGGCTTGGGTAACTTTTTCTTCATCGGAAAGGCTGATTAAAAGTTGGTCTTTTTTAGGTTGATCTTCCATAATAGTTTTCCTCTATTTGTTGCCAAGTTTGAGCGTCTGCTATATTAATATTACTTCCTTTTTCACCTGCCGCTAAAAGACGGGGATTTGCTGTATTAGAATTATCGTAGAAAAACCAAGAGTTTGCTAGAGGTCGATACAATTCAAAAAAGTTTCTTATCCCTGCCTCATAACGCCTTTGGATAGTTTCTTCTGGGACGTTATGACCGCCTTGGGTAACTCTTTGCTGGACACGGGCAAGTGCAATTTCTGCACTAGGCAACCACAGGAAAATTAGATTAAATAGATAACCCGTTTGTTGTAAATTAGCAATCCAAGGAGCAAAGGTTCGACTAGCTAAGGTGGTTTCAAAGGCAAAATTTACCCGTTGATTCGCTAGTTGTTGTAATCGTTCTAGCATTATTCTTCCGGCTTGAAAGGCTACTCTTTCTGGTGCAAATGCTGATAATCCTTGCGCGATCGCATCCGCATTGACAAATTCATTTACTCTGAGTGTTCCTTGTAATAATGCCGGGGCTACTGTCGATTTTCCCGCACCATTTGGCCCTGCTATAACAATTAGGTTTGGCATATTATCGGGTTTTTTATTTTACTGGTAAATCGCGGAGGTAGTAAAAACGATCGCACTCAAACCAACACTTCTATTTCTGACACATTTACGATCGAATTTGAGTTAATAACCAAGCTATTACTTGCGAGTGTGGCATTTGGCGACTGCGCCGCAATGTTTCTTCTAATAAACTCATCTCTAATCCTGGTAATCTTTGAGATTGAGTTATTCTTCTACTTCCGCCTGTGGGGAGAATTTCAAAAGCAAATATTTCTGGCTTTTGTACATCTACTATCCAGTATTCTCCTACTTTGACTTCTTCGTAAAGTAACCGTTTTTCACCTTTATCATCTGATAAGCTTGTGTCGGAAATTTCGATCGCAATATCTGGCGGTGGCGTAACATCGAGGTTGACGATCGCACTTCCTGTGGGTGCAAGTTCCGCTCTTTCTCCAACATAATAAGATATATCTGGCTGACACTCCAAAACCCCAGGTTTTCGATAGCTACAATTATCTAAGCAATAGAGAGGTATAGTCTTGATAGCACTGAACAAGTTAACGGTAGTAACAATAATTCCATTATCTTTGGCATGATTTGGGCCTACTGCCATTGCTTCAATCCTCATTTTTTCTTTGTAATAGTAGCCTTTAGCTTTTTGATAAGCTGGGTTTTCGATGGTTCTGATAAACTCATCCCACGTCGCTACTACCCAGGAATCTGTTAATACTTTTGTTGTCAGACTACTCATTGGGTTCTCTGTATATAGGTAGACATTGGATCGGGTTGTTATTTTTCATTCTATTGAAGTTTCTCCTCTGTATCCACTACTAAATTGCGGAGGTAGTAAAAGCGATCGCTCCCATCACTCCCTTTTTTTCGCCCCAAATATCCTGTTAAAGGTGAAGAAAGTTCTACAAGTAAATCGTAAACTAGTTTATCCGTTAGATTAAAACCTGCGGCGAATTTAGCATTGTATTGGACTTTAATTTCTGCAACAGTTGGCAGTTCACTATCTGATTCGCAAAGTTGTTTAACTGATTCAACGATGTGCGATCGTAGCTTAATGCTTTTTTCTACATTGATTATGTAATTATTTACTTTTTTGTCTGCATCCTCACCAAATGGTGAATTTTCCAAGCAGATTTTCAATTCTAATAAATTGATAGAGCCTGGATAGTCTGCTTTTACTTGTACCAACTTTTGCAATGTTTCAGGGCGAATTACGTTCATTTTGTTGCCTACAGCAGTTTGATTAGCATGATCGTTCAATTTACCAGCAGCCATAATTAATTTGATACAATTGTTATACTGATTTTGAAGATGTTTATATCCCAATTTAACAAGCTGTGCTGGTGTTCCATCAGTTACACTTTCACCGCCAGTAGCTTTACACTCTGCCACCACTGGATATGGTTTTTCACAGTACATATCTAAACCGCCAGCGCCCCCTGTGCCATCTGGATTGAGACTAGCTTTAGCATTAGTATCGCTATTAGAAAAACCGAGCTTTATAAAACTCTTACGAACTAACTTTTCAAAGCTGTTACCATCAGGCGACTTACCAATATTAGTAATTGTTTTAATCCACGCTAGATCAGAATCAATTTGTGGAATGCTGCCAACTTCAGACCAACCCAAAAATATTTTAAGTTCTTCATCCAGTTGTTTGGCTTTTGGGTTAGTAATGGCTATTTGGGCAACTTGATTTTGCAATTCTTCCAATTCTGGATATAATGGCGGAATTCGATTTTCTATCTGATGGCGACGTTGAGAGAATGCAGTATCGCTCAAAATTGGCGAATTATCTGTAACACTCAAAGATCGAGGTAAAGCTGTAAATTGTCCTTGAGTATTTGCAGATATTTCCGAAGGTTCAGGTAATAAATAAACCCGTAAGTGAATTAAGAAAATGTAGGGACGCTGCAAGAGCATCTGTTGTAATGCTTCCTTTTTCCAGATTGTTAGCTGAGAAAATATTTCTAACGGCTCCGACTGATCTAACATCTGGCATAATTCACACTTAGCCCAAGCTTTTATTGTGGCTTTTTCCGAATTTAATTGTGAAATGGCACTTTGGGCTATTGGCAAAAAGTTTGAGCGATAGTATTGCTCAGGAGGCAATAAATTACTAGAAACATCGGTGGGACAAAGAGCAAATACCCGCCCCGGATCTATGAACATTTTGGGCATAGCGGTAATCATTCGCCCTTGAATTAATGCTTCAACGTCCGGGACAGGTAATCTAATAGCAGTGTCAAGATTGATTTGCATTGTGGAATATTACAGACAGTACCTTACAGAAACTTATTCTTGTAATTGGATGCTTATTTAAGCACCCAATTACAAGTGTGCCATCTTTATTAGGAGATTATTTTGTTGTCCAAAGCTTCAATTGCATCTAGGTAATCTGAATTAGATACATCAGCTAAAATTGATTCTGCTACAGCTACAGGCTCATTTTTAATTAGTTCTGGAGGCACTTCGTAAGATGGATCGCTGAGAATTTCTTTAAGTAAAGGGTTATTAGCTCCTAGCATTCTTTCAGCACCTTTATCAGCAATAAATTTTAAGATTTGCTCCTCACTTAATTTGTAATCAACTTCGCGTTTTTTGTGAACCTCTCGAATGGCTACCAGTGGTCTTATCTCTTCTTCTTTTAGTTCAACATACTCACCACCTTTCTCTTTAATAAGTGGTACAAGATATTTGTCTTCTAAATAAGAAGTAAGTGTTTTATCTTTGGAACGTACTAGACAGCCACGAGTCAAACCGAAAATTGTATATTCATTTAACCTTTTTAATCCAGCACCCAAACTTTTACCACCAGCATCCTGAAGTACAGCTACTCCAATGCAAATATTGTTTCCATTTTCCTCCTTTCCAATTATCTTAAATTTCATGTAATTATCTTTATCACCCCTTTTCGTTACTTTATTAGTAACTTCTTTAATGGTCACTCTTTCTACTGTTTGACCAATTAAAGCTTGAAAACCAAAGAAAATAGCATCAGCTAAAAAGGAATTATCTTCTAAGTAATTCTTTGGATCTTCCTTTAGTTCTGTGGTAAAAGCATCTTCTACTGGGTCAAGTTCTATTATAAGTGGATTAATGATTCCTGAAGGCTTACAGTTATCTTTGCACCACTTCAAAACTTCTCGAACTGTTGGTTTTCCTTTGCCAAGACTGTGAAGCTGATCTTTACTAAATGGATAGATCGGTTCTGGTGGAACTAAGCTTCGCTGATTGTAGTATTTGTTTAACCAAGAACTTACTAAGTTAACTACAGATTCTCCATCCATGTACTTTAGGTCAAGTGGATTTCCCTGAGCAGAAAGTTTATTATGAACTCCCCCAGGTAGTTGTTTAATTTTATTACTCCACTGAGCAGGCATCATTACACTCAAAATGACACCACGACTTAGATTTTGAAACAAATCTTTAATTAATCCAGCAACAATTTGACTGATGTGTAAGCCACTAATTTCATCATAAGCATCAGGCGTATCTAATTCATCGAAGCAAATGACTAATTCGTTATATTGACTAATCAAATCTAGGATTTGTAGAACTGCATCGAAAGACTGACCTTGGCTAGGTAATCCAAGTTCATCAGCTTTGTATTGAGCTAGTTCTTGACCCTCTAACCATTTGATTGCGTAAAGTGATTGCTCATTTGATAGCGTCCATATAATGGCTTTCACAATATCAGGATCGCTAACATCTTTGGCTTTAAGAAATGCCTTTGTTAAACCGTTAACCCATTTATGTAGTTCCCCCGGTTGACCTGCTTGAAATTTTTCAAACAATTCTTGAGGAGAATATATTTTCGGATTCGATTTGACAGCATTTAAAGCGTCATTGGTCATCGCCGTTGCTAGTTCTTGCCACTGAGTAACTTTTTGACTGCCAATTTTTCCGAGACTTTGGGCTAATAACTTCTGGAATTCTTGTTTAATTGTTTGACTGTCAGCAGGACACTTGTTGGCATAGACAAATAATCCACCACCATTTTTTTGCAACCTATGACGAATGCGGCTAATAATGTGAGTTTTCCCAGTACCGTCCTGAGCAGTTATAGCAATTGAAGTTGTGGAGTATTGACCACTACGAATTTGCTCAAGTGCTTGAAAGACAGCATCAGAAGCATGAGCGTTGATACTTTCAATATCAAAAAATTCCTTACCCCAAATATCACTGGCATTTAAATAAGGAGGTTTAGCAAATGGATTTTGGCTTAAAAGAGCAGCATTAATGTCTTCAATAGAGGAAACAGGTTGATTAGTCATGATTGTTTATCCGAAATAGAGAATTTACAAAAGTAAAGAGGTCATCAGTAAGACAGTAAAAATTCAAGTCAGACGTTTAGTGTAATAACGTAACGCGCCTAATTCAGTTTTGATCGAGTCTTCAGCTTTATCAGGTGTGATATCTGTCATCTCGCCGCCAATGAGTTGGATTAGGTCATTCGCCTGCATTTCCAACATCCAGTCATTAAACTGCGATCGCGTCACCCTCTCGCCAATCTCTCGCCGAATGCGATAAATTGGCACCAAGTTATCTAAGTTGTAATCCCGATTCAAATTGTCGTAGACTTCCAACGCCACTTGCATGAACTCCTCATAAGAATTGATTTGGGTAGACAAGCCGCTAGGCGGCTTCTCCACTGCTGCATTTTGGTTAGATGCAACTGCGGAACTCCCCTCATTACTTATAGTTCCCATTTCCCGAATCCACTTCAACAACGAATTGCCAGTTTTTGCCCCAATTTGGGTTTTAAACTGAAATTCAGGATTGTTGATCTCAGCTGATAAATATTCCATACCCTTAGCAGGCAAAAATACCTTCTTCCCTGAAATCTGCATTAAATCTTCAGTTATCAATTGCTCCAAAACCTCCTGAAAATCCCCGATTTTGCCCCCTTTTGGCACAATCCGCTTAGTCAACACCCCCTTATTTACTTGCTGTCGCGCTGCACCAATATCCCATAAAGCCAGTAAAATCAAAATTTTGGCATGAGGATCTGTCGCTTTTAATGGCATTGTATTGTTCCCTTTAAAAACCTTAAAGTTACGTATTTAATCCAATAATTATGTTGTCCGAATAACTATTATTATCTATTCATGCCAAATCTTCAATTGCCAAAACATTATTTACAGAAAATCCAGTAATTACCGTAGCTTCTCCAAAATTTCTACTGTACTTAGATCAAGTATTACTTAAGAAATTTTGCATAAACCTAATCATTCGCCCTGACAGCATTTAGGGAAAAATACCACTCAAACCTTCCTCTCAAGTGGTGCGATGCCCGCTTGTTAAAATATCTCTCAAGTGGTGCGATCCCGGCTTGTCAAAATATCTCTCATTTAAAAATTCTTAATGGTAAAAAATTAACCAAAACAAATACAGTAAAATTACTGAAAATCTAGATTTATGAGAAATAGGTAATGGATTCCCTAGCAAAAAAAAGGGAAAAAGTCGGTAAGAAGCATTAGCAAATATTGAATAACCGCTCGGCTAGAAAGGTTGTAATACATTATTAATCAATTCTAAACTTCAATTAAATCCAAAACAAACCCAGGCAAAATATCTTTTTTCGATCGACTTAAAGGATGCTCTAACACTTCTACATCCCGATTTTAGCGATAAATTTCTACTTTTTTGTTTTGGCGATCGCTCAATTTGTTTATTCTAGCTGGACAAGGTGAAGATATAGAATTTGAAATTGAACCAGATGGGAGTATTGAACCATGACTAAAGTTAATTATGCTGCAATGAGCGATCGCGAATTAAAGCAATATATTCTGAGTCATCGAGACGATCGAGAGGCATTTTACGCTTATATCGATCGACGACATTCCCGCCCTAATAAACTTACAATCAAATTTGAAGATCCAGCCTGGGAAGAGAAAATAGTATCAGCAATTCAAACACAATTAAATTCAGAACATTAACAGAATTTTATTTATCAATTCCACACTTCAGTTAAATCCAAAACAAACCCCGGTAAAACATCTTCCCCTGATAAAGTTAAAGGATGATCTAACACTTGCACATCCCGATTTTGGCGATAAATTTCTACTTTTTGGTTTTTGCGATCGATCAACCAACCCAAACTAGCCCCATTTTCCAAATATTCCCTCATCTTAGCTCGTAAAGGTTCCATTTTGTCATTTTTAGAACGCAATTCCAGCACAAAATCAGGACAAATAGGCGCAAAAGTTTCTTGCTGTTCTTTAGTCAGTGCATCCCATCTTTCTCGACGTATCCAAGCAGCATCGGGAGAGCGATCGGCCCCATTTGGCAGATGAAAACCACTGGAAGAATCAAATGCTACACCTAGTTTAGTTTGACGATTCCACAACCAAATTTGCCCAGAAATATCAAAGTTTTTGTTACCAGTTTCACTCCCCGTTGGTGGCATAACAATTAACTCTCCTGTAGCAGTTCGTTCCAGTTGTAAATCGCGGTTAGCCAGTGCCAATTCCACAAACTGCTCATGGGAAACTTGCAGCGTTAAATTAGTTGGAATATTGACAGTAAATACTGAGGATAAGTTAGTTTTTATCATTTCAGGTCAACGGATTTGGCTATTACTATACTGAGGGTAACTTGTCATTTGATTCTGGCTCAACATCTGGGACTTTTGCTAAGACAGCCTCATAGTTCGATCGATTTCCTCGCTTTGCTCTCTCTTGTAAATAACTTTCAGTCGTTAACGCAGAAATCTTTTCCGCAACAGCTAGAGCAACAAACTGATCGACTGAAATTCCATCTCGTTCTGCAAGTTCCTGTAAACTTCTATATAGAGAATCTGGTAATTGAACATTAAGTGAACTCATGGCAATGCTCCAATAGATTGTAAAAAATCCGCAGGTGTAATTACTGTTAAACCGAATCGATCGACACCAGCAAAATCACGAATGTTATACGTTACTACGCTATCACACCCTGCTTTGACTGCTAGTTCCAAAATCATATCGTCTTTAGGATCGGGTAAATAAGGTCGCCAAAGAAAAAATATTTGATGATGGGTAGCAACTGAACAATAAAAATCAATTAGATCTTGGACATCCGTTGCGCTAATAGATAAATTTGGCAACTGCCGCAACAAAACTTCTTCGTATTCTAGAACAACTGGTACAGAAAGATGAATATCAAATTGCTCTGATCCAACAAGCTGCAACAGCCGAAAAGCACTACCATTTCTGGAACGTAGCCCAGCGACTATTACGTTAGTGTCGATAACAATTTGTGGAATAGGCATGAAGGCATCATATAAAGCTGATTTGTAAATTGTATCTTTGAAGCAGATGGGAGTATTGAATCGTCAAAAACAGCCGTCTCATGCTTCTGGCTCATCCAAAGACTGACGCAATGCTAAAATCACATCCTCCGCTGACTGCTGGGGAAATTTGCCAGCATGAAAATCGGCTAAACTTTGTTTCGCATCCGCAGCTATTTCTCCACGCCGACTTTCGTGTAGGCGATTTTGCAAAATTTTAATTAGCATTTCCTGCTGTTCATCAGGCAGTTGCAAAGCGGTTTCTAGCACTTGGTCAAGAGTAGTCATAAAATTAGGCTATTATCCAGTAAGTAACATCTCTATAATATTGCCTGAATCACAATATCATCGATCGCCACAACTTTTCGGAGAACCCCACTTTTTGTATACTCACATCTTGGATAAGTCGCAACATCCGCCTGCCTTATCAATTCGCACCGCGAGTAGCGAAACTCCTCTAAAGAGGACTAAATTTTTGCAATTCTTATGCTTTCTTTTAGTCCACTTCAGTGGACTTGAGCTATTAGCCTGCGAATTGATAAGGCAGGCGGGCTAAAACGACAGGTACAAGATATAAGTAAAACTCTGACACAATCTTTTCCTGAAATGTTAGGTAACTTACTCACACCACTACCAGAAAAGTTTCAAAATTTTCTTCAGGAACAGGTAAGCCATCTGATTCTAAAGCAGCAATATAACCCGTAATTGCCTCTTTAATATTTGCCAAAGCTTCTTCCTTAGTCTTACCTTGGCTAACACAACCCTTGAGACTAGGACATTCTGCAATCCAATAACCGTCTTTATCCCGGTACATGATTAGCTGTCTCATTTTCCAGATATTCCCCAATCTTTTTTCTCAATATGTTCTATACCTTTCTAATAAAGTCTCATGTTCCTTTGACCCTGGAGCGGGACCAAAAAGGACTGCTTCAATAAATTCTTCTGGTGGTTTGTAGCTATGCAATACTACGTAGTGGTAAATGAGGCTAGGGGCTGCATAGATAGCAGATTGACCAATGATCCTGATTTCACCATTACCTATGCCCAAACAATAAGTATTCTCCCCGTAACTATTGCACAGTTCAGACCATTGCTGCCGATCTGAAAAGCTGCAGAACTCGCAGGTGTGAAATCCACGGGTTACATTAACGGCATACTTATCTAAACAAAATTCAAATAGCTTTGCCTTAAATTCCTGGGATGTCTCACCTTTGGGAAACAGTTCGCCCTCACCCAGCCAACCTACATTAATCAGTTTTAGTCCCGGTGGATCATATCTTCCAAAGTATGCGTAAGGGGACAAATCTTCATAATAAGTCATTACTTACTCCATTTCCCTTTCTAAATCAGGTACTTTTTGAAACAGATACTTTCATAGGGGGAAAGAAATCACAACTTCCTTCCCCCAACCTACAACTAAATACTCAACCGTTGATAAATCTGATCCAAATGCTTTAAATGCCTTTGTGGATCGAAACACTCCTCAATTTCCTCATTCGATAACCTTTCAGTAACACGAGGATCGCTGCTAATTAATTCTCGGAAATTACCTTCTGGTTTATTCCAAGCTTGGTGAGCACAAGATTGGACGATCGCATAAGCCTCCTCCCGACTCATCCCTTTTTCCACCAAAGTTAACATCACTCTTTGGCTGAAAACTACACCGCCGTAAACATTCATGTTTCGCGCCATGTTTTCGGGATAAACTAACAGATTCTTCACCAAATCAGTTGTTTCTACTAACATGAAATGAGTCAGAGTGCAGCTATCTGGCAAAATCATTCTTTCTACAGAACTGTGGGAAATATCCCGTTCGTGCCACAGCGCCACATTTTCCAAAGCTGCAACCGCATTACCCCGCAAAATTCGCGCCATTCCGGTTAATCTTTCCGATCGAATTGGGTTACGTTTGTGCGGCATTGCGGAAGAACCTTTTTGTCCTTTGGCGAAGTATTCTTCTACTTCTAGAACATCGGTTTTTTGCAAGTTGCGAATTTCTACGGCGAAGCGTTCAATTGATGCGCCAAGTAATGCTAATGCTTGGACAAATTCCGCGTGAATATCTCTGGAAATTACCTGAGTTGAGGCGGTATCTGGTTCTAATCCTAGTTTTTGACAGGCGATCGCTTCTACTCTCGGTTCAATATTAGCGTAAGTTCCCACTGCACCGGAAATTTTCCCCACTGCAACTCGCTGACGCACATTCACCAATCTGTCACGATGGCGCAAAACTTCTGCTAACCATCCTGCCAGTTTAAATCCAAAAGTAATCGGTTCGGCATGAATTCCGTGCGATCGACCAATCATTACCGTGTTACGATGTTGCTGTGCTTGGTAACGAATCGCTTGAATTAAATCTTCCAAACGTTCTAAGAGCACATTGGTACTAGCCACCAATTGCAATGCCAAAGCGGTATCCAGCACATCGGAACTAGTTAAACCCAAGTGAATGTAACGTCCCGCATCTCCCACATATTCGTTAACATTCGTCAGGAAGGCAATCATATCATGGCGGACTTCTGCTTCAATTTCTAGCACCCGCTTGGGGTCAAAGTTTGCCTTCGCCTTAATTTCCTCTACCGCCTCAGTCGGAATATATCCCAGTTCAGCTTGCGCCTCGCAAACTGCAATTTCAACCTGAAGCCACGTCTTTAATTTATAATTTTCAGTCCACAAGTTGCCCATCTCAGGCAACGTATAACGCTCAATCACAGTCTGCTACACAGTACGACTGTCATATTTTATCGCTATCTGCCCCCAGCGAAAGCCGAGAAAACCCCGATTTGATAAAGCTTTGTTAAGCAATGACAACGCCTGTGCAAAGTATATCCGTTGCTTTACCTAACTCCTCGCAAAAAGTAAAAGAAAGTTTCAGGAATCTTACGGAGCTTGTTGTAGTAAAACAATAGTTTGATTTAACAGTTGAATTCTCGATTATGAGTAAGATAGTTAATTTGGGGCAAGCTCTATCAATTATTACTTTGGTATCTTTATCTTTAGCCAGTACCAAGGCTATTTCTGCTACTCAAACTAATTTAAATCCTAGTCAAAATAGCAATGAATTTCTGATTGCACAGCGACGTTGTAACCAGCGATTTATGATGGTAATGACTCCCGAAGGTGGGCCTTTACAAGTGCGCGATCGCAATGACATTAACGCCAAACCTTTCGGTACTATTCCTAATCGTTCAGTCGTGTTGCTCAAGAAGTTCGATCGATCGGGAAATTGGGCAAACATTGTTACCGACAGAGGCAACGGTTACGAAGGTTGGGTATGGGCAAATTACCTAACTTGTGGCGCTGATTGATAGTTTATTGCCTTGAAAACGAAAACTTTTATTTGGTTTACTTAAATTAATAAGATGCTTCTACTCGTGATTAAGAATCGTTATTTTTCACGAGTTTTTATTATTTGCAAACACTTCTATTTTTCCAATCAAAACAATTATTTAAGAGTTTCCCACCAAATGTGACACATCGACCGTAGACTGATCGACCACAGACGTTGACAATTGGCAGATGAACGAATCGAGGAAAAAGATCCTGCGTGCCTTGGGTCAACTTGTCAAGCAGCGGCGAACAGCACTTGGTATCTCTCAAGAGGAACTTGGACTACGCGCTAATTTAGACCGCACTTATATATCAGGTATAGAGCGTGGAGTAAGAAATCCTTCTGTTACTGCGCTTGTCAGTCTTGCTATTGGCTTAGGTATCACAGTTTCCGATCTGCTCAAAAATCTGGAATTAGAAGCGGATAGTATAGAGTGACTGACAAAAATGTAGTAGAAACTATTAAATCTCAAATTAAAAAAGATTCAACTCAATACAAAGTTTTTAACCTTTTATCAGACCAACAATGGCACTGTCGCGAGTGTGAGGGGAAAAAAATAGGTTCAGGGCAATATGCAGGAGGTGGAGGAATCCAAGGCTTACAACGTGGGACAAGAAATCGTCCCGGTCTTGCGATCGAAACAGAAAAGAGATACTGTGAAAATTGTCAGGCGATGCGTATAGGCGATCGCTGGACAGGAGAAATAAAATCAGCGAATTCCGCTGCTAATATACCCGCCTCTTTAGTACAAAAAATTTTAGAAGTCTATTCTTATATAGATGTTATCGAACAAAGGCAAAGACAAGCCCATGAATTAGTAATAGATCATCGCTTTCCAATGGAGCGTTGGGGAGAAAGTGAATCACCACACCTTACTTCAATGAGCAATGATGAAATCAAAAAAAAGTTCCAGTTACTAAAAAAGGATAGTTCTGGCAATCATAATCTTCTTAAATCTAGAAGTTGTGAACGTTGTATCAAAACTGGAAAAAGAGGTACACCTTTCGGCATTAGATTTTGGTATAAAGGAGGAGAAGATTGGCCTTCTGCACATCAGCGAGGTGCTGAGGCTGAAGAAGGCTGTGTCGGATGTGGCTGGTATAATTTTGAAGCTTGGCGTGATGCACTCAATCAAAAGTTAGCGGAATCTGCTCAAAACGATTAACAGAAATTTTAGTTTGAGAATTAGATTCTATTGCATTCAAATAAGGTATCAGTCCATAACTTATACACTCTGCTAATCTTGGTGGCACAGCATTACCAATTTGCCACATAGCTTTTTTCATCGAACCTTTAAAAATAAAACTATCGGGAAATGTCTGCAAACGAGCCATTTCTCGCGCTGAAATAACCCTATTTAAATAAGGGTGAATGTGTGTACCACCATGATTTTCTTTCACAGTCATACTTGGTTTACCAGGGTATTGACGCTTAAAAGCATCGACATAACTTTCATATAAAGAACCACCAGGCGGAACTTTAGCTATTCTCTCCATATATTCTGGCGAATGGCGAGTCCATTCATGATTTATTTCTGGGATAGCTGTATACTCTGGCAAATCGGAAATAGCTGATTCAATAGGTTTGTATTCATGAGGTAATAATTGAATTTTTGGATATGGATTTTCCATGCCAAATCGATTAGCAATGAAAATAGCTCTCGGTCTAATTTGCGGTACTCCATAAGCAGCAGATTCTAAAATTGCAACAGACATATTTGGATAGCCAATGGCAGCAAATTCTTCACGAATAGCTTTCAGAACTGCACCTTTTTTCATGGTGATAATTCCCGGTACATTTTCCATTACCACGTACCAAGGACGAATTTCTGAGACAACACGCACAAACTCTTTAAATAATCGATTGCGAGGGTCGTTAGGATCGCGTTTTCCGGCAACTGAAAAACCTTGACATGGTGGCCCACCAATTACAAGATGAATTTCGGGAGAACCTATTTCATTTAGCCAATTTTGGGGATTAAAATTTGCTATATCTCCGTTAAAATGATGACATTGAGGAAAGTTAAATTTATAGGTTGCTGAAGCGATCGCATTTACTTCTACACTTGCTATTGGTTCAAATCCAGCTTTTACTAAACCTTGTGTAATTCCTCCTGCACCGCAGAAAAGATCGACAAATTTATAGGTTGATATTGCTGTAGGTGGTGTATTTATATCAATAAATATTTTGTAAGGATCGCGATCGCTTTCGTTGAGTTCCTTTTGGATGCGTTCGTAACGTCCTAATTTAGGTTTCTTCTGTTTCTTGGCGGGGTTTTGATTTTCGCGATCGCAAAACAAAGACAGTTGTATTGCTTCCATACTTGGTTGCTTGCTTTTATACCTATAATATTGTGGCATATCTAGTACTTGAGGGCTTATGCAGCAATTAAGTTGATTTTTTGATAAGTTAGATTAGGTTTGCGAAGTGTAATAGCTAAAGGTGTGAAGGAGAGAACTACCAATGAAAGATTTAACTCGTCGGGAATTTATTATTGTTTCTAGTTTAGCTGCTGGTTTTGCTTTAGCAGTTCGCCCCATTTCCGCGCAAGTTATCAACACAGATAGCAAAGGTTTAATAGCGGGAGAAGTGAAAATTCCAGTTGCAGATGGTCAAATTCCAGCTTATCGCGCTATGCCTGCAACTGGAAAGGATTTTCCTACTATTTTAGTGATACAAGAAATCTTTGGTGTTCACGAACATATCCAAGATATTTGTCGCCGTCTTGCTAAGTTGGGATATTTAGCGATCGCACCCGAAATGTTTGCCCGTCAAGGCGATGTCTCCCAAATGTCTGACATCCAAGAAATCATTTCCAAAGTCGTTTCTAAAGTCCCCGACTCTCAAGTAATGTCTGATTTAGATGCTACCGTAAAATGGGCAGCACAGTCAAGTAAAGGCAACATCAAAGAATTAGGAATTACAGGTTTTTGTTGGGGTGGCAGAATTGTTTGGTTATACTCAGCACATAACCCAAATGTCAAAGCTGGTGTTGCTTGGTATGGACGTTTAGTAAGTCAACCTACTCCATTAACTCCTAAAAATCCTATTGATATTGCAGCTAATTTAAAAGTACCAGTATTAGGACTTTACGGAGGTAGTGATAATGGAATTCCTAATGATACAGTTGAGAAAATGCGGCAAGCATTAAAAGCCGGAAGCAGCGGTTCACAAATTGTGCTTTATCCCGATACTCCTCACGCTTTCTTTGCTGATTATCGTCCAAGTTATCGCAAACAACAAGCTGAAGATGGCTGGAAAAAAATGTTAGCTTGGTTTCAGAAACATGGAGTTGCTTAAATAATTACTTGTTTTGTTTAAAAGTTACCTGCAAAGGAGGAAATGAATTATTGTTAATGAAAATGATTCTGTTTTTGAACCAGCGATCGCAATTGTAGAACAAGACATATTAGACTCTACTATTGAAGTAGGAAGTGGTTGCCAATGGAAAGGTAGTGGAGTCGAACCTCAGTGGGATAATCCTAAATCCTACAAAGCTTACGATCATATTGCACGTCATCATGGCCCTAAAAATAAACCAAGTCAATTTCAAGGGAGAGCTAGTAGTACTGGAGATAAACAAGGACAATGGTTAAAAGCTGAGTACTGGATAGAGGCGGAAAAATTAATACCAAAATATTATGGTCGCTACATAATTGATTTTAAGCGACCTATTGGTAGAGTTTATTACCCTAATGGAAGTATTACTGAAGGAGTAACTCGCGCAGTTGTAGTAAGAAATCCTGATGGCACTCTAAAGTCAGCTTATCCTGTAGATAATACTGTAACTTTGAAGCAAATTAAATAGGAGTAAAATCAATGAATTATTCTACCAATTTTAATCTCAAAATAGAAGAACCTTGGATATGGGAGGGTTTAGAAGCACCTGACGATCCACTTAATGAACTTTCGGATTTAGAAATGGGGTTGAGACTTTTTTGTTTTGAATGGAATCATAAAGTTTCACTAGAAGTAGGAGATACGAAAAAAGATATATTTTTAGACCCTGATGTTGTTCTGATAATAGAGGAATTACCAGATAAAATCGCACAACTATCTAAAGGTAAAAAGGGTGATATAGATTTTCCCGAAAGCTATTTAATTCTTGAGTTAGTCCCAATGGGAGATACAATTAACTGCAACCTAAGAAACTTCGGATACTCAACTGAACAGAAAAACTTTCAATTGAATAAATTTCAAGTATTGGAAGTTTTAACCAGTTTTGTGGAAGAAATTATTAGCAAAGCAGTAGCAGGCGGTTACATAAAAGCATCCGAAGGGGAAGAATTTCTCAAACCAATACATCAGCAGGCAATATTGCCACAAAATACCTAAGTAATCAGCTGTTTGGGTAAAAAATCTACTCGATTCAAATAACACAACCTAATTTTGCCATTTTCAAAGTCAATTCTACTAATGGCAGTGTTGTTAAGAATGAAAGAATAACAATGTCCTAAAGGGAAGTTTAAAACCGTTGCTAAAAAGCAATTATAAAAACCTCCGTGACTGACAAAGGCTACTCTGTCATTAGTATTACCATGTTTTTCTAATAGTTCTTGAAAAACCCTTTTTGCCCGAATAAACCATTGTTCTGTTTCTTCAACTTGACCATGCCACCAACCTTTTTCTCCTAAGTAATCTGGGAGGATTAATTCGGGGTAATTTGTGGTAAAATAAGCTCGGTTTTTACCTTCTGTAGCTATAGGTTCATCAGTTCGATCGTCCCGGAAATAAGGGCCTCTACATTCATGAATATCAACCCACGCTGTTAACGGTAAATTTATTGCTTGAGAAATGAAAGTTCCCGTAATAACCGATCGAATCATCAAACTGGAATATAGATGAGTAAAGTTAAAACCTGTAGCATTTTGAAAGTCTCTTTCTGGGACGGGTGTAGGAGAATAATTGTTCCTGAGAAATTGAGCTAAAACTTGAGCTTGTTCTTTACCTGTAGCGGTTAATTCTGGATCGTCCGATCGACCTTTACTTGAACCAGTCACTCGCCTATTGTAATTATTTGTAGATTCGGCGTGTCTAATAAAATAAAGCTGCATACTGGAGTAGATATAAGCAAACAATTAATACCTTTAATTACAGGATATCATAGATGGAAAGGCAAAAAAAATACTTTTGTGAATTAGCGATCGCCTACCCTTCACTAAGTATTTTTACAACCTACCAACAGCTAAAAACAAAGTACCCCGATCGGGTACTGACGAAGCTTTTTTCGGAAACTTAAGATAAACATATTCGTCAGAAATATCTAGAAAGATTTAAAAACGAATTCCAAAATTAACTTCTAAAAAACTGGAGTAGTTTATGAAGAACATTGCAGCCTTGGCTTTAGTTGGTTTAACAGTTAGTTCTTTAGGAATTGGCAGTACAATTGTTAAAGAAAACGCGATCGCACAAGAACAACCCAGCATCCAACAACCAAGTTCACAACCCAGCATTCGCAGCGTTAATCCTAACGTTGCCCTTGATGGAAATTGGCGATTACAATGGCGGTTAAGTGGCATTAACCATCAAGCTAGACTTTCAATGGATGGCAATTTCGGCACAATGACAGTGAATGCCAGAATGCCTAATGGAAATTTAATAGCTGCGGAAGAAAGAATGACACTGACACCAACGCAAAATGGCTTTATATTGCAGGGGAGTAACCCAACTTACCCTGGAAGCAGAAGACCAGTTCCTAACTATAATGCTGACACATTTCGCATTCAACCAGTAGGACGGAATCAATTAAGAGTGACAAATTGTAGCAGTGGTTCCTGTGTACCCGTTAGTATGAGAAAATACTAAGGCTAGAAAAATTGCTGATTGTTTGTGTTGAATAAAATCTGCACTACAGATGTAGAGACGTTTCATGAAACGTCTCTACATTTGATTTAGGGAACACAGATTTATCAATAAAGGAAGAGGCAGGGGGTGAAAAAGCTTGATAAACTGAGCGTTGTAGAATTTCGAGGTGAAACCATTGTTAGACGAACAGGCAAAAAAGACGGTACTGCGGATGATTCCTCATGGCATCTACGTTTGCGGCGTTAAAGAAGGTGAAGAGGTTAACGGTTTCACTGCTAGCTGGGTAATGCAAGCTTCTTTTGTGCCCCCATTGGTAGTAAACTGCGTCAAGCAAGATTCTAAATCCCACGCCATGATTAAAGCTAGTGGCGTGTTTACCCTCAGCGTTTTGGAAGCAGGACAAAAAGAGTTAGCACAGAAATTTTTTAAACCCCAGCGACGGGTGGGTGATAAATTTGAAGATGTCGAATTTTATCTGGGACAAGAAACAGGTTGTCCGATTATTTCCGACGCATTGGGTTATGTAGAGTGTAAAGTCGTCGGTGCAGTGGAACAAGGAGATCACACCGTTTATGTTGGCGAAGTGATTGGTGCAGGTGTGCATCGGGAGGGAAGTCCCCTGTTGCTGGAAAGCACTGGTTGGCAGTACGGTGGTTAGAAAATTTTGAGTTTTAAGTTTTGAGTTTTGAGTTGTGAAGGCAATTAAGTTAACACTCATAACTAACTCTGTCACCAGAAAACGAGCGGGAAGCCCCTGGCTTTAGACATGGGGAGGAACGCGATTAGCGGTTTTAACCGCAGTCAAGTTTTGTGATCTACTCATATTTGTGAGTTTGTTGAGGTTATGGAACAAGTATTGACGCTAGTTGTAAGACTTGATGTATCCGAAGAACAACATAAATTGTTGGCGGATACATCAAATGCTTTTGCGTCAGCTTGCAACTGGATTAACGAAACAGTTAATCCAAACCTAACCAACAGAAACTCGATTCAAGCAGTTTGCTACCGAGATGTAAAGACAAAGTTTGGATTAACGGCAAACCACGTAGTTAGAGCTTGTGCCAGGGTAGGAGCAAATAGACTAACAGCCAAGCAAAAAGGCAGGAAAATTAAGGGTTTTAAACCCACCAGTTTTGATTGTGATGCTCGAACATTCCGTTTTATCGAAAAAGATTGGAGTGTAAGTGTTAGCACAATTGGTAAAAGAGCTACCATCCCATTAAAAGCAAGCAATTATCATCGTGGTAAGTTAACAGGACAAGAGCCAACATCGGCCCAAGTTTGTTTGCACAAAGATGGTAAATGGTATGTCCATATCCAGCTAAAATCAGAATCTCCAGAACCATTAAAAACAAATAATGTGATTGGGGTTGATTTTGGAAGAAGGGATATTGTGCGATTCGTTGACTAGAAACCAGTTCATACCAAGGATTCGGGGGATTAGTCGCTAGGTTAATTATACCTTGACAACTTGATAGACATGAAGGTGAGAGGAAGTATCCTAGAAAACTCAAGTCCTTTCCCACAGGTGCAGTGGTGAAAGCACTTCCCCTACGGTAGCGACTAGCCATCAATCCGTAAAGCGGGGATGAAAGGAGGTAAAACTGACAGCCTAAGTTGGTTCCCTTCGAGCAAGAACCCATGAGTAACATAAGGTGAAGACACGGTAAACATCGTCAGGCTGTAACCAGCGAAATAAGGCTTATGCGCTGGAGCCAAAAGGCAAAGGATAAGGGAAATGGCAGTGATATCCTGACCATTATGCACTTCCAATAAACCCGGTGTACAGTGTCACTCTAAAGGTTCAAACAATGTCTATCAGGAACGAAGTAACCTCTCGTATGCTCTCAGGATGGTCGATTTCCTGAGTAGGTGCTAACCGGATGCCGCGAGTAGGAAAGATAGAGTCAGAAGCGAACGCCTTGGGTAACTCTAAGGATATGCAGACAGACTCACGGTGAAATGGAAGATAGAGGTTCAAGTAGTAATGGAAATGTCAAAAGCACGGGGATTTTCTCCGATGATTGAATGGAAGGCGATACCTTGGCGCAAGCTGGAGCGTAAAGTCTTTAAATTACAAAAACGCATCTATCAAGCCTCTCAACGTGGCGATGTGAAGTTAGTTCGTGGACTCCAGAAGATACTGATGAAGTCCTGGTCAGCAAGAGCATTATCGGTTCGTAGAGTGTCCCAAGATAACCAAGGGAAAAAGACGGCAGGTGTGGATGGGCAGAAGAGTCTAACCCCAAAGCAACGTCTGACTCTAACAGGTGAATTAAAACTGGGGACTAAGGTCAGCCCGACCCGACGAGTATGGATTCCAAAACCGGGAACGGATGAGAAACGACCTCTAAGTATACCTACAATGAAAGACCGTGCCTTGCAAGCGATAGTCAAGCTGGCATTAGAGCCAGAATGGGAAGCGCGATTTGAACCGAATTCATACGGGTTCAGAACCGGACGCTCATGCCATGATGCGATAGAGGCAATTTACAAAAGTATCCACTGCAAGTCTAAATTTGTGCTGGATGCCGATATTGCCAAATGTTTTGACCGCATCGACCATAAGGCACTGCTCAACAAATTAAATACATTCCCCACCCTTCGCCGACAAATACGAGCGTGGTTAAAAGCGGGAGTGATGGATGATATACAGTACCTTGATACATCTGAGGGAACGCCGCAGGGGGGGGTCATATCTCCACTATTGGCAAATATCGCCCTTCACGGGATGGAAGAACGAGTAAAAGAATTTGCCGATACTTTACCCACCAGAGGTGGTTTTGGCAAAAGAGACAACCGAAAAGCTCTCAACCTTATTCGTTACGCCGATGACTTTGTGATTCTCCACGAAGACATAACCGTTGTCCAAAGATGCAGGGAAATTATCTCTGAATGGTTAAAAGGCATGGGACTGGAATTAAAGCCAAGCAAAACAAGGCTTGCCCACACCCTTAGTCAATGTGGGCAAGAGCAACCAGGATTCAACTTCCTCGGTTTTAATATACGTCAGTTTCCAGTGGGAAAATACCATACTGGGAAAACCTCAAGAGGAAACCGACCTCTAGGCTTTAAAACCATCATCACCCCAAGTAAAGAGAAGATTAAGGTACATTACAAAAAAATAGCAGAAGTAATTGAAGCCCATAAGACAGCACCTCAAGCGGCGCTCATCAGTCGAATAAACCCCATCATCAAGGGGTGGGCTAAATATTACTCAACCGTAGTAAGCAGTGAGGCATTTTCAGATTTAGACAACCTCGCCTACCTTAAACTTACCGCTTGGGCAAAACGCCGACACCCAAACAAATCATTAGGATGGGTGGCAAAGAAATATTGGCAAACAATAGGAGGCGTAAATTGGGTATTCGCAACCAGGTCAGAGGGTAAAAACCCAATGCGGTTACTAAAACATAGCGCCACCGAAATCAAGCGCCATGTAAAAGTTAAAGGCGAATCGTCACCATACGACGGAAACCTGGTTTACTGGAGTACAAGAATGGGAAACAGCCCTGAAATACCCAAGAGGGTTTCAACACTCTTGAAGAAACAGAAAGGGAAGTGTACCTGCTGTGGACTAACATTCCGAGAAGACGATGTAATGGAAGTTGACCATAGAATCCCCAAATCGCAAGGTGGAAAGGATTCATACGATAACTGGCAACTTCTACACAGACATTGCCACGACACAAAGACTACCAACGATAGTAGTCTGGGCAAAAAATCCGGTTGCAATAGTACCGAGCCTAAGCCCACCAGGAGACTTGAAAAAGTCGAGGATAAATGGGTAATGAGGTATGCGTGAAAAGCACCATATCACAGAGGAGCGGAATGAAGGGAAACTTTCACGTTCCGTTTTGAAGACCAGTGGGACTGGTGACAGTCTCACTGAGTTTAATGCTGTTACCAGTACAGGCAAATCTTGGTCAGGTAAACATATTCAAAGTGTGCGAGATAGATATAGTCGAGCAAGAACTTCTTTGCAGAAAAAAGCTTCCCAAGGCACAAGAACAACACGGCGTAGATGCCGTCAAATTCTGCAACGGTTATCGGGAAGAGAGAGAAGATATCAAGCTTGGCTAAACCATAACATCAGCAAGGTAATCATTTTAGAAGCTAGAGATACCCAATCCTTTGTAGCCATTGAAGATCTGACTGGGATTAGAGAAGATTTGAATGAGTTGCCAAGAAGTAAAACTGAACGCCGAAGAACTAATTCTTGGGCGTTTTATCAGTTAAGAACTTTCTTGGAATACAAAGGCATTAAAGAAGGGGTAAAAGTTATTGCTGTTAACCCTGCTTACACTTCTCAAACTTGCAACTGTTGCTTGCATATTGGAATCAGAACTGACAAAAAGTTCAAATGCAGCAACAAAGTTTGTGGTTGGATCGGGGATGCTGACGAGAACGGCTCTAAAATGATTGCGCTATTGGGGCGGAGTGTAAGTCTGCCTAGAGGCTCAGAATTACTATCTTGCGATATTAATTCTAGGGCTACTGAAAGCCCCGCGATTCCATCGCTGGGGTAACTTACCTTGTCTGAGCTTTGGTTGGTAGCTTAAAAAATTTTATTGCTGGTAGCGGCTCTATCATCTCTCAACTTTGGTAAAAAAGGGATGGATGGTAGAGTCGAATTTTAATATAAGATTTTAGTTTGTTCGATCGCTTAAATAACCCGTTTGAGATTTAAGTTATGCCTTTAATTAAAGTCCAAACTTCTGTAGCCGCACCAGAGAAAGCCAAAGTAGAATCCTTGCTCAAAACCCTCTCATCTGGATTAGCCAAACACTTGGGAAAACCAGAATCTTATGTAATGACGGCATTTGAACCAGATGTCGCCATGACTTTTGCTGGCACCACAGACCCCGTTTGCTACATTGAAATCAAAAGTATCGGTAACATGACTTCGGAACAGACAAAATCGATGAGCCAAGATTTTTGTCAGCAGATTAATCAAGCGCTGGGTGTACCAGCTAATCGCATCTACATTGAATTTGCCGATGCTAAAGCTGCCATGTGGGGTTGGAATAACTCGACATTCGGCTAATCACTTAGCTACATTGCCAAAGGAAATTAGAAACTAATTTTAGGCTCATCGCTAGAGGCGTGAATCCAGCTGGATGGGAAAAAATGCCCTCGCGAATTTTTTTCACTTATAGAACAACTCAGTTACCCCAGACTAGCTTATAATCTCGGTGAGTAATTCTGAAACCCCTTTGTTCGTGATTGCAATTTATCCCGGCAGCTTCGATCCAATAACCCTTGGACATCTGGATGTGATTTCCAGAGGCAGTAAGCTGTTTGAGCGAGTCATAGTAGCTGTGCTGCAAAATCCTAGCAAATCACCTCTGTTTACCATGCAAGAACGAATCGACCTCATTCAACAATCTATTAGCCACATTTCTAATGTGGAAGTAGATTCTTTTGATGGTCTGACTGTAAATTATGCCCAACTGCGAGGAGCTAGCGTTATTATCCGAGGTTTGCGGGTGCTTTCTGACTTTGAAAAGGAGTTACAAATGGCTCACACTAATAAAACTCTCTTTGAGGAAATCGAGACAGTTTTTTTGGCAACCTCGACAGAATATGGCTTTTTAAGCAGTAGCGTGGTAAAAGAGATAGCAAGATTTGGTGGCTCAGTCGATCATCTTGTCCCTAAGCACGTTGCTATTGATATATACAAAAAATGTTACGCCAAGATACATCCAGAACCGACCCCGACAGTGACGAACCCAACACCGAAGATCAATTAAACCAGCAGGGAACCACAGGTGTAGACATTCAACGAGAACTCAATCGCCTAGAGGAGATGATTCTCGATAGTCCGCGCATTCCCATGTCTCGGCGCACTTTGGTGGATGAGGAACAGTTGCTAGAACAATTAGATTTAGTGCGGCTGAATTTGCCAGCGGCTTTTGCGGAGGCGGAAACTATTGTCCGTCACAAAGACGAAATTATTTTGGCGGCAGAACAGTACGCTCAACAAATAGTGGAGGCTGCCGAACAACGTGCTACCCAAATTTTGGAGGAAAGCAGTGTTGTCAGACAGGCAAAGTCAGAAGCGCAGCAACTCTGGCAAACTGTGCAGCAGGAATGTCAGTCAGCACAAGAGCAAACTTTGGCTGAAATTGAAAGTATGTACCGACAAGCACAAGAGGAATTACAGGAGATACGTGCAAGAGCGATCGCAGAAGCCGAAGCAATTCAAAATGGTGCCGATGACTATGCTGACCAAGTTCTGTCTAATATTGAACAGAATATTGGCGAAATGTTGCGGATCATTCGTAACGGTAGACAACAATTGCAACCACCTCCTAATCTACCTCCTTCCTCTTCAACTCGGTCTTCTCCCATTCCACCGAAGAAGATTTGAGGCTCTCGGAGTCGGATCTAAAGAAGCTAAAGAAGCTAAAGGAGCTAAAGGAGATAATTACAAAACTCTCCTTACGAGAAACTTCCCAAACTCTCTCTAACTCAAAACTCTCCTTACGAGAAACTCAAAACTTTAATATTAACTCTGCTTTATGCTTTGATTGGGAACATTAATAGGGTGCGCGAAGGGATGGTGATGAGGTTACTTTGTTTGAGTAATGGTCATGGGGAAGATGCGATCGCAGCAAGAATCTGCCAACAATTACAACAACTTCCTTCTTCCCCGAAAATAGCAGCTTTGCCGATCGTCGGTGAGGGTCAAGCTTACATAGACCGGGGAATTCCGATTATTGCACCGACCCAAAAAATGCCCTCTGGTGGCTTTGTTTATATGGACTGGCGACAGTTGTGGGGCGATGTTCAGGGTGGTTTATTGCAACTGCTGTGGCAGCAATTTCAAGCGGTGAAAGCTTTTGCTCAACAAGGTGGGGCGATTATCGCCGTTGGTGATATTGTGCCGCTGTTTTTTGCTTGGTTGAGTGGCGCTCCTTATGTGTTTGTGGGTACGGCGAAATCGGAATATTATTTGCGAGATGAATGTAGAGACGTTGCCAGCAACGTCTCTGGGCGCAGTTTTAAACGGCGTTGGGAAGGTTGGTCTGGGTCGGTTTATTTGCCTTGGGAACGTTGGTTTATGAGTCATCCTCGCTGTAAGGCGGTGTTTCCAAGAGATACTTTAACGACTCAAGTTTTACAGCAATGGTCGATCCCAGCTTTTGATATGGGAAATCCGATGATGGATGAATTAGAATCTTTAACTCCTGAGTCGGTGTCTTTAGTGGGGGAAATAGAAAATTGGCAAGGTCGATCGCTTAGTGTTTGTCTTCTCCCAGGTTCTCGCACTCCTGAAGCTTACGAAAATTGGCAGCAAATTATAGAAGCTGTGGCAGGAATTGTGGATACTTTTCGCGATCGCACGGTGTTGTTTCTGGGGGCGATCGCTCCTAGTTTAAGTTTAGAACCATTAAAAGAAACCTTGGAAAGACTTGGCTGGCGATTGAGATCTGCTCAATTTTCCGCTGCCAAATTGCCAATTTCCGATCGGACAGCTTTAGTGTTTAGTCAAGGAAAATATCAGTTAATTTTGACGCAGAAAGCTTTTAATGATTGCTTGCAAGCTGCTGATTTTGCGATCGCAATGGCAGGAACAGCAACAGAACAATTTGTCGGTTTAGGTAAACCTGCAATTACAATTCCCGGAAAAGGCCCTCAATTTACCTACGCCTTCGCTGAAGCCCAAAGCCGTTTACTCGGCCCTTCTATATTATTAGTAGAAAAACCAAGACTGGTAGCTAAAAGCTTAAAGTATCTGCTGAAAAATCCCGATCGTCTCCAATTAATAGCCGCTAACGGCCCTCGTCGCATGGGAAAACCCGGTGCATCCCGTCGCATTGCTCAATGTTTACTGGAAAAATTAGGTTCGTTGTCCCCACTTGGGTGGGAACAGCGCTAAAGCGCAGACAACAAACCATGTTCCAAATTAGGTCTGTTGTCCCCACTCTCGCGTGGGAACAGCGCTAAAGCGCAGACAACGAACTTTTATTTTCCATCTTTGCCAAAGCAAACTAAAATCATTCTCGGAGTTGAAGTCACAGTGCTGATGTCAATTCTGAATTTAATTGTTTCTTAGGCCAACTTATGACCATAACATCTTGGCTACTGGATCTTCCCATCTTGCCCTTAGCATTTGAATTTGCTTCTCCAGGGCCAATAATCGTGAAAATAGGGCCATTGACTTTGCGCTGGTACGGTGTATTAATTGCTTCAGCAGTTTTGCTCGGAGTTGCTCTTTCCGGTTACTTAGCTAAACGTCGTCACCTCAACCCAGAAATTATCGGTGATTTAGCAATTTGGTTAGTGTTGGGGGCAATTCCTAGCGCTAGACTTTATTATGTGTTATTTGAGTGGCAACAATATGCTAACAATCCAGCAGATATCTTTGCTATTTGGAAAGGTGGAATTGCCATTCACGGTGCAATTTTAGGAGGACTTATCTCCGCTTTAATTTTTGCCAGAGTTCGTCAAGTTCCCTTCTGGCAATTAGCAGATATAGTCGCGCCTTCTTTAATTCTCGGTCAAGCCATTGGCAGATGGGGAAATTTCTTTAACTCAGAAGCTTTTGGTGCGCCAACAAATTTACCTTTAAAGTTATATATTCCTCCAGTACAACGTCCCATTGAATACGCCAATTTTGACTACTTTCATCCTACTTTTCTCTATGAATCTGTTTGGAATTTAATGGTTTTTAGCATTTTAATATTTTTGTTTTTTCGCGATCTTCAGGGAAAACCGCGTTTAAAATTGGGTACTATATTTTCAACTTACCTGATACTTTATAGTATCGGTCGGTTTTGGATTGAAGGGCTAAGAACTGATAGTCTAATGTTAGGGCCATTGCGAATAGCGCAAGTAGTTAGTTTAGTCGAAATTACTCTGGGTTTAGCTGGGTTGGCTTGGCTTTACTTGGTTAAACGTAAGTTGCCTGATGTGGTTTCAGCTAACAGAAATAATTTAGAATCAGACTCGGAAAATTACTAAACTCAGTATCAATAGATTTTCTTTCAATTAAGTTTACACGCACTCTCATGACTTATTGCCTTGGCATCATTACCAAATACGGGTTAGTTATGGCTGCTGACTCCCGAACTAATGCCGGAGTTGATTACATTTCTACTTACCAGAAACTTTTTGATTTTTCCCAACCGGGAGAAAGAGCAATTTTATTATGTAATTCTGGTAATTTGTCTTTTACTCAGGGTGTAATTACTTTGATTCGTAGAGATTTAAAAGCGCAGGAAGAATCAAATATTCACTCTTTGCCAAGTATGTATGAAGTTGCTCGTTACCTGGGCGACAAAATTCGCCAAATTCAAGAACAAGACCGCAGTTGGTTACAAAAGGATAATATTGATTACAAATGTAGCTTTCTTTTGGGTGGTCAAATTAAAGGCGAAGATATGGAACTTTATCATATCTATAGTCAAGGTAATTTTATTCAAGCTACTCCCGAAACGCCGTTTTTACAAATAGGAGAAACTAAGTACGGTAAACCAATTTTAGACCGGACTCTTAAGTATGATACTCCTTTGGAAGCTTGCGCGAAATGTGCGTTGCTTTCTATTGATTCCACGATGAAATCCAATATTTCTGTTGGCCCACCAATTAATATGATTATGTATGAAAGGGATAGTTTGGTGGTGGAAAATAAATTAATGTTACGTTTAGGAGATCCCTATTTAGTGAAAATTCGGAAATGGTGGGAAGAGTGTTTGCGAAATGCTTTCGATCGAATGCCGAGTATTGAATGGGAACATTATTCGCCAGAGTGTCAAGAAAATGTGGAACTAGATTAATTGGTCGATCGCACTTGAAAAATTAATCAAAAGAGTTAAAATCAACCTAGTAACTTTTGGGAGCATCGTTCCCTAATGCCACGCAAAAAATCACAACCCAAAAGCAAAACCCCTACCCCAACTTCCGCAGCATCAGCAACATTGGCGTTGTCGGAACTTCATTTTCAGGTTGATGCTTTAGAGCAAGAAAATCAGCGGTTGATGAAACAGATTAAGAAAAAGCGCACAGAGTTGAATAACTTTGTTGAGCAAATGCGATCGGTAGCTACACAGATGTTCCATCGAACTATTCCAATTATGAAACAGCTAACGGAGATCGATCGGCAAATTCATCAGCTATTCGATGAAGTTTTTCAGAGGAAGTTGGGAAAACAAAGTAAGCGAGAAATTGAAGGGGTTTATCAAACACTGCAAATGCAGGGGTTTATCAGTCCCAAATCATCAGAATCTCAGGATATGCCTGAATTAGATGAACTTTTTGGCGCAGCAGCAAAAGAAAAAGGAAAAAGACAAGGACAAAATGACTTTTCTGATGATTTTGCAGGTGGCGAAAGGCAAGAAGAACAACCTCCCTCTCCCCAAGCATCTGTCAAAACTGAAGATTCTAAAAAAATCAGACAAACCTTTTTGAGATTAGCAGAAATCTTTCATCCTGATAAAGTGACAGACAGCGAAACGCAAATGCGTCATACGGAAATTATGAAAGAGCTAAATAAAGCTTATCAAGAGGGAGATTTAGCGAAACTGTTAGAGATTGAAAAACAACATTTAGCTGGCGAGGATATCGCTAATTTCTCAGAAGATGATTTAACGCGAAAAATTCAAATTTTAATCCAGCAAAATTCCTTATTAAAAAAACAATATGAAAATCTAAAACGGGAATTAAGATTAGCCAAAAATACGCCGGAAGGGTCTTTAATTTCGGAATATCGACAGGCAGTTAAAATGGGAATCGATCCGATCGAACTTCTCTTGCGAGAGATGAAAGAAAAAGTCGAAATTAGTGAAGAGATTAGGGATTTTGTGAGAGATTTTCGGGATAAGAAAATCACAATTAAAGACTTTCTGGAAGGGCCGAGTTGCTTAGAAAAAATCGGTCAGTCTCTCCAAGATAAAATGATGGAAGAATTGTTTTAAATGGGAGTAATTAGGTTTTAAGTAGATAAATTAGGTCCGTTGTACCCACTTCAGTGGGTGTAGCGCTCAAGCGCTCACAACGAACCTAATTGGTTTGTTGTACCCACTTGAGTGGGTAGAGCGCTCAAGCGCTCACAACGTACCTAATTTTGGTTGAATTTAATGGAGATTTTGGGTGTCATGGAAAAGGGTGTTCCGGGTGGGGAAAAACTGCCGGAAATGGGTGCAGTGTAGTTGGGAAAGGCGCTGGCAACTAAGGGGATGTGTCGATCGCCAACTGCTAACCCATGCGTCGGATCGTAACCTCGCCAACCTGCTCCCGGCAAGTAAACTTCAACCCAAGCGTGTAAGTCTCTTTCTTTTTGATCTAAGTCTCCTTCTTGATAACCACTCACAAATCTTGCCGCTAAACCAACAGCACGACAAACTTCCATAAATAAAACCGCAAAGTCTCGACAAGAACCAGATTTTTGTTGCCAAGTAATTCCTGCTGGTAAAGGATCGCCTGTTTCTCTAATTACATATTGACAAGTTTCGTAAATTTGTTGATTCAGTTTACTTAAAAATGTAGTTGTTTGATGGGAACTCGCAACTAAAATTTCTTGCGCTAATTGGGTTGCTACTGGGTCTATATTTCCCGGATATTGTGTTTGCAAGTAAGGGGAAAGTTGCGCTAATAGCGATGCTGAATAATCAATTGGTAACTTTAAAGCGTAAGGTTCTAAAAGGTAATCAAAGGGATTTTTTCGGAAAGTTTCTACCTCTGAATTAACTTGTATTTTCAAAAATTCTGTGGGTTCGTTGAACCAAGTTTGCAATACCACATTGCCTTCCAAATCATCATTATAGCAAATTCCTGTTGGTTTTGGGTCAATTTCTAAGGAAAATTTGTGTACTTTTTGTGCCGCATCGCTTCGGGGAATTAATCTAATTGTGTGCGGTCTTAAAGTGACAGCTTGCTGATATTTGTAAGTGGTTGTATGGGCAATGTGGTAAAGCATCCTATCCTGATTCTATTTAAAATTGTTGTTGTAATTCTGCACTGCGAAACTTGGGTTCGGAACTCCTTTCATTAATTGGTTTTAGGGCAAAGAAGGTTTCAAAAATATCGTTGCCTACGCCATAAATTTCTTGCAGTAAGTGAGTGAGATATTCATGTAATCCGCTTTGAATTATATCTTCAATAGTCACATAATCTAATTCAGAACGCAAACGACCTAAAGAACGTTCAGCGGCATTTGTCCAATTACCTGAAGAAATTCCTGTGATGGCGTGAAGCGATCGCTCTCCATGAATTATACAAAACCGGATCGATCGGGGAAACTCCCGGTCTAAAATTAAAAAATCTGCAATACCAAAAGGCGTAATTCGATGTTGACCACGTTTCCGATACATCTCATAAGCACTCGCAGATCTCAGCAATGCCATCCACTGCAATTCATCCAAAGTACTACCTACATCTTTCACCGAAGGTAGTAACACAAAGTATTTTACATCCAAAATCCGCGCCGTCTTATCTGCACGTTCTAAAAATCTGCCAATTCTGCCAAAATGCCACCCTTCATTGTGACTCATCGTAGCATCAGTCACCCCAGCAAATAAATGGCTAGCCATTTTTACTTCCGAAAAAAACTTCTCAGCATCAAAGCTTTCTTGCTGTTGATAAGCATCTTGCACCATGAAGTAAAAAGAGTTGACTTGTTCCCACATTTCCGAAGAAATAATCTCTCGAATTGAACGAGCATTTTCTCTTGCTGCTCGTAAACAAGAAAGAATAGAATTAGGATATTCGCTATCAAATGTGAGAAACTGAATTACACTTTCTGCTGTAGCTTTGCCATATTTTTCTTGAAATTTCGGCAAGTCTCCAGTTATGGTAATTAATGGTTCCCACTGTTGGGTTATTCCTGTGGAAGAATCCAAAATCAATTTTAAATTCACATCAATGAATCGGGCAATATTTTCTGCCCTTTCCACATAACGATTTAACCAGTAAATAGCATCAGCAACGCGACTTAACATAGTTTGGTAGTTGGTAGTTGGTAGTTGGTAATTGGGGGGACTGGGGATTGGGTACTGGGTACTGGGGACTGGGGACAAGGGGACAAGGGGACAAGGGGACAAGGGGAAATTTTTTCCTTCTGCCTTTCTTCTTTCCTTCTGCCTTCTGCCTCCTGCCTTCTGCCTTCTGCCTTCTGCCTTTCTTTTAACAGAGTACCCAGGTATCTTTACTGCCGCCACCTTGGGAGGAGTTAACTACTAAAGATCCTTTTTTCAAAGCGACTCTAGTTAAACCACCGGGATGAACATAGATGTCTTTGCCATATAAAATGTAGGGGCGTAAATCTACGTGACATCCGGTAAATTTTTTGTCTACAATTGTGGGAACTCTTGATAAGCAAATTGTAGGTTGGGCGATGTAATTTCGGGGGTTTGCTTTGATTTTTTCGGCAAATTCTTGCCTTTGTTCTAGGGTGGATTGAGTACCGACTAACATTCCATAACCGCCTGATTCGTTAGCAGCTTTGACTACTAAACTTTCTAGATTTGCTAATACATGACTGATGTCTTTTTCGCGCCAACAAAGATAGGTGGGGACGTTTTGTAAAATGGGGTCTTCTTGGAGATAATAACGAATCATTTCTGGGACATAAGCATAGATGACTTTATCATCAGCTACTCCGGTTCCTAGTGCATTGGCGATCGCCACTCTCCCCGCACGATAAACTTCCATTAATCCCGGTACACCTAAAGTAGAATCTCGCCGGAAAGTTAAGGGATCGATAAAGTCATCATCGATGCGTCGATACACCACATCAACTCTTTTTAAACCCTTAGTAGTTCGCATTTGTAAATAACCATCAACGACTACTAAATCCCTGCCTTCCACTAATTCCACACCCATTTGTTGCGCTAAAAAAGAATGTTCAAAATAGGCAGAATTGTAAGTTCCCGGAGTTAACACTACTACCGTTGGATTCGGTAAACTTTCCGGGGCTAAATTCAATAAAGTATCTAACAAATGACTGGGATAATCATCCACAGGTCTAATTCCCATTGTCTCGAAAACTTTGGGGAAAGCAGACTTCATTACCCGCCGATTTTCCAAAACATAAGAAATTCCCGAAGGACAACGCAAATTATCTTCTAAAACGTACCATTGTCCATCTTTATCTCTGACTAAATCTGTACCAGTAATATGGCACCAAATTCCCCCAGGCGGTTTTAATCCAATACAAGGTTTCAGCAATCCTTTGGATGTGTTAATTACTTCAGCAGGAATCACGCCATCATTGATGATTTTTTGCGCGTCGTAAACATCAGCAATAAAGCAATTGAGTGCATAAATCCGTTGCTTCAATCCCGCTTCTAAAACTTGCCATTCCTGAGCAGAAACAATTCGGGGAATCACATCAAAAGGAAAGATTCTTTCCGTACCTTGATTATCACTATAGACATTAAATGTAGCTCCCAATTTAAACAAAGCTTGCTGTGCTACTTCTTGTCTTCGTAAAATCTCATCTGGTGGTAGAGAATTAATCCTTTCTATTAACGGAATCACCTCCGGGCGTGGTTGGTTTTTGGCAATAAACAATTCATCGTGAAAATCCCCTGGTTCGTAATGCTCAAAATTCATAATCTATTCAGTAGTTTGTTGTTAATTTTTAACTGTCCCCGCCTAAAAAGCGTCCTTTTCTTCCCAGTACCGAGTCGTAGGGGCGATTCATGAATCGCCCCTACCCCAGTCCCCTAATATATTGTTGCTGGTTTGCCCCACAATTAGTATACAGCGATACATTTTTCTCAGGTAAATGTAACATTTTGCTACTTAGTGACTGACCATTTCAGCTTAAGGTCAGAAACGCCAAGATTAGATTATGTTAAAAATGTCTTAGCTTTCTCTAACTGTTGTACCTTGCTGCTTTGGCAATTTAAGGATTTTTGGGAATGACACTGACGCAAGTTTGGGGTGTGCTGTTAATTTTCGTCCTTTGTCCCTTGTTGGGGGGAGTACCCCTTATTGCTTGGATTACTTATGCACTCACGGGACGGAACTTGGCGAGACTGGGTACGGGAAATATTGGCGTACAAGCAGCTTTTTATCACGGGGGAACTGTTGTTGGAGTTTTAGCAGTTCTTTCGGAAGCTTTTAAGGGAATTTTTGCTGTGGTGTTGGCGCGGCTTTTTTTTGCACCGGAAATTTTTGCTAAAGCATCAATGGGATTTTTTGCTTTTTGGCAGGAATTTTTTCAGACCTACCCATCAGAGTGGGAAGTAATTGCTTTAATTGCTTTAGTATTAGGACGTTATGGGATTGGGAAAGGCGCGGGAACTACTAATGTTGTTTGGGGTTTTATTGTCCATGATTGGTTAGTATCTTTTTTAGTGTTTGTCATTGGGGGAATTAGCTTTACAATTATTCGGGAAAGAAAAGCGGGGAAACTTAGTGTTTTGGTTTTACTGCCTTTGCTGGTAATTTTGTTGTATCCCCAGGATCAACCGCGAATTATGGCAACGATCGCACTAGCTATAACGATCGGTTGGATCTATCAGAAACTCCCTGACGATTTAGACCTTCCGACTTCGGAAGGAAGACCTGATTCTCAAAAAGTGTTTCGCTTTTTTCGAGGCGACCGATCGATGATTTCTTTAGACCAAAAACTAAATGCGGCAAAAGTTGGACAAAAAGCTGCCACTTTATCCCAATTAAAACGCTGGGGTTATGCGGTTCCTGATGGTTGGGTATTGTTACCAGGAGACGATCCTGAAGTAATAGTTGATACGCTGCAACCAAGTTTAGAAAAACCTTTAGTTGTGCGTTCTTCTGCTATTGGTGAAGATTCGGAAACTGCTTCAGCAGCAGGACAATATGACACAATTTTAAATGTTAGCGATCGCACCACCCTAAGACAAGCAATTATTAGTTGTCAAACTTCTTACGATCGACAAAGCGCAGTGCAATATCGCTTAGACCGAAATTTGCCGGAAGCAGCAATGGCGGTGTTAATTCAAAAACAAGTGCGCGGCGCTTTTTCCGGTGTTGCTTTTAGTCGCGATCCGATCGCGCGATCGGGTAATGATATTATCATCGAAGCTTTACCAGGTGGTGCTTCGCAAGTAGTTTCAGGACAAATTACGCCGGAACAATATCGCGTCACAATTAGCGATTTAGCAACCGCACAAAACTCGGATTTATCATCGATTCCCGTCCAAGGAGAGGGAGACGTTCCATTAGGATTAATTCGCCAAGTGGCAATTTTAGCCAGAGAATTAGAGAATCGTTATCACGGGATTCCCCAAGATATTGAATGGAGTTACGATGGCGATCGCTTATGGCTCTTACAATCTCGCCCCATTACTACTTTAGCGCCAATTTGGACAAGAAAAATTGCCGCCGAAGTGATTCCCGGATTAATTCGCCCCTTAACTTGGTCGATTAATCGTCCCCTAACTTGTGGCGTTTGGGGAGAAATTTTTACCATAGTTTTGGGCGCAAGATCTCAAGGATTAGACTTTAACGAAACTGCGACTTTGCACTATTCCCGCGCTTACTTTAACGCTTCACTTTTAGGGCAGATTTTTCTTAGAATGGGTTTACCGCCTGAAAGTTTGGAGTTTCTAACTAGAGGGGCGAAATTTAGCAAACCGCCTTTAAGTTCCACCTTGCGAAATGTGCCAGGTTTACTCAAATTATGGGGAAGGGAAAGAGCTTTAGAGGTGGATTTTGCCAAGGACGATCGCCAACACTTCACCCCTGGTTTAACTAGGTTGAAAAATCCCGAAAGTTCCCCTGACTCGCAAGCTTTGTTAAACCGGATAAAATTTATTTTGGAATTACAACGCAAAGCAACTTATTATAGTATACTTGCTCCATTAAGTTTCGCCCTCAGAAAAGGAATTTTCCGGGTAACAGATGCCGAATTAAATACAGGAAAAACGCCGGAAGTTGGTTCTTTACGAACTTTGAGTGCACTCGCTGCGATCGCCAGAAAATTACTAATTAATCAAGGCATTAACCCGGAGGAAACTTCCAATATATTCACCGTTTTAGCAACAACTGAAGCTGGACAAGGAGTTTTACAAGAATTTGAGCAAATCTTGCAAAAATATGGTTATTTAAGTGATGTCGCCACAGATATTGCTGTTCCGACTTGGAAAGAAGAACCAAATCATGTCAGAGAAATTTTCGCTCAATTTATTGTTAATCCACCGCCAGCAGTAAGCTTACCAAAAAATCAAAATTGGCAAGCAAAATTAGTGCAACGTCGGTTAAATTTAAAAGGCAGAGTTACGGAAATATACAGCCAATTGTTAGCTCAATTAAGATGGAGTTTCCTAGAATTAGAAAAAATCTGGTTGTCATCAGGGTTACTTAAAGAAGCAGGTGATATATTTTTCTTGGAATTGTCTGAAATTGAGTGGATTATTAATGGTAAAGACCAAGAGTTACTCAATCAAGTAACTCAGTTGATTGAAAAAAGGCGATCGCAATTATCCCAAAATCAACAATTAGAAACAACACCCTTTGTCGTGTACGGAAATGCACCAGCTATGACGATTCTCAAAACTGCTTCCTTACTACCAACAGAACTTTTACAAGGAATAGGTGCAAGCGCCGGACAAGCAGAAGGAAGAGTCAAAGTGCTGCGAAATTTGCAATCTGTACCGGAAATTAATCGTGAAACTATACTCGTTGTGCCCTATACTGACTCTGGTTGGGCACCACTTTTAGCTAGGGCGGGTGGACTAATTGCCGAAGTAGGAGGGCGTTTATCTCATGGTGCGATCGTCGCTCGTGAATATGGTATCCCAGCGATCATGGATGTGCAAGATGCGACTCGTCTGTTAAAAGATGGTCAGCTAGTGCGAATTGACGGTCAACTCGGAACTGTGGAAATCTTATAATCTAGATTTAGCATTTTTAATTAATCATGGCTAACGATAACATATCCCTGCAAAAAACTTTACCAACAACTTCAGTAAGTGACTCAAAAACGGAAACCGAATTAACGGTAAAAGACCCAAATATTTTAAAACAAGCATTATTAGAAAAAGTCAAAAGTCTCATGAGTGTTCGCGGGGAAATTGCATTACCCTGTGTGCCAACAATGTTAGATGAATACTTACAGTTAGTGCAGAATTTACTCAAAACATTAGGGCAAAATTTAACAGGAGAAAATTATGATAATTTAAAACAATTAATTATTAAAGGTTTGGCAGAAGGATATAAACTTTCACCCCACGCACGTTTATTAGTGAGCTTTTTACCTGCGGAAGAAGCCAAAGGATTGGCAAGTGGGATTACAATTAATACCAAAGTTTTAGTAGAATCAGTTGCCGATAAATATCAAAAATGGCCGGAAATTCGCCCAGAACCTTTATTTGGGAGTCATCCTGATGCTAAAATAATGGCAATTGCTGCCCAAATAGGCGAGCCAAAAACTACGACAATTTTAGATATTGGTGCGGGAACAGGTCGCAATACTATTCCATTAGCAAAGTTAGGTCATCCAGTAGATGCGATCGAACTTACACCCGCATTTGTGGAAAAATTGACCGCAGAAGTAAACAACCAAAATTTGCCAGTAAAAGTGTTTCAAGGAGATATCTTAGAACCACTTTTAAGAATGAAGGTAGCACATTATAAATTAGCGATCGCCTCAGAAGTATTATCCCATTTCCGTTACACAGATCAAGTCCGCTTATTCTTCGCCAAAATGTGCGACACTTTACGCAGTGGCGGGTTACTTTTATTCAGCGTCTTTTTAGCAGTTGATGATTATGAACCAGATAACTTTGTTAAAGAAATGTCCGAAGTTTCCTGGTCTTATATTATCACCAGAAAAGAACTACAAACAGCAATGGAAGACTTACCATTAGAGCTTGTTTCCGATGAATCAGTAATAGAATACGAACAAAAACACTTACCCCCTGAAGCATGGCCTCCAACTACTTGGTATGTTAATTGGGCAATGGGACGCGATTTATTTCCTATTAGTAAAAACCCACCAATGGAACTTCGTTGGATACTTTTAAAAAGGATTTGAGGGAAGGCAATTTAGAGCAATCTTGATTTGGAAAAAGACTTCAGGACTATTCAATCTCTCGATCGAGATTGGACAAAATACCTTCTAAATCCCTTGCACCATGCAAAACACGGATAATTTCCACCCTATCGTCCTGAATCCGGTAAAAAATCAGGTAATCCTGAAAATCTTTAATTCGCCACTGACGAATCTCTCCCATGCGAGAGGAAACTAATCGCACGACTTTGCCAATGCCTGGTGTTGTTGCTAACTGGGAAAAGGTAATTTCTGCCGACTCAAAAAACCGCAAGGCAGCATCAGAATCTCCATTAATCAGAATATAGTTTGCCAGTTGCCTGAGATCCTGAGTTGCTCGATTTTGGACGATTAACTGATAACTCATGTTTCTTGCTGATTTGCATTCAACACTGATGCCCGCAAATCCTGCCAATAAGCAGGTGTTACTAATTCCCTATCTGAGTCTAAGCCCTCTTGCAGCAAGCTTTCTAGTTTTTCTTGTGCCTGTTTTCGCAGGCGGTCTTGTTGAGCTAAATCTAGAAAATACTCTCCCGCACTTGCATAAGTTCCAGCTTGAATCTGAGCCTCAATATATTTCTGAAGGTCTTCTGGTATATCAAGAATAACGTTCATGTTCCTAGCAGCGATGAAATTGGGGATGACTCGATTGTATCAATATGCTACCCCAGTTTTGGTATGACAAAAAAATCACCTGAAAAAGGTGATTTTAATGGCAAAAAGGTTTGATTGACTTGGCAAACTTTGCTTGATAAATTACTTTATGGATTGTAAGTGCCATTGTAAGTACGAGGACTACGAGCACCTACAGCTGCTCCACCCATTGATGCTAGTAAACCTAACAATGAACCAAATAAAAATGACCAACCAGCTTTAGCTGCATTAGCTGCAATTGCACGAGCTTGTTGAGCACTTACGCCTGGTACTTGATTGGGAACATTGCCAGTTACACGCGCTTGGTTAATTACTTCTCCAGCGTTAGAAGCAGCAATTCCAAATGTACCTGCTACACCATTTGCTATTAGCCAAGAACCAATTGCTAGGGTTGCTGCCCAAAGAATTGCACCGTTTAAAAGGGCTGTATTTCGATTCATTGGGCCACTAACACGGGCTGCCATCCAACCGCCTACAAATAAGCCAATTAATAAACTAATAATTGACCAAATACCAACACCACCTGCCACATCACCTGCATTCGATCTGGGAGCTCCTGAGTTAGCTATACTACTCAAACCAATAGCTGCACCCAAAGAGCTTAATACTAATTGAGTTGCTAAGGCAATTAAAATACCTGCAATTATGGGACCCCATCTAACGCGATCGTGATAATCAACTACTCGATTTGTTACCACTGGTTCCACAACATCAGGTCGATTTCCATAAGCCATAATTTATTCCTCCCTTCATTCCTTTGTGATAGAGTTTTAATCCAGAAACTATCAGCTAATTTAGTTACACTTTAGGCTCATCAATGCTAAACAATATCTATCAGGAGTAGGAATTAGCCACTCTATCGAAAGAAGTAGGAAAAAAGCCATAGATTTTCAGGAGCTTGTTAATAGTAATTAACAACACTATTTATCAAACTCCTGAGAATTTAAAAATTTAATTGTGAAGAATTATTCAGCAAACAGGTAAAGTTTATCGCAGTTTAACGGCAGTACCGATCGCCGTAATCAGCAGCAAAGCTCCTCTTTGATCGACATTAATTGTACCTGTATCCACTTCCACACCGATCACCGCATTAGCGCCCATACTTTGAGCGCGTTTTTGCAGTTCTGCGATCGCCTCCCGCTGACCTTTCTCAAAAATCTGCTCATAACTACCAGTACGTCCCCCAACAATATCGCGAATTCCCGCAAAAAAATCACGCAAAGCATTAGTGCCATAAACTACTTCAGCCGTTACAATTCCCAAGTAAGCATCAATCTGAGCGCCTTGAATTACATCAGTTGTAGTAATAATCATTCTTTTACCTCTGCAAGCAAAATGATACAATAAACGGTTTTGGTAGTTGCAATAATTAAAATTAATTCCTTCTTTAGGGTATCAAATTTGCCCAATTTCTGATTCAATATCCCAAAGTGATATAAACTCTCTCGCAATGGCAGAAGCCCAGGAAAAATCTACTATGCAAAAGCAAAAGCAGAACTACTTGATAGTCAGTCTCTTGCTATTGGGAGGGTTAGCGGTAACGACACCGCTATTAGCAAAAGCAAATGAAGACCCCCCAGTTCCAAACAACCAAACTTCCGCAGATAGCGAAGTGGAACGACTGTTGCGTGAAGCCCAAATGTTGCAAAGGACAGGGCAAGTCGATCGCGCATTAACCACATACCAACAAACCGCCAAACTAGATGAGAGAAATCCCCAAATTTATGCGGCAATGGGTTTTATTCAGGCGCGACGGGGAAATTTCCCAGAGGCGATCGCACATTATCGCCAAGCAATTTCTTTAGATAAAAAAAACCCACAATTACACTCAGCACTCGGATTTTGTTTAGGTAATTTAGGCGACAATAAGGGTGCAGCCGAAGCTTACCGACGCGCCACAGAATTAGACAAAAATAACGTCAATGCTTATGTAGGATTAGCAACTGTGTTGTTCCGTAAAAAAGATTTTTCAGGAGCAACAGCAGCCTATCAACAAATAATTGCTCTTGACCCCAGAAACTGGCAAGCTTACAAATTAATGGGAGCAATGCTAACAGAGCAAAACCGTTTACCAGAAGCAGTGGAAATTTTACAGCGAGGTGTTGCTTACGCCCCCAATAATCCAGATTTACAACTTAAATTAGGGTCTGTATTATTTAAACAAGGCAATCAAAGTGGAGGAATCGCAGCATTACAGCGAGCAACGCAACTAGCCAAACGCGATCCTAACCTTCATTTAGAAATAGCTGATGTTTTCTTTGCCAATAATCAATGGGCTCCAGCTTTAGCTGCTTATCGGCGCGTCTTAGCCATTCAACCTAGATCGGTAGCAGCACTTTCTGGAGTTGGTGACATTTACTTACAACAAAATAAACTTCCCCAAGCCATTACTATTTATCGGCGCGTCATCACTTTAGACAAACAAAATGCCAACGCTTATTACAATTTGGGCGTAGCTTTCAGCAAACAAAGAAAGCTCAAAGAAGCACTCACATTTTTTAACCATTCCCGCAGTCTCTATTTAAGCCAAGGCAACAACGAAAAAGCCCAACAAGTTGAAGCTGCTATTAAGCAGTTACAACCTTGAAGATCTCTCGGAGATGGGGAGATGGGGGGATGGGGGGATGGGGAGAATTAAATTGTCCCCTTGTCCCCTTGTCCCCTTGTCCCCTTGTCCCCTTGTCCCCTTGTCCCCTTGTCCCCTTGTCCCCTTGTCCCCTTGTCCCCTTGTCCCCTTGTCCCAGTCCCCAGTCCCTAGTCCCCATTCCCCTGGCGTTGGTGCAAAATGTATTGGGCGATCGCTAAATCTACAGGCGTTGTCACCTTCAAGTTTGTCTCTTCTCCCTCGACAATTCTTACAGGTAAGCGGCACTTTTCAAATAAAGCCGCATCATCGGTAACTTCCCAACCTGATTTCAATCCGATTTCGTGGCATTCTTTTAACAATTGAACATCAAAACCTTGGGGAGTTTGGGCAGCCCAGAGGTTACTGCGATCGGGAGTATCTTTAACTAAACCAGCTTGATCCACAACTTTAATCGTATCCTTCACGGGCACAGCGGCAATCAAACCCTGACATTTTTGTAAAGCTTGGGCGCATCTGTCCAACAAATCAGGCGTGGCTAAACATCTCGCGCCATCGTGAATTAAAACATGACGAGCATTCTGGGGTAATGCTTGTAAACCGTTGTAAACTGACTCTTGGCGGGTTGTTCCGCCTTGGATAAACTGCACTGGCTTACTTAAACCCATTTCTGCGACAATAGCCTTTAAATCGGGCAAATCTTCCAATTGGCACATTATCCCAATCCAGTTAATGTGGCGAGAGGCACAGGCGGCTTGCAGAGTCCAAAAGATTAACGGTTTGCCTAACAACGTCAGGAGGAGTTTGTTTCGACTACTCCCCATCCGACGACCCATTCCGGCTGCTGGAATCAATAAATGCACTGCTTTCTCGATTTTTGCTCTACTTTTTACTATCTTCCTCTAAAATGAGGTGCGGATAAGCCTATCTAAATAAATATGCGAATAGTAGCCCTTGTCCCTGGCGGGATTAGCGATCAAATACTGTTTTTCCCCACTCTCGACGACCTCAAACAAAATTACCCCGAAGCTGAAATTGATGTGGTCGTCCAACCTAAGTCAGTGGGTGCCTATCGAGTCTGTAAGTCTGTCAAAGATGTGTTTGCCTACGATTTTACTGACCGCAATAGTTTGGCAGATTGGGGCAATATCTTAGGTACGATCCGCGATCGCGAATATGATATCGCCATCTCTTTGAATCAAACTTGGTTATCAGGTCTGTTACTCTGGTTGACTGGTATTTCTAAACGGATTGGTTTTCGTAGTCAAGGTCAACTCTTTTTCACTACTTCTGTTCCCAAAAAGTCAGAACAATATGCTGCGGCAATGTACCATGATTTGCTACAAGGATTAAGCATTACTTCTGCTTGTCCACCAGTAGAAGTTAATGTACCAAAGCAAGACATTCAATGGGCAGAAGCAGAACAGAAACGGTTGGGAATTTCTGATAGTGGCTATGTTTTAATTCAAATTGGTCAGGGTCAAAATTCTTACCCGGTGCAAAACTGGCGGCAAATTATTCAAGATTTTCAACAACGTCAGCCTTCTTTGCCAGTGGTGTTAATCTTGGATACTGATAGCCAAGCTGTAGTTAGTCAATTGTTGCAATCTTTCCCAGATTTGAAGGTAACAGCCCCAGAAGATTTGGGTAAACTGGCAGCAATGATTGCTGGATCGAGTTTGTTGCTTTGTACTGATAGTGCAGCAATGCAGTTAGGAGTAGGAGTACAAACTTATCTGATCGCTTTATTTGGTGCTAGCGATCCAAAAAAAGTGTTGCCTTCGAGCGATCGCGTTCTCGTCATTCCATCCCCTAGTGGCAAAATAGCCGATATCTCACCAAATACCATTTTGGAAAAGGTTTGGGCAGGATAAACTGATTTTTGATATCGGTTCTGTCGCCCTTGCGACTAAAGTCGCGGGCTATACAGACAAAACCTGCATCGGCAGGTTAAGAGTCCTTGTCAAGCGGACTTTGTTTGTGTAGTCGCGGTTTTAACCGCCAAAACCTTTTCAAGCATCTTCATGAATCCCAAGTCCGAAAGCCAAAATTCCCACCCCTCTCAACCAGCTGTTTTTCTCGATCGCGATGGCGTATTAAATGTCGAAGCAGGTTACATTCACAACGTTACCGATTTACATTTAATTCCCGGTGTCGCTAGCGCAGTCCGTCGCTTAAACGATTTAGGCATCTTTTGCTGTCTAGTTTCTAATCAATCTGGCCCTGCTAGAGGTTATTATCCAATTGACCACGTAGAAGCATTACATCAGCGATTGTGTCAATTATTGCAAGCCGAAGCAGGTGCTTATTTAAATGCTTTGTATTATTGCCCTTACCTGAGTCCACCAGAAGGCGGAACTAACCCAGAATTTAGCCTTTGGAGTACCTGGCGCAAACCCAACACTGGAATGTTAGTCGCCGCAGCTTGGGAACACAATTTAGACTTGGGTCAAAGTTTTATGGTTGGCGACAAAGCTACAGATGTGGATATGGCGCATAATGCTGGTTGTCGTGGAATACTGGTACAAACTGGCTTTGGTCGCAGCGTGTTAAGTGGCGCGTACCAACACCATACTCAACCGGATTATATCGCTCCAGATTTACCTGCTGCTGTGGTATGGATCTGCGAGCAATTGGGTAACTTATAAGTATAGGCATAATTAAATAATTTCCCCATGAATACTACCACAAATCTTCATAAAACAACTCCTGCTGGTACTTGGACAATTACAGCAGCAGAAACGATCGATCGAACCCCTTATTCCGGTACAGTCCAAATTCAACAGATGGGGCAACTTTATAGTATGTCTTGGTTGACTAGTTTGGGCGATTATCCGGGTATGGGATTTTTTGAGAATGGCAATCTTTACGCCGCTTGTAGTGCTCATCCAGCTTACGGAATTAGCCTTTATCAGATCAATTCTGATGGCACTTTAGATGGGAAATGGGCTGCTGCTTATAATCCCCGAATTGTGGATACAGAAAAGGCTGTTGGTGGTACACCTAACCAAGTTGCAGGTACTTATAATGTTCAGGGTACTTTTAACAAAACTGGCAGTTACGAAGGTGTTCTCCAAGTAACTCCATTAGGGGAAATTTATCAGATTTCTTGGTTGGTGGGAACTGAGTATAAAGGTGTAGGTTTGCAAGTGAATGACCAGTTAATTGTCGCTTGGGGTGAAGGTAGCGTTTTTGGTTTACACTACCAAATTCAAGGCGATCGAGCTATCGGTAGTTGGGCAATGCGTGAACATTCTACCCTGGCTACAGAAACTTTATACCGGATTTGTTGAAATTAAATCAAAAAAGGCATCATCCATTTCAATTCCAAATGTTAATGCCATTGCTTTTAATTTGGATTTACTCGGTATGCCTTGACTGTTTAACCAATCTGTTAACACAAAGATTTTTTGGACGATAAAAAGTTCTAAGGCTTGAGGATTATATTGAATTTCATGGCTACGGGGATGGAATTCATGGGGTACTAGCATAGCAGTGTAACGTGCTAGTTCTCCATTTTGCCAGTTTAATAAAAAGGGTAGCCAAGGGTAAAGGGTATCTAAACGAATAAACCACAATCTTACTTCGTCAATTTCAGAAAGTTCTCTCGGATCGTCATCGGGGCGATCGTAGTTGATTTGAAACGAAAGTTGTTGTTCGGAAGTAGCGATCGCACCTGTTTGCAATATCTCTTCGATCGCTCTTTTGGCGGGTGACAAGTCTAATTTATTTATTTGATCGGTGTTGATGGTAATGGCGATCGGCATAACAATAATTTACCTAAAATTTTACTCCAAAATTTATTATCTATCATTTATCTTAATGGAGCTAGAAGACTCCGGTTACAACGTAGTTTAACGGGAGATGAATGGCGACCAACGTTCCTCAGACCTCGCTGTGCGAATCCTTAACATTCCATTGAATGTATGCTAAGATGTCGGAAATAGATTTTCGGAATGATATGTTTAAGGCGTTCAAGTACAGAATCTACCCAACAACCGAGCAAAGAGACTTACTAGTTAAGTCTTTTGGTTGTTGCCGTTGGTTCTACAATTACAGCCTTAATTTGACAACCGAAACTTACAAACAGACCGGGAAGGGATTGAGTAGAAATGATTTAATCAAACTGCTCCCACAACTCAAGAAAGAGTATGAGTGGCTAACAGAAGCACCTTCCCAAGTTTTGCAACAGGTAGGATTAGACTTGTCGAGTGCTTTTCTCAACTTCTTTGAGAAAAGAGCAAAGTATCCTAATTTCAAAAAGAAGCATCAAAGGCAGTCAATTAGATTCCCTCAAGGGATGAAGCTAAACGGCGACTATTTAACACTCCCTAAACTAGGAAAAGTTTACTCTAAAGTATCCAGAATTCCAGAAGGTGAGTTTAAATCTGTCACAGTTTCCATGACTCCGGCGGGTGAATTCTATGCCAGTTGTTTGTTCGATGACGGGAAAGACTTGCCAGAATCAATCAAGGAAGGTAAAGCGGTAGGAATTGATCTAGGAATTACTCACTTTGCCATTACATCAGATGGGAATAAACTTTGTGAGGCATCGTTCTGTGAAGGAAGAATCACACCGTAAAGCGTCAGCTTAACGGGAGAGTGTCAAAGTGTATAACGAATCCCAGTCCCCAGTCCCCAGTCCCCAGTCCCCAGTCAAGAACTTTGAGAATTAATCGTAAAATAAAAAGTTGTTCCCTCACCTAACTGCGACTCAACCCAAATCCTACCACCATGAAGTTCTACAATCTTTTGACAAATTGCTAAACCAATACCAGTACCAGAATATTCTTCAGGAGTATGCAAGCGTTGAAAAATCTGGAAAATCCTTTCAAAAGATTTAGGAGCGATCCCAATTCCATTATCCTTCACCGCTAATAAATATTCATTTTCCCTCGATTCCACAGTAATCTCAATTTTCGGTGATTCTTCTCGACGATACTTAATTGCGTTATCAATTAAATTTTGAAATAGTTGCACTAACTGAGAACTATCACCTATTACCGTTGGTAAATTATGATAAATAATTGTTGCTTGATTTTTGCGGATTGTTGAATCTAAGTTGCTACAAACAATCGCTATTATGCTATTCAAATCTACTGGGTAAAAAGTTTTGGGATTTTTATTGAATCGTGAATATTCTAATAAATCTTCAATTAAATTTTGCATTCTTAAACAAGCATTAATTATATATTGAATATATTGATTAGCTTGGGTATCGAGTTGATTTCCGTAGCGTTGCTCTAAAAGTTCCGCGTAAGTAGTAATAGTAGCTAGAGGTGCTTGTAAATCATGAGAAGTCACATAAGCAAATTGTTCTAATTCAGCATTAGATTGCGCCAATTCTTGATTAGCTTTTTGCAATGCTTCTTCGGCTTGTTGACGAATGGTAATTTCTTGTTTAAACAAGACATTTTGTTCTTTTAGCTGTTTTTGTAATTTGCGTAAACTTAAATGATTTTCAATTCTGGCTAACACTTCATCAACATGAAATGGCTTGGTGATGTAATCTAATGCTCCTAAACCAAAAGCTCTAACTTTATCTATTGTTTCATCTTTCGCACTAATAAAGATTACAGGAATCTCACGAGTTTTAGGATCGGTTTTGAGTAGTTCGCAAGTTTCATAACCATCCATTTCTGGCATCAGGATATCTAACAAAATCAAATCTGGTTGACTTGATTTAGCAGCTTTGATTGCCATTGTGCCGTTAATTACCCCGCGAGGTTCATATCCTCGTTCACTTAACAAAGCTGATAAAAGCCGTAAGTTGTCCGGTTGATCGTCAACGAGTAAAATATATTCTTTATCTGCTGCTGTTTGATTGTCCTTCATTATAAATTGTCTCGGTTAATTAGCTATTTTTGGTATTTCTATATCTATCTAATTGAAAGTCGGATTTAGCAGTTTTCTCATCTTGGTGGACATCTGGATGAAAATTAAGCTAAAGTGGAAATGAGTTTGTTTTAGTTGAGCAAACGCCTTAACCAAGCCAAGGACAGCAAGCAGAGTTGGCAGTTGGCTGGTTATATTAGCATAAGTAAAGTAGAAGACATAGAGTAGATATGAGTGATTTACCCAAAGAGGTAAGATCGGAAAATATGCAAAATCAAGCGACGGTTAAACCAATTCGGTCTTTAGAGGATGCCCTAGACAAGTGTCAAGCAATGGGAATGCGCTTAAGTCGTCAGCGTCGCTTTATTTTAGAATTGCTTTGGCAAGAGCAGGAGCATTTATCAGCCCGTGAGATTTACAATCGGTTAAATCAACAGGGTAAAGATATTGGTCATACTTCAGTTTATCAAAATTTAGAAGCGTTATCTGCCCAAGGGATTATTGAGTGCATTGAGCGATCGGACGGTCGTTTATATGGTAATGTTAGTGATTCTCATAGTCATGTTAACTGTGTGGACACTAATCAAATTTTGGATGTTCACATTGAGCTACCAGAAGAGATTATTAAATTGGTAGAAGCACAAACTGGTGTAAAAATCATCGATTACACAATTAACTTTTTTGGTTATCGTTCTGCTGAGTCTTCCGAGTCTTAATAACTAACAAAGTTGACTGAGTAGTTGATTTTTATTCCAAATACATGGTTTCATCGTTATCGTAGTCTCTTTCTTTGGGGATCATGGTCCGATCGCCTGGATCGTCATTAATTACCAATAAAGTTGAGTCAGGCTGTGCAGGTTCAAAATTCACATTAGCATTAGGAGTGATATTGCGTCGCATTCCTGTATCTAAGTTAGCCAAAGCTAGTTGATAAGCGCGATATTGCTGTAGGGAGAACAAAGCACCACTTTTTTCTGCTAAATCTTCAGTTTCTAGATCCATTTTGGCTTCAAAGACACAAGCATTAGTTAAACTTGCCAAATGAAGATTTGCGCCTAACAAATTTGCGCCTGAGAGATTCGCGCCTGTGAGATTTGCCGCTGAGAGATTCGCGCCAGAAAGATTAGTTCCAGAGAGATTTGCCCAAGATAAATTAGCTTCTTGTAAGTTAGCTTTGGATAAATCTGCGCCGACTAATTCGGCACCAAAAAAGTTAGCTTTCCAAAAGTTTGTTTCCGAGAGCATGGCATTTTGCAGACAAGCTCCGGCGAGATTAAGTAATATTAAGCTATGGCGCGATCGCTCCCAGAATGCGATCGGAGATAACACCGCAGTCCGACCGATTAATGTGAGTAATTGATCTGGATCGAACTCTTCAGGAATTGCGGGATCTCCACAAGGCCAAAATGGGATTTGTCCTTCTCTTTGACAGGTAGATAACAAGAGAAATACATTCAATCCCACAGCAGCATCGATTTGCAGGACATTTAAAGTATTACCTAAAGATTGAAAATGGGAACGAGTATTGTGAGCGATCCCTTCATCTAACCAGCGACCACGACTATAGTAACGGTAGAAAGTGTAAAGACGTTCTGCAAGTATTTGAAAAGAAAAAGATTGAGGATCTCGAGCTTCTTCTCGACGCAAACGTTCCCCGATCAATTCTTCTATTTCGGTGCTGAGAATCCCGAAACCTAATAAGTTGTAAAGATGTTGAGCAAGGCTAACGGGTGAGTTGAGGGTAAAAATAGTTTCCCCATAAGCATCGGCGACTTTTTGGGTTATCAATTTTAACTGTTGGGCGATCGCTTCGGCGCAGAGATAATCTCCTAATTTGGCATGGGAAAATTCCACCGAAATCTCTGGCTCTTCCTGACTCGAATTACTCGAAAATTGCGGATTAAAGTAATTAAAATAAAAAGGTGGTAAGGGGTAATTAGGAAGTAAGTAATTAGATAAATCTGTAATATCTTCTCCTTCTATCTTTTCGGCTATTTGGCTTTTCAATTCCAGGGTAACAGGATGGGAGTAACGACCACTTTGGAGCAAAGTTAAAGCGCCTGTTTGCATTAATTGACGCACTTGTTCAGGAGTACGACCTTGGAGTAAATTAGCGATCGCTTCTGGAGAACGACAAATGGTAGCCAAACGATCTCCTGATTGGATCACCTGATCTCCGGGAGACATTCCATCGGGAGATTCACCTAACAACCAACGACAAAGGCGATCGTAAATTTCAAACCGTAATTGAGACATCCTACCTATTGGTAGCAAACTTTCATTAATTCTGCCACTGCGATACAAAATACCTATTAATAATAACTTTAAAGGTTGATGCACTAATGTAGCAAAAGCTTTGCTCTCCAAGCGAAACTGAAACACTCCATTTTGCTTTAAAAAACTAAAGAAAGCTTGAGCTAATGATTTAGATTGCAATTTAGACCAACGCTTAAACCATTCTTTGAGTTGTTCTTGGTCTAATTGAGTAATTGCCATTCGCTCAAAAGAAGCAGGCAAACTATGAGCTAAATTGCTCAGAATTAAAGAACGACAAGTAATAAAAATTTTGTGACGCGAGCGACCAGAAGCACCCGAAAACTGTTTTTGAAATTCCTGCACTTGGTCAAAAAAAGCGGAAAATTGTCGTTCCGCCACTGGCGTTGCTGGTAACTCATCCAAGCCATCTAAAATTAACAAACAAGGTGGATTTTGTGGCGAAAACCCAACCATCAGCACTAGTGAATTTAGCTAAAGGAAAAGCACTATCCAGGGTTTGTACTAAATTTCTCCCCAAAGTAGCATCGCGCAAGCGAATTACGATCGGCATCCAAGAAGGATAAATTTCTTGAGCAATTTTTGCTGCCCAAATTTGACAGAAACTAGTTTTACCCGTGCCGCTTTCACCTTCGATAATGGCAACGCTATCCAAATTAGACAGCTGATTCATTGCCCATTCCATTAAATCAACAGCTGATACAGAATTGGTTGGAGGATTAAAAGAATTTCCTCCGGTTGTGTAGCGCAACTTAGTTTCTAATTCTGCTTCCACTGGTGTGGCTTTAGGATTAACAAAAATATCCTTTAAAGCAAACAGTTCTCCTAACAGAGGTTCTGATAAAATTTTTAGTAGACTAGCTCGGTAGTTTTCCCGCCCAAGATTAATTGTGGTAGTAACAGCTGGACTTACAGAAGGAACCACAGAGAAAGTATGATCTTGTTCCAGGATTTCTAATTCTTCGCTCTCAACGATATCACTGCTTTCTAACTTATTCGATAAATTACCCAAACGGACAAATCTTTGTAATTGTGCCAGAGGTAAAGGATTTTCGGCAATTACTGTGAGCAAATGTCCGGGAAGCGCGTGGATTAAACGTTGGGCGACGAGTTTAGCGGGAGTTTCTTCTAAACCATTGCTGACAAACCAAGCGATCGCTAAATTATTCATCTGCTGTACTAAAAAAGACTCCCCAATTAAGGTGAGTGCTTGTTCTGCTTGCGTATCTGTCAATCTCCCCGGACGCAGAGTTTTAATTAAAGCTTGCAACTGGGGATCGGAGATAGTAGATAATCTGGTATTATCTCCCGTCGCCGTAATCGGAACACTTGCTCGGTCTAACCAAGGTCTTTTTTGGATATTTTCTTGTTCTAAAATCTTGCCAAACGATTTAATATAAGCTATTTGGAAAGCTAACCATGTGCCCTCATTGCGCTTTAGTGCGCGTTTGCGGCTCCAATTTCGTAGCAGTTGAACGCTCAACTCAGAAATTGGCTCAATTTGTTGCCAAACAATAGTTAACGGCAGTTCCAGAAGTTCCGTTAAAGGACTAATATCAAAAGGCGTGAGGCTTTTCACCTCCATATCCTGCACCATGCGAAAAGCAATACCTGCGGTTTGCGCTTCTGGAGTTTGCAGTTGAGAAAGTTCAATATTGTGTTCTGTCAGCCAGTAACGAATGCTAAAGCTCATCCAACTCCTACGCCTACTCGGAAACTGCTCGCTATGGTTAACGTTAATAGATGAGATATCTTTTTCAAAGATAAATGCTAACCATAGAACCATTTAGTATGTTAGAAGCCTGGAGTCTCAAACAGAATCCAGACCGAATGAAAAGAAGAATCGGAGAAGTGCCAAGTATGAGATTTCATTTCTCTAGATTCTCCCAATCCATCGCCCTATCCAGTTTAGCCTTTAGCCTTGGGAAAATGGCAATTAAAGCATCATGACCGAACTGGCACCTGAGCTGACATCACCCGATCGCCAAATTAACTTAATACTGGTAGATGATGAACCAGTCTTTCGTACCGGACTGCGCGTTGTTATAGAACGGTTTCCCGATCTACAGGTAGTTGCAGAAGCTCAGTCGGAAACCCAATTAGGGGAAATTTTGGCGCTTCCTAGCACATCAGTTGATTTAGTCATTTTAGATCTAGACTTGGGTCGATCGCTACCCCCTGGACAATCAGGGTTAGAACTTTGTCAACAGTTGAAAACTTTATATCCTCAGTTACCAATTTTGTTGTTGAGTTCGTTTCAAGAACCCGTATTACTGGAAGCGGCGCGACAAGTAGGTGCAGAAGGTTTTTGTCTCAAGGGAACGGCTATTTCTGAGTTAGTCAATGCCATTCGCTTAGTAGCAGGGGGTGGAACTTACGGTTATTCGTCCCCTGTTATGGGGCAAGCACCTACCTTCGGAGCTCCAGAGAGGAAAATTAGCCCAAAACCGGGTTTGTTCACTAGTTGGTTTGAGAGAATGCGCTTGTCTGGAGTGCAACAAATCGAAGCGGCTTTGGCCCAAGTCAACGAAGAGTTAAAAGATTCTCGCTTGTCGGTTTTGGATCGGGCAATTTTGGCGGGAAGGCGGCGAGAGTTGTTGGCAGCAAGGCGGTTAGTAAATAGGTTGTTAGCGCCTAGAACACCCGCTAGTATCCCACCAACGCCAGCACCGAGAAGCCGGGGAGTAGCACCGCAGCCGGGTGGGGAACAGCGCCGGGATAAGAGTTCGGCTATAGTGCGTCAGGAGATCAGTTTGTCGGCTGGGCGATCGCAAATCTTTGAAAACGTTTTCGCCAAAATTCAATATGGTTTAAAAAATCTCACAGGCGCTCCTTTAGAAATCGACATTTTTCGGGAGGAAAAAAGGCGCGAATTACTCAACATTGTGTTGCATAAATTAGAAGATATCGTCGATGAATTAGGGTTTTCTCAAGTCCAACTTAGTCAATTACCAGAAAAACGTTTTGTGATTTTGTTGGATTTATGGCGCTTGTCGGCTACAGAGTTTTTTGGTAAATACTATACGCTGCAACTGGGAAATCAAGATTTTGAACTTGTGCAGGTAATTCTACAAGATGCCGCAATTGTCGAGTTAGAGATTTTGGCAAAAATTCCCCTATTGACCGATCTATTGTCCCATTTACTGTTTGACATACCCTTAATAATTGATGGGATTCCCTATTCTGTGGGAACAGTGGAAGCAATGGTGAGAGCCGAATTGTTATTGCAAAATATAGTCATTCAAGTGGCTAATGCAGTGGTACAACCTCTGTTAAATCATTTAGCTGATATGGAAGAAGTAAAACAAAACTTTTATGACCAAAGATTAGTTTCGACAAGGCAAATTGAAAAGTTTAGAAATGAATTGTCTTGGAAATATCGAGTAGAAAAATACGTAAATGAACCAACAGCAATTTTTGAAAGTCGCTATAATCTGTTAGTTTTGGATGGTTATGGCATCATTAAAGTTTTTATTTATGCCCCTCGTAATTATGAGTTGCGGGAACTTTCAGGAATTCCTTATGCGGTGACTTTAGCATTAGAAACTAGAGATGCGATCGCCCCCCGCGTGCGATCGGTTGTTTCCCTAGTTGGGAGAGGTGCAGTTTATGTTTTAACCCAAGTAGTTGGCAGAGGTATCGGTTTAATTGCCAGGGGAATTCTCCAAGGAATTGGTAACGCTTGGGATGAGACAAAGGTAGGGAGAAATAGCGATCGAGGGAAGTAGCGCAGAGGGGCAGGGGGGCAGGGGGGCAGGGGGGCAGGGGGGCAGGGGGGACAGGGGGACTCTTGGGACAAGGGGACTCTTGGGACAAGGGGACTCTTGGGACAAGGGGACAACTCAAAACTCTCTCACTCTCCAGTCCCCAGTCTCCTTTTAGAAATTGCCGGGATCTTCTCCCAACTCTCTTAACCTTGCGGCTAGTCGTTCGGCGCGTAAACGTTCCGCTTCGGCGCGTTGAGTTTCAGCTTCAGCACGCAGACGTTCGGCTTCGGCTTGCTGTTGGGCGACTTCGGCTTGCTGTTGGGCGGTTTCTTCTGGTAACAGGACGAGGTTGCCAGAAGTATCATAAAAGCGTAGCCAAATAGCAGTTTCTCGATCGATTGTTCCTTGCCAAGTTCCTAACCAAAAATTCAGCGTTTCACACCAAAGCCAACCTTGCTCATTTGGTGTTAGTTGCTGATATTGAAACTCACTATTTAAACGCCATCCTTGCAGGGAGTCGGGGTTAAAAGGATCGTAAACGAAGTAATCTCTAGTTCTGAATGTTCGCTGATAGATATCTTTTTTAATTCCTGTATCTATCTGAGCAGTAGAAGGCGACATTAGTTCCACAATGACATCTGGGTAACGACCTTCTTCTTCCCAAATTACCCAACCTTGACGTTCTCTGATTCCATCAACATCAAGGACGGCAAAAAAATCTGGCCCCCGAAATTCGCGGTTACGTGCTTGCGTGCTGCTATAGTACACAAACATATTGCCACCTGTGTAAAAGTCGGTACGATCGCGCCAAGCTTGCTGTAGCGATCGAATTAAAACATTCATCGCAATACGATGGCGGTTGCTTTCCAAGGGTTCTCCATCATCAAATATTAAATCAGTGGGAGGCTTATGAAGTTCCCAAGTATCAGCCACCTCAGTTTCGATGATTGTTTCTTGTGTGGCTTCAACTGTCATGGTGCTTTTCTCCCTAATGGCGATCGATACTCTTTAGAGTAGCTTTTTATATAAAACATTCTAGTTACCTCGATATGTAGAGGCGAAACCAGAGCAAAATTAGTTACCATGACTTACTACAATGTACGATATTACCTAGAGAATGAGTTTGCCAATCAAGAAAAATCGCCACAAAATTCAAATGGAGATGGTGCGATCGCTCACCAAATCTTCTCAAGAATACTTCCGGGGCGTAGTTGGTGGCGTAATGTTTAGTTTGCCAATTCTCTACACAATGGAAGTTTGGTGGGCGGGTTTTTCTATTGAACCATTGCGGATGTTTCTTTATGTCCTCGCCACATTTTCTCTACTACTTGGTTATAACCGCTATGCGGGTTTAAGAAGAGATGCTAGCCCATTAGAAATAGTAATCGATTCTGTGGAAGAAATGGGATTAGGATTAATTGTGGCAGCTGTTTTCTTGTGGTTATTAGGACGCATTACCGCAGAAATGACCTTTAATGAAATTGCGGGAAAAGTGATTGTTGAAGCCATGACTGTTGCGATCGGAGTTTCTGTAGGAACCGCCCAACTTGGGGATAACAATAATAATAAACCTGATACGGGAATGCACGGCGACCAAAACGATCCAGGTATCCCTAGTCCAGGAGAAAAACATATTGATTTTTGGGGACAAGTGGTAATTTCTTTATGTGGTGCAGTACTATTTGCCGCTAATGTTGCACCCACAGAAGAAGTAATTGTCATTGCTACACAAATTACTTCGGAAAGATTGCTTGCTTTAGCATTAGTCTCTATAATTTTTGGAGCAGTAATTTTATTTTATAGTAACTTCGTGAATGCCGAAAAGTTTACTCGCTCTTATAGCTTATTTACTATAGTTTCAGGTACTATTGTTACTTATGCAGTAGCCTTAGTTGCTTCCGCATCAATTCTATGGTTTTTTGGGCGCTTTGATGGACTTCCACCAATTATAAATTTAGCAGAAACAGTAGTTTTAGCATTACCAGCTACATTAGGCGCTTCCGCAGGGAGGATATTACTACAATGAGTAAACTAGAAAAAAATTGGTTAGAATGGCTCATTTTTGCAGTGGGTTTTGTTTTGGTTGTCAGCACTTTAGGATATTTAATTTATGATGCTAAAACTACTAGCGAAGCACCGCCTAATATTGAAATTAAACTAGGAGAAATTCAGCCCCAAGGACAAAATTTTTTAGTTCCTGTTGTCGCGGAAAATAAAGGGAAACAAACTGCGGAGACAGTGCAAATCGAAGTAGTATTAGAAAAGGGTGGGAAAGAAGAAGAAAGCGCCGAGTTGCAGATTCAATTTTTACCCAGAGGTGCAAAGCGATCGGGTTGGGTTACATTTGAAACAGATCCCCGCACTGTAGAAAAAATTAAAACTCGTGCTGTAGGATTTGAAAAACCGTGATTTCTTGTCAAATGCCTGGATTATGAGAACGCTGATCATTGATAATTACGATTCCTATACTTATAATTTGTATCAGGCGATCGCACAAGTGAATCAAGAACTTCCTTTAGTAATTCGCAACGACGAAATTTCTTGGGAAGACCTGCCAGCATTGAACTTTGATAATATAGTAATCTCTCCAGGCCCCGGTCGTCCAGAAAAACCCTCAGATTTTGGCATCTGCAAACAAGTAATTGAAAACCTAAAAGTACCCTTATTAGGAGTTTGTTTAGGACACCAAGGAATAGGTTACTGTTATGGTGGTAGTGTCATTAATGCCCCAGAAGTTAGACATGGTAGACTCAGTAAAATTTATCATAATGGATGCGAATTATTTCGCGGAATTCCTAATACATTTAAAGTAGTGCGCTATCATTCTTTACTAGTTGCCAATAATCTCCCAGACTGCTTAGAAAAAATAGCATGGACAGAAGAAGGATTGATAATGGGATTGCGCCATAAAGATTTACCATTGTGGGGCGTACAATTTCATCCAGAATCAATCTGCACAGAATATGGGCAAATTTTACTCCAAAACTTCCGAAATATCACCCAAGAATTTACCAAAAAATTCAAAATTCCAAACCCAAAATTTTCCCAATCTTGTAGGACAGGCATCTTGCCTGTCATTCCCAATACCTTGCCTGTCATTCCCAATACCTTGCCTGTCATTCCCAATACCTTGCCTGTCATTCCCAATACCTTGCCTGTCATTCCCAATACCTTGCCTGTCATTCCCAATACCTTGCCTGTCATTCCCAATACCTTGCCTGTCATTCCCAATACCTTGCCTGTCATTCCCAATACCTTGCCTGTCATTCCCAATACCTTGCCTGTCATTCCCAATCCCCAATCCCCAAAATTTAAACTAAAGATACGAAAACTAAACATTTGCCCAGATTCCGAACAAATTTTTGTTAATTTATTTCGGGATGAAACAAATGCTTTTTGGTTAGATAGTAGCTTGGTAGAAACAAATCAATCTCGTTTCTCGTTTATGGGAGATGGAAACGGAATCAACAGTTTATTAGTACGCTACTACAGCGAAAAGCAAGAATTAATTATCACCCAGTCAGAAACAGTAACCCATCGCAATGAAAGCATTTTTGAGTATTTGAAACAAGAAATAGAACGTCGAAAATGTCATGCTGATGAGTTACCTTTTGATTTTAACTGTGGTTTTGTTGGCTATTTCGGTTATGAACTTAAGGGGGAATGTGGTTCTAAAATCGTGCATTCTTCACCTTTGCCAGATGGGATGTTTTTACTTGCCGATCGCTTAATTGCGATCGATCACCAAGAACAAAGCATTTATCTATTGCAACTAATTGAAAACGGACAAACAGAAACAGCAGAAACTTGGTTTAATCAAGTACAACATCAACTAGAAAACCTCGCCCCACTTCCACCCATTGTTTGCCAGAAAAGAAACAAACCTTTAGAATTTCGCTTGAGTCGTCCCTACTCAACTTACATTGAAGATATTCACCAATGTTTAGAAGAAATTCATCAAGGTGAGACTTACCAAGTTTGTTTGACAAATCAGCTTTATACCGAAGCTATTCCCGATCCTGTAGAATTTTATCGCGCATTAAGGCGGATAAATCCTGCACCATATTCGGCATTTTTGCGCTTTGGGGAAATTGCGATCGCTTGTTCTTCCCCAGAAAGATTTCTCAAGATCGATCGGCAAAATTGGGTAGAAACAAAACCAATTAAAGGAACCCAAAAACGGGGAACAACACCCGAAGAAGACTTAATTTTACGGGAATCATTACGCAATAGCGAAAAAGATAAAGCGGAAAATTTGATGATAGTCGATTTGTTACGCAACGATCTGGGAAAAGTTTGTGAAATCGGTACGGTTCATGTTCCTAAATTAATGGATGTGGAAACATTTGCCACAGTACATCAGTTAGTAACAACAATACGGGGGAAATTGCGATCGGATTTACAAGCAATAGATTGCATTCAAGCATCATTTCCCGGCGGATCGATGACAGGTGCTCCGAAAATTCGGACTATGGAAATTATCGATCGCTTAGAACAAGAAGCGAGGGGAGTTTATTCGGGTGCGATCGGCTTTTTAGGACTAAATGGTTCAGCTGATTTAAACATTGTAATTCGCACCGCTATTCTAACATCTGAATACACCTCAATTGGCGTTGGTGGAGGAATTGTCGCACTCTCCGATCCTGAAACAGAGTTTCAGGAAATGCTACTCAAAGCAAAAGCTTTAATTCAGGCATTAGAGTTGACAATTGAGTACACTTATGAACCAGTTGATATCATGTCTGGTTGATTAAACAAAATGTAGAGACGTTATATATAACATTTCTACAAAGTTTTTGGTTACGGATAGTGATGATGGTGCGTTACGCTGCGCTAACACACCCTACAGATCAGCTGTTTGTAATTTGTAGTGATGGTGCGTTACGCTGCGCTAACACACCCTACAGATCAGCTGTTTGTAATTTGTAGTGATGGTGCGTTACGCTGCGCTAACACACCCTACAGATCAGCTGTTTGTAATTTGTAGTGATGGTGCGTTACGCTGCGCTAACACACCCTACAGATCAGCTGTTTGTAATTTGTAGTAATTTGTAGGGTGCGTTAGCGAAAGCGTAACGCACCATCCAACTAAGTAATTTGTAGGGTGCGTTAGCGAAAGCGTAACGCACCATCCAACTAAGTAATTTGTAGGGTGCGTTAGCGAAAGGCGTAACGCACCATCCAACTAAGTAATTTGTAGGGTGCGTTAGCGAAAGCGTAACGCACCATCCAACTAAGTAATTTGTAGGGTGCGTTAGCGAAAGCGTAACGCACCATCCAACTAAGGATTAAATCATTGTGAAATTAGTGCTTGTGAGAGGAGATTGTAACCCATTTAAAGCAGCAATTACTTCATCTTGAAACCTGATTTCTATGCCGGAATCTCCCGAAGTGATTGTTAATTTATCGAAAGTCAAACCTCCCGTTAAACCAATCAAATCTTGACCAATAGTGAAGTCCGTAATTACGTCGAATTCAGTGTAATTTCCTAACACAAAAATATCTTTACCAACACCACCAGTCAAGGTATTTTGTCCAAGTCCACCATTCAACAAATCATCACCCTCACCACCTTGGAGAATATCATCATAACTTGGATAAGAGAAAGGATCGTCTTCGGTAATATCATCATCATCCGAGTCGTCATTTTTCAAATCATAAGCTGGTTTAATGGCAATTAAATCATCATCATCATCATCCTCATTAAAGGTATCATCTTCTTCGTCGCTAAAGAGATTGTCTTCCCCATCCTTAAATTTGAGGAAGTGCTTACCATCACCAAATAAGGAATCGTTACCTGCATCTCCTCTGAGATAATCATCACCAACTCCACCCAAAATTGAGTCGTTACCTTCACCACCACGCAGGGTATCATTACCACTTAAACCTCTCAAAGTGTCATTGCCACCTTGACCATTGATTACATCTTGAGAATCCTTGTAACCTTTGGTGTTGTTATCTAAGTCGTTCAGGAAAGTAACATGGTTTTCGTGATAAACTCTGGTGATTTGTGAATCGGCATTGATGACATCAAAACTATCGTGTTCCCAGAGATTGTGGTCATCATCAAAGTTAGCGATATCGTCATCATCATCGAAAATTTGATCGTCATCATCAAAGTTAGCGATATCATCATCATCATCGAAAATGCGATCGTCATCGTCAAAGAGAGCGATATCATCATCATCATCATCGAAAATGCGATCGTCATCATCAAAGTTAGCGATATCATCATCATCATCATCAAGAATTCGATCGTCATCAAACCGATCGCTACGATCGAAGATGATATTGTTGATATCGATCGCGTCATCTTCGCCAGTGTCCAAGTTATCGATATTTTCTAAAGCAAAGTTTTGTAAGATGACTTTGGTATTGTCGATTCCCTCGAAAGTAATTGCTAAATCTTTACCTACTTGAGTTAGCAGTAAATTGACAGCATTTAAACCGCTACCAATGAATTTGATTGTATCAACTTCGGCAATGATTTCTGGTGCAGGAGAAATACCTCTACCGACACCGCCAAAATCAGTAATAACATCGCTACCCTCGCCAAGTTTAACGACAATCAAATCTCGATCGCCACCACCAGTAAAGGTATCATTTCCGGTTTGTCCGATTAAAGTATCTTGGTTTAAACCGCCATTGATGTAGTCATTTCCTGCGCCACCATTGAGGGTGTTTTCTCCACTTTGTCCAAACAAAGTATCATTGCCATCATCACCGAAAATGCGATCGCTTTCCGTTCCCCCATCTAAATAATCATCACCTTTACCACCAGAAAGGATATCTCGATCTTCATTACCGAAAAGGCGATCGTTTCCATCTCCACCTGTTAAAAGATCTTCCCCAGAGCCACCGATCAAAGTATCGTTATTGTTACCACCTCTGAGAGTATCATTGCCTTCGCCAGCATTGAGAAAATCATTGCCATTTCCCCCATCCAGCTTATCGTCGCCAGCTTGTCCCAACAGCGTATCATCATCATCGCCACCGGAAAGCACATCATTCCCTAAACCTCCATCCAGGGTATCATTGCCAGCTTCACCGTAAAGTTGGTCATTATCTTCGCCACCATTGAGGGAGTCGTTACCCGTTCCGCCAACGAGGGAGTCAGCGCCAGTTTGTCCGAACAGGATATCCTCGTTATCGCCGCCGAAAAGAGTGTCGTTATCTTCGCCGCCATCGAGGGTGTCGTTACCCGCTTGTCCGAGAAGTTGGTCATCACCTTCGCCACCGGAGAGGGTATCATTTCCTAAACCACCATCGAGGATATCATTGCCATCATTGCCGAAAAGGGTATCTTCCCCAGTTTCCCCATAAATTAAATCCTGATCTCCTTCCCCAAAAATCAGGTCATTATTACCCCGTCCATTAATGATGTCATCTCCCCTACCACCAGTGATGGTATTGGCATTATCATCAGCATAGATTTCGTCGTCATTTTCCGAACCAACTACATTTTCGATTTGTGAAATAGTATCTAAACCTTCAAAACCGTCTTTGGCGTAACCTTCTTTTAGTTCCACATAAACGCCATCAATGTCACGGCGGAAACTGATAACATCAATGCCATCTTGTCCCTCGTAAATATCATCGCCTTTGCTACTAATTATTAAGTCATTTCCTGCACCAGCTTGGATGCGGTTATCAGCATTGTTACCGATGAGGATATCGTTAAAGGCAGTACCGATGATATTTTCCAGGTTGCGGAGTTTGTCTACAGTACCGTATCCATCTAAACCTGTGCCAGCGTCGATCGCAAAATTAGGTTCTAAATCAAATATTCCAGGGTTTTGTTCGTTGTTATAGTCCCGGTTTTCGTTAATGTTAACTACAACCCCGCTGGGAGATGTGCTGTAGTCGATCGTATCTGAACCTGCACCACCATCGATCGTATCAAAACCTATTTCTCCCCAGATCGAATCTTCACCTTTTCCGCCATAAATTTCATCAGCACCTTCCCCACCTTTGAGAATATCTTGTCCTTGGTTGCCGTAAAGTTTGTCATCACCTTCATTGCCTAACAGGGTGTCTGTTCCATCGCCGCCGTAGAGAATGTCGTTGCCAAGGTTGCCTTCCAGTGAGTCATCGCCTGCTTCACCGTAAAGGTTGTCGTCTCCTTCATTGCCGTAAAGGTTGTCGTTTCCTTCACCACCGTAGAGGGTGTCGTTTCCGGTGTTGCCTGAAAGAATGTCGTTGCCTGCATCGCCTTTGAGTAAGTCGTTGCCTTCATTACCGGAGAGGGTGTCTGTATCATCGCCACCAGAAATAACATCGTTTCCACTGTTTCCTTGAATACTGTCTAATCCGTTATCACCAGAAATGTTGTCATCTCCAGCATCTCCTGTAATTGTGTCGTTATCATCATTACCATGAATTTCGTCACTGTGATTACCGCCAGAAATCTGATCGTTTCCTGTACCACCAAAGATTAAATCTCGATCATCCTCTCCAAAGATTAAATCATCACCACCATTTCCAGTAACAATATCGTTACCAGTACCAGCATAAATCACATCACCTTCATCATTATCTGAAGAGTTAGCTTCAGCTATTGTAAAACTGGCTTCACCAATGATATTAGAGGAAGCAGAAGAATTGTTGATATTAGAAATAGGAGAAGAGTTAGCCGTATTATTTCCACTTTCTAAACCAGCTATGGAAAAACTAGCTTCACTTGTTAAAAGTTGAGTTGTCTTGCTAGTTTGTGTAACTTTTAAAGGTTGGGTTATCTTGCTAGGTTCTGTTTTTGGCCCGTCATCATTAGCATCTTGTGTGACTTCTCCATCACTCCACCAACCCCAACCTGAGCTATTTTCACCAGATCCACCTGCTATAAAATCACTATCTGATCCACCATAGATATAGTCTTTACCGTTCTCACCATAGAGTGTGTCCTTGTCAGAACCACCATAAGCGGTGTCACTACCATCAGCACCATAGAATTTGTCATTCCCTGAACCACCTTCAAAGTAATCATCCCCAGACCATAAAACACCATTTCCGCCATCATCATCAAAGGTATCATTGCCGGAACCACCCCAAAAGTTATCGTTTCCTAAACCACCTTCGGCATAGTCATCACCAGCTTCACCAATTAAATTGTCATTGCCACCTTCACCATAAAGGTTATCGTTATTATCACCACCAAAAGCTATATCATTTCCATCAGCACCATAGAATACGTCATCCCCTGATTCACCTTCAAAGTAGTCATCACCAGACCATAAAACACCATTTCCACCATCATCATCAAAGGTATCATTGCCGGAACCACCCCAAAAGTTATCGTTTCCTAAACCTCCTTCAAAATAATCGTCTCCACCATCACCGTAGCCAGTGTCGTTGTCATCTCCTCCGTAAAACTTGTCGTTTCCTCCCTCTCCTTTAAAAGTATCGTCACCTTTTCGACCGTAAAAAATATCTACTCCACGACCACCTTTAAAATCGTCGTTATGATTTGAACCTGAAATTTTCTCAATGTCAACGAGAATGTCTTCTTGTCCGAAACCATCTTGAACTTTGTAAATATCACCAGCATAGCTCTTTGAATCTTGATTTACACTAATTCCGTTAGGACTATCTTCATAGTCTGCTTCATCATTATCTCCATCACCACCATCTAAAATATCCCATCCACTGCCGCCGTATAAACGATCTCCTATTCCAAATGGATCACCATATCCACGAAGAACATCATTACCTTCTTTACCCCAAATTATATCTACATCTCCAGTTCCATCAATCCAATCACCAAATTTATCTGTAGTCAAATTTGATAGAAGAACATTCTCATGTCCATCTGGAAAATAATAGCCCATTCGATTAACTTCATTGAAAAATTTAGCAAATAGGTCTTTTGCACTTTCCCCTAATACTAAAAAGTCATCTCGAAGATATCCATTAAGATCATGTAATAAACCTCCATCAATGGTCTCAAACCATTTTTTTACATCAGTAATAACATCTAGTAAATGATCAAGTCTGTATTTTAAAGCATCATTTGTATCACCAACTTGATCTTGAGGTATTTGAAGATGTGTAACTATATCATCATTGCCAGTAAATACTCGAACCATAGAAGCAAGAGATCCAGAATATTGACCATTTAAGCTAAAGTAATTAGTAGGAGAACCTAAACCTAAAATTCTGATTTTGTCTGCATAGATTCCAAAGTCAGAAGATTTGCTTAACAACCCATCTTCAACAAAAAAGTTACCTTGAGAATGTGGAATAAAAATGGCGGAATTATAAGTCCCTTTAATAGAATTTCCCTGACTGTCTGTGCTGCTATATTGATAGCTTAAATGTTCTATCAACCCATTTAACCATTCCTCATTGACTTTAGAATCTAATTTGCTAGAAACCTCACCATAGGAAAAGTATTGAGCCAATGCTTCCTGTAAATCTGTATTTTTATCAGTAATTACATTTTGAACAAATCCCTCAAGATCATTTTTTGCCAAATCGCCAACAAATTGAGACAATAAATCTTTTTGGTCTTTGGAAAGCCCGATCAATTTGTCAATGCTTGTTGCACTTAAAAAGCTCCTCGTTATTTTGTATGCGTCATAATATTGTTGTTCAGTTGAAGACTGAGTTTTAATCCAAGTTTCTGCTTCTGTACCAAAAGGTTGACTAGGTTTATCTGGCTTTTCAGGTGCATCAATGAGAGTTTTCCAATGTGTTTCATAATTCAATTTAGCTTTTTGAAAAAGAAATTCATTGAGATTTTGAAAAGCTTTATCCAGATTTTCTTGCTTCGATCCTTCAGTTTTATTATACACTGACTGAAAATCAATTGAAGTATTTGATGTTAAGTTCCACCAATCTTTAATAGTCTTTACAGTTGGGTCAAAACCATCTTTTTTTTTTGTTAATATTCCATTAATAAATATTACTTTTGTCTTAGGACGTGATTTTAATATAGTGTCATAAAGGCTATCAAAATCTGCCCAATTATAACCATTAGAACTCGATTCCTCAACCTTAATCAAGTTTTGCCCCAAATTAAGAAAAACAGAATTATTTCCTGAATTTACAGCACTACTACCCAAATTCAAAACAACAGAATCATTCTCCTGTTTCATCTGCTGAATCTGATTTTCACTCAAATTCACCCCACGCACCTCTACCGAAAACAACTCACCTTCATCCCCCGGAGTATCAACACTATTAATCTGCCAATCAACATAATGCCCAATTTCTTCTAATAAAACCGCACGAATCGCTTCACCATTACTCGCATACTTATTCAAGAAATCTTGAGAGAAATAAATAGTATTAGTTGACCCCGCATAAGCAGCATTTGCCCCTTGTAACTCTGCACCTGTGCGAATTTCAATAGCTGGAAGTGATGCAAAATTGCTACTAATCCACTGCTGACGTAAATCTTCTAACTTAGTAGCATCAAAACTTTCACCAAAAGCAGTTTTAATCTTGCTCAAAAAATCTTCACTACCAGCAAAACTATTTAAAGTGTTGTAAGCATTTTGAAGTGCATCTTCAACTAAATAATTGGTTACTTGATTAGCAGAATTAGTAGTAAACATGGCTTTCTCCTTCAATCCTTGATATTGCAATTAACAAAATTAACTACTTTGTCTTTTCGTCAAATTTTCAGCACGCAAAATCCCCTGACAATCACATTGCCAAAGTCTCAAGCTGCCAAAATTTCAGCGCACTATTTCCAAAAAATCTCGCCTGTTAAATCAAAATCTTGCACCAGTCCCAACATCCGCCTGCGAATCAATTCGCAGGCTAATAGCGAAACTCCTCTAAAGAGGACTAAATACTCACAAGTAAAAGCTTTCAGTCCACTTGTAGGGGCGGGTTTTGTTTTTTTTTAGGTTATCTGTAGGAAAGAAAAAATCTTTGCTAAACCCGCCCCTACTTTAGGTATTAGCCCGGAAATTGATTTCCGGGTGGGCTAAAAACACAGGTGCAAGATCTGAGTTAAATCAAAATCTTCATCATCCTCACCACCACCTTTTCACACTCAGTAAAAACCTCTAACTACCTCTTGGAATTGACTTGCCATTTTTATGCGAAACCCCGGAATTTGTAACATAAATTCATAAAAAACCAGTGAATAAACCGCGCAAACACTGATGCAGATCCCCCCTAACCCCCCTTACCAAGGGGGGAACAAGACTTGATTTTAAGTTCCTGGCAAAAGAGGGAACAAAACTGAATTTTAAGTCCCCCTTTTTAAGGGGGATTTAGGGGGATCTCCAAATCGAAGTTGATCCCCCCTAACCCCCCTTACCAAGGGGGGAACAAGACTCGGTTTTAAGTCCCAAACCCAAGGGGGGAACAAGACTCGGTTTTTACTCCCTGGCAAAAGAGGGAAAAAGTCTGAATTTTAAGTCCCCCTTGGTAAGGGGGATTTAGGGGGATCTCCTCATTACTAATTCCAGTAATTTCACAATTTCTTTATAGAAACTTGATGAAAAATTCATGAACTCTACGTAATTCAACATAGCAAAACAATAATTTGTAGTCAGCTAATTTAATTAGCTAAATCATTAGCAAATAGATTAAAATATCACTGAATATCAAACGTAACCTTTATTACCAAAGTGCCATCTACTAATAACAATACTGATAATTTCTTCTTAGAAGCTGAGAACATCTGGAACCTAAATAAACTGTACAGTGACTTAGCTTGCGCCAAAGGAAACAGCCTCACACCCCGCGAAAAGGAATTTCTTAGAGGGTTACTCTGCGGTTACACGCCAGTGGAAATATGCGCCAAAGTTAATGTTAATGCTAATTCTCTGCGCGTTTCCCTCTCCAGAGGTTTGTACAGGTATATTGAAAGGTTACTTTCGGAAAACTGCGAAAAGTCGGTTAAAGTTAACGCAACTCGCATACCTCTGTTACTTGCAGAAGCGGGGTATAAGTTACAATCTTCTGTGCCAATAACATCTATTCCGCAAAAACTTGCTTTTATTCCACCTACTAATAAACGCCAAAATTGGGGAGAAATGATTGATACCGATCGCTTCTCCGGCAGAACACAAGAAATCCAGCAATTGCAACAATGGATACTAACAGATCAATCTCGCATTGTGGTAATATTGGGAATCGGTGGATTAGGTAAAACTGTATTAGCTGCTAAATTAGCCCAGGAAATTCAAGAAGAATTTGATTATCTAATTTGGCGCAGTTTGCGTTCCGCTCCTTCCATCTCTGAATTAGTAATTAACTTAATTCAATTCCTCTCTCAGCAAGCTTTAACCGAAGCAGAATTATCATCTTTAAACTTAGAAGCTTTAATTTCTCAATTATTAGAATGTTTGCGCCAACAAAGATGTTTAATCATTTTCGATAAAGCCGAATCTATTCGCATCAACTATGATGATTTTCATGAGTTACTCCGACGCATTGGCGAAGAACGCCACCACAGTTGCTTACTTCTCACAAGTCGGGAAAATCCCAAAGAGATTATCTCATTAACTGGGAAAAAACGCCCAGTGCAAACATTACAATTATCTGGGTTAAACCAAACTGAAGCTAGGGAAATGTTAGCCGCCAGTGGTGATTTGATTGGTACAGAAAATGAATGGAGGGAGTTGATCGATCGCTACTCAGGACACCCTTTCGCCTTAAAATTAGCCGCCAGCAAAATCCAGCATAAATATCATCATAAAATATCCGCGTTTTTAAATCAAGAATCAGGACTTTTCCCGGAACTCTGCGAACTATTAAAACAGCAGTTTGATTTGATGTCTAACTTAGAAAGAAAAGTCCTGTATTGGTTGATCGTTAAACCAGATCCCATATTCTGTTGCGCTATTACCGAAGGTGTGTTACCATTTGGAACTCAGCAGCAATTTTCCCAAGCTTTGGAATTATTGAGAGAGCGATCGCTAATCACCAAAAATACCACAGAATTCTCCCAACCACCCATTCTCACCAAATACGTCACCAAACGGCTGGTTGAACAAATATTTAGATAAAGAACCAGAAAATGTAGGGACGTTGGATACAACGTCCCTACATTTTCTGAAAATTATCCTGTCTGGCGCACCCCACAGATTCCTACAAGCTTCTCTGTGGCAAATTATTTAAGTGTTTTTACTGATCGGCGATCGCCCAAATTAAATTAGACCGTAATTTTACATAATACCTGATTAATCGTACTGCTAATTAGCTAAAAAAGTCACTGACTTTAACTGCAAATTTCACCTATTACTTCTAAAAGGTTATATTAGCTGGATGTGATAAAAAGTAATTTTACTGAGATTTTCTCAGGCTGACAATTTATGAAAATTTTGTAAAAAAAACTTTCCGGATCGGATATTAACTTTAAGAAAAAGATGTGTAGGTCACATTTATCGATTCTGGACTAGTTTGGCTACTGAAATTTGGACAGAAAAGATGAATTGCCAAAACTACAAAATTTGCGGCAAAGCTCAAGCATTGTCTATCTACTAACTTAATTTACCACCAACCTGTTCATTAATAAAAATCGACTGTGCAGAGATTTGCTGGCTACCAAAAATGGCTAAAGGAACGCACTAATCCTTTAGTCCTGAGTTTAATTTGTGCTTAATTCCTCAATTCATTGAAGGAGAAAATATGGCTATTACCAATATTTCAGGTACTCTGGGACAATCTTTTGATTTTACCACCGTAGACGAACTAAAAGATAAATGGATTACAAAGGCTAACGAGCAAGGAATAACACTGACTGGAATTGCCACTGACGGTTTTGCCACTACTTATAATAATAATCTTACTGCCCTTAATAACCTTACCCTAGAAACCAATCCAGCAGGTGGCAAAGGATGGCAGAGTTTTGGCTACAGGTCTGGTATTGGCGTTCCCAGTTCTTATGATGGCTGGTTCACCAATGACAGCAAAGTTCGGGCAGAAATTAACTATGACCCGATCACAAATAAAAGTCAGGCTTTGGATGTAAAATGGGGACTCAACACTACAGTCAATAGTGCCACAATTGACCTCAGCTTATTTGCTCCTAAGAGTGCGGAGAAACTTGGTGATGAAGTAGGTTTTCTCCAAGCATTTAAAGATGGAAAAGAAGTAGATATCACAGCTACTCGCATTGGTGGTGGTGTTGCTTCTTCGATCGACAATTCTGGAATAGGCGTAAAATTTAGAGCCGATGATGGCGTAAATGGCGACTACAAATTTACAATTTCCGGCGGATTTGATCAACTGAAATTTACCGCCAGACCCTACGATAACCCAATTGGTAGTAGTACTTCTGATAGTTCCGATTACCTAGTTCAGCAAATCACCTATTCGGGAACAGTAGACACGCCAGTTCTTCAGTTTAGCAACCCACAATACGTTTATAACGAAGATGGCACAGCAATTTTAGCCGTCACTGTTGTTCGTACTGGTGGTAGTGAAGGCGCAGTTTCTGCCACTGTTAACCTCAGCAATGGTACTGCTACCGCCCCAGCTGACTACAGCAACACCCCGATCACAGTTACCTTTGCAGATGGGGACACTACACCAAAAGTTGTTCCTATTTCGATCGCTAACGATACCGTAGTAGAACCATTTCCACCGGAAACCGTAAATTTAACCTTAGTTAACCCCACCGGAGGGGCAACGATTGGCACACAAAATACCGCAGTCCTAAACATAATAGACAACGACGTGCCACCACTTCCGAAACCGCTAGTATTTGTTGCTGCCCTTGACCCAACTGCCGGAGAACCAGGTCGCGCCGATAACGCAGGCGATGGCACATTTGTGTTTGCCCGCACCGGAGGCGACACTTCTCAAGCTCTAACTATCCGCTATACCACCACAGGTACAGCAACCCCCGGCACTGACTACACAGCTTTAACTGGCACTGTCACTATTGCTGCTGGTCAGTCTGTTTCCGCACCAGTTGTAGTTACTCCTGTAGCAGATGGTCGTAACGAACCAGTTGAGACGGTGACTGTCAAAATCTTAGAAAACCAGCCTTACCAAGTAGGGTCAGCTGACACTGCTACGGTTCGGGTATTGGACAGCGATGCCGATCGATTAACAGGAACACCTGTGGGTGCTGGGCGCGTTCTTCGCTACAACTCGTCAGGCGTGTTTCAGCAAAGCTACAACACAATTACTGATGCGGTAGTTGCAGCTTCCGCCAATGATATCATCACGCCACAAGCAGGATTTTACTCAGAAGGCACCACCGTCACTATTAACAAACCTTTAACTATCCGGGGAACGAATGCGGGTGTAAGTGCAGGTAATGGTTCCTCAGTTAGTCCTACCATAATTTCGACTGCGTTCGGTGCTCCAGTTTTCACTATCCTTCCCGGTGTCAATAATGTCACTATTGAAGGAATGACAATTCAAGTAAATGGCGAAAACGGTATTCGACTGCAAGGTGTTAGTAATAATTTGGTAATTCGCCAAAACGTCTTCAATGGTTTAGGGCCAACCAACGGCGGTGTAATCTTCTTGGATACTGGTGTTGGCGGTGGAAGTGTAAGTGTAATCGATAACTTAATTCGTGACGTATCCACAAGTCCTGGTAGTGTTACTAGTGGCTTGCAAGCTTTCAGATTCGCTGACGCTACAATCACAGATAACGTGATTGCTAACCTAACTGGCCCAGGTATTGCAGCTGATTCAATTACAAACCCCACCAGCATCATTACTAACAATAGAGTCACTAATGCAGGAGAACAGGGAATTCAGTTGGCAGGTGGTAGCGCCTTAATTCAAAATAACGAAATCGCCGATACTAACCTTAGCCAAGGCGTTGATAGGGCTGGTATTCGTCTGCGGAATTCTGGTTTTGTCCCTGCTCTGGGAGGTCTGGAATTGGGAACTGTCAATGTCAGTGGCAACTTGCTCATCAATTCCTACAATGGTATTGCGATCAGACCGGGACAAAGCACCGATGCCATTCCCACAAATACCAACCTCGACGGTACTGTGATTAATTTCAATAACTTTGTTGGCAACACAAATGCCGCTCTGTTCTATGGTGGTAATACCGCTTTGGGCAGTTTAGATCCACTCAACGCTACTAACAATTGGTGGGATGATATCACTGGGCCTGTTGCCAATCCGACTGCTACTGGCAAAAATGCTATTTCTGGGCAAGGTGCTACTCTCGTCGCCGCCAACCCATTCTCTACTACACCTTTCTAATACTTGTAGATAGTTAATCCCAAATCTCACGGCTTTATTTAGCTGTGAGATTTCTCTATTTATTCCCTAATTTGTTCCAAAATAGATCTAGCAAAGGACTAAAAAGATTAGGAATTTCAATATGGCTGCCAAGAAAATTTTAATGCTCGTCGGTGACTACGTGGAAGACTACGAAGTGATGGTGCCTTTCCAAGCATTACAAATGGTCGGACATACCGTTCATGCTGTTTGCCCAGATAAAAAAGCTGGCGATAAGGTACGAACTGGAGTGCATGATTTTGAAGGCGACCAAACTTACATAGAAAAACCCGGTCATAATTTCACTTTAAATGCTAATTTTGCTGAAGTAGATCCCACAACTTACGATGCTTTAGTTGTTCCTGGGGGAAGAGCACCGGAATACATTCGTTTAAATCAAAGGGTGTTGGAAATTACTCGCCATTTTGCCCAAACAAATAAACCCGTTGCTGCTATTTGTCACGGTTTACAACTTTTAGCAGCTGCCGGAGTTTTAGAAGGCAAAAGTTGCACTGCTTACCCTGCCTGTGGCCCAGATGTTACTTTAGCTGGCGGATTTTATGTGCATATTCCGGTTGACGAAGCAATGGTTGATGGTAATTTGGTAACTGCACCTGCTTGGTCTGCACATCCTCGATGGTTGGCAGAATTTCTTAAACTTTTAGGCACTCGAATTGAACATAAAGAAATGGCAAATGTTTAAATAAGGTAGTGGGTAGTTTAGAGTAGGCATTTTCCAAAAATTTAAATACTGACCCAATAAGTCTAAGAAACTCTTCTACCCGCTTGCCTTCTGCCTTTTGTCTCATGTCTTTTACTATAGGTGACAAAATGGAAAAGATTTTACTGCGCTTTGAATCTAAATTCGCTGAATGTCGGGAAGATTTATCAGCAATGACAATGACTCCTGGGGACGTTTTGTGGTTAGGTTGTGATGAAAATACTAATATTGAAAGGTTGATTAAAACTGATGACAAAACTTTTGCCGACCATCAAAGATTTGATTTAATAGATTTTCTGGAATTGCCAAATGGCTGTGATGAAGAAATAGATATTGAGGGTATGGATTATGCAAACAATTATATCTGGTTAGTTGGTTCTCATAGCTTAAAACGTTCTAAGCCTAAGTCAAAGCGAACTGATTTAGAAAATATTCAAAAACTGGAGAAGATTAACCGAGAAGATAATCGTTATTTATTAGCAAGAATACCAGTTAAAGGTGGGGAGTTATATAAGTATTATGACGATCCACAAAATCCCCAAACCAAACTAACTGCTGCCAAGTTAGAGAGTACTAAAAATGGCAATTTGTTGATGGATGCTTTGCTAGACGACCCACATTTAGCGCCTTTTTTGGCTAGTCAAATTCCTTCTAAAGAAAATGGGTTTGATATTGAGGGTTTAGCAATTTATCAAGATAGAATTTTTCTCGGTTTGCGGGGGCCTGTTTTACGTGGTTGGGCAATTATTTTAGAAGTTTCTGTGGAGGAAAGTAGCCCGAATACTTTAAAGTTGAAAAACTTGGGAAATAAACTGTATAAAAAACATTTTGTTTATCTTTCTGGGTTAGGAGTTCGGGAACTTGCTGTGGATGGAGAAGATTTGTTAGTATTAGCGGGACCGACGATGGATTTAGATGGTCCGGTGAGACTTTATCGCATCGTAAATGGGGTAAATTTGTCGGAAGAATCTCTGTTAAAACCTGCGCCAATTTTAGATATTCCATTCGGTGAAGGGGTAGATCATGCTGAGGGATTGGCATTTTTACCCAATGGAAAAAGTCAAAAATCGCTGTTAGTACTTTATGATTCTCCAGCACCGGAAAGACTGCAAGGAGATGATGGAATTTTAGCCGATCTTTTCCCACTTTAAAATTTTATATGTACGTTGTTGCGCTTGGGCGCTAAAATGTGGCGCTAAAGCGCAACAACGTACTTTTTTGAAGTTTATAAGTTAGTAGAGATTGCTTGAACGGGACAAGTAGGAATACATTGTTCGCAAACTATACAACGCGATCGCGAAAATGTCAATTTAAATGTTTCCGGTTCCAATGATAATGCTTGTGAGGGACAAACGCCAGTACATAAACCACAATTAACGCAAACATCCTCGTCAATTAATATTTCTCGACTGGCAAGGGAAATGCCGATATCTTGCGATCGCATCCAGTCCATTGCTGCTTCTAGTGCATCAATATCTCCCGATAATTCTACCACCAATTTACCAATTTGATTCGGCGCAACTTGGGCACGAATAATATTAGCAGCGACATTGAAATCTTTCGCCAGTCGATAAGTTACTGGCATCTGTACGGAACGTTTGGGGAAAATTAAAGTTACTCGTTTTTTCATAATGGCGATCGCTTTTAGCAACTTCAGTTAAATTAAAAGTAGTGTGTAATCTTTTTTTAGCTATCCGATGATTAAAAATTCACCTAACTCTACTATAGAGTCTTCCGAAAAGTCAGCTTCAACCGTTGGCGCCAGAGTCAGAAATTTATTAATTGTTTTAGCAGCTATTGCCCTTTCAGTTTCTTTGGTTTTGGGACTGCGAACTGAAACAAGTACTGCTACCTTAACCACTTTAGCAGAAAATTCCATGCCGTTAGACATAGCGATGAGCAATGGGAAACCAACATTAGTAGAGTTTTATGCTAATTGGTGTACAACTTGTCAGGCGATGGCGAGTGATATGAATGAATTAGAACAGCAGTATACTGACAAAGTGAATTTTGTTATGCTCAATGTTGATAATAACAAATGGTTGCCAGAAGTTGAGCGTTATCGAGTCGATGGAATTCCCCATTTTGTCTTTTTTGGGAAAGAGGGAAATGCGATCGCCCAAACTATAGGCGAACAACCTAAAACCATTATGGCAGCAAATTTAGAAGCCTTAGTTGCAGGTGAATCTTTACCTTACGCTAAAACTACCGGACAAGTTTCCAAATTTACCCCATCCGTCACCACAAACAAAACTAATTCTGACGATCCTAGATTGCATGGTAGCCAAGTAAAAAGTTAAAATAAGTGGTCGTTCTTAGTTCTATTAACAAATTAGAACTGGAACACCACTTAATAGCTTACTTCGGGAACTATTTGATAACTATCGCATACTATCTCTAGGCAAAGATCTCCTACTAACCGGAAATAAATCAGAGAGGAAGAATTTACATCAATTGTGCCATTTTGATTTTTAAAAGGATAGGAGAAAGTAGATAATATTTGTTTGCCATCTGACTCTAATTCTCTTAGTTCTACTTCTCCCACCCAGAAACAAAACTCTTCGTTGCTGGCATTGATAGGTTGGGAAAGGACGAGGTGGATGATGTGGGAGAATGCGATCGAAACATCGTTAGCTTCCGGCCCAAAAGTAAAGTCTAAGCGCAGTCCCAAATTTTGCGGAAGTAAAGATATCCCAACTAAGTCTGCACTTTTTAAATCTTCTAGAAAGGTCTGCAAATTTTGAGTAATGCTGAGAGTCATAAACTCAGTTGTTCTCCTGTACTATGGGTATTTGCTCCTGGGACAAATTGAATTTGATTGCCATTTCATCATCGAAACTTCGTTCTAAAAATTTAGTAATTGCACCATGTTTCCCAGTTCCTAAACTCATGGTTATCAATTCTCCATTGACTAATTCATACTTCCTATCAGTGCCATCATTATACTTGACATATTCAGCAAAAGTTATTTTTTTGGTGGTTGTAATCATTGCGATCGCTCTCCTTATTCCCCAATTTTAAAAATTTGTTCTGCTGTTAAATTCAATTCTGGAAAAATCGCCGATTGTATCCGTTCTTCACCTCTAAACTGATTCACCATATACTCGCCTTCAACCATTTTGTAAACCGAAATAGTCGGTTGTTTCGGGTTTCCAATATAGCGTCTACCACCCAAACCTAAATAATCAACAATCCAATATTCAGGAATACCTAGCTTTTCGTATTCTCCTAACTTCAGGAGATAATCATCTTGCCAATTAGTGCTAACTACTTCTATAACTAATTTTGCTGTTTCGCCTTTGGTAATTGTGGCACGTTTCTTCCATAATGGTTCATCTTTTAACGCATTTTCATCCAAAACAATAACATCTGGATTATAGCCTGAACTGTCGGAATCAATGGGTTTAACTATAGTTCGCTGACCAACAAAGTAAGGAAGTTTTAAGCGCCGAATTTCGATTAATGACTCAGCGGCTAATTCTGATACTACCTGTTCATGTGTTCCTGTTGGTTGCATTTCGACAACTACTCCATCATACAATTCAAAACGACCGTAACCATCTGGATACCAATCCAAAAATTCCTCCAGATTCATGGTTTTTGATTCGGTTTGCAACATGGCAATTTTCCTCGGAAATCCTGACTTAATTGTAGCAAGGTGCGATCGATCCTAGTGCCATCCAGTAAATTTTTTAGAACGCAGATGAAAGCAGATGAACGCGGATAAACGCAGATGTTAGCGTTAACTCTTCTGTCGGTTACTTAGATTTGGTTTTTTTTACCACAGATGGACACAGATAAACACAGATCTTAGCATTAACTTTTCTGTTAGCAGCAAAGATAAAAGTAGAAAGATATCAGTTTTTTAACAGATACCCAACTACTCTTTCCCAGTCCCCAATCCCTAATCCCCAATCCCCAGTCTATTCAACAAATTGCCGGACTAATTTTGCTAACCTTTCGGCACTATCTTTGACTGCTAAACTCAACGCAGCTTCAGACATTTGCTGTAATTTATCCGCTGATTCTAATAAAGTTAAAACTTGTTGTCTTAAAATTTCCGGCGTTAATTCCGATTGCTTAAATACTAAAGCTGCACCAGCATCAGCAAAGGTTTTAGCATTGTATGTCTGATGATCTTCTGCGGCAAAAGGATAGGGAATTAAAATTGCAGGTTTCCCCATTACTGCTAATTCTGTTAAAGAACCTGCACCTGCACGACTAATTACTAAATTCGCTCTTTGTAACAGTCCCGCCATATTGTTGTAAAATGGCATCGGGAAATAATGGGGATTTTGTAAAGTTGCTACGTCTGGATCGTTTTCTCCGGTTTGATGTACTACCCAAGCGCCTTTTTCAAACCAACTTTTTGCACTTTGACGAATAAATTTATTCACCGCTACTGCGCCTTGACTACCACCAATTACAACAATTAAAGGCACATCATCAGGAATGGGTAAATCGTGTTTTTCGGGGGCGAGAAATTGCGATCGCACAGGCGTATTCGTGTAAACTGTCTTACAACCGGGCAATAACTTAGCCGCAGCTTCAAAACCTACCGCTACAGTCTGACACCAACGCCCAAAAAAGCGGGTTACTTTACCCGGAATCGCATTCGATTCATGTAGAATAACAGGTAAACCGAGCGATCGGGCCGCAATAATCGCAGGTGCAGCAATATAACCCCCAGTCGTGAATACCCCGTTAAACTTTCCCCGTTTCAGCAACTCCCGACAACTGCGAATAGCTGTGGCAAACTTACCCACAATTTTCAGCGTACCTAAACCAAAACGTTGTTGAAAGCCTTCCACTGCGATCGTATTTAAGGCATACTTAGCAGGAACCAAATCTTTTTCTAAGCGATTTGGCACACCCAGCCACTCAATTTGGTAATCTGGCAATTGTTCTGCCAAAGCAAGCGCCGGAAACAAATGTCCCCCAGTACCACTAGCAGCAATTAACAGTCGTCGTGGTGCTGAAGCATTACCTTCTAGGGAAGCAGCTTGGCGATCTAAATTCTGTTTCTCAGTTAACATCTAAACAAATCTGGTGTTTTAGGCTGATTCTCAAAATATCAAAATATGCCACATCCTCTGAAATTTCGACCCACCTCTTTACCCATAGCATTCCTGTTAACATTGGGATTATCCTCTGGGTGGACAACTGCTAAAGCTGCTACTCCTGACACCGCGCCACCGGAATTGAAAAACACCATAGCGCAAATCGATGCCGCAGCAAATAGCCGCAATGTTCAAGCAGTAATGCAGTTTTATGGTGCTAATTTTAGCAACAGCGACGGCTTAAATCGCGCTGGAATGGAAAAAACCCTCACTCAACTTTGGCAACGTTATCCTCAGTTGAAATACCGCACCGAATTAAAATCTTGGCAAAATCAAGGTAATGGCATAGTCGCCGAAACAGTCACAAATATCACAGGAACTCAGCCAGTAGATGGCAGAACTTGGAGTTTTAACGCCACAATTAATTCCAAACAACGCTGGGAAAATCAAAAAATTGTTAACCAAGAGATTTTGAGTGAAAAAACTCAATTAACCTCTGGAGAAAAACCCCCCACAGTTGATTTTAAATTACCCGAACAAGTAGGCACAGGTCAGGAATTTAATTTCGATGTAGTAGTCAAAGAACCACTAAAAGATAACTTGTTAGTAGGTACAGCTTTACTCGAACAAATCAACCCAAATAACTATCTTAATTCGCCAAAAATTCAATTAGAACCACTAAATGCAGGAGGCATTTTTAAAGTAGGTCGTGCCCCAAATGATCCTGGTAAATATTGGATTTCCGCAGTCTTAGTTCGGTCAGATGGTATTACTATTGTTTCCCAAAGATTACCAGTAGTTCCTGGTGGAAGAAACAATTCTAGACCAACTCGTTCTAATTCCCCTGCACCTGCACGTCCCTCTCGTCCCGGCAGAACTTCAGGTTAATTGTTTGCAGAGTATAGATATTTCAATCTGGCAACAGAGGAGGTAGAACCTCCTTTCATCTCGTCATCTCGTTCCCAGGTTCAACCTGGGAACGAAAATAGAGGCTGGAGCCTCTTTTAATTGCTGAGAAAAAAGCTAAGATTACATCTAAAATTGCTTAAATTATGATTTCAATTGAAAACGAAATTGTTTTAATTACTGGCGCAAGTAGTGGAATTGGTGCATCCTGCGCTAAAGTGTTTGCTCAAGCTGGTGCCAAGCTAATTTTAGCAGCGAGACGCAAAGAAAAACTGCAAGAAATTGCCGATCGACTCAACAAAGAGTTTGCTACTGAAATTTACTTGATAGAATTAGATGTGCGCGATCGCCAAGCCGTAGAAACAGCCATAAACTCTCTCCCAGAACCTTGGCAAAACATCGATATTTTAATCAATAACGCTGGCTTAAGTCGCGGTTTAAGCAAACTTCACGAAGGCGACTTCCAAGACTGGGAGGAAATGATTGATACTAACGTCAAAGGTTTACTTTATCTTACCCGTTATGTAGTTCCCGGAATGATCGATCGTGGTAAAGGTCATGTAGTAAATATTGGTTCAATTGCAGGTCGGCAAACTTATCCAGGTGGTAATGTATATTGTGGTTCCAAAGCAGCAGTGAGAGCAATTTCTGAAGGCTTAAAACAAGACCTTTTAGGAACACCAATTCGCGTTAGTTGTATCGATCCTGGGTTAGTCGAAACCGAATTTAGTCAAGTAAGATTTCATGGTAATACAGAACGCGCCGAAAAAGTTTACCAAGGACTCACACCTTTAACTGGAGATGATGTTGCAGATGTGGTTTTTTTCTGCGTCACTCGCCCATCTCACGTTAATATTAGTGAAATCTTACTAGTACCAGTAGACCAAGCAACTACAACTCTCGTTCACCGTCGAAATTAAGGTTCGTTGTAAGGACTTCAGTCCTTCATTTGACAGAAGAACGACTCAAGTCGTTACAACGAACAACGACTCAAGTCGTTACAACGAACTACGACTCAAGTCGTTACAACGAACTACGACTCAAGTCGTTACAACGAACTACGACTCAAGTCGTTACAACGAACTACGACTCAAGTCGTTACAACGAACTTTAATCTTCTATTTGTTGAGTCGAAACTTCGATCGCTTGGACATCAATTGTCCCTGGTGGTGTCACCCGTTTAAAATGACCTTCTTCTATTAAGAGAGGTTCGCTACAACTAGGACAGCGCATTTGAGTTTTATTCAACCCAGTGAATTCATATCCGCAAACGGGACAATTATCTTCTACCAAATTGCGCTTTAACCACCAGCGAAACACAAAAAATGCGATCGCAGGTAGTGTCACCAAACACACCATTAGAATTAACACAGATTTCGCCAACCAGCCAAGTCCGATCGCACTTAACAGCCAAAACGACAAGAAAATACTGAGGGCGCAGCCTAAACCTGGAACATTAAACTGAAAATTTTTGATGCTCATTTCCTGCATCTCGATCTTGGTCTGAATCTAGCATAGCGAGTTCAGAGATAGTAGGTCACATCTGTTCCGATTGCCTGAGAGTAGCGTTGGGCGATCGCATCTGCGTCAAAATTGCCACCCTTATCCCTAATGTACAATCAGACTTCCTGGGCTGTTATTGAAAAATTTACTGTAACTTTTGTCACTTTATATTGTTAATATACTTATATAGTTGATTTTGGGTAACAAAATGCAGCAGACATCGATAGATTTACCCGCCTTCCGTAGTAGTGCTTTGTCTAATCACAACACATATCGAGCCACGCATCATAGCCCTAGCATGACCATCAGTGAGTCTCTCAACAGCACCGCTCAAACTTGGGCAGAACACCTAGCAGCCAATGCGGTGTTTGAACACAGTGACAGCAGTCAAAGGAACGACGCAGGAGAAAACATCTACGTTTCCTACACTACCGAAAGCTCAATCGACTCAGCCGAACTGGGCAAATCAGCGGTAGAGGATTGGTACAAGGAAGTTTCCGCCTACGACTACAACAATCCAGAGTCTTCTTCGGGTACTGGGCATTTTACACAGGTTGTCTGGAAGAATAGTACTGAATTAGGCTGTGGTGCAGCACAAGGCATCGCCACGATTGACGGTACTAAGTTTAACGCCTTCTATGTGGTTTGTCAGTATGCCCCAGCGGGTAACATGGAAGGGGAGTATGCCAGTAACGTGCTCGAACCCTAGTACAGCCTGGAACTAGATCCCGACTTCTCCCAGAAATCGGGGATCTCTTTATCTGTACTTCCCCGACGCTTAGGACTTGGTTGAGTCGAGGGAGGGAATTACCCCTCGCCCCTCTCAGTTAGATCCGGGCGTGCAGGTTTCCCAGCACCCGGCTCCCGACAATCTTGTTTGCTCATGTGGATGTAGTCGTGGCAACTTTCGTGTACAACCATCAGGTTATTGTCTTTCCAGTTGTTATGGTTGCCATCTTTGTGGTGTAAATGTACCTTTTCTTCTCCAATAAAGAAAAGTCCACAGTATCCACATTTATGGTTTTGCTTTTTCAGCATCTTAGAGGTTGTACCGTCATATAGATTGCTGTTACGTTTTGACCAGTACGTGATATCTCCATCGAAAGGCGACTTATTCCCTTTGACATTTACGAATTTATTTTCGTGGTAAGGGACAGTCGGGAAGGCTTTATTGACCAGGTTTGTAACTTGGTGTCGGTTAAGCTTCCTTTCTTTGTTGAATACCTTCCAAGTTCTTTTTTCGATGCGCCATAAACTAAACCTTGAGCCATCTAACTTACAGAACTGGTGGTAGTTTCTCCAACCTCTGACAATGGGTGCCAGCTTCTCAGCTTTGGCTTTTGTCCCATAATTCGAGTTGTTAGCTTTTGTAGTGACTTAGCTTTGTCGGGTAAGGATTGGGTATTACTACCCGCACCTCCCCTAAGAACCGTGCTTGTCAGTTTCCCAACACACGGCTCAAGCCTTACTTCAAGCCTTTCAACTTGGGTTTTGAATGTACCTGTTTGTGGCACGCTGCGTGTAAGTGCTGTAGGTTGTCTGTGTCGTCTAGACCGCCTTTAGCTACAGGTACTATGTGGTGGGTTTCGACCTCTTCCCCATTGATTAATGGTTCACCGCAGATGGGACATTTCCAATTTTGGAGAAGGGCTACTTCGTAATATTTTGAGCCTTTCTCCCAGTATGATTTTCCGTTCTTTTGGTGACGTTTATCCCAATACTCTCTCAGGGAGGGGTCGTCTGGTGATGCGCTACCTTTGACCTTTATGTGCCTTTCAATGGGTGTTTTTGCAATAGGATATAGGGTGATAACTACCCTTTTCCTACGGCGTTCACTTTCACAGGTGAACGTCCATCGATTATTTTGGATGGTCTTAAAGTAACGATTCTTGACCCACTTTTTGCCTTTGTTGGGGTGTCTACGCTTTGCCCAACGCCAAAGGTATTGCCATACTCGATATGAGATATAGCTGAAAGTTTCTTTGCTAACTCCACCTTTATAATAGTTAGCAAAACCCCTGAGAATAGGATTCAGTTTTCTAATGACTACCTCTTGCTCTTGACCATTCAGACGTTTGATTTCCTCTCCTATCCGTTTACAGAAAGCTAATACTTTCTTTTTGGATGGTTTGGTTAGCAGTTTACCGCTATAGTGTCTTAGATTAAAGCCAAGGAAGTCGAAACCATCTGACATTGACGTAATTACCGTCTTCTGGGAACTGAGTTCTAAGCCTCTTGAATTCATCCATTGCTGAATCTGGATTTGTGCTTTTTCGAGACTTCCTTTATCCCTAGCTGTGACTATGAAATCATCAGCATATCTCACCACGCCAAGTTTCGGGTTGGTGGATTTTATGTATGTTTCTAATCCATGCAATCCTATGTTGGCTAGGAGCGGAGATATTACTCCTCCTTGTGGCGTGCCTTGTTCTGTTGGGTTGATTTTCCCTTGGAACATGAATCCAGCTTTTAACCATCCTCTTATCAGTTCTTTCTGTGGAAAGTGACTAATCTGGTTGAGGATGGCTTCATGGGCAATGTTGTCGAAGAAGCCTTTGATATCAGCTTCTAAAACCCAGTTGTCCCTGCCTTTTTGCAACCTTAAGAAGGATTGCTCTATTGCGTCTTGACAACTTCTACCAGGTCTGAAGCCATAGGAATTGTCTTCAAACACGGCCTCCCATTCGGGTAAGAGTGCGTTTTTCACTACTGCCTGCATGACTCTATCCTTAATGGTTGGGATACCAAGAGGACGCTTTTTGCCGTTTGGTTTTGGAATCATCACCCGTCTTGTGGGACTGGGCTTTGTTTCCTTCCAGTTGCGTACAAATTTCACTCTCTGTGCTGGGGTGTTTATTACCTCCTTATCAATCCCTGCGGTCTTTTTACCATCATTGGTTTGAGTGATTTGTCTGACTGCTAACAGTAGGTTTGCGTAATTTCTAAGCATCAACTTTTGTAGGCTTCGTAGCTTACGAAAGTCACCAAGTTGTCTGGCACGAAAGATTCTTTGACGTAGATTTCTCACAGCTTTTCGGACTTGTCTCCAATTGATTTGGCTCCAATCCTCTAGCTGTTTCCTTTGTCCGTTTACTGTCATAAACATGGCGGTATCTAACTTGTCATCGGATTCGATTTCTTAGTCAGTTTGTCTTTCGTATAAGACCCAGATGAAGTCTGCTTTCCTTTCGGTCAGAGGCAAATTTTGTAGCCGAAGGCTTCCCGAAGGGTACCTCTATCTGATTCATTACAAACCAGCATTCGCTTTTTCATCCATCCTTTGCCCTTCAAGGGTTTCATCATTGTTACCTTTGACCTACTAGGGATTTCTCCCTAGACCTTGTAGGGTTTACCCTGTTGTATCGTCTAGTTTTCTTTTCTTGTTAGGTGCTGTCTATACTGCGATGAGGTTTGGTTGTTCACACGGTTAAAGAACTGCGAAATCTTTAACCCCCTCATAGGAACCTATCAGCCTTATTTGGTTCCTCCAATGGTCACGTAGCTTGGGACAGTTCACTTTCGTTCACCATTCAAGAATTTCCCTCTTGCTCCTAACCAGCTTAGGCTGCTAGTTTTGGCTACTTTCGTGGTCTGCATTCCGGTTGTTTCATTACTTACTGAACCGTGACCGGACTCTTACGAGTCTTTTACGTGAGGGTAGGAGGTGTGAATCTCCTAGAGGACTGGGTTCCTCATACTAGATGACCAGTTCAGGTCGCGCACGCAGGTCATTGGCTCGAATAGCTTTGAACACTCGCACTTGTAGGCGGAATAGGTTACGTCGGAATTGCTTCGAGGGTAACTTTCTCCAGAATTCACTAGCGCTAAGACTGTGCCTAATCATGCTCTACTCCTTTAAGTGTTTTCTGATTGCCTTGCGAAAGTTACTTCGCATCCTACCCGAATCTAGGGGTTTCCGCGTCTCGTCACGCCTACCTGGGGTTCGACCTTTCCCAAGACCTTAGATTCGTTTTTCTTCGTTCCCTCAAGTGATTGTCTCGTTCCTTTAGATGTAGCCAATTCAACTACTAGATACCCTTGGTAAGGCTAGTCTTTCGGGCAAAAGCTAGCGGGTATTGTCTCTAGTGAAGTCCGGGGGGTTATTCTTTTCCGTCCGGCTTTACCTTAAGTTGCTTTTCTAGGCTATGTTTCATCTTGGGAACTCCCCTAGCGCCAGTGTGCTTTCGGAACAAGCTCTGATTGCGCCCTACTGCCAGCTTCAGTCTCTAGAGTTCCGAGTCTAGTCGCTGTGGCTAGATTGGGAGTCACACCCTTACCCGGTGGAGGGGGCTTGCACCCCTATCATCTTGAGAGTTTCACATCCTTTAATGGACATGAGTCACGGTATTTCGTGGTTTTATCCACTGATTGTCGGGTAAGGTTTGGGTATTACTACCCGCACCTCCCCTAAGAACCGTGCTTGTCAGTTTCCCAACACACGGCTCAAGCCTTACTTCAAGCCTTTCAACTTGGGTTTTGAATGTACCTGTTTGTGGCACGCTGCGTGTAAGTGCTGTAGGTTGTCTGTGTCGTCTAGACCGCCTTTAGCTACAGGTACTATGTGGTGGGTTTCGACCTCTTCCCCATTGATTAATGGTTCACCGCAGATGGGACATTTCCAATTTTGGAGAAGGGCTACTTCGTAATATTTTGAGCCTTTCTCCCAGTATGATTTTCCGTTCTTTTGGTGACGTTTATCCCAGTACTCTTTTAGGGACGGGTCATCTGGTGATGCGCTACCTTTAACCTTTATGTGCCTTTCAATGGGTGTTTTTGCGATAGGATACAGGGTGATTTCTGCCTTTTTCCTACGGCGTTCACTTTCACAGGTGAACGTCCATTGATTATTTTGGATGGTCTTAAAGTAACGGTTTTTCACCCACTTTTTGCTTTTGTTGGGGTGTCTACGCTTTGCCCAACGCCAAAGGTATTGCCATACTCGGTGTGAGATATAGCTGAAAGTTTCTTTGCTAACTCCACCTTTGTAATAGTTAGCAAAACCTCTGAGAATAGGATTCAGTTTTCTAATAACTGTCTCTTGTTCTTGACCATTCAGACGTTTGATTTCCTTTCCTATCCGCTTACAGAAAGCTAATACTTTCTTTTTGGATGGTTTGGTTAGTAGTTTACCGCTATAGTGTCTTAGGTTGAAGCCAAGGAAGTCGAAACCATCTTCCATTGACGTTATTAGCGTCTTCTCAGTGCTGAGTTCTAAGCCTCTTTCTCTCATCCATTGCTGAATCTGGATTTGTGCTTTTTCGAGACTTCCTTTGTCCCTAGCTGTAACTATGAAATCATCAGCGTATCTCACCACGCCAAGTTTCGGATTGGTGGATTTTATGTATGTTTCTAACCCATGCAGTCCTATGTTGGCTAGAAGCGGAGATATCACCCCTCCTTGTGGTGTGCCTTGTTCTGTCGGGTTAATTTTCCCTTGGAACATGAATCCAGCTTTTAACCATCCTCTTATTAGTTCCCTTTGTGGGAAATTACTAATACTGTCGAGAATGGCTTCATGAGCAATGTTGTCGAAGAAGCCTTTGATATCAGCTTCTAGAACCCAGTTATGCCATCTTGATAGTTGATTAAACCCTTGTTCTATGGCATCTTGACAACTTCTGCCCGGTCTGAATCCGTATGAATTGGCTTCAAACTGTGCTTCCCATTCGGGTTCTAGTGCGTTTTTCACTACTGATTGCATGACTCTATCCTTAATGGTTGGGATACCAAGAGGACGCTTTTTGCCGTTTGGCTTGGGAATCATGACTCGTCTTGTGGGACTGGGTTTTGTTCCTTTCCAATTACGTACAAATTCCACTCTTTGTGCAGGGGTGTTTATAACCTCTTTGTCAATCCCTGCCGTCTTTTTACCGTCGTTGGTTTGAGTGATTTGTCTGACTGCTAACAGTAGGTTTGCTCCGCTTTTAAGCATTAACTTTTGTAGGCTTCGTAGCTTACGATAGTCACCAAGTTGTCTGGCACGAAAGATTCTTTGACGTAGATTTCTCACAGCTTTTCGAGTTTGCCGCCAATTAATTTGGCTCCAATCTTCTAGCTGTTTCCTTTGTCCGTTTACTGTCATAAACATGGCGGTATCTAACTTGTCATTGGATTCGATTTCTTAATCATTTCGTCTTTCGTATAAGACCCAGATGAAGTCTGCTTTCCTTTCGGTCAGAGGCAAAATTTGAACCTCTATCTGATTCATTACAAATCAGCATTTGCTTTTTCATCCATCCTCTACCCTCCAAGGGTTTACGTCATCGTTACCTTTGACCTACTAGGGTTTTCGACCTTTCCCTAGACCTTGTTGGGTTTACCCTGTTGATACATCTGTTGTTCTGTTCTCTTTTAGGTGTTATCTATTCTGCGGTGAGTTTGGTTATTCACAGGTTTTGATGATCACCGAGCATCAAAACTACCCACTTATGCCTATCAGCCTGATTTGGACATCCTTCGTATAGCGCAGTTTATCGATAATTCACGTCCGTTCACCATCAGAGAACTCCCTCTTGCTCCTAACCAGCTTAGGCTACCAGTTTTGGCTACTTTTGTGACCTGCATTCCACCTTTTCCATTACTGTACTGAGGTGTGGTCGGACTCTGTTGAGTCTTTTACATGAGGGTAAGGGCTGTGAATCCCTTAGCAGAGTTGGCTCTGCGAAACAGATGACCCTTTTACAGGTCGCGCCGGTGACAACGAATCGCACGCCCGATCCTATTAAGTCATCACCTACAAGCGTTCATCTGGCGTAGCTGAGTACTCCGAATCTCTGCGTTTCCCTCCCTTATTACTCCGGTTCGTTAGCTACTCTGTACTATCCAATAATTCTTTGAGTCTTTGGCGAAAAGCATTTCGACCAAATTTGGCTAAAGACTCCTGTCGTAACCATTTCCCGTCACAACGTTGATCTTCCCCTTGGAGAATTTCTTGACAAGCTGCTGCTACTGCTTCTGGGTTACGGTGTGGGACTCGCCAACCCAAACGCCCATCCTGTAAAGGGTCAGCTGAACCGTCAGCGTCACCAGACAACACGGGAACACCGCAAGCCATAGCTTCTAAATAGACAATGCCAAATCCTTCTTGAGAAGGCATGATATAAGCATCAGCGAGGCGGTAATGTTCTACTAATTGTTCTGTGGGTACGAAACCTGCAAAAACTACTCTGTCAGCGACACCTAAATCTTTGGCTAATTGCGCTAATCTTGGTTGGTCGTCACCACGACCGATGACTAAGTATTTTACGTTGGGGAAGGTTTGCGCGATCGCACTTAGCGCCCGAATCGTCACATCTACACCTTTATAAATATCCCCAGACCACAGTCGCGCCACAGTCATCAACACCCTAGCACCCGCCAAATTATACTTTTCCACCAAAGCTGGATTCTTCTCTCCTGGCGTAAAGGTTTCCCCATCTACACAACAAGGAAGAAATTCCACCAATTTGGGATTAATTTGATTAGCTTGACAAGCTTGGTCACGACTATAACGGCTAATTGTCCAAATTCCCGACGCTTGTTGCAAAGCTTGTTTATATTTTGGCCCTAACGGTTCCCAAACTTCTTTACCATAAGTCAAAACTGTATAGGGAATTCCCCTAATTTGGCAAAGTGTTTGAATTAAAGGTGCTAAATTAATGTGACCGCAAAATACATGATCTGGACGATATTGCCAAAGATAAATTACTAAAGCAGCAATCATCCAAACTCGCCCTAACATCGGATTTATGGTTTTAAAATAATGAAATCTCAGCTTTTCGGTAGCAAAAGGATTGTTTTTTACTGGTGCATCACGGAGTAAAAATACATCCGCAACAGTTTGTTCAGACAATCCCACATAAGCTCGCCAAATATCCTTAATATAGGATTGAATCCCACCTTCAACACCAACGATTTCTAAGAAAACAAATAAGTACCTCTGTTCGCTGTTCATTTCCTTCTTATCCTTAAATTTATATTCAACTCAGATCTTGCACCAAGGCTTATTCCGGGAGGTGAGCCAATAACTAAACCTGAAAGCCTTGATTTTCCGTGAAGAAACCCGGTTTTTCAAGTCTTGTTGAGAGTGGTGCTCTTATCTCAGTTCAAGCTAGGTGCAGATCAACTCACCTACTTAATAGAGTTCCCAAATCTGAAGCTTTTTCCTCAAACTAACTCCTAATTTTTCTCTTGTGCACCTCTGCACAGAGAGTTTCCCTGCTTAACTAAGGTTTAGCGCTAGTCGCAATTGTGCCATTCTGCAATCGCTCTAAATCTTTGAGTACCATTTTTTCTACTAGGTTCTCAAAGCTCATTTGCGGTTGCCATTGCAGTTTTTGTTTAGCTTTTTTGGCGTTAGCTACTAACAGAAAATGTTCGTCTGAGCGGACTAAATTGGGATTCACTACCACATAGCGAGTCCAATCTAATCCCACGCATTCAAAAGCAGTAGCTACTAATTCCTTGACACTGTGCAGTTTTCCGGTGCCAATCACATAATCTTCTGGTTGGTTCTGTTGCAACATTCGCCACATGGCTTGGACGTAATCTTCCGCATAGCCCCAATCGCGTTTCGCATCCAAGTTGCCAAGTTCTAAGCGATCGCTAATTCCCAATTTAATCGCTGCTGCTGCCAAACACACTTTCCGAGTCACAAACTGCGTTGGTCGGCGGGGAGATTCATGATTGTATAAAATGCCACTACAAGCAAACAAATTATAACGCTGACGATAATGCACCATTGTCCAATGGGCGTGTAATTTGGCTGTAGCGTAAGGATTCATCGGTCGAAAGGGCGTATTTTCCTCTTGAGGTGAAGGGTCTACTTGCCCAAACATTTCCGAACTGCTAGCCTGATAAAATCGAGCTTTCACACCTGCTTGACGAACCGCCATTAACAGTCGAGTTGTTGTTCGAGCGATTACATCTAAGGTTTCGAGTGGGTTATTCCAAGAATCTGGAATAAAACTAGGAGCAGCTAAATTATAAATTTCTTGAGGATGTACTTGTTCAAGTAAGCCAGAAAGCACTCTACTATCAGTCAGATCGACGGCATAAATCTCTAGTTTGTTAACCAAAGAACCCAACTTAGCCAGACTACTTTGCCTCTGAGGTAATACCAAGCCTACCACTCGATAACCCTTTTGCAAAAGGAATCGGCTTAAGTAATAGCCGTCTTGACCTGTAACCCCTGTAATTAGTGCTGTCTTAGTCATTAGTCATTAGTCATTAGTCATTAGTCATTAGTCATTAATCATTAGTCATGAGAACTTTTTTTTCCCAGTCCCCTTGTCCCCTTGTCCCCTTGTCGCCTTGTCCCCTTGTCCCCTTGTCCCCTTGTCAAGAGTCAAGACTCAAGAGTCAAGAGTCCCCAAACTTACCAAATCCCGCGTTTTCCGGTGGGGCGTACTGTCATCCAGTTAGTTTTAGCCATTGCTAACTGTTCTTCTGTAATTCTGGCACCAGTAAGGTTAGCACCACAGAGATTTGCCCCTCTCAAATTGGCATTCATCAGATGGGCATAACTCAAATCTGCCCCACGCAAATCTGCTCCTTCTAAATCAGCATAACTCAGATAAGCTCTACCTAAGTTAGCATCCCGGAGAATTGCTTGATTTAAACTGGCTCTGCCAAAATCGGCATGAAATAAATTTGCGCCTTGAAGATTGGTACGATTTAATCTAGCTTGATGGAAAATAGCTTCTGATAAATCAACTTTTTGTAAATTAAGTAAGCTGAGATTTTGTTGAGCAAAATCTCTTCTACCTTTGCTGTAGGAAGTTTGTACTTCTTGCGCGTCTAATTTGCGCTTAATATTTCTATTCTTACTTCCAGTAAAGTTATCACTACTAGGTAAATTTCCGCTATTTCTGTTAACATTAGCTCGATAGCCACTAATTCCCGAATGGATATCTGTTCCTTCTAGCCTAGTGCGTCTGGCACGAATTGCCATTGCTGCTTTCACCACAGAATTGGCAGCGCCAGCTCCTTTTGAACCAGTGCCACTATTCAGGGAATTAGGGCCAAACTTACTACCTGATGATGGAGTAGATCCCGGTGGTGGCCCAGCAATCATGCCTTGGGCTAAACTATCAAGGTATGGTTCTAGGTCTAAGGCTCTGAGGACATCGTTGGCGGATTGGTAGCGATCGCGCACCGATACTTCTAACATTTTTCGCAGCACATTGGCAAAATGGTCACTCAAACTGTTGACCATGCGAACGTGCTTTTCCCACAGCATTTCCCCAGTTGAGGGGTTGTAATCTAAATCTTTGGGAGATTTGCCACTTAGTAAATAAATACAAGTGACTCCCAAAGCATAAATATCACTAGCATAAACCGGGCGCATCGCCATTTGTTCTGGGGGTGCGAACCCTGGTGTACCAATAGCATAAGCTGTTAAAGCTGTTTGGTCTGAGTTATTTGCCGCTGCTGGGTTGACTTGGTTTTTCACTGCCCCAAAGTCAATTAAAACTAGCTTGCGGTCTTGGTTGCGGCGAATTAAGTTGGCTGGTTTAATATCCCGGTGAATTACCTTTTGACCGTGAATATACTGTAGTACTGGTAGGATCTCGCTCAAGAATTGTTTGACTCCTTCTTCGCTAAAGGGGCCACTTTGTTTCACTTCTCTTTGTAGAGTATCCCCAGATACGTATTCCTGCACCAAATAAAATTGCTGATGGTCTTCAAAGTAGTCCAACAGTCGCGGTACTTGGGGATGATTACCAATTTGTCCTAATGTTCTGGCCTCTCGTTCAAATAACTCGCGGGCCATTTGAAAAACGTGAGGTGCGGTAGCCGTTGGACGGAGTTGCTTAATTACGCAACTTGGTTCTCCCGGCAATAATTGATCGTTAGCCAAAAATGTAGCTCCGAAACCACCCTGACCCAGAGGTTTGATTACACGATAGCGATCGCGCAGCATGAGATGTGAACCACAAGCTTGGCAACTTTCTTCGTGGTCTGGGTTTTCTGGATTAGGACAGGCTGGATTTAAGCAATAGCTCATTCAGCGTCACTCGCGCATAGGATCATTTCAGTATTCTTTGAGCGCCCTATTTTTATTATCCGGGCTAAAACCAACAATTACGGTACTATGTATGCAACAAATCAATTAAAGATTTGATTAAGCAACCTCTAAATCTGTCAACTGTTCTTAGTTTCTTCTACATTCACCTCCATTGAAATTACATAAAATTCAACCTATCCATAGTTAGATTACCCGTTGTCACTGGAAAACTAACAAATAAATTACTTAATGATTCGACAATAAAGCTAAAAATGATACTTCCATCTTAACTAAAATGGATGATTCTCTGGTAGAGCGTTCAATCTGAGCTTATCACATACAGAGATATTATCATGGTGGTCTAGAGAGATTAAATCCGAGATATTACTAATGATAAGCATTGCAGATATATTGTAATTGGTTATCTAAATACGTATTTTTACGCAATATTTTTGGCGTTGCCAGTAAAGAAGGGAAATTTTATCCGGTTCAGGAGTTCCCTTTCTTTGCCTTCGGCATTCTTATACTAGTAAAGAAGCCGGGATTGTTGATACTTTAGGTACAATAGACAGTCTGACAACAGTAAAGGCATTTTAGCAATGCGGATCTCTCTGAACTGGTTGCGGGAACTGGTAGATTTCACTATCACCCCGGAAGAATTAGCCCACAAGCTGACTATGGCTGGGTTTGAAGTAGAAGACATTGAAGACCGTCGCACTTGGGCTGATGGTGTGGTAGTGGGTAAGGTGCTGAGTTGTCAACCGCACCCCAACGCCGATAAGCTGAGAGTTTGCGAGGTAGATGTTGGCTCAGGTACTCCTTTAAATATTGTCTGTGGAGCGGCTAATGTCAAGGCAGATCTCTTTGTGCCAGTTGCGACTATTGGTACCTATCTGCCAAAAATTGATTTGAAATTGCGATCGACTAAACTGCGCGGTGTGCGATCGGAAGGGATGATTTGCTCTTTGGCAGAATTAGGGCTAGAAAAGGAATCATCGGGAATTCATAGCTTTGACCCGGAAAATATCAATTTAGGCAGCGATGTTCGCCCACTTTTAGGTTTAGATGATGTGATTTTAGACTTGACAGCAACGGCTAATCGTGCTGATGCTTTAAGTATGATTGGAATTGCGCGAGAAGTGGCGGCTTTAACTGGGGCAACTTTGAAATTACCAGAAGTTCCTGAAGTTAAAATTCCAGTGGGAAACAAAGAGGTTTTAAGTTTAAAGATTGAAGAAACCCAAGCTTGTCCTGCTTATATTGGTACGGTAATTGAAAATATCAAAATTAATCCTTCCCCAGTTTGGTTACAACAAAGATTGCAAGGGGCGGGAATTAGACCAATTAATAATGTGGTAGATATTACCAATTACGTACTTTTAGAATGGGGACAACCTCTACACGCTTTCGATCGCCAAAGTTTGCTATCTGTCACGGGTAAAAATTCTCTAACTATCGGTGTTCGCTTGGCTAAAAATGGCGAATCTTTAAAAACATTAGACGGACAAACTCGCAATTTACAACCCCAAGCTTTGTTAATTACTGCTAACGATCGACCAGTTGCTTTAGCCGGGGTAATGGGTGGTGAAGAAACAGAAGTTTCCGAGCAAACTCAAAGTATCATGCTAGAAGCAGCATTATTCGATCCTACAGCAATTCGCCGTTCGGCACGCAGTTTGGGAATCAGAACTGAGGCTTCTGGACGTTATGAAAGAGGCGTGAATCAGGCAGAATTAGAGTTAGCTTGTCGGCGTGCGATCGCCTTAATTTCCGAATTAGCTGGTGGAGTTCCAGTCACACAGGAAATATCCGATAATCGTCCTAATCAATCTGCTTGGACAAGATCGATCGAACTACGTCTCGATCGCGTCAATCAAATTTTAGGGCCTATAGATTTAGACGAAGAAATTGGCGAGTTAGAACCAAAAGATATTCGCCCCATTCTGACATCTTTGGGATGCAAAATTACTCCCACTGAAGATGAAGATGTTTGGTTAGTTACAGTACCTCCTTATCGTTATCGAGATTTAGAACGGGAAATCGATTTAATCGAAGAAATTGCCCGTCTTTATGGTTACGATAATTTCTGTGTAGAATTACCAGAAGAAACGGAACCTGGTTATCTTTCTATTGACCAATTGTTAACTCGTAAATTGCGCGAAGCTTTACGAGGTGCGGGTTTAACAGAGTTAGTACATTACTCTTTGGGGAAACCGGAAGGAGAAGCACAAATCAAACTGCGTAACCCAATGTTTAGCGAATATTCGGCTTTACGCACTGATTTAATTTCGGGATTAATCGACAGTTTCCAATATAACTTAGAACAAGGAAATGGCGCTTTAAATGGTTTTGAAATCGGGCGCATTTTCTGGAGTGAAGAAGATGGTTTAATGGAAGCTGATTCTTTAGCGGGAATTATCGGTGGCGATCCTACAGTAGGTCGTTGGGTAAATTCTGGAAAGGAAAAACCAATGACTTGGTATGAAGCTAAAGGCGTTTTAGAAAGCGTGTTTCAACGGTTAAGAATTACGGTAGAATATCAACCTGATTGCCGTGATTCTCGCTTACATCCGGGACGGACTGCTTCTTTGTGGGTACAAGGCGATCGCTTAGGAACATTCGGGCAACTCCATCCCCAGTTACGTCAAGAAAGAGGTCTTCCCGATGCAGTTTATGTGTTTGAATTAAACCTGGATGTGTTACTAGAACAGATGAATCAAGAGGAAATTTCCACTCCAGTTTTAAAACCCTATTCTAGTTATCCAGCATCCGATCGCGATATCGCTTTCTTTGCCTCCACTAAAGTTTCTGTGGCAGAAATTGAACGGGTAATGGCAAAAGCTGCTGGTACTTTATTAGAATCAGTGGAATTGTTCGATCAATATCTGGGTGAAAATGTACCCGAAGGACAACGTAGTTTAGCATTTCGGTTAATTTATCGGGCGGGCGATCGTACCCTCACAGAAGAGGATATCGAATCTGTACATCAACAAGTCCGGGAAGCTTTGTCCGAAAAATTCCAAGTCACTCTCAGAAGTTAAGTACACAGATCCCCGACTTCTTGAAGAAGTCGGGGATCTCGCTTGTGCTATATTACATTTGATTTCTGGAAAATTTACATTATGACAAAATACGTGATCTGGGGAAGTTATTGTGAGGATGTTCTGGAAAAAAGAGAACCCTATCGACAAGCACATTTAGATGGTTTAGCAACTCAAAAAGAGTCAGGTGTTTTAATTACGATCGGCCCAACTAAAGATTTAACAAAAGTTTTTGGTATTTACGAAGCAGATAATGAAACTACCGTTCGTCAGTTAGTTGAAGCCGATCCTTATTGGCAAAATGGGATTTGGACAGAATACGAAGTTAAGGAGTGGATTCAGGCGATTTAATCATTAGTCATTGGTAATTTGTCATTTAGAGAAAGAGGTATTTTACCCACTCCTGTTTAATCATCATGATTGTTCGTTGTAGCGACTTCAGTCGTAAAGTTCGTTGTAGCGACTTCAGTCGTAAAGTTCGTTGTAGCGACTTCAGTCGTAAAGTTCGTTGTAGCGACTTTAGTCGTACAGTTCGTTGTAGCGACTTCAGTCGTACAGTTTGTTGTAGCGACTTCAGTCGTACATTACCCTTCGGGGAACACTGAAGTGTTCACAACGAACAGTCATAAACAAACACCTAAAAAGGAATATCATCCACATCTGGTTGATTTACTGGTGTTGTTGGTTTTTGTGTTTTTGTAGTAGTAACAGTCGGAAGAGGTTCATCATCTACATCTACTTCGGGAATAGTAGCAGTATTTCTTGCAGTTGCAGTTGCTACAGATCTGTTAGTTGTAGTTGCTACATTGCCAGAATGATAAGAGTCTTGATGACTATTTGTAGCTTGGCTTCTAGCAGTTGTTGTTACTGGTGTAGTCGCTGCAAAACTGTCACTAGCACCTAAATAATGAACTTTTTGGGCAGTTAATTCGGCACGTTTTTCTTTAAAACCTTCTGGTTTACGTTCAAAGGTGATCATCCCCAAACGACCTTCAATAACTACGTGCAAACCTCGGTGACAGCGTTCGTGAATTTCTGTGGCTAAATTTCCCCATCCGATTACTTTTAAGTTAGCTGGAGGATCTTCAGGTTTGACACCGGGAAACTGTACTAACATCTCAGCAACGGCGAGGTTATCGGGTGTATATCGCAGTTGAGGATCTTGTACGACCTCAGCCATTAAAATGCAGCTGTTCATAAATAAAATTTGAGTGATGATTGTTTGTTTTTGTCGGCATTATTCCTATTTTACAACTTTTTCACTAATTAGTAATTAGTTATTGATAATTCCTGGAAAAAATCACCAATTACCAACTACTAATTACCGATTACCACACAACTATTTAATTGCTTGTTCTCGTTGTTCTAGTTCAACGAAGTTTTGCACTTTAAAGCGGTATTCTTTTAAGGTACGATCGACCCAAGTGCGATCGCTACTATTCACGAAAATATGCACCAATGGTTCGCCAGCATCGGGTAAAAGTAATACCCAACTATCATCAGTTAAAGAGCAAATTTTCACCCCATCAATTAATTCTAAAGAATCAGCGGGATGAGTTTCTACTAAATAGCGCATTAATGCTCCTTTCACTGTCCAAGGGCAACGTACTGTTTGGCTTTTATGGTAAACTGTGGGCAATTCTTCCCGAATTGAGCCGAGCGATCGCTCTTGAATTGTTAACATTTCAATCAACTTAGCAATGCAGAACATCGCATCAAATCCCGGATGCAATTGGGGGAAAATAAATCCCATTTCTGCTGAACCACCTAAGACTACATGAGAATTAGTTTGACAAGCTTCCATTAAAGCACTCGGATTAGCTTTCGTCCGAATTACTCTGCCGTCATGTCGTCGGGCAATTTGTTCTACAGCACTGGAAGTATCAACCGGAACTACTACTGTTCCTCGCGGATTAGCAGTCAGAATCATATCTACCATTAAAGCGGTTAGCATTTCCCCGCGAATTGGTGTGCCAGTTTCATCAACTAAAATTAACTGTTCACCATTGCCAGATACTTGGACACCAAAATTGGCTTTTAATGCTTCTACCACATGACCAAGTTGATGTAATAATGCTTCTCTTTCCACTGCGGAAACAGCTGTTTGATTGAGGGAAGCATTTAATACTACCGCATCGCAACCAAACTTAGCTAATAATTGCGGCAATACTGCTCCAGAAACCGCATAAACATAGTCAATTACTACTTTGGAATTACTATGGCGAATTGCTTGAGTTGTCAGGTGTTTTTCAAAACAAGTAATGTACAGTTCCATCACCTGACTCGGATAAGCCATAGTGCCAATTTCATCAATTTGGGCTCGGCGTAAATCTTCCTTAAAATACGCTCCTTCAATTTTCTTTTCTTGGGCTTTAGAAATGTTAATTCCTTTCAAATCTAAAAACTCAATCAAAATGTGATCGGGACGTTCAGGATGTATTCTAATATGAATGCCCCCGACTACTGACAAAGTAGAAATTACTGTGCGAGTAATCGGAATCGCTGTAGCTTCCAAGTTCTGCACATGAACTCCCACTGACATTAAACCCGCAATAAAGGAACGCGAAACCATGCGGGAGATGCTACGTTGATCGCGGGAAACAGCTACTTGCGATCCAGGTTTTAAAGTGGAACCGTAAGCGGCACCTAATTTGACGGCAAATTCAGGGGTAATATCAATATTTGCTAATCCTGAAACGCCTCTTTGAGCAAATAAATTCCGGGTGGCTCTTTGTCCCCAAATTAAGTTAATGTTTAAGGTTGCACCGGATTCAATTTGTTTGCTGGGCCAAACCCGGACACCTGGATTAACTAAGCTTTCTTCTCCGACTGTGGACAGGGAACCAACGACTGCGCCTTCTAAAACTTGGGCGCGACGATCGACTCTTGTACCTCTGGCAATCACACAAGCACTCAGTTGGGCTTCTTCACCGACGATCGCACCATTCCAAATTATCGGGCGTTTTAAGTTAGCTTCTGCGCCAATAGTTACTTTGTCGCCAATGACAGTTCCGGCTTCTATTTGTACTCTTGGCCCAATGCGGCTGTTGTCTCCGATTAAGACTGGTGCTTCGATTTCGGCTGTGGGGTCAATGTAGGTATTTTGTCCGATCCAAATTCCTGATTCTCCGACGTAGGGCGAGCGATCGCCGTAAGCTTTTTCTAATTTAACTTTGCCACATAATCCATCATATTGTGCTTCTCGATAAGCGTCTAAGTGACCAACATCGCACCAGTAACCTTCGGCAATATAGCCATACATTGGTATTCCTTTATCCAACAACAAAGGAAATAAATCTTTGGAAAAGTCACTTTCTTGGTTAGCTGGCAAAAAGTCTAAAACTTCTGGTTCTAGAATGTAGATGCCTGTGTTGACTGTATCGGAAAAAATTTCACTAGTAGAGGGTTTTTCTAAAAATCGTTTTATATGTCCATCTTCGTCTGTAATTACTACCCCAAATTCCACCGGATTCGGTACGCGAGTTAGCACTATTGTAGCTTTTGATTGATGCCGTTTATGAAAGTGAATGGCGGCGCTTAAGTCGAAGTCGGTAATACAATCACCGCTAATTACTAAAAATGTTTTGTCCAAAAGTTCGGCAATATTTTTGACGCATCCTGCTGTTCCTAAAGGTTGGTCTTCTTCCACAGCGTAGGTCATTTGTACGCCAAAATCACTACCATCATGAAAGTAATCACGAATCACATCTGGTAAATAATGTAATGTGGCAATTACTTCTGTAATTCTATGTCTTTTTAGTAAGTTGATGATGTGTTCTGCGATCGGTCTATTGAGTATCGGAACCATTGGCTTCGGGAGATCGCAAGTTAGCGGTCTTAATCTGGTTCCCGATCCGCCAGCCATCAGCACTGCCCGCATAAGTCCTCCTATTTTATCTTCTTAATTATTTGTTACAAATTAGGGCGGGTTGAGTGATAGTTAGGTTTCCCCACTAAAACTTTGATTCACTTTGCCCCTGATATTTTGTCTAGTGGTTATAGCTGGGTTAACCACTATAAAGTACTTATTCGTAATTATACGATTTTCCTGGTGACACTTAGTACCTGGGACTGCGATACCTATTTTTATTACACAGGTAATAGATAATTTGATTCACCTATCTTGGGATGTTTATTACTAACTCCTAAGATACATTTAATAATACTCTGGTATCAGTAAACCAATCTTAGGTTTGTTCAATAATTACATTTCGACTGTTAGATAAGCTTAACTAATTTTCTCGGAGTTGGTTCAACTCCTATCAAGTATTTTTGCTCATTCCTAACAACTTATTAAAATCACCTCTCTCTCTAGTTCTAATTTTTGGGCAGATAGCTTTTAATAATCTTGACGCACAAATATTACTAACTTTTAGGTTAGATGCTGAGCTTGGCTTTATAATTAGTAATTAACAGAAGTACTCTAATACAATTCTAAGTTATAGCCAGCGTCGCAATCTTTATTATCTCTCTGGTTTCCCGACTGAGAGTTTTTGTTAAACATTTTTTAGCAAATCAGTTAACTTGCCAGAATTATCATTAAACAAAACTAAATTAATAATTGATTGATTGTGCTGTTTTCAGCAACAAAATTGAGATCGTTCCTAAATATACTTGTTTTGCCGATGCAAAAAATTTGGGACAGAGTAAAGCTAAAATTTATTTAATCAGCTACATTTTATTTAAAGGCTGTGTTCTGATTATATCAAAGTCGCCAGCTAAATATCCATCTGCTATTCTGGGTAAAGAATGCTACTTTCAGATGCAGAAATTAAGATATAAGTAGGGTCGTTAGGAGATTTTATGGGTAAGTTAATTCTTTTAGTATTGGTGGTGGGTTACGTTGCAGGCGTTTGGAAGTTCTGGACTGGTTTTGAAAGGACGAACTTCCAACGCAGTTTGCCGACTCGCATCTCTTTAGCCTTATTGTGGCCTGCGTTAATGTGGAATAAATCTTTTCGCCGCAATTTTACGAAAGCCCTCAAAGGTTAATTGAGAGTCAACAGTTGCAGAAGGAATCAGAAACTCAAGATAGGATCTGGTTAATTGGCGGCACTGGGGAAAGTGCTAAATTAGCAACAGCGTTGCTTCAAATTGGGCTGCCTTTGGTAATTTCTGTAACTACCGAAAGTGCGCGATCGCTCTATCCAAATTCGCCTTTGCTGCAAGTTTGGGTAGGGCGTTTCAATTTATCCCAGATTGAGCAATTTTTAACTCAACAAAATATTATTGCCGTGTTGGATGCCTCTCATCCTTACGCAGTGGAAATTTCCCAAAATGCGATCGCCGCTTGCTCTCAAAAAGATATTCCTTATTTGCGTTTTGAACGCCCCAGGTGGGAGGTGGGGAGGTGGGGAGGTGGGGAGATGGGGGGAAGGTTGATTTGTTTGGATAGTTTTGAGAGGTTAGTAGCGGGGGAATATTTGGTAGGGAAAAGGGTGCTTTTAACGGTGGGTTATAAGGTTTTGCCTTTGTTTAGAGATTGGCATGAGCGATCGACTTTATTCGCCAGAGTTTTACCTGCTACTACTTCTATTGAAGCAGCTTTAGCAGCTGGTTTTACATCAGATAAATTATTTGCTATGCGTCCGCCAATTCCGATTAACTTAGAAAGAGAACTTTGGCGACATTGGCAAATTTCAATGGTAGTAACTAAAGCTTCTGGTGCGCCTGGGGGAGAAGATATTAAACGGCAATTAGCAGCAGAATTAGGAGTTAGTTTGGCGATCGTTGAACCGCCAATTATCGTATATCCTCACGTTACTAGTGATTTGGGGGAAGCGATCAAATTTTGTCAGCAACACTTTGGAAGTCAAAATGTTTAGGATTCACAAGCAATGGAAGAATTACTCACATTAAAAGAATTGTTGCATCAGGGCAAAATATCCGAAGCTCTGCTAATTGTAGAAGAATTAGAAGAAATGAGTAAATCTGATAAACTCAACAAAATTTTTAGTTATGGCATTATCTTATTATTGCATTTAATCAAACAATCTGCGGAAAAGCGTACTACTAAATCTTGGGATACTTCGATACTTAATTCAGTCAAGCAAATTCAACGTACTAATAAGCGACACAAAGCAAAGGGCAATTATTTGACTGAAGAAGAGTTATTAGAAACTTTAGAAGATGCTTATAATTCAGCTTTAAGAGATGCGGCACTAGAAGCTTTTGAAGGACGCTATGAAGCTGAAGAGATTGGGGAAATGGTGAATCGAGAAGAGATTATTAAAAAGGCAATGGATTTGATTTTAGAGTGAGTATAGATTTATTAAATAACAGCAAGCAGGAAACATAAGTAGAACAGCGAATACTTTCAGCAATTAATAACTTACCGCTCGCCTTATTTATATTACTCTTGTACTTCAAAAAGATAGCGAGGTAACATTGATTGGCGAATTATTGACTGTAAAGTACCAATCTTTATTTCTGAGTAATTTGGTACAGGAACAGTGACAGTTGTATCAGGTAATTTGCGTTGCATAATAATGTGGCTACCACGCTGTCGTACTTGTACAAAGCCATTTTCTGCCAAAATTTTACAAACTTCTGCTGCTGATAAAACCCGTAGTTTACCCAATACTCACCTCTACACGAGTTACAAAAACTTCTGTATGTAAACGACGCTGAACTTCCGAAGCATCAGCAGTTTCAAAAAATAATTCTAAGGTTTCAATAAGATTTTGCTGTGCTTCTTCTACGGTGCTACCTTGACTAGCAATATCTAATTCAGGGCAAAATGATACATATTCATTGCCTTCTCGTTCAATAATTGCAGTAAATTGCTGTGTTCTATTCATACTTTTTAGCTTAAAGGTCGGAGAAGCTTTCCAACTATAACCATTTTATTCTATTTTCTCTAAAGTGCGATCGCCATTCCATCAGCACGAGGTTCCGAACCTGCAATAAACACATCTTCTTGACGTAAAATAATTTGACCTTTGCCAAACAAAGATGTATTTCTCGTTACCCTAGCTTCATGACCTCTTGCTAATAGTAATTCTACTACTTTTGGCGAAACACTTTCTTCTAATAATACTCTATTTCCTGCTTCAAAAAACCAACGCGGAGCATCTAAAGCTGCTTGGGGATTCATCCCATAATCCACCATATTTAATATTACTTGTAAATGTCCTTGGGGTTGCATTGGCCCTCCCATAACTCCAAATGGGCCTAAAGGTCGATTATCTTTAGTTAAAAATCCGGGGATAATAGTATGAAAGGGGCGTTTTTCTGGGGCAAATTGGTTAGGATGTCCAGCTTCTAAGGTAAAACCTAATCCGCGATTATGCAAAGCAATTCCTGTTTCAGGTATCAATATTCCACTACCAAAACCCTCAAAATTCGATTGAATAAAGGAAACCATTAATTCCCCGTCTGCTGCTGCTAAATAAACAGTTCCACCTTTAGGAAGTCCGGGTTCAGCAATATAAATTGCCCTGTCATTAATTAAATTTCGGCGTTCAGCAGCATAGCTTTTATCTAAAAGATGTTCTGCTGCAACTGTCATAAATTTAATATCAGCAACGTGACGATGAACATCAGCAAATGCCAATTTCATCGCTTCAATTTGTAGATGATAACTTTCGACAGATTCGCGGGGATATTTTGCAATATCAAAACCTTCTAATATATTTAATGCTATTAAAGCGGCGATTCCTTGTCCGTTGGGGGGAATTTCCCAAACAGTTAAACCGCGATAATTTGTCGAAATTGGTTCTACCCAATCTGCTACATGACTCGCTAAATCTTCTGTGGTTAAAAACCCGCCTGTATCGGCAGCAAAGTTAGCAATTTTCTGGGCTATTTCTCCATTATAAAAGCTTTCGCCGCCAGAATTTGCGATCGCTCTCAAAGTCCTCCCATGCAACTCACTTCCCCAAATTTCCCCTGCTTTGGGTGCGCGGTTTTTGGGAAAAAACACTTGTTTAAAATGTTGAAATTCAGGAGGATTTAAAGGTAAAAATATCCTTTCCGCACGTTGCCAAGCTTGTGCAGTTACCGGAGAAACAGGAAACCCATTTTCAGCATAGCGAATTGCAGGAGAAAATAACTGTTCAAAAGGCAATTTTCCCCAACGTTCCCATAAGTTTCGCCAAGCAGAAACCGCGCCGGGAACTGTTACAGGCAACCATCCGTTTGAGGGGATTTCTGTTAAGTTTGTAAATGCTTCTAAAGGAAGAGATTTGGCGCTTTTTCCTGAAGCATTTAACCCATGTAATTTTCCATCCCAAACGATCGCAAAAGCATCAGAACCTATGCCATTAGATGTGGGTTCAACTACGGTGAGTGCGATCGCCATTGCTACAGCTGCATCTACCGCATTTCCCCCAGCTAATAACATTTCTATTCCTGCTAAACTTGCGAGGTTTTGACTTGTCGCCACTGCACCTCGCTTTCCCATAATTACTTTTCTTTGTGATGGGTAAGGATAATCTTTGTTATTTGTCATTTGTCATTTGTCATTTGTGATTGGAATAAGTTTTGATAATGAACCTTTGGCAAATGGCATCATTTGTCCTTTGTAATAACTAATGACTAATGACCAAGGACAAATGACAAATTATAATTTTATTTTCCACCGTAAAAGAAGGCAATTTCTTTGTCTTTTAAAGGCGCGAACCCTGCATCAATTAGCTTTTGATTGAGTTCATCTTGGGGAATGTGTTTTGCGCCAATTCTGACAATTCGCGATCGCATTGTATTGCTAACTCCGCTACGTTGTCTCCCCGCCTCCAATGCCATAACTTTATTGTAAAGATCTAATTTTTCAGCAGGAATGGGAGAACCATCAAAATCTATTCCTTTAGCAATAGCTTCATCGATCGCATCTGCACCTGTGGTGGTTTGTAGTTCTGGGGTGGTTTCTGGAGACATGAGAAAGTAGCAATTAACAACAAGAATATTTTACCAGAATGGCGATCTCTATATTTCGGTTGATGTTTAATTCGTCTTTGTTAACACAATGTAACAAATAGAGGGTTCGAGATTAGGAGCAAAACTTTGGCGGACGAATTTAAAAAAGGCGACAAAGTGGAATGGAAGACTTCCCAAGGCAAAACTCAAGGCGAAGTGAAAGAAAAACTGACTTCACCAACAGACATTAAAAGTCATCATGTTGCTGCTTCGGAAGATAACCCAGAGTACTTGGTGGAAAGCGATAAATCAGGGAAAGAAGCTGCACATAAACCAGAATCATTGCAGAAAATTGAGGAATAAAAATGAGTAAAGACTCGCAAGCTGTAATAGAAGAATTTCAGCATAATGTCAATATGACGGCGAAAGAAATTGAAAATTGGCTCAAAACAGATGAGTCAAAATCAGTCGGTCAAAAAGACGGTAATCAAGAGTCAATTGGTCATGAATCTGGTAGACATATTGTAGAGATTTTGCAGAAAAAAGAGGCAAATTACACAGACGACGACCTTTCCCAAATGCAGCGAGTTGTGAGTTACATTAAACGTCATTCCGCGCAAAAACCATCAAGTGACATTGAAGATTCTCGCTGGCGATATTCGCTGATGAATTGGGGACACGATCCGCTAAAATAAGTAAGGGAGTTGAACAAAAATGGCAAGTGAAACTGCTGAGAAATTTATGCAAACGCTTCAGCAAATAGAGGAAAATAAGAATGTTGAATCTTTGGTTTCTCTGTTTACTGAAGATGCTCAATTAAGTAATTTAGCAACTCCATCACCGCTACAAGGAAAAGATGGTGCTAGACAATTTTGGCAAAAATATTTGTCAGTTTTTCAACAAATACATTCTAAATTTACCAATGTGGTAGAAAGCAATGGTTCTGCTGTGTTAGAGTGGATTTCTGAAGGTACTTTAACATCAGGTGAACCGCTAAAATATCAAGGTGTGAGTATCATAGAAACAGTAGATGGAAAGGTACAGCGTTTTCGTACCTATTATGATTCAGCTGCTTTTTTACCCCAAGGCGCGAAACAATGAATTTAATCACAGAAAGCGATCGCACAACCACCCCCACAATCACTTTACCTCAGTTAGGTTTAGTCTGCATCACCGCATCTGACAAAGTGCGTTATCGCACTATTACTCGCAAAAGATTATTACAATTAATACCCACAGAACAAATCAGGGTGTTAAGAGAATTATATGCAGAAAACTTGCGGCGACTGGGTAGCGCGATCGCTTTTTGTGCAGCTAACAACTTTAAATTATATCGTCTTCCTTCTTCCTTATTTCCTTTTTCTGATGATGCCATTGGCGAAGATGTATTAACAGAATTTGCGGAAACTTTGCGGGAAATAGGCGGTCGCGCTCAAAATTTAGGGATGAGAATTGTGATTCATCCCGATCAATTTGTCGTCTTAAGTTCCGACAAACCAGAAGTTATTGAAAACAGCATTAAAATACTCAATAATCATGGGCGAATTTTAGATTTATTAGGTTTACCGCGTTCCCCTTGGACAGTCATGGAAATACATGGGGGAAAAAGCGATCGCGCCGAAAGACTAATTAATGTAATTGCCAATTTACCAGAAACAATTCGTTCTAGAATCGCCTTAGAAAATGACGAATATGCCTACAGCGCATCAGAAATATTCGACATTTGTCGCGCCGCAAATATCCCAATGGTTTTTGATGCACATCATCATATAATCCACGAAAAACTTGATAGTTACGACCATCCTAGTGTAGCCGAAATGTTAGCCAAAGCCCAGACAACCTGGCCTAAACCAGAATGGCAACTAGTTCATATTTCCAACGGCAAAGAATCTTTCAACGACCAACAACACAGCGATTTAATCACAGTAATGCCAACTTCTTATAAATCAGCACCTTGGATAGAAGTAGAAGCAAAATTCAAAGAACAAGCGATCGAAAAATTAAGAAATGAATGGTTATAATCATTGGTTCGTTGTAACGACTTCAGTCGTTGTTCGTTGTGACGACTTCAGTCGTTGTTCGTTGTAACGACTTCAGTCGTTGTTCGTTGTGACGACTTCAGTCGTCTCCAAGCTAAATTATGAACACTGAAGTGTTCACAACGAACCAATTTTTTTTAGCATTCCATCTTGAAAAACCAACAATTCTCCCGGTTTAATTTGCGTCCAAACCTCATTATCAGTTAAAGGAGTAGTCGCAATAATTGCTACTCGATCGTTCGGAGTAGTCAACTTTTGAAAATCCACCGTCACATCTTGATCGATTAAATGAGCAGCAGCAAAAGGCGCTTGCCTTACAATGTACCAAAGATTAGTCGAACAATGGGCAAAAAAGTCTGAACCATCAGAAAGTAAATAATTAAAAGTTCCCTTTTGGGCTAAACTTGCAGTTACTTCCTTTAACACCGGATAAAGTTCTGCCAAAGGTGGTTTAACTTTGGGAAAATGCGATCGCAAAGTATTCAAAATCAAACAAAAAGCTTTCTCACTATCAGTCTGTCCAACTGCGCGATAAAACCCCTCATTTTCGGGATTAAAATCTGGTAAATTTCCATTATGAGCAAAAACCCAATATCTCCCCCAAAGTTCGCGCCGGAAAGGATGACAATTTTCTAAAGCAACTTCCCCTTGAGTTGCTTTCCGAATATGAGCAATTACATGAGTAGAACGGATAGGATAACACCTTACCACATCAGCAATTGGGGAAGCGATCGCAGGTTTAGCATCTAAAAAAATCCGACATCCCAAACCTTCAAAAAAAGCAACTCCCCAACCATCTTGGTGAGTATCTGTTCTTCCCCCTCTAGCAGAAAAACCCTCAAAGGAAAAACAGATATCCGTCGGTACATTGCAATTCATTCCCAAAAGTTGACACATAGTAACTGGGGACTGGGGACTGGGTACTGGGTAAATTTTACCCTGTTCCTTTTACCGTTTTTCTTTCCTTAAGCTTTTTTGCCCTCAAGCAGGTCCGATCGCTTCAATCGCCGCCTCAAGTGCGATCGCAATGTGAGTCCAATGTGTCCCACCCTGACAATAAACAATGTAAGGTTCTCTTAATGGCCCATCTGCCGAAAATTCCAAAGTGCTACCTTCGATAAACGTACCACCAGCCATGACCACCTGACTTTCATAACCGGGCATATCCCAAGGTACAGGTTCCACGTAAGAATCGATCGGGGAATATTGCTGAATCACCTTACAAAAAGCAATTAACTTCTGGGCCGAACCCAATTTAATCGCTTGAATCACATCCCGTCTAGGTGCTAAAGCGGGAGGATTCACCGGATAACCCAACTTGTCAAACACATAACCAGTCAAATAAGTTCCCTTCATCGCCTCCCCAACCATTTGCGGCGCTAAAAACAAACCTTGGAACAGCAAACGGTTTTGGTCAAAAGTTGCGCCCCCCGCACTGCCAATTCCGGGGGCTGTGAGGCGACAAACCGCCGCTTCCACCAAATCAGCCCGCCCAGCGACGTAACCCCCCGCCGTGACCACCGTACCCCCCGGATTTTTAATCAATGACCCGGCTATTAAGTCAGCACCCACATGGGTAGGTTCTTGGGTTTCGATAAACTCCCCATAACAGTTATCCACAAAGCAAACCGTGTTAGGGTTTTGCTGCTTCACAAGGTAGATAATCTTCTCAATTTCCTCAATAGAGAGGCTAGAACGCCAAGAATAGCCACAGGAACGCTGGATCAAGACCAGGCGCGTTTTTTCACCTACCGCATGGGAGAGAGCTTCCCAATCCACATTTCCTTCTTTTGTCAGAGGTAATTCGCGGTATTTAATGCCAAATTCAATAAGTGATCCTTGACCCTCACCGCGCAAGCCAATGACTTCTTCGAGTGTGTCGTAGGGAGAACCGACGACAGCCAGCATTTCGTCACCGGGACGCAGGACACCGAACAAGGCGCAAGCGATCGCATGAGTACCGGAAACAAACTGCACTCTTACCGCAGCAGCTTCCGCACCCATAACATCCGCGAACACCTTGTCTAAAACTTCCCGCCCCAAATCATCATGTCCATAGCCGGAAACACCCGCAAAGTGATGGGCTCCGACGCGATGACGACGAAAAGCTGCTAAAACTCTTTTAAGATTTTGCTTGACCTGAGCGTCAATTCCAGAAAAAATCGGAAATAGTGCCTGTTCTGCTTCAAGCAGCTTAAATAAGCTGTTCATTAATTCCTCATTCACGATATAGGTATGCGGATTTTAAGATCGCGCAGATTGGGCTAGACAATTCGTTTTAAGGTTCCTGCATGACAATTGCAAGCTCAACTCAACTTCGTCCCAATACTTCCCATGCAATTGGTTTATTGGTAGTTCACTTTGGAGCATTATTTGCTCTACTTCCCAGTAATTTCAATTGGGCGGCGATCGGCTTGGCTGTCTTCCTCCACTGGGTTACAGGAGGCTTGGGTATTACTCTAGGGTGGCATCGTTTATTATCCCACCGTAGTTTTCAAACCCCAAAATGGTTGGAGTACTTTTTAGCTTTCTGCGGAGTACTTGCCTGCCAAGGAGGAATAATCGATTGGGTTGGGTTACACCGCCTGCATCATCTCCATTCCGATCAAGAACCCGATCCGCATGATTCAAATCGGGGTTTTTGGTGGAGTCATATCGGCTGGATGTTATTTGATAGTCCAGCTAACGCCGATATACCTAGATTCACGAAAGATCTTGCCGAAGACCCAGTTTATCAGTTTTTCCAAAAATACTTTGTGTTGTTACAAGTAATACTGGGAATTGGTCTCTACCTTTTAGGTGGCTGGCCTTTTGTAGTTTGGGCCGTTTTCGTCCGGTTGATGGCAGTATTTCATTGTACCTGGTTTGTTAACAGTGCTACCCACAAATTTGGGTATCGTACTTATGAATCAGGCGATCGCTCAACCAACTGCTGGTGGGTAGCATTAGTCACCTACGGCGAAGGTTGGCACAATAACCACCATGCCTTTCAATATTCTGCCCGTCACGGTTTACAGTGGTGGGAAATTGACATGACATGGATGACTATTCAAGTCCTGCAATTCCTTGGTTTAGCCCAGAATGTCAAACTCGCGCAGAAGTAGGCTCCAGGGGCAGAGGGGCAGAGGGGCAGAGGGGCAGAGGGGCAGAGGGGCAGAGGGGCAAGAAAACTCTTTAACTCAAAACTCTACCCAGTCCCCAGTCCCCAATCCCCAGTCCCCAGTCCCCACTCTAAAATCTGCCATTTCCCTGGACAATGTGTTTGAGCGTTGTCAGGGCTTCCATGCTGATTAAGCCTCGGCGCTGTCCTTTTTGGTTAGACATTCCCAGAAAGATAGCGTCTCCTCTTCCCGGATTTCGCGAAAATCTCGGACTAGCGTTAATGTAGGTTGAGGCACTGTTGACACCCAAGGCAAATTGGCGGCTTTCTTGGTAAGATTCGGTAACTATACAGTCAGCATGACCGCTGCTGTATTGGTTAATCCAAGCGATCGCACCTTCTAAACTATCCACCAGCTTAAAAGCTACAGTCTTAGTCAGGTAAGGTTCACTCCATTCCGAATCATTTGTGCTTCTCAACTCAGGAAACTCTGCCACTAAATTGGAATCACCTTTTAAAGTAAAGCCCTTTTCCTTCAAGCTGTTAAATAGGGTGACTAAGGAAGAGGGTTTTTGATTGGGATGAATTAAAACTTTTTCGATCGCATTTACCGGATCGGGCTCACTCTGATGACTATCCATAATCACCCAACGCGCTACTTCCAAGCTACCCGAAGGCGACCAAAATAGATAACAGTTACCCATTCCCGACTTCAAAACTGGTGCAGTTGATTGGCGTACTACCTGCTGCACTAAACTGGGCCGACCGTAAGGGATAATTAAATTAATGTAGCGGTCTTGTGTAATTAAATCTCGCAAAGAACCACCTTGATCGGTCGGCAAAAGTTCTAAGCTTCCCTCTGGTATTCCTACTCCCTGCAATGCTGACTGCAAAGCTTGAGCAATTACACTGTTGGAATGACTCGCTTCAGTTCCACCCCGCAGAATTAAAGTATTCCCCGTTTTCATACATAAGCCAGCTGCGATCGCACCCAATTCAGGAAACGCCTCATAAACTAAAGCTATTACCCCTAACGGCATCAGCTGACAGTAAGTTTGGGAATGTTCCAACTGATAAGCTGCTGTCATGACTCGCCGCATCGGATCTGGTAACTCCCCTAACCTTTGCAGCATTTGGATCGTAGTTTGCAGGCGTTCCGGTGTCAGTTTTAGCCACTCTAAAATTAATTCTGGAATTGCCATTTCCCGACTTGCTTCCAAGTCTAGGGTATTGGCTTCCAAAATTTCGTCGGAGGCGCTTTTTAGTGCTTGTGCCATTGCTTGCACGGCACGCGAGCGATCGACTCCTTTGATGGTACCCAGTGTAAAAGAAGCGTGATAGGCACGCTGAACTGTCGCCATCAAATTCGGATTCACTGAAGCATCAAACGTTTCGGTGGTCATAAAGCTAACGTCTGTAAGCTAGCCAGTACATTAGGACTATCAACATCAACGCCACCACTGCTCCCATGATAAACCCAATGATTATGTGAGGTTCTTTTGGTAATTTGGGAGCCAAAAACAGTCCTACCACAAACACTACCACAATGATTAGCAGCGCCACAGGTAGGTAACTGTCTCTGATCCGGGGATAGGCTTTACTCCACCTACTTCCTGTCCAGTGCCAGGATCTTTTGTAGGGATAGGTCGTCGAGAGTTGCTCGATCGCATGACCATTTTCCTCCACTACAAATATTTGCTGGCATTTATTGCAGCCGAAGGCTTCTGTCAGGACAATGGGCATCAGTCGCCCCCTTCGTCCACAGGGACAGGGATAATCACTATTTAAATCTATCTTCTGGGCTTTTGGAGATGGCACAAGCGGTCTTATATCAAACCGAGTTTATGCAAAGGTTTACTATAAACATTCGAGTCATGAACAATTTATTATATGGTATTTTCACCATTTTTTAACTGCTCTTGATTTAATAAAGCTTAAAAGCTAAATACTGTATTGCATTTTAGCACTCTCAACAGATTTTGTTTATTAATATAGAGGTTTCATTTCCTGAACAAGTTGTTGGGATGGGTTCTCGATAGTCTGATGCAATAATTGCGAAAGGCGTTCCAGCACAAGAGTTTGGGCTGAGTGTATGAAGAAATGATCTCCGGGAAACATCTCCAGAGAGAAAGCGGAGTTGGTTTGTTCTCGCCAAGGTTCTAGATCCAAGGCGTTAGCTTTCCAATCTTCTAATCCACCAAAAGCCGTAATCGGACAATCAAGAGGTGGTTCGGGTTTGTAGGAGTAAGTTTCCACTACTGAAAAATCGGCGCGGAGAGTAGGAAGCAACAGTTCCATCAATTCCGCATTTTCTAGTATGGCTTTTGGTGTACCGTTATAGCGTCGCAGTACCTCCAGAAATTCCGAGTCTGGTAGAGCGCGAATCGGTGGATGGCGATCGGGTTGTTGTGGCGCACGGTGTCCCGAAACAAACAGGTGTAATGGACTTCGGTTATACTCTTTACGCAGTACCCGCGCCAGTTCAAAGCTCACTAATGCTCCCAGACTATGACCGAAGAAAGCGAAGGGTTTACTCAGGTTGGGCAAGACGACTGGGGCGAGAGCCTCTATCAGCGGTTCTACTTGAGTAAAGGGAGTTTCTTGGACTCGAAAACTACGTCCGGGAAGTTCGATCGGACAAACCTCAACTGTTGATGGCAGATAATCCCACCAAGAGCGAAAGCTCACAGCCCCACCCCCAGCATAGTGGAAGCAGAATAGGCGTATTTTGGCTTCAGGATTCGCTTTGGGATATGTTACCCAAGATTTACCTCTTTGGCTGTAACTCATTATGATATTAAATCACTTCATTTCTAAGCGGGCAACGCGATTCGAACGCGCGACATTCACCTTGGCAAGGTGACGCTCTACCGCTGAGCTATGCCCGCAACCTCTTGACTTTTACTAGTATGTCAGAGAAATCTAGGTTTGTCAACTAAAAATTGGGAAAATTTTTGGCTGATGGTGGGATGAACTAATTATGGCTCAACTGAGGAGTCGGGGGCGATCGCATTTTTCAGCGCCGCAGGTAAAGGTTGGGTAGCGGCAGGCCCAACAACTTTACCGCTATAAGGTTCCATATCCCCACTACCCTTAATTTGACGCATCAAAGTAGCCATTTCGATCGCACTCATAGCATAATTCCAGCCATGATTACTTTTAATTCCGGCTCTTTCTAGAGCTTGCTGCATATTGTCTGCTGTAATAATGCCAAAAATTACCGGAACTCCGGTTTGAAATCCAGCAGCAGCAATCCCTTTTGCCACTTCCGCCGCAACATAATCAAAGTGAGGTGTTTGACCTCGAATCACAGCACCCAAGCAAATTACCGCATCATAGCGCCCGCTGAGTGCCATTTGGCGAGCAACTAAGGATACCTCAAAACTGCCTGGTACCCAAACGTAATCTACCTGAGTGCCGTGAAGATCAGTATCGATGCCGTGGCGTTTCAGACAATCTTGACATCCCTCTAAAAGCTTACTTGTCACTAAGTCATTGAAACGACCAATGACAATCCCAAACTTTAAAGTTTCTGTCTGAGTAAACGTTCCCTCAAAAACTGCCATGTCAATTTTTTCGTCATCTGTCAATTGTTCTTTGTCCATTGTCTCAAAGCCAATGACTTATGACCTACTGAGCAATGAATTTTTGACTAATGACTGAATGACTAACTGACTGAGCTTAAACCACGAAGGAACTTAACGCACCTACCACCAGTACTAAAACCACCCAAATCCCAGAGCCTAAAAACAGGAATCTCTTGGATTGATCCCAATTTTGGGGTGAGGCGTATGCAACTGGCACCCAAATCACTAATACGAAAGATAGTGCTACCAGAGCAAACAGCGCAAGTTGAAACAAGATTGTCATTTTTTGCTTCTCCCAAGACAGCAGACAGCTAATTAACTGATTAACCTTTTCACCCACAAGGGGCGAGATTTTAAATTCCTATCTTGCTAAACTACCATGAAGCGGTCATCTTTCAGCAAGAAAGGCAGGGCAGAGGGGCAGAGGGGCAGGGGGGCAGAGGGGCAGGGGGGCAGAGGGGCAGGGGGGCAGAGGGGCAGAGGGGCAGAGGGGCAGAGGGGCAGAGGGGCAGAGGGGCAGAGGGGCAGGGGGGCAGAGGGGCAGAGGGGCAGAGGGGCAGAGGGGCAGAGGGGCAGAGGGGCAGAGGGGCAGAGGGGCAGAGGGGCAGAATAAAGAATGGTGAAAGCTGAAAGAGAATAAGGTTAAGATTTTACCAGTCCCCAGTCCCCAGTCCCCAGTCCCTATCCCCCAGAAAGCAATGGATTTGATTTTGTGCCATACAACTGCTGATTTTGATGCTTTGGGAGCAGCTGTTGGGTTAACGCGGTTGCTTTCGGGCGCTAGAATTGTGCTGACTGGTGGTGCTCATCCAGCGGTGCGAGATTTTTTGGCGTTGCATCGGGATGAGTATGCTTTGATTGAAAGGCGATCGGTAAATCCGAAACTGATTCGATCGCTTACAGTAGTAGATACGCAACATCGCGATCGTTTGGGTAAAGCCGCCCAATGGTTAGATTTACCCGATTTAACTGAAATTACTTTATACGACCATCACTTAAATCAAATTTCTGACATCCCGGCAACGCAAGTCACAATTGAAGCTGTGGGTGCTACTACTACTTTGATAGTAGAACAGTTGCAAAAAATCGCCAGGGAACAGTTTTTAACGCCTGCGGAAGCAACGGTAATGGCGTTGGGTATCCATGTAGATACGGGTTCTTTAACTTTTGACCATTCTACAGCTAGAGATGCAGCGGCTTTAGCTTGGTTGATGGCTCAAGGTGCTTCTTTACCTGTGATTGCCGAGTATATCGATCCGGGTTTATCTCGTCAATTACAACAATTACTCACTGTCGCTTTAGATAATTTGCAAACTATCAATCAGTGGGGTTATACCTTAGCTTGGAGTTTAATTGATACTCCTGGTTTTGTGCCTGGTTTGTCTAGTTTAGCTTCTCGGTTAATTGATTTAACGGAAAGCGATCTTTTGTTGTTAGCAGCTAGATACAAAAGTGATGATTCAACTGAAAGTTTAACGGTAATTGGTCGATCGCGCATTGATGGCACGGACTTAAATCAATTATTTCAAGATTTGGGCGGTGGTGGACATTCGCAAGCGGCATCTTTAACTATGAAAACAGTTTCTTCGGAACTGATTTTACAAGAGTTAATCGATCGCTTAAAAGGACAAATTCCCCATCCTCCAACAGCGAGAGAGTTAATGTCTTCTCCTGTCCGAACAATTCGCCCAGAAACTACAATTAAACAAGCACAACGAATTTTATTAAGATATGGTCATTCGGGATTATCTGTTGTAGATGCCTTCGATCGATTAGTAGGAATTATTTCCCGTCGAGATATCGACATTGCTTTACATCATGGTTTTAGTCATGCCCCAGTTAAAGGTTACATGACTACTAATTTAAAGACTATTTCACCGGATACTCCTTTGCCAGAAATTGAGTTATTAATGGTAACTTATGATATTGGGAGGTTGCCAGTTTTACAAAATGGTCAATTAGTAGGAATTGTCACTCGGACTGATGTTTTACGACAGTTGCATCAGGAAAATCGTAGAGGAGAAAGAGACAAAAAAAACGGAAATAATACTGCTTATTGTCCTTTGCCAATTTCTCGGTTGCGCGATCGCTTAACTCCACCTTTATGGAAATTACTACAAAAAGCCTCCCAAGAAGCAGAAAAACGCGGTTGGCATCTTTATTTAGTTGGTGGCGCAGTGCGAGATTTACTATTAGCAGATAATCAAAAACAAGTATTGCTAGAAGATATCGATTTAGTAGTAGATGGATTTCATAAATCTGCTGATGTTGGTGCAGGTGTAGAGTTAGCTAAAGCCTTACAAAAAATCTATCCTGGTGTGCGTTTAGAAGTTCACGGACAATTCCAAACAGCTGCTTTATTGTGGCATAAAGACCCAGATTTAGGTTCACTTTGGGTAGATATTGCTACAGCAAGAACTGAGTTTTATCCTTATCCAGCAGCTAACCCCGAAGTAGAAGCAAGCTCGATTCGTCAAGACCTTTACAGAAGAGATTTTACCATAAATGCTTTAGCCATGAGACTAACAAAACCCCGTGCTGGTGAATTGTTAGATTTCTTTGGCGGTTTATTAGATTTACAATCTCGACAAATCCGGGTTTTACACGCTAATAGTTTTATTGAAGATCCGACGAGAATTTATCGCGCAGTTCGCTTTGCTGTGCGGTTAAATTTTGAAATAGAGCCGCAAACCGAAAGTTATATTAGGTATGCTATAGCAAGCGGAATTTACGAACAAATTCAAGGAAAAAATGGTAGAGCGCCAGCTTTGGAAACTCGGTTAAAATCAGAATTAAAATACATTTTACAAGCTCCCTACTGGAAACCTGCATTACAACTTTTGGCAAATTTAGAAGCTTTGCGCTGCATTCATCCGACGTTAGAGTTAGATGAAAAGTTGTGGTGGGAGGTGCGGTTGTTCGATCGCTGTTTACAAAAATTCGACCCAGAAAAAAGTTTAGAACATTGGCAAATGCGCCTCGAAGTTTTAATTGCTTATTTAGCCCCTGAATTTCGGGGTAAAGTAGCAAATAATCTTCAGTTACCAGTAGATAGTATTGAGCGATTACAAAATTTAGACAAAGCTGAAACTAACATTACTCAATCTTTGCAAAAATTGCAATTAAAGAGTGAAATTGTTCAATTACTACGTCAATACAATTTACCAACTTTGATTTTAATCGCCATCAGATGTAGAGACGTTGTATACAACGTCTCTACTCGCACAATACGACAAAAGATTTGGCGTTACCTCACGCAATGGAGTCACATCAAAGCACCTTTAAACGGCAATGATTTAAAAGCATTAGGATACAAACCAGGAAAGCAATTTAAAGAAATTTTAGATGCTTTGTTAACAGCAACATTGGATGAAAAAATTGATAATCGTGAATCTGCTGAAGCTTTTGTTGCAGAACATTTTCCTATGGATAAGTAAGCGATGATTCTGTTTTGTACTATACACCACTTTAAATAAGCAACCAAAAATTTATCAACTCATCTTGACAACATATTTTTACTTAGCTAGAATCTAAAAAATTTGAAAAATATTAAAAGTCAAAAATGTCTCGAAAGAAGCGGAATTCTTTGGTGTATCTGCTGACATTGTTATCTTTAGTCTCAGGGATAAATTTCATCTGCAATTTTTCTCTAGCATTTAAAACTTTAGCAGTTGTCCTTACACTTGAAAAACAACCTATCAAGCGAGAAAATATTAACGTTGGGGAATTTCAACCATCTCCAAATACAGGGGCACTTGGTAGGGTAACAAGAACAGCATCCACAGGAACGAGATACGTACCACCAGATAGAGGCGCACCCAGTAGCACAGGAGGAGGAGCCACTAGAGGATTACCCTGCGAACAAGATCAGAAGATTCCTTCGTTGCCATTAACAGCTTTAAGACCTGATAATAGCTTAGCTGGTGGTGTGGGATTAACATTAGAATCTCAACCACAATTTTTGGTATATATGCCTCAAACTTCAGCAGAAAGTGCAGAATTTACTTTACAAGATGAACAGAGAAATAATGTTTACCAAAGCAAATTTACTATTAAAGGTCAACCTGGTATTATCAGCATCAGTTTACCTAAAAACTCTATTCAGCTAGAAAACAACAAAAATTATACTTGGTACACTTCGATTATTTGCGATCGCAACAACCGAACAAAAGATGTTACTGTTGCTGGATGGATTAAGCGAGAAGTGCCGCCAACGAATTTAGCAAATCAATTGCAAAATGTAGCGGCAAGAGAACGTCCAAGAATATATGCTGAAAATAGCATTTGGCATGAAGCAATAGCAAATTTAGCAGAATTAATTAACCAGAATCCCAACGATCCAACGTTAATGAATGAGTGGAAAACGCTTCTGGAATCAGCGAAAATTCAAGGGATTGGAGAAAAGCCTTTTAGATTAACTAAAATCGAGTTACCACCAAACTTAGCTGTGGAAACTCGCTGATACTTGGCAAACGATCGCAATATGCAAAAAAGTTGACAACAACTATAATTTTGCCGGGAATAGGTCATAATTTTGATAATATTGTCTCTCAAAGTTTATGAAAATGTCCGATCGAGAAGCATCTACCAAGACAACTAACTTAGTTTTTGTTGTTCTGCTGAAAATCAGTTTATCAACCCATAAAGAAAGCCAAAAATTTGTTGTTTCAACTTTATTTTTCCTGTTGTCTTTAGGGTTATTAATCAGCAAAGTTCAGGCGCAAATAGTCCCGGATAATACGCTTCCGGTTAATTCTCAGGTAACACCTTCTGGCAATCTCCGCACTATTGATGGCGGAACTAGGGCGGGGGGCAATTTATTTCACAGTTTTCAAGAATTTTCTGTACCCCATGACATAGAAGCACATTTTAATAATGCTCTTGATGTGCAAAATATTTTCAGTCGAGTAACGGGGAGGTCAATTTCTAATATTGATGGATTGATTAGAGCTAATGGCACGGCTAATTTATTTTTACTCAATCCCAATGGCATTATTTTTGGGCCAAATGCGAGGCTAAATATTGGCGGCTCATTTTTGGGGAGTACCGCTAATAGTATTAAATTTGGAGATGGGTTGGAATTTAGTGCGACTAATCCCCAAGCTACAGCTTTGCTGAGTATTAATGTACCAATTGGGTTGCAATATGGCAATAATCCTGGAGAAATCCGCATCAAAGGTAACGGTCAGAATTTAAGTAGTGGTGCAAGGGAAAAGTTTAATAGTGAATTGAATCCCTTGGAAGTTGAAACTGGAAAAAGTTTAACTTTTGTCGGTGGCAACGTAATAGTTGATGGAGGAATTTTACAGGCTCCGGGTGGTCGTGTAGAGTTAGGAGGATTAGCAGGAGAAGGAACTGTAGGAATCAATGCTGATGGTAGCTTGAGTTTTCCTAATAATCCAAAAATACCTATTACTTTGGCAAATGTAACTATCAGTAATCAAGCTGGAATTAATGTACTAGCTGATGGTAGTGGGAGTATTACTATTAATGTTAATAGTTTAGATATTTCTGGGAAGAGTCTATTAACAGCCGGAATTAGAGAAAGTTCAGAATCTGTAGTAATTACTCCCGGAAATATTACTTTTAATTCTGCTCAAGGCATAACTATTACATCTAGTCGAGTCGAGAATAATGTTAATCTTGATGTTCAAGAAACAGATTCTCCGCTGAGTGGAAAGAGTGGAGATATTAAAATTACAACTGGCTTCCTTTACTTACGTGAAGGCGCTCAACTTAATGCCAGTACTTATGGTCAGGGTGATGCCGGAACAGTCATAATTTCTGCCACTGATACCGTCTCTTTTGATGGAGTGGGGAGCAATAATAGGTCTAGTGGGGCTTTCAGTAGAGTGCAAACAGGAGCTACAGGCAATGCAGGGGGAATTGAAATTTCCACAGGTTCTTTATCTGTGACTAATGGTGCTCAACTAAGCACTAGCACTTTTGGTAAAGGGAATGCTGGAAATGTGAAAATTTTTGCTAATGATACAGTCTCGTTTGATGGGGTGGAGAGCAATAATAGGTCTAGTGGGGCTTTCAGTAGAGTGCAAACAGGAGCCACAGGCGATGCAGGTGGGATTGAAATTTTCACTAAGTCACTGTCTTTGACTAATGGTGCTGAACTAAGCACTAGCACTTTTGGCAAAGGGAATGCTGGCTTTGTAATTGTGAAAGCTGAAAATGCTATTTCTCTTGACAATAGCGATATTTTCAACACTGTCGAGGAAGGGGGAGTGGGTAATGGTGGGAAAATAGAGATCTCTGGTCGATCGCTCTCCCTAAAAAATGGCTCTCAAATTCAAACTTTGATCCGCTCTGAAGAACCAGACCCTAACAGACAAAGATCCGCTGGTAACATCGTAATTCAAGTTAGTAAAGATGTTTCCTTTTCAGGATTTTCAATTGGCACCAATGCGGAAGGAAATCAACAAGTTTATTATAGTGCGGTGTTCAGTAATGTAGCAAAAGGTGCGATCGGAAATGCAGGCAATATTAGTATTTCTGCTCGCTCGATCTGGTTAAACGACGGAACTCGGATCACTGCTGCAACTCAAGCGGGAGAAGGGGGAAGTATTGAACTCAAAGCAGGCAGCATAGTTGTGCTACGTAATGGTCAAATTACCACTACGGCAAATAAAGCTGGTAAGGGTGGAAATATTACTATTAATACTGATGGATTAGTTGGGATTAAAAACAGCGACATTACGGCTAATGCCGGAACTGGATCTGGTGGTGTTATTAATATCAACGCTCGTTCTGGTTCTTTGGGAATACAACCACTAACCAGGGAAGAATTAGTAGCAAGATTAGGAAGAGAAGTGAGTACTGAAAACATTCCTTCTGCTACGCGAGATCTTCCTAGTAATGATGTGACAGCTATTTCTGCAAATCCCTTGTTGCAAGGTACGGTAACTTTTAATACTGTTGTTTTTCAGGTAATTCCTTTAAATCAGCAATTGGCTTTACCGCCTTTGGTTCCCCAAGCTTGTCGCAATAAAATTGCCGATGGTAGTGAATTTATTATTACTGGTAGGGGAGGGTTGCCAATTAATCCGATCGAAGCGATCGCAGATGAAGCCACCTGGATAGATCTTAGAGTAGCAACTGAGCCTTCTACCAAATCAGCGGGAAGAACGGAAGCACAAAGCAAAATTTCCCCATCATCAACTACTTCTGAAATTATTGAAGCACAAGGATGGAAAATTAATTCTCAAGGAAAAGTGGTGCTCGTTGCTGATACATCAACTGCTACGCCCCAAAGTCCTAGCTTTTTTCTGCCACAAGAATGTCAGGAACAATAAACTTAGGACTTACGCACTGACACCATATATGGTGGAACGGTGCGTTACGTTAACACTAACACACCCTACGAATAGAGCCAAGGCGTAAGTCATAAAACTTTAAGAACTATGAAATACCAACAAAAGTTAAAGGGTTTATTTCGCTTTTCCAAACAAGTCAAAAAGTCGTTAATTTTTTTGATTATTGTACTTTTGGCGGCGGTTCTTACTGCCAGCGTTGCTACTGCCTTTCCTAAATCTATCTCGACAGCTAATGTTGCAGCAAGTTCTTCATCAAATTTACTGCAACAAGGTGCGGAATTATTTCAGGCTGAACAATTTTCAGAAGCGGCGAAAGTTTGGCAACAAGCTGCTACTGCTTGGCAAAAATCTGGAGATAAACTGAATCAAGCGCAAGCTCTTAGTTATTTGTCTTTAGCTGAACAAAAGTTAGGGAACTGGCAAGCAGCAACTCAAGCAATTGATAGTAGTTTATCTTTAATTAGTAGCTCTCGTTCTCAGAAAAGTTATACTTTAATTTTAGCAAAAGCTTTGAATGCCCAAGCTCATTTACAGTTAACAACGGGAAAAACAGCAGAAGCTTTAAAAACTTGGCAGGAAGCAGCTGCTAATTACTTGCAAGCTGGTGATTTAGAAGGAGTAATTGGAAGTCAAATTAATCAAGCCCAAGCAATGCAAAGTTTGGGTTTATATCGGCGGGCTAAAACTACATTGGAACAGATAGAAGTTGAACTAATAAATAAACCCAATTCTTTAATTAAAGCTACAGGTTTACGCAGTTTAGGCAATGCTTTGCGCGTAACTGGAGAATTAGACAAATCCCGTGAATTGTTAGAAGAAAGTTTAAGAGTAGCTCAAGAAGTTAATTTGCAATCTGCGATCGCATCCGCTCATTTTAGCTTAGGAAACACTGCTAGAGCAATTGTTAATAGATCGAAGCAAGGAAACGAATCAAAAGCAATAATAGAAACGGAAAACCAACTTGCCTTAGCAGAGTATCAAAAAGTAATCGAAACTTCTACTTCGCCAATGCTGCCAACTATTGCTCAATTGAGTCAGTTTAGCTTATTAGTAGAAAATCGAGAATTACAGTCAGCTTTGGAATTGCGATCGCAAATTAAACTCAATGAATTACCCGCCAGTCGGCGCTCAGTTTATGCCCGAATTAACTTCGCAGAAAGTTTGATTCGTTACAATAAAATCATCCAAGCTGTCAATGCTGGAGAAACTGCTGAAACCGAGTGTGTAGATAATAGAATAACTTTAGGAGATAGCAAAATATTTCCTCATTTAGTACCAGATTTTATCGAGCAAATTGCTTGGTCAGATATTACTGAAATATTAACTACATCGCTGCAACAATCGAGGAGTTTAAAAGATCGCCAAGCAGAATCTTACTCATTGGGGAAATTAGCGGAACTTTATGCTTTAATTGGCAAAACTCTAGAAAGTTCTAACTTAACAAAACAAGCTTTAGCTTTATCTCAAGCAGTCAATGCTGCTGATATTTCCTATCGTTGGCAATGGAAATTAGGGCAACAATTAAAGACACAAGATGACGCTAAAGGTGCGATCGCAGCTTACAATTCAGCATTAGAAACCCTAAAATCTCTGCGGGGTGACTTAGTTGCTGTTAATCCTAATAATCCAGACGTACAATTCTCTTTTCGAGAAAGTGTAGAACCAGTTTATCGGGAATTAGTCGAATTACTAATCAGTGGAGAAGGAGAAGTTAGTCAAGAAAATTTACGGCAAGCACGTCAAGTAATTGAATCCTTACAACTAGCAGAATTAGATAACTTTTTCCAAGAAGCTTGTTTAGATGCCAAACCTGTAGAAATTGACCAAGTAGACAAAACTGCCGCCGTAATTTATCCAATTATTTTACCAGATAGATTAGCAGTCATTGTCGCCTTACCTGACAAAGAATTACCATTGCGCTATTATGCAACTTTAAAATCTCGCTGCGAAATCGAAACTCTCATCACTGATTTAAAAAATACAATAGGCACAGTTACAGGTGGTTATTCTACAGCTTTGCGTCTTTCTCAACAAGTATATGATTTGATAATTCGTCCTGCTGAAACAGATTTAAAAAATAGCAAAGTTCAAACTTTAGTATTTGTTTTAGATGGTGTATTGCGAAATATTCCGATGGCGGTGCTATATGACGGAAAGCAACATTTAATCGAAAAATACAGCATTGCTATAACTCCAGGTTTAAAATTACTTCCAGCACAACCTCTCAAACAAGGTAAAATCCAAGTCTTAGCAGCTGGTTTATCAGAAGCAAGACAGAATTTTTCAGCTTTGCCAAATGTGAAACCGGAATTGAACGAAATTAAACAACAAGTAAACTCTCCAGTGTTATTAATAGATGAACAATTTACTACAATTAACTTGGAACAACAAATTAAATCATCTCCTTTTCCAATAGTTCATATTGCTACTCACGGTCAATTTGGTTCTCAAGCAGAAAATACTTTTATTTTAGCTTGGGATGATAAGATAAATGTCAAACAATTAGACACTTTATTAGGTGGAAAAGATAAAAGAGGAAATCGCCCGATCGAACTATTAGTTTTGAGTGCTTGTGAAACTGCCCAAGGAGATAATCGCGCCGCATTAGGAATAGCTGGAGTAGCAGTCAGAGCAGGCGCACGCAGCACTATAGCAACTTTGTGGAAAGTTAATGATGAATCAACAGCTATTTTGATGGTACGATTTTACCAGGAATTACTCAAAGGTGACGTAACAAAAGCTGAAGCATTAAGACGCGCTCAACTTAGCCTTTTACAAAAAGATAAATATAAACTTCCTTACTTTTGGACACCTTATGTTTTAGTAGGAAATTGGCGATAAAGTCCGTTGTAAGCGCTGTCTTCGCTGAAGCGCTTACAACGAACCGATCAACAATTATTTGTTACCCATTTGTTGATGATGCTGTTTACTTGATCTGGTACTTCATCATGAGCGCAATGTCCGGCTTGGAGAAAATATTTGCTTAAATCAGGATAATGATGGTATAACTTTTTACCTTGTTCTTTACCAATCATCCAAGGTCAGCATTTCCGCAAATTAACAACAAAGGACAAGCTAATAGTTTGAGTAAAAAGTCAACTTTTTGCTATCATTTAGCAATGGAAAGTATAACTTAAAAAGTTAATATTTTTTTACATTACATAAAGTAGTTCGCAAAAAATCTTTAAATCATGAGTAATTCACAGGGCAAAATCGTAGTTAATGCAGACGAGTGGACGTTTAGCGATCGCGGCTTCCAAAAAGCACCTGATGCAGCCACACTCGCGATTAATCTTGCCAAATACTTTGTGGGAGACGAGAAAGGCAAATTTCATGTACTTTCTAATAATTGGAGTTTAACGGAATCGTCCTTAGAGGAAACGATGACCAAATCCGGTCATACTTGGACTAAGGGAATGAATATCCCGATTAATTTAGCAACCCTGAGTCAATATGATGGGATTTTTATCGGTGGCGATCCGATCGATAACCAAGTTTTAATTGAATATGTGAAAAATGGTGGCAAGGTTTATCTTTGCGCGGCTACAAGTGAAGTAGGATCGCAATTAGAAGCAAAAAATTGGAATACTTTCCTAACAGCATTTGGTCTGAAGCTGGAAAAATTAAATAATACTGTTAGGGAAAATGTGGCTGTGAATAAAAATCACCCACTATTTTCAGGAGTAAAAACTCTTTATCAAGATCAAGGTATCCAGATTATTGATTTACAACCCGATTCCCCACACAATCAGATCATCCTCACTAATAGTAATGGTCAAGGGTTAATGGCTACGGCTGAATTTATTAAAGTCCCTGTGCCTAAACCGTTGAATGGCAGAATTGTAGTTAATGCAGATGAATGGACTTTCAGCGATCGAGGGTTCCAAAATGCACCTGATACAGCCACATTTGCGAATAATCTTGCCAAATACTTTGTCGGAGACGAGAAAGGCAAATTTCATGTACTTTCTAATAATTGGGGTTTAACGGAATCGTCCTTAGAAGAAACTATGACCAAATCCGGTCATACTTGGACTAAGGGAATGGATATCCCCATTAATTTAGCAACCTTGGAACAATATGATGCAATTTTTATCGGTGGCGATCCGATCGATAACCAAGTTTTAATTGAATATGTGAAAAATGGTGGCAAGGTTTATCTCTGGGCTGGTACAGGTCAAGGAGGATCGCAATTAGAAGCAAACAATTGGAATACTTTCCTAGCAGAATTTGGTCTAAAGCTGCAAAAATCATCTAATACTGTTAGCGAAAATGTGGTTGTTAATAAAAATGATCCACTATTTTCAGGAGTAAAAACTCTTTATCAAGATCGGGGTATCCACATTATTGATTTACAACCCGATTCCTCACTTAATCAGATCATCCTCACTAATAATACTAGTGGTCAAGGGTTAATGGCTACGGCTGAATTTATTAAAACCCCCATCCGCCAAACCGCGACCCAAACAACACCCGCACTGGAAGTACTAGTTGATGTCACTCCGGCGCTAGAACCAGAGATCGCGCCGGAAGCACCAGTGGAAATAACTCCCGCGCTAGAACCAACACCCGCACTGGAAGTACTAGTTGATGTCACTCCCGCGCTAGAACCAGCGATCGCGCCCGAAGCACCAGTGGAAATAACTCCCGCGCCAGAACCAACACCCACACTGGAAGTACTAGTTGATGTCACTCCGGCGCTAGAACCAGCGATCGCGCCCGAAGCAGTAGTGGAAATAACTCCGGCGCTAGAACCAGAGATCGCGCCCGAAGCACCAGTGGAAATAACTCCCGCGCTAGAACCAATACCCACACTTGAAGTATTAGTTGATGTCACTCCGGCGCTAGAACCAGAGATCGCGCCCGAAGCAGTAGTGGAAATAACTCCGGCGCTAGAACCAGAGATCGCGCCCGAAGCAGTAGTGGAAATAACTCCGGCGCTAGAACCAGAGATCGCGCCCGAAGCAGTAGTGGAAATAACTCCGGCGCTAGAACCAGAGATCGCGCCCGAAGCAGTAGTGGAAATAACTCCCGCGCTAGAACCAACACCCGCACTTGAAGCAGTAGTGGAAATAACTCCCGCGCTAGAACCAACACCCGCACTTGAAGTACTAGTTGATGTCACTCCCGCGCTAGAACCAGAGATCGCGCCCGAAGCAGTAGTGGAAATAACTGCCGCGCTAGAACCAGCGATCGCACTTGAAGCACTAGTGGAAATAACTGCCGCGCTAGAACCAGCGATCGCATCTCTTCCACCAGTTGATGAAACTCCGGCGCTAGAACCAGCAGTTGATGAAACTCCGGCGCTAGAACCAGCAGTTGATGAAACTCCGGCGCTAGAACCAGCAGTTGATGAAACTCCCGCGCCAGAACCAACACCCGAACCTTCAGTAAGTGACACGGAAGAATTTACCATCACCGCAACTACAGATGTCACTATTTCCAAACTATTTTATAAAGGTGAAGTCAAACGTACTCAATCCGATGAATATATAGAGATTAGCAATCTCGGCAACAGTCCAGCTAATATCTCCGATTGGAAAATCACTTCTGGGGGTAGCCAGAAGCAATCGTTCACCTTCCCAGAAGGAACTATATTGGAAGGTGGCAAGAGTTTCCGCGTTTATACGAACGAAGTACATCCTGAAACTGGTGGTTTCTCTTATGGTAGTAAAAGTGCTATTTGGAATGATGCCGGGGATGAAGCTAAACTTTTTGATGCCGCAGGAAACAATGTTTCTACTTTAGCTTATGGAAAAAATACCGTAGCTGGCATCACACAAGAATTACAAGTTTCGCAATTAAAGTTTGTTGCTAGTTATGCTGTAATTAACAAACAAATGGCTTTAGGAGGAAAAGTCACATTTACCGAAGCTGTATCTTTAGCAATTAAGAGTTTTCTTGAGGATGATAGTAATGCTAACAGTCCTTTAGCATTAATTCGTAAAGATCCTGTTGCTTTTGGTTTATCGACTCGTGTTACTAAAGCAATGGCTATTGAAAGATTGCGTTATTTTATGAACGAGGAAGGAACATTGAGTTTACTTCCAACAGCTAAACGTAGCACTGGAGAAAACGGGGAAACAGTGGAGGAAAATTGGATTTTTGAGCTATCACTGGGAGCATTTGGTGAGACAACCTTCTATACAGTTGTGCCACGTTAATAACAATTAAAAATCAGGTTCGTTGTAAGCGCTTCAGCGCTGAAGCGCTTACAACGAACCAGTTAGCAATTAGTTGTTACCCATTGGTTGATGATGCTGTTTACTTGTTCTGGTACTTCATCATGAGGGCAATGTCCGGCTTGCAGAAAATATTCGGTTAAATCAGGATAATAATGGCGAAACTTTTTGCCTCTTTCTTTAGCATTCATCCAAGGATCGGCTTCTCCCCAAATTAATAATAAAGGACAAGCTAATTCTTTGAGTAAAATATCAACTTTTTCGCCTTGACGAGTGCTAAAAACCGAAGCAAAAACTTCAGGAGCACCAGGATCGCACGAAGCACGGTGAATTTCCTGAACTAATCTATCGGTAACTGCACTTCGATCGAGGTAAACTTTTTCCAAAGTTTGGCGAATTACCCAAGGTTGACGGATGTATTGAAATAGGAGAAAATTTGCCCAAGGTTGGCGGAGAATTGATAATACTAATTCACCCCAAATTTTTCTGACTAAATCAGGTTCGGGTTGTGGTTCAATTTCTGTAAATGGCCCTGCACTGTTGAGTAAAATTACGCCTTTTGCAGTGTTGGGACGTTGGGCGGCGACACATAAAGAAGCATAGCCTCCTAATGAGTTTCCGGCTAAAACTACGGGTTTACCAATTACTTGAGTGATAAAATCATGTAATTGATCGCGCCACAAATCGCCGCTGTAATCCCAATTTGGTTTAGCGGAACGACCAAATCCTAACAGATCGATCGCCCAAACCTCAAAATCTTTACTCAACCCATGAATATTTTTCCGCCAATGATCTGTGGAAGCACCAAATCCATGAATCAACAGCAGCGGAGGACGTTCTGGATGAGATTTTCCAGCCCGCACATAATATATTTGCTGTTGTCGCCATTGCCAATAAGCACCAGGAATAGAATCTTGTGAGGAAACGAGAGTTGCCGACATTTTTTCCAGAATTATGAGAACCTGGTTAAATATCGTAACAAGGTATGGGGACTGGGGACTGGGGACAAGGGGACAAGGGGGCAAGGGGACAAGGGGACAAGGGGACAAGGGGACAAGGGGATAAGGGGATAAGGGGATAAGGGGATAAGGGGATAAGGGGATAAGGGGGCATTATTGAATTTCAAAGAACCGTTAGCTCAACGGGGATTGCTTGTGGAGAGTTAAGTAAACTTAATGGTTCGACCATTAAGGATTCGATGAAGCAAGAAGAAAACATTGAATTTACTATGTTTCCAGCTTCGTTCTGTGACCAAAGTAAGTTTGAGTAAGTTTTTCGGAGCGGAAACTTAGCTTTTATCTTTTACCCTTTCCCCTTTAACCTTTACCCTTTCCCCTTCTTTTCCTTCTGCCTTCTGCCTTCTGCCCTCAGCCCTCAGCCTCTTTGCTACCATTGACTTGTTGTAAACAACTGATGGCTTCTTCTATTTCTAATTGGGGAAACTCGTTATAAAAACGGCTGACACTGGGGAAATTTTGGGGTTGAGCTAGGACGATCGCTTTATCACTCCATTCTTGTAACATTTTCATTAAAGCCAAAGGTGCGACTGGAGTGGCAATCCAAACCGCAGCAGGTCTTTTTAAGCGCAAAGAAAGAATCGCTACAGCAGTTGTCATGCCTGTGGCAATGCCATCATCGATTAAAATGGCGATCGCACCTTCTGCGCTAAGATTCGGGCAATAAGGCGCTAAGTGTTCCAATTGCGCTTGGGCTTTCGCTTTTGCTTCTTGAAAAGCTAACTGTAAACTAGCATCACTTTTAGCTTCGGGTAATCTACTTGACCAAATTACTAACCCATCTGCCGTTACAGCACCAATAGCCAATTCTGGATCTTCTGGACGAGCAATTTTTTTCGCGCTAATAATTTCTAAAGGACAACCTAGTTTTAAAGCGACTGGAGAGGCAACAGGCAAACCACCGCGAGGCAGCGCATAGACAATTGGTGAGACAGAAACCCCCGACGCTTTAACTAGGTTGATCTCTGCCTCAATTGCTTCGGCTAATTGTATTCCGGCACTGTTGCGATCGCAAAACAGTACACAATGTGGCATACTCTATCTCCGTCACTTGGCAGTAGGATTGCCTGCTACACAAAACTTGGTTAAACTTAATTCAAGTTTCACCATTCAACTAGAAATGGATCATTTCTAGAGGGTTTGCTTCCTGCTTCTGCCAAGGTAGACGGCTACTTCTTGTCCACAGGCGTAAATTCGGATGTAGCCCACCCTATTTGACTTTATGTGTTAACTAACAGTTAATTTTGAAGCTTTTAGCCATTGTTCATCCATTATTTTCCACCTATTTAACGAATCGTGGACTCCCGTTCGACCTTATGTACAGGCTGGTTAGTTTTGAATCGACTGTGGTTTACAAACCAGATGTTTTTTTAGCCTTGGTTTTCAGCTTTCAATTAATTTTAGCACCTTTTTTTCTGGGCAAACTTATCCAATTTGAGCAAGAATAGACAGTATTTAGATCATTATTTGGCTATTTAGTCAAACTCCATCTTGACCGATAGTATAATTTTGTGCTAATAAAATCTTTTTTTCGTGATGTCTGACGCAGAACAAGGTAATCTCTTTGACCTTTCCGACTTTAGTGCATCTCCCGCTAAACCAGATTTTTCCCCAAATCTGATTCCCACAGATGCCAAAATTCCCATTCCTCCCGGAACCTACCAAACTATGACTGAGATGGCAGAACATTGTAACCGTTGCCATCGCTGCGAATTAGGAAATCATCGCACCAATGCAGTTGTCGGCAGAGGCAACCCCCAAGCTGATTTAATGATAATTGGAGAAGCGCCGGGACAAACCGAAGACGAAACCGGATTACCATTTGTCGGTAAAGCAGGGCAACTATTAGAAAAAATCTTAGCTGCTGTTCAATTGGACAGTGAAAAAGACGTATATATTTCTAACATTAATAAATGCCGCCCTCCAGGAAATCGCGTTCCCACCAATGAAGAGATGAACGCTTGCAAACCTTATTTATTAGAACAAATTCGCATGGTAGATCCCAAAATTATTTTATTAGCTGGGGCAACTGCGGTTAAAGGTTTAACAGGCGAAAAAAAGGGAATCACTAAAATTCGTGGTGAATGGATGGAATGGGAAAATCGTTTCTGTATGCCAATTTTCCATCCTTCTTATTTATTAAGGAATCCCTCCAGAGAACAAGGAAGTCCCAAGTGGTTAATGTGGCAAGATATCCAAACAGTAAGAGCGAAATTCGACCAAATTCGTAACCAGTAATAGGTACGTTGTTGCGCTGTCTTCGCTAAAGAAAGGCGAAGACAGCGCAACAACGTACTTCAACTAAGGTTTAATTACGCCTGCACGACAATCTCTTAACCAAAGTTGCACCGCTTGTCCAATAATTCCCGTACTACTTTCTCTAGGAGCAGTAGGGACATTTTGTGTAGGAAAAGACCCTAATTGAGAATATAACATTACCGATCGCCACCCACTATCACTTCTTACCAAAAACAACCAATGATAATGCTGCAATAAATCCGCCCGATTACTCAAATACTGTTTTTCCAAAGTAGTAAAAAACACCTGTTTTGGCACACCTTCCCCCTCAACTGGTGCTGCTGGCGAATAAACACCAGGGCCAAGAGTTAACGGCGCAAATTCCGGCTTTCCAGCTAAAATAACATAAGTTCCGCTCGGAGAATCGATCGGATTACTTCTACTAGTTACCCGATTAGCATAACTGGGTAAATCTCGTAATAATAAATTAATTAAACTTTCCAAATCAGCAGGACAAACATAATTTTGGCTGTTAGCTGATGAATTTTCTAATAACACCGAAGTCAGGAAACAAAGGAAATAAAAGAAAAGTCGAAAAACTCCCTTCCTTGTTAAATTTTGACTTCTCATATCATTGCAAAGTTTGAAACTATAAATCTATAATACTCAACAAAAAATCTCTCTATACATCTGCGTTCATCTGCGTTTATCTGCTTTCATCTGCGTTCTAAAAAAAGATTTGCGGAAGAGTTAGATAATTTATGGAACCGCAGAGACGCAGAGAACACAGAGAGAAGAAAAGAGAAAATTTTTGACTTAAATATTCGCTAATTCATCGCCAATTTTTGCCCAAGCTTCTTGAGGATTGGTAGCAGCAGTAATGGGGCGACCAATTACTAAATAATCTGCCCCTGCTTTAATAGCTTCACTAGGCGTAAATGTGCGGCTTTGATCGCCTGTTTCTGCCCATTTGGGGCGCACTCCGGGACAAACTAAGAGAAATTCATCGCCGCAAACTTGACGCAGTTGTGCTGCTTCTTGGGGCGAACAAACTGCGCCATCTAAACCGGATTCTTTGGCTAAAACTGCCATTTGTAAAGCGTATTCTGGCAATTCAATTGGCACTTTTAAATCAAAAGCTAAATCCCTGGAATTCAAGCTAGTTAATAAGGTAATTGCGATGAGTTTCGGTGGCGGATAACCTGCTTCTGCTGCACCTTCGACTAATGCGGTTTTGGCAGCTTGTAAAGCTTTTCTGCCACAAGTAGCATGAATGGTGAGTAAGTCAATTCCGTATTTTCCGGCGGCGCGACAAGCACCAGCGACGGTGTTAGGAATGTCGTGTAATTTTAGGTCGAGGAAAATGCGTTTTTGGCGGTCTTTGAGAGTAGGGAGGATTTCGGCACCAGTGCTGACAAATAATTCTAATCCGACTTTCCAAAATTGTACTTCAGGAAGTTGGGAAAGAAGTGCGATCGCATCCTCCTCCCGCGAAACATCTAAAGGCACAATCACCTTTTCTGCTGCTAACACCATCTTTACTTCACCAGTCGGACAAACTTATTTTTTCCTAACTGCAATACCTTACCATACAACGACTCTGGAGAATCAAAAGTTAAATTTACATCCGTCTTTTGTTCCCCATCAATTCGCACCCCTCCCCCTTGAATTTGTTTTCGCGCCTCCGAACTACTTTTACACAAACCACAAGCACTCACAACATAAAAGAATTTTGCCGGAAAATTCACCCCTGCCAAAGAAAACTCAGGAACAGTATCAGCTTGGAAAGTTTTTCCACCCACCAAATTTTCCGCATCCTTTTGTGCCTTTTGCGCCTCTGACTCACCGTGATATTGCGACACAATATCTAAAGCTAAAAGCTTTTGCCTTTCCCTGGCATCACTTGGTAAATCATCCAAAGATTTATCACTCAACAATTCAAAATACTGTTTCACCAAACTATCTGGCGTTTTTTCCAACTTTGAGTACATTGTTAAGGCATCTTCCCTTAACCCCACATAATTACCCAAAGACTTAGACATTTTTTGTTTGCCATCAGTACCCAGCAAAATTGGCATCAACATTCCAAACTGCGGCGTTAAACCAAAATGTCGTTGTAAATCTCTTCCCACCGCAATATTAAACTTTTGATCGGTCCCGCCTAATTCTACATCCGCCTCAACCGCAACCGAATCATAACCCTGCATCAAAGGGTAAAGAAACTCATGCAGAAAAATCGGACTTTGCTGCTTGTAGCGTAAATCAAAACCTTCCTTTTCCAACATTTGCCCGACAGTCATGGTGGCGAGTAATTCTAGAATTTTCGCCAAATCCAGTGTAGACAACCACTCCGAGTTGTAGCGAATTTCCAACCGTCCGGGAGTGTCAAAATCTAAAATGGGGCGCACTTGTTCTAAGTAAGTTTGGGCATTTTGCGCCACTTCTTCGGGAGTTAACTGGCGACGTACTTCGGATTTTCCGGTCGGATCGCCAATTCGGGCGGTAAAATCACCTATGATCAACACCGCTGTATGTCCAGCATCTTGAAAGGCGCGTAACTTGCGAACTGGGATACTATGGCCTAAATGGATATCAGCGCCAGTGGGGTCGATTCCGAGTTTGACTCGCAAAGGGCGATCGCTTTGTGCTAACCTTTGTGCCAGATTCTCATTCACATCCTGAGAATCAGTCACATTGGGGAAAATCTCGCTGATACCCCGGTACAGCTTGTTTAGATCTTGGGTAAAATTAAAAGATTTATCAGAGGTCATACTTGCCAAATGTCCAGAGGGTGCTAAACTCACTGGTTGACATCAAAAATAAAATCATCAGCCAGGTAAATCTAACCGCAAAACTTGTCAGAATATCAATGCTAACTCAATCAGGCCGACCTCGAAAACTCATCCTTCTCCAGAAACAGGCGAATAAATGTTATTTGTGGTACAGTTTGACCTTGGCAGTTCATAATCAGATCCCATAACAAGATGTCCCCACTTTCCCGTAATCAAAATCAATCCTTAGAATAGAGCAGTTATAAGTACTCAATTATCTAAACCCAGACAAATTATCCAGTTTTATTCACTACAGTCGCGTTGAGGAAGTCAAATCGCCGTGTCGTCTAATACACTCCGACAAAAGCCATCCGGCACTAACGCATCTAGCTTTCAATTTGTACAGACCATTGCTAAAGTTACTGGTGGCACGCTTTTGAGTGTTACCATGCTAACCACTTCCGTTGTTGCAGGAGGATTGGTTGGCCTTGCGATTAGCTTCCGCAATTTGCCAGATGTGAGAGTTTTACGCACTTACGCCCCCACAGAAACTTCTCACATTTATGACATTAAAGGTAAATGGCTGGCTAGTATTCACGGGGAAGCTAATCGGGAAGTTGTCCTCCTGGATAAAATTTCTCCCGAACTGAAGCGAGCAGTATTAGCCATTGAAGATAGCCATTTCTATCTGCATCACGGCATTAACCCCAGCAGTATTGGTCGGGCGCTTAAAGCTAACTGGGAAAGGGGTAATGTGGTAGAGGGTGGTTCTACTCTCACTATGCAGTTGGTGAAAAACGTTTTTCTCTCCCACAAAAGGGCTTTTAGCCGCAAAGTGGCAGAAGCGGTAATGGCAATTCGCTTAGAACAAATTCTCACCAAAGACCAAATTTTAGAGTTGTACTTAAATCAGGTTTATTGGGGACACAACAATTACGGGATACAAACTGCGGCAGAAAGTTATTTTAATAAGACTGCTTCTGAGTTAAATTTGGCAGAATCAGCAATGTTGGCGGGTATTATCCAAGCGCCAGAAGAATACAGCCCCTTTGTCAACTATAAGTTAGCCAAACAGCGTCAGGCTTTAGTTTTATCCCGGATGCGGGAGTTAAACTGGATTACACCGCAGGAAGAAGCCGCTGCGAGAAAGCAACCTTTAAAAATGGGTAAGGTGACATCTTTCCAAGGCAGTCAGTTACCTTATGTTACTGACGCGGTGAAGCAAGAGTTAATTCAGAAGTTCGGGCGGGAAACGGTGCAAAAGGGTGGAATGCGGGTGCAAACCACGATCGATGTTGGCTTCCAGCGCATGGCGGAAGATTTTATCGCCAACGAACATCGGAGATTACAACGTCGCGGTCTTTGGAGGACGGAACTGGCATTGGCAGCTGTTGACCCGCGCACCCATTTTATTAAGGCGATGGTCGGGGGTTCTGATTACGAAAAGAGTCAGTTTAACCGTGCTATCCAAGCTATCAGGCAGCCCGGTTCTGCTTTTAAGCCGTTTGTTTACTACGCGGGTTTTGCTTCCGGTAGATTTACCCCTGACTCAACTGTTTACGATACTCCAGTACGCTATCGTGATGGGATTCGGGGTTATTATCCCAGAAACTACGATAATACTTTTGCCGGACCAATGAGTATTCGGCAGGCATTGGCGATATCGCGCAACGTTCCAGCTGTAAAAATGGGACGTGCTGTGGGATTGGATAAGGTAATTGAAATTTGCCGCACTTTGGGAATTAAAAGCCCAATGGAACCTGTGATTTCTTTGCCTTTGGGTGCTATTGGTTTGACACCAATGGAAATGGCTTCTGCTTATGCGACTTTTGCTAATAATGGTTGGCAGTCGGATACTACTTTAATTGTGCAGGTGACTGATACTCAGAATAATGTCATCCTAGATAATACGCCGAAACCTAAGTTGGTTCTCGATCCTTGGGCTGCTGCTTCTACTACCAGTATTATGCAATCGGTAATTAATGGCGGCACCGGAAAATTGGCGAGTATTGGTCGTCCCGCTGCGGGAAAAACTGGTACTACTTCTTCGGAAAAGGATGTTTGGTTTGTGGGTTATGTTCCCCAGTTATCTGTGGCGATTTGGATCGGTCGAGATGATAACCGACGTTTAGCTTCTGGTGTTACGGGTGGTCACTATGCGGCACCGATTTGGCGGAATTTTATGAATCGGGCTTTGGATGGTGTACCTGTGGAGTACTTTGCCCCACCTTCTAAATTTAAGCGTCCTCGTCCTTAGTTGAATTGATGCGGACAAGGGGAAAGGGTAAAGGGTAAAGAACAAAGGAGTTTTTTACCCTTTACTCTTTTTTGCCATTAAGCTAATCATTGAGTTAACTTCATTGCCAGAGTGACAAAATTGGTTAGGGCTGTTTGTCTAATTCGGATTTCATCCGTTCTAGGGTGAGGTGCATTTGGTCGAACATTTGCTGAGGTGTGATCCCAAATTGATTTAGCTGGGTTTTTAGTTGCTGTATGGTCATTTGAGCCATGAAATCCTCAGATAGTTCAAAGCGTTTCATAAATATACGGTAGCGCTCCATGAGCGATTCCCATTGTTCTATGAATAGCTTTTTGCCCTCGCGATCGAATTTCCCGTAGTTTCCCCCGATTTGAATCAGGGATTGATATTCTTCGGATAGTTGTTTTAGTTCCTGTTGAACGATCTCAGAGTCAAAAAATCCCATTTTGTTTTAATTAATCTGAACTTTTTAATTCAGTAGGTCTTGTATTAGTTGTGTTCTTATTTTAGTCCAGGCAGGATTGCTTCTTCAAATGATAAGCTGGGCTATTTCTCTGTAATGTAAGCCCTTCGCATTCCCCTGTCCATCAATTATCCGGTAATTTGTAATTAGCAAGTGGGAAATCCCGAACAGTTGAGGCTTTGATGGTTGAAGAAATCTCTATCATAGATACAGATGAGTGTTGTTGCGGTGACAAAATACTTAGTTACTGTTGTGGCTAAGTTTGGCAAAACGACGCTAAATTAATGGGTTAACTACAATTTTTTACTCTTTGAGGGTTGACGCAATATTATGTTAACTAAGCCGAAAAATCGAAGGGTAGCGGCAATGCTGGCATTTAGTGGAACTTTAGTTCCAGTTGCGGGACTGCATAAGTTTTATTTGGGACAGCCGCTATGGGGTGTTTGTTATTTGTTGCTATCCTGGACTCCGATACCGCGTGTGGCGAGTGCGATCGAAGGTTTTTGGTATTTAGTCCAAGACTCACAAGAGTTCGATCGCAATTTTAATGTCGAGGCTGGTGCCGCTTTCCCATCTACTATCGATCCGCAAAATGTCAATGCTCTGGCTGATGCTTTGCGCCAATTGGAAAGTCTCCGTCAAGAGGGACTAATTTCTGAGTACGAATTTGAACAAAAACGCCGACAATTACTTAATGTTTAAGTAGGGGTAATTCATGAATTGCCAACACTTTGTAGGGGTAATTCATGAATTGCCAACACTGAGTTTTGCGTTATTAATTCAAAATTCAAAACTCATTACTTATAACTTTTGCCAGAAAATATTCGCTCCCCATCTGAAATCTAAAATCTAAAACTTAAAATCAATTAGAGGTAAGGGATAATGGCTCCTGAAAATTGGTTGAGCTCTTTTACTCCTGGGTGGCAGAATTTAAGTTTACCACAAATGGCGATTCGCAATCGTTTATTAAAAGACCCTTATTATCGATTTGGGTCGATCGAAGAAGTTGTTATAGCAGCAAGTTTAGGAATTAAAATTGATGTGAATCAAGCGACTGTTGATGATTGGTTGAGATTACCAGGGTTGTCGATTCATCAGGCGCGATCGCTTGTGGAACTTAGCCGCAATGGCATCCAATTTCATTGCTTGGAAGATATTGCTGCTGCTTTAAGTTTGTCAGTGCAACGATTACAACCTTTAGCACCTATTCTACAATTTTGTTACTACGATGTGGAAAGCATTTATTCACCACAACTAATTAATCCTAATACTGCTACTAGTGAAATGTTAAGTAAAATCCCCGGTGTAGATAGTTTGTTAGCTGATAAAATTGTCGCCAATCGAGAATCCTCTGGCTTTTATCGCAATTTAGTAGATTTCCAAAATCGCCTATCTTTACCAAGTGAATTAATTAGTCAGTTGATGCACCATTTACGCTTTTAGGTCATTGGTCATTGGTCATTAGTCATTGGTCATTAGTGAAACTAGATAAAGATATTCATCTGTGTTCATCTGTGGTAAAAAAAAACAACTCCTGCAAAAACCGATAACCTGCTCTATACCATCTGCATTCATCTACGTACAAAAAATGCAGAACCTTACGAACTCTAATGACCAATGACCAATGACCAATGACAAAAATTATTTTTTAGTTACAAAACCGATGCGATCGAAAGGCCAAAATCGAAACCAAGCGCGACCAATAATATTGTCAGTCGGTAAAAAGCCCCAAATATGGGAATCATTACTATTATTGCGGTTATCACCCATAACAAATACTTGATTTTCTGGGACTCGTTTGGGTCCCCAACGATAATCAGGTGCTTCGGCGATATAATCTTCTTTTAGGGGTTTGTTATTAATATAAACTTTGCCGTTAGCGACGCTGACTGTTTGCCCAGATTCGCCAATTACTCGTTTAATAAAAGCTTGGTCTTTAGCATAACCTTGAATTTGTAATTGGGTGGGTGGTTCAAAAACTACGATATCGCCCATTTCGGGTGGATGGAAGCGATAGGAGACTTTTTCTACGACTAAGCGATCGCCTAACTGCAAAGTCGGTATCATCGAATCTGAGGGAATAAAACGCGGTTCCGCTATAAAGGTGCGAATTAACAACGCTAACCCCAAGGCTATGCTTAGAATGAGCAAATTTTCCTTTATTTGTCGCCAGACTTTTGCTACCCCGACGCTTTGCGAAGCTGACTCAGTAGGAGAATCTTTTAATTCTTGGTCTTTATACTGCATAAATTGTTATTTGTGATACAAAAACGAAACTAGTTTTCTCATAGAGATATAGAGCCATATTACTCACCGAATCAATCTTTCTCTAGTTTCATGCTAAAGACAGATGAAATTGGATAAATTATGGCACTACATAGAATTCAATGAAGCCTAAGAAGCGATCTTTCACTTAGAAGATGCACGAAATATTAGAACTATGAATCTATCACAATTTAGTTGCCGGAAACATTACAAGGAGTTATAGAGTCATAGTTATAAGCAAATTTTAAGGATACTTGAACATGGGCTTATTAGTTCTTTTTTGAGGAGGTGCTATGATTTTAATCCGTGATGTGGTACAACAGGCTTTAAACACTGGGTATTTAACTATAGAAGCCGAAAACTTACTGCGACAACTTTTAAGCCAAAAGTATGAGTCAGAAGACTTAAATGCTTTTCTGAAGTTACAATTAGCAGCTATGGCTGGTTATGTTAAGCAAGAGTCTCGCGAGTTAGTTCAGGCTAACAGTTGCGCTTGTTAGTTTTTGTTAGCGATCGATCTAAAGTGGGAAGGAAACGGGGAACAGGGAACAGATATTTCATTTAGTTTGTCCTAGCTTGAGTTGGTAGCCCGTTTCATCAATTTAAAATCGTCGGAAGGCAAAAACAGGTGTTCAGTAATACTTGTTACGCACACGCTACGCGATCGCGATCGCCTCACCCATATTATCAGGCTCCTTTTCTTCCGAAAGTTGGTCTACAGAAATCTTCATTTCTTCCAACTTTACCGAACCAAAAATAGTGGCTACAGAAACGTCAGCCGCATCTCTACCTGTACCAACGCGAATAAAACCCTCTTTTGGTGCTAAATTTGTCGCATCAAACAAATACCAGCGATCGCCCAAATAAGCCTCAAACACCGCATGAAAATCTTGCGGTTCTAACTGATAAGCATACACACTCACAAAACGTGCAGGTATATTTAAAGCGCGACAAAAAGCCACACCTAAATGAGCAAAATCTCGACAAACACCCGCCCTTTGCATCGCCGTGTCATAAGCAGAAGTTTGGGAATTACTACTTCCAGAAAGATACGTCACCTTTTCATAAATCCAATCACAAATCGCCGCAACTCTCTGATAACCAGGTTCTAAATTATTAAACTCACTTTGCACTAAACCAAATAACATATCTGATTGACAATAGCGACTAGGATAAAGATATTTAAAAGTCTCCATTGGTAATTCGGATGGTGGTACTTCTGCAATATCTTTACCACCTGTGAAAAAATGCGACAAATCTACTGTTGCTTGGTAGTTTACCGCCAAGTTACCTACAGGCGCAACTAAGCGAACATAGCGATTTCTATTCTCATCAACAATCAATTCATCAAATGTTAATTGCGGCTCGACTTGTAATTCTTCAGCAATAATCTTTTGGAAATCATTTCTGACAACCTGCACATTAAAAATAAAAGTGCTCGGTTGATTGATTGTATAAACTAATTGCGAATTTACTTTATATTTCATGATCGGGATTTACAGGATTTTTGATTAGATCCCCGACTTCTTCAAGAAGTCGGGGATCTGGTTTTCTAGCTTGCACTAATCAACAGAAAAACGGTAGGAATTAACTCTACCGTTTTGCAAAAAGTTTATGAGAATGAGCCTTAAATTGAATTTATAACTTAAAACTCTCTCAAACGAAGCTAAGAACTTATTCAGCCGCTTGGGGTAGCAATTCTCGCTTTTCCCCTTGACGTACTTTGACTTGACCTTGGTCGTCTACATCCACAACTACAGTATCTCCGGTTTGGATGCGACCAGAAAGGATTTCCTCAGCCAAGCTATCCTCTAACAACCGCATAATTGCACGGCGTAAAGGTCTTGCACCATAGCTGGGGTTGTAACCTTCTTGTACCAAGCGGTCTTTGAAAGCTTCGGTTACTTCTAAAGTAATCTCTTGTTCCAACAGACGACCGAATACTTCCTTGAGCATGATATCGGCAATTTCCTTAACTTCATCCTTAGAAAGTTGCCGGAAGACAATAATTTCATCCAAACGGTTGAGGAATTCTGGACGGAAATATTGCTTCAATTCTTCATTTACCAAAGAACGAATGCGGTTGTACTGCGCTTCGTTTTGGTCAGAGGAGAATTCAAAGCCCAAAGAACCGCCGCCTTTTTCAATTACCTTAGATCCGATGTTGGAGGTCATGATCAATAAGGTGTTCTTGAAGTCTACCGTTCGACCTTTGGCATCAGTCAAACGACCGTCTTCTAAGATTTGCAGCAGCATATTGAATACATCGGGGTGGGCTTTTTCGATTTCGTCGAAAAGTACCACTGTGTAAGGACGACGACGTACTGCTTCGGTTAATTGTCCGCCTTCGTTGTAACCAACGTAACCCGGAGGAGAACCAATCAACTTAGAAACGGTGTGCCGTTCCATGTATTCCGACATATCTAAGCGAATCATTGCTTCTTCGGAACCAAAGAAGTAGGATGCTAGAGCTTTGGCTAACTCTGTTTTACCTACCCCGGTGGGTCCAGAGAATACAAAGCTGGCGATCGGACGATTTGGATTCTTCAACCCAACTCTAGCCCGACGGATCGCCCGTGAAACTGCGGTTACAGCTTCTTCCTGACCAATCAAACGCTGGTGCAGGGTGTCTTCCATGTGTAGGAGTTTTTCCGACTCAGACTCAGTGAGTTTATTCACTGGTACACCAGTCCAAGAAGCGACAATTTGAGCAATGTCTTCTTCGGTGACAACTGGTTGTAATTCCTTGTCGGAGGAAGTTTCAGTAGTCTTTTTATTTTGGGAAATCGATCGAATCTGGCTTTTAATTTCCATTTCCCGATCGCGCAACTCACCCGCACGGTCGAAGTCTTGGGATCTCACTGCATCGTCTTTTTCCTTAAGAACTTGACGCAGTTCTTTATCCAATTCTTTCGCTGCTGGTGGCAGTTGCGAGTTAATCAAGCGTACTCTAGAACCCGCTTCGTCAACCAAATCGATCGCCTTATCTGGCAAGAACCGATCGGAGATGTAGCGGTCTGATAATTTCGCGGCTGCTTCTAAAGCTTCGTCGGAAATTTTCAGTTTATGGTGTTGCTCGTAGCGATCGCGCAAACCGTAGAGAATCTCAATAGTTTCCTCCACAGTTGGTTCGCCCACCATTACTGGTTGGAAGCGTCTTTCTAAAGCCGCATCTCTTTCAATATGTTTGCGATACTCATCTAAAGTGGTAGCACCGATGCACTGGAGTTCGCCCCGTGCTAAAGCAGGTTTGAGGATATTAGCAGCATCGATCGCACCCTCAGCCGCACCCGCTCCAATTAGAGTATGTACTTCATCGATCACCAGAATGACATTTCCTGCCGATCGAATTTCATCCATAATCTTCTTCAAGCGTTCTTCAAATTCACCCCGATATTTTGTACCTGCAACCAGCAAGCCAATATCGAGAGTGACCACCCGCTTATCTTCAAGGATATCTGGCACATCAGAATTAGCGATGCGTTGGGCTAGACCTTCTGCGATCGCTGTTTTACCAACACCAGGTTCCCCAATTAATACAGGATTATTCTTAGTCCGCCGACCCAGAATTTGAATTACCCGCTCAATTTCCCGTTGGCGACCGACCACCGGATCGAGTTTACCTTCCCCAGCCATCTGAGTTAGGTTCGAGCCAAATTCATCCAAAGTTGGAGTTTTCGTCCGACCTTGACTGACACCTGGGGTAACTTCGGTATTTTCACCCAACATCCGAATGACTTGGGTGCGAACTTTCGATAAATCGACACCTAGATTTTCCAGCACTCTTGCTGCAACCCCCTCCCCTTCCCGGATCAGACCTAAAAGGAGATGCTCAGTGCCAATGTAGTTATGCCCTAGTTGACGAGCTTCTTCTAGGGATAACTCCAGAACGCGCTTAGCTCTGGGGGTAAAAGGTATTTCTACAGCAACAAAACCAGAACCTCTACCGATAATTTTCTCTACTTCAATGCGAGCGTCTTTTAAATTAACGCCCATCGATTTTAGTACCTTGGCGGCGACACCTGTCCCCTCACCAATCAGACCTAATAAGATCTGTTCTGTACCAACAAAGTTGTGTCCCAGGCGACGTGCTTCTTCCTGGGCCAGCATGATCACTTTAATTGCTTTTTCTGTAAAGCGTTCAAACATGGCAGCTTTCCATCACCTGCTGAGTCCCGGTAGGTTGATTCTAGCATAGGGATTCTGGAGGGCTGACATTCTTCTTTAATAAACACCCCTTGAGACTGGTATATTTTTCGATAAAACATTGGCGGTTTTCGCTTGTCGATCGCCATTTATGTATCTAAAACATCTAAATTCTTCCCTTTACTAACTCTTAATTTTTTCCGTTTAATCAGCAATTTCTCTCATCTTTAATTCCCAACCACAACCAGCAAGACGCAAGCGAATTTGCTGTTCCCAGTGGGCCAAAGTCTGAGTAAATTCGGGGTATTGCAAGCCATTCAGCCAAAGAACTAAAGCATCTTCACCCGTATCTTGGTAGTATCCGCGTCGCCTTCCAGCCAATTTGAAGCCAAACTTTTCGTAAAGAGAGATGGCTGGCTGATTGGACGCTTTTACTTCTAAGGTGGCTCGTTCTAATCCTCGTTGTCTGGCTCTAGACAACAAAGCTAGGAGCATCGCCTGACCTAAACCTTGATGTTGGTACTCAGGAGAAACAGCCACAATTGTAATGTGTGCCTCATCTAAAATAGCCCACTGACAGCCCATTGCCAAGAGAGGAGGTGGGGAGGTGGGGAGGTGGGGAGGTGGGGAGGTGGGGGGACTTGAAGAAGTGGGGAGGTAGGGAGGTGGGGAGGTGGGGAGAGTTTCTAGTTCTAGATCTCTCCCCATCTCCCCATCCCCCCATCCCCCCATCCCCCCATCCCCCCATCTCCCTCGCGTCAAAATTAACAAAACGTCACTATTAGGGCTGTCTAACTCTCTTTGGTAGCCTTCTAGAGTCCAAAGTCCAGCAAAGCATTTTTGGTCTAGTTCGACTACTGCGGGTAAAAAGTCTGTGGTTAAAGGTTGAATAATTAATGTTTGTGTCAAGGCGCGATTGTAAACTGGTTAAAGTGAAGCACTTAAGCTTGTTATTTTGAATTTTTGAATTTTTGAGGATCGCTCTCACATTATGGTATCAACTCACCCGGCTGAGGTTCGCAATTCTGGTTCTCAGTATTTGTCTGATTCCAGGAGTGCTACTGCTTCGCCAAATCAGGAACTTTTACCTTTGACAGCTAAGGTTAATAGTAGTGGCTGTTTGGAAATTGGTGGCTGTGATGTTACTTCTTTGGTGGCGCAGTTCGGTTCGCCACTATATATATTGGATGAAGAAACTCTGCGAACTGCTTGTCGCCAATATCGTGATAGTTTTAAAAGTTACTATGCTGGGGAATCTCAGGTGGTTTATGCTTCTAAGGCTTGGAATTGTTTGGCGATTTGTGCGATCGTCCACAGTGAAGGTTTAGCTGTAGAAGTAGTATCTGGAGGCGAACTTTACACTGCTCTTCAAGCTGGTGTCGCTCCCGAAAAACTCTATTTTCACGGCAATAATAAGTCGGTTCAGGAATTACAGTTAGCGATCGAATCCCAATGCACAATTATTGTCGATAATTGGCTAGAATTGGAAACTTTGGCTGGTTTAGCTAAATTGCCAGTACCAATTATGCTGCGGCTAACTCCGGGGATCGAATGTCATACTCACGAATATATCCGCACTGGTCACTTAGATAGTAAATTTGGCTTCGATCCTCATCAAATCGATCGAGTATTTAGCTTTGTTAGCAAAAATCCTAACCTTAAATGTATAGGACTTCACGCTCACATTGGTTCACAAATCTTTGAACTCCAACCTCATCACGATTTACCAGGGGTAATGGTAGAGTGGCTGAAAAAAGCAGCCGATTACGCTTTGCCAGTAACTCATTTAAATATTGGTGGTGGTCTAGGCATTCGCTACACTGAAGCTGACGATCCCCCAAGTATTGCTGAATGGTCGAAGGTTGTTTGTGAAGCGGTAACGGCTGCTTGTCAAGCTCAACAAGTACCTCTGCCAAAATTAATGTGTGAGCCCGGACGCTCTTTAATTGGATCGGCTTGTGTGACAGCTTACACGATCGGGAGTCGGAAAGAAGTGCCCGAAATTCGCACTTATATTTCTGTAGATGGGGGAATGTCAGATAATCCCCGTCCTATTACTTATCAATCAGTTTACCGAGCCGTTGTCGCCAATCGGATGTCTGCGCCTTTAACGGAAACGGTAACTGTTGCTGGTAAACACTGCGAGTCAGGAGATGTCTTGATTAAAGATATTTCTTTGCCTACAACTCAACCGGGAGATATTTTGGTAGTGCCGAGTACAGGTGCTTACAATTACAGCATGGCTTCTAACTATAACCGAGTGCCTCGTCCGGCAGCGGTTTTAGTTAAAGATGGGGAAGCGAATGTAATTATTCGGCGTGAGACTTATCAGGATTTGATAAGATGCGATCGTCTACCAGAGCGACTAATCTAGAGCAGAACTGTTCTCGGAATAGGAGCAAGAAAACTCGCTCCGGGGCAATTCATGAATTGCCCCTACTCAAAACTCTCCTTACGAGAAACTTTTCCTATTCAGGAGCTCCCTTTCTTCGCCTTGAAAAATATTGAGTTTTGAATTAAATAGTTTTTTAGCTCAAAACGTAATATTTCTTTCAAAGGACGAAAAACTTTTTTAGCTATTTTAGTCAAAAAAACAATTAAAATTAAATGAAATTTAATGAACTATCTGAGAAATTGTAAAGCTTTGACACCACTGGTATTAATTGAAATTATGATAAAAATACCTTCTTTTTGGCTAAACTCTCGTTCAGCTTAACTGATATGGTAGGAGCGAGGGGAGTTGTAGAGTAATTTATTCCAGAACTGATGGGAGATACGCTACGTAAATGGCTGACCGACCCTAGTTGGGTTCTACGTTTAGTTGATGTGGGGTTGGTTCTGGCTCTCACCTATATGGTGCTGGTCATCATTGGTGAGCGACGCACCCTTTGGGTGGTCAGGGGATTTATTATCTTGATGTTGGCTAGTGTTTTGAGCAAAAGCCTAGACCTGTATCTCTTGAGTTTTGTTTTGGATAAATTAGTGGTTGGCTCGGCTGTGGCGATGGCTGTGATCTTCCAGTCGGAGTTTCGCAGATTTTTGGAACAGCTTGGTCGGGGGGAAATTATGCAATTGTTTAATCACCCTGGTCGAGTTACGCCGAAGCAGGACAGCGTAACCGATGAAATTGTAGATGCGGTGAAAGAACTCTCGCAAAATCGGATCGGTGCTTTAATCATAATGGAAACAAGTAGTCCAATTGATGAGCAGGATTTTTCGGTGCCGGGAGTGAAACTGAATGCGGAAGTGTCTAAGGAACTGTTACAGACGATTTTCCAGACTTCAACTTTATTACATGATGGAGCGGTGTTGATTGCTGGTTCGCGAATTGTGTCTGCGGGAGTGATTTTACCTCTTTCAGAGCGCACGGCATCTCGCCAGTTGGGGACGCGCCACCGGGCGGCGATGGGAATTACAGAGCGAGTCGAAAATTGTTTGTGTATTGTTGTATCTGAAGAAACGGGGTCAATTTCTTTAGCCGAAAGGGGTGTACTGAATCGACCTTTAACCAGCAGTAAACTAAAGGAACTTCTGGAATTGCGCTTTTCTCCTTCTAGTGATGAGAGGGCTGTGGCTCCTATACGCACTTTAGGTCGGCAAATTGGTTCCGGTGGACAGGCGGTTTTTGGGCGTTTGTTCGGTTGGTTTGGGCGTTTGTTCGGTTCGCGGTCAACTCCAAGGGATAAGAAATGACTTGTCAGTGAGCACAATTAGGCGCAAGCTAATTAAAGTAACGATGTGATGATTCGGACATTATGCTTCTTAAATGGTAGAGATTAACTGAATTGAAATTGTTCCTGACATTGAAAAACTAACGAATTCAAATTTTTAAAGTTTATATGACTGTCAAGCAAACTGTCTTAAAATATCTGCCGGATGATTTAGAGCCAGAGAGATTGCCCAGGCACGTAGCGGTAATTATGGATGGCAATGGTCGCTGGGCGAAGCAACAAGGTTTACCGCGAATTATGGGACATAGGCGCGGGGTTGATGCGCTTAAGGATTTATTACGGTGTTGTAAGGATTGGGGAATTGAGGCGTTAACTGCTTATGCGTTTTCGACGGAGAATTGGGGGCGACCTTTAGAGGAAGTTGATTTTTTGATGACTTTGTTTGAGCGGGTTTTGCGCCAAGAATTGCGGGAAATGATGGAGGAGAATGTGCAAATTCGCTTTGTGGGGAATTTGAATTCTTTGCCTTCGTCGCTGCAAGCTGAAATTGAGCGATCGATGTCCCAAACCAAAGAAAATCAAGGGATTAAGTTTACGGTGGCGACGAATTACGGGGGAAGGGAGGAAATTTTACAGGCTTGTCGGGCGATCGCTAATCAAGTTAAACAAGGTACTTTAAATCCAGAAGAAATTAATGATTCTGTGTTTGAAAAACATCTTTATACAGCTGGAATTTGCGACCCCGATTTATTAATTCGCACTAGTGGCGAGATGCGAATTAGTAATTTTCTACTCTGGCAAATGGCTTATGCAGAAATTTATATTACCCAAACTCTTTGGCCTGATTTCGATCGGAAGGAGTTTCATCAAGCTTTGTCTGCTTATCAGCGGCGCGATCGACGTTTTGGAAAAGTTTAGCAAACAACTGGTTCGTTGTGAGGACTTTAGTCCTTTTATCTAGCAAAGAAACGACTAAAGTCGTCACAACAAACGACTGAAGTCGTCACAACAAACGACTGAAGTCGTTACTACAAACTGATATTATGGGCCTGAGAAAACTGCTTCTTCAATGTCGCGGCGACTCAGGGAATATTTGAACGATCGTTGAATATCCTGACCATTTTCCCCAGCGTTGAGATAACGAACTGTTATTTGGTCAATATCTAACCACAGTTCGGCTTTCCAGGCGGGTTTTTCGACTCGCCAACAGTGTAGTTCTTTTTCATCCTGTTGACATCCTTGGGCTTTTAACCATTGTTCAATTTCTGGTAGGGGATGGTTATACAACGGGGTTTCAGGAGGAGGAATCGTCATAGTTTAATAAGTTAAAGGTGAGCAATAGTTAACCTTTAATTATTATTTTTACGCTTATTAGCCCATAGGTGGTGCAGTGTGAACAGGGAATAAACTCACTGGCGTGGGAGTAGCCTGTTGAAGTATGGTCTGATTTTCTTTGACTATTGGTTGTAATGCTGCTTCACCACGAGTTAAGGCGACGAAGAAGGCTAAGGCTAAACAGCCAATGAAGGTAAGAAGAAGAAGAAATAAGGCAAAAATTTCTCCTCCGTCGAGGGGTCTGTCGGTGGGGTCGAGGTAAGCGGAAGAGGAATGGGTTTTTTGGGTAACTGGTTGGTGTAGGTTTGGCTTTGGCCCAACTACGGCGACGCGAGAGTAACCTATTTGGTAGTCGTAGGTTAGCCTGCGTTCTGGGTTGCTGAGAGTGGCGTAGGCTTCGTTGAGTTGTTGGAATTTGCTGGTGGCGATCGCTTTTGGTAAATTTGTAGTGTCGGGATGGTAGCGTTTGCTTAATTCCCGGTAAGCACGCCTAATTTCTACGGGGGATGCGGCAGGATGCAGCCCTAATAAGCCGTAATAACTCGAATTTATGCGATCTTTGGTGGAAACGCTGGTTTCGTTTTGGTTTTCTGTCGCCCTGTTGCTAGTCACCTCTGCTTCCCTCTGACTAGTTGTGAAAGTTTATCGACTATTTTAGTCCAAGAAAGCAGAAGGCTGAAGGGAACTCTTCAATAATTACTTTTCTTAAATGTGAAAGGCGACATTGTTGTAACTCTCTGACAAGTTCGGAAAAGTAGAACAATTAATACATTCTAATTCTGAGCAATATTTAATTTAACCCAATCCCGCACCGATCGAATTACTGTATTTTCATTCATCGTTTGGCGTTGCTGTAAAAACTGATTTAACACTTCAGCAGTCACCAGCGAAAAAGCCCCACTCACTGCCGATTCCTCATAACGTTGATTTTCCCCCTCTCCCCGCAACAAATAAACTTTCAAACCTTGTTTTTTCGTATAACACCACACCTCTGGAATCCCCAAAGCCTGATAAACATCTATTCTCCGAGTAGAAGGGCTAGTAATATCAACTTCAATTACCAAATCAGGGGGTAAATTCTCTGGAATTTCCGGGTCTAAACCTGTTAATAAATCCGCATTTTGAATATAAAAACAAGTATCAGGTTCCGCCCCCTGCGCCAAATCTTCCCTTTCCAAGGTTGTAGAACCCAAATCAATCACATTCAAGCCTAATTCTTCAGTTAGCGTCGTCACAATTCTTGCCAACAACCGATTAATAATTTCATGTAACTTTGAGGGCATTTTTATTTGTAGCGTTCCCTGATTATAGGTCAATCGAGACGATCGATGATTTCCCATATCTGCAAGTAAGGCTTTAAAAGTCTGCCAACTCACTTGAGAAAGGACAATATTTTGTGTTACTTTCCCTTGAAAATCATCAATTTCTAATTCATTGACTTGGGTTGAAATCTGCACCATTTAAATTCCCCTTTTTTGACCTTTTAGCACAAACAACTCCCCAAATCCCCGCTAACAGCAACCAACCTAAAGCATTTACTCGTAAATCAAACATTGTCACATCGGCAGTATTAAACAAAATACAACCGAAGAAGGCTACTAAATGAGTGAAAAATATTAATTTATCTGCCGAAGTATCTGACCAATCTCTGATTAATAAAAACCCTTGAACGATTATCCAACCGACTAAACTACAAAAGCAAATTGTTGCGGGAATGCCGATTTCTGCGGTTAACATTAAAAACAAATTATGGGGATGTCCTAACCAAATTGGCATTTGGTAGCTGGAATATTTGGTAATATAAAGAGGTGAAAAGTTGCGTAATCCCCAACCAGTTAAGGGGCGTTGTTGGGTGAGTGATAAGGCAAAGTTCCATTGGGTTGAACGTAATAGGGGAATTGGTCGATCGCCAAACATTTCGTCAGACAGTCGCCCCCAAATAAAATAGGGAACAATTTTTCTAAAAGGTTCTCGAATAGGTGAAGGTGCAAAGGCTGATAATAGAACAATTCCTGAAATTCCGCTAACTATAAATATTAACCAACGCCAACCTAAATATATGGCAAAGGTTAAGCAGGCAAAAACTGCGATCGCCCAACCGTTGCGCGAATTTGTTAAGAGTAAAGCTAGGGCATTTCCTAACAACGCTACTATTAAAAATAGGGACTGGGGACTGGGGACTGGGGACTGGGGATTGGTTTTTTTTGGGAAGTTTTCGATTAATAGACCTAAGTTTAGAATAAAAACTATAGTTAGATAGGCAGCGAGAATGTTGGCGTACATAAAGTTGGCGGACATTCTGCCTGGGGGGTTTCCGGTGGGTGCGATCGCTAAACCCAAAAAACTTTGCACTGCGCCATCTGTTCCCCATCCTAATAATATTTGTACTAAACCAAAAATTACTACTGGGACGGAAGTAATAACTAAAATCCAACTAATGCGTCTTAGTTGGGCGGGAGTTTGAATTAATCCACTAATGCCAGTAAAAAAGATGAATTGGGGAATTAAATTGCCTAAACCTAAATAAGCTTCGGTTCGGTAATAGCCAAAACTAGATACTATAACTAACAAAATTGAGAGAATGGCAAAACCCCAAGTTAAAGGTTGACTGATAATTTGGCGATATTTTTTCCACCAAGTTGCTAAAGCCGACAAAGAGAGTAACACCACTCCCACTGCTGGAATTACTGGAAAAGTAAGTAAGCCCAGCTGAAACATATTTCCCAAAAATTGCCATTTGCGATCGGGATGAAAGTGAGAGGTATTAATTTTCCACTTTAAAAAATTTTCCTTCATCTTTCATCCTTCATTTTGTTAAGCTAATTCCCAGCATTCCCCACGAGTTAAACGAATTTGGGCTAAGGCAAAAATAGTCGGAATAATTCGCGCATAATTGATAGAAATTGCCCGCCAACCAACATCGGCAACGAACCAAGCCCACATTGCCGGACCGATGAATGAAAATATACCACGTACTGCGGAATATCGAGCAGCTGTCATTGCCATTCCTTTTTCTGCTGCTTGCAAAGCCATATAACCTTGAAATTTTGTGGCTACTGCTGCGCCGCCTTGAACGATAGCTTCTTTCGCCATTTGATAAGTAGTAAAATGGATGGCAAACTGACGGGCAATTTGTTGCAAAAGCATCGGTTGCAGAATGGAAGTTACCGCCAAAGCACTACCACCTTTAATTAGCCAACCAAAAGGATCTTTTTGTACTGAAAGGGGTAATGGTTGCGATAACTTAGATTCAGATAATCCAATTTGTACTCTCTTAGTAATCTCATTTTGTTCGCCAGCAGGTAATTCTTTCCAAGCCCGTTTTAGCAGATTGAGAAATATTTCTGCTTCTAAGTCTGTGGTGGAAAGTTTATGGGAATAACGAATTTTGAGATAGCGACAAACTCGAATTAAAGCTTGGCGGTATGTTACTTGCTGGGTACGCCCTCGCAATACTGTTATGCCATCTGCTGCTAAAAAGCGAAATCTGTTTTCGATCATTTCCAGCCAAGCTTCACGGTCTTGGCTTTGCACTTCTATTGGGTCAGGCGTGTGAATATAATCTATAGGATTAAATCTGCGGCAGAACAGAATTGCGGTAAGTTGTTGCAATTCTTCTTCTGTTGCTAACTCCAGCGCCGATCTCAACTCATCCAAAATCGAATCCTCCCAGACTAGAGATGCGTTGCTGTACCTTATCTTAATAGAACAATTCATCTCCCGTCACAGCAATAGCTTGACAGGAGATGAATTGTCAATCTACTTCTAAGTAGGTGTAAATAAATAAAGTGATAATAGTTATTTATGGATGGGGCGGGCAGGATGCCCACCCCACAAGAAAGCTGTAAATCTTGTGGGGTGGGCATCCTGCCCGCCTTAATTTTACTTTATTTATATCTACCTACTTATCCCTTTGAATGCGGAGTTCACTAAGTCATGTTTGATGTGGCAATAATTGGTGCTGGTGTGGCTGGCTTGACTGTGGGGCAACAATTACGTCAGGCTGGCTATGAGGTGGTAGTGGTGGAAAAGTCGCGTGGTGTGGGGGGAAGAGTGGCGACGCGCCGTTTACATGATACTCGCGCCGATCACGGTTTGCGTTATTTGGAAGAGAAAGGTGAATTTTTGCAGGGTTTGGTAAAGATTTTATGCGATCGCCAAATTCTACAACTATGGACGGATACAATTTACCAATTTTCACCCGATTCTCAAATTACTAGTAATTGTTACGTTGCGCCAGAGGGAATGAGTGCGGTTGCTAAGTTTTTGGCTAAGGGTTTGGAAATTTGGTTAAATCACAGGGTTGAGTCAATTTCTTTAATTAATCAAGATTGTTGGCAATTGAATTTCGCTGCTATTAATGATGAGTTGCCAGAAAGTTTATTGGCAAAAGCGGTGGTAGTGGCAATTCCAGCGCCTCAAGCTTTGATGTTATTAGAACCTTTGGTTTCTCAAGAGGTTTTGGGTAAGTTGAGAGCGATCGATTTTGCTCCTTGTATTACGGTTATGGCAGGTTATTCTAGTTCTTTTCAAGTCGATCGACCTGAGAAAGCAATTCTTTTTTCCCAAAATGATGATTTAGCTTGGATAGGTTTAGATAGCAGCAAACGCTTAAATTCAGAAGCACCTGTTTTTGTGATTCAAAGTAGTGCTAAATTTGCTCAACTTTATTTAGATGCACAAGATTTACAACCCGCCGCTAGAGAATTATTAGCCAGTGCAGCTAAATCTTTTATTCCTTGGTTAGATACTCCTGAATTCTTCCAAGTTCATCGCTGGCGTTATGCTTTTCCTAGTCGCCCTTTAGGGGAAATGTTTTTGGATGCTCAAACAAGTTTACCTTTGGTTTGTTGTGGCGATTGGTGTGGGGGAAATTTGGTGGAAAGTGCTTTGCAATCTGGATTATCGACATCGGAAAAAATCAATTCTCAGTTGCAAAATCTACCTTTGCCAGGAACTAAGTTTTTTAATTCTCTTTAAATCCGGGTTATAACCTTTTTTTGAACGGTAGATAACCCGAATTTGCTATCGACTAATTAACATCTTGTTGTTTACGACGACGGAAATAAGCACCTGCTGCACCAGCTAATGCTAGACCAACTATTGTGTTTGGTTCGGGAACAACCCTAGAACCTTCAAATGTAACAGCAGCATTCACTGGCACGTTACCAGAAAAGGTGGCCCTGAAAAGAGCCGTTGCGCCAACACTAAATAAACCATCACTCAGGGTAAGAACTTTGCCATCACTGGAAATTTCTGCCTTGTTGAAGAAATCAAACGTAGACTGCGATGACCAAACCGCATCTTGCCCTGGAAGAATAGTGTAGATGAATTTCGTAAAGTTGTAATCTGTGTCATTTGTGGCAAATACTGAACTTGTGCCTGGATTATACGTAAGATTTAGCACGTCTCCAGGTTGGCAAAGTCCCCCAGTAGCACATTCTCCAATTACAGTACTTCCGGCGGGGGGAGTTGCCAGAGTCGCATTTTGCAAAATCGATGCCGCATCACTCTGTCTAGTCGTAAAAAGCAGCATTGCCACAGTCGTCCCCGCTAACAGCCCATATCGTATGAAATTCATACTTAATCTCCTTATATTTCTAAAAAATGAATTAAATCGAAAAACAACTAGCTGATATTTCTGTTCGCATCCATTTGAATCTCATCAAAAAAATGTCATACCCCGATCGGCCTCGTCAATCAGTTTGAGAGAGTCTTCATCAAAAAAATAAAATATGGTCAATATTTCCACTTACTCTTCATGCAAAAAATACATTTGAATATAGAGGAAAATACTGTCAAGAAGCGAGATTATTCAGTGAAAACACTAATGCTCAGAGGCTCGATCTGAGGAATGTTGCTTCTCTTTGCAACAATCATCCAAAAGAAAGAGCGATCGGGCAGTAGTTGAAGTTTAGATTAAAAAATAACTAAATTGCAGTTAACTCTGCCTAGAAATTGTGCGTTATGCGGCGCTTTTCGGAAATGCCGTAGGCTATACACACCCTACGGATTGTTTGATGCGCTTAAATTTGCTTGAGGTGAGAAACATTATGGGACTAAAAAGATTTAACTTTTCCGGGATATTCAATTTCAGCAATCAGTCAATGAGACTGTTTTACTTATTTTTATTAACTGATGTTGCTTTTATGTTGCTTCATTTGATTTATTTCTACACAGGATTAACTACAAATTATGCTTTTTCCCTGGAGACAGATAGGGGATTTTCGGAAATATTCCAGTATATAAAAGAGTATTGGATTGCTATGTTATTGCTAATTTTAGCTTTCAGAACGGGGTTACTTTTATACGGAACTTGGTCATTATTATTCTTTTATCTTTTGCTTGATGACGCGGCGGAAATTCACGAACGATTAGGTACTATTATCACTAATAAATTTGCTATTCCTGGAATGTTCAATTTGCGGGGACAAGATTTTGGAGAACTGGTGGTAATTGGTGTAGTTGTTTTGGTTTTCTTAGCATTAATTACTATTACTTATCGATTTAGTGATTACACTTTGCGAAGAGTATCAAAAGATTTAATTATCATGATGTTTGCTCTTGCTTTCTGCGGAGTCATACTAGATTTAGTTCACATGATAGCTAGTTCTCCTGAATTAGATCCTGTATTAATCCTCTTAGAAGATGGCGGTGAACTGGTGGTTATGAGTTTCATTGCTTGTTATGTGTTTTCACTGTTTGAGATTTTCCAAGCAGAAGCAGAAAAATGGAAAAAGCTGGCTAGAAGATACCCATTGGAAGTTTCGGCAAGGAAATAGGGGTGCACAGGGGCAGAGGGACAAAGGGGATGGGGAGAAAATAATTTTTTTTTATTCTCTTTGATACTCAATTATTTGGGTTAATTACTTTTTTTGAACCGCTACTTGCTCTAAATTTAGGCTGACGGAGCAGATAAGTCCAATATTTCTAAGTATCGTCTTGCAACAGGTTTAATCATAAATTGCTCTAACCAATCAGAATCAACAGATTTAATTTGCCCTGACAATACTCTCAAGATCGCTTCTGCTATCTCCTGTATATTACCCACTGGCACCAAATCTCCATACTTACCGTAAGCAAGAATTTCATCTGGCCCACTCTTGCAGTTTGTAGAAACTACTGGAACACCAGCCGCCATAGCTTCGATCAGCACGTTACCTAAACCTTCCCAAATAGATGAAAGAACGAACACCGCTGATTTGGACATATAGGCGTAAGGGTTGTCTACAAAGCCAGGTAATGCTACATCTGCCTCTAAATTTAACTGACGAATAAGTTCTTCAAGTTGGGGTCGCTGGGAACCTGTTCCAAGAATCATCAGTCGAGCAGGCTTGAGTTTGCGTACTTGAGCAAAGGCTTGTATCAGGGTTGGAAAGTCCTTCTGCGCCTCTAATCTACCTGTTGCTAAGATGACAGGTATCTGATTGGGTTGAAGCCAAGGATGTTCGACTGGCTCCTTTGCCTTAGCGATTAATTCAGGAGTAATAACCGGATTATAGATTGTATGTAACTTGGTAGGATTATTTCCAATAAGCACTGCTAAATCCTCACATACACCATTGGAAACACCTACCACTTTATCGGCAAATGGATATAGAAACCGCACTAAAGTTTTTGGATTCGATGGGGTAAGACCCAATAGATACGCCAAATTCTTGAGCGAAGGTTGCACGCTCGGTAACGCCAAAAAAGCACCCTGCTCACAAACTGCAACTTTTGTGTGAGCTTGTGAATACAATTTAGCCAAAATAGCAATCTCAGTGCTGTAATGTAAGCTTGCAATCAGAGCGCGGGGCTGTTCTCGCTGTAGGTATTTTGCCAGGGTTGGAATACTGCTGCGTAGTCGTGGGTTTCCTAAATCAACAACTTTTATGCCTTCTGGCAATTGCTTTAAAAAGGGACCTGTCTTTTTGTAAACAACAATATCTACCTCAAAATTTAGCTCAATCAACCCTCTTGCTAGGTTAAGGATGGCTCGCTGAACGCCTCCTTCTTTAAAGTTATCTAGAAAAAGACTAATGTCTGTTTTTCTCATAGCTCACACTAATTCTATGTAACAATTTTTACTTCAAAATTCAAAATGATAACTATTAGTCTAAAGCAGTCAGGGTCTTGAATAAGACTACTTCGTTTTTTCTTTTTCGTCAAGCCTCTCCCGTTAATCTGGTGATAACTTTTTCTAATAAATAAACAAGCAAATAACTTCTCTTGGAGATTGTCAAATACTTCTACTCGACTGGCGCTCTAGAGGATAATTATAATAACTTTCCATCGCTGAATTTTATTACTTCAGCAATTCTTCTAATTTTTGCTGATTCCAAAGTGATTGATATAATCCTGGTTTTTCTACTAATTGATTGTGAGTTCCTACTTGGACAATTTCGCCTTTATCCATGACAATAATTCGATCGCAACTAGCAGCAGCAGACATTTGGTGAGAAATGAAAACTACGGTTTTACGTTCAGTTCCCGAAGATAAATTTTCCAAAATTGCTGTTGCAGTTTGGTTATCTACACTTGCTAAAGCATCATCTAATATTAGCACTGGTGCATCTACTAATAATGCTCTTGCTAATGCAGAACGCTGTCTTTGTCCGCCGGAAAGTGTAATTCCTCTTTCGCCAACTATGGTTTCATAATTATGGGGAAAAGTAGTAATTTCTTCGTGTATTTGTGCTTGTTTCGCTGCCTTTTCTACATAAGGGTGTTCAATAACTGGATCGCCGTAGCGAATGTTATTTTTAATGGTTGTACTGAAGAGAAAACTTTCTTGGGGAACATAAGCGATCGCATTTCGTAAGTCTTGCAACCGCACATAAGTTATATCATACCCATCTAAAAACAAGCTGTCTTTAGGAATATCTAACAAACGGGGAATTGCATTAGCTAATGTTGATTTACCTGAACCTATTGGCCCAACAATCGCTACAGTTTCTCCCGGTTCAATGGTAAAATTGATATTACTTAAAGCGGGAGTTTTAGCGCCGGGATAGGTATAGTTAAGGTTTTTTGCTACTAATTTACCTCTAACTTTTTCTAGGGGTAATGGTACAGAATTTTCTCGATCTTTGACTTTTGCTTCTACAGTTAGAATTGCTTCGATGCGATCGATACTTACTTCTCCTCGTTGATAAGCTGTAATCGTAAAACCTAGCAATGTTGTGGGAAAAACTAAGCGTTCGACATAAAGAATTAAAGCGACAAAATTCCCAACAGTAAGCGTACCAGATGCGATCGCGCTTACGCCCACCCACAATAACACCAGCAAACTAATATAAACCATTCCCTCAACTAAAGGAAACAAAGTAGTTCGAGTTTTAGCTAGGTGCAAATTTGCTTCTAGTAGTTCATTATTTAACCCTGTAAAAGCCCGTTTCTCATTCGCTTCTTGGGCGTAAATTTTAATTAAAGAAATCCCACTCATATCTTCCTGAATTAACTCACTCAGGTTAGATAATTTTTCTTGCACTTCCAATTGTTCTGTACGTAATTTATTACTAAACAATAGAACGATTAGTAACATGAAGGGATAAACTGCGATCGCTGATAAACTGATAATAGGGCTAATCGTTAACATTACTGGCAAAGTTAACCCATAAGCAAAAAAAGTATTTGCCAAACTCAATACAGCAAAACCCAACAACCGTCGAATATTATCCACATCACTAGTCGCACGGTTAATAATATCCCCAGCTGTATTGTTATGAAAATAAGATGGTTCTAAAGTTAGCAGATGTTGAAAAATCTTTTGCTTTAAGTCAAACTCTACCTGTCGCCCAATCCCAAAAATTAACAGTCGCGATGCTACACGAATCACCCACATGATAGATGCCAAAATAAAAAGCAGCACCACATAGCGCAAAACTTGATTAAAGCTAAAAGTAACACTAAGTTCGTCAATGATGCGCCGAATTAGCAGGGGAATATATACCCCTAAGCTGTTGACAAAAAACAATGCTAAAATGCCTAAGCCAACTTTTCTCCAGTAGGGACGGAGATAAGTACCAAGTTTTCTTAATCGAGAATTAGCCATATTTATATGTTATATCCATAATTGTTTGTTGTAGCGACTTTAGTCGTACATTCCTCACATAAAAGGACTAAAGTCCTTACAACGAACCAGTTTTATTAAAAGTCTCTACTTTTAACATCTTATATTCTGAGGTAGGGGAACCGGATCTACTCCAGTAGATAACCAACCGCGTAAAAAGTAATAAACTGAAGACCAAAACTCATTAATTACGCGAGTACTCAACAATAAAGAATCTACATTAGGCATAAAATCAGAAAATTGTACTTCCCGCGCATTACGGAAAGTCACACTAATAGTGTCGCATCTATCTTTTTGAGTAGTGGCAAAAATAACTCTGGGAACTCCTCCCGATTGAAATGTATAAAAAGTAGCCGGACTGGGAATAGTGGAAATTCCTAATTGAGCAAATGTTTGTCTAGCGCGTTGCATATTTAAAGCTGAAGCAACGAGAATAACTCGTTTACTAATAATACCTTCATCCACATATTTTCGTTTAATTGCTTCGGCACTAGTGCGAATATCTACGCCTGTTGTTTCAATTAAAATAGCTGATTGGGGAATACCTAAACTTTTGAGGATTCTGGCAATAGTAAAAGCTTCAGCAGGGTTAGATTGATTGGGGTTTAATCTTTGTCCTGGTCTAGGGCCTGCACTAACAATTATATACGCATCGTTTCCTAATCTTAATTGTTGATCGTATTCTCTAGCGGCTTGCAAAATGCGATCGCCTCCATCAGTCAAGTGAACTTGATTTGCTTCCAAAAAAGGTTGTTGAGTTGTTGCCTGTCCTAGCAATACAATAGCATCAACTTTATCCTGGCGATGAGCCGCTGCTTGTAAAGCCAAAATCGAATCAGATTCAATTAATTGCACCAGCAAAAAAGCAATAATCGGAATACTAAAAACCAGCAAAAGTGCTGTAGAAATTCTTATATAGAGCTTGGCATCGCTGGTGATTCCTCCCTTGAGAATACCCATCAATGCAAATAACAAGAATAAAATAGATAATCCCAGTGGTTTTAGAGGTAAAGATAAAATACTCCAAACCTGGACTACTGCGCCATTATTCGGGGTTAATAATGCTAGGATTACTGCCAGTAAAACAATTAGCGCCCCCAACCAAGCTAAATAATCTCTTGGTCTATATCTCCCCTCCCCAGGACCCCCAGCGCCAGGATCGCCCTCTTTACGAGGTCGAAAAACTACCCGCCAAACTAACCAAACTATTAGCGTTAAAAATATTAATTGAGTTAATGTCAGAAACAACATAAAAACACTACCTCACGAATATAGTTTTAGGCATTAGTCATTGGTCATTCGTCATTTGTAGGGGTTTAAAATAAGTAACAAGTTGGGTTAATAACTAATAACCTAACACCAATGACCAAAGACAAATGACCAATGACAATTATCTGCGTTTTAGTTCCCGGACGATCGCCTCACTAACAGTCTGAATTACTTTAACACGGGCAAAGTACTTGTCATTAGCAGGAATTAAAGTCCAAGGAGCGGTAGGAGTGCTAGTGCGTTGAATAGCTTGATTTACTGCTACCTCATATAACGGCCATTTTTCCCGATTGCGCCAATCTTCCTCAGTCAGTTTATACTGCTTAAATGGGTCGTTTTGCCGTTCTTCAAACCGTCTCATTTGTTCTTCTTGGCTAATATGTAGCCAAAATTTCACCAAAACATAGCCATCACTGGTTAACTGGGCTTCAAACTCGTTAATTTCCTGATAGGCGCGTCGCCACTCATTTTCCGTTGCAAAACTTTCGACTCGTTCTACTAATACTCGACCGTACCAACTGCGATCGAAAATACTGATCGTTCCTGCCATTGGTAAGCGTCGCCAAAAACGCCACAAATAATGATGGGCTTTTTCTTCGTCAGTGGGTGCAGCAAAAGCATTAACTTTATAACTGCGAGGGTCGAGAATATCTGTCAGTCGCTTAATCGCCCCACCTTTTCCCGCTGCATCCCAACCTTCAAAGATAATTAAAACTGGGACTTGATGTTTGTAAATACTTAGTTGTAACTTTCTCAGTTTTACCTGTTCTCGACTCAGTTGGACTTTGTATTCTGACTTAGACAAACTTTGACTTAAATCTACCTGTGCCAATAAATTTGGTTCGGCGGGACTCAGGCGTTCTTGGGGAGGAAGGGAAGGCGGCGGAACTTGGCAATGTAGGCGATCGAGTGCTTCGGTAATTGTAGCCACAAATTGTGTTAAAACTTTGACTCTTGCCCAGCGTTGACAATCACCTTCGACCAAAGTCCAAGGTGCCGATCCAGTGCTAGTATGAATCAGCATTTCTTCGGCAAGGGCAACATATTGATCGTAATTTTTCTCTTGTTGCCAATCTTCAGGACGAACTCGCCAAGATTCTAAGGAGTTGGAAGCGTATTTTTTCAGGCGTTTTTTCAGTTCTTTTTGGCTAAGGTGAATCCAAAATTTGGCGATCGCCACCCCATCATCCACCAACTGACGTTCAAAAGCATTAATACTCTGCATCACCATCGGCACTTGCGCTGCTTCCACCCGCTCAAATAACCGATCTTCGAGTACATGAATATACCAGCTATGATAAAAAATCCCGATACTGCCACGCGCTGGTAACTGTTGCCAAAATCTCCACAAAAAAGGATACTTTTGTTCTTCCGGGGTCGGAGGCCAAGTAGGATGGACTGTAAAACCTCTAGGGTCCATGTATCCTACCATTTTTTTCACTAATCCGCCTTTACCTGCCGCTGCCCAACCTTCTAAAACTACCACCATCGGTTGTTTTTTATCCCAACAGGCTTTTTGCAGCGATCGCAACTGCCGCATCAAAGCTTCAATCTGGGTGCGATAAGTATTTTTATCTAAAGCACGATCGAGATCGAGAGTATCTAACATAACTCAACCAAATGAAAAATCTACTAAACTCTAATACTGTGTATTCACAGTCAAAAAATCAAAATATCCCTTACTCAACTTAACAAAAGTGACTAAAAGTACCTCTTCTGGGACTGGGGAGCAGGGGTTCTCGGAGTGTTTCATCACATCTTGCACTCCTGAGCAGAGCCTCTATTCTTCGTTCCCTGGTTGAACCTGGGAACGAGGACACAGGAGGTGGAACCTCCTTTGAGTGCAAGATGTGAGTTTCCCTAACCCCTAACCCCTAACCCCTAACCCCGCCCTAGTCCCCAGTCCCTATTGATAAGCAACAATTCTTTACTCTCAATTGTTAGTTTGACCTTCCCTTTGACTGGTAATTTTTGTAAAATCAGTAGTAAATATAAATAAATTGTTAAATTTGCTTGACAAAACATCTTTTTTCTTAAATTTTTTCCCAAGCCAACCAAAGTAAGATTTTTAGTGGACTGTTTAAATTAGAAGCTCAACAGGGAAATATAAATTATCACGCTGGTACTTATGGTGACAAGTAAACCAGAAAATTTTGTGAAATGTTTGATTTATAAGGAATCCCAATCCCCAGTCCCCTTAACTTCTCAGAGGAAAAATTTAGCAATAGGAAATCGCAGAACATGGCTCGTCACATTATGCTCAGGCTTTATGATATGGGACATAGAGACTTCTCTGGATATGACCTGCGAGGAGTAGACTTAAGCGGAGTAACTTTAATCGGAGTAAATTTAGCAGAAGCAAATCTTACCGGAGCCGATTTTAGTAAAGCTTTTCTCACTAAATCAAATCTTAATGGCGCATTATTAAATTGGGCAAATTTAAGTTTTGTTAAATTAAGTGAAGGGAGTTTGGAAAATGCCGATTTAACTAAAGCTAACCTAAAGGGTGCTTTTTTAGTCAAATCGAAATTAACTCAATCTCGACTCAGCGGTGCTAATCTTAATGCCGCTAACTTGAGAAATGCTGACTTAGCAAAAGCAAATCTTTGTGGCGCTTCTTTAACCGGAATTAACCTGAGAGGAGCTAATCTTAATGGTGCAATTCTTAGCTGGGCAAATTTAAGTGCTGCCAGATTAAGTGGAGCTTCTTTAACAGGCGCAAATCTGCAAAATGTTAATTTCACCGGAGCTTATCTCAACGGAGTTGATTTAACTGGAGTAGACTTAAGTGGAGTCAATTTAAGTGAAGCAAAGTTGAGTGGGGCTAACTTTCAAGGAGCAAATTTAATTGGCACTAATTTTACCCAAGCGGAACTCCAGGGAGTAAATTTTATAGGCGCAGACCTAACTAGCGCTAATTTTACTAAAGCTTCCTTGCACAATGCACAATTAAATTGGACAATTTTGAGTAAAGCTAATTTAACTGAAGCCGACCTCAGAGGTGTTAATCTTTCGGGAGCTAAATTAGATAATTGTGAGTTTAACAATTCCCTACAATTATCAAACAATTCTCTTGAGCAATATGCTTGTCAGCTTCCGATCAATACAAATACTCTTACTCACAGAAAAGCAGGTGTTAATCTCAATTGCTCGTTAAGTTGGAGCTAGAAAAGATTTGCTTGCATTAGCACAAAAGAAAGAGCCAAAGAAAGGTAAGAGAGTCCTTTCTGTTGGCTGATTTTGTTTTAGTAAGCACCTTTCCTCAACACTACTACTTCTATAGTTTTCAAAATTAAGTAAAGGTCGTAAAGAGGATGCCAATTTTGTTGGTAATTCAAGTCCAAAGTTACGACTTCTTCAAAATCTTTAACGGAAGAACGACCGCTAACTTGCCATAATCCAGTAATACCGGGCTTAACATCTAGTCTGCGCCAGTGATGTTCTTTGTATTGAGCAACTTCATCCAGGGTTGGTGGACGAGTACCAACTAAGCTCATTTCTCCTTTTAATACGTTCCAAAATTGCGGCAATTCATCCAAACTGGTTTTTCTGAGGAAATTTCCGACGCGAGTAACGCGAGGATCGTTTTCGTTTTTAAATATTAATCCTTTAGCTTCGTTCTTTACTTTTGATTTAAGAGCGTCTGCATTAGCTATCATCGATCGGAATTTACGGATTTTAAAAGGTTTTCCCCGGAACCCACAACGGTCTTGAGTGTAAAATATGGGCCCTGGGTTATCTAGCTTAATGGCGATCGCGATCGGTAAAAATACAATACACAGAATCAACAACCCTACAATGCTGCCAACTATATCTATGAATCGTTTAATCACAGAATTAGTTGAAGGGTGAGCTACTTGATACATTCTGGAATTAAACATTTCTGAACGGACAAGTGTTGGACACAGCCCTGGTGGAGTCATCATAAACTTTTTTTAACTGGATTACCGTGAAACTACTTAGCTAATAGATCCAAATAATAAGGGCATAATTCCCGATCAGGTAGTATTACGGGATTTTCTTCTTCAAATCTTCATTGACTTTCTGGCTCACCCTGGGTTATGTGAAGCTTGTATAAAGCTTGTAGTAAAAATATGTTCGTCAGTTACACAATAAGTTAACTTGCAACCATTAAAGATAGGTATAAAAGTAACTTGCTATACAAATGCTTGAGTTTTGAGTTAAATTGCCTTGACAACTCAAAACTTTCCACAGTTCCTTCACCAAAAAGTCCCGCAAGGGCGATCGGATAACCCCAAAAACTGAGTACCGGATCAGATCCGTTACATTACTTAGCAACCTGGACTATTTTATCCAGAGGCGCGATCGTTTTCTCTGCTTTAATCACAAACAAGCGGGCTTCTCCATAAACTAATATTCAATTTGGTAGAGTAGGCTACTAAAATTACTAAAATAGATAATCCTGTAGTAAGAAGAGATCGTCCATAGAACATTTCTAGGATGTAATAAGCTGCATAATCAAATTGCCAGGTTTGAAAAAAAGTGGAGTCTAGTCATGGCAGAGAAAAGTAAACGCGGATTTGCCTCAATGGATAAAGAGAAGCAAAGAGAAATTGCTAGCAAAGGTGGGAAAGCTGCCCATGAAAAAGGCACTGCCCATGAATTTACCCCAGAAGAGGCTAGAGAAGCTGGACGTAAGGGCGGCGAAACTGTCAGTAAAGATCGCCAACACATGGCTGAAATTGGTCGCAAAGGCGGCGAAGCAGTCAGTGAAGATCGGGAACATATGTCTGAGATCGGTAGTAAGGGTGGCAAAAATAGCCACAAGAATAAATAGCTCGATCGCCCTTCTCATCTAATCAGACAAAACATTAAGTTGCTAGTTACTAGCGTGGTGATGGTTTGAAATTGGTAGTAGGTAGCTGCATTCCTACTACCCACTACCTACTACCAGCCTTGATCGTATAGCAGGGAACAGGGAACTCCTGAACAGGAAACAGACCAGAAATGGTTTGAGTGTCTAGATTTCAGAACCCATCTATGTCCTAATCTATACTTCGACTGCTATATACAGCACTTTTCAGGTTAAGTGAGGCACAAAGAAACCCGGTAACTTCTGCGAAACCGGGTTTCTTTTGTGTACTTCATAAAACTGCAATTTGCTGTAACTAGCAACTTGACCCCTCAACCCAAAAAAAAGCGCCTGAAGATACAGGCGCTATCAACCAGGGGGTGGAAAACTGAAATATTAAATAATTACTTGCTCCTAACCTAGAGCGTCAGCACCAGCTACAACTTCTAAGAGTTGTTGTGTGATTGCCGCTTGTCGTGCTTTATTGTACGACAGGGTTAAAGTACCAATCAACTCACTAGCATTATCGCTAGCATTGTTCATTGCTGTCATTCTAGCAGCCAGTTCACTAGCAGCTGATTCTTGTAATGCTCGCAACAGTTGGTTATTCAAATACAACGGCAACAAAGCATCAAGAATTTGTACAGGATCTTGCTCAAAGAGCATATCTCTGGGAAAAGTGCGAACTTCGGTTGTTACCTTGCTGCGTTCCACCAGAAGTTGACCACCTCTAGTAGTGAGACGGAACACTTCATCATCTGAGGGTTCCAAACCTTGAGGATCGAGGGGTAACAAAGTTTGAATTACTGGACGGGAACTAATCAGCGAGACAAACTTGGTGTAAACCAGTTCTACTCGATCGACAGTTTCCGACAAAAATAGAGACAGTAGTTCATCAGCGATCGCAGATGCTTCTGCTGCTGTGGGAACTTGTTCTAAACCTGAGAAGGTAGCATCAATTGGTTGTTCGCGGCGTTGGAAATACTGAATAGCTTTCCGTCCTACCAGAACAAATTTATAATCCAATCCTTCGGCTTTTAGTTCCTTAGCACGAGTTTCTGCTCGCTTAATGACGTTATTGTTATAACCACCACACAGACCGCGATCGCCTGTGACCACTAACAACCCGACAGTACGAACTTGGCGTTGTCTGAGTAGGGGTAAGTTAGCTTCTTCAAAGCGCAACCGGGACTGTAAACCGTAGAGAACCTGAGCCAAAGCATCAGCAAAGGGACGGGTGGCGATAACTTGTTCTTGAGCACGACGCACCTTGGTTGCTGCTACTAGGCGCATCGCTTCCGTGATTTTTTTGGTGTTTTTAACCGACTTAATGCGATCGCGAATTGCTTTTAAATTAGCCATAGTTTTTCCAAAGAAGGGGATAGGGTGTAGGGTGTAGGGTGTAGGGAAAGAGAAGGAGTTAGGGGTTAGGGAAGAAGAAGAAAAATACCCCAACCCCCACACCCCAACCCCCAACCCCTAATTCTTGACAAATTACTTAGCCATTGCGAGGAAGTTTTTCTTGAAGTCTAAGATCGCTTCCTTGAGCAAAGCTTCTGCTTCATCACCCAACTTCTTCTCGTTGCGGACTAATTCCACGTACTTCGGCTTGCTGGTCTTTAAGTATTCCCGCAGTCCCGCAGTGAAACCAGTCACCTTTTCTACGGGAACGTCATCTATATAACCATTCAAACCTGCGTATACCAAAGCAACTTGTTCCGCAACAGACAGTGGCGAATATTGAGGTTGCTTGAGCAGTTCCCGCAAACGTTGACCGCGTGCTAATTGGTCTTGAGTCGCTTTATCCAAATCAGACGCGAACTGAGCGAAAGCTGCCAAATCATCAAACTGAGCCAATTCCAGCTTCAGTTTACCTGCAACTTGTTTCATGGCCTTGGTTTGTGCTGCCGAACCTACGCGAGATACGGAGATACCAGGGTTAATTGCTGGACGAACACCAGAGTTAAACAAGTCAGTGGTTAAGAAGATCTGACCGTCGGTAATCGAAATTACGTTAGTCGGAATGTAAGCAGATACGTCACCCGCTTGAGTTTCGATGATTGGTAAAGCTGTCATGCTACCGCCACCCAATTCATCGTTCAATTTAGCAGCGCGTTCCAACAAACGAGAGTGGAGGTAGAATACATCTCCGGGATAAGCTTCCCGTCCTGGTGGACGACGCAGCAGCAAGGACATTTGGCGATAAGCTGCGGCTTGTTTGGAGAGGTCATCATAAATTACGAGAGTATGTCTGCCTTTGTACATGAAGTACTCAGCCATACTCGCACCGCTATAAGGAGCTAAGTATTGTAAGGTAGCGGGGTCACTAGCGTTAGCAGCAACCACAATGGTGTAATCCATTGCGCCGCCTTCTTGTAGTCTCTGAACCACGTTAGCAACGGTGGAAGCTTTTTGTCCGATCGCTACATAAACGCAAACAACGTTTTCTTCTTTTTGGTTGAGGATGGTATCAATTGCGATCGCAGTTTTTCCTGTTTGACGGTCGCCAATGATTAATTCCCGTTGTCCCCGACCTACAGGAATCATCGCATCGATCGCGGTAATCCCTGTTTGTAGAGGTTCGCAAACCGATTTCCGGGCTACAATACCGGGTGCTGGAGATTCAATCAAGCGGAATTCGTTAGTTCCCAAATCGCCTTTACCATCGATCGGACGACCCAGCGCATCTACAACTCTACCGATCAGAGATTCACCTACGGGTACCTGAGCGATTTTACCAGTAGCCTTAACGGTACTACCTTCTTGAATTTCCCGACCTTCGCCCATTAACACCGCACCCACGTTGTCTTGTTCCAAGTTCAACGCAATGCCAATGGTGCCATCTTCAAACTCTAACAGTTCGCCAGACATGACCTTATCCAAGCCATAAATCCGGGCGATGCCGTCTCCAACTTGCAATACTGTTCCAACATTAGTAACATCAACACTTTGGTCGTATTGCTCAATTTGCTGCCGAATAATGCTGCTAATTTCGTCTGGTCTGATACTGATCATGGAAGTCTTATTTGTTAGTTGTTACTTAGTCAGTTAATTAGTGAAAAGGCAAGCAGTGATTGGTATTTAGGCAACCTAATATTTTCCTCTCCCAATCCCCTTTACCATTCTCCAGTCCCCTTTTTCTTAATATCAATTCTCTTAAAATCCTGCTACTTATCAATCTCCGCGTTTCCGCTTCGAAGAGCGTCTCCGTGTCAATCATCTACAGCCGACTTCAAGAGAACCGACATTAAGCATTACTCAGGCGCAGAGAAATGCGACGTAGTTGACCGCGCAAACTCGCATCAAACACCTGAGAACCAACTTTGATGATTACCCCACCAATTAGATCGCGATCGACTTTCGTTGCGAGTTCCACTTGTTGGGCACCTGATAGGGATTTTACCTTTTCCCGAACCGAGTGTTTTTGGTCTTCGTTCAATTCCACAGCTGAGGTCACTTCAGCCAGAACAGTTTGATTGAGTTCTCTCAATCTATTTAAATACTCTTGGCAAATTGGTTCTAAAAATAGAATCCGTTTTTTATCTACCAAAAGCATCAAGAAGTTCTTTATAAAAGGATGAACCTGATCGCCGATAATTTGGCTGATTACTTCCTTTCTTTTAGCAGCTGGAACTAGGGGATCGCCAAGAAATTTTTGCAATTCTGGTGAACTTTTTACCAGTTCCATTAAACCCCGCGCATCTTCACCAAACTTTTCTGTCAAGTTCTGACTTTGCGCCACTGACATCATTGCTTCTGCATAAGGTTCTGCTACTGCTTCACCAAATAAGTTTCCTTTCATTGGTTTCCTCCTAGCAGGGCAATGCTGTTATTAACTAATTCTTGTTGAGCGGATTCATCCAAAATTGATGTTAGCTGAGATTCTACTCTTTGAATTGCTAACTCTGTTACCATGCGTCGTAATTCTGCTAGCACTCTTTCTGTTTCTGTGTTCAAATCTTCGCTGGCTTTTTTCCGCAAATTTTCTTCTTCCTTAGCGGCTTGAGCTAGGATAGATTCTTTAGCTGCTTGTGCAGTTGTTTGGGCTTCTTTTCTAATTCGTTCTGCTTCTGCTTGTGCTTGCGCCAACTTTTGCTGTTGATCTGCTAAAGCTTCAGCTGCTTTGCGTTGGCGAGTTTCCGCTTCTGCGATCGCTTCTAAAATCCCTTTCTTTCTTTCCGTCAGGATGTTAGTAACGATGTTCCGCCCTAAATAAAATAAGACTCCAATCAGAATAGCTAGGTTAATCAGGTTGGTTTCAAATAAATTAAAATTCAGCCCAAAACCCCCTGATTCCGCTGCTTCCGAATGAGCTTCTGTAGCCAGTAATAAGAAAGTCTCCATCATACCCATTCACTATTGATAGCGGCTTTTGTTTCCCATACATTCACTTTCAACTTAGAGCCAATTTCTCACACTAAGTAAAGCTTCATTTGAGCAATGCAAAAAGCATTGACTCTATCTATTTACCAGACTTGGCCCCAAAAGCTTTTCTAGAATTTGGCGACTCAAAGCATCTACTTCCTGTTCCAGAGAAGTCATTGCAGCTTGTTTTTGCTCGTCTATTTCTTTCCGAGTTTGCTCTAATCGAGCTTGTACTTCTGCAACAGCCTCAGAATTTTTCTGAGCAGCAATTTTCTTGGCATCTTCTTGAGCAGCGACAATTACACTTTGAGCTTCCCGACGAGCTACAGCTAGCTGTTCCTCATACTGCTTTGCCAGTGCTTCTGCTTTAGCCAAACGTTCGCGTGCCTCAACCTCATTGGTGCGGATATATTCAGAGCGATCGTCTATTGCCTTAGACAAAGGCTTATAGAAAACCGCATTCAACACCGCCGCCAGCAGCAAAAACTGCACTGCCATTAAAGGCAAAGTAGCGTCGAAATCAAACATTTTTTACAGTTTCAAAAACTACCTGGGAGCAAAATAAATCTGGACAAAATCGCTTTTGGGTAAGGAGAAATTTCAAATTCTAGCTGGCAGAAGGCAAATAGAATTACTATTTGTCCATCTCACATCTCAAATTTGCCTTCTCCATTACCCATCTCTATAAAAGCGTTACTGTGCTTAAGCGAATGGGTTAGCAAACAACAACACCAGAGAAATAACTAGACCGTAAATGGTCAGAGATTCCATGAACGCCAGAGTTAACAACAAAGTACCGCGAATCTTGCCTTCAGCCTCTGGCTGACGAGCAATACCTTCTACAGCTTGTCCAGAAGCATTACCTTGACCGATACCAGGGCCAATAGCAGCTAAACCAACAGCTAAAGCAGCAGCCAATACTGAAGCAGCAGAAACCAATGGATCCATGATGTTTTAACTTACCTTATCTACACAACAAACAAATCGGATTTTGGACTTTTGAGCTAGGATCAGAAATTTACTTCCTTGATGCCAGATTCTCTCTTCCTAATCAACCTACCATTAAATGAGGACTAACCATGCTCCTCATGTTCCTCTCCGCCGTGACCTTCCATCGCCTCATGGATATATGCCGCCGCCAGGGTAGCAAATACCAAAGCTTGGATGGCACTGGTAAACAAACCTAACGCCATAATTGGCAAAGGTACAAACAAAGGCACCAGTAGCACCAACACCCCAACTACTAGCTCATCCGCCAGAATGTTTCCAAATAGACGGAAGCTTAGAGAAAGTGGTTTGGTGAAATCTTCTAAAATCGCAATGGGTAATAGGACTGGTGTCGGTTCGATGTATTTCCTAAAATACCCCAACCCCCGCTTGCTAAACCCAGCGTAAAAGTACGCCAAGGAAGTTAGCAATGCCAAGGCTACAGTCGTGTTGATGTCATTAGTCGGTGCAGCTAATTCACCTTCTGGAAGTTTGATTAATCTCCAGGGAATCAATGCTCCTGACCAATTGGACACGAAGATAAACAAAAACAGCGTGCCGATAAAGGGCACCCAAGGACGGTATTCTTTCTCACCAAGTTGGTTTTTTGCCAGTCCTTGGATAAACTCCAGAACGTATTCCATAAAATTCTGCATACCGCCGGGAATTCTCTGGATGCTCTTAGTAGCTAGGAATGAAGCTACCAATAGGAGGGCAATAACGAACCAAGAGGTGAGAAATACTTGCCCGTGTAGTTTTAAGTTGCCCACTTGCCAGTAGAAATGATGACCCACTTCTAAACTAGCCAGGTGCGTAAAAGTTAAGTAATTCAAGTCACTGAGCATTTTGACCTTCAGGAAACTTTCCCCGAAATTTAGCTTTTGAACTCTCTACCAAGCTTTGCCTAAGCTTATCTAGGATCAGACGGTATGAGAGCTCGCACCATCTGGTATAAGAGTGCAACTTTGTATGTCAGGAATCCCAAAAATATCGGGAGAACCTGTAGCTGACTCAATTGAGTTGCTAGTATAATCAACCCAATAAATAGGGCAAACCGAGACTTGCTCAGACTGCGATTTTGTTGACCAAGTTGTTCAACATTTCTAGCCAACATTCTCAAGTAAACCACACCTGTGCACGCACCAAGCAAATAATTTAGCCCTGTGTTCAGGTTGTAAGAAATCCAAACAGAGACGAAAACGATCGCTGTTGTCGTCAGGGTGACTACGTATAGTTCTTTTTGCAGGTTATAGTATTCCTGCATTGATTCTCTGGGTCTTTCTGCCTGAGAATCAACTTGAGAATTATCCGTAGCTGTGGCTACAGTGGTGGATTCATGAGATGAGTCTGTCAAGGTATCGGAACTCGCAAATGGGTTCTATAATTTGACTTTGGCTTTTTCTAGCCAGATGCAATCATACCACGCAGGAAGTAACAATACTTAAAGAAAAATGATCTTTCTGTTTTAGGGGTTAGGGGTTAGGGAGGTGGGGAGAGTTTCTAGTTCTAGATCTCTGCCCATCTCCCCATCCCCCCATCTCCCCATCTCCCCATCTCCCCATCTCCCCATCTCCCCATCTCCCCATCTCCCCATCTCCCCCGCTATGGTAACAGGGTGAAGATTTCTTGGGCTGCCCGATCGCAAACTCTACCCTCTTCCCCCAAAGCTTGACGCATTTGCTGATAATCAATTAAAACTTGGGAACGTTTGGCAGGATTTAATAAATTTAGGGCTTCTTGGACAATATTTTCCGGTGTTGCTTGTTCTTGGAGTAATTCGGGTACGATCGCTTTCATCAACGCTAAGTTTGGTGGCGACATGAAGGGAATGGAAAATTTTAAGATATTTTTGGCGATCCAGGCAGTAATCGGGTTAACACGATAGATTACGACTTGAGGAACTTCTAAAAGGGCTATTTCTAGATTTACTGTCCCAGATTTGGTAATTGCTAAGTCAGCTGCGGCGATCGCTTCGATATTTTTATCAGCTATCAAAGTAGCTTTTAGGTTATAATATTCAATTGCTTTTTCGATGGGTTCGCGGAATGCTTCCAAGGAAAGGGGTATTAAGAATTTGACTTCGGGAAGTTTGGATTGTAGGGTTTTCGCAGCTGCCAACATTACTGGTAAAACATATTTAAGCTCTTGTCGTCGGGAAGCTGGAACTAAGGTAATTATCGTTTCTTCGGGCGCAATTCCCAAACTAGCACGAGCAGCGGAACGAGTGGGAGCAGCAGTCATTTTATCTAATAAAGGATGACCTACCCAAGTTACTTTTGCGCCTTTTCCGGCAAAGAAACTCGTTTCTTCCGGGAAAATTGCCAATATTAGGTCAGAGTTTTTGATAATTTGATTAGTGTCGCGATCGCTCAATGACCAAACCCAAACTTGAGGTGCTATGTAATACACGACTGGCACATTTGTCAAGTGCGATCGAATAAAACTACCGATAGCAAGATTTGGCCCCATGTAATCGATTAAAATTACCAAATCAGGCGGATTTTCCCGTAAATACTGTTTAGCTCGATTTTGGATTTGTAGAGTCGGCAAAATGTAGGGTAATGATTCCAGAATGCCCACAGAGCCAATTTTAGTAGTATCGCCCAACAATTTAGCACCAGCTTGTGCCATGCGGGAACCACCCAAAGCGAAAATTTCTAGTTCCCGTCCCAAATTTTGAGCTTGACGCTTCAGTGCGTTAATTAATAACGCCCCTTGTAAATCACCAGAAACTTCACCAGTTGAAATAAAAATCCGAATAGTCATTTTGTCATTTGTCCTTTGTCATTTGTCACTTGTCATTTGTGTTTTGTCAAGAGTTAACTCTTGACCAATGACTAATAACTAATGACCAATAACTAATTAATGACATGATAGACTAATTATCCTCATCATTTATAGCATGAGATTTGCCAGGAATTGGCCCCCGACGTTTTGGTAATTGACTCATTAGCAAAAAGTTGTATAAATGATCGATATGTGGGTTATTGCTTAATCCTTCGATCTGTTCGAGAGCTTGATTTAAAGTAAATCCAGAGCGATATAACAGACGGAAAGCTTTTTTCATATCTGCTAAATCACTGCTAGTAAAACCTGCTCTTTTTAACCCGACTAAATTAAGAGTTCTCACTCTTGAAGGATTACCTTCTACTAGCATAAAGGGTGGCACATCGCGATCGATCCGACTCATCCCACCCACCATTGCCAAACGTCCCACATGAACGAATTGATGGATACCCAAAACTCCGCCAATTACAGCTTTTGACTCAATATGAACATGACCTGCTAAAGCCACAGCATTGGCAATTACCACTGAGTCTTCAATTACGCAGTTATGGGCTACGTGAACGTAAGCCATCAGCAAGTTATCATTACCGATTTCTGTAGCTTCTCCGGCGTTAGTGGCGCGGTTAATTGTGACATACTCGCGAAATTTGTTACCGTTGCCAATTTTGACCCAACTAGCCGAGCCATCATATTTTAGGTCTTGGGGTTCTAGACCGATCGCAGCCCCTGGAAAAATCTCATTACGTTCCCCTATTTCCGTTGGCCCTTCAATCACAACATGAGGGCCAATAACCGTTCCTGCACCGACTTTAACCTTATCCCCAATTACAGCATAAGCTCCAATTTGAACTGTAGGATGAAGTTCGGCACCAGGATGAACGACAGCAGTGGGATGGATTAAAGTAGTCATCATCAAAGTTTTGAGTTCTTAGCTTCGTTTTTCAAGTTGGGGTAACTAGGGGTTAGGTGTTAGGGGATAGGTGGTGGGGAAGGAGTCCAGAAAAGGCAATTTCCCTAACCCCTACCCCCTAACACCTATCCCCTAAAAAGGAGCCACACTGCACTAGTCCACCAAAGAAAACATTAATTCACCTTCACAGGCGAGTTGACCATCTACTTGGGCAATGCCGCGCATTTTCGCAAAGCGACGACGTTTGACGCTCAGTAGTTCCAAAGTCATTACTAATTGATCCCCTGGTACTACAGGACGACGGAAGCGCACTCCATCAATGGCAGCAAAAACAAATAAACTGCGTTCCATTTCCGGTAGTTGAGTAAGAACTATGCCACCGACTTGCGCCATTGCTTCAACAATTAAAACTCCCGGCATAAGAGGTCTTCCGGGAAAATGTCCTTGAAAAAAAGGCTCGTTAATCGTGACATTTTTAATGCCTACAGCCTTTTCTCCCGGTACATAATCAATGATGCGGTCTACCAATAAAAAAGGATAACGATGGGGCAGCAAATTTTGAATTTCTTCAATTGTAAAAACTTTTTTGCTGACGCTAGATGATTCGATATCTGTTGATTCAGAACTTTGAGAATTGGATGTACTTGCTTCGATTACGGACATGAGCAGAGCGATTTTAGATTATAGATTGGCGATTTATATGGAGAAAGTTCTTAGCTTCATTTTTTGACTTTTGAGTTAGAGAGAAATTTTAGGGACTTTTTAATAAATTTCCCTCTCCTCCCCAGTCCCCAGTCCCTAGTCCCCAGTCCCCACTTTTGCTTGTAACAACTTAGCGAGTTGGATATGCAGGTTGTGACTTGCTTTGTAGGCGAAGTAATGAGCGATCGGGATATTCCCCAATAAACTCAAATCTCCTACTAAGTCTAAGATTTTATGACGTACTGGTTCATTTGCAAATCGCAAAGGTGGATTTAGCCAACCAGAATTGTCACAAACTAGAGCATTTTCCAAAGTACCACCTTTGATTAAACCTTTAGCCCGTAACTCTTCAACTTGGGATGCTAAACCAAAAGTGCGTGCAGGTGCGATCGCACTAGCAAAACTTTCCTGACTTGGACACCAACTGTACCATTGATTCCCGATCGCCCCAACAGCAAAATCGATTCCATAAGTAAACCGTAACTCCGGCGCAGGCATAGCACAGACAAAAGCATCACCCTGATAAACGGATAGGGGACTAGGGACCAGGACCAAGAGGTGGGGGGGTGGGGAGGTAGGGGGATGGGGAGAGTTTGTAGCTTCAGATTCTCTCCCCTGCTCAAGAGCTCCCCTGCTCAAGAGCTCCCCTGCCCCTCTGCCCCTCTGCCCCTCTGCCCAAGAGCTCAAGAGCTCAAGAGCTCCCCATCCTGCCCGTAAGATTTCTTCCACCCAAACTAGAGCCGAGCCATCCAAAAGCGGCACTTCTGGCCCATCGATTTCGATTCTGGCATCATGAACGCCCATTGCGGTTAAAGCGGCTAATAGGTGCTCTACAGTGCGAACTCCCCTAGAGTTTTCCCCCAATTGAGTAGAAAGCAGAGTTTGAGTAACAACATCCAACTTAGCGGGAATAGTTGGTTGTTCCGGCAAATCAACCCTAACAAAATAGCGACCTTCACCAGGTAATGCGGGTAAAACCCGCACTTTGGTAATGATTCCGCTATGGAGCCCCACGCCAGAAAGTTCAAAACTAGTTGCCAGAGTTTGTGTCATTGGTCATTGGTAATTAGTCATTTGTCATTGGCAACAGGGAACAGGATCAATTCATTATGTCACCTTGTCCCCTTGTCACCTTGTCACCTTGTCCCCTTGTCACCTTATCCCCTTGTCCCTTTGTCACCTTGTCCCCTTGTCACCTTGTCCCCTTGTCACCTTATACCCTTGTCCCCTTGTCACCTTATACCCTTGTCCCTTTGTCACCTTGTCCCCTTGTCCCCAGTCAAGAGTCCCCAGTCCCTACTAAATTAGAACCTTTCACCGATACCGAACTGAAAGCGGCTATCACCTTCTTCATTGAAGCCATAATCAATCCGAATTGGGCCTAGAGGTGATTGAATGCGAACACCAACACCGTAACCATAGCCAGTACCGGGTTTACCTCGGATTTCGGCGGGTCTTCCGGGGACATCTCCGGCAGTGCCCAGGTCTGTACCAAAATCGAAGAAGAGTACGCCTCCAATAATTGAGAATACTGGGAAGCGATACTCAGCTGTGGCTTGGAAGTAACTGCGACCGCTACCCAAGTCGCCTTCATCATAACCGCGTACCGAGTTCACGCCACCCAAGGAGAAGGCTTCGTAGGGAGGCAAATCTCCTAGAATAGTTCCGCCTTGGATGTTAAAGGCGAGGGCTTGTGGGCCTGGGGTAAAGTTAGTGAATTTGACTGGAATGAAGTAGCTGTAGCTACCGCGCAATCTGGTCAAGAGGATGCTACCCTCACCAATTGGCACGGATTGTTCTAGACCGAAGCGGAAGAGGGAACCTTGGGTGGTGCGAGTTGGGTTGTTCCGGCGATCGCGCACTGCACCAAGTTGTACTGTAATTAAGTCATCTTTCCCTGACCCGCTAAAGCTGAGGTTGTTGCCAAGCTCATCTCTGGGGCTGAGTTCGCCATCATTATCCCGAATGGAAATATTTTGATACTGTAATCCTAAAGAAGCGACCCATTCTGAATCAGAAGAGGGGTTACGAGACAGAGGACGGGTAAAGGTGATACCGCCACCAAGTCGGAGAATTCTGGGTGTGTCGCCGTTTGGTAAGTCAATATCTCGATCGCCACCGTCAAAAATCAGGGAGATCGATCGTCTTCTGAAGAAATTAACCGTGTAAGAAGTCCGGTAGGGGTCGCCAGCAATCCAAGGGTCAGTAAAGCGCACATCAAACAGAAACTCCCTTTGCCCTAACTGCACTTCTAAACCAACTTTTTGGTTTCTGCCAAACAAATTCTGCTGTTGATAGCTTGCTGTACCAAATAAACCCGCTGCGGAACTGAAACCTGCCCCAGCTGCTATAGAACCACTATTTCTTTCTCTAACGTTCACTTGTACTGTTACCTGTCGCGGGTCTTGACCTGGATTCAATGATAATTTCACGTCATCAAATAAGCCCAAACCAAACACGCGCTGTAAATCCCGTTGAATTTGATTCCGGTTAAACACGGTACCTGGCTTAGTTGCTAGTTCGCGGGTAACGATGTATGGCTTGGTTCTTCCTCTGATTGGCTGACCTTGAGCGTCGGTAGTTTCTCCTTCTCTATTCAAGAACTGTACTTGAATATCTTCCACAATTCCTTCGGCTACTTCCAATGTCACGGTACCTTCTGGAGAAACTCTGGTATCTACTACCTGTGCTAAAACATAGCCTCTATCCCGATACCACTGCTCAAGCTGCCTGATCCCAGCTTGCAAGTCCCGGAAATTTAGAATTTCGTTGTACTGTTCCCGGAATGTTTGATTTACTAAGTCTTTCGGTAATACTTGGCTACCCTCTACCTGCACGGAACGCAACACTGGGTTGGGTTCGACAACAAATGTTACCCGCACGCCCAAGGGTGTATCCGTAGGTTCGGCTCTGACTCTCGAAAAGAAACCAGTGGCAAAAATGGCGTTAATGTCTTCTTGTAACTGTGATTTAGTGGTTGTCCTTCCCGGACGAGTGCGGATGGCATCATAAACGATGTCTTGCAGCTTTCCTTGTACCCCACTCACTAATACTTCTGCTACTAATACGCGAGGTTCTGCTTCTGAAGAAGGCGTAGGTTGAGCGGGAGGCTTTGGCTCAGTTCTGGGTATCGAAGGAGGCGCATTCTGTTCGAGTGTGGGTAACGGGGGAGGAGCAGATGGTTGTATTGGCTGTGGTTCGGTCGTTTGACCTTCTGTAGGGGGCGTGTCTTTTGCTGGTGTTGCTGGTGCAACTGTTGCGGGTGGTGCTTGTGCTGTAATTAACCCATTAATATTTTGCCGAAGATCAGAAATATGGTTTAAAGAATAAAAGGTGCTCTGCTGTAATTCTGTATCTTTAGGCGAGTAATGGCTTTGATATGGCGGCAAAATGGTTGCATAAAACAGATTAACGATCGGGGTTTGCGGATTTACAGGATGAGTCTCTTTGGTTTTTTCCTGTTGTAAATTAATCCCGTTGCTCCTGAAATCATGGTCATTAATGTGTGCCTGTACTTGGGGCCCGAATGTGCCAACGGAGGAATTTTGAACCTCGAATGGGGAAATTGTTAGTTCGGAAATAGTAATTTCCACAGGGGAATTTTCGGCACGGGAAATAAGTGTTTCTGAATTGAGAGCTCTTTGGCTTCCGTCTTGGTCAGCGTTCGACTGAGCGCTGACGCCGAGGTCCGAACGGTGAGGTGCAGGGTTTGTTATATTGGCACTCTCAACTGAAGGAGAAGCAATTCTTTGGGCGCTCTTGCGTGAGGCCGCAAGTTGGGATTTATTGAATAGTTTGATTGCTGTTGCTAAAGTGTTTTCCGTAGTTTGCCCGGAGGCTGGATGTGAGTTACCCAATGTGACCCAAGCAACAGTTGCTACCAAAACTGGAGATAAACGCATTTTGTTGTTGTTATTTACCACTTCCACACACGGTCGTTATGCAGAGTTTTTTAGTCTACAGTCTTAAAGCCAATTTCGGTTTTAGCTTCTGACTAAAGACCCCCAACGAGGGGACTCTTCACTATATAAGTATTCAATCCAACACAATATCACCTGTTTAGGCAATACTTCATTATCTGCTTTGTGGGATCATGTGTCGAATGAGAGCTATTTGGCAAGAGTAGGGGCTTGGAGGAGCAGGGTATGGGGACTCTTGGGAATTTAATTAACTCAAAACAGGATCAGGATTTTTGGATTTACATGATAAACAGGATGATTCTAGAAATCTGGTTAATCCGTAATTCTTGTAAATCCGGGGTCTTACTTTCTTCGTAACTCAAAACTCAAAACTTAAAATTCACAACTTTTCTTGTGCTTTTAGTTAGTGCAGGTTTTGAGCTAGAACTCTTTCTAGGACTTGTTGATAGGCGTTTTCTACGTTGCCTAAGTCACGGCGGAAGCGGTCTTTGTCCATGACTCGTTTTTCGGAGTCGGTTTCTGACTGGTTCCACAGGCGACAGGTGTCGGGGCTGATTTCGTCAGCTAGGAGGATTTGTTGGGTTTCATCTAGGCCAAATTCTAGTTTGAAGTCTACTAGGGTGATGCCGCATTGGTTGAAGAATTGAGTAAGAATTCGGTTAACTTCTAGGGAGAGACCTCGCAGTTGTTCGATTTGTTCGGTGGTGGCTATTTCCATTACTAATATGCGATCGCTAGTCAGCAATGGATCTCCCAATGCGTCGTTTTTATAATAAAATTCCACTAAGGGATTTGGTAAAATTTTCCCTTCTGGCAATCCGGTTTGTTTACAAAGACTACCAGCGGCAATATTTCTCACTACTACTTCTATTGGCACTATTTGCACCCGACGCACTAACATTTGGTCTGGGGCTGTTTGTTCTATAAAATGAGTGCGAATTCCCGCTTGCTCTAAAAGTTTAAATAAATGTGTGGAAACGGTGCAGTTAATTTGTCCTTTGCCAGCAATTTGGCCCCGTTTTTGAGCATTAAATGCTGTAGCGTCGTCTTTGTAATGCGCTAGCAAAACTTCTGGGTTGTCGGTTGTGTAAATGATTTTGGCTTTGCCTTCGTACAGTTTTTGGTTCATAGTGATTTAGCTATTAGTATTGGTGATTTTTATTGTCGATCGCTTCGCAATTCAATGTGGTAATTAATTTCCTACTACCTACTACCTACTACCTACTACCTACTACCTATTAGCTTTTATTTTGTTGTCATTTCGTGAACACCATCCCATTCTTTGGCGGGAGGTTGGCTAAGATATGTTCTAGCTCTTTCGAGATGTATGTTTAGTGCTGGATCATTAGGTAGAAATTTTTGCGCTATTTCAAATTGGGTAATTGCTTGAGAAAATTTCCGCGAAAGAAATGCTTCTCTACCTAAGTTGTAATAGTGTAAGAATTGTTGGGTTTCTTGAGCTAGAGTTTGAGAGCGATCGCTAATTAATCGGTAAATTTTCACTGCTTCTTGTTTGCCTTTGACGCGAATTTTATCTAACTCCTGTACCCATATATGTTGGTGACATAAGTTATAAGTAAACTCGCTTAAAATAATATCGCATCTATACTCTTTAGTCACGCCTTCTAAGCGAGAACTTAAATTAACTCCATCACCAATCACTGTATAATCCATGCGTTTATGCGAGCCAATATTTCCCGAAACAACTTCTCCCGAACTAATCCCGATACCGATGGCTATTATTGGCTGATTTTTGGCGCGACGTTGCTGATTAAATTTGGCTAAACGCTGACGCATATCTAAGGCGGTTTTCACTGCTTTCCAGGCATGATCTTGTAATGATAATGGCGCACCAAATACAGCCATTAAAGCATCGCCAATAAATTTATCGAGAGTGCCTTCATGGTCAAAAACAGCTTCTACCATTGTTTCAAAATACTGATTCAGCAGTGATACTACTTCTCCTGCACCTAAGTTTTCTGTGATGGTGGTATAGCCGCGAATATCAGAAAATAAAATTGTAACTTCTTTTCTTTCTCCGATCATTAAAGTATCATCTGCTTGCGCCATGACTCGTTCTGCGACTCCGGGAGTCATGTAACGATACATGGCGTTTTTCATTCTTTTTTGTTGGGAAATATCTTCTAAAACTACTAAACCGCCTCGCACCTCTCCGTCTGGATTTGTCAGTGGTTTAACTGAGAGATTGACACTCCGTTCGATGTTTTTTATTTGCTCTTTGTGAATCTGATAAGGAATTTCTTCTTCAGTAGTTTCCTTGATATTTTCCTGGTTTGGTTTGGGTTGATTCCAAGTAATATAGTAGTCGGGGTTGGTGCGATCGGGAATTGCTAAAACACATTTGCATCCGGTTATTTCATGACCATTTTTGTTAGCCATCTCTTGCCAATTAATTTGCTCTTTTTCTCTAGAACAGCTTGACTGGACATATAAACCTACAGTCAAACTTTGTTCGGGAACATAGTGATTTGCACCTGTTTTCAAACTATCTTCTAAGCGCATTTGTAAGTTGTCAATTGGTACTACTTCCCAGACTAAACGACCCATTAATTTTTGTTCCCAATTAGATTTATGAATTCTGTCGTTTGTCTGTTTTACTGGGCAACCCAACAATTCTAAAGCTGCATCATTAATAGTAACAATTCTCCCTTCCATATCTGTAGAAATTACTGCATCGGATAGACTTTGCAGAATATCTTTTTGATATTGTTTTTCTAGTAGTACACTTTCAAAGAGTTTGGCATTTTCTAAAGCGATTCCGGCTTGAATATTAAATGCTCGCATAAACTCTTCATCAGAAGAAGTAAAACTACCTTGATGTTTATTAATTAGTTGAGTTACACCGATTAAACTACCTGCTGAATTATAAACTGGTAAACAGAGAATATTTCGCGTTCGGTATCCTGTACGCTGGTCGGTAGTGGGGTCAAAGCGGGGGTCTTTGTATGCGTCTGGAATGTTTAAAGGTTGACCTGTAGAAGCGACATAGCCAGCGATTCCCCGATTAGCGGGGATGCGAATTTCAAACATTGTTATACCGTCGGCGGTGGCTACTTTTGTCCAAAGTTCGTTTGTTTCTCTAAATAATAAAAATAGTGTACTGCGATCGGCCTGCATTAAAATACGGGCTTGTTCCATTACCGATTTTAAAGTGGTTTCCAGGTCGAGACTTTGACCTAAAATTTGCGTAGCTTTCAGTAAAGCATTAGCACCACGTTGATTTCGTCCCGCTTGATAAAACAATTGACAACTTTCCAGAATTACGCCGATATCATCGACAAATCTCTGGAATTCCTGCTCATCTTCTTCATTAAAAGGTTGGTCGCCAGCTTTATTCGTTAGCTGAATTACAGCTACTATATGCCCTTTACTACTTTTTACGGGCATACAAAGAATATCACGGGTATGATAACCAAGTTGTTTATCCAAGTCAGGATTAAACAAGGGATGACTGTACGCATCCGGGACAATCAAAGATTTTTCCGTGTTAGCTACATGACCTGGAATACCTGAATTTAGGGGGAGGCGAACTTCTAAAGGTCTGTCGCTGTTTGCTTGGCGTATTTTTGACCACAGATAGCCTTTAGCGTTATCAACCAAGTAAATGGTACTCAGTTCTGCTTGCAGAACTTGACCCATTTTCAGGGTGATAACTTCTAGAATATCTTCCAGCATGGTTTCTAGAGCTTCATTGTTAATTAGTTCAATGGCTCTGAGGAATTGCTGGAATTCGGCGGTGATGAAGTCGAGAAGACAAATAAATTCCTTGACGGATATGTTTCTGACTCGCTCAAGCAGGGCTTTAACGCGGTGCTGCTGAGTTAGCTGGGTTAACGTGGTTAAGACGCTACCAGTATTGGGGAATGACATACTCATGAGGTTTTACAGGGTGAAGCTTCTATTTTGGGAAGCTCTTTTCCATTTAATGGAATATGGAAATGACAGGTCATGGAATGCAGAGGGTCTGAAAGGGTAAAAGTCGAATTTGTGGGCTTTTTCCCAATGATTTTTGGCTCTGCTACTCTCCCATGCTATTTGTTTTACCCTGACCCCTAGCCAAGCTGACCTACTTCGACAAGAAAGTAGATGACCTACTACGAATGTATCTGCATTGATCGGTGAGTTACAAGTGTTTTAATCACAAGTTAAGTGGATATTGGGAAAGCTAAATAAATGGCTATTGGTAAGCAAGCTGGACAATTTGGGAAGTAAGGGAACAGGGAACTTTTAACAGGGAACAGTTTTGAGTGGTCAAGGCAATTTAACTGAAAACTCATAACTTAATGCTCAAAACTAATTCTGTTAGCTTGTCCGGGCTTGGCTGGTTAGCCAAATAAATTTAGCTTCTTCATAGAGTATGACAAATTCCAGAGGGTAGAAGGCAGAATTAGGCGGCTTTGGGGAAGGTGGAGAAGGCTACGTTTTGATAGTAACGCTGTAGTTGCCTGGTAGCGGCTGCCCAGCCCCATTTTTCGGCTTCTTTGCGGGCGTTGTGGCGGAGGGTTTCTCGTTCTTCTTGATGGGCTAGTAGGCGAATGGTGGCGTTGATTGCGCCTTGTTCGTCTGTGGGGTCGAATAGGTAGCCGTTTTCGCCGTCGGTGACGATATCGGGGATGCCACCGGAACGGGCGGCAACGACGGGACAGCCTGCTGCCATTGCTTCGAGGAGGACTAGTCCTAGTGTTTCGGTGCGGGAGGGGAAGATGAAGGCATCGGCACTGGCGTAGGCACTGGCGAGTTCTTTGCCTCGGAGGTAGCCGACGAAGTTGGTATTTGTTCCGGCGAAGTGTTTTTCGAGGGCTTCGCGGTAGGGCCCATCTCCGACTAGGGCGAGGCGTGCGTTGGGAATTGCTTCTAAGATTGGTTTGATGCGATCGATTTCTTTTTCTGCGCCTAAGCGTCCGATGTAGAGGAGGAGGGGGATGCTCTGGTGTCCTTGGCTGAGGCGCGATCGCATTTCCTGACTAGCTGTGTCAGGATGAAATAATTCGGTGTCTACTCCTCTTTGCCATAGGTCTACTCTTTCGATGCCGTGATTTCTTAATTCTTGTACCATTGCGGTGGAGGTACAAAGATTTAATTCGGCTTGGTTATGAGCAGATTTTAATAGTTCCCACAATACTCCTTCTAACATTCCTAATCCGTAATGTTGTAGGTATTGGGGTAGGTGGGTGTGATAGGAGGCGACGATGGGAATTTTTAAGGTTTTGCCATAAAATATTCCCCCTAATCCTAAGACTGCGGGGTTAACTACGTGAATAATATCTGGTTGAAATTCTTCTAAGGCTTTGCCGATCGCAGGTCGTGGAAATGCTAATTTTAATTCTGGGTACATGGGTAAAGGTACGCCAGAAACTCCATAAATTTTGGCTCCTTTATATTCTGTGATGCCGTAATCTGGAGAGAAAATTAGTACTCGATCTCCGTTACGTTGTAGATGCTCAACTGTGTGGCAAAGGCGAGTTACAATGCCATCAATTTTTGGCAAAAATGTTTCTGTAAATAAGGCAATTCGCATAATTGGTCATTGGTCGTTGGTCATTGGTCGGTTATTGGTCATTAGGTCATTTGTCTTTAATGATTAACGATATGGGTGCATCTGTTGATATCCCTATCCCACTGGTTTTTGGTGAGTTGTTGTTAGCGATCGATAACAAATGACGAATGACTAATGACCAATAACGGATGACAAAAGTTTACCGTCGCCAAGTAACTTTTGGTAAGATTTGGTTGTTATCGACTCGCTCTTTATACTTGATGGCGAAGTTTAATAGGGAGTCAAGTAAGGCATCGGAGAGGTAGTGTGGTTGTAATCCTAAGTCAAGTAGGTTAGTGTTTTTGGCGTTGAAGTAATGTTCTTCTTTTTCGATGCGGGGATTTTCCAAGTTATTGATTTCTACTTTTAATCCCAATGCTTTGCCAGCTTCTTTCACTTTTAAAGCTAGTTCAGCGACGTTAAATTGTTCGGTGAATTGGTTAAAGACACGGAACTCGCCTGGTTGGGCGGGATTTGCGATCGCCAATTCCACACATTTTACCGTATCTCGAATATCCAAAAATCCCCTAGTTTGACCACCTTTACCATAAACTGTGAGCGGGTGATCGATCGCTGCTTGAATGCAGAAGCGGTTGAGGGCGGTGCCAAAAACCCCGTCGTAGTCTAGGCGGTTAATTAGCATTTCATCCATGCCAGTTTCTTCAGTGAGCACGCCGTAAACGACTCCCTGATTTAAGTCTGTGGCACGTAGACCCCATATCCGACAGGCGAAATGAATGTTGTGGCTATCATGCACTTTGGAGAGGTGATACATTGAGCCTGGTTGTTTTGGATACGGCAAGGTATCTTTACGTCCGTTATGCTCGATCGTGATGTATCCTTCCTCAATGTCTATGTTGGGTGTGCCATATTCACCCATTGTTCCTAATTTCACCAAATGACAATCAGGGAAATCCTCCTTCATGGCGTAAAGGATGTTCAGCGTTCCTGTGACGTTGTTGACTTGCGTCAAGACTGCGTGTTCGCGGTCGATCATGGAAAATGGTGCTGAACGCTGTTCGCCAAAGTGGACGATCGCATCTGGTTGAAACTTGTGCAACGCTTTGCTGAGAAAATCGTAGTTGGTAATATCACCGATAAATAAGTCGATGACTTTCCCTGTAAGATCGCGCCAACGCTCAATACGTTGCTGAATGGGTGCGATCGGGGTTAAGGTTTCTACACATAACTCTAGATCCCAGTGTCGCCTAACTAAGCTATCTAGGATGCCAACTTGATGACCTTTGTTGGAAAGATAAAGTGCTGTTGCCCAACCACAGTAACCGTCGCCACCAATAACCAGAACTCTCATCTTGATCTTGTTAATCCTGCTTGCCGACACTCGCTAAATGTACCAGGTTTGTGTACCCTTTCAACCATTAAAGTAAATATTCTGGTTCAGTCAAGGTAGAGGAGTACAGCAGTAGAGATAATTTGAGAATTGGGATAATTTTTTTAAACTTTCACTTCGTCAGCGAAACTTGCCCAACGCACGAAGTAAAACGGGCCTGCGAGGGAACCCCAGATATGTTCGTCGGTTTCGGGGTCACGTCCGCGATCGAGACTGATAAATTTTTCTTCGTCTATCTCAAATTCGCTATCTAAGTACGTGGTCTGACCTTTGCGAACCACAAGGCAACCTTTACCCGGTTCCACTTTGCCTTTAAAACTGTTACCAGTCCACTCTACAATCATGTTGCAGCCTGATAATTTCTCTAAATTGTCAATTTTGAGGTTCTCTAGTCGTTTCGGGTCACGGGAAGCGCCGTAAAATTGGGTTTCTGACTTGAGGGTGTAGTTTTCTATTTCGATGCGATCGTCTTTAGGAATTAATTTCAGCACTCGCACTCGGTAAGGGTCGTTAAGTGCATAATCATAAGCTTGTTCGACAAAGAAACTAACCCCTGATAGAAAATCTAAGGGCAAAGGACGCATACAAACGCGAATATGAGCGTAAAATGGCGGATTTTCAAATGCTTGCTCTTGATTACTAAAGTCTGCTGCCATCCAGCGAGCTAAGGTGGCAATGTCGGTAGAATGGGTCATTGTTTAAACGGTTTTACAATCATTCCCAACTATTTTAGTTTGTTGTTGCGCTTTAGCGCTCTTAGTTTCAGGGGTAATAAGAGCGCTAAAGCGCAACAACTTACTTAGGAGGTTTTGAGTCGAAATAGCAGGAGTTGGGTGATTTGTTCTTCTTTGAAATTGTCGTCACTAATCAATATTAAACTTTGGCTGCCATCAGGCAAACGAGGGCCAAAAGTTATGCCTTCTAAATTGTCTAATTTAATTCCTAATTCTTGCAAGTCTAAGGCTAATTGTTTTTTCACTGCTTGAACTGCTTTTATTTCACCTTTTAAACTGGCGATGCGAGAGGTGTCGGTTGCTGCACCAGTGAAAACTTGATAAAGTTTTGCGCCGAAACCTGTTAAACCAAATGACCTTTCTAAACTTAAGAAATGTCCGCCTTGATCGATCGCTAACAAATCCGTTACCCCATAATACATGGCTCCTGGCGGGTTGGGAGATAGGGGATAAAGATGTTCCGATAAAATGATTGGTGGGCCATCACTAATTAGATAATGTAAAAAACGGCATTTAGTAATTTGGGGTTTGAAATTCCCTTGTTCGTCTTTTTGTGGTGGATCTTTGTCTTGAATTAATGCTGATTCGGTGACTGTAAATAAACGAATTGGTTCGCCAGTTGAGGGCAAAGATCCGGTAGGATTAAGTGTTAATGATTCAAAACCTAAATTATCTTGTACTCCCCTTTCTTGTTGTTCCCCATTAGCGTCAGGAATGTATCTTTGTGGCATAGGCAAGTTTTGTTTTAATATGCCATTATTCAAGTCAAATTCGCCAATAAATGGGGGAATAAGTTCGCGGTTTGAGCCTTCGCTGGAAATAAATACAGTTCCTTGGGGAGTTAGGGCAATTCCTTCGGGATCGATGCTACCTTTGGGGTAGGTTTTGCTGTCTTTGGTTTTCAGAAATGTAACTTTTTCTATTTCGGCTTTTTGAATTTTACTGTTGTTTATGTCTAACTTCAAGGTGTAAAATCTGGCTGGCGCGAGGTTGCTGCGATCGTCCGAAATGGCATAAAAGCGATCGCGTTGTCGGTCATAAGTTATCCCCGATAATCCCCCAACTGTTGTATCCTGAAATTTCATCTTGGGTAATTGGTATTCACCCAAAAATTCTAAAGATATGTCCAGAAATGTCCGTTGTTGAGCATTAATTCTCGGTAATGCACAAGATGATAGTAAAGTCAATCCTATTAGTGCTAAACTCAGAACTAAAATTCTGATGCTTTTGTTCACCAGTTGTCTCCTATTCATCGATTACAGTTAGGGAGTGGAAACTAATTGCTATTTCCGATCTTCTTTATATTAGCCTGAGTGGATTTTAGATTATGAGCGATCGCCTACCACAAAAAATCAGCAAGTTTTATTTTGCGGTTGTTTGTTCTTTGGTTTGGTTAATTTTGGGTTTTCCGGTTTATGCTCAGAGTAATAATGAGGAAGATCCAAATGTATTTCCTCCCAATCCTTTAGAGTTTAGAACTCTAGATCCGATGTTACCTCAATCAGCACGAAATAAAAAACCCTTAACTGAGGAAGAAAGGACAGAATTAACCCAATCATTAAATGAATTAAATCAGGAAGCTACGGAGTTATTTCAAGCTGGTGATAAAGTTACGGCTTTTGCAGTTTGGTATCGAGAATTGCGCTTAACGAGGGTATTAGGGTTATTACCAGAAGTGCAAGCTTTGGGGAGAGTCGGTGCGATCGCATGGCAGCAAAATTCGCGAGAAGACATCCAATTTATTACCCGAAGATTACAAGCAATTCAAACAGAAGCTAGTGCAAAACCTCCTGTAGAATTAGATTTATGGCGTGCTTTAGCAACCGCTTACGAACAAGTGGGATCGCCTGATAAAGCGGTGGTAGCTTATGAACAAATTCTCCGTGCTGCTAGAGAGCAACAAAACACAGCTGAAATAACAGCAACTCTGCTCAAAGTTGGGGAATTAAGTTTAAATTGGTTTGATTACCAAAAAGCCGCAGTTACTTATAACGAGTTGTTGAATTTAGCTAAAGAGCAAAATAATAGCGAACAGCAAATCACTTACTTAAAACGACTTGCCTATATTTACGAACAATTGAAACAACCGCTGCAAGTTATTAACACTAATCAGCAGTTAATTGAACTTTACCAAAACTTGCAAAACTTCACCGAAATTCCTGATTTAAAATTAGCGATCGGCACAAAATTAGAATCCCTTGGACAAATAGAAGAAGCTGCTCAACAATACGAAGAAACCTACTCCTTTGCTTGGTCAATTCAGCAATATTCCGGTGCAGCTGATGCACTCAGGAAACTAGTAGCATTGCAACTTTCACTAAAGCAAATAGACGCAGCATTAGAAACTAGTCAAGTACTTTTACAAACCGATCAACTAGCTAACAATTTCTATGGAATGATGAACACTTACGATCAAATTGCTCAACTTTATTTAGAACAAAAAAACTATTCTCAAGCACTCGCAGCTTTTGAAAAAGGATTGGCGATCGCCAAACAGTTAAGTTATCGAGAACCTTACTTTACCAGACAAATTCAAGAAGTTAATCAACAGATTACTCGCCAATCTTAAAACCGAAGTTTTGAAATGAGATCTGGGTTTTAACCCAGATCTAGTTTAACCGGATGCACCTTATTTAACATTTGCCTGACTTGAAAAAAACACACACCACAACCTTTTCTAGCTGCCTAAATTTGTGATTAATCTAACAATTAGCAAATTGAACTTTAGCTAGTCATTTTTGCCGTAGCAAAATCCGCAGATGTAATAGTTGGAACCCCAATGAATACAGCAAATAAACCACCATCACCAAAACCTAATTCACTGCCATTTTGGTTATAGAACAACTTGCCGTTAACCGAGTTGTAAACAATTAAACTACTGCTTGTTTCTACTGCTAAATCACTATCAACGGTAGCAAAAACCGTACTAAAGTCTACAACATTAGAGAGGTTAGAGAAACGCTGCTGAGATAACAAAATCCTATCCTCTCCCGGAGTAAAATCAGTAAGAGTATCTACCCCTAAAGAAGCATTGAAATTAGAAAGAGTGTTTACTTGTCCCTGCATGGTATTAGTTGCTAGAGGCGCATGAAAATAAAATGTATCCTTACCCGCGCCGCCAGTTAGAGTATCATTTCCCGATTCCCCACAGAGGAAGTCGTCACCATTCCCCCCATCTAGATAGTCATTCCCAGCATTACCAAATAAAACATCATTGCCATTGCCACCATAAATGGTGTCGTTGAGGTTCTCTGTACCAACAAAACCAGAATTTAAGTTACCGAAGATAATATCATTACCGTTACCACCATCGATAAAGTTGCTACCCTTTCCTCCTTGGATAAAGTCGTTTCCACTTAAACCGAAAATTCGTTCGTTTTCCTCAGTTCCGGTGATTATGTCTGTACCATTTGTACCTACAATATCCTTGGTGAAAATTACTTGCACTGAAATTGAGTTATTTGCAGCTAAAGAATTAGTTTGTTGAATCAGCAAATTATTAGGTTGAAGTATGGGATATTCCGTACCCATTATCTGTGTTCCTCCTAAGCAAAGATAGTAGATTCCCTTAGTAATTCGTTACTAAAATGGGAAATGCTTAATAGTACTAATAATTATACTTACGTTATATTTTAACTATACCTCTGCCTATATACATAAGATTGATTTCCTTCACAAAAACTTTGCATAAACTTTGCATAAACTTTGCAATTTATTGAGAAATTTAGAAATTATGCTTATTTTCCTTAAAAAGAAAAAATGGTAGTGATGAGCTACCAGTGATTCGATTTGAGATTTTAGATTGATACGGCAGATAATTGTAGTGCTTGTCAAGCACACTTTCTTTGTTTAGCTGCGACTGAAATCGCCTGAGTGTTAATAGCGAATGCGCGGATCGATGTAGGCGTTGACAATATCAATTAAAATACTGGCAGCTACTACAATAGCGGCAAAAAACACCATAATTCCTTGAACGGTTGGATAATCTCGCTCAGAAATTGCTTGATATAGTCTACTACCTAATCCCGGCCAAGAAAAGGTGACTTCTGTTAAAACTGCACCCCCCAACATAGAAGCAAAAGTCAAACCTAAAACAGTAATTACTGGAATCAAAGCATTTTTCAAAGCATGGGAAAAGAGAATTTTTCTTTCAGAGATTCCCCTAGCTCTAGCTGCTTCTACATAATCTGCTTTTAAAGTTTGGCGCAAATTTACCCTGACAATACGCTCAAAAATTCCGCTGATTAAAAAACCTAAAGTCAAACAAGGAAGCGCCAGATAATGAAGCGAAATTAATAGCTGATTGAAATCGAAATTCAGGATACTATCAACAGTGTACAAACCTGTAATTGTGGGAGGAGGAGAAAAGCCTAAAGAAAAGCGACCATTGGGAGGAAACCAACCCAATTGTACAGCAAAAATCAATTGCAAAATCATTCCAAACCAAAACAAGGGAATGGCATAAGTAATAATGCCAAATAACCTGCCGCTAACATCAAAAACTGTATTGGGTTTAGAAGCAGAAATAGCACCAAAACCAACTCCAACAATTAATGCAACCGCCATCCCAAAAGTTGCTAATTCCAAAGTTGCGGGGAAGTGTAATTGAATAATTTCTACAACAGATTGACCTTGACTAGTGAGGGAATTTCCTAAGTCAAAACTGAGCAAAGATCCCAGATAACGAATGTATTGTAACCACAAAGGAGCGGCTAATCCTAATCTTTGACGGTATTCTTCTTTAACGCTATCTGGTGCGCCACGTCCTCCTAATATTACATCCACAGGATCGCCGGGAGTTGCTCTTAGTAGTAAAAAAACTACTGTAACGATCGTCCACAGCATCAAAGGAGCAAGGAGTAAACGCGCTATAACGTAGTATTGCAAAGCACGGGAGCGAGACATTGTGTTAGTTTTGAGTTTTGAGTTTTGAGTTGGGAAGACAGTTTTGAGTTTTGCTCTTTGATTATAGATTATTGCAGCTGAAAAACTGTAAAACTATTTCTTGATTTCCCAAAATGGTAATTGTTGAATTGGGTCTATTTTTACTCCTTGTAATCCTTGTTTAGCAAAAGCAAAATCTTTACTTTGCCATAAAGGAATTAAAGGAACATCTTGCGCCATTAACTTTTGAATTTCGGCAAAAATTTGTTGGCGTTTTTCTGGGTTTTGTTCGCTGCGTTGTTGTTGAATTAACTTGTTCATGCGATCGCTATAATAAAACGACCCTTGACTTTGACTTGCACCCTGTTGACAACCTGTTGTGGGTGAACCTTTAGCACAACTTAAAAAAGGTTGAATGTAATTATCTGCATCGGAAAAATCGGGATACCAATCTACTAAAGCGCTTTGATAAATCCCTTTCCGAATGTTGGCAAAAAACGTTGCTGATTCAACTGCTTGGGGTTGAATTTGTACCATACCATCTAATTCTTGTAAAGCATATTCCCTCAACAAAGCGGCTACTTGTTGACGAACTGCGGAACCGATGGGATACCAAATTTCTAACTTTAAGGGATTCTCTTTAGAAAATCCTGCCTTAGTCAAAAGTTCTTTTGCTTTAGCAATATTTCCATCGCCATAAAGTTGTTGATAAACAGGAATAGACACATTAAAAGTATTAGGAATCATGCTAAAAGCAGGTTCTCCCTGATTCCTTAAAATTCGCTCGTTAATTAATTTGCGATTAATTAAAGAAGCGATCGCCTGTCTTACCTCCACTTTATCCAAAGGTTTCTGTTTAGTATTCAGCACCATGTAACTAATTACATTACCTTTCGCTTCTGCTACCTGCCAACCTCCAGATTTGGCATTTTGTTGCAGACTAGAAATCTGTACCGGGTCTAAACTTTGATAGGCAATATCGACCGTTCCAGTGCGGAAAGTATTATATAAATTTGCCGAACTAGTAAGAACCTGAAAATCAATTCCCTTATTTGCAGGTTTTTTTCCCCAATACTTATCAAAAGGCTCTAAACGAATCGAAGTTGGTGTAAACTCAACTAATTTATATGGGCCAGTTCCCACAAATTTTGTTGGGGTAAATTTCCCTTCGCCAATTTGATAAGCTTTAGGAGAAACTGGACACATTCCCGCAAAAGCTAAAATTGCCGGAAATGCTGCAAAAGGATTTTTCAATTTAATTGTTACTTCATAAGGCCCTGAAGCTTTTACCGATGCTACAACATCTGATAATAAGTTTGAAGGTTTTCCCCCATTTTTAATGAAGCGTTCCAAGGAAAAAACCATTGCTTCGGCATTAAAAGGAGTACCATCGTGAAAGACTACTCCTTGACGCAAAGGAATTACATAAGTTAAACCATCGGCGCTAACTTTTGGTAAAGCTGTAGCTAGTTCTGGGATTAATTGATCTGTACCTAATTTGTAAGTGTAAAGCCGATCGCCCAAACTATACAACACATTACTCGCCGCTAATTCGTAAGCATCTGCCGGATCGAGAGTTCGGGGTTTTAAAGTTGTTCCTACAGATAAGCGATCGCGTAGCGTTGCGTTAGCAGTATCGCTATTATTACTTGCCGGAACATTACCCGTTAAATTAGTATTAGGTCGCCGACCACAACTAACAACTAAAATAAAACAAAGACAAAAAAGACCGCAAAGTTTTGCCAGAGAACGCAATTGTTTACTAGATACAAAAAACTTCTTCATTACTACCATTAACCTCGGAGAAACAGCGTGGCAGAAATAACTATACAGTTAAAAACAGGTAAAAAAAGGTGCAAAGCTTGGTGTTAGCCTTCTTTCCTTAAAGCCCTCTGCCTTCTGCCTTCTGCTGCACTAGATTGAATAGTATAACGGAAAAGATCTCGCATCCTTGGGTTTGACAAAAACTCGTTGTTGCGGTTCGAGTTTTAACTCATCAAAGCGTTCTCTAGAAAGGTGTGCGGTCAAAACTTGACCATCATCTAAGGCTTAGTTCCACCTGAATTTCCCAACCCAAATGAATTAGGCGATCGACTCTAGCAGCAACCGTAGTGCCGTTTGCTTCTCTTTGAACTACTATGTCATGCGGACGGAGAAAAATTTCTGGTTGCGTAGACTCGAAACCATTTCCCTCAAAAATCTGTGAAGTACTAGGCAAAACATTTACAGGCCCAATAAAACTCATCACAAAAGCCGAAGCTGGATGGTCGTAAATTTCTGCTGGTGTGCCTATTTGCTCGATTTTACCCTTATTCATCACCACAATTTCGTCAGCAACTTCCATTGCTTCTTCTTGATCGTGGGTAACAAAAACTGTGGTAACGTGAACTTCGTCGTGTAAACGTCTTAACCAAGCCCGCAGGTCTTTACGAACTTTGGCATCTAAAGCACCAAAAGGTTCATCTAATAATAATACTTGAGGTTCTACAGCTAAAGCTCTGGCTAAAGCAACTCTTTGCCTTTGTCCACCAGATAATTGAGAAGGATAGCGATCGCCCAGTCCCTTCAACTGTACTAATTCTAAAAGTTCCTCTACTCTTCCTTTAGTTCTGAGCTTCGACGCTTTGCGAATATCCAAACCAAAAGCAATATTTTGCCGCACAGTCATGTGCTTAAATAAAGCATAATGCTGGAACACAAACCCAATATTTCTGTCCTGTACAGTCTTGTTCGTAGCATCCTGACCAGTAATAAAAATTCTCCCAGTATCAGGAGTTTCTAAACCTGCAATTAACCTCAACAAAGTTGACTTTCCCGAACCCGAAGGCCCCAATAAAGCTACCAAAGAACCTGATTTAATAGTTAAGTTTATCTGGTCAAGTGCATGGAAACTGCCATAATGTTTGGATGCGTTTTCTACAATAATCCCCATAAATGCCCTCTGGACGCGCCTTACTCTCAAAAATCTAAACTATCGATCTGGTTAAATTAATACCTTACTTATTTTAATTTCCCATTTATCGATATATTTGCTGTAGTTTATCTTACCGCTATTCGTAACATTCACTGAAATAAAGATACAAATCGGGTAACAAATATTCGGGCGATCCCACCTCCCCACCTCCCCACCTCCCCATCTCCCCATCTCCCCATCTATAACGGAATATTAAGCTCTGTTGCAATTTATTCACATAAATGTAAATGGGATTAAGGCAAACCAACAGTCCGTGATAACATCACAGCTTGTAGGTAGAAGATGATAGGGAGAAAACGCTTGACACTACGGGTTGCTGTTGTTGGAGGTGGCCCAGCAGGTTCCTCTACTGCTGAAGTCCTCGCTAAAGCTGGAATTGAAACTTACCTGTTTGAGCGCAAGTTAGACAACGCGAAGCCTTGCGGTGGAGCAATTCCGCTATGTATGGTGAAAGAGTTTGATTTGCCGGAGCAAATTATCGATCGCCAAGTTAGGAAAATGAAAATGATCTCGCCTTCTAACATTGAGGTCGATATCAATTTAATCAAACAAGAAGAATATATTGGAATGTGCCGTCGGGAAGTATTAGATGGCTTCCTGCGCGATCGGGCCGCTAAATTGGGAACGACCGTAATCAACGGCACAGTTTATAAATTGGATATTCCCACAAACAACACCGACTCCTACACCATCCACTATGCAGATCACTCTGATGGCAATGCCGAAGGAGTCATGAAAACCTTAAAAGTGGACATGATTGTAGGAGCAGATGGTGCCAACTCCCGTGTCGCCAAAGCTATTGATGCCGGGGATTACAATTATGCGATCGCCTTCCAAGAGCGCATTCGCCTCCCCGAAGAGCAAATGCACTACTACCAAGACCTAGCCGAAATGTACGTCGGCAAAGATGTTTCTCCCGACTTCTACGCCTGGGTATTCCCCAAATACGACCACGTTGCAGTCGGTACAGGCACCATGAAGGTCAACAAAGCAATTATTAAAGACCTCCAAGCTGGTATCCGCGCCCGTGCCGCCAAAAAACTCGCTGGTGGCAAAATTATTAAAGTAGAAGCTCACCCCATCCCCGAACATCCCCGTCCGCGTCGCGTAGTCGGTAGAGTTGCTCTCGTAGGCGATGCAGCAGGTTACGTAACCAAATCTTCCGGCGAAGGAATTTACTTTGCAGCTAAGTCTGGTCGGATGTGTGCGGAAACGATCGTCGAATTTTCTAACAAGGGTACCCGCATTCCTACGGAAGACGATCTGAAAGTCTATCTAAAGCGTTGGGACAAAAAATACGGTCTTACCTACAAAGTTTTGGATATCCTCCAAACCGTCTTCTATCGTTCCGATGCCACCCGCGAAGCCTTCGTGGAAATGTGTTCCGACTTAGACGTACAGCGTCTCACCTTCGATAGCTACCTGTACAAAACAGTAGTACCAGCTAACCCCTTGGTACAGCTAAAAATCACCGCTAAAACCATTGGTAGTCTGCTACGTGGTAACGCCTTAGCACCCTAACCAAATACTACCCAATTAAAACAAAGAGAAAGGGGGAAAGGATGAGATATTCCTTTCCCCCTTTCTTTTTACGGCTAAGCTGCTACGCACCTAGTTTGAGAGCCAAATTTTACCTTTTTCTTGTGGGGTGGGCAGGAGAGCCCGCCGCTTTATTGGATTTAAATGCGTAGCAGCTTACCAACCATTCACCGAGACAAATTTCAGGACTTATAGCAAATCCGGGTTAGTTACCCCCTATATCTTCAGGACTTACGCAACTGGCATATTTTTGTCGTAGGGTGCGTGACGTTGCCAGATTATTTGCACCAGACCTTGAGACTTGTAGCGTCACGCACCAACCACTGCGCCGTGACAATTGCGTAAGTCCCGATCTTCTCAGAAACCCAGTTTGGAGCGTAAATGTCTCATTGCCGAACCCTTGATTTTCTATAGGAACCGGGTTTCTTTGCGTAAGTCCTGCTAGTTATTCATCTTTGCGCCTTTTGTGTCAGCCATCTCTAGCAAACTAAAGAGAAAGGAAATAAGGCGATCGCATAACATACCATACCAGTATTTGTCTGAATAAACTTTGTAGGAATTTAATTTGCCTACTTTCCTACATTTAGAGATTTAAGAAAACCCTCAAACTCTCTCCCCTAAGTCTCTGCTGTCTCAACTAGTAATTTTAATGACTAACAGTTTATGACTAGAATAATTTCTTAATCAGAGCAATTCAATAAACATTATATAGCGCCTTATCTACAACAAAGAAATATTCAGTACTTAAAAGTTACTGTTAGAAATTTGCAAATACAATACTTATTTCGTATGAATAAAGTTTATAAACATAGTTATTCTTCCGGATCTCACCTGTTTCTAGTAGGAAGGATAATTAAAGTTTTAGTAAAGATTTAGTGAAAAGATTGCAAATACGTAAAAGTGTACTTGGCAATCATTATATAAATTTACTAGCTTTGATAAAAGTATTCGATTAACAGCAAAATTATGGAAGTTTCTCTCAAAAAAATTATAAATAAACTGTCAAGCTTTGTTTTAACAACAAATATCTTGTTAGGTTTACCATTAAGCGCTCAAGCCGTTACTTTTTCAGGCCAAACAAGCGGCGAATGGGGATTACCTGATACGGAAAACCCAAGTGCAGTTGTTAGCCTAAGTAGCGAAGACGGTGGAACCAATAATCGTCTGACTTGGGGGACTCCTGGAATGGCAGGCATAAACAATTATGTTCAATTTAACGGCCTCAACTTTAGCAGTACTCCTAACCATATTTTTAAACTTGGAGAACTTTTTTATCAAAATGGTAGTACGTTTATTGACACTAACTTTGATGGAGATTTTCCTCTTAATTTAGAGTTAGCCCTGACTCTTCCTTTAACTAGCACAGAATCATTTGAGTTCTTATTTAATATCTTGAACACGCCTAATAATACAGACGATCCAGTTTTGAATGGCGATCTACTCCGGTTTTCCACTGCGGGAATGTCCGGCCAAACTTTCCATTACGAAGGAATTGAATATACTTTGCAACTCATCGGCTTTTCCACAGATGAAGGACAGACAATTCTACATGAATTTAATTCGGCAGAATTGAGCATATCTGAGGCTTCTCTGTACGGAAAAATCACCTTTGCTTCTCCCCCTGCTTCCGTTCCTGAGCCTAGCGTTATAGCTGCGCTGTCAATATTGTCTATTTACTTAGCAACCCGCCAACGTAAATAAAAAATTTTTTCTTCAGGTGTGCATCTATATTAATTAATTTTTAGGTTTTATAAAGATTTTGATTCTTTTTATTTAAATTTATAAGCTTATAGGCAATTAATTTACATACTTTGCTAAATGTAGGTAAAGCCTACAAATCCTCTCACCTGCTGCCTCAACTAGCAACGAAAAATAGCTAACAGCTTAGCTCCACTAATAAACTAATTGCTGAATACTTAAAACCGAGACATGACGATCGGATCTGAGTTGTAGCAGGGGTGAGAACCCTACTACATTATTGGTTAACACTCACTCGACAATTGAAGAATCGAGGTCTTCTCCCAACTGTTCGCGGCTAGGTAACTCCAAACAGTAACCTGCACCATAGACTGTTTTAATATAGCGGGGATGACGGGGATCTGGCTCCAGTTTCGTTCGCAAGTGTCGGATATGAACTCGAATAGTTTCTATATCATCATCTGGGTCATATCCCCAGACTTCCTTGAGAATTTCGCTAGGAGACACAGTTTGACCATGACGCTGTAGTAAACAGTGGAGTAACTCAAACTCCAAGTGAGTCAGCTTGATAGTCTGACCGAACCAGATCGCCTCAAAGCGTTCTGGCACTAGAGTTAGAGGGCCATAGTTCAGGATTTCACTGTGTTTAGCCGCTTGCGGAATGCGATCGGTACGTCTAAGTAAAGCACGTACCCGCGCCAGCATTTCTTCTACTTCAAAGGGTTTAGTGAGATAATCATCTGCTCCAGCATTAAAGCCTTCTACTTTATCTTGAGTTTGACCCAAGGCCGTCAACATTAAAACCGGAATATCCTTGGTGCGTTCATCCCGGCGTAGGCGTTGACAAACGGTAAATCCATCCACCTTGGGTAGCATTAGATCTAGCAGAATCAGGTCAGGCTGAATTTGCAAGGCAAGCGCCTGACCTTTGATGCCATCCTCTGCTTGACTGACATCATATCCAGCCATTTCCAGATTGACGGCGACTAATTCTGAGATAGCAGAGTCATCGTCGATGACGAGTATCCGGGGCATCATTAAAAAATATAACTTTGGCTAAAGGGCTCGTTAAGGTTCTTGAAGAACCTGTTGCGGCATCCAAAGATTCCTGTACAAATTATAAGCAAGTATTCTAAATTCTTGTCTTAGCAACCAAAACTTTACAATTCACTAATTTTTCTGAGCCGCTACCCATGCTGAAATAGCTGAAAGCCTTTGCCTACAATGGATAAGTATCTTGTGCTGAGGGTATTTTGAGTATTTCAGCACTACCTCAATTGTCAGGTGAACTTGATGTACGTAAAGGGTTGGCAAAACTTAGTCGCAAATTTAGCTCCTACTTCCCCTGGAATCAAAAATTTTCAGCCTCCAGCTTACACTCCCCCTAGCTGGTTAAAAGACGGCTTCGCCATGACTCTTTACACGGCACTGCGGGCTTCCCGTGACTGGGAATCTACTATTAATCACCCGGAACCAGATTACCAAGAAAAAATCTTTACAGGTGCCCAAGGCGTACCCATCTACGGCAGAGTTGCCATACCTGAAAATCCTCGTGGCACAATTGTTGGGACTTACGGGATTACAGGTTCTTTAGATAACCAGTGGTTTCTCAAAATTTTGGGGCGTAAAGCATTTGCCAGTGGTTATGCCGTAGTTTTATTTGACTGGCGTGCTCACGGCAAAACGGCAGAATTATCTCCTACCTTGACTTCTGATGGTTTATTTGAAGGGGAAGATTTTGTTCGCATTGCTTCCCAAGCCAAGGAAATGGGCTCTCCTGCGCCTTTTTGGTTTACGGGGTACTCTTTGAGCGGACAGTTAGCTTTGTGGGGTATCAAAGCTGCCCAAGACTTAATTCCTACTCAACAGGTGCCAGGTTTACAGGAAGCAGACATTGGCGGCGCAGCAGTGATTTGTCCTAATCTCGATTCGGTGCGATCGCTTTCGTACCTGGTCAAACATCCTCTGGGTAAATACTTAGAAAAAGCGATCGCCAAAGAACTCAAAAGACTCGCTCTCCAAATACACAATTTGCACCCAGAGTCAATAGATTTAGCTGCTGTGGCACGGGCAAATAGTATCTGGAATTTCGATCGCGAACTAGTCATCCCCCGCTTAGGCTTTCCCACCGTAGAAGCCTACTATCAAGCTAGTAGCCCCCTACCCCTACTACCCCAGCTGAAAAAACCTACATTAATCTTGTACGCTGCCGACGACCCCTTATTCGACCCCGCAGTTATCCCCGACCTCCAAAACGCCTGCGCTAAAAACCATCACATAGACTTAGTAATAACTCGTTACGGTGGTCACGTTGGCTACATCAGCAGCAAATTCTGCCAACAACAAGCAAACGACCCCGACCCCTGGTGGGCGTGGAATCGAGTTTTGCAATGGTGCGATCTCCCTTGGGCGAGCGGTATGAAAAACAGATGGCTCTCCAGCACTCATGGTGATAAGTAAACCTAATTAATTAGCGAAGTACTTACTCCAGATGGAATCCCAGTCCCGTAGGGGCGATTCATGAATCGCCCCTACCCCTGTCCCCAAAAGTAGGGTTTTCCACTACAAGTACGGGAGAACCAGTTCTAGTCAATCAAAAATCTATATTTCTGTTCAATCCAATATTTTATACGTTCCACATTCTTCAGGAGAATCTGCTGCTTTAACTGAATAAGAATAGTTTAATTGAGGTTGAAAATAAGCTGTATAAAGAAAAGTATAGGGGGTTTTATTAACCAGGCATATCCGGTCATATTGGCCGATTTTATTGATGATTTTTACCTGAAGTTTTCGTTCTATATGCTTTGACAATGTATAGAATTTAGGTCTGACAAATACTGCTCTTGTTGAGACTAGAACGAAAATTAATATCACACAACAAACCAGACTTATATGCTGTTTATTAATTATCTTATTCGGAGTGACTAAATCATCTACATTATAGATTAAATACAAGTTTAAAGAGACCAAGGAGAGCATCCAATACATATAGTATCTTAGCTCATAAGCTAAAGGCATAAAAGCAGTGAAAAAAGACAGTATAACCATGAAAATAGCGGCAACAATCACCTGCCTAGAGCGCCATCGATATAGAAGATAGACCAGAACTAAAAGATGGAAAATCACGTAAGTACCGAAAAAGCCCCCCATCCGATTTACGGTTTTATCTTTGCTCCATTGATCGATTGACCAAACAGCTTTTTTTATTTCTAAAACTGAGACAATCCACTTCTTAGGTCGGGTAGGATTTTTCAGTGTATCGGGAGATTTATCCTTAGCTAAGGATGGATTTTCAGTAATATTTATTTTGGACTTACCGGGAAATATTGGTTTAGTAAGGCTGGAAACTTTGTCTAATATTTCTGTTCTAGCAGGGTAAAAAGGATTGCCATACAGTGCAATATTTCTCATCGGAACAAAAAATATTAAAGTGCTGGCTATAACTACAGGCAATAAAATAATCAGTAACCTTTTAGGTTGAATTCTTGGAGCTTGATTATAGGACAACCAGATGAACCGGAACAACAGCAAACTCAGACTTAAAGCAACAAGCGGGATAATTTGATATTTAGTATTACCTGCACTAGCGGCAGCTAGAAAAATAACCAGCAAATTGCGCCGAGTAAAAAAATTGTCTTGTATAAAGCATAAATAGGTCATCATAATCAAAATAGAGGCATATACATTCGCCGGAAGATCGACATAGCAGGAAGTAATATGAGCCTGGACTAAAGGAACAGCTAAAATAGCAATCAAAGATATATACAAAGGTATTTTACAATAGGATTTTAAGAATCCAAGATAAATCAAAAAGCTGAAGAAACAAACAAGGTTTGCTGCTTGAATCAAGTGGAATATTTTCCAGAAAAATCCTTGAAGAAATTCAACGAAGAGAGGGAAACCTTGATAGCGAACCTCTGTTATCCGATCGAATTGATAGCTATCTGCCGGAATAATATTCCAAATTCTGGCTGCCCAAGGCAAGTGATACCACCAGGTATCCCAAGTGAAATCGACATCAATAATACACTTTAAAAATATGCTTACTATTAAAATTGATGCTATTAACTTAAGACAAGTCATAAGTCTTGAGTTATTCACCCGTAATGACATCCATCTGATGAACATTGCTATAACTGACATCAGTGTTTCAGTAATCGTTCTTGTTTATAGTCAAAGATAACACTTGTGTTATCCTGAAAAAATCACAATTAACTTCGGTTATACTGGCTCAGGAAAATCAACTTTATTTAACCTGATTTTTTGATTTTATAATGTAAGTGAAGGCGAGATATATGTGGCTAACTATCCCTTAAAATAGCTAGATTTAGCTTTTTGGCGAAGTCATATTGCAATGGTAAGTCAAGATGTCCATATTATAATAATACAACCAGAGAAATAAAATTATTAGGGGTATTGCTTTAGATCTCACCTTGCCTTCTTCCAGAATAGATATGCGATCGCCCCTAAAAACATTAACCCCATCAAACCCGCCAATGGATTACCATCAATTCCAGTAATCCAAGTGGGGACTTTTTGGGAATATTGCATCAACTGACCGACATTTACAATGTAATAACCCCAAATTAAACCAGCGTGTAAACCGATCGGTAAACCCAAACGCCCCCGGCTACCTCGTTTCGCCCACACAAAAGTCAACCCCAACAGCAGCAGGGCAGGAAATTGGGGAAAAGTGCGGATAATTTCTGAGAAAGGCTTAATAAAATGCAGCAAAGCATAAAGCCAGCTGCTAACCCAGAGACTAACTTTAAGAGAGTAATCCCGTTCTAATTCATCCAACAACCAACCGCGAAACACCAGTTCTTCAGCAAAACCAACAGCTAAAGCACTGATTAGCCCTTCTAAAACCACTCTAGGTAGCCGATCCGAACTTTGCCAAACTAACCAACCCAGTTTTCCCTCTACGAAAAACAGTGTCAAAGTCAGCAATAAGCCAATATCCAAACCCTTTAACAGTTCTAGGGCATTTCTTTTGCTAACTGGCAAACCATAACTTTTCAGGAGATTAGTTTGTTGATAAACTAACTTGCCCCAAAATCGCAGCAATACCAGAAACTCAACAAATAACAATCCCATTGTTAGGATTGTTACCAAGTTAGTGTCGCTACCCCAAAAGTAAATTGGTGCGGCAATGGGAAGCCACAGCACAAGCAAAGTCAGCAAAAACAGCCCTACCCGAATCAGGGTAGGATAACTGGCTATAGTTGGAAAGTGAATTTTCAACGAACCTGTTTATTTACTCTTCAGGTTCAATTGTGCTGGTTAACCCATGATTTTTCAAAGTATCGCAATAAAACTCTGCGTGTTCTTGGGCGCAGGTAATTACTAAAGCAATCCCTGTAGCATGGGCTTCCATCATGATATTGACAGCTTGGGGTTGAGTCAGAGAGGGTACAGTCTTCATCAGGACTTGTACCACATACTCCATTGAGTTGAAATCATCATTATGTAGTAGCACCCGATACCGAGGTGCGAGTTTGCGAGAAGTCGATCGCTTTTCTAGGGTTTCGACAGACACAGCTGCTTTTTCTCCCTCATTTCAATAAATTTTGCCAGTTAATCAAGTTTTACCAACTCTAATACATGAGTTAGCAAGGTTTTAGGTGTGGGTTTCCACCATTGATCGAGTCGGTTTTGGCTACCGAAACCGTAAATTCCAGGCAAACTCATTCACATTTGTTTGGCGACTTGTTAGTATTCAGAGGTACAGATTTTTGCTTTTTGTTTATAGTATTTAACATTTATTTATAACATTTTGCGCCCGATTTAGTCATTGCTTGCGAAAATTTTGGGAAAACTTCTTCAGTTTGATAGTTAAAATCGTGCTTAACAGCCTAAGCTGAGAGAACTTAATCATGCAAATTTAGCAGTAGCCTTTTACAATGGTTGGCAGTAAAAGATACGTTAGTTTACTGTGGAGCAAGGCGTAATGAGTTCTGCTGTAGACTTTCAACCCAGCCAAATAGTCTGTTTAGAACATCAGGAGACACGCTTGTATGCTGAAGTGATTCAGATTGTCGAATCACGACAGGTGGCTTGGGTACGTCCTTTGATGCTGGTGGTGTTTTTATCTAATCAGCCCGATTCTGAACCATTTACTTTGTATGATTTACGTCAAGGGGCAGATTTACTCTGGTCGAGCAATTTATTCCGACCTGCTTTGGATACAGAAGTTTTACCTCTGTTTACTCACCTGCAAACCTCTAAGACTCAAGGTGAAACCCAGCAGTTAGCGCATCAACAGCTACAGCGTTTTGTTCGCCAAGTTTGGCAAGATTACGAAGGGAAGTTTTAAGGGGAAAACTCAAGCTTGGTAATAAATTCCGGCTTGTTTCATTCGCTGCATTGCTTCGGCTAGCCGTGCTTCGGAAACTGTTAAGGCAATGCGGAAGAAGCCTTCGCCAGCGTCTCCGTAACCGTTACCAGGGGGAACTACGATCGCACATTTTTCCAACAGTAAGGTAACAAATTCAGCAGAAGTGTAACCTTTAGGTACGGGAACCCACACATAAAGGGTAGCTTTGGGGGCTGCAATTGTCCAACCCAAAGATCTTAACCCTTCCACAACGATATCTCGGCGTTTTTGGTAAACTGACAACGCTTGCTGAAGTTCTGCGCTGCTGGTGGAATAGGCTGCGATCGCCGCCCGTTGAATTGCCTTAAATATGCCAGAATCTATATTGGTCTTTACTTGGCTCAGTCCTTTAATTCCCAAGGCATTTCCCACCACAAAACCAATCCGCCAGCCAGCCATATTGTAAGACTTAGATAAACTGTGAAATTCGATCGCAATGTCTTTGGCACCCGGAATTTGCAGGACGCTAGGCGGCTGATATCCAGAGTAAGCTATTTCCGAGTAAGCATGATCGTGACACAACAAAATGTCGTATTTTTGACAAAACTGCACTAACTGGGCGAAAAATTCTAAACTGGCTGTAGCACCAGTCGGATTATTCGGGTAATTTACCCATAACAATTTAGCCTTACTAGCTACCTGTTCGGGAATTGCTTGTAAAGAAGGCAAAAACCCCCGTTCTGGCAGCAATGGCATATAGTAAGGCTCACCACCAGCAAAAAATGTGGAAGTTCGATATACTGGATAGCCTGGATTAGGGATTAGCGTGTAATCTCCTGGTTCGACAAAAGCCAGAAAAGTATTGTGAATCGCTTCTTTTGAACCAATAGAAGGGATTACTTCGGTTTCTGGGTTTAATCCACTAACTCCAAACCGCCGCTCCATCCAATTTACCACCGCTTGACGGTATTCTTTTGTACCTTGGTAAGGCGGGTAATTGTGGGTCGAAGGGTCGTCGATCGCCTCGTGCATTGCTGTGACAATATGAACTGGTGTCGGTTTATCTGGATCACCAATTGCCATATTGATAATGTCCACGCCCTGACTAATTAGTTCATTCCGTTTGCGATCGAGTTCTGCAAACAGGTAGGGAGGAATTTTTTCTAAACGTTGAGCAAACTGCATGGCGACTTGTATGTGATGTAGGAAAGCCATTTGACAGTTTACCGTTTAGTTAGCTCTGTTGACGCACACCTGTCTCAATACTTGAGCTTTCAGAGCTCTTATTTCACTAGCAGCAGCATTTTACTCGTCAATTTAGCAGGTAGGTACTAGCTGAATCCGACCTGCATCCATTTCATCCATTAATAATTCCAAGGCTTCATAATCAACATCTGAGATATAGCCTAGCCTTGTTAGTTCATAGTTGATTTCATTTTCGATATCTGGGGTCAGACGACGAATAGAAATCGCTTTTTCTACAAGTCCACGAATTGCATTTTTAGCTTCCACGGTTACTGACCAGAACTCCTTTATAAGAAGATTCTCTATTAAAGACTTTTCCTTGCGAGTGATCCAAACCTGTCAATTTTAGTGATCTAACTCACTGGCATATTCCAAACCCCTATGTTTGACTCGAAGTAGGTAATTAAATATCTACCTAGACAAAAGTGGTTAGATATTGTACATCTATAACTTTTTACTGATGTAATCAGAAGCAAGCTTAGTGATAGTGTAGGCAAGAATAGTTCTTGTCTATCAGTTTGGCATTAGTTGACTTAAATCATCATCGTTCCAACAGACACTTTATTCACTTACTTCTTGACTTAACCGGAAGAATTGCTAAACTTTTCCGTATCTTTACATACTTTACCACTAATTCTTCTTGTTAGAATCTTTAAAAAAGTTGCAATTTAAGTAAAGTTTCTGTGAAAATACGGAGTATAGCTGTTCAATATACGGCATCAGGTTATAACCTCTAATACATGGAATGGCATAAGTAATTTTTGTGATAACAGGACTGAAATCATGCAAACCTTAGCAGTAGTTTCACCAATCACCGTTGTTCAACCTCAAGGACATCTTAATGCTGCTAATGCAGCTGAGTTTCGCAGTAAACTAACAGCAGCAGTTGCCGCTAATCCTGACGCTGTTGTGTTAGTTGACATGAAACAGCTAGATTCTATGGATAGTGCAGGATTAATGACTTTAGTTACTGCTCTCAAACTAGCGCAGCGTCAAAACCAAAGATTTAGCCTTTGCTCCCTTTCCCCATCTATTCGGATTATTTTGGAATTGACGCAGTTAAATAAAGTATTCGAGATATTTGAAAGTAGAACTGCTTTTGAAGCCACGTTGTAGTAGCTTCTGGGAGCAATAATGTTTTTAAGGTTAGTTAGTTGGTTTGACTATCAAAGATACTTCAAACCGTTACCGACTTTAGCAATTTTTAAGTAACAAACGATACAAAATCGTTAAACAGCTTATTATTTAAGCTTTTTGAATTTTACTAGTGGTACTAGTTTAACATGGCTGAATCTGCTTGTTCCTTTCGGGATAAAGCAGATTTTTGCCATAAATACAATTAATAATAGATAAAGTTAGATTGAATCTAGATCCCCGACTTCTTGAAGAAGTCGGGGATCTAGAGGGATATGGGTAGAGTCTTCAGACAAGGATAATGCCTGTGGCAGTAGCAGTAGAACAGTTGCTTACAGCAGATATTTACAAGCCTGCGCGTTATTTGGGAAATGAGTTAGGCGCAGTGCATAAGCCTTGGGAGGAGGCGAAAGTGCGCTGGGTGTTGACTTATCCAGAAGTTTACGAAGTAGGAGCGTCTAATTTAGGGCATATAATTTTGTACAACATTTTGAATCAGCAGCCCCGTCAGTTATGCGATCGCGCCTACTTACCAGGAACCGACTTAGCGGCTAAACTACGCGCAACGAACACACCTTTATTTGCTGTTGAGTCCCGTCAATCGGTGAAAGAGTTCGATATTTTGGGCTTTAGCCTCAGTTATGAACTGGGAGCCACAAATATCTTAGAAATGCTCGATTTAGCCGGAATTCCCTTAACTTGGCAAGAACGGGGAGAAAATGATGATTTTCAACACCCTTTGATTTTTGCGGGGGGACAAACAGCCACATCTAACCCGGAACCTTACGCTCAGTTTTTAGACTTTGTTGCTTTAGGTGATGGGGAAGAACTGTTACCGGAAATAGGTTTAGTTATTGAAGAGGGTAAAGCCCAAGGGTTAAGTCGGAGAGAGTTATTGTTAGATTTAGCCCAAGTTCCGGGAGTTTACGTGCCTCAGTTTTATGATATGGCAACGGATGGCTCGGTGCATCCGAATCGCCCGGATGTTCCTCAAAGAATTTTACGCCGGGTAGCGACTCCGATTCCGGCTTATTCGATCGGGTTAGTTCCCTTTGTGGAAACGGTACACGATCGCTTAACAATAGAAATTCGCCGGGGTTGTACCAGGGGATGTCGTTTCTGTCAACCGGGAATGTTAACTCGTCCAGCTAGAGATGTGGAACCGGAACAGGTGATCGAAGCCATCTCGGAAGGGATGCGGGCGACTGGTTACAATGAATTTTCGCTGCTGTCTCTCTCCTGTTCCGATTATTTGGCTTTACCCGCTGTTGGCGTGGAAGTGAGAAACCGCTTAAAAGATGAAAATATTTCCCTGTCTCTACCTAGTCAAAGAGTCGATCGCTTCGATGAGAATATTGCCAACATTATCGGTGGAACTAGACAAAGTGGAATTACCTTTGCGCCAGAAGCGGGTACCCAGCGAATGCGGGATATCATTAACAAAGGTTTGACTAACGAAGAACTTCTGCGGGGAGTAAAAACTGCCTACGAACAAGGGTGGGATAAAATAAAGTTATACTTCATGATTGGGTTGCCTGGGGAAACCGATGCAGATGTTCTAGGAATTGCGGAAACTGTTCGCTGGTTACAGCAGGAATGTCGGATTAAAGGTAAAAGGCAAATTAATTTCACTCTGACGATTTCTAACTTTACGCCGAAACCTCACACACCTTTCCAATGGCATTCTGTTTCGACGGCAGAGTTTAAACGGAAACAAGGACTTTTGCGCTCGGAATTTCGCTCCATCAAAGGAGTAAAAGCCAACTTTACTGACGTGCGAATTTCCGCGATGGAAGACTTTTTAGGGAGAGGCGATCGCCGTTTGTCAGCGGTGCTCCGACGCGCTTGGGAGTTGGGTGCAGGGATGGATTCCTGGTTTGACAGTGTAGAGAAAGCATATCAAGCTTGGGGAGAGGCGATCGCTCAATCTGATTTAACCTGGAAGTATCGTCTGGTAGAACAAGGCGAATGGAATCTAGTAGGGGCAGGTTTAGCAGATAATCTATGTACAACAGAGACAATTTCCGGACAAAACCCGCAAAGAGAGAAAACAGCAGCAGAACTGTTAGATCAACCTCTACCTTGGGATCATATCGATACCGGAATCGATAAGAATTGGCTGAAAGCTGACTTAGCAAGAGCCCAAGAAGCAGCGACAGTTCCAGATTGCTCTTTTGAAGGTTGTTCCCATTGTGGGGTTTGCGGAACAGATTTTGGGCATAACATAGTAGTATCACCTCCACCAATTCCTCAATTTGTGGGTGAGTTTGTTCCTAACCAACACAAAGCCCAGAGGTTGCGAGTTAGGTTTGGGAAACGGGGTGATATGGCATTAGTGGGGCATTTGGATTTAGTGAGGTTGTTCGATCGTGCGGTTAGGCGTGCGGCGATACCAGTAACGTTTACTGGTGGTTTTCATCCTAGTCCCAGAATTTCGATCGCCAATGCTTTATCCTTGGGAAGTACCAGCGTTGGTGAAATCGTAGATTTTGAGTTGACTCAAGCAATGGAAGTAGCGACTTTCCAAGCGAAGTTAGCCCAAGCACTACCAGAAAATATTCCGATTTATCATGTCGAGGAGGTGGATTTAAAAACGCCAGCAGCTACTCAATTGTTAGAAAAAGCCGAGTATGTGTTAACTGTAGGGGCAGGTTTAGCAGACAACCTGAGTGTCCTACAGACAAGTTCTGAACAAAACCCGCCCTTACCAGAAAATTTGCCTGCACAATGGAACGAGTGGATAGCAGAGGTAAAAAATAGCGATCGAATTTTGATGGAGCATACTACTAAGTCAGGGAAAAAGGTAGAGGTGAATCTGCGCGATCGCTTGTTACAATTAGAACTTGTCTTCGCCGAAACCGAAAATCAACAACAGGCAAAGATCCGTTATCTAGGTACTTGCCGAAATGATGGGAACTTGTTGCGCCCAGAACACATCGTTTATATGCTAGAACAAGTAACTCAGCAGGAGTTTCAACTACTTCACGCTCACCGGACTCAACTAATCCTAGAACCAGCGTAGGCTTGAGAATTTGCCAAAACAATAATTTTTGCTTATCACAAAGCAGCAAAAAATATACCTGCCTGGTCAATGGATGAAATTACCTAGTTTAGATGTGATAAGATGCGATAAGCGAGTTAAGCAAAAATAAGAAGCTTTCATGTTTCTTCGTAGCTATTTCCTTGTGATTAACTCTAAAACGAAATTTACCGAGTTTTGTGTGCCAATAGAGCATTACAAAATCGCATTTAATGCTAGGGGTTAGAGTGAAAGCCCCCTGTTACCTTCCCCATGTTTCTATTGATAGAAAAAATGGGGGAGAATTAGGTAGAAGCCTGAGATTTACAGCTGGGGTAGAGCAAATTTTATCTACCTTATGAAGGTAAAAGCCAGGTGAAAATAGGGGGATTTAACATAATCAATCCGCAAAGCGCACTCCGCGCCGCTACCGCTAACAAACCAAAAAAACTTGGTTAGATATGCCTTTAATTAATTTGCACCAAGCACCCCAAAAGAAAAATCCTAGATTGTGCCAAAATGGTTTCTACAACAAGCTATCTATGGCAATCAATGGAATGTTCAAAATGGGTTTTTGTACCTCTCTCCAGAGATAGTAGATCGCCGAATTCTTCAAGAACTAGGGGATCTAGTCAAAGTCAATTTTGGTAGACCGATTTAGGAATGGACGCTCTCTTGCGCGATTAGTGCTGGTGTACAAGCTACGCGATAGGTGCTACGCAAACGCTGCGCGATATGCCTACGGCACGCTACGCGATCGAATTACAAATTAATTGCACTAAGGAAGTAGAGTGAAATATTCTGTCATCTCTCTCTCGTTATTAGCAACCAAAAATAATTTCTGAAAATTGATGTAATTGTTAATCAATAGATTCAGAAATTATCGGATTATTAGTACAGGCAAGATGCCCGTAACTACTTGCTTCTAAAAGCAGATTTTTCAAGCCATTACAGCCAAAAATAAATCCAAATAATGATTTTGATTTTGATTTTTGATTGACGAGTTTTTTAAAATCCGAAATCTAAAATCTAAAATTTAAAATCTAAAATCTAAAGAGGTATTTGAATGCCAAAACAAATCATCATAGCTGAACAACATCGCATTGCTGCCGTATTTTCTGAAGATCAAATTCAAGAATTAGTTGTTGCTACTGGAAATCACCAAGTAGGAGACATTTATCTTGGTGTAGTCGAGAATGTATTACCGGGGATTGATGCTGCCTTTGTGAATATAGGAGATCCAGAACGCAATGGATTTATTCACGTTTCGGACTTAGGGCCATTAAGATTAAAACGGACAGCAGGAGCAATCACCGAACTGCTAGCACCACAACAAAAAGTTTTAGTCCAAGTAATGAAAGAGCCGACAGGGAATAAAGGCCCTCGACTCACTGGTAATATTACTTTGCCCGGTCGTTATTTAGTATTAATGCCCTTTGGCAGAGGTGTAAATTTATCAAGGCGAATTAAGAGTGAAAGTGAACGCAATCGCCTGAGAGCCTTAGCGATTTTGTTAAAACCACCAGGAATGGGTTTACTGGTAAGAACGGAAGCAGAAAATAAGCCAGAAGAAGCAATTATCGAAGACTTAGAATCGTTACAAAAACAATGGGAAGCGATTCAACAAGAAGTAATTTCTAGTCGGGCTCCGGCATTATTAAATCGGGATGATGACTTCGTGCAGCGCGTTTTACGCGATATGTATAGCGAAGATGTGAATCGGATTGTGGTAGATTCTCACACCGGAGTTAAGCGAGTCAAGCAACATTTGATCAACTGGAGTGCAGGTAAGACACCACAGGGGGTTTTAATCGATCATCATCGCGATCGCTTACCCATACTAGACTACTTCCGGGTGAATGCCGCTATTAGGGAAGCCCTCAAACCCAGAGTAGACTTACCCTCTGGTGGATATATTATCATCGAGCCTACAGAAGCACTTACCGTAATCGACGTTAACTCCGGCTCTTTCACTCGTTCGGCTACAGCCAGAGAAACCGTACTATGGACAAACTGCGAAGCTGCTACTGAAATCGCCCGTCAATTGAAACTACGGAATCTCGCTGGAGTAATCATCGTTGACTTTATCGACATGGACTCAAGACGCGATCAGCTACAAGTCCTAGAGCATTTTAACAAAGCCCTAAAAGCAGATAAAGCCAGACCCCAAATTGCTCAACTGAGCGAACTTGGCTTAGTGGAACTGACTCGCAAACGCCAAGGTCAAAATATTTACGAATTATTTGGTCGTCCTTGTCCTACTTGTGGTGGTAATGGTCATACAGTTCACTTACCTGGTGAAAATATAGCTAGAGAACGGGAAAGTTATGACATAGAAGCCAAAAGATGGACAGACACAGGTAGTGAAGAAACTGTTTCAGCTGTCTCCCCGCGTCACCGCATTTCCATACCATCGCCCACAGGGAATGGGGAATCTAGAGAACGCTTGCCAGAAAGAGAACCCCCTGTCTCATCTTTTAGAGATTATCCCACTGTCGAACCAACTCGCCCACCTGTGAAGGAAATTAAGAACGTACCTTTATGGGAAGACAAGGGTTACACAGATGATGTTGACTCTAATTCTGATTATCCAGACGTAGATATGCTAAATCACCCCGATTTGAAAGATCGAGGCGGGTTGAATAATGCGCGTCGTCGTCGTCGCCGTCGTCTGGGAATGGGCGAAAGCGAGGATATGGGCAGAGGTGGTGTTGGTGGTTCTGCTGCGCCTTTTTCGGAGAAGAGTGAATCTGGTTGGGTGGCTGAGCCGGAAATGCCTACTCCTACACCGAAAACTTTCCCTACCCAGGTCTCTAAAAATGCTTCACTTTTACAGAAAGGCATTCGTTTAGATACCCCCGATCGCTACAATCGTCCCACAAAAGAAGTTACACCTGCGGAAGTGATTTCTGTGGAAATGACACCAGAGGAACAAGAGGTTTACGCTTTAATGGGTATCTCTCCTTTGCTGTTATTAGATCGAGAGGTAAAGAATCCGAAAACAGCGACGGTTGCTATTAAGTCACCCGGACAATCTGACTCAGAATCTAGCAATGAGTCAAGGCGATCGCTAACAGAAAGTTACAAGAAAAATGATGTAACAACTGAAGTGGAGACAGCCGATGATGAACCGGAAAACTATCAGCTAGAACTGGATTTTTCGGATAATGCGGCACAAGAAGAACTGACAATTGCTCCTCCTGTATTGAGTAGGGAAGAAGCGGAAATTGCCACTCCTGAAAGTAGTGAATCGGAAAATGAAGCGGTTGATAATGGCGTGCGTCGTCGCCGTCGTCGTCGTTCCTCTTCGGTAGATGCTGATGGAGGAATCTAGCAAAGTTAGTTATTAGTCATTAGCCATTTGTCATTGGTGAAAGTTCTTACAAATGACAAGTGACTAATGACTAATAACAATTCATCACAATATGAAGGAATTAGTCACTACTAACTATTCAGTATCAACTTTAGTTGCTGGAGTTGATGAGGTGGGAAGAGGCTGTTTGTTTGGCCCGGTGGTAGCAGCAGCAGTAATCTTACCTGATGAGGCGCTTTCGGGATTGAAGAGTGCGGGTATTAAAGATAGCAAGCAGTTAACCAATTTTGGCAGAAAAAAATTTGATTTAATGATTCGCCAAACCGCTTTAGATTACCAAATTGGTTACTGTTCCGTTGCAGAAATTGACCGGATAAATATTTTCCGGGCTTCTTTGTTGGCAATGAGACGGGCTGTAACTAAACTGAAGTTAAGCCCTAGTCTTTGTTTGGTGGATGGTAAATGGGCAATTCCTGATTTGGAAATACCTCAGCAGTCAATTATTAAGGGTGATGAGCAGGTTTTGGCGATCGCAGCTGCCAGCATCCTAGCTAAAGTATGGCGCGACGAACTAATCCTCCGTTTAGCTAAAAAATACCCCCAGTACGGATTTTAGAAGCCAACAAAGGCTACGGTACCGCCCGTCATATTTTAGCTTTAAAAGAATATGGCCCCTCCCGTCATCATCGGCGTTCTTTTCGTCCTTGTAGAGAGTAGGGCAGGGGAGCAGGGGGGCAGGGGGGCAGAGGGGAAATTTACCGAAAAACGTGCTGATGAGCCCCTAGCTTTAGATATGGGGATGAAACGCACCTGGCGGTTTTAACCGCAGTCCAAGTCAAATCTAGTTTTTAACTTTAATGTATAATGGTTTCAAGTGTTAATTAATAAGTCGATGTCCAGTAAATCAATTAAGACTAAAACCCCCACATTTATTGTAGAGATACCGTTAGTGGTGTCGAGCAAAGATGTTGGGGTTTTGTCGTCTAGATTTGAGGCTGGCAGACAACTTTATAACGCTTGTTTAGGCGAAGCGATGCGTCGTCTAAAACTCGTCAAACAATCCCGGAAATACCTGGCAGCCAAAAAGCTCAAGAAAGGCAGTAAAGCTCGAACTGAAGCCTTTCAAGTTGCTAATGAGCTTCACAAATACAGCGAGTATGACTTGCACAGTTTTGTGACCATTATTCGTAATTCTTGGATGGGAAAACACATTGATTCAACTACTGCTCAAAAACTAGCAACTCGCGCCTTCAAAGCTTCTCAAAAAGTAGCTTTAGGCCAAGGGAAAAAGGTTAGATTTAAAGGGAAGAATCAACTCGATTCCTTAGAAGGTAAAACGAATAAAAGCGGGATTAGATGGGTAAAAGAAACCATTATTTGGGGCGAGCTTAAACTAAAACCATACCTAACAACTTATGACCCAGTAATCACTCATGGATTAAATAGTCCAATCAAATACGTTAGATTATTGCGTCGTCGGTTAAATGGCAAGGTTTTCTACTACGCTCAATTAGTTTGTGAAGGTAAGCCATTTCGGAAACCTAAAAACCAACTTGGTTCGGGAACTGTTGGTCTAGATATTGGGCCATCTACTATTGCCATTGTGGGGGATAATTCAGCTAGATTAACTCTGTTCGCACCGGAATTGAAGTTTGCCGAAAAAGAGATTCGTAAACTACAAAGAAAGATGGAACGGTCTAGAAGGGCGAATAATCCACCAAACTATAACTCAGATTTTGTTAACCAAATTTCAGCCTTTCAGCTTTACTCTGCTTTCTGCTTTCTAATTCGCTGGCAAAACTCCCACTTCCCCAGAGATATTTGCTTCGCTGCCTGTTTTCGCCCAGGTAGCATAATCTAGCAAAAGTTGTTGCATTAAGCGATGTTTAATTGTTAGTAGTACGCTTTTGAGTAGTCCGTTACCAGTAGTTTCTAATATTGGTTTTGGAGTTAACCAAAAGGGTGGGGGTAATTCTACTTGAACTTGTAAATCTGCTTTGCCCTTAAGATATGTAATGCCGTTAATTTGGTAGGGAGAAAGTCGCCCTCGCAAATTTAAGGCAAAGCGTTGGTTAATGTATTCTATACCTCGAATTTCACAAGCCACTGATTCCAAATTAACAACACCATCACTGTCCGCCCATACCCGCATATCTACTGTGGGTCGGATCGATAGGCCCATAAATGCCAGCGGGCGCATTTTTAACCGAAATACTTCTTCGCTTAACTGTTCAATCCGATTTACATCAACTAAAGCTTGGACTAAACGTTTTGGTTGACGTAAATAGTGTTGAATGGGTATTGGTTGCTGGGGAACAGCGATTTCAACTGATTGAGAGGCATCAAATCGGGTGTGCATGAGAGGTTGGTAACAGAAGTTTACGCTGTACTACTACTTACTTAATTGTACGTTACGGTTCTTAAAAGTTCCGTGCAATTACTTGTAACTAAAATTTGCATTTCGGCAATGAAATTTAGCTTCTCATAGTAAACTGTTGTGCAACTATGTATGTTTATACTTACAAAACTTTACGAACTATTCCTCTCTAATTTGGCGTAAGCCAGAGGATACAATCTGTTTGAAATGCTGAGAAACGTTACAAAACTGAGATTTACCGCTTTATGAGTCTATCAATTGCACACTTGGGGCCTACTGGTACTTACGCAGAAGCAGCTGCTTTGGCTTATTCTCAATGGTTAACTCAACAAACGGGTCAGCAATCAATTTTGTGTTCCTACCCTAGCATTGCCCAAACTCTTGAAGCTGTGGCGAATGGGGAGGCTTCTTTGGGTGTGGTTCCCATTGAAAATTCTCTGGAAGGTAGTGTCACAATGACAATGGATGCTTTGTGGCGATTGGATAATTTACAAATTCAACAATCGTTAATTTTACCGATCGCTCATGCTTTAATATCTTGCGCGTCAGATTTGGCATTAATTCGAGCGATTTATTCTCATCCCCAAGCTTTAGCTCAATGTCAAGGTTGGATTGATAAGTTTTTACCTTTAGCGCAGTTAGTTCCGACTAATGCGACTACGGAAGCTTTACAGCATTTAGAACAGGATAGAACAGCGGGTGCGATCGCTTCTCAACGCGCCGCTCAACTTTACAATTTACCAATCTTAGCTTGTCCAATTAATGATTATCCAGATAATCATACCAGGTTTTTGGTAGTAAGTTTAAATGCTTCTTCTGGCGGTAGTCATACTTCTTTAGCTTTTAGTGTTCCAGCCAATGTACCTGGGGCTTTAGCCAAACTTTTACAGATATTTGCAAGTCGTAATATTAATCTTAGCCGAATTGAATCTCGTCCGACTAAGCGATCGCTCGGTGAATATTTATTTTTTATTGATATTGAAGCTGATGCTAACGCTCCATCAATACAATCTGCAATAGCCGAATTAAAGCTGCATACGGAAACTTTAAAAATTTTTGGTAGTTATCCAGTTTTACCCATTAACTCAAAAAATCCAGATGGAACGGAAAAGCACATTTTAGCTCAAGAAACTTTTGAATCCTAAACTCAGTCTTTCTTTCCATCTGAGAAAAGTTAGTGAGGGAAAATAAAACTAATGTTAATCTTAGCTGCACAAGGTATTCCCCAATTACCAGATTTAACCCAACCCAGTCAAATTATGCAATTCGGAGGCGAAATACTCCGGTTGTTTTTGATTTTAGTTGGTTTGGTTGGGGTGTTGGGAATGGCGATCGCTCTTTTAAGTTTTTCCCTCTTTTCTTTACGAAAAGACGCACCAGAACCCGGAATTTTTATTAGCGAATGGGTAGTCCGTTATTCTGCATTATTGCGTGGTTTACAACACACTGCTTTAGTTTTAATTCTGGTAATAATAGGCTTCTTTCTTTGTACAACTTTAGCTAATCGTTATCATTTTTGGGAACAAGCGAAAGTAACTCAAGTAGCAGCAAGTGTAGCTGGAGATAGATTAGAACAAAATGCACCCCAAGTACGTTACACAATTCAAGAACCCTATAGTTACAACACGCAAGTAGGAAACAGAATAGTTAAAGTGCAGGAAAAAAGAACTGTAAACCGTTTATTAGCAATTAATGGTTCCCAAGTTCAAGTTAATATTATGCAAGCTTCCGATCCGCAAAAGAACGATCGCAATATTTATTTAGTAGACTTTGCTGCCGAATATCAAGTAATAAATCGCCTCAAAGATACTGATAATTTTATCTTGGAAGTACCACCACCAAACGGCTATTCTTTACTGCAAAACTTTAAAGTAGAACAAAACGGAACTCGATTAGAACCAAATAATCCAGGCGAATATACATTTCCCTTTCGCTTACTACCAAACACAGAAACTCGCTTTCGTGTCACCTACCAAGCCCAAGGAGGCCCTCGTTGGGTTTACAATGCCAATGGGCAATTACTTTCTAATTTTCGACTTTCTGTATTAGCCAACTTTCCTAATGCAGATTTTGCCAGTGGTGTTGTTCCAACAGAAGCAAAAGCAGAGGGAAAAGGTACTCGTTTTACCTGGGTTTTTGATGATAATGTTTCTGTTCTCAATCCCTTTGGCGTATTTACAGCAACCGGAACAATTCGCAATACAGGAATTCTTCCTCGCTTATTATTGTTAGCCCCAGCAATCTTTCTCTGGTGGTTATTATTATTGTATTTTTCAATATCTATGAAACTAAAAGATGTAGCAATAACGGGGGGAATTTTCTTTGCTACGATTTTGGCTATAACTTATCTGAGTCGAATTATAAATCCCCAGCTAGCTTGGGCGATCGCTTCTCTCATCCTCTTAACTCTAGCTTGGGGACTGGGAAGGAATCTAAGGGCATCCCTAGCAGCTTTCATCTGTACTATTGCTGGTGCAGTTTTACCAATTTTAGGGTTAATAGTACCTTATAGTGGTTTAACCTTGAGCATCGCAGGATTGCTTTCCGCAATTTGGTTAGCTGTCTTAAACTGGTACGGCTGGTATCCGCGATCGCAATAAATAGGACTTACTGAATAAGTCTGTTGGTGACGGTAGGGACACGGCATAATTAATATTTGCAACTCCTGCGTTATCTTTATGAATGCCGTGTCCCTTAAGTCGTCGATTATTCTTTTAGAGTATCTTTAAGTACAGTCCTAGCAGCCAGATGATTGCGAGTAGAAGTGAGAATTTCTGCTTCCCGTTCCAACCGAGAGACAGTATCCTGCATTTCTAAGAGCGTCTGTTGTTCTGCTGGTACACCGTAGAGGTTACTAGCAACCCAATAAGACAACTCTCTCGGTAGAGAGGGAATATCATCGGGTAATTCAATATTTTGTTCTGTAAGCTTGGCGGAAAGGCGCACTACATCCCGCAGTAATTGTTCTACATTTGCTGCTAAAGAGTTCAATTCCCTCTGGGGTGGTTGATCTTCAATCCATTCTACCAAACCAACTCGGTAAGGCTTTTCGCGCACGTATTCCAAAACCCGGAAACGTTGCTGCCCTAGAGTGAGTATTTTCATGCGGTCATCTGGTAATCTTTGGAAGCGGACGATTTCCGCACAGCAACCTACTGATGCTGGTTTACCGGATGGTTCCATTAGTAGTACCCCAAAACGGCGATCGCTTTCCAGAATCGTATTCATCATGATTCGGTAGCGAAATTCAAAAATATGCAGCGGTAGGGGTCTACCGGGAAACAAAACTACTTCTGGTAGTGGGAATAAAGGAAGCTCTCGAACCGCTATCGAGGATGACGGTGGCATAGTCACAGAGGGTAATGGCGTTTCTTTATTTACTTTAGCTGATCTCTACCCAAAACAGAAATAAAGTCAGCCTTTTAGAATCATTTCTAAAAGGCTATTTCAAGTTTTACAAAGAAGAAAGAAACTGATTACAGTTTGACTTCAATATCCACACCCGCAGGCAAATCAAGTTTCATCAAAGCATCAATAGTCTTAGAGGAAGGCTGATAGATATCAATAATGCGGCGATGAGTCCGAGTTTCAAAATGTTCTCTAGAATCTTTATCTACGTGAGGAGAACGCAAAACGCAGTAAATTTTCTTGCGTGTAGGTAGGGGAATAGGGCCAATAGCTGTAGCTTGTGTCCGATTTGCGGTGTCTACAATCTTTTCACAAGAGGTGTCAAGTAGACGACGGTCAAATGCTTTCAAACGAATCCGAATTTTTTGCTGCTGAATGGTTGCCATTTTTTTAGTTTTCTAGGTTCTAAAGTAATTGTATGTTTTCAGTTAGACAGTTTTAGCAGGATGCTGAAGGAGCAGAAAAGTATTTTACCAAATTGGTAATACTTTTCTGCCCCTTAAGTAGTTTTAAAAGAGACTACTTCAGAATCTTGGAAACAACGCCTGCACCGATGGTACGACCACCTTCACGGATCGCAAAGCGCATACCTTGCTCGATCGCGATCGGGTTAATCAATTCCACAGTCATTTTGATGCGGTCTCCCGGCATCACCATTTCTGCTGCACCACCTTCATCAGAAGTGAAGGCTGTAATAGTTCCAGTTACGTCAGTTGTCCGTACATAGAACTGAGGACGGTAGCCAGGGAAGAAAGGAGTTTTCCGACCACCTTCTTTTTCGGTCAGCACGTACACTTCACCTTCAAATTTAGTGTGAGGTGTAATTGAACCAGGTTTAGCGATTACCATCCCGCGTTCGATGTCGGTCTTTTGGATACCGCGAAGCAGCAGACCAGCGTTATCACCAGCCATCCCTTCGTCAAGACTCTTCTTGAACATTTCGATCCCGGTGACTGTGGTGTTGCGGGTATCTCTGATACCTACTAATTCCACGTTATCGCCCACTTTAACCTTACCGCGCTCGATCCTGCCTGTAGCAACAGTACCCCGACCAGTGATCGAGAATACGTCTTCTACTGCCATCAGGAACGGCTTGTCAACATCCCTTTCGGGAGTCGGAATGTAATCATCTACTGCTTCCATGAGTTCGTAGATTTTATCTACCCACTCATTCTCACCTTTTTGAGTTTTTGGGTTCGCAGTCATTGCTTCGAGCGCCTTTAACCCAGAGCCACGAATGATGGGTATATTGTCGCCATCAAACTCGTATTCACTCAGAAGATCGCGCAACTCTAATTCTACGAGTTCGAGGAGTTCCTCATCGTCTACCATGTCAACTTTGTTCAAGAAGATGACTAGACGGGGTACACCTACCTGCCGTGCCAATAGGATATGCTCCTTGGTTTGGGGCATAGCTCCATCGGTTGCTGCCACCACGAGAATACCACCATCCATTTGGGCTGCACCAGTGATCATGTTTTTCACATAGTCAGCGTGTCCTGGACAGTCTACGTGCGCGTAGTGACGATTTGCCGTTTCGTACTCAACGTGGGCTGTATTGATTGTGATCCCCCGTGCTTTTTCTTCGGGAGCCGCATCAATTTCGTCATATTTCTTGGCTTGTGCGTTACCCAAGGCAGCCAAGGTCATAGTGATTGCTGCGGTTAAGGTAGTCTTGCCGTGGTCAACGTGACCGATCGTACCGATGTTAACGTGGGGTTTATTCCTTTCAAACTTTGCGCGTGCCATGAATTTAGATCTTCCTTTTCCTAGTTATGCGAGAAGAAGGTGTTAGGTGTTAGGGGTTAGGTGTTGGGGAAACTAACTAGGGGTTGGGTGTTAGGGGTTGGGTGTTAGGGAGAAAGACAATTCCCTAACCCCTAACCCCTGACCCCTATCCCCTAAAGATTCCCTATCCCCTATCCCCTACCCGCTATCCCCTATCCCTTATTCGTTCCCTTTGCTCTTGGCGATGATAGCTTCAGCCACGTTGCGCGGCACTTCTTCGTAGTGGCTAAATTCCATCGAGAATATGCCCCGACCTTGAGTTTTAGACCGGATATCCGTGGCGTAGCCAAACATTTCTGCCAATGGCACCTTAGCGGTGACTTTGGCAAGTCCCTGTTCCGATCCCATCCCTTCGATTTGACCGCGACGGGAATTGAGGTCGCCCATTACATCTCCCAAAAAGTTTTCGGGAACTTCAACCTCAACTTTCATCATAGGCTCCAACAGCACTGGTTTAGCTTTCGCTACAGCTGCTTTTAGTGCCATTGAACCTGCGATTTTGAAGGCCATTTCATTCGAGTCTACGTCGTGATAAGAGCCATCTACCAAAGTCGCTTTCACGTCGATGAGCGGATATCCAGCTAATACGCCAGATTCACAGGTTTCTTTCATCCCTTGCTCTGCAGGGCCAATGTACTCTTTCGGTACTACACCGCCCACGATCTTGGATACAAATTCAAAGCCGCTACCGGGATCTCCTGGTTCTAGGTCGATGACTACGTGACCATACTGACCTTTACCACCACTTTGACGGATAAATTTGCCTTCCACTCTGCTGACGGCGGCGCGAATAGTTTCTCGGTAAGCTACCTGTGGTGCGCCCACATTCGCTTCTACCTTGAATTCGCGTAACATCCGATCGACCAGAATTTCTAAGTGCAATTCACCCATTCCCGCGATTACGGTTTGGTTAGTTTCTTGGTCAATCCGCACGCGGAATGTTGGGTCTTCCTCTGACAAGGATTGCAGAGCTTTGGAGAGTTTCTCCATGTCCTGTTTGGTTTTTGGTTCTACCGCCACCGAGATTACAGGCTCAGGAATAAACAGGGATTCTAGAATTACAGGAGTTCCTTCTTCGCAGATTGTATCGCCTGTAAAGGTATCTTTTAGACCTAGAACTGCGCCCAAATCACCCGCTCGCATTTCATCTACTTCAATGCGTTCATCTGCTTTGAGAACGATCAGGCGAGATACGCGCTCTTTCTTCCCTTTAGTGGAGTTGTAGACGTAGCTGCCTTTTTTCAGAACGCCTGAGTAGACGCGAATGAAGGTGAGACGACCATAAGGGTCTGCCATGATTTTGAAAGCCAAAGCTGACAATGGTTCTTCATCAGAGGCGCGTCTTTCTGTTTCGCTGCCATCTGGCAATTGACCTTTAATCGCTGGAATATCCAGTGGGGAAGGCAGGTAATCAACTACTGCATCTAACAATGGTTGAACACCTTTGTTTTTGAAGGCAGAACCGCAAAGCATGGGAACGATCGTGCCATCAATAGTGCCTTTTCTGAGTCCTTGGCGAATTTCCTCTTCGGTTAATTCTTCACCTTCAAAGTACTTCTCCATCAGAGCATCATCGGTTTCTGCTACTGCTTCTACCAACTTCTGACGAAACTCTTGTGCTTTGTCTTGCAGATCGCCAGGAATCTCTTCAACGGATATCTCTTTACCTTGATCGTCTTTGTAAATCAAGGCTTTCATCTTCACTAGGTCAATGAGTCCTCTGAAGTCGCTTTCACTACCAATGGGCAATTGAATGGGAACTGCATTTGCCCTCATGCGATCGCGTATTTGATTGTATACCTTATAGAAGTCTGCCCCAGTCCGATCCATTTTGTTGACAAAGGCAAACCGCGGCACTTTGTACCTGTCTGCCTGCCGCCATACTGTTTCAGATTGAGGCTGTACGCCTCCCACCGAGCAAAATACCGCGATTACTCCATCCAAAACTCTCATGGAGCGTTCGACTTCGATCGTAAAGTCTACGTGACCCGGTGTATCGATAATGTTGATTTTGTGGTCTTTCCAGCTAGTGCTGATAGCGGCAGCAGTAATGGTAATTCCTCGCTCCCGCTCTTGCTCCATCCAGTCTGTTACCGTCGTTCCTTCATGGACTTCGCCAATCTTGTGAACGATACCGGAATAAAACAGGATTCTTTCTGTAGTTGTTGTCTTGCCCGCATCAATGTGGGCTGCAATACCTATATTGCGTGTTTTTTCAAGCGGGATGGTACGTGCCACGGCTACCTCCTTGGTTATTGCCGTAGATAAACTTTTTTTACTCTCTGTTAAGATTCTATACTTTTTTGTGGCGAAGCCACCAATTCTGGATTGTAGGGGCGGGTGAGAGCCAACATAATTGTCTGTCAGTGGCAAAGGTTGCCTAACTATTCCCGCCCGTACTAGTAGCGATAGTGAGCAAACGCCTTATTCGCTTCTGCCATCCGGTGCGTTTCTTCGCGCTTCCGAATCGCACTTCCAGTTTCATTTGCCGCATCCATCAACTCAGCCGCTAATCTATTAGCCATTGAGCGTCCGGTTCTAGCACGAGAAAATTGGATTAACCAACGTAGTGCTAAAGTTGCACCTCTATCTGAGCGCACTTCCATTGGTACTTGGTATGTAGCACCACCGACACGGCGAGCTTTTACCTCTACCAAAGGAGTAGCATTTTTTACTGCTCGCTCAAAGGTTTCTAGAGGGTCAGAACCAGTCCTTTCTTCGATAATCTTAAAAGCATCGTAAACAATGCCCGAAGCAACGGACTTCTTACCACTCTTCATTACCCGCCGCACCATCATACTGACTAAGCGGCTGTTATATACAGGATCTGGCGGTACGGGACGTTTTTGAACAACTGAACGACGAGACATAATAAGCCTTCAACATGGACTTTAAAGATTTGGCTTAAGGCATGAAATTAAGCCTTATGGCATCAAAATTATTTCTCTTGAAACTAATTTTTGCAACGCATCGCAGGTGATAGCTGGGCGCTTTTCCTACTTTATGCCCTAACTTAATTCCCTTTACCTTAAGAATGGGAACTTATATCTTAAGAAGGTGTTAGGTGTTGGGTGTTAGGTGTTGGGGAATCTTCTTTTTCCCTATCCCCTGACCCCTGACCCCTGACCCCTATCCCCATTATTTGGCTGCTGCTTTGGGACGCTTAGTACCATATTTGGAACGTCCTTGCTTCCGGTCTTTCACACCAGCAGTATCTAGAGTACCGCGAATAATGTGATATCTTACCCCTGGTAAATCTTTTACCCGACCACCCCGAATCATCACAACGGAGTGTTCTTGCAAATTATGTCCGATGCCTGGAATGTATGCTGTCACCTCAAATCCAGAGGTAAGCCTGACTCTCGCTACTTTCCGAAGCGCCGAGTTGGGTTTTTTGGGAGTGGTGGTATATACTCTCGTACAAACACCGCGTCGCTGAGGGCAACTCTTCAACGCAGGTGACTTTGTTTTCTTACGCGCTTTTTGGCGTTCATCACGAATTAATTGTTGAATTGTGGGCATGACCTCTAGGGTACTGTCTTGGCTGTTTGGAATTAATCACAAATATTTATTATATCTATTTGGGTGCATTTGTGTCAATCGAAAAAGAATTACCACAACCACAACTAGAACTAGCGTTAGGGTTATGGAAGCGAAAACCTCCACCCATCAAATCTTCAGTATAGTCTAGGGTGAGGCCGTTAATATATTCTAAAATATTTTCTTTTACTACAATTTTTATACCTTGGCACTCATAAACTTGGTCTTGAGGTGCGATCGCGCGATCGATCTCCAATGTGTAGTATATCCCAGCGCAGCCCCCAGGCTCGACACCCAGACGAAATAAAGAGTTTGGTTGCTTTTGTTTAGCCATGAGTCGCTTAACTTCGCTGGCGGCTGCTTTGCTGAGATTAATCATTGCGCTTACTTAACTATTTAGTACGGGAGTAGTCGTCTTGGAAACGAACAATATCATCTTCTCCCAGATATTCCCCATTTTGCACTTCAATGAGAATCAAGGGAATCACTCCAGGATTTTCTAAACGGTGGAGAGCGCACTGCGGAACGTAGGTAGATTCGTTAGGACCCAGTAGGCATTCTTTCTCACCACAGACAATTTTAGCGGTACCACAAACCACAATCCAGTGTTCGCTGCGGTGGTGGTGCATTTGTAAGCTCAGACGGTGCCCAGGCTTAACTTCAATTCTCTTAATCTTATAACCCCGTCCTTCTTCTAATGTAGTAAAAGAGCCCCAAGGACGTAATTCTGTTGCTGCTACAGGATTAGATGCGGGTAAAGCTGTTAAGGATACGTTGGAAACTTCTTGAAGTTGAGCCATGACTTTATTTCCTTATACTTTGATAGCGAAAGTTCTTAGTTGTTTAATTGCCTTATTGAATGGCGCTGATGTCCCCAAATTTTAACACCGGAATCTAAGGGATTATTTAGTAGAAAATAATGGGTTTAATTAGACTTCCAGTTATGCACGTTCTATCTCGTACCCTAACATAGCACTCCACTTAGGTACTGTCATCTCTAAGATGCCCAATTTAGGTGAGCTACATCAAATCTTTAACTAAAGAAGTGATTAGTTTAAATAAACTTTAAACTACCACGGCTAAAATTCTATGAAAATACCTAGACCGTTGTGAATACGAGCCGCAGTGTTAGGTGAACGATTAATCAGTTGACCACCAAGGTAAAGGCTTGTAGAGCTACCCCCATCTAGATTGAGAGCATCAATTGCTCCTAGACGTTGCATAATCTCGGCAATTTCACTGAGAGTCGGGCCTACTCCACCAGAGCGGTTGCCTACGGTGGCTATTAGTATAGTACCCGTTCTGTTTGTAGCAATTACACTTCGATGAGCAGATTCTTTAATAAAAGAATCACGAAATTGTTCATCTTGAGCATCAAGGACTATGCGGCTATTTAAGAGTAGAATTGGCCCTGCACCGATAATGTGGGGATAGCGGTTAAATTCTGGTGGGAAAGTTTCACTTTGGAAACTAACAGTTGTTCCTAGAGGTAAGTAACTTTCTGGTTGCCAATCTAAATTACCGCGAATTGCCAAAATATAACCATTGCTAGGAATAGGAAGAGAAGTTTGCCCTACTATTGCTCCGGGTAAAATGTTTTGTACTTGGTTATTCTGGATAACAATTAAGGTTTCATTGTTAGTTAAAGAGTTGTAGACTGTTCCCCAGTTGGGAGTGTAACGAGCGATTCCTGGTTGTGTGTAACCGCTATTAGAATTAACTATGGGTAATTTTTGTCCGCTGGATGTGGTTAAGGTTTCTTGGAGGGTGAGACGGGAGATTTTGAATTCGCCGTTATCGTTCCATGCGATCGCACCTCGGTTTAAAATTGGACTAGAAATCCAATTGCCATTTTGACGAATTGCACCTAAAGGTAATTGAGTGTTACGATTAAAATAACCCCCATTAATTGCCGCAGCTACTTGCGATTCTCTAGCCACTGTAACTAAAGGATTAATCCCTATTAAAGTTTGAGAATTTCCCCAAATTGGTCTTAATTTTAACCCTGGTTGACGGGGATTAATTTCCAACGAAACTACAGGAAATCGAGAGTTATCTAAAGTAATAATTTGTTGTTTATAACGGATACCGGGAGCCCAAACAATATCTAATTCTTGTAATACTTCGGGAGCTAAATCTATTACTATTCGATGGGGATTTGCTAAAGACCAAACGCGAGGGCGCAGACCATCAGGTATACTCATCTTTAACAGAATTTGGTTTTCTGCGCTTTCCACCCGTAAAGTAGAATCAGGCGTTGGGAATTTTTGTAAAAGTTCTGGATTTACTTGAGCGTCAATTCGTAGAGTTAAACTTTTAGCATCTTGAATTACTTGCCAAGGAGTAGAACGGTCTAAGTCTACAACTATTCGTTCTCCCCAATCTTGATTACCTTGGCGAATTTCTTGGATGATAGCAGAGGGTGTAGTAATTTGTAGAGTTTCGCCTAATGTTTGGATTTGCCAATTGTAGGTTTTGGCTAAGTCGGTAATATCTAAATAACGATATTGTCTTGTTAGTTGAGTAGCTAAAATAAAAGAGTGAGTATTGTCGGGAGGAAACCATTTTATTGGTTGTCTGTTTATATCCGAGCTACTTAATAACTGTAGTCCGATCGCCTGCATTAATCCAGCATCACTCACACCAACTCGCACCCCACCCGACGCAGAAGTTCCCCACTGTCGCCAAGGAAAGGGGAAAGTGCGACCATTAACAGAGATTTGATTACCAAAGGCTGGAGACTGGGAGGAAGAGATGGGGAGATGGGGAGGTAGGGAGGTGGGGGGAGTTCTTAGCTTCGTTTTTTGAGTTCTTAGCTTCGTTTTTTGAGTTAAACTTCCCCATCTCCCCATCTCCCCATCTCCCCATCTCCCCATCTCCCCCGCTACTACTGGGGAAACTGGATACAAGGCATTTACACTCACCCAAATGGGGGTAGCGACAAAGGTGATGGTACTGAAACAGTAAGAGAGAAGATTTTTGCAGAGAGTGTTCACGATGGCGATCGTCAAGGAATGATGACTTTATTTACAAAAAATTTTCATCAAGCCGCTACATTTGTGATAGAGGCAGATTGTTGTAGAGACGTTGTATACAACGTCTCTACGGCTGATAATCTTGTTCAAAATGAACAAAAACTCGCTTCTGATAAAGGATACCAAATTAGGTGTTGCTTGCGTTCAAGTTTTTTTATAGAATCTAAAACATCTGTCGCCAGTGTTTACCTGTATTGCAGGCTATCAAGAGAACTTCTTGAATTAAAACATCCATTCGCACTTTTTATTTATTTAGAGGTTGTTTTGAGGTTTCCCCTGGCTGGTTTTTTAGGATCTTAAAAGAACAAATTGAGTATCTAAATTAATTCACCCCTGGATCGGGATTAACGGATTAGAGGATTTTAGGATTCATCTCCAAGTAGAGACGTTGTACATCTTAAATCAATCCTCTAAATCTTATCATCCTCAAATCCCGATCCGCATTTTGAATTGTTTAACTTTTCCCAAAATTTCACATCAACCAAAAAGTAGTAACAGATGAATCAATCCATGAATCAGAGAAATTCGCAGCAAAATTCATTACAAAATACATCGAATGAACTAGCTAATGTTGGTTACTTAGGTCAACCTTGGCTAGTAGAAGAAAGAGATGCCTGTGGTGTTGGTTTTATTGCCAATAAAGATGGGCAAGCTAGTCATGATATTGTAGATAAAGCTCTGTCTGCATTGGCTTGTTTGGAACACCGAGGCGGTTGTAGCGCGGATTATGACTCTGGAGATGGGGCGGGAGTCATGACGGCGATTCCTTGGGATTTGTTGCGGGAGTGGGTAGGGAATGAAACTGATAAAAGTGCCTTAGCTGTAGGCATGGTTTTCTTACCACCAGAAGCGCAAAAAGCTTCAATTATTCGCCATGTAATTGAAAGGGTATTAGTTGAAGAAAATCTAACGTTAATTGCTTGGCGAAAAGTGCCTGTTGAAACTCAGGTTTTGGGGATTCAAGCAAGAGAAAATCAGCCGAAAATTGAGCAGTTAATTGTTAAAAGTGAAACCCTTAAGGGAGATGAATTAGAACGGCATTTGTATTTAGTTCGGCGGCGGATTGGGAAAAAATTAGAGACAGAAACTTCTTTAAAATGGCCTGATGACCTTTACATTTGTTCTTTTTCTTGCCGAACAATTGTTTATAAAGGCATGGTTCGATCGGCTGTTTTAGCCCAATTTTACACCGATTTGAAAAACCCAGAATATAAGAGCAATTTTGCGGTTTATCACCGTCGTTTTAGTACAAATACTATGCCAAGATGGCCTTTGGCTCAACCGATGCGCTTGTTGGGGCATAATGGGGAAATTAATACTTTGCTGGGCAATATTAACTGGACGATGGCGCGGAAGGCAGATTTAAATCATCCAGTTTGGGGAGAAAGTATTGAAGATTTGAAGCCTTCGGTTGATGTCAGAAATAGTGATTCGGCGAATTTGGATAATGTTTTAGAATTGCTGGTGCGTTCTGGACGATCGCCAATGGAATCATTAATGATTATGGTGCCAGAAGCTTACAAAAATCAGCCGGACTTGGACGATCATCAAGAAATTGTTGATTTTTACGAATATTACAGCGGTTTGCAGGAAGCTTGGGATGGCCCTGCTTTGTTAGTGTTTAGTGATGGCAAACAAGTTGGTGCTACACTCGATCGCAACGGCTTAAGACCAGCCCGTTTTGTTACTACTAAAGATGGCTGTGTTATTGTGGCTTCGGAAGCTGGAGTAGTAGACACCCTACCCGAAACAGAAATCAAAGAAAAAGGTCGCTTAGGCCCCGGTCAAATGATTGCGGTTGATTTAGAATCTAAGGAAGTTCTGAAAAATTGGGAACTGAAAACTAGAATTGCCCAAAAATTGCCTTATGGTGAATGGTTGAAAAATCGGAAAACTCTTGCTATTCAACCTTTAAGAGAAACAAGGTTGTTAGATGAACAAACTTTGCTAAGGAATCAAACTGCTTTTGGGTATACGATCGAAGATGTAGAAATGATAATCGAGGAAATGGCGGCGAGTGCCAAAGAACCAACTTTCTGCATGGGTGATGATATTCCTTTAGCAGTACTTTCTGGTCGCCCACATTTACTCTACGATTACTTTAAACAACGTTTTGCTCAAGTTACAAATCCATCGATCGATCCTTTGCGGGAAAAATTGGTAATGTCTTTGAGTATGACTTTGGGCGAACGGGGTAATATTTTGGATGTTAAACCGGAATATGCCGAAAAGCTGTTAATTCAGTCTCCGGTTTTGAGTGAAACTGATTTAGAAGTAGTGCGGAATTCAGGTTTTAAAACTGCTACTTTATCTACACTTTACCCTGTAGCTAGTGGTCCCGATGGTTTGGCAAAAGCTGTTAATAACCTTTGTTTGTCAGCGGATGCAGCTGTTAAATCTGGCGCGAAGATTTTGATTTTAAGCGATCGAGATCCCCGACTTCTTGAAGAAGTCGGGGATCTCTGTGGAATAAGTGCTGATAACACTTATATTCCTCCCTTGTTGGCTATGGGTGCAGTTCACCACCATTTAATAGGTGAAGGACTGCGGATGAAAGCTTCGATCGTTGTTGATACAGCACAATGTTGGAATACTCATCATTTTGCTTGTTTAATTGGCTTTGGTGCAGCTGCTGTTTGTCCTTATTTGGCTTATGAAACTGTGCGGAGTTGGTGGGAAGATCCTAAAACTCAAAGCTTAATGGAACGAGGTAAAATAGCCAAATGTACCTTAGAAAAAGCTCAAGCTAATTACAAAAAAGCTGTAGAAGATGGGTTGTTGAAGATTCTCTCGAAAATGGGAATTTCGCTGCTTTCTTCTTACCAAGGAGCACAAATTTTTGAAGCGATCGGCATTGGCCCGGAACTATTACAATTAGGATTCAAAGGTACAGCTTCTCGGATTGGTGGTTTAACTGTTAAAGAGTTAGCTACTGAGGTAATGTCTTTCCACAGCAAAGCATTCCCAGAATTAACAATTAAGAAGTTGGAAAACTTCGGTTTTGTTCAATACCGTCCCGGTGGAGAATACCACATGAACTCGCCGGAAATGGCAAAAGCTTTGCATAAAGCAGTAGCGGAGTATAAAGCTGTAGAGGTAGAGACGTTGCGTGCAACGTCTCTACCCGGTTCCCCAACCCCCAACCCCCAACCCCCAACCCCTTCTAGTTACTATGAACTGTACCAAAAAATCCTCAGCGAACGTCCGGTTACGGCTTTGCGGGATTTGTTAGAGTTTGAGAGCGATCGCCCATCTATCCCCATTGAAGAAGTAGAATCGGTGACGGAGATTGTCAAGCGTTTTGCTACAGGGGGAATGTCTTTGGGTGCTCTTTCACCAGAGGCGCATGAGGTTTTAGCGATCGCCATGAACCGCATCGGTGGTAAATCTAACTCAGGTGAAGGTGGAGAAGATCCCAACCGTTATAAAGTTCTTAATGATGTAGATGAAAATGGTTTTAGCCCGACTTTCCCACATTTGAAGGGTTTGCGGAATGGCGATACTGCTTCTAGTGCGATTAAGCAAGTAGCTTCTGGTCGTTTTGGTGTAACTCCAGAATACTTGATGAGTGCCAAGCAAATTGAGATTAAAATTGCTCAAGGTGCGAAGCCAGGTGAAGGTGGACAGTTACCGGGTAAAAAAGTCAGTCCCTACATTGCGATGTTACGGCGTTCTAAGCCGGGTGTAACTTTAATTTCGCCACCTCCGCACCACGATATTTACTCGATCGAAGACTTAGCGCAGTTAATCTTTGATTTACACCAAATTAACCCCAAAGCTGCCGTTTCCGTGAAGTTAGTAGCCGAAGTCGGTATTGGAACTATTGCTGCGGGTGTGGCTAAAGCTAATGCGGATATTATCCAAATTTCCGGTCATGATGGAGGAACTGGTGCATCGCCTTTGTCTTCCATTAAACACGCGGGAAGTCCTTGGGAATTAGGTTTAACCGAAGTCCATCGGGTGTTGATGGAAAATAAACTGCGTTCCAGAGTCATTTTACGAGTTGATGGTGGCTTTAAGACTGGCTGGGATGTGGTGATGGGTGCCCTGATGGGTGGTGAAGAATATGGCTTTGGATCGATCGCCATGATCGCAGAAGGCTGTATTATGGCTCGCATCTGTCATACAAATAATTGCCCTGTTGGTGTAGCGACGCAGCAAGAACAACTGCGGAAACGGTTTACGGGTGTGCCGGAAAATGTGGTGAATTTCTTCTACTATGTAGCCGAAGAAGTGCGATCGATCCTGGCAAAACTCGGTTATCGTTCCTTGAATGAGTTAATTGGACGGGCAGATCTCCTAAAAGTACGGGAAGAAGTCCAACTGACGAAAACTGAGCATTTAGATCTGTCTTATTTGTTGGCTTTACCGGATACTAGAGTCGATCGCAGTTGGTTAGAACATGAAGCAGTACATACCAATGGTGATGTTTTAGACGATCGACTTTTAGCAGATCCCGAAATTGCCGCTGCTATTACCCATCAAACCGAAGTCACTAAAGATATTGTGGCAGTGAATACCGATCGCACGATCGGCGCAAGATTATCTGGTGCTATTGCTTCAAGTTATGGCAATACTGGCTTTGAAGGTCAAATTACCCTCAATATCAAAGGTAGCGTTGGTCAAAGCTTCGGCGCATTTAACTTACCCGGAGTAATCTTGAATTTGTCAGGAGAAGCAAACGACTATGTAGGTAAAGGAATGCACGGTGGCGAGATTATCATTAAACCACCCGCAGAAGCTACCTACGATGCTTCGGCAAATGTGATTGTTGGTAATACCTGCCTTTACGGGGCGACTGGTGGCGTGTTGTATGCTAATGGTCAAGCTGGGGAACGTTTTGCAGTGCGGAACTCAGCTGCTAAAGCCGTGATTGAAGGTGCTGGCGACCACTGTTGTGAATACATGACTGGTGGTGTAATTGTAGTTTTGGGTAAAGTCGGTCGCAACGTAGGCGCTGGAATGACTGGTGGTTTAGCTTATTTCTTAGATGAAGATGGCAGTTTTTCTAAGAAAGTTAACCCGGAAATTGTCAAAGTCCAACGGGTACAAACCCCAGCAGGCGAAGCACTTCTTAAAGAACTGATCGCCGCCCATGCACAAAGGACCAGCAGCAAAAAAGCGAAACTAATTCTAGAAAACTGGCAAACTTATTTACATAAGTTCTGGCAACTAGTTCCGCCTTCGGAAGCTGATTCACCTGAAGCGAACTCAGAAGCCACAGCAGATAAGGTGCTCAGTTCAGTTTAGTAGGGATTGGGGATTGGGACTGGGGTAGGGGCAATTCATGAATTGCCCCTGCGACTGGGGAATTTTCGATTTTGATTGAATTTTCTACCGTCCCTTTGTAACCAGGTTTCCTGGTTTAACCAGCTTGTTGTTTGCTGGTTTTACGATCCCAATTCCAGATTTAACGAGCTTGTTATTTCCTGGTTTTATGGTCATAACTCCAGATTTAATGAGCTTGTTGTTTGCTGGTTTTGCGATCCCAATTCCAGGTTGAATAATTTTGTTATTTCCTGGTTTTATGGTTATAACTCCAGATTTAACGAGCTTGTTGTTTGCTGGTTTTATGGTCATAACTCCAGATTTAATGAGCTTGTTGTTTGCTGGTTTTGTTATCAGAACTCTAGGTTTAACGAGGTTATTGTTTCCTGGTTTTGTTATCAGAACTCTAGGTTTAACGAGGTTATTGTTTCCTGGTTTTGTTATCAGAACTCTAGGTTTAACGAGGTTATTGTTTCCTGGTTTTGTTATCAGAACTCTAGGTTTAACGAGGTTATTGTTTCCTGGTTTTGCGATCCCAATTCCAGGTTTAATGGTCTGGTCGTCTTCTGGTTTTATTGTTTCTTGGTCTCCTGAAGCATCACTTTTTTGTATGCCCATCAATTCAGGAATGGTGACGAATCTGTAACCTTGCTTTTTCAAGGAATTAATGATGGTAGGTAGGGCTTGAACGGTGCGGGAGCGATCGCCTCCACCATCGTGCATTAGTACGATAGCTCCAGGTTTAGCACCTCTCTTGACTCTGTTAATTATTGTGTTAACTGAAACGTCGCGGGCGTAATCTGTGGAGTCATCTGACCACATCAGAACCGCATATTTTTGTGAAAGGGCATAACCTGCTGGCCCATTAATTAAAATTCCGCCTGGGGGACGAAATAGCGTAGTTTCTACATTGGTGATTTTTTTGATAATTGCCTTGGTGCTTTCAATTTCTTTGTAGGCAATAACTTTATTCATGTTTCGGTAAGAGTGACTCCAAGTGTGATTGCCGATCGCATGACCTTCTGCAACTACTTGTAAGGCAATCTGAGGAAATGCTTTTACATTTCTTCCAATCCAGAAAAATGTAGCCTTAATATCGTTGTCCTTGAGAATTTCTAAAATTTCATTAGTATATTTCCCCCAAGGCCCATCATCAAATGTTAAGGCAATAACTTTATCTTGAACTCCCAACTTTACCTGTTTAATGGCTTTTCCCTGAAAACTAATGGGTGGTTTAAATGCTAGGGGTGGTAGCGGATTTTCTTGATTGGTAGGGGGAATTTCTGGTTTCTCATTCAGGTCGGGTTGTAACCTTTTATCCGGTTTTTGTTCAACACCAAAAAGCTGAGATAAATCCTTTTTTAATAAGGGGTGTGTTATTACTAAAGGTTTCTTTCGATATGTTTGCTGACTATGTTCATAAATTGACAGACCCCCTCCAATACAAAAACTACAAGCAGCTGCGAACAAACTTACGTATGTGCAGAACTTCAAATTTCTCCGGCTAAGTCTAAGCATTTGATTTTTCTCTCGCTCCTCACTAGAAGAGTTGCTATATTCGGCACCCCTTTATTAGGGGAACAGTGTAAAAGAAAAAAGTAAACTAAAGATTCCTTACTTTACTCTTTTTTGATTTGAAATGAAACAATTTTAAATTACTTTATGTAAAATTGTTGGTTACTAATGTTATTGGATTTTCTAATCTAAAGGGTAGGTCAGTCAATAAAATTTTGAGCGAGCCAGAGTAAATTAAAGGTTCTGACTCGCTCATATAAAATATAACTAGCAACTTGTGTTACTTAGAGTTTAGTTTTTTCCCAGTAGAAGTTAGTAATTAACTCAGTTACTTGGGTAACACTTAAGCCATCGGTGTTAACCTCGATCGCGTCAGTAGCTTTTCTTAAAGGTGCAATATCACGGTTACTGTCTTTCCAGTCACGTTCGGAAAGGTCTTGTTGCATTTTTTCCAAACTTAAATCAAGTCCCCGTGATGCTTGTAAATCAGCACGACGGCGACGGGCACGTTCTTCCACTGATGCAGTTAAGAAAATCTTGAGTTCCGCATCGGGGAAAACATGAGTACCAATATCTCGACCTTCAGCAACTAACCCGCCTTTTTCACCCCATTGTCGCTGTTGTTTAACTAGTTCATCGCGAACAGCTTTTTGGGCTGCGATCGCAGAAACATTAGAAGTAACTTCTTCATAGCGAATTTCTTGAGTACATTCTTGACCATTGATCCACACGCGCACCCCAGTTTGGGGATCGTCACTCATACGAAGATCGATTTGACAAGTACTAGCAATTTCTGTAACTCCTGGTTCATCATCAACAGAAATGCCTGATTTAATGACTAACCAAGTTAAAGCGCGATACATTGCACCTGTATCCAGATATAGTAGTCCCAAACTTTGGGCTACCGATCTTGCTACTGTAGATTTTCCCGCACCCGCAGGGCCATCAATAGCCACAATGGGTTGACGTTTGGAAAGAATAATATTATCGATGAGACGGGTAGAACCCAACCTCGCTGCGATCGCCAACAGTCCAACCTCCTCAATTTCTGCTAAAGGTTTAAGTGTATCAGGATGTACCAACTCCACATATTCTGTTTGCAGTGAAGATACCCTTGCTAATTGTGCCTTAACAATGGCAATTAGGTGCTGACTTTTTATTTCTCCTTCAAGAAAAGCAATAAGAGCCTTTTTTAAACCTTCATATAAAATCGCTGCTTCTGCTTTTTGTTCTGGAGTCAAATATTGATTACGAGAACTTAGCGCTAGTCCAGAAGGTTCACGAACGATCGGACAACCGACAATTTTTACAGGGAAATTCAAGTCCTGTACCATGCGGCGAATAATTGCTAATTGTTGAGCGTCCTTCTGACCAAAGTAAGCTGTTTCCGGTTGTACGATATTGAGTAATTTAGCCACAATGGTAGCTACGCCTTGGAAATGTCCCTGACGCGATCGCCCACACAGCAAAGAAATCATCGGCAATGGTGGGATCACTTGGGTTACAGGTAAAGAACAAGGGGTTGGGGGTTGGGGGTTGGGGGTTGGGGAAAGAGAGGGGTTGGGTGTTGGGGGTTGGGTGTTAGGGGAACTGTCTTCTTCCCTAACACCTACCCCCTGACCCCTATCCCCCAAAGAATCCCTAACCCCTAACACCTGACCCCTATCCCCTTCTTCTTGGCTGACTACTCCCAACTCTGCTGCTTTCGGAGCAAAAATTACATCTACCCCGACTTGTTCGCATAATTGGCGATCGGACTCAAGTTGTCGGGGATACTTATGAAAATCTTCTGTTGGCCCAAATTGTAAGGGATTGACAAAAATACTAACTACTACGACATCATTTTCTTTTCGAGCTTTTTCAATTAAGCTGAGATGACCTGCGTGTAAAGCTCCCATCGTAGGAACCAAGCCAACTTCAAACTCAGAATTAAGTTGTCCAGCACGGGCTTGCCGCAGGTAGCAGCGCAGTGCCGCAACTGTAGTAAACAGGCGCACTTTTATTCCTTCAGGTTTCCACCGAATTAGACCCATAGTAGTGTATAGCGAATCAGCCAGAAAATACACTGCTTATGGGCCCGAATCAGGCAGGGGGGATTGAGACTCTTGGGACAAGGGGACAAGGGGACAAGGGGACAAGGGGACAAGGGGACGAGGGGACAAGGGGACAAGGGGACGAGGGGACAAGGGGACAAGGGGACTAGGGGACTAGGGGACGAGGGGACGAGGGGACAAGGGGACGAGGGGACTAGGGGACTAGGGGACAAGGCGACGAGGGGACTAGGGGACTAGGGGACAAGGCGACAAGGGGACAAGGGGACAAGGCGACGAGGGGACAAGGGGACAAGGGGACTCTTGGGAAAGAAGAACTCACCGCGTCAACCGATTTTAGATGAAAGGATTTTAGATTTTCGATTTTGGATCTGGAGCCCGAAAAGGTTTCAGCTAATTAATTAAAGGGAATGGGGAGTCGATGGTAATTTCTTCTGGTTTACCTAAGACTTCGACTGTGACGCGGGCTACTCCTGTGCCTTTTAGTCCGATGATTCTGGCGGAAGCGGCGGAAAGGTCGATGATGCGACCTCTGGAGAAGGGGCCGCGATCGTTAATTCTGACTACTACTGACAAACCATTTCTCAGGTTGGTGACTCTGACCATTGTGCCAAAGGGTAGGCTACGGTGAGCCGCAGTGAGGGCTTCTTGGTTGTATCTTTCGCCGCTGGCGCTGCGATTGCCGTGAAAGCCGGGGCCGTACCAAGAGGCTAAACCTCCCAGAACTGCTCTAACTGTGGGTAGGGGTGCAAAAGCGACTTGTGCTGGCATTTGTTGCGGCGTGGGTCTACCGGGAATGTCGGTTAATGGGGGGGCATTCCCCATGAGTCGCCGTAATCTGTTGGTGGCTTGCAGGGCATCTTCAGCTAGGTTATTGGTGCTGTCTGGCAGTCTGGTGTTGTCTGTAATTTCTACCAACTTTTCGTTGTTGATTTTGATGATGTAGCGGTCGCGCAGCGTGCCGTTAGGCGTATCGCGATTATTCTTAGCTGATCTCGCTGTTTTTTGATTGCTGGCTGTATTTGCTTGAGCAAGTAATGTTTCTTCGCTGGTGCTACTAACCTTGTTGCTGACCGCATAAGCAACTGTAATTTGGCTAGCATCCAGGTTTTCCCGATTTAATTGGTTTAGCTTGGCTGCTACTGCTGTGGCTCTTGCCATTGGATCGATCGCAGCATTTTCCACTTGTTGGCTGCTATTCTGGGAAAGAGTGCCTTGTTTGACACTGCTTGACTCAACTGGAGAAGCGCCAAAAAAAGTTAAAACTGGTATATCCCGTAAATAAAGGGTCGCAGCTTGACGACCTGCTACTTCATGAGCTTGAATTTTGGCGATTACCTGCTCTTGAGCATCACTTCCAGTCTTTGATTGATACTCTCCTACTTTGATTGTGTCGGGTTGAGTATTGACTGGAGGTGAAGGTTGACTAGCAACTGCCCCAGGTTTTACTTCCGATTCCGTTACTTTTACCTCGTTAGTTTCGGCATGGCAGGAAAAGGTTGTCCCCAAGGTCGTTGTTAGTATTGCGGCAGAAATACCGCTCCAAAATCTTTGCTTCATAAGCTTTTGCTCTGTCGATGTGGATATCGCTACTGTTGAGGGCTGTGTTCATTTGGTATCAGCACCCTACCGAAAAATTCTCGGCTAACTTGTAGTCGATTCGTATTCGCTTTACTAAATTTGCAACTGCAACAGATTACCATGAAGTTTTCTAATTGGGGATCGGTATGTGCCGCAATTTGTGATTAAGTAGTTCCGTACTAAACAACGATTTTTCCGTAAAACTATTGGTGTAATCTGAGTTTCCAGGTTTTTTGGCTGCCATACTATAAAATAAATTTTTATAAAAACTTTATTAATTGATTTGGAATTGTTATCATAATTTGCCATCATAAATTTTGGGAAAATTGCCAGTACCCTACGGTTAAAAATTGGATTTGGCATGGATTGGAAAGAAGTGGGAGCATGATTGAATGGATTATCGAGAAGCGGGTGTTGATGTAGAGGCGGGTAGAGCTTTTGTAGATAAAATCCGCAGTTTAGTAAATCGTACCCACAGACCGGAAGTGATTGGTGGGTTAGGTGGTTTTAGCGGTTTTTTTGAGTTACCCAGCGGGTATAAAGAACCTGTTTTAGTTTCGGGAACTGATGGAGTGGGGACGAAGCTGAAGATAGCTCATGATTTGAATTGTCACAATACTGTAGGCATTGATTTAGTGGCAATGTGTGTCAATGATGTGCTGACTTCTGGTGCGGAACCTTTGTTTTTTTTGGATTATTTAGCTACAGGAAAGCTGGAACAAGAACAGCTGACGGAGGTGGTAGCGGGAATTAGTCACGGATGTGAAATGGCGGGGTGTAGCTTGTTAGGAGGGGAAACGGCGGAAATGCCGGGATTTTACCCGCCGGGGGTGTATGATTTGGCGGGTTTTTGTGTGGGTGTGGTGGAAAAGAGCCAACTTTTGTCAGGGTCTAAGGTGGAAATTGGGGATGTGGCGATCGCGTTAGCTTCTCAAGGTGTCCACAGTAATGGTTTTAGTTTGGTACGCAAAATTGTCAGTGATGGTGGGTTTAATTGGAGCGACGCTAGAGAAGAATTAGGCGGTAAAACTTTAGGAGAAGTTTTATTAACTCCCACTCAAATTTATGTCAAACCTGTATTAGCTGCTAAGTCTTCTGGAATCGAAATTCATGGCATGGCGCATATTACAGGTGGGGGTTTACCAGAAAATTTGCCTCGTTGTCTGGGTGCTAATCAATCAATTGAAATTATCCCTAACAGTTGGAACATTTTACCCATTTTTGACTGGTTAGCTGCGGCTGGCAATGTTAACCCGAAAGCTATGTTTGAAACTTTTAATATGGGGATTGGGTTTGTAGTTTTGGTAAACCCAGAGCAAGAAGTAGAAACAATTAAATGGTTTGAATCACAAAATATTGCTGCTTATGCGATCGGTAAAGTAATTCCCGGTACAGGCAATCTTGTAGGTTTACCGGAGTGATCGTTTTGGTTTTAGGGACTCTCCGAGTTCCGAGCGTCCCTGGATCTCCCCAAAACCAACGCTTTCTACTTATCTAAATTTCATCTATTGGGACACCACCGGATTGATTCATCAAAGCGCGAATAATTTCTTCGGGATTGTTAGTATTAATTTGCAGTAATGCTGCCATTTGTTGAACTAATTCTGGATCTCGCTGTAACAATTCCCAAAGTTGTTCTAAAGAGATAGTTTGCGGTTGATCGCTCAAATTACCTGCTTCATCTAGAGCTACAAACAGAGTAGAAGCTGCTGGATTTTGTGGAGTTTGGATTATTGGTTTTTCCTGTCTTTGTAATAACTCTAAACCAATTTCACTTGCTGTTTCGCTAATTTCTCCGCAACCCATTTCGCCTAATGCTAACATTCGTAAGGCTAATTCTTGGTTTGGTGCTCTTAAGGCGAGTAATCTTTCGCCAAAGCTACGTATCCATTGTACCCATTGGGTTTGGGTGGTGCGATCGTCTAATTGAGCGAAAAATTTTTCCACTCTTGCCTGTTGCCAACCATGCGCTATACCTTCTAATAACTGCATGAATAAAAACTCGTAATCCGCATTTTCCAATGGTTTTGGTGGTTGGATTTGCTTTTTTATAGCTGTTATGGAGGATTTGGATCTTTTACTATCGCTACGCCCAAATAATCTCTGAAAAAACTGCACTATTTTTTGCCAAATCCTTCCAATCATCGCTATTTCCTTGCATGGTATTGCACTTTTGATTTTAGCCAATTACTGCTGTCGCAGAGGAGAGAGGGCAAGGGGACTCTTGGGACTCTTGGGACTCTTGAGATGGGGAGATGGGGAGATGGGGAGATGGGGAGATGGGGAGATGGGGAGATAGGGAAGTTTATTAACTCAAAACTCAAAAAACGAAGCTAAGAACTCCCCCCTACCTCCCTAGTCCCCTCCTCCCCAGTCCCCTCCTCCCCAGTCCCCAGTTTCTTCAATAAAGGTCTGGTTTGATTGCCTTTGCTTTTTCTAAGCTGGCATTAGCTTCTTCTGTACGGCCTAAGTTATTCAAAGCTACACTGCGGTTATACCATGCTTCGTAGCGTTCTGGGTTAATTGTTAAGGCTTTGTCCCAACTAACGATCGCTTCTTCCAATTGACCTAAATTACCTAAAACTAATCCCCGATTAAACCAAGCTTGATCGTCTTGGGGTTTAATTTCTAAGGCTTTGTCGTAAGATGCGATCGCTTCATCTAACCTACCTAAATTTCCCAATAATACTGCTTTATTAAACCAAGCTTGATGATATTGGGGTTGAATTTCTACGGCTTTAGTGTAACTTTCTAAAGCTTCTTGAATGTAGCCTAAATTAAATAAAGCGTTGCCACGATTATTCCAGGCTTCGTATTTGTCGGCTTTAAATTCCAAGGCTTTTTCATAACTGGCGATCGCTTCTGTTGCTTTCCCTAATTTAAATAAAGCGTTGGCGCGATTGTACCAAATTTCGTTAGCATTGGGTAAAATTTCCAATGCTTTGTTGTATGTTGTAATCGCTGCCCAAAAGTCTCCGGCGTTAAATTGTTCAACTCCTTGATTAAATAAATCTTGGGCTTTTTGGGCGGGTGTTTCTACTATTTCTGGTTCTCGATAAAATTCATGATTGTATATGTCTGCTTGGGGCGATCTTGCCAATAAAGAAAAGCCTATTTCGCGAGATATTTTGCCAAATGTACCGCCACCTAATTCTCCTAGTCTAATCATTTGACTGGCTAAATGTTCATTTGATATTTGTGCTGCTAATAAGCGATCGCCAAATATTTTTAACCAATTAATCCATTCGGCTTCTGTAGTTTTATCACACAAAGCCGCCAAAACTCGCTCAACTTGATTTTTTCGCCAGCCATGATCCACCCCTTCTAGTAACTGCATGAAAAAATATTCATAATCTGCACTATCTAAAGGTCTCTCCTCTTCAGGAGGCGCATAAGTTTGTGGTACTTGATATGTTTTTTTCTTTGGTGTTAACCAAGGTTTTAACCATCGTCTGAGTTTTCTTTTCAGCCAGTTGCGAAGAATTCGCCCAGCACGTTTGATTTTTTTTCTTAGTTTGGAATTAATTATTTTACTCATTATGTCAACCGCTTGTTTATTGTTTCCCCCAGGAACCATTTTCACATTCAATCAATCTCTCAAGGATGGCGATCGCTTGAGGATTTCCTGAATTTCGCACTTGTTTTTCCATAGCAATATTTAACAATTCCATGCGTAACCGCATTAAATAAGCTTCTTGTTCTTCCGTTTTGATTTTCCCTCGTAGGGTTGTTCTTTGATTTTCAACCAAAGACTTTTCTGGGTTTATTTTAAACATTTTTATGATATAATTAACTACATATCTTTGCTCAGGACGTGCTGTTACTAATGTAGCATTTATCGACTGAGCTAAGATTGTTTCTTGAGTCTTTTTATTAGCTTGATTTTGTAACCAAAATTCGGAAGTAGAAAGGGGAAAATCAACGTTTTCTTGGTCTATTTTGGCAAAGGCATGGGCTTCGGCAAAAGACACTCTGCCATCTTGGTTATAATCAGCAGAATTCACTATTTTACCAGTGCGGCTGCGTCCACTTAAACCAGCGAAGAAACTAGAGCTATAATCCTCATAGTCGGCTTCGTTAACTTCTGGGGAACAGCCAACGGAAGGTCGGGTTTTCACGGTAGCAAAGAAACCACAGCGAGGTCTTTGAGTGACAGGACGTTTAGGATTACCACCTTCATAAATTAAATTAGCAAATGACCCAGAATAGCATTGACTCATCATACCTACAAAAGAGGTTTTTGGCGGTAATTGATCTAACAAGGAAGAAAACATTTGAACGCTTAATGGTTCGTCATTCCATAACAATATGATGTTATTATTGATATTCTCAGGATTACGAATTCCGTGACCTGTAAAATAAAAGAAGACTGAATCGGGCTTTTTACTCTGCAATTGCCCAAAAGCGTTCCGTAGGTTAGACAAAGTTGAGGCACCCTTGATATTAGGGATCTCTGGAATTTTAAACAACTGTCTGCCGTTTTTGTCCAAGTAGCTCACTGTGGCTTGTTGATTGTTACCATTAGCAAATAAGATAGGCACCTCTGCTGGATTGTATCCCATTACACGCAGAGTGCGTTGAAAGTACAGAATGTTTTTCTCAATGCCAATTTCGTTAGCTTCTGGTTCTGGGCCACCGCCGATAATTAAAAAACTTTGGGTTGGCTGTGAGTTTAAATTATTTTGTTTTCCTTGACTATTTTCTACTTTTTGTGGTATATGAATAAGTTTTTCTTTTTCTGGTTTAACGTTGTGAGGATTTTTTTGTGATAATTGTAGACCGATGAATGAGAGAACAGCCAAGCTACAGAGAATTAGACTAGCGCTGAAAAATTGTGGCATGGTAATTGCTAGGTGGTAACGAGTAACCGATCGGCAATTCAAAGTTAAAATTTTCTTTCTTCGAGATTGATAATCTCACGATTAATAAGCATCTTAGCCATTAACTATATTGCTTTTTGTTTCTCATGTCCTACGAACCCCTGCATCATAAGTATCGTCCCCAAACTTTTGCCCATTTGGTGGGGCAAGAGGCGATCGCGACTACTTTAACTAATGCGATCCAACAAGATCGGATTGCTCCAGCATACTTGTTTACAGGCCCTAGAGGTACAGGAAAAACTTCTAGTGCGAGAATTTTTGCTAAGTCATTAAATTGTCTTTCTAGCAATGTTCCCACAGAAAGTCCCTGTGGTAAATGCGATGTTTGCATAACTATTGCCAAAGGTTCTTCTTTAGATGTAATTGAAATTGATGCTGCCAGTAATACTGGGGTAGATAATATTCGGGAAATTATTGAGCGATCGCAGTTTGCCCCTGTACAATGCCGTTACAAAGTTTACATCATTGACGAAGTTCATATGTTATCAACGGCGGCGTTTAATGCTTTATTGAAAACATTGGAAGAACCGCCCGATCGGGTAATTTTTGTTTTAGCAACTACAGATCCCCAAAGAGTTTTACCCACGATTATTTCTCGCTGTCAAAGGTTTGATTTTCGGCGAATTCCGTTACAGGAAATGGTAGAACATCTGTGGCAAATTGCCAGTAAAGAAAAGATTAATATTACTAAAGAAGCGGTTACTTTAATTGCCCAAGTTGCCCAAGGTGGGTTAAGAGATGCGGAAAGTTTATTAGATCAATTAAGTTTATTTCCGGGAGAAGTGACAGTTGAAGCTGTTTGGGATTTAGTGGGTGCTGTTCCCGAACGGGATTTAATGGAGATGTTGGAAGCGATCGCTACTGACGAAAGTACCAAAGTTTTAGAAATTGCGCGTCGGCTGATGGATAGAGGACGAGAACCTTTAATTGTGCTGCAAAATTTAGCCAGTTTTTACCGAGATTTGTTAATTGCCAAAAGTGCGCCTAACCGTCCAGAATTAGCAGTTGTCACTACTCCCACTTGGGAAAAAATGTGTGATTTCACCGGATTGGAAATCCCCCAAATTTTAGCAGGACAAAAATTACTTAAAGATAGCGAATTTCAAATTAGAAATACTACTCAACCTCGGTTATGGTTGGAAGTTACCTTATTAGGATTGTTACCTTCAGCAATTATACAAACAACACAAAATGCTGCTAATTATGCAATTAAAACTAATGTTAATCCGGTTAATGTAAATCAGAAAAATCCGTCATCAACTGTTAAAAGAACTCCACCTCCAGAAGATTCAACTTCTGTAAAATCTCCGGTTAAATTCGAGAATATTCAACAGAATCAAGAGATAAATCACTCTGTTGCCCAAACTGCCCAAACTGCGGAATTAGAAGCAACACCAGAAGTTTCTCAAATTGCTGATATTTCGGAACAAGAAATCAATTTAGAACAAATTTGGCAACAAATTTTAGAATATTTACCTATTTCTCCTAAATCTCTTTTTCGGCAATACGGATGTTTATTAAACATTCAAGAATCTCAGGCTCAGGTAGGAATTAAAACTGTCAATTTGCTGAAACACGCTGAACCGAAAATACCAGATTTAGAAGCTGCATTAGGGCAAATTTTAAAACGAAAAATTAAAGTAAGTTTGAAAGTATCTACACCAAATCAAACCGAAAGTAATCAAGAGGTAAAAGTTACTAAGAAAGAAACAGAAATTTCTCAGCCTAGCAGAACTAATATTGAATCTAAACCTGACTCAGAAGAAGTTACGGTGAAAACTGAGCGGGAAATAACCACTAGTCATATCGCAGCTTCATCAGAACCAAAAGTAACACCGAAAATTTTCCATGAACCGGAGAAACCGCCAGAACAAAACGCCCAAGAGTTAGCGAAAAAAGCGGAAGCGGAAGAAATAAAAAAGGCAACTCAACGTTTAATTAGTACCTTTAATGGTCAGGTTGTGGACTTCTCAGAGGTTATGGAATTAGCTGATAGATTACCGGAGAAAAACAATTTGCGATCGACCTCAGAAACACCAGATTTTGACTCAAATTTGGAATTAGAAGATGAGGCAGAAACAGAAGAGGAATTTTAAAAGCTTTCGGGGCAGAGGGGCAGAGGGGCAGAGGGGCAGAGGGGCAGAGGGGCAGAGGGGCAGAGGGGCAGAGGGGCAGAGGGGCAGAGGGGCAGAGGGGCAGAGGGGCAGAGGGGCAGAGGGGCAGAGGGGCAGAGGGGCAGAGGGGCAGAGGGGCAGAGGGGCAGAGGGGCAGAGGGGCAGAGGGGCAGAGGGGCAGAGGGGCAGAGGGTAAAAATTCCCCTTGTCCCCTTGTCCCCTTGTCCCCTTCTGTCTTTCCTTATTCGGCTTGAGTACCTTGATGGACAGTTTTCACCCATTTTAGTCGTTTAGGTAAAACGGACATTCGGGCTGTGGTACTAGCCATAACAATGACCCAATGGAGCATATACAAAGTGCCACGGATGGTATTGAGCAAAGTCAAAAACAGGTTAGGAATAGTGACTTTTTCCTGTTGCTTAACACGCCGGATACCGCTAAACATGGCGATAAAAGACATAGTGAGCATTAAAGCTGTGACAGGGCTAAAAACAGGCATTCGGTTGCGGACTAGAGCCATGAGAAAATCTGGCACTGCTGCGGTGGGGAGGAAATATTGGGTAATCCAAAACATGAACATATCCCAAGTTTTCCGGTAGCCCATTTTCCCCGCAAAAATTGGTCGCCAGTAGTCCAAATAACGCTGATAGCCGCCTTCTGCCCAACGGTTGCGCTGATGCCAGAGAGCGATCGTACTAGTCACGCCTTCCTCTTCCACAGCAGGATCGATGACGAACTCAATATCCCATTGCTCAAGGTGCAGACGAATAGTTAAATCGAGGTCATCAGTAATAGTTTCCTCATTGAAACCGCCGCAAAGTTCCAAAGCAGAACGACGAATAAACTCGCCATTTCCGCGCAGTTCGCCAATGCCACCAAGGGCGATCCGCTGTTGTTGGAAATAGCTATCCAATGCCATCTCTGCCACTTGACCCACAGTGAGCAAATTCACATCAGGGTTAGAGATCGCCTTTTGGACTTGGACTGCGCCCACCTGTTCTTTAGCAAAAACAGGGACGACGCGCCTTAGCATATCTTTGGGTACTTGAGCATCAGCATCAAACACAGCGATAATATCGCCACGAGTCAGAGGCAGGACTTGATTTAGGGCTCCTGATTTGCCGCCAGTCGCACCTGGCGATCGCCGGAACACCTTCAACCGATCGTATTTCTGCGTCAGTTGCTTGAGTACCAGTGGAGTTTTGTCGGTGCTGTTGTCATCAATTACCCAAAGTTCATAACGGTAGCTGGGATAGTCTAAACTACAGAGGGTTTTTACCAAGCTTTCAATTACAGCCTCTTCATTTTTAGCTGCTACCAGCAAAGAGACGAAAGGCCAAGAATCTTGGTTTTGGGTTGACAAAGACTCAGGTAAGGTATGGGGGCGGGCACGCAAAACGCGAATGGCATGAATTCCCATTAAGGTTGTCAAGCCTAAGATTAGCCAACTACCCCAAGAGAGTAAATGCAGGGCAATAGTGCCACTCCAAACTATCGTGAGGACGATCGCCGCTTTGCGCCTGCGTCCCCCATATCTTTGGTTAGGAGTCTCTTCCGGTTCCTCTGTTTGCGAGATATCGGAGATCAACGAGTTCAGTTCGTCAAGCTCGTTGAAGGAATTGTTTTCGGGCCAGGAATTCGCTGGCATATTTCAGTTGATTCAACCACCAGTACTTATTTACACCTTTAAAGAAGCTGGGTACTAAAACACACCAAACCGTAAAGCCTTCACAAACTGATTGTTTGCCAAAAGACAGACGGTACGCTTCTATCACTTCTGGCTGGCGATACAAATCGTATAATTTCCCGTTGATTGGGACACCAGATTGAACGAAATAATAACAAGGTAACAACAGTTTGTCATCAGGAGAAATCGGAATTACAGCATCCACCGCCTGAAAACGGGGATTTTTGGTGTCATTGTCTCCGGCTTAAATAAAGATTAATGCAGCCCTATTGTATCCAAGATTGCTGTACTACTTAGCAACTGTCTCTATTGATGGCTAGGGGGTAGGGGGTAGGGGGTAGGGTGTAGGGGGTAGGGGGTAGGGTGTAGGGGGTAGGGGGTAGTGAAAAGAATTTGAGGGAAAAGAGTCGGGTTCAAAGGGCAAACTTCTCTTTCATTGTCCAATTTTTTCCCTATACCCACACCCTACCCCCTACACCCTACACCCCACACCCTACCCCCTACCCCCTACACCCTACCCCCTACCCCCTTTCGGATCAATTTAGCGGCTATTTAGTAATTCTGCTGGGTAAAGTGGGGAATAATACGATCGGGTAAGACCTGACCCAAACAGCTGGCTCTGTTGTACTTATGGTAATTAAATCTACCTAATTAATTGCTAAAATGCTTGATGTGTAAGGAATTCCAGTCCTTGTGTACCCATCCCTAAAATCAGGATTTTCGACCATAAGTACAAGAGAACTATTCAGTTGAGTACCTATAATTAACGAGCAAAAAGGGAAATTTATGGATATTATTGAACAACTCCCGCCTGCCAATCCCCAAAGAGTAAATGTTTATATGCCATACTACCAAGGCAATAAGCGAACTTGGCTACCCAAGGCGATGAGCCTGTACGAAAAGGGTGTACTCGAGGGAAATCGTAAAATTGAAGGCGGTGAGAGCATTCCTTTTGTGGCAACCTGGAGTGTGGCTGCATTACCAGCAGATTTAACTCGTTGTCGATTGCAGTTTGATGGTAATGCGGAACTCAGCTATGAGATGACTTTGGCAAATAATGAATTTGTTAACTTTCTTATAGAAGTGATAATGAATTTTAAGTCCTCACGGACGATCGACTTTTCCAAGGCTTTTTACCGTAGGCTGTTGCGCTTAGATGAATAAGAATTGGAAAACCACCTTTTAGAAAGTGATGAACAGGAGCTAGGGTGTGCCAAAATTTACGAAACATCTGCTGATTGGGTCAACAGAATCTTATAGTGGCAAGTCAGCAGTAATATTGGGGCTTGCCCATCAGTTAAAAGAAAGAAAACTGGATATTGCCTACGGTAAGCCTCTGGGAACTTGTTGGAATGAGCCACAGACTGATGCGATCGATGAAGATGTGAAGTTTTTGGCTCAAAGCCTGAACTTGCCATCCGATCGAATTAGACCAACTCTATTCTTCCTCTGCGAAGCTGCTGTAGCTAAACGCATTAGAGGCGAAGATACGGTAAATTACCGTGCGGAGTTGGCAAAGTATCTGGATGTGGCAGGTGGAGAGTTGGTGTTGCTAGAGGGGCCAGGTTCTCTAGATGAAGGCAGTTTGTTTGATTTTTCTTTACTGGATGTGGCTAATAGTATTGATGCCTCAATCCTACTAGTGTCCCGTTGGCAGTCTTTGCTGTCGGTGCATAAGTTGTTGTCGGCAAAGCGTCTGTTGGGCGATCGCTTAATGGGCGTTGTCCTCAATGATGTGCCAGAAAATCAAATGGAAATGGCGCAAACAGAAGTCCGCCCGTTTCTGGAAAAACGCGATGTTCCCGTGTTGGGTATTCTGCCTCGTAGTCCTTTACTCCGCAGTGTGAGTGTTAAGGAATTAGTCAAGCAATTGAAAGCTGAGGTTTTATGCCGAGGCGATCGCTTAGATTTACTGGTAGAAAGCTTGACAATTGGGGCAATGGATGTTAATTCAGCGCTGAAGTATTTCCGCAAAGGGCGGAATATGGCGGTGGTGACAGGGGGCGATCGTACCGAAATTCAACTAGCAGCATTAGAAACTTCCACTCAATGCTTGATTTTAACTGGGCATATCCCGCCTTCTAATTTGATTTTAAGTCGGGCTGAAGATTTGGAAATCCCCATTCTCTCTGTAGATCTAGATACTTTAACAACCGTCGAAATTATCGATCAAGCTTTTGGTCAAGTGCGTCTCCAAGAACCGATCAAGGTCGAATGTGTCCGTCATTTAATGGCAAAACATTTCGATATCGATCGGTTGCTGGCAAAACTCGACTTACAACCAGCGGTAACTTTGCCTTAACTGATTCTGATGAACTACTCGCCTCGACACTTCTGTTAAAATAACTAGGTCGTTGTGTCTTCAACTTAATCCTTGAGTCAATCGCTGGACATTCCTAAATTTGATGAATTAGTCCAAGAACTAGCGACGATCCAACAGACAGGTGCCAAAAGAATTGCCCTGTTAGGTTCGCGCCATGTTCCTATTACCCATCAGCACTTAATTGAGATGATGAGCTACGCCCTAGTTTTGACAGGGAATAAGTTGCTCACTTCTGGTGCTACTGGGACAAATGCAGCTGCGATTCGCGGCGCAATGCGGGCAGATCCCAAGTTGTTGACGGTGATTTTACCTCAAAGCCTGGAAAGACAACCACGAGAATCTCGTGAGTTGCTCGAACAGGTAATGCACTTGGTAGAAAAGCCGGAAAACGATCATTTGTCTTTGGGTGAAGCTAGCGCTCTGTGCAATCAGGAAATTGTTTCCCGATGCCAACAATTAATTTGCTTTGCTTTTCACGATAGTAGGACTCTTTTAAAAACCTGCGAAGATGCTGAGGAGCAAAGAAAATTAGTCACCTTGTTTTATTTTGATTAAGGTGCAAATCTGGGAAATAAATCAGGGCTGATGAGGTTATTACCAATGTCAGGATCAATGACTTTTCTGTATTGCATTGCTGGAGCTATTGTTTTAGTTTATGTTCCCTTTTTGCTGGTGGCTTTTGCTCGTGTCAATTTGGGAACAGAAGCTTTAGCAACTCCTAGAGCTATAGTTGATAAGTTACCTGCTTATGCTCAACGTGCTACTTGGGCACATCAAAATGGTTTTGAATCTTTGATGGTATTTGCTCCCGCAGCATTGATGGCATACATTACAGGTGTAAGTTCGACTCTGGCAATATATGCGGGTTTAACTTATTTGGTTGCCCGGTTGCTTTACTCGGTGTTTTACATTTTGAATGTACCACTGTTGCGATCGCTGAGTTTTGCGATCGCAACTCTTTGCAGTGGCACTTTGATTGTGTTGAGTCTTTCCCAGGCTAGATGAAATTACTTGTTAGGTAATGGGTAATGGGTAGGAAAATTAGCAATAACAAATCTCTTTTCATATTTAGATTTGAAATTTCCAATTAACCACCAATTACCGATTACCAATCATCCCCAATTACCGTTCAGTTAGTTGTTATGGCCTCCACTTATTCGTTTGATATTGTTAGTGACTTTGATTACCAAGAATTAGTAAATGCAGTCGATCAAACTACTAGAGAAATTAGTAGTCGCTACGACTTGAAAGATACTAAAACTACAGTAGAATTAGCCAAAGAAACGATTACTGTTAACACGGATAGCGAGTTTACTTTAGATGCCGTGCATACAATTTTGCAAACTAAAGCAGCAAAACGAAACTTATCTTTGAAAATTTTTGACTACGGCAAAGTTGAAGCAGCTAGCGGTAATCGAGTCCGCCAAGAAATAAAACTCAAAAAAGGCATCAGCCAAGAAATTGCGAAACAAATTAGTAAATTAATTCGCGATGAATTTAAGAAAGTGCAAGCTTCCATTCAAGGCGATGCAGTGCGAGTTTCTGCCAAAGACAAAGATGAATTACAAGCAGTTATTCAGCGTTTGAAGCAGGAAGATTACCCGGTAGCGCTGCAATTTACTAATTATCGCTAAGGTTTAAAGTTGGTTGGGTATGGCTTCCCAACTAACTAAAATTTGAAATTATGGCTAGCCCTGAGAAGATCGATCGCCAAAGAGAACACCAAGCTAATGAACGTACATTTTTAGCTTGGTTGAGAACAGCCATTGCCTTAATTGGTTTTGGTTTCGCTATTGCCCGTTTTGGCTTATTTCTCAGGCAATTAGAAATTTCATTGACCGGACAAAACACTGTTCCCGATTCTTTTATTAATTCCCAACATTTAGGAATTAGTTTAGTAATTTTGGGAGTGATTGTCATTGGTTTATCTGTATGGCGTTACAACAAAGTTCTCCGACAAATTGAAGAAGCTGACTATAAACCTAGCCGTTTGATGGTGTTGTTAACTGCTGTAATTGTGATGATTTTGGGATTACTAACTATTCCTTTTTTGTTGTGGCGACATACCCCTATTCCTAATAAGTTAAATCCACCAAAGCGGAAAACAAATATTTCCTCTTTGGTGAATAAAACTTTAGTAAAAAAAGGTACATTAATTCGGAAAATGCTTGATTTATAAGGGATTGTAGGAGTGATTCATTAATCGCCCCTACCCAAAACGGCTCTCCCGTATTTATGGTGATAACAAAATCTTATTTAACTGTAGGGTGTGTTAGGCACGGATAACAAATTCAGCATTTCAACCAATAATTAAATTCCCGTGCCTAACGCACCGTTTTCAAAGTTTGTAACACATATGAACATTTCTCACCATGAATCCGAAATAGCCGCAGTATTGGATTACGCCCTAAGTTTTTAGTGGCTAACAGGACATCCTCCAGTAGTTAACTTAGTTAAGAAATTATTCGTATCAAAGAAATGTTCGACAGACTCAATCTTTAAGTCTTCCGTTACTTTAGCAATACTAAGACCAACAATTTCGATCGTTTCTCCTGTAGGTTGACGATCTTTGTAAGCCCCACTGAAAGTTTCCCAATGTCTCCATTTAAAAACAACATTAGGAGGCCCAGCAACAACTTCAATTAATTCCCAGTGAAAACCATTAGGAAAAGCTGTGTGAAAAAGGTTGTAAGATGATTCAAAATTTTCCTCAGAAGCACGGTAGTGGTCGGAGTTTTCCAGAAACAGATTATAGGTTCCCTGTTCTACAATATCTTCGGCAGTATATTCTTTCCCGCCATTGGTACTCATACGAAATTTATCTGTAACTACAGATATCCATTGTTGAGGACTAGTTTTGAAAGTTGCTTCCATTTCAAATGTCTTCACCAAATTATGGGCGATCGCATTTAATGTTCCTTCTGCATGATTCGTTTTTCTTTCTTGCTCTAAAAAAGCCTTTGTATGGGAATAGTCAGGACGTTCCCCATAGCGCCATTCCACTCCATCATCGTGTTTGAGAACTTCTTCGCGATCTTGTACCCATAGAGGTAAATCTTGACTCATAATCGTTAATATCCCCTGATTAGCTGTTGAATATTCCAGGTTAGTATAACAGATATGCAAATCTGTGCTTTGAAAATATTATTAATTTTATTATATTTATAATATGCAATGTAATTTTTTGGGAAAAACTTATAGTTAATAAGGAATTATTTTTGTCGAACAGGAATTTCAATAATAAATTCTGTTCCTTGACCTAATTCGGAGTTACATTTCAAGTTACCATTGTGTTTTTCGACAATAATTGAATGAGAGATACTTAATCCTAAACCTGTACCTTTACCTACAGCTTTTGTAGTAAAGAATGGATCGAATATTTTACTTTTAACATTTTTAGGCATTCCTCCACCATTGTCAGCAATACTAATGATGATTAATTGGTTTTTGGCTTGAGTACTAATAGTAATATTTCGCGGTTCTGGTTGAGTTTCTAAAGCATCTATGGCGTTAGCTAAAATGTTCATAAATACTTGGTTTAATTGTCCTGGATAACATTCTACTAGGGGTAGTTTGCCATAGTTTTTAAATACCGAAATTCCAGAGAAGTGAGGCTTTGCTTTTAGTCGATGTTCTAAAATCATGATTGTGCTATCAATTCCCTCGTGAATATCGACTACTTTCATATCAGCTTCATCTAAGCGAGAAAAAATTCGCAAACTCTGCACGATATCTCGAATTCGAGTTGCGCCTACTTTCATAGAAGCTAATATTTTGGGTAAGTCTTCGACCAAAAATTCTAAATCAATTGCTTCTGCTTCCATTTGGATCTCTTGTGCAGGAATTGGGTAATGGAATTGATAAAGTTTGAGTAATTTAAGTAAGTCTTGGATATATTCGGTAGCGGGTTGAATATTGCCATAAATGAAGCTGACAGGGTTATTAATTTCATGGGCGACACCTGCTACCATTTGTCCTAAAGAGGACATTTTTTCGCTTTGAATTAATTTGGTTTGAGTTTGTTGTAATTCCTGTAATGCTGTTTCTAATTGTTGGGTACGTTCACGACTTTGGGCGTAAAGTTCAGCTTGGTTAAGGGCGATCGCCAACTGCACCCCCACCGCTTCGATTAATTCTACTTCACTATCAGTAAATGGGCGTTTATTTCTAGTATGTCCAAAACTAAAAGCGCCAACTTTCCCGGATTGCGTTTGAATGGGTAAAATTAAAATTGAAGTATAACTTAAGTCTAAAAGAAATTCGCGCAAAATTGGGTCTTGGCAACTACTAACTTCATCAACTTGGAAGGTTTCCCGATTGAGAATTTTTTCACATAAAGGGCCTAGCACAGTTGCTTTGTATAATCCTAATATACTAGGTAAAAGTGCGTTTTTTGCTTCTTTAATACATTCCCAAGTTTGGGGATTAGTATCATAACGATACCAACCAAAAGCGGCGCGATCGATCTGTAATAAGTTACGCAGTTCATTTACTGTAGTGGTTAAAATGCGATCGATATCTAAAGAGTTACGAATTTGGTTAGCAATGCGATTAATTAATGCTTCTTGTTGCGCTAGTTTGCGGAATTGTGCTTCAGATTTTTGTAAAGCTATTTCGGCTTTTTTGCGTTCGGTAATATAAGTAGAAGTAGCAATAATCCGGTAAATCTTTCCTCCGGGATCTTTTAGAGGAGTTAAAGTTGCTATTAACCAAACTTCTTCATCCTCAACTTTCGTACAGCTTTCATAAGAAATAGAAGCTTTTGCGGCTAAACATTGGTTAAATCCCTGGCGAAATTCGCTGGATAAATGGGGAGGAAAAAGTTCTTCAGGAGTTTTACCAAAACTAGCTTGAGAACTAATTCCCGTAATTTTTTCTGTTGCTGGATTCCAACCAGCATAAGTAATATGACCATTTTCAGCCACATCGACGACGCATATAATGTAATTAACGCCATCATAAATACTGGCTAAAAATTGCTCTCTTTCTCGTAAAGCTGTTTCGACTTGTTTGCGATCGCTAATGTCGCGCCCTTCGGCTATTAATAATATTATCTCTCCGGTGCGATCGCGCAATGGTTTGAGAGAAAAATCAATAGTTGCCACCTGATTATTTCCTCCACAAACATCCACTTCATAACGTATTATATCCCCTTTTGCTGCTTGGTTAATCGCAGATTTTAGTTGTTGTTGTACTGCTGAAAAATTTTCATTCCTAGTAATAGATAACCGAGTAATTAATCTCTCTTCATCTATCCACCATCGGGTTTGCCAAAAAGGTTTGTTAACTACATCTAATAAGGAAACTTCAGCAAAATCTAATGCCGTTTGGTTGACTTCAATTAAAGTACCATCTGGTTGCAATAAAGCGACGAATTGAAATGATTGCTCAAAAATCGCGTGAAATTTAATTTCATTTTCTTGCAGGGCTTTTTGTACTTTTTGTCTTTGGGTATCAACTCTGGTTAAAAATCTGGCAGTACACCAAATTACCCAATTAAAAAATATAATATTCAATACACTTAATAAAGTGATAGCAATTTCTGGGGAATAGGCATAACTGCGATAACCTATTAAGATTAACCAGCCGACAATTAATGGCATTGCGATCGCTATAGGCGACATCCGTCTCGCCATTATTCCCCCAGCATTTTCGCTAGTGAAAGTTCTTATCCAACCATGTTCGGGAGAAGCAAACAAAATGCCCAAAGATAATAAAATTATTGCCATACTTGTAGGCAATAACATTTTCGTATAAGAACCAAATACGTAAAAATCTTTGATTTGATAAGCCTCGCCCAAAGAACCAATTAAAGATATTAAAAAGCCGATTACGCTAAAAAATTGAGCAGCACTATAAGACTTATTGATTAATAGTAATAAGCCTATGCTTAGAAAAATTAAGCTAATAGCTGTACTAGCTATTATATTTCCCGGTATTTTCCAGAAACTTATTTTATAAATTAAGGGAAAAATTTCTGTAAATTCTACAAAAATAATTATTATTAAACCGATAAAGTTAAAAAATATCAATTTACCTTTAATCTTTTCCTGATGCCATAACCACAATGTTAACCCAGAAAAAATTAATCCTAATCCTGGAGTAATCAACGAAATAAAACAAAGGTAAAAACCAAATAAAATACTGATTACGCTGATAAATTTAGATAGCATTTTCAGTAATTTAATAAATTTGGAAAATTTTCCTATATTTCTTTGTGGTAACGAATATTCCATTTTTTACTCTGGCTAGGGGCTATACTTTAGCAGATAAAGCAATTTTATTAGTTTTTTGAAGTAATTGATACCCGATTAACTACGGAAAATTAAGAATTTGTAATGAAAGAATATAACTCATACTAAATCCGGGTGAAAAACCCCTTTTATTAATGAACCGCTCCAGACACAGAGGACGCAGAGGAAAGACGGAGAAGGTAGAGGGGGTAACTAACCCGGATTTGGTATCAACAAATAGTTAAAATCACATACAAGTAAACCCCGCCTAGAGAGACGGGGTAGCGCCGAGAAATATTTAGGATGTGGTTATCATTTATTGGTTGCGACGATCGGGAAATCTAGTCCCCTGTACCCAGTCCCCAAAACTAGGATTTTCCACCACCAGTAAAAGATATTTTAGATAGTAGAGAGAACTTCCTTTGCAGCGGTTAAAGTGCGATCGATATCTGCATCCGTATGCGCCAAAGAAGTAAACCCAGCCTCAAATTGAGAAGGTGCCAAATAAACACCATGTTCTAACATTCCGCGATGGAAACGACCAAATTTAGCCGTATCCGACTTCTTGGCATCCTCATAATTATGCACTGGGCCACCAGTAAAGAATAGACCAAACATGGCGCTAATGTGACCGCCGCAAACAGCATGACCAGCGTCTTTCGCAGCTTGCAACAAACCATCGCTAAGTTTTTTGGTAATTTTTTCCAAATACTCGTAAGTGCCAGGTTTTTGCAATAATTCCAAAGTCTTAATCCCCGCCGTCATTGCCAAGGGATTGCCGGATAAAGTCCCCGCTTGGTACACTGGGCCAGCAGGTGCCACCATAGACATGATATCCTGTCTACCGCCATAAGCACCCACTGGCAAACCACCACCAATAACTTTACCTAAAGTGGTTAAATCGGGAGTAATGCCAAATTTTTCTTGTGCGCCGCCGTAAGCAATGCGGAAACCAGTCATTACTTCGTCAAACACCAGCAATGCGCCGTTTTCTTTTGTAATTACCCGTAAACCTTCCAAAAATCCGGCATCGGGAGTAATAAAACCTGCATTACCGACAACTGGTTCCAGAATTACCCCGGCAATTTCACCTGGGTTTTCAGCAAACAAAGCTTTCACCGCTTCTAAATCGTTGTAAGGTGCGGTGAGAGTGCTGCTGGTTGCAGCTTTGGGAACGCCGGGGGAGTCGGGTAAACCAAGGGTAGCAACGCCGGAACCCGCCTTCACCAAAAACATATCGGCGTGCCCGTGATAGCAACCTTCAAATTTAATTACTTTTTCACGTCCGGTAAAAGCACGCATCAAACGCAATACCGCCATGCAAGCTTCGGTTCCAGAATTGACAAACCGCACCATTTGAATGCTAGGAACGGCATCAATTACCATTTCTGCCAGGACATTTTCCAGGACTGAAGGTGCGCCGAAACTGGTACCTTTTTCTAAAGCTTCGTGCAGTGCTTTAATTACTTCGGGATGCGCGTGACCGCAGATTGCTGGGCCCCAAGTTCCTACATAATCAATGTATTCATTTCCATCGACATCCCAGATATAAGCGCCTTTAACATGGTCAAAGACGATGGGTTGTCCTCCCACTGATTTGAAAGCACGCACAGGAGAACTCACGCCTCCTGGCATGATTTTCTGTGCTGCTGCAAAAATTTCTTCTGATTTGGTGGTTTTAAAAGAGGTGGTCACCAAAGCTGTCTCCTTAACTGTAAGTCTTTGCCTGTCTTGGCTTTAAAGTCTGTCTCAAGTTAGACGCAACCTAATGATTGACAATGTTACTCTCTCGTTACCCCCAATCTACCCGTAAACCAAAAATGTTATATAAGAGCAATCAAGATTTACCAGCAGATGTGCGCGATCGCCTTTCGGAAGCTGCACAAGAATTATACCGAGCAGCGTTCAATTGTGCTATTCATTGGTACGGTGAAGAGTCAAAAGCTCATCAGGTTGCTTGGTGTGCTGTAAGAACTCAAGCCGCAAATTCTTATAGTACCCTGACTGAGGCTGCAAAACCTTTACTAGTTTAACAAGGCAGAAGTTAAAAATTCTCCCTGTTCCCTGTTACTCGCTCCCAAAAAGGGATCGAAAACGGTTAGAATAAGCAATCTACTCTGCTTTTGTGACCGAAGTTTATGCCTGCTGATTTAACGGCTCTTAACCAGTCTATCCCGATCGAGCAAATTCGCTATGACGAAAAGGGATTAGTCCCGGCTATTGTTCAAGATTACCTTGATGGTACAGTTTTGATGATGGCTTGGATGAATCGGGAATCTTTAGCCAAAACTTTGGAAACTGGAAGAACTTGGTTTTGGAGTCGTTCTCGATCGGAATTATGGCCTAAAGGGGAAACTTCTGGTCATGTGCAAAACGTAAAAAGTATGCGTTATGACTGCGACAGCGACGCACTACTAATTACTGTGGAACAGATTGGTGATATTGCTTGCCATACTGGGGAACGCAGTTGTTTTCATCAAGTAAACGGCTCGAAGATTGCGCCACCTGCTGATACTTTATCACAGGTGTTTGAGGTGATTTGCGATCGTAGAGATCATCCCAATGAAGAGTCTTATACTTGCAAGTTATTTGCGGGTGGAGATAACAAGATTTTAAAGAAAATTGGCGAAGAATCCGCTGAAGTGGTAATGGCTTTTAAGGATGATGATAAAGAAGGTATTGCCGGAGAAGTTGCCGATTTATTTTATCATACTTTGGTCGCTTTAGCGCATCATAATGTTGATATTAAAGCGGTTTATCGGAAGTTGCAGGAACGGCGGAGATAGGTTTTTTGCTATTACTGGGATTGTAGTTTGCAGATTGCTTTGAGGACTTGTAGGATTTGGGGGGTGCGATCGATCTCCCACAAATTTAAATCAGGCATAATCTGATAAGTTGGCGAATCTCCTAACCGAATATAAACAAACTGATAACGCAAACCATTAGTAGCTAATCCCCAAACAGATGTTTGATGATCTAAACTTTGATAAGCATAAGTGAGTAATTGAGACAAACCTGCAACTGGATCAACTAGACTGTTTTTAGATTCAACCACAATAAGCCAAAAAGGTGTATCAGTTGCAGTTCGGATACTCTTATTAACAGCTAAAATGTCTAATCTTCCAGTAATATTGGTATCCTCATCTTCAATCTGAATTTGAGCGATATTCTCTTCCAAACCTATTTTAATAGGAGAACGGTAAAAACCAGCCAACCGCAATAAGGGAAAAGTAGTTAACGCTTTTACCAACCCTTCTCCAACTTTACTTTCTAAAAAATAGTTACGATAATCTTCTACAATTTGCGAAAGTTCCTGCTGTTCAAATTCGGTTAAAGGTTCCAGATTTAATAAAGGTGTAAAAGAACCATTAAATTGCATCTGGAAACCGAAGATACGTTGCACATCTGCTAAGGTTAATTCTTTAGCGTTGCGAGTGTTTGTCATAGCTTTGTTACGATTTTCAAGAACTAAACTCTAACTTACAGATAGCTTTAAGAACTTGCAGCAACAATACAGATTGCTGAGAATAAAATAAATCTAATCTTGGCATAATTAACTGATAAGTTTGCGGATTTCCTTGTTGAATCAACACAAACAAATATTGCAATCCATTAGTCACCATTCCCCAAACTGATGATTGGCGTTCTAAGCTATTGTAAGCATAAGCAAGCAACTGTGGTAAACCTTGAAGAACATCTACTCCCAGTTCTTTTGATTCAATTACCAAAATCCAAAAAGGAACGTTATTTGTCGTAAAAATATTTCTGTTAACTGCGACAATATCAAAACGTCCAGTAATAGTTGTATCTTCGTCTTCAACTACAATATTATCGATACCTTCTTCTACATTAATTTGGATTGGGTAATGATAGAAACCAGCTAATCGCAGCAAAGGAAAAACCGTGAGAAGTTTTACTTGTCCTTCCGAAACTTTTTTCGATCTCACGTAAGGACGAAAATCATTGCAGATTTGGACAATTTCTTGTTGTTCTAAATTAGTTATTGGTTCGAGGGTTAATAAATCTGCAAACGAAACTTCATCTAGTTTTTCTTCTATATTAAGCAGACGATTAACATCGTTAAGATTTAGGTTTCTAGCTCTTAAGGTTATCATGGCTTTCACTCCCGTTTATTTTAGGTTAATGTCAGTTCATATTGCAATACAATCAGTTCATCTGCTTTCAAAATAGCCATTGCATATTCCTGTCCTTGGTTATCAGCAAATTCTACTAAATATTTGCTTTCATTTTCAAAATTGTATACTTCAACAACCGTCCCAACTAACCCAACGGGTAGACTGTTTATAGAAGTATACTGAGGTTCAACTAAAGTTAATCTTTCAGCAGAAATTGGATTGAGGACAGCGACAGTATCTAAAAGTTGGAGGTTTTTATTCTGATTCTTCATGTTCCTGATTAGGATAAAATAAACTTTCTAAGTAAAGTTCAACAGCTTCTTTAATATTTGCTTTCACTTCTTCTAAAGTATCTCCTTGACTTTGACAACCCTCAAGCTCAGGAGAATAGGCGTAAAAACCATCTTCGTCTTTTTCAATGATAATGTTTATTTCCATTAATCTACTAATTTTGCTTGTATAGTTTAATTGTTTTATCTTGACTACCACTAGCAATGAAACTGCCATCAGAAGCGATCGCAACACAACTAACCAAATCTGTATGACCGACGAGCATTCCTATTTCTTTTCCACTACTAATTTGCCACAATTTTACAGTTTTGTCCCAACTTCCACTGATAAGAATTTGATTATCGGGGGAAAAGGTAAGTGCAGAAACTAACCAAGGATGTCCTGAAAGAATAGAATTGCATTGCCAAGTTGTGGTATCCCAAAGGCGAATTGTTCTGTCTTCGCCGCCTGTGGCTAGTAATTTGCCATCGGGACTAAATACGATCGCTCTAACTCCCCCAGTATGTCCAACCAAAGTACAAATTAATTCAAATTTTATTAAATCCCAAATTAGGACAATTTGATCGGAACTTGCACTTGCTAATAGAGGCGAAACTGGACTGAAAGCGATCGCATTTATCCCTAATTTAGCTCCCGATAATGTTGTTATCTGTTCTCCTGTTTCGGGATGCCATAATTTTACAGTTTTATCCGCACTACCACTGGCAAGAATTTGCCCTTCAGAACTGAATGCTAAAGCGTTGACAGCGCCATTGTGACCGACTATTGTGTGAATTTCTTGGCGTTTTTGCAGATCCCAGAGCTTAATTTTGCGATCGCTACTTCCGCTTGCTAATATGTTTGGTGAATGGGGATAAAAAGCAACAGATTTAACTTTTCCTGTATGACCTTTTATGGTAAAATTCTCTTTGATTGTGCTGATATCCCATAAGCAAATTGTTCGATCGTCGCTGACACTGGCAAGCATTTTATCATCAGGAGAAAGAGCGATCGCATTAATCCCAGAAAATAGCCCTCCATCACCGACAAGTGTGGCGTAATTTTCCCAATTTTGTGTGGCAGGAGGTACGGGAATCGGGATTTTTTTACCTCTGAGTTTTTGCATTTCGGTGAGTGCAACTTCAGCAGAAGTAAATCGCTTTTCTAATGAAGGTTCGATTAGGCGATCGAGAATTTGCGCCAAATCATATTCTACAGAACTTGTCAAGTCTGACAGCCAATAATTCCGCCACACCCAACAGTTATTCGCCAAATCAAACAGGTGAAACGGACGAATTCCTGTTAGTAAATTCAGGCAAATAACGCCTAAACTGTAAAGATCGCTGCTGAAAACTGCGCTTCCTCTCACTTGTTCTGGTGCAGCATATTCAGCACTACCGATCGTCGTTTCTGGCACAACAAAGGAAGTTTCTGTCACCAGTTTTGCTGCACTAAAATCGACTAAAAATAAATCATTTAACGATTTTATTTGAATAATATTCTCAGGTTTAATGTCGCGATGGATGACTTGATGGGAATGAATAAATTGGAGAACGGGAAGTAAGTTTTCCAAAATTTGCCAGACTTCTGCGGCACTAAATTGACCCTTTTCTCCTAAAAGTATTGCTAAGTTTTTTCCGGTTATGTATTTTTGTACGAGGTAGAAATAGCCATTTTCGGCAAAACTGTCTATAACATCAGGAATTTGGGGATGCTTGGCTAATTCTTTTAATTTGTCGATCGCATCTCCCCGATCAAGAACTTGCCAAAATTGTTTGATAACGCAAAGGGTAGGAGAATCTTCAGCCAAATCAAAGGCTAAAAATGTTTGTCCAAAGCCTCCCCTACCCAAAACTTTAACCGCACGATAGCGATTTTTGAGAAGCAAAGTAGAGCCACAAAATTGACAGGTTAAAGAATTGCGATCGTAATTTTGTGACTCATTACAACTAGGGTTGAAACAAATTACTTCTTTGCCTTCATGACTCATTTTTATCCTAGCAACTGAAGTTGCAGGCTATATTTAGATCTTGCACCTGTCGTTTTAGCCCGCCTGCGAATCAATTCGCAGGCTAATAGCTCAACTCCACTGAAGTGGACTGAAAGCTTTTGATTTCAAATATTGAAAGCTTTTGATTTCAAATATTTTAGTCCTCTTTAGAGGACTTTAGCTACTCGCGGTGCGAATTGATTCGCAGGCGGATTTTGGGACTGGTGCAAGATCTGAGTATACAGACAAAACCTGCTTTCGCAGGTTAGAAGTCCGCGAAGGCGGACTTCGTTTGTGTAGACGCGGTTTTAACCGCCCTTTTCTAACTCATCTTCTATTTGGCTTTTGACAATTAAATTCTGACCATTACTTTTACCATTACTTTGCAATTCTTTAGTTTGATTCCACAACAACATTCCCATCAAACCATCAACTAAACCTGAACCTTGGCTATTACCGCTAACAGCTACATCGGGAACAACTCGCACTTTGCGATCGCCAATCACCTGCATTAATTGTAACGCCGTGTAAGATTGCGAACCCAAAGCATTTACACCAGCTTGATAAGCATCGGCTTTCGCTTCTCCAGTGACTCGAATTGATTCCGCTTCCCCATGCGCCTCATTAATTTTTGCAGTCGCATGAAGTTCCGCAATTTTAACACCTTGTTCTGCTGTCACGACTTCTTTTTGAATGTCCGCCAAAGCTGTTTCCCGCACCAGTTCTTGACGCTGCGACTGCGCCACCCGTTGCACTTCGTAAGTTTTTTGTTGTTCTTCAGCGATTTTGCGATCGGTCAAAGTTTGCATCAGTTCTGGTGGAGGCGAAATCAAGCCAATCAGCGTATCAACCGCTTGCACATCATAAGCACGCAACGCCTGACGCACGTACTCGGCTGCTTCTGCTTGGCGTTGTGCGCGATCGACCAAGAAATCCAAAATCGTGTATTCTTGTGCAGAATTGCGGAAATAATTACCTACAATTGGACGCAAAACATGATCTACTAAATTCTGCATCGAACCCAAACGAGAAATTACTTTTGGTGCATCAACAGCAGCAACATGAATAATTTGGAAAACTTCTAAATCGAATGTAAAACCATCAAAAGAAAGCAACTTCAAAGCAACCAATTTAGAATCATAACCATGTTCGCCGCTGAATCGTGCCGTAAAGTTCAACACTATATTAGTTGTGGGAACCAATTCCACTTTCATAATCTTTGTGTTGAGGGGATGTTTACCGGGATACAAAGGTTCAATCCAAACGCCTTTGTCACCTTTATTAACTAAATTTCCGTGAGTAAAAGATTCGCCGCTGATATCTTCGTGCGATCGACCCACAAAAGAAATTACTACGCCTACATAACCGATCGGCACTTCCGTCATCGGCACTTGTTCCACCTTCACAAACCAAGGATTGAGATTCCAAGAACCCGACAGCATTACTTGTTCCTGCAAACCTCTACGTCCCCCACCATTGATAAAACTTTGCGCTTTTTGGAAATTATCATGTTGGGGAATTATAGGCCCAGCGATTTCACCTTCTTCAATGGGAATACCATCTAAAGTAGAGACAATTCCCACTCGTTCTGGATCAACTTTGTAGAGTTTAAGTTGCTCTGGTTTCATGCCATGTTTACTAGCATTAGTGGAGGTAATTACCTCAAACAAAGCCGTATTAATTCGATAAGTTCCGGTAGTCAGAACAGCCAACTGCCGACCTTTTTCGCCTCCATTAGTCAGGAACTTACGAGCATTCTGAAAATCATCACAGTCAATGACTTTGCCTAAAATTCTATTAGGTGGAATAGTTCCCCCATCATTAGCAACAATTAAACCGATTTCATCTTGAGGAATAGCGATCACTTGCTCTTTGCGAATGCTATATTGCCAAGGGAAATAACCAAAATGCCATCCCGGTGGCAGGGTATCTGCTTGCAAACCCGCTTCACCATTAAGGGCAATTAATTTACCTGCTGGCAAACTCTTAGCGGCAAATTTTTTGGTAACAATTCCTACTTCTCTTTCGCCAATAACTATTAACCCTAAAATCCAACCAATTTTAGGTAAGAAGATGAAAATTATTACAACCCCTCCTACTGCATAAATCCAGATTGGCAAACTGAAGCCGAAATCAGCTTGCATCAACTGAATTTCTTCAGATTTGGGTTGCTGCTGGTTGATTGGTTGAGGTTTGTTTGAGGCGATCGCACCCGCTGGTATTCCAGCCACCAACAAAGATGCTGCTAAAGGTAAAAACTTGTTAAAAAATTTGAAACGAGACATATATCTTCTATCTCCAATAAAAGTGGAAACTCTCCACTTGCTAACTAATACAATGCCAGCCCTACTTTTTACTGACGTACTTAATTAAGAATTGGGAAAGAATCAAAAAAATATGCAATCTTAAGCCTTAACTTAAACTTAATAATTAAGGCTATTTTCCAGACACCTAGAGAGTATAAAGTAGATTCTAGCCTAACAAATTTTCTCAGTTTGTCCATAGCAGCCTCTCAGCCGCCAAATTGTATCAAAAGTTACAAAAAACTTAACTAAAACATTAAAATATCTAAAATCCGGTAGGAAAGATCGGATTTTATGGCATGATTGCAAAGTAAATATTTTAGCGGTTTCAGCGCAGAGGAAACCTGATTATGGCGCTTAGACTAGGCGACACCGTTCCCAACTTTACTCAAGCCTCCAGCGAAGGCGAGATTAACTTTTATGACTGGGCTGGAGACAGCTGGGTTGTCCTGTTCTCTCACCCCGCAGATTATACACCAGTTTGCACCACCGAATTAGGCGAAGTCGCCCGTCTCAAACCAGAATTCGACAAGCGCAACGTAAAAGTATTAGCGCTGAGCGTGGATGATGTAGAATCGCACAAAGGCTGGATTGGCGACATTGAAGAAACACAAAGCGTAACGCTGAACTATCCAATTCTGGCAGATCCAGATAAGAAAGTTTCAGACCTTTACGACATGATTCACCCCAATGCTACCAACACGGTAACAGTTCGGACAGTTTTTGTGATTGACCCGCAAAAGAAACTGCGTTTGAGCTTTACCTATCCTCCGAGCACTGGAAGAAATTTTGATGAAATTCTGCGGGTAATTGACTCTTTGCAACTGACAGATAATTACAGTGTAGCGACACCTGCTAACTGGAAAGATGGCGAAGATGTAGTAATCGTACCATCTTTGAAAGATCCCGAAGTTTTGAAAGAGAAATTCCCCAAAGGATACGAAGAAGTTAAACCTTATTTGCGGATGACTCCTCAACCAAACAAATAATTTTTAGTTTGGCTGAAGTTTGCCAATTTAGATCCCCGACTTCTTGAAGAAGTCGGGGATCTGAGGGTTTTACTTTATCAACAGGTGCGAAACGTGCGCCCGACGCATCTTGGATAAAATTAGAAAGGTGGAATAGTTTAACCCCAGAACAACAACAAAAGTTTGCGCCGATTTGTCCAGATTTCGTAGTAGAATTAAGGTCGCCTTCAGATAATCTAAAACCTTTGCAGGAAAAGATGGAAGAATATATGAGGGAACCAGGAGTACAGTTAGGCTGGTTAATTGATAGAAAGAATCGCCAAGTTTATATTTATCGTCCAAATCAAGCAGTAGAAATTTTAGATAACCCAACAACTATCAGCGGAGATCCAGTATTACCTGGATTTATTTTAAATTTGAGTAAAGTTTGGTAAATTAAGAGAGGAAATAAAGTATGCTTTCCGAACAGATAGTATTGCGGATGCCGCCACAGTTGCAAATGACAGACGACCAATTTTTTGAATTCTGTCAAATCAACCGGGATTTTCGCATTGAACGCAATCAATTAGGAGAGTTAATCATTATGCCACCCACAGGTGGAACTACAAGCAATCGCAATTTTAGTATAGCTGGGCAATTATATATTTGGTCAGAGCAAGACGGAACGGGTATTTGTTTTGATTCCAACGGTGGTTTTAAACTATCTACAGGTGCAGAAAGAGCACCCGATGCTTCTTGGATGAAACTTTCACGTTGGAATACTTTATCACAAGAACAACAGGATAAATTTGTGCCGATTTGTCCAGATTTTGTAATCGAACTCAGGTCGCCTTCAGATAATCTGAAACCTCTGCAAGAAAAGATGGAAGAATATATGAGGGAACCAGGAGTTCAGTTAGGTTGGTTAATTGATAGAAAGAATCGAAAAGTTTATATTTATCGCCCAAATCAAGAAGTAGAAATTTTAGATAACCCAGCAACTATCAGCGGAGATCCAGTTTTACCTGGATTTATTTTAAACTTGAGTAAAATTTGGTAAGAATATAGGTCAAAATTTTTAATGGGAAGCACTAAGGTAAACTGAGCATGGACATCAAAAACGGATTTATCGGCACAATTGGCAACACGCCCCTAATTAGATTAAACAGCTTCAGCGAAGAAACAGGTTGCGAAATCTTGGGAAAAGCAGAATTTCTCAATCCAGGTGGTTCCGTGAAAGACCGCGCCGCACTTTATATTATTAAAGAAGCAGAAGAGAAAGGCTTACTCAAACCGGGGGGTACAGTAGTTGAAGGAACTGCGGGAAACACAGGTATTGGACTAGCGCATATTTGCAACGCCAAGGGTTACAAATGCCTGATTATTATCCCAGACACTCAATCTCAGGAGAAAATGGACGCATTGCGGACATTAGGTGCAGAAGTTCGTCCCGTTCCTGCCGTACCCTACAAAGACCCAAACAATTATGTTAGACTTTCCGGCACGATTGCTTCGGAGATGGAAAACGCGATTTGGGCGAATCAGTTTGATAATCTAGCGAATAGACTTGCCCATTACGAGACTACCGGAAAAGAAATTTGGGAACAAACAAACGGGAAAATTGATGCTTTCACTTGCGCTACGGGTACAGGTGGAACTTACGCCGGAGTCTCGATGTTTCTCAAAGATCAAAATCCCAATGTTAAAACCATTTTGGCAGATCCAATGGGAAGTGGATTGTACAGTTACGCCAAAACTGGAGAAATTACAATCGAAGGAAGTTCTATCACAGAGGGGATTGGTAACAGTCGGGTGACAGCTAATATGGAAGGCGCACCGATCGATGATGCCATTCAAATCGATGACAAAGAAGCTATTCGGGTAATTTACCAATTATTACGAAAAGACGGCTTATTTATGGGAGGTTCTGTAGGCATTAACGTTGGCGCAGCTGTCGCCATTGCCAAAAAATTAGGCCCCGGACATACAATAGTTACCATTCTCTGTGATGGTGGTTCCCGCTATCAATCACGATTGTACAATCAAGAATGGTTAGCCTCAAAAGGACTATCACCAGATTAGTTATTTGTCATTGGTCATTGGTCGTTGGTCGTTGGTCGTTGGTAATTTGAAAATATTAAACTAATGACAAATGACAAATTGACAAATGACCAATAACCAATGACAAATAACCAATAACCAATGTCTGCGAAAACAGTTTTAATTTGTCAAAGTAAAGGTTGTCGAAAATTAGGTGCTGCAAAAGTTTTAGCAGCTTTTTTAGCGCATCCCGTACCCGACGTTACTGTTACTGCTAGCACCTGTTTAGGACAATGCGGTAATGGCCCGATGGTATTGATAGAACCTGAGCATTTTTGGTACGATCGCGTAAACCCAGATGAAGTACCAGCAGTGATAGAACGACATTTAAAAAATGGTAAACCAGTCCTAACAATGCTTTATGCTAAATTCCATCCCCAATTAAAGTAATCCTCCTTCTCTTCTCTCTGCATCCTCTGCGTCTGGAGCGGTTCAATATTAACCTTAATCTCTAAAAAACTTATGATTGTAGCAACTTCACCCGCCGAACAAAGGGTAATCTTAAAAAATGTCAGTTGGCAAACTTTTGAGAGATTGTTAGTAGATTTAGGAGAAGACAGAGCAATCCGCCTAGCTTATTATGAAGGATTTTTGGAAATTATGACACCTTTGGGAGAGCATGAAAATAACAACCGCTTTATTGATGATTTGGTGCGTGCGATCGCAGATGAGTTAAACTTAAACTTAAAGAAATTTGGCTCTTTAACCTTAAAACGAGAAAGTATGCAACAGGGTGCAGAACCCGATTCTTGTTATTATATCCAAAGTGAACCTTTAGTTAGGCATAAGCAAAACATTAATCTTGAAATTGACCCTCCTCCAGATTTAGTAGTTGAAATTGATATTACCAGCAGTTCTTTAGACAAACGTCCGATTTATGCTGCACTTGGAATTCCCGAATTTTGGCGTTATGATGGGCAGAAATTAGAAGTTTATGTGTTACAAGAACCGATTTTGATTTATAATCAAGTATCGCAAAGTCGGACTTTTCCTTGGTTAGCTTTGGATGCGATTCCTCGCTTCATTCGTCAAAGTTTAATTGATGGGGAAACTGCTACTTTAAAAGCTTTTCGCTCTTGGGTAAGAGAACAGCAATAATTTATTTTAAGTAGATGCAAATAAATAAAGTGATAATAGTTATCTCAGGATAGGGCGGGGCTCTCCTGCCCACCCCACAAGAGTTATAGCTTTCTTGTGGGGTGGGCAGGAGAGCCCGCCCTAGTTTTCACGAGTCAAAAACGGAACTTCGACAACTTCACCTTCCACCTCACCAACTCGCACTTTTAAACCTTCTCCGCCAGCTTTTGTACGCACATAACCCAAACCAAAATAACCATTTTCAGTTTCGGTAAAACTCGTAAGTTTTCCTACCTTTTCATCATCCAAAGTAATCACACTTCCAACTTCCACAGGCGCAGCTAAACGAATCCCCCAAAGTTGCTGTTTCACACCTTTATAAGTGTTCAATCTGGCAATAGTTTCCTGACCAATATAACATCCTTTAGTGAAAGAGATTGTTTGCCACAAACCCGCCTCTAAAGGATTATAATCATCTGTTAATTCTTGGTCTGGAATAGGTCTTCCTTGAGTAATTCTTAACTGTTCCCAACCTTGTTCGCCTAAAGGAACTGCACCTAATTCTACCAACTTTTTCCATAACTTCGCTGCATATTCAGCAGCCACAATTAAAGTATATCCGGGAATTGCTAAACCACTGCCAACAGCAACTCGAAATTCAATATCTTCTAACTTAAATAACTGGTGATTACCATAAGCTTGATTAATAATCGCTTCTGCACCCAATTTTTTAACAATTTGCTCGCTCTCAGGCCCAATTAAACTGAAAGTAGCAGTATCATTAGTAATATCTTTTAGTTTCACCTTGTCAGCAAAAAAGATGTATTTATCCATCCATTGCAGCAAATATTCCCGACGATTGGGCGACACTAAAAGTAACACTGCATCTTCCAAAATATATGCAGTTACTAAATCAATAGTTCTGGCTGTAGAAGAAACAAAAACTGTATCACAACCTGTACCAGGTTTCAGAGATTGCAAATCATTTGTGGTTTGATTGTGTAAAAAGCGCGATCGATCGTCATCGCTAACTAAAATTCTACCCCAATGCGTGCGATCGCACAAAGCCACCCCTTCCCTAGCCGCCAGCAAAGCATCCAACTCATTCCCAAAACTAACCACTATTCCATCTACAATAATCGCCCCAGCCTCTACTTGAATATCACGTAATTCCATCATCCTCACCTACCTCCAAGATAAAAAGTTTACTAACTAGCTGGTAAATTTGTAAATATTTCTGCGATTATCCTCTGCGTCTTCGCCTCCAAAGTTTCCCAATCTACATCCCCAGTTTCATCAATTAAACTAGTATCAATTTGAACATCTTGGCTTTCTAACTCAGAATGAGTAGGCTGGTACTCCAGAAAACACACCTGAAAGCAAAGTTCCCACAAATTTATAGTAAACTCCTGCTCCTTGTGTTGCAAACGCAGTAAATAACCCGGATAAGGGGTTTGTACTTCCTCATAAGTACCCTTCCAAGCAGACTGTTCCAACTGTTTGCGAAGATTATCAACAATCCGAAGATAGGCGGGCTGCATCAACAACTCAGCTTGCTGCCATGCCACCATATTAGTAATTTTCGGGTTCATTGGTATCAATTTGGATGGGAATAGATTTTAGACTATCACTCCTAAGAGGTTCATTGTAACCACTATAAGAGATAAGTGCGATCGCGTCCCTGTTCCTTCGCCCGATACAACGCCCTATCAGCCGTCGCAATCAACTCTTCCGGCGAAGACTCCCGATGGGGAACAATGCTCGACACGCCTAAACTGAGAGTAACATATTGAGCGATCGGTGATTTACAATGAGCAATTTGTAAACCTTTAACCTTAGTCCGAATCCTTTCTGCAATATCAAACGCCGTTTCTGCACTTGTATTGGGCAAAATCACCGCAAACTCTTCCCCACCATAACGCGCCACCAAATCAGCAGGACGATTTACAGTTTCTCGAATCGCTTTTGCCACTTCCTGTAAACAAAAATCCCCCGCCAAATGACCGTAATTATCATTATAGAGCTTAAAGTAATCCACATCACACATAATCAAAGATAAACAATTTGAATTACCTTTAAACCTAAATCCTTGTGCCTCCTCAATTAATAAACGTTGCCATTCTTGGCTCAAGTACATATTAAACCAATACCGATTTGCTAATTGAGTCAAACTATCCAAAGTTGCCAAACGATGTAACTCTTCATTAACTGTCTGTAATCTCTCATAGAGTTGTGCTTGTTGAATAGTAACTCCTACCTGTCTCACCAATTGCTTAAGTAACTCCACCTCTAATTCCTGCCCCTCAGATTTTTGTGAAAGATTCTCGACAATTAAAAATCCCCAGATTTTCCTTGCTTGTCGAATCGGAAGTATTAAATTAGACTTATTTTCAACTTGATCTAGGGGATTTTGGTACTCATTTAAGTTGGGAAAATAACCAGCTTTTGTTTCTTGGTAGTTTTGGATGTAATCAGAACCTTTACTAAGATAAGAGTTATAATTAGCCTCTAAATTCATCAAATCCAAAGATGTTGCCTGCATAGAGTGTTGCCCCAATTGATAAAGAAACACCCGCTCATTTTGCAAAATTCCCCGGAGTTCATTAACAGCATCGCTGAGAATTTCTTCTAATTTAGCAGACTGACAAATTCGCTCTTGCATCAACCCAATTAAGTTCTGAATAGCCATTTGATGTTGAATGCGGAGATTCTGTTCATGCACTTGTTTTTGCAACTCGCAGATAGTTATATTATTTCTAATTCGGACTAAAACTTCTTCTGGTTGAATTGGTTTATTGATATAATCAACTGCACCAATTTCCAAACATTTAATCTTCTCCTCTTTATGAGAGATGTCAGCAAGCAAAACCAAAGGAATATCTTTAGTTATTTTGTTTTCTTTCAATGATTGACAAGCTTTTACACCATTAAACTCTGATTCCGTGATATCTAAAATCATCAAATTTGGTCGGGCATATTCAGCTTGATAAATAGCCGAATCAACACTCTTTGCTACCACTACATTAAACCGAGATTCCGTTAATAACTTTGATAACAAATCAAAATTATTAGCATTATTTCCAATGATAAAAATCAGCCCAGGTTTAGCAGATGCGTTTATTTGAGTGGTGAATCCAGTTTGCGACATGGAGAATTTACTAGCCATTCAGGTATCTGTTAGTACGAAATCGATGACGCTTAACAGTATTCCTTGTTTAGCTAGTGGCTCAAGTGATTAGCCGAGTTGAGTTCCTGTGACAATTAGGTATAAATAACGTGCTAGAAACCTTTGTTACATTGTGAGGGAAAAGGTTTTTTCCTTGTGAGAAAGGTCACAAATGCTTCCGTTTACTCGAAAATCTCTCTGAAGCATCAACCCTGTGGTTCTCTTTGCATCCCCCAAAGGCGCAGGTTACTTTCAGGCAAATCAAAAGTCTTAACCACCTGAAAACCCCGCTTTTGGTAAAAGTTGACATTTTTTTCGCTATCAGTCTCCAAATAACAGGGCAAATTTTCCCCATCTGCTTGTTTGAGTATCGGTTCGATGAGCTTTCCACCCACACCTTGACCTTGATAAGCGGGGTCAACACCCAGTACATTTAAGTACCAGTGGGGCTCCGACATACATTCTTGATGACAATCTTCTATTTTGTTAGATAGCGAAATTACCCGTCCAATCCCTCCCCAACCAACTTTAAATGGCAAAGTTAAAGCGAACTGAACTGTGTGCCATAAGCCCATAGGATATTTGCCTGGGGGTATCCAAATTGCCACACCCTTCAAAGCATCAGTTGTGTAAATTGAATCAAAAGGCTGGCTGTAGCGCAATGAAGAGATAAATATCTGCTTCATTTTACCCATTCTTTTTTGATCTTCTTTTGGGAAGATGTAACTAAAAACTGGCTCATTCTCGAATGCTTTTGCCAGTACTTCGCTTGCTGCTGGAATTTGTTGCGCTTTCAGATGAATGATTTCGTTGTTTGTCATTGGTGAATCTGCCTATTTTATAGATAGAGTATAGCGTTTGATGATTTTACTGCCTCTCAGGGGGTTGCTCTCTCCAACAAATCTAAAAATCTTAGCTAAGGTTATTGGCAAACATCAAAATAACGGTTATGCTATATCCAAGAAACTTAGCCAAGATTTTTGGTAAGCAGCCAATGTCCAAGATTATTTACGATGTCATCCAGCGTTTTGAGGTAGAAAACGGCGTACCCCGCTTAGTTTCGACGAATATCCAAGTGATTCAAGGTGGCGAAGATTTGCAATCTTTGGTTATCAGTTTGCTGACTGAAATGGGTTTTTATGAGAAGTTTGAGGAGAAAAGAACATCTCAATACATAGGTTATCGTCTTAAAAATCCAGCAAAAGGAGATAAACGTTATCAACTTGTTTTAGCGCAGCGCAAAGAGGGATTATGTATTTCTGCGCTTAAAGAAATATTAGACCCAAATTTGTTAAACCTCATAAATTGGCCTTACGATGATCAATTAAGAGAGATTTGGGATTCTCAAAAAGGAAGATATTGGGTTATTCCCAGTAAAAAAGACATTTTCTTTGCTTCGATGAATCCAGAAATTTGGTACTTAATAAAAGGAAAAATAGCAGGAAATTTTAATTTTAGAAACGCCATCTCTGACTCTCCACTTGGACCAATTAGTAATAGTGATAGTTACTTAACACTCAGAGAGGATAAACTTTTTCCTTACGCTTGGCAAGTATGTATCAATTCTAAAGAAGTTCTAGAAGAATTTATTATTCAATTTGCAAAAGTTTTAATGGAGCAAAAGTAATGTCTATTAAACTCAAAAGATTGGTTAATCCATACGAAGAAAGAATGTTAGAGTTTCTCCATACTTGCGTAGAAGCAGATTACAAAATTCACACACAGGTTAGCTTATCTCAATTTTGTGAAATAAACAGTCCAATCGACTGGGACTTAAGAAAATTCTTCTTTGTTGAGTATAAACATAACAGAAATCCAGCCGGAGATATTTTCGTACAAGCTGAAAAACTAGTTCGACCTGCAACAATAGATGAAATACCTTGATTATGTCAGTTAAACAAATATCATTAATTCCAGAACAGCTAGTTGATTTCCAACAATGGAAACAAGCTAATGATGATGAATTCTCACTTTGGGATTATCTTTTTGGAGTTGCCAATGCGGAAATAGCGATCGCATTCACCAAACTATTTTTACCTGATATTATCGAACATGAAGGCGGAATATTTTTAGCTGAAGCTTTCAATCGAGAAACCTACGAACAGTGGAAAACTAAACTTGGCAACGACATCATAGCAATTGAAAAAGTAATGAATCATCAGCATATTGATGACTTGCTACCAGGTACAGAGAAAGTTGGGATCGATAACTTGTATTATTTGGGAAATGCGATCGCGCAAATGTGGACAAGTCGCCTAAAATCACTTTATCCTGAGCGAAACTTTCAAGTTAGCTGCGATCGAGATGAATATACTGTTGTGGTAACATTCTGCCAGATACCATAACAAATAAACAGTTATTTCCATTCCTACACATTTAATAAAATTTTCCTAACATACCCTAACTAACCACCAATCCAAGGTGATACAATCAACATCCAAGCTAGGGGTGCCCATTTTGGGCTGAGATTAGACCCTTAGTACCTGAGACTGGGTAATACCAGCGGAGGGAAGCTGTTTATCCGAGGAATCAAATATGCGAACAGAATGGGTCGCCAAGCGGCGTGGGGAAGCTAATGTCTCTCAAATGCACTACGCCCGCCTGGGTGTCATCACCGAAGAAATGCACCACGTTGCTAAACGGGAAAATCTTCCTGTTGAGTTAATTCGGGATGAAGTAGCAAGAGGACGGATGATTATCCCTGCTAACATTAACCACACTAACTTAGAGCCGATGTGTATTGGCATCGCCTCCAAGTGCAAAGTTAATGCCAACATTGGTGCTTCTCCTAATTCTTCTAGTATTGATGAAGAAGTCAATAAGCTAAATTTGGCGGTGAAATATGGCGCTGACACCGTGATGGACTTGTCCACAGGTGGCGGAAACTTAGATGAAATTCGCACTGCTATTATTAAAGCTTCGCCTGTTCCCATTGGTACAGTGCCAATTTACCAAGTATTAGAAAGCGTTCACGGAAAGATGGAAAATCTTACCCCTGATGACTTTCTTGATGTGATTGAAAAACACGCTCAACAAGGCGTTGATTACATGACAATTCACGCAGGTATTCTAATTGAATATTTGCCGTTAGTGAAATCCAGAATTACGGGAATTGTTTCTCGTGGTGGTGGAATTATTGCTAGATGGATGTTGCATCATCACAAGCAAAATCCTCTTTACACTCACTACCAAGACATCATTGAAATCTTCAAGAAATACGATGTTTCTTTTAGTTTAGGTGATTCTTTGCGCCCAGGTTGTACTCATGATGCTTCCGATGCTGCCCAACTTGCAGAATTAAAAACCCTTGGCAAATTAACTCGCAAAGCTTGGGAACATAATGTGCAAGTAATGGTCGAAGGGCCAGGTCATGTACCGATGGATCAAATTGAGTTTAATGTGAAAAAACAAATGGAAGAGTGTTCCGAAGCACCTTTCTATGTTTTAGGGCCATTGGTGACAGATATTGCTCCTGGTTATGACCATATCACTTCTGCGATCGGGGCAGCAATGGCTGGTTGGTATGGTACTGCAATGCTATGTTATGTAACGCCTAAAGAACATTTAGGTTTACCGAATGCGGAAGACGTGAGAAATGGGTTAATTGCATATAAAATTGCTGCCCATGCTGCGGATATTGCGCGTCATCGTCCGGGAGCACGCGATCGCGATGACGAACTCTCCAAAGCCCGTTATAATTTCGATTGGAATCGTCAATTTGAATTGGCATTAGATCCCGATCGGGCCAAAGAATACCACGACGAAACCTTACCAGCAGACATCTACAAAACCGCTGAATTCTGCTCAATGTGTGGGCCAAAATTCTGCCCAATGCAAACAAAAGTTGATGCCGAAGCATTGGAAGAATTGGAGAAATTCTTGGCAAAAGATCAGGAATCTGTAGCAGTTCCTAGCGTCTAAAATTAAAGTAGGGTGGGCAAAAGCCCACCTGAAAACTAGCGGAAGTTTTCAGATACTTTAAAATGTCTACATATTTAATTATTGAAATATTCCTTGGGAATAAATAAGGAATCCACAGAAATTTGTCATCAATCATTGGTCATTAGTCCTTACTACCCCACAAAAAACTTAGAAGAACATCTGTGTTCATCTGTGGACATCTGTGGTAAAAATCCAAATTTATGCACCCCAGCAAAAATCTAGAAGAACATCTGCGTTTATCTGCGCTCAAAAAAAAGTTATATTAAGTAGGTGTGTCAGATACCTTTCATTTTGGATATGATTACTAATTTTCGGCTTATGATGCACCGGAGAACCTGAAAAATGCCACAAAATTAATAACTAGCAACTGGGGTGAAGTAATCAGAAAAAGTGTTATGGAATATGAAAATATCAAGTATGAATTAAAGACTTCTGCTGCCCTGAAACTGTTACGAAGCCAAAATGCAGCATTGATTATCAGCTTTTTATATAAACAGTTTAAGGTTACTCAACGAGTTTCAGTTGCTCAAAGCGAGCTAGAAACAAAGTTGGAAGACTATCTCGATTGTTTGCAGGATATAGAGCCAGAATCTTACCCTCGATCGCCTAAAGAGTATCTGAGTGAATGGTGTGACGATCGGATTTTGAGAAAAACATTTGATAGTGGCGACGAGCCAATATTTACCCTAACTCCAGAAGCAGAGAAAGCGATCGCCTGGTTAGAAGATTTGCAAAAAAGGGATGAATTTATCGGTACAGAATCTCGCTTTCTGCAAATCTTCGACTTATTAAAAGAAATTCAAGACCGCAGTACAACAGATGTGGAAACGCGGATTGCTCAATTAGAACGCGATCGCGATCGCATTCAACAGGAAATTGACCAAATTCGTCAAACAGGAGTTGTTGAACCTTACAACACAACACAATTACAAGAACGATTTTTGTTAGCTAATAAAGTGACTCGTCAACTGATAGCTGATTTTAGAGAAATTGAACAAAACTTTCGCAATTTGACTCGGAAAATTCAGGAGGCACAGTTAGAGAAAGATACCCGTAAAGGAATGGTACTTGGTCGAGTATTAGATGCCGAGCAAGAATTAAAAGAATCCGATCAGGGAAAAAGTTTCTACGCCTTCTGGAATTTTCTGATCTCAGACAGTAAACGCCAAGAACTCAAATCTATGATTCAAAAGGTTTATCAGTTAGAAGAACTGCAACCCTTGACTCAGGAGAATCGTTTACTACATCGGATTGAGCGGAGTTTATTGGATGCGGGAGAATATATCGTGCAATCCAATCATCGCCTCACTGAAAAACTGCGTCAGATCTTGGATGAACGCAATCTCCAAGAAAATCGCCGCGTTGCTGAACTGATTACTGAAGTACAACACCTTGCTTTGAAAGTGGCAGAGGATGCTCCCACAGAACCAGATTTTTGGACATTAGAAGGAGATCCCTCTGTTCATCTGGTGATGGAACGTCCTCTGCACCAGTTGGAAGAAACAGAGGTGCCAACTTTTTCTCTAGATTTTACCGACTTGTCAGATATTACCCTGGATGAGGAAATCGCTGAACTTTACCAACAGTTTTATGTAGATGAGGACTTGTTAGCCAAGCAAATTGATCAAATACTAGAACACTGTTCAACTATTACGCTCACAGATTTGATTCAACTCTATCGAGTGACGCAGGGATTACCCGAAATAGTCGCTTATCTAGCGATCGCCACAGAATCCGATCGCCATTCCATCGAATGTAGTACCATTGATTACATTACCATCCCCAGTTTACAACCAGAAAAGCAACTCAAACTCACCCTGCCACGAATCATCTTCCGCCGCTGATGGCTCAAATGATACAACCGCAACCCTACGCCCCCGTTATTCTCAAACTTCTCCAAGGAGCAATGTATAGCGATGACCCCCATTGGGATCGTTTGCAAAGTTATCTGACGCAGGTTAAGGATTACTTTGGCAAAATTGGTTTGCAGGTTCGGAATGACGAAGCCGAAGGATTTGCTTATCTCGAACAACCAGAACCTGACCCAGAAGATCGTACCGACCCCCCTCTACCTCGTCTAACCGTTCGCCGTCAATTGAGCTTCAAAGTAACGGTTCTCTGTATTTTACTGCGCCAAGAATTGCGACTGTTTGATTCGGGCGATACAACTGGACGGTTGGTGCTGAGTATGGAAAAATTGCGAGATTTGTTACAACCCTACCTACCCGAAGGGAATAATGAGGAAAGATTTCGGCGAGAAGTAGATAGCCTAGTCAAACAAGCGGTAGAATTCGGATTTCTGAAACCCCTGTCTGGACAGGATGAAAATTACGAAGTGCGCCGGATTCTCAAAGCCAAAATTGATGCTGATAACTTGGAACGCTTGAAGCAAAAGCTAGAATCTTATGCAAATGCTCCTACCCCTTGAAGATTTTGATTCTCCTGACAATGCCCACGCAGGCTTTCGTCTGCAAAGGTTTGAAGTACTCAACTGGGGTACATTTGACCAACGCCCCTGGACACTCGATTTGCAAGGAGGAATTGCTTTACTGACAGGGGCAAACGGTTCGGGAAAATCAACTTTAGTGGATGGTTTGCTGACGTTACTCGTTCCCAACAAACGCCGTAACTATAATCAGGCTTCTAGTAGTTCTGGGAAGAAAGAGCGGGATGAAAAAAGCTATGTGCAGGGAGCCTATAGTCGTATTCGATCGGAAGAATCCAAGGGCAAAGATCAGCTATTGCGAGAAAAAGCTACCCTTTCCGTTCTGCTGGCATATTTTAGTAATCAAATCAGCAAGCAAAATGTAACCCTGGCACAGGTGTTATGGATGGAAAATGGTTCGGTGCGAAAGTTTTTTGCGATCGCAGATACTGAATTATCGATCGCCACTCATTTTTCCCAATGTAAAAATATTACTGACCTGAAGAAACAATTAAAAGCAAACAAGGTAGAAATTTTTGAGGAGTTTGTTAAATATAGCCAGCAATTTTGTAAACGTCTCGGTCTGCAATCTGAAAAAGCATTGGATTTATTTAATCAAACGGTCAGCATCAAGGAAATTGGTGGACTCAACGACTTCGTTCGCAATCACATGCTGGAAAAAACCGATGTCCAAACCAAAATCCGCGAGTTACAAGAAAGCTATGAAAATCTTACCATTTCTCACACCGCCATTCAAAATGCCCGGAAGCAGTTGGAGGCATTGCTACCCCTGACAAAAGAAGCAGAAAAGTACAGACAGCTGAAAGATGATGTGTTGAGTTTGCAGAGAGATCAGTCTCTTGCACCGATATTTTTTGCCAGTAAAAAGCTGAATCTGTTGAGCCAACAAATCCAAACGAACGAACAACAAATAACTCAACTTCAACATCAACGAACTGAAAAAGATCGTCAGCTAAACAACTTGCGTCAACAAGAAAAAGACCTGGAATTTACGATTAAACAAGATAGTGTTGGGCAACGACTAAAGGAACTTACGCAACAAATTCAAAGATGCCAGCAGGAAGTTAAGAGTAAGAAGGAAAAGGCAGAAGAGTACGATCGCCTTGCCCAACGATTAACTCTTTCTGAATACAGCGATCTCCAAACCTTCTATTTGGCAATATCCCAAGGAAAAGCACTGAAACAAAAAATTGAAGCTGCCTTACAAACACTAGAGACACAACGAGATGAACAAAAACTAGAGTATGCTAATCAGCAAAAACAACAAACTGAATTAAACGGCGAGTTAACATCTCTTCGTAGCCGGAAAAGCCAGATTCCTAAAACCAATCTTGACATTCGCGATCGCCTACTCGATGACTTAAAACTGAATGATACTGAGCTTCCCTTTATTGGAGAGTTGCTTCAAGTTCGGAAAGAAGCGCAGGAATGGGAAGGAGCTATTGAACGTCTATTACATGGCTTTGGCTTGTGTATTCTAGTTCCCGAATCCCATTATCAAGTAGTAAATGCTTATGTAAATCAAACTCACCTGCGGGGAAGATTAGTTTATTATCGCGTTAAGAGTACGGAAATCAACCCCACACAACGCGCCCTTAATCCCCAGCAAATTCCCTATAAATTGGAAATTAAAGATGATAATAAAATATTCTTTCAATGGTTACGGAATCAATTAGCGCAACAGTTTAACTATGTTTGTTGCGACACCATTGAACAGTTTCACCATGAAACTCGTGCCATTACTCGCACCGGATTGATTAAACATGGTGGAGAACGACATGAAAAGGACGATCGCTCTAAGATTAGCGATCGCAGTCAATATATTTTGGGCTGGAACAATGCCAGCAAGATTAAAGCTCTAGAAGTAGAACTAAAAAAGATTAACCAAGAACTTGCCGAAATTGACCTACAAATTAAATCCTTAGAGCGTCAACGCAGCCAAAGATCGCAACAAAAATCATGGCTGCAAGATTTCATGAAGTTCGCTGATTTTGCTGAAATTGATTGGCGAAAGGCAGATCTCGATCGCCTCAAACTCCAAGAAGAACGGCAACAGCTAGAAGCCAGTTCCGATCGGCTAAAACAACTTGAAATACAACTTCAAGCAACTCAAACAGAAATTAATCAGGCAGAACAACAGCGAGAACGCTTAATTCGAGAAATTCAGACTCTTGAAGATAAACAACAAAAATTTAGGAAAGAACAGAATGAATGTGAGATAAAACTTCGAGAAATTGGAGCCTCAGAAATAGAAGCTTTTGAAAAGCGCATGGCAGTTAAACTTAGGCAATATTCAATGACATTGGAAATGATCGATCGGGATGAAAAAAACCTGAGTGACTACTTACAAGAGCAACTCCGTCAAAAAGAGGGTCAGCAAAATGAGTCTCGAAGCTCACTCGAAAGGCAGATGCAGAATTTTAAGAATGCTTTTCCTGACAAAGTATCTGAGTTAGGTACATCCCTTGATTATTTAGATGAATATCTGCATTTTAAGACCAAAATTGAACAAGATGATTTACCTCGACATGAACAACGCTTTAAGCAACTTATGACTGAGAAAGTAATCATTGCCATTGCCATGTTTAAGAGTTCTTTGGAAAAGCAAGAAGAAGAAATTAAACAAGGCATTGAAGAACTCAACGAATCATTGCAGAAAATCAACTATACAGATTCTACCTATATTAAACTCTGCTGCGATCCGAATCGTCACAAGGAAATTCAAAAATTTAAGGAGGATTTGAAAGTCTGCCTGGGTGATGTGGCGCGGTACAGTGCCGAAGATAATGAAGAACGATTTCAAAATATCCGAACTCATCTAATTGAACGATTCAAATCAGAAGAAAGATGGACAAGCTTAGTCACTGATGTACGTAACTGGTTAGACTTTTCAGTGAGCGAACGTTATCGCTCAGATGATAGCGAGAAAGAACACCATACCGACTCTTCTGGAAAGTCCGGTGGGCAGAAAGTAAAGTTAGCTTATACAATCCTAGCATCTGCGATCGCCTATCAATTCGGGCTAAACCAGGACACAACAAAACAAAGATCTTTCAGATTTGTTGTCATCGACGAAGCATTTAGTAAATCAGACGATAGCAATGCTCGTTACTCAATGGAACTCTTCAAAAACCTAAATCTTCAACTTTTAGTTGTTACCCCAAAAGACAAAATTAATGTAATAGAACCCTATATTTCGAGCCTTCATTTTGTTTCTAATAACACAGAAGGAAACTATTCTAAAATTCACTCTATACCAATCGAAGAATACCGCAATAACCGCCAAGCTACTCTCGGATTAAATCGTGATGAATCCCACTCAAATCAAACAGAAATGTGAGCAACGCTATGCTTCTTTCCTGAGTTCAATTGTCACAGAAGAGAACTTTTTCCCTATTGAGTTCCCAGTTGGCTCTCTCCCCAAAGACTATATTGCTCTACGCGAAGCAGTCACTCAGTTAATAGATAAATCGAAACAGTCTTTAGGTTATGGATACACCCTTGAATTAGAAAATCGAAAAACTCAAAAATATGGATTACAATCTTTGCCTAAGCGCATTATTATCGACAGCGAAAAAGACTATTTAAAGCTAATCAATAAGGAAAAAGAAGTTTTAAATTTCCAGAAAAATGTAGCTTTAATCCGGGGAAAAGTTCCTGAATTGAACTCCTGGATTTATCATAACCCTTTGCAAGTAATTGAGTATAGCGATCGCTGGGATGATTTACTTAAAGTTTGCCAGTATTTTCAACATAATCCCAAGCCTAGCCTTTATATTCGAGAACTCCCGATTCAAGTTCACACAAAATTTATCGAGCAAAATCAAAAAATTATTCGCAGCCTTTTAGAAGTAATTATTCCGGTTGAATACCTTGTATCCATAGAAGGAGAGAAGGATTATACATTTGAAAAACGGTTTTCCTTAAAATATCGTGAACCTCTGATCCGGATTAGGTTTCTAGACCTATCAGTAAAAGTAAAATATGGTTTTCCTGTCGCTGATCTCAGCATCCCTTTATCTGAATTTAGACAACTAAACTTAGACATACATCACTGTTTCATTACTGAAAACTTGATGAATTTTCTAACTCTACCCCCTTTAGAAAATAGCTTAGCAACATTTGGTAGCGGCTATGCCATTCAAACCTTAAAAACTGCCAGATGGCTATCGCAGTGTCCTATCTTTTATTGGGGAGATTTAGATGTTGATGGGTTTAAAATACTATCCCAACTAAGGTCTTATTTTCCTCAAACAATCTCCATTATGATGGATATGAAAACATTTGAAACCTTTGACGAATTTGCGGTTTCTGTGGTGGTAGCAACCGCCGAAAATTTACCTCATCTGACTTCTGAAGAAAAAACTCTCTATACTCACCTTGCACTTCATCAAAAACGTCTGGAACAAGAACGTATCAGTCAAGATTACGCCAATCAATTTCTCTATAATTTAATGCAGCAACCGTTTTGAGTTAATCTGAGCAGTGGGTTATTTATCCTCTCTCAACTATTAACTTAATCTCTAGTAACCCAAGTTGCTAGTTATAAGATTAGTCTTATTCTTTGTACGTTGTTGGGCTTTAGCCCTCTTATCAAACCTGGCATAAGAGGGCTAAAGCCCAACAACGTACCTTTATGTAAATAACTAGCAACTTGCGTTAGTAAAATTAACCAAACTTCCTGACAGCCAGAATTTAAATACTCTAAAGTAAAAATTTTCGATTTTAAATTTTTGGTTTCAGTCCATTAAAATGGACTTGAGCTATTAGCCCGGAAATTGATTTCCGGGCGGGCTAAAAGCACAGGTGTAAGACTCAGCTAAATGAATTTGAGTCTTTATGGTATCCTAAACAAATTTACCCAGCGCAGCTTCATAAGAAACGAAATAACTTTAATTTAAACTTTTAAATGTTTATCCCGCTCTTGAATTTCCTCAATCCCAAAAACCGCTGAAAACTTCAACCCAACGGACTTATAAAACTCTTCACCACCCTGCTTTCTATCCACCAAAGAAATCACTTCTTCCACAGTGTAACCAGCTAGGCGCAATCTCTCCACCGCCTTCATTGCAGACTGTCCAGTAGTCACCACATCTTCCAAAACTACCACCTTTGCACCATCTGGTAAATTTGGCCCTTCCACGTAAGCTTTTGTACCATGACCTTTAGCTTCTTTTCTGACAATTAAAGCGGGAATTGGGCGATTTTCTAAAGCAGAAATTACACTTACAGCTGATACGATCGGATCGGCACCCAAAGTTAACCCAGCTACACCTTGCGTATCTGCGGGTAACATTGATAAAAGTAAACGTCCGATCGCCAAAGCCCCTTGCGGATGCAAAGTCACTTGTTTACCATTAATGTAATAAGAACTCTTTTGCCCAGAAGAAAGGACAAAATCTCCAGATTGATACGCCAACTGACAAAATAAATCTAGGAGTTCCTGCCGTAAACTCGTCAAATCAGATGAAGTTTTAATTCCACTAGTCATTACAGTAATTAATCTAAATCAGCCAACCATGATCTTAGACTGAAAGATAGGCTAATATTTGGAAAAAAGTGAGGGTGAAATTATGGTCATGCGCCTTAGCAGTTTGATAGCAGCATTAACGCTGAGTGCTGCCACTAGTTTATTTGCCACTACTGCCAAAGCTCAATTCGGAGTAGATTGTACAAACGGCATAGATTGTGTCAACCCTTTTCCCCCAACAGGTTACACACTAGATGAAGCAATGGATCGTGCCTATTACAGGTTCGATAAGCCAGCTTACCAAGATCAACTTTTGCCCAGACAACTTTACTACATTTTTGGCCCCAGCCTCAACCCGTTTCGCGGCAATTACCCAGAAATTGAAATTACCCAGGACGTTCAGGAAGTTCATAACCTTTACGTAGAAGCTCTGAGATTGCAAAATACTAGTGGCCCAGTGTTGCGAACTAGAAACTTACCCAACCCTTACAACTCCTCTTTGTTGCAACTCCAAAATAGTTTTATTACTAACCCAAACCGAGTTCCCGGAGTCGAACTTTACAACGAAGAATTACCCCCACAGTAGATTATTGCCACAAAGTTCGTAGTAGGGACTTTAGTCCTATTTGCCAACACACAGCGGACTGAATTCCCTACTAGCAAGCAACTAGGGGTGATTCTACTTAGTTGAAAATCGGCAGTGCAGGAGTCGAACCTGCCTGAGGCGAATTATGAGTTCGCTGCCTAATCCGCTCGGCCAACTGCCGGAAAAAGATTTTTGCCTACAAAGCGGTATAAACACAGTGTTTTATAATACCACTTCCAAGACATCCCAGCTATAAGCTCTTTAATTGTATAATCAATCAGGTAAATTCGACAAGCTTTAAAGCCAGCTGAGTATAATTGAGCGTTAGTGGAAGCAAAATGGCGAAAAATATAACATCCATAAAAAGATTGAACCCAACAGCAGTACTGACAATTACTTTGCTAGCACTGATGCTTGTGGGGGGCTTTTTGAGTGGAATATGGGGGTTTGCTTTAGGTAGGGAAGCTCTCAAAGGAGTCAGTCAACCAGATGCTCGTCCAACAGCCAAAAAGAACCAGAAAGACTCCCAGTTGGCTTCAAAACCCCTGATTTTTCTCAAAGAAGCCGATATCATTAAGACTGTAAAAACTCGGATACAGGAGAAGGGGAACCAAACCAAACCGGAAAAGAAAGAAGCAGACAGTAATACCGACAATAAGTTAATTGCCAAAGCTGAAGCCGCTCAAAAACCGCCAACTCAGCCAGGGTTTCCTATTACCACCAAAGATAAGGGTGTAGTGTTGGAAATTCGTTCAACTCGTCAGCAAGAAGGTTTTTTAATGCTGGATGTTAGCTTAAAGAATGAAAGCTCTCAACCAGTACAGTTTGTTTATACTTTGTTAGATGTTACTGATAACTGGGGAAGACCTTTAAGCGCTAATATAGAAGGTTTGCCAGGACAATTACCTGCTAATAGTCAGGCATTTACTGGGACAGTAAATATTCCGAATTCGGTGTTGGAAAATGCCGAGCAACTTTCTTTAACGTTAACAGATTATCCCGAGCAAAAAATTCGGCTGCAAGCTGTTGGTATTCCCGTTGCCAAATCTAGTAATTAATTAGTAACCCTTTTTTAGTAATAATAGTTTTTCCTTAAATGTTTGCCACTGTTGTGGTTTTGTTAGTGACCAATCAGGGATTGAGTAATCAAGTTCCCATAGTTCTCACTTGGTCAGATGTGGGATTTCGGATTTTGTCGGTGTTGTTGCTAATTGCAATCAACGCTTTTTTTGTTACTGCTGAGTTTTCTATGGTTTCGGTGCGTCGATCGCGCATCAACCAATTAGTCAACTCCGGCGACATTCCGGCAAAAACCGTTCAAGATTTGCAACGGAGTATCGATCGCTTACTTTCAACTACCCAACTGGGAATTACCCTTTCCAGTTTAGCTTTGGGTTGGATTGGCGAAAATACAATGGCGATATTAGTCGCCAGCTTTTTGACTCGCTTACCATTACCTCGATCGCTAAATCAAATGATGGCTCATACTTTAGCCATTCCCCTAGCTTTTTTCCTAATTGCTTATTTACAAATTGTTTTAGGCGAGTTGTGTCCTAAATCAGTTGCCTTACTTTATTCGGAACAATTAGCTAGATTTTTAGGGCCACCAAGTTTAGCGATCGCACGCTTTTTTAACCCCTTCATTTGGATTTTAAATCAATCCACTCGCTTTTTATTAAGACTAGTGGGAATTCGTTACACTGGGCAAGGTTGGCGAACACCAGTTACCCCCGAAGAATTACAACAAATTATCACCACTTCTACCGAATCAACAGGGTTAGAAGCTGAACAAAGAGAACTGTTAAGAAACGTCTTTGAATTTGGCGATATTACCGCAGAAGAAGTAATGATTCCCCGCATTAGTATTGCCGCTATTCCTAGTACCGCCACCTTCCGAATACTACTTTATGAAATCGCCGCCAATGGTCACTCCCGCTACCCAGTTATGGGAGAATCTTTAGATGATATTCGGGGCATTATTGACTTTATCGAATTAGCTGAACCTTTAGCCCAAGGAAATCTGAATTTAGATACTCCCATTCAACCTTGGATTCGTCCAGTGAGATTCGTTCCCGAATACACACCATTGAGTCAATTGTTGCCGATGATGCAGCGATCGCACCAGCCAATGGTAATGGTAGTGGATGAATTTGGCGGCACTGCTGGATTAGTCACAATTAATGATTTAATTGCCGAAATAATCGGTGATACTAACGAACCGGAAAACCCCGAAGAACTAATCATTCAAAGTTTAGATGAACAAAGCTTCTTAGTCCAAGCACAAATAAATTTGGAAGAACTTAACGACCTGTTAGACTTCAATTTACCTTTAACTAATGAATACCAAACATTAGCAGGTTTCTTACTTTACCAAGCCCAAAAAATTCCCCAAGTTGGAGAAAGTTTAATCTATAATAACTTAGAATTTACAGTGATGTCTGCCCAAGGGCCTAGATTACATCAAATTCGCGTCCGTCGCCTCGACTCAACTTCAGATTTGATGGAAAATAGCAGCGAAATAAATCCTGTAAATAAAACTAAGAATCCCACAACCAATGACACCAGTTCCGACTCTGACCTTATTTCAGATTAAATGAACAGCTAATTAGGAAAAAATTCAACATTCATCGCTTGTTCTGGAGTATAAGGACAAACTTCAGGAAACACCTGTTCATCTAACAGAGTCTCTTTAATTGCTAAAGCTAAACCAAGTTCGTAAGCATCAAGAAAACCCTGACTTAAATATGCTTTTAGACTAGGGCTATCCTGCAAAAGCAATTTAATTTGAATCCGCTGCTCGCGAATAGTACCTAACCAACTATTGCTCCGCTTTTCTGATTGAAATTGCCACTTTAGTAAATGTCCCAATAACACACCTAATCGATTTCTTAATTCCTGGCGCTCTTTCCTACCCAAACTTTCAATTTCCTCAATTAAATTAAATGTGTCTAACCTATTCCACTGCTGAGTTCTGAGCAAATTAACTTGCTGTAGCGTCCAAGCATAAAAATCTCTTTCATAAAGGTCAGAACTAGAACTTATCTCCATTTTAAATCTTTAGTTAACGGCTACTTACTAATAATAATTTACTGAAGAAACTGAGGACTGGGTAAATTTAGTAGGTTGGGTTTTTGTTCCACCCAACCTAATTCTGATGGACTGTCTACGCTGCTTTACTTTGCTTGCGAGAACGCCAACCCAAACCAACTAAAGCTAATAGTCCAACAAGCATACCTGGTTCTGGAACACTTTGAGGTTCAAGCAAATTTTCACCGTCAAAAACAAGTCCTGTGTCAAAGTTGGCGAGTTCTAACTCATCGAGAATGAAGCTTTCTACAGAGATACTATCATCAAACCAATTATAGCGATCGGCTAATGGAGCCTCTGCTTGACGATTCCAGCCTGCACCCGATGAAGTTGTGCCAGAACTGCCAGCAATAGTGGGAGCAGAACGTCCTAATAACTGAGCAAGATAATTAGCCGCACCGCGAATCCAATTAACAGAAGATGACACGCGAACTGAAGCTGAGATATCGCCGTAGTCTGCATTCAAAGAGCCATCAGTGGCGCTGATAAACGAATGAACGCCAGCAACCCGACCGTCGATGAACATTCCACCACCGCTATCTCCCGGAGCCAATTGATATTCTAACTTTATTAAAATTCCTAATCAAAGTAATTTGGGTTAATAATAGCAAAAATGCCCAAACAACATCCAAAAATATCAGCATTAATCCTGAACAGACATTATAATTATATAAAAATCCTGCTAACTAAGTATTTTTACTAATTAAATGAAATTTAAAATAGTCTATTTTTCGGCATAATCCACCGGATCTTTTAAACCCAATTCCGCAAAAGCCGCTAAACGTAAGCGACAAGAATCACAAACACCGCAAGCTTTTTCCCCACCAGCATAACAAGACCAAGTTTTTTCCCAAGGCACACCTAAACTATTACCTAATTGAATAATTTCTGTTTTTCTTAAATCAATTAAAGGCGCAACAATTTTAATTGGTTCACTGATCTGACCTTGCTTAGTTCCCAAACGAAAAACTTCCTGCATTGCTTGGATATAATCAGGACGGCAATCTGGATAACCAGAATAATCCAAAGCATTGACCCCAATGTACACCTTGGATGCACCGATCGCTTCGGCATATCCCAGCGCAAAACTCAAGAAAATCGTATTTCTCGCAGGCACATAAGTAATTGGAATACTTTGTCCCATCTGGGAGAGCGATCGATCGATCGGCAAATCAATCTGATTATCCGTCAGCGCCGAACCCCCCCACAAACGTAAATCAAAACTCACAACTTGATGTTCCTTAACCCCAGCAAATCGCGCAATCTCATGCGCTGCGGCTAATTCCCGACGATGACGCTGCTGATAATCAAACGAAAGTGCATAACAATCTAACCCATCCTTTCGAGCTTGATAGAGCACAGTTGACGAATCTAAGCCCCCAGATAGTAAAATCACCGCTTTCATCATCTTTCCCCTTTCGCTACTCCTTCTAGCTTTTGTTTTCGACGGTTTGAGCCAACAGCATAAAAAGCCCTCTTGGTCAACGTAACCTGTGTAGGAACTTTGAGTCTGCTTATAAATTCTTAATCAATGGAGCCACTATGTTACCATCTGGATGGTTTTTGACGGCTATAAGTAAAAAGACCGATCGTGGTGTAGGAGCATACCAGAGTGCAAGAAAGCATCTCCGTAAGATTTGCAAATGCTTATATGCAACGAAATATAGAACCGTTGCGAATTGGGGTCATCGGAGTAGGTAACATGGGGCAACATCATACCCGTGTCTTAAGCCTACTCAAAGATGTCGAACTAGTCGGAGTGGCAGATATTAACGTAGAACGTGGCTTAGACACTGCCAGTAAGTATCGCGTGCGCTTTTTTGAAGATTACCGCGACCTACTGCCTCATGTAGAGGCAGTTTGCATTGCCGTACCGACTCGCTTGCATCATTCAGTAGGAATGACCTGTCTGCAATCAGGCGTTCATGTTTTGATTGAAAAACCGATCGCAGCTAGCATCAACGAAGCTGAATCCCTAGTAAATGCAGCCGCCCAATCCGGGCGCATTCTCCAAGTCGGACACATTGAACGCTTTAACCCAGCATTCCAAGAACTGAGCAAAGTCCTCAAAACCGAAGAACTGCTGGCACTAGAAGCACACCGCATGAGTCCCTACTCAAACCGAGCTAACGATGTCTCTGTCGTCTTGGATTTAATGATTCATGACATAGACTTGTTGCTGGAATTAGCAGGTGCGCCAGTGGTGAAATTAACCGCCAGTGGTAGTCGTGCTTCTGATTCTGGTTATTTGGATTATGTAACCGCTACTTTAGGCTTTAGCAACGGCATTGTGGCAACTCTGACTGCTAGCAAAGTCACCCACCGCAAAATCCGCCGCATTGCTGCCCATTGTAAAAACTCTCTGACTGAAGCCGACTTCCTCAATAACGAAATTCTGATTCATCGCCAAACTACCGCCAACTACATGACTGATTACGGTCAAGTACTCTATCGGCAAGATGGTCTAATTGAGAAAGTTTACACCAGCAATATTGAACCGCTCCATGCAGAATTGGAGCATTTTGTCAATTGCGTGCGTGGTGGCAATCAACCTTCTGTAGGTGGCGAACAAGCTCTCAAAGCTTTGCGTTTAGCAAGCTCAATCGAGCAAATGGCGCTAGATGGTCAAATTTGGCATCAGAAAGAGATAGAGCGCCTTAATAATCAATCACCTTTGCAGGTGTAAATTTAACCAATTGTTTCTTCCCTGTCTGTAATGGCTGATGATTTTAGCTCTAATAATTGTCCAATAGATTGAGTAATTGCTTGGCTAACTTGCAAATTACCTTGATAACTGAGGTGAATATGATCCCTATATAAACTTTCTTTGGACTTGGCAGAGTTAAAAAAAGGCAAAAAATCCAGATATAAAATTTGTTTGCTGGCAGTGAATTCGGTAAGACGTTGGCGTTCTTTAATCTCGTAATCACGGGGCCCAGGTTCGCCAACTTCTCGCAATAATGGTGTCATTGCTAGCAAAAATTTGCTGTTGCTAGATTTGGCGTTCGCCCCAATTTCCTCAATAGCTGCTAAATTAAACCCAACTCGATCGCCTTCTTCCTGATTCAAAGCCGTTAATTCCGGTATATTTGGTGCAGGCAAAACATAGCGAGTCACAACTTCTTGTAATGCCAACAAAGGTTTTTGAGCGGGGTAATTGCGATCGCGTCCCACCTGTAAACTAGAAGGCGCAGTAGCAAACAAATCATCAGTATTAATTAACAACACCACCACTTGCGCCCCAAAAGTACCAAACCTTTTTAAATAAGCTAACTCATTCCTCGGCCCCCAAGAATTTGCCGAAGCATTCAGAACTTCCACTTCCCTAAACTCATCTTTGGCAACAGTAGCTTTTAACCCACTTGCCATCATTGCCGATAAAATATCAGCTTGATCCGTCCACCAACCCCCATTGGCGATCGAATCTCCCAACAACAACACCCGCAAAGTTGACTCCGGGCAAGTTACAGAAATCGCCCCACCCCGCATCGAATACTCATTAATCTCAATGCGATTCCCAAATCGCCGCGTTTGCTGATTCGGCGCTAGCAAATAACCAATCTCTGCATCTGTAATATAAATTAATGGATTGCCGAAGCCAAAGCGCGATCGTAATCCCACTTCCAAAATTAACAACAAAACAAAAACCGTCGCCAAAACTATCAGCAATACTTTCATAGGTATTTTCTCCCCCCACTTATACTCATCTATAATCCTCCGTTCGTTGCAAGCACTTCAGTACTAAAAAACTTTCTAAAGATATGTTTAATTCTTGAGTTTTGTACCATAAGGTAATAGACGAAGGTAGCAACAGCTAGTTAATTTAATAATTGAAACCTTTATTTTCTACAACTTTGCAGCGCTATGACAGACTTAAATCGTGGCATTATGAAATTCGAGGGAGCCGACACCCCCAAAGCTGTTACTATTTCAGCAATCATAGTTCTAGGTACCATTGTCGGCTTAATAGTTTGGGCAATCAGTTCCGCTTACGCCGTCGGCTAGAAAAAGGCAGGGGGAGCTCTTGAGCAGGGAAAAATAAAGATTAATGGTTAATGGTTAATGGTTAAATTTAATTCCCCTTGTCCCCTTGTCCCCCCATCCCCCCATCCCCCCATCCCCCCATCCCCCCATCCCTGCAACTCTTAAATTGGTGTGAGTTTGTACAATAAAACTGCTTTTCTTCCTCTAATCTGAGGACGTTGCAATAGAAAATATTAAATTCTGGGCAAACTACCAGAAGGCAACGTTGAACTGAGGCAAGAAGAAAAAATGGTACAACTTACACCAAATCCTAGTTATAGTTTAGCTATTCGCATTGAATTACCTAACCGTGCCGGAATGTTAGCCAGTGTGACTCAGGCGATCGCTTCCGTTGGTGGTAATCTAGGACAAATTGATTTAATCGAGCAATCACGTCACGTTTCGATTCGGGAAATTACCGTTGATGCTGCCAGTTTGGAACAAGATGAGGAAATTATTCAAGCAGTTAAGGCAGTACCCGATGTCAAAATCATTGAAATTTACGATCGCACTTTCAATCTACATAGAGGCGGAAAACTCAGCGTCAACAGCAAAATTGGCTTAAAAAGCCAATCTGACTTAGCAATGGCTTATACTCCTGGTGTGGGTAGAATTTGCACTGCGATCGCCCAAGACCCAGAAAAAGTTTACAGCCTCACCATCAAACAAAACACAGTGGCGATCGTTACCGATGGTAGCGCCGTCTTAGGATTAGGCAACTTAGGCCCTGCTGGTGCAATGCCAGTTATGGAAGGCAAAGCCATGTTATTCAAAGAATTTGCTGGTATTGATGCCTTCCCCATTTGTCTTTCCACCCAAGACACCGAAGAAATTATTCGCACCGTGAAAAATATTGCCCCCGTTTTCGGTGGCGTTAACCTAGAAGACATTGCCGCACCCCGTTGTTTTGAAATTGAAAGGCGACTGCGACAAGAATTAGACATTCCCGTATTTCACGATGACCAACATGGTACTGCGATCGTTAGCTTAGCAGCCTTAATTAACGCCCTGAAATTAGTCAAAAAAACCTTATCAGAAGTTCGCATTGTCATTAACGGTGCAGGCGCAGCTGGAATCGCCATTGCCCGCTTACTCAAAAAAGCAGGCGCAGAAACCATCTGGATGTGTGACTCCAAAGGCATTATCTCCCACAGTCGCACCGACCTCAACGAAGAAAAACGCGAATTTGCCGTCAAAGCCCAAGGTTCTCTCGCCGGAGCCCTCCAAGGCGCAGATGTTTTCCTCGGCGTTAGCGTTCCTGGTGTTCTCACCCCGGAAATGGTCAAATCAATGGCAAAAGACCCCATAGTTTTTGCAATGGCAAACCCCATTCCCGAAATCCAGCCAGAATATATTGTCTCAGATGCCGCAGTCATCGCCACAGGTCGTAGCGACTACCCAAACCAAATTAATAATGTTTTAGCCTTCCCTGGCGTATTTCGAGGAGCCCTAGACTGTCGCGCCACCACCATCACCACCACCATGTATTTAGAAGCTGCTTATGCCATTGCTTCCCTAGTTAGTCCCACTGACCTCAGCGCTGAACAAGTCATCCCTTCCGTGTTTGACAAACGAGTTGCCACAGCTGTTGCCAGTGCAGTTCAACAAGCAGCACGCTTAGAAGGTGTCGCCCGTTGTTAATAGAAAAGAGCGACAAAAAAGCTTTCGTTCTGAATTAACACCCCTAAAATTCGCTGCTCCCTTATGCAGCGAATTTTGACACTCACGCCAGCTAAAAGCGAAGCAACCTGATAAATCTTCAAATCGCAATCCCATTTCAAAATCCTTGGCAAACTGTACCAATTGCTTTGAAATCAGATGGTTAATATGGGTCATGATACGTCTTTCACGTTGCTCTAATCGTTTTACTTCCTTATTCCCAAACAAAAAGTTGCTCTGGAAAATATTGAACCAATTGTTGATGCTTTAACTACGGGGAAAGTCACTCATGATTATCCGATTACCGTTGAAGAAGCTACAGAATTAGGTTTACCAATTACAGTCGGGTTGCCTAACGCTATTTACAATTTAATGGAACTATATCCCCAATCTCAAGGTGGAAAACCTTCCGTAATGTATATTCCCATGCCTTACGAAAGTCGTCCAGCTTTACCGGAACCAAAAGGTAGACCTTTGCCGGAAAATGGTCAAGTTTAAGTGTAGATAATCTCAGGTTTTGTGTCTAGCACCAAAATCTTTAATCGCGTCAGGAGAAAAGGGGATAGGGTAAGGGAATATCCCACCTTGACCCTTTTCTCTTTCCCTTTTTCCTGTGGAGTATTAATGATGACACCAGTACACAAATTAATCATTAAAAAGAAACGGCTAACGCGAAAACTGATATTTGAAAGAGTGATGGCTGCGATCGCCCTAGCCAACCTAACCCTAGTTATATTTGATATAACATACATACCTTGGCGCAACTTCTGGCTACAGGGTAATATCAGACTGGGTAATTTAACAGTTAAAGTTCCTTTACCCCCGATTACTAAATGGTACGATCCAGTTAAAGGCATTGAACCACATCGAGACACAGCACGTTATTTAAACACAGTAAACCAACTAGAAAAACAAATACCACAAACAGGATTACAGTCACCTCAAGTAGAAAAAATGTTAGCAGACTTGCGACTGCAAAGCACAGAAATGATTGAGACAAATCCTTTTGCAGTTGCTAACAAAACAGGTACATTAGAAAAAATTAAAAATCGGATGCGGCGACATCTCGACAATGAATCTTCCAAAGCATCTTTTCGAGAATTTTGGAGTTATTCCTTTCTATCCCAAAGAGGTTGGGAAGAGGAATTAGCTTTTTTTAAAATCCGAATTAAACCGTTAATTGAAACTAATTATTTCCGTCCAGTAGGCGAAAACGGTGAACCAGTTGATTTTTTCTTTGTTCGCATTGACTGGATATTTTTCCTAATTTTTACTATTGAATTAATCGCCAGAGTAATTTATATTAGTCGCACCCATAAAGGCGTAAGTTGGCGAGAAGCAATCTTATGGCGTTGGTATGACATTTTCTTACTTTTACCGTTTTGGCGCATTTTAAGAATAATTCCAGTTGCCATGAGACTCAAAGAATCTAAAATCAGCAGTTTCGATAAATTCCAACGACACTTGAACCAAATAATTATTGCTAACTTTGCCGAAGAAATTATCGAAGTAGTCGTAGTAGGAGTAATCGAGCAAATGCAATCTTCCATTCGGCGGGGAGATGTAAGCGATTGGTTATCTCACTCCCAAAATCGCCCTTATATCGACCTCAATGATATTGATGAAGTCGCAGAAATTAGTAACATAATCACCAAATTAGCAGTTTACCGAATTTTGCCGAAAGTACAGCCAGACATTGAATTATTACTGCGGCATAATATAGAAAGCGTGCTGCAAAATTTACCAGCTTACCGCAGTTTACTAGGTATTCCCGGATTAACCAACTTACCAAAACAATTAACCGAAAAATTGGTAGCAGAAATTTCCCAAACCACATATCAAGGTTTAACAGCAGCGATCGAAGATCCCGTAGGTGCTAAACTATCAGGAAATTTGGTAAATCATTTAGGGGAAGCGATCGCGCAAGAAGTAAAAAATCAACATACCATAGAAAGAATTCAGAGCTTACTAATTGATATGCTCGAAGAAATCAAAATTAACTACGTCGAACGCCTATCTCATGAAGATATGGAACAAATAATAGAACAAACCCGACAACTGCGCCAAAGAAGCGAACCCAAAGCAGTAGAAATTCTCCCCTACAAGCGAAAGTAAACCCGAGCGATCGAAAAACCAGAGTCAGCGTGAACTACCCCACCGTAGAGACGGATGGGGAATTCTGCCCGACATTTGAGTTAAGCAAGACTTTAGCTAATCCGTAAGTTAGAATACAATCAAGACTGTGACGCAGTAAAAGTAAAACCAAGAAACCTTCTGAAAAGAACAGTAGATCGCAGAGGTAGCTTGGTAATACTGGCGCTATCTCTCCTAATCAAGAGCAGGAAAGTCTTAAGTAATCGGTTCCCCTAATCCCCGGAAGTCAACCGAGGGATTTTGTTGAAGGAATAATTCTTTCATGGGAAGTGGGTATTTGCCCCACTTTTTTTATTGGAGTTGACGGATGACTCATCCCTTAGTACCACAAATAATCGAAATCGCTAACCCCATTGCCGAAGCCTTATGCTTAGAAGTTGTGGGCGTAGTATTTCACACCAACCAAAGCCCTCCCGTATTGCGAGTAGACATTCGGAACCCTGTGCAAGACACTAGTTTAGATGACTGCGAACGGATGAGTCGGGCCCTAGAAACCAGCTTAGATGCCACAGACGTAATCCCAGACGCTTATGTACTGGAAATTTCCAGTCCGGGGATTTCTCGCCATCTATCCAGCGATAGAGAGTTTATCTCCTTTAAAGGATTTACAGTACTCGTCAATACATCCGAACCTTATGAAGGCAAAAGTGAGTGGCGAGGAAAACTGATCAAGCGAGATGAGACATCAGTTTACTTGAACCAAAAAGGACGGGCGATCGCCATTCCCCGTCCCTTAATTAGTAGGGTGCAACTGGAAGAGAAAGAGTAGCACTAATCGATTTTAGATTGCCGATTTTCGATTTTTGGTTCCTGCTGTACTGTCGCCTAGCCTGTGCGTAGGATCGATCGCTAATCTAAAATTCACCCACCAGACTGTCACCGCAAAAAAACAAATAGGAGGCTTTTTACTTGTGACGATCGTTAAATTACCAGGACTAAAAGACTTAATAGAAAGCATTAGTCGAGAACGTAACTTACCCAAACACTCCGTTAAAGAAGCACTGCGCGAAGCACTTCTCAAAGGATACGAACGTTATCGACGCACGCAAAACATGGATCGGCGGCACTTTGACGACAACTACTTCGACAACTTAGAAGTCGAACTAGACGTAGAAGAAGAAGGCTTTCGCGTTCTCGCCACCAAAAGCATAGTGGAAAAAGTCGCCAACCCCGACCACGAAATCGCCCTCGATGAAGTCAAAGAAGTCGTCGAAGAAGCCCAACTAAGCGACACCGTAGTATTGGATGTCACGCCGGATCAAGGCGAATTTGGGCGCATGGCAGCGATTCAAACCAAACAAGTACTCTCCCAAAAACTGCGAGATCAGCAACGGAAATTAATTCAAGAAGAATTCCAAGACTTAGAAGGAACAGTTTTACAAGCCAGAGTCTTGCGGTTTGAACGGCAATCAGTAATCCTGGCTGTCAAGAGTAACTTTGACCAACCAGAAGTCGAAGCCGAACTACCCAAACGAGAACAACTACCCAACGACAACTACCGCGCCAACGCCACCTTTAAAGTATTTCTGAAAAAAGTTCGGGAAGGCCCGCAAAGAGGCCCACAACTGCTAGTATCCAGAGCATCAGCCGGATTAGTAGTTTACCTATTTGCCAACGAAGTCCCAGAAATTGAAGACGAAGTGGTACGGATAGTCGCCGTAGCAAGGGAGGCTAATCCGCCCTCACGTTCCCTTGGCCCTCGGACTAAAATAGCAGTAGATACGTTAGAAAGAGACGTAGACCCAGTAGGTGCTTGCATTGGCGCTAGAGGTTCGCGGATTCAAGTAGTAGTCAACGAATTACGGGGAGAGAAAATCGACGTAATTCGCTGGTCCCCCGATCCGGCTACTTACATTCAAAATTCCCTCAGTCCAGCCAGAGTCGAAGAAGTGCGGTTAGTGAACCCCGAAGGTCGGCAAGCTCACATTCTCGTTACCGAAGATCAACTAAGTTTAGCTATTGGCAAAGAAGGGCAGAACGTTCGGCTAGCAGCCCGTTTAACTGGTTGGAAAATCGATATTAAAGATATTGCCAAGTACGACGCAGCAGCGGAAGACCAGAAAATTGCTGAGGCAATAGCCAAAGGACAAGCCGCCAGCATGGATGCCCAGACAGGAGATAGCGTCAGAATCTACAGCTTAGATGATGATACAGAAGAAACAGACTACGATGAAGATACATCTGTGCCAGAAGATGAAGAATAAGAGTGAAAGCTAACTATCGACGTTGTATCAGTTGCCGGAAGGTAGATTTAAAGTCAAATTTTTGGCGCATTGTCAGAGTCTATCCATCCCGGCAGGTACAATTAGATGAGGGCATGGGGCGATCGGCCTATCTTTGTCCCCAAGCCAGCTGTCTGGAAACAGCACAGAAAAAAAATCGCTTGGGCAAGACATTAAGAGCAACCGTACCCCCAGAGCTATATCAAACCTTATGGCAACGTTTATCCAATCAGCCTGAAACAGCGAATCCTACACCTCCAAAGGCGAGCCAGGGAGACTCTTGAGATGGGGGGATGGGGAGACTCTTGAGATGGGGAGCAAGAAAAGTCTTTAACTCAAAACTCAAAGCTCAAAACTTTACTTCTACCTTCTGCCTGTTCCCTTTCCTCGCCAAAAAGTCCCGCTTTAGACCAATAGCCGAAAAATCAGTTGGCTCATGCCATGCTATTGGATGCCACAATAGTAGAAGTTATAGTTAAAGAACCAATGGAGTTAAATAAATAGCGATAACAAGCACATTTAAGAAAAATTTGGTGCAACATTAGAAGAGTGGGTGTGAAGCGTTTGCCAATCGCCTGGGAGCAATCCGACTATTTGACGGACGCAGGCAAAAACAACTACTTTAGAAGTGGACTCTGAATTTATTAACCTATTTCAGAGGCCCCAGTCAAGTAAAAAGCTTTCATAGGTTTTTCCTTGACAACACCAACACTGTTTGAACTCCGCCAAAGGAGGCAGCGTTCCAATGATGTAATCAACTATCAAGCAACAGTGGCTCTATCGAAAAGAGTAACCACTGGTAGGATTCAAGGGGAAAGCGTGGATGAACAACGGCAAAGTCAGAATTTACGAGTTATCACGGGAATTGAATTTGGAAAATAAGGATATCCTTGCTATTTGCGACCAGCTGCGAATTCCGGTAAAAAGCCATAGCAGCACCATTCCAGACGCGGATGCAGAACGCATTCGTACAGCTGCGGAAAAATACACCGCTCAGCATTCTTCTCCAACTAAAGAGGTAATGAATCGAGTCTCAACATCAGGTTCTAGAAATAACCACAACACACAAGCTAGCGCTAATGCGCCCGGATTGGGAGCTAAACCTAATGCTCCCAAAAAACAACAGATTTTAGGAATTCGCCAGCATCAGGAGATCTCCAACAACAACCCAGGCAAGCCACAGGGGCCAACAGTTGCGATTCCCCCCAGAGCGCCAGTTAACAATCAGCCAACGCAGTCATCCGTAAAACCGACAGCGCCGAACAAACCAGTGCGTCCCAATCCTCAACCGGAGACGATCGCTAAGCCAGCAGATACGGACAGGGAAACATCGGATGATAAACCGGATGGTAAACCGGATGGTAAACCCAAACCATCACAAAATTCAACTGTTACTGCTGCGGTAGCACCAAAACCCAAGCTGGTTGAACCACCACCAAGACCAAATGCGCCCAGCGCTAACGTCCCGCTGCCAACACCACGACCTCAACCGCAACAACCGCAACAACCGCAACCAGCACAGGCAGTTGAGCAGCCAAAGCCAGACCAACCCAAGAGCGAGCAACCCCGGAAAAAACTCAAACCAGTAGGACAACCAAAGGATCGGCAAGAAAGACCGGAAAAAGTTGCCCCTACAGGTGAGAAACCAAATCGACCAGCCGCAGTTGCCGCACCAGTACCAGCAATCCCAGAACTGCAACGCCCTAAACCGCCAGTCAGACCAACCGCCCCCGCAGCGTTGAAACCTACTGGTAGAACTGTTGCTGAAGAAGATGTAGAACCAGTAATACCTGAAGATATAGATTTAGACGGCAAACAACGCAAGGCAGACAAAGAACTGAAGCGACCTGTGGCGATTCCGCCAAGGACACCGCCCAAGAGAAAGAAATGGGAAGAAGAGGAAGAAGAACAACCGCAAAAGGCGGCGAAGCTGGCTGGTAAGGGTAAACGCAGCAAGCAAATCATTGATGAAGACGAGATTGACTTTGACGATCCCGAACTCGATGCTTTAGCTCCGGCGATTCAAGTCAGTTTATCTGTAGCTCGTCCACCGAAGCCAAAAGCAGCCAAACCAGCACAGCCTACACCTGTTGCTACACCAACAGCCAGAGTTAAACCTTCACGAGATGGAGGTAGCGCTAATCGAGCAGCTAACAACAGGCGCAATCGTGAAGAAGTAGCACCAGAACGCCCACAAAAGCTAGTATTAACGGGCAATATGACCGTGCAGGAACTAGCCGCAGCTTTGGGAATAGCGGAAACGGAAATCATCAGACGGTTATTCATGAAGGGAATTCCCGTTAGCGTGACCCAAAACTTGGATAAGGCTACTATAACAATGGTGGCAGACGAAATAGGTGTAGAAGTAGAAACTGCTCAGAAGCAATCGGAAGCTACTAAGGGTAGCGAGATGATTGATGCTGAAGACCTGGAATACCTAGAGCGTCGTCCTCCAGTTGTTACCATCATGGGTCACGTCGATCACGGTAAAACCAGCTTGTTGGATGCAATCCGAGCTAGCAAAGTGGCTCAGGGAGAAGCAGGCGGGATTACTCAGCATATTGGTGCTTACCACGTAGATGTTCAGCATAACGACGAAACTCAACAGGTCGTATTTCTGGATACTCCGGGTCACGAAGCCTTTACTGCGATGCGGGCAAGGGGAGCTAGAGTCACAGATATTGCCGTGTTAGTGGTCGCTGCTGATGATGGGGTACAACCTCAGACAGTGGAAGCGATTAGTCACGCTAAAGCTGCGGAAGTGCCAATTTTGGTGGCAATTAACAAGATTGATAAGCCAGAAGCGCAGCCCGATCGCGTTAAGCAAGAATTAACCGAATTTGGTCTAGTACCCGAAGAATGGGGCGGCGAAACCATTATGGTGCCAGTGAGTGCCATCCAAAAAGAAAATTTGGATACACTTCTGGAAATGATTCTGCTGATCGCTGAAGTAGATGAACACCTCTTGGCTAACCCGAATCGGGCAGCTAAAGGTACTGTAATTGAAGCTAACCTGGATAAATCTAGAGGGCCTGTGGCTACTCTGTTAGTTCAAAATGGTACTTTGCAGGTCGGTGATATCCTGGTTGCAGGATCGGCCTTCGGTAAAGTTCGGGCGATGATTGACGATCGCGGTCAGCGTGTCGATGCCGCAACACCTTCGTTCGCTGTAGAAGTCTTAGGTTTGGGCGATGTTCCCGCAGCAGGTGATGAGTTTGAAGTCTACCAAGATGAGAAGAAAGCTAGAGTAACTGCCGAAGCACGCGCCGAACAACAACGGCAATCTCGCTTGATGCGCGGTGTGACTCTGACTACCCTCTCGGCGCAAGCTCAAGAAGGAGAACTCAAAGAACTCAACTTGATCTTGAAAGCAGATGTTCAAGGTTCTCTAGAAGCGATTATCGGCTCATTACAACAATTGCCCCAAAATCAGGTGCAAATTCGGATCTTGTTAGCAGCACCAGGGGAAGTTACCCAGACAGACGTTGACCTAGCCGCAGCAAGTAACGCTGTAATTATTGGCTTCAACACTACCCTGGCTAGTGGCGCACGCCAAGCCGCTGACCAAGCTGGCATTGATGTCCGCGAGTACAACATCATTTACAAACTCTTGGAAGACATCCAAGGGGCGATGGAAGGCTTGCTGGAACCAGAATTGGTAGAAGAACCCCTTGGTCAAGTGGAAGTCCGGGCTGTGTTCCCTGTGGGTCGAGGTGCGGTTGCTGGTTGTTACATTCAATCTGGCAAGGTGATCCGTAACTGCAAAGTGCGGGTACGCCGCAATGGTCAAGTGATTTACGAAGGCTCTTTGGATTCCTTGAAACGGATGAAGGAAGATGCCAGAGAAGTCAATGCCGGATTTGAGTGCGGTATCGGTATCGATAAGTTCAACGACTGGCAAGAAGGCGACATTATCGAAGCTTACCGCATGGTGACGAAACGCCGGACTTTGACTGGCAGTTAGGTCAAAATGTAAAGTTTTCGATAGTTTTGAGTTTTGAGTTTTGAGTTTTGAGTTAAGTTACTAACTTAAAACTCATCACTTAAAACTCATCACTATATGTTCCCTTCTTTTTGGTCTGAGCCTTTCCTCTGGATTCATTTGGCTGGTATAGCCGCTTTCCCGATTTGGTTAGGGTTAGTGCTGCTATCTTTAGCGATCGCAGATCCCCTATTGCCAGCTTGGTTAGAGTTTAGTTTAATTGCAGCTATTGGTATTGTTCCGGTTTTGTGGATGCAGTTGGTAAAACCCTTTAATATTTTCTGCATCTTGGTAGTAGCTCTCAAGCCAGAAGTACTAACTGTTGAACAAAGAAAGATTTTGAGTTTATTTAAACGCCCTTTAGAAAAGGTAGGAGCGATCGCCGCACCATTGTTTTTACTTTTGGTGCTGTGGCAAATTTATAGAATGGCTCCTCTGGTATTGGGAATCTCAACTTTAGCACCATCCTGGCGAATTGTTGGTTTGTTAGTTGCTGGAGTAACTTTTCTGTTATCTAATCTGTTTTTTCAGATTCCTTTGAGTGTTTTGGGTGTTTTACTCACTAAAGAATCTACATTTGCGACTACAGAACCTTACCCCGTAGAAAAGATTCCTGCCGATTTTACGATCGCTGGTGTTCAAGTAGATAGAATTTTACCCAGAAAATTGTCGCCAAAAACACCAAGCTAAAATTCAAATTCATTCACAATAGAAGGTACTAAGTCTACTTCATCCACCTAATCTGTTATTCCTCTTTGTGATAGTTATGGCTAAACAACCTACCTCTTCCAACATTCAAGATATTAATGATGCTCAAATCTGGGACAACCTCAAAGAAGCGATCGCTTCTTGTTCCGGTTTTGAGCGCTGGCAATATGAACAACAACTCGATCGAGATGATACCAGCCTTGATTATCGAGTCCGCCGTTATCTACGCGAAACTTTAGAAACATTAGCTTATTAAATCGATCGCTTTCGGTGCAATTAGTTTCTCAATTCTCAAGACTGCTGCTTCTAAGCTGGCAGTTTTTTTCGTTTAAAAACTAAATTACAATTAATAACTTTACTACCTATAGCGCTTGCATATCCAGTGTTGAATGTGGTAAATCAACAGCTAAAAACCTTATAGATGACTTTCATCTGTACCAAGTATAAAAATATAGCACTCAAAATACCCGAAAATGGGTAAAAGCTTGGCAACTCTTATCTATCAGGTGACTATTTTGAACCCGAATTCTCCTAAATCCATTCAACCTGCTAAAACCCTAAAAGCTGGATTAGCCGCATTCTTGCTTTCTGCTTCTAGTGGATTAATTTTACTTCCGGCTGGGGCAAATCAGTTAATTTCCCAACAAACAACTCCCACAGTTGCACCTACAGCTGCCAATATTATTTACGTTAATCCCCAAACAGGTAATGATAGTGCTGGTGCTGGCAACCAAGCTGCACCTTATCGCACTATTACATTCGCGCTCCAACAAGCGCAACCGGGAACAGTAATTCAATTAGCACCAGGTTCTTACACCGCGCAAACTGGCGAAGTTTTCCCCTTAACCGTCAAAAGTGGCGTAAGTTTACGGGGGAATGATTCCACTAGAGGTCAGAGTATTGTAATTCTCGGTGGTGGTAAATATCTTAGCCCCACTTTTGCAGGTCAAAACGTCACAATTATAGCGGAAAGTGAATCTGAAATTCGCGGGGTGAGTGTGACTAACCCGCTCAAACGAGGTACAGGTGTTTGGGTGGAATCGGGCAATCCGACTATTGCTAATAACACTTTTAGTGATAGTAAGCGGGAAGGAATATTTATTACTGGGGAAGCGAATCCCAAAATAGAAAATAACCTGTTTACCCGCAATGATGGCAATGGAATATCTGTGGCGCGTGCTGCTAAAGGGCAAATTTTGCGTAACCAGTTTCAGAGTACAGGTTTTGGTATTGCTATTGGGGGTACATCTTCTCCGTTAATTGCGGAAAATCGGATTCTGCAAAATACTGATGGTGTTTATATTAATGATTCTGCCCGTCCGGTGTTGCGGAATAATTTAATTCAAAATAATGCCCGTGCTGGTATTGTAGTCACGATTAATGCTCAACCTGATTTGGGAACCGACACTGAACCAGGAAATAATATTGTTCGTAATAATGCCAATGTAGACCTGCAAAATGCTACTTCTACAGTTACTATTTTGGCGATCGGGAATGATATTAACCGCAGTCGCATTTCCGGGCGAGTCAATTTTGTCGCCGCAACGGTAAAACCGCCCACTGGTGGAACTAATGCTGCTTTTATAGATATTGAAGGACACTGGGCAAAACCTTATATTGAAGCCCTCGCCGCTAAAGGTATCTTAACTGGTTATGAAGATGGTACATTTCGTCCCAGCGAACCAGTTAACCGCGCCCAATTTGCCGTCATTATTCAAAAAGCTTTTGCCCCCGCACCACAGCGCCCCAGCATGACTTTCGCCGATGTCAGAACTAATTTTTGGGCTTTTCCTGCCATTCAAGCTGCTTACCGAGGTGGTTTTTTATCTGGAGAAGGGCGCAATTTCCGACCTGAACAACAAATTACCAGAGTCCAAGCATTAGTGGCTTTAGCAACTGGTTTAAAACTGCCTAATGGTAGTACTACTGTGCTGACTTTTTACAAAGATGCGGCTCAAATTCCCAGTTACGCCGCCCCAGCTGTCGCCGCTGCCACTAACCAAAAGTTGGTGGTAAATTACCCAGAGCAAAGTCAGTTAAATCCCAACCAAGTTGTCACTAGGGCTGATGCCGCTGCTTTTGTGTATCAGGCGATGGTAAATTCGGGACGTGCAGAAGCGATCGCTTCCCCTTACGTAGTCACCATTTCCTCCAACACCCCATCACAAGCTGGCGGACAATAATCCGTTCGTTGTAAACACTTCAGTGTTTCCTAGTCAAAGAGAAACACTGAAGTGTTTACAACAAACATAAAGCACCAGCCTCAGTTAAGTTCTGGGGCTGGTGCTTTGTTCTGACTTTAAAAAGCTGTCAGTTTTTTTAGATTAGGGGTCTTTATATAGGCTGACCCCATTGAAAAACCTGGTATTTATGTCCAGGAGGGATTTTATAGTCAGGGTCTTTATATAGGCTGACCCCGTTTCAGACTCTTATATTGTGGCAGGAATATAGCGAAATCCTAAAATTGTTAATGTTTTTTTTATATTTCTTACCAAGTTTCTTGAATTGTTGCGTTTTGTAACTTTATCTTTCTTATACGTTACCTGAGTGGAAATTATCTAAATCTTTAGAATTTATTAATATTCCCAGTTATTGATTTACGCTACAAGTCACGCTTGGCTTTTTTCGCCTGGGATTTTTTGGCGGCTCGTGCTTCTAAGCGGAACAGCCACACCATTAAAGCTAATATACCCAGTTGCAGGGCAAAATTAGGCAGGGCGGTGTCAACTTCTCGACCTGCGGTCAGTTGGGACAAAAACACTACAGCGCCAATGAGTCCAGAAGCGCCAAAAGCTATGTAAATAAACTGTCGCAGACCTCGATAAGGGGCTTTGATCTCTTCTTTGAGTCGAGAGTATTTTTCGGAGTTGGGGGGTTGGGGAGTAGTCATGGGATTTTAGATTTTAGATTTTGGATTTGGAAGCCGCCAAAGAATTGTAATACAACTATAATACAAGAAGCCCAGTCAGACTCGATGGGAAGACTGGGTGTGGTTGTCGTTCCCAAGCCAAGACATGGCAAAATTTGCAGATGTCGTCCGATATTTTCGTCCTTATAAGACGATCGCACTTTTGAGCATTACCGCTGCGAGTGTGTTTGAGATCGTTGACCTAGTGGTTCCTTACAGCATTGGGCAAATATTAAACGTGCTATCTGGACAGCGTTTAGATGGCCCATTGCAAACAGCGATCGCAGCAGTAGCCACACTTACCGGGATACCTGCAAATAAGATTTTATCCCTAAGTGTGTTGTTAGCAATCATCTTTTTTGTCACTGTAGTTAGAGCACCAATTCAACCTTGGATTAGTTCTTGGTTTCATTGGAGTATCGCCCTGCGTTCTCGGCGGGACAATTCTCAAAAAGCCTTAGAAAAAATCCTCACCTTACCATTAGAATTTTATGACGAAAACAACCCCGGTCGAATTGCCGGAAGAGTCGCCAGAGGCATTTCCAATCATACCTGGACTTACCCAGAAGTGGCTGGACAATTAATTCCCAAACTCGCCAGAGTCTTGGGAATTTTTGTAATTATTTGGTTGATAGAATGGCGAATTGCTATTCTATTTTTGGTTTCTTTCGTACTAATTCTGGGCTTTAGCCTGAAAAATCTGCAAGACATAATCAAAATCGAAGAACGGATCGATAAGTATATGGAAAATACTGAAAGCCGTACTTCGGAGATTATCACCAACATTAAGACAGTCAAAGCGTTTGCCACCGAAAAAACCGAACTAAAACGACAAAATGAACGCCTAGACCGAGAATTGAAAGTAATTGAATACCGAGTTCACAAAAGTTACGTCAAGTTGAATACTTGGCAAAGAACAGTGATTCAATTCTTTGTGTTCATGATGTTAGGGTTGACCCTAGCTGCGACAGTTGGAGGACAAATTTCTTTAGGGCATTTTGTCACGACTTTAACAGTTTCTAGCATGGCTTATGCCGAGTTAGAACCGATTAGTACCTTGGCAGAAGTTTTTGCTCGTCGCTATGCTTCCATGCTGCGATTTCACGAATTTATTCAGCAACCAGTTAGTGAAGATGTACTCGGTTTAAGCCCAACAGAAAAGAGTTTGCCTCCTACTAATAGCTATCAGTTTACGGGCAAAATTGAGTTGAGCAAAATGAGTTTTGGCTATAGTAGCGATCGCCAAGTCCTGCAAAACATCAACTTGCTAATTGAACCCTATCAAACTGTAGCTTTAGTCGGGCGTTCTGGTTCAGGGAAATCGACTTTAGTCAAATTACTATTTCGGTATTTTGAACCAACCCAAGGGCAAATTTTAATCGATGGAGAAGACATTCGCAAGCTTGATGTTACAGCTTACCGACGCAGATTAGCGATCGTCCACCAAGAAGTAGACATCTTCAACGGTACAATCCTCGATAACCTAAAATATGGCAATCCCAACGCCACATTTGCCGAAGTAGAGGAAGCTTGTCGCATCGCCAGAGTCACCGAAGTAATTGAGGAAATGCCCCAAGGTTACTATACAGTCGTTGGAGAAAGAGGCGTAAGACTTTCTGGTGGACAGCGACAGCGTTTAGGAATTGCCAGGGCGCTGTTAGTCAATCCCGATGTGCTAATCTTTGATGAAGCAACCTCTAGCTTGGATTATGAGTCTGAGCGATCGATCCAGCTAGCAATGCGAAGTATCTTAGGCACTCGTACCACAATAATTATTGCCCACCGACTCAGCACCATTCGGGAAGCAGATAAAATCATTGTGCTAGACCAAGGTCAAGTCGTCGAAGTTGGTACACACGCCGAACTATTGCACCGAGAAGGAATATATCATCGCCTCCACTCACTGCAAGAAACAGGCGAGCTAATTTAAGCTAAAAAAGTGAGCCTTCTTACTGTTTTAGGTAAAAATAAAAGGTGAAAGAAAGCTTTGCTTTCCTTTTACCTTTTATCCTTTACTCCACCTGTTAATTCCCCCGTACTTCCTTTCTACCCCCGTCAGGTAGAAAAGAAAATCAAACCCTTACTCCGGCAAAGAGTTAAGTAATCAGAAAAATACGATTGGGAAAAGACAAGAAAAAATTTGTTTCCAGGATGGAGTAAATGTCTTTTTCCTTCCTTAGCAACCAGTGATTCTCATATCCCAGCAGTCTTACTTACTAACTACCACTGAAAGTGGCCCCCTTTTGGGTAATATTTGGCTTGATATCTCAGCCTTAGTAATCATGCTGTTATTATCAGCCTTTTTTTCGGGCGCAGAAACCGCAATTACCGGACTAGACAATTTTAAACTCCGCGCCTTAATTAAAGAACAAGGAGATCCCCGACGGATTTTTACGTTAGTACTGGAAAACCGCGCCAAGTTTATCACCACTCTTTTAATTGGTAATAACCTGGTAAATAATTTTTCCGCTATTCTGACAAGTAACCTATTTGCCCTTTGGTTAGGTAATGCAGGCATAGGAGTTGCCACAGCAGTTGTCACCTTTTTAGTGCTAATTTTTGGGGAAGTAACGCCTAAATCCTTGGCAATTACTCATGTTATGCCAATTTTTAGGTTAGCAGTGCGTCCAGTTTACTGGCTCTCAATTCCCTTGTCTCCAGTAATTTATCTATTTCAAAACATCGCCCAAAGTGTAATCCGCCTGTTTGAGAGAGGTAGCGTTCCCGAAGGAGAATCTTTAAGAGATCTCCAACTGATGATTGAAGTATTGGGTGGTAAAGGTTCGTTGGATTTAGATAAGCATCAGTTATTAACTAAAGCTTTAACGCTAGACAATCTGATTGCCCGTGACGTAGTTAAACCGAGAATTGAGATGCGGACAATCTCCCACGAAGCAACCTTAGAAGACTTGGTGAATCTTTGCTTAGAAACAGGTTATTCCCGCATTCCCGTACAGGAAGATTCCAAAGATGAAATTGTCGGAGTAGTTCACCTAAAACGAGCATTACAACATCTCAACAGTTGTCAAAAAGACGATCGTTCTAAAGTAATGGTGAGAGAAGCAATGGACTCGCCTTTCTATGTTCCTGAAACCAAGCGAGTACCCAGTTTACTCAAAGAGATGCTACAGTCGCGGTTACATTTGGCGATCGTAGTCGATGAGTACGGCGGAACTGTGGGTTTAATTACCTTGGAAGACATCCTCGAAGAGTTGGTGGGAGAAATTTACGATGAAAGTGACATTCCTCCCAGAGTCAATATCGGTAAAAGTAGACTGCCGCGCCTTTAAACCAAACTCTTCCTTGTCAAGGAATCAAGACAAAAAAAATTTTGAGCAAACCTCTTGCCAACCCAAAAATTGAGTGCTACTATTAGTAATCGTGGATCAAACGGGTCGGTGCCCGAGTGGTTAATGGGGGCGGACTGTAAATCCGCTGGCTATGCCTACGCTGGTTCAAATCCAGCCCGGCCCACCTTCCACGATTGCCCGTGTAGCTCAGTGGTAGAGCACACCCTTGGTAAGGGTGAGGTCACGAGTTCAATCCTCGTCACGGGCTTTTGAACAATCATGATACAGTAAGGGTTTCAGGCTTTTGTCTTGCTTTACCTTTTGTATTAAAACTGGTTAATCAAGTCATCTGACCTAAGAAATTGACATAAAGCGTTCAAGCTTTGAATCCAGGCAAAATCATCGTCACTAACAGGTGGTATCGGAGGCTGAGTGTAGTCGATCGCTAGATCCAGTGCCGCTTCTTCATAAGTTTGTTTCAATACAGCTGGCAAATCAATCACAGGTTCTCGATCGCCTGGGCATAAAGGTAACAAAAAGCACGGTAACGATTCTCGCAAATTAAAGGGATACAGATCTGCGGCTGGGCGACAATTTGCACGGCTGACCAAAATTCGGTAATCGGATGCCATTCCTCCTGCCATAAGCATCGGTTCGCCAGTTCGTAGCAAATCGATTTCCACCAAATGAGCAGTGCTATTCAACACAGCTTGGCGTTTAGCATTGTACTTGACTTTGCCTTCTCCTGCCCGCTTGTTCTTAGGTGAGAGCTTGACTAAATCGGCAAATTCTTCACTAAACTTACTTATAGTTGCCTATAGTGAGGAAGTTATGTGGAAGGTTTCAGAATTTGGAGATTTGGTTGGAGTTTCGGCATCGACACTTCGTAGATGGGAGCAAGAGGGCAAGCTAATCCCAGAGCGCACACTAGGGAATCAGCGAGTCTACAATGAAACCCACTTGGCGACAGCTAGAAGCCTTAAAACAGGAAAATACCCACACAAAGTTTTGATTTATTGTCGAGTCTCATCCAACAACCAAAAAGATGACTTGCAAAGCCAAGTTAAAGCAATGGAGCAATTTTGTTTAGCTCAAGGTGTCTCTGTAACAGAGACAATTCAGGAAGTTGGGGGAGGCTTAAACTTTAAGCGTCCAAAGTTCTTGCAGGTCATTAAGTGGGCAATACAAGGCGAAGTTAATTTGTTATATGTAGCCCACAAAGACAGATTGTGTCGCTTTGGGTTTGAGCTTATCGAACAGTTAGTGCAATGGGGTGGGGGATCGATAATTGTGGCTAACGCCGAAACTCTGTCCCCGCAAGAAGAATTGACTCAAGATCTCCTGTCTATAATCCATTGCTTCAGTTCCCGCCTTTATGGATTACGCAAATACAAAGCTAAAGTGAAGAAAATTGTAGACGGGGTTGATCCTTGCTCTGATTGCAGATATACTTAGCTAAGTAAATAAGTATAGGTAGATTTGGCAATGTACGCAATCAAAAGAGAGTTGCAACTAAATAACAAAGAAACCTCTTTAATGCGTGGCATTGCTGGCTTGAGGAGATTTGTCTACAACTTTGGGCTAGAGATGTTGGTTGCCAGTTGGAGTTTTGAGGGTGTTAAACTGGGCGACTCCAAAGGGATTGATATTATCAAGCAAGTCTTCACCCAAGTAATCATGAAGATGCCTGAGTATGCGTGGACAAAGCAATACCCGTCTACTGTGTATCAGTCAGCTTTTATCGATCTGAAAAAGGCATTTAAGAGATGGCGACAAGGATTGAGTGGTTTTCCCAAAAAGAAAACCAAAAAGAAAGGTGATTCGTTTACGGTTTACAAAACATCTGGCATTTACCCAGAAAAAGGTAAGCCGCCAATCCCTTTTACTAACCGAGTAGTCATCAAAGCAGGTAAAAGAATTCAACTTCCTGGATTAAGGGAATTTAGGCTATCAGAAAAGATAGGCTTTATTTGCAGTTCGCAAACCTTCACGGTTACTAGAACTGCGGATAAGTGGTTTGTTTCTTTTGTGTTGGATGCCGAAAAAGTTCCGACTATCTATCACCCAATGGAACGGGTTGGAGTCGATTTAGGGGTAAAAACTTTGGCAACCGTTTCTGACGGAACTTGTTACGCCATGCCAGGAACTACAAAAAGGGCGAAAACCAAGCTCAGTAAATTGCAATGGCGCAATCGTAACAAGGTTTTAGGTAACAAGAAGTTAGGTATCAGGGCATCCAAAAACGCCAAAGATTATTACTCCAAATTAGCTCGGCATCATGCAAGGATTGGCAATATTCGCCGCGATACGGTTCACAAAATGACAACCGATTTGAGTCGTCGCGCTTATTGCATTCGGATTGGCGCGACCTGAACTGGTCAGTAGAAACTGGGAGCCGACTCCCATAAGGGTTTCACACCCCCTACCCTCATATAAAAGACTTGCAAAAGTCCGGTCACGACCTAGTAAGCAATGAACCAGTCGGAATGCAGACCATAAACGTAACCGAAACTAGACAAGGCCATGTCCGGTTAGGAGCTAGAGGGTTTCTCTAAAGATGAACGAAAGTGAACTATCGTCTAAACTGCGTAAATGCAAAGGAGTGAAAGAGCCTGAAACACTCCAACCAAAATGGTAAATGGGTAGAAACTATAGCTCAATGCTCTATAGATTGTGTGAACAAAATCCCCATCGCAGAATAGATAGCATCTAAAAGAGAAATAAATTCTATTGACACAACAGGGTAAGCCCTACAAAGTCTAAGGACAGGTCGAAATCCTTAGTAGGTCAAAGGTAACAATGACGGAAATCTTTGGAGGGTAAAGGATGGATGAAAAAGCGAATGCTGACCTGTAATGGGTCAGATAAGGGTAGATACCCTTGACCGAAAGGAATAGCAGACTTCATCTGGGTTTTACACGAAATAAGAAATGTAAAGGGTAACGAACTAAGGCACAAGTTAGATATGCTATATCGCATAAACGGAACCGAAGATAAGCTGAAGGACTGGAGCCAAATAAACTGGCACCGAGTCAAGAAAGCTGTTAGAAACCTAAGACAAAGAATATTTCGTGCCAAACAACTTGGTAACTTCCGCAAACTAAGAAACTTGCAGAAGTTAATGCTTAGAAGCTACGCAAACCTGTTATTAGCAATCAGACAAATTACTCAAACCAACGATGGTAAAAAGACAGCGGGGATTGATAAGGAGGTTATTAACACCCCTGCCCAAAGAGTAAAACTTGCGAACAAATGGGGTAAGGTTGATATTAAGCCTACTAGAAGGGTAATGATACCTAAACCCAATGGCAAGAAACGTCCACTTGGTATCCCAACTATTAGAGATAGAGTCTTACAGCTAATAACAAAGAACGCACTAGAACCTGAATGGGAATCCATGTTTGAAGCACACAGCTATGGGTTTCGACCTGGAAGAAGTTGTCAGGATGCTATCGGACAATCCTTTATTAGGCTGTCGTCAAAAAATAACGGCAGCAATGACAAATGGGTTCTAGAAGCTGACATTAAAGGCTTCTTTGACAATATCGCCCACGAATCTATCCTTGAAAGTATTAGGGATTTCCCAGGATATGAACTAATAAAAGGATGGTTGAAAGCTGGTTTCGTTCTTAAAGGAGAGTTCAACCCAACAGAACAGGGTACCCCACAAGGAGGAGTTATTTCGCCCCTCCTAGCCAACATAGGATTGCATGGATTAGAAACATACATAAAATCCACCAACCCCAAACTTGGTGTGGTTAGATATGCTGATGACTTTATAGTTACAGCTAGGGACAAAGCTAGTCTCGAAAAAGCCCAGAACCAGATACAAGCATGGATGAAGCAAAGAGGACTTGAACTCAACTCTGAGAAGACGGTGATAACACCAATAGAAGATGGTTTTGACTTCCTTGGCTTTAATCTAAGGCACTACGATGGCACACTATTAATCAAGCCATCCAAGAAGAAAGTACTCGCCTTCTGTAAAAGGATAGGAGAAGAAATTAAAAAACTAGATGGAGCCACACAGGAAAAAGTCATAGCAAAACTGAATCCCATTCTCAGGGGTTTTGCTAACTACTACAGAGGAGTAGTTAGCAAAGAAACCTTTTGCTATATCTCACACCGAGTATGGCAGTACCTCTGGCGTTGGGCAAAGCGTAGACACCCCAACAAATCACAAGTATGGGTCAAACATCGATACTTCAAACGAGTCAAAGGAGTAGATTGGACGTTCTGTGTACAGACAGAACGCCAAGGCAAGACAAAGGACATTATGCTCTTTAATATTGCCAAAGTTCCAATACAGCGACACATAAAAGTTGCTGGCACAAACTCCCCAGACAACGCAAATCTTAGAGAATATTGGGAAAAACGCTCAGACAAATACGGTAAGGTCTACTGGGAGAAAAACAGCAAATACTATAACGTTGCTAAACTCCAAAACTGGAAATGTCCCGTATGTGGCGACCCACTATTCAACGGTGAAGAACTAGAGACTCATCACATAATACCTGTCGCAAAAGGTGGCTCTGACGACACAGACAACCTAATGCACCTACACGCAGCGTGTCACAAACAGGTACACTCAAAACCCAAGTTGAATGGCTTGAAGTAAAGCTTGAGCCGTGTGTTGGGAAACTGACAAGCACGGTTCTTAGGGGAGGTGCGGGTAGCAATACCCAATCCTTACCCGACAGGATTTAAACGTCTCAGGGATGATGGCGAACCACAAACTTGCATCAGCAGTTAGTGATAATTGCTTCTATGAAGTGCGTCGTCAATTGGTTTATAAACAAAACCACTATGGAACCAAAGTTGAGCTAGTTGACCGATGGTTTCCTTCATCCAAGACCTGTTCTTGCTGTGGACACATTCAGGAAATGAAACTTTCAGATAGAGTGTTTAATTGCCAGAAATGTGACAGCGTAATAGACAGAGATTTAAACGCCTCAATTAACTTGGAAAATGCCCCACCTGAAAAAGTAAGGTCGGCTCGACCTGAACTTAACGCCTGTGGACAAGTTGGTGCCGACACCCTTGGTTGAAGCAGGAAGAAAACACCAACTCAAATTAACAAGTTTAGTTAGGTTTGGATAGGTTTTTCAGAGCAGTACTTCTACCACCGTTACTACTGTTCCTGTTCCCACTTCTCGAATTTCTAAAAACCGCTCTTGGGTTTCTTCTACAATCGGTACTGTCACAACCAATGGTTCACTCAAAGTGACTACGCTTTGTTGAGGTTCAGTTATCTTAGAGCTTCGCTGAAATACTGCAACATCGGGAATGCCAACCAGCAGCGTATCTGAATAAACTCGTTTTTCCACTGCCGCCCGATATTTAGGTGTAATCACTGCATTTAGCGATCGCGCCAGCACCGAAATCAGCCCGAAATGAACCTCTGACCACAATTGAGGGTTTTCCAGATAGGGATTCATTCCCGGAAATTGGGGCGACATAAACCACACCTCTTGCCGTTAATAAGTCTATTGTAAAAGCAGTCCTGAAAGGAGTTAACTTTATGACGATCGCCACCCCCGTTGTTAAGCCCATTAGCCAGCTTGAATTAGCCCCTGGCAGTATCGCGACGCTCAAAGAGGTGACTTGGCAGGAATTTGAGGAGATTTTGGCGGAGTTAGGTGAACGGCGGAATTCTCGAATTGCTTACAGCGAAGGAAAATTAGAAATCATGGTTCCATTGCCAGAACATGAACGGGCAAAGATCCTGATTGCTGATTTGGTGAAAGCGATATTACGATCGCAGGGACGCAATTGGGAACCTCTGGGATCGAGTACGTTCAAACGGGAAGAAGCAGCGGGAGTTGAGCCTGATGAATGTTTTTATATTCAAAATCAACAGGCAGTAATCGGAAAGGATCGAATTGACTTGACTATCGATCCACCCCCTGATTTAGCGATCGAAAGTGATGTAACCTCTAAAACTCGAACTCAAGCTTATCTTGCTATTAAAGTACCGGAAATTTGGATTTATGATTCCGGCAAACTTATGATTAATTTGTTGCAGGGCGATCGCTATATTGAGTCTGAAACTAGTCCCACAATTCCCAATTTAGCGATTCGAGAGATAATTCCCAAAGCGATAGAACGAGCCAAACAAATTGGCACCAGTCAAGCCTTACTAGAATTTGAAGATTGGCTCAGTCAGCAGAAATAGAGAATAGTTAAACCTGCAATGAGACTGCAAAAACTTAAAATGGAAAGACAGAGAAAGAATGGCACTCAAGTATCTAATGGATGAAAATGTTGAGCCGATTAAATTTCTTGTTCATATTGTGCGATCGCTTCTTCAATTATTTCATTACTCACATCTGAAACATCGGATTTAGAATAAATTGTAGCAAGTATGATTCCTTGCTCAGTTTTCAGATAATACATGACTCGATAGCCTCCACTTTTTCCTTTTTGAATATCGCTATTTTTGAGACGAACTTTGAAAACCTGATATTTAACTCCCGCAATTCTATCTCCAGGGAGTTCACCAGCTTGAAGTTGCTCAATTAATGGTTGGAGATCGCTACGAATTGAACGATAGCGTTTAGCAAGTTCTCGGAGATCCCTTTTAAAGCGAGGAGTAAGAGCAATTTCGATCGCTGATGGTTCACTCTGCATCAATATCTTCCCACATTTCCGATAGGGGTAGAGTTTGTCCTGTTAAAGCTTCATGTAAACCTTGGCGAATTCCTTCTATAACTATTGCTGTTGGTGTTTCATCAGGATCGATTTCGTCTTCTTCGGAAAGTAAAACGATAACACGAACCCGCTGTGGTTTGGTAACTTCTAGGGATTTATCTAGCGTAAGTTCGCCATTTTCATTAATTGTGGCTGTGGTTTCAATTGCTTTCATACATTGGCGATCGGGTTTGGTAGGTAGTTATTGTTTCTTTCAGTATATCGATTTTTAACATACTGTTTCAACACTGGATTTAAACTAAAAAACCTTGTCCGATCGTCTTCTTTCGTATCTAACAACAAACGCATTCCCACTGATTGTATTGCATTTAATAATTCTGAAGTTGGTAAGTTTACATTTTTGATGAGATGTGCTAAAAAAACAGGTTCATTTTCGTTAGATAGCTGAATCATTACGGCGATTTCTGATGATGTTAAACGTTGAAATTGTTGGTCTAATTGTGCTTGCAAAGCTTCGCTTAAAATCAGTGTATCGCATTGCAAAAACTCTGAGACTTTTCCGGCAAATAACTCTTTAATTAGGTTAGCAGTAAATTCTAACCAAAGCGGATTACCTTGATATTGTTCGATCAAAGTTTGCCAACAGTCTTCATCTAATAAGTCTTGTTCTCTAATAATTTCTTTAGCTGCTTCTCCTAAACCTTCTAACAATAAGCAATTTATGGCATTATTTTCTTTTTTTAATTGGACTGCTTCTCTAGGTTTTTCCCAAGTATTTACTATCAAACAACTTTGATGATTAACTTGGGTAATTAGTTGAAAAAATAAGTGATAATTTTCATAACCAGTTTGATATTGTCCGGCAAGTTGTTTGCTGCTGAAAATGGTATGTATATCATCAAGGATAATTAAACAACGATGCTGGCGGAGGTAGTTGATAAGTTGGGAAAGTTGGGTTTCAATGTTTTGGGGAGTTTCTGATTTTGGCGCGAAGATTTGTATTAGGTTGGTGAGGGTTGTTTCTAGGGTTGGGGAAAAGCGCAGACTGCGATAAATTATGTATTCAAAGTTGTGTTTGATTTGTTCAATTAGTTGTAGTGAAAGGGTGGTTTTGCCGATTCCACTAATGCCTAAAATGGCGATGAGGCGAGAGTGTTGTTGTAAGATCCAGGTTTCTAGGGTGGTTAGTTGGGGAGTGCGATCGAAAAAGCTGAAAATTTCCGGTGCGTCGCCTAAGTCGATGTGCGATTTTGGGGTTTGTTGGGGTTGTTGTGTGGGAGTGTGCGATCGGAAATTTTCTGGACAAATGTTAACGTTATTAATTCCTACAAAACTTGTGCCAATAGCTGATGACACATGGTAAGAATTACCTCTTTTCAAGATATAGCGAACATTTGCTTTATTAACATTTTCTCCTAACACATCCGACAGAATTTTCCATAAGTCTGAAGCAACATCCCTGATATGACCTTCACTCAAATGGAATTCTTCCGCAATTTGGGAATATTTCTGATCTTGTATTGCACCCCGGAGTATAGCTTCTTGCAGGTATTCTAAGTGTTTTCCTGTTTTTGCAAAAACTAGCTCGTCAGCAAGTTTTAGAACTGTTTGAATATCCATAGATTAGAGATTTGCTATGGTTTCTGCTATTTTATCCGATCTTTCTGACATTTTCCGATCTTGTCGGGTTGGGAAAGTACCGACAATTCCGACTGACAGAGCTTAATTTGTAAAGATAATCTTGTTGTAGTAGCTACTAATCAACCTAAGTAAGGAATCCTTTATGAGCGGAACGTGGGAGCCAGTAGGAGATGGTGTCCATGAGTACCAACAAGAAACAGGCTCTAAACCGGACGGTACTTACACAATTTCAGTACGTCCAATTGGTCAATCAACTAAATATCCTCATGTAAACTTTGATTACAACCCAATCACTGATGATATAACTTATAACCATAGTTCTATCAGCAAAAGAAAAAGGCTTGGGGGGATGCGAGAAGTTGTACAGATTGCAATAGCATACCTGAAAGATAAGGGATTGCTTTAGTAGAAGTTTGGATTCGTTGATGCAGTTGTGTCCTAAAAGAACAGATTAAAAGTTTTCATCTTTTTAGTTTAAACCTAATTAAAGTAATTAAAGTCTATTATGGCTGATGTAGTAAGATTTAGAACACCTAGTGGTGACGAGATTACAATCAGATTGGTAGATCTTGGCTCAAGTGGAGTCACTATGGAGCTTGTTTCTGGGAATGCTAACCGTGTTCATCATCATGCCTTTGAGGACAAGTACGGAAACTGGAACATATTGATTCGAGATAGCAATAATCAAAACATAGCAGCTTATGTTCTTAACAAAAGATACGGTGGCTGGACTGAAAGACAACTAACAGATGCCGAAAAAAGAGCTAGATAGGCAGGCATCAGAAATCTAACTGTAGGGTGCGTTTAACTTCGTTGACGCACCTCAGTAGACGGAAGTATGGGGAGATGGTTAATAGTGGGCGATCGCTTGATTAAACCTGCTAGTTAGAGTTTAGTTAATCCTGAAATTTAGTTGCATCCTACAAAGATTAAGAGAGTGCTTATGGCTAAAAAGTACATGGGTGAAGTTAAAACGCCAACAGGTTCTGCATACCCTTATTATTGGGACGAAAATACTGGCGAAGTAACTGTTGGCAATGAACCTGCTGGTACAGCCTCTTCCGCTGATGAAGCTTGGCGTAAAGCGAATTTCTATGCAACTACGCTTCAGAAATGGAAGGATTGATGGAGAAAAATTGCGATCGCTTTCTCCAATCGACTATGCAGAAATGTAGGGTGCGTTAAACTTCTTTAACGCACCACAGAAGTGGGAAGGATGGCGAGAGGGTTTAGAGTAGGCGATCGCTTTAGCTCAATCTCTTTGTGCATTTTATACATAAATCAAAGGAGTTTACAATGCCTTCTATATTTGAATTAGAAGAACAGTACAATCAAGGAGCGATTGGGTATTTCCAAAGTGGCGACCGACTTGTAGAACAAGGAAAATTTAAAGCAGCATTGGAAGAATATACCGAATCTCTAGCGTCCATTTGCCTTGCGTGCCACTTTAGTGACTCAATTCAAGAAAAAGGTCTTGGCTACTCATCTGAATTTATAGAAAATCAAATTAGCTATACTATTTTGATTGGCACATTGACTACTCACATAGCGCATTGCTTTAATAAACTTGAAGATTATGATAAAGCCTTAAATTTTCTTGAAAAAAGTCAAAAAGTAGTTGATTCTTTAGCCAATCACGATGCTCTTAAATATTCTACTTATGCACAGTATAAAATTTATTATGAAAAAATTGTTGGAAGTTGCAAAACTTTGGGGGAAACAGCAAGACTAGGAAAACAAATAAATGAAGCTAAGGGGATCGGAAAAGACCTCAGTGAATTGAATGAAGTATTTGAAAAAATGTGTTCTAAGTTTGAAAGATGCTGTTCTAAGAAAAGCTGTCTTGTACCAGGTACAGCCAGTGATACCAAAATTAGTAATAGTAACAGTGATGGCTGTTTCATCACCACAGCAGCTTACTCAACTCCCTTGCACCTAGACTTAGACACATTTCGCAATTTTAGGGATAAAAAACTCTTAACTAATGCTGTTGGTAAAAAGCTAGTTAAGCTCTACTACCAAATCGGCCCTAGCATAGCTAAATATGTGGAAAAACAGCCAGCAATCAAAAGCTTTGTCAGAAAGCAACTAGGACGTTTAGCTGAGTGGATGCGTAAATAAAGAGTTAAAAATTACTAAAGTAGAGAGAAAATAGTATGGAAACTACACCTGTAAAAATGTCAGATATTAGAGTTCCTAAGAGAAGCGAACTCAATGAGGGTAAAATACGCTCAATAGAAAATTCTCCTGACTCTATCGAACGTCTAATTCACAGCAAATCAGATCCGATCGCACTCCGCAAAGGTACACCCCCTTACGAAGTATATAGTGGAAGACACAGAGTTTATGTAGCTGCTCAGAAAGGGATTAAACTAATTCCAGCAGTTTTCACTTGATAAGCGATCGCACACTCCCATCTTTTCTGGAAAAAGCGATAATGCTACGCATCGCTGCGCGATCGCACTATTTATACGCATCACCACGCGGACTAATTTTAGTCACTATATATACTTTGTTTTCATCATCTATCAGAAACAGTATGCGGTAGTCACCCACCCTTAGTCGCCATTCAGGACGACCTTTAAGTGGTTTTATATCTACCATTTGTCGGTCTGCCAATAGTATTTTCAAAGCCCGGACAATACGTTCCTGTTCTGGTAGCGGCAACTTTTTCAAGTAGCGTTTTGGTGAATTTAGAATTGTCAAATTCCATTCAATCAAGTTCCCTCCCAAAAAGTTCTAACTCTAATTCCTTGAGTGAGTTACCGCGATCGCGTCCCGCCAAATAATCTTGCCAAGCAGCTTCGCTTTCGGCTATTTCTTCAGCTGGAATCACTTCCAAATCGCCTTCAACTTCTACCCCCTGATTAAGTATATTTTTCAATTCTTCTGATAACCGCAGTTGCTCAGATATAGAAAGTTGTTGAACTTGATTGAGTACCTCATTATAAGTCAGCATAAATTCGATCTTTAAACATTTAATTTTTGGTCTATTATATACCACTTGAAGCTGCATTCATCCCAAATTCCGCAAATATAAATTTTTGGGTGAAGGGAGTAGCTTTGGCGTAGCCTGCCGGAGGCATATCGCACATCCCCATCTTTTCCCAAAAGCGATCGCACTCTAATTCTCTGCTTTCATGCGATCGCACCTACTTATAAATATCTCCACGAGAACCAATCGCAGTCACAATATATAATTCATTCTCTCTATCTTCTGTAAACAGCACCCGATACTTACCAACTCGCAAACGCGATTCAGTGCGACCTTTAAGTGGCTTGATATCCAGTGCTGTAGGATCTTTAATTAAAGCATCCAAGGCATTAACAATACGCATTTGGTCATCTGGCTGCATCCGTTCTAGATAGCGTTGCGCTGGTTTCAAAAGAATATAATCAGTCAATTTTTTCTCCAAACAGCTTTTGCTTTAGTTCTTTTGAAGATATTCCGCGATCGCGTCCTGCTAAATAATCTTGCCAAGCTGCTTCACTTTCAGCTATTTCTTCAGCTGGAATCACTTCCGAATCGCCTTCAACTTCCACTCCCTGATTAAGTATGTTTTTTAATTCTTCTGATAATCGCAATTTCTCGGATATAGAAAGTTGTTGAACTTGATTGAGTACTTCGTTATAAGTAGGCATAAATTCGCTTTTTAAACATTTAATTTTTGGTCTATTATATACCGCTTTAAGCTCCATTCATAGATCTGCACGGTTAACTAAAGGCATATCGCACTCTAAATTTTCTGCTTTTATGCGTTGGCGTAGCCTGCCAAGATTGCATATCGCACATCTCCATCTTTTTTAGAAAAAGCGTTGGCGTAGCCTGCCAAGATTGCAGCGCGTCCCTATCTTTTCTCAAATGCGATCGCATTTTTAATGTATTTAACACTCAACAAGTCTTCTGAACATTTGATTCGCTGATTTTACCGATTTCTTTTTCACATTAATCGTAGATTACCTTAGCTTGTTCATTGACATCTATTGTTTTTTGAACTGCGGTCATATTAATTTGCTAAAATCAACTACTTATTTATCTAATAGTTAAGATAACATTTTTCCCGATTTTGCAAAAATGCGTTGGTGTAGCCTCCCGGAGACATATCACCTAATAAACGAAATAAAAACGCCTACAACGCAAAAGTTTTAGCAAATGCTTGTAGACGTTTTCATAAGTTAAAACCCAGTTAGTTAAAGGGAATACTGAGTTAATTAATCACAGAATTTACGATGCTAGGGCAACTTCTACCTTTTGTTGTAATTCCCCATTTTGAAAAAGCTCAATCATCACATCTGAACCACCAACGAATTCACCATTGATGTAAACTTGGGGAATAGTAGGCCAGTTAGAATACTCTTTAATTCCTTGACGAATTTCAGGATCGGCTAACACATCTACAGTTTGGTATGGTACTCCCAATGTGTTAAGAATTTGTACTACATTGTTGGAGAAACCGCACTGGGGCATGAGTTTGTTGCCCTTCATGAATACTAAAACCTTATTTTCTTGGATTAACTTATCAATCCGGTCTTTGAGTTCTGGTGTCATAGTTGTTTAGTAAATTCGCGCAACTGACGCTCGCTTGCGATCGCTTTAATTAGAATGTTACAACTTGCTTTGGGTTGCGCCCAAGTGGATGTAAATTCTACTGTAACTTTGTTAGTTTAACGATAACATCCAGCTTGGTCAAGCAAACCAAGCTACAGTTTAAGATTTTGGGGTAGAGGTTTTTAGTGCTAAGGCGTGGATAGCCTCAGTAGACATCGCCTGTTGTAAGGCACCATAAACCATTTGATGCTGTTGAACTAGCCCTTTACCTGCGAACATGGAAGAAACGACACTAACTTGATAGTGATCTCCACCACCAGTCAAGTCTTGCACTTCCACTTTGGCATCAGGCATTTGTGCCACAATCATCGCCTTAACCTGTTCTGGGCTAATCATGCAATTCCTCTCACGTAACAAAGATTTGACAGTTTGTTTTTAGTGTAGATTAAATTATTGGGTTGATGAAGTAGGTTGGCGATCGCTATTACTTCTCGGAAAGGGAGAATCCACAAAACCCAATTCAAATAGTTGCTGATAAGCCTTTTTCCCTAAATCTCGCGTGGGATTTTGCGATCGAATAATTTGCACCAGCAAGGGTACAGCTAATTCTGGCTTATTTTGCGCCCGATGTACCAATGCTAATTGATAGGTTGCTTCATCGCGCATTTGGGCAGTTTCTACCGCTTTTTTTCGTTGACTATCCGCAATGCGGTTGTCTATTCCCGAAAAACTAGCAGCCAGTTCTTGATAAAAATTAGATAACTGGTTAAAAACCTGGCGAGCTTCTTGGAGTTTCTTCACTGCTAAGGCATAATCTTGGGAAGAAACTGCACTACTAGCCTCAGCCATTAGTCGCTGTCCTCCTGGCAAGCTCAGTAAAGTGTTATCTTGATTTAGAGGACGTAGTTGGTTGGCATCTGTCCCTTCCAAAGGCTGAGGTTGGGTGGGAGATGCGGGAGTAGCGGGTGGTTCTGTTTGGGCGCTTACTGATAAAGGCAGACAAAAAGCTGCCATAAGTGCCAGAGAAGTCAAACCGCTAAGGTAAAAGAAGCGAACATTTGCAGGAAACACCATGAACTCAGCTTTTTTTCTTTGCAGAAATCTAGGGTGGATATTAACTTCGGAGTATATTAACATTACCAGGTCGAATAAGGTAGGGCATACGCACTGTAGGCCAAGAAACCCGGTTTTTCGTTACTACCCTGACGCTGAAATAACCCCATTACGTTAAAAAACCGGGAGGCGAGCGTAAGTCGAATAAGGTTGGGATTTGAGTGTAACAGGCTGAACAATTTTTGGTTTGGCGATGAGCAAGCCCTAGTTATGTTTAACTGAGGCTTTGACTCAGAGGGCATTGATAAAGCGAAGTTAGGGAAGCTTGCAAATCTTCTGTTAAACTCTGGGCGCTGCGTTTGACATTATTGCTCCGATAATCAACTACTTTGAGGGGAGAACCGATGTTAATGGCAACGTTGCAACCGCGATGCGGGACTTCTTGACTATACTTGATGGCGATCGGAACTACTTTAATTCCCAAATTACATTTACTAGCTTCTGCTTGCAATGCTATCCGAGCAAAACCAGGTTTGAGTGGTTGAATGCAGTTTTCCCGGAAAATATTGCCTTCGGGAAACATCACCAAAACTTTTTCTTGTTGCAGTAACTCAATGCCGTGACGGATGCTGCTAATTCCGGGATGATCTGTATCTACGGGGAAACCTCCCATGCGACGGATAAACCAGCCTTGAATTCCTAACATTTCATTGGCAGAAACCATAAAATGCAGATCTCGACCTGTAATATCTCGTCCTGCGGCATAGCCTAGCATAAAGGGGTCCCAGCGAGAACGATGGGTAGGAGCAAAAATTAAAGGCCCTTCTTGAGGTAGATTTTCCCGACCTTTTACAGAAATTTGCCCAAAGTAAACCGGAAGAACTATGTATCGTCCGATCGGATAAGCCAAAGATGCTATCCCAGGAGAAACGCTAGAGCTAAGATTTGTCGATGTTATGGTTGCCAATGAACGTGAGGAGGAATCAACTTGAGTCATCATACAAAAGATGGCTAGTAAATATATTTAATCATCCCAATTTTCACCGTAAAGTTTTCTGGCTCAATTGTCTGGTGTGTAGGGACAGTTAAAACGCTGTCATTCGATTTGAAATTTTAGATTTTAGATTTTGGATTGACAATTAAGAGGGAACGGGGAACAGGAGGAGATGGAAAGCTATCTTATCGATCGGCAAAATTCTGTCTTTTTTGCTTAAACCAAGATTGTAGCTGCTGACGACAGGCAGATTCCAAAATTCCGGCAATTACAGTTAAGCGATGATTAGAGCAGGCGCTATCGGGAATGTTGGCTACTGTACGCACTGCGCCTGTTTTGGAATCGTCTGCGCCATAAACTAGCATTCCTAATCTAGCTTGGACGATCGCACCTGCACACATCGGACATGGTTCCAGGGTAACGTAGAGAGTACATTGGTTTAAATGCCAATCTTGCAGAGCTTTTCCCGCTTCTCTCAAAGCCAGAATTTCGGCGTGGGCGGTGGGGTCTTTGTCCCGTTCCTTGCGGTTTTCTGCCTCTGCTAATAAGTTACCATCACCGTCAATAATCACCGCACCTACAGGCACTTCCCCCTCCTCTGCCGCAGTTTGGGCGAGTTCAAGGGCGCGGCTCATCCATTTTTGGTGTGTTTCGTAGGTTAGGGGTATCATTTCGCCGTTAAATACCTCAGACTGAAGTCTGGGGCTATACAAACTAAGTCCGCCTGCGCGGACTAATTTTTTGGTTTTATGTGGCTGATTGGGTTAATAATGGGTCTAGTTTAGCTTCAGTATCTAATTTGTAAATGTCGTCACATCCGCCAATGTGTTGATTGTTAATAAATATTTGGGGAACTGTTCTGCGTCCGTTGGCGCGTTCTGCCATTTTGTTTCTCGCTTCTTCATCCCCATCTATTTTATATTCGGTATAGTTTACGCCTTTCCACCAAAGCAACATTTTGGCACGAATGCAATAAGGGCAAGTTTGCCAGGTGTAAATTTCTACGTTGGCTTTGATCCGTTCTGGATGTCGTCCTAAAATTGGGTTGAGGAAGTCTAACATTTTGGTTTTCCTGAAATTAGAGGGCGTGATTATTTTTTACCACAGATGAACACAGATAAACACGGATGTGGATTTAGATTTATGGTGAGAGATAAGGATTTATGGAATTTAGCGATCGCATTACATTATCGCTGAATTATTAAAGCAAATTTTATGGAAAATATTATCAGGAAAAAACTATCAGTTTGTACTAGACATTCGCTGCTTTTTCCACTGTCAGACCTATTTCTTGCCCGTATGATAGTTCTAGCGTATGACCATCTGGATCTCGCAAGAAAGCCCAATATCCGACAGGATAACCTGAGTCTTTGGGTTCTTCAACTAATATGCCTTCCTGACGAGCTTGGTCACAAAGCACATCCATTGCTTCCCGACTTTTACAGCCTACTCCCAGATGGGCCAATGGAGAGAGAATTGGCTGCACTGAATTGGTTTGAATTAGTACAATTACAAATGGTCGAGTATTGTCACTCAGCCAAGCGACTGCTACCCCTGCGGTTGCATCTATGCGACGGTGAACTACCTGCATTTGAGCATAAGTTGTGTAAAATTCAATACTTTTTTCTATGTTTGAGACGGGAAGTGCAATATGTGTAAATCCAATATCAACCATGTTGGGTTCCTTGCGATCGATTATCTTTATTTAGATTAGATCATCTTTAGGAAGTGGTAAAAATATGGTACTCATTGCCCAGACAAAGTAATTCTCTAAACTGTATAACTGTGGAGTAGAATTTTTAGATTAGTCAATATGGGTAAAAAGAACCATAAAAAGGCAATTCGCAGTTTAAGGCAACGTATTGCTGAACATTTAGAAAAGATTAGAATAGAATCGGAAAAGGATTTTCCCGATCGAGGTTTAATAAGACATTGGGAAAGTGAGATTCGAGCTTTTGAGAAAGGAATTCAGCAAGCTCAAAAACGTTTAGGTAAATAGTTATGCAATTAAGCGATCGCCCCCTTCCAATTAAAAGTCCCACTCTCAACACTTTGATTACGGAGTTGGGTGAAGAATGTACTAAAGTTCAAGCTTTGATTTATCAACTTCAGTTAACTAATCTCAGTGGAAAACAGCAAGCTGAAATTTTGGCGGAGTTGTTGGCTTGTGCTGTACATTTAAATGTTCATTGTGGGGAAGATTTCCAAAATTTGATTGCTGAAGAAATGGAAAGTTTGCCTGATGATGATGAGGCGTGAATGTTTGGCGATCGCACAACATTATCGCAGATTTATAACCTGCTATAATTGGCACTATTTCGCGGGTAATCCTGCCAGTTTTAGCGTTACTAATGTCATCTAACAGTTTAACACTTGCTTATGTGGCAGGATTGCTCTTTGTTATGTAGTTCGCTGTCCGTAATTGGTATGATTATTATCCGTTGAATCAGCAACCTCGTTAATACAATTTTGAGTTATATTTTGATTACTTCATGGTGTTGATTTGGAGGAACCTAGCTTTTTTTGACCTAGCAAAGCAGCACTAAAAATCATGGCTGTCAGCAACCCAACAATCGAAGATGGTTCGGGAACAGATTTACTGGTTGGAACCACTGCTTCTAAACGGATATTGTCGAAGTAAACATCGCCAGCAACTCCCCACGAAGCAACGAAGTCTTCCAAAGTTAACTGAATACTTTTATTCGTAGTAAATGAAATGGAGATGGGTTCCCATTTTCCTGTGTCGGGTAAATCAAAAAAAGTTGATCTTACTACTCTTGCATCTGCCATTTCATCCCGCCCGGAAATCAATTTCCGGGCTAATAGCTCAAGTCCACTTAAGTGGACTAAAAACAAATGAATTGTAAGTTAAATATTCAGTCCTCTTCAGAGGACTTTCGCTATTAGCCTGCGAATTGATAAGGCAGGCGGACGTTGGAACTGGTGGAATATATGAGTACAAAAAATCAGTAGAAGGTAGCATCCGATCGCAAATTTCCCCAATCAAACATCATCAGGATTTATCCCCAAACTTCGCAATCTTTCTGCTAATCTTTCTGCACGTTGGGCTTCTTGTAATGCTCTTTGTTCTGCTAATTCACGTTGTCGATCGATCTCCACATAACTAGCAAACTTTTGCCCATCAGGTCGATAAAGTTGCAACTCATTTTCTACTACTGCAAACCTAATTCCTAAACTAGGACTTACCCAACCTTCCATTGAGTCAATTTCACTTAGTTCTGTACCAGATCGCAACCATCCCTCTAAATTGCCATTCTCAGGGTCATAAACATAGTATTCTTCCACGCCGTAACGTTCGTAAAACCGAAATTTATTTAACATTTTTCCGAAACGATTACCGGGGGAAAGCACTTCAAAAACTACTTGCGGCGCAATATTATTTTCCCGCCATTGTTGATAAGAACCTCGATCGCCTTTTGGTCTACCAAACACTACCATTACATCAGGTGCTTGCCGAATAGTATTATTCCCTTCGACGGGATACCAAAGTAAATCACCAGCAACAAAAACATCGGGATTATCTTTAAATAGCGAGTCTAATCCCCCTTGAATTGTCACGATATAGCGGAATTGTTTAGTATTATCTGCCATTGGCTGACCATCGCTTTCGGGGTAGAAAATCTCTGGCTGACTCAGGGGTTGAATTGGTGCTGTCATGGGATAACGACCAAAAGCCTTACTAAAAATAAAGATAGCAAAATTTACTTGAGATTTATGTTGAGCGATCGCCATCTCTAATTGCTACTCTTTTTCGAGTAGTTCCTCTATAGTTTCCAAATGCCCTGTAATATGAGGAATCGAACCATATTGGAAAGATGCAAAAATTCTTTCTAGCTCTTCTTCTGATTCATTTTGTTCTACGAAACTAATCAATTGACTTGCCAAACGTTCTATGTCTAAATTAATTTCTTCCAAGTTAAACAGTAATTTTTCAAATTGGGTTTTACGCAGTTTAGATTCCAGTTTATCTTGATGTTGCTTAAGAGTATTAATTGCCGATCGCAGAGAGTCTACTTTAGTCTGCATAACTATCACCTAAACAAGTTATTAAAAAGTAACAAAAATATTGGCATTACCTTTTAGAATCAGAAGCCACTACCCAGTCCCCAGTCCCCAGTCCCCAATCCCCAGTCCCCAAGGTCAGGCATTAGCAGCAAAACTTTACAGAGGTATTACAAAGAGGATTCAGCAGAGGTATCCACGCTCTGATAGACTTGAAAACTGTTAGAGCCAGACGAACTATTGCCTAAATAAGCCTTGGGAGGACAGACCCCGTGTTGGAAAGTACGCTCGGATTGGAGATTATTGAAGTTGTGGAACAAGCGGCGATCGCTTCTTCTCACTGGATGGGTAAAGGTGAGAAAAACACCGCTGACGAAGTAGCTGTGGAAGCTATGCGGGAACGGATGAACAAGATACATATGCGGGGTCGCATTGTCATCGGAGAAGGGGAACGTGACGAAGCCCCCATGCTTTACATTGGTGAGGAAGTGGGTATTTGCACCCGTGAAGATGCCAAAGATTTTTGTAACCCTGATGAATTAGTAGAAATTGACATCGCTGTTGACCCCTGCGAAGGCACTAACCTAGTAGCTTATGGGCAACCAGGCTCAATGGCAGTGCTAGCAATTTCGGAAAAAGGTGGTTTATTTGCTGCGCCTGACTTCTACATGAAGAAACTCGCTGCACCTGCGGTAGCGGCTGGTCATGTAGATATTAACAAGTCAGCAACCGAAAACCTCAAGATCCTCTCTGAGTGCATGGATCGGAAGATTGACGAATTGGTAGTGGTAGTGATGGATCGTCCCCGTCACAAGGAGTTAATTCAGGAAATTCGCAACGCAGGCGCAAGAGTTCGTTTAATTAGCGATGGTGACGTTTCTGCTGCTATTTCCTGCGCTTTTGCAGGAACCAATATTCACTGTTTGATGGGTATTGGTGCAGCACCCGAAGGTGTGATCTCTGCGGCTGCTATGCGCTGCTTGGGTGGACACTTCCAAGGACAGCTGATTTACGATCCAGAAGTGGTCAAAACTGGCTTGATTGGCGAAAGCAGAGAAGGCAATATTGCCCGTTTGAAGGAAATGGGAATTACCGATCCTGACAAGGTTTACAATGCCGATGAACTAGCTTCTGGGGACACTGTGTTGTTCGCTGCTTGCGGTATCACTCCCGGAACTTTAATGGAAGGAGTTCGCTTCTTCCACGGCGGCGCAAGAACTCAAAGCTTGGTAATTTCTACTCAGTCGAAGACCGCTCGCTTTGTGGATACAATTCACTTGTTCGACAATCCCAAGAATTTGCAATTGAAATAGTCATCAAGAAAGGGAACAGGGAACAGGGAAGGGGGAACAGTTTTTTCTTTTCCCTGGTTGCCTTTCCTTTATGATGTCTTAGAGGGACAAGGGTGAAGGTAAAGCTAAAAAAGTAAAGATTCTTTTCTAAACTTTACCTATTTCTCTTTTATCTTGTAATATATTTGGGCTTTTGCCTGATTTTCCAGCTGCCTGATTTCAAGATTTATAGGTAATTGGTAATCAGTAATGGATAATAGTAAGAATATCAGCCAATTACCAACTACCAAATTAACAATTAGCCGTTAGCAATTAACCATTAGCAAATGAATATTGCAGTAGTAGGGCTTAGTCACAAAACAGCACCAGTTGAAATTCGTGAAAAACTGAGCATTCCCGAAGCGCAGACGGAAAGTGCGATCGCGCAACTGAAAAATTATCCTCATATTGAAGAAGTTGCCATTCTCAGCACTTGTAACCGTCTGGAAATTTACGTGGTACTCTCAGAAACCGAACAAGGAATCTCTGAAGTACGTCAGTTTCTCTCAGACTACAGCAAGTTACCAATGGGCGAACTTAGGCGACACCTGTTCATTTTGTTGCATGAAGATGCTGTCATGCACTTAATGCGGGTAGCCGCTGGGTTAGATAGCTTAGTCTTGGGAGAAGGACAAATTCTGGCTCAGGTTAAAAACACCCAAAAGGTTTGTCAGCAGTACAAAGGTATCGGACGAATTTTAAATCAATTACTCAAAGCAGCGATCACTGCTGGTAAGCGAGTTCGTACTGAAACTAACATCGGTACTGGCGCTGTTTCCATTAGCTCCGCTGCTGTGGAATTAGCACAAATCAAAGTTTCGGCTTTAACTACCAGTCGGGTAACTATTTTGGGTGCTGGGAAAATGTCGCGCCTTTTGGTACAACATTTGATCGGCAAAGGAGCAACACAAATTTGTATTGTGAATCGCTCTATGCAACGTGCCCAAGAGTTAGCGAGTCAGTTCCAAGAAGTAGAAATTAAGTTACATCCGCTATCAGAAATGATGACGGCAATAGCGTCTGCTGATATCGTTTTTACTAGTACTTCTGCAACTGAGCCAATTTTAAATCGCTCTAAGTTAGAAGCGGTTTTGGATGGTAGTCGCTCTTTGATGTTGTTCGATATTTCTGTACCGCGCAACGTGGCTGCTGATGTTAATGAAATTTCCCATGTTCACGCTTTTAATGTGGATGATTTGAAGGCTGTTGTGGCTCAAAATCAGGAAAGTCGCAGACAAATGGCACAAGAAGCGGAAGCACTTTTAGAGGAAGAAGTTGCAGCTTTTGATATGTGGTGGCGCAGTTTGGAAACTGTTTCTACTATTAGCTGTTTGCGCGATAAAATGGAAACGATTCGCACTCAAGAGTTAGAAAAAGCTCTGTCTCGTTTGGGTACTGAATTCGCAGAAAGACATCAAGAGGTAATTGAAGCGTTGACTAGGGGAATTGTGAATAAAATTCTCCACGATCCAATGGTACAATTACGCGCCCAACAAGATATTGAGGCGAGACGCAGAGCAATGCAATCTTTGCAATTGCTGTTTAATTTGAGTACGGAAGCTCAATCAGGTGAAGCAGTATAATTGAAAACTTCAGTTAGCTGTTTAATAACCAAGTAATTTTAGATTTTGGGTTTCGGGTTTTTGGTTGGAAAATCTGAAATCTGAAATCTAAAATAGTTTTTAGGGGTAGACGGAGATAATTTTAATTAAAATTGGTAGTTACAAAGATTATCGGTTAGATCCCCCCTAACCCCCCTTACCAAGGGGGGAACGAGATTCAAAGTTCCCCTTTGTCAGGTGGGAACGAGATTCAAAGTTCCCCTTTGTCAGGTGGGAACGAGATTCAAAGTCCCCCTTTGTCAGGTGGGAACGAGATTCAAAGTCCCCCTTTGTCAGGTGGGAACGAGATTCAAAGTCCCCCTTTGTCAGGTGGGAACGAGATTCAAAGTCCCCCTTTGTCAGGTGGGAACGAGATTCAAAGTCCCCCTTTGTCAGGTGGGAACGAGATTCAAAGTCCCCCTTTGTCAGGTGGGAACGAGATTCAAAGTCCTCATTAGTAAGGGGGAAAAAGAGATTCAAAGTCCCCCTTTGTCAGGTGGGAACGAGATTCAAAGTCCCCCTTTGTAAGGGGGAAAAAGAGATTCAAAGTCCCCCTTTGTAAGGGGGATTTAGGGGGATCGAAAAGGCTGAAGTTTCATTGATTTGACTGCAATATAATGCAATCTAACATTAAAAAACGAGAGTCGGAACGAGTTTTACCTAGATTTGCCCAAATTATTTTATGGTTATTGGGTTTATGGTTGGGTGTAGAGCTATTATGCCGCTTAATAGCAGAAGCTTTATGGTTTAATGAGGTTAATTATTTATTAGCTTTTTGGGTACGGTTGGGAACTCAGTTAGGTTTATGGACGATCGCACCTTTATCACTAATCTTTTTGCTGTTTAATATAAGTATTGCGGAACGTTATCGTTATCCTGCGCCTAATTCGTCATTTCCTGAACCGAGAAAAACTCCGCTTTTAACTAAAGATAAAACTAAAGATGAGCGGCGAAGTTTTAGTTTCGGTTTATTTTGGCTGTTAACTTGCACAATTGGGTTAAGTTTACTGACAGGATTGCTGGTTTTTCATTATAGTAAAATTGCTTTCACCTATTGGCAGCCAAATGTAGATGTTACAGTTGTATCGAGTACTATTCCCGCGCATTTCGATCCCACATCAATTTGGCAGAACTTGCGAATTTCTCCTATTTGGCAATTAATTTTTATAGCAGTAATTTTCCTAATAGTTCTGATTAAACATAGAGTTGTTTTAAAAGCGATCGCAATTCTAATGAGTCTCTGTTTCGGGCTAGTTTTTTCAGGTGAATGGATCAAATTTTTACAATATTTCCAAGCACAATCTTTTGGAAGTAAAGATCCTTTATTTCATCGAAATATTGGCTTTTATGTTTTTAGTTTACCACTTTGGCAATTATTAGAATTTTGGTTTTTAGGATTATTTTTATTTGCTTTTATAGCTGTAATTTTAATTTATTTACTATCAGGAAATAGCTTAAGTGAAGGGAAATTTTCTGGTTTTAATCAACCGCAGCAAAAGCATTTATTATTACTCGGTGGCGCACTCATGCTGTGCATATCTTATAGCTATTGGTTGCGGCGTTATGAGTTATTATATTCAACTCAAGGCGTAGTTTACGGCGCGAGTTTTACTGATGTTACGGTGCAATTACCAATTTATACTTTGCTCAGTTTGGTGGGATTGGCGATCGCTATTTTACTATTTTGGCGATCGCTTTTTCCTGAATCAGCCACCAAGGGAAAAAAACCACTAGAAAAACGCAGTTTACATTTTTTATTGACTAGCGCTTTTCTGTTACTTTTTTCTAGCTTGTTTGTATTTTCATTTATTCTTCCTCCAGTTGTCCAACAATTAGTTGTTCAACCCAACGAAGTAAGCAGGGAAACTGCTTTTATTGAAAACAGTATTAAATTAACTAGAGAAGCATTTCAACTAGATAAAGTTGAAGTGAAAACTTTTATTCCTCAAGGCGGATTAACTGAGACCGATCTAATCAAGAATAATCAAACTATTCGGAATATTCGCGTTTGGGATACCCAGCCACTTTTAGAAACTAATCGACAATTACAACAGTTTCGACCTTATTATAGATTTCCTAGTGCAGATATAGAGCGCTATACTTTAGCAACTTTAAAGCCTAAAGAAACCGAAAAAAGACAAGTAATTCTAGCTGCTAGAGAGTTAGATTATAATGACGTTCCTGAAGCAGCTAAAACCTGGGTAAACCAACATTTAGTTTATACTCATGGTTATGGATTTACAATGAGTCCAGTAAATATAGCTGCACCAGGAGGATTACCAGATTATTTCGTTAAAGATATAGGCACAGCAACAAATAGTGGTAATTTACAAACATCAAATCCGCTAATTCGCTACAGTATTCCTACTAGTAATCCGCGAATTTATTATGGGGAAATTTCGGATACTTATGTGATGACTAACACCAAAACCAAAGAATTTGATTATCCCAGTGGAGACGATAACGTTTATAACACTTACGATGGTTTTGGGGGAATTAAAATTGGTGCTTGGTGGCGAAAATGGGTGTTTGCCAAATATTTGAATGATTGGCAAATGTTATTAACGGGGAATATTACTGAGCAAACTAAGGTGTTATTTCGTCGCAATATTAACGAAAGAGTTCGAGCGATCGCACCTTTTTTAACTTATGATAAATCTTCTTATTTAGTAGTCACAGATGTTCCTCAAGAATCAGAAATAGCGAAGAATATTAGAAACCATTTGTTCTGGATTATAGATGCTTATACTACTAGCGATCGCTATCCCTATTCTGACCCCGGAAATAATCAATTTAACTATATTAGAAACTCGGTAAAAGTAGTCATTGATGCCTACAACGGCGATGTTGATTTTTATGTTGCTGACCCCAAAGATCCAATTATTAAAAGTTTATCTGCTATCTTTCCGAAGATGTTTCAACCTCTGTCTGCAATGCCAGCTGCACTTCGCAGTCATCTGCGGTATCCGATCGATATTTACAGCATTCAATCGGAAAGATTACTCGCTTATCACATGACAGATCCTAGAGTTTTTTATAATCGAGAAGATTTATGGCAAATTCCTACAGAAATTTATGGGGGTAAACCACAAACAGTCGAACCTTATTATTTAATCATGAAATTGCCTACTGCCAAAGAGGAAGAATTTATTTTATTACTTCCTTTTACACCTAAAGGCAGAACAAATTTAATTGCTTGGTTAGCAGGTCGTTCTGATGGTGCAGAATATGGTAATTTATTACTGTACCAATTCCCTAAACAACAATTAGTTTTTGGGCCAGAACAAATCGAAGCTTTAATTAACCAAGATCCCGTAATTTCTCAGCAAATTTCTCTGTGGAATCGTCAAGGTTCAAAGGCAATTCAAGGTAATTTATTAATTATTCCGATCGAAAAGTCGCTACTTTATGTTGAACCACTTTATTTAGAAGCAGAACAAAATAGCGTGCCAACTTTAGTGCGGGTAATTGTTGCTTATGAAAACCGCATTGTGATGGCAGAAACTTTAGAACAAGCATTAAATGCAATTTTCCAACCTAAACAATCAAATCCCGCACCTATTGTTCGTCCGGTGGAAACTGTACCGTCAGAAAGTGTTCAATAATTAAGTAGGTGTAAATAAATAAAGTAATAATAGTTATTTAAGGATGGGGCAGGCAGGATGCCCGCCCCACAAGAGTTTTCACTTTATTTATATCTACCTACTTATTACTTACTAACAATAATTGTCACGCCACTGACTCCCCAAGCGGTAAAAAATCCGCGAAATAACTCTTCACTAGCAGCACTCATTTCCCCATCTTCACCGATAATTCCTCCGGTAATTAACTTGCCGCGATCGCTCAAAAAAGTCAACCTTTGTTCGCCATTTTCATCCTTCTGGATTAACAAACGACCTTTCGCTAAAATTTGACCAGCACTACTCGAAATTGCACAACGCATTGTTTATTTATTGTTCATAGTTCCTTGCTTATTTTAAATGATTTATGAACCAAGACTAAAGTACGTTGTTGCGCTTTAGCGCTCTTATTTAGCGCTGAAGCGCAACAACGTACCCAGCAACTTGGGTGATTACAAAATAACTCCAATTTGTTTGAGATAAACTGGCGTAAAAGGTTCACCCGATCTCAGTTGGTAATTTTCCATCCAACCTTGACGGCGAATTGAAATATTGTCTCCTTGTTTTTCGACTACGGTAGCATCTTCGTAGGCATTTTGTACCAAAGTTTTTTCCGTTTCAGTGGGGTTATCTAAAACAACGATATCGCTACCTTGGTAAAACATTCCGTCGCTTTCTAAGATATCTCCGCAATATTCAGCTATGAGTAAATCCAGTTTAGGATTACGGAGTAAACTTTGCACGTTAGTATTATAATCCTTGTGCATTACTTTTTCGGAACGGTTCACAAATACCCCTTGCCGACAAACTGCACCGATCGTCCAATTAGGGTATTTTAAGAGGATATGATCGATCGTATCTTCCAATTCTTTCAGCGAAATCCGGTTAAAAGTAATAATCGGAATTTTCGCATCATTTGCAGTTTTAAAGAAAGTTTCAATAATAAAAGATGGCACATCTACACTTTCTCCAAAAGCGGGATTTAAGTGCATATAAATCCCTGGTGCTGCATTAATTTCCAAAATCGCGAAATTTCCTTTTTTCCAAGATTCTGAGAGAGTTTCGCAAATCACATCAATTCCCATGCAAACTAATCGGAAATGCTGGGCAATATCTTGTGCCAAAATGATGTTATCTGGATGAACTGTAGCAGTTGCATCTATACTGACTCCGCCAGCAGAAAGATTCGCAACTTTACGCAAATAAATTGTTTTATCTGCTTCAATTACGCTATCCATCGTCAACTTTTGTTCATCCAAAAACATCTCCATTGCTTCATCAATTTGAATTTTTCCCATTGGTGAAGTCGGAGTATCTAAGCGTTCCGGTTTAGTATTTTCCTTGTCAATTAATTCCGCAATAGTTGAGTGCCCATCACCAACTACCCAAGCGGGACGACGTTCAGTAGCTGCGACAAATTTACCATTGACGCAGAGTAAGCGAAAATCCGATCCGGTGTAACTTTTCTCTACAATAATATCTACAGGTTGGGTTTCGGGAATGGTTTTTAATGCTCGATTAAAAGCGTGTTCTAATTCTTCACCATTCTGCACATTTGCTGTTACTCCAATGCCTTTATGACCCACAACTGGTTTAACTGCTACGGGATAACCAACGATATCCGCTGCATCTAAAGCACCGCTTAAAGTACCAACAATATCACCTTTTGGTACTGGAAAACCAAGGGTGTACAAAAAGTCTTTGCAGTCATCTTTTCGAGTGGTAAAATCAGAGTCTAAATGACTGTCATGGTCAAAGGTTGTAGCCACACCCCGCACTAATTTTTTCCCATAACCATACTGCATTAATCCTTCATCCCACAAGTAAAATACGGGAATGCCTTTTTGGGTTGCGGTGCGGAATAAAGAGTAAACTGTAGGCCCTCCATAAACTGAGGCGCGAAACATTTCTTGCAGGGTTTTAAACTTTTTATAAACCGGGAAATCATCCTTTTGCGTAATCGCTTCTAACCAATCCCAAACAAAGTAAATTACTGCTTTTGTAGTCCGGGCATGGATAGTTTCTACGGCAATTCTATGATAATTTTTATATGGGTTGATGCTCCATTGTTTTGGGTGTAAATTCATTTGGAGTTTTCCCACTTCCATAATTGTTTCAGCTAGTAGATGCCCGTAAGATTCATATTGTCTATCTTTTAATTGGGGGCAAAATTTGCTAATTTCTGTAACATAATCTTCTATAGCCGCTGGTTCGAGATATCCGGTAACTTCAAAATCAAAAACGATCGCAGCTGTGCTTAAATATGGGTTTGGCCCTACATAATGCTGAATGTTAAAGATGTCAAATGCGTCTTCTTCTCTAGCATTAATCCTGGGGTCATCATTAATTTTTTCTCTTATCATCACTATCTCCTTTGGTAGAATGCCTTGAGCGGAGCGATCGCTACTGAAATTACCTAAAATCTTCGCTCACTCTAAGCTTTTCGCACCAATCTACGTTAGTTCGTTTTTGAGAGATTTTCTTCTATCTATAGTTAGTATTCTCTAATCTATCCAACAGCTATTGTTTTTTGCTGTAAAAGTTGTTTGATAAATTATTTTTTATCTCAACATTTAGAATGATTTGATTTTTTACGTCCTACAAAATACTGATAAACTCTGGCTGATAACCTACCCCTTGCGAAAGATGTCTTTAATAACACCACGCCCTAAATTAAATTGTAAATAAGAACACATTTTAGGAGGACAGCAACATGACTGTCACAAAAACTCCTCTAAGAGAAGAAGTTCATCAATTAGCTGAAAAAGCTTTTCATCTTAACTTGATTTCGGGTTATGGAGATGGTGAATATAGCGATGAGTATCAAATTGTTTACCAAGGTAAACCTAGACATCTCCCATTAGAAAAGGCACGTTCTTTTTTAAGCAAATTAATCCAGAAATCACGTTAGAAACTGTTGCTAACATCAAGCATCGAATCTAAATTTCTCTTCTCCTGATTCTCCTCTAGGATTGGGAGGTTTTCTTTTGCAAATAATTTAATAATTCTTGCCAGTAGGACGATATTTTACACTTTTACTGGACAATTGTTTATCTCTCTTAAAGCATAAGCTTTTAGGAGTATACAATATCACAGATGAAAAATTCATTCTGTATTAATATCTACCAAATGACTGTTTAAACTCGATAAACAACCATGCTTTACTTAAATTGCTTACAAATTGAGTAATTTTAAAAGCGAGTTTATATGGCTGACAATCAAGTATCTGGACAATTAATAATTATTGGTGGGGCAGAAGACAGAGAAGGAGATTGTAAAGTACTCCGCGAATTTGTCCGCCGTGCGGGAGGTACAAAAGCTAACATTGTAATTATGACCGCAGCGACAGAATTACCCAGAGAAGTGGGAGAACAATATACAAAAATATTTCAACGTTTTGGGGCAGAAAACGTTCGGATTATTGATACTGTCACCAGAGATGATTCTAGCTCATCGACATATTTAGAAGCTGTAGAAAAGGCTACTGGTATATTTTTTACTGGTGGCGACCAAGCGCGAATTACTAGTATCATTAAAGACACTGAACTTGATGCTTTAATTCACAAACGTTACGCCGAAGGTGCTGTAGTTGGGGGTACTAGTGCAGGGGCAGCAGTTATGCCTGATGTGATGATTGTAGAAGGAGATTCGACGACAAATGCCAGAGCAGAAGTTGTAGAAATGGGTCCCGGAATGGGATTTCTCCCCGGAATTGTCATCGATCAACATTTTTCTCAACGGGGACGTTTAGGACGTTTAGTTGCTGCATTAGCACAGCAACCTGCTGTTTTAGGATTTGGAATTGATGAAGATACAGGGATAATAGTTAGCCAAGATGTAGTTGAAGTAATTGGCAGCGGTTCTGTAACAATTGTCGATGTGGCAGAAATTACTCACAGTAATGTAGATAATCTTTTGAAAGATGAAGTAATGGCAATTTGTAATGCTAGATTGCACCTTCTTCCTGAAGGCTATAGCTACAATTTGAAGAATAGAAAACCAATTTTAGAACGCATTCCTCAAGCAGCGGTAGCAGCATAAACTGAATCTAGATCCCCGACTTCTTCGAGAAGTCGGGGATCTGAATCCTCTTTACAAAATATTATCGAGAAATTGTTTTGCCCGATCGCATTTTGGATTTGAGAAAAACAGTTCCGGGGGAGAATCTTCGGCTAGTTTTCCTTGATCTAAGAATAAAATGCGATCGGCAACTTCTTTGGCAAAACCCATTTCGTGAGTTACAACTGCCATTGTCATGCCAGTTTTTGCTAAGTCTTGCATTACATCTAAAACTTCTTTCACCATTTCTGGATCGAGAGCAGATGTAGGTTCATCAAATAACATGATATCGGGTTTCATTGCTAGGGAACGTGCGATCGCCACCCGTTGTTTTTGTCCTCCCGAAAGTTGAGAAGGATAAGCATTTGCCTTAGCTTCTAAACCCACCTTTTTTAACAAATCCATTCCCACTTTTCGCGCTTCTTCCTCAGAAACGTGCTTCACCTTTAACGGTGCATACATGATATTTTTAATCACCGTCATGTGAGGGAAAAGATTAAAGTGTTGAAACACCATCCCGACATTTTGCCGCACTTTCATAATGTCGGTTCTTGGCGAAGTTATTTCCTTGCCATCAATAAAAACCCTGCCGGAAGTTGGTGTTTCCAGTAAATTCATGCACCGCAAAAAGGTAGATTTTCCCGATCCAGAAGGACCGATTAATGCCACTACTTGCCCTTTATTGATTTCGGTAGAAATCCCTTGCAAAACGTTGAGAGAACCGAAAGATTTATACAGATCTTCAACCTTAATTGCCAAACCTGTTTCCTTGTTTGCTGCCGCAGCATCTTTTTTAAGCGCTACGTTGTAATCGTCGTTCAAGTTTAGAACCTCCCCATGTTAAAAGCATTACCAAAACGTAATAAATTAAACCAGCCACTAACAGTGGTTCAAAATAGATATATTTTTCTGCACCCACAATTTGAGCCCGACGTAGCACATCCACCACACCAATTGTTGATACCAATGATGAATCTTTTAAAAGAGCGATACTTTCATTTACCAAGGAAGGTAAAATATTTTTCACTGCCTGGGGTAGGATAATATCTTTCATCATTGGTTGATAAGGCACTCCTAAAGATAGAGCCGCTTCTCTTTGTCCTTTATCAACTGCGAGAATCCCTCCTCTTATTGTCTCAGAAATATAAGCACCTGAGTTGAGAGTGAAGGTAATTACACCCGCCAACAATGCTGGTATATCGTAACCAGTTAATTGCGGCGTTGCATAATATACTAATGCGATTTGTAGCAGCAATGGTGTACCTCTGAATACAGAAGTATAACCTTTAGCAAACAAATTCAAAGGTTTGATTGTAGAAATCTTAAACAATGCCAGAACAATTCCCCAGAGAAATCCGAAGAATGCAGAAATTAGGGTAAATTGTAATGTGACTATTATTCCTTGAGCGATGAAAGGAATACTAGCCCAAGCTGTTTCAAAACTTGATGGTTTTTTCTGTTCTTCAGCTGCTTGATTTCCGCCTTGGTTTTCAAACCATTTTTTGACTAGTGCATCAATTTCTCCATTTTGTTTCATCTGCTGGAGAACTTTGTTAAATGGTTGCACTAATGGCGAACCTTTGGGAAATGCGATCGCCGATCCCGCTTCTTCCGAACTATTAGGAATAGTCGTAAATTCCAAATCAGGATTATTAGCAATAAATCCCTTGGCAATGGTATCTTCAATGATTGCCGCAACAATGCGATTCGATTTAATCTCTTGAATCAGATCGCCTGTTTTATTCAAAGCAACTATCTTTGCACCTTTGATTTTTTCCTTGGCAAATTTCTCTTGTGTTGAACCCAATTGTACACCGACTTTTTTGCCAGCTAAAGACGCAATTGTTGTCAGATTCGAGCCTTTTTTAGAAACGATCGTGTTTTTTGCTTCGTAGTAAATAGTAGAAAAATCGACATTTTTCAGTCGTTCGGGAGTGGGAGTCATCCCTGCCATTGCAAAATTAGCCCTTCCTGATTGTAAAGCTGGAATAATTCCGCTAAAATCTGTATCTCTAATTTCCAGTTCGTAGCCTAATTCTCTGGTGATATATTTGGCAATATCAACATCAAAACCAATGATTTCACCTCCAGCGCCACCACCCGTTTTTCTAAATTCATAAGGTGGATAGTCTGCGGAAGTCACCATAATTAATTTCCGCCCAGTATTTGGAGCATTTTGGGGATTTGGGGGATTTTGGGCGACTGCGATATTGCTAGGAGTTGCTGCGGTAGCTACATCATTGTTGGCTTGATAACTGCTAAGTTTTTCGCCATCATTCCCAAACCATTTTGTTATCAATTTTTGTAATTCTCCGTTTTGTTTCATTTCCCGGAGAACTTGATTAAAAGAGTTAACTAATGGTGAATTTTTGGGAAATGCGATCGCCGATCCCGCCTCTTCTGAACTAGTAGGAATTGGTTCATAAATCAATTCGGGATTATTAGCAACATATCCCTTGGCAACTGTGTCTTCTAAAATTGCAGCATCCAGGCGTTTTGACTTTAATTCCTGAATGATACTTCCCGGTCTATTTAATGCTACTACTTGGACATCTTTTAGCGATTTAGCCGTTTTTTCTTGAGTCGTTCCTAACTCAACTCCCACTTTTTTACCAGCTAAATCTGCTGGATTTTTCAGGTCACTAGTTTTCTGGGAAACTATGGTATTCTTAGCTTCATAGTAAAGGTCAGAAAAAGCGACATTTTTCTTCCTTTCCGCAGTGGGAGTCATTCCCGACATGGCAAAATCTGCCCTTCCTGACTGCAAAGCGGGAATAATTCCACTAAAATCTACATCCCTAATTTCCAGTTTGTAACCTAATTTTTGAGCGATATATTTGGCAATGTCGATATCAAAACCAACAATTTCGCTGTTTCCGCTATCTGTTTTGCGAAACTGGTAAGGTGGATAGTCGGCTGATGTCACCATGACTAATTTTTTACCAGCATCTTGTGCTGTTACATAGTCACTCCTCAAGTTTCCAACTATCAGAGATATGACTAATGTGGCAATAAATAAAATTGCCATTAACCACTTTTTTCTGAACATGGTTTATGAGTTTCCTCGTTATTTATTCCTAAAAAAAGCCAATTTTTTCAATTTCCGGTTCGATCGGAATTTAATGATATATGGCTTATTATCTGATTTATTGTATTTTTAGTTACAACTTTTTGGAAACCAATCTATCTAAAGATAGATACCAGTTGATTGTAACTAGAATACAAAAGCAGTCCTAATTACGGCGATTACGGCATCAGGATTACGTGCGTCGTGGTTAGGTGCAGTTAGCCACAAAAAGCCGGGAGTAATGGAGATGTAATCATTGAGTTGAATGCGGTAAAATGCTTCAATGTGGTATCCCGTGTCGCGATCGCTTCTCTGCCCTTCTGGTAAACCAATTGCTGCGGCTAAAGCTGCATTACTAGTACTAATTAATTTCGGCTGCATTCCAAACACAATTCCACCATAATTTCCCTTTTTAAGTAAGTCTGGAAAAGCGAAAGTTGCAGCATAATTCAAAACTTCTGCATCCCCTTTTACATCCAAAGCACGCGCTGCTGTATAACCTACCCAGCCGCCTAATTCAAAGCCTTTACTAAAGCGGTAATTAGCTTGAAAACCGTAACTATTGCCCACAACAGGCCCCGCACCAATTACTTTGGCTGCATTGCTACCCGCTAAAGTATCAATACCAAATTCGGGAGAATAGGAATTTAGATAAAGTAAGCCAAACTTTAACCTTTCTCCAAGATAAGTTAACTGTGCCCAAGCACTGTAACCACCATTGAACCAACCTTGTTTATTACCTGGTAAATTGGGAGTTCCACTTTCTCCAAAATAAGCAAAGTCTAAGCTTAAACCTTTAGTAATTAAAACGTTAGCCCCAACTCCTGCTTGATTTCCGATCGGAAAATAAACCGGATTTACTTGACCAAAATTAGTCAAAGCACCAGTAGCAGTGTCAATGAAAGGAATAATTGTATCAGTGACATAAGTGGGATCTGTAGAAGCAGCATCGATAAAGATTTTGATTCTGTCACCAATGGGAAACCGATATTGCAATTGGTTAATTGTTACGTTATTATTCCCAGATAAAGTACTAGGAACAAAACGAGTTTCTCCAGTTTCTCCTGCTGTTTCTGGGGGACCAAAAACTCCCCCATAAATTGCCCCAGTATTAATCAATCTTAAATTAGTCGCTTGCAAACGAGTTCTTAAGCGGTCTTTTCCGGTAAAACTAGTATTAAAATCAATCCTTGTCCGATAACCAAAAGTAGTTTGATTTATGTCATCAGCCCTTTCGCCAAAAGCATCGGAAAGGTAAGTAATAACTTCGACACCGAGTTTAGTAGTTGTGGAAAATTGCTGTGCTTCTACTGTATTTACTCTAGCTTCTAAAGCATCCACACGACCGCGCAAATTACCTAATTCACTGGCAAATTCTTCTTGCAATCTTCGCAAACTGTCTAAATCTTCTTTACTGATTCCTTGAGGTAAAGCGGCGATTAATTCTTGAATTCTATCCAAACAGCTATTTAAACCTGCGGCGAATTCATAGCGAGTCATTGCCCGATTTGGGCGATAAGTTCGGTCTGGATATCCTTCTATACAGCCATATCTTTCCACTAATGATTGTAAAGCTTGAAAAGCCCAATCTGTAGGTTGCACATCTCGTAATTGAGAAACAGATGTTACCTGTTCTGAACTCTGAGAATCTTCCGCTGTTTCTGAAACCGGATTTAACGATTCTGCATATTCAACAATTTGTTCCAGCGAATTAGCATTTTCATTAATTTCTACGCCTAGACAGATGCTAGAAATTAGCCAACCATTAATTAGAAGAGCAATACTTAATGGTAGGGTATTTCCTAAAAGTTTATTCATGATTATCCTCACACCAAAAAATATAGCGTACTCCAGAAACCCGGTTTCTTCAAGAAACCGGGTTTCTGTTTATCTTAGAAAATTTCCAAGCTAATTTGACTTCAATTGTAAAGCCAACATTTTATTTAAATGTTGGCTACGATACAAGTCTTATTGTCCCAGATAAGCTTCTAAAACTTGGGAATTGTTTTGTATTTCTTCGGGAGTACCATTAGCAAGGTTACGTCCTTCAGCTAATACCCAAACCCGATCGCACAAAGACATGATCACATCCATGTTATGCTCAATGATTAAAAAGGTCATGCCTTCGCGATTCCAGGTTAAAATACGATCGCAAATCTGATTAATTAAAGTAGGATTCACCCCCGCCGCAGGTTCATCTAATAAAATTAATTTGGGTTGCGACATTAACGCCCTTCCCATTTCCAAAAGTTTCCGCTGTCCCCCTGATAAAGAACCAGCATAATCATTTGCTTTCTGGGCTAATCCTACTGATTCTAAAATAGCGATCGCCCTTTCTCGCAATTCTTTTTCCTCTTGCTTTACTTCATGGGCGCGAAACCACACATTCCAGAACTTTTCTCCCGTTTGTTTTTGCGCCGCTAACAGCATATTTTCCATTACCGAAAGTCGCGAAAGTACACGCGCCACCTGAAAAGTGCGAATCATTCCCATTTGGGCAATTTGATGAGGTTGTAAACTTTCTACTGGTTCCCCATCAAAAATTACCCGCCCAGAATCAGGGTGAATAAAATTAGAAATTAAATTAAATAAAGTCGTTTTTCCCGCACCATTTGGCCCAATTAATCCAGTAATACTACCTTGACTCACTTCCAAAGTAGCATTTTCCACTGCTTTTAACCCACCAAAACTTTTACTTAAACCATTTGCTGATAACAATAAATTATTACTTGGTTGAATTCGCGGTGGGGCATCTTCTACCTGTTTAAGAATATCTTCTATATCCGTTTCTGGTTCATTCAAAGGTATATTTGAAAGTGAATCTGATGGATTATTTACCAAGGGTTAATTCCTCCTTCTTCCCTAAAATACCTTGCGGTCTAACCATCATCAAAATAATTAGTAAAAAACCAATTACCATAATCCGAAAAGCACCCAAACGGGCATCATCAAAAGGTAATAATCCCGGTAAAACAAACCTGGTTCCTTCAAAATAACCCCAAAAAATTATCGCCCCTAACAAAGTTCCGTAATTATTACCCGCACCGCCTAAAATGATAATTGTCCAAGCATCAAAAGTTATTTGGGGTTGAAAGTTATCTGGGTAAACTGTAGCTAATTGCCAAGCGTAAAAAGCGCCAGCGAATCCAGCGATCGCACCTCCCAACATCAACGATTGTAACTTATACCAAAACACATTTTTTCCCAAAGCTTTTGGTACTTGTTCATCTTCCCGGATTGCCTTTAAAACTCTTCCCCAAGGTGCATTTACTAATCTTTCCCAAGCCCAAAACACTACTGTTAAAACCAACAGTAACACTACCATCAACCCAGTTTTGTAAGTAAAATTATTAGCGTCAATTATGGAGATTAAACCCACAATATAAACAACTAAGCCTAAAATTGCCCCAATAATTCCCATGATTAAAGATGCGATCGGACTAGAACCCCGCATCTTTCCCTGTTGCAATTGTTTTCTCATCCACCGCCACAATTGCCAGCCACCTAACCCAGCAATTCCTGTGAGCACAGCCACCAAAAAAAACTGTAAAAAAGGATTCAAAGTAACATTATTAAATGGTAGAGGAAAACCTTGTAAACCGAACACGCCCGATCGCCATTGACCATTCCCCACAGGCAACTCTTGATTATTCACAATCAAGCGAATCATTTCCGATAAACCAATGGTGACAATTGCCAAATAATCTTCCCGCAATCGTAGGGTTGAAATCCCCACAAACAAACCTAACAACGCAGCCAAAGCCGCACCAACCAAAGCACCAATAAATAGCGGTACTCCCTGTAAACTTAATAATACAGTAGTGTAAGCTCCCACAGCCATGAAAGCCACATGACCAAAGTTAATTAAACCAGTAAAACCCCATTGTAAATTTAGCCCTAAGCCAAATAGAGCATAGATCGATATAAAAATGATTAGCGAAACTAAATAACCGGGAGTAAAATTCATGGGAAGAGGGTTTCTAGAAAACAAGTATCTTACTTTGTTAAGGCATTTTACCCTATAGAGTTCTTAAATGATTCGGAAAATTTCCGCTCGACTGCGACCTGTTCATTAAATCATTGTAAGATTTGCCCAAATTATATAACTAAACTTTCTATCTCCTCTAAACTGTTGGAAGAAAAAGATACTGTTAAACTTTTAGGATGAGAATTGCTATGGATGCAGCGGCGCTCTGGCAACGTTACCAAGACTGGCTTTACTATCACGAAGGGCTAGGATTTTACCTAGATGTGAGTCGGATGGGATTTGATGACAACTTTTTACAAACGTTGCAGCCAAAGTTGGATAAAGCATTTAAAGACCTAGCCGCATTAGAGAATGGTGCGATCGCCAACCCCGACGAAAACCGCATGGTTGGTCACTATTGGCTACGCGATCCAGACAAAGCACCCAGCCTGGAACTCAAACAAGGAATCATCGATACTTTAGAGAAAATCGAAACATTTGTCCACAAAGTTCACGAAGGAGAAATTCGTCCTCCCAAAGCCCCGAAATTTACCGACCTTCTCTCCATTGGCATTGGCGGCTCGGCTTTAGGCCCTGAATTTGTTGCCGAAGCCCTAGCGCCCGATTTTCCCCCGCTGGCGATACATTTTATCGACAATACCGACCCAGCGGGGATCGATCGCATCCTCACCAAAATTAGAGACAGACTCGCCAGCACCTTAGTCTTAGTCATCTCCAAATCAGGAGGTACACCGGAACCGCGCAACGGCATGATTGAAGTGCAAAACGCCTTCGCCGCCCAAGGATTAGACTTTGCCAAACACGCGATCGCCACCACCGGAGTTGGCAGCAACCTCGACAAAACCGCCCATTCCCAAGGTTGGATCGATACCTTCCCGATGGAAGACTGGGTAGGCGGACGCACTTCCGAATTGTCAGCAGTTGGCTTACTCCCCGCAGCATTACAAGGCATCGACATTCGCGCCATGTTAGCAGGTGCCAAAGAAATGGATGCCGCCACCCGCATCCCCGACTTAAAAAATAACCCAGCCGCCTTACTAGCCGTCTCCTGGTACTACGTTGGCAACGGCAAAGGCGAAAAAGACATGGTAATTCTGCCCTACAAAGACAGCTTGCTACTGTTTAGCCGTTACCTACAACAGTTAGTCATGGAATCTTTAGGCAAAGAAAAAGACCTCGACGGCAACATCGTCCATCAAGGCATAGCAGTTTATGGTAACAAAGGCTCAACCGATCAACACGCCTACGTTCAACAGTTACGCGAAGGAGTCGCCAATTTCTTCGCCACTTTCATTGAAGTATTAAAAGACCGCGAAGGTTCATCCCCCGAAATAGATCCCGGAATTACATCAGGAGATTATCTTTCCGGTTTCTTACAAGGAACGCGCAAAGCACTTTACGAAAATAAGCGCCAATCAATCACCGTCACCATTCCCCAAGTCAATCCTTACACAGTCGGAGCCCTAATCGCTCTTTACGAACGCGCCGTCAGTATCTACGGTTTCCTAGTCAACGTTAACGCCTACCATCAACCCGGAGTCGAAGCTGGGAAAAAAGCTGCCGCTGAAATTTTGGATCTGCAAACCAAAGTAGTCCAGTTAATTCAGCAAGAAGGCAAACCCATGTATTTGAGCCAAATTGCCGAAAAATTAGGCGCAACTGAAGATATAGAGGCAATTTATAAGATTGTCCGTCATCTCGCAGCTAACGATCGCGGCATCACCCTACACGGCAACTTAGGCAAACCCAACAGTTTAACCGTTTCCACCACTTAGGGGACTGGGGGCAGAGGGGCAGAGGGGCAGAGGGGCAGAGGGGCAGGGGGGCAGAGGGGCAGGGGGGCAGGGGGGCAGAGGGGCAGAGGGGCAGAGGGGCAGAGGGGCAGAGGGGCAGAGGGGCAGAGGGGCAGAGGGGCAGAGGGGCTCTCGGAGAATTTAAAACTCAAAACTCTCTAACTCTTCCTAACTCAAAACTCAAAACTCAAAACTCAAAACTTCCCCAATCCCCCTATCTTCTTCTCTCCTTGGGAGCTATATAATTAGCTCATATTTGGGAAAAATTAACTTCAATTGAAGCTACTGAGCGATTTTATAATGTTACAAAAAAAAGACACTTCAATAGCTACTTTAGCTTTACTGCTGGCCCTGGCTGTGGTTCCTAAACCCGCGATCGCATCTCAAAAAAACCAGCTTATTTTAGCTCAATCTCCAACTTCTCCTAATACAATTACCCTACCAAAGTCAGTCAAATCTGGCACGAGAGTAAGAATTGATGGCTCTAGTAGTGTAGCTAAATTCAACCAAGCTCTCAAAGAACGTTTTGAAAAAGAATACCCCGGTACAAAAGTAAATGTTGGTTATCGGGGAACAACGGCTGCTTTAAAATCATTACTTAAAGGAAATATAGATATAGCTGCTATTGGTCGTCCTTTAACCGATCATGAAAGATCGCAAGGTTTGGTTGCTGTTGCTCTACCTAGAACTAAAATTGCGGTTATAGTTGGGCCAAAAAATACTTTTAAAGGAAGTCTTACAGACGCTCAATTTGCCAGAATCTTTCGCGGCGAAATTCGCGATTGGTCAAAAGTTGGGGGCAAACGTGGTCGAATTCGCTTGATCGATCGACCCAGAAATAGCGATACTCGTCAAGCTTTACAAAATTACCCAGTTTTCCGCAATCGTCCCTTTCGCTCAGGCTCCAACGCTCTGAGGCTATCACAAGACAGCACCAATGCAGTCATCAATCAATTGGGAACTAATGGCATTGGCTACGCTATTTCTAACCAAGTAGTCGAACGCCCAAATGTGCGGATCGTCTCGATGCACAAAGTTTTACCCAACGATCCCAAGTATCCTTTTTCACAACCAGTTTATTACGTATACAGACGCAAAAACCCGACTCCGGCTGCTTTGGCATTCTTGGGTTTTGCTAGCGCACCCGCAGGTCAACAAGTAGTAAAAGCTGCGACTGGAGTTCCCGTTGCTACCACTGCGCCCTCAGCGATCGCACAAACACCACCACTACCACCCGCACCAAGGCCCACTACCCCAAGCCCAACTCCCGCACCCGTTGCCGAAACACAACCTACAAATACTCGTGGTGGACTTGGTTGGCTGTGGTGGTTGATACCTTTATTAGCTTTGTTAGGAATCCCGATTTGGTGGCTACTGAGAAATCGCCGCACCTCAACAATCGCACCCGGTAGCCAAACACCAACACCACCTTTAGCAGGCGGTACCACTACCGAAGCACCCAGCCAACCTATAGTTCCCCCTGCTACCAGTACTACGGAACAGATCGGAATTCCCCCCACTGCGCCACAAGAAACGATTAACACCACAGAACCACTTTGGGGAGAAGAATTATTACCCACAACAGATACCACTAGCGAAACCGCTACCCCAGCACCAGCTACACCCGATTGGTTAGGAGGTGCTGGTATAGTAGGTGGAGCAGTTTTAGGCGCAGCAGCTGCCATACCAAGAGACTGGGGTAGCAGCATTACCCTAAGAGCAGAAAATAGCCAACAAGTCCTTGCAGCTTGGCAAGTCTCAGAAGCCCACAAGCAAGAAGTGTTAGAACAAGGTGGGAGAGGGCTGGCTATTAGGCTTTATGACATTAGTGACATCGATCAAATCCAAACAGAAGGTTGGCAGATTTTCCAACAGTTTAATGTAGAGGAACAAGCTAACGAGATATTATTGCCGATATTGGTTGGCGATCGCGACTATAACGCAGAAATTGGCTACTTAACAGAAGACGAACGCTGGTTGCCCCTAGCCAAATCTAATCCGATCTACATACCCGCATCTGTACCACCTGTCACGGAAGTTATCCCTCCCGCCCCAGCACCATTAACTCCCACCACACCCGCAGACTGGGGTAGCAGCATCACTTTGACACCAGAACGCAATCAACTCGCCCTTGCAGCTTGGCAAGTATCCCCTAGACACAAACAAGCATTGCAACAACAAGGCGGCAGACAATTAGTATTGCGGCTTCATGATGTCACTGTAGAGACGTTGCCTGCAACGTCTCTACTAGATGAGCAAATACCAGCGAACTTTCCGCAATTTGCTGTAGATGAACAAGCTACTCAAATGTTAGTAGCCATACCGGAAAGTAATCGCGATTATCTCGCAGAAATTGGCTACTTAACTGATGATAATCGCTGGTTATTGTTAGCCAGATCTGCTCGGGTACGCATACTTCCATCCATACCAACCGTTGCCCCAATTGTTGCTACTATTCCTACCCTGACTGTCAGCACAACACCTACTACCAGCAGCATTAACTTGACACCATTTAATAATCATCAAGCTATTGCCGCTTGGCAAATCTCAGAAGAACATAAACAAACACTGCAACAACAAGGCGGTAGGCAGTTAGCATTAAGGATTTATGATGTGACGGAAATCGCTGCCCAACCTGGTACAGAAAATTGGGCAATTTTTCAACAATTTGATCTGGATGAACAAATTAACCAGATGTTAGTGCCGATATTAGTTAGCGATCGCAACTATGCCACAGAAATCGGTTATTTAACAGAAGACGAACGCTGGTTATTATTAGCTAGATCCGCACCAATAACAATTAGTAGCGATACACCGCCCAGCACAGAAATTGACTTAGCCCCCGGAGTCGTCGCCGCACTAGGCTCAACTCCCACTACTAGCACCATTTCCCTAGCACCAGAAACCGCCAACCAAGTAATTGCTAATTGGCAAGTTTCATCTAACCATAAACAAGCACTGCAACAACAGGGCGCAAGACATTTAGTATTGCGCCTTTATGATGTCACCGAAATTGACTTAACTGGGCAAGAACCGCCAATTTTCCAACAATTTGCCGTAGATGAACTGGAAGACCAAAAGTTACTGGAAATACCTGTTGGCGAGCGTAATTACGCCGCAGAAATTGGCTATTTAACAGATGATAATCGCTGGTTATTATTGGCAAGATCGGCACCAATACACATAGTTTCCTCAGTCTCACCAGTAACAGAAATCATCCCGGAAATAGAAGAAGTTCCCCCAGTCTCGCCAGTAGCAGAAATTAGCCCGGAAATAGACGAAGTTCCCTCAGTCTCGCCAGTAGCAGAAATTATCCCGGAAATAGACGAAGTTCCCTCAGTCTCACCAGTAACAGAAGCTATACCGGAAATAGAAGAAGTTCCCCCAGTCTCGCCAGTAGCAGAAATTAGCCCGGAAATAGACGAAGTTCCCTCAGTCTCGCCAGTAGCAGAAATTATCCCGGAAATAGACGAAGTTCCCTCAGTCTCACCAGTAACAGAAGCTATACCGGAAATAGAAGAAGTTCCCCCAGTCTCACCAGTAGCAGAAATTATCCCAGAAATAGACGAAGTTCCCTCAGTCTCACCAGTAAATGAAATTGTCGAAGTTCCGCAACAATTAGATACTACGCTCATAGACCCGAACAGCACGATCGCCCTGACAGTAGAAAATGCTCGTCAAGCCCTTGCTAATTGGCAAGTTTCCGATCGGCATAAACAAGCGTTGCAGCAACAAGGTGGCAGACAATTAGCACTCAGACTTTATGATGTGACCGAAATTGATTTGAGTCAGGACAACCCGCAAATTTTCCAACAATTTTCTATAGACGAACAAGTTAACCAAACATTACTGCCCATACCACTCATTGACCGAGATTATGTGGCAGAAATTGGCTATCTGACTGATGATGAAAATTGGTTAATGGCAGCTAGATCGATACCATTGAGAATTGTCTCTGATGTTTTGCTTTTCACAGAAATTGATTTAGGTAATTTAGGTGCTGTCATTACCGAAGTAAGTGATATCCCGTCAATTGTTGATGATAGCAACCGCACTCAGTCCGAAATAGAAGCCGCTAAATTTAATCTGGGATTAGAAGAATTCACCCCAGAAGTCTTAGCCGCAGTAGACGAAGGACTTCCTGACTTACCATCTGGCTATGATGAAAGTCGCATCGTTTTAATGCCTCGCGATCCTCAATGGGCTTACACTTATTGGGATATCCCTAAACGACATAAAGAAGAATTGCGGCAACAGGGCGGTTCTAAATTAGCTTTGCGATTCTATGATGTCACTGATGTAGATATGGATTACCAAAATCCTCACAGTGTACAGGAATTTGAGTGCGATGAAATGGGGCGGCAATGGTATTTGCCTGTTCCGGTGAGCGATCGCGACTACATCGTAGAAATCGGCTACCTTACTAATGATGGTCGCTGGCTAATGTTAGCTAGATCGAACTCCATCCACGTCCCTCCCCTTTATCCCTCCACTTGGTCAAATGACCAATTCATCACCGTTCGTTGGGAAGAAGAACTAGAAAACAAACAATTTGTAGATTTAGGTTCTCCCACTCCAGAAGCAACTACCACAGCAGGTAACGGCTTCTCTGACTCCTTTTTTGGCGCGATGCCAATTCCAAATTTAGCAGCACAAACAGTTAGCTCTTATATTTTCCCTTCTGGCATCGGTCAATGGGCATCAGGAGTCGGTTTTGCCTCGGAAGTACCAGAACGTTCCCGTCAATTTTGGTTAATGGCAGATGCAGAACTAGTAGTTTATGGTGCAACAGAACCCGATGCAGTAATTACGATCGGAGGTCGTCCGATTAAAGCAAATTCAGACGGCACTTTCCGCTTTCAGCTATCCTTCCAAGATGGGATGCTTGATTTTCCGATCGAAGCTTTTGCACCCGACGGCGAACAAACTCGTTCCATTCACCTACAATTCAACCGCGAAACTCCCCTGCGGAATACCAATACTAAAGAGGAAGCACAGGAGGAGTAAAGCAGAGGGGCAGAGGGGCAGAGGGGCAGAGGGGCAGGGGAGATGCGGGGATGGGGGGATGAGGAGATGGGGAAAGTTTATTAACTCAAAACTTTCTCACTCCCCCCACCTCCCTACCTCCCCACCTCCCCACCTCTTTCTCCCAGTCCCCTCAATCTTCAATCAAACTGGGGCAAGTTAACACAAAGACATCTCTGGTGCCGATGGCTTCGGTTACGGGTTTGATGGGGGTGGTGTAGTGGAAGAATTCGCGATCGTTCACTAGTAGTAATTCACCCGGATTTAAAACTTGTTTGAAAACTGGGTCTTGCCTGCGAGTTTTATATAAATGAGTTTCGCCGCCCTGAACGTTTTCTCTATCTACTGCGAAAATCCCAATTAAATCAGTGCCATCTCTATGAATGCCTTCTGGTGCTGGGTTGCCGAAATTATCTGGGGAACAAGTAGTGCGAATTTGATGCACTCCTACTTCTAAGGCGACTGAGTTTAATTTGCAAAAATCGCTGAAGGCAAATAACAGTTTTTTAAATTCAACTAATTCGATTAACCGATCGTCTAATTCAGCATATTCTCGTTTCACATCGCCTACTAACGGGTTGTAATTTTTACTTTGAAATAAATGACCATGAGGTAGTTTTACTACTTCATCAGAGGAGACTTTAAACCGCGACAATCTTCTTTGGCGGTATTTACCTTTAATGTAAGGATCTACAGGCAGATCGTTAAAGAATGGTTTGAAATCTTCTAAACGGATGCGCTCGACTCTTTGCAATGTAAACATCATTGCATATTGCAATTCCGTAGAACCTAATAACGTTTGCATAGTAATTTCCCTTGCTATGATTGATCCCCTAATATTTTTCGGGGCTTTTTCTTTTCATTATAAAAGCTGCTTAAAAAAATGTTGTCAAATGGACAACAAAAAATCGCAACTTATGATATGAGAAAATTTTGCTAAGTAATCATACTCAATGTAACTAACTTCTGACTGCTTTGACTAGAGCCTGACAAGCGCGAAGGAAGATCGCCACATCCACGCCCAAAGCAATGTACTGCACCCCAGCATCAATCCATAACTTAGCCATCTCTGGGTTATCAGCAAATGTACCCACAGCTTTTTGACTCAGGCGGATTTTGGTGACACATTGTTTCATCAATTCAATTACACGGGCATCGCCCACCTGTCCGGGAATCCCCAAAGACTGCGACAAATCATAAGGGCCAAGAAAAACCACATCAATGTGAGGAACGCTGACAATCTCTTCTAAGTTTTCTACGCCCTTTTTGCCCTCTACATGAACCACCACTAAAGATTCTGCGTTCAATTTGCTGATAATTTCTGTACCTGCGGCAGTGTACATTCCAGCACGGGTATTTAAAGAAAGACCACGAGTACCCAATGGGTAATATTTGGCACTGCGGACAACTGCTTCGGCATCGGATAAGGTTTCAATTTGTGGGACTTGGACACCTGCGCTGCCGATATCGAGGGCGCGTTGAATTTGTGGAGGGTCATTTTTGCGAACTCGGACGATCGCACTAAACCCCACACAATCAGCCGCCCGACAGAGATCTTCTGCTCCCAGAGTGTGTATTGGCCCATGTTCCATGTCAATAATCGCGAAGTCAAAGCCAGCATATCCACAAATTTCGATGAACGCAGGATAAGCACAATTAATAAATGGCCCGATTACCACTTCGCCTTGCTGAAGTTTCCGTTTAACTTGGTTTTCGCCCATTGATTCAGTAGTCAGCAACATATTTAACTAAAATATTAGTAGTGCAGCGGGGCCTAGAGGTAGGGGAGAGGAAAACTCTGTACGGGCAATTCATGAATTACCCCTACAACTCAAAACTTTCCCTGTTCCCTACTCGATCCTTCTGCCCTCTTGCAGTAGTTATAAAAGCTATCTCATTAAGTTTTGCCTAAGCATTTTCTGCAAGGGAGAAACGTTATCCTAGAAAAGAACTGATGATAGCCGTAACTTTTAATTTAGACTTAGCCTATTCTATGGGTTAAGTTTCCTAGCCACCTGTACCCTCATGTCCTTGATAATCGTAGTTGCAGATGACGATCTGCCAATGCGTCTTTTTGTAAGTGAATATTTAGAGATGTGTGGCTACTCAGTAATAGCGGCTGAGGATGGTCAATTGGCGCTGGAGTTGGTGGAAAAGTATCATCCTCATTTATTGGTAACAGATATCATGATGCCGCGAATGGACGGCTATGAATTAGTGCGTCAAGTTCGTCAACGTCCCGAATTTCGTTTGTTGCCAGTGGTATTTTTAAGTGAAAAAAATTCTACTGAAGAACGAATTCGTGGCTATAAGTTGGGTTGTGATTCTTATCTACCCAAACCTTTTGAAATTCACGAATTAGGAGCAATTATTCGCAATTTGCTAGAGCGATCGCAAATCATGCAAACCGAGTGGCATTTACGAATGCACACACCCCCATTATCAGGAAATGTTAACACAACTGCCCAAACAGCCCTGACTATTTTGAATTTGAGTAAAAGAGAGAAAGAAGTCCTAGAATTAATTACTCGTGGGTTATCAAATATAGAAATTGGCGATCGCCTACATTTAAGTGGGAGAACGATCGAAAAATACGTCAGTAATTTGCTCAGAAAAACCGAAACTAGCAACCGAGCGGAGCTAGTACGGATTGCTATTGAACAGCGTTTAATCGATTAATAAATTTCCCGGTTGGTTAACTTTAATTAGCTAAGTTTTGCTGACTAATAACATAGTTAAGCAACCCTTCACAGGCATCTAATAAAAGATCGATTACCTGATTAAATCCTTCTGAGCCACCATAATAAGGATCGGGTACTTCTTTGAGGTTATGCCTGGTACAAAAATCACACATTAGTTTTACTTTATCTTTGTATTGTTGGGAGCGATCGAGCGACAAAATATCCCGATAATTCTCTTTATCCATTGCCAAAATTAAATCGAACTTTTCCAAGTCCGATCGCTGAAACTGACGCGCTTCCCCTACTAATTCAATTCCTCTAAGTTTAGCCGCAGCACTCATCCGCCGATCGGGAGGACTACCAATATGATAACTAGAAGTTCCCGCCGAATCACAAATAATTTCCTTGCTTAAACCAGCTTGGTTAACCAAGTGTTTCATAATGTTTTCTGCCGAAGGAGAACGACAGATATTACCTAAACAAACAAACAGTAATTTGTATGCCATTACTCAATTGATTTACGTTTTAGATTTTCGATGATCTAATTTACACCTTTAGTTGCGATTTAGCCATATCGCTCTTAAACCAGCGGCTTTTGCTCCTTCATAATCTTCTTTAAAACTATCACCAATATGCCAAGCTGCATCAGCAGAGCAATCATGTTTTGCTAAAGCGGCAGAAAAAATTTCCACTTCCGGTTTTGCTGCACCCACTTCCGTAGAAATAGTGACAGAAGATAAAAACTGGGTTAACTCTAAAGCTTCTAAAACCGGGTAAAGACGAGAATCAAAATTAGACAACACGCCTAAAGTGATGCCCAAATTTTGCCAATGTTCCAAAGCGGGAATTACATCAGGATAAATAAACCAAGGTTCAGCTGTGGCAAAATAATCGTAAAGTTCCCCAAAGAAACTCGCAAAATCAGTAAACTTTTCCCAAACTCCTGCTTCTTGAAAAGTGTTAATTGCCACTGCTTCCCACCATTCAAATTCTCGCAAGGGAATTTCTTCTGGGGGTACTCCGGGAAAAGCCATTTTCTCGCTTTTTTTAAAGCTGTTGTAGAAAGCGCGATCTAACTCTTCTAGGGAAACTTCTACACCAAACTTTTGAGCAATTTTCCCGTAGACTTCTCCTACGCTACCTTTGATTCCAAATAAAGTGCCAACGGCATCTAAAAAAATTACTTTTGGTTGCTGCATTTAAACTAATTCTTCTTTTACTTTCAAACCATCTCTTTTAATAATATAAGCAGGAACACCGACAACTACGCAATTATCAGGAACATTTTTAGTGACAACTGCATTTGCTCCTACGGTGACATTATTACCCAAATTGATATTTCCCAATACCTTTGCTCCCGCAGTGATTCTAACATTATTCCCGATTTTCGGACGACCTGTTTTATCTTTGTAACCAATAGAAACTTGTTGATTTACCCAACAATTATCGCCCATATCTGCCATAATAATTGTGCTAAAACCATGTTGAATGAATAATCCTTCCCCAATATTACAAGAGGGATCGATAAACAGCGAGGTACATTCTGGATAAAATATTTTGATGATTTTCATTAAAACTCTAGCTGATAAATTACCTTTGCTTATTCGATAATAATAAAGATTGCGAAACTCTTGATTTCGAGAGATTAAAGTTAGTAAATTTACTAGATTAGACGGTTCTTTCCATTCAAATACACTCACCCATTTTTGGACATCATTAACAATAATTTCCTTTTGCGTACTCAGGTAAAATAAGAGTAATTGGGGAAAGACAAAACTCAATTCTAAAAATGTAAAAACTTGATTTATAATATCTTTCACAATCTCAACTCCTAAAGCTTAAATTCAATTAATTATCATCTTGTTTTTGTGTGGAAAGCTCTAAATGGTAACGATAAAGAGCGACTGGTTTTTCATTAGCCCTAAAATAATTAGGGTCTTGAGGAGATAAATAAATAGCAGTTATTTGGTCTGCTGTAATAGGTGCTTTAGAATTTATTTGCCGTTGATACAAAGTAGTAGTTTCTACTTCATTTAAATAAACTTGTGCTGCACTGCGAAATATTTGTTGAGAGATTTCTGTAGCAATAAATTGCTCTGAATTAGGTTGTTCAGTGGCACGATTAGTAACTAGAGAAATTAGTTGCCGTTCTCCTGGTAAATAAGTAATCTGACGATTTGGGTTATTCCGATCGACATTCACAGAAAGAACAAATCGATCGCCCAAAGTAGCCCTAGCTATATTTAAGCCGTTAAAAGAGCGATCGGCAACCACTGTAACAGTTTTAAGTTTTGAGTTTTGAGTTTTAAGTTGAGAAAAAGGATAACCTATTACTTCCGGTTGTTGTTCATTTACACCGACAAAACGCACTAAAAAATTGATAGGTTTATTTAAAAACTGTCGATTACCCTCAAACCCCGGAGTCACAAAATCAGGAGCCAAAGGTGCTACCATTTCCACCAAAGTACTGCTAACATTCCAAGTACCCATCATCCAATCTGGATAAACCAAATCCTCACTTGCTTTCACCGCCGAAATCACAGGTTTACTATCCCAATTAGGGAATTGTGATAAGCGATCGTTTAGTGTACCCGCCCTCACCTCAGCACACCAAAAAAAACCCAACAAAACCAAACAAAAAACCCAAAAACCTCTCACAACTCCTCTCTGCGTTCTCTGCGTCTCTGCGGTTCAAAAAAATTAAATTGCCTCCACAGGAACAGGTTCCCAAACCTCCCCATACTTCTCTTTTAAACCTTGCCAAGCTTCCACCTGTCCCGGTTCATATTCTCCCGGTTTTCCCCACTGCAAAAAAGCACTAAAAGCAGGTTCTTGCTGTTCATCCAAAAAGCGAATTGCATAAGTAGTAAAATTACCCCGTTTCGACTCAGCAGTTTCAAATTTTACCTGAGTAATTTTGTCCATATTCAAGTGAAATTCAAAATCATCAGCGTGCATATTGGCATACTTACCTTTAGGAAGTTCCGCATAAAAAAGCTTTTTAATCGGACTACGGACTTCCAAAACTCCGGCACTGCTAGTTACAATTAAACGCAGAGTACCTAAATTTTCGCAAGCTTCCAGAAACTCTTTCAAATTAGCAGACATAATGATTTTGGTAGTTGGTAGTTGGTATTAAGTTTGTTGTGACGACTTTAGTCGTTCTTTGCTGAAATTAGGAAACACTAAAGTGTTTACAACGAACCATTTTTTTAACTGTTTTCGTACTTTTCGTAAGCAAAGACGATTCTTTGTACTAAGGGATGGCGCACGACATCTGCTTGGGAGAGATGACAAAAAGCAATTCCTTCTACGTTTTGCAGAATTTTTTGAGCTAATGCTAAACCAGAGGTTTGATTAGCTGGTAAATCTGTTTGGGTAATATCGCCAGTCACCACCATTTTTGAGCGAAAACCTAAGCGTGTCAATACCATTTTCATTTGTGCTGCTGTGGTATTTTGCGCTTCATCGACTATTACGAAAGAGTTGTTGAGAGTGCGTCCCCGCATATAAGCTAAAGGAGCGACTTCTATCACGCCTCTTTCCATTAAATTGGTGATTTTTTCCGGGTCAATTAATTCATGTAATGCGTCATACAAAGGACGTAGGTAAGGGTTAACTTTTTGCTGTAAATCTCCTGGTAAAAATCCTAACTTTTCTCCTGCTTCGACTGCGGGACGAGTTAAGATTAACCGTTCATATTGATTAGCTAAAAGTGCTTGAACTGCTAAAACAGCTGCTAAAAAAGTTTTACCAGTACCAGCAGGCCCTATGCAAATGGTAAGGTCGTGGGTGCGAACAGATTGGATATATTGACGCTGACGAAAAGTTTTAGCGCGTATTTCTTCACCGCGACGAGTTCGGGCGAGGACATCTCGCTGTAAGTCTTGTAACTCTTCAGTGCGCTGAGTGTCTAGGGCGTGACGGGCGGTGAGGATATCGACGTTAGTGATAGTTTTACCATGTTTCCAGAAGTCTTCTAACGATCGCACTAACCTACCACAAAGCTCTACTTGATTCGCCGTTCCCGAAATCAGTAAATCTTGTCCGCGCAACACCACTGTCGCACCAGTTTGTCGCGCCAAAGTCTTCAAATTTTCTTCTTGATTTCCGCTTAATGCGATCGCACTTTCTATTGTAGGTAGCTGAATTGTCGCTGACTCCGGCATTGTGGAAAAATCTTCTAGCAGTTTAAAATCACCTTATCTTTCTACAATACTTAATCCCCAACAAAGCAAAAAGACGCTGCACCCGAAAAGCCAGCCACCACAGATGTCCAATCTGAGATAACTAAAGATGTGGTTGAGCGTCATTTTTGCCTTTCTGGAAATTAAGAATTTATCGTTTTATTTCCGGCAAATATAATTAATATCTGCGCTTGCGTGAAGCTTCAGCTTTCCGCTTACGACGGAGGTCGGGCTTCTCGTACCGTTCACGGCGTTTAACTTCCGATAAAATTCCCGCTTTTTGAATCTTTTTTTTGAAGCGTCTCAACGCCGAGTCAATAGACTCATTTTCTCCCAAACGGACTTCTGCCACTTTTTAAGTTTCACCTCCTTCAGGTTTTCCAATTTACTACTACTAAGGCAATTGTATTCCTTTACTTTTGACAATGCCTCAATATTACATAGTAAGCTTACTCCCGGCTGAAGCGCGGTTCAAGCTAACTTTAGCGCGGTCGGAGTCGATGAGAATTTCTCGACGGACCAGGGGGACGGGGAGAAGGTCTTCGCCCCATATCTCTATCTCTGGTTGGTGGGCCATGATCGTGTTCGGCTGGTGTACCGCCGTAAATATCCAGGTAAACCGATTGTCCGGCTAATTTCGCTGCTGCGGCAATTACCGTTCGGATTGCCTGAATATTACGTCCACCACGACCAAAAACCCGCCCTTTATCTTCCCCTTCAAAAGCCAAGCGAATCCAAACTTTCGGTCTAGTCGCTGAAATTTCGCAGTCTACCTTCAAAGAATTAGGTGACTCCAAAAACGGCAGAAGAAGGAATTTCACAAGTCCGGGATAATCTGGTGGACTTGTGGTGGAAAAGGGCTGGGCAGAACCATTATTCGGTAACTGGGGTACGTAGCTGCTCGAAGACATTAGCTTTTTGGAGGATGCTGCGAACGGTTTCGGTAGGTTGAGCGCCTTCTTTGAGTCGTTTGACGATCGCTTCTACATTCAGCTTAGTTTCGTCGGTACGAGGATTATAAAACCCTAATTCTTCAATGGGACGGCCTTCTCGACGAGATGTACTCAGCGCAGCTACTATCCGATAGCTGGCTTCCCGCTTTTTGCCGTATCGCTTTAATCGCAATTTGATCATTTTGGAAAACTAATTTGCACAATTCTGACTAATCTACAATTGTACTTCTCTAAGCGAGGTAATTGGCTAAATCAATCCTTATAATTGACCAAAACCTTTTTTCTTTTTATCTTTTTTCGGTTTCTTTTTGCCACCGCCCCCACCGTGACCGCGCCAGCCCGGAGGTGGTTGCCGATTTCCGAAAGGACTCATCCCACCGCCCATTCCCGGCATACCCATTCCCGGCATTCCCATTCCGGGCATTCCACCTTGTCCCATTTGCTGCATCAAAGTTCGCATTTTTTGGAAATCAGCTACCAACTTAGAAACTTCTGTTTCTCGATAACCTGAACCTTGAGCAATGCGTTTGCGGCGACTGGGAGAAGAAGCTAATAATTCCGGTTCCCGGCGTTCTTGGGGAGTCATGGAATTAATCATCGCCTCAGTTTGTTTGAGTTTTACCTCAGCTTCCCGCAACTGCTGATCGGAAATTTTCGGCATTCCGGGCAACATTTTTAATAGCCCGCCGAAAGATCCCATATTTTTCATCAACCGCATTTGCTTGAGGAAGTCGGTAAAGTCAAACTTAGCCGAGAGGATTTTTTCCTGCATCTTCTCAGCATCGGTGAAATCGATCGCTTCCTGCGCCTTCTCCACCAACGTCAACACATCACCCATCCCCAAAATCCGGGAAGCCATCCGGTCAGGGTAAAAAGGTTGTAAAGCATCGACTTTCTCGCCCACACCGATAAACTTAATCGGTTGACCGGAAACTTGCCTTACCGAAAGTGCCGCCCCACCTCTAGTATCCCCATCCATTTTGGTGAGAATGGCACCTGTTACCCCAATTTGTTCGTGGAAAGTCCGAGTCAGAGTCGCCGCCTCTTGTCCCGTCATCGCATCCACAACTAGCAGAGTTTCATCAGGTTGGACGGTTTGTTTAATCCGGGCTAACTCCGCCATCATGTCTTGGTCAATTTGTAAGCGTCCGGCAGTATCGATAATTACCGTATCAAAACCTTCCGCTTTCGCCTTTTCCACCCCTTGACGGGCAATTTCTACGGGGTTGGCATCTTTCCCCAGTTCAAAAACTGGGACTTCAATTTGTTGACCTAATGTTACCAACTGATCGATCGCCGCCGGACGATAAACGTCTGTTGCCACCAGCAAAGCAGAACGATTCTCTTTCTTTAAATGTAAAGCTAACTTAGCCGTAGCTGTAGTTTTACCCGTTCCCTGCAACCCCGCCATTAACACAACAGTCGGTTTGGTCTTCGCCTCTGCCAAGGGGACATTGCTTTCCCCCATCACACTTACCAGTTCGTCATAGACGATTTTGATAAACTGTTGGTCAGGGCGTACCCCAGTAATTACTTCTGCGCCTTGGGCTTTGGTTTTTACTTGGGCGACAAAATCTTTGACTACTTGCAGGTTGACATCTGCTTCTAGCAAGGCGCGGCGCACTTCCTGTAAAGCTTCTTGAATGTTGCTTTCGGAAATGCGGTCTTGTCCTCGTAACTTTTTCCAGGCACTCTCTAAACGATCGGCTAGCGCATCAAACATAAATTTATTAATTCTCAGTTATTTATTAGGTTATCAATTGATGATTCTCGATTGTAATTTGGGCAGTCTTAATTAGGGACTGTTGCCAGCATCAGGGTTCCCAATGCTATAACAGTGTCCGCAGGTGCATTGTTCAGCTTATAGGAACTCTTTAACTATTTTGCGATCTTTTGATTAGCGATCGTACTCCCAAGCCAAAAAGCAGTCTATTTCACTGCCATTATGCCCAAGCCCAAATCTAAGCGAAAATCTAAACAAAATACTGCTAATCCTGAAACTCCCCAACTTAGTTTAAAGGAGCAACTAGCACTCAAGCGCCAAGCTGCCAAAGCCAAACAGGAGTTTATTAGTTTTACCAGTTCTGTGCTTGGTGGCTCATTGTTCTTGGGATTGTTACTTTTTCCCGTTGGTGGGATCAAAGCCACTATTAGTGTTCCCGTAGCTATTACCGCTCTTGCCCTGTCCTTTAAATATCCCCTGCAAGCACTTTGGGCTTTCCTGATTTATATGCCTTTTGGCGGTACGGTGGTGTACGCTGTTGCAGGTGGTAATGCGCTCTTTCAATTGGCTAAGGATGTTTTCTTTATTCCCGCAGCCTTCACATTTTTTCAAGAGTATAAGCGCAAAGGAAAGCCTTTCATTTTTCCACCAGCGATCAGATCCGCTTTTTTTGTGGTGTTGGGTGTTGCCATACTCACATTCGTAGCCGTAAACGTTCTTCAGCAATTTGCCATTCCCTGTGAAAAAGTGCCTCGGGGAGCGAATATAAGTTGCAAAAATGGACAACCTATAATTATGGGGTTGTTGGGGCTCAAAGTGCTCATCGGATACATTCCTCTGATTACCTGTGCCTACAAACTGATCCGTACCAAGGGAGAGTTAATCTTTTTTACCAGACTACAGTTAGTTTTAGCACTCATCTGCTGTGTATTAGGTTTAATGCAATACCAATTTCTCAGCAGTGGTAGGTGTGAAGGAACTCGCGGTAAGTCGGGAGATGAATTGTTTAAAGCTACTTTAGACGCTAGGTGTTTAGTCGGTGGTTCGCTGGTTTTTAGCCCCGATGTGGGGATGATTCGCTTGCCCGGTACTTTTGTCTCTCCTTGGCACTGGGCTTGGTTCCTAATTTCTAATGCCTTTTTTACCTACGCCAGTGCTTTTAGTGACCCTTCTCCAATCTGGCGGAGCGCTGGTTTAGTTGGTATGGCACTCGTTTTTATCAATGCGATCATCTCTGGTCAAAGAATTGCCTTGGCGCTGGTTCCGGTGGTAACAATTATCCTGCTGATACTTACTGGTCAAGTAGCTAACCTGAAACGATTTATCCCCATTGCAGCAGGACTGGGTGTAGTGGCAGCTATAGGATCAGCAATGTTCCCTGAACTGGTACAAGAACGGGTAGATAGCTTTGTCGGTCGTTGGAATGCTGCTCCTCCTACCGAATTTATTGCCAATCAAGCCGAGTTTACTTCTAAAGGACAAAGCGGAATTTTCGGTGCTGGTATCGGTCGGGCTACTAACTCCGCCCGCGCCTATGGTGCAGATGCTTTAATCGAAACTTATTACCCAAAATTACTTTTTGAACTGGGGCCATTGGGAGTAGTCGCGTTTTTGGCACTTGTCACCACGATCACTTGGATAACTTTTAAAACTTATCGCTCTGTGAAGGAGCAAAGTTTACGCAGTTTTGCCGCGAGTTTTTGGGTTTTCATTTTGGTGATTAGCTATAACACTTATTGGTATCCATTAGATACAGACCCAGTATCAGTTTATTACTGGTTTCTGATTGGTGTCATTTTAAAATTGCCGGAAATAGAACGTCAGGAACAGGAAAAGCTGCCCCCGGAAGAACGAACTAAAGGTAAAAAGAAAAAACGTAGTAAATCGTAAAATATTATGTCAAATAATGATTCAGCAAAAAAACGATTGGATTGGATCGACTATACGAAAGGGTTAGCTATTCTCGGTATTCTTTTGTTCCATTTCTTTCAAAACTATCCCGATCGCTTCCCTTTAATTTCCCTGTTAGATAAAAGCGGTGCTAAGGTAGGTTATGCGGCTGTTGATATCTTCTTCGTGATGGCTGGCTTTAATACTAGTTATGCCCTAGCGATGAGCGCAAAAAAAAATCAACTAAGTCAAATCACTACTAATTGGATTTCTTGGTTGCAAAAGCGCTTACTCCGACTTTACCCAACCTATATCTTGGCAGTATTAGTTACTTTATTAGTTTATTCTTTGTTTGGCAATATCCATATTAAATCGATCGCCGATGGTATCCTAATTTTTTTGGGAGTAGCCAGCTATAAAATATTTCGGGAATTCAATCCCGGATTTTGGTTTTTCTTTGTGATTTTGCAAGCTTATTTAGTCACGCCGCTCATCTTTAAAGTTTGCCAAAATAACCCAACTATAATCTTAATCCTGGGAATTGGGTTAGGCACATTCTACAAGTTGCTTTGTTTGGTTTTAATCCAAGATCCCGGAACTTTTATGATGTTGCTGCAAAATAACTTCTTAGGTAGTTATTTTTTCCCACTTTGTTTAGGCTTGTATTGGGGATTTATTTACGCTAACCATCACTCCTTTAGGAAGGTAGACTTTACCGTTGCAACAATTACTTTTGCCATTAGCTTAGGTCTTTACGCTGCTTTGACTGTTGCCGGAGTAGATATAATATATATGCTGGGCTTTGATATGTTGTTTACTCCCTTTTTCTTCATTAGCTGCTATTGGTTATTTGACAATTTAAGCCAGCAAAAATTGTTAATGGGAGGGTTATCTTTACTTTCTTTGATGGGAGTGTATTCCTATCAAATTTATCTGGTACACCAACCTTTTTATTTTCTGTTACTGCCTTATTTAACTAAACAAATTCATCTCAGTTATTATCTGCGAATTTTACCAGTAATGCTGATTACGATAACTGGATTAACAGTTTATGTATTTGCCTTTATCCATTTGGATAATTTCTTAAGCAAATTTTCTGGTAAATTGCTGAGTAAAAGAGCTTAAATGAATTATGAAAAACTAAAAGGAAAACAAAAAGATGAATTTACCTTCAATTTCTGTAGTTATTCCTACTTACGAACGTGAAGAAGCTTTGCGGGGAACGATCGCAGATGTACTAAAACAAGATTACCCAAATTTTGAAGTAATTGTAGTCGATCAAACTAAAACCCATCAACCAGAAACTCAAGCTTATTTAGAAGAGTTAGCCACCTCTGGGAAAATTCGCTGGTATCGTTTAGATTGGGCGAGTTTACCAGGGGCAAGAAATTACGCAGTTCGGCGGGCAACTGGAGATATTATTTACTTTATTGATGATGATGTGGAAATGCCCGTTGATTGTTTAAAAAACCATGCCCGTAACTATATGGAAAACCCGGAAGTTGGGGCAGTAGCGGGGAGAGTTTTCGATCGCATGAAATTGGCAGATGCCCAAAGGGAAAAACCGGGGGATAATTACACAATTGAATATTTACCACCACAAGCAATGGACCCTGGAATTGCTTGGTATTACATTGATTTAGTGCATACAACAAAACCGCAACAAGTGATTACGGCGAGAGGTTGTAATATGTCTTTTCGCCGGGAAATTTTCAGCAAACATGGGTTGTATTTTGATGAAAGATTTCGCGGTAGTGCGGTGCGAGAAGAGTCAGATTTTTGTTTAAGATTGCGAAAAACGGGTTATAAAATTTGGTATGACCCAGAGGCTTTTTTGGTACATTTGGGTGAAGAAACGGGTGGGTGTCATGATATCAGTACGCGATCGCTAAAATACCAAATAACCTTCTACCACAATCACTTTTTGATGGGTATGAAAAATCTCACCATTGACCAACAATTGAGATTATTTTACCGTTTATTTGACTGTCACGTACTCGGTCGTCCACCCTGTCACAAAAGCGGTTCACCATTAAAAATTATTACCCGCGCCGGATTTTACAGTTTGGGATTTTTCAAAGCTTTAGGTACAGTAATTCAGTCTAGTTGGAATAATGGGCAAGTTTACACTAAACAAGATTTAGTTAAGGAGTAAGCTGTAAGGGCTTAAGTTTTTTTTGAGGAAAGTACGACTAAAGTCGTCACAACGAACTAATCATAATAATTAGCCAAAAAAATGAGAATTCTAGTTGCTAGTCATACTTATATTGTTGACCTGAACCGCGAGAAATTAAGAGAATTATCTCGATTAGAATCAGGGATTGAAGTTACAGTGGTTACTCCTCGAATTTGGCAACCTGGAGGAGTCCAAAATAAAACAATTGAAACTCAACCTTTACAAGAAGGTTCTTTCCGGGTAGTGCCAGTTTCTAATTTTAGCAAAAACAACCAAGGTTTATTGACTTTTGGCGCAGATTTGATTCCTTTGTTACGCCAGTTTAACCCAGATATTATTCAGGTTGAACAAGGTTCTAAAGCTTTAGCTTATGCCGAATTTATTACTTTGAATAAGCTTTTAGGATTAAAAGCAAAAAATGTCTTTTTTACTTGGTGGAATCTGCCTTATAACTTAAAGTTTCCCATTTCATTACTAGAATCTTACAATCTCAGTAATACTCATGGCATAGTTGTAGGAAATAAAGATGGAGTAGATATATTACGGGAAAGAGGCTACAAAGGGCCAATGGTAATTATGCCGCAATTGGGTGTTGATGAAAGTTTATTTAAGCCGCAAACTCAACCCGAATTAGCTAGGCAATTGGGAATTGGAGAAAGTGATTTTGTTGTGGGTTTTGTGGGCAGATTTGTTGAAGAAAAAGGCTTACTTACTTTGGTGGAAGCTTTGGCAGGTTTAGCAGAGAAGCCTTGTAAATTATTATTATTAGGACGTGGGCTATTGGAGTCAACTTTGTTGGCAATGGCGGCGGAAAAAGGGATTAAAGAAAAGTTGATTTTGGTGGAAAGTGTGCCGCACGATCGCGTATATCAATACATCAATTTAATGCACACTTTGGTATTACCATCACAAACAACTTATCAGTTTAAAACTTTGACTGCGGCTGGTTGGAAAGAACAATTTGGTCATGTTTTAATTGAAGCAATGGTTTGCAGAGTTCCGGTGATTGGTTCTGATTCGGGAGAAATTCCTAATGTAATTGGTGAAGCTGGTTTAGTATTTCCTGAAGGCAATGTAGAGGAGTTGCGAAAATGTTTAATGCAGGTAATGGAAAACCCAGAATTAAAAGATAAATTGGCAAATTTGGGTTATCAAAAAGCAATGAATCAGTACACTAATAAAGCTTTGGCAAAGCAAGTATTAGATTTTTATAAGCAAATTACTGGCAATAATTAAATGCGAATTCTCCAAATTGTTCCCTCTATTTCTCTAGTTTATGGTGGCCCTAGTCAGATGGTCTTGGGGCTGTCTGCTGCTTTAGCAAAAGCAGGAATTGACATCACAATTTTGACTACAAATAGTAATGGAGATGCGGGACAACCGCCTTTAGATGTTCCTTTAAATTGTCCAGTAGAACAAGATGGTTATCAGATTCGTTACTTTCGTTGTTCTCCATTTCGCAGATATAAATTTTCTTTGGATTTGTTGCAATGGTTAAATAATAATGCCAAAAATTATGATTTGGCGCATATTCATGCTTTATTTTCGCCTGTGTCTTCAGTAGCAGCAACCGTTGCCAGATACCAAAAATTACCTTACATTTTGCGTCCTCTGGGAACTCTCGATCCTGCTGATTTACAGAAGAAAAAGTTACTCAAAAAAGTTTATGCAGCTTTGTTAGAAAGACCTAATATAGCTGGGGCATCTGCGATTCATTTTACTAGTTTGGAAGAAGCGAAAGTTTCGGAAAGATTTGGGGCAAAAACTAAAGATTTAGTGATTCCTTTGGGGGTGAGTTTGCCAACGCTGGAGAAGGAAGAAAGCGAATTTGCTAATCTGCCATTTCCAGTAATTTTATTCATGTCCAGAGTCGATCCGAAAAAAGGGTTAGATTTATTGATTCCGGCTTTGCAAAATCTGGCAAACTTAGGGATAGATTTTCATTTTGTGTTAGCGGGATCGAATCCGCAAGATCCAGAATATGAAGAGAAAATCCGATCGCAAATCTCCACCACACTACCAGACAAAGTAACGATAACAGGTTTTGTCAGAGGCGATCGCAAACTTTCCCTCTTACAAAAAGCCGACTTATTCCTATTGCCATCTTATTATGAAAACTTCGGTATTGCTGTAGCCGAAGCAATGGCAGCAGGAACACCAGTTTGTATTACTCGCGGAGTTTATATTTGGGAAGATATTCTGAATGCAGAAGCTGGCTGGGTATGCGATCGAACTGTAGAATCTCTCACAGAAACATTGCGATTAGCACTTCAAGATCCAGCAGAAATTAAACGCAGAGGATTAAACGCAAAAGAATTAACAATCAAAAATTATAGTTGGGAAGCAATAGCCGAACAAACAATCCAAGCTTATCAACAAATAATCTCTGACTCACCCAATTAAATCCTCTATTTCATCTGTGTAAATCTCGTGTTTATCTGTGGTTAAAAAATCCCTGACTTTAACTAAGATCTTACACCTAGAGGCAGAGCCTCTATTTTCGTTCCCAGGTTGAACCTGGGAACGAGATTTGGGAGGTTCTACCTCCTCTCCTGCGTCTGATTATAACGCCTGAATATGTGATTTAAATACTGCAAAATAGCAATTAAACCACTGACACTAAAAGCCAAAACCAACCAAAAACTATTAGTTAATCCGGGGCTTTGATCCATTGCCCAACCGCCTAAAGGGGGGCCGATCGCATAACCGATCGCCCAACAAAGAGAATTAATTGAAAGGTAAACACCTCGTAAAGTGACAGGGGCAATATCAGCCACAAAAGCTGCTGCCGAAGGAGTATAAGAAACCGTAGCGATCGCTAAAATTCCCATCCCCAATATTGCCCAAATTAATTGAAAATTTGGTACACCACCAATAAACCAAATTAAACTAAAACCTATCCCCCAAAGTAAAGCCGAAATCATTAAAGCTTGGGGATGATTGAAGCGTTTGAAAAAACGAGATACAGGAATCATGGTTAAAATAGCTAAAACCATGTGCCAACTGAAAAGGATACTAATTATTTGCGAAGAAAACCTGCTGCTAAAATATAAACCAAGCGTACTGTGTAGCTGGGAAATGTAAGTAGTAAAAATGATATTGATGACCACAAAAACTAAAAGTAAGCGATCGCTTAAAGCAGTTTGCCAGGAATTAGGCAAAAATCCCCTATTTTTCCTGGTGGTAGAGGAAGTTTCGCCATTGCCTTTGTTAGTTTCGGCTATAGCTAAATAAACTACTCCAAAGAAAACTATAAAAGAAATACCATCAATAATAAACAAAGTTCGATAATTACCAGTACTGCTGATTAAAATACCCCCTAAAATAATTCCTAAACCTAAACCAAGGTTATCGGCTAACCTCACTACAGCATAAGCTTCTTGTCTTACTTGACCTTCAGTTAAATCGGCTACGGCTGCTTCTGTAGCAGGCCAATATAAACCAATACCAAATCCCGCCAATAAATTAGCTAAAACAAAGGTAAAAAAGTTATTTGTTGCCGCTAATGCAAAAGAAGCTATTGCCGAAATAGCTGCCGAAAGTAACAAAGTACGACGACGACCCCAAAATTGAGAATCACTAAATGAACCACCAATAATTCGCCCCAAAACGCCAGAAATAGAAGCACTACCTAAACCTAAACCTACTTCCGTAGCAGATAAACCAACACCTTTAGCAAAAAAAATAGGCGCATAAAAAAGCGTGAAACCAGTGCCTACTTCGGATAAAAATCTACCCGTAGCTAGAATCCAAACTTGCGAATTTAAGCGGGGGAACCAAGAAAGTAATTTAGATTGTAAATAAGATTTCATTAGCAAAGCGTCCCAAAAGAGCAAAACTTTTTGGCAAACATTACTAAAATAACGTGCTAAACCCTGATATCCTATTTGGCAACAATGTTAATTTCTTTGAAGTCTAAGCTTATACTGACTACCAAGCCGATTGGTTACACACATGAAAATCATTCACCAATCAATCACAATTTTAAGTATTGTCACTCTACTGGGTAGCGTCTCTGTTTTAGATGTTAACGCACAGTCAAAACCTGGGCAGACAGATTCCAAGCCAACCCAGGAAGAGTCGGAAAAGCCTTCGCCTTCTCCTAGTCCCACACCTGGGGAAACCCAAATTGTTCCCGCAACACCAGAAGTTCCGGCAACTCCGACTCCGAGTGATTCAACTCCGGGTGAAACTCCGTCCACAACTCCTACAGACAAGCCAACTCCGGGTGAAACTCCGGGTACTACTCAGACAACTCCTACGGACAAGCCAACTCCGGGTACTACTCAGACAACTCCTACGGACAAGCCAACTCCGGGTACTACTCAGACAACGCCCAAGCCTGGGGAAAGGCAGTTAACTGCGGAGGAATACTACCGTCAAGGTGCTATTAAGGCGGAACAACGTAATTATGAAGGAGCGATCGCAGATTATACTCAGGCAATTAAGTTAAAACCTGATTATGCCGAAGCTCATCTGAGGCGAGGAATTGCCCGTTACTTTTTAAAAGATTACCAAGGGGCGATCGAAGATAGCACCGCAGCATTAAAGATAGAGCCCAATAATGCTAGGGCTTTGACTAATCGTGGCAATGCTTATGATGATTTAGGTCAACATGAAAAAGCTCTTGCTGATTACAATGAAGCAGCACGCATTGACCCTAAAGATCCTAAAGTCTTTTACAATCGGGGCATTGCTCATAATAAAATGAAAAATGATCAAGCTGCGATTCAAGATTATACTCAGGCAATCCAACTGAGAGCAGATTTTGCAGAAGCATTCTTTAATCGCGGTGTGAGTTATTACAATGTGAAAAATAATCAAGCCGCCATTAAGGATTTTCAACAAGCAGCAGAACTGTTTAAACAACAGGGAAATACTAAATCTGCTAATCAAGCACTAGAGGCAGTGCGATCGCTTCAACAACTGCGTCCCCAAACCCGTAGCTAAAGAAACATGAAAAATCAAAATGAAAAATTAAAAATTGAGGCGGAAAACTCTTTTTTAATTTTTCATTTTGTATGTTTGATTTAGGTAATATTTGCACAGAGGTCTTTATGGCTAAATTTTTATTTGTTACCGATTTGGATAATACTCTAGTCGGTGATGACCAAGCTTTAGAAGAACTTAACCAAAAGTTAAAGCAACATCGTCAAGAATATGATACCAAGATTGTTTACACCACAGGGCGATCGCTTACCCTATACCAACAACTAAGAGACGAAAAGCATTTGTTGACACCAGATGCTTTAGTTACTGCTGTAGGTACAGAAATTTATTACCATGTCGGTGATGACCCAGACCCCACTTGGTCAGAACAAATGGCGATCGGTTGGGATCGGGAAATAGTAATTAACACAGGTTCTCATTTCGCTGATTTAACTCCTCAACCAGAAACCGAACAACGCCCTTTTAAAGTTAGTTATTTTCTCTCGGAAGTTGTAGCAGCAGATGTGCTTTTTGAGCTAGAAGATTTATTACAAAAAAGGGGCTTAAGTGTAAGATTAATTTACAGTGGCAGCAAAGATTTAGACATTATCCCCCGACGTGGCAATAAAGGTGCGGCAATGCAATTCCTCCGGCAAAATTGGGGAATTGAGGCTACCCAAACCGTAGTTTGTGGTGATTCAGGAAACGATATTGCTTTGTTTAGTGTTGATACAGAAAGGGGTATAATCGTCGGTAATGCCCTACCAGAATTGCTGCGCTGGTGTGAAATTAATCCAGCCGATCATCGTTACTTAGCAAAATCACATTACGCTGCCGGAATTTTGGAAGGTTTGTATTATTTTGGTTTCTTTAAATGATTGCCTATCTTAAAGGCACGATCGCAGGCATCTACAAAACTAGTGGTAATCGCTGGACGCTAATATTAGAGGTAAATCAGATCGGTTACGAGTTACAAATTCCGCCTCTGTTAGCCCAGCAATTGCCCGAAATTGGCGCGACAACCCAAGTTTTTACTCATTTCCAAATCAAAGAAGACCAAGCGGTTTTATATGGTTTTGGTTCGACTGCGGAAAGAGATTTGTTTCGCCAATTAATTAGTGTTAGTGGCATTGGTGCAGCTTTAGCGATCGCACTTCTAGATACATTAGGATTACCAGATTTAGTGCAAGCAATTGTCACCGGAAATATTCGCGCCTTAACTAAAACTCCCGGTGTCGGCACGAAAACCGCTGAACGTATCGCCTTAGAATTAAAAACAAAACTATCTCAATGGCGCACAGAAACCGGACTTTCCAAAGCTATTCCATCTAGCCCTGACGCAGCAATCATCGAAGATGTAGAAATGACTTTATTAGCATTAGGATACACTAACAACGAAGTAGCAAAAGCAATCAAAGCTGTCAGTGAAGATGGGTTAATAGCTAAAAGTAAAAATGCCGAAGATTGGATTAGAAGTGCGATTTCTTGGTTAAGTCAAGCAATTGAATAAACAATTAATTCTGTCTTTAGGAAGATGAGCAACAAGCAAACTTATCTCTTACGACCGATCCGAAAAAAGAGATTGTAATTAGAGAATAACCTTGTAAGCATTCTCTAACCAAATAATTACTATGACCAGTTTAATTGAATTTAAATTATTTGCCCCTTATAACAAAGGTGCAGCTTTAATGGGTTCCTTTTCCGACTGGAAAGAAATCCCAATGGAAAAAGGCAAAGATGGATTCTTTCGCACCAAAGTAGAACTAAAAGATGGGACTTATCAGTATAAATTCCGCGTCCAATCTAAATCATGGTTTTTAGAAGAAGACCAATGGGTAGATGTCGTCGATCCTTACGCCACAGACATTGACGACCCTACCCAAAACGGTGTAATTCGGATTAAAGATGGGGAAAAAATTGTTGATACTTATGTTTGGCAACATGATGATAAACCTTTACCCCCAGACCATGCCTTAGTAATTTATGAAATGCACATTGCAGACTTTTCTGGTGGAGAACCCGATCGTTATGTTAGGGGTAAATATAAGCACGTAATTGAGAAATTAGATTACCTTTGTGATTTGGGGATAAATGCGATCGAATTAATGCCAGTTAAAGAATATCCTGGTGATTATAGCTGGGGATACAACCCCCGTTACTTCTTCGCCACAGAATCTAGTTATGGCACAAGCGCAGAACTAAAAGCCTTAATAGATGAATGTCATGCTAGAGGAATTCGAGTATTAATGGACGGGATTTATAATCATTCCGAAGCATCAAGTCCTCTAACACAAATTGACCACGATTATTGGTATCATCATTCACCACGCGACCCCGGTAATAACTGGGGCCCAGAATTTAATTACGAACATTTTGACGAAAATTACCAATCCTATCCCGCCCGTTGGTTCATGGGTGATGTCGTGCGATATTGGGTAAGAGAATATCATCTTGACGGCATTCGTTACGACGCAGCAAGGCAAATTGCCAACTACGATTTCATGCACTGGATTACCCAAGAAGCCAAAAAAACAGCTGGTGCAAAACCATTTATTAACATTGCCGAACACATCCCCGAAACTACCAGCATTACCAACATAGATGGCCCAATGGATTCTTGTTGGCATGATAGTTTTCGCGCTTGTATTGTCGAACATATTTGTGGCGATACCTTCGATTTAGAACGCCTCAAAGATGCCTTAGATGGCAAACGCCAAGGTTTCATGGGTGCAACAAATGTGGTTAATTATCTCACCAATCATGACCACAATCATGTAATGGCAGAGTTAGCAGACAGAGAAATATTTGATGAAGCAGCATTTCAACGCAGAAAGTTAGGTGCAGTTTTGGTAATGACTGCTGTCGGGATACCGATGTTGTGGATGGGAGAAGAATTTGGCGAGTACAAATACAAAACTATTGAACCCGCAAAAATTGAGTGGAGTTTATTGGGTAATGATTTGAACAAAAACCTATTTCATTACATGAAAGGTTTGATTCATTTACGCAAAAATAATCATGCCCTTTACACAGAAAACATCGACTTTTTCTATGAAAATGCTGATGATAAAGTGTTAGCTTACTGTCGTTGGAATGACGAAGGTTCTCGCGTAGTTGTGGTTGCCAATTTCTCTGACAATTTCCTGGGTGGGTATCAAATTCCTAACTTCCCAGCTACCGGAACTTGGCATGAATGGACTTACGACTACGATGTAGAAGTTGGCGAAGAAGGTTTAATTACCGACTTAGGCGAATACGAAGCAAAAGTCTTCGTTTGGCATTAAAGCATTAGGTTCGTTGTAAGCACTTCAGTGCTTTAACGCTAAAGCGTTTACAACGAACCTGCGTCTGTTGTAAGCACTTCAGTGCTTCAGCGCTAAAGCGCTTACAACGAACGTGCGATCGATCGCAAAGCTGTGATAATATAATAGACTGCTGAATTAATAAAAATAGATTTCATTCATGGCCCTGACTCAAGAGCGTAAGCACCAACTAATTACTGATTACCAAGTCCACGAAACTGACACAGGTTCTGCAGAAGTGCAAATTGCTATCATGACGGAACGAATCAACCGTCTTAGCGAACACCTGAAAAGTAATCAGAAAGACCATTCCTCCAGAAGAGGATTGTTAAAACTGATCGGTCAACGCAAACGCCTCCTGTCTTATGTTGCCGAACAGGATCAACAACGCTATCAAGCTTTAATCGGTCGCTTGGGCATTCGTGGTTAAAAAATATGTCTGGGGAATCTAAATCCAATCAAGAATCTGGTCAGAATCCGCAGAATGCTTCATCAGGTAAGGAACGCTTACCTTTTGAGCCGAAAAAGAATCGCAAGAAAACGCCAAAAAAACCACCCGTAAATCCGGTGGAAGCGAAAAGCCAAGCTTCTAAAAAAACTCTTTCTAAAGAGGAAACGGCAATCCCAGCTGTTGTTAGTGAAAGAATGCTGCGGCGGATAGGATTATTTTCTGGCATTCCCGCAGTTTTTGGCATTTCCACGTTCATTATTAGTTATTTTGTGATTACTCATGCTTGGTTCCCACTGCCGAATAGTGCAGTGGTACTGGTTAGCATGGGTTTTTTCGGTTTGAGCGTTTTGGGATTAAGCTATGGGGCAATCTCGGCATCTTGGGATGAAGACAGACCAGGAGGCATTTTCGGTTGGCAAGAGTTTACCACTAATTTTGGACGTTTGACGGAAGCATGGCGATCGGCAAAACAGAAAAACCAATCTGAAAATTAGCCCAGCCAAACGGAAATTTTCCTTAAAATCGAGTAATTTGCAGGATTATAAATGATAAGCCGTACAGTAAGGATGAAGTGTGCTGCTACAGCTTAGTGAGTAAAAACTCGATTTTTCTCTTAACAACTTTAGCCTCTTCATCCAAACTAGCGGCTGCCTAAGTTTAATTAAAACCCAAGTGAGTTAACAGGGAATTTTCAAATGATCGTAGTAATGAAAGTCGGCTCACCAGAAGGTGAAATTGCCCGCATTAGTGAAGAATTACGCAAATCGGGACTGACACCAGAACCAATTTTTGGTAAGCATAAGGTAGTAATTGGTTTAGTTGGTGATACAGCTGACCTAGACCCTTTACAAATGCAGGAACTCAGCCCTTGGATTGAACAAGTCCTGCGGGTAGAACAACCTTTCAAACGGGCTAGTATCGAGTACCGTCACGGAGAGGCTAGTGAAGTACCAGTATCAACTCCCAATGGTGTTGTTTACTTTGGGTTGCAGCATCCTTTGGTAGTGGTGGCTGGGCCTTGCTCGGTAGAAAATGAAGAAATGATTGTTGAAACTGCACGGCGAGTTAAAGCTGCTGGGGCGCAGTTTCTCCGGGGTGGTGCTTATAAACCTCGGACTTCTCCTTATGCTTTCCAAGGTCACGGGGAAAGTGCTTTAGAATTATTGGCACTTGCTAGAAAAGAAACTGGTTTAGGGATCATTACTGAAGTCATGGATGCTGCGGAACTAGACATCATCGCAGAAGTGGCTGATGTGATCCAAATTGGTGCCCGCAATATGCAAAACTTCTCTTTACTCAAGAAAGTGGGGGCTCAAGAAAAACCAGTATTGTTGAAACGGGGAATGTCAGCTACCGTTGAAGATTGGTTAATGGCAGCTGAGTATGTGTTAGCCGCTGGTAATCCGAATGTGATTCTTTGCGAAAGAGGGATTCGGACTTTCGATCGTCAATACACCCGCAATACTTTAGATTTGGCAGTGGTGCCAGTGTTGAGGAAGTTATCTCACTTACCAATTATGGTCGATCCCAGTCATGGTACTGGTTGGGCGGCTTATGTACCGGATACGGCGAAAGCTGCGATCGCGATCGGTGCTGACTCCCTAATGATTGAAGTTCACCCCAACCCCGCCAAAGCTTTATCCGATGGGCCACAATCTCTCACGCCCGATCGTTTTGATTCTTTAATGCAAGAACTCTCCGTTGTTGGCAAAGCAATGGGTCGTTGGCCTCAAGCTGTTGCCGCTGTAGCTTAATAAAGTACGTTGTTGCGCTGTCTTCGCTAAAGCGCAACAACGTACCTTAACGAGAAAGGCCAGCTTTTCGCTGGCCTTTTTAATCCACAATATAATTCCATCTATCCGATAGGCTGTTGAGTAGAGAAACGGGCTAACATCAGCAGTTAACCCGTGAGCTTGGGAACGCGCAGAGCAATTATTTTTGCACTACTAGTTTGACGTTGGCGTTTTGCAAACCACGTTGCTTAACTTCAGCCAAGGTCTTGTTCACAGCATATTTTTGGTTGATAGAATTGATTAGTTCGGTTTGGTTGTGCTTCTTAGCAACGCCCCACAGGTCAGCAATCAGGTCAAAGGTACCATCGCTGTTGCGAGACCAACCAAGGTCATATTCGCCTTCGAGAACTGCAACCAAGTCAGCACGAACACGCTGTCCATTGTAACCACGAACATCTGCATTGCTCTTAACAGAGATGCCCAGGTCGCGCAAAGAAGTTTTCAGGATTTCAGCGTCGGTGATTTTGGTACGCAGTGTGCTAAAGTGAGACATTGGGATTCCTCCTAGAGAAACTAGAAACAAACAACAACATTTTGTTTTTGGTCAGAAACTGCTAGCTTAAGCTAGCCTTTCCTCCTGTTGGGAGCAGGAGAAAGCTTTTAAAACTCCATTCGCTGATATTCAGCAACGGAGGCGGCAGCTGGTCTGGCACGCTGTCTCGCCCAATCTCTCAAGGCTGTAACTTGTTCAGTCATAGTCCGAGATAAGGGTTGCGTAGCCTTAATTGCGGCGATAATGTCCAACTGCGTGAATTCTCTGTCTTGGGCAAACGCTTCATACATTGCAGCGACTAGCGCTTGCTCAATTTCCGCACCGGAAAAACCATCGGAAACTTTTGCCAACTGATCGAGGTCAAAGCGTGCGACTTCTCGACGGCGTTTGGTGAGGTGAATTTTGAAAATCTCTTGACGTTCCTCTGCATTTGGCAGGTCTACAAAGAAAATCTCGTCAAAACGTCCCTTTCTTAAAAACTCTCCCGGTAATCTTTCTACTCGGTTTGCTGTTGCCATCACAAAGACTGGAGAACTTTTCTCTTGCATCCAAGTGAGGAACGAACCAAAAATCCGACTAGAAGTACCACCATCTGAATCAGCAGAACCCGCACTTCCGGCGAAAGCTTTGTCTAATTCATCAATAAATAGAATGGCTGGAGAAACCGATTCTGCGGTCTTTAAAGCGTTCCTGAGATTGGCTTCCGATCGCCCTACCATTGAGCCGTCGTACACTCTACCCATGTCTAGGCGCAATAGTGGCAAACCCCAAAGACGAGAGGTAGTCTTAGCGATTAGGGACTTTCCACAACCGGGTACACCCAGAATTAACATCCCTTTTGGTTGGGGTAAACCATACTCTCTCGCTCTCTCGGTGAAAGCATTAGAGCGCTGCATCAGCCATTTCTTCAGTTCTTCTAAGCCGCCTACCGCATCGATCGTTTCATCTTCTTCGATATACTCCAGAATCCCGTTGCGGCGGATAATTTGCTTTTTCTCAGAGAGTACGATGTCAACTTCGGCTTCGGTCAGGCGACCTGCTGTAACTTGAGCTTTGCGGTAAACTTTTTCGGCTTCGTCTTTAGTCAGACCCAAGGCTGCACGTAATAGCTTTTCTCTGCCTTCCGTACTTACCTTTCTTCCCCGTCCACCTTGCTCTAGCTGCTGGGTTAATACCTGATTCAGTTCTGCCATGTCCGGTAGCGCGAAGTCTAGAACTACAACTTCCTTTTCCAGCTCGAGTGGAATCGTCTGCACCGGGGACATCAGGATGATCGATTTCTGAGTGCCCTTAAAGCTGGCGATCGCATCCCGCAACCATCTGATTGTCTGTGGATCGGTGAAAAACGGATGCAGATCTTTGAAGATGAAAATACTAGAATCTCGCTGGGGGTCTCGCTGCTGCCGATTCATTGCCCACTCAATCGCCGCTTGGGGTGAGACTGTATTGTGTTGCACGCTACGTGGCTGTCCATATTCGACCATACCCTGCGTTACTGTCCACACAAACACCCTTCTTTGGGGTCTCATCTGCGCGATTGTCGAAATCGCCTGCTCTGCCCGCTCTTCCTCGGAGGTTACGAGATAGATCAGAGGATATTGAGCTTGTACTAGGATGCTGAGCTCTTCTTTCATTTCGCCACGACCTACTTATATCAACCGAATTAAAGAGACGATACAGACAGTACCAGAGTTTTCATTTCCTGCTATATCAGTTGCTTACTTATTTAGCTACTTTAGCAAGGGAACTAATTCTTCGGCCTCTCCCTGTTGAGTAGATTCCGTCACCGTTACCTTCTCAACCGATGAAAGCTGCTCTTCTGGCAATATACCTGGCTGCTTTTTCAGGGAAGCTAATTCCCCTTGTTTCATAACCAGCGAACCCGTACACTCCGGACAACTGTAAACCCGATGCGTTTGCCCGTAAGCTGCTTCTATTTCTCCCACAATCTCTGGATTGTCCAGGTAGAAGATAATAGCTCTTTCAGCAATCGCTGACATCGGTTCTGAGTCAATAGCGGCTTTTATTTTGAGTTGACGGTGCAGCTCTGGTGAAAGATACAACGTAACCTTTTGTTTGTCTTGCATAATTGACTCATTTCAGTTGTTCTACCCGGGTATGTGTATCAGACTATCGCTTGATTTTCGGGATGTCAAGACATCAAGCTGCTATGACAGCAATATTGTTACATTTGTTCACAATCATTTGATTAGCTGGTATGGTTACGAGGTAGTTCAACAGCCAGAAGATAGATTCCATATAGTCCTTAAGTGTGATTGAGAAAGGGTTGGGAAAGAGCGATCGGGATTTACAGATTTACCAGATTTCTTGATTAATCCTCTTGATTAATCCTACTCATTATGTAAATCCATAAATCCCGCTCCAGGTTTAATAGAGTTGCTAAAGAAATAGTAGTTTGATAAGATGGTAATTCTGAAAGACGGCGGCATAGCCAAGTGGTAAGGCAGAGGTCTGCAAAACCTTCATCCCCCAGTTCGAATCTGGGTGCCGCCTTTTAAAAGTAACTTACCAATTACTTAACTTTGTTCCGGTACATTGGGATTGTTATACAACAACACTTCTCAGTACCTTGCGGAAAATGATTTTGTCCTCTCCCGCTTTGTAAAATTCTCGAATCCTCGCTTCCTCTTCATAACCGTTCTTTCGGTAAAATGCACGAACGTATTCAAATTCCTCCAGCCCAGAGGTTTCCACTAGTAGAATACGCTCACCATTTTGGGCCAGCATTTGCTCGACGTGACCTAACAAAACGGCTCCGCGTCCCTGCCTTTGCCAGTTGGGATGAATAGCGATTAGATAGAGATTCCATGTCCCCTCGGTCATTCGTTCTGGTGCAACGTAGGCAACACCCACTGGCTCACGATCGTAATCGGTAAACCATACACCTTCGCTGTCTGCTTTGTCACCCAAATGCTGATTGAGCATTTGAGCGAGTTCTTCAATTTGGTTGGACTCGAAAAGTCCTGTCGCTTCTGCCAAAGCAAGTAATGCGTTCGTGTCATCGGGCGTGGTCAAACGAATCATCGCGAGTTACAGTTAAGGCTTGTACATTTGCTTCCATATATTCAAGCACCAACATTAGAATTTCCCATCGCCTGAATAATAAATTCCTGAGATACTTGTAACTAGTGCGATCGCACCAGCTTGAGGAAAACAATTCTCAGTTTTTAGGTATGCTCAAATAGCGATCGCATAGAAGAGAATTACACAAAATTTTGATGTCTTCCTTTCCTCAAATCAAAAGCATATACACTGATGGAGCCTGTAGCGGAAATCCTGGCCCTGGCGGTTGGGGTGTGGTAGTTTATTTTGCAGATGACTCCGTTTACGAAATGGGGGGCGCAGAAGCTCTCACTACTAATAATCGGATGGAATTACAAGCTGCGATCGCAGCCTTAGAATTCCTGAGTAAAACAGGACAAAAAGAACCCGTCACTCTCTACACTGATAGTGAATACGTGAAAAAAGGGATTACCATCTGGGTGAAAGGTTGGAAAAACAAAGGCTGGAAAACCGCTCAAGGTAAAGCTGTCCTCAATCAAGACCTTTGGGAAACACTCGATAAACTAAACTCAGGCAAAATTAACTGGCAGTATGTTCCAGGTCATGCTGGTAACGTGGGTAATGAACGCTGCGACGAAATAGCCCGGAACTTTTCTCTTAGTCGCCCGCAAACACTCAAACAACTGCCAACATTAGAGACATTTAGTTCGGAAACAACAGTCCAATCTGGTTACATAACGTTACAATCCAGTGAAGTACGCTCTGACCTTTCTACATTCAAAATAGCTATGACTGATGCGACTATTTCTTCTTCGGCTGAAACTTTGAATAGTTTGTCTAGTGAAGCTAGGGTGACGCAATTACGTAATTTAGTAGAAGTTCTGCATATTGCTGATGATATTGCCGCCAAAGGCTACCTAATCACCAGTTCTGAATTAGCAGATTTAATGGATATTCATACCAGCGCCGTCACTAGTCGCGGAGACAACTGGGTGTGGCGTAACTGGGTAGTGTCGCGAGTCCGGCGAGAGGGTAATCAAATTCTCTGGCAATTAGAACGGGTAGACTAGTGCGAGAAGGCAGAAGGCTTTTATGGCTTTTTACCTGTTTCAACTGCTCGATCGTTTCTGCTGCACTGCACTAGATTTAAAGAAGTGAAATTGCGGATTTTTTCTGCAATTTCACTTTGGAATGTACACAAAATCAATCATTCCCAATCAAAATCAAGTAAGTTTTCAAGAGTATAATCACTAGGACGCATTTCAGGGAAGTTAACAGAATATCCAGTTTTCCTTTTTACAGACCCAACTGCACGCTCATAAACTAAATCTAAATTTTCTTCTAAATAGTTTCGTAGGTTTGTAGTAAGCTCCCGATCTAATTCATCGCGCCAATTATAAATCTCTTCTCTCCATCCATTAGCATTATATTCTCTTTCGCTCTCCCAATATTGCAGCAGTAACAAATGTGCAACTATATTTTTTAATTTACTAAATACTTTGCTTTTTTCACTCCTGCCCAAATACTCTAACTCCTCAATTAAATTCTCTACATCCAAAGCATTAAATTGACGATTTTTTAGTAATTCTATAGTGGCTGACAACCACTCTAAATCGTCAGTTTCATAGAGAGTTTTTAAGTCAATAACACTCATGTTTCCGCCCTTTAGGTTGTTATGCGAGAGAAACCGGAACCGTTAACTAGATTTGGCTCTTACCTACTACACTAGCATAGCTTTTTTACTGGTAAACTATTAATAGAGTTCCGGGAAAACCCTTGTTATATAAATCATCACTATGAAAATTAATGAGATTGGAATTGCTGCTATTGTCAGTACTCTAATACTCTCAACATCAATTAAAGTTTTGAGTCAGCATAACTTTGGTAATCAACGATCGCAATGTGAAGCAACACTGACTGCTATAGATAAGAATACTCGCATTACTCTGCGTCAAGGGCCAGGAACGAATTACCCCAGTAATGGTTATGGCTTTGTTGGCGATCGCGTTTATATACTAACAGTAATTCCGCCAGATATTGATTACAAAAAAGACAGACAGGGGTACGGTTGGTATCGAGTTGGCTTCCCAAAAAGTGGGTTTTCGGGATGGATTCAGGAAGATTTATTGCGAATGAAATGTTCTCAAATTAATGATTGATATCATGCCCGTTTGATTATCAATAATGTAGAGACGTTATATATAACGTCTCTACATTGTTTTGCAATATGATATGAATTTATACCATTTCTCTGTAACAATGCAATTAATTTTTGCCTCTCATCCCTTATGGTGCTTGGGTTCATCAAGCTGTATTAAGCGCATCTTCACAGAGAATTGGTATTAGATCCCCGACTTCTTGAAGAAGTCGGGGATCTGTGGGCTAAGATTCCCTTCCACTCGCCCACATATCACGCCATTTCACAGTTCCTTCGCTAGCAACTACCCAACGCCGACAAACTAAATTTTCCCGCAAAGGAGATTGACCTTCGCGCAACAATACATACTTGTAACTAATCAATCTGCCAGCACTTTCATCGAAAGGAATTTCGCCAAACCAAGTATTAGTATTGATGTATTCCAAGGGATAACCTTTAGCGATATCCCAATTTCCTAATTCGGGACAATCACCAATTACTACAATTCTTTCACCTGGTTGAGTATTTACGCCGTTAAGTTGGGCGCGAATAATTGTTTGAGCTTTCACTCTTTCGCCAACGTGACTGATAACAATTACATCTCGCGTTTCTAAGGGTAAATCGATTAATTTACCTTCGACAACTTGGAATTTGCGACGAGTGACAACGCAAGTATGTTCGCCATCAGGTAAGTCTGTTAGTACTTCGGGAACTGTGGTTGCTGCGCCACGATTTAAGGCAACAAAACAAATTGAATCCCGATATTTTCGCACGTAACAATATACATCAGGTGTGATGAATCGCTGCCATTGTCCACCCATTGAAACAGCAGGATTTAAGCGTCGCAAACCAGAAAGTAACCGAATATAACGGTAAAGTTCTGATTCTGTATCCCAATTATTCATCATTGGGCGATTATAGGGATCGTTACCGCCATTAGTATCATCATGCAAATATTGTTCTGTACCGTAATAAATGCAAGGAATACCGCGACAAGTCATGACTAAAGAAATTGCCACTTTTAACATTTCAGGATCGGGATTGAAACTTTGAAAGCGTGGCATATCGTGATTATCAATAAATGTTACCAATTCATTGGCACTTTTATATCGATGATCTAGGTCAAAAATATTCTGAATTTCATGGAATCCTCCCTCTGCGCCTTTTCCTAATGCTTGGCGAATTGCTACACAAAGTCCAAAGTCCAGAATTGACATTCCCGACTCGTTGGCAAATTCTACGGATCGATCGTCAAACGGACTACTATAAATCCATTCTCCGAAAATGAAAACATCTGGTCTATGTCTTTGAATATCAGCATTAAATTCTTGCCAAAACCAGATCGGCATGTGTTTAACAGTGTCAACCCGCAAGGCATCTACACCTCGATCTAACCACTGTTTGATCGCAGATTTAATGTAATTGCGATAATCAATATTGTTCTCGTTGAAAGTAGCTAAACCGGAAAGTTCGCAGTTTTGCACTTGCCATTCGTCTTCCCAATTAGTAACTGGGCCATAATGGTGATACCAGTTATTTTTATCATCGTTAAAGTCAGCAATTTTTACTCCATCGTCGTACAATTCGCCTTTTTTACCGCTAAAATCTGGGTTGCTATGATTGCAAACAATGTCGAGAATTAACTTCATGTTTCGCTTGTGCATTTCGGCAATTAAGCGATCGAAAGTTGTATCTCTAGTCTCTTGGGTTTGGTTAAGCGATGGGTTTTCTCCTTGGCGAATAAACCGGGGATTTAAACGTTTAAAATCCTTCGTCCAATAACCGTGAATTGCTGCTTGTTCGACAAATAAATCTTCGACTTGTTCAAACAAAGGAGTTAACCAAATTGCTGTGACTCCCAAGTTTTTTAAATAATCGAGTTTGTCAATTATTCCTTGTAAATCTCCACCCCAATATTTACCCCAATCTTTCGCTTCAGGATCGTATAATTCGGGATTTGGCCCTTCGCTATTTTCAGGATCTCCATCAAAAAAACGGTCTACAACAAGAAAATAAATTGTCTCTTGGCGAAACTCAATATCTCGCGTATAAAGGAACTCTAAATCAATTTCTGTATCCGGTTTTTGTTGGGATACTAATTCAGCAACTTTTGCAGGTGCGTCTGTTACTTCGTACTGTTGCGAAGTAGATTTGGGCGGCGGAGTGGCGACCATAGTTATGTTTTTTAGTTAAGTTTGTGACAAAATAATGTAGCAGTCATATTTGATTTATGAACTCTCGATTTTTTTGAACCGCTCCAGGTGCAGAGGTCACAGAGAGATCAGAAAGAATTTCTTACTCAAATAGGATTGCTATATATTAGACTTTAATCAGTAGAGTCTGCTTTTGTATATCTATCGATGGGTAGAAGCTAGTAAGTGAAGGGATGGGGAATTATTAGTTTAACTTTCAAAATCCAAAATAGTACAAACAATTTCAGCTAAAGATATAGACTTACGTTACTTAATTTCGTAATCCGGGGAATGAATTGTACGCTGTTCTTAGCATACTAGAACGTCTCAGCCAATTAGCATTAACTTAACATGAAAGTTAATCAATTACTGAAATTGTTGGGCGTAAAAGCCTGCATAACGTCCGCCTTTTTTGAGTAATTCTTCGTGAGTTCCTGATTCGACTATTTCCCCATTTTCTAATACTAAAATTCTGGTTGCACGGCGTACAGTGGCTAATCTGTGAGCGATGACAAATACAGTTCGATCGCGCATTACCCTTTCCAATGCTTCCTGTACCAAAGCTTCTGATTCCGAATCTAACGCCGAGGTTGCTTCATCTAAAATCAAAATTCTGGGATTATTAAATACGGCGCGTGCGATCGCAATTCTTTGTCTTTGTCCCCCAGATAAATTAACACCTCGTTCCCCTACCCAAGTTTGATAACCTTGTGGTAACTTAATAATAAACTCATGAGCATTGGCAATTTCTGCGGCTTTTCTTACCGCATTCATATCAAATTCATTGTGTCCATAAGCAATGTTTTCTGCAATGTTTCCTGAAAATAAAACAATATCTTGGGGAACAAGTCCGATTTGCCGACGCAAACTTTTTAATGTTACCTTTTGGATATCAATGGTATCAATAGAAATCTGTCCTCCTTGAGGATCGTAAAAGCGCAACAGCAAATTTATTAAAGTAGTTTTTCCCGCGCCGGAAGTACCAACTAAAGCAATCATTTCTCCCGGTTTAGCAGTTAAACTGAGGTTTTGTAAAACTGGTTTATCTGCCAAATATGCAAAAGAAACATCCTGATATTCCACCTTGCCACGAGTAGAAAATAACTTAATAGCTTGTTGATTTTCCACAATTGATGGTTGAATTGCCATCAGTTCAAAAATGCGCTCCACAGATGCTTCTGTTTGTTTAAATTGGTTGTAATTAGTGGTACTAAAAGATATCGGATCGATTAGCATTGCTACCGCAGCTATATAACTTACAAAACCTGGGCCAGTTAAATTTCCTTGGGAAATTTGCCAACCACCTAACAAAAATAGAATTAATACGCTAATTCCCTGTAAAACACCCACAATAAAAAACTGTAGTGCTCTAATTTGTTCCGATCGATATCGAGCAATTCTATGCTGTTCTGCTTCTACAGAAAACCGTTTGATTTCATAATCTTGAGCGCTAAAAGCTTGCACCAAACGAATACCGCTAAAAACTTCCGTTAGTAATGCAGATAAATTAGAAATTCTGGTTTGACTGCGCCGGGAAAAATACAGCATTTTTTCCCCAAACCAAGCGATTAAAATTGCCATTAAAGGCGCTACAATTAAAGCAGCTAAAGTTAACTGCCAATTCAACCAAATCATGTAACCTAAAACGACGATTAACTGCAAAATGCAGGGAACGAATTCATGAAAGAATTTATTTATTACTTCGCCAATTCGATCGATATCTTCCGTTAACCGATAAGATAAATCTCCGGTTTTCGCTGTTTCAAAGAAATCGAGATTCAAATGTTGTAAATGCGCGTAAACTTGTCTGCGTAATTTCAGAGAAATCTTTAATGCAGCTTTCGCCATTAAAGCATTTTGACCATACTGCACTATTCCCCTAATTAAGAAAATTATCGCACCAACACCCGCGAGTTGGGCGATCGCTCCCAAATTACCCTCACCAATATATTTGGCAAACTGACCAGCCAAACTCGCCAAAATCGGCCAAAATATGGTAAATGCTAGAGTGCAAGCTAACGCTAGTGCGATCGTTTTCCACTCAGGAACAATATAAGGAATCAGTAACTCGTAATTAGAACGCTTTTTCAATCTCAAACTTCCAAAAAATAGCCTGCTGAACTTTAGGTTATCAGCTTTCCGGGTACTCGCTGTCACTATTGGACAAATTGTGATTTTCTTTTGGCTCTATAGTTAGATCGGGTAATCCATCCAACTTCTCAACGGGTGCAGCGGCTTGACTCTGCGGTATCATCACAATTAAACTGTTCGGAATTGCTTCCACAAACACAGGCGTAGTTCCAATCACTTCCCCATCCACCACAACTTTTTGCGGGGGGTCAGTATCAATTAAGGCTTTTTTCACTCGCAAATAACCAATATCGTTGCGTTCTGTTGGCGTACCGCTAAAAGCAGTTTGTAACAAATGGTAGGATGCTGCGATCGCATTTAGCATACTTACCGGAGCAAAAATTGTTACATCCAAAAACTCATCATCAGGAATCAAACTAGCAGGCCCTTGAGCCAAAATAGAAGTAGGCGGCGCAACATTAGCAACCGTCACTCCCACAGCCGAAAAACTAATAACTTCATCTTCCCTTTCTAAGCGAGCATCAAAAGATTTTAAATCTCTTAATTGATTAATTGCTGCTAGAATATAAGCCAAAATTCCTAATCTATTTTTAGCTGTCCTGTCTGCTTTAGCAATAGTTTCTGCCTCCAAACCAATACCTGCCAAAAGTAACATTGGTTGCCCATTACAAAGCGCAGTACTAATTACTCTGGTTTCTCCTTCCAAGATTGCCTGACAAGCAGCTTCAATATTCGTAGGAATTCCCATACTCACAGCAAAAGCATTTGCCGTGCCACGAGGAATTACAGCTAACGGTACATTACTATTAATTAAAGCAGCAGCCACAGCAGAAACAGTGCCATCACCACCAGATGCAATTACTAATTCTGCATCGCCTTCCAAAGCTTCACGCGCCAACTGTGTAGCACTTACTTCTTCGCTAGTTAACTGAATATCTAACTGTAATTCTGGCTCTAAAATTGACTTAATTAATTCTAAGTCTCTTTCATTGTTTCCTCTGCCTGAAACAGGATTGAAAATCAGGCAAGCGGAAGTATATTTTCGTGTTTGTTGAAGGTTCTCTGTTTCAATTAAATTGTTTTTTGACATCATAAGTGGTAGTTGAGGCTTAAAATATATCTTTCGATAGTTGTGGATATTGTCTGAAATTGATTAACACATTGGTGTGATGCAAATAAATTAATCACTTCCTCTAATTCCAATTCTGACAAATTTTTTAATTGTCAATCTGTTTACCAATAGTACCCCATCAAAAATTTCTGGAAGTTATTACCCAAGAGGTATTTAGCTTTTAATTCGCCTACTTGGAAAAATAAAAATCACCTAGTTAAACTAAGTACAGACGTTTCATGAAACGTTTCTACTGTACCCAAAAAAAAGCAAACTTATGGTTAATGTTAGAGTTCCCAAAGTTATCCCTCAACCGCCCACATTTACATCATTTGAAGCAGAACGTTTGTACCGCAAACAACGTCTTGCAGCCGCTTTTCGTCTGTTCGCCAAATTCGGCTTCAGTGAAGGTATCGCCGGACACATTACTGCCCGCGACCCGGAAAACCCGCATCATTTTTGGGTTAACCCTTTTGGAATGCACTTTCGGCTAATTCGCGCCAGCGACTTGATTTTAGTTAACCACCGAGGCGAAGTTATTGCCGGAAATAAACCCGTCAACGAAGCGGCTTTCGCTATTCATTCCCAAGTCCACGCCGCCCGCCCAGATGTGGTAGCTGCCGCCCATGCCCATTCCACTTACGGCAAAGCTTGGTCTAGTTTAGGTCGTCTCCTCGATCCTTTGACTCAGGATGCTTGTTCGTTTTACGGAGATCACGGTTTATTCGATGACTATACCGGGGTAGTGCTGGAAATTGAGGAGGCGCGAAGAATTGCTGGGACGTTAGGCGATCGCAAAGCCCTCATCCTCCGCAATCACGGACTGCTCACAGTAGGTCATACTATAGATGAAGCAGCCTGGTGGTTCATCACAATGGAGCGTTCTTGTCAAGTACAACTAATGGCAGAAGCCGCTGGCAAACCAATCTTGATAGAACCGGAATATGCCAGTTTAACCGCTAAACAAGTTGGGTCACATCGCATGGGTTGGTTTAGTTTCCAACCACTTTACGACCTGATTGTACAAGAACAACCAGACTTACTCGATTAATTTCCCTATTCGTAGGGTGCGTTAGTAACGCACCATTCGATCGCAAATTAACACTAGCGAAAACCATGAAACAACTAGAGACTAGCAAAGGAAAATTTTCCCCTGGGGAATCACCTTTTTGGGAAAAATCAGGCTTACTGGAATTTAAACCCGGTTATGCCACGGCAGAATTTTTTGCTCAGTGGTCTTTTCAGACTAAAATTTATGGCGAAGCAGTAGAAGTAGACCATTTAGTTGTCAGTTTCCCTGACTTCACCAGCTTGGAAAATTACGCCGCTGCTTTGGCTAAATTCCAAGGTAAAATTGTCGAAGGGCCAGGAGTTTTCCCCTTGGAATTCTGTCCCCAAAATTATAGTCTGACCGATGATTTGTGGATACATTTAGAAACCATATTAATGCCTTCCGGTGGTTTAGTTGTTTTACAAGCACCGCACGCGGAAGGCGATCGCACCGATCGCTTTATCCAAGAACGAGGAATAGCAGCTGTGCATCACGTAGCCATTAAAGTTGATGACCTGCAAACAGCAGCTTTAAATTGGCAAGAAAAAGGCTTTATTCCCTTATCTTTAGAACCTGTAATGGGTGACTCTCTCACACAATGGTTCTTAAGAAATTCTGCCGGACAAATCATCGAACTAATTAACCGCAGTCCCGAAAATCAAGCCACTTTCTTCTGCCAAAATATCGGCGGACTTAGGATGTCGGAAACTAAGGTTTAGTAGACTGAGATCTGACACCTTGAGGCAGAGCCTCTGTTTTTCGTTACCAGGTTGAACCTGGTAACGAGACAATATTGTAGAGACGTTGTATACAACGTCTCTACTTTTGCAGATGCAAAAAAAAGTAGGACGAAAAGCCCTACCACCACCCAAAGGAGAAACTTAATTAGTATTTAAAAACCTGCAAATTCTCGTGATTCTAACCCAGAAAGTTGTTGGGCAATCATCAACCTCGCTTCTAGTTTAGCGACACTAAACTGATTTCTCAGATATTCTAAATGAGCAACAGCATTACTTTTTTCGGTTGCTAATTTTGCTGAGAGTTCTTGAGCTTTTTGGTATTCTTGATTAACTTCGAGTAATTCAAATCTTCGGGCTTTCCGTTGGCTATCATTTTTTAGGTTAGAATCAGTTGCAACTATCATCTCTGCTTTGCCTTCAAAAGCAGAAATTACTTGACGTAACGCAGACAATTCATAGTCTAATTCGACGATCGCTTGGTTAGTTCTAGCGATCGCTACCGGATAATCACTCAGCTTGAGCATTAAAACTTATCCTCTCAAACAGTAGCCAGCAAAAATTACATAACTAGCAACAACTAATCTAGTGCAGCGTGGCAGGAGAACAAGGGGAAATTAATTAACTCAAAACTGGAGCAGGATTTATTGATTTACATTCTGGAGCAGGATTTTAATTAAGAAATCTGGTCGATCTGTAAACCCTGGTCAAACTCTCCCCCTTCTGCCGTTTTACACTAAGCAACCAATTCCTGTGGATGAGAATTAACAGAAATTTCCGGCAAACTAAGAGTTAATTGCTCAGATTGTGGCAAACCTGCTTTATCCAAAACTTCAACTTCAATCTGCACAGAAACTAAGTAAGAACCTGGTTTTCCTCCCACCGCTTCTGCAATTAATTTAGCCAAATCTGGACGCTTAGCTGTTAGCGGATCTCTCAAGGTACAACGATCCCACTCCTGCTTCGCGTGAGGATTGAGATTGAGAATATAATGCTTATTCATAAACAAAACCCGCATCCATGCTCTACAACATTTTTCATTAGCCAGTTCCTAGAAAAGGTCGGCTTAATGAATCAACTTCACTATATTATAGTACAAAAGTACTAAAGTGTCTACCCCAATCCTTATAAACACTAAAAAAACCTGTGCTAGTCACTAACTAGACAGGCGGAGAGAGATTGTATATCTTTAGTTTGTCATAGGAATAGCTAATTAGGAAGTAGCTATTTAAATATCTAATACAGGTACAACTAATAATCATTAATTTAGAGCGACTTCAACCCGTAGAAATCACTAATAAGTACTAGAAATTTCATCTACAACCGCTAACTTTTTCCTGTATATGGCACGAATAATCCGATTTACAGCCATTCTTTCTTCTTCATCCAAAGATTCATCTAATACAGCTGCCATTAATCCATAGCGATCGGCCAAAGTAACTTGTCCAGAATTACTGACTTGAGCGTATAACTCAGAAATAGCATTGGGGAGGAGTTGGACTTGCATGATCGACACTTGAACTCGATAGTTATAATATCCTCCAAAAAAATAAGCTTCAGGGTGATTCAACCGAGTAATAAATGTGATTAATGGAAATTAAAGATGGTGAGAAAAAACAATTTTTCACTGTGAGCGAAATGAACCTGAAACTGTGATACATATCACTAAGGTTAATAACTCACAATTCCTAGTTATAAAGATGGCGGTTGGTAATAGGTAGTAGGTAGTAGGAATCGCACTACCCACTACCAAGGAGTAAATATGCGAATAAAAAAGCCGTCCCAAAAATGGAGACGGAGAATCAACAAGTCAAAATTTGGTTATTGCAGCGGAGGAATTGGGGATGGTGGTGGTAGTACGGGATTAGTTGGGATGGGAACAATCAATGGTTGCTGCGGGGGTGCTTCTCGCAACGGAAATCTTCCCGGTGGGTAGAAATCCTGTGGGCGATCGCTACCATCAATGCAATCTGCCATCACCCCACTCACCGCCAAATTTAACGACTGAACTAAACCCACAACACACTTACCAAAACGCACTGGTAACAAACTACGACGGCAATTATCCAAAATTGCGCCTGGATTACCCCCGCGAGTATTCACACTGATATTAACCACACAATTACCTAAATCGCGAGGTCGTCGCACTTGTCTACAAGTAGCCAGCGCAGCACCAGGAGAAATATCCGTTTGCTTGTAAATAGTTAAAACGCAAGTGGTTAAATCTCTGGGATAAAGTGTGGCGGAACAGGAGTCTGCTGCCACAGATGCCGGAATACCCGCACGCGCCAACTCTTGTCCACAAACCTTGAAATCATAATCAAACGCATTCGATTCCACCGCCAGAGATTCACTGGGAATGGCAACCGTCAACAACAACAGGGTAGCCCAAGAAGGGGCAAAAGAACGAAACAGCATTCTCATGCTAGTTCTAGTAAAAAATATAGGTACTTGGAAACATACAGAACTATAGTTAGTCTGCAAGGAATTGACAATCTTTTTTCCCCTATGTGCAAAGAAACTCAAATCAACAGAAACTCGATCTCCGTTTTGTTGGTAAATTACGGTAAAATTTATAAGCGCCCAGTTAAACAAATTGTTAATTTAACTATATACTAGAAATTCTGGGTAAAATTTGATCTGGATACTAGAGAGGAAGCGAGATGTCGCGATACAGAGGCCCACGCCTCAGAGTGGTTCGTCGCCTGGGAGACCTCCCCGGCTTAACTCGTAAGTCAGCGAGAAAAACCAGCCCTCCAGGGCAACACGGTGCAAACCGGAAGAAACGTTCTGAATATGCGATTCGTTTAGAAGAAAAACAAAAACTGCGCTTTAACTATGGTGTGTCGGAAAGGCAACTCCTGCGTTATGTGCGGAAAGCTCGTCGCGCCACTGGTTCCACCGGACAAGTGTTGCTGCAATTACTAGAAATGCGTTTAGACAACACTGTTTTCCGTTTGGGTTTGGCTCCTACCATTCCAGCAGCTAGACAAATGGTAAATCATGGTCACATTACAGTTAATGGTCGGAAAGTTACGATCGCTAGCTATCAGTGCAAACCAGGTGAAGTAATTAGCGTTAGAGACCGGGACAATTCTCGTCAGTTAGCGCAAGCAAACCTGCAATATCCCGGTTTGGCTAACTTACCAAGCCATCTAGAATTCGACAAAACTAAGATGGTTGGTAAAGTTAACGGCGTGGTTGAGCGGGAATGGGTAGCGCTACAGATTAACGAACTACTGGTTGTTGAGTACTACTCACGGCAAGCTTAAGGATTTTAGATTTAGGATTTTAGATTTTGGATTGCAGTTAAAATCTAAAATCTAAAATCTAAAATCTGAAATCTAAAATTGTCTCAGCCGCCAATTTGTGACATAGTGCGCGTATAAACGCCTGTGGTTCCAGAGTTACGTTCTTTAAAGTTAATCTCTGGTTTAATTGTTAGTAATTCTCGGACTCGCTCTCTTAATTGGGCAAGGTTAACACCATTGCGGAGGGCGGTTTTTAAGTCGATTTCTCCGGTTTCATTCAACAGACAAGGGCGCAACCAACCATCAGCAGAAAGCCGCATTCGGTTACACCGATCGCAAAAACACTCCGACATCTGACTGATAAACCCCAGCGTTCCCTTAGATCCCGGAATTTTAAATACATCAGCAGGGCCATTACCACGCACTTGCGATTCTGTCAAGCCCCAACGTAAGCGAATCTGTTGGCGCAACTCTTGGGAAGCCACCCAACCGCGATCGCCAAACAAATCAGAATTCCCGATCGGCATAAACTCAATAAACCGGACGTGCCATTCCCGGTCGATCGACAAAGCAGCTAAATCTAAAACCTCTTGGTCATTTACCCCCGGAATCACCACCACATTAAGTTTGAGGGGATTAAAACCAACCTGGTAAGCAGCTTGAATACCTTGCCAAACTTGTTCCCAGCGAGAACGTCCTCGATTACCAATAATTTTGTCAAAAGTCTCAGGATTGAGAGAATCCAAACTAATATTAATTCGCCGTAGACCTGCATCATAGAGACTTTGCGCCAAGGGTGCGAGTAAAAATCCGTTGGTTGTCATTGATAGATCTTGAGTTTGGGGTAGAGATGCGATCGCCCCCACCAACTCCACCACCCTTGGACGCAACAAAGGTTCACCCCCAGTCAACCGGAAACGAGTAAACCCTACAGGAATGAACACTTCCTCAATCAGCGTCAGCAGTTCCTCATAAGTAAGTAATTGTTGTTGCAAAATATAGTCCAGTTCCGCACCTTCCGGCATACAGTACTGACAACGAAAATTGCAGCGATCGATTAAACTAATCCGCAAATAATCAACTTGGTTCATTCGCCTGTGGGATTTCCAATAGGACTACATCTAGTGTACGAAGGCGAGAGGGAAGTGGTTACTAATGAGATTTTTTTCTTTGTAAGGCTTATATGGCAGGCTTTCCCAACCATTTATTAGGTTTTCTTCTCACCTCAAGTACGGGAAAGCCGTTTTCCTAGACAGCACACAAAACCCAAGCCTTTTGGTTATAATACGGATGTAGCCCCTTACAGCAACAATTTTGGAGAAAACAAATGTTTATACAACAACTACTGTCAATAAACCAAAAATACGCCTATGCCGAACATAAAAATAAACTTAGGGGATAATGAAAACGCTCCTGAGATTATAATGGTCGATCCAGATATTGAAACTAAATTCATAAAAGAAGCATTGCTCTTGATTGCTAATAATCAAGATTTATTACTAGAGAAATGGAGAAGTATACATGACAAAAAAGAAATGGACGATGAAGGAACTGACGGATGAGAAAATAGACGCACAAATTGCTAAAGCTAAAGATGCTTGGATTCAAGCATCTTTAGTCGAACCTCGTGCTAAGTCAGTTGTATACAACCAATCTGAAGATAAAATCGTCATCACACTAACCAATGGTGATTATGTTGGGTTAAGCCCCAAGTTAATTGAGGGGCTGGGGAAGCATCACCTAAAGAATTAGAAAACGTTCATTTATCTGGACGCGGCGATAGTGTTCACTGGGAAGATTTAGATGTTGACTATAGCATTCCTGGGCTTGTATCAGGAATTTTGGGAACAAAAGCTTGGATGGCTGAACTAGGAAGAAAAGGTGGCAAAAAGACCTCTGTTACTAAAGCAGTTGCTGCCAGAGAAAATGGAAAAAAAGGCGGTCGTCCTAGAAAGTCGTCTACATCAACACCTACTTAAATATTGAATAAGTTTGGGAGATGAAGCGACAAAAACCCACCGCTCAACTTTAGTAGCGGTGGGTACTTCATCTGAGCGGAACGGGTAGCAAAAAAGAAATCTAGGTTTTAAGCCATAATCTCTTTTCTCAACCAACCACTTTTGACTGCATTCGCCAACTTTGCAGCATTGCTCTTAAAGAGTGACTGCGTTGTTCCCAAACTAGCACCAAGGGAAGTAAAGCTAATAATCGCAATCCGCTAGTTAGGGCAAACAAACCAGGTAAACCGCCAAAAATTGGTTGTTCGGCTAGAAAACCGCCGACTGTTGCCCCGAAAGCGCCACAGATTCCGGCGACGGCAGAAGCGATCGCAAAATAAGTAGCTTGATTGTGACGAGGTGCTATACTCATTTGGATATTATTGCTGCATAGATCGATCGCCGCCCAAACTCCACCACTGAATAAATGTAAAAGTGGCAATCCCACCCACAGACAAAGCGGATTATAACCAGTTCCCAACCAAAGTAAAGGTATTAACGCCGCTACAACTCCCAGCAAAATTAACAGAGGGCGATTGCCAATTTTGTCTGCTAGTCTTCCCCAGAAAACTAACATGAGTAAATTCGCTCCAGCAGACAAGCTGTTATACACCGTTACCCAAGTAACATTGATATTTAAGTTGTCCAACAGGTAAAGATTGAAAAAGGGATTGCTGATATTAATAGCAAAAGCCCAAAAACCGAAATAAAGTAAGAATCTGAAAAAATTATGGGAAATTAAAGATTGAAAATTGCTAATCAAAGATTGGTTATCTTTCTCTTCTAATGACTCAGCCACCGTGATTAATTCTACTTTTGGGTTAACATCAGCCATAAACTTTTGACAGATTAAGCTGATCGAGCCACAAATCACAGCCAAAAAGATTAGTAAACTATAGCCTTGTAGCATTCCTCCCGGCCAAGCTGATATTATTATACTGATTAATGGGACACCAATTAGTGTCACAAAACTAGCAGCACTATTGCGAATCCCAAAATATCTACCTCGCAATTTTTCGGGAACTAACTTCGCCATCCAGCTTAACCAAGAAGCAGATCCAAATGCGCCTAATAAATTACTGGCAAAAACGATTACCAGTGTCAATTGAACCAAATTGTAATTAATAGTATTGTTTACCTTGGGGAAGGCAATAGCGATCGCTAAAATTAACCACAGCGATCGGGAAATCCCAAACACCCAGAAACCATACCGTTGACGACTAGTAGTGAATCCAGAAAGATATGCTCCCAAAGGTTGTAGTAAATTTACCACCATCGGAACTGAAGACAACATCCCAATTTGTGTTGGAGTAGCACCCAATTGTAGCAGCAAATTACTCAACAAAACTCCACCAGTAATGCTCGAAAAGATTGCAGCAAAAATCCCATCGCAGGTAGATGCTTTTAAACTTGTCCGAATTTCTTCTTTAGTAAACTTAGCCGGAGTCGTTGGTGTTATTACCATTTCTGGTACCATCTGACTCTCGGTAATTACTTCGCTCTCTACCGGACTCAATAAATTGGAATTGGCAACCACTTATTTCCTCATGCTTGTTAAATAAAATCCTGTAGAATTGGCTCTCAGGTTGGTAATAACTGAACAATAAACATCAAGCTGCTCAGCTGACAGCACGCTACAGGAATAAGAATTGTTTAAACTTGCGAGATTTAAATCTCATCTTTAGATAGTTGTCTATCACCTTAAGCAGTTTTTTGGTCAAAGCATAATTACCCAAATAGGTTTCTAATTTAGAGTATTCCCTTCTGACTTCAATATATTAACTCGCTCTATCAATTTTTTTATTACTCGTTATCTACTTAACCACAAAGGTGAGCCATTGACCGGAAACAATATTAACCACTTTTACCAGATTAGGCAACCCACAATAGCTCTATTTTTGACATACTCTCAGGAAAAAACTTAAGTATGAAGCAGAGTTTTTCCAGCTATAAACAATCAGCCTCACCTACTTAAAAGTAGATGAGGTGAAATTGATTACTAGTTAAAAGCTCAGGTGTAGTGGTTATTTAGGGGAGAAAAACTTTAGACGCACTGACGATTGTACGCAGCTTCAACTGCTGCTTGCGTCGTTACATCCATAAATCGCAAAGAGAGAGTTTTACCTAAAGCAGAGGCTTGTTTCAAGCCTGCAATTAAGCAAGAAATTCCCTCAGCTTCCACAAAATCTACCCATAAAAGATCTATAACTACAGTATCAGTAGTTAGCTCTAGAGCTTGTTCGAGAGCCTTAGTGAAAGTTGGACTACTCACACTATCAAGACAACCATTAGGTCTGAGAACAACAGTACGAGGGCGTTTTTCTTCCCAGCTGTTGCCTGAGTGAGAGAAGTTGGGGATCAAGTCCATGAGAGGTTGCATGGGAATCTCCAATGAGTACGCAGAACGAATCAAAGGTAAAATTTATGCCTCGTAAAAAAACAGCTTATTATTCCTTCTACTATACAGCGTGAACTAAAATAACTTTTATGGGTTGCTTTTTAATCACAATAGACCTGTGTTTTGAATCACAATGATGGGCATTTAGAGTTAGCAAAGGTACACTCAATTGATATAGAGAGCGATCGCTGGTATGAGGGATAAAAGTGCTGACCTAATATGTTTGCCAGCTTGTGATCCGATCGCAGCCCAACGCAAACAAGCCTACCAACCTAAAACGGAACTTTCAGTTGCATCTTTTAGTAGAGAGCTTGTATCTAACGTCTGTACAGATAACCGCATAAATTTCTCTGTCTCCTACCCTAACCCAACTGTCTGAGCGCCAGAACGATAGCCGCATACCATCAAAGCTGAGTTTTAGGTATTTGTAACCAGGAGAATGTTTTGCTTTTTCCAATTTATTCGCGATCGTAACCTGATTGCAAAGTAGCCGGAGTGAGAAATATAGCCCCTTTGCGATCGCCTTCCGTAACAATAGCGATCGCCGCAACCGATGGGGCATTCCTGAAATCATCTTGATTTACATAATTATTATGTGGTATCGTTTCAATTAAGACAAATTTAAAATTACATCTATCTAAGGGGTTAATTTTTTAACCTTAGTAAGAAATTCTTTATCGTTTTTGATAGTGCATCTACCCTAATAATGAATATCATGAGCAATATCAGGGTAATTATTCTATCTATATCAACCTCAACAGAGAGTAATGAATAATAATTTTTGTGATGCTTTCATCTCCTACGGTCGAGCCGATAGTAAAGCTTTTGCGACAAAACTGCATTCTCGATTGGTAGAACAAGAGTTAAAAGTCTGGTTTGACCAAAATGATATCCCGCTGGGTGTAGACTTTCAAAATCAAATTGATGATGGTATTGAAAAGGCGCATAACTTTCTATACATCATCGCCCCCCATTCAGTCAACTCCCCCTATTGTGGCAAAGAAATCGAACTCGCCCTCAAGCGCCACAAGCGGATTATCCCCTTGCTGCACGTCGAAAAGATTAGTCGTGACACCTGGCAGGAGCGCTACCCTCAAGGAACAGATGCCGACTGGGAAGCTTATCAAGCTAAGGGACTACATTCGAGTTTTACCAATATGCACCCAGAAATTGGCAAAATTAACTGGGTCTATTTCCGTGAAGGCATTGATGATTTTGATAAGTCACTGGTAGGACTGCTAAGTATTTTAGCAAGGCACAAAGATTATGTAGAAAAACATAGCTTCTTTTTAGCCAAAGCCTTAGACTGGGAGAGAAATCAGAAACAGTCGCGTTACTTGCTAGTAGGGGAAGAACGCCAGCAGGCAGAAGAATGGTTAAAAGTCCGCTTCAAGGGAGAACAAGCGCCCTGCACCCCCACCGACTTACATTGCGAGTACATCACCGAAAGTATTAAGAACGGTCAAAACCTGATGACTCAGGTGTTCCTCGCCTACGCCCACCAAGATAAAGAGGTGATGGAGAAAATTCGCAACAGTTTAAGGCGTGAGAGCATTACAGTCTGGACAAATACCACCGACATCCAAACCGGAGAAGCTTATGATAAAGCCATTCGGCGCGGCATTGAACAAGCTGATAATGTTGTCTATCTGCTATCACCAGAGGCATTAAAGTCAGAATTTTCTGTGCAGGAACTCAACTATGCTCTTTCCCTCAACAAGCGGATCATCCCAGTGTTGGTAAAAGAAACTCCACCAGAAGAGCTCCCAGATACCTTACGTTATTTACAGTATATTAACCTAACGGACAATGTAAAAGAAAACGATTACAAACTTGATGAAAGCCAACTATTGAAGATTCTGCATCAGGATGAAGCTTACTACAACGAGTATAAAATTCTGTTGACGAAAGCGCTGAAGTGGAAGCAGCAAAATGATAACCAAAGTATACTCCTGAGAGGATATAACTTACGCAGTGCGGAAGCATGGTTAAAGATAGCAAACAAGAGAGCGCTACATCCGCCGATACCATTAATAGAAGAATTTATTACCGAAAGTCAGCGGCAACCACCTGTAACCTCGTTAGATGTGTTTGTTTCCTACTCCCGCTCTGACTCGGAGTTTGCCCGCAGGCTGAATGATGCGTTGCAGATGCAAGGGAAAACCACTTGGTTTGACCAGGAAAGCATTGCTTCGGGTACAGACTTTCAGCAGGAAATTTATCGGGGGATTGAAATTTCCGACAACTTTTTATTCATTGTCTCACCTCGATCGATAAATTCCCCCTACTGTGCGGATGAAGTGGAATATGCTGCCAAGCTGAACAAACGGTTTGTGACAGTACTTTACCAACCAGTGAACCCAGCCCAGTTGCATCCAGAATTAGCCAAAATTCAGTGGATCGACTTTAGTCAGAAGACTGCTGATGCCGCTACATTTGGCGAACTGATCAGAACCCTGGATACCGATCGCGAGCACGTCCGCAGTCACACCAAATGGTCGCAGCGGGCAATGGAGTGGGAGGAAAAAGGCAAAAATGACGACTTGCTACTGCGAGGGAGTGAATTTGTCATTGCCCAAAATTGGTTGCAAACTGCATTAGAAGAAAACAAACAACCTCCACCTACCGCCTTACAGCAAACATATATAGAGGAAAGTCAAAAAGCGATCCTCGCTGCCGAGGAAGCTGAAAAGCGGCGACAAGCTGAACTGCTGCGCTTACAGCAAGAAAAGACCAAAGAAGCCGAAGCCAGACTGATAGAAGAGAAAAAAAGCGCCAGACGGCAAAAAATGTTCCTTGGCGCGGTGAGTGTAGGTTTTGTCATTGCTACCATCTTGGGAGTAGTGTCTTTCTTTCTGTTTAATGAAGCCACCAAAAAAGAGCGTGAGGCAAAGATAGCCACAGCTGATGCCTTGGCGGACAATTCGGATGCCCTGTTTGCTGCCAATAAAAAATTAGATGCCCTGGTAGAAGCACTCAAGGCAAAGCGAGTACTACAACAAATTTCCGGGGCAAGTCCTGAACTGAAACAAGATGTTGAGGGCGTACTTCAGCAAGCAGTTTTTGCGGGGAGACAAAAAAACCTCCTTTCTGGACATAAAGCAGCAGTGCTGGCTGTTGCCGTCAGCCCCGATGGGAAAACGATCGCTTCTGGTGGTGAAGATAATACGATAAATCTCTGGAGTCAGGATGGCAAACTCCTGAAAAGTCTCACAGACCATAAAGGTTCAGTCAATCACCTAGCTTTTAGCCCTGATGGGAAACTGATTGCTTCAGCGAGTGTAGACAACACGATCAAACTGTGGCAGCCAGATGGCACTTTACTGAAAACCTTAGCAGGACACGCTAAATCGGTGGAAGCTGTCGCTTTCAGCCCTGACGGTAAGCTGATTGCTTCCGCTAGTAATGATGGAACAGTGAAACTGTGGAATTCAGATGGTGTTCTACTCAAAACCTTGACAGGACACACCGATCAGGTAAAAGCTGTCGCTTTCAGCCCAGATAGTAAAGTGATTGCGTCAGGCAGTAACGATCGAACAGTGAAACTGTGGAGCACAGATGGTACTTTACTCAAAACCTTGACTGGACACACGAATGAATTGAACGCGATCGCTTTGAGTCCCAATGGTCAGCTGATTGCTTCCGCTAGTGATGACAACACCATTAAACTGTGGAAAACAGATGGCACGTTGCTGAAAACCTTCACTGGAAACCGCGACTCAGTAACGGCAGTGGCTTTCAGTCCAGATAGTCAAACGATTGTCTCTGGTAGTGGCGATCGAACTATCAAACTGTGGAACCTGAATGGCGATGTGTTGTTAACTTTGCTCGGACATGGCGATCGAGTCAGAGATGTAGTGTTTAGTCCAGATGGGAATACAATTATTTCCGCCAGCGAAGACAACACGCTGAGACTCTGGAGACGTGACACACCCTTCTTGAAGATCCTCTATGGGCATCAAAAAGCCGTAACCGCAGTTGCTTACAGTCCTGACAAGGACAAGAAAAACCAGTTAATTGCTTCTGCCAGTTACGACAATACTGTAAAACTGTGGTCGCCAGATGGGAGATTGCAAGCGACCATTGAGCAAACTGACAAAGTTAATGATGTATCGTTTAGCCCGGATGGTCAAATGATTGTCACAGGGGGTCGAGACAGGAAAATCACCCTCTGGAATCGCAATGGCATTCGGGTACAAAAACCTTTCATTGACAATGACAAGGTAAATCGGGTGTTATTTAGCCCAGATGGTAAAGAGATTGCCTCAGCAAGCGACGACGGTACTGTTAAACTTTGGCGGCGAGATGGTCAAGGGGTAAAAGTCCTCAAAGGACATACCGATAGAGTGAAAAGTGTTGCCTTTAGCCCAGATGGTAAACTGATTGTTACCGGAAGTGCGGATAATACTATCAAGCTCTGGAATCGGGACGGTGTGTTGCTCTCAAGTATGACCGCCCATAAAGGTACGATTAACTATCTGTCGTTTAGTCCTGATGGGAAACAGATTGTCTCAGGTAGTGTAGACAACTTGATTAAACGCTGGAAACTCGATGGGATTAAACTAATCTTTGTGGACTCTCAGAAACGCGATGAGTCAGTAAATGCTGTGACTTTTAGCCCTGATGGTAAGATGATAGCCTCAGCAAGTGCCGATCAAACTATCTTGCTCCAGACTCTAGATGGCAGCAGACCACCAATTCCTTTTTACGTTCATAACGATGGGGTTAACGATCTCGCTTTCAGTGCAGATAATCAAACCTTCGCCTCAGCTAGCAGCGATCAAACGGTGATAGTGTGGAATTTAGATACAATTCAACAGTCAGATAAGCTAGAGGTTGAGGCGTGTAATTTGCTGGGTGATTATCTACGGACGAGTCCAGATTTAGACGATAAAACTCGCCAGATATGCAATAACATTAGTTCCACTAAATAAGTGATTGAATTGATTATCTGTAAACGCTGCCAGCCAATTATATCCAAATAATTGGCTGGCAGGGAAAAAATATTAGCACAGGGGAAATTTAAAACTCATGGCAAAGAAAAACGACTATCGTCAATACCTGAAACAGACTTTGGGTGGACTGATAGACCAACTGGACTTATCAGAGTTGCGAAAAGACTTTCTCAAGCAGCGCTGGCTTGACCAAGTATTGTGGTTGGAGGGAAGAGCCACGAAAAACCGCGATCGCCATTACGCCCTCAGATTGACTACTATCATTGGTGGGGTAATTATTCCAGCTTTAGTTGGTTTAGGGAAAGGTGATGAGCGCTGGCAAATATATTTGGGTTGGACGGCTTTTGGTGTCAGTCAAGCCGTAGCGATATCCGCTGCATTAGAAGAATTTTTTGGTTATGGTGAGAACTACCGCACCTACCGTAACACTGCCGAAAGCTTAAAAATTGAGGGTTGGGAGTACTTTCAACTAACTGGAAATTATCGTGACTATGAAGACCATACTGATGCTTACAGTACCTTTGCTGAGCGCGTCGAGCAGTATATTAAGCAAGATGTAGAAGGCTTTATAACTAACTTAGAGCAAAGGCAAAAAGATAGCAAAAAGAAAACCGAAGAAGAAGCCGAACAGAATGCCGAAAGAGCCAGGGAATTTCTCAACAAGCAGTTAGAGCTACAGGCGCAGTATGAAGCACAACGTCAACAGATAGAGGCAGAGAAGCGCCGGATCGAAGAAGAAAGGCAGCGGTTGGAACAACAGCAGTTGGAACAACAGCAAGCAGCTCAAGCTCAGAACGCACAGGAGGAAAACCCAGCAGACCAAGTTGTGGAAGTTACAGCAGAAAAGCTACCTGACGCCAATAATTTGCTGATGGATTTCCATGACGGTCAAGAAGATCACGACAGCACGACTGTCAAAGCTGAAACAGTAGAGTACCTCAGCGCTAACGAGATTCTAACTAAGGTGACGAACAATCCCATACGTGCGCTCAATAATTCAAATCAGCCACCGTCAGGTACGACATCAACCACAACGACAACGACAATTAGTACAACAACTACAACAACCAGTACCCCAGCAAACAAAGTAGACCCAGCTAAGGTAGCCGCTGTTTTAAGCGTAGTACCAAAAGAATTAAAGCCTTATGCAGAAAAGTCCGTTCCCCTAATTCTTAAGGAATGTGCGGAGTGTGGAGTTACCGATCCCGGACAAATCGCTTATGTTTTTGCGACATCGGAACATGAGTCGCATTTAGGGCAGTGGATGGTTGAGTTCGCCAGCGGCAAGGCTTACGAAGGACGCAGAGATTTAGGAAACACCCAGCCTGGAGACGGTGTAAGGTTTAAGGGTCGCGGATTCTGTCAAGTCACTGGCAGAGTTAACTACAAGATGTGGTCTCAGAAATTGGGCATTGACTTGGTGAGCAGTCCAGAAAAAGCCGCAGACATGGAGATCGCTGCCAGAATCATGGTCATGGGAATGCGAGATGGCACATTCACTGGGAAGAAGCTATCTCATTACATCTCAGGCAGCACCCGCGACTTTCGCAATGCACGCCGCATTATCAACGCTCTAGACAGAGCTGATAAAATTGCTGGACACGCACAGAGATATTACAGTGCATTAGCATAAGGAAACAAAATTTATGATTCGTAACAACAAAAAGTACTCGATCGAAGTAAACAAAATTGGGCAAGATATTTCGATCAGCATCTCCCTAGAAATGGAACTTAGTCCCGATCTAGCTGAGTTGGTATTGCGTGACCTAAGTACCGATATCAAAGACTTCAATGAAGCGCGTATCCTGGCTGAAATTGTCCGCGATCCCATCATCATCTATAGCCTCTGCCAACAGATAGAAGAAGTTAAAAATCAAGAGGTGCGATATCCAGAATTGCGATCGGACATGAGGCATCAAGATAATAGAAGAGAGGCACCAGACTGGAACTTAGAGCTTGACAGCACAAGCTAACAACATTTCACCTAATTGATAGAGTTGCAAGAGGAACGCAAAAATGACTAATACTGTAACTATTCTGGACAAGTATACCGAATTGTGGCAAAACTGCAAAATCCAGTCCAATCTTATCCCCGACCTAGAGAAAATTGCTGAGAAGCTGTGTTACGATCGCGGCTTTTACGAAAAAATTGAGTGCTACTATCCCAACATACCCTGGTACTGGGTAGGCATCTTGCACGCATTGACGCACTTCGAGGGTTCTAGCCAATTCTTAGAGCAAGTCACCCGCAAGCTGAGTGCGATTCAAGCTGACCAAATATCAGCCAATTCCGCCGCTCGCTTACTCGCCTTCGATAAATTCAACGACTTCAAGGGCAAAGATGACCAGGGAATTACGCCCTTTGTTTGGTCTGGAACTAATCAGACCAAGACTTATGATACCGATCCAGGTTGTGCGGCAATTCTGTACTTTCTAGAAGCACTCGGACTCAAGGACGATCAGACAGAACAGGGTGATTTTAGTCTGACGGTAGCTTCAGACACAGTGTTTAAGAACTGCTCGTTTCCCTCCACCAAGCTGTTAGCAAACGAAAAAATCAGTGTCAAAGCTGGGACGCAGTTGCAGATCACTCAGATAGCGCTTGCAGACTCTCACCACGTCCGAGTCACGCTGAAATCTCCATTCCAGGATAAGCAAGTTTGGTTTATCTATGGTGAGCACGTCCAAATTCAAGGCTCTAAACTCGCAGCTGCCCCAACCAAGCCCAAGACTCTGGTCGAGAAAATCATTGCTTATTGCCAGAAGAAGGGTTACAGAATTGACAGAGAACCTGGACACAAGAATATTGTCTACATTGAAGGCATGAACCCAGACGGAACGCTCAATAACAATGCCCTCAATGTCTGGAACGACCTTCGCACCGTTATTGAGTTCAAAGATGGCAAGCCTGTAATGATCGGCTGTTGGGAAGCGACGACTAACCCCGGTAAGTACTATGTAAAGAATCCCATGAACCCCAAAGGTGCGGCAATTATCGCATTTGGGCAATACACTTCATGGCGCGTCGGAATGCACGGACACGCTAGCCGCCATGAGGCTCTGGTGCAATGCAATCCGGTTACTGTCCATCGTGATACAAATCGTAATGGTTCCCGTGACGCTGGTGAACCGATAGACTCAGGTGTATTCGCCATTAACCAACATTGGGGAGGTGACAACCCTCATTCAGACATCGGAAAATGGAGTGCAGGCTGTCAGGTAGGTAGGACGAAACAGGGACATCGGGAGTTTATGGCGATCGTTAAGTCAGACCCCCGCTATCTAGCCGATCGCAATTTCGTCTTCACTGCCACCATCATTGACGGCAAAGACCTCTTAGCACACTTCCCAGCTAGCTGAGGTTGAGACTTGAGCGGCGCTATTAAACCTTACCTAAAATCTGGGTGTTTTTCGATTATTTTTAGGTAAGGAGTTCTGAGTTTTTGTTAATAATGATTAACGAGAAACCTCGTTCTGGCTATACGTTACCAGTTTTTGCTGCTGCCAGTGCGATCGCTGCTTTGCAATGGTTAAAACAACGCCAAGCGATCGCATCTGTAATGGTAGATTTAATTAATCCTGCCGAAACTGTGGAAATTGCGATCGAACAAGTCAGCGGCATTGGTGAAACAACAGCCTTAGCCATTACTCGCAGCGATCCTGGCGATAATCTCGATCTCACACGCAATACGCCTATTTGGGCAATGGTAGAGTTAAGCAGAGGAGCAGGGGAGATGGGGGGATGGGGGGATGGGGGGATGGGGGGAATCCCAAATCTACATAAACAACTCTCCCCACCTCCCTATCTCCCCACCTCCCTACCTCCCCACCCCCCCAGTCAAGAGTCCCCCATAACTTTGAAAGGTGGCGAAGGAATTGGGAGAATAGTTGAGACTGAGGGAAAGGCGGCGATTTATGCTTATGCAAGGCAGCTTTTACAGGGGAATTTGGCGCGGTTGCTGACTCCAGAGGAGAGAATTACTGTTACGATTATTTTGCCAGAGGGAAGACAATTAGCCCTTCGCACATCAAACGCGGCTTTCGGAGTCGTCGAAGGACTCTCCCTACTTGGCACCAGCGGCATTTCTCAACCCCTGAGTGCCTCCGGTCAACTAGACATCTCCCTCGAAGAACTCAAAGAAAAAATTAAACAACTCAATAACTCACCTGCGATCGTTTTCTGCATTGGGGAAAATGGTTTAAACTTTGCTTTGAAGCTGGGCATTTCACCAGAAAGATTGGTAAAAACTGCCAATTGGTTAGGGCCTATGCTGGTAGAAGCCGGAACACAAGGGTTGAGGGAAATTTTGCTGTTTGGTTATCACGGTAAACTGATCAAGTTAGCGGGGGGAATTTTTCACACTCACCATCACCTCGCTGATGGGAGGCAAGAGATTTTTACGGCGCATTGTGCCAAAGTAGGTTTACCGACTCCGGTGTTACAGCGGGTTTTTGCCCAGTCAACTGCTGATGCAGCTTTAAATTATCTGCGGGCTTTGGACGCGGAAAATGGTAGTAATTGGGTAGAACAGGTTTATGACTCCATTGCTCAAGCAATTGACGATCGCTCCCAAACTTATATCTATAATCAGATTCAACAGCAAGTGAGTGTGGGTTCGGTTTTGTTCGATCGCCAACGCCAAATAATCGTTAAAAGTAAAATTGGTACTAAGCTACTCAATCAGATGTGTTAAATTGGTGAGAATACCTATAAGATATTAGGTAAGATGTAATTCTCTGACATCAAGCTTGTAAAATCTATATACGTTTTTAGGAATTTTTAACAAAAATATAAGAAGACAAACTTTTAGCTTTGTACAAGGGGAAGGGGAAAAGGGGAATGAGCAAAGTTAGATTCAAACCTTTAACCTTGTAACCTTTAACCTTTTCCCTTCTTGACACTCTATCTTTAACTTTTTGGATTTATCAGTGACAGTACAGACATCTCAACCGCTTTCTCCCCAGTCTTTGGGTGAACTGAACCGCCAAATAATCGTGATTTTGGACTTTGGTTCTCAGTACTCCGAGTTAATAGCTCGTCGAATTCGCGAAACTCAAGTTTATTCTGAAGTTCTTTCCTATCGCACTACTGCCGAACAACTTAAACAACTCAATCCCAAAGGGATCATTCTTTCTGGTGGCCCTAATTCAGTTTATGACCCAGGCGCACCCCATTGTGACCCAGAAATTTGGGAGTTAGGCATTCCGATTTTAGGAGTTTGCTACGGAATGCAGTTAATGGTGCAGCAACTTGGCGGCGAAGTTAAACGCGCCGAACGAGGTGAGTATGGCAAAGCATCACTAGTTATTGACGATCCCACAGATTTGTTGACCAATGTGGAAGATGGTTCGACAATGTGGATGAGTCACGGAGATTCTTGCACAGCTTTGCCAGAAGGGTTTGCAATTTTGGCACACACGGCGAATACTCCCGTAGCAGCGATCGCTAATCACCAGAAAAAACTCTACGGTGTACAATTTCACCCAGAAGTAGTTCACTCGGTTTGTGGTTTAGCTTTAATCCGTAATTTTGTTTATCACATTTGCGACTGTGAACCAACCTGGACAACTGCGGCTTTTGTAGAACAATCTGTGCGGGAAATTCGGGCAAAAGTTGGCGATAAACGAGTATTATTGGCGCTTTCGGGCGGTGTAGATTCTTCTACTTTAGCTTTTTTGCTGCACAAAGCGATCGGGGATCAGCTAACTTGTATGTTTATCGACCAAGGCTTTATGCGGAAATATGAGCCAGAACGGTTGGTAAAATTGTTTCACGAACAATTTCATATTCCGGTAGAGTATGTTAACGCACGCGATCGCTTTTTACAAGCAATAGCCGGAGTTACCGATCCCGAAGAAAAGCGCCGTCGCATCGGACACGAGTTTATTCGCGTTTTTGAAGAAGAATCAAGAAGACTTGGGCCTTTTGATTACCTCGCCCAAGGTACACTTTATCCAGACGTAATCGAATCTGCTGATACTAACGTCGATCCCAAAACTGGGGAACGGGTAGCAGTGAAAATTAAGAGTCACCACAACGTTGGGGGTTTACCGAAAGATTTACGATTTAAGTTGATTGAACCGCTGCGGAAACTCTTTAAAGATGAAGTGCGGAAAGTGGGAAGATCGATCGGTCTACCAGAAGAGATCGTCAACAGACATCCTTTTCCAGGTCCGGGACTCGCTATTCGCATTTTAGGCGAAGTTACCGAAGAAAGGTTAGATATTCTCCGCGATGCAGATTTAATCGTGCGTCAAGAAATCAACCGTCACGAAATGTATAGCGAGTTATGGCAAGCTTTCGCCGTTCTCCTACCCATTCGTAGCGTTGGTGTAATGGGCGATCAACGTACTTATGCTTATCCTATTGTCCTCCGCTTCGTGAAAAGCGAAGATGGCATGACAGCAGACTGGGCAAGAGTACCCTACGATTTGTTAGAACTGATTGCTAATCGCATTGTCAATGAAGTTCCTGGAGTTAACCGAGTGGTTTACGATATTACTTCTAAACCACCAGGAACGATCGAATGGGAATAAGCTAGCAGGGGAGCAGGGGAGCAGGGGAGCAGGGGAGCAGGGGAGCAGGGGAGCAGGGGAGCAGGGGAGCAGGGGAGCAGGGGAGCAGGGGAGCAGGGGAGCAGGGGAGTTTTTCCCTACCCCCTACCCCCTAACCCCTAAACCCTCCCTAGTCCCCTAGTCCCTAATACTCCCACTCCAGTTCACCGTTGCTAATTTTGTTGTAAATCATGGTGCGGCATAACTCCAATTCTTCAGGGGTAATTTTGCCATCTGCCCACATAATTCCTTTAATTCTCTCGCACTCTGCCTTACTGACTTTGCCATTAGCAATTACTTGCTCAATAGCTGTTTTGAGTCTTGCTAAATCTTGCAATTCTTCAGGGGTGGGCGAATTTGCGTTTGGTCGTTCTATTTTCATCAGTAACACCTCCTGACAAAGGTTATCACCAAGCAAACTGAAGAGAATATTTGATACCCGGATATTTATCTTTGGCTGACTATTCGTAACTGTATTTACCTTAAAAGTATCACCTATAATTGAAGTCATTAGTTTGCCAATATACAAAATTTAGATAAATATTTAAAATTTATGGATAAACTTTAAATATTATCAGGATATTTGAATTTATTGTAACTTTTGCCTAAAAACATTCCGCAGTGACGAATAGATGTAGAGTTTGTTTGGCGATTATTGAGAATCAGCCAAACTAATTTTTTTGATTAATTATTTCTAGAAAATAGCTTTTTTGCCTTGGTAAACAAATCAAATTTTATCCTTTAATCATCAACAGCTTTTCAACAATTTAAAAAGGCTGAAAAGCTGCTATGGGTATTGACAATGGAATATTTACTGATATATATTCTGCTAGGTGTAGTTATGGTAGTGAGGATGTTTAACTTGAAGCAGAAATTTTACTACAACTTATTACTGGGAATAACTACCTCTTTAGTTGTTCCCACTTTGATAAGAATCCCAGCAGTTCACGCAGAAGAAAATAGCACTAATATTCAAAATTTAGAAGCTATCAATCCGTCATTTTCCTTCATAGATTTAGCAAATTTCAGTGTTAGTCAAGAGCAAAATCAAGAAGATTTCCAAAAGAGAAAGCAGAGAATAACTGAAGTACCAGAACTCAACCTCAGCGGAGCTACTGCTAGGGAATTAAAAGCTAATTCTACGCAAGCTCAGGATTTAAGTGGTACTGAGGCTCAATCATTACCTAATACGCAAAATCAACCAGTATTTTTCAGTCAAGCAACCAAACAAACAATAATTCCCGATCGCGGATTTTATATTTCTATCACCCCCGGACTGATGTTTGGATATAATATTGACACTGTTTCCTCTGTAACAGAACCTAGCACAATTAAAACTGATACAGGATTTAGTGTTAGTGGAGCTTTAGGTTATAAGTTACGGGATTTCCGCGTTGAAGCAGAATTTACTTATGGAAGAAATGATGCGAAGGAAATAGAGTTGGAGAATGGAACTTCTACCAGGATAGGCGGTTATTTTCAAACTTTTGCCTATATGCTGAATGCTTATTATGACATCCCTTTGACTAGGAGGATTCGACCTTACATTGGTGGAGGTTTAGGTGCTGCTACGTTCTCAGCTGAGGATATTGTGCAGGCTAATACACCAACATTATCCGGTTCAAACACCGCTTTTGCTTATCAATTTAAAGTAGGTATTGGCTACCAACTAACTGATAATGTTAATGTTTTTGTGGGATATCGATTACTTGGTATCAGTGGACAAGATTTTGAGCGAGGTACTCAACGGGTTGAAGGTGATAGTTTCACAACTAATTCTTTACAATTTGGGGCGCGGATTGTGTTTTAATGTTGTTTGAATTTTAAGAGATGTGGAGACGTTTCATGAAACGTCTCTACAGTAAATGATGTTTATATCGTCCCTACCCTAACCAACAGACTTATTCAGCAAGCCCTAATTATTTATATCCAAAGTCCAAGCCGATCTTTTAAACTTGCGTCTAAAAGTATACAAACTATACAGTTTGGGACAACCAGACATGGTATCACTAATTGTAATTTTGCTATTGACATAAAGATGCCAGCTGATATATCACTTGTTGTAATTTTGCTATTGACATGAATAAAGATGCCTAAAGTCGTTTCGATTCACTCTTATCGGGGTGGTACGGGCAAGTCTAACTTTACAGCCAACTTAGCAACGACTGTTGCCTTACAAGGGAATCGGGTTGGTGTGGTAGATACAGATGTTCCCTCGCCCGGTATTCATAATCTGTTTTGCTTAGAACCCGAACAGATGGGTAAAACTCTGAATAACTACCTCTGGGGTGATAGTCCGATCGAAGATGCAGCTTACGATGTCAGCGCCAATGTTGGGTTAACCCAATCGGGTAAGCTTTATCTAGTTCCCTCTAGTGTGAAAGCGGATGATATTGCCCGCATTCTCAAAGATGGCTATGATGTCAGGCTGATGAATGATGGGTTTCGCAGCTTAGTTAAGTCGCTGCAATTGGATTATTTGTTTATTGATACTCACCCTGGATTGTCAAAAGAAACGTTTTTGTCGATCGCTATTTCCCACTTTCTCATCTTAATCTTGCGTCCTGACAAGCAAGACTATCAGGGAACTGCTGTAACTGTCGATGTGGCACGGCAATTGAAAGTTCGCAAAATGCTACTAGCTATTAATAAAGTCCATAGTAAGCTCAACCCAGAAGCGTTGAAACAGAAAGTTGAGGAAACTTACCAGGAGAAAGTTGCTGGAGTTTTTCCGCTTTCGGAAGATGTGGTTCAACTAGCGAGTGAAGGTGTTTTTTGTGTAACCTACCCAGAACACCCGATGAGTCAAGAGTTTCGTAAGGTAGCGCAGCAAATCATTGAGGGTTGAGCATCATGTCTAACTTTGGAGATTTACAGTCCCTTGCTAGTTCCATCACAGCCGTCACTTCACCTTTTCGGAATTATTTGACAGACTTGTACCAAAAGTATCGTAAGCTCAACGATGGAGCCGTCGCGGACTACATTCCCGAACTGGCGCTAGCAAAGCCGGAATGGTTTGGCATCTGTGTGGTGACAAAGGATGGACAGGTGTTTGAGGTCGGAGATTGCGACCAGCTATTTACGATTCAATCGATTTCTAAAGCTTTTGTTTTCGGGTTAGCCCTAGAGGATCACGGGCGCGAGTATGTCAACAGCAAGGTGAGTGTGGAACCTACGGGGGAAGCATTTAATTCCATTGTGCTCGATGAAGCAACCAACCGTCCCTATAACCCGATGGTAAATGCGGGAGCCATTGCTACAGCTGACTTGATCGAAGGTCAAAACGGCACTGAGCGCCTGAAACGACTGCTGGAAATGTTTAAACGCTACACTGGGCGGGAGCATGACATCAATGTTCCCGTTTTTTTGTCAGAAAAGGCAACAGGCTTCCGCAATCGCGCAATGGCATACCTAATGCGAAATTTCGGTATGATCAGCGACAAAATTGATGAAACCTTGGATCTCTACTTTCAGCAATGTTCGATTTTGGTGAATGCGAAGGATTTGGCAATGCTGGCGGCAACTCTGGCGAATGGCGGTGTGAATCCCGTTACGGGGGTAAGAGCGATCGATGAACGCTACGTGCAGGATGTGATCAGCGTGATGCTTACCTGTGGAATGTATGACGCATCTGGCGAGTGGTGTTATCGAGTGGGAATGCCTGCCAAGAGTGGTGTAGGCGGTGGGATTACAGCAGTTGTTCCGGGAAAACTGGGTATTGGCACCTTTTCACCCCTCTTAGATGCAAAAGGAAATAGCGTCCGGGGCATCAAAGTTTGTCAAGACTTGTCGCAGGATTTTGGCTTGCACTTGTTTAACGTGGCAAAATCAGAACGGGATTTACAGCAATGGATTGCCGGAGGTAGTGGTATTAATGATTGGTAGACAGAGTGTTTAGCTAAAAATCCTCAATGCTTGAAAGAAAGTAAAAAAACCAACTTTAGTAATTCAAAATTTAACATTTATGGAATTCAATTACTTTGATAAGCTGCGGGATGAAATTTTTCAAGCAATAGATGGATATGCACCTAGCAGTAATCCAGTTTTCTACGAAACTCTGCAAACTCATTTTCCCGGCAGTTTGCCAATGGCAGACTACATTAAAAACACTTACAAAACTCTAAATTCTTATGGCTTTGATAAGGGTAAAACGATCGGAATGGTGGCAATTTGTCGGGACGAAATCACTGACGTTTTAATTGATGAAGTAATTAAATATTGGGGAAAAACATTCAATTGTTGCAGTTTAGCAGGCTTTGTGATGATGGGGAAAACAGGTTTAGCCGCAGCAACAGACCACACTCCGATCGTTGATGGCACAAGGCGATTTACTTTTTATGCAATGCCCCACATTGCTATTTCCCGACATGGTGAAATTGGCAAAGTTTACCGAGATGGTATTCAAAAAGCTTCCCATGCTTGTGGGGCGCTGGAAGCAATAGTTAAAGAACTACAATCTGGTCATGTTCAGCTAATGACCGATATGCAGGATATTGAACAATCAATTATCCGCCAAAAAATTCTTTCAACAATTAAATATGGCGATAAACCCGATTTGGTGGAAATCACTAAATTGGCTAGTCAGATTATTTCTCAAGATGTTGAGCAACTCTTAAGTTCTTTGGATAGTTCTATTTTCAATTATGCAGTGATGACCGGAATTCAAATTCACGGCCCTCATGACACGCATTGGATTTATCCTCAAGATTTTTATGTGGTAGGTTCTGATATTCCTGGTGGTAAGCAAAATTTGAATGAAGATAGTTACTAGAGAATTAATGAAAGCTCGGAAAGAATCGCCATAGAATAAAATGAGTATGGCTGTTTAGAACCTTGACAAATGAAATTACAACTGTTAAGAAGCAAGAAAGTTTGATCTTGACCAAAAAAATGGGATACAAGCCCCGTCCTTGCAGCAAAGCCTCTATCCGTAGGGTGCGTTAATGCTAATGTAACGCACCATTCCACCATATTTAGGGTTAGTGCGTAAGTCCTGTAGCCGTGATTTCTAATCGCCAGGTATTTTTGCTCAAAAAAGATGGACAGTTTGAAATTGTTTGGAAATATATAAACCTATTTATCCTGTACCTATCCTATTTTTCGTTCTAAAGTTGAATGGGATATGTTTTTAAATTTTCTCGATCGGCGGTGGAACAAAAATTGGGCTAATCTAGGTTGATGAATACTGGAAAAATAGGAGGCAAGGTAGATGAAGAGTAAAAAAATTGTTAATAAACTACTGCTCTGGTTTTTATTTATCGCTTTGGTTCCGCTAACTTCAGTGACGGCAATTACTTACTTTATTACCAGAACTTCTCAAACAAAAGAAGTTAAGAATAATTTAGTTTATATTGCACAAAGTAAGGTTTTTGACGGTCAAACAATTGCCGCAGATTGGAGATATTTACCTTTTTTGAATAGAAGTATTTTATTACAAATTAATACTTCTGAAGCCTTGTCTTATTTAATAGCATTAAAAATAATAGTCATTGTTTTCGGGTTTGTTACTTTGTTGGTGGTGATTTTAGCAGCATTTTTAGTGGCGAAATCTATTCTCTTGCCTGTTGTTAAACTGACTCAAGTTGTACAAGAATTGGCTGGCGGTAATCTGAATCAACAAGCACCTGTTCTTACCCGTGAGGAAATCGATCGATTAGCCCAATCATTTAACTTCATGGGCACACAACTGCAAGAATCTTTTCAAACTATTCAAGCAAGGGAGCAAGAACTAGCTAGTGCGAAAGAACAACTAAAGGCGGTTTTAGATGCCGTTCCGGGTTCTATTTCTTGGATTGATTCGGAGGGTACTTACATGGGGGTAAATCGCCATTTAGCTGCAAAATTTAACTTGTCTCCAGAAGCTTTTGTTGGTAAAAAATTAGGGTTTATCCAAGAAAATGATAAGTTATCAAGCTTCTTGCGCGAGTTTATTAACAGTCCTGAAAATTCCGCATCTTCTATTATTGATTTTGAGATTAATCAGCAAAAGCGATATTATATAATCGCAGCCCAAAAATACCAACAAGGTAGTGCTACCGTATCTGTAGGAATTGATATTACCGATCGCAAACAAACCGAAGAAGCGCTAAAACAAAGTGAAGCAACAAACCGTGCTTTGATTGAAGCTATTCCTGACTTATTGTTACGAGTTCGCGGCGATGGGGTTTATCTGGATGATGCAGTCGGTGCGGGAAGGGTGAAGCGTTTCTCAGGAGATAATATTGCTTTAAACGCAACCACAGTTTACGATTCTCTACCACCCGCCCAAGCACAACAGCGTATGGATGCCATTAAACGGGCACTGGAGACGAAAACACTACAGATGTATGAACATCAATTGCTGATTGATGGGCAGTTAATTGATGAAGAGGTGCGGGTGATAGTTATAGGAGAAAATGAGGTGCTGGTGATGGTGCGCGATATTAGCGATCGCAAACGAGCAGAAGAGGCACTACGAATAGCAGAAGAAAACTATCGCAGCATTTTTGAAAATGCTTTAGAAGGGATTTTTCAGTCTAGTCCTGAAGGGTATTATATCAACATCAATTCAGCAATGGCAAGAATATATGGGTATGATTCACCCCAAGAAATGATTGAAACTATTAAAGATATTGGTACGCAAATTTATGTCGATCCTCTAGATCAAGCAGAGTTTAAACGTCAATTAGAAGAAAACGATCAGGTCAAGGATTTTGAATATCGGGTTTATCAAAAAGATGGTAATATCATCTGGATTCAAGAGGACACCCGTGCTGTTCGCGATCATACAGGTCAACTATTATATTACGAAGGTATGATTCAAGATATTACAGACCGGAAACGCCGTGAGGATGAATTGAGAAGACAATTAGAAGAATTGAAAATTGAAATCGATCATAAGAAACGGGAAAAGGAAGTAGCTATGCTTACTGGAAGTAGCTATTTTCAAGAGGTGCAACAGGAGATAGCAGAAGTGAACCTAGACGAATTTTGGAGTTAAGTTATAACTGAACTTTCGAGGGAAGTTTTTGTTAATCATTAACTAATTGTTGAAACTGTTCATCATTGCGGATGTAAGCAAAAGCTGGATCAGTTTGGGCAATTTGTTTGTATTGGGGATCGAGATCGATCGCCCATTGCAAATTACCAATAGCGGGATTGATACTACCTCTTAAAGCATAAGCTTTAGCATTTTGATATCTGACTTCTGGCAAATTGCGATCTAATTTCAAGGCAGCATTGTAAGCGTCTATCGCCTCTTGATAACGACTTCTCGCCAAATAACTATTACCTAAATTTAAATAATCTTCAACAGTCAAAACTTCTGTTTGGCTGTGATTTAATTCTGGTTCTATTGGCTCATTGTGAGTTAAGTTAGAGATTTCATATTGATCTTGTGCCATTAAAATTTGAGTTTCTCCGGTCATAAAATCCTGGGTTCCCGAATTAACAAATTGCTGATTTTCCGAAGTTTCAGTAACCAAGTTATCTGCCACATCAGGATAATAATTTGCTCCGGTTTGTAATGGCGAATAATAATTAATATATTCGCTTTGTAATTGTTCCATTTCCTGTTTAAAAGTAGCAGTTTGCTTTGCTACTTCTGTTTGTAATTCTTGTTGAATTTCACCAATTAACTGATTAATGATACTACGACGCAACAACCAAAGCCCCAGCGCCATAGCTACAGGAAATAAAATTATTACCAACAGGAGAATAGTAATTAAAGTGGTTGTGCGACTAAAAGCGCGATCGACTTCTGTTTGAACTAAATTGCGAATTTGGGTTTCTTGCTGAAATTTTTGCCTTTCTTGTCGTAATATTTGCAGTTCTCGACGTTCCAGAGGCGACAATTTTTGGGCGATAATTTGCCCTGTTGAAACTGTTAGTGTAACTAGCTGAGGTTTTGGTTGTGCAGTTGCATCAACAGTAATCAGCGCCATTCCTAAAAGGGTTAATTTAGCCAGAAATAGATGATTTTTCATCTTCCTAAACTACTTGGTAAATAAAGCTGAGAGTTGCCCAATTATTCACATCCAAAACCCAGGTATCTGGAGATGTGGCGATCGCTTCAGTCATATTACCACTAGCTTGATGTAAATCATTTAAAATTGACCGAGCCACTTCTAAAGGATTTGCTAAAGTAGTTAAACGACCAAAAGCAGAACTTTTGGCATTTTCCCAAGTTTCTAAAGTTTGGTTAAAAGGCGCACGACTGAAGATTAATTGAATTTCTACCACACCTGGAGGCCCTTGGACAACCCATTTAAAAGGGCTATTAGCTGAGGGAATAATAGTAGTTTCACCGGGATTAATTACTGGAGACGCAAAAGATTTGCTACCTTGTTCATTAAGATTAGTTGTGGATCTAGTAGGAAGCAGAGCGATCGGACAACCATTAGCATCTATTCCCAATAAAATAAAGTAAATTGGCGCATTCCCATAATTATGTATTTTGTACTGAATTGAACTGCTAATGGGTAAATTAACGATCGCTTCTTTTGGTGCAGTTGATGATAGACTAGCCGTAGGAGTAGGCCAAGGTGCCCTAACTGTACTGCGTTGCATCAAGACTTGTTCGCTTGGTGCGATCGTTTCTAAAACAGCTTGTACTCCCAACCGCGAAGAACCCTCATTTGCAGTTAAGCGTAACAACTTCGCCGCCAACAAAGTTTGCAATTTTGGTACTAAACGATTAACAGCTGTTTTTACTGCTTCTCCTGCTTCTCCAGAAGTATTAGGAATTGGCGACAAACCAGGAGAAAATAAACCATAGCTACTCTTAGGTAAAGGCGCAGATATTCCTCCTAGTGAATCCGACTCTGCACGCGCCAAAAGTGACTCAGTAGTAGAAACTCGACCTAACAAACAATCAACAGACTGTTCTCCTGCTACTACTGATGTTACATGAGGAATCCCCGAAAAAGCACTAGTAGCATCTACCCTTTCAATTCTGGCTAAACAACTATCTAATGCCACAGTCAAACTAATATTATGAGGTAGTACTCGTACAGCTTCTTGTACTAATTGTCCGACTTGTAGTTTACTAATTTCATTAGGATTAGAAGAATTAACCCGCGCCTTAGCTTTTAAACCTTCATGAGAACGAATAGCTAGTTGCAAAGGAGGCGTATTTTGATTGGTCTCATTCGCTGGTGTTACAGTAGTAAACAAAGAATTAAGGCTATATTGCAGCACTTTTGCAGGTAATCCTGCTAACCACAATTGGGCAGTTTTCCCATTTTCCTCCACCGCCATTACTACACCATCAGCACCTACCATTTCTTCAGATAAAACATGATAAGTGAGTAACTTTTGTTTCGGATTAGTTTGGCTACAAATTTGCGGTTGTTGTTTATTTCCGACTAATTGTTCAACAGTTCCCGCCACTCGATTTAAGCTAATTTGCACAGTAGTAGCGGGAGTAGCTTGCCAAAGGTGCTGAGTTAAAGCATAAGTAAAAAATCCACTACTAAAACCATCTATTTGCCCTTCCGTCGCCACTTGTTCTGGTTTCGCTGCGACTAAAACAATACCGGGATTTGGGCTAATTATTTGCGAATTTTGTTTAAGTTGGTCTTGTACAGCCAACTCTTCTTGGGTAATTTCTCCTGTAAGAATTGATGGTCTAGACCTAACGCGCAGATTGCCTTGTAAGATAATCCCACCGTCAGTATAACTAGTATCTAACACCGAAGTTACTAAGTCAGTGGGGAGCGATCGCAACAACAACCACAAAGTATCTTCCGTCAAAGCATTAACCACAGGCTGGTTTTTAATTTGAATAATCCCATCAACAGGCAATAACAAATTAGTTACCGGAGATTCTTTCTGATTCTTTTGTTCCCCTAAATTGCTGCTTTCCGGTAATGTTGCTTTTCCGAAACGGCTACCATAACCGCTAAAGTGAAAAACCACCACATCACCAGGTTTTACCTGCTTGGTGAGATGTTCCAAAAAAGCGGTTTCAATATTTTGTCGAGTCGCTTGTAAATCTGTAATAGTCAGGATATCGCTAGGATGAAAACCGAAACGGTGAATTAAAAGTTCCCGTTGCAATTCCACATCAGTAACACAACCTGTTAATGGTGTACTGAATAAATATTGATTAATCCCAACTAGCAAAGCCAACTGGCGCGGACTAGACTGTGCTAAAGCTTGATAGTAGCGATCGCTAAAAAACGACAATCCAGCCTGACTCAAGCCCAACGCACCCAGCACTATACCAGATTTTTGCAAAAAAGTCCTGCGCTTCATCATGTTGTTAATTATTTAAATTCTTAGACGCAACGACGTTATTTGGTGGTTGGTAGTTGCTAGTTAGTAGTTGGTAGTTGGTAATTAGTAATTAGTAATCGGAAAAAGTTAAACATTCAAGAGCTTTCATTAAAGTTCCAATCCTTTTCCCCTTACCCTTTCCCCTTTAAGCAAAAAGAATTGTACCCACTACCCACTACCCACTACCTAACAACCAATTAAGCTTCTACTGGCACTCGCATTGCCTTTGCCAATTCTGCTGCTACCTCTGGACGGGAAAATTCTGGTGGTGGAAGTTCACCCCGACGCAGCAACTCTCGGACTTTAGTTCCTGAAAGATGAACCCGCTGTTCTGGCGTACTCGGACTCGTTTTCGTCGTTGCCATACCTTGAGTCACAGTGCAGTAAAAAGCGTGTTCAAACTTCATTGGCACAATGCCCAACTCCCCAGGCTCAAACTCATCAAAGATATACTGAGCATCATAAGTGCCATAATAGTCACCCACACCAGCATGATCTCGTCCCACGATGAAGTGAGTACAGCCATAGTTTTTGCGAACTAAAGCGTGGAAAATCGCTTCCCTTGGCCCAGCATAACGCATTGAAGACGGATTAATTGCCAAAATTACTCGGTCTTTCGGGAAATAATGTTCCAGCATAATCTCATAACAGCGCATCCGCACATCAGCCGGAATATCATCTTCCTTAGTCGCGCCAACTAAAGGATGTAAGAATAGCCCATCTACAACTTCTAAAGCACATTTTTGAATATACTCATGGGCGCGATGGATGGGGTTACGAGTTTGGAAACCTACAATTGTTTTCCAACCTTTATCTTTAAACAGTTGACGAGATTCAGCAGGGTCAATTTGGTATTTAGGAAAATTAGGATGGGCATCGCGTTGTAATAGCCAAACTGGGCCAGCTAAATTAATTGCCCCTTGGTTATAAACAACTTGTACGCCTGGATGTTTAATATCGTCAGTGCGATAAACATTAATAGCTTCATGGGCTTTGTTGTAGCGATATTTCTGGGTTAATTCCAACACACCCACAAACCGCCCATCAGGATCGTCCAAACGTACCCAATTTCCTTCTTTTAACGGTTCTGCGACTTCTTCTGATACTGACAAAGTGACAGGAATTGACCAAGGTAGTCCATTCACCAAGCGCATATCAGTAACCACTTGTTCGTAGTCTGCTTGCTGCATGAAACCATTCAGGGGACTAAAGCCACCAATGGCAATCATTACTAGGTCACTATAGCTACGTTCGTCGAGTTGGACGCGGGGTAAAACATCTGCTTGGGCGAGAAATTCTGCTTTTTCCTGTGCTGTAGCAATGCGATTGATTAAATGACCACCATGAGGGGCTATGCCATCGGTCGTATGACTCATAATTAATTTAGGTTTTCCGATTGTTGCTCCAAGAAATGATCCTACCAAGCTATGTGAACATTGTGAGCAGTTTTAATTTAGTAGAGTCTGGCGAATGGGGAAGGGATCAAGGTTAGAAAAAATATCATGCAGAATTAATTTAACCACCAAATCACATTAAAAATGTACAATTTTTCTTGACCTATAATTTATTTAATTTTGGCATACGACAATCTTTGTAAATATCTAGCGGAAACTTATGCCTCAAATTTCGTTCGCTGGTTGCTGGATATTAATCCAACTAACGTGCGCGTCCTGAAAACGGAAATTATTCCTGAACCAATCCGTTCTGATGCTTTGATTTTATTGCAAACGGACAATCAAATTCTACACTTAGAATTCCAAACTTTACCTTATTCTGAGCCTCCTCTTCCTTACCGGATGCTCAAATATTGGGTACTTTTGTATGGACAATACAACTGTGACATTGAGCAAGTGGTAATCTTTCTCAAAGAAACTACGTCAGAACAAGTTTTTGTTAACCGATTTGAGAGGCAGAATACGCAACACAGTTATCGGATAATTCGCTTATGGGAACAAGACCCTACACCTTTTTTAGCTGAACCAGCTTTATTACCTTTGGCACCTTTAACCCGTAGCAATAATCCTACCAACTTATTAGAACAAGTTGCCCAACAAGTCGCTATGCTAGAAGAGCCAGCACAAAAGCAAAGTCTAGCAGCGGCAGCTGAAATTATAGCAGGTTTGCGATTTGAAAAAAGTTTAATTCGGAGATTATTTCGGGAGGAACTGATGCAAGAATCTGTAATTTACCAAGATATTCTGGAGCGAGGTTTACAAAGAGGATTACAACGAGGGGAAGCGATCGCACTTCTCCGCATCCTAACACGACGCTTCGGAGAAATACCCCTGGAATTAGCAGAAAAAATTCGCTCTTTACCAATCCCTCAATTAGAAGCCTTAATCGATGCCCAAATAGACTTTTCCAGTTTAGATGATTTAGTCAATTGGTTAGAACAGCAAAGTTAAAAAGCAGGAGGGCAGAGGAGACAAGGGAGAAAATTTAAAACTGAAAACTTTCTCCCTAACTGAAAAATCTGTACGGGCAATTCATGAAATGCCCCTATTCAAAAATTTCCCAGTCCCCAGTCCCCAATCACTAGTCCCCAACACCCTTCTCAATAACTCCCCCACCTAACACCATATCTCCGTCGTACCAAACCGCAGCTTGTCCGGGAGTAATGCTAAATTGGGGTTCGTCAAAAACTAATTTGACGCGGGAATTTTCCAGAGGAATTACTGTTACTGGAGTTGCTGAAGAACGATAACGAATTTGCACTTCGGCGCGAATAGGTGCAGCTGGTTCAGTAATGGAAACCCAATTAACTCGTTGTACAACACATTCTGTTTTGTTAGCACTATCACGAGTACCGACAATCACACGATTTTTGACAGCATCCAAACCGATCACATACAAAGGTTCTGCCGCTGCAATTCCTAAACCTCGGCGTTGTCCAATTGTATAGTGATGTACGCCATCATGCTGTCCTAAAACATTGCCGGACTGGTCAACAATTTCTCCTTTTTGGGGTGTAATGTACTTATCCAAAAACGCCCGCATGGAACCATTGCTTTCTACCAAGCACAAATCCATACTTTCCGGCTTACTAGCAGTTTTTAAACCGTATTCTGCTGCAATTTTTCTAGTTTCTGTCTTCAGTTTCTCGCCCAAAGGAAAAATAGTCGCTGCTAACAATTCTTGGGGCAGGTCATATAAAAAGTAGGATTGATCTTTGCTTAAATCAACTGCCCGTCGCAACTGATAGCGATCGCTTTCCTCATTGTAAGTAATTCGCGCATAGTGACCTGTGGCAATTTTATTAATGCCCAATTTTTCTTGAGCATATTGCAGCATCGGGCCAAATTTTACTGCTTTGTTGCATTGGGAACAAGGCAGAGGGGTAATACCGTCACTATACCCTGCCACCAAATAATCAACTATATGGGCTTGAAAAACTTCCCGGCTATCGACAATATGGTGAGGAATGCCCAGCTGTTCGCAAATGAAAGCAGCATCGACCATCCCCTCAGAACAACATTGACCCTTGCCTTTCATCAACCAAAGGGTCAACCCTGCTACTTCATATCCTTGATTATGAAGCAGGGCTGCTGCAACAGAACTATCTACACCACCGGAGAGGCCAACTACTACTTTGTTCATAAGCATACTAAGACTTTGCCCAATTGTTTCGGGGCTTTCTCTAAGGTAACATTCTTTCCAAAAATCTTTCTATTAAGGATTTCCAGAGCCCAGGGAAGGGAACAGGCAACAGGCAACAGGCGACAGGGAACATATATTTCTGTTACTTTGTCCCGGCTTGGGTTACTAGCCGCAATTACTAGCCACAAATTTATTAATAACTATTCCAGTTAGGAATCAATGTTATATCCTCTGGGTTAGATTAATTACTAAGTTTGTGGCTAGGGTGCGGGAAACTAAGACGAAAGGAGTAAAAACGAGTATGACTACAAATCGGAGACATGAATTGCGGGGAATTGGCGAGTTGCAGTTTTGGTCATTGGGTAAACTGATGAGCAATTTTTCGGCGCTGCTATCTCTGTTACCTTTGTTGATGGGAGGATTTTTTACTGTAGTTACTGAAGGTAAAGCCGAAGCAAGACATACAACGAGATCTTCTGAGGAATGCTGTGTAGTTACTCAAACTTTTACCCAAAGGTATGTTGAGAATTTTAAGGTAGACTTAATCAGCCAAGCTGATGCTAATAGTATAGAATTGGCACAATTTCCAGACAGATTTAATCCTCGACTTTATCGAGTTTATGTGCCTGCTTATAGTGATGAACTTTTAGTATTTGTCCAACAAGAAGTAACACGCTCTGCTTTCCCATTACTGATTTCCAGAGGAAGACGAGTGATTGTAGTTACGCAGAGTGATTTGCGTGGTGCCCGCCGTGCTGTTGTGGCATTACAGGAAAAAGGTCTTCCTGTGGAAATGGATGTGATTCGGTCTAATCAGCCTCTGCGCGATGAATCGGGTAATGTAGTTCCAGACAACCGCTATCTTGTATATGTGCGAATTAGACGTGGTGATGATAGAATTGCACTTTTAGATCAGGTGCAGTCTTTAGAACCAGATGCTACAGTGGGGCAAATTGGTAGGCGAAATGTAATTTTGGTAAGACGATTTGACAATCTTACTGAAGCGCAAAGTCTGGTTAATGAATTGCGGAGTAATGGTTTGAGGGGTGGAATTTATGAAAGTCCAGTAAGACAATTGGAACCAAGAATAACAAGAAATCAGAATCGTTTTGCTGGAGTGGAATTAGAATCAGATATATCAAATAATGTCGATCGCGTTAATCGAGTTCAAAATAATGTCGATCGCATTACGCCAGTTCAAACTCGACCAGTTGCTGTTACTTCTGCACCTCAAACTTCCTATAGGTTGGTAATTCCCATCCGTCCAGATGAATTGGCTGCTATTGAAGCCCTAGCGCGGCAAATGGCTACAGATAGGGGCACAGAAAATCAAGTGATCATCGAAGCTAATGCTAATAAATCCCAATTGATAGTTGGCCCTTTCAATAATTTGCAAGTAGCGCAACAATGGGTAGCTTCTTTGCAAGATTATGGGGTTGGGAGTGTCATAATTAATAATGCCAATTAAAATTCGCAAATCTTCTACTTTGAGTCAATGAACAGGTATGAAAGAATTCAGCAAATAGCTGTTACCGCAGCCCAAATGCGGGAAATTGAAGGGCGCATCTTTGCGGGGGGAATGCCTGTAGCAGCTTTAATGGAAAAAGTGGCTGGGTTAATTTCTCAACGGGTGCAGTCGCTTTTTCCATTGTTGTTAAACCCCACCCCCAACCCCTCCCCGTCTAACGGGGAGGGGAGAAGAGATTTTTCTGAATTTTTGGTGCGAGTTGGGGTTTTGGTGGGGCCGGGTCATAATGGTGGTGATGCGCTAGTTGTGGCGCGGGAGTTGCATTTTCGCGGTTATCAAGTTAAGATTTATCGCCCTTTTTCTAAGTTAAAAGATTTGACGGCACAACATGATTTATATGCCCAAAGTTTAGGGATTTGTTATGTAGAAGATATTGCTGATTTACAAGATTGCGACCTAATTATTGATGGCTTATTTGGGTTTGGGTTAGAAAGAGAAATTAAAGATAATCTTGCAGAAACAATTAATGGGTTAAATGAATGGTCTAAACTCGTTATAAGTATTGATTTACCTTCGGGTTTACATACGGATACGGGGGAGGTTTTAGGAACAGCTATTAAGGCTAATCATACTCTTTGTTTGGGTTTGTGGAAGTTGGGATTATTGCAAGATCAAGCTTTAGAATATGTTGGTAAGGCGGAGTTAATTGATTTTGATATTCCCTTGGCAGATGTTACGGCAATTTTGGGAGAAATGCCGCAAATTCAGCGAGTCACTAAAGGGTTTATTAAGGAACATTTGCCGCTATCTCGTCCGGCGGTTACGCATAAGTATAAACAAGGGCATTTACTGTTAATTTGTGGTTCGCGGAAGTATGCTGGAGGGGCAATTTTAACTGGTTTAGGCGCGAGAGGAAGCGGTGTAGGAATGCTTTCTATTGCTGTTCCTGAATCTTTGAAATCTTTGTTGGTTTCCCATTTGCCGGAAGCGTTAATTATTGGTTGTGAGGAAACGGAGAGTGGTGCGATCGCTAGTTTACCACAAGCAGTGGATTTGGGGAGTTATGATGCGATCGCCTGTGGTCCCGGTATCACAACAGAAGCAACTACAATTGTAGAGGAAGTTTTAGCTAACAATAAACCTGTAATTTTAGATGCTGATGGTTTGAATATTTTAGCTCAATTGGGAACGATTTCGACTTTACAAAACCGCCAAGTCACAACTGTTTTAACTCCTCATGCTGGAGAATTTAAACGGTTATTTCCTGATATTGAAAATGTGCAACAAAATCGAGTTGAGGCAGTGAAAAAAGCGGCAGAATTAACTGGCTCAATTGTATTATTAAAAGGAGCAAGAACGGCAATAGGAAATGCTTCTGGTAAGGTTTGGATTATTCCCGAAAGTACGCCAGCTTTGGCGCGTGGTGGTAGTGGAGATGTATTAACCGGATTGATTGGTGGATTGTTGGCGCAAGGGGTTGCTGCTAATATTAATTCTCTGGTTGAAAGAGTGGTAATTGCAGCTTGGTGGCACGCGCAAGCTGGTATTTTAGCGGCGAAGGAAAGGACAGAATTAGGTGTGGATGCGTTTACTTTGACGCAGTTTTTAAATCCTGTATTGTCCGGTCTGTTGTGAGGACTTCAGTCCTATTATGTAGGGAGAGAACGACTGAAGTCGTCACAACGAACTTGAGCGGGAAAATTAACTAATACTGAGATCTTGCACCTGCGGTTGCGAGCCCACCCGGAAATCAATTTCCGGGCTAATAGCTCAAGTCCATTAAAATGGACTGAAAGCCTTTGAATTCTAAATAAATATTTAGTCCTATGAAAGAGGAGTTTTGCTATTAAGTAGGTGTAAATAAATAAAGTGATAATAGTTATTTAAGGATGGGGCGGGCAGGATGCCCACCCCACAAGAGTTCCAGCTTTCTTGTGGGGTGGGCATCCTGCCCGCCCCAGTTTTCACTTTATTTATATCTACCTACTTAGCCTGCGAATTGATTCGCAGGCGGATTTTGGCACTGGTGCAAGATCTGAGTAATAGGAAGGATAACTTTAACGGTTGTTTGTTCATCAGGAATACTTTCTATAGCTAAGCTTCCTCCATGTAGTTCAGCTATTCGTTTAACAATTACTAATCCTAATCCCGATCCTTGTTGTTCATAAAGTTTACGTTCAAACTGCATATAAGCACCTAAATTGTCGATTTGTTCGGTTTTCATTCCCCTACCTTTGTCATTTACAGATAAGATAAATGAGTTATTGATTACCTGGCTGACGATATTAATTGGGGTTCCCGAAACTGAGAATTTGCAAGCGTTATCTACTAATTCTTCTACCATTTTTTGCAAGCGGTTGGGAGAAATATTTAGTTGAGCATCTTCTAGCTGTAAGTGTAAATCAGCTTGTCTTTGTGCTTGTTTTGCTTGCTGAGTTGCTTGATGGGAAATTAAAGAATCGACACGATCTGTCTGGTAATTTTTTAACGCTTTGATGCGTTCTGAATTGGTTGCAATTAATTCTAATTCGGCATAGAGTAAAAAGTTTTGAATCAGTCGATATAAGCGTTTACCTGATGTTTGAATTTGTTCGACCATCTCCTTAATTTCTTGTGGTTCTAGTGTATCTAGTTCAGTTAATAAAAGTTCGGAAAAGCCTAAAATTCCATTTAGTGGGGTTCTGAGTTCGTGAGGTAAGGAGAAGGTGATGCTACTACGTAATTCTTCTAATTTTTGGCTTTGTTGCTGATTAATGGTTGCTTGTTTTTTGAGGCGAGTGTCGATCGCATTTAGCAGTTCTACAGGTTTACAAGGTTTAGTTAAATAATCATCTGCGCCTAGTTCCATTCCCTTGCGATTATTAGCTTTGTCCGCTAAAGCTGTGAGGAAAATGAAGGGAATCATTGCGGTATCAGGTTCACTTCTCAATGCCTCTAAAACACCATAGCCATCTAATTCTGGCATGGATATATCACAAATAATTAAATCTGGTCTTTTTTCTTTAGCTAATTGAACGCCTTTAGAACCATTTTCTACCGCAAAAGCGTCAAATTTTTTGGCATTTAAGAGTTCTAAAATATTTTCTCTGATTGCTTCTTCGTCTTCGATAACTAAAATCTTGGTCATGATTATTCCGTCCTATCAAAATTAATGTTTGTTTGTTAATCAAGTGGGAACAGCACTTTACTCCCTAATGTATTGGAGCAAAGTTAAGGTTTTTCCCGATACCAATAAATTGGTAAAATCCTTAACGCTGAGAGGTTGACTAAAAAGAAAACCTTGGATTTCATCACAATCATTTTGATATAAGAAATCTAATTCTGTTTTGGTTTCGACTCCTTCTGCTATTATTTTTAAGTTGAGTTCGTGTCCCATTTTGATAATAGAACTGGTAATAGTTTTAGTTTTGGCATTCTTGTTTAATTGATGAATAAAAGATTTGTCAATTTTTAAAGTATCAAAGGGAAACTGTTGCAAATAGCTTAATGAAGAATAACCTGTTCCGAAGTCATCGATCGCAATTTGCACACCCAACTCTTTAAAAGCAGTTAATTTCTCATTAACGATCTCTAAATTTTCCATAAGTACGGTTTCTGTTAACTCTAATTCTAAATATTCGGTAGCAAAGTCAGTTTCTTTTAATATTTGAATTAGCCGTAAATCAAAGTTACTTTGACTGAATTGCCGACCAGATATGTTAACAGCTATTTGTAATTCAGGGAAACCTGACTTTTGCCATAACTTTGTTTGCTGACAAGCCATTTTAAAAACCCATTCACCCAGAGGAATAATTAAATTTGTCTCTTCTGCGATGGGAATAAATTTAAGTGGGGAAATTATTCCTTGTTCTGGATGAAACCACCTTAAAAGTGCTTCTGCACCAACAATTTTGCCTGTTTTTAAACTTACTTTTGGTTGATAATAAATTTCCAATTCGTTGCGTTCTAAAGCATAACTTAAGCTGGTTTCTAAATTTAAGCGATCGCAACTTGTCACATTAAGAGTTGGTTGATAAAACGCATAAGTATTTCCTCCTTGTTGTTTAACATAGTTCATCGCTTTATGAGCTAATTGCAGCATTTTCTCTAGTTCACTGTCATCCCCAGCATATAGAGAAATTCCGATGCTAGCTGTAATTAAAATTTCAATATTGTTTTCTAAAATTACAGGTTTTGCTAAACTTTCTAATAGGTTTTGGACAAATTCAATCACTATTTTTCTCTGATTATCCGTTATCATAATTATGGCGAATTCATCAGTAGCTAACCGCGCTATAGTATGACACTTACTGCTGTAAGCTTTTAAACGTTCCGCTACAATTTGAATTAGTGTATCTGCTGGCGAATGTCCTAAAACTTCAACAATTCGATTGAATCTGTCTAAACTGAGATAAATAATTGATAGCAGTTGCTCTGAGTTAGAGTTGCGCTTATTTACAGTTAAATAATTGATAATTTGCGATAATTTTTCTTGTAACAATAAGCGATTTGGTAAATTAGTTAAACTGTCATAGTGCAGAGATTTATTTAGTTGTTGTGATGCTTGTTTTAAAGCTGTAGTGTAAGGGTCAGTAATAGCCGTTTTTTTGCTTAAGCGTATGGCGATCGCTTTTAACAATTCCACAGGTTTACAAGGCTTAGTAATATAGTCATCTGCGCCTAATTCCATTCCCTTGCGATTATGATCTCTATCTGCTAAAGCCGTTAGGAAAATAAAAGGAATTACTGCTGTTAAAGGCTCTTGGCGTAACTCTGCTAGCACATCATAGCCATCTAATTCTGGCATCATAATGTCACAAATAATTAGATCGGGAATAATTTTTCGCGCCAAACGGATACCTAAGCGACCATTTTTTGCGCCAATTGCTCTAATATTTTGTCCTGTTAAAATTTCTAAAATGTTTTCGCGAATATTTTCATCGTCTTCAATCACTAGAATCTTGGTCTGAGGTTTGATCGTTAGAGGTTTTAAAGCGTTGTAAGAGTTTGACATTTTCTGGTACTAAAACTTCTTGGATATCAGACAATTGATTAATAATGGCTATTTCACGAGCGCATTCTTGTTGCAAAATTTTCAAATAATGTGCTTGTGCTTTTTCTGTAGGTGCTAACTTTAGCATTTGGATTGCCATTGTGATATTAGACAAAGGATCGCGCAATTCTTGGGTAAGTCTTTGCAACAAATCTGCTCTGTTTTTGCTTAACTTTTGTAATTCTTGAACTCTTGCTTGTAATCCTTTGGCTTTGTTACGTTCGGTTTCAAATTGCTGGCTATATATAGCTTGTTTTTTTAGCCTGATGGTAATTGCACTTAGTAATTCAGTCACAGTACATGGTTTGGTGATATAGTCATCTGCACCTAATTCCATTGCTAAACGTAAGTCGTCTCGCTCAGTTTTTGCTGTCAAGAAAATGAATGGAATGATAACAGTTAAAGGGTCTTCTTGTAATTCACTCAACACACTATAACCATCCATATCAGGCATCATAATATCGCACAGAATCAGATCGGGAAGTTGATTTTTTGCTTCTTGAATTCCGATCGCACCGTTTTTTGCGCCAATCACATCAAAATCTTCAGATTCCAGGATTTCTATGATATTAGCTCGCACAGATTCTTCATCTTCAATTACCAAAATTTTTGTTTTGCGATCGTTTAATTTCATAAGTAACCAGACCTAAATTTGTGTAAGTTAATTAATTTTGCTTGACTCCTCTGCGAAATTTGTCAGTGGTAAACTCACGGTAAATGTGGTTCCAATTCCCATTTCGCTATCTACTTTAATTGTCCCTCCATGTAAATCTACAGACTTCTTCACTATTGCTAAACCTAGTCCTGTTCCGGCAATTGAACCGACATTAGTTGCGCGATGAAAAGCATCAAATAGCCGTTTTTGATCTTCTACAGGAATGCCAATTCCTGAATCTTTAACCTCAAAGGTAATTTGATTATCTTGGCAGGAAACACTAAAATTAACTGGGGTATTTTCAGGAGAATATTTAGTAGCGTTGCTAAGTAAGTTAATTAAGATGTGACGCAGCAATTTGTCGTCCATTTTAACCTCTGTCAATGCACACTGAATATTTACATTCAGAGGATGCTGATTTTTATCAGCATTTTGGATGTCTTCTACTAATTCTCGACAGAATTTTGCTAGCTCAAGGGGACGGGGATTAAAATCTAGTTTTCCGGCTTCGGCTTTGCCAATTACTAGTATATCATCTAACATTTCAATCATGCGTTGGATAGCAGATTGAATTCTATGAATATGGGTCTTTTTCTTCTCTTCCGGCCATTCATTCATATACATTTCTAAGAGGTCAGTTGAGAAGAGAATTGTAGACATTGGTGTGCGAAATTCGTGGGAAACCATTGATACAAAACGAGATTTTAATTCGTTAAGTTCCCTTTCTTTTTCTAAGGCTTTTCGGATTTCTGATTCGGCTTTACACCTAGCTAAAGCAATTTCTACCGTAGTGTGTAAATCTTTTTCTTGAAAAGGTTTAACAATATAACCAAAAGGTTCAGTTTGTTTAGCACGTTCTAAGGTAGTGCGATCGGTATGAGCAGTCAAGAAAACTACAGGTAATTTTAACTGAGTGCGAATTTTTTCGGCGGCTTGTACACCATCGATCGCACCTTTTAACATAATATCCATCAGAATTAAATCTGGTTGAATTACAGCAGCTTTTTCAATAGCTTTTTCGCCAGTAGCTACAACAGCAGGGACGTTATAGCCTAATTTTTTTAAGCTATTTTTGATATCCATGCCTATAATTACTTCATCTTCCACAACTAAAATTGTCGCCGTCATTTTTCTTTTCCACTCCGGTTGGTAAATGTAATTTTGAAACTAGCACCTTGCTCGGAATTAATTTCAATTTCTCCATCCAATTGTTGGGTTAAATTGTAGACTAATTGCAACCCTAATGATTCAAGTTCTGTCACATCAAAATCTGGCGGTAAACCGATTCCATTATCACCGATCGCTAAAGTAATTTCGTTTGTCTCTTCTTGGCAGGAAAATTTAATATATAACTCTCCTTTCTCTTGGTCGCTGAAGGCGTATTTCAGCGAATTAGAAACCAATTCATTGATAATTAAACCGCAAGGAATTGCTGTATCAATATCTAATTCTATATGTTCTATTTGCAGGTTTAATTTGATGGAGCCTGTTGCTACATTATAAGAGCGAAATAGATTATCTGTCAGGTCACGGATGTAATCAACAGCATCAATTCTGGCTAAACCTTTAGATTGATATAACTTTTCATGAATTAGTGCCATTGACCTCACACGATTGTAACTTTCTGTGAATAAAATCAAGGCTTCTTCATCTTTAATGTAGCTAGATTGCAGCTTGAGTAAGCTAGAAATTACCTGTAAGTTGTTTTTAACTCGATGGTGAATTTCTTTAAGCAGAATTTCCTTTTCTTTAAGAGATGTTCTTATTTCACTTTCGGCTTTTTTACGTTCGGTGATATCTCGATACATCCATAAATGTCCTTTGTAGTTCCCTTGAACAAAAATTGGTGCATAATATTGTTCTAAAATTCGACCATCTGCCATTGAAATTTCTTCATTAATTGTTAGTTGTTGGATTTGCAAAATTTCTTGATGGCGTTGGACGATTTGCTCAGGATTTGCAAAACAATGTTGATAGGTTTTTATATAATCGGAAAAGTCAGCGCCAATTAAGGCACCAGGTACTATGGGTATATTGAAGATATCGCAGAATGCTTGATTGAGTAAAACAACTAGTTCAGATTCATCTTTTACTAAGATACCGAGTTGTAAGTTTTCAATCAATGTTGATAGGCGGGAAGTTGAGGCTCGCAGTTCTTCTTCTGCTTGTTTACGTTCAGTAATATCGGTTTGAATACCAATGTAATGAGTCAGAATTCCATCATCGTCGTAAATGGGTGAAATACTTAATTCATTCCAGAATAAGCTGCCATCTTTCCGATAGTTACGTAGGACAACTGTACAATCTTTTCCTTGGCGAATTGCAGTTCGCAGTCTTTCTAATTCTGCTTGTTCAGTTTCCTGACCTTGGAGAAAACGACTGTTTCTCCCTAATACTTCAGCAGCAGAGTATCCGGTGATTTTCTCGAAAGCTGGATTAACGTAAATAATGGGTTGATTAGGTATTCTGGCATCGGTAATAATAATACCATTGTTGCTGGCTGCGATCGCTCTATCTCTTAATTTTAAACTTTCTTCTATTGCTTTGCGTTCGGTAATATCACGACATACACAAATTAATCCGCCATCTGGAATTAAAGTGAGAGAAAGTTCTTCCGTGAAAGTTGTGCCATCGCGTTTTTTAGCAATTGCTTCTCCTTGCCATTTTCCTTGTTGCCAAACTAGCGGAATTACTTCCCTTTCTAATCTCTCAAGTTCTTCACTATTGTATAACTCATGCCAAGTTTTCCCGATTAATTCCTGTGCGCTTTCATAGCCAAAAATCTTAACGTGAGATTCATTCAGATAAGTATATTCTCCGGCAGAGTTAACAATAGCAATTCCATCACTGGCAGCTTCTACAGCAGCAATTTGTCGCCGCATTTTTTCTTGTATTTCTTTACTTTCGGTGATGTCGCGGCAAACTCCAACTAAACCTAGTGTTTCACCGTCGGATGACATATAAGGGGATTTAGTAGAAAGAAAAGTGTATTTTTTGCCATTGACTTCTGCCGTTTCTTCATAAGTCCAAGTGATTCCACTCCTAATAATTGTGTAGTCAAGCTCCCAAACTTGCCTACCTGTTTCTTTTGTGAATAATTCATCATCTCGCTTGCCTAAAATCTCTTCTACTGGACGCTGTAAAACTTTGGCTCCTACAGGATTAATAAATAAATAATGACCTTCTTTATCTTTGAGAAATATTGCATCATTACAGTTTTCTACTATGGTGCGGAGTTTATATTCACTGTCGCGCAATGCTGTTTCTGCTTGTCTGCGTTCAGTGATATCCATAACTACACCACTCATACCTAGAGTTTGTCCTAATGAATTACAAATTACATCACCTTTACCAGCAACCCAACGAATTGAGCCGTCAGGCAAAATTATGCGATGTTCAACGTTATATGGAATTTTTTGTTCTATGGCGTGAGAAATTTCTGTAATGAGATAGTCTCGATCGCCAGGGTGAATCAGATTATAGTAAGCTTGATAATTCCCTGGAAAAGTGCCAGGAGTATAACCAAAAATTATTTCCGTTTGCTCAGACCAAGTTATTTTATCAGTTTGAATTTCCCAATCCCAAGTTCCCATATTAGCAGCATTCAGAGCAATTCTTAATCGTCTTTCACTTTCGCTTAAGGCTGCTTCTGCTAGTTTGCGATCGCTAATATCAATAAACAAACCATCCCATAAAGTATCTCCATTAGCTTGTTTTTCGGGACGAGAAATGCCTTGCACCCATTTCAAATTACCCGATCGGGGAATGATGCGTCCTTCCCATTGCCAAGGTTGTAAAGTTTGTGCGGAAATTTTAGTTGATTCAATTAAAGATGGCAAATCTTCAGGATGAATAATATCAAAGCCAAGCTGAGGATTTGACTGCATTTCTTCTGGTTCTAATTCCCAAATTTGACTGCTACCAGGGCTAATATAAGGGAAGGAATGAGAACCATCATGATGTAGCACGTACTGATAAATCATTCCTGGCACACTGGCTGTTAGTTTTTGTAATCTTGCTTGACTTTCTTGCAGTGCTTTTTCGGCTTGTTTGCGATCGGTAATATCGGTAGAAATGCCACAAACAGCATAGATTTCACCATCACTATTTTTTAAAGGAAACTTCACCGTCAGATAAGTATGTAATCCATCTTCATGAGGTGCAACTTCTTCAGTATGTACCGCAGTTCCTTGTTCTCTTACCAGGCGGTTATTTGTGGCAAACACATTAGCAATTTCTGGCAACCAAAAATCATATATACCTTTACCAATTATTTCTTCTTTCTTCACATTAAATAAAGTTTCAAACTGACGATTAATTAGTAAGTATCTATCTTGAGTGTCGTATAGATACATAACTGCTGGTAAATTATCCAAAATTGCTTGTAATTGTGTTTGGCTTTCTCGTAATGAAGCTTCTGCAAGTTGGCGTTCTGTAATATTTCGATCGATTCCCCGATAACCTTTAAATATTCCCTTTTCATTGAAAATGGGAACTCCACTAGCTTCTATTACAACATAGTTACCATTTTTGTGAATCTGAGTATTCTCAAAACAGGTAAATGGTTGTTGTCTTGCCACAATAGACTCAAAGATTTTACTAACACGCTTCGCTTCTTCAGGCGGCATCAAATCCAGGGGAGTTTTACCTAAAATTTCTTCTGGTTCATAACCTAAAATTTCATTTATTTTCGGACTAACATAAGTATAAACAGCATTTTCATTGACTTCCCACACTACATCGCTACTAGTTTCAACTAAGATCCGAAATCTTTGTTCACTTTCCTTGAGTGCTGCTTGTGCGCGTTGGTGTTGCACAATTTCCTTTGCTAGTCCCCTAACTATTTGATTTAATTGTTCGGTGCGTTCTGCAACTTTAGTTTCTAATTGGGAGTTAAGTTTTTGTAGCGCAATTTCGGCACGTTTGCGTTCTGTAATATCACTAGCTACACCCAACAATTGAATAGTTTCACCATCTGAAGATAATATTGGTTTTTTTACTATCTGCAACCAGCGCACTTCACCTGTAAAATTAGTTAGTTGTTCTTCAGCAATAAATTTAGTTTTGCGGGTGGTCATTACCTCGCGATCGTCACGATCAAATTGTTGCGCTTCTCCTGAGTTTGGATTTAATTCTGCATCAGTTTTATCAAGCATTTGCTCAACAGTTAAGCTGACAATATCCGCGCAAGCTTGATTAGCTAAGACGAATCTACCCTCCCAGTCTTTAACAAAAATTAGATTGGGATTAGTATCAATAACATCTTGGAGAAATTTCTTTTGTTCTCTTAAGGCTGCTTCTGCTTTTTGCCGTTCTTGCAGTTCTATTTGTAATTGTTGGTAAAGATTTGCTTGATGAATGGCGATCGCGCAATGATCGGCAATTGCTTTCACAAAAGCTATTTCATCTTCTGTCCATTCTCGTTCGCGATCGCATTGATGTAAACTAATTCCGCCAATATAAGTTTGCTGATAAATCAACGGCATAATCATAATGGCACGAATATTACATTCTTGAGCAGCTTCCTGAATTTCCGCAGTCAGATTAGCATTTATTTCAGGTAAAATCAGCGGTTCACCTTGACTTATTTGCGAGTGATAAAGGCGGTAAAAATTGCAGCGTCCACTAATTAAACCTTCACATTCCGAAGTGAATTCTGAAACATAATAAACTGGTAGCTGACTAGCAGGATTTGGGCGAAAAATTAAGCAACGGCTAACATTTAATGCTTCATGCAACTGATTAACTGTAGTTGGCAAAATTTCCTCTAATATCAAAGTTTCCCGTATTGCTTGGGTAATTTGGTTAATTAGTGTCGCTTGCTGTACTTGTCGCTTCAGTTTTTCTGAATCTTGGCGCAGTTTTTCAGTTTGTTGCTGTACTTGCTCGGTTAATTCAGCATTACGACGAGACAAAATTTGCGCTTTTTCAACTTGAAGTTGTTGGACAAATTGTTGAGTACGTTTGAGCCGTCGATAAATCTGCATTGGTTCTAGCGATCGCAATAGTTCCATTGCTGTTATGATTCCCCATCGTCCACTCGAAAATTCACTTTTACCATCAGAAACTAAGAGTGTATCTAGGCGATCGTTTTGCATTTGCTGATAAGCATAAAGCAGCGAATTTGTAGGATTTAATTCCTGTCCTAATCTCCGCATAATTAAGGACGCTGGTGTTTGCGTTACATCCATTCCTAGCGCCCAAGCTTGCACTATTTGGCGTTCTGTAACTATTCCTATAGGGATAATTTTTTCTGGTTCTCTTTCAGTAGTGATTACTACTGAGTTGCCTGAATTTTCTCTAATTAACTGAGCAACTTTTTGGACGGAGGTTGCGCGATCGACACTCAGTATTTCACTGTTCATCACCTCCTCTACGGTGCCCAGTTTAAATAAATTTATCAAGTTTAAACCTTGAAGAATTGTTGTGGGCGTGACAATTCCTAATAACTCTTTTTGTTCATTAATAATTGGTAAATAACAAGTTTTATACTGTTGGAAAAATACTATTGGAGTAACGATATTTTCGCTCTGTGAAAAGCGCAGAGTAACTAGCCGTTTGGTAATTAAATCCCCAACTTTAATTTGATTATTTAGCTTAACTCCAGAGCCAATTAACTCTACCAAATCGCCCACAGAAAACACGCCCAAAATCTGGTCATTTTCCATTACTACAACATAATTACAACTGAGATTTTGTAAAGCCTCAGCTTGTTCATTTTCTTCTCGCCACTCATCACTAGAAATAGTACTTTTATTACCCTGTGAAAAACCCATCAGAGATAGGACATTTATCAACAGCGTATCAGCAGCTATCAGGGTAGGATGACGGTTAATAGCCTGCTCTAATTTGGGTAAGTTTAGCCATGAATCGTTAAATTGCATAAGTTTACCTATCATGAGGCTCGATCCTATTCAAAGGATAGCAAGCAATTTTTAAACGGGACTAGGAACTTGAGAAACGTTACCTCTAAGAGGGAAAGTAATGCGAAAAAATGTTCCACATTGCCAATCAACTTCAATATTTCCATCTAACTGATTAGTAAGATTATTAACCAACTGCAAGCCTAAAGTTTCGCTCATCTCAATATCAAAATCTGCTGGTAATCCAATGCCATTATCGGCAACTTCCAACAAAACGAATTGATTTTTTAGTACTGTTAACCTAATATAAATTTTACCACGAGAGCGATCGGGAAAAGCATATTTTAAAGTATTGCAAATCAACTCGTTAATAATTAATCCGCAAGGAATAGCTGTATCTAAATCAAAAAATATTGGCTCGACTTGGATATCTAAATCTATTCCTTGAGAAATTGGTGTGTGGGAAGAGACTAAATTGTAAACCAGGCTCTTAATATAATCAGCAGCATCAATTTGGGCAAGACCTTGAGATTGATAGAGTTTTTCATGAATTAGTGCCATTGACCTAACTCGGTTATAACTATCACTGAAAAGTGAGATTACTTCCCTGTCCTTGATATACTCAGATTGCAATTTAAGCAAGCTAGAAATAACTTGGAGATTATTTTTAACTCTGTGGTGAATTTCCTTTAGTAATACTTCCTTTTCTCGCAACGAAGTCTTCAGTTGTTGTTCTGCCTGTTTTTGTTCGGTAATATCAATTCCTACCGCTACAGCAGCTTGACCTTGCTGATACTTCTGAGCAGCAATTAAGTATTTTTTGATATTACCTTTAATTTTTGCATCAATGACTTGGTGATCGGCTTTTTGCGAACTACACATAAAAGAAGTCATAAAGTTAGCAAAAGCAAAGCTACTTTCTAAAAAACCCAGTTCTTTACCGAGAAAATTTTCTGCGGGTTGGTTAAAAGTTGTACACAAATGTTCATTGACACCGATATATTTTAGGTCAGAACTAATCCAAGAAACCAAGCCAGGAACAGCATCTAAAACTGCTTGCAGTTGGTCATTTGTTTGTTGTAGCGCCGCCTCTGCTTGTTGCCGTTCTTGCACTTCTGCTAGCGCCCTGTCTCTCATGGTGCGGTAATCGTGAACTCTTTGGGTAAGCTTTGTAACATCTTGGATAGAAAGTAAGGCATAGTAACTTCCATCAGGCGCAGGTTCAGCAGTAACGGTGGTATACTGCACTCGCAATTTTCCATCAGGTAAGTAAGCCGGAATTAGATGTTTGTGAACTTGTGACGAGAAGATTATTGATGAACCCCCGGCAAAGATTTCCTGGAGACGACTAACATATTTCGGTTGACTTAAATGAGGGAAATAAGTAGTAATATTAGCGCCGACTATTTTCTGTTTTGGCATATTTGTCCATTTTTCTAAACAACGATTCCAATAGATGACAACAAAATCTTCTCGTAACAGGCAAATACCAATGGGTATGCGATCGAGAATTTTAAATTTTTCCCCTGATTCTTCTATGCCGTTCATAACTGATTTTTTCTTGGCTTTTTTAGAAATTAGCTGGAAATGCGGATCTGTTTAGCGATCGCATTGGTAAATAAATCAAATCAGCACAATATCGTTAGGAATAATATTTTTGCAAAACTCAATCCTACAACCTATTTCTAACATAGTTATTTTTATTAACCTTGAGTAAGACTACGTTAGAGAATTTCTTGGTTTTCCGTATTACTACTGAGCTTAATTAACCCTCTATTTAAAGCCTGAGAAACGGTATTTTGTTGGTTATTTATAAGTAGGTGTAAATAAATAAAGTGATAATAGTTATATGAGGATGGGGCGGGCAGGATGCCCACCCCACAAGAATTACAGCTTTCTTGTGGGGTGGGCATCCTGCCCGCCCTACTTTTCACTTTATTTATATCTACCTACTTAATGAATTAAGTGAGAAGCGAATTTAACTACTCAGAATTGATTCAAAACGGCAAAATTTACAGCAGCCAGAACAGTAAATAAAGCCTATAATTATAGCATTAAAGTCAGAAAATTCTAAAGATGCACTCAGAACGCCCCTTTCTGGATCGTGATAAATACGTAAATCCCAAATTTGACACAAAGCAATTGATGTGATATTTATGGCGATCGCCCACACCATCAACAAGTCACAGCGTAGGGGTAATTCATGAATTACCCCTACGCTGTGACTAGCGGACTTCGACAGGAGATTTATTTGCTGGTGGTACATAGTACTCACCTTTTTCGTTAACTCCCACTACCCCCATAGATTCATTTCCTGTAATTAGACGAGCGCCACCTTTGCGAGTAAAATAATTCCAAGCCCACTGAATCATTACTATTAGTTTGTTATCAAATTCAATTAAGTAGTAGATATGCACAAACACCCAAGTCAGCCAAGCTAGGAAACCAGATAATTTGACAAAACCTAAATCCACTACAGCGTAATTTTTGCCGATAACTGCCAAACTTCCCACATCAACATAACGGAAAGGAAAAGCATTTTCACTACCTTTTAACCGCTGTTGAATCAGTTTAGCAACATATTCTCCTTCGTGCATGGCTACAGGCGCAACTCCCGGTAAAGGTTTGCCGTCTTGATGGGAAAAATTCGCCAAATCACCAATGACAAAAATATCGGGATAACCCTTAACCGTCAAATTTGGTTCCACAATAACTCTACCGACTCTATCTAATTGTACGCCTGTGCGTTCTGCCAAAACTTTGCCAACAGGAGAAGCTTTGACACCAGCTGCCCATAAAATTGTTTTAGCAGCAATTTGTGATTCTGTGTCTCCTTGTTTCATAGTTACTACATCGCCATCAATGTTAGTAACTAAAGTTTTAGTTAAGATAGTTACGCCTAATTTGTTTAAAGACTTTTCCGCTTTCGCAGAAAGTTCTGGTTTATAGGGAGGCAATATTCTATCCATGCCTTCCAAGAGATAGATTTTAGCTTCAGAAGTATCAATATTACGAAATTCTTTTCTTAAGGTGGCAAAGGCTAAATCTGCGATCGCGCCAGCCAATTCTACCCCAGTTGGTCCCCCACCCACAATCACAAAAGTTAACCAAGCACGGCGTTTTTCTAAATCAGTTTCCTTTTCCGCTGCTTCAAACGCCATGAAAATTCGCCGCCGCATTTCCAAAGCATTTTCTACTGTTTTTAATCCCGGTGCAGCTGTTTCCCAATGCTCATTCCCAAAATAGTGATGCTTAACTCCAGTAGCAATAATTAAAGTATCATAATCAACTTCACCACTATTTAAAAATAGCCTTTTTCGTTCAGGATCGATATCCTGCATTTCGGCTAACAATACTTGCGTATTTTGGTTATCACTTAATACAGCGCGGAGTGGAGAAGAAATATCAGCAGGAGACAAACTTCCCGTTGCTACCTGATACAAAAGTGGCTGAAACAAATGAAAATTTCGTTTATCAACCAAAGTCACTTTTACAGGAGCACGACCCAAAGCTTTCGCCGCATACAATCCACCAAAACCACCACCGACAATTACTACACGATGAGGTGTCTGATTTGTTTGTGCATCTATCATTAGAATTATCCTCTTTGCTAAAATTGAAGAGCGTTATTTTACTCAAACATTTCTTATATTAGCTATGCTTTCTTTTTAGTGTGGAATCAGCAAAATATACGTAGTGAAGACTACAAAACGAAATAGATCCCCGACTTCTTCAAGAATTAGATCCCCGACTTCTTGAAGAAGTCGGGGATCTAGATTGGAAAGCCCAAGAGCAAAAATTGATCTACTTAATTGAGTTAACTGCTGCTTGCGATCGAGATACAACAGCGGACGGCAAAGGAATATATCCTAAATCATCTGCCACGTTCTGTCCTGTGGTTAATCCATAATTCAAAGCTTGCTTCAGTGCTCTTGATTTATTTTGATCCGGGTATGTTTTGTAAGCCATGATCCAAGTGTAAGAAACAATTGGATAGGCATTTGCTCCCGGAGGATCTGGAACAAAGGCGCGTAAGTTGGAAGGTAACTGCACTGATGCTAACGCAGCCGCAGAATTAGAAGGAGTTGGTGCTACGAAATTTCCGGCTTTATTTTGTAAGGTAGCTTGTGAAATTTTGTTAGTTCTGGCATAGCCATATTCAATGTAGCCGATCGATCCTTGAGTTTGGAGAATTTGAGCAGTTACGCCTTCATTACCTTTAGCACCTGAACCTGTGGGCCAAGATACAGACCTACCTTCACCAACTTTACTTTTCCACGCACCACTAATAGCGCTTAAATGTTGGGTGAAAATGGCAGTTGTACCGCTACCATCAGCACGATAGATTACACTAATAGGCGTACTTGGTAACTTCACTCCGGGGTTATCTTTGGCAATTCTGGGGTCGTTCCAAGTCTTAATTTCACCTAAAAATATTGCAGGTAATGTAGTGCGAGAAAGTCTTAAAGAATTCACGCCAGGTAAGTTATAACCTACCACAACGCTGCCTGCGGTCATCGGAATTAACACTACGCCTCTGGAAACTTTTCCCATTTCCGCGTCAGTCATCGCCACGTCACTGGCACCAAAGTCTACGGTTCCATTGATTAACTGTTGTACACCCGCACCGCTACCAACCGATTGATAGCTGACTTGAATATTGGGATTAGTTTTGTTGAAGTCTGAGAACCAGCGTTGATACAAAGGTGCAGGAAAAGATGCGCCAGCACCAGTGAGAGTTACTCTACCTTGAGCTAAAAGCAATGAAGAGTCGTTGGCAGTAGCGCTTTGAGGACGGAAATGGTTGGAAGCGATAGTCGCAACAACAAAGGCTGAAAGACACAGAAAAACCAGCAGGTTTCTCCGCTTTAATCGAACTCTAACCGACATAGTTTAAAAATCTATTGGATTATGCTGTCGAGTATTGACAGTAGGGTTAGGTGATAAAGCGCAGGTTAAGGAATGTGTTTTGGAACACTAATTTATACAAATCTTTACAATCTTCTAATAAATAAATATATCTTTAGGAGTAGTTATTTTTTGGGAAATTCATGCTATATCATGTACCGAAAAAAGGGAATATGGTGCGTTAGGCGTAGCCGTAACGCACCCTACTGGATCAGCCTGTGTTTCTCATTCCGGCTGCGATACCGTTAATAGTTAACAATGCGCCTCGTAATAATTCGCCGCGACTGTGACGAGAGTCTATTACACCTGTGAGGTTTTGGGATTTGCTTTGGCGCAGGCGTTTTAGGAGGGAAACTTGTAAAAATCCTAGAGGTACAATGTTTCCGTTGCGGATTTGGACCGATCGCTGTAAGTCAGGATCGCCATCTAACAAACGTTTGTGATCGGTGATGTTTAAGACTAAATCGCGAGTTAAATGATACTCTTCTGCGATTTGAGCAAACAACTTTTCAAATCTGGGTAAATCTTCTGGTGCTGACAATTCTTTCATGTAGTAGTGAGCGATTTGTAAATCGACTTTTGATAAAGTCATTTCTACTTTAGAAATCACTACTTTGAAGAAAGGCCATTTGTAATAGAAGTAACGTAACAACTTGAGATTTTCTTGGGGGTCTTCTTGCAAAAATTGATTAAGTGCTGTTCCTACGCCGTACCAAGCTGGTAATAAAAAGCGGCTTTGTGTCCAACTAAATACCCAAGGAATTGCTCTTAATGTGCTTAAATCTTTTTTCCCGGTTTTTCGTCTAGCGGGACGAGAACTAATTTGTAATTGGCTAATTTCTTCGATCGGAGTTACTTGCATGAAGAAATCAACAAAGTCTGGTTGTTCGTAAATCAAAGAGCGATAATGTTCGCGAGATTTGTCAGACAATTCTTCCATGATTTCGTTCCAAGGTTCAATATTATCGAACCCTGTTCTGAGCAAGCTGGCTTGAATTACCGCTGTAGTAACAGTTTCTAAATTATACAAAGCTAATTCCGGCCAAGAATATTTAGAAGCTAAAACTTCGCCTTGTTCGGTAATTTTAATTCTGCCGTTGATTGTGTGTCCTGGTTGGGCTAAAATCGCCTCGTAGGAAGGGCCGCCACCACGTCCCACAGAACCGCCTCTGCCGTGAAAAATGCGGAGGGAAACGCCGTATTTACAAGCGATCGATTCCAAAGCTTTTTGCGCTTTGTGAATTTCCCAGTTACTACTTAAGAAACCAGAATCTTTGTTGCTATCAGAATAACCCAACATTACCTCTTGTAATGATGAAGGTAAGGAACCCATAGAGGTAACATTATTTCCCAGTTCCTTTTTCTTTTCTACTTCATACTTTTGATAACCACCAGCCAGTAAAGCGCGATAAAATGGCAACTCAAACAGAATTTGCATGATGGAAGGAGCTTTTTTCAAATCTTCCACTGTTTCAAATAGTGGTACTACTTGCAGAGTTCCTTCACCTGTGGAGGGATCGTAAAGTCCTGCTTCTTTGGCAAACAGCAAAACTTCTAACAGATCGCTGACATCATGGCTCATGCTAATAATATAAGTTTGGCAAATCTCTTGTCCAAACTCTCGCTGCATTTGCCGCACTACGCGCAATGTTTCAATTGTTTCGCAAGTCTGAGGACTAAAGGGCAATTCGTTAGGAACTAAAGGTCGTCTTGTTTGCAGTTCCGAAACTAACCATTTAATCTTTTCATCTTCTTCTAATTCATTATACTGACAAGGTAAAACTTGCAGATAATCAACTATTTCGTTGATGGCATCGGAGTGTCTGGTACTTTCTTGGCGGACATCTAAAGATGCTAAACAAAATCCGTAAACTTCTACCTGACAAATCAGCTGTTCTAAGTCGCGGCAAATTAAACCTGTTTCTTGTAAGTTGCGTTGAATTAATCGCAGTTGTGCCAAAAATTCTTCGGCTGTTTTATAGATCGGTGTTTGCGGTTTTTGTAGGAGAGATTCTGGTTGGAAAGCTTCGCCTTTGTAGAGTCGCCAATTGCGATCGCGTGTATACTCCAACCGCTTCTTCACATAAGATAACTTTAACCGATAAGGTTCTTGGCGATAGCGAATCGACAATTCCTCATAAACATCTGGCATTTGTAAACGGTTTTGTTCCAGAGATTCTAACAACTCTGGCAACACATCGCACCAGTGCAAAGACAAACTTAAACGATTAATTAATTTGTCTACCGATCCAATGTATTTCTGCAAAACTAAATGCCGTTGGTAACAAGCTGTTTGCCAACTAACTGCGGGGGTAACAAAGGGATTTCCATCTCTATCTGACCCTACCCAAGAACCAAACTTACAAAAATTAGGTTTTGGCGGACGCAGATCTCTCCACACAGTTTTTAACCCATTTTCTAATCTGTGATAGAGTAGGGGAATTGCTTCAAACAAAACTTCTTGGAAGTAGTGCAAAGCATAATCAACTTCATCCAAAACCGAAGGTTTAAACTGATGCAATTCATCAGTTCGCCACCACAGACGAATTTCTTCTGTTAACTCCTCTTTGAGTAACTTACCTTCCCAAGAATTTTCCGCTTCTTCGATCAGCGTACTCCCTTCTTCTAAATCATCAAGTTCTTGGAGAATCTTGGCAATGTGGCGCTGTTTATCTCTAATTGTATGCCGGACAATTTCTGTTGGGTGGGCGGTGAATACTAACCGAATGTCCAAATTGTCAATTAATTTTTGGACAGCTTGCGGCGGCATATTCAACTTTCGCAAATAAGGAAACAACCATTGGAAAGTACCCTTTTCTTTGCGCGACCAATTTGCGGCTTGCCAACTTTTTTCTAACGAATCTGTTCCGGGAACACTTTCTTTAGATTCTGCATCCAATTTAGTAAATGCTTGCAGTGCGGGATCGGGAACTTCTTGCTTAAACGACATTCGTAAAGCTTGTTGTTGCGCCCTTTGGTCGTAGTGCTGTTCCACAATATTAATTAACTGAAAATAAAGGGCAAAAGCACGCGCCGCACGGATGGCATCATTGATTTCTAAATTTTGAATGATCCGAAAAACTTCTTCTTCTTGAAGACTGTCGCCAGTTGCTTGTCCTTCTGGGGAACAAAGCGATCGCAAATAATTACACAAATCTACCAGTTCTTGACCGCATTCTGTGCGGAGAACGTGCTCCCATAAGTCCTCTACGACTTTAAGGCGATGCCGCAAAAATAGGTCTGATGGGGAAGCGAGATGAACTGCCTGATCGGATTGGAGTGTAGGACTCATAGGTGTTGTTCTTTCTATCCAAGCAATAATAACCAACAAATTTTACGAGGCTTATTGGGCTAGATTAGTGTCAGATTCAACCGATCTAGCTTGCCCAAGTACAGGAAGGCTCACAGGCAGAAGGTTCTAAGGCTCCAAGGAAATATTGCTTTTCTGTTCAGCTTTTACCTTTTTTTCTGCGCTGTTGCCCTCGAAAATCTTTTCTACAATTGTGTTATTCTTTTAGGTTTTGTAATTCGCGTCACATATTTAGTAGCCAGGTATGGGGAAATCCTACAGATTTTTGCCCCCACTGCACAAGTCTTAATCTCCTTCAGATTCAACTTTGGGAAATTGCAGCACTGGCAAGCGATCGCCGCGAAATACTTCTTCGCTTGCTTCCCCTAGTGCTTGGAGAAACTTTAGTGAAGCCTTTCCACATAATACACCTAGAAGTAAAGGGGCTGTAGCCAAACTGACTATTATTTCCACCGGAAAGGTTGCTTCTGGGGTTGGGGATGTTTGTGTTTCTGGTTGGTTGATGCTATTAGAGTTCATCTTGTACCTCGATAGTATAACTAAATAAGGCAGTGTTTCTTCTCCTAAGTCCTCTTTTTCGAGAAACTGTAAAATTGATTACTTTTTTCGGAGGAGGCAGCAACTACTTATTCATCAGAAAAGGGAACAGGGAATAGGGAACTCCTGAACAGTTTTCTCGATTTACTTTTCCCTGGGGGAGTGAGAGACCCTACTTATAGAAGTAGGGAGTTTTGGGTGGGCGGGTTTAAATCCCCTTGACATTAAACTTTGTTGCCTGTTGCCCGTTCCCTGTTCCCTCATTAATATTGTGAGACAGATTTGCCATTGGGAGGTGCAAAAATACCGATCAAATGATTGAATTTTGACCGGAGCAGGATATAATGCCACTCGTAATTTGATTTAGCGAGAAACCCGGGTCAGCATTCAAAAAAATTTTGGTTAGACCTCAGTTTCTTCCTCAGTCTTTAATTAAGCGCCCTAATGTTGAACATAGAGCAACGCCAAATTACATCTGACCCAATCAGCCTGACTCAGTGGGTTGAAAGAGAGCTAGTACTTGCGGGGATGCAGGTACGAGTCCGGGTACGGGAGAATACTCTGCATATTCTCTGGGAAGGTCAAGATTGTCCCAACAAGCAAAAAGCGATCGAGCGAGTGACACAAGCTCTGGAAGCTACTAAACTAGAAGACTTGTTGGGTGGGGAACATCTGCCAATTAACCGGGTGTTTCTTTACGGTCGGGTGTTGGGTGAAAAACGACCCAATTGGACAGAACAACTAGATATTCAACAGTTGCTCGCGCCAATAGTAGCCAATTCTGGAGAAGCCCCACCAGTTAAGAAGAGTCAAGAGTTAGCGATGAAATCAACCAGTGCGGGGACAACTTCAAAAACGGTTAGTGCTCAGGTAGTTGGTGATGCTGAGTATTGGGAAAGTCAGGCGCGTCAAGGTAATCCAGAAGCGATCGCTCATTATTTAACTAAGCTTCTGAGTCATCTGGGAGTGACGGTGAAAGTAGCTACCAAAATCCTCCCTGTGAAGACAAAAAGTAGCCACCGGGAAAATCCTTTTAAAAGTCAAGATTTAGGGACACCGAAGCAGCGGTTATGGGTATTCTGCGAAAGTGCTTACAGTCCCGATCCTTCCTTGTTAGCTGCACCCGTAGCGCAACAATTACGGGAGTTAAAGTTGGAAGGTTTCCAAGATGCGGTAATTCTCAGTCAGGTGACAGGGGAAGAGTCTCCTGATTGGATGCTACGGGTGGATTTAACGCTCCCCTCAGAGATGCTGCGGGAGTGGGCGCAGTGGGGGGATGAGGCAGCGATCGAACGCTTGCTCAACCGCCCGCAAGATCATGGTATGGAAATTTCGGTGGTGATTAAGGAGTCAACACTACATATTTCCTGCACTACGCCAAATTGGGAAAGAATTAAGCAATTGCACCTGGGAGATTACAATATACGCCCAGATATTGTGCCAAATAAGCATAAGGCGATCGCAAATCTCACCCCAATGTTAAGAAGCTTAGCTCCCCAAGGGTTGAAAGCAGCGATTATTTATGGTCACGAACATTTAGACGAAACCCCAGTTTGGGTAGAATGGTTAGATTTACCAGGGAATAATCATCCCCAATTAGCGCAGTCTACAAGGTCTTTAGCAGCGAATGGCGATGAAGAAGCTTTGGAATTTTTGCTCGGGCAATTATTAAATACAGATATTGATTGGCGGTTAGCAACAGGCGGGATTCGCATTCAAGTGCGGCGGCGCGAAGATTTGTTGTACGTCATGACTGATGCGCTAGTTTGTCCGCTGCAACAGCAAGTAAGTTCGCCCGTGCTTCAGTTGATCGGTGAACTGCAAATTCCGGGCATTGCTGGGGTAAGAGTTTACGGTCGGCGATCGGGGGAAAAACAACCGAGTTGGACTTTCGGAAAAGATTTTGCGGCTCGCGGTGTAGTAGTTCCTGAAACTGCCCCAGACTTTGCAACTACCGAACATTTTGTCACCGAAAAAATTGACTCGGAACCAGAAGATTCGGGTTTAAAAAGTGCGGCTCCCAATATAGAAGATATACCATCTGGTTGGCTAGAAACGCAAGTTGAAAAAGTTCAACAGGGAGTTAATAAATTTGGGCAATCTTGCTATGGGGTGTTAACGCGATCGCAAATTTGCACCCCCAGCGAAACCGGACAAAATTTCTTAGCTTTACCAGGAAATGCTAATTACAGCGGCGCAAGAGTAGCTTTGGTTTGGGGCGCTTTGGGCATTATGTTGGCTTTAAGTACAGATTTAATTGTCGGTAGTGTACTGAAAATTCCCGACAGTCCCCAACAAAATTCTGCGGTGTTAAATGATGCCGCTTTCCGAGAAAGATATGAAAATCTCACCCCGGAACAACAAGCAGCAGCAAACAGAGAATTAGTTCAGGAAAATACCACTCAAAACCGAAGAGATCGCCAGCGAAAACGCCGCCAATCAGAAAATATTTTTGATACCACTGGATTTACAAAACCAGGAAATACGGAAGTAAAGGTAGACCCAACCGGGGAAAATGTTACCTTAAATGTTAAACAGCCAGATTTCCCCAGTTTTGACAATGTTCAGTTTGATGAAAAGCTGGCAATTTACCAAAAGCAAGTGGAGAAACAAGGCCCACCTGATATATTAATTATCGGCAGTTCTCGCGCTATGCGTGGTATCGATCCGGCAATTTTGCAAAAAGCTTTAGCAGAGCAAGGTTACGGTCAAGCAAAAATTTTCAACTTCGGAATTAATGGCGCAACGGCTCAAATTGTTGACCTATTAGTTCGTCGGATTCTCACCCCAGAACAAATGCCAAAATTGATTATTTGGGCAGATGGCGCAAGGGCTGTTAATAGCGGGAGATTTGATTTAACTTATAGCAAACTGGCAGCATCTCCAGGTTACAAAGAAGTAGCAGCAGGGACATTTCATAAATCAGTTAAAACAGAAAATTTAGCTAATGAAACTCCAGAAAAGCAGTCAGAAAGTCCACCAATAGTGGCAGAATTCTCAGGAAATATCGGGGAAATAAAAGCCCAAGATGTTGATAATTTGTTAAATCAAAAATTAGGTGAGATTTCCGCAAGTTATGAAGAACGCGATCGCTTAAATGCCAAATTACGCGATTGGTTTGCCAATACTTTTGGGAAACCAGAGAAACCGGAGAAAGTGCGATCGGAAAATCAACAAATAGAAATAGAAGAACGTCCCCTGGATTGGGATGGTTTCTTACCAATTTCTCTCCGCTTTGAGCCTGAAACCTACTACGAAAAACACGCCAAAGTCAAAGGTGATTATGATACTGACTACAAAGATTTTTATTTAGGAGGGCCACAAAACTCCGCCTTAGAATCTTTAGTGGAGTATACTCAATCTCGGCAAATTCCCCTCGTTTTCATTAATTTACCCCTAACTAGAGAATACTTAGATGCCCACAGGCGACAATACGAAAAAGAATTTGAAATTTATATGTTGCGCCTTTCTTTAAGAAAAGGATTCGTGTTCCGCAATTGGAATCAATTATGGCCGAGAAAAAATGAATACTTCTCAGATCCCAGTCACCTAAACCGCTACGGTGCTGCTGCTGTAGCTAAAAGGCTAGCACAAGATCCCCTGATTCCTTGGCCCAAAAATAACGGGGAAGTGGGGAGATAGAGAGATGGGGGGATGGGGAGATGGGGGGATGGGGAGATGGGGAGAATCTGGGGGTTGGGGGTTGGGGTGTGGGGGTGTAGCGGAATATGTCTTCTTCCCCAAACCCTACACCCTTTCACTCCATCCCCAACCCCCAACCCCCTAACCCCTAACCCCGCCCTAGTCCCCAACTACCAACTACCAACTACCCATTACCAAGAATGACTTTTGTTTCCCTTTTATATGGCGTATTCCTATTAGCTGTCCTCGCAATTTACTGGTTAATTCAAAGTCAGTGGTTGCGGTTATGGATACTTTTGTTAGCCAGCGTAATTTTCTATGCTTCGATCCAAATTTATTACATTCCTCTACTTTTTGCCCTGACGTTTTTTAACTATCGCCTGGGATTAATCTTAGGTAAACGATCGCTATTAAGATTAAATTCTAAAGATTGGCGATTGTCTAATCAAGAATGGCAAACAGTACAAGAAAACTGGAATAAGAAACGCTTGCGCTTTTTATGGCTAGGGATTTTCTTGAATGTTGTCTTACTGTTTGGCTTTAAGTATATACCGTTCTTTTTAAATTCGATCGCATATCTATTTAACTTACCAGTAATCAAAGAACAAGCAACTTGGCTGAATCAACAACTAATTGCCCCCTTGGGAATTTCCTTTTTCTGTTTTGAATGTATCGCTTATTTAATTGATGTTTATCGCGGTGCGCCAGCTACCGGAAACTTCCTGAAATTTTCCACCTATAAATTGTTCTTTCCTAAATTAATTTCTGGACCGATTACCCGATATCATCACTTAGCAGCGCAACTAAATACCCTGCGATTTCCCAGCACCAATCAAATAGTTGAAGGACTTTGGTTAATCGCTTGTGGGGCAGTGAAAAAAGCCTTAATAGCAGATAGAATCGGCATTTTAGTCGGAGTCAGCTTTGATAATTTAGAACGTGCTGGTAGCGGAGATTTGTGGTTAGCGACCTTTGCTTATGGATTACAACTGTACCTCGATTTTAGTGGCTATGTTGATATTGCCTTGGGTACAGCTTTGTTAATGGGATTAAACTTACCGCCAAACTTTGATTTTCCCTATTTTACTACTAGCATTGCTGAATTTTGGCGACGTTGGCATATTACATTAGGAGATTGGTTGCGGAATTATCTTTACTTTCCCTTGGGCGGTTCTCGACAAGGTTTAAAACGCACCTGTTTAAACTTATTAATTGTCATGTTAATTGCCGGAATTTGGCATGGTGCAGCTTGGGGTTTTGTAGTTTGGGGTGCATATCACGGCATCGCTTTAGTAGTTCATCGCTTAACAGAAACTCTATCTGATAATGTTTCAATCCTGAAAAAATGGTGGCAAACTATTCCCGGTATAGTTGTAGCTTGGGCGATTACTCAATTAATGGTATTTACTTCTTGGATCTTTTTCCGATTGCCTAATTTAAGAGATGCGACTTGGGTATTTACTCATTTGTGGGGACACAATGCTGATATTCAGTTTGCCCAAAAGGTATACTTAGAAGCGATCGGACTACAAAGAGGAGAAATCGCCTTATTACTTTGGGCAATAGTCGCCATCATGGCAATAATTTTCGCCGGGGATCGCCGTTTAAAGCTACAACTAAATTGGCCGATCAAAATTATGTTAGTACCCCTGAGTTTGTACGCAGTTTGGATGTTAGCCCCCAAACAAGGTCTGCCTTATATCTACTTTGACTTCTAAACTTGTTAGCATTTGAATGCTGAGGCGAAAGTCCTGAGTCACTACTCGGCATTCATAACTAGAAATGGTATATACACGCCCTTTAGCTCGTTTGATTGAACAATTACAACGTTTACCAGGAGTTGGCCCAAAAACGGCACAACGCTTGGCTTTACATATTTTGAAACGTTCCGAAGATGAAGTACAAGCACTTGCCCAAGCTTTAATCGAAGCTAAAAAGCAAGTGGGTTTATGTTCCGTTTGTTTTCACCTATCAGCTGAACCAGTTTGCGAAATTTGCCGCAACCAAAACCGGGATAACCATACTATTTGTGTAGTCGCTGACTCTCGCGATGTCATTGCTTTAGAAAAAACGCGAGAATTTAGCGGCAAATATCACGTTTTAGGCGGTGTAATTTCCCCAATGGATGGCATTGGACCCGAACAATTAAATGTTTCTCCATTAGTCAGAAGGGTAAGTCAGCAAAAGCCAAAAGAAGTAATTTTAGCCATTACTCCTAGCGTAGAAGGTGAGACAACTACTCTTTATGTCGGTCAATTATTAAAACCTTTCACCAAAGTAACGCGAATTGCTTTTGGTTTACCAGTAGGGGGAGATTTAGAATATGCCGATGAAGTAACATTAGCCCGTGCTTTGGAGGGCAGAAGAGAGATAGATTAGGGGTATTAGTAATGGGAAAAGAAGGGATTTTTGGGATTTTATCCCATCTCCAAATCTCATTAAGTAGGTAGATATAAATAAAGTGAAAATTAAGGCGGGCTCTCCTGCCCGCCCCACAAGAGTTACAGCTTTCTTGTGGGGTGGGCTCTCCTAGCCCGCCCCATCCTCATATAACTATTATCACTTTATTTATTTACACCTACTTACTTGTTAATTATCTTGCTGTTTAGAATGTTCAATGCGAAATACATTGGAAAATAAATTTGCCAAAATTTGTTTACCTTCCAACGTTACGTCGAGAAATTCCAAAGCTGGTTCAATATAAGGGTAAACTACTCCCCAATAAAATTTGGGATAGTTTTTGCGTAAGTCATTGGGGTTTTTATAACCCAAAGTTTTATTCGTTCCTGTTTCTTCAAATTCATAAAACAAAGCACTAATTTTTTGTAAATAGCGGGGGTCACTTAATTGACCAATTAAATCCCCAGCACGAACTAAACCAGGATATTCCTTGGTATCCTGGTGGTCTTTATCATTTGGTACGGGAAAACGAGTTAGTTCGATATTCTTTTTGATGATGCTGGCATCAATAATTCTGTGACCGCCAAAACGTTCTTGAATAAATAATTTACCTCGGTCTACGTGATAGTTATTCAGACTTGCATCAGTACAACCAAAGGGTAGTGTAATCATCAAATCATCTATACCTGTAGCATATTTTCTTTCTGATGGTTTGTCAGTTCGGCAAACTCCTTTGACAAATCCGATATCATGACATAAAAGAGAAATGATACAATGTAACCAATCTTCACAAGTTACGCCACCCTCACGGATGTGTTTACCCCAAAGAATTTCCTGTCCCACTAAAGTGACATAAATTGTGTGTTCAACGTTGTGGTACAAAGCGTCGCTGTTGGCAATATTTTCTAGCGCCATGTTAGCCGCCCAGCCTATAATGTCGGCGTAGTCAGGTTTCAAACCTCCGTAATTGCGACGGTAGCCAGCTTGTATGTTTTCTACGAAACCATCGATCATGTATTTTGTCGGATTGTACATTAGTTCCCCCCCCCGGAAATATTTTCAATTGGTTGTTTGGGTAAGTATTGGCCTGCTTTATTAGTATTTTGATAGACTGTCCCTGGGAAAACTGCGTTAGTATTATCTGTTTTGTCTTAGAGTTCAAAATAAACCATTAATAGGCTTTAATAGTAGTTATAGCAATATTTTAAGCAATAGCAAACCAGAAAAGTCCATGTATAGAAAAATTATGGATCTATTTAATTTTTGATGGTTTAGGAAAAGTCTGTGCGATCAAATTAATTGATTCATAATTTTTCAGTAAAACTCTGTAAAGCTCAGTAATTTAAGGTTTATGGACAAGAATTCTAAATTTTTGTTATACTAATCCTGATTGCTCAGGGTGAATTAAGATGAGAGAATTTTAACCAGGCAGCAGCAATAGGAACTAAGTTGATTATATGGAAGTTGAGCAAGCTTTGGAATTTGTAGATAAGTTAGTCTATGATGATGCGGGAAAGTATTTGAGTGATTTAGAAAGAAAGGTATTTATTGGTTCTTGGTCGGGACTGACTTACGAAAAGATTCATCCTGAAAATCCTGAATATGTGGAAAAGGATGTTGCTTATAGGCTATGGAGAAAGTTATCTCAAGTATTAGGTGAAGAAGTTAAGAAAAAAACTTTACAAGGTGCAATAACCAGAGCATATAAAGCTAAAAATTCCCAATTAGACAGGACAGGTACAAGCAAGACTTTTTTTATTAGCTATCATCATCAGCAACCGGATACTAGTTTAGCTACGGAGTTAGAGCGATCGATCGCAGAATTAGGCGGACAATCATACAAGTTTCCTCTCAGTTTTAACAATGGGGTAGGAGGAAATTCTCATTCATATCAAGCCCAGGCAGATTGGGTGGCTGATATTAATCAGAAATTGCAGCAATCTGATTATTTCTTGCTGCTGTTATCTCCCGAATCTGCGGTAAGTGAAATGGTGATTGAAATTTTACGGCGGGTGCGGGAGTTGCGCGATCGCCAGCGAAATCATCAGTTAACATTATTAACTATTCGGGTAAATTGTCCAGCTAATACTATTTTAAATCATGATTTGCGTGGCTATTTAGCAGAAGTACGACAACGGGAATGGAATTCCCCTACTGATACGCCTTGTTTACTCGAAGAAATCAGTAATTTATTATCAGGAAAAGCAGTCGAATGGGATAAATCTACACCTCCATCGACTGACAGGGTTACGCCTGCAATTCCTTTACCAGTAGCGGAACCAGAAATACCCAGCGGACAAGTGCGCCTAGCTTCAGCTTTTTATGTGGAAAGAGTTCCTTGTGAAAATCAGTGCTACGCAGCTATTTCTCAACCTGGGGCGTTAATTCGGATTAAAGCACCCAGACAGATGGGCAAAACATCTTTAATGGCGAGGCTTTTGTATCATGCAGAAGAAAAATTAAGTTACCGGACAGTTCCCTTGAGTTTTCAGTTAGCAGATACAGAAATTTTTACTGATTTAAATCAGCTTTTGAGATGGTTTTGTGCGATAATTTCGCGCAAATTAGGTTTAGCTTCTCAACTAGATAAGTTTTGGAGTGATACCTACGGAAGTAAGGACAATTGCACAATTTATTTTGAAGAATATCTGTTACCAGCAGCAAATAATGCGTTGGTTTTAGGTTTGGATGAAGTCGATCGCATTTTCCAATACCCCAAAATTGCGGATGATTTTTTTGGGTTGTTACGTGCTTGGTTTGAGGAAGCGGGATATGGCAGTGGTGATAGTAATCTTTGGGGAAAATTGCGGTTAGTGGTAGTACATTCCACTGAAGTTTATATACCTTTAAATGTTAACCAATCACCCTTTAATGTAGGGTTGCCCATTGAATTGCCGGAGTTTAATTTCGAGCAGGTACAGGTTTTAATTGCGCGACATAACTTAAATTGGCAAACCAGTAAGATTGAGCAATTAATGGCTTTAGTTGGAGGACATCCTTATTTAATTAGATTAGCACTTTATCGAATTTCCCAAAACGAAATTACCTTAGAAAAACTTTTAGAAACTGCGCCCACAGAGGCGGGTCTTTATAATGACCATTTGCGGAGACATTTATGGAGTTTGCAACAGCATCCAGAATTAGCAGATGCTTTTGCTAAAGTGGTGACGGCGGACACAGCGATAGAATTGGAATCTGTGCCAGCATTTAAATTACATAGTATGGGATTAGTGAAATTTCAGGGTAATCAAGTAATTCCGCGATTTAATTTGTATAAGCTTTATTTTCGCGATCGCCTATGAACAAGCAATTAAGTATTGACCAATAGCGAGAGAATCATCAAAAAACTTTCTTCCATTCTGCCTTCTTGCACTAGCGGTGTTCTCTACTCATTAATAAATAATAATGATTACCACAGGAAACTTAACCTACACTTATAAAGTTGGCGGACATTTACCTTTAGATGCACCTAGTTATGTTGTGCGACAAGCCGATCGAGAACTTTATGAAGGTTTAAAAGCTGGTGAGTTTTGTTATGTCTTGAATTCCCGACAGATGGGAAAAACTAGCTTGAGAGTGCGAACAATGCACAGATTACAAGTTAAAGGTTTCGCCTGTGCAGCTATTGATTTAAATAAAATTGGTAGTCAGGATATTACGCCGGATCAATGGTATGCGGGAATCATGCGGCGGCTATTAACTAGCTTTCAACTAACAGAAAAAATTAATTTGCAAAGTTGGTTGCGCGATCGCGCTTTTCTCACACCTGTACATCGATTAAGCGAATTTATCGAACAAGTACTTTTAGAATCAGTTAACCAAAAAATCATTATTTTTATTGACGAAATTGATAGCGTTCTTAACCTCAATTTTCCCACCGACAATTTTTTTGCTTATATTCGTTCTTGCAATGAACCAGACAACCGAATTACTTTTGCTTTAATGGGGGTAGCAACTCCCTCCGATTTAATTCAAGACAAAAAGACGACACCTTTTAATATTGGACGTGCTATAGAATTAAATGGGTTTAAACTAGAAGAAATTGGCTCTTTAGTTGAAGGTTTAGCCCATAAAGTACGTCACCCTCAAGCTATATTAAAAACTGTGTTAGATTGGACGGGCGGACAACCATTTCTCACCCAAAAATTGTGTAATTTAATTTATAGTTTAGAAGTAGATATCCCCGCAGGTAAAGAAGAAAATTTTGTGGAAAAATTGGTGCGATCGCGTTTAATTGAAAATTGGGAAGCCGGGGATGAACCACCACATTTAAGAACGATTAGAGATCGGTTACTGACAATTAGTAAAAGATCGCGATCGCTACTCAATATTTATCAAAAAGTTCTGCGGTCAGAAGAAATTATAGCCGATGAAAGTACAGAACAAATAGAATTGCGTCTTTCCGGTTTAGTAGTTAAACACCAGGGAAAATTAAAAATTTGTAACCGCATTTATTCAGAAATATTTCACCATATCTGGGTTGGCAAAGCTTTAGCAGAATTACAAGCAGATTTTATCCAGGTTATTGAAGCTCAAGAGCAAAAATTACTTTCTATGTTAGATGCAATGGAAGGTAAAGCTTTTGAATTTATTTTGAAAGAAATAATCGGTTCAATCACCAAGAAATTAGGTGAATTGATGAATGCGGAACGCACCAGAATTTTTTTCATTGATGAAGAGAATCAAGAACTTTGGTCAATTACTGCTACAGATAGGTATGGGCAGCAACCAGACTTAGAAATTAATGTTAATAAACAAACAGAAAGTATTCTTATTAACTTCAAAAAACTCATTAATCAGCCATTTAAGTTTGGCAATGAAAATATTAATTTATTCCCAGAGGTAGCCCCAGAAAAAACTTCCTATCCCATATACAATAGATTAGTTATACCACTGTTTGATGAACAGAAAGATGTAGTCACAGTTATTCAATTAATTAATAAGCTTAAACCACATAATAATCCCCGCGCCTCATTATCAGAAAGAATCGATCGCCAAGGGTTTACTGAAATAGATGAAAAACAATTTGCTGAATATGCACCGAAAATACGCCAAATTCTGCAAAAGTGCCAATTATTTTATAAACAAACTCAAAAAGTCCAAGCATTAAAAGCCTTAACAGAAGCTACAGTATCTCTTTCCCAAACTAGTTTAGACTCAGAAGCTACTTTAACTAGAGTTATGGAAGAGGCAAAAAAATTGATGAATGCCGATCGCAGTACCCTTTGGCTTTTAGATCCAGAAAAAAATGAACTTTGGACAAAAATTCCCTTTGAAAATGGCGAAATTAAAGAAATTAGAGTGCAGGTTGGACAAGGTTTTGTTGGGAAAGTTGCTCAAACAACCCAACCTTTAAATATAGCTTTTGATCTTTACAAACATCCCGATTCGGCAACCGCCAAAAACACAGATCAAAAAACAGGATATCGCACTTGTAGTTTACTCTGTATGCCTGTTTTTAGCCCAGATGGAGAATTACTTGGAGTTACTCAATTAGTTAACAAAAAAAGACAGGGTGATTTTCCTAAATATAACCCAAATGATTGGCCTAAAGCACCAGAATGTTTTCAAGCTAGCTTCGATTCTCAAGATCAAAAATCGATGAAAACATTTAACGAACAAGCTGGCGTAGCACTGCATAATGCCAAGAAATTTGAGGCGTTAAAACAAGAATTAAAAAATCAACCCAATAACGTGGTGACGCAAGCTTTAGCGGTACTCACTAGCGTTATGGATATTCAAGGTTGTGATGAAATTATTGATTCAATTTTACGCAGAATTACCTTAAAAATGGGGAGGTCATTAAATGCCGATCGCACTAGCATCTTTTTATTAGATGAAGAAAGGAATGAATTTTGGTCAATTGTTGCTGAATCAGACAGTGATGAATTTCTCGAAATTCGCATTCCCACAAATAAAGGTATTCTCGGTGAAGTAGCAGCCTCGAAAAAAATTATTAATATTCCCTTTGATTTTTATGACGATCCTCGCTCAACTACAGCAAAGGAACAAGACAGAAAGAATAACTATCGTACTTATACAATGTTAAGTTCTCCGCTATTAAATGAGCAGGGAAATTTAGTAGCAGTGGTGCAATTACTCAACAAATTAAAACCTGGAGTTTCTAAAAGTAGACCTTTAGCAGAAAAGATCGATCGACTTGGTTTTACTATTGCTGACGAACAACGTTTGCTGAAGGATACTCAAGAAATTAAAATAGTTTTAGAAAGTTTCCGTTCCTATCATAAAACAGCGCGGGGACAAAGAGTAGCAGCGGCTTTAATTGCTGCCACACGCACTGTTAGTAACGGTAGCATGGAGATTAAAGAAATTCTCCAAAGGGTAATGGAAGAAGCGAAAAAACTTACCAATGCCGATCGCAGTACCCTCTGGTTATTAGATAATGATGAACGAGAATTATGGACAGAAATTCTCTTTGATGATGGTTCATTTAAAGAAATCAAAATTAAAGTAGGACAAGGTTACGCTGGTAAAGTTGCCGCCACCAAAAAACTATTAAATATTCCCTTTGATTTGTACAATCACGCAGACTCAGAAACCGCTAGGAAAACCGATCGACAAACAGGTTATCGTACTTGTAGTTTACTATGTATGCCAGTATTTAACCCTGATGGTGATTTGATTGCTGTCACCCAATTAATTAACAAAAGAAAAACCGGAGATTTTTCGGAATTTTCACTAGCTTACGATCTAGAAGTACCACATCAATTCCAAGCTAGTTTTGATGAAAGTGATGAAAAATATATGCAAATTTTCAATAATCAAGTGGGAGTAACCTTGCAAAACTCTAAGCTTTTAGAAAAATTGAAAGGTTACTTAGCGCAAAATGATTCAGCCAGATCCCCGACTTCTTAAAGAAGTCGGGGATCTGAAGTTAGATCCCCGACTTCTTAAAGAAGTCGGGGATCTGAAGGGGAGGGGATCTATATAGCCACTTACTGCGGAATGCGACTCATAATTCTTTTTTGACGTTCAGCAGCTTTATCATCATTTTCTGGTTCAGAATGCAGCGGAACTGTGGCAATAATATCGGAAAAATGATTAATATCTTGTTCAATTCCTGCTGCATTAGTATCATAATCAGGATTTCCCGGATCGGAACTAACTTCAGAGTCAAGAAAACCAGAATCCTCAAAATTTTCGACTGGTTTATTTGAATTTAATGTCATTCTCTTGTCTCCATTTAAATGCACAAATTACAATCAATACTGTTCAGTTAAGGCAGTTTAAAGCTGAAAAAAGTAGAGTTTGGTCAAGCTACACAATCGGAATAAAATTGCTCAGGTGTTAATTTGAAAAGCTAACTTGATTATATAACTATCTGTAGCAAAGTTCTCTGATTTAGCGATCGCAAAATTGGAGAAAATCTTAAATTAAATATTAAATTAATAAAAATAAGCCTAGCAGCGTCCCATGACTACTAGGCTTAGGAAAATACTTATTTAACAAAGGCTACTATTTTAATTTCTGCTTAATAAAAGTCATAATTTGAGCCTGTTGTTTCTTCAAAGCTTCTACCTCAGCATTCAACTTAGCAATTTGCTGTTTCAAAGCTTGAATTTCTCCTGCACTTGCACCATCGCCTGCTGCTGCGGGTGCTGCTGCGGGTGCTGCTGCGGGTGCTGCTGCGGGTGCTGCTGCGGGTGCTGCTGCGGGTGCTGCGGCTACTCTCAGCTTTACCTTTTCCATTGAACTTTTTAAAGCCGCCATCAATTGCTTTTGATCGAACGGCTTAACAAGAAACTCGACAAATTTAAAAGAAGCTTCGGGAATTTTTGATGTTACTTCTTCCTTACGCCCTGACATTACTACTAAGGGAATCTTGCGAAGTTCTGGTTGTTTTTCCAACTCTTGATAAACATCCCAGCCACTCATTTTCGGCAAGATGAAATCTAACATAATCCAATTCGGGCGTTCCTTCTTGGCGAGATTGAGCCCTTCTACACCATCTTTGGCTTCTACAATCTCAAACTTACCAGCAGGTAACATATCTTTTACCGTTTTACGGATCACTCCGCTGTCATCAATAACTAAGATTTTGTTTGGCACGACCAATTCCTCTAACAGGGACTATATTACGCTTGACTGAAGTTGCCTCTTAATCATAATGCTAGTTTAACCAAAGCTCTACAATGTGTATCATGCTATTTCTTAAGAGTTCTGTTAACCTCTTTAACATATAATTACTCCAATTATCATGTCTTCTGAAGCTAACCCAACAGTTATATCTGGTTTTGTCAATTCGCAAATGCGCGAGGAAATTGCAGCAATGCCTCCTTGGTTAAGACAGCGAAGCATCGGCAAAGCTAGTGAAATTTCTACAGTACAACGAATCATTAAACAAAGACAGATTCATACTATTTGTGAAGAAGGGCGTTGTCCGAACCGAGGCGAGTGCTATTCGCAAAAAACCGCAACTTTTCTCTTGATGGGGCCGACTTGTACTAGAGCTTGTGCCTTTTGTCAGGTGGACAAAGGGCACGCACCCATGCCACTTGACCCCCAGGAACCCCAAAAAGTTGCCGAATCGGTGCAATTGTTGGGTTTGCGTTACGTAGTGCTGACTTCAGTTGCTAGAGATGATTTGCCCGATGGGGGTGCAGGTTGGTTTGTGGCGACAATGGAAGCGATTCGCCAACTCAACCGGGAAACCCAAATTGAAGTATTAACCCCTGATTTCTGGGGAGGACTCTTGGGACAAGGGGACAAGGGGACAGGGGGACAAGGGGACAAGGGGACAGGGGGACAAGGGGACAAGGGGACAAGGGGACAAGGGGACAAGGGGACAGGGGGACAAGGGGAAGATGAAAGTGTTTTAGATCGGGGCAGCTTGGGAGCGAAAAACTCGCAGGAGGAGAAGCAATATCAGCGTATTGCCACTGTAGTTAGGGCAAAACCTGCTTGTTACAACCACAATATTGAGACAGTGCGACGGTTGCAAAACCCAGTGCGTCGGGGGGCAAAATACGATCGCAGCCTAAACGTTCTCAGAATTGTTAAAAATCTTGACCCAAATATCCCGACAAAATCAGGATTGATGTTGGGACATGGGGAAACCGAAGCAGAAATTATTGCAGCAATGGCAGATTTAAGGGCAGTGGGTTGCGATCGCATCACTCTCGGTCAATATCTCCGCCCCTCCTTAGAACACCTACCAGTGCAGAAATACTGGACTCCCGAAGAATTCGATCGATTGGGTGCGATCGCCCAAGAACTCGGCTTTTCCCACGTCCGTTCCGGCCCCTTGGTGCGGAGTTCCTACCACGCTGGAGAGTAAGCAGAGGGGCAGAGGGGCAGAGGGGCAGAGGGGCAGGGGGGCAGAGGGACAGAAGAGAAGTAATCTGACCAAAATATCAGTCTTTTAGTCCATTTCAATGGACTTGAGCTATTAGCCCGGAAATTGATTTCCGGGCGATTCACTGGAAACAGGTAGCAGAACACAAGATAAATTTTTCTCCTTTGCCCCTCTGCCCCCCTGCCCCTCTGCCCCTCTGCCCCCCTGCCCCCTTTGTTAAGAGACGAAAAGATTTATATCGGTTTGTACCAAAGGGTAAGGTTCTTTGGTATTCCTGTATAAAAGTCTAATCTTTTAGGAGCTAAACCTTATGGCTACCCCAGCTACCAAACCGACTGGCGCTACTGTACCCAAAACTGGTAAACCACCTTACCCATTTCGTACAGGTTGGGCGCTGTTTCTGTTAGCAGTTAACTTTTTAGTAGCTGCTTATTATTTCCACATCATTGAGTAGTCTCGCTTTTTTGATTTCCTAATTTGATCGTCGCTGCTACTTATAGCGTGCCTTTGAATAAACCTTGGGGACGAATGAGTAGCACGACGATCATCATTAAGAGTGCTACGCCTAATTTGTACTCGCTACCTAAGAAGGGAACGCTGAGTTCTTGGGCTAAACCGATGACTAGGGCACCTGCGATCGCGCCATAAGGGTTGCCAATACCTCCCAAAATTACGGAAGCAAACATCGGCAAAATCAAAAACCAACCCATATTCGGACGCACTGCGGTAATTAAACCATACATTCCCCCGCCCAAAGCCGTTAAACTTCCCGCAATAACCCAAGTCCAAATCACTACTCGGTCTACATTAATCCCTGTGACACGGGCTAAGTCAACATTATCGGCAACTGCCCGCATTGCTTTGCCAATTTTGGTATTTTGCAAGAGCAAATGTAATGCCACAATTGCTAAGATTGCCAAAATTACCACTAAGATGCGATAGAAAGCAATTCTGATGCCCAAAAATTCAATTGCTGGAACTACAGGCAAAGCATAAGATTGGTTGCCACCGCCCCAAATAAAAATGATGCCGTTGCGAAGAAATAACGCTAATCCGATCGAGATAATAATGAGGGTTGTGGAAGTGGCACGGCGATCGCGCATTGGCGACCAAATTATTTTTTCTGACAATAACATTGCCGCTACTGTACCGATCGCCCCTAATATCATCGACAGCCAAATATTTATGTTGGCAGTTGTATTCGCTAACCAAGTAAAATAAGCTCCCAGTGTCATAAAATCGCCATGAGCAAAATTGGAAAGGCGCAAAATTCCGTAAGTTAACGTTAACCCGACTGCTGCTAAGGCAATGACACTACCTACAGCAATTCCATTGACAAATAATTGTGCAGTTTGTTGCAGATCCATAATTTTAGTGAATTACCCTAACAGAAATTTGGGGAATGCTTATTTATCATGCCTGAAATTGATTAACATTGTACGTTGTTGCGCTTTAGCGCTACTAGGAGAGCGCTAAAGCGCAACAACGTACCTAGAGAGGAAAAAACTAAAAAAAAATTAATTTTCGCTTTTTTCTCTTGACTCTCCGCCTAAAAGGAGACTTTATCATAAAAGTTATGAATTCCTAAAAGCTGAAAATAGAGCTTTGGGAGGTTAAAAGATATGTTAATGCCAAACAGATTGTTAATTGCTCTTAGTCTCGTAGGTATAAGCGCAGCAACCTTAGCCACTACCCAAGTAACAAATGCTGGTTCACCCTCAACGGATCAAGAAACAAATTCTTCAGTAACAGGTTGTCCCGGAATGATGGGCGGCATGGGAATGGGAATGATACACTCAATGAGAGTGGAAAACGAAGCTGATTTTCTCACGCAAATGATTCCCCATCATCAAGAAGCGATCGCCACTGCGAAACTATTAAAAGCGGGTACGAATCGCCCAGAAATGAAAAAATTTGCTGATGATATTATCCGCGTGCAAAGTGCAGAAATTCAGCAAATGCAACAATGGTTAAAACAGTGGTATCCGAATCAAAATACCAAAGTAACATATCATCCAATGATGCGAGATTTAACTAAACTCAAAGGAAATGATTTAGATCGAGCATTTTTGGAAGATATGCGAATGCACCATAAAGGCGCAGTCATGATGTCTCATCAGCTATTAGGAAATAATTTGGCTAAACACAATGAAGTGAGTCAGTTAGCTCAACAAATTAGTATTAGCCAACGTCAAGAAATTCATCAAATGCAAGCTTGGCTAATCAGTTGGTTTAATGCTGGTGGTATGGGCATGATGAGGCAAAGAATGGGTAGTTTTGGCGGACGTTGGATGTAAATTTTAGATCCCCCTAAATCCCCCTTAAAAAGGGGGACTTTGAAATCAGTTTTTCCCTTAAAAAGGGGGACTTTGAAATCAGTTTTTCCCTTAAAAAGGGGGACTTTGAAATCAGTTTTTCCCTTAAAAAGGGGGACTTTGAAATCAGTTTTTCCCTTAAAAAGGGGGACTTTGAAATCAGCTTTTCCCTTAAAAAGGGGGACTTTGAAATCAGTTCCCCCCTTGGTAAGGGGGGTTAGGGGGGATCTAATCGGTAATCTTGATAACTAGTTGCGTTAATCCTAAATTCTGCGATTTAGTAAAATAGTTAGTAACAAAAGATCTCAAACAGGAGTAAAAGTTGAATATGGAATTAAAAGTTCCCAGCATGGCTTGTTCTGCTTGTAGCGATACTATTACCAAAGCGATTAAAACGATCGATCCTAACGCTGTGGTACAAGCCGATCCTAAAACTAAGTTAGTGAATGTAGAAACGAACAAACCGGAGACTGAAATTCGGGAAGCGATCGCATCTGCTGGCTATCCTGTTACCTAAAAAATTCAGGTAATTTAGAAATAGAACTTATCTCTAAATTACCTGATTTCAAAGCCATTATTGGTAAATTTAATGACCAATCATCCAAGGTCTGCTAGGCTCATGATGATGGTGTTTATGTGCATGAGAATGCTTAACTTCTGAACGATTAACTAAGCGAGGTTCTGCACTTTGATCGATCCGAGTTCTTAATGCTTGAGGTGTCATAATTAAGCCAGCTACAGAATAAACTCGTTTAGCTTCTGCTTGGCAAGTTGGGCAAAACATTGGCTTGTTAGTTTCGCTCATACTGCGGAATTTTTCAAAAGTTCCACATTTTTGGCAATCAAATTCGTAAAGAGGCATAGTTGATTTTAGATTTTAGATTTTGGATTTTAGATTGAAGATTTTCAGGGGATAAAAAGCTCTAAATTGCATGATTTCAACAGAAGAGAAAATTTTTGTAATTCTCTCCCCTGCTCTCCTGCTCTCCTGCTCCCCTGCTCCCCTGCTCCTATGTTGGTAAAACATTCTTTTCAAAAATTGCTGTGGGAACTGCGAGGGTACAACAAGCATTAGGAATGTCTACAATGCCACTAATTCGCCCTTCTACTGGTGCAGAACCTAAAAGCAGGTAAATTTGCTCTCCGGTATAACCGAATTTTTTGAAATATTCGATCGCATTCAAACAAGCACGCCGATAAGCAACATGAGCATCTAAATAATATTGTTGCCCGGTAAATTCATCAACCGAAATCCCTTCAAAAACCAGATATTCAGAATAGCGAGGTTCCACAGGTCCCGGTTTAAAAATTGGATTGGTTAATCCATATTTTGCTACGCCACCTTTAATAATATCAACGTGCAAATCAAGGTATCCTGCCATTTCGATCGCACCACAAAAAGAGATTTCCCCATCACCTTGGGAAAAGTGAATATCTCCCATTGAGAGTTTTGCACCTTCTACATAAACTGGGAAATAAATTCTCGAACCTTTGGACAAGTTTTTAATATCACAATTTCCCCCATGTTCGCGAGGCGGCACAGTTCTCGCTGCTTCTTTAGCAACTCTGTCATATTCTGCTCCTTTTAATGAGCCAAGAATTGCGTTTTGTGGGTTAGGTAATGCGGCTAAAGGTGGTACGCGATCGGGGTTAGTTGCTACTAAGTCTGCTTCCCGTTTATTCCAAGTAGCAAGTAAGTCATGAGAAGGCGCACAACCGATTAATCCAGGGTGAGGAATTCCAGCAAATCTCACATCAGGAATATGACGAGATTTAGTGTAAATTCCCTGAATATCCCAAATCGCTTTTTGAGCAATTGGAAAATGTTCTGTCAGGAAACCACCGCCATTTTCTTTTGCAAAAATTCCCGTAAATCCCCATTCATATTCTGATAATGTTCCCACATCTAAAATATCAACAACCAGAATATCTCCGGGTTGGGCACCGTTGACATGAATTGGTCCACTTAATACATGAACTACCGTTAAATCAACATCTTTGACATCGTTGGGATTGTCATTATTGCCAATTTGTCCATCTGTCCAATCTTTACATTCAATGCGAAATACAGCCCCCGGATTAACAGAAACTATTGCCGGAATATCAGGATGCCAACGATTATGTCCGACTAATGCTTGTTCGGTAAATGGTTTGTTCAAGTCTACTTTGAAGAGAACTTCAGGCATAGTATTCCCCTGATTAGTGAAACTTTTTTGGTGCTATCCGTCCCGCAGATTGGCTAATTAATTTTGCCTTTTAGCTGCACTTAAGTTAAAGATAACTATACCCGACATACTGTATTTTTGAATACAAAAAACTCTGAGAATTTGTAACTATTAATTGAGTTTTAAGTAAAGTATTGTATGGTAATATTTAGATAGTTGAACAAACTTTTAAATTTAATGCAAGCCAGATCCCCAGCCAGATCCCCGACTTCTTGAAGAAGTCGGGGATCTGTGAATGAATGGCAGGAAAAAGTTAATTTAATTTATGTTTATGCCGATGTGGTTAAATAAACTTAGCTGCATTATAATTTACACTAGTTTTATGTTAACATTTAAATCCTTGAACAACTTCTCAATACTTATTAATATAAAGTGGACAATAACACTACTGAGAAAATAGCTGGTTCTTTATCTTCTGAGTGGCAGGGAAAAGTTAATTTAATTTATGCCGATCGCCAAAACACCACCCAACTAATTCACAATTTAGCGATCGCCCCCCTAAAAGTACAAAGACCTTTTTATCCTGAAGGTACAGATTTTTGTCACAGCGTAATTTTGCACACTGCGGGGGGAATGGTGGGAGGCGATCGGCTTTCATTTGATGTGCAATTACAACCAAATGCTAAAGCTTTAATTACCACTGCTGCTGCTAGTAAAATTTATCGCAGTAACGGCTTTCAAGCCAAACAAAATATCCAAATAAAAGTAGATTCTGGCGCTTATTTAGAATGGCTACCTCAAGAAACTATTATTTTTAATGGGGCAAATTATCGGCAAGATTTACGGGTAGAATTAGCCCCTAATTCCAGTTGGTTAGGTTGGGAAATTAGTCGCTTTGGGCGTAGCGCCAGAGGTGAGAAATTCTTAACAGGAGAATGGCGCAGTTACACCGAAATTTGGCGACAAGGAAAACCTTTGTGGATAGATAGACAATGGTTGCCAGCAGGGGAAGAAATTATTAACAGTCCTCATGGTTTAGCCGGACAACCAATAGTTGCTAGTTTAGTTTGGGTAGGTGAAAAAGTCTCGCCAGAAATAGTAGGAAAAGCGCGAGAATTTTGGCAAAATCAACCTACTTTTTCTAGTAAAGGTGAAGCAGGAGTTACCCAAATAACTGAAGGCTTATTATGTCGATATCGGGGCGCTTCTAGTATAGAAGTAAGACATTGGTTTAAACGAGTTTGGGATTTGTTGCGGGTGAGTTTTTGCGATCGTCCCAGTTGTCCGCCAAGAGTTTGGCAGTAAAATTAAGTAAAGTATGTTGTTGCGCTTCAGCGCCAACTGTAGCGCTAAAGCGCAACAACGTACTAATTAATTACCAGATCATTTTCTAATTCTGAAGGTACGCCATCTCGCGCCAAGTTATTCATTTTTCCACCCTTTTGCAAAAAATCATTAATCATGGCAAAAAGTGCATTGACTTTGCGCGATCGCCATTCATCAGTTAACTTCACAACTTCCGCTGCTGGTAAACGACTTTCTAATGCTTCATAAAGGTAAGCTGCATGACCTGTTTCATCTTTTGCTACACTCAAAATTCCCTTTTTGATATTGTTACTAATGGGATCTTCTGGCAAAGCATTCGCCATTCGCACAAAATCTTTGCTAGCATCCAATTCTAGGATGTAAGTACTAGCCATAAATACATCCCAGTTAATATTTTCCGGTTTCAAATCTTCACTAGAATAACCCTGATAATATGCAGCAAAAAATGGACTGCGGTTGTTATTATTGCTTTTAGGTAAACTTTTGAAATCAATTACTTGCTTGTTCAATTGTTTCAAAGCTTGGGCAAAAATTTGTCCGTGACGACGTTCATCAGCAGCATGACGCGCCAATTTTTCTGCTAGCCAAGTATTGCCTTCAGCAGTCGCCCTTTGACTTAGTTTTTCCAAAAAAGGAACTGCGCCAGATTCAGAAAGTTGTAAACCTGCTAACATACTTGGACGAGTCAGACTGTCACGCATATTACGCGAAGTTACAAAAGCTGCTGCACTAGAGGTTAAAATGTGCAAAATGTTGGTGGTAAAGTTCATAATCGAGAGTTCAGTCCTTGTCTGGAAATTTTATGAAAATTAATTCAGAATGGTTGCTGATTCTGATACATTCTAAAAAGTGTGATTCAATAATTGCAACCAGAGTTTAGCCATGCAACTGACACCACAGGAAAAAGATAAACTTTTAATTTTCACCGCTGCCCTGTTAGCAGAACGCCGTAAAGAGAGAGGATTAAAATTAAATTATCCTGAAGCAGTGGCTTATATTACTGCTGCTATTTTAGAAGGTGCTAGAGATGGTCGTACTGTAGCAGAATTAATGAGTTATGGTAAAACCATACTCAGCAAAGAAGATGTTATGGAAGGGGTGGCAGAAATGGTGCATGAAGTACAAGTTGAAGCTACCTTTCCTGATGGGACAAAATTGGTGACTGTACATCACCCAATTTTATAACTGTTGTTAATAGTTTAGTCCTCATTCTGAAGATTGATTTGCAATTCTCCGTTGGAGAGGCTACGCCAACGCTTAAACTCACCCCAAACATCCCGGACTAACTATGAAGATTGCATTTATCATTTACAACGGATTAACTACTTTAGATTTTATTGGAGTATACGATCCAATTACTCGACTAAAAACAATGGGATTTGTCTCAGATTTGCAATGGGATATTTGTTCCCATTCTCCAGAAGTAAAGGATAACACCGGACTAGGTTTAATTCCGACAAAAGTTAAAGAATCTCTGCAAGAATATGACATGATTATTGTTCCCGGTGCAGTTGTTACTAGAAAATTAGTTGAGGATGCAGAATTCATTTCTTGGTTGCAAACTGCAACACCTTGTAAATACAAAGTTTCTGTATGTACAGGTTCTTTACTGCTAGGTGCAGCCGGATTTTTAGCCGGGAAAACTGCCACAACTCATCCTAATGCTTTCGCTGAACTAGAAAAATATTGTGCTTCCGTAGTAGATCAAAGAATAGTCGATCGAGGAGATGTAATAACCGCCAGAGGTGTGACTTCATCAATTGATTTAGGACTCTATCTCTGTGAGAAATTCTGCGGTTATGATGTAAAAGAACAAATCAGGCAACGCATGGATTACCCGCATAATAATTATTAATTTGAGGAGGATAAAATGATCCCCGGAGAAATGATCACACTAGAGGGTGAAATTGAATTAAATGCAGGTCGTTATACTCGAAGAATGTTGGTAGCAAATAGAGGCGATCGACCAATTCAAGTTGGTTCACATTTTCACTTTTATGAAGTAAATGAATTTCTAGAATTTGACCGCGAACAAACTAAGGGAATGCGCCTTGATATTCCTGCGGGTACAGCAGTACGCTTTGAACCCGGAGACGAAAAAGAAGTGGTGTTAGTACCCTTTGTCGGAAGTCGAGAAGTATACGGTTTTAACGCCAAAATTAATGGGAGTCTACCAACAACATAAAATTAGTAAATCGGATGATTTTTTATGTTTCTCAAAGATAGACAACGCCGCAATATTGACTACATACAAACGATAAAAGGAGTAGTTACTCTTTTAAGAGATCCCGGACAAACTGATTCAATTTACGATGTTGAAGAAGGTCTACGTAACATTAAAGCTGCTCAATTATCTGTAGAATTTCTCAAATCAAAACCAGAGGTAGCAGCAATCATTCAAGAACGTTATCTAGCGCCTCAACCAGATATGGATGCACTGCTAAAATTACCCAAAGGATCTTTAGGATATGAATACGCATCCTATCTCACAGCAGCAGGTTTCGATCCAAACTTTTACCGCAAAATTGAAGTAGTAGATGATGTCAGTTATGTGTTTTTAAGAATTCGCCAGAGCCATGATATTTGGCATATAATTACAGGCATGAAAACTGATGTGATTGGGGAATTGGGATTAAAAGGATTTGAATTAGCCCAAACTCGTAGACCAATGTCAATTATATTACTAGCTGGCGGGTTACTACGTACTTTGTTAAGTTCTCCAGAAGATTTGAATATGTTATTAGATCGCATTGCTGTCGGCTATAGAATGGGAGCTAAAGCTAAACCGTTTCTGGCGCAAAAATGGGAAGAGAATTGGGAAAAACCTGTGGCAGAATGGCGGGAAGAATTAGGAGTTGAATTGGCTCCTGTTTATGTTCCATAATAAGTTTAGAGTGGGCTAAATGCCCACTTGACTTTTTACCAATCAAAACGGAACGCAACCTTCTGCTTTCTGCTTGCTTGGGTAAGTCGCGTCTTTTTCCCGTGTGTTGAGATCTCAAATATGCAGTCTGACCTAAAAGTAAATATTCTCTTAGTGGACGATCGTGCAGAAAATCTGCTGGCTTTGGAAGCGATACTAGAACCTCTGGGTCAGAATTTGGTCAAAGCAAATTCGGGTATGGAAGCTTTAAGGTCGCTGCTAAATCAAGATTTTGCGGTAATATTGCTCGATGTGCAAATGCCGGAAATGGATGGATTTGAAACAGCAACCTTAATTCGACAAAGAGAGCGATCGCGCCATACTCCAATTATTTTTCAAACAGCATACAATACCAACGAAACTAATATATTTAAAGGCTATTCTATCGGTGCAGTTGATTATTTACTCAAGCCGATAAATCCGGCAATATTAAAATCAAAAGTGGCGACGTTTGTTGACCTTTACCAGAATACAGAACAGGTTAAACAACAGACTTTGCAACTTGTATCTATCAATGCCGAACTTAAGGAAAGTGAAGAACGATTTCGCTCTTTAAGTGTTTGCTCACCCGTCGGTATTTTCCAAACAGATATTGCCGGACTTTGTACCTATACAAATCCCCGTTGTCAAGCAATTTGTGGCTTTACGCTAGAGGAAAGTTTGGGAGAGGGATGGTTAAAATTTGTGCATCCAGACGATCGCGATCGTGTATTAACAGATTGGTATAGCTATACTCGTCAAGGTCGGGAATATTCTGATGAATGTCGCTTTATGTCAAAAGAGGGAACAATTCGATGGACTTATTTAAGGTCATCTCCTCTATTTTCCGGTCAAGGCGAACTCATCGGTTATGTGGGAACAATTGAGGATATTACTCAAGAGAAGCAAGCAGCAACGGAACTGAAAAAAGCCAAAGAAGAACTAGAGATTAGAGTAGAAGAACGTACATCTGAATTAACAAAAGCGATCGAAGATTTACAGAGCGAAATAGCTGAACGCAAGCGAGCAGAAGAAGCACTCCAACAAGCGAAAGAAAGCGCAGAGATCGCCAATCGTGCTAAATCGGATTTTTTATCTGTTGTCTCCCACGAATTAAGAACTCCTCTAACTTCTGTATTAGGATTTGCCAAAATTATTAAAAAGAAATTAGAGACAGTCGTATTTCCTGAAGTTAAAACCGAAGACAAAAAAGTGCAAAAAACAGTCAAGCAAGTCGAAGATAATCTTGACATCATCGTTTCTGAAGGAGAAAGATTAACTAACCTAATTAATGATGTCCTTGACCTAGCAAAATTAGAATCAGGAAAAATTGAATGGAAATTAGAACCCGTTTCGCTCAAGGAAATCATTGAACAGGCAACTGCTGCTACATCAGCCTTATTTTTGACAAAACCATTGCAATTAATTCAAGATATCGAACCTGAACTTCCACAGATAGTAGCCGACAAAGACAGATTAATCCAAGTCATCATTAATTTAATCTCTAATGCAGTCAAATTTACATCAGAAGGTTCGATAATTTGTCGAGTTAAGAAAACTAATAAAGAAGTCATCATTAGTATTATTGATACTGGGATTGGTATCGCCACAGATGACCAAAATCAAGTCTTTGAAAAATTTAAACAAGTGGGTGATACCCTAACAGACAAACCTAAAGGTACAGGACTCGGACTATCGATTTGCAAGCAAATTGTAGAATATCACGGTGGCAGAATTTGGGTAGAAAGTGAACTAGGTAAAGGCAGTAACTTTTCCTTCACGTTACCAACTGCTTCTGTAACAGAAGGTGAGTTATTAAAAACGGATATAAATACCCTTCTCAAGCAACTGAAAGATCATGTTGTAACTTCCACACCCACTTCCGTCGAACATCAAAAAACTATTTTGGTTGTAGATGATGAAGCGCCGATTCGGGAATTGCTCAGACAGCAGCTAGAAGCAGAAGGTTATAGTGTCAAAGAAGCTCAAAATGGTGTAGATGCAATTAGGCAAGTTAAACAAGAAATTCCCGATTTAATTATCTTAGATGTCATGATGCCTGCAATGAATGGCTTTGATGTGGCTGCCGTACTTAAAAACGATCCGAAAACTTTCAAAGTACCCATTATTATCCTATCAATTGTCGAGGACAAAGACAGAGGTTATGGTTTAGGAATTGACAGTTACTTAACCAAGCCGATCAATACAGAAGAACTGCTGACTAATATTGAAAGACTTCTGTCTCAAGGAACTTCTAAAAGAAAAGTTTTAGTAGTTGACGAAGATGCGTCTACCGTGAAAATACTAGCTGATGTTTTGCAAGCTAAAGGTTATAGTGTTGTTGAAGCGTTTAATGGTGAGGAGTGTATTGAAAAAGCAATTTCAGTCAAGCCTGATATGATTATTGTAGATTCAATTCTTTCAAAGCAACACAATCTTGCTAAGACACTACGATTTGAAAAGGGCTTGGAGAATGTCCTATTCTTTTTTATAGCAAACGGGAAAAAACATGATTCAGGTTAGTCTCAAAAAGCTACTTCTTAAAAAACAGTTTTCAGTAATTTTAAGTAACATCAATCAAGCTTTAGGCACTCCCATCAGTATTCAAGATCGGGGCGGAAATTTATTATGGGGTGAAGCAAGTAATAGCGAATTTAATAAATACCCTGTAACTGTCGAAGTCGAAAAAGAAATAATCGGCTGGGTAGTTGGCAATGACAAAGCATCAACAATTGCCCAACTTCTCAGCTACTTAGCTAATGAAGAATTAGAAAAAAAAATATTGGCGCGGGAAACTTTAGATAATTATAAAGAAATCAACCTTCTCTATAATATTTCCGAAAAATTTACGGCTTGTCTGGTACTCAAAGAAGTTGCAAAATTAGCGCTTAAAGAAGCCACAAAAATCATCAAATCAACAAGTGCATCAGCGATGCTGCTTTCGGAAAAAACCGGACATTTAGAAATCGTTGCCGCCTGCGGTAAGGAATATCAACATAAAACAATTTTGCTTCCTGGTGAAGGCATAGCTGGAAACATATTTTTAACAGGAATAGCAGAGATAGTTAATGATGTAGAGTCCGATCCGAGATTTGTTAGGGGTGCTAATCAAGTAAAATCTTTAATTTGCGCTCCACTCAAAACACAGGATGCAGTACTCGGAATACTTACTATCAGTAATGAGGAATTAGTTAATTATACAGCCCATGACTTAAAACTTTTTACTGCTGTGGCATCTCAGGCTGCATCTGCGATCGAAAACGCCCTCTTACATGAAAATAAACTAAAAGAAGAACGAATTAAAAGTAATCTAGAGCGATATATCCCCGCACAAGTTGTTCAAGCTATTTTAGAGAGCAAAGGATATATTTCCTTAGCTCCAGCTAACAAGAATATCTCAATTCTTTTTTCTGATATTAGAAATTTTACAACTAAATGTGAAGAATTAGCACCTGAAACCATTGTAGAATATTTGAATGAATACTTAACTAATATGGTTGAGGTTATATTTGAACAAGGCGGCACAGTTAACAAATTTGTAGGAGATATGATTGTGGCGATGTTTGGCGCACCCTCAACACTTGTTGATAATGAACGACGGGCTATTGAAACAGCAATTGAGATGCAAAACCGAATTAAAAATATTTCAGTTCCCTGGATTAGAAAGAATTTTATTACAGGAATTGGCTTAAGTTCAGGAGAGGTAGTTGTGGGAAACATTGGCTCTCCTCAACACATGGATTATACAGCCATAGGAGATAAAGTAAATATAGCATCTAGATTGCAATCGATCGCTAAAGGTGAACAGATACTCATCACCCAAAGCATCTATGAAGCTACTGAAAATTTGTTTGAATTTAAGGAATTTGGCACTGTACAACTCAAAGGTAAAAAAGAAGCTATTAAAGTTTTTGAAGTAGTTTATTAAAAAATATAAAACATTTATGAAAAAAATAATATTGATTGTTGATGATGAGCCTCACATCAGGCTTTTACTAGAACAAACTCTTGAAGATCTTGAAGATGAAGGGGTGGAAATATTAACTGCTAGCAATGGCGAGGAAGCCCTAGAGATTATCAAAGAACAAAAACCTGACCTTGTATTTTTAGATGTGATGATGCCGAAAATGAATGGTTTTGAAGTTTGTAACACCGTTAAAAATGAATTGGGTAGACAGGATATTTACATCATTATGTTGACGGCAAAAGGTCAGGAGTTTGATAAACAAAAAGGAAATGAAGTAGGTGCAGATCTTTATATGACCAAGCCCTTTGACCCGGATGAAGTTATGGAAAAGTCTATAAAAATTTTAGGTTTCTCAACATCAAACTAACCATACAATTAGGCTCATAACGTTTAATTAGCAAAACTTAATTATGGAATGGTACAACGAGCCACAAAATTGGCAAATTCAAGGTGATACAATCAGTGTTACTTCTAAACCAAAAACCGATTTTTGGCGCGAGACTCATTATGGCTTTATCCGAGACAATGGTCACTTTTTCTATCAAACAATTCAAGGAGACTTTGTTGTTGATGTCAAAGTTAGCGGTGAGTACCGGGATTTATACGATCAAGCGGGAATTATGGTGCGTTTGGATGAAGCTAACTGGTTAAAATGTGGCATTGAATTTGTTGAAGGTGTGCAACAAATTAGTGCTGTTGTTACTAGAACTTATTCCGATTGGTCAGTTGTACCATTGCTAGAAAATCCCGCTTCTATTTGGATTAAAGTAATTCGGCGTGGCAGTGCGATCGAAGTAAAATACTCTTTCGATGGCGAACAATACACAATGCTGCGATTGGCATATCTTACCCCAAAAGTAACAGTAAATGCGGGTTTAATGTGTGCCTCTCCCGATGGAAATGGCTTTTCCACTAAGTTTGAAGAATTTAAAATTAGTCAGTTGTGAGGAGTGATTATGAGTTACAGAATGAATCGGCGTGCTTATGCAGAAACTTATGGGCCAACTGTGGGCGATCGCATCCGTTTAGCCGACACAGAATTATTTATTGAAGTAGAACAAGACTTGACAACCTACGGCGATGAAGTCAAATTTGGCGGCGGCAAAGTAATCAGAGATGGCATGGGACAATCGCCAATTTCTAACAGTGATGGTGCCGTTGATTTGGTAATTACTAATGCTTTAATCGTCGATTGGTGGGGCATTATTAAAGCAGATATTGGCATTAAAGATGGCAAAATTTACAAAATTGGTAAAGCCGGAAATCCCTATATTCAAGACAATGTAAATATTATTATTGGCCCCGGAACCGAAGCTTTAGCCGGGGAAGGCATGATACTGACCGCAGGTGGTATTGATTCGCACATCCATTTTATTTGCCCGCAACAGATTGAGACAGCGATCGCATCAGGCGTAACCACAATGATCGGCGGTGGTACTGGCCCCGCCACTGGTACAAATGCTACGACCTGCACTCCGGGGCCTTGGAATATTTACCGAATGTTGCAAGCCGCCGATGCCTTCCCTGTCAACTTGGGATTTTTGGGCAAAGGTAACAGCAGCAAGCCGGAAGGTTTGGAAGAACAAGTACTTGCAGGCGTGATGGGATTAAAACTGCACGAAGATTGGGGAACCACACCAGCAACAATTGATACCTGCCTCAGCGTTGCCGATCGATTCGACGTACAGGTAGCAATTCATACCGACACTCTCAATGAAGCCGGATTTGTGGAAGCTACGATCGCCGCCTTCAAAAATCGTGCCATCCACACTTACCACACCGAAGGCGCAGGTGGAGGGCACGCACCAGACATTATTAAAGTGTGCGGCGAGTTAAATGTGCTACCTTCTTCCACCAACCCAACTCGACCTTACACTTTGAACACTTTGGAAGAACACTTAGATATGCTGATGGTGTGCCATCACCTTTCGCCCAGCATCCCCGAAGATGTCGCCTTTGCAGAGTCGCGCATTCGTCGGGAAACGATCGCAGCTGAAGACATTTTGCACGACTTGGGCGCATTTAGCATGATTTCCTCCGACTCGCAAGCAATGGGAAGAGTAGGGGAAGTGATTATTCGTACTTGGCAAACCGCCCACAAAATGAAGGTGCAAAGAGGAATTCTCTCCCCTACATCACAAGGAGAAATGCAGGAGAGAGCAGACAACTTCAGGGTAAAGAGGTATGTAGCTAAGTATACTATTAATCCGGCAATTACTCACGGAATTGCTCAATTTGTTGGTTCGGTAGAAGAAGGGAAATTAGCAGATTTGTGTCTTTGGAAACCTGCATTTTTTGGTGTGAAACCAGAGATAGTGATTAAAGGTGGTGCGATCGCTTATGCTCAAATGGGAGATGCTAACGCCAGCATTCCCACACCTCAACCCGTGCATACTCGCCCGATGTTTGCTAGTTTTGGAGGTGCGATCGCGGCAACATCTTTCACCTTTGTTTCCCAAGCAGCATTAGAAAGAGAAATTCCCACACAGTTGAAGTTGCAAAAGAGTGCGATCGCAGTATCAGGAACTCGCCAAATAACCAAGCGAGATCTGAAATTAAACGATGCTTTACCGCAAATAGAAGTCGATCCAGAGACCTATCAAGTTAGGGCAGATGGAGAGTTATTAACTTGTGAACCTGCCACAGTTTTACCAATGGCGCAACGATACTTTTTGTTTTAACAGAAATTTCGGTTTCAATTTTCCTCACACACTGCACCTAAAACCCGCAATGTTTCTTGCTGACCATCAGTTATACCTTTAACTTTTGTAATGTTCATTCCTTCATAAGGTCTTGGCACTCTCAAGGTTTTTAAACATTTATCTGTTTGGACATTCCAAAACTTAATTGTGCCATCTGAACTCCCACTAATTATAGTCTGATTGTTGGGACTAAAAGCCACCGATGTAACTTTATCAGTATGTTCTTGCCAAGTATGCAAACAATTTCCTGTGTTAACTTCCCACAGTTTTAAAGTACGATCGTAACTGCCACTAACTATAAATTTACCATTGGAACAGAATTTCACAGACCATACTGAATTTGTATGTCCTTCAAGTGTTTTTAGACATTCTCCAGTACTAAGATTCCAAATTTTTAAAGTACGATCTTCACTGCTACTAATTAAGAATTTTCCTTCAGGACTAAATGCCACCGATAACACATTATTAGTATGTCCTTGTAAAGTTTGCAGGCATTGTCCAGTAGTCACATCCCAAATTTTTATTGTCTGGTCATTACTGCCAGTTGCTATAATTTTGCCATTCGGACTAAAAGTAACACCAATAATCCAACTGTGATGTCCTTTTAAAAGTCGATAACTACCAGTTGTAATATCCCAAACTTTTATGTTGTTATCCTGACCTCCACTGGCTAAAAATATACCATCAGGACTAAATGCTACAGTCCAAATTCCTCCTTGATATTTCTGGGTTGGATATTGCAAAGTAAGACGCAATTGACCGTTATTGACATCCCAAAGTCTGATAGTTTCATCATCACCACTGCTAGCAATTGTTTGACCATCAGGACTAAATGCCACTGACCAAATCCAAGCAGTATGTCCGACAAAAGTTTGCAGACATTTTCCTGTTTCTGTATCCCAAAGTCTCACTGTATGGTCTAAATGGCTACTAGCAATTGTTTGACCATTAGGACTAAATGCCACTGACCACACCCAATTAGTATATCCTTGAAAAGTTTTAATACATTTACCTGATTGTGCATTCCATAGTTTAATAATTTGGTCATTATCTCCCGTTGCTACTGTTTGATTATCGCAGTTGAAGGCAAGCGATCGAATTGCACTATAATGTCCTTTTCCCGTTGCTTTACACTCACCAGTTTCCACATCCCAAAATTTGACAATTCCGGCAAAACAACCACTGGCTAAAGTTTTTCCATCCTCACTAAAAGCAACAGTTTTAATTTCCTTTTTATGTCCTTTTAAAATTTTCCAACATCTACCAGTTTTAGTATCCCATAATCGGATTGTTTTCTCATAACCAGAACTAGCGATCGCTTTACCATCTGGATTAATTGAAACTGACCAAATTGCATCTTCATGTCCAGTAAAAGTCTGAAAACATTTACCTGTTTCCACATTCCAAAACTTGATTGTGCGATCGTAACTTCCACTAATAAGCGTTTGACCATCTGGGCTAAAAATAACAGATAAAACCCAACCTTTGTGTCCGGTTAAAGTTGTCAGACATTCCCCTGTATTAGCATCCCAAACTTTGATTGTATTGTCATTACAACCACTAGCGATAAGTTGATTATTAGGGCTAAAAGCGACAGTCCATACCCAATTAGTGTGTCCGACTAAATTGTGAAGACACTTGCCTGTTTTCACATCCCAAAGTTTTAGTGTTCCATCAATACTGCTACTGACTAACTTTTCACCATCAGAACTAAAAGCAATGGATACTGTCCACCATCCATGTTTATGAAATGTGGTAATAGTTTGTTCATCCTCAATTCTTAACAAACGAATTTGACCATTGGAGTCACCTACTGCTAACATTTTTCCATCAGGACTGAATGCTAAAGCATGAATTCCTCCGAAAGATTGGGTAAAGACTGATTTGGTTAGGTCAGAATTGGTAAAATTGATGTTATGTAAATTTACTCCTTGAAAATTAGCTTGCCAAAGGGTAAGATGGGAAAAATCGTAATTTGTTAAATTAGTATTTAATTGTCGCAATAAATTGAAAACATTTCCGCCTGTGTATCCAGGTTGAAGCGGAGAATTTTTTCGGAAGTTAGCCAGAATAAATTTTAAATTTTCTTCTAAATTTATGGGAGAATTAAATATTTCAATGAGTCTGGTTTTGATGGGATTAAGAATAGTTCTAATTTGAATTTCTCTAACATAATCTTTACTATTAGCTAACATTAAAGCATGGTTGTTAAATAAATTAAATGCACCAGTTTTAACTTGTTCACAAACTCGCGATATAAATCGATCGGTTATATATTCCATTAGTACAGGTTGCAGGGTAAAATATTTGCCATTCTCGCTTTTTTCCAGTGGCACTTTAGACTGAAGCGATCGCAAATTTTCCCACAGACTTTCTCTAGCAATTACCGAAACTATATCATCTTTCAAGGCAGCTAGAGAAACTGGTTCTCGATGAATTGCTAACCAGTAAATTATTTCTTTTTCCCTATCTGATAAACGCTCAAAGTGCCACTCTAACAATTCCCGTAAATCGGCAAATACAACTTTTTTTTCTTGTAAAAATTCCGCAATACTCCCAGCAAAAATATCTTGAATATGATGTGCAGTTAATTCTAATGCTAAAGGATGACCATTGTAAAATTCAATAAGTTCTTGCCATTGCTGATCTGAAGCAGAGAAGTCACCAATTTCTTTAAAGATAGACTTTCCTTCCCCTGGATGCAATCCTTTTAACTCTAAAAAACGAACTGATTTATGCAAGCCTTCTAATCTGGCAATTTTATTAATTTTTTCCCTGCTAGTTAGCATTAAACAGCTTTGATGAGAAACAGTTGCAATTTTTTCAAATAGTTGACCGTATTCTTCATATCCTTGTTTGTATTTTCCGGCTGAGTCACCAGCTTCTAGTATAGTTTCGGTGTTATCTAAAATTAACAGACAACGATGGAATTTTAAATATTGCAACAATAGTGATATTTGCTTATCTAAATTATCTTGTATATCAGTGCTTCTTTGGTTAGATAAAAACTTAATTAAGTCAGTAATAATTTCGGAAATTTTGGGAGCGTTGAGTAGCGATCGCCAAATTACATACTCAAACTCTGCTGCTAGCGATCGCGCTAGCATTAATGATAAATCAGTTTTGCCAATTCCACCCATGCCTACAATAGCGACTAAGCGACAGCGAGCGTCTAAAATCCATATTTTCAATGTGGCTAATTCTGTTTCTCTACCAAAAAAAACCGGAACATCGGGTGCATCTCCCCAATCTTCATGTTGATTAGTAATTAACTGCTTTGGCGGTACAACTTTATTCAAAGGGGTTTTGGTAAATAAATTGCGATCGACAATTTCTTCCCAATTTAATTCTAAAACTTGACAAAAAGCTTTAAAAGTAGCACTTCCAATAGCCGTTCCTCTTAAAAAACGTTTCCAAGTAGTTTCTGAACAACCAGGAGCATAATAACAATTATCTGCTTCCCAATCGGTTTCTGGCGACAAAATTTTACTAGCTTCTATTAACCATCTTGGATTATCTACAGTCCAACCCTTTTCTTTTCTAGCCTGTTGAACTTGAGCTAATCCTGTTTTAGAAGCCTTGAGAGTAGGTGACATATATCATCTGAACACAACCTGTCAAGGTCAATTTTATCTCACTGCAAAACAGAGCCAATAGTAATGTTACGGAAATTTGCTGAGCTAAAAATGCACTGGTGGACAACCGAAAATTAGACGAAATTGTACATAGATGCGTAGTCTAAAATGCTACTAGTGAATCGACTCTCATCTGTTGACAATTTTTTGAGAATCCTGCCACTTTCTATGAATAGTTACTTTATCAACCGTGTTTTAGAACTGACCAACATTGAACGCAGTAAGTATGGTTTGCAACCACTAACATCAAATCCTCTGTTAGCGCAAGCCGCCCAAACTCACAGCCAAAATATGGCATTGCAAGACTTTTACAGTCATACAGGTTTAGATGGTTCCCAACCTTGGGATCGCATCAAGGCTGCGGGCTACCAATATTCACAGGCAGCCGAAAACATTTATGCCAGTCCTACCACACCAGAAGCAGCGGTAGAAGGATGGATGAACAGCCCCGGACACCGTGCCAACATTCTTAATCCTGCTTATCGAGAAATTGGCATTGGTTATTACTTTCTAGAAAATGATACAGGTAATGTTAACTGGCATCATTATTGGACACAAAATTTCGCTACACCGCTCAATGATACCCCAACGAACCCACTAATAATTGGCACTCCAGGAAATGATTTACTAACAGGTAGTGCAGGAAATGATACTCTTTTAGGAGCGGCAGGTAACGACACCATCAGAGGCGCAGCAGGAGATGATTATCTCAATGGCAACATCGATAACGACTTCGTTTTTGGTGATGAAGGAAACGATTTAGTCTGTGGTGGACAGGGAGACGATTTTGTTGTTGGTGGTGCGGGAAATGACTTTCATGTAAATGGAAATAAGGGCAACGATCAAGTTTTTGGTGGGGATGGAGACGACACTGTATATGGTGGTCAAGGTAATGATATTGTCCAGGGAGAAGCAGGAAACGATCGCCTTTATGGAGACTTGGGTGCAGATACATTAATTGGTGGTGCAGGTACAGATACTTATGTGTTAAGAGAAGATGCACCCGACATTATTTACTACAACGGTTTCGAGGACTTTATCGGCTTAACTAGTGATTTATCTTTCGGTAAACTTCGCTTTGTACAAGGATTTGATGAATTTGTTAAAGATGGGCAAATAGAAGCGCAAATTATCAATGCTAGTACAGGTAATCTTTTAGCAGTATTACCAGGTGTCAATATTACTTCCCTTGCTGCTGATGATTTTGTTTCGGTTTAGAGTTAGATTTTGAGTAGGAAAATTTATGTTGATTAACAACCTTCAAAAACTTACAAGCATCGCTGCAACTGTAGCTACTTTTTTTGTAACATTGCCAAACTTAGCCTATGGTTTCGGTGGTTTTGACAACCGCACTAATTGGGAAAAAGCGGTTTCTAATTACAACATAATTACAGAGGATTTTAATTCTCTCGTAGGTAACATTACCGCAGATACAAAACTTCCCTCCAATCTTGTCAACAAAGTTCCTTTTACTGTCAATTCAGGTGAAGCTAAATCAAATTGGGCAGCATTTGATATTGTTTTCCCTGACGAAGTAATAGCTTTTGGTTTTGATATGATCCAACCTTGGCGCTCACCCAATCGCGATGCCATACTAGGAAACGTCAAATTTTTTGACGATCAAAATAACATAGTTAATCATTTAGGCGTACAATTCACTAGCTACGATGAAAACTTTGTTGGTTTTTTCCTGGGTGAAAATTCACGAGTCCGTCGCATCGAGTATCTGTGGTGTGGAGTTTGGCAAGGCCCAGATCAGCCCCCTGGTTATTGTAAAGATGAATATGCTCAACAAACCATTGACAATTTTAGTTTTGTTACTCCTAAATCTCAGCAAAAATCTGTTCCCGAACCTGATAATAGATTAGGAATTTTAGGATTGGTTTTACTCACAATTGGTTTGTTAAAAAATTCCCAACGCCAAAGGAGCATTTAATTACTCTGAGTTTAGCAAAAGGCAGATAATAATTTACCCACATATTGGTAAAATTCACTGCGATCGCACTAGTGCTTAGTTAAAGAGGAAAAGTATTTTTCTCTTTAACTTTTCCCTGTTTAATAATAATTAATAACAGTAAAATCACTAAAAATTAATAACAAATTTACCAGACAACTGAGATTCCGTAAACTTACATAATTAAACCGAGCAAAAATATAATCAAGAAACTGGCAGATGCTGCCTTGACAGATCGTTAGCTAACACAAATCAAGATCGCACAACTGAACAAGCATGAAGTGTTACAAAAATTCTATTTGCTTAGTTCTGTCTTCGTGGAACCTGCGACCTCTTCCTCTGCCTTTTCCTCTGGTACTAGGAGAACCTCTATCTGGTGGGACAGCCTCAGCTATAATGATAGTTTCTGAACTAACTTTAGCCCTATTCTGAGCTTTCAAGTTAGGGTAAAAAACTAGAAAACTACTTAGCATGATTATTTCCGAAACAATTAAAACTAATTTCATTTGCTTTGACCTCAACTGCTTTTTAACAACTTAGATGAATTACGAGTGCAATTAGTTCCCTGTTTCAGACTAAAATTATGATTTCCATATCAATGCCTAATTCTATGTAGGCTCTACAGACGTTTTACAAGAGATCTCGTGACGATCAGGAAAGAAATTTTTCTTACTCTAGCACTATTGACAATAATTATAGAAAATGTTGAGCTTTCTGCAATAGGTGAAATTACGAACCTTTTGGTAATTTCAGTAAGTATAGGACTTACGCGAAAATTCTTATTTATTGTAAGTAAATCAGTTTTTCGAGCAATATACTGTCACCAGAAAGCCAAATTATTTTGTTTTTTACATCAATTCCCAAATCTAAAAATTAGGGAATTTTTGCACAAATACGGGGTGCGTTCGGATGAGCGACAAAGTAATCTTTTAACCATAAGCAACCCCGCTTGAGCAATTCATCTAAATCTTCCACAAGCCAACGCTTTACTGTACCATCTATTCCCGCAGTGACTAAGTATTTTCCATTGGGACTAAAACTCACACTGTAAACTCTACTTTCGTGACCGTTAAATTGGGCAATTAACTGTCCTGACGGCAACCATAACTGTGTTGTTCCGTCCTGTCCAGCAGTAGCCAATAGCTGACCATCTGGGCTATAAGTAGCATTCAATACTCCGCCCTGACTAGTAGTAAATTTGTTTAATTCTTGACCAGACAAATTCCAAACTCGAATGGTTGTATCAGTTCCAGTACTAACTAACTGCTGACCATCTGGACTAAAATTGACACTGAAAACTTCGCCTTCATGACCGGAAATAATTAACTGCTGACCCGACAAATTCCACAGCCGAATAGTGCCATCTTTTCCGGCTGAAGCTATGTATTTGCCATTGGGACTAAAAGTAACACTATTAACCAAGCCTCGATGACCTTTAAATAGAATAGGTGGTGGTGATGAGGAAATTTTCCAGAGGCGAACAATACCATCTTTTCCCGCTGTGACGATACTTTCGCCATCAGCACTAAAACTGGCACTATAAACGCTATCTGGATGAATTAGCGATCGCACTAACCTTTTTGATTCCCAACTCCATAATCTCACTTGTTTGTCATCTCCTGCCGTAGCTAACAGCTTTCCATTCCGACTAAAAACTACACTATTAACTCCATCCCGATGGTATTTAAATTCAGCTAATTGTTTGCCTTGGAAGTTCCAAACTTTAGCTATCCCATCTTCTCCAGCTGACGCAAAATACTTTCCATCAGGGCTAAAATTTACACTCCAAGCTTCTGGCCTATGTGCTACCCAACTTGATGCTAATTGCCGCGAACTTGTCAGAGGCCATTCAAAGTTCCAAATTCGCACTTTTCCATCTCCGCCTGCTGTGGCGAGGATTTTTTTATTGGGACTAAAGCTGAGACTGTCCACCCGTTTTTGATGACTGGGAAATTCTCCTAATAATTTTCCACACAAGTTCCAAAGTCTAGCTTTCCCATCAACTCCGGCAGTAGCTAAGTATTTTCCATCAGGACTAAAACTGACATTTAATACCGGGCTTCGGCTATTTGTCCATTTTTTTAAAGGTTGTCCCAATGACTTTTCGGCAATATTCCAAAGTCGAACAGTTCCATCATCTCCCGTAGTTGCTAAGCGTTTTCCATTGGGGTGAAAACTCAGACTAATCACCGCCCGTTGATGTCCTATTAACTTCTTAACTTCTCTTCCCGATGGCAGCCAAATTCTTGCTGTCCCATCTTCACCAGCAGTGGCAATATATTTGTCATCTGGGCTAAAAGTTGCATTCCAAATTGGGCCTGTGTGACCTTTTAGTTCTCCTAATTGTTTACCTGATAAATCCCAAATTATCGCCGTTCCGTCTTCTCCCGCAGTCACCAGGCGCTTGCCATCTCGACTAAAATTGACACTCCAAACTTGGCCTTTGTGACCTTTTATTTGAGTTAATTCTTTGCCTGATAAATCCCAAATTCTCGTTGTTCCATCTTCGCCCGCAGTGGCAATATATTTACCATCTGGACTAAAATTCACACTCCGCACTGACTGATTATTATGGCTTTTCAATTTGAGGATTTTTTGACCGTACTGGTCTAAAATTTCGATAATTCCATTCTCTGCTGTAGTTGCTATATACTGCCCATTAGGACTGAAATTCACACTAAAAACTCGACCTGAATCAATATTAAAATAATTTTGTTCATTAATGTTACCTAAAATATCTTGGAGAGTTGATACTGGGCTGAGTGCCGGATATTTCTGCCATGAATGCGAGGATTTAACGATTTCTTTTAAGCGATTTCCTGATTCGATCGCTGATAATAAAGCTTCTAATTCTTCATTTCTAAATTGTCGCAAAGTGTTGGCTGCTGATTGTTCTAATTTTACGCCTTCTTTTGCTTGTTTGGCTTCTTTGTTGGCTTGTTGAAGAGTGGTATTTGTCCAAAAAGCAACACCGATCGCACAAGCTGTAGTTAAAGCTAATCCCACAAAACCTGTACGAACTGTTCCTCTAGCTTTCTGCTGCGCTGCTTTTAAAATTCGATTTGCTTCAATTTGGACATTTAAGGCAACTTGCACCTGTTCTTTATCTAACTTTTGGCTAGCAGATAAAAACTCATAATCCTGATTGCCTAAATTTTTATTTTCCGCCCACGCTAAAGCATCCTGCAAAGCTTGACCATGCAATAATCGCGATTTATCCTGACAATTTGAAGCTAACCAAGCTGTCAATGTTTCGGCGTAAGGTCGCAGATTACTTAATTCTTTTTTCACCCAATCTAAATTAAAAACTGCAGCATAAATTGGATTGTAAATTTTTAATTTACCTTGTTGTTCGACAACTATACCTAATAAGCGCAATTCCATTGATTCTAAGCTACCATCAGCTGTGACTTCCCCATGTTGTAAAATTTGCTGATATAGTCCTAAAATTCTCGCTAAACGTTCACCTTTGTTCAAAAAGCGATCGCGAATTGTTCTCAAATGTTCCGGTTCATCTTGAGCTTCCCAATTTTCAATAATTCGGCTCTGCACTAAATTTTTCACCGCTTCTACTTCGGCACCTGCATCAATAAAAACTTCCCCATTTCGGATAATTTTACAAAGTCTTTGCGTCAAAAAAGGTTGTCCACCTGTCCAGTACAAAATCTCTTTTAACACCGCTTTAGGATTGCTAGCTTTATCCGCTATTCCACTAGCTAACGGCGCAGCTTCATCTAACTTAAACCCGGACAATTCTATAGCTTGACCAATATTAAAAGGCGTGCGGTTTTTATCCAAAATTAAATCCGAAGGAGTCGCTACACCTAATAAAGCAAAACTCAATCGTTGATAATCTGAATTTTCCGCCCTTTTGTTGTAACAGGCGCGAATAAAAGCAAAAAAATCATCACTAGAAAAATTTAAACTTAAAACACTGTCTATTTCATCGATAAAAATTACAATTGGTTTGTCAACTTCTTTTAATAAAACTGCTTCAATAAATTCACTAAAATTTTGTAATGGCGAAAGATATTGCCGATCGCGCCACCAAGTCCGCGAACTAACTTTTAAATTAAAATTAGTTACCAACTTGTGCGTAATTCCGGCATACCATTGTTCTATTGTAATATCCTGACTACCAATGGCAGTTAAGTCAATTCCCGCACAAACAATTCCTTCCCTTTTTAATCTCTGCATTGTTTGGACTCGCAAGCTAGATTTACCCATTTGTCGCGAGTTCAACACATAACAAAACTCTCCAGCTTTTAAAGCTTCATATAACTCTTGATCTGCTTGTCGCTTCACATAAGTCAGCGCATTTAGTGGTAAACTACCGCCTACTTGATAATAAGAATCTAAATTATGATCGTGATTCATAAGTGTATTATTGGAAGCGATCGCTATAAAATTTCTAGTCATTACTTTTGTAACCTCATTCATTAAATTTCTTCGTTTTGGCTAGATTTAGCGATGAAACAATCAGTTCAAAGCTATGTAGTTACACCTCCGATTTGTTTTAAGCCTTCAGGATGGCTATCTAAATAATCTCTCAACCAATCATCAGCTTTTGTTAATAACTCATTCAAACTGACAATTTCCCAAGTATTTACCGTACCATCCTCTCCTCGACTAGTTAAATATTGTCCATCAGGACTCAATCCTACACTACAAACTCTTGTATATTGGCTACACAACGAAACCAAAGGTTTCCTTAAATCCCAAATTCGGAATGTTCCATCTGCACCTGCGGTTGCCAAAAATTTTCCATCTGGACTAAAGCAAACATCCCGAACTGTACCCAGATGTCCATTCAATTTTAATAAAAGTTCTCCAGACAAATCCCAAATTTTAATTGTACTATCCTTACCAGCAGTAGCAATATATAATCCATCATGACTAAAGCTAATATTTTGAATTTCGCTATGTTCTGTTTGCCAGTGAAACATTCGTCGTTTAGAAAAGTCCCAAAGTCGGAGAATATTGCTTTTTTCGATCATTACTAAGCGTTGTCCGTCAGGACAAAAAGTAATTTCAGTAATTTTCCCCGGAATACTTTGATTCACTTTCAGTTCCAAAGGTTGTTGCTGAAAACGCTTCCATAAACGGACTATCCCATTACGAAATGCCGCAGTAACGCATTCTCCATTTGGGTAAAAACCAACAGTAGTTATCCAACTTGGATGAATATTTCTGTTAGCTATCTGTTGCCCTGAGAGATTCCAAAATTTAATGCCATCTTCAGCAATTGTAACTAAAATTTTCCCATCCGGGCTGAATTTAGCTTCAATTACTGCACTGCGATGACGATCAAATTCATGAATCTGTTGTCCTGAAAAGTGCCAAAGTCGAGTAGTATTATCCTCTCCTGTGGTAGCTAGATGCTGCCCATCAGGACTGAAATTAACATTCCAAACTTCTCCTTGATGAGCTACAAATTCAATTAACTTTTGCCCTGAGATACTCCATATTTGTACTTTACCATTTCGATCTCCAATTGCCAAATACTGACTGTCATGAGAAAACCTAATGGAAGTAATTCCTCGCCAATCAGCAAAAAATTTGTTTTTTTCCCGGATGTAGGTTAAAATAGATTGTAAAGCTACTAAGGGACTGAAGCTGGGATAGTTTGTTAAAGAAATTTCATCATTAATCAGCGATTTTAAAGCTTGTCCTGCTTGCAGTGCCAACATTAATGCGTCAAGTTGTTGGCTTTCAAATAATCGCAAAGCACTAATACCAGTTTGCTCAATACTTGCTGCTTCTTGAGCAATTTGCTCCTCATCTGACGCAGATGAGTGAATTTCTTTTAATTTTTGATGAGCTTGAGCAATTTCTCTCGTTTCTAATGATTGGCTAGCAGTTAAAAATTGAAAATCTTGAGTACTTAAGCTTTTATCTGCTGCCCAATCTAAGGCATCTTGTAATGCTTTTCCGCGCAATAAATAGGTTTCATCTTTTCTATCTGTGGCTTCCCAAGCAACGATCGCATCTGTATAAGGACGTAAATTAGCTAAAGATTCATCTACCCACTGGCGATTAAAAACTAACTCATAAATCCGATTATAAACTCGTAATTTCCCATCTTTTTTCACCACCAATCCCGATAATTGTAATTCTAATTGGTCGGAATTATTATTAGCAGCCATCTCCCCTTGCTGCAAAATTTGTTGATACATTCCCAGCAGTCTACCTGGTTGTTGGCAACTTCTCAATAAGCGATCGCGTATTGTCCGCAAATGTTCTGGTTCATCCTGTGCTTCCCAGTTGTCAATAATTTGAGAAGTAATAATCTTTTTAATCCAATCCTTTTGGTTATAAATCTTATTTTTTGGGTGGAAATTCGCTTCACAACTGAGATAATTCTGGATAATTCGACAAACCTTTTGCGTCAGAAAAGGCTGTCCACCAGTCCAGTCTAAAACCTCTTTTAAAACCACTTTAGGATCGCGAACTTTTCCCTGAAAACCTTTAAGTAAAGGTTCTGCATCTGCTAATTTAAACCCACAAAGTAGAATTGCTCGACCAACATTAAAAGGCGTACTTTGGTGTTTAGCATCAATTAAATCGCCAGGAGTAGCTACACCCAACAACGCAAAAGTTAACCGCTGATATTCTGGGCGATCGGCCCGATTATTATAACAAGCCCTAATCGCAGTAAAAAAATCATCGACTCGGAAATTTAAACTGAGAACACTATCAATCTCATCTATAAAAATGACAATTTTTTGATTAATGCGACTCAGCAATACTTCTTCAATAAATTCATGAAATCGCTGTACCGGAGAAAATAAATCTCTTTCTCGCCACCAACTGCGTAAATTAAAGTTACCCGCCAAATTAAAACTATTAACTAATCTTTGAATAACTCCCGCATACCATTGTTCCGGTGTAATTTGCTGACTACCGATCGCCGTAATATCGATCGCAGCACAAACCACACCAGACTCTTGCAAACGCCGCATCGTCTGCACTCGCAAACTAGATTTACCCATTTGTCGCGAGTTTAAAACATAACAAAATTCTCCCGCTTGTAACGCCTCAAACAACTCATCATCTGCCTGTCTTTTTACGTAAGTGGGAGCATCTACTGGTAAACTTCCCCCAACTTGGTACATATCCGCAGAATTTCTTAAGTTTAATTCAGCCATTCCATTTTCGATTAATTTTAGATTTTCTCCCCTGTTCCGAGAGTTCCGAGAGCGAAGCTGCTGCCTTAACTAGCAACTTAAATGACTAACAGTTTAATCTAGACGATCGCGCAAATAAAACCGATAGAGATCGCATCTTGGACTACATTCATTTCCTTGCAAATATACTAAACCCATACTATGCAATTTAAACGCTGATAAAGCTTCTAATCGCACTGGACTAGTAGCATTCATCACCTGTTTAATTCCGCTCGCCAATTCTGGATTCTGTTGTAAATTCCACAAATGTCGGCGTAAATGATCGGCATAAAGCCCTGCTTCCGTAGGCGCAACTGCTAACAATTCGTCTAAAGAAAGATCGCCCCTTTGAATATTATATAAAGCCAACCTGATCAAATAAGGATGACCCCCTACCATAGCCATCAACTTTGCAACTTCCGCCTCCTCCCATTGTAACCCATAACGCTGGGCTAAATCTTGAACTTGTACTCGATTAAACTCTGGTAATTCAATAGGTAAACCCACATTAAAAGGCGATTGATTAATACTAATCGGAATATAAACCTCCGTTGAATGTACCACCACCAACCGTAACTTTTTCCAAATATCCCGATTTTTAGCATCCTCATGCCAAGCTCGTAACAAACCAAAAAAATCAGCCGCAACTTCTGGATATTGAAACACACAATCCACTTCATCTAATCCCAAAACTAAGGGACTGTCGATATTCTGTAATACATATTCTTCAAAATAAGCAGTACAATTATCTTTACTGCCAAAAATCTCATCCCAATAATCATCCAACCGATTAGCTAACCGCAATCTTCTAGCGATACTAGCAGCAAACCAACGTAAAAATTTATCCAAATCAGTAAAAACTTTCCCATCAGCTAATTGAAAACTTAAAGAAACAGCATTAAAGCCAAAATTTGCCCCATGATGTAAAATTCTCGCTAACAAAGAAGTTTTACCCATTTGTCTAGGAGCCTTAATTCTAATTAAAGAACCAGGCTGTAAAACCGTTTCATAACATCTCGATTCAATGGGGGGTCTTTCCACATAAAAAATCGAAGCTAACTCTACTTGACCTTCTGGTAATTCTGGAACTTGAGGTAATTCTGGAATTGCTACAGGCAAAGGTTTAGCTTGGGAATCGGATATTGCTACAGGATGTTTTTGAGTTTCTGTAGTTTCTTCTTGTTCTCTTCCTTCCCTAACTATTTCGAGAATTTCTTGGACAATTTTCGGAGTATCTTCAGCATTATGCCATTGACGCTGCTGAATGCAACTTAAATATTCTCTTAAGTTGTAATTTAATGGGGAATTGAGGGGAAAATTCACCCTAATTGGCAGAATTACTGGTTTATTTTGGGAATTGCGATCGCGCAACTCCTTCGCCCTTCGCACCTCCTCAATCACCATTTCACTCGTCACCGACTTCTCAGATAACAACAACAATAAATAATCACTTTCTTTTAATTCTGCCTCAATTCTTTGCGGCCATCCTTCTCCCAAACGAATACTTTGTCCCGCCATAAAAGCTTCATGTCCCGCCGCTTTTAAAGCCCGATAAAACTCTTCCGCCAAACTCAAATCTGGATCGTGACTGCGATAGCTAATAAAAACTCTCTTATTAGTTGATTGACCAATATCTAAAGCCGGAATTTGGTAAACTGTTACAAGTTCTTCAATACCTTTAACTTCCCGTACCTGTTGATAAATTCCCGGTAACGGCAAGCGATTTTTCACCACATCATAGACCGTTTGCGAAATACAAATACCACCAGCTTGGGCTGCTGTTTGCAGACGTGCTGCCATATTTACGCCATGACCTTTAACCTTTCCCCCCGCAAAATGAGCCACATCTCCTAAATGAATTCCAATGCGATGTTTGAGTACATTATTTTCTGGCAATCCAGCAGCAGATTGAGCAATTACTTTTTGAATTTCTTGAGCACAAGCTACTGCATTTACCGCACTAGAAAAGTACATAAACAATCCATCGCCAGTATCTTCAACTACCCTGCCCTTAAATTGTTCACAGATTCGCTTCATTAGTTGCAAGTCACGGTGAACTAAAGCCAAGGTACGATTTTGGTCAGCAGCCATTTTGGAAGTATATCCCTCTACATCCGTAAAGACTATAGCGGCTAATGTAGAATCTGCTTCTATTAACGGTGTTTCCAGATTTTCCTTTGATTCCATAAGTGGAGTTTCCTCGGATTAACTCAGCTTAGAAAGCGTGAGGAAATTAATCATTTGATTTTAGTATTCACAAATTTTAGTTTAATTCCGGCACCGAATCAGGCTCAAAGAATAGCGATCGCCACACCATTTTGCTAAAATTTGCTTTCGTACCCTAATTTTCAGGTGATTTTTTTAGCTTACTGTCAGTAAAATTACTGCCCTAGAAATCTAACCTGAGAATTTATCCTTCAGTCTCTTGATGTTTTTCCTAACTCATGATTTTTCTCATTTTCTCAATAATTATTAACATTTCCGCTAAGATAGTCCCTGACTCTCAAGCCCAAACCAAAAACCCCACTTTCTTTCATTACTAACCTAAGTTCCTCGTTTTGCAAAAGCCTAGTTTATCCCCATATTTTTCCCCTGCAAATCGGGTATTTACATCAAGAAACTGGGATTTAAGGAATAGCGGTTTCATACGTAGTAACTTGATTTACCAGCAAAGATCTATTTCGGTAGGATGATGTAAAGTAAATCCTCAGTAGGAAAAAATATTACTAAAGTAGATTGACAATAAAACAGTTGCTAGAAATCATTTCAAAAACTTCCTCTAATATGAATCGTTTTTCATCCTCTAATTCTGTAGAAAAAGACCGTATTTTGGTTGTGGATGATTCACCTGATAATGTGTTTCTCATTCAAGCTATTTTGGAAGAAGAGGGCTATCAAGTTTCTACAGCTTCAGATGGTTTTTCTGCTATAGCTCTCATTGAAGAATCACCACCCGATCTATTATTGCTAGATGTGATGATGCCCGGAATGGATGGCTTTGAAGTCACCCTACGAGTGCGTCAAAATACAAGTTTACCATTCATGCCCATTTTGCTCATCACTGCTTACGACAATCTTAGTGTAGCCAAAGGATTAGACAATGGTGCTGATGATTTTATCCACAAACCTGTAGAAGTGGATGAATTACTAGCAAGAGTACGTAGCCTTCTCCGACTAAAACACAGCATAGACGAACGCGATGCTATTGCTCGTCAGAGAGAAGATTTTGTTTCCCGTCTCACTCACGACTTACGGACACCATTAATTGCAGCCGATCGAATGTTGGGTTTAATTCGTCAAGGAGCCCTGGGTGAAATCTCTCCCACTATACTAGAAGTGCTAGACACAATGGTTCGCAGCAACCAAAATCTCCTAGCAATGGTAAACACATTGTTAGAAGTATATCGTTATGAAGCTGGACGTAAAACACTCACTTTTAGCCAAGTTGATCTGACAGAAATCCTCAAACAAGCAGTTCAAGAATTGCAACCTTTAGCTGATGAGAAAAACTTGTGTTTAAATCTTGATTTAGGTAAAAAAGCCACAGATTCCTCAGATGGAAAAATTACTATCGAAGGCGATCGCTTAGAACTACATCGAGTTTTTATCAACCTAATTGGCAACGCCATTAAATTTACTGAAGCTGGATCAGTAGAAGTTCACCTGATAAATCAGGCTGAGAAAAATAGCAATTCTAAACCTTCAATTATAGTAGAAGTTGAAGACACAGGGCCAGGTATTTCCCCAGAAGATCAAACCAAATTATTTGAAAGATTCCGCCAAGGTAAACACAAACAATCTGGTAGTGGTTTAGGTTTACATCTCTCACGCCGCATTGTAGAAACCCACCAAGGAACCATTGATGTTAAATCAGAATTAGGCAAAGGTAGTTGTTTCACTGTCTCTTTACCAGTCAAACAATCCCACAATTCCTAAATTTGGGCAATTGTGTTTAAATATTAGACAGCCAAGAGTTCATTCCCAGATGATAATCAACTCTTGGCTGTCACTATTTATACCATTGTTTAAACAACACTTTAACTCAAATGATTACTCAACAATTTGCAGTACAAGATATTCTTCAGCAACAACGCAAATTTTTCTCCACTGGTAAAACCAAAGATATCGCTTTTCGGTTAACTCAACTAAAAAATTTAAAACAAGCGATTTTGGACAACAAAGATGAAATTATATCTGCCCTAAAAGCTGACTTAAAAAAACCCACATTTGAAGCTTATGTCCTGGAAATTGGGGTGCTCAAAGAAATTGATTATGCCATCAAAAATCTGAAAAATTGGACTAAACCTAAGAAAGTAGCAACTCCTTTAGAGCAATTACCAGGTTCAGCATTTATTTATCCCGAACCCTTGGGAGTAGTATTAATTATTGCACCTTGGAATTATCCTTTTCAACTGACAATTTCGCCTTTAGTAGGTGCGATCGCAGCTGGAAATTGCGCCATAGTCAAACCATCAGAAATTTCCCCTAACACCTCTAGTATTATTGCTAAAATCTTCCAAAAAACCTTCGCTCCAGCTTATATTGCAGTTGTAGAAGGTGGCGTAGAAACCAGCAAAGAACTATTACAACAAAAATTCGACCATATCTTTTTCACAGGTGGTACAGCGATCGGCAAAATAGTCATGGAAGCAGCTGCCAAAAACCTTACCCCAGTCACCTTAGAACTAGGAGGCAAAAGCCCTTGCATTATTGATAGCGATATTAACATCGAATACACCGCCCGCAGAATTTCCTGGGGTAAATTCATTAATGCCGGACAAACTTGCATCGCCCCAGACTATCTTCTAGTCAATCAAACAATTAAAAAACCCTTGGTAGAAAGCATTAAAAATTGCCTACAAGAATTTTACGGAGACGATCCAGAAAAAAGTCCAGACTTCGGGAGAATTATCAATCAAAAACAATTTAACCGTTTAGTAGAACTACTAAAAAGCGGTGAAATTATTATCGGTGGAAAAACTAACCCAGAAACTTGCTACATCGCCCCGACATTGATTGACAAAGTATCTTTAGATGCGCCAATCATGCAAGAAGAAATCTTTGGCCCTATTCTCCCAATCCTAGAATATAACAATCTCGAAGAAGCAATTTCCATAGTTAACAACCAACCCAAACCTTTAGCCCTTTACTTCTTCTCAAAAAATCAAGAATATCAACAACAAATTTTAGAGAAAACTTCATCTGGTGGCGTTTGTATTAACGATACCATCATGCACATTGGCGTTTCTGAATTACCCTTTGGTGGAGTAGGTAATAGCGGTATAGGTAGCTATCACGGCAAAGCAAGCTTTGATACCTTCTCCCATCAAAAAAGTGTCTTGAAAAAATCCTTTTTATTAGACCTTAAAGTACGTTATGCACCTTATTTAGGAAAACTAGATTTAGTGAAAAAAATCATCGGTTAAACGATTTGTAGAGACGTTTCATGAAACGTCTCTACACTTTTAGAAACCTCTCTAACTAGGTAGAAGTAAATAAAGTGAAAATAAAGGCGGGCAGGATGCCCACCCCACAAGAAAGCTGTAACTTTTGTGGGGTGGGCATCCTGCCCGCCCCATTCTTAGATAACTATTGTCACTTTATTTATTTGCACCTACTTACAATTTTAGTTGCTCAAAATCCGCTGTAACGTTCTTCGGCCCAAGGTTCACCCCGACGGTGATAACCATTGCGTTCCCAAAAACCCAATTCTTCCTGATTCAAAAACTCTAAACCATTAATCCATTTAGCGCTTTTCCAAGCGTAAAGATGGGGAACAACTAATCGCAAAGGGCCACCATGTTCGGCAGGTAAAGGTTCACCAAATAAAGTATGAGCAAAAAAGTTTTCCTCGCGCCAGAAATCTTCCATACTAATGTTAGTGGTGTAACCCCCGTAGCAGTGTTCCATGATAAATTTAGCTTTGGGGTTTACCTCAATATGCTGCATAAAATCTGTAACTTTTACCCCAGTCCACTGCACATCCAACTTCGACCAACGAGTGACACAGTGGAAGTCAGCAGTGAAATTACTTTGAGGCATTGCCATAATATCAGACCAAGAAAATCTTGCCTCTTTTGCTAAACCCCAAACGCGAAATTCCCAATTTTCAATGCTAACTTCGGGTGTACTACCATAAGTCAGTACGGGAAAACCTTTGCTTTCGTACTGACCGGGAGGAATACGATCGCTCATTTCAGGCCCAGGTTTCTTGAAAAACTTCCCCATCATTAAAATCCGATAACAATTTAGACTTTTTTGTGCTAACACAACAGAAGCAATCCTTTCCTTGTTGTGTCAGCAGTTATAGTTACATTTTGTAACAGAATCGGTAGCGGGATAGAAAATTGAGCGATCGCTAAAATTACACAAACTTCCAACCCATCTCTAGGATTCTTCGTCTTCTTCGTCTTCTTCCTTAGAAGGATAGACAAACGTAGAACGTCCAGACAAAATCGACTTACCCAAACTCAAAGCTTTTTGAGCTTGTAAAGCTGCTTTCCGTCTCCAAGTCGCTCTACGTTGGTCACGTTTTGCCTTTGATGTTTTCTTCTTAGGAACCGCCATAGTCCTGGATTTGCTATTAGTAGACAACCCTCCTATTGTAGGGCATTACTACACTCATTGAACCCAGATTTAAGAACCTCCCGCTCCGCCAGTACTTCCAGTTCCACCACCAACACCAGTAGCGCCAGTTCCACCACCAACGCCATTAATTCCATTGGCACCACCAACGCCATTAATTCCATTGGCACCACCAACGCCATTAATTCCATTGGTAGCACCAACGCCATTAATTCCATTGGTAGCACCAACGCCATTAATTCCATTGGTAGCACCAACGCCATTAATTCCATTGGTAGCACCAACGCCATTAATTCCATTGGTAGCACCAACGCCATTAATTCCATTGGTAGCACCAACGCCATTAATTCCATTGGTAGCACCAACGCCATTAATTCCATTGGTAGCACCAACGCCATTAATTCCATTGGTAGCACCAACGCCATTAATTCCATTGGTAGCACCAACGCCAGTAGTTCCAGTGGCAGCGCCAACGCCAGTAGTATTATTCAGACCATTTACACCTGTGTTATTCAAAAATACTGTACCAGTGGCATTGTCATTTCCAGGTATAGCTTGTAGCCCTGCATTACCAGAGGCGTTTTGTCCGCCTGCATTACCAGAGGCGTTTTGTCCGCCTGCATTACCAGAGGCGTTTTGTCCGCCTGCATTAACAGATAAAACGTTACCGTTGGGAAGCACTTGTGTACCACCGTTATTAGTTACAATTACGCCGTTGGGAAGTACTTGTGTACCATTTCCTGTAACTACAATTCCGTTGGGAAGTACACGCACACCGTTAGGAAGTGTCTGTCCGGCAGTGGCAACGTTTGTAGGTTGAGGTTGATTAGCAACGTTATTGTTGGGAGATGGGGTATTTCTTAAGCCCAGAAGCGATCGCGAAGTAGGAAAATAAGTAGCTAAGCGTTGAAGATCCTGACCACTTGCCCAAGTTTGGCGATCGACATTTAAAGCAAGAATGGGGACAATTTGACCAGCATTTTGACCCAAAATTGTCACAGAAACTCTTTTAGCTGAAGGATTTTGATTAAAAGAACGGGTTAAAGCATTTCTCGCAGCCGCTTGCGCCCTACCAACTAACGTATCGTAACTTTCATTTGGCTGACGATTCAAAGTAACATCAACACGAGTACCATTGCTATTGATCCGAGTTGTAGTTTGTGCCCAGGCCGGGGTAGTTATTGCCAAAGTACTTCCTAACCCTGCTAAAGCAAACAACATGGGAAAAACAAAATGGTAACTTTTTAGCCAAGACCGATTAAACTTCCGCATAATTAACCTAGCTCCTGATTCCCGATCGGCACCCACTGCGCTCTATCTAAATTCAGGTTAGCTAGGTGCTTTCTAAGTTTTATCTGCTCCTTGAAATAGAACTTGCCTAGTCTAGAGAGAGATTTGGGGAGGTGGGGAGGTGGGGAGGTGGGGGGATGGGGGGATGGGGGGATGGGGAGATGGGGGAGTAGGGGAAGTAACGGAAGTACGCGAACTATTTTCTTCCCACACTTCCAACACTCCCTCCACTCCCCCCACCTCCCCACCTCCCCACATCCTGTTCCCTTCTGCTTTTAATTTTGTGGGAGATCGGTTGGCGGTCTGTTGTTGATGTCGTCTCTTAATTCCCTCGTTCGGCGAATTAAGCCTTCACCATAAGTTGCTCTGGAACGAGGACGATTTTGTTGAGTATTAGTTTGTTGAGTTGGGGAAGTTTGTCTACCAGTTTGATTTTGATTGTTGTTTGTGCGCGCTCGATTCGCGGGAGTATTAGTTTGTTGAGTTGGGGAAGTTTGTCTACCAGTTTGATTTTGATTGTTGTTTGTACGCGCTCGATTCGCTGGAGTATTAGTTTGTTGAGTTGAGGAAGTTTGTCTACCAGTTTGATTTTGATTGTTGTTTGTACGCGATCGATTCGCTGGAGTATTAGTTTGTTGAGTTGAGGAAGTTTGTCTACCTGTTTGATTTTGATTGTTGTTTGTGCGCGATCGATTCGCGGGAGTATTAGTTTGTTGAGTTGGGGAAGTTTGTCTACCAGTTTGATTTTGATTGTTGTTTGTACGCGCTCGATTCGCTGGAGTATTAGTTTGTTGAGTTGAGGAAGTTTGTCTACCTGTTTGATTTTGATTGTTGTTTGTAGGCGATCGATTCGCGGGAGTATTAGTTTGTTGAGTTGAGGAAGTTTGTCTACCTGTTTGATTTTGATTGTTGTTTGTAGGCGATCGATTCGCGGGAGTATTTGAATTAGGTTGTTGAGTCCCGCCTCCCGTCCTATTGTTAGTGTTGGTCGGTGAATTTCTGTTAGTTGTACCGGAAGTAGGTCTTTGTCTTGGATTACCAGTACCAGCGGGAGCGTTATTTCCGGGGTTTGCAGGTGTTTGTCCCGGTGCTGCGCCTCCAGCAGTAAGGTTCAAGGGAAAGCTGGCAGTTTTATTAGTATCATCTACATTGCCCGTAAGTTCTTGGGTTCTTCCTTGGACTAGTAATCTCAGCCGGAAAGGAATAGGCCCACTTCGGGTAGCACAACGTTGATAAAGATTAACTTTAACCACATAATTACCGGGGGGAGCCCCGGTGTTAGGCCAGAATATATTTTCTACAGGATTAGTAATGGTATTTTGGCAACCTGCGTTACTATCAACGTCTAGCGCTCCTCCTGATGCTACTTTCTTGTTTTGGTAGAAAACTGTCTGACCGCTGGGGTCGGTGACGGCTAAATCAAGGTCGTCTCTGGTAGACCATCTGAGGGTGGTTTGAATTACGCCTGTGCCTAATGTTGGCTCTGGTCTTTCGCCAGCTTGAGGTGTGGCAGCGACAGGAGTGGGATCGTCAATTCTTAATAGAGCTTTAGAATTTGGGTAATAGGTAGACCAGCGTTGGGCGTTAGGATAGTTCTTCCAGTTTTCCCGACTGACTTCTAAGGTCAAAATTGGTGCGGATAGACCAATATGTTCGCCTGTGACGACTATGGAGGCTTCTGTAACTAGGATGTCATTGTCGAAGCTGCGTTGTGCTGCGGCTCTGGCAACGGTTTCGGCTCTGCGGGTTAAGGTTTGAAAAGATTCATTTGGTTGTCGTTCCAGTGTAATATTGACGCGAGAGGTGTAGGCTTGGGCGGCTAGTGGTGCGATCGCACTTTCAGCAGCCGAAAAACTGCCAGCCAACCCCAAAAAAACCAATAAACTCCAAGTTCCTATTTGCATTATTTCACCTCAAGATAAATACTGTATAACATCTCGTTGAGCACTACCCAATAGCATCCTAGACATGGGAGACATCACGCTATGAGCAATCAATGGTTGATCACAATTGGCATTAATCAATACCAACACTTCCAACCTCTAAATTACGCCCAAGCTGACGCACAGGGTTTATGGAACCTTGTAGTTAGTCGGGGCAGTTTTCTGCCGGAGCGCAGTTTGCTCTCTTCAGATACTTCGCCGTTTATTGAAGGTCAGTCTACTTACCCTTCGGGCGAAAATCTGAAGCAATGGCTGGATCATTTATGTCAGCAAGCAATTAAACAAGATGACTTGGTTTGGTTCTTTTTTAGCGGCTATGGTGTGAAGTGGGAAGGACAGGATTACCTGATGCCCATTGATGGCAACCCAGCTGATGTCAGCGCTACAGGGATTGCCATTAGAGAGATCTATGAAAAACTAAAGGCTTCTAAAGCGGGAACAATTTTAGTGTTGCTGGATATGAATCACCAGCAGGAACATCAAGAGGGTCCAACAGTGGTGGGGAATCAAACTGTGGAACTGGCTAGGGAAATGGAAATTCCTACGGTGCTTTCCTCTCAACCTGGTCAATTTTCTTATGAAGTTGGGGAACTGCAACATGGTTTGTTTACTGCGGCATTGTTGGAGGGTTTGCGATCGGGTGCTGGTTTGACTCTGGCTAGTTTAAAACGCTACTTAAGCGAACGAGTCCCAGAATTAAGTCAAAACCACAGTCGTCCTTTGCAAGAACCTGCAGTCGTGGTTCATCCTCCCGGCAAGAGTCATCAGGTAATTTTACCTGAACAACCTGCCTTTGTTGGTTCTAGTAATGGCGAATGGAGTCCTGTCACTGCTCAGTTAGTCGGTAGTGGCGCTACTACTACTGCTGCGGTAGCAACTACTTCTGCTGGAGAAAATCCTTTTCAAGCTGCTTTACGTAATCAACAAGAAGCGACGGCAACTCCTGCTTTATCAACTAACAATGGGCAATCTAGACCAGCAGATGCGGCTGAGGATGATGACGATCGAGATAATGGCAGCTTAGTGCAGAAGTTTCTCCTGTGGGGCGGCGGTTTAGTCTTGTTGTTACTGCTATTGTTGACGACTTTTGGACGCAATGTACTTTTCCCGGCTGGCGAACAAGCAGAACGTTCTGGCGGTGATTCCACTGTTGGTACAGTGACTCCCACTAAAAACTTAAGTGCTTTGGATAGAGCAAAAGTTTCGTTACGCAATAATCAGTCTAATTCTTATGTAGCGGCGATTAAGCAAGCTAGTAAGATTCAGCCCGGTGATGCACAGTATCGGGAGGCACAAGCCAGTATGGAGCGCTGGAGTCGCAATATCCTGGATGTGGCTCAGGGAAGGGCTAATTCGGGAAATTACCGAGGTGCGATCGCCGCAGCTAGTGTGGTACCCCAAGATCCTCAACCAGTTTTTGCTGATGCAGAAAGGCTAATTCGTCAGTGGACTCCTTTGGCGAAAAAGCAACAAGCAAATCAAGCTGTACTATCTACTGCTAAGGGATTAATTCGCCCCAATTCTGCTTCTTCTTACCTTCAAGCCATTAAAATGGCCCAGAAAATTCCCCCTGGAGATCCGGGGCACTTCCAAGCACAAACTCTGATTGCCCAATGGAGTCAAGTTATCTTGAATTTGGCTAGACAAAGAGCTAATGAGGGGAATTTTGCTTTAGCAATTCAAGCTGCTAATTTAGTTCCGGCTAATACGCCTGCTTATAAACCAGCTAGACAAGCGATCGGGCAATGGCAAAAACAAGTTAAATAACTTCAGGATCTCTCGGAGATGGGGGGATGGGGGGATGGGGGGATGGGGAGATGGGGGGATGGGGAGATGGGGGGATGGGGAGATGGGGGGATGGGGAGATGGGGGGATGGGGAGATGGGGGGATGGGGGGACAAGGGGACAAGGGGAATTTAACTAACTCAAAACTCAAAACTCAAAACTCTCCCCACCTCCCCACCTCCCCACCTCCCCACCTCCCCACCTCCCTACCTCCTCACTCCCGAACCTACCTCCCTGTTCAGGAGTTCCCTTTCTTCACTTTTTCATCACTTGTTTAACCGGAATTTCAATGGAAAATTCTGCGCCTACTCCCGGTTGAGAGGAACATTTAAGTTTTCCGCCATGTTTCTGCACGATTATTTGGTAGCTAATAGCTAATCCTAATCCCGTGCCTTTACCTGGTTCTTTGGTAGTAAAGAAAGGGTCAAAGATTCGGGATTTAATATGGGGTGGTATTCCTAAAGCATTGTCGGCAATTTTAATTTTTACTAAATTGTTTTGGCGGATTTTTGTAGAAATCTCTATCTTTGGTTGGTCGGAATTCTCGCTGTTGATTGGCTCGGTTTGTTCTTGAGTGCGACTTTTAGCTTCTAAAGCATCAATGGCATTAGACAACAGGTTCATAAATACCTGATTCAACTGACCAGCGTAGCATTCTACCAAGGGTAAGTTATCATAATTTTTGATGATTTGAATGCCGGAATGTCCTGCTTTTGGTTTGAGGCGATGTTGCAAAATCATTAATGTGCTGTCGATGCCTTCGTGAATATCGACTGGTTTAATGTCGGATTCATCTAATCGAGAAAAGTTCCGTAATGATAATACTAATTGTCTGATGCGATCGGCTCCTACATTCATGGAATTTAGCAATTTTGGTAAGTCGTTAGCGAGAAATTCTACGTCAATTTCTTCGGTTTTTTCTTGAATTTCTGGATGGGGCTGGGGATAATGTTTGATATAAAGTTGCAATAATTCTAGGAGGTCATGGCAGTAGTCGCTGGCATAAGTGAGATTACCAAAAATGAAGTTAACTGGGTTGTTAATTTCATGGGCGACACCTGCAACTAGTTGTCCTAAACTAGACATTTTTTCGGTTTGAATTAGTTGCGCTTGGGTTTTTTGTAAGTCGAGCAATACTAGTTCTAATTGTTTGGCTTTCGCTTGTTCTAATTGGGCAGAATTGCGAGTTTGTTGGTAAAGTTGGGCTTGCTGAATGGCGATCGCTGCTTGATCGGCTAATTGTTGTAGTAAATCTATTTCTGTGGCTAGCCAAACTCTGGGAGAATAACATTGATGCACAACTAATAAACCCCAAAGTATCTCGCCCATTCTAATCGGAACTACTAAGTTAGCTTGCACATTAATGCTTTGCAAAAACTCTGAATAACAAGCGGGAATATTGGATGCAAAAATGTCATTAATTGACCCTACTCTTCCTTGTTTATAAAGTTGAGCTATTTCTTCGGTAAAACAACCTTGTGGCCCGGAGAAACCTAAAATAGAAAGCCAACTGCCGATGCTCGATTCGACAATTACTTTGCCATGCCATTGTTGGGTAAATTGATAAATTACTACTCGGTCTGTGTTTAATACTTGGCGCACTTCTTCGACTATAGTTTGTAATATGGTTTTGAAGTCTAAGGTGCTGCGAATTTGGTCGGTAATTTGCTTTAATAGGTTAGCAAATATGAGTGAATGTTGTAATTGCGCTGTACGTTCTTTTACTTGATGGTCTAAATCAGCATTAAGTATTTGCACTTTTTGATATAACTGATACTGCTGTACCGCCATTGAAAATTCCGAACCTAAAGCTGTGGCTAATTCCAATTCTTCGGGTTTCCAATCTATGGCTAGACCTTTTTTTAATTCTAACCAAGCGGCAAAAGATCGCCGGGGATAAAGTTGTCTTTTGTCGGAATCGAATCGACCCGCCCAAAGGGTTTCTTTTTCTATTTCATGACGAAAAATTGTTAGATATCCCAAAAATTGTTGCCGATATTCTAAGGAAATCACCAATAATCCTCGGATTTTGGTAGGTTGAAATATTTCTGCTAATTGGCTAATTTGTGGGTCTTGATAAACATCGGCGATCGCCCATACAGAATTAACTAATGAAGTGGCAGGTTTTGGTGAAAATCTTTTTTGCCAAATCGGGTCTTCTTCTAATAAATAATTACTGTTTCGATGGATGAGAGGATCGTCGCCATAAGTATAAATTTTTATGGGATAATATTCATCTACAGCCATGTAAAGTCTGCCACCATTACCTTGAAAAATAGCAACGGTTTCTGCTAATGCTTCTTGTAATTGAATGGTATTTAATCGATGCAATTTGATGGCAACTTTGTTAATTGCTGCTTGTCTCTCTGCTTGTTGACGAGCTTGGGTTAATAAGTTACTTTGAGCGATCGCAATTGATACTTGATCGGCGATTTGCTGCACTGTATCCAATTGTATTTGGGAAATAGTTTTTGGGTCAGCATGATGTGATACAAGCAATCCCCAAAGTTTAAGTTTAGATTGTTGAGAATTCAGATCGTATTGTAATATCGGTACAACTACGGAAGATTTTACTCCCATTGCTGTTAGATATTCAATATGGCAGGGGTCTACTGGTCGATAGCGAATATCCTCGATTTCCAGAGGTTCTCCTGTTTGGGAACAATCTAAAGGACTTAAACCTATTTCGCCTGTGGTTACGTTTACCATTGAACGTTGTCGCGCACTGACAAACATTTCCCTTGCACTTACGGGAATGTCGTCTGCGGGAAAGTTCAATCCTAATAAGGAAGGAAGACGATTTTGGGCGAGTGATTCTGCAATTACCTCGCCACTGCTATCAGCGTGAAACTGATAGATCATGACGCGATCGTTATCTAAAAAAGCCCGAATTTCTGCTACCGTAGCGGTTAAAATTTCCTGTAAATCTAGAGATTGACGGATGCGATTAATCATTCGATGTAAAAGAACAGTTTGATCGATACTTGGCTGTGATGATTGAGAGTTACTAGTAAAGGGCATTTTTACAAAAAAGTTATAAATATTACCTGTCTATACTAATTGTTAAATAAAATTTACGCTAAAAGCTACAGACTTCATAAAAATAGGTATTTATTCGCAGACTTTAATTTTTGTCATCCAAATTAATTAAGTTACTCATTCTAGAGGTAGAAAGAAAAAGAGGGATTTCTTCTTCTTTCTTTTGGAGCAGTTTTTCTGGATTTTAGTTGCTTCTTTTTAGTTCCCTGATCTCCTGACGCACACTCATGAGAATTTGACCTAAATTATTTTGACCAGTATTATCTAAACCACAACCCCAATAATAGTCTGTGAGGGATTTTTCCACAATCATTTGTTCGCCAGTAGCCAAGAGGATTCCTTGGATGTCTGAGTGAGTGAGGAATTTGGTGAGTACAGCTTGACGCATTATAGAACATTTGACTTGTTCCCAGTCGGGGCGGACTTTGCGCGTGCGATCGCGTCCCAAAGATGCAGCTTTTTCCGGGGTGGTAGCAGCTTTAATTAAGGGGATGAAAACGCTATCTTTTGTACCTAAAAATTTATTTGCTTGGTAGTAATGTTCTACTGTTTGCCAATATTCTCCTTCAATGAAAATCCCATGAGGTGAAAAATTGGAAAAACAGCCGTAAGGTTCATAAACTTTGTAAAAATATATTACCATTCCCAACTGCTCTCGATAATTTTAGCTGAAACTATTGATTAATTCATCGATAATATAAACCATCTTATAGTAAAGTAAAAGTGAGTAGTTTAACAATATGGTTAGATTCAGGGAAGCAAAAGTTGCTAGGGAAAGGTAATAATTTGCTGACTTTGGGTGTAAGTGAACCTGCGAGCAAGGCAAATTTTACCACTAGGCAAAAAAGTAGTTTCGGCAAAGTAGGAATTAATTAATTATATCATCAATTAAAATTGGGCAAATTTATTATGACTAAATATAGATTAATTCTCCTAGCTGAAGCCATACAGTAAGAAAGTATAGGCTACTAGGAGAATTGCAAATGACCGAACAAAATCAACCCAACCTAGAAGAAAAACTAATCTCAGCAGCCATAGAAATGGGGTTATCTAATCAGCTAGATTCGGCAGAAAATCTTGATGTAGATGTGCGTACTAATCTGGTGGATATAGTCCAAGGAAAAGCACATTCTGTTTCCGTTTCTGGTCAAGATTTAGTGGTGCAAAAGGATATCCATTTGCAAGAGATGGAAATCCACACAAATCGGATTGCTATTAATCCTTTAAGTATGCTTTTTGGGGAAGTGGAACTTTCGCACCCAACAGATGCCTCTGCCCGAATTGTACTTTCAGAAGTAGATATTAATCGGGCTTTTAATTCGGATTATGTCCGTAGAAAGATGCAAGCTTTTCAGCTAGATGTGGATGGGCAAATTGTCAGTTTAGAAATGCAACAAATGAGGATTGAACTGCGGGATGTTAATACGATCGTCTTCAACGGTAGCACCATATTACATGAGGTCGGGAATCAGCGATCGCTAAATTTCCAAGCGGTAATTCACCCAGGTACTATTTTTGAACCTTTATTTATGGAGTCTTTTCAATGCAATCCGGCACCGGGCATTTCTCTACAATTTGCTGTAGCTTTAATGCAGAAGTTTAAAGATCTGGTATTCTCCCCATATTTTCTCATGGATGGAACAGCTGTTCGGGTGCAAAAGATGGAATTGGAAAAAGGCAGATTAACTATTTATACCACAGCTAAAATCACCGAGATTCCCTCATAAGGCATAGATAAATTGCCTGATTTTTAGTGCCGAATGAGTCCAAATAAATGTCTGTCGTGGTGCAGATACAAATTTTAACGAGGAGAACCTAAATTATAGGTTAGTAATGCCACATTTAATGATTCAAGATGTCAGTAGAACAACCAGGGTTAGGGGAACAAGCACTGAGTAAAGCCGCAGAAATCGGTTTATCAACTCAGTTGGATCAAGTTGAGGAATTGAACGTAGATATCCGCACTGAGCCAATTCAGCTAATGCAAGGACAGTTAGAATCTGTTGCGATCGAAGGCAAAGGTTTGGTAATGAAAGAAGACTTGCGAACCGAGAAATTGGAAATGCAAGTTGGCAATATTGCAATTAATCCTTTGAGTGCAGCTTTTGGCAAAATCGAACTTTCTCATCCCACACAAGCAGAAACGCGAGTTGTTTTAACAGAACAAGATATCGATCGCGCATTTAATTCCGATTTTCTGCGGGAAAAGTTACAAAACCTGAAGGTGAATTTGGCAGATCAACCTGTGACTGTAGATACTCAACAAGTAGAATTTAGTCTACCAGGTAATGATAAATTTAGCGTGGGTGCTACTTTTTATTTACGGGAAACAGGAGAAACAAAGCAAACTGCTTTTACTGCTGTTCCACAAATAGCATCTGGGGGAAATCGCATTTCTTTAGAGCAGGTGGAATATATCGAAGGTGAAGAAATTTCGCCTGAACTAACAGAAGCTTTGTTAGCTAAGTCTAGCGAATTATTAGACTTCACTAACTTTGAACTTAAAGGAATGTCTTTACGCTTGAAAAATTTAGATGTTCAACCAGGAAACCTTGTTGTAGAAGCTGAAGCTTATATTAGAAGTTTTCCTTCGTCTTAAACAAAGGAAAAACTCGGTTCGTTGTCAGGACTTTAGTCCTTTAATTCAAGAATATACGACTAAAGTCGTTACAACGAACTTAATGGATTTATTAAATTTTTTTATCTAAAACTATTAATTACTATGAGACAACAAACAAGAAATCTAGAACAGAAAGCAAGACTTGCTGCTGCCGATCCTTGGGTAGAAAAACTAGCAAGATTCGGCTTAGTTGCCAAGGGAATTGTTTTTTCGATCGTTGGTATTTTAGCAGCACAAGCGGCTTTTGGTTTGGGTGGTAAAACTACTGACACTGCCGGGGCTTTGCAAACAATTCTCACTCAACCTTTAGGCAAGTTTTTATTAGTTTTAGTGGCAATTGGTTTGTTTGGATATATGCTTTGGCGATTCATTGAAGCATTTTTAAACCCAGAGCGAGATAATATATTTGGGCGTTTAGGTAGTTTTATTGCTGGTGTAATTTATGCAGGATTAGCTTTTACTGCTGTCAAATTAATCTTAGGAAACAGAAGCAGTTCTGGGGAGCAGGCTACTCATGATTGGACGGCACGTTTCTTAGCTCAACCTTTCGGTCAATGGTTAGTAGGAATTGCAGGGGCGCTAATAATTGGAATGGGATTTTATGAAATTTATAAGGCTTACAAAGCTAAATTTCGAGAAGATTTAAACTGGCAACAAATGGATCGTAACGAGAGAACTTGGGCAACTAATCTTGGCAGATTAGGTTATGCTGCTAGGGGTGTGGTTTTCATGGCGATCGGCTTTTTCTTAATTCAAGCGGCGCGGTTGTCTAATCCAAATCAAGCTAGAGGTTTTGGTGGTGCATTGGCGGCGTTAGCAGCACAACCATTAGGCCCTTGGATTTTGGGAATTGTGGCGATCGGTCTAATTGCTTACGGTATTTATACATTGGTGGAAGCTAAATATCGCCGGATTAGAACTGCTTAAATATTAAAAAGGTACGTTGTTGCGCTTTAGCGCTATATGTTAGCGCTAAAGCGCAACAACGTACCTTAACTTTTTTGTTTGGTTGCGCGATCGCAATACTAAAAAATTCTGTAATTTGACAGATTTTTTACATTTATTTATTTTCTTATAATTGAGAAAATAGACTACTGCCCGGAGTTGGATAGATGGAAAGTTATGATGTGGTAATTATTGGTGCAGGACACAATGGGTTGGTGTGTGCTGCTTATCTGTTAAAAGCGGGATATAGCGTTTTATTGCTAGAAAAGCGATCGGTTCCTGGAGGTGCAGCAACTACAGAAGAAGTCATCCCAGACAAAGCGCCTGGTTTCAAATTTAACCTCTGTGCGATCGACCATGAATTTATTCATTTAGGGCCAGTAGTCGAAGAATTAGAACTGGAAAAATACGGCTTAGAATATCTATTTTGCGACCCAGTTGTATTTTGTCCCCATCCAGATGGAAAATACTTTTTAGCGCACCGTTCTTTAGAAAAAACTTGTGCGGAAATTGCCCGTTACAATGAACGAGATGCCAAAAAATATGCCGAATTTACTAACTTTTGGCAACGGGCAATTGGTGCTATGATTCCCATGTTTAATGCCCCGCCAAAATCAGTAGTGGATATTATTGGCAACTACGATTTGAAAAAGATCAAAGATTTAATTTCAGTCATCGGTTCTACTAACAAAACCCTTGACTTTTTACGCACCATGCTTACCAGCGCTGAAGATATTTTGAACGAATGGTTCGATGAGGAATTTATTAAAGCACCTTTAGCAAGATTATCATCAGAATTAGGTGCGCCTCCTTCGCAAAAAAATCTCGGTATCGGGGCAATTATGATGGCAATGCGTCATAATCCAGGTATGGCTAGACCTAAAGGTGGAACTGGTGCTTTAGTTAAAGCTTTGGTGAATTTAGTTACTAGTTTGGGTGGCAAAATTCTCACAGATCAAAAAGTAGAAAGAATCTTGATTGATAATGGTCAAGCTGTTGGCGTGCGGGTAGCTGGTGGCACAGAATATCGCGCCAATCGGGGGGTAATTTCTAACATTGATGCAAGGCGAGTATTCTTGCAATTAATGGATGAAAGTGATGTGGATGCTGCCGATCCAGAATTGCGAGAACGCTTGGAACGTCGCATTGTCAATAACAATGAAACTATCCTAAAAATTGACTTGGCAATGGATGAACCTTTGCGCTTTGTGCATCACAATCACAAAGATGAATATTTGATTGGTTCGGTGTTAATTGCTGATACAGTAAGACAGGTAGAAATTGCTCACAGCGATCCTTCAGTAGGTAAAATTCCTCTAGAAAATCCATCGATGTATGTGGTACAACCAACAATGTTAGATCCTTCGATGGCACCTGATGGCAAACATACTGTTTGGATTGAATTCTTTGCGCCTTATAATGTTTTTGGGGCGGAAGGAACTGGTTTGAATGGTACAGGTTGGACGGATGAATTGAAAAATAAAGTTGCCGATCGCGTCATCGATAAACTAGCAGAATATGCCCCCAATGTAAAGACTGCAACTTTCGCCCGTCGCGTCGAAAGTCCCGCAGAATTAGGCGAACGTTTAGGAGCATATAAAGGTAATTACTACCACATCGATATGACTCTAGATCAAATGGTGTTTCTCCGTCCTTTACCAGAATTAGCTAACTACAAAACCCCAATTGAAGGACTATTTCTCAGTGGTGCGGGGACTCATCCCGGTGGTTCAATTTCGGGAATGCCAGGAAGAAATTGCGCTCGCGTTTTCCTGCATTCTCAACAACCACTTGCCCAAACTTTAAGTGATGCGGCAAATTCGATTAAATCAACGGCAAAATCGATTTTCAAGACGTTCTAAGTTTTGAGGAGTTCCGAATAACATCTTAATTTGGAACTCCTACTAATCTCTCAATTGCAGTTAATAGAAGAGCATTTTTAACATGACTGACAAAATCTTAATTATTGGAGGAAGCGGCAGAATAGGTAGCAGTGTGGCGGCGGATTTAGTCAACCACACAGAGGCAGATGTTACTATTACAGGCAGACATCCAGAAACAGGAATTAAGATAGCAGAAAAATTGGGTAAACAAGTCAATTTTTTGGCTTTGGATTTAGCAGAGAAAGAGAAATTAAGAGAGGCAATTACTGCTAGCAGAATTGTAATTCATTGCGCTGGGCCATTTCATTACCGCGATGCTAATGTTTTAAAAACTTGTATTGAAGAAGGTGCAGATTATTTAGATGTCAGCGATCATCGATCGTTCACAAGTAAAGCATTAGAATATCATTCTGCTGCCCAAGCAGAGGGAATTACCGCTATTGTAAATACAGGAATTTTCCCCGGTATTTCTAATAGCATGGTGCGCCAAGGTGTAGAACAACTGGACAAAGCAGAAAAGATCCATTTAAGTTATGTAGTTGGTGGATCTGGTGGTGCAGGAATTACAGTGTTGCGAACAACTTTTTTAGGTTTACAACGTCCATTTGTGGCGTGGATAAATGGGAAATGGCAAGAGTTAAAACCTTATAGCGATCGCGAAATAGTCCAATTCCCTGCACCTTACGGACGCGCAGGCGTTTACTGGTACGATATGCCAGAAACCTTTACCCTTCCTGATACTTTTCCTGTCCAAACTGTTATTACAAAATTCGGTTCTGTACCCGATTTTTACAATTATCTTACGTGGTGGGTAGCGAAAACTTGGCCTACGAGTTGGATTCAAAATCGCTATGTAATTGAATTTTTGGCTAATGTAAGTTTTAAAATGACTAATGTTAGCGATCGCTTTAGCGGTATTGGTGTAGCAATTCGTTCCGAAGTAACCGGAGAAAAAGACGGTAAAACTGTAAATTATTGTTCTACTTTAGTCCATGAAAATACCGCAGTAGCCGCAGCTTACGGCACAGGCAGTATAGCAGAATTAATTTTAGATGGTAAACTAAAAAAACCCGGAGTTTGGCCCGTAGAACAAGCACTTCCTACCGATTTGTTTGAGCAAACAATGATAAGTCGAAAAGTAAAAATTCAGGAAGAGTGTTTATCAATTTAGGAGGTCTTTGACGATCTTTTTGCTTATAAACGAAAATGCTGCCAAGTTTGGCAGCATCCCAAGGTAAGAAAAAACGCAAGACTATGACTGAGTTAATAATAGATTAGGTTGATAAATGGTCAGCAAAAAAGTCCTCCTTTGAGTACGGGGATTTAAAGTTAGATTTTAGGTAAAAAACCATCCTTTCTATACATCTGTTTCCCCCGGATGTCGGAAATCTTCCCCAACAATAAACCTCGTTGTATTATCGGCAGGATATGTCTTAACGTAAATAAGACAACCATCTTTTGAAGCCGGGTTATAAGGGCAATTTGGTGCATACCGTAGCCAACTGTAAGTTGGATAATCCCCGAAGTCATCACTCCAAGTTCCTTGGATAACAAAGATTTCTTTAAGCTCAGTCTCAACGACATTAGATAACTTAGTACCAGGTTGCCACCGTTCAATCCAGACTTTTTCTGGGTATCCCTCTTGCTCATAGATGGGTTGAACCTGAATTTCTGCCACAGTTCCAGTTTGCCAAGGCAACTCGAAAATATTCGTTCTTACTTGTTGACGAGTCTTGCCACCGTGTTGGCGTAATTTAACAAAAGTTAGACATCCTTCATCACTAAAGGGGCGGTGGATAAAGCCTTCAGGATTCAGCATATAAGTTCCTGGTGGATGCACACCTGTTTCGTCTTGGAAGTTTCCTTCAAGTACCAAAATTTCCTCTCCACCTGGATGACCATGCAACGGGAAAAACCCACCAGGCTCGAATCGAGTCAGCATTGTTACTGGATGTTCTTGAACTTCTCCATCAGACTCAAAACAACCAAACAAAATCCCGGTAAAGTTTGTCTGATGCCAAATTAAGGAAGTTGGTAATACAGATGCGTGGATGTGTAAATCTGCGTGAATTTTTTGGGGTTGCCACAGAACAGAAGAAGATCCCATGTTTCAATTTGAATTAATGTTGGCGATAAAGGTCGTTATTTTTGCCAATTTTATCACGAAGAGGCTATTAGCTGAAATTGGAAATAAAGATAACTAATGACCAATTAAACAAGCTATTTTTAGCAAAAACTTGTAAATTAGTCAATAACCTTAATTTGGTAGAAAATTTCCCTTCTTAAACCATACCGCAGTATAGTCAATTCGATGAAGGTTAAATTGTTCTCCTCTCAAACGTTCAAAATCATGTAAAGCTTTCTTGCAACCGTCCCAATGACCGTAGTCATCCACCTGAATCAGACCATTAGGAACAACGCTGTCATAAAGTGTATTAAAGATGTCCATTGTTGATTCATACCAGTCTCCATCAGCGTGTAGTAAGGCAATATTACCGATCTCTGATTTATATTGAGGCAATGTTTCAGCAAACAAACCTTTAACAGGTACAACAATATCTTCGACGTTTAACAATTTGCAAATCGACTTTATATTTTCTGCGATTGGAGCTTTTAAAGTGCCAACTCCAAATCCTGTGAGATTTGCGGGTATTCCATTGTATATATCAACTTCAGTTGGATCTGGCATTCCTTCAAAAGTATCACAGGCATAAAGTAAGCGTGGGCGAAGGCTGTAGCGCTTAATTACGAATGCTAAAAGTGCTGCTGCTCCCCCTTTACAACTTCCACATTCAACAAAGTTTCCGGGAATATCTTCTATACAAACTTTCTTGGCTAGAGAGTAGAGTGAAAATAAACGTGCTTCACCTAATAAAGTATAGGGTCGGATAGCCGTAACAATTTCCAAGAATTCGTTGACTAAATCAGCTGATAAATTACTTACTGAATAGTTTTGCAAATGCTCTGGTAAATCCCAATTCACTTTGGGGTCGGGTTGATGTTGAACTGGCTCAATATTACCCCGCCAAGCAACTCCCATTATTTGCATAGTTTGATAGATCATTGTATTCCACCCTTTTTGTTTTAAGTAATCTAAACCTTCAGCAACTTCGGGAGAATTCAAATCATGAAATAAAATTAAAGCATCTGTCTCTGCCAATTGTTCGCAGATTATCGCATCATTGAGTGGACTTGGAGCATCATGAGAGCCATCAATAAAAAAGAACGACCACTTGCGTTGTAATTGTTGTGCTAATTCCTCTACTTTTTGTGGGCTATAACCGATGACTAGATTAACTAAGTCTATAACACCTGCACATTGCAGAGAATTAGTTACACTTTCATAGAAATCTTCTTTGGCTAATAGAGGGTCAATCACATCTAATTCCACTCCTGCTAAAGCTATATGACAGGCAGACCAACCATACCAACAGCCAATTTCTAAAGCTCTTTTACCTCTAAATTTTAGGGCAGTGTTATAAGCAATATGGGCTTCATCTCGACTGAGAAATCCTACATAGATGTTTCTTTTATCCACATACCAATTGTGAGGAATTTCCTGTCTTAGATAAGGCCAATTGGAAACACTGGGATCTTCCACAATCATATTAGGGAAACATTTGTCTGGCTTGATAATTTCAAAACCAGGGGAAACATAATCTCTATCTGCTAACAATTCTCTGTCAATAACTTCTACTGTTTCTTTTTTCATCTTCTCTTCCTTATAGGGACAACATTACTTCAACGGGTCATGTAAAGGCGACTCTAAAATTTCGCTTCTAGGTCAACCTTTAAAATTAACTCTGGCGACTCATTCACGGTTGTAAAGACAGATGACTAATGACCAATTAAATAAGCTATTCCTAACAAAAGCTTCTAAATTCGTCAATAATCTGAATATAGTTTTTAATTAGGTGGCGAAAATCAAAATTTTGTTTGGCATATTCTACAATTTCATGCCGATAAAATTTATTCTTTTCAATTAACTCCCCAATTGTATCGCAAACAATTTGTTGATTTTCTTCAGTAGCATTACTTAAAATATCATCTGGCAAAACTCGAATAAAATCTTTGTCGTGTAAGTTAGCACTAGCTGATTCAGAAACAACAACGCATAAACCTGCTGCCATTGCTTCGAGTACTACGAGTGGTGCAACTTCTCCATCACTAATTAGCACCAAACAGCTATAATTTGTGAGATTAGCATAAACTTGTGGTAGACTCCACATTCCTAAATGTTTTGTCGTCTTTCCTTCTTTAAAATCAGGATCGTCTAAAGGCCCAACAAAATCTAACTCTATCTTTCCATCGATCGTTTCTGCCAGTAATCTCTGCTGTTTTCTTGGTTGAATCCAACCTAAACAAACAGCTTTATTATTCCCTTTTTCTTTAAAATTCAACTTTTCAGTATCAATCCCGTTAGGTTGAACTTTGATATATCCAGAATATCCTTTATTTCTAAAAAACTCTTCTGTTGAACGAGAAGGAGTAATTATCCCAGGCACGCTTATGAAAGAGGCAAAAGCTTGTTTAAATTCTTCCTCCCATCTATCTTCTTTCAATAAGTAACCATAGTGGCAGGTTAAACAATATTTTTTTTGAAGTTTTTGATTAAACCTGTCTACAAAATTAATAGCGTGTGAATGGACGAAATCATAATTCCCCTCATTCAGGTATTTGATAGTTATGTCAGGATTTTTCTCATTAAAAAAATCAACGGTATGTCCCAGATTTTCTAAAAATTTTTTCGATTCACTCATCAAAGTATAAATAGAGTTTGATAATGGTGGTTCCGGCGCATAACCCCAACCAACAATAGCAATTTTCATCAAAAACCTCCCTTGGTAAAAAACTTCAAAGTTAAACAATATTCTCTTTTGATTTCTGATATAAACCAAAAATCAAAAGATAGAGGAACCCGATTTATCTGCGAAATAAATCTAAAATTTTCTCACAAATACTTTATCACAAAGCAGAGCAGTATCCCAAATTTGCAAAAAGAGGGGAAGTGGCTAAGAATATTCTTTCACCTTACCTTTTCTGCATTTTCCTTGTCCTGGCTTGGGTTGGTAGCCTAAATCACTAAAGGTTCGCAGGGAACAGTTAAGCGGATGGTTGAAATTTCGTAATTATTGTCGCCCCTGCGACTCAAGTCATGGGCTAAAAAATTATAGATTTAGTTGGTATCCCAAATTACTTCTATACGCTCTTGGGCTTTTTGTAAGGCTTTTTTGGGAGACTCACCTAACAATGCTGATTCAATGGCTCGACCAAGGCTTTCTGAGAGACGGGTATATCCAGCAATAATTGGTCGATTTCCCGCCCATTTCATTTGTTCTAAAAACACTTTTAACACAGGTTTTCGATCGAGAAATTTCTGATAAGCTTCACTTTGGGCAGATTTGATGTTAACTGGCAAAAAACCAGTTCCAATACTAAATTCAGTTTGAAATTGCTCGCTTAAAACATACTCTAAAAATTTCAGCGCTGCTTGCTCTCTTTCGGGCGTTGTTTTCATGACAAATACGTTTCCGGTGCTTCCGACTGTGGCTCTTTTTTTATCAACAGGTATGGGAAATACATCATAATCAACTTTACTTTTCATGATATAAGTCCAAGGCCCTGTCAACTGCATTGCCACACGCCCGTTAATAAAATTATCTTCCTCATAACCGCGATCTGGAAGAGAAAGTAAAGCCGATCGATCTTTGATAAAATCTTGCCAAAATTCTAAGGCAGCGATCGCTCCTGGATTAGTCAAATCAGGACGATTATTTTCTACTATTTCTCCTTTGGCACTCAGCAAAAAAGGAAACCAAGTAAAAACTGTCCATTCTCCCTTACCCAATGGTAATAACATTCCATACTGCTCAGGGCGCTTGTCACCATTGCGATCGATAGTTAATTTTTTGGCAACTTGTCGCAACTCTCCCCAAGTTTTAGGAACCTCAGTAATACCTGCTGCGGCAAATAGTTTTGGTCGGTAAAAAATGGCAACGTTACCACTATAATATGGCACCGACCAAAGATGTCCATCTAGCCACAATTCCTTAATTGTACTTGGGATAATTTCTGACTTTATTGGTAATTTATCTAGCCAATCTTCTAGCGATCGAATTGCTCCCAACTCTACAAACCGACCTGTAATTTGCGGATCGGATACAAGAAGATCTGGCGGAGCATTACCGACGACTGCTGTTAAAACTTTTGGCAATTGCTGTTCTGTTCCACCAACAAATATAGATTCAACTTGAATATCAGGATGTGTTTTATTGAATTTATCTACCAATTTTTCAAACACATCCCGATTAGCAGGAGGATTAATACCTTGCCATAGTGTCAAATGAACTATATTACTCTCTTTATTGACGGAATTTTGACAACTGGATAAAAATACTAGACACAAGCTGAGTAAAGTTCCTAAAATAAAAACTTTCTTTTTGACGGCTAGTGCTTGGATAAAAAAGATTACGTAATTCTGGAAGAAATGTTTTAAAATCATAAATATTATTTATCACACATCAAATTAATTCTCAAGTTTTCCGAGTCAAAATAAATAAATTTTATTGAAAAGTTCCTACTGATGAAGTATACTTAACAAAAGTTAAATCAATAATACAAGTAAATCTATTGTGGCTAGTCATATATTGATATCTAGTCTGGGAGAGCCATAAAATTATGCAAACATCAGCAGATAAATTATTGTTTATTTCTACTCCTGTTGGTGCGTTAGGTACAGGTATTGGAGGTGGTGTTGAACTGACACTATTTAACATTACCAAAGAGATGACGCGACGAGGATACAAGGTGGAAGTTATCGCACCACAGGGGTCTGTAATGCAGCCATTTATTGTGAAAGAAATTCCTGGGGAATTACAGATACCAGGACAAACACAAACCCGTACTAGCCCAATTACTATGCCAAAAAATTCTGTTTTGGCAAATATGTGGGAATATGCACGGCAAGTGCAAGCTGATTATGATTTAATTATGAATTTTGCTTATGATTGGCTTCCTTTTTATTTGACACCATTTTTTCATACTCCGATCGCTCATCTGATCAGTATGGGTTCTTTGACAGATGCAATGGATCAGATAATAGAACAGGTAGCAACTAAATTTCCAGGTACTATTGGCTTTCATACTCAAACACAAGCAGCGACTTTTGGGTTGAAACAGCAATGTACTTGTTTGCTAAATGGTATGGATTTATCTATTTATCAGTTTTGTAATCAACCAAGTCAAACCTTAGCTTGGGTAGGTAGAATAGCACCGGAAAAAGGATTAGAAGATGCTGTAGCGGCAGCAAAAATCACAGGTATTCCTTTAAAAATTTTTGGGATGAAACAGGATGAAAGTTACTGGCAGAAGATTTTTCAATACTACCCAGATACGTCGATAGAATACATGGGCTTTTTACCTACGATCGAGTTACAACAAGAATTAGGTAAATGTCTAGCTTTGTTAGTAACTCCCCGTTGGGTAGAAGCTTTTGGTAATGTTGCCATTGAAGCGTTAGCCTGTGGAGTGCCTTTAATTGCTTATCGGCGGGGTGGTTTGACAGAAATTGTCCAGGAGGGCAAAACTGGCTTTTTGGTAGAACCGGATAGTGTGCCAGGTTTGGTGGATGCTATTGGTCGGTTAAAGGAAATCGATCGCTATGCTTGTCGGCAACAAGCAGAAGCAACATATTCTTTGGAGGCGATGGGCGATCGCGTGGAAAAATGGTTTAAAGGTATTCTTAATAGATGATGCCAGATCTCAATCGCCTGGGTTTAATCTTGGGATTTACTGAGTTAAAAAATGGGAATAATTCTTTCTAGGGACAAGCTATGCGATCGCCCCTACCTGAAAAGCAAACTTTGCACTCTGCCCCTACTCACTGCCAAATCCTTGGGTAAAAATGCCTTCTTTTTCTGATTGAAAAATGTATTCATAATCAAACATCAAAGAATGAGGATGGCGAATTATGGAAAATCCAAAATCGCTAACAACTTCAGTAGAAAAAGTAAACATGACAAACTCAATTAGGCGCTTGTCTGGGATATTCGGTAATTGCACAAAGTAATCATGTTTTTCAAAGAAAACTTTTTCATGCTTGGGGACAATTACGCCATTCAATCTATGTGATTTTTGGATAGGTTTGATGATATGTTTAATAAAAGTTGCCGGAGATTTTTGCAAAGCTGTTAATCGTTCATGTTGCGCCCAACTCATTTGGAAAATCATTTTCAACAACTCAAATCCTAAGATGTAATTAAAAACGCTGTTTCGTTCTTTAGTACTTAGAACTAAACGTAAAGCTGATTCCAAATATAAATCAGGCTTGCGGCGTAAATCTTGAGAGGAATGAATAAAAGATTGGCGAACATATCTTTTGAGAAGTGCCTGATTAATTTCCGTGTTAATGTAAAATCTCCGCAAGTAACTTTCTAATAGCTGTTGTGCGTCTCGATCTTGTAACATTCGAGCAACTAAACCATCAGCGGTGTAATCATCTAAAAAGTCAGCTTGCACTTCTGGTGAAGCTGCACATAATAAATGACACAAAGACAAAACATAACGGCGTTGTTCCCAAGGTAAACTTTCAGCCCATTCTCTGGCAGGTGGGGGTAATTTTTCCAGCATACTTTTAGCAGTATTGGATTCAGCAATGTGAGTTGTTGGCGAGTTGAGTTCAGTCATAACCTGAAACTAGGGGTAGAAAAGAAGAACTTGAGCAAGAATTTTACTAAGGTGAAAAATGTTTAATTGAGCGCATCTCAAAAATTTACCAAACTAATCTCACTGCAAATTTCACCTTAGTTCTGTTCCATCTAACACTAGTATTCCCACATATCTTCCAATAAACCCACTCTTTTGTTTAACTATTTTTAACAATAAGTAGGCTAAAAACCCCAAAAGTCGGTGACATCGTATCCGAGTTGATCTAACATCTGACGCAGTAAAGGTAAGCTGAGTCCGATCACGTTGCTGTGACAACCGGAGATTTTTTCGATGAAAAGACCACCTTTACCTTCTAATGCAAAGCATCCTGCACATTTTAATGGTTCTCCAGTGGCAACATAAGCGGAAATTTGCCGATCGCTAACAGAAGCAAAATAAACCTCCGTTACCTGACAACGGACTAAGGTTTTACCCTGTTGTAAATCGATTAAAGCATGACCTGTTAACAACTCGCCAACTTTAGATCGCATTTTTTGCCAACGTGCGATCGCTTCCTCTGCATCAGCTGGTTTTCCGTAAATTTCCCCATTAATTGCCAAAACCGAATCACAACCTAATACTAACCCCTCGGTTTGTTGCGCTGCTACTGTTTGGGCCTTTCGCAACGCCAAAGTTTTCACTAATTCTCTAGGATCGCTAATATTTACCTGCGACTCATCAAAATCACTAGGTAAAACAATCGGTTCAATTCCCACATTTTGTAACAGGCGACGACGCGCCACAGAAGCCGAAGCTAAAATAAATTTTGGCATTTTGTTATTAGTCATTGGACATTTGTTATAAGTCATTTGTTATAGCAATATTTTTGCATCCGTTTCTATCTGTCTTCTACTTGTTGCTAGTCATTTGCCAAAAGTCAGGAATTCCTGACTTTTGACAAATGACCAATGACAAATGACTAATTTAATAAACTTGGAATGAATCAACAACTTGCTGGAACTGATTTTTTACATTCTTCCATCGCTTTTCTGTAGTTGAAGCATTAAAAGTGTAAAGTTTACCTTTACTAACAACTACACTAGCGAGATTATGTCGTTCTTGATTGGGCAATTTTACAGCATATTCCAAAAGGTAATAAGTTTTTCCGCTGCCTTCTCTTGCTTCTGCATTAACTAATTCTGCTTCTCTTCCCGATCCCGGAGGTGCGATCGCACTTTTGGATAATTTGTATCCTACCTCACCTGGACTTCCCAAGTCTTGAACAGTTTTACCTGATGCAACTGCACTAATTACCACGCTAACATTTTCTGTTTCTTCAATTAAATCATGAAACACCACATCAGGGCCATTTGCTACTTGCACCGGAATCCAACCATTAGGATATAAAAACTGGTATCCGTCGCTGGTATCAGTATAGCTTTTCAACCCGCCTGTAGGCGAAACGCAACCACTCAAGGTGACAGTCAGAACAATTAATAGTAGCGCTACAATTCGTTTTAGCATTTGTCACATTCCCTCGATCGATGTTGTAATTTTCTAGGCGGTTATATTTTCCCATTTATGGGACACTTTTTCGGAACTAAGAATTTTCGGAGAACAGGTAATGCTGACTACTAGCGAAATTAGATGGTTCGCTCGGGGTACAATACCACCAGCAATTGAAAATTGGTTTACTGCGGATGTATTGCGGGAAAACGATCGACCATTAGAACAGCGAGACGATTTGTATTTACTAATACCTGGATGTGAATTTTTGGGGGTGAAACTACGTCAAAATCGTTTAGAAACTAAGTTAAGAGTCACAGAATTAGGAATTTTGCAGTTCAGAAATAATGTAATAGGTGCCGCCGAAAAATGGCTGAAAACCACTTGTGAAGATCCGAAATTAGAGAGTTTAATTACTCCAGAGGTAGTTGCTAAAGGACAATGGGTGAAGGTGGAGAAAGCGCGATCGCAAATTCGCTATCTAGTCGCTGATGATTATAGTTTAACTCCAGCTTCCACAGAAGAAACTTCTCAAGAAGGTTGTAATGTAGAACTTACCCAATTAAGGGTTAATGATAATCCTTGGTGGAGTTTAGGTTTTGAAGCTTCGGGAACAGATGACAAGTTAATTTCTAATTTAGAGACTGTCGCTAAAAAACTTTTTCAAACCTTCCCCGAACCTCAATTAAAATTGGTAAATTCTTATGCTTATCCCAAGTGGTTATCCCTGTTTATTTAATTCTGTAAACCAGATCCCCGACTTCTTCAAGAAGTCGGGGATCTGCTGTGTACTTCACTTTTGCCAAAACCAATTTTCTTTAAGTTTTCTAATCTCTTGATTAGATATATCTTTGCCATCAGAACGGTAAATAAAACCTGTAATTCCTTGAGAAAAACGCGATCGATCTTGGCAAAAGAAAATCTCGATCGCCTTTCCCTGCTGTTTAACAACTATTTTTCGATTTGGACAACCAACCAAATAACGATATTTACAAGGAAGTTTAATTTCTGATTTTTGATTATTAGTTGTTTCTGTTAATAATTCTCCCCTTTTTACCATAGCAGCTACTTCCGCAAATGCCGGAAAATACTCATCAAAAGTTGCTAAACTCGGATTTGGCACATTCATTAATTGAATTGCTACCAGGGTAAATATGCTAATTGCCAAGGGAAATATAACTTTTTTACAATGCTGCTTTAACTCCCAAAAAGCATAAATAGGCCAGATAATCAACAAAGGTAAAAACAATAAATAATCGCTAACGCCTTGTTGTAAATAACTTAAAATAAAACCCATTAAAATGGCTATAAATAACATATAAAAAGCCACTTTAAATAAGACCTTAAAAAATAGACTAAACCGAACTGCTAATGATTTTTGTAAATTCACGTTAAATTTTATCGCCAAGTAGGGAGGCCAATAAAATAAAACCAATAAAAATAAAAAATTAACCCAAAATAAGCCGAAAAATTCCCCTAAACTACATTTAAACTTGCGAAAAATCAACTCCAAACAACTAACAATCAATACAATCAAAGCAACCCGCAAAACCAGAAAATTATTAGCGGAATTTCGCATATAATCGGAACACTAAATTTTTTGAACCACTCCAGGCACAGAGGACACAGAGAGCAGAAATAGAGAAATTTTCCCAGTCCCCAGTCCCCAGTCCCCAATCCCCAGTCCCCAGTTACTCAGCCATTAAACTAATCTTACGCGCCGTTCTGAGAATTTGTCCTGCCAAAATTGCTGCGCCGAAACCATTATCAATGTTGACCACGCCTACTCCCGCAGCACAAGAGTTCAACATTGTCAATAGCGGGGCAAGACCACCAAAACTTGCGCCATAACCAACGCTGGTGGGAACCGCAATCACCGGACAATCTGCCAAACCTGCCACCACGCTAGGCAAAGCGCCTTCCATTCCCGCAACCACGATTAAAACATTGGATTGGGCGATGACGTGGCGGTTACTCAGCAAACGGTGAATCCCTGCAACTCCCACATCCCAGAGACGCTGTACCTGAAAACCGGAAAGTTCGGCGGTTACTGCGGCTTCTTCTGCTACTGGCAAGTCAGCTGTTCCGGCGGAAAGAATGCCAATTGTCCCGGAATATTGAGCTTCTAAAGCAGCGGGAACGGTGGCACAAATTCGGGCATTTGGGTAGTAGTAAAGCTGAGGAATTTTTTCTTGGATTTCAGCATAAACTTCGGGAGTAATTCTTGTTGCCATTACTACCGGATTTTTTTGCCGCATCGCCTGAAAAATTTGGGCAATTTGATCGGGTGTTTTACCGGGTCCCCAAATCACTTCGGGAAACCCAGTTCGCAGTTGTCGATGATGATCGATTCTGGCAAAATCGCCCACTGATTCAAAGGCAAAATGCTTGAGTTTTTCCATTGCCATATCTGGGCTAACTCTACCATTTGCAACTTCTTCTAGTAGAGATTGTAATGCTTCGGGTTGAGTCATTCGATTTTAGATTTTGGATTTGGGATTTTCGATTGATTAGTTGCTCCAAAAACCCGGTTTCTCTTGCTAATTGGATGATTATCTGGAATTCGCCAATCCCAGAAACCGGGTTTTTAGCTGGTCTAATTTTCGGTTAATGGTAGTTCGTAAATGTTCCAGAATGCGCCGCCTAGTGCTGAGTATTTTATGCCTTTAATCCGATTTCGCACAGCTGCCAATGATAGCTGGTTAACCAAGTAAATTACGGGCACTTCTTCTTGGACAATATTCTGGAATTGAGCATAAATTTCTTTACGCTTAGTTTCGTCTAATTCTTGTGCTCCGGCAATCATTAAGCGATCGATCTCTTTTTCCCAATCAGAAACTACCCAACCATTTATCGGCGGTTCACCAGGCGTTGGCCCTTGGTTAAAGCTATGTAAGCCACCTGTGCTATTCCAAACATTAGCACCATCATTTGGTTCCACTCCTCCAGTTAATCCTAGTAAATAACATTCCCAATCTCTAGTATTAGAAAGTTTATCTACCAAGGTGCCAAAGTTAATCGGCGTAAAGTCAACTTGAATTCCAATTTTACTCAAATCTTGCTTGATTTGTGCGCCCATTGCTTCCCGGATTTTATTACCGCTATTCGTCATCAATGTGAAGCGGACACGATTACCATCCCAATCTAATAATTGCCCGTCTGCGTTATATTTGAATCCCGCTTTTAACAGCAATTCCTTAGCTTTGGCGGTATTATAATTATAAACTTTCAGCCCTTTTTCGGGAGATAGGTAATAGGGGCTTTGAACCGAAATAGGAGAATTCTGTGGTTTACCTAGTCCGCGAAAAGTATTGTTAATCATGGTTTGGCGATCGATCGCATAAGCCACCGCTTGCCGAAACTCCTTAGTATTAAACCACCGCGACTTAATGGGATTTACAATTGGCTGTCCCTTGCCATTTTTCGCCTTATTTAAGTTAAACGAAATAAAAGTTGTTCCCGAAGCAGGCCCACCATTATAAATTGTAAAGTTACCCCGTTTCTCTTCTCGCTTTACTAGAGAAAAGATGTCTGGTGATATAGCGATCGAATCCAAACTTCCCGAACGGAATTGCATTAAAGAAACATCCGTCGATTCTACAATTTGCCAAACCATTCTTTCAATATATGGCTGTTGTCTACCTTGGCTATCTTTCCGCCAAAAATAAGGATTTCGCTTAAAGATAATCCGCTGACTTGTGTCGTATCTTTCTAAAGCATAAGGCCCATTAACTACTATTTCATTAGGTGGAGTATTAACTCCCCAAGTTGTCAGAAATACAGGTTTACCATCTCGGTTTTTCTCATTAACATATTTTCTTAAAATATGTGCTGGTAATATCGGCACTCCAGTTACTCTTAAAAATGGGGCAAAAGGTTCAGGAACAGTAAATTCTACTCTAGACCCATCTAATTTTTTTACTGTTGGTAAAGCGCGATTTTTACCAATTCTCAATACATCTCTAGTATCAGTAGGAATTGCTTCATTCAAGTAGATTTCATTGTAAGTAAAAACTACATCATCTACCGTTAAAGGTTTACCATCCGACCATTTCAAATTCGGTTTAATAGTAAAAACTATTTTTTTCTTATCTTCCGAAATTGTCCAAGATTCAGCCAACGCTGGTTCAATTTTACCTGTTAAACCATTTTCCGTAACTAACCCCTCAAACATCACACTAGTAGGGCTAGGTGCTTCTTGAACCAAAGGCGGATTAAAAGTTTTCGGATCGCTAAGTAAGCTAGTAACAACTTGTGGAACTTGGGCAGTTGCACTTTTTATTTTTAAGGCGTTACAACTGGTAAGTGCGATCGCGCCCATGAACAACAACGCTAACAACAATACCGAAAACCTAATTCTTTTAATAGCCGAGTATTTCATCATTTATCTTCTCTAAAAATTAGCTAGGGAAATCTACCGTGACTGTAGCCAACCCAGAAAATTTTGGGTTCTGCTAAAATAATTTATACCTGCATCACGCAGAACTTGTTGAACTGCTGGTGTACCAAAATCTCTAGTGTTTCCACTTAGAAATACCTTAATTTCTGTTGGGTGCGAAGTTGCATGACTTAATATGGATTTGATAATCAAATTATCTACAATATCATCTTTAATCATCAAAGCCTCCGGTTGTGAAAGACTTATTTGTGATATTTCCTGAACTGTATTTACATTTAATGTAATCATTTCCGCTTTTCTCAACATTCGATCGACTGCTTCATTAAGGCGTTCCTGAATATCATTTAATCGATCTCTACTGCTAATTCTGACTTGTTCAAGGGAGGAAACTAAAGACTTTGCATGAATTGATGTTAGATCTCTTTTTGATTCATTGATTTGCTTCTCCAATTCTCTCTGAAATTGCTGGCTATACACTTTCTCTTTTTGCCATGTAGAAAGAACTTCAGCATAACAAATACTTGGCATAGCTAGACGGACTGTTTCTGGTGTACTTCTTAGCAATATACCTGCTTCAGCATCTTGTCCTTTAGCAATACTCATCAGAAAATTAGTTTCAAGATACAGTATCACTTTCCAGTACTACCTCAGATTTTGTTGTTCCATCTGCTAACAGTTGTAATAAACCAATTTTTTCTACTCTATCTGAAGCAGGTGGCTTTTCTGATTTCCAGTGATAAGCTAAATCTCTTAACCAGGCTTCCAGCAATGTTTCAAAATAGGGATCAAAAATTCGTTTATTAGCAAATTCAGGGTCATAGTGGCTAAGTATATCCGCAGTTTTGAGAGTCAGCAAAGGTTCCGCAACATTGGTACTTTCTCCTGGAAAAATATCAATTTCTGACAAATCAGCTAACATTAAAAAAGGGATCACTTTATTCAAATATTTACTGTACAATTTTAATTGAGAGAAGGCTTCCTGTTTTGCATGAGCTAAAGCTTTTACTTCAGCAATTAAAACCTCTTCTCCTTCATTATTGTAGGCAATAATATCGACCCATACTTTGCGAATAGATTTTGCGGTTTCCATTACCTTTCATCCTTTTAGCAAATCTCAAGTTTTACAGCAACTTAATCAGCTGCTACTAGCAAAGCTACAGAATAGGCACAAATTCCTTCTTCTCTTCCTTCTGGGCCTAATTTTTCGTTGGTAGTGGCTTTAATGCCAACTTGGTCAGGTTTCAATTCTAAAACAGCTGCTATGCGATCGCGCATTGCCGAAATATGCGGTTTCAATTTCGGGCGTTCCGCCACTATTACCGAGTCAATATTACTTACTCGCCAACCTTTTTCCCGGACAAGTCGATCGACCTGACTTAACAACATCAAACTATCAGCCCCGCCCATTTTGGATCGCTGGGCGGGAAATAATGACCGATATCACCCAAACTCAACGCCCCCAGCATCGCATCCATAATTGCGTGAGTCAGGACATCGGCATCGCTATGTCCCAATAACCCCAATTCATGAGAAATCTGGACACCTCCCAAAATCAAAGGTCGTCCAGATACTAATCGATGTATATCGTAACCGTTACCTATGCGAATGTTCATGCTATCTGCATCATGTTAGCGTACTCACTTAACATTTCATCATAAGTTAGGCTTTCTGTGTCAGATTGTGGAGTCCAAAGTAACTCAAAAATGGAAAGGTATTCTGGTGGAGTAGCCGCAATTTTTTCTAATGCTTGCTTCAAATCTTGAGTTGAGTAAACATCACCAAACATGGGGCGATCGTTTTCTGTGCCAATTAATAAAGTAACAACAATGTATGTTCCCGGTTCTTGATCTGGTTTAACATCTTGTTTAAGTTGGCGAACTTTCCCCTTAACATTAGACAAAGTTTCCGCACTAAATTTGGTGCGTTCTTCTATGGAAATCTGATTGAAGAGTTTTTCCGCTTCTGACCGACTCTTCACAGTTTTAGAACTAGCAGAAACGTGCGTCCAATTTTCAGGAGTTCGCAACAATGCTAACACCGATTCCTGCATTAATTCGGTTAATCCTTCAGGAGTGCTAGTATCAATTTGCAAGCTTAAATCTGTTAGTTGTTTCTGCACGACATGGGCTTGTGCTAATAACCCAATTTGAATTTTACTTACAGTAACAATATTATTGTCTAACTCTTTATTGCCAGTAGAAGGAGTTGTTATTTCCTCGACAGAACTGCTATTACTGCTAATTGCGTTTTTCAGGGCAAAGACGATCGCAAACGCCAAAATACCCAAAATCAAAATCAACACAATTATCGGCAACGGTGAATAATAATAACCGTAGCCCCCGCCATAATAACCCCCAGGCGCAACATACACATTTGTCGGACTTGTATAAGTAGGACTACTGCGATAACCTCCTGAATCATTATCAGAAAAACCTCGACTCGGAGCACTGCGGGAAGGCGAAGACCGATTAAAAGACCCCCCACCACTGCGCCCCCCACCACGTTTTGCTAATGCTTCCTGACCCACATTTAAGCTTACCTGTTTGTGTGTTGGCGTAAACTCAATGTTGACTGCATTAACTAGCAATAGGGAAAGGGCAGCTGTACACCAAAATTGCAACTTAGACTTGGTTTTCATATTTCAAATAAAGAACCTTTACTCCGATCTTAGTTCTTCCCTTTAGGTTGCCCTTTACCTCAGAGGCAATTTGCTTCCTTAATATTTCTTTATATAAACTTCCTTCCTTTTATAGATGCAATTGAAAACTTTTATGTTCTTATTTTCGATCGGTGGCTTCCCCGCCTGATTGTTCCAACCAAGTATTATATAAATCTGGACGGCGATCGCGAGTTCTTTCAATTTGCTGTTGTAGTCTCCAACGGGCAATCTGGGCATGATTTCCTGATAGTAATACATCTGGAACACGCCAACCGCGAAATTCTGGCGGGCGGGTGTATTGGGGATAATCTAACAAAATAGCTTCAAAACTTTCGGCTTTCAAAGATTCTTCTTTACCCACCGTTCCTGGTAGTAACCGTACTACACCATTAATTATCGTTAATGCTGGAATCTCTCCACAAGTTAAGATAAAATCCCCCAAAGATACCTCACGAGTTACTAAATTCAACACTCGTTCATCAACCCCTTCGTAATGACCACAAATAAGCACAAGTTGGTCATAATTTGTCGCCAATTCTTTTAATAATGGTTGATTGAGAGTTTCCCCTTGGGGAGTCATTAAAATTACATCTCGTTTTGGTAAACTTGGCAAAGATTCCACAGCAGCAAAGATCGGTTCTGGCTTCATTAACATTCCCACGCCACCACCGTAAGGTTCATCATCTACTCGTCGATGCTTATCTGTGGCATAATCTCTGGGATTCACCAGATTTACAGCAGCAATCTGTTTCGCTAAGGCTTTCCCCAACAACCCGGAACTCAGCGGGGAAGTAAAAAAATCGGGAAACAGGGTAACAACATCTATCCGCACAATTTTACAATTTAATCAGGAACAACTGTCTAGAGCAGGGTGGCAGAAATAACCTATCAGTTAAAAAAAGGAAAAAGCCGACTGTACAAGCCTTCTGCCTTGGAGCCTTGGAGCCTTCAGCCTTCTTGCACTAGTTTAGCTACAAAAGTTACCAAAATATAACAAGAATAATGTTAAAAATTTAGGACTCATTACCAATTCGTTTAATTTGCAGGCTGGCAAATTTTATATATCGATACTATCAGATTTTGACACTCACCGCCCTATAAGTGCGGTGATTCTCGCATCTACAGATACTCTCCACGAGGGAGAATATCCTTCATCGAGTTCAGGGTTGTGCCAATCAACCCATCCTCTAGACCGGATGAAACCATTGCAGTAGCATCTTTCTTTAAGTCTAGAGAACAAGAGAAACCATCCCATTGTGCTAGATTTCTCGAAGCGTTTAAATCAGCGTTGTGGTAGTGACCGTGAGGACAGTGAAAGTGATGCTTTTTCCTATCCCCAATAGTGCCACAAGTTGAACAAGATTTACTTGTGTATGGAGCCGGACGCTCGATCAGTTTCAATCCCTGAAGTGCCAACTTATAATCAAGTTTTTGCTCTAAAGAATAGTACGCCCAAGAATGCCTCGATTCCCCATTGTCAGAACGATTCTTTTTACTCTGCTTCATGGTGTTTCGACATCCTTCTAAATCTTCAATCACCACAATCTAAGTAAAGCCGTCCTTTTAGGACGGGGCTTTAGACCCAAAATTTTTGGTAAATATTGGCTAATTTCTCACAATGACGGACAAAAAAATTCATAAATGTTTAATAATAGGTTTTATAAACTACTATTATGTGTTAAAGATTACGATCGAGAGCGTTAACCATACTAGTACTGAATTCTGAGTAGGGAGTTACTTACTTTAGGATTGTTAGCTTTCTCATCATAATCGTGGGAGATGAGAAGGTGGAACTCAGGACAAAAATGAGGAGAACAAACATTTGTCAAGTATGGCTTAAAACTCAGGCTAACCGGAGAAGAGGAAACATAGAATGCTGCAATTAGAAGTTCAAGTACAGGAACAGAGAAAGCCCCAACCGATGAAAACAGCAGTGATGGTGATTGGTGGTGCTGAAGATAAAGTACATGGGAGAGAGATTCTCCACGCTTTCTTTAATCGTTCTGGGGGAGCAGATGCTCAAATAGCTATCATACCATCAGCGTCCCGTGAACCTGCAATTATTGGCGAAAGATACCGGGCGATATTTCAGGAGATGGGGGCGAAGCGGATCGAGTTGTTGGATATTCGCGATCGCGTCCAGTGCGAAGAACCCGCTTACCATGAATTCTTAGAAATGTGTACAGGTGTATTTATGACAGGCGGCGATCAGCTGAGATTATGCGGACTGCTGGCTGATACACCGTTTATGGAAAAATTACGCTTGGGAGTTTGGCAAGGTAGACTGACTTTAGCCGGAACTAGCGCAGGTGCAGCGGTAATGGGACACCACATGATCGCGGGTGGTGGAAGTGGCGAATGTCCCAACCGTTCTTTAGTAGATATGGCGACGGGTTTAGGTTTCTTACCAGAAGTAATTGTGGATCAACACTTCCACAATCGGAATCGCATGGCAAGATTAATGAGTGCTGTTTCCGCCCATCCCGATCGCTTAGGCATCGGTATTGATGAAGACACCTGTGCTTTATTTGAAGGAGACGGCATTATTCAAGTATTAGGAAAAGGTACAGTCACCATTGTTGATCCTTCAGAAATGTCTTATACCAATCAACCTTATGTCGGTGCTACCGATCCAATCAGTATTTATAATTTGAGGGTTCACATTCTCAGCTACGGCGATCGCTATGATATGCGTCAACGCAAAATAATTCCTTCTTTAGGTGAAGGATGTGTCTCCGATCAAACAGGAACATAAAATTAACCTACTGTTGTTCCTTTTACCTGTGGCTGAAAATGCTGAATCTGAGTGCTGGCTATTCTAGTCAACTAGTAGTATTTTTAACTTGGTTGCTTAAGCAATTTCCTTGACGCTACAAGGAAAAGCAAAAATGCTTCTAAAAAAAGGTTGCTAGTGAACAGTTTAGTGGTGCCTCTGAATTTGAAACTAGATAATTGTGTTTACTGCTGTCCTGCTGCTCAATGACTCTCGGATACTGCCATGAAAATTCTTAAAATCCAGACGTTACGCGGTCCTAACTACTGGAGCATTCGACGACATAAACTTATCGTGATGCGTCTCGATTTGGAAGAACTTGCCGATCGCCCATCGAACGAAATACCAGGTTTTTATGAGGGATTGGTTCAAGTTTTGCCTAGCTTAGTAGAGCATTTTTGTTCCCCAGGGTGTCGTGGTGGTTTCTTGAGTAGAGTCAAAGAAGGCACGCTGATGGGACACATCATCGAACACATCGCCCTGGAACTACAGATATTAGCCGGGGTCGAAGTGGGATTTGGTCGCACTCGTGAAACGCCTGAACGTGGGATATATCACGTCGTAGTCGAATACAAAGACGAACAAGCTGGTCGCTATGCAGTGCGGGCAGCGGTCAGGCTGTGCCAAAGCATCATCGACACAGGTAGTTATGCCCAGGCAGAATTAGAGCAAGATTTACAAGACCTGAAAGAAATGGCAGCGGATGCTGCTTTAGGGCCTAGTACAGAAACTATTGTTAAAGAAGCAGAAGCACGGGGAATTCCTTGGACACCTTTGAGTGCTCGTGCTTTGGTGCAATTCGGTCAAGGGGTATATCAAAAGCGAATTCAGGCAACTTTATCTTCGCAAACGGGAATTTTAGGTGTAGAACTAGCTTCAGATAAAGAAAGTACCAAACAAATTTTACGGGAAGCGGGAGTGCCTGTTCCCAGAGGAACTGTAATCAATTTCTTGGATGAATTGGAAGATGCGATCGCAGATGTGGGCGGCTACCCAATTGTAATTAAGCCCTTGGATGGGAATCACGGGCGCGGCATTACAATTAACATTACGACTTGGCAAGAAGCCGAAGAAGCTTACGATGCGGCAAAACAAGTTTCTAAATCCGTGATTGTGGAACGCTACTATCAAGGGCGGGATCACCGGATTTTAGTTGTCAATGGCAAAGTTGTTGCCGTCGCGGAAAGAATCCCCGCCCATGTAGTCGGAGATGGAAAATCAACTATTCAAGAATTGATTGATGAGACTAATCGCGATCCAAATCGGGGTGTGGGACATGATAATGTGCTGACGCGGATTGAACTCGATCGCACTTCCTGGCAATTGTTAGAAAAACAAGGTTATACCCTGGAAACAGTCTTGCCAAAAGATGAAATTTGTTATCTCCGGGCAACAGCTAACCTGAGTACTGGGGGGATTGCGGTCGATCGTACTGACGAAATTCACAAAGAAAACGTTTGGATCGCCCAAAGAGTAGCGAAAATTATCGGCTTGGATATTGCCGGAATCGATGTAGTTACAGCTGATATCACCCGTCCGTTAAAAGAAATGGATGGGGTAATTGTGGAAGTGAACGCCGCACCCGGATTTAGAATGCACGCTGCCCCTAGTCGGGGAATTGCGCGAAATGTGGGCGGCGCGGTAATTGATATGCTATACCCCCCAGGCACACCTTCCCGGATTCCCATTTTGGCGGTTACAGGCACTAACGGCAAAACTACAACTACTCGCTTGTTAGCCCATATTTACCGCCAAACAGGTGTGGTGGTAGGTTACACGACGACTGATGGCACTTACATCGGGGAATTTTTGGTCGAAAAAGGTGATAACACAGGCCCCCAAAGTGCTCAATTGATTTTACAAGACCCAACTGTAGAAGTAGCGGTGTTGGAAGCTGCTAGGGGTGGGATTTTGCGATCGGGATTAGGATTTGATGCCTCTGATGTGGGTGTTATCCTCAATGTCGCTGCCGATCACTTGGGCATTGCAGATATTGACACGGTAGAAAAATTAGCTCACGTTAAAAGTGTAGTAGCGGAAGCGATTCACCCCAATGGTTATGCAGTCCTCAATGCTGACGATCCGTTAGTTTCCGCAATGACGCAACGGACAAAGGCACAGGTAGCTTACTTCTCCATGAATCCCGAATCCCAGTTAATTAAAGAACATACTCGTTCAGGGGGAATTGCCGCAGTTTATGAAAACGGCTATATTTCGATTTTGAAGGGAGATTGGACGATTCGGATCGAACAGGCAGTTAACGTGCCTTTGACAATGGGCGGCAGAGCACCGTTTATGATTGCTAATGCTTTAGCCGCTAGTTTAGCTGCTTTTGTCCAGGGAGTAGATGTGGACGTGATTCGATCGGCAATTAAAACCTTCCGCGCTTCCAGCAATCAAACGCCCGGTAGAATGAACTTGTTTAACTTGGGCAAGTATCATGCTTTAATTGACTATGCCCATAACCCCCACAGTTACGAAGCTTTAAGCGGTTTCGTTCGCAGTTGGCCCGGTGAAAGAATTGGGGTAGTGGGTGGCCCTGGCGATCGACGCGATGAAGATTTTGTGCAGTTAGGGAAGTTAGCGGCGCAAATGTTCGATCGGATCATCGTCAAAGAAGATGATGATAACAGAGGCAGAGAAAGAGGCGATGGTGCCAGATTAATTATCGAAGGCATCAAACAAGCTAAACCAGACTTCAATTACGAAACAATTCTCGACGAAACAAAAGCGATTAATACCGCTTTAGACAGTGCCACTGTCAACAGCTTGGTAGTAATTTTGCCCGAAAGTGTAAGTCGTGCTGTCAGCTTAATTGAAGCCCGCAATCCCATCCCCGACGCAGTACAACAATCGCCAATGGTAGAATCTACCAATGCCGTTACTTCGTCAGTAGGGAATTAGAACCAGGGAACAGGGAACAGGGAACAGGTAAAAATTTAATTCTCCCCTTGTCCCCTTGTCCCCTTGTCCCCTTGTCCCCCTGTCTCCTGCCCCTCTGCTTCCTCCTCGGTTTTGTTCAATTCATTCTTGAAACCTTTTAAAGTTTTACCCAAAGCACTGCCCATTTCGGGGATTTTCTTAGGGCCGAAAATTAGTAGAGCGACTACAGCAATAATGCCAATTTCTGGTAATCCTAATCCAAACATTTGCACCTCCTGGGAAGTAGATTTACTGAGATAAGAACACCTTGAGGCAGAGCCTCTGTTTTTCGTTACCAGGTTCAACCTGGTAACGAGACGAAAGGAGGTTCTACCTCCATACTCTGCAAGATCTGAGTTTACTAATAGTGTATCTGATTAGGAGCGTTAGAAATTTTTGGGGAACGCAGATGAAAGCAGATTAACGCAGATAAACGCAGATGTAAGCGCAAGTTTGTTGTGGGGACTTCAGTCCTTCCCTTCCCTGCAAAAAACTACTAATGTCAAATTTCGGTTACTCTCTTTCTCTTCTTTCTTCTTATATTAAGAAGCAAAACTACCTGTACAAGTCTTGAATTCTTAACTTTAATTACAGTTTATACCAGATGGTAGATAAGTCGGCTATGCTGAAGTCGATTTTCCATAAGCTCTTGATTAGGTTCAAATAAGTCTATTATGAATATTCCGGCTATTGTCGATATTATAATCGGGTTAATTTTTATCTACCTAATTCTGAGCCTATTGGCTTCCGAAATTCAAGAATTAATTTCTACATTGTTGCAATGGCGAGCGCAACACTTAAGACAGTCAATTATTAATTTGCTAGCAGGTGATACAATCACCGATCAAAATATAGAGGCAGCCAAACGACTGACAAAGGATTTATATAATCATCCTCTTCTTAACGATATAAATCAAGAGGCAAGAGGATTATTTGCCACACTATTTCGCAAAATTACTTGGTTTTTTTCATGGATCTATCAAATAGTAACTGGTAGAGAAGAAGGAGTGTTTGGCAATAAAGTTAGTGCGCCGTCATATATTCCGGCAGAAACTTTTGCAACTGCTTTCATTGAAAGACTAGGAATTGCTAAACTGGTTGAGCCGCTGATTGAGGCAAAGTTCGATCGCTTTAAAAATTCGCTGATTGAAAATATCAGTACTATTCTTGACAGCGAAGCAAACATTCCGAACTTCCAAAAGCTTAAAGGAGACTTACAAACAATATATCTCCAGTTTACCAATCGTGATATTACCTTGATCGCAGCAATAGATCAAATGTCGCTAGGAATCGATCGGGTTATTAATCAATTAGGAGATGGAGAAGCAAAAACTAAACTAACTACTTGGAAAAAAGGTTTTTTTGGCAGACAGAATGAACTGGCGATCGTCAATGGTGGTTTGAAGCCTACAGTTGAAGAAGTTGCCAGCTTGGTCAATCAAAATAGTAGAACATACCAAGCTTATCAGGATACATTTATAAAATATTATCAACAAAGATATCAAAATGTTGTTAAGGAATTGGAGAATTTTCTAGTACTGTTAGATGCAAGTATTCAGATAATTATTAACGATAAAAACCCAAATTTTAGGACAAAAAGCGATATTTTGGCATCGCCAGAATATAAAAGAATTCTGGCAGATAATTCAAGTAAATCAAAGATTAGATTAAATATGCCTTTGTCTAATATATATGAGGAGATCGTCAAGATTATCGATAATAAAATCAAAGGCAATTTAAGGGCTAAAGATAATTTAGAGGCTTTTAAGCAAGGTTTTAGTGAAGAAGGACGAAAATTACTTAGATCCAAGCTCTGGAAATTGAAACGGAAAGAAACATTTTCAATTGGTCTTTTAGTAGGCTTTTTAATTGTTACTTTGCTGGCTATTTTTCCTTTAGCACCGCTATTTATTACTATTGAGGGAGGAATATTTTTTATTATACTGATGATTGTTATTTTTGCTGTATATTTACGGCTTAATCAAGATCGTAGTCCCTATAATTCAAACGAGCAAGAAACTCTTTCAAATTTAGTTGATGTATTTTTCTCACCCGCTCTTAACATTGAAAATAGTGGAAATCCTAACACAGGTAATGATGGAGAAGCCTTTACAAAGTTTATAAAGGAATTTACGCAGAAAATTGGAGAACTGAGACAACATCCTGATAAACTTGAATGGGAGTTGAGTAGACTGGGACAGAGTTTTCGGCAATACTACCGATCTTTAGTAATTAATAATGCAGATATTGATTTGCCGTTTATTCCTAGTTCTGTGAAACAGAGTATTGCTACATTGGTTAGCCGAGCAAAAACGAAAATCGATCGCACTGAAAATGAAGTTAATCAGCTAACAAAAGAAGTTGAAATTTGGTTCGATCGATCGATGGAGCGTTCATCAGGAGTTTATAAGCGCAATGCTAAAGGAATTAGCTTATTAATCGGCTTTGGATTAGCCGTTGTGACAAATTCTAACTCAATTTACATTGCAAATCGTCTGGCATACGACGAAGAATTACGACAAGCAGTAGTACAGAGAGCAGACAAGCTTATTTCAGAAAATGGCAAAAAAGAAGTTTCTGAAATTCTAAATGAACAACTTAAATTGCCGCTCGGTTGGAATCCGCGTGTGTTAGACAGACAGTTTAATTGTAATAGTCGGTTTCCAAAAGATGCTAGTGATAATGATTGGAATACAGTATTCAATAAATGTATCAGAAATAGTAAAAAGCCATCAAATTATTTTGCTCCCACTGCCATTTTAGTCATGATTGTGACTTCAGGCAAATGGTTAGTAGGGCTTTCGTTTTTAGTCGGATGGTTTGTTACAGCTATAGCAATTTCAATGGGGGCTTCGTTCTGGTTTGATTTACTAAATAAGCTGGTAAATGTGCGAAACACGGGCAGAAAACCGCCCTCTTCAGCAAATCAAACCTCTGTGAATTCTGAAGAAAGTTCTTAAGTTTGTTGTAAGGACTTTAGTCCTTCCTTTGTCTCAAGAAAACGACTGAAGTCGTTACAACAAACTGTTCAATCAGATGGCAATTTTTTAGTTTGAATTGGTAAATTTAACCAATCGCTGATTTCAGCAGCAAACCATTCGATTTCCGGTGGAGTTAACCCATGCCCAAATTGATATTCTTGCATTCCTGCCCAAATAGCGATCGCGCAAAGATTACCTTCAGCTAAGTATACTAATTCTAATTTGTTGATTTCTTCTCTGGGCATAGAACGAGGATTAAATTTAAAACTAAATAAGGTAGAAATTCCGGGACGAAATTTTAATTTTAACCCAAACAACTTGTAAATTAAAGAAATTTCTTGTTGATTTAAATGAAAGACAGATTTACCAAATAAACTAAAAATTATTTCTAATATCATGCCAATACCAACGCCCCAAAAAGGTAATGAAAATAATATAAAGAAAAGATTCATGCCGAAGGGCGCAGCGAAAAGGACTGTAATTGTCCATAAAAATACGCCGGAATTCCAAGCGATCGCAAACCAACTAAAAAATAAAATATGCGGTTGCAACCCTGCGGAAATGTTAATTTCTAAAAAGTCAGCTTTTTTATTCAGAATAACTTTGCTACCTGAAGGCTTTTTCGGAACTACAGAAATAGCATTTTCTAAAGGGTTTTCTAAAGCTTTCAACGCAGCTTCCGCAGAACTTAACCGACGATTTAAACTCGGTTCTGTCAGCAATTTTAACCAACGAGAAAAGCCCGGACTAATATTAGTAAATTGCTCAAATTCAAGTCTTAAATCTGTTTGGGGTAAATCTGCCGGATGAGTACCTGTAACTAAATAAATTAAAGTCGCCCCTAAACTGTACAAGTCAGAAGCGGGAACTGCCCTACCACCAAATTGTTCTGGTGGCATATACCCGTAAGTTCCTACTACTGTAATTGTCCCAGATTCTCTAGCGGCGAGAGTTTGTACTGAACCAAAATCTACTAAATAAACTTCACCTTTACCACCTGTAGAACTATTAGTCAAAAGAATGTTACTTGGCTTAATATCTCGGTGAATTATTGGCGGTTGATGTTGATGTAAATAAGTAAGAATTCCTAAAATATCTTTGGCAATTTCCTTAACTTCGCTTTCGGTAAAAGTTCTGCCAGCTTTCAGGTGTTCTTCCAAGGAATTAGCAGCAATATAACTTTGGACTAAGGCAAATCCCTTGTTATTCGGTGAGTTTACCTCAAAATAATTTAAATATCGGGGAATGGCTGGATGGGAAAGGCTTTTTAAGGTTGTTGCTTCCCGTTCAAATAGCTTGAAATCTTCCCATTCCAAATCATTACCGAAAGTTAGTAGCTTAATTACCACTAATTCTTGAGTTTGATTATCCCACGCTAGTAAAGTCCTCCGTCCGGCTTTTTTCCCTAGTTGTTGGCGAATTTCGTAACGTTCTTCCCACACAGTATCGAACATTATTTTTCTTCCACTATTGTCTCTTTTCGTTCTATTGTGGAGCAAGGTTTAATTGTTGAACTTTTTATTAACCGAATAATGTTACACACTGTAAAATCTTCCTTGCGGGAACAACAACACCCTTTAATTCGCCAACTTGCTGATTGTATTGAGTCTACTTGGGAACAATACTTACAATTGGAACCATATCACCTCCCAGAAGATTTGGGATATGTGGAAGGGCGACTGGAGGGGGAAAAATTGACGATCGAAAATCGTTGCTACCAAACTCCCCAATTTCGCAAAATGCACTTAGAATTGGCGAAAGTGGGTGCTTCTTTAGACATTTTACATTGCGTGATGTTTCCCCGTCCCGAATATGCTTTACCGATGTTTGGGACAGACTTAGTTGGCGGTAGGGGAAATATTAGCGCTGCGATCGTCGATCTCTCTTCAACTAACCCCGATCTGACTTTACCAGAAAACTACACAAATGCTCTTTCTGCTTTGCCTGCGATCGACTTTTCCCAACCGCGAGATTTACCAGAATGGGGCGATATTTTCTCAGAATTTTGTTTATTTATTCGTCCGGGAAATCCAGAGGAAGAAACGCAGTTTTTAACTAGAGTTCGCGACTTTTTAACAATTCACTCTCAGCAAGCAAGCATTGCCCAACCTGTTGACGAACAACGCCGCGAGGAAATTTTAACAGGTCAACGTTATTACTGCACTAAACAACAAAAGAATGATAAAACCCGCAGAGTTTTAGAAAAAGCTTTTGGGAATGAATGGGCAGAACGTTATATGACTACTGTTTTGTTTGATTTTGTTTAATTAGACAAATGTAAATAAAGTGAAAACTCTCGTCAGGCAGGATGCCTGCCCCACAAGAAAGCAATAAATCTTGTGGGGTGGGCATCTTGCCTGCCCCACAATTTCTGCCTTTCTGATGATGCTTTTACAAGACTCTTACCCAAAGTTTGACCGATCGGTAACTGAGGATGATAGACGACGATAGAGATCGCTAAGTTGAATTGCAACACCTGTCCAACTAAAGTTTTGTTGCACTCTTAATGATGCTTGTTTGCGGAGTTTTTGCGCCCAAATTTCGTCGGTCAGGATGCGATCGATCGCCCCAGCAAAAGCCTCCACATTTTGCGGTGCAACTAACAAACCAGTTTCTTCTGGCATCACTGTAAAACCCCCTGCTTTTACCCCTGCAAAACAGATGGTAAAATCTTCGTGACTATGTTTAGAAGAACTTAGTGCAAGTTTTGGATGTCAATTTTACTGAATGTAGCTAAAAGCGCTGAAATTTTGGTGCTATTAAGTAGGTAGATGTAAATAAAGTGAAAACTAGGGCGGGCTCTCCTGCCCACCCCACAAGAGTTAGAGCTTTCTTGTGGGGTGGGCAGGAGAGCCCGCCCCATCCTCATATAACTATTATCACTTTATTTATTTGCACCTACTTAATTCCAGAAATCTCGCAAAAGGAATTGAGCAAAGTTACAGGTTTACTGTCGCCAATTTGTCTGGCGTAAAACTGGTGTATGTAAATGTCCGTTGCTGCGTTCAAATCTTCCAGCTAAAATTTGTTGATAAACTGCTTCGTAACCATCGGTCATTTGTTTGACGCTAAAGTTATTGACTATGTGTTCTCGGCAAGTTTGGCGATCGATTTGTTCAATCTTCTTCACAGCGCTAATACATTCTGCCACATCCTTGCACAAGAAACCTGTCTTACCATCGGCAATAACTTCGGAAGCTGAACCTAAATTCATCGCAATTACTGGTGTACCAGCTGCCATAGATTCCACCATTACTAAACCAAAAGGTTCGCGCCAAGTAATTGGGAATAAAGTAGCAATTGCCCTACCCATTAATTGATTCTTTTGAATGTGATTTGCTTCTCCTGAATATTGAATTTGTTCGCCGTCAATATGTGGTTTAATTTCTCGTTCAAAATACTCTACATCAACCACATCAACTTTACCAGCCATTTTTAATGGTAAACCTACTGCTTTAGCAATAGCGATCGCATGATGCGGCCCTTTTTCTGGCGACATCCGACCCAAAAAAGCTAAATATGGTGGTTCATCAGGTTGGGGATAAAACTTATGACTATCAACGTCAATTCCGTTGTAAACCGTTGCTACATAATTTAACCCTAATTTAGATTCTTTTTGGGTATGGGAAATGCTGATGTAAGGTTGCTCTTTCGCATAAGCAAACATCTTTTCATTGTCGGGAGTAAAAATTCCATGCAATGTATGAACAGTGGGAGTTTTCACCAGTTTGGCATAAGGTAATGCTGTCACACCCGTATGGGAATGAATGATATCAAACTCTGATGCCCGTTCATACACCTGACTCAGTTGCAGCATTTCATAAACGCCGTATTCCTTCACACTCGGATCGAGTCTAATCGCACGAGGATGTACAGATTCAAGCTTAGCCAGACTAATAGAATCTCCTGATGCAAATAGCGTTACTTCCTGACCCCGCCGAACTAGCTCATCAGTTAAAAGACTTACTACTAATTCAATTCCGCCGTATGCTGGTGGTGGCACTCTTTCCCAGAGTGGGGCAACCTGAGCAATCCGCATAACAAACCTCCTAAAATCGAAAATTTCCAGTTAGAAGCGCCTGCTTTTTTGACTTCGGAGTGCGATCGAGCGACTCACTTGCACTAAAACTAGGGTTAGCGATAAGCACCATGCTTTTGCGAGAATTTAACCTGAATTCTATATTTTCAAATTACTTCTGGGCCAATCACCTAAGTAGGGAAATTCCTACCTCAAATAGTCAAAAAATGTATTTTATCTAACTGATTTTTTTCCAGTTTTACCCTTGTTGCCATCTATCTTCCGACACAAAGCTAAGTCAACCGCCCCACCCACTTTTGGGATGGGGCTTGTAACTAACCAGAAAAACTGGTTGAAACATCTGGGTTATTGACTGAACCCTGCTCCTGAGTCCCTGGGGTAGAGGAGAGAAAATAATCGTCGCGAATGTTCCTAGCAGCATTCAAAAAGGTTTATGCGTCTATATTTTTGTTCAGAGGAAGATGGCTCCTTATTTTACTGTAATTCATGTTCGGTAAATACTACCTCCCAGTAGATAAAAACAGCATCAGAAAGGTGGATTAGAAACGAAAATTTGGTAATATCACCCTGAATTACTGTTAGCTAATGAACTGCTGAGTAATCAATTTCTCAGAGAAATTAATCTGATTATTTCTTTGTTTTGTTAGTTGGTTTATTACCGGGCTGATCGCCTGGTTTACCTGCACCGTTACCTGGAGCTTTGGCTGCTCCTGGTGTTGGGGGTCGTCTCATTGGTGGTGGCGGTGGGGCTGCGGCTGCTCCACCTGCGGCTTTAGGCACATCTCTGCGAGTGGCAAAGCTAACATTAACACCATCATTAGATTGCTCTAAAACTAACAGTGGTGTAGGTTTCGCCTTCTGATCCCATTCCATGTGTACAATCCGACCTTGAATTGTCGGTTGCCAATTATCTTGTTCTTCGCTAGGACTCAAGAAAGTTTCAATGCAATCAATAATCTGATTGATTGTGGCAGAAGTAGCTTGGGTGGGTAATTTCATCAGCCGAATTTGAATTCGGAACAACACAGCCTTTTTTAGCTTTTACCCCTTCTACTGGTACATATTCAACATCAAACATTTCATCAACTTGTCTACCAGAAGCAGTAGCAATACCTACAGCTGTTTGTTGAGCTTGGCTGGGGCGGAGAGCGACGGCTATTTTTTCTTTTACCTTCACCTTGATTTGATTGACAATGGCAAAGTGAAATACTTCTTCTGCCATCCGCATCCGCAAATAATCTAGGTTAAACTCCCTCGAATAAACCAAGTCTGGATTAGTTTCCATCTTGCGAATTGTTTCCAGGGCTAACTTTAATTTTTTGTCCAGTTCTTTGATGCGGAAATCTTCAAACCTCACCTTTTTGTTCAATTTGTCGATCTGAAGCTTGGAATATATACCCAAAGCTATTAGCAGTAAAGCTAAACCTCCAGAGACTCCCATCCAAATGTCAAATGATGAATCGGTGGGATTAGGTTTTTTGGCAGGGGTTTGGGCTAACAGGGGATCTACGAGAATAATGGAAGCTGACATTAGTCTAATCCTACTGGGAACTAGGTATCTACTTATAGAATGCCCGTTTAAGAGGTAATTGCATCAACAAAGTCAATAAAACTAAAGAAATATAAATACATCAGTAGTTTCACTGAAAATGTTATTTGCTTAGCTAATTTAATATACACTTCCCCAGACTGGAGGCAAGTGCTTCAAAAACGGCTAGGGGTAATCAAACGGGAAATTTTACTTAGGAAAGGGAATAGGGAACTCCTGAACAGGGAACAGATATTTTTTTCCTTGTGCTTTGGGAATAGTTGGTAGCCCAAAAAACTATCACTATTAATTATGTTGTGAAAATGTTCAACAAATGTTCCGATCGACCATGATTCAACCTAATCTTTAATTTGGAAATAATTATCAGTAATTTTCGCCGTAGGTAAGAAAGGTAAGAAAGGTAAGAAAAGTAAGGATTAATTTTACTATAACTTTTAATGAAAGTTGGTTGCTTATAATACTATATGGTTCCCTAACGGGAACGGACTGGGAAAATTTAAGTTGGAAGCGTTAAAGAAAGCGATCGCAAAAGAAGGTAGATTTTCTGTAGCGATCGACCAAATAATTCTATCTAACTTTACTAAATAGAATTAATACAATGACAAGTAAAGCAATCAGACTAGAACTAACGAAACAACAGGCTCTAACACAAATATTACCCAATTGGTTAGCGCTTGTTTCCTTATTTATTGGTATAGTTGGCATATCCTTTGCGGCAATTTTTATTAAGTTGAGCGAATCAGAACTGAGTCCTTATGCGACGATATTTAATCGTTTATGGATCAGCACTGCCAGCTTAGGATTAGTCAATGGAATACAAGCGATTCGTCGTCGGTACGCACCAGATCAAGTAGAAAAATCGCCCAAAAATAGTGGAGATTTTACTAAATATATCTGGTTATTTGTGGGATATGGAACTTTTTTTGCCGCGTCCCAATTATTTTGGGCTTGGTCAATCACTCAAACAAGTGTGGCAATTTCAACAGTATTGCATAACTTGACTCCTCTGTTTACTTGTTTGCTAGCTTGGCTGTTGTTTGGTAAGCATTTTGACAACAAGTTCATTTTGGGGATGGTGATTGCCTTAAGTGGAGTAGTTGTGATTGAATTTGAAGATTTACAAGTGGCAACAGGCAAAGTTCAAGGAGATTTAGCAGCTGTAGTTTCAGCAATTTTAGTAGCGGGATATTTGCTGATTGTGGAAAGACTGAGAACTAAATTTTCGGCTAATAAAATTTTAATGTGGGGTTCAGCGATCGCCACATTAGCAACTATCCCAATTCTGTGGATAACTCAGGAGAGAATTTTTCCCTATTCTTGGAAAGGATGGCTGTTTGTAATTGGTTTAGCACTGGTTTGTCAAATTATTGGTCAGGGGTTAATTGTTTATAGTCAAAATATGCTCTCTTCTGGATTTATAGCGATCGCCTTTCTCCTAGATCCCGTACTCACTTCCCTGCAAGCTTGGCTGATCTTTTCGGAAAGGTTAAGTGTTTCTTGTTGGATAGCTTTTGCGGTAGTTTTATTAGGGATATATTTCGCTCAACTTAGTAAATCAGCGGTGAAAGAAGAAAGTAGGGGTAATTCATGAATTACCCCTACAACGGGGGATGAATTACCCCTACAACGGGGGATGAAATCCGACATTTTTAGGTAATCAAGAAGCAATTTGATTCAGATTGCCCGTCTAAATCTTTGGCAGCAAGAGTTATCAGCATCTTAGGTAGTAGAAGAAGCCGTACCTGTGGTTCGGTTGTGCTCACTGGAAACAAAGTTTTGTACTTTGTTAAATTGAGATTACGAAACATTAAAGGACAGGACACTACTATGAATGATCTGTCAAACAAAAACTCTGATTTCTTTGACAACGCCGAAGGTAACAACCTGCTTTGGCAATATGTGAAATCTATGCAACCAGAGGTGATCGGCGAACTTTCCAGGCCTTCCTCGGAAGCGGCTAAGGTAATGGAAGCTAACTTGATGGGGATGCTGGGAAATTTACCACCAGATCACTTTGGCGTAATGATTACTACCTCAAAAGAAAACCTGGGACGCTTGTTAGCTTCCGCAATGATGAATGGCTATTTTCTGCGGAATGCCGAACAAAGAATGGGTTTTGAAAGATATTTGCAGGCAGCAACAGAAAGTAGCGACACCGATCGCTAATGCAGAGTGGCAGTAGAATACAGTTAAGAACAAGTGAAAAAGCCCCGTACAAGCCTTTTTTCCTGGGAACCCTCTGCCTTGGGCCACTACTGCCAGGTTAATTTGGTAATCTCTTCAAATTGAAAGTTATTTACCAAATCTGTTAATTTATCGGCTAATTCGGCTTTTTCTGGGGTAATTTCTGCAATTAATTCCAGAATTTGTTCGTCATCGGCACAGCTAGCGGCGTGATTTAGTTGTGCTAACCATTCAGCAGACATGATAGATAGGTCAGCCGCTGTTAGTTTTTCGCTAATTTTCACTCTTGTTTTGCTTGTTTGATTTTGCTGAGTAGGAGTGGTTTCTTCGTATAAATAACGTACTCCTAAATGTTCGCTAATTTTGGCAAAAATTTCTGGGATGCGGAAAGGTTTGCTGACGAAATCATCACAACCAGCGTTTAAAATGCGATCGCGATCTTCATCAAAAGCGCTAGCAGTCAGCGCAATAATTATTGGGTTATGGCTTGATGATTTTTGACACAATTGCTTAATTATTTTGGTTGCTTCTAACCCATCCATTTGGGGCATTCGCACATCCATCCAAATCAAATGTGGTTGCCAGCTTTTACATAAATCAATCGCTTCTTTGCCATTAGTGGCATTGCAGACTTCAAAGCCAACTGATGTTAATACTTTATGCAAAAGTTGGCGATTTTCTTTGTTATCTTCCACTATTAAGAGGCGAAAAATGGGTTGGTTTGGTGCTAAGGCAATAACGTTGCCTAAGTTATTTTCTGGTTGGCGATCGCTAGTAATCCCAATATTAACATTAACATCAAATTTGACCGTAGTACCTTTACCTAATTGACTGCTAATACTAATATCTCCACCCATTAATTGGACAAATTGGCGGCTAATTGGTAAGCCTAAGCCTGTACCTTCCATTGATTTTCGGCCTGTTTCACTTTGAAAAAATGGCTCAAATAAATGCGTAACTTCCTCTGAAGATATCCCCGGGCCAGTATCTTCTATTTCAAATAAAAGTTGGCATTTAATTGCCGATTTTTCCTCATAAAACTGACGCGAACCATCAATAACTTTTACTCGCAATTTTACTGTACCCTGTTGGGTAAATTTAATAGCATTAGCTATTAAATTAATCAATACCTGCCGTAATTTACTTTCGTCAGTTTTTACATATTGAGGCAGGTCTGGTTCCCGGTAAAATAATAACTGCAAATTTTTTGATTTCGCTTTTAGCTGTAACATTTCTTCCAAACCATCTAGTAGATGATGTAAATTAAAAGAATTTTCATTGAAAGTTACCAAACCTGCTTCAATTTTAGAAACTTCTAAAACATCATTAATTAGGGAAAGCAAATGTTCGCCACTGCGCCCAATAATTCCTAAATATTCTTGCTGTTCTTCATCTAAAGAATGCAGGGCTAACACTTGAGTAAAGCCTAAAATTGCATTTAGCGGAGTTCGCAATTCGTGACTCATTTTCGCTAAAAATTGACTTTTGGCACGGTTAGCGGCTTGGGCTTCCACTGCGGCTTGTTGCAATGCTGACTGGTAAAATTTTAAAACTGCAAACATTAAAGCGTTGCGTAATTCTGCGGCAGCATCAATCTCAATTTGTCTCCAAGGCAAAGATTTTTCTCTAACTGTTTCTTTCCACAGTTCAAAAGAATTACGGGGCGAAAGATGTATAATTCCATCATCTTTTCTATCATCTTTAATTATGAGAGGTTCATTCGGATTTCCTCCCCAGTTTACTGTTTGAATTACTTCTGGTCTTAACCAAATTATTTGGTAAGTAATATCATCAACAAAAATAGAAATTGCTAATAAACCGCTGGTTGATTCTTTGATTTGCTTCGCTGCGGGATAAACTTGGGAAAGGCAGTTTGTATGAAATACTTCTTTTTGGCTGTAATGTTGTAACCAATTAATTATACCTTGGCTTTGTTCTCTGGTTGGGGTTTTACCAACTAAAGTTAAATTTTCACCAAAACAGATAATCGCACCTTGAGCATTGACTAGTTCTAATAAACTATTTTGTTTTTCCCTGAAAATCTGAGCATTAACATTGTTAACTAATAATAGACTTTTTAGTTCTTCCTGAATCACTTTGATTTTTTCGCTATATCTTTTAAATTCTTGTTGTTGTTTATTGACAATTTCTAGTGACATTACTTGCCCAAGTAATTCACATACTTTACGAATCTCATAATTTACATATCGGGGCGAACAATGATGACAAACTATTAGCCCCCAAAGTTTTTTATCTGTAATTAACGAAGTACATAAAGATGCTGCAACTCCCATGTTTTGCAAGTATTCTAGGTGAATAGGAGACACACTTCTGAGAACTGATAAACTTAAATTTAGAGGAGTATTTGTGACAGGATTATCTTTGGGGATAATTGGTACTGGCTGATAGTTAACATCAACGATTAATCTGAGCCAGTTTCGATAATATAACTGTCGGGCTTGTTTGGGAATGTCAGACGCAGGATAATGTAAACCTAAAAAAGGTTCTAATCCTTCTCGTTTATTTTCAGCAATTACTATACCACTTTCATCTGGCTCAAATTGATAAATCATTACTCGGTCATAACCTGTGATTTTTCTCACTTCTTGAGCTAATAATTCAGTCATTTCCTGGAAACTATTGGCTCTTTTAATATTCGTAATTGCTGCCTTAGCTATATGGTAAAAGCTGAGGGCAGAAAATTGCTTTTTAACTAAGCATTGCTCCATTTCTAAAATTAAAACTCCTTCGGAGCGATGAATTATACATTCAACCTCTTTGTGGGAGTCAACAGTTTTGATGGAGAGATTTAGCGGATTATATATATCTATATTTCCTGTGGCTATATATTCCTGTAATTGATTCAGTTGAGCTTGATTTAGGAACTGACCTAAACTATGATTAATTAATGATTCTGCCGGGATACCCAAAAATTCATCTGTGTTCTGACTAGCTTGCAGAATAATTAAATCCGGTTCTTGAAGAGTTAACAGTACACCATGAGGCTGGATGTAACCAGGGGTATGGATAGCCTGTAGCTCGCAATTTGTTAAATCAACTAATTCTGAGGAAACGAACTCTGTAAGATCCATTTTAAAGAAATTATGAAGAAATAAATGCTGTTGTAGAAAAAAACAAGGCTATGATTCCTTTTTAACATAAGTTAGGTACCTAAGTTGTCAAATAGAACATTTAGTTACCAAAAGGTGTGAAGCAACTAAGTACAATTTTGCCAGTAAGAGCAAAGGTTAACCGTGACAGTAAATCAGCCTCTCAAAAACTATATTAATGGGGAATGGCAGATATCTAGCGCCAGCAACTACTTAAAAGTTGTTAACCCCGCCACAACAGAAGTCCTGGGTACAGTACCATTGTCACCCGCAACTGAGGTAAATGCAGCAGTTGCAGCCGCAGCAACAGCGGGAAAAGTGTGGCGACAGACTCCGCCAACAGAACGAGTGCAGTATTTATTTAAATTAAAAAACCTCTTAGAAACCAGTTTTTCAGATTTAGCAGAAACCATAACTGTTGAGTGCGGTAAAACATTAACCGAATCTAAAGGTGAATTGCGAAGGGCGATCGAAAATGTGGAAGTCGCCTGTGGTATTCCCATGTTAATGCAGGGATACAACTTAGAAGATGTGGCGCGTGGCATAGATGAATTTATGATTCGTCAACCTGTGGGAGTCACGGCGATAATTTGCCCTTTTAACTTTCCGGGAATGATTCCTTTTTGGTTTTTACCATATTCCATTGCTTGTGGAAATACGGTAATTGTGAAACCTTCGGAAAAAGTACCTTTGACAATGGAAAAAATTTTCCAATTGTTAGAGCAAACGCAACTACCAAAAGGAGTAGTAAATTTAGTCAACGGTGCTAAAGAAGCCGTAGATGCTATTTTAGATCATCCTACGGTTCGGGCAATTAGTTTTGTTGGTTCCACACCAGTTGCTAAGTATATTTATAGTCGCGCCGCTGCTAATGGGAAGCGCGTGCAATGCCAAGGCGGGGCGAAAAATCCGATTATAGTTTTACCAGATGCGGAGATAGAAACAACGGTAAAAATTGCGGCTGATAGTGCTTTTGGTTGTGCGGGACAACGTTGTTTAGCAGCATCTTTGGCGGTGACAGTTGGAGAGGCAAAAAATACTTTTACAGAGGCGATCGCCAATGCTGCATCGAAGCGCGTGGTAGGATACGGTTTAGATCCTAACGTAGAGATGGGCCCTGTAATTTCTCCTGAAAGCAAACAAAGAATTGAAAATTTAATTCAAGTGGGTATTGATGAAGGGGGAAATTTATTAGTAGATGGCAGAAACCCGCAAATTTCTGGTTATGAAAAAGGTAACTTTATTAAACCGACAATTCTGCAAAACATTAACCCCAAAGGAGAAATTGCCCAGACAGAAATTTTTGGCCCAGTGTTAGGTTTAATTCACTTAGATACTGTTGAGGATGCGATCGCATTTATCAACAGCGGCGAATGGGGAAATATGGCTTGTTTATTCACTACAAATGGTGCCGCTGCCCGAAAATTCCGCTATGAAGCCGAAGCTGGTAATATTGGCATTAATATCGGCGTAGCTGCGCCAATGGCATTCTTTCCTTTTAGCGGTTGGAAAGCGAGTTTCTTCGGGGACTTACACGGACAAGGAAGAGACGCTGTAGAATTTTTCACCCAAACCAAAGTAATTGTAGAACGTTGGCCGAAAGATTGGTCAAGACAATTTTAAAACGGGTACGTTGTTGCGCTTCAGCGCTCTTATAGATAGCGCTGAAGCGCAACAACGTGCCTGATATTAATTTTAATTGGGAGCAATGACAATTAGATAGTCATATTCTGTCAATATGTAATGTGTTGGAGGGTTAGAAATTACTTCTCCTTCTTCGTCTTTTTGCACAGCTATTACAGTACTTTGATGGTGTTGTTTCATATAGATAAAAACTTCCAAAAATGTCAGACCAATTTTATCTTTAGGCAAAGGAATCTTATAAATTTGATTACCGTCTTGAGAACTGAAAATATCTGAAACTACCTGAGTAATACCATGATTAATACTAGCTTGGTAAATCAGCATACTACTTAACTCACTGCTGACAATTATTTCATCGGCGTTAGCTCTTTTACAGGTTTGAATATAAGCTGAATCTACTAATTCTACAATTGTGTAAGCATTACGATTAATACTTTCTACTGTTAAGGTAGAGAGAATAACTTTCGCATCACGAGCCAAATTATCTAAACTGTCATCACCTAAAATTATGACAGTTTTAGCCTCAGCTAGATTAGCACGATTTAAAGTGTCGTCAGATACTTGACCTTGGATAAAAAATAAATATTTATCATCAACTGGTTTACTGTCAATATTGGCAATTAAAACTATGGGGGCTGTTTTTGTTTGACTGTCACAACGCAATTCATTTAAAATTAATTTAGCGCGATAATTCCATTCGCATAATATGATGTGACTCTTAACTTGAAAATTGGTCATACCTCGATCTTCTTTGATTTTTCTATCTACTAAAATGCTGGCAATAGTAGCGCTGAAGGTAGCCAAAATGCCAATACCACAAAACATATTGACGATCGCAATTAACCTACCCCAAAATGTGGTGGGTGTAATGTCACCATAACCAACAGTGGTTAAAGTAACAATACTCCACCACAAAGCATCTGTAATTGACAAATTGGGTTCTAAGAACGATAAACCGATCGAACTAAATCCCAGGATAATTAGCAGAAGTAAAATTAGGCGATCGAGCTTTTCCCGTTGTAAAAAGTACCAGAACCTTTGGCTAGAAATTGGAAAGGTAGGATCTGGCTCTTTTTTTCGTTGCAAATTATTGACTCCTTGATTAAGAATACTTAAAAGCTAAGTTTATTCTACTGGGGAATTTCTAGATTCTTGATTATCTGAATTAGCGATCGGTACCACCAAAATTTTATCAACTCGGTTGCCATCCATATCTACTACTTCAAAACAAAAACCTTTCCACTCAAATTTATCGGTAGCGGTGGGAATTTTGCCTAAATGTGCCATGACTAAACCACCCATTGTGTTGTAACTGCCTCTTTCTTCACTAGTCAATTCTTCAATTTCAAACCTCTCTAAAAATTCATCTACAGATAACATTCCATCAATTAACCAAGAACCATCATCCCGTTGCACAGCTGAGGGTTCATCAGCATCATAAACTGAAGGAATATCACCAACAATTTCTACTAAAATATCATTGAGAGTAACTAAACCTTGAATTACCCCATATTCATCAACCACAAACACAATATGAGTACCTGTCTGTTTAAACATTTCCAGAATTTTTAACCCTCTGGTACTTTCGGGAACAAATAAAGGTCGGCGCAAAGAGCTAGATAAATCTAAAGGTTGAGAATTTAAACAGCGAGAAAGTATGTCGGTTACTGGTAACACACCAAGGACATTATCTAATTCTCTTTGGCAGACCGGAAAGCGAGAATGTTCGCTATTAGTAATTTTTTGCCGATTCACTTCTGCGGAATCTTCAATATTTAACCAAACAATTTCCGGTCTGGGTGTCATTAACGCACTGACTGGTCGATCGCCTAAGCGAAACACCCTTTCTACCATATCTTGTTCCGCTTCTTCAAAAGTTCCCGCTTCCGTTCCTTGTTCAATTAAAACTTTAATTTCTTCTTCTGTTACTTCGGGTTCCGCAGAAGGAGTAATTCCCAAAACTCGCACTACTAACTGAGTGGAAGCACCTAAAAAATAAACAAAAGGCGCAGTAATCATCGCCAAAAATCGCATTGGTATGGCAACAATTGCGGCAATGGGTTCGGGACTATTTAATGCCATGCGTTTCGGCACTAATTCACCGATAATTAAAGTTAAATAAGTAATAATTAAAATGGCAATTACGGAAGCGATCGTCTCTGCGTAAGATCTGAGAAACGGGATACTAGTTAAAATTGGTCTTAAATACCGAGAAATCGTCGTTTCACCAAAAGCACCAGAAACAATGCTCAACAAAGTAATGCCAATTTGGACTGTGGGGAGAAATTGATTCGGCGCATTTGCCAAGGACAAAGCGAGTTCAGCTTTGTTGTCGCGGGTAGCCATCTGTTGCAAGCGTACCTTGCGCGAGGAGACGATCGCCATCTCCGACATCACCAGAAAGCCGTTAGACACTATCAAAAGTAAGATAATCAGAAAATCAGTAGTAAAAGACATGGAATCTGAGAATATTAAGCAAAAACTAATTAAATGCTAAATCAGATGAGCCGATAATCTACTTCCAAAACTGCCAAATCAGGGGGTTTCCTTATTTAAAATAATCTGTAGTAGACGTAGAGCGAATTCTTCAACCCTTAAATCCAAAATCCAATGACCTTTTCTTCGATTATCCGTGCTTTAGGCCGATCGCCACTGACTAACGAAATTCTCACCAAGCTTAACCGACAACAGCATCTCAGGTTGAGCGGTGTTCCGCGTCTTCCCAAGGGTTTAGTTGCTTCGACGATCGCGCAAACTGCGGCAAAAAACCTGTTCGTCGTTACCGCTACTTTGGAAGAGGCGGGACGTTGGACGGCGCAGTTAGAAGCAATGGGTTGGCAAACGGTGCATTTTTACCCGACTTCGGAAGCTTCTCCCTACGAACCATTAGCGCCAGAGTCGGAGATGACTTGGGGACAAATGCAGGTTTTATCGGATTTGGTTAGTCATGGGTTGGTGGGTGAGTCAGCGGGTAAAATGGCGATCGTGGCGACTGAGCGATCGCTTCAACCCCATTTGCCACCATCAAACGTTTTTCAAGAGTATTGTTTGACTCTGAAGTTGGGAGAAAGCACGGATTTGGATGATTTTTCCCGAAAGTTGGCGCTTATGGGTTATGAACGGGTTTCTTTGGTGGAAACTGAAGGTCAATGGAGTCGTCGGGGAGATATTATTGATGTTTTTCCGGTTTCGGCTGAGTTACCTGTTAGGTTGGAGTGGTTTGGCGATGATTTGGAGAAGATTCGGGAGTTTGATCCTTCTACTCAGCGTTCTTTGGATAAAATTGAGCGTTTATTGTTGACTCCGACGGATTTTGCGGCGATTTATCGGGGAGTTGTGGGGGAATTGAACCGCGAAGACGCGAAGGACGCGAAGGAAGAGGAAGAAGACAAAGAAGAGAAAGAAGAGGTTTGGCGGTTGTTGCGATCGGCTTTTGCGGAACCTGCTTGTTTGTTGGATTATTTGCCGGATAATACTTTGATTGCTGTTGATGAACCGGAACAGTGTGAGGCGCACAATGCTGTTTGGTTTAATGCGGTTGAGGAACAGTGGAAGTCAGGGACTAGGGACTGGGGACTGGGGACTGGGGATGGATCTACTATTCCTAAGTTGCATTGTTCTTTTGAGAGTTGTTTGGGGAATGGTTCGCGGTTTCATCGGGTAGATTTGTCGGAAATTGCGGAAGATTCTTCGCTGAATTTGTCTAGTCGTCCGGTTCCGGCGACTCCCCATCAGTTTGCTAAGTTGGCGGAAACTTTACGGCAAGAAAGGGAACGGAATTTTGCAATTTGGATTGTTTCGGCGCAACCTTCGCGATCGGTTGCTTTGTTGCAAGAACATGATTGTCCGGCGCAATTTGTTCCGAATCCTCGCGATTTTCAAGCAATCGAAAAGTTACAGATTCAGCATACGCCTGTGGCGGTGAAATATTCCGGTTTGGCGGAGTTGGAAGGGTTTATTTTGCCGACTTTTCGCTTGGTTGTTGTGACCGATCGCGAATTTTACGGACAGCATTCTTTAGCTACACCAAGTTATATTCGCAAGCGGCGACGTGCAGCTTCTAAACAAGTTGACCCGAACAAGTTACAAGCGGGTGATTATGTAGTGCATAAAAGTCACGGAATTGGCAAGTTTCTTAAGTTAGAAAAACTAACAATTAATAATGAAACTCGCGAATATTTGGTAGTGCAATATGCTGATGGTTTACTCAGAGTAGCGGCGGATCAATTGGGTGGTTTGTCGAGATTTAGAAGTACGACAGATAAACCCCCGGAATTAAACAAAATGACCGGAAAAGCTTGGGAAAATACCAAGTCAAAAGTTCGCAAAGCAATTAAGAAACTGGCAGTTGATTTACTGAAATTATACGCTCAACGCGCTCAACAGGAAGGTTTTACTTATCCCGTTGATAGTCCTTGGCAAGAAGAAATGGAGGATTCTTTCCCTTACCAACCAACCCCGGATCAATTAAAAGCAACCCAAGATGTCAAACGGGATATGGAATCTCCTCGACCAATGGATCGTTTGGTTTGTGGTGATGTTGGTTTTGGGAAAACCGAAGTTGCAATTCGCGCAATTTTTAAAGCGGTGACTGCTGGTAAACAAGTTGCGGTTTTAGCACCAACAACAGTTTTAACTCAGCAACATTATCACACCTTAAAAGAGCGTTTTGCTCCTTATCCCATTAACGTCGGTTTGTTGAATAGATTCCGTACCGAAGAGGAAAAACGCGATATTATTCGCCGCCTCGCAACGGGTGAATTAGATATAGTTGTGGGAACTCAACAACTGTTAGGTAAAACTATCGCTTACCGAGATTTAGGTTTGTTGGTGGTGGATGAAGAACAGAGGTTTGGGGTTAATCAAAAGGAGAAAATTAAGAGTTTAAAAACGCAAGTTGACGTATTAACTTTGACCGCAACTCCAATTCCCAGAACTTTATATATGTCGCTGTCGGGAATTAGAGAAATGAGTTTAATTACAACTCCGCCTCCTTCCCGTCGTCCGATTAAAACACATCTTGCACCTTACGATCCTGAAGCGGTAAGAACAGCAATTCGCCAAGAACTCGATCGCGGTGGACAAATATTTTATGTGGTTCCCAGAATAGAAGGAATTGAAGAAACAGCGACAAAAATAAGGGAAATGGTTCCCGGTGCGCGAATTGCGATCGCTCATGGTCAACTCGATGAAGCTGAGTTAGAATCCACAATGTTAACCTTCAGCAATGGCGAAGCGGATATCTTAGTTTGTACCACAATTATTGAGTCTGGTTTAGATATTCCTCGCGTTAATACTATCCTGATTGAAGATGCACAAAAATTCGGTTTAGCTCAACTTTATCAATTACGAGGAAGAGTTGGTCGTGCAGGAATTCAAGCACACGCTTGGTTATTTTATCCGAAGAAAAGTCAACTTTCTGAGGCGGCGCGTCAACGTTTAAGAGCTATTCAAGAATTTACTCAATTAGGTTCCGGTTATCAATTAGCAATGCGCGATATGGAAATTCGTGGCGTTGGTAATTTGTTGGGTGCGGAACAGTCGGGACAAATGAATGCGATCGGTTTTGACCTCTATACAGAAATGTTACAAGAGGCGATTCAAGAAATTCGCGGTCAAGAAATTCCTCAAGTTGATGATACGCAAATCGATCTGTCTTTGACGGCGTTTATTCCGTCTGATTATATCACTGATATAGACCAAAAGATGAGCGCTTATCGATCGGTCGCTGCGGCTAAATCGAAAGAAGAATTAGAGCAAATTGTGGCGGAATGGAGCGATCGTTATGGCAATGTTCCCCCTGCTGCAAGACAATTGTTAAGAGTTATGGAACTCAAACAAGTGGCGCGGAAATTAGGTTTTTCGCGCATCAAACCTGATGGGAAACAGCACGTTATTTTGGAAACTAAAATGGAGGAACCAGCTTGGAATATCTTAGCGGGGAATTTGCCGGAAAATTTGCGATCGCGTTTTGTCTTTACTCCGGGTAAAATAACTATTCGAGGCTTAGGTGTGGTAAGTGCTGATAAACAATTACAAAGTTTAATCGATTGGTTAAGCAAAATGCAGGGAGCGTTACTAGAACCTGAACTCGCTCTTAATTAGTACGTTGTTGCGCTTTAGCGCTCTTATCAAGAATTGTTATAAGAGCGCTAAAGCGCAACAACGTACCTGACCAATGATAAATGACAAAGGACAAATGACAACTTTAGAAACTCGTCTGCGCTTCCTTCAGGAAGTGGCTATTTTTCAAGAAATTGAACATAATGATTTTTTACCAGAACTCGCTAAGAGTTTAGAAGAAGTTGTGTTTCCTGCTAATCAGACAATTTTTACTAAAGGTGATGAGGGACAATTTCTTTATATTTTGGTTTCTGGTAAGGTCAAGGTACATTTAGACGATTTCACTCTTGCTTATTTAGAACCGGGTAGTTATTTTGGGGAAATGGCGTTATTTGAATCTCGGACGCGATCGGCTTCTGCTACTGCTGTTGAAGAGTCTAAATGTTTAGTTTTAACTGGGCAACAAGTTTATCAAGCAATTAAGCAAAGTCCTGATATTGCTATCCATATTATTCAACTTCTTGCCCAAAGAATTCGCAAATTTAATCGACTTTTCGGCGCTTCCGAAGAACTGTTTTACTTAAAATTGAAAAAGTCAGCTTGAGTCTAACTCAGATCTTGCACTCAAAGGAGGTTCCACCTCCTTTGTCCTCGTTCCCTGGTTCAACCAGGGAACGAAGGATGGAGGCTCTGCCTCTTGGCGCAAGATCTGAGTATAAGTCGAAATGTTTTACATTAGAAATTAGGAATGGGTAATTGCTTATGATGCTCAGTGAAACTAACCTGCAACTTTTACAAGGTATCCCAATGTTTCGGGATATTGAACGCGAAGAAGTTTTATCACGACTCGCTAATAATTTCTCAGAAGTAGAGTTTCCCGCAGGTTACACAATTTTTAAACAAGGTGGAACTGGATCTTTCTTTTACATTTTAATTTCTGGTGTTGTACAAGTTCATTTAGGAGGTTTGCAACTAGCGCAGTTAGAAACAGGAGCATATTTTGGAGAAATGTCTATATTTGCTCCAGAACCTCATTCAGTTTCCGTAACAACTTTGTCACCTTGTAAATGTTTAGTATTAACCCAAGAACAAATTTATGAACTAATTAAACAAAACCCAGAAATTGGGGTGAATATTATTCGGGTACTAGCGGGGAGAGTGCGGGTATTAAATCAACAATTCAGTGCTTGTTTGCGCGGTTTCCTCACTATAGCTTGGGCAGATGGGGAATATAATGAAGAAGAAAAAGAAGTCATTGAAAATTTGCTCCAAGATAACATTTACCCCGATACGAATCTTGGTTCTCTACACCCAATTTCTGCTACAGAATTAGCCGCTGCTTTGCATGGCAATAAATCCTTAATTGAAAACTTTGTCAGAACCGCTGTAATTGTGGCTTTAGCTAATGGTACTTATTCGGAGTCTGAAGATAAAGTATTACGAGAGTTTTGTACTGCTTTATTAGGTCAAAAGTTAGATATTTTAGAAGCGTTAAGGGTTCTACTCAGCCCAGAAACTTTAGAAGTAAAGCCGCAAATATCTGCCAAAGGAAAAGCTGTTTTTCTTACTCCATACGAGGTATTACAACCTGTACGTAAATTCTTGGATGACATGGAAATTGATAGCCCTTATATGGCAAGATTTATGTGTAAAATGATTCCTCCCCAATGTCCTTTTGAACGGGATATAGTTTTATTTGGACATAAGGTGATACATATTCCGCCAATGTGTAAACTTAACCCTTTGTATGAACAGTTAGTAGGTTTGCGTTTTCGGGCGCTCTCTTATTTAGCCGATGAGTGTAAAGAGGATATTTCTCAATATATTTGATCCCCCCTAACCCCCCTTGCAAAGGGGGGAACTAGAGGAAAATTTGATATAACTCAAAAAATTTGATCCCCCCTAACCCCCCTTGCAAAGGGGGGAACCAGAGGAAAATTTGATATAACTCAAAAAAAGGTGGGTTTTATGCCCACCTAAATTTATGAAGAAGTTGGAAAACGGAAACTTAAAATTTAAACTTTTTCGCTTTGATAAGCCGGAGTAGTTGTAAGAGGAACGGCTGGAATTGATTCCTCAAGGTAAGTGTTTTTAGGCTTTGTTGAAAATAGCCCCTTGAGAATAAAAGAACTTAAGGAAGTAATCAAATATAAAGGTAAAACAAAAGGCCAAGAAATAGTAATTATAACTAATATTATCAAGGATAAAAAGTAATTCTCTGGAGTTTTTGTAGAGGAAGCTTTAAAAAATTTTAACCAGTTTTTGCCAAAATATAGACTGATCGCAAGATAAATACTTATTGAAGTGGCTATTATTAAGTTCACTGTAGTTCATCCTGAAAAACTTCCTACTAAGAGAATTGTAGTGTTGGCAAAAGTTAATTCAAGGATTTATCCAGCAGTTTCACACAAACTTCATCAAAGTCGAGGTTTTATAAAGTTTACTTTAAATTAGCGATCGCTTCCTCATAAACCGCCAAAGTCTCTTTATTCACTCGTGAAACATTTAACCACTCTAAATTTGTTCTAGCTTGGTTTTGCCATTTAAGCAGCATTTCAGGCGAATTCAACAAATTAGATATAGCATTTGCTAAAGCGCAACTATCTTTAGGAGGAACTAAAATACCAGCTTTTCCATTATCTAATGCTTCGGGTATACCATCAACATTGGTCGCCACAATTGCACAGCCAGCTTCTCGCGCTTCTGATAAGACTAAACCAAAAGGTTCTTGATGGGAAGCTAACACAAATATGTCGCAAGATAGAAGATATTTTTGCGGTTCTGGCTGAAAACCTTCAAAATGAATTCGGTTAGTAAAAGGTGTATTTTGCGCCTGAGTTTCAAATGTTACCCTATCCGGGCCATTTCCGACTAAATATAAATGTAATTCGGGAAAGTTAGCGGCAATTTTGCTAAAAGCATCAATGAGTTCAGTTATACCTTTGCGCTGATACATTCCGGCGACAGTAGCGATCGCCGGACGTTGTAAACTTAATGGTTGATACTCAGAAATATTGCGAGTGCGCGGACTACCCAAAGTGCCATTATAAACCACAGAAATTTTACTTTTAGGGATACCTCGGCGCATCATTGAATCAGCCACAGCATTACTAATTGCAATTACGCGATCGGCTAAACCCATTAATATTGAACTACGTTGAAATTCATTATGCACCGTTGAAATTAAAGCATAATTAAACCCCGGTTTTAATAATCTTGCTAATACAACTCCAGTCATCATGTGAGTATGCACAATATCCGGCTGAAATTCGCGTACAATTTCTCGATAATATCGAGCAGCCTTAGTTAAATTTACCGGATTTCTTGCCAGATTTAAAACAAAATGCTTCACTCCATATTTTGCCAACAAAACCTCAAATTCGCCCCCCGCAGAAGCAACAGCAACCTGATGACCTGCTTTAGCTTGGAGACAGGAGAGATCGATCGCCACATTGACAATACCATTACCAATTTCTTGAACGTGATTTAAAAGATGTAAAATTTTCACGGTTGGGGACTGGGGAATGGGGACTGAGGAAAAGAAAAAATTTGCTGGCACATTCAAAAAGGTACGTTGTTGCGCTGTAGCGCTAAAGAAAGGCGCTGAAGCGCAACAACGTACCTAGATAATTTTTCTGAGACTCAACACCTAAAACTTTTAGATATTGATCCACCACATTATCCACAGTAAAATCTAACGCTCTTTCCTGCAACAACTGGGAATTTGTCGGTTTTTTCAACGTCTCTAAAATAGCATTTGCCAAAGCATCAACATCTCCCACCGAAACTAACTTACCATACTTTCCATTTTCCAAAATCTCTGCTGGACCACTCGGACAATTAGTAGAAACAACCGGAGTACCAACCGCCATTGCTTCCGCTACCACATTACCAAAACCCTCCCAAGCAGAAGAAAGTACAAACAACTTCGCCTTTGCCATATAAGCGTAAGGATTATCTTTAAATCCCGGCATATCTACATCATTTTCTAACCCTAATTCTCGCACCAAAGCTTCTAATTGAGTACGCTTTTCCCCCTCACCCAAAATCATTAACTTAGCCGAAATTTGCTGTTTAACAATAGCAAAAGCTTTAATCAAAGTAGGAAAATCTTTTTGTGGTACTAACCGACCTACTCCTAGAATTACTGGCGGTTGTCCTGATGCAAACCAAGGGTGATTTATCGGTTCTTTCGCCTTATCAAATAATTCCGGCATCACCACAGGATTGTAAATTACATCGATGTTTTTTACAGGTATTCCTGAAATTTGCGAGACATCTTCAGCAACTCCTTGAGAAGCGGCGATCGTGCCATCAGCTAAGGGATACCATTGTTTAACTAACAATGGTCTAATTTTACTCATAATTCCAGAGTCATTTTTGAATTGTTGAGAAAGATTTGTTTGCACGCACATAATTACTTTTGTCGGTGTGCCAGCCAGACGTTTCGCCCAAGTAGCGGCGCTGAGGATATCTAAAGCAGAAAGTAAAAATGTAGGTTGTTCTTGTTGTAAGTAACGCCGCAAATTTAGGGTTTTCCAAAAGATTACAGGACTGCGGGAATTTAAGTTAATTAATCGCACTTCTGGAGGGACTTTTTCTAAATATTCGCCCTCTGCTTTGGCGAGAATTAAATCGGTTTTAATGCCTCGTTTAGCCATACCTGCGGCTAAGTGTAACATGGCTCTTTCTGCACCGCCACCATCGAGGTTGGGAAGGAAAAAACTGATAGAAGAATTTGGGTTAGTCATAGGTTTAGGATGGGTAGTTTTTACTGGGGAATGAGAGCAAGTATTAACGCTTTATCTGGTACGTTCAAATTGATAGTTGAAGTCGAGGAGATTCGTTGAGATGACATATTGCCATTGTCGTCTAAGGAATAGCTAATTACTTTTTTAATCCGCGTTTTCAAAGTAATAGTAACGGGGATATCTGGGGGTGTAATTTCGCGGATAGGACGACTGCTAATATCGCCGTTAGAAATTTCATGCCAAAGTGCTAAATAAAAGGTGCCATTTTGTTTTTGGAGTAAGAGGTGATGGATGTACTGAGTGCGATCGTACCCTGGAGGCGGATTAACAGAAATGCTGTAATCTAAAGAACCAGGAGTAAAATTAGCACCAGGCTCTTTGAGCAAGTTAATTACATTTTTCAAAGCTGTGTAAGCAGGTTTCGGACTTAGATCGTTACGCAACAAACCAAAATTTGCTTCTGGATTATCGGGGTTATTGAATTCATCAAGAAATTCATACGACAAGGTACGAATAATACCTTTACGAAAATATTCTAAAAATAAGCGTGGCATATATTTGCCGTGCATTCGCTCAGAAATACCTATTTTAGAAGTGTTGTAACCTGTTTCGGTTGCTGCCATTGGTTTATTACCAAATGGCGGTGCCAAAACATCAAAAGCATAAGGCCATTCATCAATATTAACTGCCGGAAAATTCCCCTGCCAAAAGTACTTTTCGATCGTGTTATAACTAAAAGGTTCGCTATAACTATTACCGCCACCTGGGTAGGGATGAAAACTTCCCCAATCAACATAATTAGTTAAGGTATCCTTTCCTAAAGGTGACTTGGTTTCGTAACCATAACTTTTTCCTAATGCTGGCCCAATTATGATGAGATTTCGCGTGTCAGAATCATCTTTAAAAGTAGTATAAAGGTCTTTTTGAAAAGCAATTACACCTTCGGGAAAACCTTGATTCTGATAAGAAATATTACTAGGAACCCAAAAAATATCTGGTTCATTGGGCCCCTCTACAGCATCAATAGCAGCAATGGGTTGATTAGCAGCTTTGATAGCATCTTTAAGTTGAGTAGGAGTACCTTCATTTGGTTGAACTCCCACTTGACTTTTAATTCCAACTGCCGCTAAATCTTGAATACGAGGAGTGAGAGTATCGCGCACATGACGGATACCTAATTCCACCAATTTTTGCTTGACTTCTTCATATCTGGAACCGTAGGGAGTATCGGGATAACCCCAGTGAGTAACTACGCCCATACTATCAACAAAAGCCTCGGCACTTTTAGCGATTTCAACATTAGTATTCGTTACAGCTTGGAGATTATCTGATTTAATTTCTTTCCCTACTGTAAGTACTAAAATACACAGTAAGGCGACTGTAAGTAGGGTGATTAATCTCTGTTTATTCATCTGCGTTTATCTCCGCTCATCTGCGGTTAAAAATTTCTTTCTTAATATCTCTATTTCCTCCTCACAAGACATCACCCGGATCAATAATTCGCTAATCTGTTGATTAATTGTTGTCAATTCAAAGCGTTGAGTAGCAAAAATTTGTGCTTGTTGGGCAATAGTTTCGCATAACTCTGGATGCTGACGACAGTGATTAATAATTTCTGCCAATTCGAGAGAATTTCCAGGTGTTACCAACCAACCTGTTTTGCGATTTTCAACTAATTCGATCGCACCTCCAGCTTTAGCAGCAACTACAGGTTTTCTACATAACATTGCTTCGACAATTACTCGCCCGAAAGGTTCAGGTGAAATTGAGGTATGAGTAATTAAATCGCAAGCTTTCATTAAAGGTACAATATCTGCTTGAAACCCTAAAAAATTTACCCTTTTTTCTAGACCTAATTTTGCTACTAGATTGTGTAATTGCAGGACATAATCTTCTTCACCAAATAGGGCATCACCAACTAAAATTGCTGTGACATTTTCCGGGCAATGGGTGAGTGCTTCAATTAAAATATGCTGCCCTTTCCAAGGGGATAAACGGCTAAAATGTCCAATGACAAATTGTTGTTCAATTCCTATATTTTGTCTAATGTGGTAAATTTTTGATTCATCAATCTCATAGTTTTTAGCTGTAAAACCATTATAAACAACTTGCGTAATTTCCGGTTTTCCTCCCGCTTCCATAAATGCTGTTTTGGTTGCTTGGGAATTAGCGATTACTAATGATGCGAAACGATTAGCTAATGTGACAGCGATTTGACGATTAGTTTTACTAAAATGTTCTAAAGAGAGAATGTCATGTAAGTGATAAACCAGAGGGCGATGGGTGAAGAAATTGGCGATCGCACCCACAACTAAAGCTTTTTGCGTGTTAGCATAAATTAAATCATAATCCCGGCTAATTTTAATTACCTTACTAATTAAAGGTGTAATTTGACCAAAACTACTTAAACCTTGAATTAAACTGCTTTCTTTAGTAACCTTTATTGCCCGATCGGTTAAAACTTGCACAGGAATTTGTTGTTGTTCTAGCAACTGTTTAAAAGCACCATCGGCAAACAACCCTACTAGACAGTTATCTCGATAGGGTTTAGCAATATCCAACAAGCACAATTCTGCGCCTCCAGGTTTCCCGCTTTGGTCAAGAAATAGAATTTTCATGAGCAATTTACGATAGGTTAACTATAAATCTTCCAGGGTGAGTTATGAGCAAAAAGCATATTTGTTAAATGCTGACGACTCAAATCTTCCGAACAGTATTTCTCGGCAAAGTGTTTGCCATTTTCACCGATTTTCTGACATTTTTCTGGGTCATTCCAAAGATTAATAATTGCTTCTGCTAAAGCATCTGGCGCAAATGCTTTGCAGGTAATCCCATTATAATCTTCTATTACATAGTCACTAACTCCACGAGAATTAGTAATAATAAATCCTTTGCTAAGGTGCATGGCAGCAACTAAAGTGAAATGACCACAGGGTATTTCTGCGCCTTTGAGTGGTAACACCATAAACCGAGAATATTTCAAGATATTCATAGCATGAGGTTCAGAAATATTTACTAAAACTTTGACATTTGGAGGAATTTCTAAATGTTTTAGATTACTAGGTCTAACCACAATAACCATCTTTAAATCCGGCAATTTCTTCATAGCTTCCATTAGAGTTTTATAGTCTCGCGCATTACCCCCAATAGCACAGATATAATCACCCTCCTCTAGTGGTTCTTGCGGTTCAATTTTCGGTGGTTTCATAGTCCAAAGTTTCGTTTCAATAAGTTCTTTGGAAATCCCGAAATATTCGCTGTAAAGTTGCTTTTCTAACTGGGAATGAACAATGAATTGATTGACTTTTTTAAAAGCCATTTTCATGAGTTTATGCTTTAACCCATGAGGCAATTCATGAAAGTTAAAAGAATAGGCAATATGTTTAGTTTTTCCGCCTAAAAAGAAGGCAAAAAAAGCACACCAAAATGATAGCCTGGGATTATGGGCAACAAGTAAATCAGCTTGATGTTGCTTGGCAGAACGAACTGCTTCTAAACAAGTACGAACTCCCGATAATCGAGTGTATTTTTCTAAAATTCCTCGCGGTTTATCATAATGAAAATGCCAATGGAGTTGATATTCGCTTAGTTCAGGTGCGAACCATTGCCAGTTTTCGCCCCAAGCTGGTGTACAGCAAACAATACTAGAAGGATTTTTCATGGTTAATAATCTGGTTTAAAAAAGAGTAAGTTGATTTTATTTATGGGGATTTACTTGAGATTCCTAAAATATGAATTCCTGTAATCTGTTTTTTTCGGCTCAGTAACATGACGATAATTTCCTTTAATTTCAAGATAAATACTTAATTTTTTTGAGCAGCATTCTTTTGTTGACTGTTGTATTTATGGGCTGCTAAAGCTATACCTAAAAATGCCCATAAAATAACACCAAATAATCCAGCCGTTGCACCATTGAAACCTATTTGGGCGAATACACCAATGCCAATAGCACGAGCAGCACTCATGAAAGGATCTAAACGAACTTCAGGGTATTGTAATAAGCTAAAAATTAGTAAAATAATGCCGCCCAAGTAAGGGATAGCGCCCAACCAACCAAATGAGTAAAAGGTATCTAAAATACCGCTATCAATATTAGGGCCTAAAGCTGCATTTCCTCCTAAGCCATTACCAATAATTTGTGTTAAAGCCAGACCTAAATAAGTTTGATAGCGTTCAGATCTTTCGTTGTAACTTACATCATCTTCAGCATTAGTAAGGGATTCTATCCTTGGTGCTATTACTGAAGAGAAAGGCTCGATATTAGCTAAGGGAACTACGAGAATTACTATTACTAAAAGTGTAAGAATTAAACGCATCTGCAACTTAGCTTTGAGTGATGAAGTTAAGATAAAAACTGCTACTAACCAACCTAACCAAACTGCTCTTGCTGATGATAAAAGTAAGGATAGATATCCCATTCCGGCAGATGCAAAACGTAAAGTTCCTTTGCCATTAAATAATAGTAATAAACCTGCCATCATTACTACGGCAAAGGGTTGAGGAGAATTCATGGTACTAAATACCCGAATTCCTAAAGGTTCAGGTGTGCCAAAGGCAACTGCTCCGGTATTGATAAGCCAAAATCTATCCCATTCAGGTGCTACTAAATATTGCCATATTCCGTAGCTTCCGGTTACTAATACTCCCCATAAAAAACTGCGTTGTATGTTTTGACTTAATTGCGGGTAATTTCGCCAATTTATAAATAAATGAAACCCGAAAGCGATCGGAGTTAGCCAGTTAAGACAGGCAAGCATAGTAGATATGAGGGGAGCTTGAATTAAGCCGATTAAAAAAGCGTAACTAACTCCTAAAAAAGATAGGATAAAAGGCAGCCCTCCTTGGGAATAGCTTTGGGGAAGATAGCGTAACAAAGAAGCTAATGTAATTAGTGTAACTAAGGGTGGTGCTAACAAAATTGGGCTAGGATCTACCCAGCCACTTTTGAGATCTACTAAGCGACGAATCCAAGGCGTGAGGAACCATAACCACCAAGTAAAACCTATGTAAAGAATGGGATATCGTCGATATAAAAATACTCCAACTATAAAAGATGCTGCGGGAAATATTAAACGGAAAATACCGCCTGCGTTCGCTAGTATGCAGACTGCTGTGAAGAGTGAAAAGCCTAATATTACTGTCCAAGCTTGGGCAGGTTGTAAACTAATAAAAAAGCTTTTTTTTGGGAGGGAATTAGTCATTAGCGATCGCACTTTCCTAAACAAGCTTGTTCATATAATGCCAGGTTTTTTTGAGCAATTTTTGCCCAACTATAAGTTTGTGCAGTCGCATAAGCATTGCGCCGCAATTGTTCTAACAAAGAACGATCTGTAATCAATTGTTCTAATGCTTCTTCAATAGCTTGGCTGTTTCTTGGGGGAATGACGATCGCATCATGTCCATCTCTAACAATTTCTAATGGCCCAGGTGTGGCTGTAGTTATTGGTGCTAAACCACAAGCCATTGCTTCAATTAATGCTACACCAAACCCTTCAGAAATTGTGGAAAAAAGTTTAATTTGATGACCTTTTAAAAGTTCTGGCAGAGTTTCGTTGGTGTAATAGGGAATGACTTTGACGCGATCGCGCACCCCTGGAGCAAAATCTGCATAAACTTGCGCTGGATCGGGACATTCAAAACATTTTGTTCCAAAAAAACTTACTTCAACTTGCGGATAACGAGCCAAAATTTTATTTAATGCCGGAACACTGTAATGAATGCCTTTTCGAGGAATGTAAGTGCCAATTTGAGCGATGCGAATTACAGAATTATCTGTTGTTGGTATCGACTCAAACGGCAAATTTAAAAATCTGTCTGCAACTCCATTAGGAACAACAGCTACTCGTTCAGGTTTCACTTTCAAATTTTGGGTTACATACTTAGCATCGCAACTATTAAGCAGTAAAACTAAGTCCGAATAACGCATGGATTTTTCCACTTCCCAAAGTCGTACACTACCCCGATAAAGAGGATATTTCCAACTTAATTTTATATTTCCTTGTTGTGTTTCTTGTAAATATTCTTGATGTTCAATATGTTCTAAACCGTGACAACGTGCAACTAAAAGCGGTCGATTTTTTCTATTATTTTGTAATAATCCCCATAGCCAACCGTCACCTGTGGAAGCATCTACTATATCGATTCCTTGCTGGTTACATTTGCCGATTTTGTAAGTTACAAACTCAGGAAAAGTAATAAATTTTGCTAGGCGATGTAACTTTTTGGGCAGGTCATCTAGGGAATAGTAATAAACTTGATGTCCTAGTTTTTCATATTCTTGACCAAGCCGCCAAGTGACTCCAGCAGCACCAGCATTGGTATCAAAATTGTAGTGACAAGTGAGCAGAATTTTCATGGGTTTGTTTGCTAATAGATATCTCTCGAAAAACTGATTCTAGGGTTTGAAAATTAGTGTGAGCGTTAAACTTTCTTTCGACAATTTGACGACCTTTTGCACCCATTTCTTTACCTAACTTGCGATTTTCTATCAGTTGTTGAATTCTGTTAGCTAAGTCAGTGCGATCGCCTGGTTGAATTAAAAAACCTGTTTCTTCATGACTCACAATTTCAGGAATTGCATTAACTCGACTGGCAATAATTGGTAAACCTGCTGCCATTGCTTCGATAAAAACCCAGCCAAAAGGTTCAGAATAAGTTGGCAAGACAAACAGATCTGCTTGATGATAAAGTTCTAACCATTTAGGCGTGTAGGCTTTAATATCTTGGTAAATGTAAACGTGAGGAAGATCGCATTTTATCGGTGTTTGCGTGACTAAATGTAACTCTGCGCGATCGGCAAATCTTTCCAGAAATACTTCTAAAAGGTCTTGTCCTCCCTTACGTTCAAAGTGACCACCAATAAATAAAATTTTGTAAGGTTTTTGCTCAATTTGTTTGGGTTTACTTGATAAAGGAATTTTATTGAGATCTACTCCAGGGTAAATAACTGTTACCTTGTTTTCGTCAATTTTATAGTCTTCAATGACAGATTTACGAGTTGCTTCCGAAAAAGTTATTAGCTTCGCCGCCGCCTGAAAAACTCTTTTTTCTAACAAAAAGTTAGGAGTGTAAGTCCAGCGGAAATTCGGGTCAGTTTTTTCGGTAGCTGCTTGAATAGCGGTAAAGTCAATGGTAATCGCCGTAGGTAACTTTTTCAGCAAATCTAATGCTAAGAATGCCAAAGGTTGAGTATGGAAATGCAGTGCTGAGTACTTTCTTTGGTTAAGTTTTCGATCGGTTAACCGCCGACTCATGTAAGCAAATCCCAGTTGCACGCGCAAGCGAGTAAAGTCGAGATTTTGTTTTTGAATCCAACGATTAGGAAAGTTGTAACTTAGCAATCTGTTAATTATTCTGGTAGTTAACTCTTTTTCATCGTTGTACCAGAAAAAATCTACTTTGCGATCGCCATTTCTGCCAAAATACTCCCGCATCAATTCTCCATAAGTGCGATGTCCTAGATAGCTTTCGATAATGGAAAGAACTTGACAATAATTATCCATAAAACTCTCATTCTTCCAGAACATTCAAAAGTACTTTTTCTACCCCATCAATCATGCTCTTTAAACTAAATTTGTTTAAAGTATATTCACGAATTCTTGTACCCAATTGGGGATTTATATCTCGCCAATCAATCATTTTATTCAAAGTATTTGCTAAATCCTGTTTATTTCCTGGTTCAAATAATCCAGCTTGAAATTCACCAGTTAAAATTTCTGGAATTCCTCCGATTCGGCTACCGACAACAGGCGTTCCACAAACCATTGATTCAATTACTACTCTGCCAAAAGGTTCTGACCATAAACTAGGTACAACTGTTAGATCGCTAACCTGATAAACTGAGGTAGGGTTACTTAAATGACCGAGGAATTCTACAGAATTTTCTATGCCTAGATCGATCGCAATTTGTTTTAAAGATTGCTTATACTCTTCCCCAGCTAAAGGGCATTCTTTTCCATCTGCTGAAAAGTGAAGTAGAGGTTTCCCAGCAATAAATAGTTTGGCTTTCTTGCCAGTTTTCAGAAATAAAGCAAACGCTTCTATTAAAAGTTCTAAACCCTTATCCTTATCTAATCTCCCCACATAAGAAATGACTCTAGTATCTTCGGGAATGTTCCATGAATTTCTTAATTGAGCAAGATTTTCGGCGGGTTTGAATTTCTCGAAATTAGTCCCGTTATATACCACATCAATTTTTTCCTCTGTTACGCTTAACTTCTGCAACCATTCATTTTTTGTTTGCTGAGAAACAGCGATAAACTGGTTGACTCCCTTAATGCCAATTCGCCTTTGAAGATTTAATTCTTCGCGGTTAACAGGTGGTGGAATTTGCAGATAACAAACGAAGGGTATTTGCTTAAATAAAGCTAACAAATAACCGTAAAAAGCATCAGGATATTGATTAATAAAGACTACACTATTCTCCTTTGCTGTGACTTTCCAAATATCTGTTAAACTTGGTAAAAATTTAATAATATCACTAATTTTTCGGCGATTGAAGCCATAACTATTTACCTTAATTACCTGTTCGCAAAATTCTTGATACCTCTCAACTAAATCTCCATGTTTAACATAAACCAAGCTGATTTTATGTCCCTTTTCTGACAGAGTGCGGCAAATTTCAAATAGGTTTAATTCTTGTCCACCACGAGCCGAAGATGGTTGCTGCTCTACAACAATAACGTGCATTAGTTTGCAATTATTGGTTATTTCGCTTAACAGTTGCGGTAATTTTAGTTTAGTTTCCGTCATTTTAATTAACCTCCTTGATTGACTTGATTACAGTAAATTTGAAATTAAATCTTTTGCTTGTTTCCCCACTACTTCCCAATTAAATCGATTTTGATATTCGTTAAATGATGAGCGAACTAAATTTTGGTATTCACTATAGTTATTCATCAAATTATTTATGTAATCGCAGTATTCAGCAATACTTGCTGTTATGGCAAAAGTTTTACCATTTAAACCATCGCGAATCAGGCTAGGAATCCCACCAACATTGGTTGTTAAACAAGGTAAACCGAAGGAATTTGCTTCACTTAAAACCAGAGGAGAACAATCTGCTTTTGAAGGCATAATGAAAAAATGAGATTCACAAAATAATTTATTTATTTGCTTTTTGCCTTCATCTGTCGATTTATTAATAAATCCTAAAACTTTTACAAAACCAGGCAAAGGTTCATCGGTTATAGGTTCACATCCCAGCACGAATAATTCTGTTTTTAGTCCTCTTTGATTTAATTCTTTAGCCACTTCCAGAGCAATATCTCCACCTTTTCTGAACCAATCTACGCCAATAAATAATAATTTGCAGGGAGTTCTCTGTTTTGATTCGACTATGTTATTAATAGTTTCGGTGTTGCGATCGCATTCTATATTGGCTCCCCAAGGAATTACTTTCACTTTTGCCGGAGCAATTCCATAAATTTTCATAGCAGATTCAGCCGCCCAATCAGATAAAAATATCACTAATTTACTTCGCTCAAAAGCAGCTTTTTCCATTTCATAAATATGCCTTTTAGTTTCACCGCATAGATTACTAAAAGCTGGGTACCAATCAACTAAAGCTGTTTGCGGTGCATCTGTCCAAAGTACGATCGGTTGTTGACATTCAAGATAGGCAACTGGTTGAGCATTTTCAGGACATACTATTATTTCAGCCTGAGAATTAGACAATTTTTGCGAAACTTGTAAGGCATAATCTTTAGTGATAGATGGCACAGCCCAACAATGATAAAACTTGTTGAAAACCTTTCTATATAATTTTCTTTTGGCTCTATTTACTAAGTTATGGTTTTGTTTTAAAGGGCTAATATAATCAATAGCTATTGATTGATTTTCCAGGTATTTGGCTAAGAAAGCTCCGGCTCCTCGAATGCCGAATAAATCTTTTTGCCATCCAGAACTATCGAAAACTTCATAACTAGTCACATAACCCAAACGCATAATTTTAATTCCTCGTTTTCGCCAATTAAAATTTATCCAACTTGACCTAATTCATGCTGCATTTGGTGATATTTCCAAAGTTTGCCACGTTGTTCTAGTAAATCGTTATATCTTCCCTGTTCGACAATTTTTCCTGCTTCTAAAACCACCACTTTGTCGGCTCTAACAATTGTCGAAAGTCGGTGAGCGATCGCAATTACTGTTCTTCCTTGAGACAGTTTTTCTAAAGACTCTTGAATTAACCTTTCGGAAACAGAATCTAAAGCACTTGTAGCTTCATCTAAAATCAGAATTTCTGGGTCACGGAGCAGGGCACGAGCGATCGCAATTCGTTGACGTTGACCACCAGACAACCTCACACCTCTGTCTCCTAATTGAGTATCAAAACCTTCCGGTAATTCCTGAATAAATTCCCAAGCATTAGCTAATTTAGCTACTGCCAAAATTGCTTTTTCATCAGCATTTTCTGTACCATAAGCAATATTATTTCGCACCGAAGTATTGAAAATAAAAGTATCCTGACTCACCACCGCCAACTGGCGGCGCAAGGAATTGATTTCAAACTCTCGTAAATCAATCCCATCAATTAAAATTTGCCCTGCTGTCGGATCGTAAAATCGCGGAATCAAATCTGCCAAAGTAGATTTTCCTGCACCCGAAGCTCCTACTAATGCCGTTGTTGTTCCCTTTTTGATTGTCAAGGTAACATTGTGCAGTACCAAATTATTTGCGTCATAACCGAAATCTACTGACACAAACTCAATGCCTCGTTCCAAACCGGAAAACTGTAATTTACCATCGATTAAATATGGTTTATTATCAGTTCTCAGCAGTTCTTTAATACTGCTTAAAGGCCCCTGAAAACTGCTAATTTGCGCCCGCGATCCATTCATCTGCCGGATAATTGGCATTAAGCGGAATAAAACAAATAAAAATGTTAATAATCCAGCAGGTTGAAGCTGTCCTTGAGGAATTAAAGTAGCGAAAGCCAGCAACAAAATTCCTACCAAAATTGCCGTTGCTCCCCCTTCCGCTAAAGGTTCAACAGATGCACTGGCAGCTAAACCTTTAATTGCTGCTTTTTTCAACTGGGAACTAGCACCATAAAATCTTTCCCGTTCAAAATCTTGAGTAGCAAAAGCCTGAACAGTGCGAATACCATTAATAAATTCCAGCGCTACTGAAGCATACCAACCACTAGCTTTTGTCCACTCAAAACTAGCTTCCCTTACTCTACCTAACAGCATAGTTATTGCTGCTGATAATAGAGCAAACAACATGACTGAAATCACTGTTAACTGCCAAGAGAGTAAAAGCATTGATATGAAATAAGCAATTAAGGTAGAACTCCTGGTAATTAAAAAAGAAGTAATGCCAAAAGCATAACAAATCTGGTGTACTTCCGAAGTTAAGCTATTAACTAACTCCCCGGATCGAGTTTTGGCAAAGTACCTTAAGCTTAGGGATTGTAACTGTTCAAAAAGCCTTTTTCGTAAGCGATCGGCTAAATTGTGATTAGCTATTTCGCTGTATACTTGACCTAAGTAAGTAAAGCCAGTTCTTAACAAAGTTACTAATAAAATTAGGGCAGAGACTCGATAGAGTCGTTCCATATTTGGAGCATTTATTCCCAAAAACCAAACATCAAACCAGTGAATTCCTGTTTGAATTGGCTGAGCTTGAGGATCGGTTAAACTTTGCAAGAAAGCTAAGAGAAATCCTACTCCGAATCCCTCAAAAGCGGCTGCTGTGAAAGTAAAAAACAGAGCTAACAGTGCAACTTTGCGAAGGTATTTAAACTCTCGCAAAATTACATAATTTTCTTGCCAAAATTTTGTAGCTTTGAGTAAATTACGAATAGGCTTTAGCTGTTTAATAATCATGCAATTTTCCCAGGTCAGTTGTGAACTAATAAGCGCCAAAACCGGAAAGGACTTTGAGCATGGTTAGTGGTAATATTTTTAAGTCTCGCCACAAAGACCAACTACGCAAGTATTCTAAATCGCCATGATTTACAGCATCTAAATCTAACAAATGCGATCGCGCTTTTACCTGCCAATCTCCGGTCATTCCTGGTAGTGCATTTAATCTTTTTTGTCCTTTTTTATTAATCCTGACAGCATCGTATAAAGCCCAAGGACGAGGCCCGACTAAACTCATTTCGCCCCGCAGTACGTTAAATAATTGTGGCAATTCATCCAGGCTATATTTACGCATCCAACGTCCTAAAGGTGTAACGCGAAAATCATCTTTGCATTTGTGCAAACCTTTCTGATTCGCCATGACTTGATGATGAAACTTTTCTGCATCCACTATCATTGTCCTGAATTTTAAGATGCGAAATAATTTGCCTCTTTCTCCCACACGCCATTGAGTGTAGAAAATTGGCCCTGAAGAGTAAGTGCGGATTAGTAGCGCCAGTGCAACCATCAGTGGAGCCAGTGCTGTGAGCAGTAAAGCCGCAACACTCCAGTCAAATAAACGTTTTAAGCCCCAACTAATCGGATTTCGCATTCTCGGTAGTCCGTGAGCCGAAGGCAGCCGTAAAAATACTGGTTTATTGGCTTGCTCGCAGGCATCTGCCCAAAGTCTTAGTTGACTCTCGCTGATCTCAGGATCGAGTAAAACAAGGCGTACAGGCGAGTTTTTCAAGCATCTTACCAGTAGTTCTCCGTTCTCCAAGGCTGGAATATAAGGTTGATTCGTGACTTGGCGGGAACTTACCAGCAACTTACCCAGTCTCCACTTAAGTACATACTTAGGTGTGGAGTAATCGAGGTTTTGTCGATCGCCTGGTATAAATTCTTTTAAGGCAGAAACTTTAAAAGTTGTCATTTCCATTTCCTTTTTACGAAATCACTTTTAGGAAATTTGTAGTTGATATTGCCATTAATCCATTAATAAAGATTCCAGTACTCAAGATAGTTGCACTAGTTCGATTTGTTTAGTAAGTAATGACCTTCGCTTTCATAGTCTAGTTATGAAGATTTATTAAAACGTCTATCTAAAGGATGAAGAATCTGTAAGCTTACTGACTTTAAAATCCTCAATAAGTAAAGTTGACTGAAGCGCTTTTTGGGTAGGCGATTACTGGATATACCTAATAGTTGATTTCAGGATATTTAGTATATCTTTTTACAGGATAACAAAAGAAAAAAAGGAGAGGTCGTTAATTCAGTTAGTATTCTTTTTTACTCATTAAATTGCGGCAACAACCGCAACAAAGAGTAGAGTAAAGTTATTCACTTTGACTCGGGAATTCAATTTTTTATCTACTTTTAGATAGATATACAACTGACAAGTTGTTGCTAACTTTGTTGTAAATTGATCGAGATTCAAACAACATTTATTTTTATGAAAATCGCTTTAGTACATGATTATTTAACTCAAAGAGGCGGAGCAGAAAGAGTTTTTGAACTGCTTTGTAAGCGCTATCCTGACGCAGATATTTTTACATCTTTGTACGACCCAGAGAGAACAATAGATTTAGGCGATCGCACAGTTCAGACCAGCTTCTTACAAAAAATCCCCAAAGCATCAAAGTATTTTCGGCTGTTGGCTCCCCTTTATTTCCCTGCATTTCGAGCTTTAGACTTACAAGACTACGACTTAATTATTAGTAGTTGTAGTAGCTTTGCCAAAGCAGTAAGAAAATCTCATAGAGCGAAACATATATGCTTCTGTCACAACGTCACTAGATTTCTTTGGGATACTCAAACTTATCTCCGAGAGTATGCAGATTACAAATTATTTGCTCCGGTAATTGAACCGATATTTGACATCTTGCGACAGGTAGATTTAAACTACGCCCAAGAACCTGATATTTATATTGCTAATTCACACACTGTAGCCAAGCGGATTCAAAAACATTATGGTAAACCAGCGATCGTAATTAACTATCCTATTGATACCCATCAATTCACATTTTCCGAATCCAAAGAAAATTTCTATCTTGCTTCAGCACGCCTACTAAGTTACAAACGGATTGATGTTATCGTCGAAGCTTTTAACTGGTTAGGATGGCCCATCTACATATTAGGTGATGGCCCAGAACGAGAAAATTTAGAATCCCAAGCTTTAGAAAACGTCAAATTTTTAGGTCATGTTAGTGATGCAGAACGCAGTCAATTAATGGCAAAAGCTTGCTCCGTAATTGTTGCTGCTCTAGAAGATTACGGTTTAGTTCCTGTAGAAGCAAATGCCAGCGGAACACCTGTAATTGCTTACGGTGCAGGTGGCGTATTAGACACTCAAGTTCCCGGAAAAACCGGAGTATTTTTTCATAAACAAACACCAGACGCACTGCAAGCAGCATTACTCGAAGCTCAGAAAATTTCCTGGGATTATCATACAATTCGTAATCACGCAGTAAGTCAGTTTTCAGAAACAGCCTTTTTTAGTAAAGTAGATCAAGCGATCGCGCAATTTGTTTAATTATTTTGAGGTTAGATATGGTGAGCGTTAATGCAAATAATTTTAATACAACTACTGAAAATGAGCCAGGTTACGGACAACTATTAGCAATTTTAATGCGTCGCCGTTACTGGTTATTAAGCATTTTTTCCGTAGTTTTAGTCATTACTACTATCATCACTTTAATTACTAAACCTACTTATAAAAGCTCCATGCAGCTATTAGTGGAACCTAACTATCAAGGCAAACGAGAAGATTCTAAAAATGCCGAAAATGACTTTGCTGATTCCAATGTAGAAATAGATTATGCCACCCAACTTAACTTAATGCGAAGTTCGCAATTAATCCAAAAAGCAGTAAATTTACTCCTGCCTCAGTACCCAAAGATTAAAGTTAAAGATATTAAAGATTCATTGGTAGTTAAGCAGTTAGAAGAAGATAAAGTTAACACCAAAATATTTGAAGTTACTTACATCGATAATGACCCAATCAAAACTCAAACTGTACTCGAAACTATTAAGCGTGTTTACCAAGATTATAACCGCGAGCAACAACAACTTCGTTTAAATAGAGGTCTATCTTTTATTGATGCTCAACTACCATCACTGCGAGAAAACACAGCCCAAACCGAAGCTGCTTTAGACAAATTTCGCAAAAGTGAAAACCTGATTGAACCCGAATTACAAGCAAAAGCATTAATTGAATCCTTAAAAGATGTTCAATACGAACTTCGTACAGCCCTTGCTCAATACCAAGAAGCACAAGCGCGGTTTCAAACATTACAACAACAAGTTAAGCGATCGCCACAAGATGCCGTAGTTTCCTCCCGCCTCAGTGAATCTACACGCTATCAAACACTACTCAACGAAATTCAAAAAATCGACCTAGAATTAGCCAAAGAACGGCAACGTTTCACTGATGATAATCCTGCCATTCAAAACTTACTAGAGCAACGTCAAAGACAACTAGCTTTACTCCAAAGAGAACAGCAAACAGTTCAAGGAAACAACATAGTTACCCCAACTACTCGCAATACAAATTTACTTCAACAAGGACAACTAGGCGAACTTGACGTTGACCTTTCTAGTAAACTTTTACAAGAACAAACCAATGTACTTGGATGGCAAGCAAGAGTACAAACATTAACCCAAAAAGCGCAGCAACTCCAAACCCAATTACAGCGATTTCCGGGAATGTTATCAGAATACAATCGTCTACAACCACAAGTAAAACTGAATCGAGAAACCCTGGAACAACTACTAAAAGCACGACAAGACTTAAGCTTAGAAATTGCTAGAGGTGGCTTTGATTGGCAACTTGTAGAAGAACCACAATTAGGCTTAAAAATTGGCCCTAGCATGAAGCGAAACTTGCTTTTAGGGGCAGTAGTGGGATTAATGCTAGGCGGTATAGTTGCCTTTATCCGGGAAATGATTGATGATGCTGTTCATACATCTGATGAATTGAAGAAACAAGTTGATTTACCATTACTAGGAATCATCCCGCAGTTAACACCTCAGATTAGAACTGAACCAATTATTCACTTACCTTTCCGTCAACAACCAATCTTAGCCTCGTCAACTATGGAATTAATTAGTTGGCAACCTTTTCGAGAATCTTTGGATTTAATTTATCAGAATATTCAATTAGTAAATTCCGCTGGTTCTTTAAAATCTCTGGTGATTACATCCGCCTTAGCTGGAGAAGGTAAATCTGCGATCGCATTAGGTTTAGCAATCAGCGCTGCACGTTTGCATCAAAGAGTATTATTAATTGATGCTGACTTACGCCGTCCTAGTTTACATAAAGAACTGAATCTTCCCAACGATCGAGGACTTTCCACATTATTAACAAGTGATGTTTCGCTAAGAGATGAAACTAGTGTTCAAATATCCCGACAACATAATAATATTTCCATTTTGACTGCGGGGCCAACTCCACTCGATCCAGCACAACTTTTAAGTTCGCAAAGAATGCGAGAATTAATGGCAAATTTTGAGCAATCTTACGACTTAGTATTGTTAGATGCGCCTCCAGTCTTAGGAATAGTAGACGCAATTTTAGCAGCATCTTTTTGCAGTGGTGTGGTATTAATTGGACGCATTGGTAGAGTGACTCGAACTGAATTAACTCAAGCTACCAATATGCTGCATAAATTAAATGTAATTGGTGTTGTCGCCAATGGCGCTGATGGATTTAGTAACGGTTACTCTGCTTACCCCCAGCAAAATCAGGAATTATTACAGGCAAGAATGAGATAATCAATCATCGTCATCAAATTCATCAAGAAATTCTATGCTCTCAACAAATTCATAAAGTTGGTCTTTTAACTCCTCAGCTTCATCCTCAATTTCCCCTGGTTCTTCATCATGAAGGAAATTGCGCTGACAACTGACTACATACATATAATCATCCATATCAAAAACAACTATTCCTCGATAAGCATTTAACCTTATGGGAGGATGATTGTTGTGAGAAACAGTCATAGTTGAACCTTGTGGCAGATCCACAACCGCAAAGTAAGCGCCAAAATTCAGGTCTGCTAGATATTCCTGATAAATTATTTTTGCATTAGGGATACTAGTCTGAATTGACTGAGAAAAATACTCATCTAAAATAGCTTTGAGATAGCTTTCTTTACCCAAATTTTCAATTTTTTCCGCCTCTGCGTCTACGTCATCCGCTTGCCAGTAATCAATTCTTAAAAGAGTGCCGAAATCATCGGAAAATGTTACCACCCCAGGTTGAGAATCTATTTTACCACCTCTTTCTATCTCGACCGGAACTGGGACGCTAAAATTACCTGTTGGCGAATCATAATATTCAAATTCCGATACTTCTAAATCATCAATCTCAGCTACATTTTCTAATACAGCATCAATAATTTCTTGAGCTTCTTCGTCTGGAATTTCCAAGGCAATTTGTAGTTCGGTTAAAAACTCTACTCCTTCGCCACTTACCTCTCCCTCTTCTACTAGCATAATTACTGCCGCTTCAAACGCATCTAGCGTTAAATCATCTGGGAGATATTGATAAGCTGTATTAAATAATGTTCCTAAATCTTCCTGTTCAGTAAGATCGAGTATTCGATCGACAAGTTCAGTTATTTCATCTTTTGAGTAATCAGCACAAAAGTCTGATTCCCAAAGAATATTTTCTAACTTTGTTAATTCTGCATCATCGTAATTGGGTTTTACTGCTTCAATAGCAACTATAGCGATCGCTGCAACAGTTTCTTCTGGACTCAGCATTTCTGTCAATCTATCTGAGTTGAAAATATTATCATATTTGCCCATAAGTTTCACTCTCAATCTGTACAGCTGTGATATTTATAGCAAATTTTCACTTTTATTCAAGAGTACAGCATTACATCAAGGCTAATATTTTACCTATTTCTTAATTAAAAATTAGTTAGTTTCTATCAGTAAAATCTCATCTATTTTCTTTTTTCGCTGATTTAGTAACAAAAACTACCAAAAAACTTTTGCTTATAGTTCACGAAAACTTTAACCAATGATTGATTCTTTTTATCTATTCCTTCATTCAAAAACTACTTTTTGCCGCTATATTAGTAATCAAGATGAGTTAGCAAGATAATCAAAAGAAAAACTTATGAATAGCATATTGATTAGCGATCGCACCACCGTAGCACAACCACAAACAACCAAGATTAGCCAAATTGACCTACTTCAACCCTTGCGCCAATGGTTTGATCAACTAGAGATTGCCAACCCCAAGTTAGCCAAATTCATCTACAAAGCGATTCCGGCGCAATGCCCCTTCGAGCGTGATATTGTATTGTTCGATCGTAAAATCGCCCACATTCCCCCAATGTGCAAACTCAATCCCCTTTACGATCAACTAGTAGGCTTGCGTTTTCGCGCCCTTTGTTATTTAGTCGATCAATGTGGAATGGACATCAGCTAAATCTATGCAAAGCACCACCGAAATTAAAGTGATTCATCAACCGAGTCAAGAACAACTCAACCAATTAGGCGTATCCAATTGGCCTATTTGGGCAAAAGAAGTATCAGAGTTTCCTTGGACTTACGACGAATCCGAAACTTGTTATTTATTAGAAGGCGATGTAATTGTTACACCTGTCAACGGTGAACCAGTGCAAGTAAAGAAAGGCGATTTAGTCACCTTTCCAGCCGGACCTCCGTCGAGTAAATCGAAAATCGAAAATCCCTTGACTCTCCCCTAAGCTGGATAGTCTACCCTAAGCTTAGAGGTTGAGAAAAGAGGAAAAAATATGTTAGTTCAAGAAAAGCCAAAGCAGATTGGTTTAATCGCCAAGCAAAGTGGCGTATCAATTAAAACTATTCGCTATTACGAAGAATTAGGTTTACTCAAAGCATCAGCTAGAACAGAAGGCGGATACAGATTATTTGATGCAGATATTTTATCTCGCCTCAGCTTTATCAAACGCGGTCAAAGCTTAGGATTGACTCTCGCAGAGATTAAAGAGTTTTTGCAGATTCATGACCAAGGGGAATTACCCTGTGAACACGCAAAAGTTAAGCTGCAAGAACAGATTACAGAGATTGATGAGCAGATTCAACAATTACTTGTCCTAAAACAAGAGTTACAAAGATTACTTTTAACTCAAGAAACTACTCTGACAAATCTTGAAAAAGTAATTTGTCCTGTAATTGAACAGAATTAAGTATTAAACATTTTTATAAAATGGTTTGTTGTAAGGACTTTAGTCCTTTTATCTAGGGAATAAGCGACTAAAGTCGTTACAACAAACTTAATAATAATTGTTTAGCCTGTTAGCTTAAATTTATTAAGTTAATAGGTTGTTTTTTCTGCCAACCCAACCTCAATAAATTAACAGAAAAATTTTTCATTTTTACTATTGACTCTCCAGTGTAGGTGAGAATTTAAGCTGATTTTAGTTGAGGAATTAACGAAAAAGGTTAGTCAACAACTAACAAATACATTGCTGGAGTTTGATTATGAAACGCTTAATTTTGGGAAGTTTGTCTTTCGTATTCTTGTCTCAAGTAATTACATCTGTAGCTCAAGCTCAAATTCAAGCAACACAATCAACAACAGACTATACCTCAAATTTGGTTCAACAACTGACTCCTTTCGAGTTAGTAAACATGGCTTACCAAGGCTATTTTCTGGAGCAAGGTATTCCTGGATATATGCTGTTTATTTCGGAGCATCACACAGGGAGATTGCGTGCAGAAACATTAGTTGAAGCTGCAATTAAAGCCAAGAGATTATCACCGCAAGTATTAACAGATCAAGGGTATTTGAATGCAGTGGAAGCGCAAATTAGGAGACTCATTGTTCGTTAATTCAGATCTTGTACCAGTTCCAATATCCGCCTGCGAATCAATTCGCAGGCTAATAGCAAAACTCCTCTGAAGAGGACTAAATATTTACAATCAAGTTGTAGGGGCAGGTTAAAATCACAGGTGCACGATTTTCGTTAATAAATTTGCCAATTGAATAATGCCTAATTCTAATTTCATAACCCTTAAAAGCTTACAATCCTGGGGGCTTGATGATAGCTAGGTTAACCACCATCCAGCCTCCAGGATTGTGAGAAAAAATGTAATGTTTCCTGACAAACCCGAAATTTAATGCAAAACTGCTCTCATTTATTCAGCAGTTGCTAATTCAGTTTCGGTGCTGCCGCGAGTGCGTTTGCGGGTTAAGCTGTTGAACAGCATCATACCGATCGCTTTAATCAAATTACCTTCTAATTCATTGAACATATTCATGTTCATGCCAAAAGCAGCATTTGCTTCGTCTACAATGCGATCGGCAGTAGCTTCATCGATCGGTAATTCATTCAAAGCTTGACGGTAGTTATTTTTAAAAGCCTTCTCATCAGGGATATCCTTGAATTCGTAGAAAGCAGTACCACCATCAGTTAAATTCATTGCCCGAACAGCAATACCTTTGAGGATTTGACCACCGGAAAGGTCGCCCAAATAGCGGGTGTAAGATTGAGCAATCAGCAATTCTGGCTCATTTTGGGAAACTTCGCGAATCCGTTGCACGTAGGCTTGAGCAGCAGGAGAAGGAGCCACTTGATCGCGCCAGTTTGGGCCAAAATAATAGCTGAGGTCTTGTTCTAAGCTTTTTTTGCGATTGAGTTCTTTAAAATAGATTTTAGAAAGGATGGGGTGATCCTTGTGCTTTTCCATCTCCTCTTCGATTTGTGAATAAACGAAGTAGAGATTAGCTACCAATTTCCGGTAGGATTCCTTTTCTACTACACCTTTTAAAAAGCACTTGACAAAACCCACATTTTCTGCCATTGAGTGAGATTTTTTGGTGCCTTCACGCAATTTGGTTGCTAAGTTACTGCTCATACTAAATTACTGTCCCTTAAATCTTTTGAGGAGCGTGTGATTTTTGCCAAAGGTTAAAAAACCCGCCTAGAAGTTAACCTTAGACTGATTTGATGAGAATTTTCATTAAGTTTTTTTACGAAATCTGGGGGACTGGGGATTGGTGATGACAGGCAAGATGCCTGTCCTACAGGATTGGAAAAAATACTATAATTTTGGTGATTGTATAAATTTTACTACGTAATGTAATGGCGAATATTTTAATTGAAGTTCAAGGGGAAGATGCGGTTGCGGCGACAGAAGAATTACTGGCAATTTCTGGATTATCGGGAAGTTATGAAGTTGATGAAGCAGTTGAAAGAGAAGTTTAAAAAACCAACCTTTCGGGAAATCAGTAGACGATCGCCCATTGCGACAACCTTTTCTTCTTCGTGTCCTTCGTGTCTTCGTGGTTCAATTAAAATTATTTTTAACCACACATGAACGATGTCTTTAGTTAACCCCTAAAAATCTTCATATTTTAGACATAACTTAGACACATCGTAGTAATAACTCATCCCTACAATGACTGGCTAAAGATAAATCAAGGTGATTAGGTCAAATCCAATTCCTGAAAACCACTTTGATTTAATTAACTTTATTTCGAGGATGTTAAATTTATGACTTTTGATGCACTTAAATCAAACCGTTTAGTACTTGGCGCGATCGCAGCTATTTCTGTAACTTCCTTGTCGATCGGCGGAATACCTGCTTTTGCTGCCACTCCAAATCAAAGTTCATCAACCTCTAATTCTCAGTCAAATACCACTACTGCTGCGAGTAACGCAAATCCATCTTTGAAACTAGGTAACCGGGGAGATAGCGTGAAAAAGCTGCAACAATACTTGAAGGAAAATGGATTTTATAAAGGTGAAATAAATGGTAACTTTGATAAAAACACCCGTGCTGCTGTTATCGCCTTTCAAAAGTCCAAAAAAGTAAGGGCAGATGGCGTAGTCGGCGCTTCTACTTGGGCACTGATGCAGTAAAAAGAATAAATAAAAAACTGGGTTTCTAGCAATCAGAAGCCCGGTTTTTTTATTCCAATGATTCTGCACAGCATTCTAGTTATCCCAAATCGGTTGTAAATTCAACACAAATCCCGGTAAAACATCTTCACCCGATAAACTCAAAACACCCTCTAACCTCTCCACTTCTCGATTCACCCGAAAAACTTCCACCATTCGCATTTTCGGAATAATCAACCAACCTAAAAGTAACCCATTTTCTAAATATTCCTGCATCTTCAGACGCACCTCTGCCAAATCATCCGACTCGGAAACTAATTCCACTACAAAATCAGGACAGATTGGCAAAAACTTCTTTCTTTGTTGGGCCGTCAAAGCTGACCATTTCTCTATTCTAATCCATGCCACATCAGGAGAACGAGTCGCGCCATTTGGTAAGCGAAAACCTGTGGAAGAATCAAAAGCTTTTCCTAATCGAGTTTGGCGATTCCACAACCAAAGTTGTCCGTCAATCTCGAAATTGCGATCGCCCGTTTCTCCCCCCGTTGGCGGCATAATAATTAATTCTCCTTTAGCTGTCAATTCCAATCGCAAATCCCGATTAGCATCAACCAATTCGGCAAATTTCTCATCCGTCATTTGCAAAACATTCGATAAGTTGAGGCTAACAGCATTCATATTAATTAATCTCCACTTCACAGAGAATTCTATTCATTCCAAATCGGTTGCAAATTCAACACAAATCCCGGTAACACATCCTCACCCGATAAACTCAAAACACCCTCTAACCTCTCCACTTCTCGATTCACCCGAAAAACTTCCACTGTCCGACTTTTTGGATTAATCAACCAACCCAAAAGTAACCCATTTTCTAAATATTCCTGCATCTTCAGACGCACCTCTGACAAATCATCCGTCTCCGAAACCAATTCCACCACAAAATCAGGACAGATTGGCAAAAACTTCTTTCTTTGTTGAGTCGTTAAAGCTGACCATCTCTCAATTCTAATCCATGCCACATCAGGAGAACGAGTCGCGCCATTTGGTAAGCGAAAACCTGTAGAAGAATCAAAAGCTTTTCCTAATCGAGTTTGGCGATTCCAAATACCCAAATCAACGTAAATCTCGAAATTGCGATTTCCCGTTTCTCCCCCCGTTGGCGGCATAATAATTAATTCTCCTTTAGCTGTCAATTCCAATCGTAAATTGTCATTCGCCGCCGCTAATTCGGCAAAGTTTTCGTCAGTCAATTTCACGACATGAGCTAAATTTAAAGTGACACTGTTCATTTTTGTTTACCCTCTAAGCCATAAATTAAGATCCCCCTAAATCCCCCTTAATAAGGGGGACTTTGAATTTATTTGAATCCGGTTCCCCCCTTGTTAAGGGGGGTTAGGGGGGATCTAAATATCCAAATCAGTCAGGTTCAATTTTGGCCCGTAGGTTTCGATGAATTCCCGTCTGGGTGCAACTCGATCGCCCATTAAGATGGTAAAAATGCGATCGGCTTCCGCTGCATCTTCAATTTCTACCTGTTTCAAAGTTCGAGTTTCTGGGTTCATTGTGGTATTCCAAAGTTGTGTAGGCATCATTTCACCTAAACCTTTGAACCGCTGAATTGTGTATTTGGCGTTAGCGGGAAATGCCCGAATTAATTCTTGCAATTCGCGATCGCTATAACAGTAATCATGATTCTTACCGCGCTCAACTTTATACAATGGAGGACAGGCAATATAAATATAGCCTTGCTCAATTAATGCCCGTTGATAGCGGTAGAAAAATGTTAGCAATAGCGTGCGGATATGGGCCCCATCTACGTCAGCATCAGTCATTATCACTATGCGGTGATAACGCAATTGGGAAGAGTCGAATTCTTCACCTTTAACGCCTAAACCTAAAGCAGTAATTAACGCTTGAATTTCGGTATTTTTGTAGATTTTGGCATCGTCGGTTTTCTCAATGTTGAGGATTTTTCCGCGCAAAGGTAGGATGGCTTGGAAACGTCTATCCCGCCCTTGTTTAGCACTGTTATGTACAAAAATACCACTGGCTAAGGCGAAGTTATGGGTATGAGGAACTTCGATATCGTAAACGTCAACGCACTCTTCTAAACGTTCAATAGAAACAATGCGGTGGTTGTAATTAGCAACTGCTTCTTGCGCTAGTAATTCATCACCTTCAAAGTAACGTTGACAGAAGGTATCGAATCGCAAAAGTGATTTATCTTTGGTTTCAGTACGGTAGGCGTTATAAGCATCTAAATCAAGAGTACCGGCCAAAAATTCAATTTGCTTGAGTGCAGCAATTGTTTTGCGATAGTAAGTTTCATGCAGCGCTTTTTGGCGTTTAGCACGAAATTGATCTGTCCATTGTTCTTGAGTTTTTTGTCGCCGCCATTCCAACAATTCTTGATTGTTCCATTGTTGTTTAGCTGCATCGGAGAGGGTTTCTTTTGCCTCTGGATGATTAGCATAATAATCGCGAACACGCTCAGATTGAGCTATACGATTATTAGCATCACTCCAATATTCTTGCTGTGCTTTTTGTAGCTGTTCATGATTTTGTTGGCGGTAGGTTTCATTGTTGTGATAAAACTCCTGCCATTTTTCCATCATGTAAGCTTTATAAGCTTCATCTTGCCACTGTAACTTAGCTTGTTCTGAGAGAATTTGGCGAGTTTTTTCTTGCCGCATTCTCTGACTCATCCGGCTGCGGAATTCTTTAGAAGTGCGAATTTTTCGGCACTTTTCAATTACATCTTGCCGATGCAATGTTTCAGCTACATGAAGGCGATGTAAAGCTAAATGTTCCTCAACAGGTAAGCGGCGAATATTTGTTGGGTTGTTGTTGTTTTTGTTGAAGTCAATATGATGACAATGATCGCCGTCTTTTTGCTGATAAACTCCTTGCCAACGGTTATACCAATCAGCTAAAAGATGAGTGAATAACCAAGAGTCAGAACGAGGGTTCCAAACCATCTCGTAACCGTTTATTGTAATTCCTGGTTCGCTGTTGTTAGATAGCTTTCGGTATAGTGGCATCAGGGAATCATCTGATGTCAATAATGCTGCTGGTTTATAACTGCCATCCCGCAACATGAAGCGGTGATCCGGTGTACAAATAATGGTTTCACCGTTATCCAATGTCAGTTTAATAACTTCAGCATTTGCCTTTGTCATTCTGGCATTAATAATCTTCTCAATGCCGATATTTCCGTCCTGGCGAATGGTGTAACAAAAATTCTGTTTACCTAGTGCTTGTTCAGCGACAATTTGTTTGAAGCTGAGGAAGCGACCATCGGCTAAAGCAACAAGTGTATCTCCAGAAAAACAGCCGCCCGCAGAGTCGCCTTCCACAATATAAATCTCAGATTCGGCGGGATCTCTTGAGCTACAATCTGCTAATTTACCGGGTAAAGGTGAAGATTCTAAAACTGATTTTCTGCGGACTAAATCACGGGCACGTCTAGCAGCTTCGGCGGCTTTAAAGGCTTGAATTGCTTTTTCTAAAATTGCATCAGCTACGGGGGGACGAAATTCTAAATACTCGGTTAATGCTTCGCCAACTAAACCTTCAACAATTCCCCGGACTTCTGGGTTGCCTAATTTGGTTTTGGTTTGTCCTTCAAATTCGGGGTCTGGTACTTTTACGGAAATGACTGCGGTTAAACCTTCGCGAATGTTTTCTCCGGCGAGGTTGGCATCAGCTTCTTTTAGTTTATTGCGTTTTCTGGCGATCGCATTTAACGTCCGCGTCAACACCGCTTTCAAACCTTCCAAATGTGTCCCACCGTCAATGGTGCGGATGTTATTCGCAAAACCTAAAAGATTATCTGTATAAGCATCAGTACACCATTGTAATGCTACTTCTAATTGCACATTATTCCGCTCTCCCTGCACAAAAATAATATCTTCATGCAGAGGTTGTTTTTCGCGGTTCATGTAAGCAATATATTCGCGAATTCCACCTTTGTATTCGTAGCTTTCTACTTTAGGAACACCGCTTTTCAGTAATTCTAAACGGTTGTCAGTAAAGGTAATTTTTACGCCAGCATTTAGGTAAGCTAATTCGCGTAACCGAGCGGATAAAGTTGTATAATCAAACTCTGTGCCAGTGGTGAAAATTTGCTCGTCAGGACTGAATGTTACTGAAGTTCCAGTGCGATTTTCTTTGATTGATTCAACCTGCAATTCGGTGACAGGAACACCACGTTCAAAGCGTTGTTTATGTACTTTCTTTTCTCGCCATACTGTAACTTCTAAATACTCGGACAAAGCGTTAACTACCGAAACACCAACGCCGTGTAGTCCCCCGGAAACTTTGTAACCGCCTCCACCAAACTTGCCTCCAGCGTGGAGAACTGTTAAAACCGTTTCTAGCGCTGATTTGCCTGTGCGAGGATGGATATCTGTGGGGATACCCCGCCCGTCGTCTGTCACTGTCACTGAACCGTCGGCGTTCAGGTCAATTTCAATATGAGTGCAATAGCCAGCCAGCGCCTCATCGATCGAGTTGTCTACTACCTCGTAAACTAAATGATGGAGTCCCCTTGGCCCCGTTGACCCAATGTACATTCCCGGTCTTTTGCGTACCGGTTCCAGTCCTTCCAGAACTTGAATCTGCTCGGCGCTGTAACTGCTTGTCATAATAAGGATTTCTCCAATAATGGCTTTGAGCCGTCTACTGACCCAAAAGGGAAAAAACACTCCAAAATTCTAGCACAAAAGGCTTAATGGCGACCGTAGCCCAAACTCATGAAAAATTTATTTAGGGGATTGACTCCTTTAAATAGATGCCCTTGAGGAAGGGTTTCAGAACAATTAAATCTCAAATCTCAAATCAAATGAGTGATTACCAACCAGCTTTAATTACTATTTGTGGCGCAACGGCAACGGGGAAATCGGGGTTAGCTTTGGTTTTGGCGCAACGGCTGAATTCAGCAATTATTAGTGCGGACTCTCGTCAAGTGTACCGCGAATTTGATATTGGTACGGCGAAACCTTCTTTGTTTGAGCAACAGTTGGTGCGACATTATTTAATCGATTTTTGTCACCCAAGGGTGACATTAACGGTGGCGGATTATCAGGAACAAGCTCAAGCATTAATTACTCAACAGCAGGAATCAGGAAGTGTGCCATTATTAGTTGGTGGTACGGGTTTATACATTCGTTCTGTGGTGCAGGGTTTAAAAATTCCGCGTGTTGCGCCGCAGTTGGATTTGCGATCGCAATTAGAAAACCTCGGACAAATTCAACTTTACGCTTTTTTGCAACAAGTCGATCGTGCTGCTGCCGAAAAAATTCACGCTAACGATTTAGTGAGAACTTTAAGAGCATTAGAAGTATTTTACGTCACTGGCAAACCAATTTCCGAACAACAAGGAGAAAATCCACCAAATTATCCAATTTTGCAGATAGGTTTAGAGTGTAATTCGGAAGATTTGCAAAAACGCATTGCGCGACGTACCGACAAAATGATCGCTGATGGTTTGGTAGCTGAGGTAGAAAGTTTGTGTGAAAAATATGGTGCTGATTTGCCTTTGTTGAATACTTTGGGATATGCGGAAATTAAACAATATTTAGCTGGGGAAATTACCCTGGAACAAGCGAAAGAATTAACTGTTTTGCATACAAGACAATTCGCTAAACGTCAACGCACTTGGTTTCGAGCTTATCCTGAAATTGAATGGTTTAATGCTGACGATCCTGATTTATTAGAAAAGGTTTGGCGGCGAATACAGGAGTTTGTTAAAGTTAAATAACTGTGAGATTAAGGGTTTTCGATCCCCCTAAATCCCCCTTATCAAGGGGGACTTTGAATTTGGTGCCTTCTGATTAATTAGGGTATTTCGCATTTTGTTCCCCCCTTATTAAGGGGGGTTAGGGGGGATCAAACCGACAAGAATTTAACTAATGGTATCGGGATTAATCCCTAAATTTCGCAGTTGTTCTGCTAATATTTGAGTGCGTCGTTCCGCTTCCGAAGCTCTATGTTCAGCTTCGGAGGCGCGTTGTTCAGCTTGCCGAGAACGTTCATCGCCAGTTAAGAGAATGTTACCTTGGCGATCGCACCAACGCAACCAAGTATCTCGCCTACCTTCAAATTCTCCCTCCCACAAAGTTACACCTAAATCAACTTGTTCTAACCAATTTTCAGAAATTTCAAAATAACGCATTCCTCGCAATTCAAAAACGCGCAAAGGCGAATCACTTAATTGCCTAATTGGATCTTGTACCGCTCTCTTCCCTTTTGCAAACTAAAGGAAACCCAAGCTAAGTTTATTTTCTTGCGGGGTGAATTACTGAAAAAACGTTGGGAACGTGCTTTTGCTCAAGTTAATTTAAATTATGAAGATTATTGTCTGTTTCTTAATATTCCCACTCGACCAGATTATTTAATGATAAATTTACTTTCGGATGTTTTTTTAGACACTATCGGTTGGTCGGGGGGAAATACATCTTTAGAAGCGATCGCTTGCAATTTACCAATAGTAACCCAGCCGGGAGAATTTATGCGCGGTCGCCATGCTGATAGCTTTTTAAAAATGATTGGCGTTACAGAAACGATCGCCAAAACCGAAGCAGAATACATCGAAATTGCTGTAAGACTAGGTTTAGATACTGAATGGCGGCAGGAAGTAGCTGTAAAAATAAAAACTAATCACGATCGACTTTTTGATGACCAAGTTTGTGTCCAAGCATTAGAAAAATTTTATGCTCAAGTTGTACAAGAGAATACTTTTCAGGCGAACAAATATTAGGTATATTAAAGTCTAACGATCTTTAGCATTAAAAACAAAAAAAATTCCCAATGCGAAAACTAATTAGAGGGTTGCGAGAATTTCAATCCAGCTACTTCACCAGTCATCGAGAATTATTCCAGAAGCTCTCAGAAGAACAGCATCCAAGAGCTTTATTTATTACCTGTTCAGACTCCCGCATCGATCCAAATTTGCTCACCCAGACCGAGCCAGGTGAACTATTTATTATCAGGAACGCAGGCAACATTATTCCCCCTTACGGTGCAGCTAATGGCGGGGAAGGAGCAGCAATAGAATATGCTGTGGTTGCTTTAGAAGTTAAACAAATTATCGTCTGCGGTCACTCTAATTGTGGAGCTATGAAAGGGTTACTGCAAATAGGCAAACTAGCTGAAGAAATGCCATTAGTTTATGATTGGTTGAAACACGCTGAAGCTACTCGGAGATTAATTAAAGAAAATTATCAGAACTACGAAGGTAAGGAACTTTTGGATGCTACAATTGAGGAGAATGTTTTCACTCAAATAGAAAATTTACGCACCTATCCAGCGATCCATTCCAAACTTCACAAAGGCGAATTGAGCATTTATGGTTGGATTTATAAAATTGAAACAGGCGGGGTTTTTGTTTACAGTATGGAAAGATGTAATATTCAAGCAAAACATGAAGAAATAGAATTTTCCTTATCAGAAAATACCGTACAGCCAACTGATTATAATACTTCAGGAATAAGTATCAGTTAATAAAAATTGTTTATAGTAAATTCAAAATTTGAGCGACTGTAGCCAGGGAGAAAGTTTTTTGTTAATTAATTCTTTTCAGAACGTTAAAAAGATTGTAGTTAAACAGGAAACTTTTTCTAGATCTGTTTTCATAGACAAATCTGACCTCACTGCCAGCCAAAAAAATCCCCATCTAAAGAGTTTTGGTGAAGATGGTGTCGCTATGTGTCAAAATCAGGGTAAGAATGCAGTACCAGTGCTGCTGAATAACAGTGACCTAATGCTTGGAAAAACGCTGCGTGGACGCTACCAAATTATTCGCCAGTTAGGAAGCGGGGGTTTTTCAACAACATTTGTTGCCAAAGATCTCGATCTCCCTGGTCAACCTCTGTGTGTTGTTAAACAGCTAAAATCAAATGATTCAGATCCCTCGATTTTACAGACAGTTAGGCGGTTGTTCGATACAGAAGCACAGGTACTCTACCGCTTGGGAAAACACGAACAAATTCCCCAACTTTATGCACATTTTGAGGAGAACCAAGAATTTTATTTAGTACAAGAATATATTGAAGGAGAAGATTTTAGTCAAGAATTACATACGGGTAAAACGTTTAATGAAGCTCAATTAATTGGGTTTTTGCAAGATGTTTTGCGAACCTTAGCTTTTGTGCATGAACAAGATGTAATTCATCGCGATATTAAACCATCAAATTTAATTAGACGACAAAAAGATGGGAAAATAGTTTTAATTGACTTTGGAGCAGTTAAGGAAATCAGAAGTTTGGTATTGCATTCTGGGGAACAAATGACAGGCACTATTTTAATTGGTTCCTCTGGGTATATGCCAACCGAACAATTAAAAGGGAAACCAAGGTTTAATAGTGATATTTATGCTGTAGGAGTAACGGCAATTCAATTATTAACTGGAAGCTCGCCAGAAGAGTTTGAGGAAGATGCAGAAACTGGGGAAATAATTTGGCGCGAGTACGCATCAATCAGTAATGAATTAACAGTAATTTTAGAAAAAATGGTGCGATCGCATTTTAGAGACCGCTATCAATCAGTTAAAGAAGTACTTGGCGATTTAGACAAATTACACAACTACACAGGTTCTCCTACCCAAATATTAATATCGGGAGAAAGTCAACATAGTTATTTCCAAAAATACTTTTATTTAGTGATTATTTTAGTGACAGTAGGCTTAAGTATTGGGGTTGCCAAGCTTTGGAATTCTCTGCAACCTGAAGAATCAGGAAGTTCCTCACCAGAAATAATTGTTACACCTACACCTAAACCTACATTAAGTTCTCCGAAAAATGAAGCTGTAGAACTCCTAAGACAAGGAAAAACTTTAATAGAATTACAGCGTTATGAAGATGCAATTAGTAGCTTAGATAAAGCCTTGCAAATTGATAGTAAATATCCCGAAGCTTGGATGAAGCGGGGTCAAGCATTAAGCAAATTGCAAAAGTATGAAGAAGCACAAAAATCTTATGAAGAAGCTTTGAAAATTAAATCAGAATATTCTCAAGCTTGGTATGAAAGAGGTTTAGCATTAGAACAACTAAATCGCTACGATCTGGCACAAGAATCTTTAATTAAAGCTATTGAAATTCAACCTAATTATGCTGAAGCTTGGTATAATTTAGCAGAAATACAAATCAAAGAAAAGAAATATCAAGAAGCTGAGATATCTTTAAATAAAGCCACAGAAATTAAACCAGATAATCAGGAAGCTTGGTATAAATTAGGTGTGGTTTTGAATCAAATAAAACAGCCAAAAAAAGCATTGATAGCGTTAAATAAAGCCTTACAAATTGACATAAACTATCTAGAAGCTTGGATAGAGCATGGCTCAACACTAACCCAATTAAAGCAAAATGAAGAAGCACTTATTTCCTTAAATAAAGCTTTAGAAATAAATTCCCAATTGGCAGAGGCTTGGCAAAAAAGAGGCTACATTTTGGGACAATTGAAAAGATATGATGAAGCGATCGCATCTTTAGACAAAGCCATCCAAATTAAATCAGATTATGCGGAAGCTTGGTATCAGCGGGGGGTAATTTTAGCACAGATAAATAATGAGGATGAAGCGATCGCATCTTTAGATAAAGCCATCCAAATTAAATCAGATTATGCGGAAGCTTGGTATCATCGAGGATTGGTTTTAGAGAAAAAGCAGAAATTCCCGGAAGCGATCGAAGCATATAATAAAACTATCCAAATTTGGCCTGCCAATCAAGAAGCAATTGCCAAACGCAAGCGCCTGCAACGAAGATTAGGACGTTAAATCAACTGTGATACTTCCCTTTTTGCCCTAAATTTTGCACAATATTCTTAAGAGTATTTAAAGCCTAATCCACCTATCCCCACTTTAAATCCCCATGATTACCCAAGAAAAACCTCAAATTAATTGGCAACCAATTATTAAACAATTTGCCGCCATTGTCGGTGAAAAAAACGTAGTGCAGCGTCGAGAAGAACTGCTAACTTATGAATGTGATGGACTCACCAGCTATCGCCAAAGACCAGCTATAGTAGTACTACCACGCACCACCGAACAAGTAGCAGCATTAGTCAAAATATGTGACCAAAACCAAATTACTTGGGTAGCAAGAGGTGCAGGAACGGGACTTTCAGGCGGTGCATTACCAATAGAAAATTGCGTCCTAATTGTTACCGCTTTAATGAATAAAATCTTAGAAATAGATTTAGAAAATCAGCGAGTAGTAGTGCAACCAGGAGTAATTAATAACTGGGTAACTCAAGCAGTTAGCGGCGCAGGATTTTATTACGCACCCGACCCTTCAAGTCAAATTATTTGCTCCATTGGAGGCAATGTTGCCGAAAATTCTGGAGGCGTTCATTGCTTAAAATATGGAGTCACAACCAACCACGTTTTAGGATTAAAACTCGTCCTTCCCGATGGTTCAATTGTTGATACTGGAAGTCCGATTCCCGAAATGCCTGGTTATGATTTAACAGGATTATTTGTTGGTTCAGAAGGCACTCTGGGTATTGCCACAGAAATTACTTTAAAAATACTCAAAACAGCCGAATCAATTTGTGTGCTTTTGGCAGACTTTACCAGCATAGAAGCCTGCGGTGCAACTGTGTCTGATATTATCAGCGCCGGAATTATTCCTGCTGGCATGGAAATCATGGATAACTTGAGCATTAATGCCGTAGAAGATGTAGTTGCAACTGGATGTTATCCTCGTGATGCAACAGCTATTTTATTAGTAGAAATAGACGGATTAGAAGTGGAAGTTGCTACTAATAAAAAACGCATTGCTGAAATTTGTCAAAAGAATGGCGCACGTAGCATTACCACAGCCAACGACCCCGAAACTAGATTAAAATTCTGGAAAGGACGGAAAGCAGCATTCGCCGCCGCAGGTCATGTTAGTCCTGATTACTATGTTCAAGATGGCGTAATTCCCCGCACCCAATTACCTTACATTTTGCGCGAAATAGAAGCATTAAGTGACAAATATGGCTATCGGATCGCTAATGTATTTCACGCCGGAGATGGCAACTTACATCCATTAGTTCTTTATGATAAATCAGTGCCGGGAGCATTAGAAAAAGTCGAAGAATTAGGAGGAGATATTCTCAAACTTTGCGTAAAAGTTGGCGGTAGTCTTTCCGGCGAACATGGCATTGGTGCAGATAAAAAATGCTATATGCCAGAGATGTTTACCCAAACAGATTTAGAAACTATGCAATGGATACGGCAAGTTTTTAATCCCAAAGATTTAGCGAATCCTGGAAAAATTTTCCCCACACCTCGCACTTGCGGAGAAGCAGCACGCGCTCAACTTCCAAAAGAGTTTGAGTCGGTAGAACGATTCTAAAATATGTAAAATAGTCAATAGCTACTCTCAATAATTAACTGTTTGATTAGGTAATGCCAATTTTACTAATGGCGATTTCATTTGTAGCAACACTCGTTATTTTTTGGCAGATGGGTGTTGCTACAAATTCTGGTTTGAGAATTGCTTTCTTAAAAGCTACAATTGTACAAGTAATTTTGATCGCTGTTCTTACGGAATGGTTAAGTTTAAATCGCGCAATAACATTTGAGTTTGTCAGCTTTGCTTGGAGTTTATTCGCTTTAATTAACTGCTTTGTAGCAATTTATGTAATTAAGCATAATCGCTATACTATTAACCGGGAACAAATTAAACAGCAATTTTATAACAAATTTATTGAGCAAAGTTTAGAAAATAGAATTATTCTGCTTGCTACTAGCTTAATTCTTGGCATTTGTTTGTTAACTGCTTTAGTTGCGCCTCCAAATAATTATGACTCGATGACTTATCATTTGCCAAGAATCATGCACTGGATACAAAACCGCAGCGTTGCTCATTATCCTACTAATAATTTACGGCAAATTTCTTTTCCCCCCGGTGCAAATTACATTGTGATGCAGTTGCAAATTCTGGCGGGAAGCGATCGCTTTGCCAACACCGTACAATGGTTCGCTTTTTTAGGTTGCATCTTAGGAACTTCTCTAATTGCCAAAACTTTTGCTAGAGAAAGTCAAATTATGACTGCCTTAGTCTGTGTTAGCATTCCAATGGCAATTTTACAATCTACCACCACGCAAACAGATTTAACCGTTTCCTATTGGTTAGTTTGCTTTACTTTCTTTATTTTTAGAACAGACAATTATTCTAAAATAGATATATTTTGGTTAGCAGCTGCTTTTGGGTTGGCTATTTTAACAAAACCGACAGCAATTATTTTTGGCACACCTTTATTAATAGTTTTGGGAATTCGCGCTTGTCGGAGATTTTCCCTAAAAAATATGGGACAATCTATCAGGATTACTGCAACAGTATTAATCCTTAGCATCAGTTTATCGTTGCCAAATTATTGGCGCAATTACCTGACTTTTGGTAACATTTTAGGTGATGATTCTGGTACCAGAAATAAAATTATTGGATTTGTGCCGCTAATCTCTAATATTTTGAGAAACTTAGCTTTGAATATACCAATAAAAAACTTTTGGCTGTTTGTGGAAGATTTCCATAAGTATATTTTACAAATAGATGTAAATAGTAGAGATATTACCTTCGGAGCGACAATATTTGATTATCCTTTTTTTGATATAGGATTAAAAACTCCCAATGAAGATTTTGTCAGTAATCCAATTCACTTAATTTTAGGAGTTATAGCTGTTTCTGTTCTAATAATTGATAGTATCAAAAATAGAAGAAACTATCAAAAGTTTTTAACTTTGGCTGGAGCGATTATTTTAGGATTTTTCATCTTTAGCGGACTTTTAAAATGGCAAATTTGGGGGAATAGACTACTTTTACCAGCTTTGATTATTGGTTGTCCCATAAGTGGTTATTTTATCACACATTACTTGTCTACAATAATACGAAAACTTCTGATATATTTACTAGTCTTTATTAGTATTATTTGCAGCTTTACCACTGTATATCATCCATTAATTCCCTTACCGAATAGTTGGACTAATGTCCGAATTTCCCAATCTATACTCTGGGGAGAACGCAATTATTTTTACTTTAGAGGTAATGATAAGCAACGGCAACGCTATCAAGAATTTTCCCGTTTAGCTAAGCAAAATCAATGTCAAGCGATCGGTTTATCTATCGGCAAAGATGATTTAGAGTATCCGCTTTGGATTACAATGGCTCAAGAAAGCTCAAAATCTTTTAAAATCAAACATCTAAATGTAAATAATGTATCTCATTCTTTACCACCAGAATTTCCTGACTCTGAAGTATGTGCAATTTTAAAAAGTAAATGAGCGACAAAGAAAGGCAAAATAAAATAAACATAAACGAGGTATGCAAAATGTTTATACATACCTCATAACATAAAATAAATTCAAAGTTTTGAACGAACTTTCTAGACATTTACGAAGTAGGTGGCGCTGAGATTGAGGTCGATCGCACCTTGTACGATCGCAATCAGTTCCAAACTAGTTTCATTGAGGAAAATGGCTGTACCCACTGCTAAACCCGTAGGTGACGCTCCCAAAGTATATCTCGAAGTGGAACCTGACAGTTGGATTGTATCTTCCAAGATATTAAAGTCAGTAATTAAAGCATAATCGCTGATGCCATTCGTGTTCAGATCGTTGTCGCTGTAAAAGACTTCCTGTGTAACGCCGAGCACAAAGCGATCGCCTCCATTGCCACCAGTTAAGCGATCGATCTCCCCAAAACCTCTGTCTACTACTGCATCTGCTCCTGTGAGTACGTCGTCGCCATCGTCGCCAAATAAGCGATCGCCACCAGTACCACCGAAGACAAAATCATTACCACGTCCGCCATTAATGAGATCGGTGTTGCTATCCCCAAACAGGGAATCATTGCCATCGCCACCACTAATTTTGTCATTTCCCGCGCCGCCACTAATGTTGTCGTCAGCAGCGCCACCTGCGAGATTATCGTTGTTGAGAGTACCCGACAAGTTGAGAACCACAACAACTTTATTGTTTCTAGTGCTGACATTGTTAACCCCAACAAATCCCGCATTGACTACCGTGTTTAGGTTTAACAGAGAGCCGTTGGACTGGGTAAAGCTGTTGCCTGCGAGCAATTCTGTGAACAGAGTATTAGCATAGCCATGATTGCCGATAAAACTCCTCTGTCCAGGTTGAAACAAGTCGTTCCGATTCGGGTAGATATCCAGAGCAGCCAAAGGATCGTCATAGCCCAATGTAGTACTGGTATGAAAACTAACAACACGAGCCGCATCAGTTGGATCTAGGCGATCGCTTGCACCCCTGCCCTCAAACGCAGGCCCAGCAGCATCTAATCCCACAATTTGCGAGATAGATCGCCCCGTAGATTGAAAATAGGCAGCACCAGTAAATCCAGCGATCTGCGCCCCCAGGCTGTGTCCGATAAGACTTGTATACACAGGATCTACGCCGCTATTTCTCAAGTAAGCAGCTACTTGATTGCCAACATCCCTCGTTCTGTTAGCAGAAGGGAAATAAAAGGGATTACGCGCTCCATCTTCCCAGTCCACCAGAATTATATTAGCGTTGGACTCCCGCTGGCGAAGGGTTTGGGCATGGTTAGTCATCCAATCAGTTGGCTGGTAATTGTTAGCAGCATTGCCGCCTGAGTTATTCCAGCCATGTACGATGATATAAGTCTGCGAGTTGCGATCGATTTGCAAAGAAAGGTCGATCGAACCATTACCCCAAATATTAAAATTGACCTGAACCATATTAATAATTCCTATGTTAAAAACAAACACTATTGGCAATTAAGGCTTATAGTGCGTCCGATGTTTCAGTGAATTGTTTAAAATCTAATTTCCGTAGCTTACCTAATCTAACCGGAAACTTACGTTCATACCTCCGAAAGACCCATAATTTTTTTTTACATTGGGGTACTGATGAGAATTATCAGGGAATGCCAATAACTGATAATCATAAAAAAACCCGGTTTCTTGAAGAAACCTGGTTTTTAGCCTAGATTTTTCCTAAATATCTCAGTCCTGTGCGCGTAATCTTCCAGGCATTTTTTATTTGTTTAATTGGAGATATTCTTGCCAAAACATAGTAGATGTCAGATCTTTAGCAGCATTTTCCCATTCTCTGCTAATAGATTGCCATTTAACACTAGCGATTGTCAAAATTACTAAACCTGTATTTAGACGTAAAATTAAATTAATTAGATGATTAATTTTCAAATTTAATAAATTCTAATTTAACCGTAAAAACGGTATTGTTAAAGTTAGCAACCCAGAAAGAAGTCGCGCCATAATAAATACGATCGCCACAATCATAGTTTACAAGTTCACCAATTTAAGTCGCCGGGAGGTAGAAGCAATGCTGGGAATGCGATTGGAAGAAAGTAGAGTTTATCGCGAAGCTAAAGAAGAAGGACAACTTGAAGGAAGACAGCAGGAAGCTGTTAATCTAGTTCTCCGTCAGTTATTACGCCGCTTTGGAGACTTATCCCCGGATCTCAGAACACGCATTTCTAACTTACCGCTATCTGTACTGGAAGATTTAAGTGAGGCGTTATTGGATTTTAGCAGTCTGGATGATTTGTCTGCTTGGTTAGAAGCACATTAGACTGCTAATAAAAGTAACCCTTGTAGAGACGCTGTATACAACGTCTCTACAAGTTTTTTTGGAGATGTCTAATGGTGAAGGATAATTGATAGAGTAGTAAAATTTACAACTATTTCTATAAAGGGGTTTTGATACTTGATAACACAGACTGCGATCGCTCAACAACTCACATCTATCCTTAACCCAAGCGCAATTTGTACCTGGGAAGAAATAGAAGCGACCCAACAAAACACCATCCTAAAAGTAACAGAAAATTCTCCTCCGAGTTGCGTTGTTTATCCCAATACTCAAGAAGAGTTAGGCGAAATTATCACCTGTGCTCATAAAAATCGTTGGCGCGTCTTGCCTTATGGGAATGCTAGCAAACTCTCTTGGGGTGGTTTAACGAAAAATATTGATTTAATTATTAGCACAAAGCGCTTAAATCGGATTGTGGAACACGCGATCGGTGATTTAACATTAACCGTAGAAGCTGGGGCAAAATTTGCTGATATTCAGGAAATTGTCGCCAAAGAAAAACAATTTCTCGCTTTAGATCCAGCTTATCCCCAAACAGCAACCATCGGCGGAATTGTCGCTACAGCTGATGCTGGTTCCCTGCGCCAACGTTACGGCGGCGTGCGAGATATGCTACTCGGAATTTCTTTTGTTCGTTATGATGGCAAAATTGCGAAAGCTGGTGGCAGAGTAGTTAAAAATGTTGCCGGATACGATTTAATGAAGTTATTTACGGGTTCTTTTGGCACTTTGGGAATTATTACTCAAGTCACTTTTCGACTTTATCCCATGTCAGAAGCTTCCCAAACTGTAGTATTAATTGGTGCCGCAGATTCTCTTGCTGAAGCTAACAAAATTTTGCTGGCTTCGGCTTTAACTCCGATCGCAATTGATTTATTATCCACTGAATTAGTCAATAGTTTGGGATTGGGTAAAGGTATGGGTTTAATTGCTCGATTCCAAAGTGTAACAGAAAGTGTTAAAGAACAATCAAACCGCCTTTTAGAAGTCGGGGAAAAGTTGGGTTTGTTAGGTAGCCATGTTTCGGGTAATGATGAAGTTAATCTATGGCAAGGATTACAAGATTCTATGTGGGAAGTTGACACGGAATTGGCGATCGCCTGCAAAATAGGAGTATTACCCACTGCTGCTGTCACCACCCTGACTCAACTGGATAATCTTGCCCCTGAAAGTATCGGTTTAATTCATGCTAGTAGTGGGTTGGGTTTGTTAAAATTTGATAGCTCAAAGTTGTCATCGGAAACTATTTTAAAAATGAGAAATTTCTGTCAATTAAACAGCGGTTATCTTACCCTTTTAGAAGCACCTTTGGCTTGGAAAAAACAGTTGGATGTTTGGGGTTACAGTGGCAATGCTTTGGATGTAATGCGAAAAATTAAGCAGCAGTTTGACCCTGATAATATTTTTAGTCCTCATCGGTTTGTGGCTGGGATTTAGTTTTAATTGAACCGCGAAGACGCGAAGAGCGCGAAGGAAGAGAAGATGCAGATTTCTGAGAAAGTAGTAACAAATAATGAGGATTTGCAGGGATTTGATCCGAAGAATCCGCCTAATCCAAAGTTAATTGATACTTGTGTACATTGTGGTTTTTGTCTTTCCACTTGTCCGAGTTATCGGGTGATTGGTAAGGAGATGGATTCTCCTAGAGGGCGCATTTATTTAATGGATGCGATTAATGAGGGTGAAGCGCCACTTGCTGAAGGAACGGTGCAACATTTTGATAGTTGTTTGGGTTGTTTGGCTTGTGTTACTACTTGTCCTTCCGGGGTACAATATGACAAGTTAATTGCCGCAACTCGTCCGCAAATTGAAAGAAATTATTCGCGGGATTTGCCGGATACTTTGTATAGGAAATTGATTTTTAATTTGTTTCCTTATCCCCAAAGATTGCGGGTTTTGTTAGCACCTTTGTTGGTGTATCAAAAATTGGGATTTCCTAAGTTTTTCCGGGCTACTGGATTACTGAAAAAAATCTCTCCTCGTTTAGGGGCGATGGAGTCACTTTTGCCTAATGTAACCGCTAAATCTTTTGTCGATACTTTACCAGAAGTTATCCCAGCTAAAGGGGAAAAAAGATATCGGGTAGGGGTGATTTTGGGTTGTGTACAACGTCTTTTCTTTTCTAAGGTAAATGAAGCAACTGTAAGAGTTTTAACTGCTAATGGTTGTGAAGTTGTCATCCCGAAAAGTCAAGGTTGTTGTGCTGCTTTACCAGAGCACCAAGGACAAAAAGAACAAGCCCAAACTTTGGCGCGACAAATGATCGATAGTTTTGCCGAAACAGGCGTTGATTTTATCATTATTAACGCTGCTGGTTGTGGGCATACTTTGAAAGAATATGGTCATATTTTGGCAGATGATCCTAACTATCGAGAGAAGGCAAAAGCGTTTGCAGCTAAAGTGAAGGATGCTCAAGAATTTTTAGCAGAAGCGGGATTAAAAGCGCCACTTTTACCAATAAGTGATAATGAATTGACAATGGTTTATCAAGATGCTTGTCACTTGTTACATGGTCAAAAAATTAGTATCCAACCTCGTCAATTGTTAAAGCAAATTCCTGGGGTGAAATTGCGCGAACCAATTGATGCTGCTTTGTGTTGTGGTAGTGCAGGTGTTTACAATATGCTGCAACCAGAAGTAGCAGAAGAATTGGGACAACAAAAGGTTACTAATTTGTTGAATACTGGGGCGCGGTTAATTGCTTCTGCTAACCCTGGTTGTAGTTTGCAAATTAGTAAGCATTTGCAAATTCAAGAAAAGGAAATTCCGATTATGCACCCGATCGAATTGTTAGATTATGCAATTCGCGGTGTGAAAATCGACGCATAAGTTGGTAGATAGTAAACTCTAAATAACGCAAGTTGCTAGTTATTAATTATTTCCTGTTCCCCCCTTGAGTAAGGGGGGTTAGGGGGGATATTCGGCTGTGATTACTAGGTTTAGATCCCCCCAACCCCCCTTAACAAGGGGGGCTAAGAAAGAGCCAGACTTATAACTAGCAACTTGAGTTAAATAGATGGTGCGTTACGCTAAAGCTAACGCACCCTACGAATAGAGTATTTACAAACAGGGTACAGTTACGTAAAATTTAGCTGGGCCTTCGCAAGTTACTCGTAGCTTACAATTTACACCTGTTCGATCGCTACACACCCGCGCAAATTTTCCCGCTACTGGCAAATCATTAAACCAAACTTCCGCTACGTATCCAGAAAAAGAGCGATCGCTAATTCTCCAAAAGCATTCTACCGCCTCTGTCGCCTCTGCAAATCTTCTGACTACTTCGTAAATCAGCGGTTTTCTATCCTTTGCATCTAAAGTATTAATCGATCGCCTTTTGACAAGCATTTTCATTGACATCAAGAAACTTTTACGGTATTAACATGAAAAACAAGCGATCGGATATAGTAAAAACACTGTACTTCTCCTAAGAATGATCAAGAAAATCAACCAATCAATTTCTCTTTTCCTTTGTTTCACCCTTTTGGGTTTAATATCCTGTAGCCCAAAAGCTCAAACTGATGAACTAGCCGCCACTGAACAGCAAGTCGAAGCTGCTAGCCCCCCCCCACAAGCAAAGCCAACTCCCCAACCTCCCAGCCAACTTTTTCCCATTAGTAAAAATGGTAAAGAAGGTTTTATCGATCGCACAGGAAAAGTTTTGATTCAACCTCAATATGATTTAGCTCTCGCTTTCTCCGAAGGTTTAGCACTAGTTAATATCAACTCTAAATGGGGTTATATTAACCCGATGGGAAAAATAGTAATTAAACCACAATTTGAGGAAGCCAGCATATTTTCAGAAGGACTAGCAGGTGTTAAAATTGGCTCCAAATGGGGTTATATTAACGAAACAGGAAAAATCATCATCAAACCTCAATTTCTTGAAGTAGAAGACTTTTCCGAAGGATTAGCATCAGTCAAAATTGGTAACAAATGGGGTTATATTAACCCCAAAGGTGAAGTAGTAATTAAGCCAATTTATGATGAAGTTACTCTTTTTTCAGAAGGACTAGCAGGTGTCAAAATTGGCAATAAATGGGGTCATATCGATAAAAGTGGAAAAGTAGTAGTTAAAGTCATCTTTGATGACAATAGTGTTTTTTCCGAAGGTTTAGCCTCAGTTAAAATTGGCAATAAATGGGCATTCATTGACCGAACCGGAAAAGTAATAATTAAACCTATCTTTGATGAAACTAGCATCTTTTCCGAAGGGTTCGCACCTGTAAAAATTGGGAATAAATGGGGGTTTATTAATAGAAAAGGCTTGGTAACAATTAAGCCCATATTTGAAGAAGTTAATGTTTTTTCCGAAGGATTGGCAACAGTTAGAATAGGTAAAAAGTGGGGATTTATTGACAAAACTGGGAAAATAGTCATTAAACCTCAATTTGATGAAGTAGATGGTTTTTCTGATGGACTGGCAACAGTGGGAAGCAATGATGATAAAATCGGTTATATTGACAAAACAGGTAAATTTGTTTGGCAACCAACTAATTAATGATTCATTTAGATTCAGTTGTGGTATAAACATAAAGAACAAAATGGCGACAAAAACTAAAGAAATCTGTTGCCGAAAGAAGTCACTATACCTATGAGAAAAATCAACAAAGCTATTCCCTTTTTTCTTTGCCTAAGTATTTTGGGTTTAGTATCCTGTCGCCCTGTAGAACAAACCCAAGCATCAACCCCCGTAAGTCAGCAAAATCAAACAAACAATAAACTATTTCCTGTCAAAAGCAATGGCAAATATGGCTATATTGACCAAACAGGTAAAATAGTTATTACTGCTCAATTTGATGAAGCTTTTGATTTCTCAGAAGGAATGGCAAAAGTAAAACTTGGCAACAAGTTTGGTTATATTGATAGCACAGGAAAAACAGTTATTTCACCCCAATTTGAGGATGCTGATGATTTTTCTGAAGGACTAGCAGGAGTGATGACTGATGGCAAAATGGGTTTTATTGATACTACAGGACAAATGATTATTTCACCTCAGTTTGATGATGCGGAAGAGTTCTCCGAAGGCATGGCAGAAGTAAAAATTGGTGAAAAATGGGGTTATGTTAATAAAGCAGGAGAAATAGTCATTGCGCCACAGTTTGAAGACTCGCAAAATTTTTTACAAGGACTAGCATCTGTCAAAGTTGGCTCCAAGTGGGGTTACATTGATAAAACCGGAAAATTTATTTGGAACCCTACAGAATGAGCAGTTACTTTTAATACTAAAAACTAACTAGAGGCGGGAATTTGTACCGCCTTTTTTAGTAAATTTAAGCACCTGGATATTGACATATTGACAATCATCTGCGATCGGCTAAACTATAATCAGATAAAGTGACTAAGTGTATTAAAATGAAGTTAAACTTAAATAAAATTTTTTTATTAACTCTTTTAGCTGCGTGCTTCAGTGTAGTTAGCGATCGCTTCCCAACAGCACTAGCTTCAGATACTCATAATACAACCCACGAAGCCAAACCAAAACCAGCAGAAGTTCCCACTCCTCAAAACAGTAACAATCAAAATAACAGTGCTTTAGTTCCCATCCAAGAAAATGAAAAATATGGTTATGCCGATCGCACTGGCAAAATAATCATTCCTCCTCAATTTGATGAAGCCAGGAAGTTTTCTGATGGTTTAGGCATGGTAAGAATTAAAAACAAATATGGCTATGTCGCAGAAACAGGTCAAATAGTTATTGGTTTAAAATTTGATGATGCTTTAGAATTTAACGAAGGATTAGCAGCAGTTAAAATTGGCAACAAGTGGGGTTACATCGACAAAACTGGAAATGTAGTAATTCCTCCTCAATATGATGAAGCAAAACACTTTTCCGAAGGATTGGGATTAGTAGGATTAGACGGGAAGACAGCTTCTCATGGTCATTCTGCTAACAGCCAACAACCTACTAGAAAATATGGTTATATTGACCGGAACGGGAAAGTAGTTATTCCCATAAATTTAGCTCATGCTTTTACCTTTTCCGAAGGATTGGTACAAGTAATAATTGATGAAAATCCTGATGTTCCATATAGCGGCAAATACGGCTATATGGATAGAACAGGCAAAATTGTAATTACTCCACAGTTTGGCTGCGCCGATCCATTTTCTGAAGGTTTAGCCAGAGTATCTATTAATAATAAAAATGGATACATAGATAAAACCGGAAAATTTGTCATTCCACCACAGTTTGATGTTGCTGCGAGTTTTTCGGGAGGGTTGGCAGAAGTCAGACTCGGTGAGAAATCGGGATATATAGATAGGACTGGAAATTTTGTAGAAAATATTAAAAAATAATAATTTGGTTTTGCTGCAAAATATAATATTCAGTGAGGGTGCAATGGGAGATGCAGACCATTTGGTTTTACTGTGGAATCTATTAAGTGAGGTCGGATGGGAGACGAAAACCGCAGCGCCAAGCTTGGAGGAAGTGCTCAGAGCAGTGCGATTATTACTGGGGATCGTAACACTGCTACTATTACCATTACCAATTACTATTACCGTGAAAATACAACAGTAATCCCTATTGAATCTACGGATGCTGTTGATAAAAATCTTCCCTGTCCTTATCGCGGTTTGTTTCACTTTGGGCCCGATGATGCGGAGTATTTCTTTGGACGCAAGGTGTTTGTAGAAGAACTTTTTGCGGCAACTCAAACTCGTAAATTTATCCCCTTGTTGGGTGCGTCGGGAAGTGGAAAATCTTCAGTGGTGTTTGCGGGATTAGTGCCAAAATTGCAACAAGTAGGACGCTGGAAGTTTACCTATTTTCGTCCGGGTGAAGGTGATGATCCTTTTCATGCTCTAGCTTTGGCACTTGTTCCTCTTTTCATGCCTAACCTAGTTGGCGATGACAAGTTACAAGAAACTCGCAAGATAGCAAAATCTCTTCACGAAAAAGTCTATCCTCTGTCTTATATTTTTACCGAAATCCAACACAACTACCCTCAAGAGCGGGTGTTGTTAATTGCTGACCAATTTGAAGAACTTTATACGTTGTGTCCAGATCAGAAAGTTCGCCATAGTTTTCTAGATACGTTATTAGCTTACTTTCAATCTTCTCCTGACAATACTACTGTCTTATTTGCCACCATGAGGGCGGATTTTTTGGGAAATGCTCTCTCCTATCGTCCAGTTGCAGATGTGTTGCAAAATGCTGATGTGAAACTGGGACCGATGAACCGTGAGGAACTTTCCCAGGTGATTGTCAAACCTGCGGAAAAGTTGGGGGTAACTTTTCAAGATGGACTGGTAAAACGCATTTTGGATGATGTGGAAGAGCAACCGGGAAATTTACCTTTGCTAGAGTTTGCTTTGACAGAGTTGTGGAACAAGCGCACGGGTAAAGAATTAACTCACAAAATCTATGAAGAAATTGGTCAAGTAGAAGGTGCTTTAGCTCGCCATGCTGATGAAAAATATCGCAACTTGACAGATGAAGAGAAAGAAAAAGTCCGGCGGATTTTTATTCAGTTGGTGCGTCCGGGGGAGGGGGTAGAGGATACAAGACGCATAGCGATGAAAGCAGAATTGGGAGAGCAAAGCTGGTCTTTGGTAAAACAATTGGCTGATGCTCGGTTGGTGGTGACAAGTCGCAATGCTACCAGCCAAGAAACGGTAGAGGTAGTCCATGAAGCGTTAATTCGCAATTGGAGTGAACTGCGACAATGGATGGATACAGACCGCAGCTTTCGCACTTGGCAAGAGCGATTAAGAGCAGCAATGTATCAATGGGAACAAACGCAACGGGATGAAGGGGGATTGTTGCGGGGAGCGGCGTTAGCTGAGGCCGAAGAGAATCTCAAACAACGCCGAGAGGATCTGAGTTCGGGGGAGCAAGAGTTTATTGAAGTTAGTTTAGCACTGCGCGATCGCCTACTAAACCAAGAGGAAAAACGTAGAAAGCGTCAGTTCCTAATCGCTTCCATTACATCGGTGGTGTTTGTTAGCTTGTCTATTGTTGCTGCATATCAATGGAGACAAGCAGAGATCGCTTTAATTGATGCTGCGACCCAATCTTCACAAGCTAATTTCAAGGTGAATCGAAACTCTTTGGATGCCCTAATTGATGCAGTAAAAGCGGGAAAGCGTTTGCAACGACTACCTTGGAGTGGTACAGACCAAGAACTCCAAGGTAGTGTTCTTAGTGCTTTGGCACAGTCTGTGAGTTGGGTGAGAGAACAAAACCGCTTGGAAGGACATCAACAAATTGTTCAGACTGTTACCTTTAGCCCCGATGGTCAGATGCTGGCTACAGGAAGCTACGATAACACCGTCAAGTTGTGGCGACGGGATGGAAGTCTATTCAACACTTTATCTGGACATAAAGACGCTGTAATGAGCGTCCGTTTTAGTCCTGATGGAAAGATGATTGCTTCTGGAAGCCAGGATGGAACGGTCAGGCTTTGGGACAGCAACGGCAACCTGATACGAGTGATTCCTGCTCACGATAATTCTTGGGTGATGAGCGTCAGTTTCAGCCCGGATGGACAAACAATTGCTTCTGCCAGTAATGACAAAACCGTAAAACTGTGGCGACTGGATGGTGAATTGCTCCATACCCTCAAGGGGCATCGGAATTTGGTAAGGCAGGTGAGTTTTAGTCCTAAAGGTAATCGGATTATCACGGTTAGTGATGATCAAACCATAAAGCTGTGGAGCCAGGATGGTAAAAAACTACTCAAAACTCTCGACAAACATTCTGACGCTGTTAAGAGTGCAGATTTTAGCGGTGACGGTCAGAGGTTTGCCACTGCTAGTGTAGATGGAACGGTGAAGCTCTGGAGTCAAGAGGGAGAACTTGTCACCACCTTTAGGCATCCTGATGTATGGAGTGTTAGCGTCAGTCAGGATGGACAAACAATTGCTTCTGGTAGTTCGGATGGAACCGTAAGGCTCTGGAGGCAAGATGGTAAATTAGTCGATACTTGGGTAGGGCATCAGGGAGCAATTCCCAGCGTCACTTTTAGCCCAGATGGAAAAATACTGGCAACAGCAAGTAACGATGGTGTTACAAGGCTTTGGCAAGTAAATCGAAGTAGGTTGACTGTTTTAATGGGACATCAAGACGATGTGCTTGATGCTGAGTTTAGCCCAGATGGTCAAAGAATTGCCAGTGCAAGCTCTGATGGAACAGTGAAAATTTGGAGTCGCCAAGGTCAGCCACTTTTGACTCTGGAAGGACATAAAAGTGAGGTTAATACGGTTAGCTTTAGTCCAGATGGAAAGAGCATTGCTAGTGGCGGCGATGACAACACAATCAAGCTTTGGGGTCTAGATGGACAACTCCAGAGAACACTAGAAGGGCATAAAAATAAGGTCATGTCTGTTAGCTTCAGTAATGATGGAAAGAGAATCGCCTCTGCCAGTATGGATGGAACCGCGAAACTTTGGAGTGTAGACGGTAAAGAACTGATAACTCTAAAAGGACACAGGGGTAGAGTGTTGAGTGTGGCTTTTAGTCCTGATGGACAAACAATTGCGACTGCTGGGGATGATCACATAAAATTATGGAGTTCAGGGGGTAAAGAACTCCAAACCCTGAAAGGACATACGAGTCCAATTTGGTCTGTTGATTTCAGTCGAGATGGAACAAGAATTGTTACTGGTAGTGCTGACAAGACAATTAAGCTGTGGAAACAGGATGGAACTTTAATCACGACACTGAGCGGACACGGAGCTATGGTGCTTTATGCTAGTTTTAGTCCTGATGGAAAAATGATCGCCTCTGCTAGTAGTGATCAAACAATCAAATTGTGGCAATGGAATGGAACATTAATCACAACGATGGTTGGACACGAGGCTATGGTGAATACTGTAAGTTTCAGTTCTGATAGCAAATGGTTGGCTTCTACGGGTGCAGATCAACTTATTTTGCTATGGGATGTGTCAGATATGAGTTTCCAGGGGTTGCTGAGGACAGGATGTAGTCATATAGACAATTATTTGCAAACTCAATCAAAAAGTTTAAAAAAACTATGTAATTGATGTAGATGAGTGCTACTTCTGAGGGTCTATGATTGAAGACTTTTCCCTCCCAGTCATTGGGTCTATGATTGAAAACTTTTCCCAGTCATTAATTTCCAATCGATCAGCTATGAGCCTGTCCTGTTTATGCTTATCTGCACAAACAAACTTCCCATTGTCTGCTTTTAGGGCAACCTTACCGTCTTCTTGCCGGAGCCATTCAAAACGTTCCCAGTCATCAATCTTATCACGGTTAGCTACTATCTTGCCCTCATAACCAGCACGTAGATCGGCACTGACATATTGCCCATTGTGAGCCTTTAGAGCAACCTTATTGCCTTCTTGCAGGATCAATTCAAAAGTTTCCCACGTATCAATTTTCTCCTCGTCAGCTACAACTTCGTTGCCACTGTGATCTTTAGCACTGACATACAAATTGTTGTATGCTTTTAAGGCAATTGATTTAGTAATCTTTATGTACCTTTCTGGATCTTGGGTTCTTGGAAAAGCAGCAGCCGTCCCTAGTGAAAATGCTTCATCTACAACGCTTTGATTAAGAAGTTTACCTTTCAAAGATTTGTAAAAGTTTTTGGAAAATTCGACTGCGCCTCTTCTTTCAATCATTTCACCCTTATTAATTCCAATCACACATTGAACATATGGAGAAATTAATTTGACAGCTTTATATGAGTAGCAAAAATGGAGAATTACATACTTCACATCGGGGGTATTTTCAAAAAATTCTTTCAGGTCTTGTGGTTTTGCGCGGTCGAAGTTGATTTGAGTATCACGAGTTTTAGGAATCAGGATTTTCCCATCCTCTGTACCGTGTCCACAAATGTGAATAATTTGAGGTCTAGGTGTGTAATCTAGAATTAGATCCTTAATCTGATTAACAGAGATAACATCTTGACGATCTACAGAGAACCCACTGTTACTTTCTTGCATTATTGTTTTAATTTCATTGAACTCATCATCTATACCTATATCCGGACTTAGTGTTGCAATATACAAGATTTTTTGTATAACTTGGTTCATATGCTAAATCTACTTCTAAATTTATGTAGGTGAAAATTATATCTTCAATTCTTTACGCTATTCAGCAGTCATGTTTTTGGTTTTATATTAGCTTTCCTTGTCTCAATTTTTGGTACTCTTTCCAGAAGAACTTTCCTGACCATTACCGGGAGAACTTTACTAACCATTACCAGTTCCCTTCTGCTGACCCTCACCAGTTCCCTTCTCTGCTCTGACTAGATCAAGATAAAGGACGTATTGGTCACGAAATAGCGTTTCATTTAGTTTTTCAACAGCAAGTTTTTCATTTTCATCTTTATCTAGTTTTACATAGGCAACACTTTCATCACTTTTTCTTTCTATAGTGACAGATTGTATTGTGCCATAGTTCTCAAAAAGCTTATGTAACTCGGATTCAGTAATATCAACGGGTAAGCCACTAACTTTAATCATTTTGAATGCACCTGATTTAACACAAACCTCAAGTTTTACCCTAAAAGATACAACACCAAGGTTAAAACTTCCACTTTTCTAATCTTATTGTTTACTATCGCCTTTAAATCAAAAGATTGTCCTAAAAAAAGGAAATTATTGAATTTTTCTCTAAAATTAGGGTATCCCATACCCGATCCATCTGTCAATATACTTGTTGGCTCAGATGTATTTAATCTGTTAAGCTGCTGCTCGAACCGGAATTGGTATCAAATAACACTATGAAAAAAATCCTCATCCTCTCCGCCAACCCCAAAAACACAGCTAATCTGTGCCTAGATGAAGAAGTGCGGGAAATCAAAAACACACTGCAACTATCTCCCAATCGAAACGAATTTCAAATCATCACCGAATCTGCGGTACGAGTCGATGATTTAACCCGCTTCCTGTCTCAGTATCAACCAACAATTGTTCACTTTTCGGGACATGGTTCTGGTACTGATGGATTAGTCTTAGAAGATAATTCTGGGCGTATCCAACTTGTCAGTACCCAAGCTTTAGCAAAGCTATTTGATTTGTTTCAAGAACAAGTCGAGTGTGTCTTACTCAACGCCTGCTATAGCAAAGAACAAGCCACCGCAATTCACCAACACATTGATTGCGTAGTGGGAATGAATCAGGCAATTGGAGATCAGGCGGCGATTAATTTTAGCATCGGATTTTATACAGCTTTAGCGGCTGGAAGGAATTATGAAGATTGTTTTAAAATGGGTTGTACCTCCATTGATTTGCAGGGAATTCCAGAGTATTTAACCCCGGAAATTAAATTTAGGCGACGGCGTTATCAGACACCAGAAAACTTTGAGAAAGATAATAGTGTGAATAATGATAATAAGAGCGGACAAGAGAGTTCGGTTTCTGTCGGGGGTCGTGTCAAAGATAGTGTAATCATAATAGGCGATCGTAAAATCAAAGACCGTTCAGTTCGTGTCGGTAATTATGTCACTAGCGGTGCAATTATAACGGGAGACAAAAACACTACAAAGGTGCATGATCAAGAAACTACTAGTTTACCCGCACCTGCAAGCGTCAACATAGAAACAGAACTCAACGCCTTACGTGAGATACTGGCAAAGTTAGAAAGCTCAGACCGTCGTAAAATTGATCGTGCCTTTGAAGATGCTCAAGATGAGCTAAAGGAGCCACAGCCAGATAAAGACGAGGTGGGTAATGCGTTAGAACGAGCTTTAAAGTATGCCCAGAAAGCGGAAGGATTTGCTTCTGCTATAGCAAAACTTCGACCACACCTGACTAATACTACTGCTTGGTTAGGCGAAAATTGGCACAAATTGTTAAGTTTGGTGAGTTAGCAATTTGATGTTGGTACGCATTTTAGCCCGCCTGCGAATCAATTCGCAGGCTAATAGCTCAAGTCCATTAAAATGGACTAAAAGCCTTGGAATATTAAGTATTTAGTCCTCTTTAGAGGAGTTTAGCTATTAGCCTGCGAATTGATTCGCAGGCGGATTTTGGGACTGGTGCAAGATCTGAATTGGGGGATCTTGCTATATTTCATCCAATAGATAGAGATAGGGAAATATAACTAAAAAATATGCCCAAAGGTGATTTAGAGAGCCAAGCATAGCCTTGTAAAGTCAAGAGGCTGCACTCATTATATTTGCGATCGCTATGGTAGACATCTATATTCTTGACCTGCTAGTTATCGGTTTATTACTACTAATTGTTACTTTAGCCTCTGGTTGGATTGCCCGATTACCCCTTTCTTTCGCCCTGATATACTTAATTGTTGGTATATTATTAGGGCCTTATGGCACACATTTAATCCAACTGCGTCCTGATGCTAATTTTTTGGAAAGATTGACAGAATTTGTGGTAATTGTTTCCCTCTTCAGTTGTGGATTAAAAATGAATCGACCGCTGAATCCTATTGCTTGGGGTTCCACAGTTCGGCTAATTGGTCTTTTGATGCCTATTTCCATTTTTGCGATCGCCTTTATCGGACATTTTCTCCTAAAAATGGACTGGGGCCCAGCAATTTTACTAGGCGCAATTCTAGCACCAACCGATCCAGTTTTAGCTTCAGAGGTTCAAATTTCCCATGTAGAAGATAAAGAAGAACTACGTTTTGGTCTAACCTCAGAAGGCGGTTTAAACGATGCTTTAGCTTTTCCTTTTGTTTATTTTGGTATTCACTCTTTAAAAGATAGTAATTGGGAAAACTGGTTTAAACAGTGGGTGGCAATTGATTTAATTTGGGCAATTGCTGCTGGTATTCTAATGGGTATTCTAGTTCCCAAAGCAATAGTTTGGATTGACAAAATTCTACAAAAATATCGTCCTGTTGATGTATTAATGGAAGATTTTGTAGCACTTGGCATCATTTTACTCACATATTCCTTAACAGAAATTGTCAATGGATATGGATTTTTAGCCGTATTTGTTGCCGGAATTATTGCTCAACATAGCTATCACAATCCAGAAAAACGCCTATCTCAATTAGAATTTACAGAAAGAATTGAAAAATTGATGGAAGTTGGGACTATTTTATTACTAGGTTCCATCTTAAGATTACCTCAAATTATACAATTTGCTGGGCAAGGATTATTAGTAGCAGCACTGTTAATTTTTCTGATTAGACCTGTAGGCGCTTGGCTTAGTACAATAGGAGGTGGTTATCCTCAAATCACCCGTTACTTATTTGGTTGGTTTGGTATTCGTGGCGTTGGTTCATTGTATTATTTAACTTATGCTTTTGGCGAAGGATTAAAAGATAATTTAGGAGAACAAATTGCCTGGATTACTTATATAACGATCGTAATTTCTGTACTTTTACACGGTGTTAGTTCTACACCATTAATGAAGTTGTACGAACGAAGTTTGGAAAAGCGTCGTGATAAAATTGCCAGTGAAGCAGGTGTTGGTAAAGCCTGACATTTTAGGCTAAATAACGCAATTTGCTAGTTATAATAATTGAGATTAACATTAGTACGTTGTTGCGCTGTCTTCGCTCTTATCGAGAGTAGTAATAAGAGCGAAGACAGCGCAACAACATACCTATTTCTAAGTAATTTTATTTTTTATGAACCGCCCAGACGCAGAGAACGCAGAGAGAAGAGAAGGAGGAGTTAATAACTCAAATAGGATTATTATAGATGCCATATTGAGAGAAGCTTCAGAACTTTATAATGCTGGTTATTTGCTAGAAGCAGCAGAAAAGTATGAGGAAATTCTACAAATAGATGGCGACTGTCCTGAAGCTTTGCATGGTTTGGCAATGCTGTATTTTAATCAAGAGAAATATCAGGATGCACTAGAAATTCTATCTCAAACTTTAAGTTTTGATGCTGTTAACCCTAACTTACATTACAGTTTAGGGTTGGTATTAGAAAAAATTGGTTATCTTGAAGAAGCAATTACAGCTTTTCAAAAGGTTATAGAACTTTTTCCTCAGTGGATTGAAGCTTATCATAGTTTAGCTAAACTCCTCACAGAAACAGGTAACTTTGCTCAAGCTGAAGCAATTTATTTGCAAGCAATAGAACTAGATAAAAATGATTACCTCAGTTATTTATATTTCGGCAATTTCTTGATGATGCAGCAGCAGATTGAGGAAGCGATTACCGCTTATCAAATAGCTTTACAAATCAAACCATCTGACTCTCTAATTCTGCAAAATTTAGCTATTGCTTACGCTGCTAAAAATGAATCAGCGCTAGCATCGCTTTATTTTGGTTATGCTGCTTATTATCAGGGAGATTATCAACAAGCAATTACTCATTTTCAAACTTTTCTCAATACCCAAACTGGAGAAGTTGATCTTTACTTTCACTTGTCCTTAGCTTTACAAGAATGTGGACAAACTCAAGAAGCAATTCAAATAATCAATGATGCTTTAAACTTATTTCCTAATAATTTAACTCTAAAGTTGGAAAATTTACGAATCTTGCCAATTCTCTATAAAACTCCGTCAGAAATAGAGTTTTATAGACAAAGATTTAGTCAAGGTTTATTAGAGTTAACGCAAGCAATAGATTTAGTAGCTACTGAATCAAAACAAAATGCTTTACAAGCAATTAGTTGGCGAACTAACTTCTATTTACAATATCAAGGTTACAACGATTTAGAGTTACAAAAAATTTATAGTAATTTTGTACATCAAGTAATGTCAGCGAATTACCCACAATGGGCAGAAAAGCAACAAGTTACACCTCTAAAACCAACTGATAAAATTCGCTTAGGATATGTTTCTGATAGTTTTCATTGGCATACAGTTGGCACAATCTTTCTTGGTTGGATAAAACATTGCCAAAACCAAGATTTTGAAGTTTACTGTTATTATATAAACCATCAAATCGACCAAATTACAGAAGAATATCAAAAATATAGCAATTACTTTTATCATATTACTCATAACTTAGAAGCTACTTGTCAACAGATTAATGCCGATAAATTACATATTCTCGTATTTCTAGATATTGGCATGACACCCCAAATGACAAAGCTTGCAGCATTGCGATTAGCACCAATCCAATGTGCAGCATGGGGACATCCAGTAACTACAGGATTGCCCACAATTGATTATTATTTATCGGCAGATTTGCTAGAACCAGAAAATGCTCAAGAGCATTATTCCGAGCAATTAATTCGCTTACCTAACATGGGAATTTGCTACAGTAAACCGCTAATACCAGCAATTACAAAGACTCGCGCAGACTTTCAATTGCGGGAAGATGCAATTATTTATTTGTCCTGTCAATCCCTTTTTAAATACTTACCGCAATATGATTATATTTTTCCTATTATTGCTCAAGAGGTTAGGCGATCGCAATTTGTTTTCATTGCTCACCCCATAAATGAAATAACCGAACAATTCCGCCAACGCATTCAACAAGAATTTACTAAAATTGACTTAAATTTTGACGATTATTGCCTAATTTTACCCCGCCAAAATCAACAAGATTACCGCCAACTTAACTTATTAGCTGATATTTCTCTCGATACAATTGGATTTACTGGATTTCTCACCACATTAGAGAGTATTGCTTGCAACTTACCAATAGTTACTTGCGTAGGTGAATTTATGCGATCGCGTCAAACTTCCGGCATTTTAAAAATGTTAGGAGTTACTGATACAATTGCTAAAAATCCAACCGAATATATCCAAATAGCTGTAAAATTAGGCTGTCAACCAGAGTGGCGACAAAAGATTGTAGAGCAAATTAAACATTCTCAAACTTCCCTTTACAACGACAAAACTTCCATAGAAGCACTCGAAGAATTTTATCGTAGAGTACACAGATCCCTTTAGATCCCTTTAGATCCCCGACTTCTTCAAGAAGTCGGGGATCTAGCTTGCGATCCCTTTAGATCCCCGACTTCTTGAAGAAGTCGGGGATCTAGCTTGCAAAAGAACATTTTGCTAACAACTTCGTCTATATCGAAAACAAGACAGGACTTCTCATGGACAACAATACCCGCAAAAAATTAATTCTAGCACCCAAAATCGCCTTCATTTGCCTTTCAGTAATTCTGCCATTAATCGGGAGTGTCAAAGCACAAACCGCCATCAACACCGAAATTATTGCTCAAGTGGAAAAACTCAGGGATACTGATAAAATAAAACGCTTAGAAGCAGTCAGAGAATTGAGAAAAATCGGTGTTCCTGCAATTCCCATTCTCACCGCAGCATTAGAAGAAAAAGAACAACAAATTAGGGGTGGTGCAGCTTTTGCATTAGGCGCGATCGGACCTGAAGCAAAAACCGCAATTCCCCAATTAATTACCATGTTAAAAGATGAAGATGAACAGGTAAGATTAGATGCTGCTGTAGCATTAAGAAGAATTGGTTCGCCTGCGGTTTCTGCACTCACGGAAGCATTAAAAGATGAAAATGTTTTAGTTCGTAGAGGTGCTACTTTTGCTTTGGCGGGAATAGGTGCAGAAGCTCAACAAACTATTCCTATACTAATAGAAATGCTCTCCGATAATGATGAACAAGTACGCTTAAATGCCAGCATAGCTTTAAGAGGAATTGGTCCAACAGCTACACCCGCACTTACAGAAGCATTGCAACACAAAAATCCTTTAATTCGCAAAGGTGCAGCGATCGCATTAGGACAAATTAACACAGAAATTTCCCAAGTTCGCAACCAACAAAATCAACGCGATAATTTGCGTCCAAACCCTTGTGTTACTCGTCCCAATATTTGTGCCCCTCGTCCCAATATCTCTACTCCTCGTCCTAATATTTGCAATCCTCGCCCTAATATTTGTGTTCCTCGTCCTACTCCTACTCCTACTCCTATTCCTCGCCGAACTCCACTACCAAAAACTTAAAGATTTGTCTCAACAGAACTAGGGAATGGTGCGTTACTAACGCACCCTACAAATTTTTTATATTTTCTTACTCTGGCGAAATGCTTTGTTAATCTTGTTTAGAACCGTTAGCTTTGTTACCTAGCAATTTAGTTAAATATGTTTCTAACTCAGGGGAAAGTTCTACTGGTACATTGCCGGAACTTAGATGTAATTCTTGTCGAGGGTAAGGAATTTCTATGTTGCGCTCTCGGAAAATTTCATCAATCCGAAAGTAAATATCACTTTTAATTAAAATCTGTCTTCTGGGTTCGGTGATCCAAGCAACTAAATCTAAGTTTAGATAATTTTCAGCATAGCTTTTAAAAAGTACGTTTGCAGGTGGATCGGAGGCTACTTCAGGATGCTCTTTAGCTACATCTAGCAAGGCTTGGCGCACTTTTTTTAAATCAGAATTGTAAGCAATTCTTACAGGTATTTTAATTAAAGCAACTGGGCTACCATGACTCCAGTTTATTACTTCTTTTTCGAGAAAATGGGAATTAGGAACAATAATCGAAAGTCGTTCTAAAGTGAGAATTTCAGTGCTTCTAACGCTGATTCGTTGTACTGTTCCCATAAATTCTCCGACGTTGATAAAGTCTCCTACTTGGATAGGACGTTCAAAAATAATTACTAAACCACTGACAAATTCTTTGGCAATTCCTTGTAAACCTAAGCCAATACCAACGCCTAAAACCCCGGCAAAAATTGTTAAGGAACTGAGGTCTAAACCCCAAATTTGTAGTAATAAAACTGTGCCAATAAAAATTAAGGTATAGTTGGCAATAGTGGCGATCGTCTCTTGATCTCCTAAGTTCATTCCCGTAAACGAGAGCACACGCGATCGCAACAAGTTTCTCACCACTTTAGTCAGCGATAAAAGACCGAAAAATAACCCAATCAGAATCGCGATTTGAATAACTGAATAGGAATTACTTCCTAAATTAACGATCGGTTCCGCTAAAGTGTAAACTATCACATTTGATATTTTTTGACTCCAGAATCTTGTTTGGGGAAACAAATTAGCAATATACAGCAAAGTGTATAACCAAATTCCTAGCCGCAGTAATTTTAAAACTAATTTTGCTAACAAATGAACCTTCGGCGGCGCAGCAGTTTCCCTCACTCTTTCTGGCGTAGGCAGTAACCGAAGCAACCAGTATTTCCAAAACCAACCTAACAACAAACTAACAACAATTGCTAACAAAACACATCCCAAAGAAACCAAGGCTGCATAACGATTATATCCCGGTCTTCTTTCTTTTTGTGCTTGATTAATAGCAGCTTGTAAAATATTTTGCCAGCGTTTCGCTTGCTCCTCTTTGGTAACTCCAACTGGTACATCTTTATCCGTAACAGTGACTAAATTAGTGCCATTAACCTGAATTACAGGAAAACTATTTATTTCCTGCACCTTTACCTGTGCTGGATTGCCTGATGCCACAGCCTGATTTAAAATTTGATTAGCTTGATTAGCTCTTAGTTCTGCATCAATCTCATTTAATCGGCTAAGCTTAAATAATTGTCGTCCATCAAGAGTAACAGGAGCAGTAGAATTTTGTTGTGCTAAAACAGGCATCACAGACAAAACACAACCTAAAATAAAGCTGAGGGTAATTATCTTCAGAGATTTCATCTTTCTTAAATAAAAGTCAATTAGCCAACTCATAATGATAACTTGTAGAAAAGTTCATTAACGGAGCATAACAATTTATGTCCTACGATTACGATCTTTTTGTCATTGGTGCTGGTTCTGGAGGATTAGCAGCTTCCAAACGTGCAGCTAGTTACGGCGCAAAAGTAGCCATAGCTGAACGAGATCTCGTCGGTGGTACCTGCGTTATTCGCGGTTGTGTACCTAAAAAACTCATGGTTTACGCCTCCAAATTTTCTCATTATTACGAAGATGCAGTAGGTTATGGTTGGAGTGAAGTACAACCTAGCTTTGATTGGAAAAAACTAGTTACTAGCGTGGATAACGAAGTTAAACGACTGAGTAAGCTACACATTAGTTTCCTCGAAAAAGCGGGTGTTGAATTAATTCAAGGCGATGCCACTTTGTTAGATCCTCATACCATAGAAGTAGATGGACGCAAAGTGACAGCTGATAAAATTTTAATTGCGGTGGGCGGAGAAGCAATTAAACCTGATATTCCCGGAGCTAAAGAATACGGCATTACCTCTCGCGAAATATTTCTTTTGCCAGAACAACCAAAGCGTTTTGCTGCGATCGGAGCAGGTTATATTGGTGTAGAATTTTCCTGTATTATGAATGCACTCGGTAGCGAAGTTACTCAGTTTATTCGCACCGATCGCATTTTAAGAGGTTTCGATGAAGACATCCGCAGCGGTGTTCAGGATGCCATGATCGAACATGGGATTAATATTGTCACCAATACCTATATCCCTAAAATCGAAAAAGTCTCAGATGGTTTAGAAATAACCTATTTGGACAAACAAAATAATACTGAAGAAAAAATCACCGTAGATGCAGTGTTAATTGCCATTGGTCGCGCCCCTAATTTAGCACATCTCGGTTTAGAAAATACTAATGTAGAAATTGTCCAGTGTGACGATCCTGATTTGCCCAATTTACATGGATATACCGTCAATTGTGCGATCGGAGTTGACGAATATAGCCGCACCACAGAACCAAACATTTTCGCTGTAGGAGATTGCACCAACCGAATTAATTTAACCCCAGTTGCAATTAACGAAGGTCGAGCTTTTGCTGATACTGAATTTGGCAATAATCCCCGAATTTTTAGTCATGAAACTGTTGCATCTGCGGTATTTTCTCAACCAGAAGCCGCTACAGTTGGCTTAAATGAATTAGAAGCTAAACAAAAGTACGGCGATGGGGTAAAAGTTTATCAGGCTCGGTTCCGTCCTATGTACCATAGTTTTACCGGAAAAAATGAAAAAGTGATGGTCAAATTAGTAGTTGATAGCAACACCGACAAAATTTTAGGTGCTCACATGATAGGGGAAAATGCTGCCGAAATTATTCAAGGTGTAGCGATCGCAGTTAAAATGGGAGCAACTAAAAAAGACTTCGATGCAACAGTAGGAATTCACCCTTCCACAGCCGAAGAATTCGTGACTTTACGATAACTCAGGTCTTGAACCAAGAGGCAGAACCTCCATTCTTCGTTCCCAGGTTGAACCTGGGAACGAGGATAACGAGGAACAGTTTTGAGTTTTGAGTTTTGAATTCTCCACCTCCCCAGTCCCCTTGTCCCCTTGTCCCCTTGTCCCCTTGTCCCCTTGTCCCCTTGTCCCCAACCCCCAACCCCCAACCCCCAACCCCCAACCCCCAACATTGAACCTCGATCGCACTTGCCCAGTCTAAACTGGAGATAACAACGGGTGAGGGAAAGACCATTGGTTTATCTTGTGCCAGGTGTAGGTGTGCCAACAGAAGACATATCCGACTCGGATTTAACAGAAAAGTGCTTACAAGGCGATAAACAAAGTTTTCGCCAACTTTATCAGCGCTATCACCAGCGAGTCAGATCCACACTGTACCAACTTTGCGGAACATCCGCGATCGATGACTTAGTGCAAGAAGTGTTCCTGCGAGCGTGGAAAGGTTTGCCGCAACTACGTCAGACAGCGCAATTTTCTACCTGGCTTTATCGTATTACCTGGAATGTAGCTTGCGATCAGCGACGGCAATTTGCCCAACAGCGCAATTTTAATACCAAATTAGAAACCCAAGACCCAAAACAATCACAATCACCAGCGCCCGACCTGATGCAACTACATTATCAGGATTTGGTACGACGCGCACTAGAACAGCTGAGTTTAGAACATCGGGCTGTAATAGTTTTGCATGACCTAGAGGAAGTTCCGCAAAAAGAAGTAGCCCAAATCTTGGGTATTCCGGTGGGAACAGTTAAATCTCGCCTATTTCATGCCCGTGCTGCGATGCGACAATTTCTCCAAAAACAAGGAGTTCAGCTATGAGTAACTTACCAAATGATGACCAACGCTTAATCGATTTCTTACGGCAAAATCGCCCAGAAGTTCCCCCATCTCCCCCCGACTTGGAAGAAAAACTTTTCTGTGCGATCGCATCTTCTCCCCCCCCACAACTGCACCATCATTCCCCAAATCATCCCTCTCGTTTTCGACAAGTATGGTTAGTTCCTCCCGCTATTGCTGCTAGTTTAGCCTTAGCTTGGGGTGGTAATTATTGGCGAGAAAATAACTCTTTAAATAACGCTTTCGCCACCATTAACTCTCTTTCGCCAACTACTGCCCCTCTACTAAATAAAACCATTTCTAAATCAAGTAAATTTCTCATTAGTAACTCCAACTATCTCCCTGTTCAAAATCGGAGCCAGAATCATCAAGAACTCGTTAAAATAGAAAACTTTTTAGAAAACAACTGGAATGGGGTTGTTACTAATAATTCTCCAGAAATGTCGGTAGAAAATATCCAAAACGAGTACTTAAATCTGGCTAAAACTAAAGCTTATTACCCAACTAAAAATCCAAATTTAGTTACTACAAGGAGATAGAAAACAATGTTATTCAGTCGTGCTTCTGCGATCGCGTTTTTAACCCTATCGATTAGCGCAGTTGCCATTGCTAACCCTAAACCTTGGTTTTCTCAACCTACTTCCCAAAATCCCAATCTACCCAATAACCATCCTAATCAAGATGTCCCCAAATGGATTCAAAGACTCAATCTCACAACAGAACAAGCTCAACAAATGCAGACAATTAGTAATAAGTATAGAGGACAAATTGTTGAATCAGCCAAAGCTTTGCGCCAAGCTCAATTTGAATTAGGTCAAATGTTGGGAAGCGATGCCAGCATAGATAGCTTGCGGCAAAAACATCGTCAAGTCGAAACCTTAAAACAAAAAGTGGGAACTTTGCGCTTTGAAAGTTTATTAGAAATGCGAGAAGTGTTAAATCCAGAACAACGTCGTCAAGTAGCGCAAAATTTACAAAATAGAATTAAAATGCAAAAAAAACATGATTCTCGCTTTCCAGAAATGCCGCCGCCACCAAGGGTAGTAGGGGAGAAGGATTAAAGCTTTTTTCTTTATTTCCTAGAATATGTAAATTAAATCCTCAAATCGATTAAGCGAATGAATTTGGAATACATTTATCTGCACGGCTTTGCTTCTAGTCCTAATTCAGTTAAAGCCAATTATTTGCGCGATCGCTTTTCCCAAAGCCAAATTCCCCTAACAATTCCTGACTTAAATCAATCCGACTTTACTCATTTAACAATGACGCGCCAACTGCGTCAAGTAGCAGCAACTTTCCCTCCCTCACCAACACCAGTCACTTTAATTGGTTCTAGTTTTGGCGGATTAGCATCAGCTTGGTTAGGCGAAAAACAACTACAATGTCAAAAACTAGTCTTGTTGGCTCCAGCTTTTACTTTTCTTGATCTGTGGTTTTCCGCTTTAGGAGAAACAACAGTTGAAACTTGGCAAAGGGAAGGATTTTTACCAGTTTATCATTACGGGTCAAAGCGATCGCTCCCCTTAAGCTACAACTTTGTAACCGACTTAAAACAATACTCAGAAACCAAAATTCAACGCCAAATTCCCACCTTAATTATTCACGGGATAAAAGATGAAGTCATCCCGATTCAAGCTAGTCGAGACTTCGCCGCCTCACGCCCTTGGGTAAAATTAATTGAACAAGACAGCGATCACTCCCTCGCCAACGTTTTACCAGAAATTTGGCAAGAAATTTCCACTTTCTGCCAACTGAGCAATTTTTAGAGGTAAAATTTAATCCTAAACAATAATGCCCAATCCCCTCTATGCTTAACTTTATTCGTTCCGATTTCGCTCAACTGGTTGCCTATCAACCCCACCCAGGCGGCACATCTGGCGAACCAGTTAAATCAGACATTACCATCGATCGCTTAGACTCTAACGAAAGTCCCTTTGATTTGCCTAACGAATTAAAGGAAAAACTGAGTTGGACTTATCAGCAAGTAATCGAAAATAATCGTTATCCAGATGGTAGTTATGTGGCGCTCAAAAGTGCGATCGCCGAATATGTCAACGAATCCGCACAAATCACCGACATTACCTTAGATAATATTTCTGTTGGCAACGGTTCCGATGAACTGATTCGCTCAGTTTTAATCGCCACCTGTTTAAAAGGAGAAGGTGCAGTTTTAGTCGCCAACCCTACCTTTTCCATGTATGGAATTATCTCCCAAACATTAGGAATTCCAGTAGTTACAGTCGGACGTTCCGAAAGTAATTTTGAAATAGATTTAGACGCAGCACAACAAGCAATTAATCAAACCCAAAATCCACCAATTCGCCTCGTTTTTGTCGTCCATCCTAACTCGCCAACAGCCAACGCTTTAACAGCAAAAGAATTAGATTGGTTGCGAAATTTGCCAGAAAATATTTTAGTAGTAATCGATGAAGCTTATTTTGAATTTAGTCAAACTACCGTCGCCGCTGAACTAGCACAACATTCCAACTGGATGATTTTAAGAACTTTCTCAAAAGCCTTTCGTTTAGCTGCCCATCGCGTTGGATATGCGATCGCCCACCCCCAACTAACAGCAGCCTTAGAAAAAGTTCGCTTACCCTACAACTTACCCAGTTTTACCCAAGCCGCTGCCTTATTTGCCATGAATTATCGGCAAGAAATACTCGCATCAATAGGGGAAATTTTAGCTCAAAGAGAACAACTAATTAACAGTTTATCTGGACACCCAGCCTTAAAAATTTGGCCTAGCGCCGCTAACTTTATCTATCTCCGTTTGCTCCCAACAACCACAGATCAAACCGCTAAACTAACAGCATTAACTCAACAACTAAAATCCCAAGGAACATTGCTCAGACAAATTAGCGGAGGATTAAGAATTACAGTAGGAACTCCCCAAGAGAATCAGCGATCGATCCAAAGACTAAAAACCACCCTAGAAAGTTTTGAGTTTTAAGTTTTAAGTTTTGAGTTTTAAGTTTTGAGTTTTGAGTTGGCAGTTTTGAGTTTTGAGTTGGCAGTTTTGAGTTTTGAGTTGGCAGTTTTGAGTTTTGAGTTGGCAGTTTTGAGTTGGCAGTTTTGAGTTTTGAGTACGGACAATTCATTAATTGTCCGTACAGGGAGAAAGTTTTGAGTTAAATAATTTCCCAAGAGTCCCAAGAGTCCCCTCTACCTAACCATCATTAACCCTTGCAGTTTTAATAGTTTGAGGAAAAACACCCACCAAAAGAGCAAAAGCTTCATCCGGTAATTGATCCAAAGTTTGGGAATCAAAAAAGTTTTCAAACTGAAACATCAACTTTTCCGCCCGTTGTAAGGGATCGTCATATTCTGTAGACTTTTTCATTAACCGGAGCCACTGAATGCGAATTTTATAAGCAGTTTGGCGATCGTCAAAAGTTTCTGGAACAATCAAAGAAAGATTCCCCACCGGAGTCACCCTTTGGCAATCTAAATCGCAGTTACCACCAACAGCAGCCCCAGGCCCAGCAAATTCAGCATGGTGAGGTTTATAGATAATTAAACCATTGCGCTTACAGCGATTAATCGTCAGCAACCTACCTTCTTGCAAATGTTCCGTAATTTCCGCAGCAGTAAGATTTTCGTATTCTTGGGGCATATCACCTTTTTGCTCAATCGTCAACAGTTAATTTTTAGCATAAACCCGATCGCGCTGCACTAGTCAAGCGCTTATGCAACAGTAATTGTCGAGGTTTTCCCAACAACAAACAAGCCCAATTAGAATCTACTTGGTGTAAGCGATAGCCCAACTGACTATAAAGCCCTCTTGCCTTGTGGTTGTTTTCCAGTACGTGCAAATACAGGTCTTGATAACCCCAATTTAAAGCAATTTGCTCACAAGCCAGTAATAATTGCCTCGCTACACCCCGACGACGGTATTCAGACTGTACCGCCAAATTGGACAAATAGGGATAGCCAGAGGAATTATAGAACTGCCAAGGATTAGTCGATCGCAAAGACATTTCCACCGTTCCCACCACACAATCCCGATCCGGGGGAGCAACTGTTCTCCCCCTTACCTCTTGCTCAACCAATTGATCTTGACGATCGCCGAGTTGAGAATCTTTGTAGATCCCCACCAAACAAACATAACGCGACGAACTAGATTGCAACCGATGGCGCAAATCTTCGTATATCCCCAAGCGAAACAGGGGATAAAACCAACCAGTAATACCGGAGCGAGAGTGAAAGCTATTAGCCAGGATTTCCGCCAAATAGCTTAAATCTTCGGTTTTAGCAGCACGGATTTGTAAAGGAGAAGAACCAGACAAAATTACCTCCGGTTCTTGCTGGGAGTTTTTTAGGAACCAGAACAAGAGCTTCACAACGGTTTACTTTTTTACTGTTACTTAAGCTAGAGCCAAGTTATGCTTAAGTTCAATCCCGGACAATCCAAAGTTGTATAAACTACGATTGGTGAAAGTCACTCTCAACTGCATTAGGATCGTACATAAGGGTGTATCACTTACAGAAAGTATAGAATTGTAAAACTAGGATACGGGTTATCTGCCTAGATCAGTTGAGAGCAGCAATGCTAAACTTGGTATTTCTTTAAAATAGCCTAACGCTTGTCGATGTTAATGTGTTTTCTCCTTATATTTAGGTAATACTTAGCGAACAGGTTTCCCGTCTCAGGCTTCCGGTTTCAGGAAATTCTCTTGACACCCCATAACTGAGTCAGGATACCCACTTCCGTAAAGCGTAATTATACGGAAAATTGCGCTAACGCTATGTGAATCGGACAATAGTCGGTGGTGAGTAGTGGATTGGAGTTAATGAAGGGAAAAATAAAACAGAATTGGTATTTGCTGCTTTTATAAATTGTCACCAGCTAATGCACCTTGTAATGAAACCATTTGCTTCTGGGATGACTTGCTTAGGCAGGAGAGGATTATATGAAGTCCCAACACACTAATAAACCGAAACTTCTGGTTGTTGATGATGAACCAGATAATCTCGACCTGCTGTATCGCACCTTCTATCGGGAATACAAAGTGCTCAAGGCAACATCAGGGACAGCGGCTTTGGAAATTTTAGCCAAAGAAGGAGATGTGGCAGTAATTATTTCCGATCAACGGATGCCGGGAATGAGTGGTACTGAATTTTTGAGTTTAACAGCCACTCAGTACCCAGATACAATCCGCATTATTTTAACTGGTTATACTGATGTCGAAGACTTGGTAGAAGCTATTAATAGCGGTAAGGTTTTTAAGTATGTAACTAAACCTTGGGAATCGGACGCTTTACAATTAGTAGTCCGACAAGCTTTGGATACTCATAATGTCTTGCGGGCGCGAACTCAAGAATTGTGCCGTACCCTGCGCCAAGAGTCTTTACTCAATACGGTTACTAATACTATCCGCTCCCGCACCGATCATCGGCAAATCCTGCAAACAATTGTAAACACAGTTGGACATATGTTGGAGGCGGATATCTGTATTATTCGTCCTTGTCATGATAATGCGATCGCTGATGAAAGTTTTGTCTATCGCAAGCGAGGCGTTGGAGAAAAATCACCAGAGAATAACAACCGATTAGCCACTACCTCAACAGATAATAGTTTGGCTCAAACAGTTTGGGAAACTCATGATGTCCACGTTATTGAAGATGTGGCAACAGATGAACAAATTCAAGGAGATAGTCCAGAAAAACAACAAAGATCGGCAGCTTTTGCCAAAGCGGGAATTCGTTCTTCTTTGGTAGTACCTTTAATTTGTCAATTGGAATTGACTGCTGTGTTAGCGCTGCATCAATGTACAGAAAATCGTCGTTGGCAAGATGATGAAGTACAACTAGTTTTTATGGTGGCAGATCAAGCTGCTTTGGCGATCGCGCAAGCACTCGCTTATGAAAGATCGATCGCAATGGCTAAACGTGAAGCTTTAGTCAATACTATTACTAATGCCATTCGTTATAGTCTCGATCCTAAAGATATTTTTTCCGCAATTACTAAACAACTTGGCGAAGCTTTGAATGTAGATGGTTGTGCGCTTTCTTTATGGACACCAGATGATGAATATGTCCAATGTGTAGGATTATATGATGCTAATGAATTAGGTTTGCAAGTGTTCGATGTGGAATTTGGCGAATTAGAAAATAATCACAAAAAAAGGCAAACAAAGGGAATCGAGAATCGGGAAGTAACAGGTGAATTACCTCATCACCACTCCCCAGTTACCACTCCCCAGTTCCCAATTAATCACAACTCAAAATCAACAATTACATCTTCATCTCGACTGCCGCAATCTTCAGTACCAATTTCCGCAAATCCGGTATTACAAAGATTGATAGAAACTCAACAACCAGTGGTAATTAATGATTTAGAAGCCATGCCGGAAATGCAGGGGTTTGATTTGCCTTTGCGGTCTTCAGCCAGGGCTTTAATGATGGTACCTTTGATTTGTGATGGACAATTAATTGGTAGCATTACTCTCCGGGAAGCAAGTTCGGTGAGAAAATGGCAACAGGTAGAAATTGATTTGGCGTTAGCTGTGGCAGCACAAGCGGCGATCGCAGTTCAACATTCTCGGCTATATCAAAAAACGCGGCAACAAGCTGAAAGATTATTAGAATTAGATCGGCAAAAAACTGAGTTTTTTCAAAATATCTCCCATGAATTTCGCACTCCCCTAACTTTAATGATGGGGCCGTTAGAATCAGCAGTAGCCCAAACAAGTGACCTGCCCCACCAACAAGCAGTAATTGCTTTAAGAAATACGCGCCGTTTACTGCGATTAGTTAATCAATTATTGGATATTCAAAGACTTGATGCTGGAAGAATGCAGGCGAGTTTTCGCCCCTGCGATGTGGTGATGATGGTAGGTCAAATTGTCGAATCTTTCCGCCCTTATTGTGAGAAAAAAGGTTTGCGTTTGGTGACAGAACTTCATTCTTGTCCCAAAGTTTATTTAGATCCAGAAAGATTTGATAAGGTAATTTATAATTTGTTATCTAATGCGATGAAATTTACTGATAATGGCGGTGCGATCGCCATTAAAGTAGAACCAGCAGGAGATCATGTTCGCCTACAAATTAAAGATACTGGAATTGGCATTCGCACCGAACAAATTCCCCATTTATTTCAACGTTTCCGCCAAGCTGAAGGTTCCGTTAACCGTTCTTATGAAGGTAGCGGTTTAGGTTTAGCTTTAGTTAAAGAGTTAGTAGAACTTCACGGCGGACAAATTTCTGTCGAATCAATTTATGGCGCGGGAAGCACTTTTACAGTTTGGTTACAAACAGGAATGGCGCATTTACCTTTAGATCAAATCTTAGAAGTACCAACCCAACTTCAAGCTAGTCGTGCTGCTGTAGAATTAGCAGATTTAGAGATTTTAGAAGCACCAGAAACCAGAGAAATTAGCAGAGAACAAGTAACAACAGAAATTTCTGTTGATTCTCATGAAAATTCTAACGCCCCGACAATATTAGTAGTAGATGATAATCCTGATTTACGGAGTTATGTTTCTGAAGTATTGCGTGCTTCCGGTTTTCAAGTGTTAACAGCTAGACATGGTGCAGAAGGTTTAAGCATCACAATAGACAGGCATCCTGATTTAATTGTCACGGATTTGATGATGCCGATCGTCTCTGGTTTAGATATGATTCGCCGGATTCGAGATTTGCCAGAAATTAAGGCAACACCAATTATTTTGTTAACCGCCAAAGTCGATGAAGATACCAGAATAGAAGGAACAGAACAAGGGGCAGATATTTATTTAGCTAAACCTTTTAACGATCGCGAACTTTTAGCCGCCGTGCGAAATTTATTAGCACTTAAAGTCAACGAACAAAAGTTGCAAGAGTTAAATAAATATCTCACAGAATCAGTATTAAAGCGCTTTTTGCCCCCAACTTTAGTGAATAAAGCAGCGACAGGAGAACTGTCATTAGATTTGCGCCCCGAACCAAAATTAGTGACAATTTTGTTTAGCGATATTGTTGGTTTTACCCAACTTTCTAATACTTTAAGAAGTCGGCGCGTTGCTGAATTACTGAATGAATATTTGGATTATATGACTAGGGCGGTATTTGCCAACGGTGGTACTGTGGATAAATTTATGGGTGATGCAGTGTTGGCGATGTATGGTGCGCCGGAAGAGTTGACACCGAATGAACAGGTGAAACGTGCGATCGCCACCGCCAGACAAATGCACTACTATTTAGAAGAACTTAACCAACGTTGGCGAGAACAAGGTATCCCCGAAATACAGTTCCGCTGTGGTATTCATCAGGGAACAGCAGTAGTGGGAATGTTTGGTGGTCAAGAACGAGCCGATTATACTGCGATCGGACCGACAGTGAACATCGCCTCCCGACTGCAAGCCTTAGCCCAACCTAACACCATCTTAGTTTCCGCCGCAGTCGCCGATTATCTGGACGAAGCGGAAATCACCAAGGGTAGTCCCCTGCAACTTAAAGGCATAGATGAAACCGTGTTGACTTTCGTAGTTGATAAAGCAGAAGGAAAGAAAGGGGAAAGGGAAAAAGTGAAAAAAATTGTGTAGTTGCCCAAAGTTGTGCTATCCTAGCTAGAGCGATGAACAAACTGAGGTTGTCGGTTGTAAGTCGCAATGCGGGCGTAGTTTAGTGGTAAAACTATAGCCTTCCAAGCTATTAATGCGGGTTCGATTCCCGCCGCCCGCTTTAAATCTGTTTTAGTTCATTTTTTCCAGCCTCAAAAGCTTGAATTTTTTCGTACAAGCTATCGACAGTCTCGCCTGCAAACACTTGATCTTTGGTTTTCAGGTAATCTCCCTCTCCTAAGTTACAGGCAGCTACAAAACGAGCGACTTTTAGGGGTTCCATGTGGGTTAGCAAGATTTCCAGTGCTTCTTGAATGACTTGTTTTTCAGTTGGCAGGTTTACTTTCATCTTCAATCTCCAAAATAAAATCTGCTGGATTCATCACTCTAAGGCTCAGAGATTTACACTTATTAATTAAACGTTTGTCGCAGGTTAGGAAATAATCGCTATTAGCTGCTTCGGCGCAGGCAATATGCAAAGCATCCATAGCTTTAACTCCATTTTGTTCTAACTCTTTGGCACGTAGGCGAATCGATTCATTGGCAATTTGTTGAACGCTGGCAAGGCTGAGATAGAGATTGACGGCTTTTGCGCGATCGGGATCGCTGTTGCGGCTGTTTTCATACTCTAAAATATTGGAGTTAACCAACTCTACTTGTTTGTTCTGGATCATTTGCAAGATTAGTAGCATCGCCTGGGTTTCTAGAAAGATTTTGACCTGGGATTGATCGTCAAAAGGGCGATTGAAAACGCTGGTGTCGAGGTAAAGACGCAGCCTTTTATTTATAGCCATCATCTCCTAAAAGTCCCATTCTTCAAACAGTTCTGATACCGCCATTGAAAAACCCGGTACTACTTCTTCGCCATCTAAGTTATCTTGAGGGCGGAGAAAGCGATCGGGTTCTGAAGAATGATAAACCAAAATATACTTTTCATCAGGATGGATCACCCAAACTAAGCGCGTTTCATTCTCGAAATATTCCACAATTTTGTTGTGAATTTCTTCAATAGTGTTGCTAGGAGAAAGAATTTCCACAGCTAGATCGGGAGAACCTTGGAAAAAGCCACGAGGAGGACGACTCAACCCCTGTAAGCGGTTCCTTGCAATAAAGGAAAAATCAGGAGAACGTTTATTTCCTCTTTTGAGGGTAAATGCTGTACTGGAATCACAAATGGCTCCAAGTTTGTTAGCCCGAATATACCCCCCTAAGACTATTGTCAAAATGCAAGCAACATAGCCATGTTCCATCCCTGAATTGCCCATATCCACAACCTCACCATTTACCAATTCGTAACGATGCCCATCTTTGGGTAATGCCATAAATTCTGCATCTGTCCAAACTTTCTTTTCAGTGGATACCGTCATAGCCTTAACCCCCTAAAATTTCCTCGAATCGCTACTTCCAGTTTGGCACTTTCCACAAACTACTCGTAACTCATTAACCCAATCTTGAGCATCCCTCCCTTCTAGAATGTATTAACTAGAGGTGAAACAATATGAATCAAGCATTGAGACAAAAAGCAGTTGTTAAACCTGGGGGAATCATTGAAATTAGTTCCACAGAATTGCTCCCAGGCACTACAGTAGATGTGATTGTGATTGTGGAAAGTTTACCGCAAAAGAAGAGAACAATGCGGAGTATGATTGGCACGGGTAAGGGGAGTTTTGCTACTTCCCAAGAAGCTGATGAATTTATTAGCAGGGATCGTGATTCTTGGTCATCTTAAATGCGATTTTAGGCGATCGAGTTTAGTTAAATACCAATGTTTTCATTTACAGGAAGCCTGCGATCGCCTAAACCCCCAAAATCTCATCAACAGTTAATTCCAATTCGGGAAAAGTGGGAGATATAATTCTTTGGGAACCTCTAAAAGCTGTAACTTGATAAACTCCTTCATTTAATTGATAAACAAAAACTGTAGGATTTTTGGGATTACCTAAATAATCTCTACTACCAATAGCTAAATAATCTACAATCCAATATTCAAAAATACCTAAACGTTGATATTCATCTAATTTATCAATGTAATCATCTTCCCAATTTGTTGATACCACCTCTACAGCTAATTGCAAAGGTTCGCGCAAAGCAGAATAAGCTAAACGGTTAGCACGCCAAACATCTAAATTTACTACACTAACATCGGGAAAACGTCCTTGTTCTCTGCCATTTTTTGTTAAAGTGGCAATCATAATTCTACCAGATACTTTATAATTTAAGTTGAGTCTGTCAACTTGTTTATTAAGTTGTTCTGTAATAAAATCTGCGATATCGTCATGTTGTCTAGTTGCTAATATTCTCACAATTTCCCCATCTACTAACTCATAACGACCATCATCAGGATATTGTTGCAGAAATTGCTCAAATGTTAGCTTTTGTTTTGACTGTGTTGGTGTGAGACTCATGCTGTTGTTTACCTTTTGGTGATTAAGGGAAGGTGTGTAACTACATTTTATTGATTTGGGTAGCTGTTTTGACTCTCGTCTCTGCGATTAGGTTAAATGTCGGGAAAGATTTATACTGGGTTGGGGTTAATTATCTTTTTTTTGAACCGCAAAGAACGCAAAGAGCGCGAAGGAAGAAGAAGAGAGAAGGGGAGGAAGATACGCCAATCGGGTAGTAGGGAATGGTCGGCGTTTTTGCGTTAAGATAGGGTGCGGTAGACTGTGGATAAACTTCAGAAGTGTCAGATTGTCTACGTTGACGCTAAGATTTTGGATGGGATAAGTGCTTCCCTAATGTAAAATTTTGTATTTGGTATTGTGCAGGGTAATTATTGATGACTCAGAGTGAAGCAGAAGTTCGGGCGCGGAAGGTAGAAGATTTGCGATCGCAGGGAATAGAACCCTATCCTAGCGAATCATATCAGCGATCGCATACAACGCAGCAAGTTAGGGACTTATTTAGTCAACCCGGAAAAGAACTCGAAAATGGACAAAACGATCCCGAAGAAACACCAATAAAAGTTTCTGGACGCATTACTTCTAAACGCGATAGTGGTAGCATTATTTTTATCGATTTACGAGATTCTACAGGTAGAATTCAACTGAAAATCGAGAAAAAAGTAGTAACAGGTGAAACTGGTTTATCTTTTAAACAAATTGAAAAACTTCTCGATGTAGGAGACTTTGTTGGTGCATCGGGAATTGGAAGTCGTACTAATAGAGGCGAGTTATCAATTCTCGTAAAAGAATTGGTATTATTATCCAAAGCTACTATTCCTTTTCCTGATGCTTATTACGGCGTTAACGATCCAGAAACTTGTCGCCGTCATCGGGAAATGGACTTAGCAGGAAACTTGGAATCTTTCCAACGTTTTGCACTTCGCAGTAAAATCGTCCAAAGCATTCGGAATTATTTAACCGAAACCGGGTTTTATGAAATCGAAACTCCGGTTTTACAAGCGATTTACGGTGGTGCTGCTGCACGTCCATTTATTACCCATCACAATGCTTTGGACGTAGATTTGTACCTGAGAATTGCGCCAGAATTGTTTTTAAAAAGGGCTGTTTGTGGCGGTTTTGAGCGAGTTTTTGAATTAGGAAGAGTATTTAGAAACGAAGGTGTTGATAGTACTCATAATCCTGAATTCACCTCTTTGGAAGTTTACCAAGCTTACGCTGATTACTTTGATATTTTGGGAGTGGTAGAAGAGGTATTTTGCTACGCTGCTAAAACTGTGCATGGAGATAAGCAGGAAATTGAATATCAAGGGGAAAATATTAGTTTAGAACGGAAATACGACCACAGCGAGAAGTTTCCTGGTTTTACTGGCAAACATTGGCAAGTGAAAACAATGGTGGAAGCGGTTAAAGATGACACTGGGTTGGATTTTGATAGTTTGGAATTGGCAGATGCAATTAGTAAAGCTGAACAGTTAGACTTGCATCTTTCTAATTTAGAAAAACAGAGTTTAGGCTATGTGCTTTATGCTGTTTTTGATAAGTTAGTTGCGCCAAAATTAATTCAACCAACTTTCATTATTGACTTTCCGGTGGAAGTGAGTCCGTTAGCAAAAGGACATCGTAGCAAACCTGGTTTTGTGGAAAGGTTTGAATTATTTATTGCAGGTACAGAGTACTCGAATGGTTTTTCTGAGTTGAACGATCCGAAAGAACAAAGAAAGCGGTTTGAGGAACAGTTAGCACAGAAAAACGCAGGCGATGATGAAGCACATCCGATGGATGAAGATTTCATTGAAGCTTTGTCTTTGGGAATGCCAAATTGTGCAGGAATGGGAATCGGAGTCGATCGATTAGTTATGCTTTTAACTAATACCCAAAGCATTCGTGATGTGGTGATGTTCCCCACAATGCGTCCTATCAAAGATCAGCAAGAAAATAATACTGAAGCAAAGTAGATTTAGTAGTTGCAAAACACTAAATCGATTTGGAAAAGTTCTTTTTTCTTCGCGCTCTTTGCGTTCTTTGCGGTTCAAAAAAAGATCTTTTTAAACCGCAGAGACGCAGAGGACACAGAGAAGAGAAAAGGAGAGGTTTAAGCTGAAGAACTTAAAATACGATCGACCACCCCTCACGATCGGCTTGTTTTTCGGTATAAGATACCCCATGAATCTTAATGCCACGATTATCCAGCAGTGTGATAATGCCGCCTTTGTTACCTAGTTGTACAGTTTCAGGTAACTTTACGACCAATGTGCTGCCCTTTTCCAGTGTTCCTGATAGAGGATGTTTGTTCTTTAATCGATCGGCGATCGCCCATCCAGTCAAATCAATTGATGCAGGTGAGGTGTTGAGTAAGGTTACTGTTTCTTTTCCCGGATCGGCACCTTCTGGATTGACAAGTGCCGCAATAATGCGAATAACTAAATCAGGTTCACCTTCAATTGGGGTTTGAGTTGGATCGCTTGGTTCAGGTTTTGCCGTAATGCAGTGTCCAGTTTTATCATCAGTATGCCAGCATTGTGACTGAAACTTGAGAAAGATACCAATCCAGCGATTTTCTGAGGGAAAGTGAATCAACAAGGCACCATCCTGCCAAACTCCATCATCTCGCTCAAACTTCTTGTCATTGCCTTGGTTCATGTGTATGTCATGAATGCCATTACCTGGCAGAAAACCAAAGATTTTGTCTTTAATATTACGTTCTGGCCCCCAACGTTCGCCAAATGCGTAGATCAGAGCATCTTCATCTGACATTGCCCGCTGAATATATTTGTCAATCTTTTCGTTTAAGTCATTATCTGGGCCAGGAACATTGAATGGTAATGGAATCATTTTCCTGCGATCGAACAGATTGCCCCGAATGAAATCTAATGCTAACCCACCAGGTTTGGATTCAAGACGCTTAAAACCCAGAGGTAAATTAACCAGGTTTGATGTAATTGGATGGACAAAGTTCTCGTCCATTAAATATTCCAATTCAGATGGACTGAGCTTTGAATTTGCATTAATTGCAATTCGGTAATCAGTATTATCATCGACTAAGTGAACTTGGTAATGAGCATTCGATGTCACTGCGAGTCGTCGTGCGATCGGACGACCCTTCAAAACACCGTATTCCTTCAACGGCATACTGTTCTCCTATTTATTAAAAAGGCAAAGAATGAATGCTGGGATCAGACGATGAACCCTACTTTTCTCCAGCAATTAAGCTTACTAATGATCTCCACAATTCTAACGATCCGATAGTAGTTTTTGGAGTACCCGTGAGGGTACTTTTTTGCGGTAGAACAGTTAAAGTAGATTCATCCGATCGCTTAATCAGATGGTTGAGCGATCGCAACTTTATTTCTCCCAGAATTTTTAGCATCATATAATGCTCGATCGGCTGCTATAATTAGTTCTTGTTTAGTCTGACCATGTATACCATAAACAGCAACCCCCAAGCTGACAGTATAAGTAATAGTAGTATGATGTACCATCACCTTTTCGTTTTGGATAGCACTTCGTAATCGTTCTGCTAAAACAACAGCATCCTCAACACTATCGACTCTGGAAACAACGAGAAACTCTTCTCCTCCCCATCGACCTAAAAGATCTTCTTGCCGTATGATTAGATTAAGGGTTTGTGTAAAATGCTTAAGAACAAGATCTCCGCTATCGTGTCCATAGTTGTCATTGATTGATTTAAAGCGATCGATATCCATCAAAATAAAAGTTATTTTATTATTTTTTCTTTGACAATAAGCAATTTCTCTATCAATTTGGCGTTCTATAGCACGGCGATTTAAAGTATTAGTCAGAAAATCACATTCTGCTAAAGTATTTAAGTCTTGATAAAGTCTTTGACAAACCATTGCGATGAATCCTGTTGTTATCAAAAAACTATTGATGAAACAGGCCATAAAATAAAAAACTTGAAACCCGTCAAGATTAAGCGCAAATAAAGAATTTGGAAGTTCATGGTTCACTGTGATTATAATTCGAGCTAATGTAAGACTGCTGTGTAATAAAAAGATAATCGCGGTAAAACGGCTGGAAATAAGCAGTCTTTTATCTCTATTATTTAGTAGTTGAGAAGCAGAAAATACACTAATTATAAAACTAATCCAAGAAATATTGATGATTCGTAAAGAAAGAGAATGTATAATATAAGTAAAATGAAAATGAATCCCCCAAAAAATACTGTTTAAAGCCAAAATCCAATAACGCGGGAACTTTTGTTCGGTAAAACATGAGATGCCTTGCAAACTAAAAGAATACCCGGCAGTTATTAATATATTAGCAATAATAATCGAAAAGAAATCAGAAATAGCTCCGCGAAAGACTATAAGAAAATATCCAAGGGAAACTAATGTATGGCCGACCAACCAATGGTTAATCCCTTTATATTGATTAGTCAGTACAAACAGCAAAACTAAAGGTATGATTTGCAAAGATAATAGAACTGCGCCCAGAAAAAGAATAGTGCGAATATCAAGATTCATTAGACTTTTTCCTAGTCAAAGGAATTAAGAGTAGTTTATTAAAGTTGGTCGATCGGATAATGTAGACTTCTCTAAAATTCTCTCACGGAATTAGTCTTTTGAGGTAGCCCATAATTTCAGCTTCAACAATCTGAATCAAAAAGTAAGTCTAATAAAATGACTAATGACTCTGTTTCTAGTAAGATGAAAAACGGACGATTCGAGGTAGATGGAGAGTAAAAAGTGCCTACGCTCGGTGTTAATATCGACCATGTGGCGACGATTCGCCAAGCACGTCGGACTGTGGAACCCGATCCGGTAGCAGCGGCGGTGTTGGCGGAGTTAGCTGGCGCTGATGGGATTACTGTACATCTGCGGGAAGATCGGCGACATATTCAAGATCGGGATGTGCGGTTGTTGCGGCAAACGGTTCGCACGCATTTAAACTTGGAAATGGCGGCGACGGATGAGATGGTGGCGATCGCTCTCGATATCAAACCAGATTACGTTACCTTAGTACCGGAACGTCGAGAAGAAGTCACCACAGAAGGCGGACTAGATATAGCGGGACAAGTCGATCGCCTGAGTCTAGTAGTAGATAAATTACAGAGTGCCGGGATTCCGGTAAGTTTGTTTATTGATGCCGATGAAGCCCAAATTGCCGCATCTGCTAAGGTAAAAGCTAAGTTTATTGAGTTGCATACGGGGAAATACGCCGAGGCGCATGACGAAGCAAGTCGGGAAAAGGAACTTCAGGTTTTAGTTAAAGGTTGTGAAATGGCGATCGCTTCCGGTTTAAGAGTCAACGCCGGACATGGACTAACTTACTGGAATGTTTACCCCGTTGCCGCAATTAAAGGTATGGAAGAACTCAACATTGGTCATACAATAATAAGTCGGGCGGTTTTAGTTGGTTTAGAACGAGCCGTCAGAGAAATGAAAGAAGCTATTCTTGGTCATTAGTCATTGGTCGTTGGTCATTGGTTATTGGTCATTGCTGAGAAAGTGATTTATTTTAAATTGTTTTCCAAATGACTTATGACTTATGACTTATGACTTATGACTTATGACTTATAACAAATGATGAAGGAAGATTGACAAATGGCAACTTATTACTACGTTTTGGCAAGTCAAAAGTTTTTGTTGGAAGAAGAACCGCTAGACGAAGTATTGCGGGAAAGAGTGAGAGACTATCACGAAAAAGAAAAACAAATTGATTTTTGGTTAGTCAAACAACCCGCATTTTTAGAAGCTAAAGAAATGGCAGCTATTAAAGCTAAAACTCCGCAACCAGCTTGTGCAATAATTTCCACCAATCAGCAATTTATTACTTGGTTAAAATTGCGCTTGGAATACGTAGCTACTGGAGAATTCACAGCGCCATCTAATTCTATTCCCGATCCCTTAGCTTCTTTAGCAACCGTTGCTTAAGCGCTTGCTAAAAAACAATTTTAAGTTTTAGGTTTTGAGTGTAAAACTTTCATTCAAAACTTATCACTGGATTACCAATTACTGAGCCATGAGTCAAACTGCGATTAAGGGAGCTTTTGCTACTTTAAGCTCTGCTTTAATAACAATTATTGGGTTAGGTGTGGGAGTGAACGGTGCTTTGGCTCAGTCTCGTGAGTCAACTTGTGAACCACCAGCAGCAGGGGAATATTTGTTATTTGTAGTAACAAAGAATCGCCAGAGTCAACGCTTATTACGGCAATCTCTTCCTAGTAACACTAAAGCTACAGTTTGCCGATATTTAGATAATATAGTGACTCGTGTTGGCGGCTTCACTAACTTGTCAGAAGCTCAAGATTTAGTACAAAATATCAAAGAAAGTACTGGTTTGTCTGCTTTTGTAGTCGAGCCAACCGCAGATGCAGGAGTTGCCGATCGACCTCAACCTACTTCTCCTCCCGCTCCTGTTAGTAATACACAGGAAAAACCAAAACCTCAACCTGCCACAGAGAGTTTACCTGCTTTTAATCCGCGATTATTAGGCAGGGGTTATGCTGTGTTGGTAGATTATGGAAATCAGCCGGAAATTGCGACTCAATTACAGCAACTTTTAGGGAAAAGAATTGGTTTAGCTTCTTTTGGACAAAGACCTTATCTTTTGGCTTTGTACACTAGTAATGAGAGAAATGCTAATAATACTTTTCGCCTATTGAACGATCGCGGTTTTTTAGTAATGTTAGTAGATGGAAATCGAGTAACATTGCTCAAACCACAAGTGGAAACTCCACGATGAGCCAGCAGGGGGGCAGGGGTGCAGGGGTGCAGGGGTGCAGGGGTGCAGGGGTGCAGGGGTGCAGGGGTGCAGGGGTGCAGGGGTGCAGGGGAGAAAAAAGAACAACAAACTTTCTTTATTTTTTAAAATAAAAATCTAAAACTTTAACTAAAAATCTGTAAGCAGGCAGAAGAAAACTTTTTACCTTTCTGATATTAATCATCTATTATTTATCATCACCCCTGCCCCTCTGCCCCTCTGCCCCTCTGCCCCTCTGCCCCTCTGCCCCTCTGCCCCTCTGCCCCTCTGCCCCTCTGCCCCTCTGCCCCTCTGCCCCTCTGCCCCTCTGCCCCTCTGCCCCTCTGCCCCTCTGCCCCTCTGCCCCTCTGCCCCTCTGCCCCTCTGCCCCTCTGCCCCTCTGCCCCTCTGCCCCTCCTGTCCAAAAGAGCTCCCCTGCTCAAAAGAGCTCCCCTGCCCAAAAGAGCCCTCTTGCCCAAAAGAGCCCCCTGCCCTCTGCTCAATAAGCTGGTGCTGCTAGGCAGGCAATAGTTACACCGAGAGCCGAGCCAACAATTACTTGAAAAGGGGTATGTCCAAGTAATTCTTTTAAACGATCTTCGTTAAAGGTGGGATGTTCGCGAAATAGCTCATCAATGATTTGATTGAGGATGCGTGCTTGTTTGCCAGCAGCTTGACGAACTCCAGCGGCATCGTACATGACGATAATGGCAAAGATGGCGGCGATCGCAAAATCAGGACTATTCCATCCCATTTTCAGCCCTACACCCGTTGCCAAAGCTGTGACTAAGGCTGAATGGGCGCTGGGCATACCGCCTGTTTCCACCAAAACACGGATATTAATTTTCCGGTTTTTGCCCAACTCGATGGCGAGTTTCGTAATTTGAGCAATTAAACTGGCAATAACAGCAACCAACAATATGTGGTTCTCTAGAAGACTCTGGCAAAATTCCTGCATATCAAGTTTGGCTTTTAGGTTGAATTTAGGATTATGTAGGATTCTGCTGTAGATTTTGTGGGCAGGTTTAAATGTTAAGTCTTGTAGGAGACAAAATTGACTAAATGTTACCTGTTCTACAGACTTTTAGTTAGTGCGGGTGGTAATAAATTCTGCGATCGCCAACAGCGGTCGAGCATTTTCCCCAAAAGGTGCTAACTCTGCCTTAGCAGCCGCCACTAATTGCTGAGCCTTGCATTTAGACTCTTCCAAACCCCAAAGGCTAGGATAAGTTGCCTTTTTCGCTTGTAAGTCCTTGCCTGCGGTTTTGCCCAACTCTTCTTGGGTAGCTGTAATATCCAGAACATCATCCACAATCTGAAATGCTAACCCAATATTTTCAGCATAACGAGACAATCTTTGCAAATCTGTGGTTGATATCCCAGCAATAATCGCCCCGCAAACCACACAAGCCTCTAGCAGAGCGCCCGTTTTATGGGTGTGAATAAAGTTCAGAGTTTCAATAGTAACATCTGATTTCCCTTCACATTCTAGGTCAACCACTTGACCCCCAACTAACCCAGCCGCACTCACCGCACGACCTAAACGAGCAATCACCTGCACCAAGCGTTCTGCCGGGACATTTTCTGTTTGAGCGACGATTTCAAAAGCATAAGCTAATAAGCCATCACCTGCCAAAATTGCGATATCTTCGCCATAAACCTTGTGATTTGTCAATTTACCACGTCGATAATCATCATTATCCATTGCTGGTAAATCATCATGGATTAACGACATCGTGTGGATCATCTCCAAAGCACAAGCAGTCGGCATCGCCATTTCGATCGTCCCGCCAGCCAGTTCGCAGGTAGCTAAACAGAGAATAGGACGCAAGCGCTTACCCCCAGCCATCAAGGAATAGCGCATGGCCTCATAAATTTTCTCAGGATAAGTTATGGGAAGAAAATCCTCTAACGCTGCCTCCACCAAAGCCTGCCGTTGGGCCAAGTATTTGCAGAGGTCAAAGGGAGGAGATTGCCCCTGTGCCGAAAACTTGTCGTCCGTAGCTACCATCCTTCGATTCCTTGATTGAGTCTACATCCGTAACAATTCTACAGGGGATGGGCGATCGCTAATTTGCGAATTTTTTATTCTTTGTCATTTGTCATTGGTCATTGGTCATTTGTCATTGGTCATTAGTCATTTGTCATTGGTCATTAGGGAAGAAAGGGAGCTTTCGGAGTTCTTCCCTACCCCCTACCCCCTACCCCCTACCCCCTTCTTCTGACTGTAACTCCAGACGGTATTGGCTAATAATAAAGCGACGGTCATCGGACCAATGCCGCCAGGGACGGGGGTGATGTATCCGGCTACGGTTTTGACGGCATCAAAGTTGACATCTCCGACTAGGCGGGAGTTACCTGCTTCGTCGGTGACTTTGTTGATCCCTACGTCGATGACAATGGCTTCTGGTTTAACCATATCAGCTGTAATTAGGTCTTTGCGTCCGGCGGCGGCGACTAAAATATCGGCATCGCGGGTGATTTCGCCTAAGTTTTGGCTGCGGGAATGAGCGATCGTCACTGTGGCATCGGCAGCTAGTAACATTAATGCCAGTGGTTTACCAACCAAAATGCTGCGTCCGACGACTACGGCTTTTTTACCTCTAAGGGGAATCTGATACTCTTCCATCAAGCGCATGACTCCGGCGGGAGTGCAACTGCGTAACCCCGCTTCTCCTCTGACTAAGCGCCCTAAGTTGACTGGGTGTAGTCCGTCTGCGTCTTTATCTGGGTCTATTTGGTGCAGCAAGGAGACGGAATCTAAATGATCGGGGAGGGGTAGCTGGACTAAAATGCCATCTACACGATCGTCTTTGTTGAGTTCTTCAATTACTTGTTTTAGTTCTTCCTGGCTAGTTTCTGTGGGGAAATGTTTGCCGAAAGAAGCTATTCCGACTTTTTCACAAGCTCGTTCTTTATTCCGTACATAAGCGGCGCTAGCTGGATTATCGCCTACCATGAGTACTGCTAACCCTGGGGGGCGACCAATTTTCGGTGTTAATTCTTCTACTTGCTGTTTTAGCTCGGCTTGAATTTTTTGGGCTAAAGCTTTACCATCTAATATTTTCGCTTCCATAGTTAATTAAATTGATACTCAAAGAGCCATTGGCTCTACTAGTTTCGCAAATACTGGTTAGTTTGATGGGGAATTTTAGAGTTATTTTTGATTTTTCCCTGTTTTCATCTAAGGACAGTAATAGTTAGTGGGTAGTAGCAGTCCCTTTACCGACTACCCACTACCCACTACCTACTACCAGCCTCATCTTAGAACTAGAAACTTGAGTTACTATCTAGGGGGATAATCTAGTTGTTTTTTGGTTACGCGAGATTCAGATTTGTTAGCGATCGCTTTGGGAAACTGGGATGAAACAAGAGTTAATTCAAATATTACAAGTTAGCACAATTACCTTCTTGCTGGGCGGGTTGTTCAGTTGTACCCAAGTTAAGGAATCAGGATTTAGTATTTTCTCTCCCGATGTTCCTGTGAGCAATGTTAACGAAGTAAAGCAGCAAAGCAAAGTTAATTCTACTGTTTACTTAAAAGGTAATGTGGGTAAGTTAATTCCGTTTTTGGAGAAACGAGCTTATGAATTAGAAGATGATACTGGCACTATTACTATAGTTACTAAAAATCCCTTCCCCAAACAGAAGCAACAAATTGTGATTCAAGGCAAGGTTTTGTATAAAAGTGTGCCTGCGGGTGGTCAAGAATTTGGTGAGTTTTATATTGAGGAGCAAAAGAGACTTTGAATACTAAACTTGTTCATGTAGCCGTAGCAATTCTTTACCGGAATGGCAAATATTTAATGCAATTAAGAGACAATATCCCAACTATTGTTTATCCCGGTTATTGGGCTTTTTTTGGCGGACATATTGAACCAGATGAACCTCCAGATATTGCAGTACAGCGAGAATTAAAGGAAGAAATTGGTTATGTTCCTTCAGTTTTACATCATTTCCGTAATTATCAAGATCCCAACGTAGTGCGTCATGTTTTTCATGGAGAGTTAACTGTGGAATTAAATGATTTAGTCTTAGGTGAAGGTTGGGATATGGGGTTATTATCAGTTGCAGATATTCAACGGGGTAATTGTTATTCGGAAATTGCGGGGGAAGTGCGTCCGTTGGGTGTTCCACATCAGCGAATTTTGCTAGACTTTGTAGAATCACAAATTGGTGTCATCCAAAACCAATAACTCTATCACCCACCCAAAATCCATCTGCGTTTATCTGCGTTAATCTGTGGATATCTGTGGTTAAATAAAACCCTACTCCACCTTTTGCTGATTGTACCGTTCCTTAAAAACTCTTTGCTGTATCTTATGTTCTACAATTCGCAAAGGATAACCTAAACTTTCCCGTTGTGAATCAGGTATTTCCCCACTAATTAAAAGCTTGGTGGGGAGCGATCGCAACTGAGGCAACCACTTTCTGATATACTCCCCATTAGGATCGAATTTTTCTGCCTGAGAAGCGGGATTAAAAATTCGCACAGGTTTGGGGTCCATCCCACTAGAAGCACTCCATTGCCAACCGCCATTATTAGCAGAAAGATCCCAATCATAGAGGTTTTGCGTAAAATATATTTCCCCCATTTTCGGGTTAATTAATAAATCTTTGGTTAAGAAACTAGCAACAATCATTCGACAACGGTTGTGCATCCAACCAGTTGATTTTAATTGGCTCATCGCTGCATCGACAATAGGATAACCTGTTCTTCCTTCGCACCAAGCTTGAAAATGTTCCGAATTATTATCATAAGGGAAATTTTTAAACGCTGGGCGATAAGCATCTTCTGCTAATTCGGGAAAGTGATACATTGCGTGTTGGTAAAACTCGCGCCAAGCTAATTCTTGTTGCCAACTTTTCACACTTTCTTGGGCTTCGTCGCTGCTACTTCCAGCGATCGCTTCCATAGTAGCATCCCAAACTGTACGAATACCAATTGCACCAAATTTTAACGCCGCACTCAGTCGAGATGTACCATCAATTGCCGGGAAGTTACGCTTTTCTTTATAGCTAAAAATCGCTTCATTACAAAACTCATCCAACCTTTCCTGTGCGGGGGCTTCTCCGGGTGCTAACATTAATTCATTATCCCAAATAAACCCTAAATCTTTGGCAGTTGGTAAGGGAATGGCACCAGCTTGATTGATTGCTTCTTGTTCTTGGGCGGTTAAACTTTCTCGATTTTCAAATCTGTCTACTGGCTCGGTTTTCGGTTTGCTAATCCAGTTTTTCCAAAAGGGACTATAAACTGTGTAAGGTTGATTAGCACCGCTTGCTATTTCGGCGGGAGAGTGCAATAATTGATCCCAGAATGTTTGAATGGCGATTCCTTTGTCTTTTAGGGCTTGGGTGATGGTGCGATCGCGCTCTCTAGCATAAGGTTCTACATCTAAATTCCAAAATACAGCTTTTGCGTTTAAAGCGATCGCTAACTTAGGAATTTCTTGGGTTGGTTGACCTTTTAAAATTATTAATTGGCTCCCCGCTCGCAGATAATTTTGTTGTAATTCCTGCAAACAACCAATCATATAAGTAACTCTGACTGCGGCGATATCTTTACTTTCTAAAATATTTGGATCGAGGCAAAAAACACCGATTACTTTGGCGCTTTGTTGGTTAGCTGCTGCTAATCCTATGTTATCGGAAATTCGTAAGTCTCGACGATGCCAGAAGAGTATTATGTCATTCATAGAAGATTGGATTTTTTAACCACAGATGTCCACAGATAAACACAGATACTATAATTAAATTATGGGTGGGTTTTTGTCCATCTGTGGTTAGATACATGAGAAATTTATTTCAGAAAGGGACGCGCCATAAAGAAGCTGGTTACAGATTTTGCGTCTACGGGTTCACCGGATATAATTGCTTTTTCTAATTCTTCGGGTGTGAGGAAAACTGTTTCCATATCTTCATCTTCGTCTTGTTGGGGTGGCTTTTCTAATGGTTGCAAATCTTGGGCGAGAAAAGCATAAATTATTTCATCGGAATAGCCGGGGGCTAGGAAAAATTCGCCTAACTTTTGCCATTTATTCGCACGATAACCTGTCTCTTCTTCAATCTCTCGCCCAATAGTAGAAAATGGATCTTCATTAGCTTCTATAGTTCCAGCGGGAAACTCTAATAAACGTCCTTGGGCAGCAAAACGATATTGACGCAATAATATTAATTTACCTTCAGGAGTTACCGGAACAGCTAAAGCACCACCAGGATGACGAATACATTCCCAGTCGCCTTCTACTTTGTTAGGCAGACGCAAACGAGTTACTTCAAAATTGAATTTACGACCTTGATAAAATAGGCGTTGTTTAATTATTTCTGGCGGTTCTTTACCTAATGGCATAATCAATTTTCGATTTTAGTCACACCTGAACAGTCTACCGCTTGCACGAGTTGCGCGATCGCTTTTCCTGATACAGGTTCAATCCAATTTGGTGCAATTTCTGCCAAAGGTACCAAAACAAACGCCCTTTCTCTCAACCAGGGATGAGGTATCGTCAGCCCTGGAGTCTCTAAAATCAAATTATCGAACAATAATAAATCTAAATCTAAAATTCTTGGCCCCCAGCGTTCTTGACGCACCCGACCAAATTTAGCTTCAATGGCTAATAGCGTTTCTAGCAACTCCCAGGGACTCATCTGCACCTTGAGCACAGCGCACCCATTCAGGTAATCTGGTTGTGGCGGCCCTACAGCTTTAGTACGATACCAGCTAGACTGAAGCTCTAAACTAATTCCAGAGGTTTGATCGAGCATTTTCAGGCTAGATTCCAGAATAGAGCGAGAGTCACCCAGATTACTGCCAAGAGCGATCGCACTTTGTCCAGATTTTCCCATAAACCCAAATTCCTTAACCCGATTTTCATAAATTAATTCTTTAGAATGAGCCTTTTAGCGAACTAAGTAGCGTTAATTAATAATAAGGGGATTTCCGGCGCTAAATGACCAAACCTACGTACTTTGCTAATTTCTCTTGCTAAATAGCTGTACTTTGTAGGTTAAAAATGTTCCCATAGTAGTAAAACTAGTTTGCGAAGTCTCCCAGCTTCCCTATCAAGCCGGAACGCTTCCTAGCTAATATAACAACGTTGCAATAGTTGAGATTAGAAACATGGAAACCAAGGAAACGCAACAAACTACTCCCACTGTAGAAGTCACCGTCGATCAAGGGGGGCCGATCATCACCAATACACCTGGTAGCACATCTACAAGCCAGGTGCAAGAATATTGGGATATTTTCGTCTCCTATTTGGCTAAACTGCCAGATTACCTGGGTGATTTCTTCAGCACCTACCAAAAACCCCTGATTACTGTTGGTTTGATTGTCGGTGCTTTTGTCACCGTCAAAGTCACCCTCGCGGTACTCGATGCGCTAGATGATATCCCTCTACTCTCGCCTTTCTTTGAATTGGTGGGTATTGGCTACTCCGGTTGGTTTGTGTATCGGTATTTACTCCGCGCCTCAAATCGTAAGGAGTTGGCTGACGAAATCAATGGCTTGAAAAATCAAGTAGTGGGCGGAAACAAAACCCCAAAAGTTTAATGATTAATTAACCACTTTTGGTGTTTTCTTAAGTCTAAAACCAAAGCGTCCGGGATTTCTCGGACGCTTTGGTTTTATCCTACTTATATTGGTAATCGCTTCACCCTGTACCTTTGGTTACTCACAGAAATAATTGCACCTGCTTCTAAATCTTCTTGACATTGACTTAAAACTTCAGCTAACCTTTCATTAATCGCCTGATAATTTTCATTTCCCAACCTAAACAAAATCACACTGGGTAACACTTCCCCACTTACTGCTAAAAGTTCAGCAAAATCTAAATCTACTGTTAATAAAATTCGCCCCTCAGCACGGGCTTTAATTAAAATCTCGTCATCCGGTAGCCGTTGTAATCCTTCATCCCGCAAGTGTACAATATCATATCCAACGCTACGCAACCAAGCAACTGTGCGGAGTGAAATTCCCATATCTGCTAAAAACTTCATTAGACTTTTTCAGCTGTGGTAAAGGTGTAAACTCGTTCTTGAGTTAACCACGCTGCATAAAGCAAAGATTGTCGAATATCTTCTGGTTCTAAATCTGGATATTCCTCTAAAATTTCCTGAGATGATTTCTCATTGGCTACTAAATTCACTACTAAAGAAACCGGAATTCGCATTCCCCGAATACAAGCTTGTCCTGCCATAATTTTAGGATTAAATGTGATGCGATCGAAACCTAGCATAAATTCATCCTCCAAAATAGTTTTCATTTCAATCATAATCTCACTTTAGAGGGAAACATTTATCACCAGTTCGATCGCAACTTAGTAAGTAGAGGACACAACAGCAAGGAAAAATTGAGGATGAACACAACCCAAACAACCGAGAAATTGCCAGAAATTACCCAAGTGGTTACAGAAATGGGTAAAGTGGCGGCGACAGCTGGACAAATCATGGCAAATGCAGCAGTAGATGTTGGGACAAATGTAGCTTTTGTTGCTACCCAAACTGGAAAAGCTGCTTTAGAAACGGCTGAAGCCGCAGGGAAACAAGGCTACGAGTTGATTGAAAAGACTACCCACACAGCTGGGGAAGCTGTTTCTGCTGCCTCGGAAAACTGGTGGGTTAAAAATGTCAGCGGTCTTTTTAAGTTAGATTGGATCTTTGCTGGAATGGATCAAGTTGACTTGGAAAAAGCTGCTGCTGCTGTGCAAAAGTTGCAAGCTGAATATCCCGAAGAATCACCCAGAGAAATCGCTCATCGAATTATTGTGGAAAAATCCACTTATGCTGGTGGTGTTGGTTTGGTTAGCAGTTTTGTACCAGGGATAGCTTTGGCTTTGTTGGCGATCGATCTAGTCGCTACCACTAGATTGCAATCAGAAATGATTCTCCAAATTGCCGCTGCTTATGGTTTAGACTTACAAGAACCTGCACGTAAGGGCGAAGTATTGGCAATTTTTGGCTTGGCGATGGGTAGTGGTAACGTGGTGAAATTGGGTTTAGGTACTTTGCGAAATCTACCGATCGCAGGCCCTGTCATTGGTGCTAGTACGAATAGTGCTGTGTTATACTCTTTGGGATTAGCAGCTTGTCAGTTCTACGAAACCAAGCTTCAATCAGGAAATCAATAGTAAATTCGCAACTGTTTTAATCAACAAATAAAAAAACTTAATCAATCCTCAGCGTTAAGCCTTGAGGATAGGTTGTTGGCGATCGATATCACTGGGAATTAGCCGCAAATATCACATCTTTTAATTTGATTAAATCACAAACCTACCTCCACAGATTTTTCATAGTGGAGACAATTGCCTGCTGAAAAATTGTATCCAGGCGAGGAGCAAGTTATGAAAATAATATTAACAATAAAATGGTTACTGGGAACCATAGCTCTACAATTTTTAGCCTTAAGTGTAGGTTGGTTAATTTTAATGTATTTTCTTGACTTCGGCAGGTAGAACACACTTCTGAGGAAACAAAAGTTATCCTAAGAAGCAACTCCTTTACTGAAGCGACGATGATTCACAAATTTAGCTTGTCCTTGTGTGTGTTGACGAGTGCAATTTGGGCTAGTACTAGCATTCCTGTGGTTTTTGCCCAAACTCCAGAAGCAGCTACCCAACAACTCCCGGCGACTACCCCTGTTGCCACACAAAGTTATAATAATGCGGTTTTGACTGCACAAGATTTACCCGGGTTTAAAGAACTACCCCCGGAAGTAACAACACAAATTCAGTCTCAATTTGAAATCCTCAGCACTCAATTGGCAAAAGCTGGAATGAAGCCAGAAAAGTATTTTGCTTTTATCGATGAAAAGAGTTTACAAATAGTTGTTGGTTTCACAGGTTTAATCTCGAATCAGTCAGATCAAGCAAATTTTGATTCGACTCTCAAACAAATGCAACAACCAGAGTATCAGCAACAAATGATCGCTCAAATAAGGGAATCTATCAAGTCAAATCAAGGGCTGAAAATTCTCGACTATGGGATGGTTCCAGGTGTAAATAATAATATTGCTGACTCTTCTTCGGGAATGTCTGTGGGAGTCGATCTGCAAGGGCAACTTTTACAGTTAGATTTAGCAGCTTTTCGGCGCAGTAATGTGGGAGCTTTTGCTGCTATTATGTACCGCAAGGGCGATCGACCATCCGTAAATTTAGATGATGTCGCTCGCAAGTTAGATACACGCATTGTCCAAACAGCTACCGGAACAATTCCTGCTGGTGCTAATGACTCACAAGTAACTCCTCCTAGTACTAGGCAAATGCAATAGTTTTTCGGGTTTTTTCTAATTTAAACTGAGATAAAGAGGCGGAGCCTGGAGTTTCTCGTTCCATTTGTTGAACCTGGGAAAGAGGTGGAAGGAGGTTCTACCTCCATTGCTGCCAGATCTAATTTAAAGGTCATTAGCCTGTTGCCTGTCAATTCGCTAATGACCTAATTGTTTGCCGCCAAAAGTGCCTTTTAAAGCTGAGAAAGTTGCGGCGAACGACCTTTTAAACCCGTCATAAGTTGCAGGGCAAACTTTTTAATAGGGGTGATGTTGCGTAACATCCATAAACCGAAACGGCGGATAAAAATCAAAGGTAAAAACTGATTAGAAAATGTTCGGTTTAAGAAATCAGTAAATCCCAAAATTACCCAATTTTCTCCTTTGCGCCAATTTTCGTAACGTTTAAGGACTTGGATGTTACCAATATCTTCGCCTTTTTGTTGTGCAGTTTTGAGAATTTGGGCGAGGGCAGCTGCGTCACGAATTCCTAAATTCATGCCTTGTCCGGCGACGGGATGACAACCATGTGCCGCATCTCCAATTAAGGCGAGTCTGGGTAAAGTGTAGCGATCGCTCTGCATTAACTGTACTGGAAAAATGTAGCGATCGCCTAACAATTCCAACTTCCCAAACTTGCCACCAGTGTAATATTCCAACTTCTGCAAAAACTCGGTTTCATCTAATTCTTGCATAGCTTTAGCATCAGCGTGAGGCCAAGTCCAAACAATTTGAAATCTATTTCCTGGTAAAGGCAAAACTCCCATCGGACCGCTAGGCCAAAAACGCTCGTAAGCTACATTATTATGGGGTTTTTCTGGTTTAATGGTAGCTACGAGGCAAGATTGCCAATAACGCCAACCGTGAGTTTTAATTTCCGCAGCTTGCCGAATCCGAGATTTTGCCCCATCAGCACCTACAAGTAAGCGAGTTTTAATTGTTTGCAATTCTCCATTTAAGCGCAATTCAATTTGCACAAAATCTTTCTGGTAATCTGCTTTTATTACTTCTGCCGGACAAAGATAAGAAACATTCGGAGAAGTTTGTAAAAATTCCTGCAAAGCTGTTAATAAAACTTTGTGTTCCGCAGCATATCCGAGTCTATCTGTTTCCAACTCTGGGGGATGAAATTGCACGATTTTGGGATAGTCAGCATCAGATAATTGAATTTGCTTAAAACTGGTAATTTGCGGTTCAATTTTGTCCCAAATGCCAATTCCTTGATAAATGCGTCCCGAAAGCAGGGAAATAGCGTAAGCGCGTCCTTTGGCGACGGAGACAGATTCGACTTGTGCTTCAATTAACGCCACACTAAGTCCAGAATCTTTTAAAGCAGCGGCGAGGGTAGCGCCGACAATACCACCACCGACGATTGCTAAGTCGTAGTCTAGTTTAATTTCAGATGTAGAGTTTACTGACATTCTTAAGTTAGTTGGTCTTGTGCGATCGATGTTATCTATCTTTATTGTTAAGGTTTGGGCGAATATTTTCAACGTTCAGACTGGGATATCAATCCTATAAACTCACTTGCTTTAACAATCTCAATTTCTCGATACTTCCCTAAAGCCAAAAGATGTTTGTCACCCGTAACAATATAAGCAGCACCTCCGACTACAGCACACTCCACAACCATATCATCATCAGGATCTTCTGCTACTGCCTTTAATGTTGCAGAAATTTCAACTAACCTTGAGTAACTGCGTACCTCTTCAACTGCTAGTTGCGCCATATCCTGAGAAAACTTAAATTTGAGTACCAATTTTTCCGCAAACTCATCCAATATTTCTTGGCAAGTCACTGATTCAACTTGTCCAATTTTCGCTAATGCCAAACATCGAAATGGATTACTAACGCAAGTTGCTAGTTATTAATTCTTTCGGAGTTCCCCCCTTATTAAGGGGGGTTAGGGGGGATCTTCGGCTGTGATGACTACGTTTAGATCCCCCCAACCCCCCTTAATAAGGGGGGCTAAGAAAGAGCCAGACTTGTAACTAGCAACTTGAGTTACTACTCGTAGACAACAAAGCAGAAATCAAAATATTGGTATCAAAAACCGCAACGTATCGCACTAATCCTCATGCACCACTTCGTCAATAAAAGCTTCTCGTTCTGCTTCAGTCATTGTATCCCAGTTATAACCTCGTTCTTGAGCAACAATTCTAACTTTTTCAACTCCATAGCATGAGAGAGACTCCCATTGTCCCCACTGTTGAAGAAGAAGGAATTTAAACACCTCAACTTGCTGTTCAATGGGTAGCTGTTTGACTAATTCAATGACTTGCTCATTGCTCAGTTTTAATGTAGGCATTTTATATCTTTTAAAGATTCTGGGAATCACTTCTAATCATAAACTGCTTCTTGCCGATCGAACTCTAAAAAAATTTCTTCAGCACTTAGAACTAAATCTTCTTCTGACAAAGGCGGAAATTCAAGTTGAACAACTCGCCGCAAAATCTCTACTGCAACGTCTAATCTTTCTGATTCTGGTAAGCGATCGAAAGTGCTTAAAAATTCTTCAACAGAAGTAGTCATAGCCACGATTTCAAACACTGCATGGGAGTTGTTAGACTGCTGCAACTACTACGAATATACCAGATATGATATAAAATACCACCAGGATTAAGATTATGAAAGAAGCTAAAAGAAAACGTTTAGAAGAAAAAGGCTGGAAAGTTGGCACTGTTTCCGATTTTTTAAGTCTTACTCCTGAAGAAACTGCACTCATTGAAATTAAGTTGGCTCTGAGTCGTCATTTAAAAGAACGGAGACAAAAATTAATGACGCAAACAGAATTGGCAGAGAAATTGCACTCAAGTCAACCGCGAATAGCTAAAGCAGAAAATGGTGATGCTTCTGTTTCTATGGAATTGCTGATTCGGGCAATATTGGCAACAGGTGCCACCCCTCAAGAAATTGGACAAATCATTGCACAAGTTGGTTAACGGAATACTAATAACAGGCATGGGTAAATAAAGTCTTGAACCAGATCGAGATTAACAAGAATTAGGCAATTTGAAGCGTTCTCGGTTCAGGGATAGATTCACCTTCTGCTTGCCAAGCTTCTAAGTACATTTCAATAACTTCTTCGCCGTTATGAATTGCTTCCTCACGAGTTTTGCCATGAGTACAAGGCATGATAACTAAGTCGGCAAATTCTGGAATTGTGACGAGGAAAAGCTGATCTTCGTCAGACCATTGAACGATCATACTGTATCGGCTCATGAATCCTCATTCTCCCTCATAACTCATTTGATAAATGCCAACAGATCGAACTCTTGACGAATGTCTAGAAGTGAGCGATCGAGCAAAGGTTCAAATTCTAAAAAAGGCACTCTTTTTTTCCGGTTGCGAGTCTTGAACCAAATCGCAATTAACTCTGGAATCAGTGGAGGAAGAACTTTAAAAATTGCTCCATAAAGCCAAAGTACACCTTTTTCTTTAATCATGTCATCGTACATAATATCAATCACTTGCTTATTCCTCTTTCTCATCTCCCGAAAGCGCTCAAAAGTACATTCACTTGTCCACCAGAATAGGGGCAGAATTTTTAGTTCATCGTACATACCTGTATCACAGCCATATATAACATGACCAACATCGTGTGCAAGCAAGATTTTGGCAAATTCAGGTGGCTGAGTATCGGGGGGAGTGATGTGAGGATTAAGCGCGTAGTATTCCGCTAAACCTTCTCGGAGGGTTTGAGTGCTGTCTTTGTTTACGTAACCAGGTAATTGACTCATATTCTATTTCGATACGCTAGTGTATCGTAAATTATAATAGCACTTATGAATGATGTTAGTAAAAAGTCACCTGGAAGACCTCGAAGCGCCCGATCGCATCAAGCTATACTGCGATCGACATTAGAATTGCTAGCAGAAGTTGGCTTTGAGGCGATGAGTATTGAAGCGATCGCAACTCGTGCTGGAGTTGGAAAAACAACGATTTATCGGCGCTACAGAAGTAAAGAGGAACTGGTTGCTGATGCAATTGAAAGTATGCGGGAAGAGGTGTTAATTCCTGATACGGGAAACCTTTGGAGTGACATAGATGCAATCATTGATAACGCTGCACAAATTACACTAAATCCTCTGGGGAGACAAACCGTTGCTATGATTATTAGCAGCGCTTCAAGTAATGCTAATTTTGCTCAGATTTATTGGACAAAATATTTACAACCTCGAAGAGAAGCTTTTGCGATCGTCATTGAACGAGCGAAAATCAGAAAGGAAGTTCAGGAAGATTTAGATCCCGGTTTGATATTCGATGCGATGAGTGGAATCATGCTTTACTCCTTAATATTTCCACCGACATCTGAATCTTGGACAGTATACGTTCGTCGTGCGCTCAATCTGCTTTTTAGATGAACTTTTTCTGAATAAAAAACGCCGCCTGGTGGCAGCGGGGTGAAGTATAAATTTTCAAAGATAGAAAAGGTAATAGCACTGTCATTGTCTTTACTGTACGTCGGAATCTGGGGGAGCTATTTGATAGCTTTGTTCAGGTTCTATATGTTGTACTCCTTCAATTTGGGAAAGACGATTAACTTGGTTTGAGTCAATTGAACCGCCGATCGTACCAACAGTTGGTAAGACTTGTTCAACTTCCAAACCTGCTGACTGTAAACTATTGGCAACTTCAGAAATGCGATCGACATGAGCATCGTCAACAGATATAGATACTTTTATTTTGGGCATATCAATTCCTCGAAGAAAGGATGAGTTCTCAGCAAGAATACTGTTTGTTAGTAAATAAACTAAACACAATACTCTCACTGAGAAGGTTAGCGACGAGTTGGCACCAAAACTATAGGTTTTATAGAGGTGCTTGGACTAAACCCACACCAACATCAGCAGAGGGCAGCGGCAACCGCTGAGCCTCCCGCATTAAAAGTCCCCAAAGAGCGTGTCCGGTTAGTCCAGTTGCTTCGGCATAGAGGGCGGCGATGCCTGCTACATGAGGAGTTGCCATACTGGTACCGCTAATGGTTCGATAGCGAGTGGGCATAGGCCAGGTTGAGTAGACATTAACTCCGGGACCTGCAATATCAATTTGCCCACCTTTGGGATTAATTGAACCATTAGAGAAGGCAGCAACTTGTAATTGAGCGTCTAAGGCAGCCACAGCCATGATTGATGGAGCATTGGCAGGATGACCTACTGGGTTGGGGGGGGATAACCGCTTGCCAGTGCTGGGATCTCTACTATCATTCCCAGCAGCAGCAACAATCAAAGTTCCCTGACGGAGTGCCCGTAGTCCAACTTGTTCGTAAACTTGGGAGTAAGTATCTCCAGGGCGCGTTGGTGCCTCTAAAGACATAGAAATTACTTTGCAGCCATTGGTAATCGCCCACTCAATGCCCGCTAAAATGCCACCATCAGCACCAGAACCTCTGTTGCTCAAAACTTTACCAGCAAAAATTTCTGCGTTATAGGCGATTCCGTAACGCGGTGCGATCGAAGGAGTTTTAGATCCACAAGCAGTTCCAATACAGTGGGTACCATGTCCATTTAGGTCTTGAACGGCTTCACCACTGATGAATGACTGACTAGTAATTTTGCGACCAGCAAAATCAGGATGAGTAAGATCTAAACCCGTGTCTAACACGGCTATTTTAATGCCAAGACCGCTGTAGGTAGTATTTACAACTTTAGTGGCTTGAAGTCCCCAAGTTGCTGAGTTATCTGCCAATAATGTGGCAGCAAGTTGGCTTTCTAATGGAATTGCTTGATTAGTTATATAGTTGACGGCATCTCGGAATCCTTTGAGATAATCAGTGGTAAGAACTGAGTTTAGGTTATCCTCGATCGCATAAACTACTCGCTCAGGTTCGACTGCTAAGATTGCTCCATCTGTAGCTGTGGCTGTTGTGATTGACTGAACTTGATTCGGGTCTAAAGAGACAACAGCAACCCCCAAATTATCAAAGACAACTGTATCTGCGCTTTCTAACTGTTCAGCAGAAAATGTATGATCTTCAAAGTCGGCTGCTCTGGCAACACTTTGAGTTCCTGTATTATCTATTAAAGCTCTGATGCCAGAATCAACGCCGTCTTCAGGTAACAAAACTAAGTAACGACCTGTGGTTTCCATTTTAAAAAAATCCTCAGATTGATTTGACGGTATATGTAATCTTTGTTGTTAAATGCTGATGCAATTAAGGCTGTAGCAATCTAACTACTGCTGGGAATGAATGCCACCCTCACGTTTCTCTATCTACTATGTGGGGCAAAAACAATCAGGGAATTTTCAGAAAAAGTTAAATAGAAATTTCCGGTTAATTAGGTGAGCTTGGAATAAAAAACCCCGCTAGGAAAAAAGCGAGGTAAAGTCTTGATGTTCGGAGACAGAACTTTTCTTAGGAGTTATTTAGCAAGTCCACAAATTAAGGGAAATGCAGATATCGCAGCGCTATCATTAAACTTGTGAATTTTTGATTTGTGGGATGTCTGATTTTGAAGGCGCTTTGACATTTATAGTATCTAATAGTGAGATGATGCAGCTTTGTCAAAGTTATGACGTTTTTGTGACAACAAATATTCTTTAAATAAAAAATGCTGCCTCCCGGCAGCGATGTGAAGTACAAATTTTCGGAGACAGAACTTTTATCTGGATGGAGTAGTTTACTACTGCTTCCTCATTGCTACATTACTTTTATGAGGCTTAACTGCGTGAGAACGTTTTACATGATTAGTTTTTATACTAGCTCTATGAGTACGATGAGGATGAGCTTTAGTCATTTGGTGATGAGTTTTGGCTGTAGCTGCTTGTGCGGCTGAGAAAGAAAATCCTACAGGAGCGACAACTACCGCTGATAGGAGTAATGCTGAGAATAATTTTTTCATAGCCTTTGTTATCCTGTAATCGATAATAGTAACTATTAAACAAAGAGATGACAAAGAGTTGTCAATTTTGTGGATTTTTTGTGACAGCAATGGAATGCAGCATTTTACACTTTTATTAGCAGAAATATTAAATGGTGCGTTACACTGCGTTAACGCACCCTACAAGGTTTAGGCGATACTTAGGGCGACTAAATCTTCGGACATCTCGAAGTTGGTGGTGACGTTTTGTACATCGTCTAAACTTTCTAAAAAGTCCATCATTTTGAGGAGCGATCGCGCTTGGTCTTTATCAACCACTTCTACGTTATTATTAGGTATCCAGCGCCATTCGGCTTCGGTGACGTTAAAACCTTTTTCTTTCAAAAATTGGCTGAGGTTTTCTAAATTTGTCACATCGGTAAAGACTTCTGCACCTGCTTCTTCTGCTTCTTCGTCTTCTGTTAACTCGTAAGATTCTGCGCCACCTTCTAAGGACGCTTCTAAAAGTTCGTCTTCATTCACTGCGCCGCTAATGATGCAAACGCCTTTTTGTTCAAACATCCAAGAAACACAGCCTGTTTCCCCCAAGTTTCCGCCATATTTGCTGAAAGCGAGACGCAAATCACCAGCGGTGCGGTTACGATTATCGGTGAGGGCTTCCACGAGTACGGCGACTCCACCTGCGCCATAACCTTCGTAACGGATAGATTCGAGGCTGTCGCCTGCACCTAGTTTACCAGCACCTTTGGCGATCGCTCTTTCAATATTATCGTTGGGAATTCCTGCTGCTTTTGCTTTGTCGATCGCAGTGCGGAGTTGAAAATTCCCTGCCGGATCTGGGATACCGCTACGAGCCGCAACAATAATAGCACGAGATAGTTGAGTGAAGGTTTTACCCTTTTTCGCATCAACTCTCTCTTTCTGACGTTTAATATTTGCCCACTTACTATGTCCTGCCATAGTCTCTTCTAACTCAACTAACCTTACATTAGGATAAACTCAAATCCTAGCAAATTGCTTTGGTTTATTTACCACCTGTGAAGGTGACACTTTGAATAAAGTAACGATTGAAAAAGGCGTAAATGGCTAGTGCGGGTAGAGTTAAGACCATTGAAGCTGCCATAATATAATTCCAATAACTGATATATTCGCCTTTAAAAGTGTTTAATCCCAAAGGTAGGGTAAACATTTCTTTATCGGACAAAATCAGTAAAGGTGTGAGAAAGTTATTCCAAGCACCCATAAAGATGAAGATTGCTTGTGCAGCTAAAGCAGGTTTTGCTAAGGGAAGGACAATTTGCACAAAGGTTTCCCAACGATTTAAACCATCCATTGCGGCGGCTTCTTCTAATTCTTTGGGGAAGTTAACAAAGAATTGCCGCATCATAAATATAAAGGTAGCATTTACGGCTGTTGGCACAATCAATCCTTGGTAAGAGTTCAGCCAACCGAGGTTTTTTAAGATTAAGTAACTGGGAATTAAGGTAATTTGTCCGGGAATCATTAATACTGCCAATATTATAAAAAAGAACAGTTGATTTCCGGGGAAACGAATTCTGGCTAAAGCGTAACCTGCCATTGAATTAAACAGGAGATTTAAGGCGGTGACACAAATAGCAACGAAGACGCTATTAAACAACCATCTGCCAAATAAAGGTTCTTGGGTAAAGATATTTTTGTAATTTTCCAGGGTGAACTTTTCGGGGATGAAGTTGATGTTTCCAGAGGAGATTTCTGGGAGGGTTTTGAAGGATGCGGAGATTGCCCAAGCGAAGGGGATGAAGGTGGCGATCGCATAACCAATCAAAATTAAGTATAGCAACAATTTCACCCAAGGCAACTTTTGCATAACTCCCCCTTTCTTAGTGCAACTTCTCTTCTTTAAAAATCGTTCTTTGGAGTACTGTCACCAACATAATCACCGCCGCTAACATTAACGCCAAAGCTGCCGCATAACCCATATCTAAACTCTTAAAAGCATACTGATAAATCAGTAAAACTACTGTTAAAGTTGAGTTGTTTGGCCCACCGGAACCAGCCGAAAAGATATAAGATTGATCGAATAGCTGAAAAGTGCCAATAATCCCGATAACGACAATGAAAAAAGTTACAGGTTTCAAGAATGGTAGAGTAATATTAAAAAATTGGTCTAACGCACTTGCACCATCAATTTTTGCTGCTTCATAAAGACTTTTAGGAATATCTTGTAAAGCCGCCAAATAGACAATCATATAAAGTGGTGCAGTTGACCAAATATTCATAATCATAATTGATTTTAGCGCCACCGATGGATCGCCAATCCAATTATAAGTCGGCAACCCTAAACCAGCCAAAATATTATTTAATAACCCATTCGAGTTATAAATCCACATAAAAATTAAAGTTAAAACTGCCGAAGCCGTCACCGTTGGCAGAAAAAAGATAATTCTAAACCAATGCCTTCCCCTAATACTGGAATTGAGAATTAAAGCCAAACCTAAAGCCAAAATAGTCTGAGTTGGCACAACGATTATGACATACTCAAAAGTATTCTGCAAAGCAATCCAAACCCGTTCATCTGCCAACATTCGCCAGAAATTCTTCGCCCCAATAAACCGCAAATTAAACTCCCCCAAAATTCGCACTTTATGGAAAGATAAAAATATGGCGTAGGCGATCGGCAAAATCGTAAAAACTCCCATAACAATCATAGTAGGAGCCATAAAAGAAAACCCAGCCAACCCCTCTCTAAACCTTCCCCTTTGCCAAACTCTTCTCATTCCTTCGCGTCCTTTGCGTCCTTTGCGGTTCAAAAAAAATTACCGACTCGCAGCAATTTCCCGATTAGCAGAAACCTGAGCCCTTTGCATCGCCTCATTTAAAGATTGCTCACCAATCAAAGCACTAATAAACTGATTATTAAAGTGCATCAAAACCGTAGGTAAAGTCTCCCCCGCTTGCCAAATTGTAGCATAATCAGCACCCGCAACAAACGGCGCGTACAAAGGGTTTTTATCATACCCCAATTCCGCAATTACAGACTGACGACTAGGCAAAACCAAACCTTGATTTGCCCAAGCTTTCATTCCCTGTTTACTAGTTAAATAAGCAATCAATTTCCAAGCTGCATCTTTATGCTTAGTTCGCTTATTCATTACATAAGCAACAGTATAAGCCATTGTACCTTTTTTTCCGGCAATTGTTGGCAGTTCAGCAGTCGCAAATTTTAACTGAGGAAAGGTTTCTTTTAAATAAGGAATTGCCCAACTACCTTCTATTACCATAGCTGCTTTTCCTTGACCAAACATTTCGCTACCTGTGCTGGCACCGACATCGCTAGGTTGGGCAGCAGTGCGATAGTTTCGATATAAATCTATAATTAATTGTAGACCTTTCAAACCTTCGGCAGTGGCAAAGGTAGCATAACCATTTTGATTAATTAAAGTGCCGCCAAAGGTTTTAATTAAAAAAGATTGTCGGGAGAGTTCGGGAATAATTCCTAAGCCATATTGGTCAATTCTGCGATCGCCATTCCCATCCCTAGTTAGTTTTTGGGAATCCTGACGTAATTCTGTCCAAGTAGCAGGAGGCTTAATTAACTTGGCAGCTTTAAATGCTTGTAGATTATAAAATAGAGCTAAAGTAGAGAAATCTTTAGGTAAGCCAAAAATTTTCTGATTATATTTAAAAGCATTCAACAAACTAGGAATAAAGTCAGATAAATTATATTTATCGTTAATATAAGAATTTAATGGTTCGAGGACATTGTTTTGCATCAATAAAGGTGCTTCAAAGGCATCTAAATAAAATACATCTGGTGCAGTGTCCCCAATTAAGCGAGTTTTAATCACATCCATATATTGCTGATTAATTACCTCGTATTTGACTTTAATATCAGGATATTCCCTCTCAAAATCTTGGAGTACCCGCCTCAATAACTGCGATTCATTGGGATTGCTTTGCCAACCGCTCAGTGTTACTGTAATTTTCGAGTTGTTACCCCTTGCAAAAGTACAGCTAGTTAAGGTTATAATTACCAACAGGAAAATTAACCATTTTACTCTTGTGCAAATCATTATTTTCCCCCTTACGAGTAACCTGTTAAGTCGAATGCTTCTGCAACCAAGTAAAATTTGATGCACAATCACCTACAGCCAAACTTATCGATCGCAAAAGAACTTTACAAAATGCCAGAATTAACAAAAACTGATGAGGTCTAGGTACTTTGTTTAATTTGAACATTTTAGCGCCCTTTTGGATAATGAGCAGACTTGCAAAATATGAAGGTTTGATGAGCAGCGAAGTGTTAAGTTTATGGCACAAAAGTTGGGTTGGATGTCAACCTTTGTTGAGCGATCGCGATCGGATAGATATAATTCGTTTAACATTGTGGCAAGGGGCAAATTATACTGCTTCAGTTTTGACGTAATTTAGCTAAAGACTTCAACTTTTCCCCTAATGCAACCTAAGAAACATGAGGAAAATTAAAGTCTAAGTCATAATAGTGTTGTAACTTTGAGGAATTTAATTCATGCCTATGGATCAGAAAAAAAATCGTGGTCATGTCATTAATCATGCGATTCGTGTACCCCAGATTCGCGTAATTGATAACGATGGCGGACACTTAGGAATTATGGATACTAGATCTGCCTTGAGTTTGGCTCAAGAAAGAGATCTAGACTTAGTAATGATTAATGATAAATCTGAGCCGCCTGTTTGCCGGATTATTGACTACGGCAAGTTTAAATATGACTTAGAAAAACAAGAGCGGAAAAATAAGAAAAATCAAGACAAAACTTCTGTTAAAGAATTGAAGATGCGCTACACAATTGAAGATCATGATTATCAAGTGCGCGTCAATCAAGCGGAAAGATTTTTGAAAGCAGGAGATAAAGTAAAAGTCACTATCAAGTTTCGTGGTAGAGAAAACCAACATAGTCATTTAGCGGAAAATCTGCTTAATGACATGGCAAAAGACTTACAAGAATTTGCAGAACTTCAACAAGCACCGAAAAAAGAAGGTAGCAATATGATTATGCTGCTTTCGCCTAAAAGTGCTGTTGTCAAAACTCCTACCACTAATACTCCCACTCCCACTCCTACTCCTACGCCTCCTAGCAAACCTAAACTAGTAGAAACTCAGCCTTCGGAAGCAAAAGTCTAAAACAAATTAGCCAATGAGATTTTTGGATTAAACTTTTCCTGAGTCAGAGGAATTTTAGTTTAGCTTATTAGGTTGAAGATAACTAAGCTATAACATATAAATAGTAGGGCAGAAATTTCTGTCCTACTAAATTTTTTTGAGGCTGGAAATATGAAACTGGTCTATCAACGTTTTGATTTGTTTGCTACTGAATATGATTTCATGGCAAGTTTGCAGAGTAAAAATGACTTCTTTATCAAGAATTTATCTAGGAATAGAAGCGCAGTTCTAGATATTGGTTGTGGCTCAGGTATTTTGGCTTTTGAGTTAGCTAAATACTACCAAAAAGTAGTTGCTATAGATATTTGCCAAGAAATGTTAGAGATTGCTAAAGTCAAAAGATCTGCTCCTAATATTCAATATCTACTGATGGATGCGGAAAATTTAATATTAGATGAAAAATTCGATTTGATTACTTCTGCAAATACCTTTCATCATTTACAAAATTTACCTGCTACTTTACAAACAATCAAACAATTATTGAAACCCGGTGGCAAAGTGGTTCTACTGGATAATGTTTCGGAAGTGGAAACACCAGCAACAATAGTTTATATATGGAGTGCTATAAGAGATTTCTTTCCCGATTGGAGGAAGTATGGATTGGGTACAGCTTGGAGGTTATTTAAATTTAGGACATCCCAACCTTGGTTAAGTCATTTAGCAACTGATAAATATTTGTCTGCACAGCAATTTAAACAAATATATGGTAGTTACTTTCCCAATTGCTCCTTGACAAAAATGGGTTGTTTTATGGGATTGGTTTGGATAAATCAGTAATTTATTCCTGAGTTTATCTATCTTTAGTTGTCCGTCAGTTGTTAGATGAATGTTGAATAAAGAGAAATCACCCTGGTAAATACAGAGATGCAATTTATTCAGGGGAATTGGTATGAAACATTTAATTTTTGGCGGTCTATCTGTGCTGTTATTGTCTGCGATGTCTTCACCTGCGGTTTTAGCACAAACAAACACCCAAAATTCAGTAGTAAACAACGAAGATTCGCAGTATTCAATTTCGCCATTTAATTTAGTTTCTATGGTTTATCAAGGTTTCTTTAAGGAACAGGGTGTTCCGAGTGCTGGGGCTTTAATTAATGCTTATAATTTTGGTAATGTCAAGGCTAGAGATATCGTTGCTGGTGCAGTGAAAACCGATCGGCTACCAGCGCAAATATTGAACGATCGAGATTACATAACAGCGGTAGATTGGCAACTGCAAACATTAAGAAGGCATGAATAGAAACTGATTTATATAGAAAATTGGTGAAATGCGATCGCTACTCCTCACCCAAACAAAGGTGTAGGAGTAGCGATCGTACTTCCCCATTTCTCCTCTACAATCTATTAGCACAAATTGCCGCCCCAATTAACCCAACTTGGGGATTTAAAACCACATGAACTGGTATTTTTTCCAGTAAATTTCTCATGCGACCTTTGTTAATAAAACATTGCATGAAACCGCCTTCTTTAATTAGAGGTAGAATTTTCGGCGCAATACCTCCCGCCACATAAAGACCAGCATAAGGTAACAGTTTGAGAGCCAAATTACCAGCTTCAGCGCCATAAAGTTGCACAAAAGTTCGCAGAGTTTCTTCACTTAATGGATCGGTTTTTTCTGAAGCAGCTTTGCCAATAACTGCACCCGGATCGACTGTTTTTTCACTGCTTCCAGCTTCTTGTTCCCAAGTCCTAATAACTTCCCCAATTTCCGGTGATTCACTAGCAATTTTTTTGTCTCGTAAAAACTGATAAATCGAGACAATACCCATTCCAGAAACTACTCGTTCTACAGATATTCTGTCAACTTGGTGTTTTTCTAACAGGTATTTCATCATTTGAAATTCTAGTTCGGTGCGGGGTGCAAAATCAGTGTGTCCGCCTTCTGTACCAAACACTTGGTAACTGTCACCTGAAGGTGTTAAAAATGCCTGTCCTAAACCTGTTCCTGCACCAATTACAGCAATGGGTGAATCAGCTTGAAATTTGCCAGCTTGTAAGGTATGTAAATCGGATTCTGTTAAACCCAAAATGCCATATCCTACAGCTACGAAATCATTAATTAAACTGATTTTGGGAATGCCTAATTCTTCTTGCAAGCGTTCTGCATCGAGAAACCAAACCAAATTAGTCAGTTTCACGCTATTGTTAACAATTGGGCCTGCGATCGCAAAACAAGCCTTTTCTGGCTGAGGTAAATAACCCAAATGTTCCGATGCTGCTGTCAGGAATTTCTGTACTATTGGCACTAAATCGGGGAAATCTTGACTCGGATAAGTCGCCTCATCTAAACTGTACATCGATCCTTCTGCTGGCTGTTCTACCAAACGCAGAATTGTCTTAGTACCACCAATATCGCCTGCTAAAAGTAACGTCATAAATCTAGTGGAAGCGGATTACTTTTTCAGTTTGACTCAAATGGGAAGTATCGCCATTAAGTTCCATTATCCATTGTCGATCGCGACGGACAATTTTTACCAAACAACACAAAGAAGCATTGATTTCTGGTGTTCCGCCAACTAATCCTTGACTCGTTCCCACCACAGATGCGCCATGTCCTACTAATAAAATATCCTCGGTAAATTCAGACACAAGTATTTTTGCTATTTCTGCCGATCTTGCCATCATTTTATCAACAGTTTCCGGGTATTCGGCAATCACTCTAGAGGTATAATTTTGGTCAATTCTGGGAAATTTTTCTTGCAATTCAGCAAAAGAAAGTTTTTCTGGAAACTCTGTCATCCAGTCAGGATTTAACCATTCACTTAACCCAGATTCCACTTTAATTGGTAAATCTAAAATTTCGGCTACTTGATTAGCAGTTTGTATAGTTCTTAAGAAAGGAGAGGCAAAAATATGAGCAATCTTTTCTCCTTTTAAGCGTTCTCCTAATTGCCTTGCTTGAATAACTCCATCATCAGAAAGTGGCGGATCGTAACGACGTTCTGCGGTTAAAAACCAATCGGGGTTGACAAAATCTAAGCGGTTTCCGTGACGGGCAATCCAAACTGTTTGTGACATAAAATAATTAGATTTACGATTGTATTACGGGTAACAATTACCTAAATATTTTCTGCAATTGCACAAACTAATTGTACCGCATCTTCAAAATAGATTACTTATATTTCTCCTCACGCCGTTCTTGCAACATTGCTTCTATTTCTTGGTCGCTTGGAGGCAGGTTATCCTTTTTTAGTAAACCACGTAAATCAGTTAAGGTTCCTGGTGGTATTGCTGGACGAGTTTGAGTACCTGTTAGTGGTGAATTATTTGTTTTAGCTAATCCAGTCATTCTTTCTATTATGTCATCTGGTATTGGTGGACGGGGATTGATATCGTTATTGATCGCTCGCACAATTGCCTCTACTAATTTTAGGCGATCGCTCACCGACAATTTATCAGCTTCCCGCTTTAATTCCTGCCAATTCATATCTTTTACCTCTCTGTTTGCCATTCAATATAGCAGTTATAAGTAGGTGTAAATAAATAAAGTGAAAATAGTTATCTATCAATGGGGCGGGCAAGATGCCCACCCCACAAGATTTTCAGCTTTCTTGTGGGGTGGGCATCTTGCCCGCCCTTGTTTTACTTTATTTAGATCTACCTACTTATTTGACTCTTGAATATTCGCCTTTTTTGAACAGCTGTTTGGCGGTATTGCTTCGACAAACGTGCCGAGTTTGGTGAAAACTGAGAGCAGGTTATGTCTGCATTCTTTATTTCATCCCAAATTCGAGTTAAAATCCCTTGATAATTAACCGCAGAGGCACAGAGGACACAGAGGGAAGATAGAGAAGATATCGGTGAACACTAACTCGCATTTGGTATCAATTAGCCAATTAATTCATCATTTTCCGATTCTTTTTTAACTAAAACCACCAAACAAAGACAACTAAAAAATAGTTTTGTAAAATTCAATACTTGACTATCTAAAACTATAAAAATACCTAATATAATCAAGAAAACAGCTACAAAACTATTGCAATAAGAAGTTAGTAACCGAGCAACAGTTAAATTATCTTTTAGTTTTTGGGCTGCATAGCACCAAACCCCTAATAACCAAAAAAATATGCTTATAATTACTAATAAATTGCTGAAAGAACTATGAGCAAATAAAGGTACATAAACACTAATATTATCTGTTCCATTAGCAATTGTAAGTGCTGCTACAGTATAAGTTTGGGGAGAAATCAAGTTATTAAGAATAGAGTTTATACTTAATTCCGTTGGTAATTCTACTTCCGATAATTCATCTTTTTTATTTAATAGACGATCGAGACCGAGAATAATGGGAATGAAACCTAATAACCCGATCGCATATTGGGTAATGACCAACCTGCCTAAAAAACCAGGTAGACTAGTAATTACTAATATTGTAAAGCCCATATATTGACCAAAAAGAATCTGCTGATAGCGAAAAGATGGATTTTTTTGCGAAAACAATAACAACAGAATAGCTAAGTCATCAATATTAGTGGCACAGAACGCTGTTACACCTGTAATAATCGTCGTTAATAACCCACTCATGGCGACAATTCCTAAATTATTGCCAAATTAATATTAATATTAAAAGGAACTTCTTTCATAAATCAACATGACTAGTATAGGGACAGCTATTGCCGAAGGAATCATCTCTTTTGCAGCCACGAATATTGATGACATCATTATTTTGCTGCTACTATTTTCGCAACTGAACGAGAGTTTTCGGCGGCGAAACATCATTATTGGTCAATATCTTGGTTTTACGATTTTAGTTGCTGCTAGTTTACCAGGATATTTCGGTGGTTTGGTAGTGCAGAAGGAATGGATTGGTTTGTTGGGATTACTACCGATAGCTATTGGAATTAAACAATTAATCGATCGCGACAAGGACACTGCACAAGTACAAACTGTAAGTAACGACTTTCAACAAAACTTACCCAGGAACTCATTGACGGCTTTTATTTTCAGTATTTTCAATCCGAAGACTTATCAAGTAGCCGCAATTACAATTGCTAATGGAGGTGACAATATTAGTATTTATATTCCCTTATTTGCTGGGCAGAATGTTAATGATTTACTAATAATTTTGGCAGTATTCTTTATCATGGTGGGTGTTTGGTGTGGAATTGCTTACTCATTAACTCTGCATCCTGATATCGCTTATGTGTTGGGTCGTTATGGTAAGCCGATCGTACCTTTTGTATTAATTGGATTGGGTTTATTTATTATGTACGAACGAGGAACTTTTGAACTGTTGCGATCGGCATTCAATTAAGCTTGATTAATTAGTTTCCAACTAACCATTGTTAAAATGCTATAAATAATCATACGTAGTGCAGGTTGTGGGGTGAGTTTGCAGAGTTTTGCACCAACTAAAACCCCCGGTACTGTACCTAACCAAATTGGCAAAACTAAGCCCCAATCAACCGTTCCTAAACCTAAGTGTCCCATCGAAGTAAACACTAATAAAATAGAAGCTTGGGAAATATCTGTACCGACTAATTTCTGCGAATCAAGGCGGAAAAAAGTAATTAATGCCAGCGCAAACATTGAACCAGAAGCTACGCTAGTTAAGCCAACTAAACAACCTAAAATTGCGCCAATTCCCATCGTAAACAACCGACCAGAATTAGTTGTTAAGTCAAATTTGGGCGGAGAAGGTAAATTTAATTTAGGCAAAAATAACTTTAATAATGATTGGGTTATGGCTGAAAAAGTAACTAACACCATCATGGTGCCAATTAAGCGAAGTAATATAGTATCTAAATTTAAACCTTCAATTTGTCTGAGTAAATATAAAAGTCCGATTCCAGAAAGCGATCCAGGTACACTTCCCAAAGCTAACCATTTGACTACTTCACAATCCAGAGTTTTTTGCTGCCAATGCTTAACGCTACCAATTACTTTCATTAACGTGGCAGCTACAACATCAGAACTAACAGCGATCGCAGGTGGCACTTGAAACAGGAAAATCAACATTGGTGTAATCAGCGATGCTCCGCCAATCCCTGTCAATCCGACCAAGATGCCTACTATAAAACTCAGTGGTGTTAGTAATAAATAACTCATATAACTCCCCTACTCCGAATATAACCTCCGAAACTACGGTCGCCGAGAACTTTACCTAATCTTTGCGATCGATTATCTTGCACTACGATTCGGCTCATTTGCAACTCTTTTAGGTTTTTTGAATTAACACCGTTAACTCGACCGACTTACCGTATTTTATCAGAACTATTACTAAAAAGCTATAGATCGTAGTATCTGCCTATACAGAATTGCCCAAAAGCCTATGTAGATCGAGCAAGCAGCAATTTAGTTCTCAATAATCAGCTGAATAATCAATCACTTCAAATTATCAATTCAGACATAACCTGGTTTTATCAACCACAATTACGGGAAAACCAACCGAGAAACCTGATTTGCTTCTAGAATAGTGATAATGTAACTAAGTTGACAAAAAAGAGTGATTATGTATAAGTATATTTTATAGATTACTAAATTGGTAATATTGTGGGGATTTAATAATAGTAAAAAAATCCTCAAAGTAGTTAGTAATTCTCTTGATTTTTACCCAAGTTTAATTTAGTATCTTTATTCATGAGTAAGTAAGAAATCAATGAAAATACATCTATCCTTAGAAACAATATATAAGCACATGAGTAATTGGCAAATGACATATTATCAATAAAGGAGAGTAGTGAATACTCCATATATCTATGGATGTAAGGAATTAGCTCTACGCATTACTAGAATAGTTAACATATACCTACTGGTGCTTTACAGCTATTTTGGAACTATCTAAAGCTGACATTGCTAAGTAGTAAAAAATTCTAAAAAAGAGGTGCGAACATTGAATATTTGGGAATTTACTTTATTAGTTTGGATAGGTTCATTTACTGCTGGCTTTGTGGGAGCATTGACTGGCTTAGGTGGTGGCGTAGTTATTGTTCCCTTATTAACTTCAGTATTTGCCGTTGATATTCGCTATGCGGTTGGTGCTTCATTAGTTTCTGTGATTGCAACTTCATCCGGTGCGGCATCTGCTTATATTAAGCAAGGTTTTACTAATTTACGGTTAGGAATGTTTTTAGAAGTAGCGACAACAGTGGGAGCATTAATTGGTGCTGCGATCGCGGCATTTATTTCCGTCAAAGCACTAACTATTGTGTTAGCAGTTGTTCTACTTTATTCAGCTTATTTATCACAACAACCACGTCCTGAACAGCTAGAAAATGAGTCAACAGATGGGTTAGTAAGCTATTTAAAACTCAATGGTACTTGTCCAACTCCCAACGGACTAATGCCTTACCAAGTTCACTCGGTTCATATAGGATTTAGCGTGATGGTAGTTGCGGGAGTAATTTCCGGTTTATTGGGTATTGGTTCGGGAGCATTTAAAGTATTAGCAATGGATCAAGCAATGCGGTTGCCATTCAAAGTTTCAACAACTACAAGTAACTTTATGATTGGTGTCACCGCAGCAGCTTCGGCGGGTGTTTACTTAGCAAGAGGTTATATCGATCCAGGACTTTCCATGCCTGTGATGTTAGGAGTATTACCAGGTGCTTTATTAGGCGCAAAAGTTCTAGCAGGAGCTAAAACTAAAGTTTTAAGAATAGTTTTTAGTTTAGTTTTGGTATTAATGGCTTTGAAAATGGTTTATAACAATTTATTAGGGGGGATTTAAAATGCAAAAATTAGCAGAGAATGAAACAGTTGGATTTAATTTACTTCAGGAAGATTTAGACAGGGGGATAAATGAATTTACCCATAAATGTGAGATTGATGAGGAGATAAAATACAGCAAAGCCAAAAGAGAACAACAACTAGGATTGTTACTCAGCAATCTTTTAAAATATGGAGTTTTTCTAGCTAGTGCTGTTGTTTTAGTGGGAGGGATTTTGTATTTAATACGTCACGGTACTGAACCTGCTGATTATCGAGTTTTTCATGGAGTACCATCGGAATTTCGTTCTCCAGAAGGGGTAATTAATGCAGTATTAGCAGGTCGTCGTCGAGGGATTATCCAATTAGGTTTATTGATTTTAATAGCTACTCCGATCGTGCGTGTAGCAATCTCGTTTTTAGCTTTTCTGCGTCAACGAGATTATGTCTACATCGTGGTGACTTTGCTGGTGTTATCAGGATTAATTTACAGCTTGATTGGAGCGTATCATTAAAATTCAATCGGGCAGTGCAAATTGAGTCAAATTCTGCAAATTTAATCGGATTTGATCGAATAAGGAAGTTGCGATCGCATCTAAGCTCTGAGTTGTTCCAACTGACAAGATAGCGAACATGATTAGGCTGAGAACACCAAGGGTAAAAGCGAGAAATCTTCCCCAACATCCAGGATTAATTTCCAGAAATAAAAGTTTCGATTGTCCGACTATAGAAATTAAAAGTAGAACCAATCCAGAAATTAACAAAATAGTATTTAAGGAGGTGCTAGTCATGGTAAAAACCTTTTTTAGTTACATTTTATTTGGTAGACTTTTCCATTATAGCTACCATTCAATTCGGTTTTTAAAACAATTAAAACTAGGTGGGAGCGGAGATTTTAAATTAATGTGATTAACATTTCTTCAAAAGCTTTGGCAAGTCGAGTTTGGAAACGCTGTTGATGCTTTAACTTTAAAATTGGTCGGACTATATCCAATTTTTGGTTCAAATTGTTGACGTTATCGATGATGGGAATTGAGCGTAAAGTACCAAGCTGTAATTCTTTTTTGCTCATCAATTCGGGAATAGCGGCTGCGCCTACACCATTTTCTACGGCAGCCTTGACCATTTCACTGCTAGTTAAAACCAAAATTACTTGCAACTCACTCGGATCTATGTTCCTATTTTTTAAAGCTTGTTCAAACATTTGTTGTGTTCCCGAACCAGATTCACGCATTACCCAATCTGTTGTGAAAAGTTCGTTTAAAAAAATGCTTTTTCTTTCAAACCAAGGATGGGATTTACCAACAACAATTTGTAAGCGATCGCTTCCCACCACTTCTTTATCTAAATTCTTTTTCACAGATGGTTTAACTTCCCCTGCCATTAATCCAATATCAAACAACCCCAATGCCGTTCCTTCGCAAATATCATCAGCATTAGCCAAAGTACAGTTAACAAAAATACCGGGATACAAACGCTTAAATTGGCTAATCTTTTCTGGTAGCCAATAGTTGCCAATAGTTAGGCTAGCGCCTAATTTTAATTCACCCCTTTGGAGGTTGTTTAATTCCCGCAATCCCCGTTCTGTTAAAGCAACTTGTTCGAGAATTTTTTTTGCCTCTATTTGTAGTAATTTACCTGCTTCTGTAATTTCAATATGGCGACCAATGCGATCGAATAATCTCACCCCATATTCTGCCTCCAAACTTTGAATTGCTGCACTAACAGCAGGTTGAGTAATGTATAAAACTTCTGCTGCACGAGTGAAGTGCAAATGTTCTGCTACGGCTAAAAAAATTCGTAGCTGATCGAGGGTCATTGATGACATTTCCTACCTCAAAACCGTACTTTGAAAACTTCCATAAATTCAATTTATGAGTTTAACAAAAAAGAATGTTTGATTTATACAAAAAGGGAGTTTAAAGTAACAATGAGACACTTAGGATTTAATTCAAGCTAAAGCAAATATGCAAAAACCAACTTAGCAGAAATCCACTTCAGTAAATCAAAGGAAAACGTTAGATGACGACTAAAAAAATAAATAATCACAGTACTCACGGTTTAAAACCAGACTGCCTTTCTTTCGGAGAAGTATTAGCACAGTCCTTTGCTGTGATTGCACCTACCACAATACCAGCTTCTAATCTTGGCTTAATTGTTGCCCTGGCTGGAAATGGCACTTGGTTAAGTTTTTTGATTGGCTTAATCGGGTTAATTTTTGTTGGTATTAACATTAACCAATTTGCTAGTCGTTCAGCCTCTCCAGGTTCACTTTATTCTTACATTGTCAAAGGTTTAGGGCCAACAGCAGGCGTAATTTGTGGCTGGAGTTTAGTGCTAGCTTACTTATTTACTGGAATGTCTGTTTTATGTGGTTTAGCTAACTTTAGTAGCATTTTAATTGGTCATTTAGGGATTCATCCTTCCAGCATTACGCTGTTATCACTTGGCGCAGGAATTGCTTGGTATGCAGCTTATAAAGACATCCAACTTTCAGCAATGGCAATGTTGTGGTTAGAAGGAATTACTCTCCTACTAATTTCAGTTTTAGGGGTAATTATTTGGTCACATACAGGCTTTGCTTTAGATTTACCTCAATTAACATTAGAAGGCGTAACTCCTGGTAACGTAGCAACAGGACTTGTCTTAGTAATGTTTGGTTTTTCTGGTTTTGAAAGCGCTACTTCTTTGGGTGATGAAGCAAAAAATCCTCTAAAAACTATTCCCAAAGCTGTAACTGGCAGCACAATTTTGGCTGGGTTATTCTTCATTCTCATGACCTACATTGAAATTTTGGGTTTTAGAGGTACAGGAGTATCAATTATTAACACCGAAGAACCTCTGGGTTTCTTATCGCAACAATTAGGAATGGGTTGGTTAGGAGAATTAATTGCCTTTGGTGCTTTATTTAGCTTCTTTGCTTGTGTCTTAGGTTGTATTAATCCGGCTGCAAGAATCTTCTTTTTAATGGCACGTCATGGATTATTTCATTCTTCTTTAGGGAGAGCACACTCCGCTAATAAAACCCCTCATATTGCAGTGACTTTATGTACTTTCATAATGTTTTTAGTGCCTGCTGTAATGTCTCTGTTTCACATTAAATTATTTGAAAGCATGGGTTATTTAGGGGCAATTTGTAGCTACGGATTTTTAACAGTGTACATTCTCATATCTATTGCTGCACCAGTTTACCTCCGCAATATAGGTCAATTGCGCCCTATCAATGTAGTAGTTTCAGTTTTAGCAATTGGATTCATGGCAATACCAGTTTTGGGTAGTGTGGGAATTCCAGGTAGTACACTTTTCCCAGTTCCAGAAGCACCTTACAATGCTTTTCCTTATCTATTTTTACTGTATTTAGTTGCAACTTGTGGCTGGTTTATCATGCAAAGATTTCGTTCCCCAGAAATTGTTACTTCAATGCAGCGAGGTATTGATTCAATTCACTCCCGATTTGAAAAATCTAACACCTCATACAGCAGTTCTCCGTTAAATGCAATTTCACTCGATCGGGAAGACTTGGAATAAATTTAGCCGATCGCTTTTAAATCATGACTAATTGACTAAACCCGAAAACTAACAAAAAGGATGAACTGTAAATGGATGGATTAATAACTGCAATTCCCACTGGATTAACAGCTTTTAGTGCTACCAACATTGATGATATTGTCATTCTCAGCCTGTTCTTTTCCCAGGTAAATACTAATTTTCGCCGTTGGCATATTGTTGCTGGACAATATCTCGGATTTACTGCATTAGTGATGGCTAGTCTTCCTGGTTTTTTTGGCAGTTTAATTGTGCCTCAAGCTTGGATTGGAATGTTAGGTATTGTCCCGATCGCGATCGGTATTAACAGCTTGATCGATCGCGATGATGATGAGTCGGACGATGAAGTAGAAACAGAACCTAAAAACTCTGTACTAACAAAGATTTTTTCTCCCCAAGTTTACGGTGTAGCAGCGGTTACTGTTGCTAATGGCAGTGACAATATCAGCATTTATGTACCACTATTTGCTAGCAGTACTTTGGCAAGTCTTCCGGTAATTCTGGCAGTATTTTTCTCGATGGTTGGTGTTTGGTGTTACACCGCTTATCGATTAACTCATTTACCTGCGATCGCTTCTACCTTGACTCGTTATGGTAAAAATATTGTTCCCTTCGTTTTGATTGGTTTGGGTGTGTTGATTTTGTGTAAAAGTCATACACTGGAAAGCAGTTCCTTAACTGTGATGACTCTACTAGCGATCGGCGGTTGTGTGCTTACTCAGGCGATTAACTATTGGCGATCGCCACAAGTCGAAAAAAATTAAACCCCCCTTCATCATTTCGATTTAACCTCAACTTTTTGACTAATTACAAGGAGATAACCATGAAATACTTGAAAATATTTCTTGTAGCTTTGGTAATTTTTGTTAATTTATTAGTTGCCAAACCTTCATTTGCTGACCCACCAAAATTCACTAAGAACCCCGACTACATCCAAGTCACTCAAGCATTAGATGAATTGTTGAAAGTTAAAGATTCCCCAGAATTACCAAAAGGTGTTACCCAAGAAGACATTCAAAAATCGATCGCAGATCTGCAATTTCAAAAATATGCTTTGGAATCCGGGATTAATTGGGGTCAATGTCGCAATGAAACCGGAAAAACCCTAGCTGTTTATGGTGCTAAACCCAAAAAATCGACCTCCACATTTGAAAATGCCATCTACTTTCTCGCAGATGGCGAAACCACCGATGATGAGTGGGATTGTGATGGAGTTTATTTACCAGGTGGAATCAAAATTGCAGGTTTAGGTAGTAACGGAAAAACACAAGAATTAGCAAATCCTGTAGCTGTTAAAATCCTTGATGGCACCCAATTAGTAGTCAAAATTAATCCCGACACAGGCGCAGTAGAATTAAACGTTCCTCCATCGGAAATTTTCAGCGCTGGTGATGCTAATTGGTTTATTCCCAATATTTCGCCAGACGCAATAGCTGCCAGAATTCCCAATGCACCAACAATAGAAAATGACTAAATAAGACCAAGAGAATAGCATTTTCAACTTTAAACAGCCAGGAGATTTTTCTTCTGGCTGATTTTTTGTAAACATTTAATTCAGATCTTGCACCAGTCCCAAAATCCGCCTGCCTTATCAATTCGCTTTTCTTATAGCTAAACTCCTCTAAAGAGGACTAAATACTTATAATTCTTATGCTTTGAGTCCATTTTAATGGACTTGAGCTATTAGCCCGGAAATTGATTTCCGGGCGGGCTAAAATGCAGGTGCAAGATCTTAGTTAAGCTATTAGGATTTACGCACTGACAGTATATATGGGGAAACGGTGCGTTACGTTAGCACGCTTCGCACCCTACGAATAGAGCTAACCGGGGGAGATGTCAAGTTATGCCTGTTCACCGGACTCGGACACCGAGTTTTGTATCCCAATGGAGCGGTTTATCTGCTTTTTGTAAAGGAGATTCTGGAATTTGACCCACCGACACGCCGTATTTCCAATCTGGGGGACAGATAGCGATATAGCGTGCATAGCCTCCCAAACCTCCTTTGAATTTAGGATATCCGATCGCCACCAGCGCCCCTGTTTCCGGCACCTTGTCCAGATTGGCGACTCCTTCGGCTTGGGTATATCCATTGTGCAACAGCCAAGCTTCTCCTTCCAAGGTGGGTGTACTATCTGTATCTAGGGGTTCGTGCCCGTGAAACAGAATCTGGCGCTGTAAGTGCAGGAACTTAAGCGCCTCTAGTGTCACCCCAGGAAACTTAGTCCTAGTAGCCAGTTCGGGGTTGGGCCATTCTTTAGACCAGTCCGATCGCACAAACACCACCGAACCAGAAGGAATTCTACCGTGCCGACGCTCCCAATCCTCAATATCCTTGACTGTGAGATGATAGTTGCGATCGCGTGCTACTTGCTCCTGCATCGGAATCACCACCAAGGGACGAACCGCAAAGGTAGCAGGTAACTCATCAAGCGCTGGATAATCAGGATTCCAGTGTGCTGGCGGATCTAGCTGAGTTCCTAGCTGATCGGTGGACAGGTCGTAATGGGTAGCTTCAAAGCCATCCTTTTGGTAATTGTATGGCTGACCTGTTTTTGGGTTAATGGTAGGTTCAAACTTAGACGGGCCAAATCCAGACCAGACAGGAATTGCAGGAGTAATTGTATGAGTAAGATCGACATATTTGGCTGAGGAGAGCGACTGTTGGTAAACCTGCCACAAAGTCGGTTCTGGGCGAGGCTGTGCTGCATTGATGGAGAGGCAAACAATTAGGCTGAAAAAGGTTACTAACAACAAAACTCCTAATTTTTTCATCTCATCTAATCCAATGAAAAGCTTGATTTGTCATATCAAATAGAAAAAAGAATGCCACAAATCGGAGATCCCCCTAAATCCCCCTTAATAAGGGGGACTTAATATCAATTCCCTAATATTTTGCTACAAATCAATCCCCCATCTCCCCGTCTGGAGGATCTGGAGCGTCAGCCATCTGTAGCAAACTAAAGGGAAACCATATAAAACCGAGTCTTGTTCCCCCCTTAATAAGGGGGGTTAGGGGGGATCGAGTCTTGTTCCCCCCTTAATAAGGGGGGTTAGGGGGGATCAAGCATCTGTAGCAAACATTTAGGTATAAAAACTGTTTAGTAAAGAAACCCAGTTTTTCAGTATCTTCCACTGGACTTTTACTTTTTTCTGGTTTAATATACGGTAAACCGATTGGGATTAAGGGTTTATATGGAAAGCAGCCAAAAAGTTGGTCAAGAGTTGAATATTGCTAAAGCATTGAACCCAGAACAGTTACGCCAAAGAATGTCTAAGGACTTTGCCGCAGTTTTGTTCAAAAAGCTCAAAGGTGGATTTTTTCTAGTTATTGGCTTTTTGCTTTCACCTTTGTCTTGGTGGAATGACTTGTTTTTTAATTTGCCGATCGCCTACGGTTTCGGTTATCTCTGTAGCTTACTGTCACCAACATTACTATTACCTTGCACAATAATTGGTTATTGGATCTCCTGTATCGCCGGAATTCTACTCATGCAAGCTGGAGTTATGGACGTTTTTCAAGACCAATCTAAAGAGCGTAATTTCAAAAAAGAATTATTGATGGGTATAGCTACTTCCACTGTCTACACCCTAGTAATTTTGGCACTCCTGCAACTAAAAATTCTCGACACTCCCTTAGAACTTTTCGGTAATTTGTAGTTGATGAGAAACCTTACTTTTGCAAAGTATTTACTAATTGACTCAAATCCAACACTTTTGGCCCACCCTCACCAATAATTAGAGGTAAATTCCCATTCCACTTTTCTATAGCTTGCTTCGCTAAAACTTCCGTTGTCAGAGTTTCGCGGACTAATCTTTGTGCTTCCGCCTCTCCCTTGGCAAAATTAACTTTAGCTTCCGCTTCCTTGCTAGCTTTAAGTGCTACAAACTCTGCTCTTTTTGCTTCTTGTTCAGCAACTTGTTTAGCTTCCACAGCATCACCAAATCGTTGGGAGAAATGCACATGAACCAAGGAAATATCATCAACTGCAATGTGATAAGTTATTAGTCTAGTAGTTAAACTATTATCTACTCCAGTTTTTACTTCTTCCCTTCTAGTAATAATTTCTTCTGCTGTGTATTTCGCCATCACAGCTTTAAGTATCTCTTCCACTGCTGGGTTAATTATTTTATCTATAACCGCTGTTTCATCTCCAATCTGTTGGTAAATTAAGTTAGCTTCTTCGGGGACAATGTGCCAATTAAGAGCAACATCCGTAAAAACATCCTGTAAATCTTTCGAGGAAGCTTCTGCGGATATTTCCTGTTTTTGTACTTGGATACTCAGTTTCTTAACAGTATTGACAATGGGAATAATTAAGTGAATCCCTTCTCCGAAAATATGATTCTGTACTTTTCCAAATCGCATTAACACTCCTCTCTCTCCAGCATTAACAATTACAAAAGGGGAGAAAAAAATTAGAGATAGTAGCAGAAAAGCAATTATTTTGCTGGCTCTTTTAAAAGTTTTGTTTTTCATTCCTAATCTGTACCTGGCTATTAAAACCCCTGTTATAAATATTATCTCCAAATCAACCTGGAAATTACCCAATATTTCTATTAATACTGAACTTAAAAAATAGTGAATAATTTTAAAAGATTATAGTATAATATTTTAAATACATTAAATTGAGCGATTAATCGTAGTTTGTTCTAAATAATATAAATATCTCATAAGGCTTGCTTTTTACACAAATCAGTAGAGACTAAAGCTGAAGATGGTTATGAAGCAAGTTAAAGTAGCTTTTTTGTAATTTTTTCTTCCAAATACCGGATAAGAAAAAAAGTAAAATTTAGCGATCGTTCTTAAAATACACAAAATCAATCGTCAAAGTGTGGTATGAATATAATTCAGTGTTAAAATTAAAATGATGAAACTATCTGCTAAAGTAAGATATGGTTTATTAGCCTTGTTGGAACTAGCCGATCATTACCAACAAAGCAGTTACTTACAAGTAGATGAAATTGTTGCTGCTCAGAACATTCCCTATCGTTATTTGATGCAACTGTTAATTTCCCTGCGACGTAGTGGGATTGTTCGATCGCATCGAGGAACAAAAGGCGGTTATTGTTTAACTAAAGCTCCAGAAAATATTACTTTATTAGAAATTGTCGCTTGCTTAGAAGGTATTCCTCAGTTAGACAAATCAGGTCAGGGAACAGCTGGATCTTTAGATAATTTATTAATTGAAGATATTTGGTTGGAAGCTAACCAATCAGTAATGGAGCTTTTTGCCAGCTATTCTTTAAAGAGTTTATCTGATAAAAGAAAAAAGATACGTCAATCAAACCAAATGTACCATATTTAATTAATTCATAATAATCTACCTCTTTTAACCGTTAAAAAAGAGGTATCTAGAATTCTATTATAAATTCTACAAACACTTATAGCTAACAAGATTTGTCTAAATTTCGTAATGCCATAATTCCTCTTCTTTAACCAGAAATCTATGTAAAGAAAGGCGTTCAATTAAACCTTGTTGTTCCAATTGAATTAAGACGCGAGTCACAGTAACGCGAGTGGCACCAAGCATTTCTGCAATATCTTGATGAGTTAACCGTACATCAATTAAATGCCCGTTTTTAACTTCATGACCAAACCTTTTTGCCAGCCAACTTAATAGTTTAATCACCATCACCTCGGTTCTTTTGTAGCTACGAATTAGCAGTAATTCTTCAGCTTGTTTAATATGCGCCAATAAAAGCTCTGTGATTTCTTGCCACTCTTGGGGGTGAAATGGGATTAATTCTACTTTGGTTAAGCACTCAATTTGGTAAGCTTCCACCTTTGACAAAGCTTTGCCAACGATATCTCCAGGTCCCCAAATTCCCAAAGTAACTGTTGTATCGTCTTCTAACCAAGTGGTTGCTTTGACAACGCCTGACTCGATTTTCCAAAGCTGGTTTGACTTGATTGGCAGTATTGAACGGGGACTGAATTGTTGCCGAATTGGTTTTACAGATTGTTTCGTTGAGAGTGTTGTAAAGAGCATGGTAGTGTAAAATACTGTTTGTCGATGTATTTAGCGTAGTTTTAACTATAGCAGTTTCTTGTCAAGGCACAATATGGGTATCAAAGTCGAGAATGTTTCTAAACGATTTGGCTCTTTCCTAGCCGTTGATGGGGTAAGTTTGGAAGTGAAAACAGGCTCTTTGGTGGCATTGTTAGGCCCGTCTGGATCGGGAAAGTCCACATTGTTGCGGATGATTGCCGGGTTAGAACTTCCTGATACTGGTAAAATCTGGTTGATTGGCGAAGATGCTACTTACCAGCCTGTGCAGGAACGCCACATTGGTTTTGTGTTTCAGCACTATGCTTTGTTTAAACATTTAACAATTCGCCAAAATATAGCGTTTGCTTTGGAAATTCGCAAAGTAGCTAAAAATAAGATTCAGCAGCGAGTTGAGGAACTTTTGCAGTTAGTTCAGTTGGGGGGTTTAGGCGATCGCTATCCTTCTCAACTTTCCGGTGGACAAAGACAAAGGGTAGCTTTAGCTAGAGCATTGGCAGTACAACCGAGAGTTTTGTTATTAGATGAACCTTTTGGTGCGTTAGATGCCAAAGTCCGAAAAGAATTGCGGAATTGGTTGCGAAATCTGCACGAAGAAGTGCAAATCACAACTGTATTTGTTACCCACGATCAAGAAGAAGCAATGGAGGTAGCTGATGAAATTGTGGTGATGAATCAAGGTTGTGTGGAACAAGTTGGTAAACCATCAGAAATTTATGATAATCCGGCAACTCCTTTTGTGATGAGTTTTCTTGGGCCAGTGAATGTTTTACCAAGTAATGCAGGCTTTTTACCTAGTAATAAACGGTTCACAGAAAAAGAGCAAATTTTCTTAAGACCTCACGATGTTTTAGTTCAGCTACAACCAGTTAAAGGTGCGGTAGCTGCGAGAGTTGACAGAATTATTTATTTAGGTTGGGAAATTCGCGTCGAGTTAGTTTTGGAGTCAGAAGAAAGAGTAAATGCTTACCTAAGTAGAGAGCGTTTTCTGCAATTGCAATTGCAGCCAAATCAACGAGTTTATGTGCAATATAAGAAAATCAAAATTTTCCCCGATCCGGTTCTGAAATAAGAGTTTTGCACCTAAAAAATTAATAAGTGCCAATCGTTAACCTCCAATTTTTAGACTTATGGAACCACCCCAAGAAACTAGCGATTATCCCAAAACTATTGAGCCGTTAGCACAGGTGAATTCTGAATTAGCCGCAAAAAAAGCTGTAACCAGGGCAAAAACAAGTTCGGAGCGAACCAGAGATCATTTAGCCAACGAAAGAACCTATTTGGCATGGATGCGAACTGCGATCGCTCTGACAGGTTTTGGAGTATTAATTGCACGCCTACGCTATTTGATTTCACCTGATGTACCAGGAACAGGTTACGGTTGGGCACTCGGCTTACTTTTTGCCGGAATTGGTTTACTAACAGTCTTACTTTCAACCCAGCACTATTTTTGGGTTTTGAGTGCAATTGATGCCGATACTTACCAACCTTCAAAACGGTGGGTAATTCTTTTTAGTTTAGTGGTAATGCTTTTAGGAACAGGTGTAATTTATGTTCTTTTAACTATGCCAACTAATTTAAAATTTTCAATATTTTAAAAAGCAAAAATTGTTTTGTTCATTTATTTAACAACGATATCATGTTAGATTCTCCCCCAAACAACCAAACTTACAGTCTTATGGAACTATCTTCCAAGCTGGAATATGCCTTGTTAGCACTTATAGAATTAGCCAGCCATACGACTAAAAAAGTTCCGTTAACTCTTAGTGAAATTACAACTAAACAGCCAATTCCTGAACGTTACTTAGAACAAGTTTTTACTAGTCTGCGACGTGGTGGTTTAGTACAAAGTCATCGTGGTTCTAAAGGTGGCTATGTATTAAGCCGTGAACCTTGGGAGATTACTGTATTAGAAGTTGTGATTTCTTTAGAAGGTGAGCAGAGAGAGAAAAAGCGATCGGATTATTGCACTGTAGAAAAGGAAACAATTTATAAAGTTTGGCAACAAGCTAATTCTGCTTCCGAAGCAATTCTCAGCCGTTATACTCTTCAAGATTTGTGTCAGCTGAGGGATGAGCGTAAACATAATAATCCTATGTATTATATCTAAACTAGTTTGAGGTACGTTGTTGCGCTTTAGCGCTAAAGCGCAACAACGTACCTAACAATCATAATTTTTATTGTGATAGATAGAGTGTTAAATTCATTTGATCTTTGCTAATTGTTTGATACTAAATCCGGGTTGATTACCCCCTTTTTATTTGAACCGCGAAGACGCGAAGAGCGCGAAGAAAGAAGAAGAAGATACGCCAATCGGGTTGCTAACACGGATTTGGTATCAGCTATATTTATAGCTTTTTCCGCCACTCTTCTAAGCATGAGTCAACCAAAATTTCTAAATTTTCATAATTGTCTATAGTCGCTAGATCTTTTCTGTAATATCTTAGCTCTATTTTATAATGCTCTATTTGCATTACAATTTTTACTTTGAGGAATCCTTTATTTGCATAACCAATATGTGAAACAGTTTTCCAATTAGTGAATATTCTGGCTCTAGCGCGGCTTGGTCTTTGCCTTAAAAAAGGTAGCCAAAGGAACAAAATAGCCTCATTTGAATTACTATTAAAATACAATTCTGCACATAAATTTTGACCTTTACCATACTTGAAATTTCCTCCATTAGCTGTTTCCTGCATCCGTTGATCAAAACTCAGAATTTTCTGCCGAATTTTTAATATTTGCTTTTGTTCTTTATCAGTACATTTAGCTAGGCGGTTAAGAAACGCTCTAGGAGGATCAGGTATATTATCCTTAGTTTCTTGTTCTTGAAACGGAATCTCTAATTTTGTAACTTTCTCATTCTCCAAATCTTTCAACTGAAGATAGTACTTTTCTGACTCTGCCAAAATCGTAAATTGCCCAAATTCAATAGACAAATGGTGATACTTTCTATCAATCAAATTATCTCGATGAAAACTTGGTGCAACAGCAATCAACCGCACAGGTTTTTCATAATCAATTTGCTCACTAAAAGCCTTTTTTTCGCACAAAGCATGATAATAGCGAGTTAGCTGCTGCACAACATATCTATCCTCAACATTCTTCAATTCCAAAACCACCAACTCTTGACTTTCACCCAAAGCTAAAATATCGCAAAATTGCCCATCTACAGAATATTGACGCTTCAGAGGAGTTAACCCAAACAACTGAGGTAAATTTAACCAGACAAAATCTTCCAAAGCAGCTTCGCTGGCAAATTCCCAACCTGTGCCAGTTTTTCTTAAACTAACTAAATCTAACATTCTGTCAGCACCATTAAAATCTGTTAAATTTAGTATTCCCACAGATAGACAAAATTTAACTAACTGGTAGAAGGTCAAATTATTAACCTTTCTTAAGTTTTCTACCTAGCCAGTAGCGGTTAGCCTTTCTATAATTTAAGTAAACTGCCCTATTAGTAGTGTTTATAGAAACAAAGGCAAAACAGATGCAAATTACAGATAGCGATCGCGCCGCCATCCGGTTTGTTATCGAACGCCAACTGGAAGCATTTCAGCAAGAGGATGCCATTACCGCATTCTCACTTGCTACCCCAGGAATTCAAGTTACCTTCCAAACCCCGGAAAACTTCATGGAGATGGTGCGTTCTTCCTACGAAGCAGTCTACCGTCCTCGTTCTGTGATATTTGAAAACCTGGCAATAGTCAACGGTGCTTTGGCGCAACCAGTATTGGTACTCGATCCCGAAGGAAACCCCAGAAGGGCGCTTTACCAAATGGAAAAACAACTCGATGGTAGTTGGCGAATTAATGGTTGTTTTCTGGTTCCGATCGAAGTATAACCATCTATTTAAAATTTCACTTGGGCGGACATACCTTTAATATTTGGTTGCCGCCTTTTTGAAATTCATACAACACCTGTTTAACTTCCACAGTATAACCTTGCATTTCCAATTTGTTAATTACAGCTTCTAAAATTGGTGATACTTCTCCCGATATATTTAAAATTGGAAAAATTCTCACTTCTTTAGCAACCCGACACATTTCTCGAATCGCTGCTAAATGGAATTCTTCTAAAAGTTGATCGGAATAAGTAAACAGGAAATGCGAGCATAAAGCTAAATCAAACTGACAATTATTAAAAGGTAAAACTGGCAAACCATGAGGCAAATATCGCCCTTCTTTTAGTCCAAAGTCAAAATCTGCCAAAAACTTTGCCATTGCTGCCATGCGTACCTGTCCTAAGTGTTCAGGAGAGGTAATTTCCTGCCACACATAGCAATCTAAATTAGCTTTCACGCCATTCACAACTGCTGAGTAAGTATCTTGAATTCGCTGCCTAATTTCATCAGCAGTAAAATAGTAAACCGGATCGCAAGATATGACATTATATCCTTGCTCAGTCATTTCCGCATTAAAACTAGCAGGGCCACCAGCACAATCTAAAATATTTAACTTTAACTCATCTGTAGTGAGATTAAACATTCTCACATATTCATCCAAACTGCGACCCCAAGGAATGACATTTTCCAGTTTTAAACCCACTGAATCTTTTCTCCCAAACAACATAAAAATAAGGGTAGGAATTACCCACCCCAAACAAGAGATTATCAAAAGCTGATGATTAATTCAACGATCGCTTTTCGATCGACTTAGCTAAGGATCTTGCACCTGCGATTTTGGCCCGCCTGCGAATCAATTCGCAGGCTAATAGCTCAACTCCACTGAAGTGGACTGAAAGCAAATAAATCTCAAATATTTTAGTCCTGTTTAGAGGACTTTCGCTATGAGCCTGGGAATTGATTCCCAGGCGGATTTTGCGACTGGCGCAAGATGTCAGTTAACCTAAACTAGGCGCAGCTTCCAAAATTTCTCTCGGTACTCGTTGGTATTGCTTAAAGTTTTCTACAAACTTCTGCGCCAAAGCTTTCGCTTTTTCTTGATATGCTTCTGGGTCACTCCAAGTTTTAATCGGATCTAAAATATTACTATCTACACCCGGAACTGACTCAGGAACTAAAATTTGGAAAATTGGATGGTGATGGAATTTTACATGATTTAATTCACCACTCAAGGCAGCTGATATCATAGCACGAGTATCTGCGATCGCAATCCGTTTACCCACACCATAAGGCCCACCAGTCCAACCAGTATTTACCAAATAAACATCAGCATTATACTCAATAATTCTGTCGTACAGCATCTCAGCGTAAACAATCGGAGACAGGGGTAAAAATGGCTTACCAAAACAAGAAGAAAATGTCGCTTGCGGTTCAGTAATTCCCCTTTCTGTACCAGCTAAATTACTGGTATAACCAGAAATGAAATGATACATTGCCTGTCTATTTGTTAACTTAGAAATCGGAGGCAAAACACCAAAAGCATCAGCAGTTAAAAAGATCACAGTTTTTGGATGACCACCAAAACCAGGAATTACACAATTCGGAATAAATTCTACAGGATAAGCAGCCCTAGTATTTTCCGTAACGCTGCTATCATTGTAATCAGGAACTCGTTTTTCTGGATCGATCGTCACATTTTCAATTAACGAACCAAAGCGCAAAGCTTCCCAAATTTGCGGTTCATTCTTCTTACAAAGGCGAATAGTTTTAGCATAACATCCACCTTCAAAATTGAAGATTCCTCGCGTTGACCATCCATGTTCATCATCACCGATCAAACGGCGTTTTGGATCGGCAGATAACGTGGTTTTTCCTGTGCCAGAAAGACCGAAAAATAAAGCTGTCTTACCATTTTCATCCATATTTGCCGCACAGTGCATTGGCAAAACATTCCGTTTCGTCATCAAATAATTCATGAATGAAAACACGGATTTTTTCATTTCGCCAGCATAGTGAGTTCCACCAATTAAAACAATTCCTTTCAAGAAATTGACAACAATAAATGCTTCGCTATGAATGCCATCAGTTTCTGGATCGCCTTGTAAACCGGGAACGGAAATTACTGTCACATCTGCATGATGATGCTTAAGTTCTTCTGCTGTTGGTCTAATAAACAATTGATGCACAAATAAATTGTGCCAAGCAAATTCATTTACTACTCTTACACCTAACCGATATTCAGGATCGGCACCAACATAACCGTCAAAAACATATAAATCTTTGCCTTGCATATAAGCAAGTGCTTTCTTGTACAGTTGATCGAATTTCTCTACAGAAATCGGCACATTTACGCCGTTCCAATCAATCTCATCATGAATGCTTGGTTCGTCAACAATAAACTTATCTTTAGGCGATCGACCTGTATACTTACCTGTCTTCACAAACACCGCGCCATTCTCGCCTAAAATACCTTCTTGGCGTGCTAAAGTATGTTCTACTAACTGCGATACTGATAAATTACGATACACATTACCGCAATTTTTAATTCCTAAAGACTCTAACCTAGTGCTTTTTCCATTCTTTGATTCGCCTACTTGGAAAAAGCTGTGTTCCAAACGGCTGATAGCTGACATATTCAGGGAATCTAGGGGGTAAGTTTCTGTGTTCACCATAATTAGGCACCCGCCTTGTAAATTAGGTTTTAACCTAGTACAAAAAGGCAGAAGGCAGAAAGCAGAAGGAAACAAGGTTTATCCAAAGCTTTTTCACTTGTTTGGTGTAGTTATTCCTGTCGCACTGCACTAGTTTTTTTTACCAGGTATTTAGGCTTTCCTATTAACTTTTACCAGAAAGTTTCGGGATAAAGTTACTTATTAAGAAAATTTTGTATATTTTAATACTGTTTTGGAATTTGTAAACAAAATACAACCTAATGAGAGGCGCACTTTTATGCAAAAAACGCATCTACTAATTGTATATCTTACATTATTTTTTTGCCGATAATTCCCTAATGCAATCTAATTGCTGAAAGGGATGATTTATTTGCCAGTTAGTCTTACTTATCCTTCAAAATAGTGATATATTTTTAGTTTGGATTATGTCGGAGATTATACATTTTTACTTTAGTTTAACCAATAATTGAGTAATTGTGTAATTTCTTACTTTATTGAAAGTACTTTAGCTAAAGTTTTTTTACTTTAGTCACCTAACCAACAATTAGTAAAATAACAATCAAAAAAGTAACTAACAAGTTTGTTGTAAGCACTTTAGTGCTTGCTTTGTTAGCGAAGAACACTAAAGTGTTTACAACGAACCTGATTAACTCATCATTAGTTGAGAGGGGGTATTACGATTGCGAATTTCTGGGGAAAGCACTTGATTTAATTTGCCACTGCGATAACCTTCTAAATCCAGAGTTACATAAATAAATCCAAACTCTTGAAAAGCAGTGACTAATTGAGGTAAATCGGTAGTTAAAACAAACTCTTTAATTTGTTCGGGTGCTAATTCAATTTTTGCGGTATCTCCAGTCGATCGCACGCGCAGATTTTGCCACCCCAACTTCCGCAAATAAAGTTCTGCTCTCCCGACTCTTTGTAATTTAGCGATCGTAATTTCTTCCCCATAAGGAAAGCGAGAACTTAAACAAGGTTGAGCAGGTTTATCCCACCAAGGAAGTCCTAAAAATTTAGAAATTTCTCGCACTTCCATTTTCGTAATTCCTACTTCCGCTAAAGGCGATCGCGCACCCCGTTCCTTAGCTGCTTGAATCCCCGGACGATAATCTCTTAAATCATCCGCATTTACCCCATCTACAACATAAGGATAACCCAAACTTAAAGCTAAAGGTTTTAGGGTATCATGCAATTCACTTTTGCAGAAATAACAGCGATTTATTGGGTTAGAAGTGTAATTCGGATTCTCCATTTCATGAGTTTGAATTACTTGATGTGGAATCCCAATTTGTAGTGCTTGAATCTTGGCATCTTCCAAATCTTCTGGTAATAAAGAAGGCGATTGGGCAGTTATAGCCAAAGCGCGATCGCCCAAAACATCATAAGCAACCTTCGCCACCAAAGTACTATCAATTCCTCCCGAATAAGCAATAATCGCCCGATCCATTTGGGCGAAAATTCCTTTCAGTGCTTCTAATTTCTGCTCCAACATAATTCCCAATCTCACTTCAATCATAACTTAAGACCCAGATCCCCGACTTCTTCAAGAAGTCGGGGATCTAAAAGGGATCTAGATTCATTTCACCAAAAAAGCCGCACATTCAACATGAGGAGTTTGGGGAAAGAAATCAGCAGGTTGCACTCTAACTAATTGATAACCACCAGCACACAATATTTTCAGATCGCGTGCCAAAGTCGCAGGTTTACAACTAACATAAACAATCCGACTCGGCTGAATTTGCAACAGAGAATCTAACACAGCGCGATCGCAACCTTTCCTCGGCGGATCTAACAACACAATATCCGGCGTTACTTGCAACTGTGGCAACAAATTTTCTACCTCTCCCACCTGAAAACTAGCATTAGTAATCTGATTCAAAATAACATTCGCCTCAGCTTGTTCCACTGCCTCCCGTTGCACTTCCAAACCAACTACTTGGCGCACCAATTTTGCCAGAGGCAAACTCATCGTACCAATGCCAGAATAAGCATCAACCAAAACCTCATTTCCTTGTAAATTAAGTTGCCCAATAATTTCTTTTAACAGCAACTGGGCCACTTCTGTATTTACTTGGAAAAAGGTATCGGGGCGAATTTGAAACTCTAGATCGGCAAACTTTTCTCGTAAAAAAGCTTTTCCGGCAATACAGCGGGTTTCTTCGCCGAAATTAGCGTTAGTGCGATCGGGATTACGATTCAGCGACACCCCCACCAACTGAGGATAACGCTTCAACCACGCTTCTGCCTGAGCCTCAATACCAGGCAAATCCCAATCCTTCACCACCAAAGTTAACAACATTTCCCCCGTGCGTCGCCCAATCCGCAGCGACAGATAGCGTACTTGCCCCCGATGGTGTTTTTCGTTATAAATGCGCCAACCCCGTGCTTGAATGTCCTGCTTTACCTCACTCAGCAAAGGATTTAACCTAGCATCCTGTACCGGGCATTGATTCAAATTCACAATCTGATGAGATCCCTTTTGGAAATAGCCCGCCTGCACCTTCTGGATAGACGACAAACCCACAGGATAAGTAGATTTATTCCGATACCCCAAAGCCGAATCCCCCGCCAAAACCGCATCCACAGGTGGCTCAGAAATTCCGCCAATCCGTTCCAAAGCTTGAATCACCAAATTCCGCTTTGCTTCCAATTGATACTCATAGTTAATATGCTGCCATTGGCAACCCCCGCATTTATCCGCCACAATGCAGCCAGGGCGGGTACGATGGGCAGAGGGTTCAATAATCTCTTGGAGTTTGCCAAAGGCGTATTGTGGCTTAACGCGGAGTAAGCGGGCGGAAATGCGATCGCCCACCACCGTATCCGGCACAAACACCACCCTCTCCCCAAAACGCCCCACCCCATCCCCCGTATCCGAGAGATCGGTAATCTCAACCTCAACTAACCGCCCCTGTTTCCAAAGGTCATCCAAATTTTCACTACCAGTTTGTAACAAAATGTTTCCAGTTTTAACCATCTTTCCAACTTTAAATTTTAGATTTTCGATTCAATTTCTCCCCATCTCCCCATCTCCCCACCTCCCCACCTCCCCATCTCCCCATCTCCCCATTCCCTTGCGTCCCTTCATATCGGTAAACTACGAAATGGTATCCTCAGACCTTCTAATAAATCATGAGTGTAGTAAGCCAAGTTATTCTCAAAGCCGACGACGAACTCCGTTATCCCAGCACCGGGGAACTGACTGCTATTAAAAACTTTTTTCAAACAGGCTTAGTGCGGACAAACATAGCCGCTACCCTAGCCGAAAATGAAAAAAAGATTGTTCAAGAAGCCAGTAAACAGCTATGGCAGAAACGTCCTGACTTCATTGCGCCCGGTGGCAATGCCTACGGACAACGCGAACGCGCCCTCTGTCTGCGAGACTATGGCTGGTACTTACGCCTAGTTACTTATGGTATTCTCGCTGGTGATAAAGAACCAATTGAAAAAATTGGTTTAATTGGCGCACGCGAAATGTACAACTCTCTCGGTGTACCCGTACCCGGCATGGCAGAAGCCATTCGTTGCCTCAAAAAAGCTTCCTTAGCACTTTTGAGCGATGAAGAAGCCGCCGAAGCCGCACCTTACTTTGATTATCTCATTCAGGGGATGTCTTAATCTTCAGCCTTAGCGTTAGAAGCAAGACCTTACCTTGTTAATTTTAATCTGTTTCCCCACCCTTGTTGGTGTTTCCTAGCTCCAAAAATGTTAGAACACTGACAAAAGGTGGGGAAATTTTATGAGTGAAAACTTAGTGAATTTACGGAAAGTTTTTGACAATAAAAAACCGACAGTTTACTTGTTTGCACTGTCGGCTGATTGTGTGTTCCCTGTCGATGACTCGGCTAGAGTTCAGTTGTTAGTAGTATGGCTGTTTAAAAAAGCTTTGATAGCGATCATAATCATCTTTAACCTGTGATATCGATCACTAACTAAAAGGATTAAATACGTAGGGTAAATTTTTCGCAAGCTGAGTCGATCGCATGGGAAATTTCCAAAGATTTGCTGACACTTATTTCCCTTAAACTTAATTTAAATCATTGCTTAAACCTAATGTGAGAACCGACACAATTTTTTATCAACTATTTCAGACATTCCCTAGTTTACTATCTCAATGTCGCAAGAGGACTCCCGTCACAGTAGGGGTAATTCATGAATTACCCCTACGACTGTGAGATGAATTGCGACCTTTGAACTCAGATTGAGCGTAGCGAATCCTTCATGTTATTGAGTAAAAAGCATAGCGATCGCACTTTTCATGGAGTAGTAAATTCTCAGGCGATCGCATCCTAATTTATGTCAAAATATAATTAACTCCCCCCATATAACAACCAAATTGTGTGAAAACCGACAACATCTTTTATCAGCTATTTCAAACCTTCCCAAATCTACTATTTGAACTCATCGGTCAACCCCCATCAATAGCACAAAATTATACTTTTGTCTCACAAGAAGTCAAAGAACTATCTCGTAGCTTTGATGGTGTATTTTTACCATTAAAAAACACTCCCGACAATCCGATTTATTTTGTAGAAGTGCAGTTTCAACCAAAAGCCGACTTTTACTGGCGCTTCTTTGCCGAAATATTTGTCTACCTGGGTCAATATCAACCTGCTAACGATTGGCGTGCAGTTGCCATATTTGGAAAAAGAAACTTAGATCCTGGAATACCAAGACAATATCGAGGATTACTTGCAGATCAACAAGTAATATTTGTCTATCTTGATGAGTTAATTCAAATACCGGAACCTTCCCTAGCATTGGGCATGGTACAACTAGTAGTGGGAAGCGAAGAAACAGCAGCAACAGTTGAGTTAACTAACCGACTGATGCAGCAAGCAAGGGCACAATTATTGGATGAAGGATTCAAGCAGAAAGTTTTAGAATTGATTGAAAGCGTATTAGTTTACAAGTTTACCGCGTTAAGTCGTCAGGAGTTAGAAGCTATGTTTGGATTAAGCGATTTAAAGCAAACCAGGTTTTATCAAGAAGCAAAGGAAGAAGGTAAAGAAGAAGGCAAATTAGAAGGCAAGTTAGAAGGCAAGTTAGAAACAGTTCCCTTGTTATTGCAGTTAGGTTTGAGTGTTTCAGAAATAGCAGAAAGATTAAGCTTGGATATAGAAGCGGTGAGGCAGGTAGCACAAGCATCTTCTGGGAATTTTCAGCAAGGATGATTTGGCGGGATTTAGAATTGAGCGATATGCCTACGGCACGCTGATGCGATCGCACTCACATTAAGTAATAAATTCATAGGCGATCGCTTTGCCATTTCTTGATTAACAAGCATAGCGATCGCTTTTCACTATAATATAAAAGGAAAATCTTTGCTTTGTAATTTTCAGTTATGCTACCTTTTCGGAAAAAAATTGTCACAGATGAATCAATGAAACCAGTTGCCGTATTGATTGATTATGAAGACTGGCAGAAAATTGAACAACTATTAGCAGAATCTCAATTAACAGAAAAAGAGGATTTTAATATTTCCCAATATGCAGGTGTTATAAAATTAAGTGAAGACCCTTTGCAGTATCAGTACAGAATAAGGGATGAGTGGTAGTGACAAACCCTTTAATTTTGTTAGATACTAACATTGTTTTGTACTACTTGGGTGGTCGTTTAACTAGCCCCTTGCCGTCAGGAAATTATTTTATTTCTGTGATTACAGAGATTGAATTGTTATCTTATCCTAGTCTCACTGCGGACGAAGAGTTACAAATTGGTGATTTTTTAACTAAAATTACTGTAGTTGGGCTAGAGGGAAATATCAAAGAATTAGCGATCGCCTTTCGGAAAAATTACAGCCTGCGGTTGGCTGACGCAATAATTGCAGCAACGGCACAATCTTTAAATGCAGTTTTGTTAACAAATGATCTGAGATTAGCTAATTTAACAGAGATTACAGTACAGTCATTGCCAATATTATAAGTTAGAGCGATCGCACTTTTGATTGAGTAGTAAATTCATTGGCGATCGCATCCTAATTTATGTCAAAATATAATTAACTCCCCCCATATAACAACCAAATTGTGTGAAAACCGACAACATCTTTTATCAGCTATTCCAAACCTTCCCAAATCTACTATTTGAACTCATCGGTCAACCCCCATCAATAGCACAAAATTATACTTTTGTCTCACAAGAAGTCAAAGAACTATCTCGTAGCTTTGATGGTGTATTTTTACCATTAAAAAACACTCCCGACAATCCGATTTATTTTGTAGAAGTGCAGTTTCAACCAAAAGCTGACTTTTACTGGCGCTTCTTTGCCGAAATATTTGTTTACCTGGGTCAATATCAACCTGCTAACGATTGGCGTGCAGTTGCCATATTTGGAAAAAGAAACTTAGATCCTGGAATACCAAGACAATATCGAGGATTACTTGCAGATCAACAAGTAATATTTGTCTATCTTGATGAGTTAATTCAAATACCGGAACCTTCCCTAGCATTGGGCATGGTACAACTAGTAGTGGGAAGCGAAGAAACAGCAGCAACAGTTGAGTTAACTAACCGACTGATGCAGCAAGCAAGGGCACAATTATTGGATGAAGGATTCAAGCAGAAAGTTTTAGAATTGATTGAGAGCGTATTAGTTTACAAGTTTACCGCGTTAAGTCGTCAGGAGTTAGAAGCTATGTTTGGATTAAGCGATTTAAAGCAAACCAGGTTTTATCAAGAAGCAAAGGAAGAAGGTAAAGAAGAAGGCAAGTTAGAGACAGTTCCTCTATTATTGCAGTTAGGTTTGAGTGTTTCAGAAATAGCTGAAAGATTAAGCTTGGATATTGAAGCAGTGAGGCGGGTAGCACAATCATCTTCTGGGAATTTTCAGCAAGGATGATTGGAGCATTTAGAATTGAGCGATATGCCTACGGCACGCTGACGCGATCGCACTTTCATTAAGTAGTAAATTCAAATGCGATCGCTTTGACATTTCTTAATTAACAAGCAGAGCGAGCGCACTTTTCATTGAGTAGTCAATTAACAGGCGATCGCTTTTCCATTTCTTGATTAACGAGCATAGCGATCGCACTCACATTAAGTAATAAATTAAAAGGCGATCGCTTTGACATTTCTTGATTAACAAAACTGCGATCGCACTTTTCATTGAGTAGGAAATTGAAAGGCGATCGCACTTTCATTTCTTCATTAACAAAAAGGCGATCGCACTATTTAAACTGCATTATCATAACGCTGAATACGAGAATTATGAATCCTAGAATTCCTCTTCATAAGATTGATTCATCGCTTCCTTGTTATTCATGGCAGTTTCAATAATAGACTTGAATTCTTTGCAACGTTCCCTAACTCGATTTTCTAACCATGCAAGCATTCCTAATTGGCTGGCATCATTGGCTTTGGCAATTATTCCTATAGTTAAATCTGACATTGATAGGCGTGTCCGATTACAGAGATGCAATAACCTAGCTGTATCATCGGAAGAAACATCCCCATCACCAATGAGAGTTAAATCCATAATTCTTTGTTCATAAGCAACTTTTGTTTCCTGCTCTGTCAAAGTTGCCCGAATCAAAGTTTCATAGAAAGACCCACCAAAAAAGCCTTTTTTTTCTTGACGATCGACTGATAATTTCACAGCTTACTCCTAACGGTAGAATCGACCACCAGCTGACAACAGTTTCCAAATAAACAAAAACATAGAACAAGAGGGATAACACCACCAAATGATTTCCCAATTAACTGGGGTTTTCCCCTGAGACTTATTGAACAGATAAGCTAATCCCAAAAAAACTAGCCCAGTAAAACAGAGAGAGAGAATCCCTGCTACAGTACCGCCAAAACCACCGCCTAGCGTACTTCCCAGGACTATACCAAGGGGTATAGATGTGGGAATCCATCCCAAAAAATACTTGGGAGTAAAAAGTCTGTCTTCAAACATTTTCTTTCTTTTTTAAGTCTTGTGTTAATCTTCAAGTCGCACAGATTCACGTCGTCTGTTACCCCAAGGCATCTCACTACGTATTAGGACAGCTTCTTCAAGCCTTGGTTCGTTTGTTTCTTTATATGCAAAAAATAATTGCCCAGCCGCTCCCGTGTCTAAAAGCATAGCTATTGCCTTGCTCCCATTGCGCCACTTTTTAACATGAGCTTGCAAGCGATCTTTAATACAACTTCTTGACATTCCATAATAGAGAGAATTATCATTTTCTCCCCATATTGCATAAATTCCTTTTAAATTATTGGGAACTTCATTAACATTATCAGGAGTAAATCTTTGAGTAATTGACCAACTCATACCACGCTTCCTTGTATTATTCTTTAGACAATAAAATTCTTAGTCTCCTGGTTGTTTTTCCATCTTGAGACTGTGTGGTTTTACACTATTATCGTATACCCATACGTTTCTCGTATAGAGTCTTCTTAACGAAATTTATAGGATTTTACTGTCCTTTACACGATTTCTTGATATGACGTTTTCCTTGGGCAAGCGTCTTAAAGCTACCCGTGAATCACTTGGTCTGACACAAGAGCAGGTCATCGAACAGCTAGAAAATCGCTACGGTATAATTTTGAGCCAACAAGCTATATCCACCATTGAGAACGGGAAACGCAAGGTAGATGCAGAAAGGGAATTACCTGCATTTGCAGGGATATACGGCAAAACTATTGATTATTTCTACGAAAGCTTACAATTACCCACAACACCTGCATCCACACCCATACCCAAACGCAAGTCAGTTGTTACTATTGACCTGGAAGCATTGACCGATCGCGATAAGCTAGAACTAGCAGCAGAACTGATTCACAACGTCTTACAAGAAACCTAGCTATCGGAAAACAATGGAAACTGAGCAACAAGACATAACATTACTTAAAGAAGCAGAACGTCGATTACATCAGCTTTCCCCAGATCGATTGCGTGTAGCGGTTGACTTTCTCGCTTATTTGCAAGAAAGAGAAGAAAATGAGGCAACAGAAGAACTTTTGAGTATTCCTGGTTTTACAGAAGCGTTCCGCGAAGCTGTAGAGGAAGCAGAAGTAGGGGAAGTTGTGTCTTTCGATCGCATCCGTCGTCATGTATGAACTAACATTAACTCGAAAAGCACAAAAGTTTTACGAACAGGCAGAATTATCATTAGTAGAACGACTAAACCGCTGCTTTGAGCAACTACGGGAAAATCCCTACGAACATCCTAATATTAAGTCCCTTAAAGGTAATTTTGCTGGATGTTTTCGTTATCGAGTTGGTGATTGGCGAATTATTTACAGAATAGATGAAGAAAATCAAATCATTACCATTTTGCTAATTGTACATCGAAGAGAAGCATATCGTTAATATAGTGAGTTGACTGGAGAGAGTTTTTAGCGATCGCGATAAGCTAGAACTAGCAGCAGAACTAATCCACAACGTCCTACAAGAAACTTAGCTAACGGGAAAACAATGGAAACAGAAGTTAAATTCAATTTAGAGATTTCACAAATACCTGAAGCAGTCCGGTTAGAAGCAGAAAAAAAAGCAAAAGAAGCCTACGTAATGACATTATTGCGGCACGCCGATATCAGTGCTGGAAAAGCTGCAAAACTGCTAGGTATAGATAGATGGCAACTTTCCGACTTAATGAGTAAGTACGATATCTCCCCATTTCCAGATCAAACACGCGAAGAATTAGAACGTGAGGTAGAACAAGCGAAACGCATCTTGGAGAAATACAAGAAGTGATAGTTGTTTCTGACACTACACCCTTAAGCGAACTAGCAAAAGTAGGACAACTGAATATTCTTCGAGATGTTTTTGGACAAGTAATTATTCCCCAAGAAGTTTATACAGAAGTAACCACAGGAACACATCCAGCTGTAAGAGAAGTTCCCTTAGCAAGTTGGATCGAAGTGCGCTCAGTTAGTGATTCTCAAAAAATACTTGTTCTTCAAGCAGCTACAGATCTTGACTTAGGCGAATGCGCGGCAATTATACTGGCAGAAGAGTTGGGTGTAGATCAATTATTGCTCGACGATCTGAATGCACGCAGAATAGCACAATCTCGAAATCTACCTGTTATTGGTACAGTTGGTACACTTTTACTTGCCAAAGATGAGGGTTTAATTCCCAATGTCAAAGATATTTTAGACCAACTAATTTCACAAGGCGCACGCATTAGTCAACAAGTTTACCAGAATGCTTTAGCGATCGCACAAGAATTATCACCATAGATCTATACGCCCTCACCGATCGCGATAAGCTAGAACTAGCAGCAGAACTAATCCACAACGTTCTACAAGAAACCTAGCTAACGGGAAAATAATGGAAACTGAGCAACAAGACATAACATTACTTAAAGAAGCAGAACGTCGATTACATCAGCTTTCCCCATACTTAATATTCTTAATATTCAAAGGCTTTTAGTCCATTAAAATGGACTTGAGCTATTAGCCCGGAAATTGATTTCCGGGCGGACTCGCATCGCAGGTGCAAGATCTCAGTTTTAACGATCGCCAATGAACCACAAAACCTCAACCAACCTAATTAAATTTATCTTGCCTCATCCACAGGTTGACTTACAGCATTTCCAATTCCATATCTGCGTTTAATTTCTGCTCTCCACAACTCACTAGAAGGTCTTCTTCCAGTTGCACCAAATCGATCGGTAACGGGAGTGCCAGAACTGTCTATGCCATAACTTCTTTTAATTGCAGCACGCCAACGTTCACTGGCAAATTTGCGTCCCGAACTGCTAAATTTGTTAAATCTATCAGTAACCGGAGTCGGATAATTTCCAATTCCATATCTTCTTTTAATTTCCGCTTGCCATAATGCAGAAGATGGTCTTCTTCCAGTTGCACCAAATAGATCGGTAACCGGAGTCGAATCATTTCCTATCCTAATTCTTCTTCTATTATTATCTGCTTGTGCTACTGAATTTACAGATTTATTAGCTCTATTTCCTACAGTAATTTTTAACGGTCGTCGATAATTAGTATTAAAAGAATTTCTCTTCTCTTGCACTCTATTAACTACTGAATTAGTCCTTTTAGTAGCAGCAGTGCGATAATTATTGCGGTGTCTCTGCTTCGTTGGCGATCGCTGACTTACTCGTTCAGTGTTATAAACCCTAGAACGTGCCTCTGTTGGCAAATTTGACTTGACAATCAATGCCACAGATACCGTTAACACTGATGCCACGATGCCCGCTATAAGTCTACGATTAATCAGATTGCGAAGAGGAAACATCACACTTAGGCTAGAAAAACCTAGACTATTTTACAGAATCAAGTCACCAGCCTCGTGATTTTTTACTAAAATTTTTAAATCGTCGCATAAAGAAAGAAAAATTCTCTTAAATAGATAAATTCTCTGAAGATAAGTTGAAAATTGGTAAAATTTTTCTGCTTTAACCGACTAATGAGCACAATCAATCGATAAAATTGAAGCCTGTGCCTACTGTGCAAGGTTCCATGTTTACTAACACTCCCTTTTCTCCCGAAGAAATCGCCGCCGAAGGTCTAAAACCCGAAGAGTACCAAGAAATCGTTAACCGTCTTGGTCGCCATCCTAACAAAGCAGAGTTAGGAATGTTTGGCGTAATGTGGTCAGAACACTGTTGTTACAAGAACTCCCGACCCTTACTTAAACAGTTTCCCACAAGTGGCGATCGCATCCTCGTTGGCCCAGGAGAAAACGCCGGAGTAGTAGACTTAGGCGACGGACAAAGACTAGCCTTTAAAATCGAATCCCACAACCACCCCTCCGCCGTCGAACCCTTCCAAGGCGCAGCCACAGGCGTTGGCGGCATTCTCCGTGATATCTTTACAATGGGTGCGCGTCCCATAGCCGTGTTAAACTCCCTCCGCTTCGGTTCCTTGGAAGATGCCAGAACTCGGAGAATATTTAGCGGTGTAGTTGCAGGTATTGCGAACTACGGTAACTGCGTCGGAGTACCCACCATTGGCGGCGAAGTTTACTTTGATCCTGCTTATTCGGGAAATCCCTTAGTTAATGCAATGGCAATGGGATTAATGGAAACTGCCGAAATTGTTAAATCTGGTGCAAATGGCATTGGCAATCCCGTGTTATATGTTGGTTCTACCACCGGACGGGATGGCATGGGTGGCGCGAGTTTTGCTAGTGCGGAACTGAGTGATGCTTCAATGGACGATCGCCCTGCCGTGCAAGTAGGCGACCCATTTATGGAAAAATCTTTAATAGAAGCCTGTTTAGAAGCATTCAAAACAGGTGCAGTTGTCGCCGCGCAAGATATGGGTGCAGCGGGAATCACCTGTTCAACTTCCGAAATGGCAGCTAAAGGTGGAGTAGGAATTGAATTAGATTTAGATAAAATTCCCGTCCGCGAAACAGGCATGGTTCCCTACGAATATCTATTATCTGAATCCCAAGAAAGAATGTTATTTGTTGCCCACAAAGGCAGGGAACAAGAATTAATCGATATCTTCCATCGTTGGGGTTTACAAGCAGTTGTTGCCGGAACAGTTATCGAAGAACCTATTGTGAGAATTCTGTTTCAAGGGAAAGTAGCTGCGGAAATTCCAGCGACAGCTTTGGCAGATAATACACCAATTTATCACCGAGAATTGTTACCCGAACCGCCAGAATATGTGCAGAAAGCTTGGGAATGGCAACCTGATTCTCTCCCAGTTTGTACAAGTCAAGGAATTGAAATTTCCGGCAAGTTCCAAACTTGGAATGATATCCTTTTGACTTTGTTAGATACTCCTTCAATTGCTTCTAAACGTTGGGTTTATCGCCAATACGATCATCAAGTTCAGAACAATACAGTTTTGTTCCCTGGTGGTGCCGATGCTGCAGTTGTAAGGGTTCGTCCTTTGGAAGGTGAGGTAAATCCGACAGTTTTAAACAAAGGTGTAGCGGCAACAGTTGACTGTAATTCCCGTTATGTTTACCTTAATCCTTATGAAGGTGCCAAAGCAGTTGTTGCGGAAGCAGCAAGAAACTTAAGTTGTGTTGGTGCCGAACCTGTTGCTGTTACTGATAATCTAAATTTTGGTAGTCCTGAAAAACCTGTAGGTTATTGGCAATTAGCAGAAGCTTGTCGAGGTATTGCGGAAGCTTGCGGCGAGTTTAATACGCCTGTGACTGGTGGAAATGTTTCTCTTTATAATGAAACTCTCGATAGTGAAGGAAATCCGCAACCGATTTACCCAACTCCTGTAATTGGAATGGTGGGAATAATTTCTGATCTTACTAAAGTTTGCGGTCAAGGTTGGCAAAGTGAAGGCGATGTTATCTACCTTTTAGGTTTACCAATAGAATCGAAAGTCGAAAATCCCAAATCACAAATCGTTCTGGGTGCTTCGGAATATTTAGCGGCAATTCATGGGATTGTTGCCGGAAAGCCGCCGGAAGTAGATTATGATTTAGAACGTATTGTGCAAGCTGCTTGTCGAGAAGGTATTCGTCAAGGTTGGGTACGATCGGCTCATGATTGTGCTGAGGGAGGTTTAGCTGTTGCTTTGGCGGAAGCTTGCATCAGCGGTAAGTTAGGTGCCCAAATTAACTTAGAGATTTCTTCAGAACAAACTCAGCGTTGGGATAATCTGCTGTTTGGTGAAGGTGGCGCAAGAATTTTAGTCTCGGTAATGCAAGATCGGGCAGAAATTTGGGAATCCTATTTAAATGAAGCACTAACTAATTATTGGCAAAAAATTGGCAATGTGGAAAAAGCGAATAGCAATTTACGAGTTTTCACGGCTGACAAGGTTGCCTTGATTGACGTTAGCATTACAGTGGCAGGCGATCGCTATTCTCATGCAATTGAACGTCGTTTAGCAGTTTAGTTAACAAGTTCTACTAAACTCGCAAAAGCCTTGTCTTGTCTGATTTCCATCAAGTATAAAACTACCAAAAAAACTATGTGTGAGCAAAATTAACGGGGGCATTTCCCGGAAAACTGCTCTTCGCTGCTAAGTTCAGTTCGCTAGAGCGATCGGCTTTTAACAATGCTATTGTTAAGAAGATATTAAGTTAGGTTAACTCTCGTTAAATTTTTTGCTTTCATAGCCTCTATCTGATTCTCTATCTCAATCTTAGGAGCCAAACCGTAGCATGATTCCCAACCATTCCCTAGACTCTGAAGAGTATCCTGCTGACATCAATCAAAATCGCCCGGATAAGCCCGAAGAAGCTTGTGGCGTTTTTGGGATTTACGCCCCAGGAGAAGATGTCGCCAAACTTACTTACTTTGGGCTGTATGCTTTGCAACACCGAGGTCAAGAATCAGCAGGAATTGCCACCTTTGAAGGCAAACAAGTGCATCTACATAAAGATATGGGGTTGGTTTCTCAAGTCTTCAGTGAATCAATTCTGCATCAACTGACTGGTACTCTAGCCGTCGGACATACTCGCTACTCTACTACAGGTTCGAGTCGGGTGGTTAATGCTCAGCCAGCAGTTGTAGATACTCGTTTAGGGAAGCTTGCTTTAGCACACAATGGTAATCTTGTCAATACAACAGTCTTACGGGAAAGATTACTAGAAAGGGACTGTAACTTAATTACCACAACCGATTCGGAAATGATCGCTCATGCGATCGCAGAAGAAATCAACGAAGGACACGACTGGTTAGAAGGTGCAATCCGAGCTTTTCATCAATGCCAAGGAGCCTTTAGCTTAGTAATTGGCACCCCTCAAGGAATGATGGGAGTCCGTGACCCCAACGGCATTCGTCCCTTAGTTATTGGCACTTTACCCAGTGACCCAGTGCGCTACGTTCTCGCCTCAGAAACCTGCGGATTAGACATTATTGGTGCAGAATACCTGCGAGATGTAGAACCAGGAGAATTAGTTTGGATTACGGAAGCAGGTTTGGCATCCTTCCACTGGACAAAACAACCCCAGCCAAAACTTTGTATCTTTGAAATGATTTATTTTGCTAGGCCCGATAGCATCATGTCCGGCGAAACTTTGTACAGCTATCGGATGCGGATTGGCAGAATATTAGCAACAGAATCAGCATTAGATGCAGACATTGTAATTGGAGTACCAGACTCAGGCGTTCCCGCAGCCATTGGTTTTTCCCAAGCTTCGGGAATCCCTTATGCTGAAGGTTTGATTAAAAACCGTTATGTAGGTCGCACCTTCATTCAACCAACCCAAAAAATGCGGGAAACGGGAATTCGCATGAAACTTAATCCCCTAAAAGATGTTTTGTATGGGAAACGAGTGGTAATTGTTGATGATTCCATCGTCCGGGGAACCACTAGTCGCAAAATAGTTAAAACTTTAAGAGATGCTGGCGCAACTGAAGTTCACATGAGAATTTCTTCACCCCCAGTAACTCACCCTTGCTTTTATGGCATTGATACAGACAATCAAGACCAATTGATTGCTGCTACTAAATCAGTTGGGGAAATTGCCAAACAAATTGATGTTGATTCTTTAGCTTATCTTAGCTGGGAAGGAATGCTCAAAGCTACCGGAGAAGACCCCAAAAACTTCTGTTCTGCTTGCTTTACTGGTAATTATCCAGTAACAGTTCCTGAACCAGTAAAACGTTCTAAACTAATTTTAGAAAAAGCTTTCAGTTAATTGTTCGTTGTGAGGACTTCAGTCCTTCTCTTAGATTAAGAAACCACTGAAGTCATCGCTACGTTAAGTAGTTTGTTGTGAGGACTTCAGTCCTTCTCTTAGATTAAGAAACCACTGAAGTCATCGCTACGTTAAGTAGTTTGTTGTGAGGACTTCAGTCTTTCTCTTAGATTAAGAAACCACTGTTAGCGCTAGTCGTCACAACAGACATTCGGAACGACTGAAGTCGTCACAACAGACATGATGGTTAATTCGCATTAAGTAACCGCAAAAATTTGCGGATTAACCCAATTGTTATTGCTGGAACTTCTAACTGTGGAGTTAAACCTACGTTTTCTAACTCTTGAAAATAACGCACCGAATTGGGGTTTAAATTAGCTAATCTCCTACCCAGTTCTGGCTTACTAAACTGAGACTCTTTCCCCCAAATAAAAGCCGTTGGTATATTCAATTGCGAGATATACAAAGATAAATCAAACGATAAATTCCCTCGGACAAAAGACAGTGCTGCATATTCCGCATTTGGTTGGGAAGCCGATTCTAAATAAGCTGCGACTATTTCTTCATAAACGCGATTACTATCAGCAAATTGCCGTTCTTCTAAAAATGTCCGAATGGCACTTTTATTGGCAATACCAAGGTTGTAAATTAAACTGTCAACTCCTGGTATGCTTAACAGTTGACTAAAAAAATTGCTGACAGAATTTCCGCCAAAATCTGCTAATCCCGATGGTGCAGTCAAAATCAAGCACTTAAATAAACGCGGATTTGTCACCGCCAACCGCATGAGTAAACCAGCAGTTAAAGAAGACGCTACTACTGCTACAGGTTCGGTACAAGTCTGTTCAATAAACTCTGTAATACTTTGTAGATAATCATCAATCTGGTAATTCCTTTGAGGATGATAGGAATTACCCCAACCAATTAAATCTGGTGCTAAAATCCTGTATTCATCTGCAAAAGCGGGATAGACTTTAGACCACTCATAAGCAGAGGAACCGCCGCCAAAGCCATGCAAAAATAAGAGAGTCGGTAAGTCTTCTTTAACAGTCGCGTCTTTAGGTTGCCATAATTCTCCTGCTGCTGTGTAGTAAACCATTTTTCCCAGAGAAGTCATTACTGAACGTAGCTCAAACCCCTGTGGCAAAAACATAAAAACACCTCCTGTTTCTGATTTTTTGATTTTGTGTTTTTCTGCTAATTTCAGTTTGGCAGGGAATTTTAATGATTAACCCTTTTCCTACATGGTAGTGGAAATGGACGATCGCACCGCCAACCACCGCCATTATATTTCTGCCTGACTTTTCTGAACTTTTCTCAAAGGAATTACCCAGAAACTAAACTTTCTGTAAACTTTTTGTAAAATTTCCGGGCAAACAGTGAGGAAATTAGAGGTGCTAAATGCTTGTAGCAAAAGCGATTTACCCATTACTGCCCAGTTCGACTCTACCAAAGGGAAAAGTTGATTTCCTGAGAATCTTAAATAATAATGAAGTATAAACTCTCATCTGTGTCAACTCAGAAATCTGAAGTGGAAAACAAACAAATAAATTATGTGTAGGTTTGTTAGGATTTTCCCAAAATTTTATGAACGAATGTGTAAGTAAATTAGCATCTACCAAAATTAGCAGGAAATAAAGAAAACTTATTGAACGGAATCACTGCTAATTGAATGTTTTATAAAATTCACCATCATCTCACATCTGAGTTTACAGCGCCAACTTAATTGATTGATTACTCATTTAGGTGGAATAAAATGACTAAAAATAGCCTCATGGTTAAGGAATTAGATATTGAACAGAACCAGTTGGAAATATCGGCTGCAATAGAACTGCTGATAGATGAAAAGACTGATGCAGAAATTCATCTGGTTACTGCCCAACGAGATCAAGAAATATCTACACCTGTAACAATTGTGACACCCGCCCAAGTTTACCTGAATTTTGAAGACTTGATGTGTTTTGAAGTTGTCGATCGCCAATTTCAAAAATGGGGTGTAATATTTAATAATTGCATAGCTATTCGTCCCTCCAATCCAGCTTATCCAGCAAACTCTGGCAGTACAGTCTTAATGGGAGCACCCAAGAGTGGATGGCTAGAAGCTGTGTTTTACCACCCGGTTAAAACTGTCAGTGCTGTTGTCACTACTTCTCAGAAGTTGGTATTAGCAGCTTATAACCAAGATAATCAACTGCTCAAAGAAGTAGAGATTTCCGAGCCAAATTTAGCTGGTTATGACTCTTCAATTCCACCAAACGAATTACTGAGTGTTACCGCCGCAGATATTTATAGAGTTACCTACTGTGCTTTTGATGGTCAATTTACTTTGGATGACTTTAAGTTTCAGCTGTAGCTGAAATTATCCTGAGAGACTTGAATTAAGTTTAGCCAAGTTTTGTGTAGCAGCAGATGCTATTGTTTCTATAAGTCGGTGTGGAGTGATTCTCCACATCACAAGAACTTTATTATCTGGCAGGTAAGAAAGGTGGCACAGGCTTCCTCTTGGTGGCAAGATGTAGTTAATCAACTCCCCAACTCGTTGTTTGTGGAGTTCCAAAGCCAAAGTAGAACTTTCAAATTTTTCTCTGGTAAACAGTCAAGTAGTTCGAGATACTTACTGTTAGGTTTGATTGTGGCGATGACGATCATATTTAGCAACAGGAGGTTGTTCGGAGCAACCAGCATCGGTGTGGTAACGATGTGGTTAGTTTATCGGCTACAATCGGGCAATTGGCAGTCTTATTGGTCTTCCTTGCGCCAATTATTGACAGGTGCAAATAGTCAGTTGGCAGTAGCGGTAATTAGCGGTGGATTTGCTACGCTGTTTAGTTATGTGGCGATCGCGATCGGTACTCAAACTCAAAGCTCTTGGATTAGTCTTGCTATATTGCTCCAAGCTCTAGGGACTCTAGCAATTTTAGGACTACTGGTTTGGCAAATCCTGGCCCAGCAAACAAAACCAGACCAAGCCAAGCTTGACCAAATGCTAGCAGATTTAACTCATGCAGACCCTTTAAAACGTTTAATTGCCGTTCGCTATTTAACTAGTTCCGTCGAACGATCTGATTTTAATCACAAAATCTGGATTGCTGATTATTTTCGGCTCATGTTGAATCAGGAACAAGAAGCAATCATTCGTGATGCCATTCTCGACGGCTTAAATCTATGGGAAAATTATCCCAAATTGGGTGAAGCTACCGCCCCTTTCTCAATGCCAGTCAATGTAAAACGCCATGACGTGAAGGCGAGAAAGCTCCAGGGGCAGAGGGGCAGAGGGGCAGAGGGGCAGAGGGGCAGGGGAGCAGGGGAGTTTTTCCCTAACCCCTAACCCCTAACCCCTAACCCCTAACCCTAGTCCCCAAAATCAGGATTTTTATTGCTAATTTAAACTTAGGTGTTGTTTCATCTTGTTTAATGCAACTGGCTCCTGTTTTTCCGATTTTATATCGTATTTTGCAACCTACCTTTCCCTCTTGTCTGTGGTCGGGAAGCGTTCAAGAACCGATGGTGGCTTTAACTTTTGATGATGGCCCCCATCCTCAGTATACGCCTCAGTTATTGTCCGTTTTAGATAAGTATGAGATTCCTGCCAGTTTTTTCTGGTTGGGTGTTTGTGTGGAAAGGTCGCCAGAGGTAGCGAAAGCAGTTTATCAGCGAGGACACTGGGTAGGTTTACATGGGTATAATCACCAGATGTTTACTAGCTTCACTTCGCCAATTTTAAAGCAGAATTTGGCAAAGACACAGTTAGCGATCGCTCAAGCTTGTGCGTTAGATTGGGACTACGTTCAAACTCATGTTAGAGATGTTCGCCCTCCTAATGGTGTTTTTACACCCCAGATTTTAAAATCTTTACAAAGCTGGAATTATCGCCCAGTAATGTGGAGTGTAGTTCCTGAAGATTGGGTACTACCTGGAGTCCCTGTTGTAGTACAAAGAGTATTATCTCAAGTGCAAAATGGTGCGCTGATTGTGTTACATGATGGATTTTTTGGTGGTGCTGATGTCGCCCAAACCACAGACCTAATTGTGAAAAAATTGCTCCAGCGCGGGTTTAAGTTTGTTACAGTGGAGCAGCTTTGGCAACTTAGTGGAGTAGTTTAATTAACCTATGTTAACGAATATTCACACAATTACCGCGTGCGATCGGAGAAATGTAAAGTTCTGGTAAATTTATTTAGCCAACTAGCTGTCATTTCACATCAGAGTTAATTAGAATGACAGAGTGTAGATTAGTCATTTGTCAAGACTACTACGGCTGAAACTTAGTACTTTGATGTCAACAGAGTTTCCGTGACTTAAATTTAAGGATGCTTTGATCTAAAGTCACTTCTGCGGTACTAAGCTTTTGTGGCTACTGTGGTAGCTCCTAGTTAGGTGAGACGAAAAACTTATTTAACCAGATTCCACTTACATCAGGAATCATTAGCGACCAAATCATCTAAAAAGCCACAAAATCCAGCAAAATGGTCTAACATGACCAATGGCAATAGAAACTACCAAATTAGTTCAACTAAACTAGCTGAAAATGGGTGCAATACTTTACGTAGGCTTATTCGCAACTCTAAGGACAAAAACCAATTGGTTAGCGTCCAGCCTATTGTCTAAAATTTTGTGGGGAAAGTTCACCTGAACTGTCTATCCAGCAAGAAAGCAGGTGAAATTATACCCTAAAAAAGCAGAATAATTTCGATGTTTAGCATCTTTAGGCAAAAGCCGATGCAACCATAAACTTTCCCTAATTTTCCAGTGGAATGGAGACATCGAAAAACTGCATGGATAAAAGCAAAAACTGCTGGCAATTTTTGTGAGAAAGGCTACAATCGTAAAGATCTTGACAAGACCCAACAATAAATTCAGCCACTTACGCTTCCGATAAACGCTTAAGTTTTAACTGCGAAGCATAGTGTTTTTCCCCTAACCAGTTACTTAATAATTAAGCTTTTAATGCTTGTTTGTCTTTTACTGGTTAATATGTTGGGAGATTGATTGCATCATGATGTTTAGTTGTTGATTTTGTTAACCCAAAGGAGCATGAGGAACGCGGCATGACCCAGGCTAACAACGTACTTGAAAACCTGCAACCCCCTACGCTTGAAGAACTAGCATTCTTCGCAGAAGAAGTGGAAGATGCGGATCAAGACGAGTTTTTAGAAGATGTGTCCCCGGAAGAAGACGATGGAAAGCCTGGTAAGGTACGCTCTAACCGTCGTCGAGCGCAAACTAAGAAAAAGCATTATACAGAAGACTCTATTCGCCTGTATTTGCAAGAAATTGGTCGGATTAGACTGTTACGGGCGGATGAAGAAATCGAATTGGCCAGAAAAATTGCTGATTTGTTGGAATTGGAACGGATTCGAGAGAATTTGTCCGATCGGTTAGAACGTGACCCCCACGATCGAGAGTGGGCGGAAGCGGTAAATATGCAGTTGCCTGCGTTCCGTCATCGCCTCCATTTGGGGCGACGTGCGAAGGACAAAATGGTGCAGTCCAACCTACGTTTAGTAGTTTCGATCGCTAAAAAATACATGAATCGCGGGCTGTCTTTCCAAGATTTAATTCAGGAAGGTAGCTTAGGTTTAATTCGGGCAGCTGAAAAATTCGATCACGAAAAAGGCTATAAGTTCTCTACTTATGCGACTTGGTGGATTCGTCAGGCAATTACCAGAGCAATTGCCGATCAATCTCGTACCATTCGTTTGCCTGTTCACTTGTACGAAACCATTTCCCGCATTAAGAAAACTACCAAGTTGTTGTCGCAAGAAATGGGTCGCAAACCTACTGAAGAGGAAATTGCTACTCGCATGGAAATGACCATCGAGAAGCTGCGATTCATTGCTAAATCTGCTCAATTACCTATTTCCCTAGAAACCCCCATCGGTAAAGAAGAAGATTCTCGATTGGGGGATTTTATTGAGTCGGATGGCGAAACACCAGAAGACCAAGTTTCTAAGAATTTGCTGCGCGAAGATTTGGAAAGTGTTTTAGATACTCTTAGTCCAAGAGAACGAGATGTTTTACGTCTGCGTTATGGTTTGGATGATGGGAGAATGAAGACTCTCGAAGAAATCGGGCAAATTTTCAACGTGACTCGCGAACGAATTCGTCAGATTGAGGCTAAGGCTTTACGGAAGCTGCGTCATCCGAATCGCAACAGTATTCTTAAAGAATATATTCGTTAGCAACTTTTTTACCATACTTTGAGCAGGTTCCAGTAGCGATCGCTATTGGAGCTTTTGTTTATGCCAAAAAATAGGGAGCCTTTTCACTCCCTATAAACTGTTCGTTTCAGATTGTCAGAGGTAAAAAGAATCGAAAAATTACAGCAAACCTAAGAAATGCAGAACACCTTGACCGGAAACTAGCTCAGTAATTACAGCAGCAATAAAACCAATCATTGCTAACCGACCGTTCCAATTTTCAGCTTGAGGTGTGAAGCCGAATTTAACATCGTTGCGATTTTCACCTTGCATAGTCCCAACTCCGTAAATGAAGTTTTATTAAGTCCTGTAAATTAATGTAACTGATGCTTAACCAAAATGCAACTATTAGCCTAGACCGAAAGACGGAGACGTACTGCTGAAAATTACAACAAACCCCAAAAATGGAGAACTCCTTGATGAGAAAATAGTTCAATTAATACTACGGCTGCGAAACCTATCATTGCTAAACGACCATTCCAAATTTCTGCTTGGGGAGTAAAACCCGTTTTCCAGGCGTTGCGTTCTTGAGGCTCGGTAATTGGTGTTACTTGGGTGGTGTCTTGCATCTTGAAAACTCCCAAAAAGTATGAATTAATGTAAAGAGCTATTAAATAATGTAAAAATAATTGCAGAAATTAGGCTCTGTCGGAAGTTAGAGATTGTTATTTCCAGAGATACTTTTAGCTAATAATTTCTAAAGTTAAATAGAGTCAGAAAATTGATTAGCAGGAGCAAAAGAGATGAGTTACCCATCAGCACCTTGGACATTAAAAGGTTATGCCGTGCAAACTGTTCAGTTAGTGGATATTGAGCGATCGCGCCCCTTAATTCCCCAAGAATTAGAAATTGTTTCAGTTTGGCCCGGAAAAACCATTGGAGGTGTTTATTTATCCTCCTATAAATTGGGTTCAACCTTGGAATATAGCGAGTTAATTGTAGTTGCTGGAATGGTGAGTTATGCCGGAAAATTTGGTTCTTGGATTTCTCACATTTATGTAGACAATTCCGACTCTGTAGCTGGTGGTAGAGAAATTTGGGGATTACCAAAAGAGTTAGCAGAATTTACTTGGTTAACAGGAGACAAGTCTAGTGTAACTGTTAGACAAGGAGATAAAGAACTTTGCAACCTTACTTACACTAAACCCAGTTTGGCATTGCCTGTTTCTTTAGCTTTGTCAAGTTTCAGTTCTTCAATTTCCGATTTTCTGTTATTCAAAGCTGAATTTGCAACTCGTGTAGGATTAGTGAGAGGGAAATTGCAAGTACCTACAGAGAGTCCTTTTGCTAGTTTAAATTTCGGTCAACCTTGGTTAACAGTTTATGCTGATGATTTGCGTTTAGCTGTCAATGCGCCAGAAGTAGTAGGTGAGAGGAAAGTTGAGTTTAGTTATTCTTGAAAATGAAGAATTGGCGATCGCACTTCTTTATTGTGGTGGGTGGTGCGATCGCAATTAACAGCCTAAGATATAAGCAAAAGCATACTAAAATATTTAAATAAACCGATTTATCATGCAAAATCTAAAATTTTAAATCGAATGAGTGTCACCAAAACCAAAAGATTCACAACAGACGAATATCACCGCCTTACAGAACTCGGATTTTTTAAGGGAAATAACCGAGTAGAATTAATACGCGGAGAAATCATCCAAATGGCAGCAAAAAATACACCTCACTCTGTTTGTAGTACTCGGTTATATCGGGAGTTATTAAACTTAATTCAAGAACAAGCGACAATCAGAGGACAAGAACCAATTATTATATCTAACAATAACGAACCTGAACCAGATTTAGTAATTGCACGAAATCAAGATGATGATTACTTGGAAGCACATCCTAGACCCAATGATATATTATTATTAATTGAAATTGCCGATTCTTCTTTAAATTATGACCAAGAAGTTAAATTAACTCTATACGCTGAAGCAGGTATTTCTAATTACTGGATATTTAACTTAGTAGCAAATTATCTAGAATCTTACAGCGAACCATATCGAGATCAAAAAGGTAACTTTGGTTATCGTCGAAAAGTAATTTATTTGCCAAATGAATCAGTTAATTTGCCTTCTTTTCCTGAATTAAGTCTCGATTTGTCTAAAGTTTTTCCCAGAATGAGAAATTAGAATTAATAGTTGTAGCAGTTTACTCCCCAACTTCAGGTAACAAATCAGCAACACCAAACAACTGGGCAAGACCAGATTTTTTGAGATAAGCTTGCCGTTCAGCATGAGTCATGATTACCTTTGTCCCAGCTTTTACTTCGTCGCTGGTCAAAATAGGTTGGGATTCTGTATTAGCTTTCTTGTCGTTTGCAGAAGATTCTGGCTGCTGTGGGTGAAAATTTGTCGGCATATAGGCTAATCAATTAACTTTGGTAAGTAATGTTCTAGACTGATAAAGCAATCATCTCAATCAGAAAAGGAAACAGACGATGCGACTCTCTCAAATGTTATTTGTCACATTACGGGAAGACCCAGCCGAAGCAGAAATTCCTAGCCATAAATTATTACTCCGCGCAGGTTATATTCGTCGCATCGGTAGCGGAATTTATGCTTATCTTCCCTTAATGTGGCGCGTGTTGCAAAAGGTTTCGCAAATTGTGCGCGAAGAAATGAATGCTACAGGCGCACAAGAATGTTTATTACCACAATTACAACCTTCGGAATTGTGGAAAGAGTCTGGTCGATGGGATACTTATACTAAAGCTGAAGGTATCATGTTTGCGCTTACCGATCGCCAAAAGCGCGAATTAGGTTTAGGGCCAACTCATGAAGAAGTAATTACAACAGTTGCTAAAGATATGATTCGTTCATATCGGCAATTACCGCTACATTTGTACCAAATTCAAACTAAATTCCGCGATGAAATTCGCCCTAGATTTGGGTTAATGCGGGGGAGAGAATTCATCATGAAAGATGGTTATTCTTTCCACGCTGATGAGGAAAGTTTGAAGAAAACTTTCCAAGATATGCACCAAGCTTACAGCAATATGTTGCGGCGCAGTGGGTTAGCTTTTCGGGCGGTAGATGCTGATTCTGGTGCGATCGGGGGTTCCGGTTCTCAAGAGTTTATGGTATTAGCAGAAGCGGGAGAAGATGAGGTTTTATATACAGAAGATGGCAAGTACGCCGCTAACGTAGAAAAGGCAGTTTCTTTACCTGCGGATGCCGAAACTTCTGCTTTTACGAGTTTTGAAAAACAGGAAACTCCGGGAACTGACACAATTGAAAAACTCTGTAAATTCCTGAAATGTTCGCCTACTCAAGTAGTGAAGAATGTACTTTACCAAGCTGTTTATGATAATGGGATGACAGTTTTGGTATTAGTAAATATTCGGGGCGATCAAGAAGTTAATGAAGTCAAATTGCTTAATGAATTGACTAAGTTGGCTGATAAATATGGCGGTAAAACTGTTCTATCGCTGACTGTTCCTGATGCAGAAAGTCAGGAGAAATGGGCGGCGAAATCTTTACCTTTGGGTTATATTGCTCCCGATATTGGTGATGAATATATTGCGGCGAATAAACAGGTAAGTCCGAAGTTTTTGCGCTTAGTTGATAAAACAGTTGTTGAGTTAAAGAATTTTGTTACTGGGTCTAATGAATCTGGTTATCACGTTGTTGGTGCTAACTGGAATTCTGAGTTTAAATTACCAGAATTAGTAGTCGATGTACGCAAAGCTAGACCGGGCGATCGCGCTATGCACAACCCCGAACAAACTTTAAAAAGTGCCAGAGGAATTGAAGTTGGACATATCTTCCAATTAGGGACAAGATATTCTAAAGCAATGGGCGCAACCTACACTAATGAACAAGGGGAAGAAATACCTTTAGTTATGGGTTGTTATGGTGTGGGTGTATCGAGATTAGCTCAAGCAGCAGTAGAACAATCTTACGATAAAGATGGGATAATTTGGCCTGTGGCGATCGCACCTTATCACGCCATTATTTCCATTCCCAATGTCGCAGATGCTCAACAAATGGAAGTAGGGGAAAAACTTTATCATCAACTCAATCAAGCGGGAATTGAAACAATTTTAGATGACCGCAACGAACGGGCTGGGGTAAAATTCAAAGATGCTGATTTAATTGGCATTCCTTACCGGATTGTGACTGGGCGATCGCTCAAAGATGGTAAAGTCGAAATCGTTGAACGTGCTACCCATCAATCCCAAGAAATTGCCATTGATGAAGTAGTATCTACCCTGAAGCAATGGATAGAAGAAAAAATTCAGAAATAGTGAAAAATTGAGTGCGATCGGTTGAGTTCCAGCAGTTTAAATGCTTGAATAGTTTGTTGTAAGCACTTCAGTGCTAAAACGCTAAAGCGTTTACAACAAACAATTTACTCAAGGTTTGTTGTAAGCACTTCAGTGCTAAAACGCTAAAGCGTTTACAACAAACAATTTACTCAAGGTTTGTTGTAAGCACTTCAGTGCTAAAACGCTAAAGCGTTTACAACAAACAATTTACTTAAGGTTTGTTGTAAGCACTTCAGTGCTAAAACGCTAAAGCGTTTACAACAAACAATTTACTCAAGGTTTGTTGTAAGCACTTCAGTGCTAAAACGCTAAAGCGTTTACAACAAACAATTTACTTAAGGTTTGTTGTAAGCACTTCAGTGCTAAAACGCTAAAGCGTTTACAACAAACCCACTCACTTAAATCTTTTTAAGCTTATGGGATTTCTCACCATATTTCTATCAGCATTTCTGGGTGTACTTGGATCTGTAGGCTTTTTTGTCGATCGCTTTGCGGAAAATGCCATTCGCCAAAGATTTCAAAGAATAGAACAACTACAAGTTCGCATTGATAACGCTCCTAACTATCAATTAATTGGCGGTAAAGTACAAAGAGTAAGAGTTGCCGGAAGAGGTTTTTGGTTAACTCCAGAAGTCCGCATTGCTGTTCTAGAATTAGATACCGATCCGATAAGTGCAAACATTCAAGCACTTAGGGGAGGAAGAGTATCGCCAACAGCTTTACGTCAACCAGCAAAAGCTGCATTTAGATTAGTATTAACGGAAGAGGATGTCAATAAAGTATTGCGATCGCCCAAAGTTTCCCAACAATTACAAAGATTAAGTGCTAGCTTTTTAGGTAACATGGGTGGTCAACAATTAGAAGCTTATGAAATTATTAATCCTCGAATTGAATTTTTGCCGGAAAATCGCTTGCGATTCCAAGTAGAATTACAGCAAAAACAAGGAACAGGAACTGTGCAAACTAACTCAGAACAAAAGTTGGCAATAATTGCCGAATCAGGATTAAGAATAGTTAATGGACATCAGTTGGAATTAATTTCCCCAGCAGTTTCAATTAATGAAAATACGATTCCTGAATTTCTGATTGGTGCTTTAGCGCAAAATTTTATTGATGAGTTGGATTTGAAAAAATTGCAAAAGTCGGGAATTACTGCCAGAATATTAGATTTTGAAGTGAATCAAGACAATTTGGAAATAGCTGCTTTTGTACAAGTAGAACCACTTGCACAACCACCAGCACAACCAGAAGCACAACCACCAGCACAACCAAAGGAGTAAAGTAAATTTATGCAACAGCGCCAAACAATTTATCAGGTTTCTCTAGGCGCAAAGGGAGCGATCGCAATTCTACTTTTAGCTATTAGTAGCGGGGCGTTTTTGACTAGCTGTAATCCTAACAGGGACGAAACCACCGTTCCGACAACTCAACTTACCACACCTGTCATAACGCCAAAACCAAACACACAAAACGCAACAATAAAAGCACAAACAAAAGGACAAATCTACTTATTACAAGATAAAAACGGTAAAATTCAGCTAGTAGCTCGTCCTGTTACTATTGAGCAAAAAGCCACAAACCAAGCTGGTATTTTAGAACAAAGCTTTAAAAGTTTGTTAGCTCAATCAAAAAGTACTACTGGGAATAATCAACCCACCTCCGCAATTCCCCAAGGAACCAAACTGCGAAGCATCAAAGTAAACAAAGATGCAATTACCGTTGATTTATCTCCAGAATTTACTACGGGTGGTGGTTCTGCTTCCATGACTGGGCGCTTAGGACAGGTGATTTACACTGCCACTAGTTTAAACCCCAAAGCTAAAGTATTCCTCTGGGTAAATGGAAAACCTTTAGAAACTTTGGGTGGAGAAGGTTTAGTAATATCTCAGCCCATAACCAGAGAAATTTTTCAGAAAGACTTTCCCCTATAGCCAGATGATACTGCTTAGAGTGAAAAACTTAAAGATAACAAGGAAACAGGGGAGAATTTCAGAGGATTGAATAGCAATCGCAAAGCAAAAATTCTCCTGTTCCTCATTCCTTGCTCGCCAAGCTAAAGTCGCGGAAATGACGAGCTTGTTGTTCGATTCGAGTAGCCAAGCGATCGCATACTAAATTACACAACTCAAAAATTAACTCATCTTCCACCTTGTAATAAGCGGAAGTTCCTTCAGTGCGACGGCTCAAAATGCCTGCTTGTAGCATCACTTTGAGATGTTTAGAAACATTAGCCTGACTAGTTTGGGTTGCTTCCACCAACTCTTGGACACACTTTTCGTCGTCGCGAAGTAAATTTAAGAGCCGCAGACGCATTGGCTCACTCAAAATGCTGAAATATTCAGCTACTTGTTGCACAACTTCTTGTGATACAGGTTGCGCTTGTTTCATTGAACTACTTTGGAGGGACTGATCCCCAGATTTTACCAGTTCTGTTTTCGATCGCAATAGATTAACTCTAGTCTCGCTGAAAATTGGCACTTTTCACCCATCAGGATTAATCCGAATTAGTGGTTGACCATATTCTACAGGTTCTCCGTTTTCTACTAAAATTTGCATCACCTGCCCGGAAACTTCCGCTTCAATCTCATTCATTAACTTCATTGCTTCAATGATACAGACTGTTTGCCCAGTGCGAATGCGATCGCCCACTTCCACAAAAGCGGCTTCCCCTGGAGCCGGAGAGCGATAAAACGTTCCCACCATCGGTGAATTTACTGTCACCCATTTAGCATCCACTGGCGCAGAAGCCGCTGGTGTGGCTGGTGTGGCTGAAACAGCCTCACTCACCCCACCATTTGGCATTTCTTTGGTTGGACTTGGCACCCCGGTTGTGACGGCTGGCATCATCTGCGGGGATGCTAGCACCTGATTACTCGGCCCTGACACTTGAGAAACGCTGATACCGATGCTTTTCCGCATCGTTAGTTCAAAATCAGCGCTCTTGAGTGTCAACTCCGCAATATCGGTTTGACTAAAAACTGTCAATAGCTCACGGAGTTCATTAAAATCCAATTCCACAGTTTATTTAGCCCCGTTAAGTTTGTTTTGGGTAAATCAATTCGGATTTTGGATTAACGAAAAAATCCAAACTCCCAAACTAATTATTCTCGACCTAAATATTTATCGTCACGAGTGTCAATTTTAATCCGTTCCCCTACAGTGATAAACAGAGGAACCATGATTTGAGCGCCTGTTTCGACGATCGCAGGTTTAGAACCGCCTGTCGCCGTATCTCCCTTGACACCGGGATCGGTTTGTGTTACTTCCAACACAACTGAGTTAGGTAATTCTACTTCTAGTACCTGCTCGCCCCAGCGAATGACGTTCACTTCCATACCTTCTTTCAGATATTTGACGCGATCGCCAATTTGTGCCGCTGAAAGCCGACCCTCTTCATAAGTTTCCATTTCCATGAAAACGTATTCATCACCTTCTTTATAGGTATGCTGCATTGTACTTTTTTCCAAAGTAGCTTGGGGTACACTTTCCCCAGCCCGGAAAGTCCGTTCCATAACTTTACCACTTTGGACGTTTTTCAGCGTTGTCCGCACAAAAGCTGAACCTTTTCCCGGTTTAACGTGGAGGAATTCCACAACCTTCCATACGCTTCCATCTAATACAATTGATACACCGGGTCGAAAGTCGTTACTCGAAATCATGAACCTTTTTTCCTGGGCAGAACAATCGGGACTATTAATTGTACCTCTCTTGGGGGACGGGTGATTAGGGGACTGGGGACTGGGGACTGGGGACTGGGTACTGGGTACTGGGGACTAGGAGAGTTTTGAGTTGCAGGGGCAATTCATGAATTGCCCGTACAGAGTTTTGAGTTGTAGGGGCGGGTTTTGCTGAAAGATTATCTATGGGATACAAAGCTTATTTACTAAACCCGCCCCTACCGAATTTCCCCATCTCCCCAGTCCCCAATCCCCAATCCCCAGTCCCCAATCACTAGTCCCCCATTGTGGGAAAATCTAAAATTGTGACGATATCAGAAATCTAATTATGTCTGGTTTGAGTCTTGCAGTCTTGAATGTGCCCAAACGCTGGCTAAAAACTGGCATCTTGGCGTTACTGTTAGTCACCCTGTCCATTGGTCTTTGTGCTGCTGGTGTGCGGGAGAGTCGTTTACCACAGGGGAATGCTATTACTGATGGTAAGGCGCTGTTGCGGTATTCTTTGCCGATCGATAATCAGCAAGTCAGAGCACTGCAAAAGAGTTTGGAAGATATTCCCCAACAGTTGCGGGGTAAGCGTTGGAGTGCTATTAATGGTGATGTCAAGAAGGCTGCTAGTATTGTTGGCGATCGTCAATCTGATTTATTAGCCAGTATCCCAGATGACCAAAAACCCCAAGCCGAAGCTTTGATTAATCAAATTAGTGAAAGTCTCGTTCCTCTCAAAGCTGCCGCTGAAGCTAAAAATCGCCCAGAATTGTTGGATCAAACTTCTAGTATCCTCAATTTGGTAGGGGAATTAGAAGAGTACATGGTACAAAAATTCCCCTTTGAAGTACCTGCCGAATATAGCAATTTACCTCAACTCAAAGGTCGTGCTACCGTCAAAATGACTACGGAAAAAGGCGACCTGACGCTAGTACTTGATGGCTATAGCGCCCCTGTCACCGCTGGGAATTTTGTCGATTTGGTACAACGTGGTTTTTATAACGGTTTACCTTTTACCCGCGCTGAAGAATCCTACGTCCTCCAAACAGGAGATCCACCGGGTAAAGAACAAGGTTTTATTGACCCTAATACCAAAAAATATCGGGCTATTCCCCTGGAAATTTTGGTCAGAGGCGATGAAGTTCCTCTTTATGGCATTACCCTAGAAGATGCTGGACGTTATCGCGACCAACCTGTGCTACCTTTCTCAGCTTATGGTGCGGTGGCAATGGCTAGACCAGAATCAGAAGTTAATGGCGGTTCTTCTCAGTTTTTCTTCTTTTTGTTTGAACCAGAATTAACACCTGCTGGTTTAAATTTGTTGGATGGTCGCTATACCATTTTTGGTTTTGTTACTGAAGGGAAAGACGTTTTACAAAAGCTGAAACAAGGTGACAAAATTGAATCTGCAACAGTGATTAAAGGTGCAGAAAATTTAGTTCAACCTTAGAAAAGCTCCTCCGACTAAAGTCGGGGCTATACAAACAAAGTCCGCCTACGCGGACTTAATAACCTGCTTGCGGCAGGTTTGGTTTGTGTAGTAGCGATTTTAATCGCCAAAATCTTTTTAAGCTTTTTTCCCAATAATCATCGAAGTTGCTATGAGCAATCTTTCCTTAGCCATAAAATCATTGTTCGTAGTCTTTGCCTTTCTTGCCATTTTAATTGCGTTACCAGCAGTTTTGTTTGGCGTAATCCAAAAATGGCAAGTTATTTTTTTAATGGTGGGTTATTTGCTGTTTTTTTCGGGGAATGTTTGGCGGGTTTGGCGCTATGGTAAGTTAAGTAAGACTAATGAAGATGCTCAATTTAAAGATGTTTCGGGTTTGGTAATTTTAGCGGGACAATTTATTGCTATCCTAATTATCTATTGGTGGGCAATTTATGATTTTTCGCGGTTGTCAAAAACTGATGAAGTTTGGCAGGTGGTTGGGATTATTATTGTGGTGTTAGCGATCGCAATTAATCAACTGGCTATTCGCACGCTCAAGGGTTTGTTCGATCACATTACCATCAAACCAAATCATCATTTAGTCACTACAGGTATTTATAGTCAAGTGCGACATCCCGTATATCTTAGCTATGTTTTATTCCTAGTTGGATATTGCACGATTCTACAAAGCTTTGTTAGCCTAGTACTGAGTGTAGTTAGTTGTACAATTTGGTTGGAAAATAGAATTAATATAGAAGAAAAAATGCTGATTCTTAAGTTTGGCGATCGCTATCAAGCATACCAACGCAAAACTAAAAAAATCATTCCTTTTATCTACTGAAAAAAACAGGTGCTTAAATTATGGCAATTCTAGAATATTTATTGGTAATGTCTCTGCTAGGAATAACTGGGGTTGTCCTATTTAGGGCAGCTGAATCAAAGAGTAAACAGCAAAAATTAACTAATGCTTTTTATCGGTTATTGGAAGATAGAGATAGTTGTGTTTCGTTGATTCAATTATCCGCAACCGCTAGGGTGGAACCGCAGTTAGCTAAACAATATTTAGATGAACAGGTGAAAATATTTGGGGCGTTTCCCGAAGTAGATAATGACGGAAATACTTATTATCGATTCCCCAAAATGTAGTCATGTCTGAGTCAAAGTTGGAACCAAAAGTTAAAGAGATTGGCGAACAAGGTTTACTGCAAAAATTACACCGTTTTTGTCCTGCTGATATAATTGGCGACGATGCAGCAGTCATTCAAACTTTGCCAGAACAATCTTTAATTGTCACAACTGATGTGTTAGTTGAAGGGGTGCATTTTAGCGATCGCACTACCTCCCCAGAAGACGCAGGTTGGCGTGCTGCTGCTGCTAATTTATCAGATTTGGCGGCGATGGGTGCTACACCTTTAGGAATAACTGTAGGTTTAGCAATTAATGGCGAAACTCCTGTTAGTTGGGTGGAGAAACTTTATCAGGGAATGAACCATTGTTTGCAAATTTATCATACTCCGATTGTCGGGGGTGATGTAGTGCGATCGCCAATTAACACCATTTCAATTACTGCTTTTGGGCAAGCTAATCCTAATTGTATTATTCGCAGAGGAAATGCTCAACCGGGATATGCGATCGTAGTTACAGGAATTCACGGAGCCTCAAAAGCTGGGTTAGAATTATTACTAAATTCAGAAATCGGAAAAACCCTCAGCGACACCGATAAAAATACATTAATTAAAGCCCATCAACGCCCTAAACCCAGATTAGATATACTACCAATACTTTCGGAAATATTATCATCCTACTCCCCAATCCCGATCGCCGGAATGGATAGCAGCGACGGATTAGCAGACGCAATTTTACAAATTTGTAATTTTAGTAAAGTGGGGGCAAAAATTGAGCGATCGCAACTTCCCATACCACCAGCTTTTCCCCATTGGTTATCCCCACAGCAAAGTTTACAATGGGTATTATATGGAGGCGAAGACTTTGAATTAGTCTTGTGTCTTCCCCTGGAAATTGCCGAAACTTTAGTCAATCAGTTAGGAAAAGAAAGTGCCATTATTGGCAGAATTACCAAAGAGAAAACTGTGCAATTAATTGATAGTACAGGCAATTATCCCGATGAAATTTTGCATCTCAGTCAGGGATTTCAACACTTTAAATAAGATCCCCGACTTCTTGAAGAAGTCGGGGATCTGGGAAGCATTAATCTTTAGTTTACTAACTGTCTTTTAATGGAACATACTGCTAACAGAACTATCTTCGTGAATCCGCCATATAGTTTCACCTAAAACATCAGCTACAGATAAAACTGTCAACCCTGGAAAGCGGAGTTGTTCACTAATTGGTAGAGTATTAGTGACAATTACTTCTTCAAAAACGCCGGAAGATAACCTTTCAACTGCTGGGGGTGAAAATACCGCATGGGTAGCGCAAGCATAAACTTGACTTGCCCCTTCTTGACGCAGCAGACGTGCACCTTCTGTAATAGTGCCACCCGTATCAATCATGTCATCTACTAACACCGCCGTTTTACCAGCGACATCACCAATGACGTTCATTACTTCCGCTACGTTGTGAGCTTGACGACGCTTGTCGATAATTGCCAAAGGAGCATCATTGAGCTTTTTCGCAAATGCTCTAGCTCTAGCGACACCGCCCACATCTGGCGAGACTACTACAATATCAGAGAGTTGCTTAGCCTGGAGATAGTCTAAGATAACTGGCGAACCGTAGACATGATCTAAAGGAATATCAAAATAACCTTGAATTTGTCCTGAGTGCAAATCCATTGCCAGAACGCGATTAGCCCCAGCTTCGGTAATTAGGTTAGCAACTAACTTAGCAGTAATTGACTCGCGCCCTGCGGTTTTGCGATCGGCACGGGCATAGCCATAATAGGGAATCACTGCGGTAACTTGCCTAGCGGAAACCCGACGGCAAGCATCAATCATAATCAGTAATTCCATAAGGTGATCGTTTACCGGGCGGCAAGTTGGCTGAATCAGATAAACATCACAGCCCCGAATTGATTCCTGAATTTGAATATAAATTTCTCCATCAGCGAAATGCTTATAGAGCATTGGGCCTAAGTCCATTCCCAGGTAGCGAGCTACTTCCTGGGCTAGGGGAATATTAGCGGAGCCAGAAAACAATCTCAAGCGGTTATTAGGAGAGATTGATGGTGATGTTGGCTGAAGAGTCAAAGTGGCAGAACGAATCACAGCAGACCCTCGAAGCATTGTTTAATGATATATTATCATTTTTGTCTGTCCAAAATCTGCTAAATTTTTCTAAATTTGTGTTCATAAAACTATTGCTTAAGTGAAATACTCTAAGTAATTTAACCCACTTATTGACCTCTTACTTTAGGGAGTGTCATTAAATTACGGGCGATCGCATACTCTAGTTAATGATTTGTTGAGATAACTTGTAGATAACACTGAGAAATTTTACAGACAACCGGATTATTTATGTAAAGATTAGGTAAAAAATGATATTTTATCTTCACGATTACTTTACATTACTTACCCTACTCGACGATCGTCCTAGAGACAATGAAACCTTTCAAGTTAAGCTAGAATGCTTCCAGCAAAAACGTTTCGTCATTACCTTTGCCTGCTTAATTAACTGCAATGCAACCACCGCTTCCCAATGGAACAATTCTGCAAAACCGCTACTGTTTACTCAATATTTTGGGTCAGGGGGGGTTTGGACGAACTTATCTTGCCGAAGATCGAGGGCGTTTTCAGGAAAAATGCGCTTTGAAAGAATTTATTCCCCAACACCCAGGTAGTGAAATTTTACAAAAGTCTAAAGAACTTTTTCAACGGGAAGCTAGCATACTTTATCAAATTAAGCATCCGCAAATTCCCCAGTTTCGCGCCGCCTTTTCCCAAAATCAACGTTTATTTTTGGTACAGGACTATGTGGAAGGAAAAACTTATCGGGAGTTACTTGCACAACGGAAGTTGAAAAACGAAAGGTTTACCGAAGCAGAGGTTTTGCGGTTGTTGCAGCAATTACTGCCAGTGCTAGATTACATTCATAGTCAAGGAATGGTTCACCGAGATATTTCCCCGGATAATATTATTTTACGAGAACGCGAACGCACACCAGTATTAATCGACTTTGGTGTAGTTAAAGATATCGCTTCTAAAGTGCAATATCCTGATTTAACTTTGTCAGCAACTACAGTGGGAAAAATGGGTTATGCACCTTCGGAACAAATTCAAACCGGAAGGGCTTATCCTAACAGCGATCTTTACTCTTTGGCAGTAATGGCAATTGTATTACTCACAGGGCAGGAACCGCAAGTATTATTTAATGAAAATACACTGTCTTGGAATTGGCAAAAGTGGATACCTCCAGTTAATCCGGTGTTGGCGCAAGTGTTGAATCGAATGTTAAGCTATCGACCGGGCGATCGCTACCCCGATGCCCGTGCAGTTATTCGCGCTTTAGCATCACCTCCTACTTTAACTACTCCAGCCAATTCATCAACCAAAAAATCTCCTTCTCTACCACCAAAACCTACTAACGTTCCCGACCTTTCCGAATTTAAAACAGTAGTAGTTGCCCGGAAATTTGAACCAAATTCTTCTGTAACTAAACCCGCCCCGGCGATCGTTCCTGCCGAGAAATCTGTTTGGGATAATCCTTTTATGGTGTTTTTGGTGGGGCTAGTTTTGGCTTTATTTGCTGGAGTAGGTTCTTGGTTTTTAGTCAGTTACTTTTTGAATGAAGGGTTTCTGTTCCGCAATCTACAATTACCCAGAATTAGTAATGAATCTTCAACGGCAACACCTACACCTTTAGCAATTCCTAGCGAGGTGTTTCCTGATGCTACTCCCACCCCAAAAGTTGAAGAAACTCCCGATCCTGAACCTGTAACTTCTAGTAAACGCCTTAACCCAATTCCCGGAGAAACTTTAATTGCTGAAGATAAGTTAAAGTATAATGCCACAATTAATTATATTATTTCTGGAACTCAAGGACAAAAATTAAGTGCTTTGTTAACTAAAGAAGGAGTATTAATGACAGTTTTCGCACCTAATGGAGAAACGGTAGATAATCAGTCGAGAAGAGTTACTCGTTGGTCAGGAACACTGCCTTACAATGGTGATTATACAATTGAGTTGGGTACAGTTAAAGGTGTGTCAGAAAGTAACTATAAACTGGAGTTATTTTTAACTAATGCAGAACCAACTCCTACACCAAGTCCGATCGAAACCCCTACTCCAGGGTCCACACCTATTCCCACAGAAACTCCGGGGGCAAATATTTTAATTGACGCAGAATTAATTAACTTCCCTGACGGGGGAATGGGTACACAAATTCTGTCCGATCGCACTAGTCCCGCAAGAATTAAACGTTATTTGCTAAACTTACAACCAGGTCAAGTGGTAAGTGCCAGAGTTCTCAGTGGTAATGCAACTTTGGATATTCGGTATCCTAACGGTGAGTTAGTCGAAAATGCCACAGGGTTGGGAGAATGGGAATCAAAGATCGATCGCGCAGGAGAATATAAAATTGATATCAAAACAAATCAAGACAGTGTATTTTCTTTAGATATTACGGTTAAATAGTAGTGTTATTTGTCATTTGTCATTTGTGTAAAAATTGAATTAGGACTTACGCCTCGGCTCTATTCGTAGGGTGTGTATAGCCTGCGGCATTCAAGAAAAACGCCAGTGGAACGCACCGTTCCACCATATATAGAGTTAGTGCGTAAGTCCTATGAATAAAAACCAACTAGTGATTGACCAACTACCAACTACCAACTACCATTACAGATGAAAAGTTTACTGATTGCTGGTACAGATACAAACGCCGGAAAAACTGTTTTAACTACAGCGTTATTTGCTTATTTACAGAAATATTATCCGAGTCAGAAAGTAGGAATTTTTAAACCATTGCAAACAGGAGAAGGAGATAAGGAACTTTACAGCCAATTATTTTCCCTCAATCAATCGGAGATTACACCATTACATTTTAGGGCACCTTTAGCACCACCGATAGCTGCCCAAAAAGAAGGTAAGGAAGTAGATTTAAAAATTGTTTGGCAAGCTTTTACTACTTTGCAACAACAGCGAGATTTGGTTTTAGTAGAAGCTTTAGGCGGTTTAGGTTCACCGATAACTTATGAATTAACCGTAGCAGATTTAGCGAGAGATTGGGCATTACCAACGGTTTTAGTAGTGCCGATAAAATTGGGTTGTATTGCTCAAGCTGTGGCAAATGTAGCTTTAGCACAGCAGTCAAAAGTTAAGTTAAAAGGGATTGTTTTAAATTGTGTGCAACCTATTTCCGAACAAGAAATTACTGAACTAGCACCAATTAGCTTAATTCAATCTTTGACAAATGTTCCCGTTTTAGGAATTATGCCATATTTAGCAGATGCTCAAGATTTGGAAAAATTGGCGCAAGTAGCAGGGAATTTAGAGTTAGAAAGTTTAATCAGCTATTAGTCATGTTAAGTGGCTCTCTCGGTACTTATTGTGATAAATAAAACTGATTAATGTGTGGAATGCTTGATTTCCAAGGAATCCCAATCCCTAGTCCCTAGTCCCCTTGCACTTCTGTTTTCCACCACCAGTACAAAAGAGCCAAAAAAAGAGATTCGCGATCGCTAGGTGTGCGAAGTGTGCGAATCTCTAGAGTCTAAGAATGGTTCCGCTTGGGTTTACTTAGAAGGTTTGAGTGGCAAACAGGTTGGAGTATTGTTTTTTGAGCAGATCGAGTTCGTCATTATCCAATGGCAGGTGTCGTTCGCCCAATCCTAATTTTTCTCCCATAACATCGTGTTCTAAACCGAGAACATGACCGAACTCGTGGGTTACGGTTGAAAGGAGATCGGCTTTGCCAACAGCAACTTGATCGAGTGAACTAGACCAGCCGTGACCGTCTGCATCATCATCGATCTGGACTGTGGAGCCGTCAGTGCTGCCTAATAAGGTGCCACCCAGGTCGCCGATCAGTACGTCGGTATGGCGCAACTTATCGAGGCTGTCACTGTTTACGCCTTGGGCAGCCCAGTAATCAATGGCGGCATTGACAACGGGGGAAAGTTCGTTTTGGGTTAGGATCGCGCCACCAGCGATCGCAGTACCGTTGAGAGTGAGCGCGGTGATCGCCTGCTTGTACTTCAAGGTAATGCCTTTGAGGTCAGTCTCCTCAATGGTTCCATTCTTACCAACATCGGTGTTGAAGGTGTATTTAACTGTTGGTAGGGTTCCTTGTGGTAAACCGACTACACTATTCGTATCGTATTTCACTCCGATCACATAGAGAGAGCCAACTGCATCAGGTGTGAAATTGATGGTTACGTCACCTTTGCTCAGCCCACTACCGAAGACCACCTGACTGGATTGCAGTTGTACTTGGGTGGCTGTCTCACCTGGATCTATCTTGCCGTTTTTGTTGGTATCAGTAACCTTATACAGCTTGACATCGTTGAGGGTGGTGCCAAAATTCCATTCCGTATTGCCGGGGTTAGTAGTATTGCTAACAACATCAAGCCCGTTGTTGCTCTGGTCGATTAAGACAGAGATTGAATCGACCTTTTTATCGTTATTAGCATCCACTCCCTTAATGGTATTGGAAAGTCCCGTGTAGTAGAAGAAAACACCTGGGTTCGTTTGGTTGATTAAACCTTGATTTGTGCTGTATTGGATCGCTCCGCCCAGAGAGGCATAGTACTGGTCGAAGTCTGAAGCCGTACCATTGATATACTGTTGCGGTGTTACTCCCGTCGGTGTGATTTGAGCATAATCGATCGGTGTCCCCGCTTGGTGTCGAGGTGGGAGTAACGTTGTTTTCGTAAGTGACCGAGAGGACATCTGCGTTTTGCACGTAGAAAATGGGCTGGGGATCGGCAGTCAGTGGATCGGTGAAGGTGTAAGTGCTCTCTTGAGTGGGAGAATTAGTAATGCCGCCTGGATTATTGGGAATGTTTTGAATGCTCGTGTTGTAGGTATTCAGATAGGCAAAACCGCCTGCTTTCGTGTTCGCCTGATAGTAGTTTAGATTGACACGGATACCATAAGTTTGAGTCGTGTCTAGGTTAGTTCCTTGAAACCAGTAGGGTACGGTGTCTCCCTCAAGATAGATGGCTTGGTTAGGGTTGGCTTGTCCGTTTGCCCACTGTGGGTTATGGCTTCCCTTTAGGAGGTCTTCCCATTGTTGGTAATTAATGCCCGGCCCAGCATCTTTAAACGTTGTCGTTGCTATTTGCCCATTTGAACTTTTCGCAGTCAAATTCAACGTCGCATTCAACGCATCCGGCGTACCGCTCCCTGTGCCATTGTTATCTGTAGGTACGAACCAGGTAGTCACAATTTGACCATTAGCAACCTCATCGAGATCGCCCTTGCCACCATCTGTAATCGAGAAGGGCTTATAGATATCTGCGTCGCCGTCATACCCTGGATTTTTAGGGTCATCAGAGATACTGAACTCAACCGTCGAGCCTGGTGTAAAATTACTCGCCGTAATCGTTACCGTTTCACCGGGCGCGTATATCAAGTTAGTTAACAACAAAACAGTTATTTACATTACAAAAAAGCTGGTGAATTACAAAAAACTAGCATTATGAAAATTTGATTATCGGCTAGCGACCGTTCATCGAGACAAATCTGTTCAGGAGTTCCCTTTACTCACCAAAATGTCCCGCTTGATTACCAATAGCCTGATTAGCAATATTTGTATTAAATAAAAGCTTAATATAGATGAAACAAATTCTCGGTAATTAGTTTTATAGACCTAAATTAAAAAATATCAATGAATGCCATTTCTGCTAGTTTAGGAAAATGTGTCTTTAGGTGGAGCGCTATTGCTGTGGCTGTAATTTACCTTATAAGAGGTGATTTAAAAATTTAGTTTATGGATAATATATTAGAGCGATCGCGCCAACTCAAACAAAATTTAGTAGAATTTGTCCTAGAATCTGAAGGAGACTTGGCAGTAGCTTTAGAATCTTACGTTGCAGCTAATTCCCATGCAGACAATAAACTTTATGGATCGGCTTACGAAAGAAAGTTATTAATTGATAGTTTCTTGACAGAGGGAAAAGTTAAAGGGCAAACACCGATTGATTTGTTTTTGGCAAATCAGCCGGAATTATCAGAGAGCGATCGCAATTTAGTTAAAAAATGGCAAAATAGCTTTCTCGGCTTGTTTGCTGTGCAAAAAATTTTACCAGATGGCTTTGAATTAATGAACTGGTTATCAGATAAACATTATACTGTTAAGCCAAATGATAGCCGTGCATTAGCAGAAATGGCTAATTTTAAAAATGGAGAAATTTTACTCACCAGAATTTCTCCGGTTACTGATGATTATTGGATGTTTTCTGGCCCTTGTTTACCAATGGGTAATTTAGGAAAACCAAAATTAGCAGTCGCTATTGGGAATTTTAAAGATCTACATAAAAAACATCTTTACAGTGATGCCCCAGATTTATTAGAAGCAGCTTGGCAATCTGTAGAACAATATCACCAAGATTTTCTAGATTTCTTTGGTAGTGATGAAGTGACAATGCCTGGATATCAGCTAAACAAAAAGTTTACCGAGTTTCAAGAAGTTCTCACTAAAAAAAGATTGGCAGCAATGGGAATAGATAATTCTAAGTCGCTGGAAGAAATGGCAGAAGAAGCTGGAGTTTCCCCGGAAGAAATTGCCGAAGCAGCAAAAGAATTAGGCGCAAATTCTCAGGAAGTTACCCAGCTTTTCCAAAACAATGGTAAACCGAAAATGATGCTGCCCAAAGTTGAATTACCGGACAATATCAAAAAAGCTGAAGAAGTAACAGTTATTGCCCATCCTCGCTGGGGACAGGTAATTTTGCCAAATTACACAAAGTTTAAATCATTATTGGTGACAGAAGATTGGCAGAATATTCCTAATGGCGACAAGGTAATTCGTAAATATTTGGTAGAGCCAGAAGTAAATGTTTTTGTCTGGAATCGTTTAGCTAAAGAGTATCCCACAGAGTTAGAAAAGTTGTTACAGAAATACTTAAATCGTCCTAATTTTAAATTAGAAAAAGATTTAAATCCTGTACTTCAAGCCTATAAAAAGCCCTTAGAACCAGAACTCCCGGAAATTGCCAGCGTTCCGATACATTTGCATAATTTGTTTTTAGAAGCGATCGCAGAAGTAGACAAATCCAAAGTTAAACCCAAAACCCCCAAAAAATCAACAAAAGGGTTTGGGAAATAATCAATTCAGATCCCCGACTTCTTCAAGAAGTCAACTCACTCAGATCCCCGACTTCTTCAAGAAGTCAACTCACTCAGATCCCCGACTTCTTCAAGAAGTCAACTCACTCAGATCCCCGACTTCTTCAAGAAGTCGGGGATCTAAATTCATCATTCTGTAAATAATTTGAGTTAAATTGGCTTGAATTTGGGGGAAGTTGCTATTAGTAAGAATGGGTACATGAACAAAGATGCAATGAGTTTTTAATTGCTGAGTTTTTAAATGATGGAGAATTGAGTAGTAAAGTCCCTCACAGACAAATTTACCAGCATCGTGACTGATTTCTACTCCGCTTAAATCAGCAATTAGTCGCTCTACATCTACCCAAGTTTTAATTACATCCTGTTCCCGGCAAGCAAGAGATTCTACTGTTAAATTGAGTCGGCTTTCCGCCATGCCGCAACAAACTATAATATCTGGTTGTAACGAGTGAATTTGGGCAATTACGCGATCGCTTGCTTGCTGAATATCCACAGGTAACTGGCGCAGAAAAGTTAACAATAAAGTAGAATTAATTTCTGGACTTTGGGCAATTTCTCTTAATAAATCATCAGATGAATTAGACTTCTGGTGAGGTAGCCAAGTTGTAAAAGAAGTTAACAGGACTTTTTTGCTCATATCCAATTAAAATGGAAACAGTTGTTTGATATTAACCAGGGGAGGGAAAATGGCAGTTATTGCTGTAGTTGATTATGACATGGGGAACTTGCACTCAGTTTGCAAAGGTTTAGAAAAAGCTGGTGCTACTCCCAAAATAACTGATTCACCCAGAGAAATTGCCCAAGCTGATGCAGTTGTTTTGCCCGGAGTGGGATCTTTCGATCCGGCTGTGCAACAATTGCGATCGCGTAATCTAGTCGAACCTATCAAACAAATAATTGCTGAAGGTAAACCCTTTTTAGGCATTTGTTTAGGTTTACAAATTTTATTTGATAGCGGCGAAGAAGGCAAAGAACCAGGTTTAGGTATTATACCCGGAACAGTTCGCAGATTTCGCCCCGAACCCGGATTAACTATTCCGCACATGGGATGGAATCAATTAGAAATTACTCAACCAAATGCCCCAATATGGCAAAATTTAGCTACTCAACCTTGGGTTTATTTCGTCCATTCTTATTATGTCGATCCGATCGATCCACAAGTTCGCGCCGCCACAGTAACTCATGGTAGCCAAAAAGTTACAGCTGCGATCGCTAAAGATAACTTAATGGCAGTACAATTTCACCCCGAAAAATCATCGGAAACGGGATTACAAATTCTCTCTAATTTTGTTAGCAGAATTCAAACTCCAGTTGCAATGGGCGGGTTTTGATTGAAGTCTAATCGCTGTTGCATTCAAAGCTTTGGCTAAACCCGCCCCTACTAAATCAAAATGAGTCTGAGAATTTACGGCAACCGCCTGCTAAAAACTTTACCAGGTCAAGATACCCGTCCCACTCTAGCCAGAGTTAGAGAGGCAGTTTTTAATATTTGGCAAGGCACAATTGAAGATTGTCGCTGGCTAGATTTATGCACTGGAAGTGGTTCAATGGGGGCGGAAGCTTTATGTCGAGGTGCTAGTTATGTTGTAGGAATTGAAAAATCAAGTCGTGCCTGTACAATTATTCAACAAAATTGGCAGCAAGTCGCTCATTCAGGGCAAAACTTTCAAGTTTTGCGCGGTGATGTTTTGCAGCGATTAAAAAGTTTAGAGGGGCAGAAATTCGATCGCATTTATTTCGATCCTCCCTACTCTAGCGAATTATATCAACCTGTGCTGGAAGCGATCGCGCAATATCAACTTTTAGCTCAAAATGGTGAACTTGCAGTCGAACATAGTCCAAATTTGTGGAATGTAGGAGAAATTCCTGGGTTAGTAATTTGTCGAGAAAAAGTTTATGGGAATACTGCTTTAAAATTTTATGCTTTAAATGAATCTTTCCAGACGCTTGATGAGAGCGAAATTACTATCCCTAAATCCGCTAGATCCCCGACTTCTTGAAGAAGTCGGGGATCTATACTGTGTATCATTACCGAAGTAAAACTTTAACAAGTTTAGGGCTTAAATGTTCCGCTGTAAATGCAGGTTCATTGGGTGGATAAAGTTCCTCTTCAGCGAAGTTAAATCCATTTTCTTTAGCGAGAGCGACTAATTCCTTAACCCGTTCGCAACTTTTTAATTTCTCTCCAATTTGAGGATCTACTTCAACTTTTTGGACAAAAGATTTAATTTCTTTAACAGACATGATGAACTCCTTTGTGGTTTTTTTTACACTGCTAATGCTTTGTAATTTTTGATGCGATCGCCTGGTGCAACTCCTAAAATTTTTGCTAACCAAGGTGGTGGGGAAGTGGTTAGTGCGCGTTGTAATTCTACCAACACTTCTCTAGCTGCGCCGCCTTTTTCCTTCTTCATGGGATAGACTCCGCCTTGAATTACTTTGGCAGCAGCAGGTCCCCCGATCGCTACAATATACAAAATCGGACAATCTTTAATTAAATCGACACGAAACCTATTTTTATCTTCCGCGAATTCTGCTTCTAAGGTCGATCGAATATCAATCAGTCGTATTTCTTCCGCTGATAATTGATAAATTAAATAACGCAGGCAAGAACCGAAATGTCCATCTAATTCTTCTCGATTATTCGACGCTACAGCCACCCGAATAGATTGCGGCATATCACCTTCTTGATAAGGTTCAATAGCTGGTAATCTATCACTTTCACCAGTTTCACCCCATAAAATTCTTACCGCTTGTTTGAATGCGGCTATTTCCTCTGTATTGGCATCTTCCCCATGTTCTTCTCCATCGAGTTCATAAGTTTGTCCCAAAGCTGTTTTCAAGTTAGTAACTGTGATCCGACTTAAGGATTTTTCGTCAATTTCACCACCCAAATAATCCAGTAATATTTCTAGAAACTCCTTAAGACTTAATTCGGGAAATAATCGTGAAGCCAAGGCAATTCGCAAGGCTACTTCATCTGAAAATGGCTGTTCCGGCATTGTTGTATTCTCTCTCGATCGTTAACAGGTATAGCTTCTGCTTGTTTATTCAAGACATTGGAGGCTTTAAGTAAGAAAGTCATCTTTTAGGATTACTTTCCCTATTAGATAGGAATCAACTTAATGATTCGGTATTTTTGAATACTGAAATTCCGTTCAAATATTTTTTTACTTTAATCAACAAATGTTCATATTTAGTACATTAATTTTATTATTTTACTGGCGAGCAAGGTTTGACGATAAAACGAGTATTATCCCCAACTGTCACATTACAAGAATATTCAATTGTCCCATTTGTGCCTACATTGTTTTTAATAATATTTCCAGTTCCTCCTAAACTAGACCTAGCTACAATGTTGCCACTTAATTGATTATCATCTATTAAAACTTCAGACATAGAATGAGGCGCATTATTAGTGTCTGCTACTACGTAAATCATGTATTTATCAACTTCTGGTGCTGATAATTTATTCCCTTTAATTGTCACCTTTTTAATTTCTGGAACTTTATAAATGCCTACATAACCATTGCCTTGGTTGTTGACAATTTGCGATCCATTTACAGTAGTACCACCGCAACATTCTTGAATTAAAATCCCCTCTCCATCAACGCTAAGATAGGGAGTATCCATCACTTGATGCCTGTAAACTTGATAATTGTTCCCTTCAATTTTCACATTCCAACCAGACCAATCGATCGCACGATTTTCAAAAGTAACAGCACCTCTAGGTTGACGAATTCCAGTAGGATCGGTCCACCATACTTTATTAGCTTGATCCAAAATTACATTATCTTTAATAATTAATCCATCACCCGCCGCATGAATAGCAACCCTCATTTTATGAAATACCCAATTATCCCGAATCACCACTCCCTTGCGAAAAAGTCCCGGTTCATTTTTGGGGTTAGCTGCTAATGCAAAACCTTGAGGTTTAGAACGATTAACTACAATTCCATAATGATTACCATAATCAAAAGGTACTTTATTACCTTCTGCGTAAGTAATCACCTCTTTTTTATCTAAAGATTGTACTTTATATCCGGGTTGATCGTAATTATCAGTAATGGTATCATTAACCCGATTATTAGCAACTAAAACATTAGCTAAAGCACTAATTTTAATGTTGGCAGTGAAGCGATCGCTATACCGCATCCAAGCTTCTTGAAAAGATGAATCTGGCACCTGATTAGATGGATCGGCAACATTATTATTGCGAACCCCAAAAATTACAATATTTTGTTTTTTGACAGTATCAACATCTCCCCCAAAATTGATTCCCGCACGATTAATATCTAAATTAACCACACCAATATTACTATCTGATTCAGCATTACTAGTAAAAATTTTTTTAAAAGCTTTAGTATTATCTGTTCCATTTCCCGAAAAACTCGGTTCATACTTAGGAAAAACCAGCTTACTTGCAGGCGCATACTTATCAGCTTTAGCATCTGTTACCTCTGGGGTTTCCCCACGAAGCACCACCCCATTTTTAAAAAATATACTATCAGTAAAATTGTAAGTTCCTGCCGGAAAATAGATAACTCCGCCACCATTAAACACAGCAGCATTCATTGCTGAATTAAGCTGATCTACTAAATTTTTACCGGTAAAATCTTTAATATTATATACACAGCCCCATTTGATATTATTAGTCCAAGGATAGGTATTTTCTCCATATTTCGCAGCAATGGGATTATCACTTGGGCCACCTGTTTTACTACCACAGTTGGGCGATCGACTCAGCGATATTACACCAGAAGATTGAGAGCTAACTTTTGGAGAATTGGAACCAAACAACCAATAAATTCCCCCAGCTAATATCAGGAAAATTCCCAATCCTAAGCAAAATAACAGTAAATACTTGACTAAACTTCTGCGCGATAACTTCTTCATCTTGCACCCTCCCAAAGACTAATAGCATAAATTTCAATTACTTACTCTGAGGTATTTTTGCCAATTGAAAAACCTGTTCAGCAGTAATTTCTAAACCCTCAAACAAAGCATCAATTAATGGCGTATTTCCCATATAAGTTTGGGGTGGCGCATCAGGATAAAAAACTGTAATACTTCTCGCTTGACTATCTACTACCCAAACTCGCAAAACTCCTGCATCCAAATAATCTCTTGCTTTAGCAGCTAATTGCCCAAAAGTTTGTCCCGGTGAAATTATTTCCACAACTAATTCTGGGGGAACAGAACAGGCTCCTTCTTGCTCCCAATCAGGAGGAAATCGCTCAGCAGAAATGTACAAAAGCTCTGGTATTGGTACCCAGTCTCGACCTCTTCGAGTTAATTTAATGGCTAATTCTGGACAAACTTCACCTCGTTGAGCGCACCATTCATAGAGCAGCTGAAGTAGTACCCTAGTCAGCCGAGAATGAAATTTTTTAGGTGTCATTTTTGGTATTACCTCACCATCCACCAATTCGTAAGTTATATCATCTTCTGGAAGCACTAGAAATTCTTCTAGAGTCAGGTTTTTTCTGGTTTGTAACATAACTGTGCCATAAAATTGCTAAGTAAAAAGCAGTAGGCTCATAGTTCGAGACTGCTATGATTAGTTTATCGTAGTAGATTCAGAATTGTACTGATTGGAGATAAATATATGCCTTCACCCTTTCCAGGGTTCGATCCTTATTTAGAAAATCCTGATTTTTGGCCTGAAGTTCATAATCGATTAATTGTCGCACTTGCAGATTCTTTAGTTCCCCAAGTTCGTCCTAAATATGAAGTGGCTATTGGGAAGATAATTTATGAAATTGCTCCTCTTAATAATGATAATTCTCTATTAGTTGGTGTTCCAGATTTAGCAGTAAAACGTCAGTCTTCTAATATTAATCAATCGAACTCTCAAATCGCTGTTGCTGTTGCTTCTTCTCCGGTGCAACCAATAACTCGTACCAATACCTGAAAAAATTAAACAAAATTATTTAGAAGTAAGAGACATAGGAACAGGTTTAGTTGTTACGGTTGTAGAAATTTTATATCCAGTTAATAAACGTTCTGGGGAAGGACGAGATAGTTATTTACAAAAACGGCAACGAATTTTAGGAAGTTTAACGAATCTAGTAGAAATTGATTTAATCAGAAGTTTCCCAGCAATGCCAATTCTAGAAAATGATATTCAGTCAGATTATCGGGTTTTAATCAGTCGTTATAGCCAACGACCGCAAGCAGAATTGTATGCCTTTAATTTGCCAGATTCTCTTCCGACTTTTTCTTTGCCTTTGCGATCGCAAGATGTTGAACCTACAGTTAATTTACAGCAAATCTTTACAGAAATCTATGATAAAGCAGGTTACGATTATCGAATTGATTACACCTCAGAAATCGTTCCACCCTTATCAGAACAAGAGCAAGCTTGGGTTAAGCAGTTGTTAGAAAAAGTACCGGATTAGAGAAATTTTATTCAAACAATACATTCAATCCCAAAAAATATCTGCCTACCACAGTACATCTATATATACATCTGTGTTCATCTGTGACTTCGGCGAGCGCTCAGTCGAGCCGTGCATCTGTGGACATCTGTGGTAAAAAAAGTAGGGACAGGACATCATAAAATCATGTCGATAATCCAAAATTTTAATGATGCCGTGTCCCTACGCATCAACAAAAACCCCAAAACAAAAAAGCGCCCTCTTTTTGAGAAGACGCTTTTTTGTTAAAGATTAATTATCTCAAAGCCTTAGCCATTGATCGCAGGAGCGCTCAAAGCAACAGGAGCAACTTCAGCAGAAGCCAAGTCGAGTGGGAAGTTGTGAGCGTTGCGCTCGTGCATTACTTCCATACCCAAACCAGCACGGTTGATTACGTCTGCCCAAGTCCCAATTGTCCGACCTTGTGAGTCAATTACAGATTGGTTGAAGTTGAAACCGTTGAGGTTGAAAGCCATTGTGCTTACACCCAAAGCGGTGAACCAGATTCCGATTACGGGCCATGCACCTAAGAAGAAGTGCAAGCTGCGGCTGTTGTTGAAAGAAGCATATTGGAAAATCAAACGGCCAAAGTAACCGTGTGCGGCTACGATGTTGTAGGTTTCTTCTTCTTGACCGAACTTGTAACCGTAGTTTTGAGATTCGATTTCGGTGGTTTCACGCACCAAGGAAGATGTTACCAAAGAACCGTGCATTGCACTGAACAAGGAACCGCCGAATACACCAGCCACACCTAACATATGGAAGGGGTGCATCAGGATGTTGTGCTCTGCTTGGAACACCAACATGAAGTTGAAGGTTCCAGAGATTCCCAAAGGCATTCCATCAGAGAAGGAACCTTGACCCAATGGGTAGATCAAGAATACTGCGGTAGCTGCGGATACTGGTGCGCTGTACGCTACGCAGATCCAAGGACGCATACCTAAGCGGTAGGACAATTCCCACTGACGACCCATGTAGCAGAATACACCGATCAAGAAGTGGAAAATTACCAACTGGTATGGGCCACCGTTGTACAGCCATTCGTCTAAGCTGGCTGCTTCCCAAATTGGGTAGAAGTGCAAGCCAATGGCGTTAGAAGAAGGTACAACTGCTCCAGTGATGATGTTGTTTCCGTAGATTAAGGAACCAGCTACGGGTTCGCGGATACCATCGATGTCTACTGGAGGTGCAGCAATGAAAGCGATGATGAAGCAGGTGGTTGCGGTTAGCAGGGTGGGGATCATCAATACGCCGAACCAGCCAATATATAAGCGGTTTTCGGTGCTGGTGATCCAGTTGCAGAACCGTTCCCAGACGTTAGCGCTAGAGCTACGTTGAATGGTTGTGGTCATTGTTGGATAATTGCGATGATTTATTTTTCTAGGTTCTGAGCGGTTTGTTTGCCCGCCTAAATATACATTAAGGGATTTGTTGCGGTTTGTAAAGTATTTGTTGCAATTAATTTAATTGTTTAATCTTATGGTAGATATCAGAACTGCTTATGGAAGGCAGTAGATCCCCGACTTCTTGAAGAAGTCGGGGATCTGAGGGGGGATCTGAGGGGATCTGAGCAGGACTATTTCCGCCGTACTGCACTAGGAACAGTTTCCTTTTTTGCTTTTTCTGAGGTAGGCTGAAGTTTCAGACCGGAGAGAATTTGGCGCACATTCAAAGCTAGAAAGCGATCGACCGGAATATAAATCCGATAGATCGGGCGTTGAGTATCTTGGTAAGTTCTTTGAAATCCCAGAACTCTCGATATTTCTCCAGCAAAGGGATTGATTGCCACACTATGTAAATCGCAGAGATTGGGAAAATCAACTTGTACTTTTACCAAAGTTTTCTGTAAATCTTCCACAAAATCACAGAGCGTCTCATACTCCATGTATGGATTATCGATTAGGCAAGCTCTGAGAAAGGCGGAACTGCAATCTTCATCTCCCTTAACAGCCATTTTAAAAGGTTCATTTTGCATATCGGAAGTCAAGAAGCGAGTTTTTCCGGGAGGGAGAAAGAAATTCGCTTCTGATTCCTTTACAGTTGGGTAAATAATCGAAATTCCTACGGGATGCAAGTTATCACTCCGTCGCAACACCCGCATTCCAGTGGAATATTGCTTTGCCCAATCGCGTAATGTTCGGGTAATCTGGTGAGGAGTTGCGGTGGCATCTTTTGCCGTTTGCACGTAATGCCGATCGATCAAATTAGCAACCGGAACCGCATCAGTTCTGGGATTAAAATCATCTATGATTAATTCCACTGGTTTTACTGGCTCTGGTGGGGGATAATCGCACCCACCAAGCACAATTTGAATACAAGTAGTGTTACCATCAAAGTGTTTTTCAATTAAACCGAGTGCTGCTAATTGATTAAGCATCATTCCCGCAGCCCGATCGCCACCCCGGTCTTTTTCACCATAGAATAGTTCCGCTGCCTCCTTGTGAGTACAAGCTACCCATCCTTGCGGCAATTCTAATTTTGTCAAAGGTTGCACTAAGCGTCCATCTGATTCTTGTAACTGTTTCACCAATAAGTATGCCCACAAGCGAACAAAATACTCAGCCCTTCGCTTGGTAAGTCCACCCCCCCGCTTCACCAACATGGAAACATAGCTACGCTGCTGTTCGATCGGAAACCACTTTTCTAAGTATTCTGGGTTCATAGAAGTAAAGTGAATCAGGTAATTTTTTACAAGCTATCGGCAAGAGTGCGGCACATCTTGATGATGGAAGCACACAGGGAGTAGGGAACAAATATTTTCTGTAACCTTTTCCCGGCGAATGGTTGGTAGCCTTTTTCCAGAAGCACCCTTTAGGGTGAGGTTTTTCCTGACTACTAGACCGAGAATTTGTACAGAAGCAACAAGTTTGGCTACAAATGCCAGGAAACCATATCCCGAAGCGGGGCTAAATAGTAGCTACAGTTTTTGCTTTAAGAGCACTAAAGGCTGATGTCGGCTATTTTGGGGTTTTCTGGCTCCATCAGCTTTTAGTTTAACAAAAAACTTCACCCTACTTCAGGTTGATTCACTCAACTGGAGTCCTTACGATATGACTTCTCCAGACTGGTGAGTTCAACGCCTTACTCATTGCATCTTCACTTTTAGCAAAGAGAGAATGGGCTCATAGCGAGAGAGAAATGAATTATGAACGCTCATTCACTGACTGTTAATCTAGAAACATCTCCAGAAATTAACGCTGTAACAAACGCATTATTTAATTCTCCTTGGATGGTTTTAGCTGAGTCATTAAGAGAAGGTGTGATGGTAATTTCGCGCCATGTTAAACCTATCTATATGAATCTACAAGCTAAGGAAATTAGCCAAAAATTGTCAGTTGGCGATCGCCATTTAAGCACTTTACCATTAGAAATTTCCGAAATTTGCTATCGGTTAATTAAACAGGGTATAGGTTATCAACAATCGATCGTTACCGAATGTTCAACCGCCGAACAACAAACAATTCGGATTCGCGCCAGTTGGGTAAACTTAGGTGTTACTGATGCTAATTTACCCGCAAGCGAAAATCAACAGATTTTGATTTTCTTAGAAAATCGCAATCAAATTCTGCAAGAAGATTTACAATTCGAGCAACAAAAGTATCAGTTAACCGATCGCGAAATCGAAATTTGGTCGCTGCTACGTCAAGAATACAGCTATCAAGACATTGCCGAAAAGCTGCATATCAGTTTAAACACCGTCAAAACTCATGTCAAAAACATCTACGCCAAAAAACGTTGGCACCAATTAAAAGACAGCGATGAGGAGTAAGTGTTTGGCAAAATGGGGAAGAGTAAGTCTCGCCAGTCTTGGGAGTTTAGCTAAAATTAATTTAGCCGTCAATCATCAGTAAAAATTTAATTTATGTCAGCTTCTACTTCCCGCCAAATCACTTACAGTCCTGCTTATACCATCGTCCCTACCTATGAATGTTTTAACCGATGTGCTTATTGCAATTTTCGCACCGATCCAGGTAAAAGTCCTTGGTTAACTCTTGCTGATGGGGAAATTTTACTCAAGTCTCTGCAAAATACAGGCGTTTGTGAAATTTTGATTCTTAGCGGCGAAGTACATCCCAACTCACCTTTACGAAAAGCTTGGTTCGATCGCATTTACCACCTCTGTAAACTAGCACTCTCTTTAGGATTTTTACCGCATACTAATGTTGGGCCATTAAGTTTCGCAGAAATGGCACAATTAAAAACTGTCAATGTTTCAATGGGTTTAATGTTAGAACAATTAACACCCAGTTTATTAAACACAGTTCACAAAAATGCACCCAGTAAATTACCAGAATTAAGATTAAAACAGTTAGAATTTGCAGGTGAATTAAAAATTCCTTTTACTACTGGTTTGTTGTTGGGTATTGGGGAAAATTCATCAGATTGGTGGGAGAGTTTGGAAGCGATCGCCAAAATCCACCAACGCTGGGGAAACATTCAAGAAGTAATCCTCCAACCCCACAGTCCCGGAACTCAACAAACTGGACAATTTCCCGCTTTTGATACTCATTTATTACCCGAAATAATCACGAAAGCCAAACAAATTTTACCCGCAAAAATCACAATTCAAATTCCTCCCAACTTAGTCCAACAACCAGAATTATTATTAGCTTGTTTAGATGCAGGTGCGAGAGACTTAGGGGGAATCGGACCAAAAGATGAAGTGAATCCAGATTATCCTCATCCCCATTATCAGAAATTAACTCAAATTTTGCAACCAGCGAGTTGGGAATTAGTGCCACGTTTGCCAGTATATCCGCAATATGATGATTGGTTAACTGAAGAATTGCAAATTAGTGTTAAGCGGTGGCGACAAAAGAAATAATAATTGGCTAAATTGAACCACACTTATTCCTAAGTAGTTGCTTGTTTTTTTAATCTATCTTAGATAAGATAACTAAAATAAAGTTGTATTTTTAGTTGAATAATGGAGATTTACTTCAAATCAGCCCAAGTCACCCTTTACCAGGGAGATTGCTTAGAGGTGTTGCGATCGCTCCCGGATAATTCAGTTAATCTTATTCTGACAGATCCGCCTTATCATTCTACTAAAAAAGCTAATATTGTGGGTGATAGAGATTTTAAGAATGATAGAGACTACTTAAATTGGTTAGACAAAATAGCAGAACAATGGCAAAGAGTATTAACTCCCAACGGTTCCCTTTACTGTTTTGCTTCTCCTAAAATGGCAGCAAAAATCGAAGTGATGTTAGATGAACGGTTTAATGTACTAGCATCAATTACTTGGACAAAACCAAACGATCCTGGTTATGATGGTTGGAAGCAAAAAACAAAAAAAGAAAGTTTACGAGCTTGGTATTCACATACCGAACGAATAATTTTTGCTGAGTCAGCATCTAAAGAAGAACCAAAACAATCAGCATTTGGCAGCTTGCTAAAGAAAACGCGCAAAGCAGCAGGATTATCAACTATTCAACTCACAGAAGCTATTGGTGAGTATGGGAGTATAAATCATGGTGGTGCAGTATCAAATTGGGAAACTGGCAGAAATATTCCCGATCGCACTCAATACGAAAAACTAAAATTAGCCTTTTCTAAACATAGTCCGCAAATTCCAGAATTACCTGATTATGAAACAATAATTAGACCTTTTTATGTAACGGCTGATATACCCTACACAGATGTTTGGGATTTTCCCACAGTCAAACCTTATCCTGGTAAACATCCAGCAGAAAAGCCATTAGATTTAATTACTCATATTATCAAAGCCAGTTCTTACCCAAATAACGTTGTGTTGGATTGTTTTGCTGGATCGGGTGTTGTTGGACAAGCTGCTAAAATGTTAGGTCGTCAAGCAATTTTAATTGAAATTGAAGAACGTTGGTGTCAAAAAATTGCGGTGCGCTGTTCTGAGCCAACTCAGTCATTACCAGAAGTTAAAAAAACAGCTTTTGAGTGGCAGAAAGAACCTTTATTTCAATTATTGACAACCGGAGACGGCATTTAACTTAAACTATTTAATTCTTCCATTATTGCGGAGTACATCCTCCATCCATTTTAAAGTTAAATCAACACCCCAATCTCTAGCAGCTGCATTACAGTGATGATGCCCCCATCCAAGGTTATAACTTTTTACTAATAACTCTAAAACAATGATTACAAATACTCAAAAAGTCGATCGCACCTTGTAACCAAGAAACCACATTTGTATAATTAGTATACAAAAATTTTAGTTACAGACATTTTATGACCAATGATAAGACTTATAAAGAACAGTTGACGAAGTGCGATCGATCTTTGCAGACCAACCCAGCAAATAGTCAGCTTTGGTATGACAGAGGAGATGCGCTTGCCAACTTAGGTCATTATCAAAAAGCATTAGCCAGTTTCGACAAAGCCACAGAACTACAACCGCAAAACTGCGGCGCTTGGGTATTTCGAGGAGTTGTGTTAATTCACCTACAGCGTTATAAAGAAGCCCTCAACAGTTGTAACCAAGCATTAGAAATTAAGCCTAACGATAGCGAAGCTTGGACATTTCGGGGTGCGGCATTAGCTAAATTAGGTCGCCAACAAGAAGCTTACCTGAGTTACGAAAAAGCATTGGGGGGGAAAAAAGAACCATCGCCTTGGCGAACACAGGTGTGGAAATTCTTCGACTTCTTCAACAAACACAGTTTCCAGTCGTGATTGATTAAAATAGGTAATACCCCATTCGCAGCCAGGTTACTGGTAAGGAAGTCCTATAGAAACGATTTACGGAAACCTTCAGGGTCTAAAATCTAGTCAACTTAAGCAGCTAGAACGACTGTATCACCAACGTCTTCCGGGCGATCGCATCACCACGCCAGAATTCGCCCAGCGTTTAGGTGCCATTAGTGCGGAAATTAACCAACCTGTGTGCGCCTATATTAACCGTCGGGGACAAGTAATTCGTGTAGGTGTGGGAACGCCCAGACAAACGCAAATTCCGCCCTTGGAACTACCTCGCTATGGTGCTGAACGACTCAGTGGTATACGTTGCATCGCTACGCAACAAAAAACCGATCCACCCAGCGAAGCAGACTTGACAGCAATGGCGATTCAACGCTTAGATGCTTTAGTCAGTCTCACCTTTACCGAAGAAGGATTTGAACGCCGAGGCGGTGGCGCAACTGGGTATGTCAAAGAAACCTATTTAGCGCATCTCGTCCCTAATACGGGAGAAAAGTCGGAACTCAACGGACAAGCTGCTTGGACAGTTTCTTCACCCATGAGTTTAGACCTGTTAAGCAAACAAGACTTATTGGAATTAGTCGAAAACTTAGAAGCAGAATTCCAAAGAGAATTTGTCGCCCAACAGGTAGACCTTGACCACGATCGCGTTTTAATAGTAGGTTTGCAAACAGATAACCTCAAGCCACAGGAATTTCAAAACATCCTCGATGAATTGGCAAGGTTAGTCAACACAGCAGGCGGAGAAGTTTTGCAAACTATCAAGCAAAAGCGTTCTCGTTTGCATCCCCAAACCGTTGTCGGTGAAGGTAAAGTGCAAGAAATTGCCCTGAGTGCCCAAACATTAGGCGCAAATTTAATTGTATTCGATCGCGACCTCTCCCCCGGACAAGTTCGCAACCTGGAAACCCAAATTGGCGTGCGCGTAGTCGATCGCACTGAAGTAATATTAGATATCTTCGCCCAAAGAGCCCAATCTGGAGCCGGGAAATTACAAGTAGAACTCGCCCAGTTAGAATATATGCTGCCTCGACTCACAGGTAGAGGACAAGCAATGTCTAGGTTGGGTGGTGGTATTGGTACTCGCGGTCCGGGTGAAACAAAATTAGAAACCGAACGTCGGGCTATTCAACGTCGCATCGCCCGCTTACAACAGGAAGTTAACCAATTACAAGCGCACAGAACAAGACTGCGGCAAAACCGTCAGCATAAAGAAGTTCCCTCAGTAGCTTTAGTAGGTTACACCAACGCTGGCAAATCTACCCTGTTGAATACACTGACTAACGCCCAAGTTTACACCGCAGACCAACTGTTCGCCACCCTCGATCCTACTACCCGACGCTTGATGATTCCCAATGCAGATACTGGGGAACAAATGGCGATCGTCCTCACCGATACAGTAGGATTTATTCACGAACTACCCCCAGCATTAATGGATGCTTTCCGCGCCACTTTGGAAGAAGTCACCGAAGCAGACGCTTTACTGCATTTAGTAGACCTTTCCCATCCCGCGTGGCAAAGTCAGATTCGTTCGGTAATGGCTATTTTGTCAGAAATGCCCATTACTCCGGGTCCCGCTTTAATCGCTTTTAACAAAATTGACCAAGTAGACAGCGACACCCTCGCCTTAGCGCAAGAAGAGTTTCCCCAAGCAGTGTTCATTTCTGCAAGCGATCGCTTAGGATTAGAAACACTGCGTCAGCGACTCGCCTTATTAGTCAATTATGCGCTTGTGCATCATTAAAAGGTATGCCACCCAGATCCCCGACTTCTTGAAGAAGTCGGGGATCTTGATTAGAAGCTCAGTACCCAGATCCCCGACTTCTTGAAGAAGTCGGGGATCTTGATTAGAAGCTCAGTACCCAGATCCCCGACTTCTTGAAGAAGTCGGGGATCTTGATTAGAAGCTCAGTAATTTAACTAGTATATTTTCTAAGTAAGGAACACCCCGTTGTGATAGCGGGGTTAATTTTTTCCTAGTCTTGAGCTAACTAAAAATTGCTATCTTACGCAAACTTACTGAGGGAAAACTATTTTTTTCAACACCACTAATTAGGAATCTTTTAAGTACTATTACTAGAAAGTTTCGGTTTTTATTTTCGGGATTGGCGATCGCATTTATTCAGGCAACAAATCTCGGAAAATCAACCGTGTAATCACTGATAATTTAAGAACTTATCAAAAGTTTATTTAGTAAAATTCTAATTTTAGATTCGGGAAAATCCCTGAGACAGTTGTCAGTATTAAGCTGAAAAATTGTCCAGTCTAGAATTAATTTTTGAGTATGTATGAAGATATGAAGAAGATCGTTAATTACTGTAGACAAAGCTTTTCTGAGTTGATTACATTAGATTTGAAATACAGTAAACACACCCGTTAACTGTTAAACAAACCCTCCCATAAGTTTTTTATTTAAGTCTTTGGTTAGGGTAAACCCCAACTAATTACAAAAATTCATCCCGGTCATCAGGCGATCGCATCTCAACCAAAAATTAGTCTCGCAATCAAACTGTCGTAAATTCCAGTTATTTAGTTAAATGAAAATGTTGAAACACTTCCCAAAACTAGTTCTCGGTCTGTCTGCACTATCCTTAGTTGCGATCGGACAAATCTCTAAAGCAGATGCGGCATCCGTTACATTCACTGGCACAGGCACCAATACATACGAAAGTCGGGGGCAATATAATGGGCTGGCAGCATCAGCTATTTTTGATGATGCCTTGAATCCGGGGAAACTGACAATTACTCTATCTAACATAGGGCCGGGTGCCTCAGTACCTTCGGATATCCTTACCGCACTTTTCTGGGACTATAATGGCTCTCCCTTGTCTAACTTATCTTTGTTCTCAGCTACAGCTCCATTACTAACCAATGGTCGAACTAATGTGAACCTTGCGGGTTCTCTTGATGAATGGAAATTACCCAATGGTAGCATCACTGCTATCAGCCAAGACTACGGTATAGGTACTGCTGGTTTGGGAATTTTCCAAGGTGGTGGCGGACAGCAAATGGATTACGGTATCGTCAGCAATCAATCTTACGACCGTGCAAATCCAGCAGTATCAGGTGGAACTTTTGTGAAAGGTTCTGCAACCTTCGTTTTAGCAGGTTTGCCCACTGGTTTCGATATAGGCAAAATTGGAAATGTTCGCTTCCAGTACGGTACAGCCCTCAACGAACCTAGCATTACACAGGGCATTACAGTTAATTACAGTGGCTACACTCCCCCATCACAACCACCCTCAACAGGCGGTGGTAGCAGCGATAGCACAAGAAGGGTTCCTGAACCTGGCACAACACTTGCTTTGGGTGTAGTTGCTATCAGTGCGCTCAAACTACGTAAACGCAACAGCGTAGCTCAAGCATAATCGATCTTCAGATGGCTGCCATTTGAGAGTTTGACCAAGAGAGACTAATTAGTTTTTGGGTTTCTGGTTGAAGTGGGGCTAGATCGAGATTAGAAGTAGAAAACTACTTTTAATCTCGGTCTTTTTTTATTTTCAGGTTTTATGGTTAGCTAAACATAAAAGCCTTCTTCTGTTGAGCTTTCTGCCTTCTTGCACTAACTACTCTGTTTCACTGAATCATCCAGCACGAATCTATTTTTAGCTATGTAATCATACGTAAAAATGAAGTGTTTGTAGAGCTAATATTTGGAATCAAAAATTCTACTATTTGGAGAGCGATCGCTTAAGTCTAGATTAATACGGCTCTAAATTCTTTGCCATCACATTCGATTATTTTTTACATCAGTAAAAACCTCTTATCACATATCAATTTACTAAATCGTATTCAAAGATACTAATTTATGATGATTTGGTAAAACTTGCCCTATTTCTCTAGGCAAGGGCGATCGGGGTAGCTAGAGTTATATCAAGACACCCAGATGACCAACTTAAAGAAATCATATTTCAAGTGAGAATGTTATGAAAAAAAGTCTTTCTGCTCTGCTCGGATCTTCTTTATTAGCGACAACCGTTGCTATTGCCTCTTCCACTTTAACTGCTTCACCAGCTAAAGCATTACAATTTACATTTGATAACATCACTAACAATAACCCTGACAACGCAGCAGCTGGAGAATCTCAGTTATTTTTAAATGTAACAGATGCAGCTGGTACAGAAAACCTCAGCGCTACCCAAGCTGTGTTTAAGTTCAGCAACGTAGGGTCTGCTGCATCTTCGATTACCCAAATTTACTTCGATAACTCTAGTGCTTTAGGAAGTATTGCCGGGATCTCAGACAGTGGTGTAGGTGTGGACTTCAGTGTTGCCACCGGAAATCTGAATCTGCCAGCCGGGAATAACGTTAACTTTAACGAAGACTTCGGTGTAAAAGCTAATAACCCAGTACAGCCTATGGGTGTTAATCCCGGAGAATGGGTTAGCGTTCTATTTAATTTAAATGCAGGCCAAACTTTACAGAACGTTTTTAGTGATTTGGCAAGTGGTGCTCTGCGTGTCGGTTTCCACGTCCAAGGGTTTGCCAATGGTGGAAGTGAAAACTTTGTAAACAATCCTCCCAGCGTAACTCCTCCACCCCCAAGTGCATCTGTACCAGAACCAGCAACTATGGCAGGTTTGGGTTTAGTCGGTGCTTCTTTGATGGCATCCCGTCGTCGGAAACTTAACAAAACTGCTTAATTTTGAGTTGGTAGATTGGCAATAGAGTTTCCTGTGCATCGATACTTGGGCTAAGTGAAAATTTTTCGGTTGACTTATAGTTATAAATTGGGATTAGAAGGCAGATGATACTTCTAATCCCAATTTTTTATCGGAAATTGGTCGTTGGTAAGTTGCTCGGTTGATGCCTTTAAAATTAAGAAGTGTTTCTTTTCGATCGAGGATACAATGGCTGCTAACGTAGAAATCTACACTTGGAGTACTTGCCCCTTCTGCATTCGTGCTAAAAATTTACTGAACAAAAAGGGTGTTGAGTTTACTGAGTACTGTATTGATGGAGATGAAGATGCACGGGGGAAAATGGCTCAACGTGCCAACGGACGACGCTCTCTACCGCAAATTTTCATTAACGACCAACATATCGGCGGTTGTGATGACCTTCATGCTTTAGATAAGGCAGGTAAACTCGACCCACTCCTGGTATAGTCTTTAATCGTTGGTCTTTGGTTATAAATCACCAATGACCAATGACTGATGACCAATGACTAATAACAAAACGATGAAATTTGCTTTTATCATTGACCCAATTCAAAAGTTAGACCCTGGTCACGATACCAGCGTAGCGTTCATGGAAGCTGCTCAACAATTGGGTCATGAAGTTTGGATTACGCAAGCGGAAAGTTTAAGTGTGGTTAATGGTCAAGCTTGGGCTCTTTTACAAAGGGTGCAACTGACTCCAGTACAATTAGTAGACGGACGTTGGTTAATTACTCTGCCTTGGTTTGAATTGGGAGAAAATGTTTTTCAAGTTTTGGAAAATATGGATGCTGTTTTTATGCGAACAGATCCACCTGTAACAATTCCTTATCTTTATGCTACTTATATTCTTGATTACATTAATCCAGAAAAAACACTAGTCATTAATTCTCCGAAAGGCATTAGAGCGGCTAATGAAAAAATGTATGCGCTTCAATTTACTGAGGCAATACCGGAAACAATTGTAACTCCAGATAAATTGGTAATTCGGGAATTTGTGGATAAAAAAGGGGCAGCAGTTCTTAAACCTTTGGGAGGTAAGGCGGGGGAAGGTATTTTATTTTTGGAAGGGGGCGATCGCAATTTCAATTCTTTAATAGAACTGAGCACTTTGCAAGGTCGAGTTCCAGTAATGGTGCAAGAGTATTTACCCGCTGCTAAGGAAGGAGATAAACGGATTATCTTACTTAATGGTGAACCTATAGGCGCTGTAAATCGCGTTCCTACTGGTAAGGAATTTCGCGGTAATATGGCTGTGGGTGGTCAAGCTGTGGCGACGGAAATTAGCGATCGCGAACTCCAAATTTGCGCCCAAGTCGCCCCCGTGTTAAAACAAGATGGTTTAATCTTTGTTGGTCTTGATGTGATTGGTGGCTACCTTACAGAAGTAAATGTTACTAGTCCTACAGGTGTGCGAGAAGTCGATCGACTTAGCGGTACTAAACTCGGTTATCAAGTGATTCAATGGATAGAGCAACACGCAAAAAAGTAATGCTAAAGTTGGCTTAAATAAATGAGATAACTGCTGAGTTAGTTCTCTGGAATAATGAGCCATGACACAAAGTAACGAGACTCAAGAGATTCGCAAGTGGGGAATGTGGGCACATCTGTCTTCCCTCATTTGGATACCTTTCATATTTATTGGCTTTACTTTACCTGTTCTGAATATTATTGGGCCATTAACTATTTGGTGGTTCAAAAGAAGCGACGATTCTTTTATTGATGAACAGGCAAAAGAGTCAATAAACTTTCAGCTTTGTTTTACAATCTACAATTTTATAATGGCGCTAATTTTATTAGTTCCAAGTATAATCATAGGCTTAACTAGAATTGCTGCCATTGGGAGAAGTGGAACCGAACAAGATGGTGATATTCTTTTTGGTTTAAAATTAGGTACGTTGAGTTTTTCTTTAACCATACTTCTGGCTATTGCTCAATTGATTTTAGTAATCAATGCCTCTCGTAAAGCCAAAAATGGTGAATTCTACCTCTATCCTTTTACTAATCGTTTTTTGAGATAAGTTCATGTCTGTAGCATCTGCTCAAAATTCAAAAGTTGGTGTCGCTGTTGTGGGAACTGGATTTGGGGAAAAAGTCCATATTCCCGGATTACAAGACAACCCAAATACTGCTGTTGTTGCGGTTTATAATCGCGATTTAGCTAAGGCAAAAACTATCGCATCTAAATATAATATTCCGCATGGTTGTACTTCTATGGAAGAGATTTTAGCTTTGCCGGAAGTCCAAGCTGTGAGTATTTCCACGCCGCCATTTTTGCATTATGAAATGGCGAGTCAGGTGTTACAAGCTGGAAAACATTTATTATTGGAAAAACCTACGACTTTGACGGCTATTGAGGCTAGAGAATTATATCATTTGGCGAAGAGGCGTGGTGCGATCGCCACAATGGATTTTGAATTTCGTTTCGTACCCGCTTGGATGATGCTATCAGAAATGTTAGCGGCAGATTATGTGGGAAAAAAACGATTAATTAAAATAGATTGTTTAGTTCCCAGTCGTGCTGATGCGATGCGCCCTTGGAACTGGTATGCGCGAAAAGCTCAAGGTGGTGGCGCATTAGGCGCTGTAGGTTCCCACATTTTTGATTATATTAGTTGGTTATTTGGCCCTGTACGGCGCTTATCTGCCAAATTAATTACCACTATATCCACTCGTCCTGACCCCAACACAGGTGAAATGAAACCTGTGGATGCTGATGATGCCTGTATGTTGATGCTAGAGTTGGCAGATGGTACACCTTGCCAAATTTGTATTAGTTCGGTGACTTATCAAGGACGAGGGCATTGGGTGGAAATTTATGGCGATCGCGGTACTCTAGTTTTAGGTAGCGATAACCAAAAAGACTATGTTCACGGTTTTCGTCTCTTAGCTGCACCCGCAGGAAAAAACCTTTCGGAAGTTGTAATTCCCAACAGATTAGCTTTTCCCCAAAATTACACAGATGGCAGAATTGCACCTTTCATCCGCGTTGTTGATAATTGGGTACAAGGAATTAATCTCGGCGCGTCGCAGACACCTTCTTTAAAAGAAGGAGTTTATTCACAATTATTGATGGATTTAGCTCACAAATCCAATGATACTGGTCTTTGGGTGGAAGTTCCCGATCTACAGACATTTTTAGCTAATAGTTAGAAGATTGACGGCGCAAACCCTTGGTTTTCAACTCATCTTCTAGCTTATTGGCTAAGTTGATCAGGAACTTAACATTACTAATGGTAACTTCCAGACCTTCCTCACTTACTGGGCAACCATAACGAGGAAAGTTTTCATTGGGATGTTGCCAACGTATCCATAGTTTTCCATTGATAACTTTAGTGCTGATTGCCCATCCTTTGTAACGGACAGGGATTTGCTCTAATTGGCTATCAAATAACTTTTGAGCAGCATTCGACTTGGTATGTTGAGATTCTTTGGAATCTTTAAAAGTGGTAGGCATTTTTGCTTGTTCTTTAATTCAACAATATTAAATATCCTGTAAAACTCCCAGAGGAGTAGTGATGCAGCCTGCCCTTTAAAAGTGATGCTGTCAGATGGATTTGGTGAGGGAAAATTCACCTCCTTCGTGACTTCATTGCCGACCCTTTTGTGACAAGTGTCACACTCAACTAGATGAAATCTGCCTTTATTATGTCTTAATTATAAACTGGCTGTTAGGCACAAAATGTATCTTGCTTGTCCAGAAATTGTAAATAATAGTGTCTTTAATGTGTGTATTTATTTTGCGATAAGGATTCTTTTACGGCTAAATAAGACTTAATAATTGAGTATTTTTACCAGAAAATTTTTATTAAAAATTCGCAATTGAACTTAAAGTTACTACATAAGTTAATGACATCAGGAAAATATTAAGGAAATATGAATAATTCTAGAGGCGACGAATATTAAAACAGCACCATTCTTGTCTGCGCCAGAGAGTAGCAACGATCCAACCTTGTTGTTCTAAAACATCAGCCACAGGTTTTGCTTGTTCTACGAGAATGCCACTGAGAATGCCCCAGCTGGTAGGTTTGACGATCGCCCCCATTTGCGGCAACAAGTCAATAATTACCTCAGCGAGAATGTTGCAGACAATACCATCTACCGGACTATCGATTAATTGTTTGACGCGATCGACACTTCCCTGTTCGATAATTAAACGTTCCGAACTAACATTATTCAGAGTCCGGTTGCTGCGGGCGGAACGTACAGCCAAAGGATCGGTATCCACAGCATAAACTTTTTCGGCACCTAGTAACACCGAGCCTATCGAGAGAATACCAGAACCACAACCGATATCTGCTACGACTATGTGAGAGTCAGTTTCCGGATCGGTTAAGCGCATTTCCAAAGCTTCTAAGCAAAGTTGAGTGGTAGCATGATTACCCGTACCGAAAGCTACGCCGGGATCGAGGCGGAAGACAATGCGATCGGTGTCAGTGGGAACAGGTAGCCAAGCGGGGTTGATTAAGAAGCGATCGCCAATTTCTTGCGGTTGCCAATGTGCTTTCCAACTACTTGACCAATCTTCCTCATCTATTAAATGCCATTGCATAGCGGGTAATGGCAAACCCAAAACCAGTGCATCTTGACGTAACCATAAAGAAAGCGCTGCTAAATCCAATAATTCGGCTTGTTCTTGCGGTAAGTAAGCCTTAACTAAGCAATGATTTCCTTTAATTTCACTAGCAGTTCCCCGACAGCCAAAATTTTCTAGTCGCCAGAATAGTGCTTCTTCTAAAACTGGATCGCAGAAAATTTGTAGTTCCCACCAACTGTTTGCCATGTTTGAAAATTTACGCGACAGATTAACACCCAGGCGATCGATTTTGGATTTTGGATTTTAGATTTTAGATTGGGGATGGAAGAAAAACCTAAAATCGATCGAGTTTCAGATTTTAGATCGCATAACAATCTAAAATCCAAAATCTAAAATCTCAAATTTACAGAGTTACAGTGTAAGCATCGCGAATTCCGGGAACTTTGAGAATTTCAGTTAAAACTCCTTCCGGTAGGGGGTCGTCGAGACTTAGCACCATTACCGCATCACCGCGAACAATTTTGCGACCTACCTGCATACTGGCAATATTGACATTAAAACTGCCTAGTAAAGAACCGATTTTGCCGATAATTCCTGGCATATCCCGGTGCAGAGTAAATAACATATGGTGAGTTGGCGGGACATTGATCGGGAAATCATTAATATCTGTGATGTGAATTTCCCCATCACCCAACAAAGCGCCTGTAACTGAGTGTTCGCCTAAAGATCCCTTCGCTTGTAAGTGTAAGGAACCAGCATAATCACGCACTGCGTTATCTCTGGTTTCGATGACGCGAATTCCCCGTTCTTTGGCTTCAATACCAGCATTGACGTAGTTAACTCGTTCTCGCAGTGCTTGGTAAAGCAAACCTTTCAAAGCAGCGATGACTATGGGTTTACTGTCATTAGTTGCCAATTCTCCTTGCAAATGGACGTTGAGACTTTCGACTCTTCCGCCTGCAAGTTGACTGACTAAATTGCCTAAAGTTTCTGCCAGTCGCAGATAAGGCTTGAGTTTTTCCAAAACATCGGGGTACAAACCGGGGATGTTGACGGCGCTGCGGGCGGGTAATCCTAATAATACATCGCGGATTTGTTCGGCTACATCGATCGCCACATTCACCTGTGCTTCAGCGGTAGAAGCGCCTAAGTGAGGAGTGAGGATCACATCTTTACCCATTTCGCATAACGGCGACTCACCCAGAGGTTCTTTCTCGAACACATCCAAGGCTGCTCCGGCAATTTTACCTTCTTTAACTGCTTGTGCCAAAGCTACTTCATCAATGATGCCGCCCCTAGCGCAGTTGATAATGCGGGCGGTGGGTTTCATTTTGGCTAAAACTTCAGCATTGATCAAATGGGTAGTTTCAGGAGTTTTGGGTATATGCAGGGTAATGTAATCAGCTTCCCGGAATAGCAAATCCATATCTACCAAACGACAGCCGATTTGTTCGGCACGTTCAGTAGAAATAAATGGGTCATAAGCTAATAGTTTCATGCCCATTGCTTTTGCTACTGCGGCTACGTGAGAGCCTATTTTACCTAAGCCGACAATACCGAGAGTTTTTTTGTAAACTTCTGCGCCAACGAATTTTTTACGTTCCCATTTTCCACTTTTAACTGAAACGTTGGCATCAGGGATTAGACGAGAGAGTGCTAGCATTAGGGCGATCGCGTGTTCAGCAGCTGCGATCGTGTTACCTTCCGGGGAGTTAACTACGACAATACCTTGTCTGGTTGCCGCAGGCACATCTACATTATCAACACCAACCCCGGCGCGACCAATAATTTTTAGCTGTTTAGCAGCTGCGATCACTTCTTGAGTAACGCGAGTTTCGGAACGGATCATTAGCGCGTCATATTCGGGAATGATCCTCACCAACTCTTCTGCGGGTAGCCCAGTTTTTACGTCAACTTGGGCTACTTGGGATAAGATGTCGATGCCAGCTTGGTCTATTGGATCGGATACGAGAACCTTTGACATGAGTAGTAAGTGAGTTTAAATAAGAAAGCAGAAGGCAAAAAGCAGAGGGCAGAAGGCTTTTATAGGCTTATACAAAGCTTTTTCACCTTTTTTAACTGCAATAGTTATTGCTACCTTGTACTGGTTTGCCACCATGAAAAATCTTTACAGTAGGTCATTCTAGCGGCAAACGACATTACCGATTGAGATTTGCTAGAAAGTTTTTAGATGAAGGCAGAAGGGTAATGGGTAGTTGGTAGTTGGTAGTTGGTTGAATTTGTGTCCCTGGAGTCCCTGGAGCCTTTGGTGTTCCCATCACTGCTACGCTGTTAAAAGTAACCGATGTTGTTGAGTTTATGAATTATCTTGTTGCTGTTTTGAGCGATCGCATTCAGGCAGAAGCAGCTTACTCTGCCCTAGAAAAAGAAGGTTTTGCGATGGATAAAGTTACCATCTTAGGCAGAGGCTACAAAAGTGCCGATGAATTTGGTTTAATTGACCCCAACGAACAAGCGATTAAACAAGCTAAATTCATGGCATTTTGGTTAATTCCCTTTGGTTTTGTCGCTGGGACTACCTTCAGCGTCATCACTGGGTTAAATACCTTTGCTTGGGCTGGTGAAATCGGCAATCATTTAATTGGTGGGGTTTTAGGTGCGATCTCCGGGGCAATGGGCAGTATTTTTGCTGGTGGGGGAACTGGTTTAATTTTTGGTGGTGGTGATGCTTTACCCTATCGCAATCGCTTAAATGCTGGTAAATATTTAATTGTAGTGAAAGGTTCGGAAACTCTGACCCGCCGAGCTACTAATATTCTCCGTCAGTTTGAACCCGAAAATATGCAAGGTTACGTGGATCAAAATGTCTAAAAATCATCCCAGCAGCAGTTTGCGAATCAAAACGGCACGCTTAAAGTTAATTCCATGCCCTTTGGAAGTAGCGGAAGCGAGTATTTTTAATCCGTCGCGAGTAGCTGAAATTTTGGGGGCGGGTGTACCGGAAGATTGGCACAAAACGGAGGTGCAAGATTTTTTACCAATGTATGCTCAAATGCTGGTGGACGATCCCACAAAGTTGGGTTGGGGTGTTTGGTTGATGATTCAAACTCAAGAGAATATGTTAATTGGCGATTTGGGTTTTGGTGGTAAACCTGATGAGTCGGGAAGTTTAGAGATGGGTTATGAGGTGTTTGCTGCTTATCGAAATCAAGGTTACGGTTTTGAGGCGGTAGAAGCTTTGGTAAATTGGGCTTTTTCTCACCCAGAATTAAAGAGAATTGTTGCCCATTGTCCTGTGAATAATTTAGCTTCTAGGCGAATTTTGCAAAAGTTGGGCATGGAACGGTTACACTTAGTAGAAATGCCAGAACTTCCAGATACTGAAGTTTGGAAATGGCAGTTAATCAATCAATCTAAAATCTAAAATCTAAAATCTAAAATTGTCCGATGTTACCTAGAGAAGAACTGTTAAAAGGTGTAGAAAATCGAGACTGTGCGGCTAGAGTAATTGATTTAGCCCAACAGGCAATTAAAACTTGGGAAATTGTGTTTTCTGACTTTCTTTCGCCGCCTGAGTTGGCAGAAGTTCAGAGGATGTTTGGTAAGTTGACGGAGGTGCATTTGTTGGCTTGGGGTGGTTATCCACAGGCGGAAAGACAGCGTTTAGCGATCGCACGTTCCGAACTCCCTTTAGACATCTCCCAAGTAGAAATTGCTGCTTTAGAAATTGCTGGTAATTTCTTATTCGATCCAGCAACTCACCGCGATTTTTTAGGCGCAATGTTAGGTTGTGGAATTAATCGGGAAAAAACTGGTGATTTAATTGTTTTGGGTGAAAGAGGTGCTCAAGCAATTGTAGTTCCCGAAATGGTGGAATATTTAGAAACGCATTTGGAACAAGTGCGATCGGTCCCTGTCAGAACTCAACGCATTGAAATTAGCGAATTAAAGATTAAAGAACCGAAGAAGAAAGAGTTAACAACGGTAGAAGCTTCTTTGCGGTTAGATGCGATCGCTTCCGCTGGTTTTGGAATGTCTCGCAGCAAAATGGTAGATTTAATTGATGGCGGTGATGTGCGCGTTAATTGGAAAGAAATCACCCAAGCTAGTCATCAATTAAAATCAGGTGATTTAGTAGCAATTCGCGGCAAAGGACGTTTAGAAGTTGGGGAAATTGCGGTAACAAAAAAAGACCGTTACCGCGTACAAATGACTAGGTATATGTAATAGCTCGTTGGTAACAAATTTAATTGGGCAGTAAATACATCTGTTTATTAGCCCATAGATAGATGTATAGATGAACAAGTTTAATATTATGAGGTCTATTAACAATTAATGTTGAGTAGTTTGGAGGCTTTCTCTGAATGGATAGAATGAATAAATTGATTATCGGGGTTGGGATGTTTGTGGGTTCTACAATTGGTAGCTATGTCCCAATTTTGTGGGGTGCAAGTCTGTTTTCCTTGTCTTCGATCCTCTTTGGTGGTATTGGTGGCGTTCTGGGAATTTTTATTGGGTATCGCATATCAAAATATCTGGGTTTTATCTAAAGATAAGACAAAACCCAACCTACGCAAATTCTGAATCAAACTCAAGACTTAACAAGCATTTGTTCTTTTTCAGGTTTTACAGAAACTTTCAGCGGATCGTAACCTAACTGTTCACTAATCCGTTCCCTAGCCAAAACTCGGTATTCCCAAAAATGCTCTCCAGCCGCACATAAACCCAAATACATATTGAGAAGTTGCGGTTTTATTAACAAAATTGTCAATAATTGTTGCCAAAACTGTCGGCGAATTTCTGGACTGCGTATACCCTGATGCCAGATTACCTGGGAAACTAATCGCAAACCCTTACCCAAGGGAAATTGCATTGTTTGCTTTCGTTCTGCTGGCGAATTAATCTTGAGACATTGCTTAAAACAGCGTTTCAGATAGTTTTTTGGTTCATACAAATTCCAGAAACCTTCGAGATATTCTTTGGCAATTTCAGCAACAGGACGAGTGGGGATAAAATTCATCAAAGTATTTTGATCTCCCACTTTAGTAATACCAACACCCTCTACTAAACGTTGTTCTTTTTCCAAGCGATGCCACAATTGAGTATTAGGTAAAGCTTGGAGAATGCCTAGCATAGGTTGAGGAATACTGCTTTGTTCTATAAATGCTTCAATTCGCTTACCTGCGCCAGAACGTTCGCCATCAAAACCGAGAATAAATCCTGCATAAATCAGCATACCTGCCTGATTAATTTTGCGACAAGCTTCGATGAGGGGATGGCGAGTATTTTGTAGTTTGTGAGTTACTTTCAAACTGTCTTGATCTGGGGTTTCAATGCCGAGAAATACGGCATAAAATCCAGCTTGATTCATCAAATCTAAAAGTTCATCGTCTTCTGCCAAATTTACAGAAGCTTCAGTCATGAAAGTGAAAGGATAATTATGTTGCTTTACCCAAGGAATTAATTCTCTTAAAAAGCGTTTGACGTTACGCTGATTGCCAATAAAGTTGTCATCAACGATGAAAAGTGAACCTCGCCAGCCTAAATCATAAAGCTTTTGCAATTCTGCTATTGCTTGACTCGGTTCTTTGGTGCGAGGTTTGCGACCGTAGAGGGTTATGATATCGCAAAACTCGCAGTTGAAGGGACAACCGCGAGAAAACTGAATTGCCATCATGAAGTAGGCATCGCGTTTGAGCAGATCAAAGCGAGGCATCGGACTTTGGCTGACATCAGGTTTTTCCGGGGAGCGAAAAATTCCTTGCGCTTCGCCTTGATTAAGTGCTTCAATAAACTTGGGAATTGTGATTTCCCCTTCATCGAGGATCAGGTAATGCGCTCCTGAGTCAAGGGCTTTTTGGGGAAGCGATGTGGGATAGGGGCCACCAACTGCGACTTTTTTGCCTAATTTTACTGCTTTTTGAATTAAAGCGTGGAAATCTGATTTCTGCACTAACATCGCAGAGAGGATAACTAAGTCACACCATTGCCAATCTGCGTCTGTTTCGAGGTTAACGTTGCGATCGCAAAATCTAATTTCCCATTCTTTGGGAAGGAGGGCGGCGACTGTAATAATTCCTAGAGGTGGAATAACTGCTTTAAATCCAGCTATTTCCATGAAGCGATCGTAAGACCAAAAGGACTGGGGAAACTGAGGATAGAGCAATAATGCTTTCATTCTTTAGACCCTTAGTGCTGTTTCGGTTCACTCTCTCGATGAACAGATTCTGAAGTAGATTCAGTTTGGATTAGCTTATCCATCACAGAATCTGTCTGTGCAATTGTTTTCTAAACAGGCATTTCTTGATAACAGTGGCTACAACGCCAATAAATACCTCCTAAACGGATATGACGCAGTAAAGAGTTTGAGCAACAAAGGCAAGTATGCCGATCTCTCATAGATTGGTTCATTGTGGGGCTAATACTTCGTCGCTGACCACCATTGATCAGGTCGAGGGGTGACGCGATCGGAGTGGTTAATAAAGCTAGCATTTTATAAAAACCAGTATTTTAATTAGGCTTTAAGTATAATTCCCCTTGACAAGGAATACGTCTATCGATAGGAATAGAGGAATTTTGATTTATGTGGTATGGTAAACAGGAATCGTAAATCGCGGGCTTGATAGCAAAAGCACTGCTGGATACAGCTAAGTAAGCCAAGTCCTTGATGAGGTTGAATTACAATTGAAAATACAAGCGTTGGATATCAAAATGGGCGATCGCATCATTGCTTACTGCAATAATAAGATGCAGATCTGTACAGTGAAACGCATTCTAGATTCTGGTCAAACAAATAATATTACGCTATCGGTATTCACTTCTGACCATTATCGCATCTCCGTCTCCCGCACAGTCAGGTTTAAACGAGACGCTTTAGTGGATTTGGCGGGTTAACAGTTTACACAGAAAAATGTCCAGTTAGCCTAATTTGTAGACTTGTAAATTTGTTGAGAAACAGAGCCTAATAGCAGTAGTAATTAGTGGAAAACCACAAGTAATTACTACAGAACTACTAACTACTTAATCCAGATATCCAAATGCTTGTAGTTTTTGCCAAACTTTGGCTACACTTTCGGCTTCTGTTTCTATATCTGTGTGACATTCTACATCTGGATTAATAGGAACTTCGTAAGGATCGTCAATTCCGGTAAAGTGTTTGATTTCCCCCAATCTCGCTTTTTTATACAATCCTTTAACATCTCTTTTTTCGCAAACATCTAAAGGCGCATTCACAAAAACTTCAATAAAGTCACCGATTTTTGATTTTACTTCTTGGCGAATTTCCCGATAAGGAGAAATTGCCGAAACTAAAACAATTACGCCATTTCTGGTTAATAAATGGGCGACAAAACCAATACGGCGAATGTTTTCGTCTCGATCTTCTTTACTAAAACCTAAACCTTTGGTTAAGTTCTGGCGCACAATATCTCCATCGAGAACTTCTACTAAATATCCTTGCGATCGCAACTCCTGTTCCACCGCTTTGCTAATCGTAGTTTTCCCTGCACCACTTAAACCAGTAAACCATACTGTAACACCACGTCGCATCATTTGTATATTTTCCCTAAAAAATCCGGCAATTTATCTTATTTTAAATTTTGGTTGAGCTAGATTGGAATAACAATGCTACTGATTAGGTATTGATTATGTCTCGTCTCACAGGTCGCGCTTGGGAAATTTTACGTGCGGAAGTGGAAAAGTGTGTGGGAAAAGATCCTCTGTTGAAAGTACAGCGAGATATCGTACTTAAACGATTAAATAAATTGCGAGACCAAGACGGCGATCTGGCTACTTATGAAGAATTACGTGATACAGTTAGCGATGTTTTCCCTAATTTCAGCGATAAAGTTCTCCAAAAAGCTGCTAAAGCTAATCGTCCTCCAGGTGCGTGGGATACAGTTAAATGGGTGGTGGGAATTGCAGGTGCTACTGCTGGCACGATTTGGGTATTAAACTTACCTTATCCGATGATTCGTTGGCCTGTGGCGCGAACTGCACCGATTTTGCTGCTACCTAGTTACATGAAAATGGATCATGATTACCGACAAGCGATCGTACTGGTAGAACAAGCAGATCAGCTGGTTAATCGAGCAACTAGTCAAGCAGATTTGATTTTGGGAGAACAAAAGGTCAAACAAGCACAAAAACATTTGGATGGTTTACCTGTTTGGTTTTTAGATTATCAACCGCAATATAGGTTTTGGTTTGGATGGAATTTTACTTTTGATGAATTTCGTTCGGCGCGTGCTAATATAGGGCGAATGGAAGCGAAACTGTTTCAAGAAAAGCAAGCTCAAACTTTGTTGGAACAGGGAGAACAAGCTTTAAATACGGCGAAGCAGCAACATAGTGTGGCGAAAAGTTGGGAAGAACGTCAAAAAGCGATCGCGGCTTGGCAAGTTGCTTTAGATCAATTAAAACAATTACCAAAAGAAACTTTCGCTGGTAAAGGATCGCAAGTCAAAATAGCAGCTTATCAACGGGATTTTCAGCAAATTTCGACTTTAGCTACGGAAAATGAACGCACAGGCACTTTAATGGATGCAGCAAGGCAATTTGCAATGGCTGCGGCTGTCAGGGGACAAAATCCACCTCATAGTGCTGCCCAATGGCAAGAGGTGGAAAAATTGTGGGAACAAGCGATCGATAGATTAGAGAAAATTTCTTTAGAAGAATCGGGTTATTTAGAAGCACAAAAGTTACTAATTACTTATCAAGGTAATTTGGGAATTGTGAAAATTAGGCGACAAGCTGAGGAAAGTTCTGTTGCTGCATTAACGACAGCAAAACGGGAAATAGAAAATTTATTAGCTAGTAATTCTGGAGGACGCGATCGCAATCAAATGATGAGCCAAATTCAAAGTATAATTTATGAATTACAAAAGGTGCAAACTGGAACAACAGTTTACCAAGAAGCACAAGAATTGATGCAATCTGCTCAGAAAAAACTCAAGGAAATGCCGCAATCTTCTTTGGGAAATTAGAGAACACTTGAATCCCTTGGTTTGTTGTGAGGACTTTAGTCCTTTGATGTAAATAATACGACTAAAGTCGCTACAACAAACTTAAGGCATGATATCACACACTTTTTGCTAAAGGTGAAATTTCTGCCATATCCAATATTTCGGGAATTAAATCTTCTCGTTTAATTGCCATCAAATGGACACCGTGACAAATTTCTTTTGCCATTTTTACTTGTTCGGCGGCAATTTTCATTCCTTCCCGCAATGGGTCTTTGGCGGTGGCTAGGCGATCGATAATCGATTGCGGTATTTCAATTCCCGGTACACAGCGATTTAAAAATTCGGCATTCTTCGCTGATTTAATTAAGAAAATTCCCGCTAAAATTGGCTTATTACTACCAACTGCAATTTGATTCATGAACTTTTCTAAGCGATCGAAATCCGCAATTAATTGACTTTGGAAAAACTGCGCCCCAGCTTGTAATTTTCGCTCAAAACGCCGTTGTAAACCTGACCAACTATGTGATTGCGGATCGACAGCTGCACCGACAAATAAATCAGTCGCACCATCAGTTAAAGGTTTACCATTCCAATCAAAACCATGATTCATTTTGTCGATTAATTGCAGCAACCGCACAGATTCTAAATCAAAAACCGCTTTGCAGTCGGGATGATCTCCCGCTTTCACCGGGTCGCCAGTCAGGGCTAAAATGTTGTGGATACCAAGGGCGTTTGCACCCATGAGATCTGCTTGTAATCCAATGCGATTGCGATCGCGACAAGCAACCTGACATATTGGTTCAATCCCATGTTGTAACAAAATGGCTGAAGCGGCTAAAGGGCACATCCGCAACACCGCCCGACTACCATCGGTAATATTCACCGCATGAACTCGACCTTTTAAAAGTTGCGCCATTTTCAGCATCGAAGTTGCATCGCCTCCCTTGGGTGGCGAGACTTCAGCGGTAATTAAAAATTCTCCTGTTTTAACAGCGTTACGAAAATTATTCAATGGTCTTGGGTATGGCGTACTGTGCATTATGAGAAACCTTGGTTTTGGCGACTGGGTACTAGGGAGGGGGTTAGGGGTTAGGGGTTAGGGGTTAGGGGTTAGGGAAAAACTCCTCAAGCTCCCTTGCTCCCCTGCACCCCTGCACCTCTGCTTCTAGAGAGGTTGGGAATAGCCCATTGCGGCTTTTACTTCTGCTAGGGTTTGATTGGCGATCGCACCAGCTTTTTCCTTCCCTTCGCGCAACACTGATTCCAGATAACCCAATTCATTCATCACCGCATAATATTTATCTTGAATTGGTTTAAGAGCATTAATCGTTGTCTCAGTTAACAAAGGTTTAAACTGACCCCAACCCATATCTGCACATTCCGCTGTAACTTCTTCTTTTGTCTTGCCAGAAAGCAGCATATATAAAGTTAACAAATTTCGGCTTTCCGGTCTTTCCGGGTCATCAAAAGACAAACCACGCACCGGATCAGTTTTACAGCGCTTAATTTTCTTTTGAATTTCATCTGGCGAATCTAACAAATTAATTCGACTCAATTCCGAAGGATCGGACTTAGACATTTTCTTTGTCCCATCCGTCAAACTCATTACTCTTGCACCTTCCGTCCGAATTAAAGGATCGGGTAACTTTAACACTTTTTTGCCATTACCAAACAAATGATTAAACCGCACCGCAATATCACGAGTTAATTCTAAATGCTGCTTTTGGTCTTCACCTACAGGCACTTTATCAGCTTGGTAAAGCAAAATATCTGCTGCCATTAATACTGGATAATCCAACAAACCAGTATTAACATTTTCTCCCTGCTTTACTGCTTTTTCTTTAAACTGAATCATATCTTGCAACCAGTTTAAAGGCGTAATGCAATTTAGTAACCAAGTTAATTCACTATGGGCGGGAAGATGAGATTGCACAAAAATACTCGAATAATTTAAATCTATGCCGCAAGCTAGATACAAAGCCGCAATTTTATATGTATTCTCCGCCAATGTAGCTGGATCGTGAGGAACTGTGATCGCGTGCAAATCAACCACACAAAAAAAGTTATCGTACTCGCTCTGTCCTTCTACCCAATTGCGAATCGCTCCCAGGTAGTTACCCAGGTGAAGATTGCCAGTTGGTTGAACCCCAGAGAGAACTCGCTGTTTCGCCATAAATTTCTTAAACTATCTGGAACCTGCCTAAAGGTTGTTTAAATAACTCACTTAACTAGTTTTACATTTTTTGTTTCTCAAGTTTTCGGCAATTTCCTGAAAGCATCTACCAATAAGCTTCACAAAACTTTACTAAAATCTCCTTTTCGTTTTGAATAAATGGGAAGTAAGCTGGAAACCAAGCAGATTTTTGCAAAATCAGGGTAATTACACAAGCGAGATCATTTTATCGCGTTTTTTCTCTAGTTTTTTTCAAATTACTAATCTTTTTACGGAGCAGGGGGGCAGGGGGACAGAAGGGCAAGGAAACTCTTGAACTCAAAACTCAAAACTCAAAACTTACCCCAGTCCCCAGTCCCCAGCCCCCACTCCCTACTTTCAAAGCAACTTCAGAGGTTAAAGAGATGAAAGCTTTACTGATTTGGCCGAATTTTCCGAATTCTTTTTGGGGTTTGTTAACTGCTCCTAAAATTTTGTCTAAACCTTTCTAAACTTGCTCGAAAGATGTGCTAAACTGCCATTATGAGTAAGCTAACTATATCAGAAGCAGCAAAAATCAAAGGGGTGTCAGTTTCCACGTTGAGGAGGTGGGAAGCCGAAGGAAAACTTACACCCGAACGCACATTGAATGGTCACAGGCGTTATGACTTGGCTCAATTATTAGGAATCAAGTCAGATAATGCTATAACAATTGGCTATGCCAGAGTTTCTAGCCATGACCAAAAATCAGACCTAGAAACACAAAAGCAAGTGTTAGAGCTTTTCTGCGCTCAACATGGTTGGCAATATCAAGTAATAGAAGATCTAGGGTCTGGGCTGAATTACAGTAAGCGAGGTTTACAACGATTAATCAGAATGATTACCGATAATCAGGTAGAAAGATTGGTGTTAACTCATAAAGATAGATTGCTGCGATTTGGCTCGGAATTAATCTTCAGTTTGTGCGAACATTTTGGCACAGAGGTAGTAATAATTAACCGCACAGAAGATGCTAGTTATGAGGAGGATTTAGCCAAGGATGTCCTAGAAATTATTACTGTGTTTTCTGCTAGACTGTACGGCAGTCGCAGCCATAAAAACAAAAAAGTTGTAGAGGAGTTAAGAGAAATTGCTCAAAAGCTTTAAGACAAGACTAAATCTAAACAATAAACAACGCACTTTAGTAGCTAAACACGCTGGAGTAGCTAGACACGCTTGGAATTGGGGATTAGAAATTTGTTTGAACGCTTTGGCTAACAATCTAAAACTGCCAACAGCTATTGACTTACACAAAAGGTTGGTAGCCGAAGTGAAATCAGCAAATCCTTGGTACTACGAAGTATCTAAATGCGCTCCTCAAGAAGCATTGCGACATCTTCAAAAAGCGTTTCAAAGTAGTTTCACGATTCCAGGAAGAGGTAAACCAAAGTTCAAAAAGAAGCATATTAAAGATAGCTTCTACTTGGAAGGCAGCATCAGAATCTCTGGCAATAAAATTAAGTTACCGAGAATTGGATGGGTGAAATGTGCGGAAATTTTACCAACCACGCAACCGAAAAATGTTACTATCTCAAAAAGGGCAAATGATTGGTACATCAGTGTTAAATACGAGCTAGAACCTAAACTTACTCCGAAACTCAAAAATCGCATTGGAGTTGATATCGGAATTAACAATCTTGCCACTTGCTCGGATGGTACGATTTTTCCAAATCAAAAGGCTTACAGAAAACAGAAAAGAAAGCTATCACATCTGCAACGCTCTGTTTGCCGGAAGCAACTTGGCTCTAAAAATCGTACTAAGGCTAATTTGAAAGTAGCTAAATTGCACCGAAAAATATCCAATATCAGGCAAAATGCGCTGCATAAAATAACGACTTGGTTAGCTAAGAACCACAGCGAAATAGTTATCGAAAATTTGAACATTTCCGGTATGCTCAAAAACCATCGTTTAGCTAGTGCAATTGCTGATTGTGGATTTTACGAATTTAAAAGACAGCTAAAGTACAAGGCTATTTGGTACGGTGCAATAGTAATTGAAGTTGACAGATTTTACCCAAGCTCTCAACTTTGTAGTTGTTGTCATCATCGACAAAAAATGCCACTCTCAAAAAGAACTTTTAAGTGTGGCAATTGTGGGGTAGAAATTGAGCGAGATCTTAATGCCAGTATCAATTTAGAAAACTGGCATCCAGATATTGATTATCCTTTAACCGTCAGTTCGACGGGGTTAGCCTGTGGAGCGCGACCTGAACTGGTCATCTAGAATGAGGAACCCTGTCCTCTAGGAGTTTCACACTTCCTACCCTCACGTAAAAGACTGTTAAAAGAGTCCGGTCACGGTTTAGTAGGTAACGAAACAACCGGAATGCAGACCACGAAAGTAGCCGAAGCTATCAGCCTAAGATAGTTAGGAGCAAGAGGGATTTCTTTGAACGGTGAACGCAAGTGAACTGTCACAAGCTGCGTCATCAAACGAGGAACCAAATAAGGCTGAAAGGTTCCTATGAGGGGGCTAAAGACTTCCACATTCTTAAACCGTGTGAACAATAAACCTCATCGCAGTATAGACAGCACCTAACAAAGAAAAGAAAACTAGACGATACAACAGGGTAAACCCTACAAGGTCTAGGGAAAGGTCGAAAACCCTAGTAAGTCAAAGGCAACAATGACAGAAACCCCTGGAGGGTAGAGGATGGGTGAAAAAGCGAATGCTGATTTGTAATGAATCAGATAGAGGTTCAAAATTTGCCTCTGACCGAAAGGAAAGCAGACTTCACCTGGGTCTTATACGAAAGACGAAATGACTAAGAAATCGAATCTGATGACAAGTTAGATACCGCCATGAAAATGACAGTAAACGGACAAAAGAAACAGCTAGAAGATTGGAGCCAAATTAATTGGCGACAAGCCCGAAAAGCTGTGAGAAATCTACGTCAAAGAATCTTTCGTGCCAAACAACTTGGGTTATTTCGTAAGCTACGAAGCCTACAAAAGTTAATGCTAAGAAGCTACGCAAACCTACTGTTAGCAGTCAGACAAATCACTCAAACCAATGACGGTAAAAAGACGGCAGGGATTGACAAGGAGGTTATAAACACCCCCGCACAAAGAGTGAAATTTGTACGTAATTGGAAAGGAACAAAACCCAGTCCCACAAGACGAATTATGATTCCTAAACCAAACGGCAAAAAACGTCCTCTTGGTATCCCAACCATTAGAGATAGAGTCATGCAAGTAGTAGTGAAAAACGCACTAGAACCCGAATGGGAAGCCATGTTTGAAGACAATTCCTATGGCTTCAGACCCGGTAGAAGTTGTCAAGATGCAATAGAACAATCCTTCATCAGGGTATGCAAAGGAAGAGACAACTGGGTACTAGAAGCTGACATCAAAGGTTTTTTCGACAACATTGCCCACGAAGCCATTCTCGACAGTATTAGCCACTTTCCACAAAGAAAGTTAATAAGAGAATGGTTAAAAGCTGGATTCATGTTCCAAGGGAAAATTAACCCGACAGAACTTGGCACACCACAAGGAGGGGTAATATCCCCGCTCCTAGCCAACATAGGATTGCATGGGTTAGAAACATACATAAAATCCACCAATCCGAAACTTGGCGTGGTGAGATACGCTGATGATTTCATAGTTACAGCTAGGGACAAAGGAAGTCTCGAAAAAGCACAAATCCAGATTCAGCAATGGATGAGAGAAAGAGGCTTAGAACTCAGCACTGAGAAGACGCTAATCACGTCAATGGAAGATGGTTTCGACTTCCTTGGTTTTAATCTAAGACACTATAGCGGTAAACTGCTAACCAAACCATCCAAAAAGAAAGTATTAGCTTTCTGTAAAAGGATAGGAGAGGAAATCAAACGTCTGAATGGTCAAGAACAAGAAGTAGTCATCAGAAAACTGAATCCGATTCTCAGGGGTTTTGCTAACTATTACAAAGGTGGAGTTAGCAAAGAAACCTTCAGCTATATCTCACACCGAGTATGGCAATACCTTTGGCATTGGGCAAAGCGTAGACACCCCAAGAAAGGCAAAAAGTGGGTGAAAAACCGTTACTTTAAGACCATCCAAAATAATCAATGGACGTTCGCCTGCGAAAGCGAACGCCGTAGGAAAAAGGTGACAATCACCCTATATCCTATCTCAAAAACACCCATTGAAAGGCACATAAAGGTTAAAGGTAGCGCGTCACCAGATGACCCGTCCCTAAAAGATTATTGGGATAAACGTCACCAAAAGAACGGGAAATCATACTGGGAGAAAGGCTCAAAATATTACGAAGTAGCCCTTCTCCAAAATTGGAAATGTCCCATCTGCGGTGAACTATTAATCAATGGGGAAGAGGTAGAAACCCACCACATAGTACCTGTAGCTAAAGGCGGTCTAGACGACACAGACAACCTACAGCACTTACACGCAGCGTGCCACAAACAGGTACATTCAAAACCCAAGTTGAAAGGCTTGAAATAAGGCTTGAGCCGGATGATGGGAAACTGTCAAGTCCGGTTCTTAGGGGAGGTGCGGGTAGTGATACCCAATCCTTACCCGACGAGTCAGACAAGCTTAATGGCACTGCCGTTAAGGATTCTATGAAGCAGGAAGCAAACATCAGTCTACTTAGGTAGATTTGAGTAGGTTTTGCAGAACGGTTATCAGGAGACTTTGCATTTGGCGGGTTTGCGATCGACCAATCCACCGTTAGGATTGATTACAGTTGCAGCGATGTTGCCGAAAGAGTGGGAAATTAAGTTTGCCGATCGCAACGTTGCACCAGAAACCGAAGTAGACTGGGCATGGTGCGATATGGTAATTATCTCGGCAATGATTGTGCAGAAAGCCGATTTTCGTGCCTTGATTCAAAAAGGTGTCGCTTTAGGTAAAAAAGTGGCTGTCGGGGGGCCCTTTCCTACTTCTGTACCGGAGTTTGCATTGGAAGCAGGAGCGCATTACCTGATTTTAGATGAAGGTGAATGCACAATCCCCATGTTTTTAGAAGCTTTGCAAAAAGGAGAAGAACGAGGCATTTTCCGTTCCCCGGAAAAACCAGATGTTACCCAAACTCCCATTCCTCGCTTCGATTTGTTAAATATGGATGCTTATTTAGCAATCACGGTGCAGTTTTCGCGAGGTTGTCCGTTCCAATGTGAATTTTGCGACATTATCAATCTGTACGGACGCAAACCGCGCACTAAAACGCCCGAACAAATGTTAGCGGAATTGGAAGTGCTTTATCAAATGGGTTGGTATCGTTATGTGTTTATTGTGGATGATAATTTCATCGGCAATAAACGCAATGCCAAGCTATTTTTAAAAGCTTTAATTCCTTGGATGGAAGAACGCAATTATCCATTTATTCTGCTGACGGAAGCTTCGCTGAATTTGGCAGAAGATGACGAGATGATCGAGTTAATGGTGAAAGCTGGGTTTACGATCGTATTTATGGGAATTGAAACTCCCGATACAGAAAGTTTGCTCGGCATCCACAAAAATCAAAATACACGCCATCCATTAGTAGAATCTTGCCAGAAAATTACCAAAGCCGGACTACAAATCATGTCCGGTTTTATTATGGGTTTTGATGGCGAACGTCCCGGCGCTGGCAAACGCATTCAAGAATTTATTGCTGCTACAGGAATTCCCCAAGGTCAGTTTAGCTTACTGCAAGCTTTACAAAATACTCAACTGTGGCAACGTTTGGAAAAAGAAGGTCGTTTGGTGAATGGTTTGGGAACATTTCACCAAGGCGCAATTATGAATTTTGTTCCCACAAGACCTGTAGAAGAACTAGTTGAAGAATACATTGATGCCTTTTGGAATATTTACGAACCAATGCCATTTTTAAAACGCACTTTCCGCCATTTTATGATGATGAATGGTTGGCGTGGTAGGTTGATGCCGAAGATTACGACTAAGGAATTACGTTTGTTTTCTGCGGTCTGTTGGCGACAAGGTGTTTTACGTTCGACTCGCTGGCTTTTTTGGTGGCAGTTTTTGGCGATCGCACTTCTCAAACCCCGTCTATTTTATGATTATATGACAGGTTTGGGTGTAGGCGAACACTTCTTTAAATACCGTTATGAAGTGCGAGATCAACTTTTAACACAATTGGCAGCAATAAAACAAGCCAAAGCAAAACACCAAGAGGAAGAGAGTTATCAACTCACATCTGTTTAATAGTATTGAACAACCCAGTTTCTTCAATAACTGGGTTTTTTCATGAGTTATCTTCACTATGGTTCGTTGTGAGGACTTTAGTCCTTCTATCGCGCCCGGAAACGACTCAAGTCGTGACTACAAACCAGTTCGTTGTGAGGACTTTAGTCCTTCTATCGCGCCCAGAAACGACTCAAGTCGTAACTACAAACCAGTTCGTTGTGAGGACTTTAGTCCTTCTATCGCGCCCGGAAACGACTCAAGTCGTGACTACAAACTTTTTAAGTAAAAAATCCGGGTTGTAATACCTCTCCTCTGAAAGACTGACAAGAAGTTTTGTTTTTCTCACTAGAGGAATCTAAAAGTATGAGTGCTTGGAAAAATTTGCTAGCTACCTTTTCTTTAGTTTCTCTTTCTGCGTTGGGTTCTCTTGGTTTTGGTATCAAACCTAGTACCGCATCAACTCTATATTTCCAACCTTGTGAAACAATACAAACATCATTTATTGATGATGAATATGATGACTACCAAGAAGCCTCTAACCGAGTAAGTTGCAGTCGAGTTGTTACTAATGGTGGCAGACTTCACATTCGTCGATCGCCCGGTGGACAGCTGATCGGTTATGCTTACAATGGCGGTTATGTCAGAGTAATTCCTAATAGTTATTATCGGGGTTGGGTAAGGCTTTCCACAGGAGGTTATGTTTCCACTAGATACCTCAGACCTTGCCCAAGATATTTTGCTGGTTAAGGCACTGGTGACAGGCAGAATCAGTAAAAATTAATCAGAAAATTTATTAGGAGATGTTGGAGAAAAAAAGTTTACATTTCTTGGTTTTTCTTCACTCTCCCTTGCGGTGTTGGTAAGGGTGTCTTGATGCCAAGCTTGATAGAAGTCGGGGTAGGGGAGGTTTTGGGCGTAGTGCCAGATTAATTCGTAGCATCTCTCATCAATTTGCTGAGAGTTGTTGAAGTTGGCTTTGAAGGCTGCGATGATGGCAAACTGCTTATCTGTTTCGATTTTTTTCAAGTTGCTTTCCACTTGCCAACGGCTGCAATCAGAAAGATTGCGAGAATTAAGCAGTTGCACTAAAGCATCTATCGCTTTTTGATTGCGAATACCAATTTCTCCTAAGATGGATGCCACTAGACGACAGGTGTCATTATCAAGAGCGGGTGAATTAAGCAATTGTACCAAAGTATCAATGCTTATTGGATTACCAATGCTAATTTTTGACAAGCTTTTTGCCACTTCGTCAGTGAAGCAATATTTAACACCGGGATCTACAAGATCCGGTGAATTAAGCAGTTGCAGCAAAGCATCGATCGCGGTTTGATTTCCTTTGCCAATATTCCCTAAGATTTTTGGTAATGTCAAAAGGATACCTTTATCAATACCAGGAGAATTAAGCAGTTGCAACAAATTATCGATCGCTATTTGATTACCTGGGTCAATTTCCCCTAAGATTGTTGCCACTCGACAACGGGTGAAATTATTAAGATCGGGAGAATTGAGCCGTTGCTCCAAAGTATTGATCGCGGTTTGATTTCCTTGACCAATTTTCTCTAAAATTTCTGGTAATTTCCAAGTGATGAAATCCGCATAGGAATCGAGTGAATTAAGCCATTGCACTAAAGCACCAATGGCTATTTCATTGCCTGGATCGATATTCCATAAACTGTCTGCCACTAGACAACGAGTGAAATTATCAATATGGGGAGAATTGAGCAGTTGCACCAAAAAATCTATGGCTGTTTGATTGGCTAAAGCGATTTCCCCTAAATGTGCTACCATTTCTTTATGTATGGCAAAACCAATATTCTCAGAGGTAAGCAGTTGCACCAAAGCATCGATCCCTTTTTGATTTCCTGTAGCAATTAACCCTAAATTTTCTATCTCTTCCCCACAACTGTTTTGATCGAGATGCCAAGAAGTGAGGCACTGCACTAAAGCGTTGATCGCTTTTTGATTACCGCCAATTAGCCATAAATTTCGTACCATTTGGCGACGGGTATAATAATCAAGATAAGGAGAGATGATCTCTTGCACCAAAGCATCAAGGACTTTTTGATTTCCTGGGGCAATTCGCCATAAGCTTTCTGCAATATGATTGCGGGTGAAATAATCAAATTGAGGAGAGATCAGCAGTTGCACTAAAGCATCGATCGCTTTTTGATTCCCAACTGCAATATTCCCTAAGCTTTCTGCCGCTTGGCAACGGGGATCTTTGAAACGCCCATTTGGTTCAAGATAGATTAGTCCTTGCACCAAAGCATCGATCGCTTTTTGATTTCCTTTGCCAATTTTTCCTAAGTTTTTTACCACTGCGATAGTGATTGGGTGATCGAGATATGGTGAGTTGAGCAGTTGTACTAAAGTATCGATCGCGGCTTGATTTCCTTGACCAATATTCCCTAAGCTTTCTGCCGCTTGCCAACGGGTATTTCGATCAAGATCTGGTGAGTTGAGCAGTTGTACTAAAGTATTGATCGCAGTTTGATTTCCTTGACCAATTTTCCCTAAGCTTTTTGCCGCTTGCCAACGGGTATTTCGATCAAGATCTGGTGAGTTGAGCAGTTGTACTAAAGTATCGATCGCAGTTTGATTTCCTTGACCAATATTCCCTAAGCTTTCTGCCACTTGCCCAGGGCTGTATCGCTCCAGATCGGCTGAAATGAGCCGTTGCAGCAAAGCATCGATCGCAGTTTGATTTCCTTGACCAATTTTCTCTAAGCTTTTTGCCACTTTTGCACGAGTTTCATCAGATATATGGGGATAATTAAGCACTTGTGCCAGAGCATCAATAGCTGTTTGATTTCCTTGACCAATATTCCCTAAGCTTTCTGCCACTCGGCAACAGGTGTTTTGATCGAGATCTGGTGAGATTAGCCGTTGCACCAAAGTATCGATCGCTGTTTGATTACCCATGCCAATTTTTTCTAAGCTTTCTGTCACTTGGCTATAGGTTTCATAACACAGATTCGCAGAGGTGAGCCATTGCACCAAAGCATCGAGCGCTGTTTGATTTCCTTGACCAATATTCCCTAATATTTTTGCTACTTCCCTACGGTTGTAATCATAAAGATGGGGTGAGTTGAGCAGATAGGCCCAAGCATTAATAGCTATTTGATTACCAGGATCGATTCTCCCTAAGCTGAATGCCACTGTCCAACAGGTTTTCTCATCGAGATGGGGTGAGTTGAGCAGTTCGACCAAAGCATTAATAGCTGTTTGATTTCCTTGACTAATTTTCTCTAAACTGGATACCACTTCACAGGTGTAATGGCGAGAATTTAGCAGTTGCACCAAAGCATCAATGACTGTTTGATTTCCTTGACCGATTTTCCCTAAACTGTATATCACCTCTATACGGGCGTAATAATTCAGATTCAAAGAGGTGAGCAGTTGCACCAAAGCATCGATCGCTGTTCGATTGCCTGGGTCAATTTCCCCTAAGCTTTCTGCCACTTTTAGACGGGTTTTATCACTAAGATGAGGAGAATTGAGCAGTTGACTCAAAGTATCGATCGCTGTTTGATTACCTGGGCTTATTTTACTTAAGATTTCTAATACTTGCCAACAGGTATTAATATCAAGATGGGAAGAATTTAGCAGTTGACTCAAAGTATCGATCGCTTTGGCTCGGTGCGTTTGTAAAAATGCCTTTCTTGCTACATCGCTAATTATAGGTAAAAAATGTATCCAATAATTTTCTTGATTGTGGTAATAACCTAAGTCCCACTTAACGATTTGACCTACTAATTCATCGGTTTGGGAATAATCTTCAAACTCGGCAATTCCGGCAGCCGCTAAAAAATACGCTTGATATTCATAAAAGCCTCTATCTACTCTAAATTCATGGCTCCATTCTCCACATCCATCCTCAAAATTAACCAAAGCATCAATAAATTCCTCTTTCTGCTTTCCTTCTATCTCCCCTCGCCCCAACCACAGCAAAATTACCTCTCGCCACTGCCTCTCAAAAATGCGGTAACTGCAATCAGAAACCGGGGGAATTTGGTGAAGTAAGAAAAAGTGCCAATCCTCAATTGCACAAGCGGCGAAATATTCCTGAAACGTCGGATGGAAGAAAGCGTAAACAGGCTTTTTCGTGCGGGTATCCCTGTCAACTAAAACCAACCATCCCAATTCATCTGCTCTCTTAAACCACACCTCCTCCATCTGCTCAATCGCAAAATCTTGCTCAATCCGAAACCGATTAACGCTCTCCATTGCCGCTAAAGCCAACTTTGCCAAAGCTTGTTGAATCTGTTTTTTATCCCTCTGGTTTAATACTCGCTGTTTCTTGGAGAATTCCTCTTGTTTCCACTCAAAAAAATAAGTGGTAAACTGCTCGTAAAGTGCCGCCTTCGTTTGGGGCAATTCCTGTTGGGGAACGCACCAAGACTGACACAACATCGACAACCGCAGGGGATTGCGTACCATTCTTCTAATGTTATCTTTTCCCGGTTCTTTTAACTGTCTTGTTAAGCGTTTTCCCTGTTCTTGCCAAAAAGTTTCATTGCCAGAATTGCGCCGTTTCTCATCCTGAGAAGCCTCTTCAAAGAATAGGCAAATAAACTCATCCACATCATCCGGTTCAAATTCCAAAGTTTTATAAGTATCAAAATCCGTCAGGGTATTGCTAATCGCCGCATCCCAAACATTCAATCGACAAGTTAGCACCACCCGCGCCTTACCCACCCAGTCAGTCAGTTGTTCCTGAATTCTCGCCAACGCCTCGATAGGGGAAGTCGCCGCCATTTCATCCACCCCATCCAACAGCAACCACACTTTACCTGCTGCGAAAAGTTGCTTGAATGATTTTCTGATTTCTGGAGTGACATTTTCGGCTTCAAAATCGATAAATTGCAGCGCTTTGGAGAACCAATTATTGAGTAAATAATCGGCAATTGTGCTAGAACGTAAATCTGCCAATCGAATACAAATGGGGAAATCCGGGGTATTTTTCGCCAAACGTTGGGCCAATTCCCCTAACAGCGTAGTTTTCCCCGCACCCGGTTCGCCAATAATCGCGATATGCTTGCCTTTTTTGGTGTGATTTTCGGCAATAACTTTGAGGAAAAAAGCATCATCTTTATAAGTTTGGACGATTTGCAGTTCTGGTTCTTTCTGCGGTGGCGACTCTTCCCCTGTGGCGTTTTGTCTGGGGTTTGGTGTTTTGGGACGGTCCATTAATCCCAAGGGAACGTAAATATTTAATTCATATTGTTGTGCTGTTGCTTGGCGGCGCAGGTGTTGGGTTGCTAATACTTTGGTGCAGATTTCGCGCCAGTTTATTTCTGTTGGTGTGGTTGTTGGTGTGGGTGGGTTTAAGTCTTTTGGATCTACTATTTCGTTTATGTCTAAGTTTAAGGCTTGAACAATTCTAATTACAGAATCATTATCAACTGCTTGACCACGAAAAAACCGCCCCACTGTTTTTTCATCTACTCCCGCTTTTTCAGCAATGTCTTCATAACTCAGGGGTTTGCTGTTAGCATCTTTTAAATTAGCTTTCGCTTCTTTGAGTTTTTGAATTCCGTTTTGAGTCGGCGGAATGCCACGAGGTTTACGGCTTGAATTCATAAATAGAACATTAATGATATAGGCAATATTAACATTTTTCGCTATCCTCCGATCCGCTTGGGATTGATAATCTTATTGGTAAAAGTCAGCCTATGTAGGGGCGAAGCATTTGGGCGATAAGTTCTGCAACCCACAAAAGATTTTTGTATCCAAATGCTTCGCCCTCCCCCACAGATAACCTGTATCTACTATCTTGCGCCAAGGCAGGGCGAAGCATTCGGGATTTACATATTTTGGCTGAGTATTATAAATTGTCGCCCGAATGCTTCGCCCCTACACAGATTAATTTGCCAGCAATATCGTTGATTTCCAGGTGGGTATGGGTGAAGGGACAGAAAGGGACAGAAAGGGGAATTTATTATCTGTCTGTTTCTTGTCTGGAAGCTACCCCAAACATCAGGGTATTTGTAGGTTATTGATGTTCAAGAAAACCTATTTCTACCCAATTATTAAAAGCCATCCTTTCTCAAAATCCAAAAATTCAGCTTTTCATTAGCTAACTCCTGTTCTTCTCGATCGATATTTTGGCTAATTGTTCCTTTGTCTTCGCCCCTGCAACAACGTATTTATCCTTTTAACCCCTAAACCTAGCTAACAATTCCTCACGGGATAATTGCAACAACAAAACAGCAAATTCCTCTGAGGGTAACTCCAACAAAGGCTCAATAATTCCTGATAGTTCTTCATCCAAAACCCCAAATTTCGCCCGCAAGAAATTTTCGATCATGGTGCGGCGTTCCGTTCTTAATCCTTCCTGTAAAGCCTCTTCTCGCCATTTTAAAAGTAGTGGTGATAATTCCATAATTAACTCCTGTTCTTCCCGATCGATATTTTGACTTGCTTGGATGGTTGCTCGCAAATTAGCCAATAATAAAAGAGCATTTGAACGTAAGGGATGATTGGGGGAAAGTTCCCCTATTTCATTAATAGCCTGTTTTTGGACATTTCCTTTACCCAAAAGTCTCAGCCATAGCGTCTCCGGGGTGCGTGGTAACTGGTGAATTACGACAATTCCGGTTTTTAGATACTCTGGCAAAAAGTATACTCCAGGTAGCCAGTTATTTTCATCAGCTTCAGCTTTAAAGCCATTTAAAATTGCTCTGGAAACAGTAGGCGAAAGTATCCATAACCAAGGTAAATCAGTTTCACCAACACGGTTGTTTTCTCGCTGACTCTGGCGGAGTAAATTAGCGTGTACATCAAATAGTTTACTGATGCAACTGCGAATTTGGTTAGGGTTTACTGCATTACGGAAAGGTTCAAAAATAGATGGCGTACTAGCAAATCTTCCCAACAATCCTAACACTTGTGCATCTCCCCTTTGTTCTGCTGGGTAAGGTGTAAACCACACATCTATTTCTCGCACCTCGCCAGGGACATCTCGGCTGGTTTCTACTTCACCCAGAGGTGTTAATAACTCCTTTAAATAGTCCTTGGCAAATTGGTCATAAATAAATTTTGTCATTTAAAATTTAGTTATTAATTAGTTTTTTATATTATTATTCATGTTACCATACTAAGCAATAAAATCAGTAATTTTAAAATTCCTAAACATACTTATGAACTTTCTCGGAATAGACTTAGGTTGGAAATCAGGCGCAAGTGGTTTATGTTGCTTAAATTGGCAGAATAACCACCTGGAATTACTCGATTTAGATCGTCGCGAATCTATCTCGGATATCCTTTCTTGGGTTGATACTTTCGCACCCGCAACAACCCCCGCAATTATCGCTGTAGATGCGCCTACTTTGATTCCCAATGCAACAGGAATGCGCCTCCCAGATAAACTCACTCATAAATTATTCCATCGCTATCACGCTGCTTGTTATCCGGCAAATTTAGGGCGACCTTTTGCCCAAAGAACAGTCGAATTTGGCTTAAGTTTAGAAGTTAGAGGTTTTGCCCATGCTGCAACAATAGAACCGCAAAGATTAGGCAGATATCAAATTGAAGTGTTTCCTCATCCCGCAATTGTAAATTTATTTAGTTTAGACCGGATTTTGAAATATAAAAAAGGTAAATTAGCCGATCGCCGCGCCGAATTAATAAAACTACGCTATTATATTTTAAATTACTTACCAAATCTGCAACCAAAACTTAACTTAATTGAATTACCAGAAATTCCCCTCACAGGTTTAGCTATGAAAAGTGTAGAAGACCAACTCGATAGTTTAATTTGTGCTTATGTTGGTGCTTACTGGTGGTATTGGGGAAATGAACGTAATTTAGTTTTAGGTGATAATTCTACAGGTTATATTGTGGTTCCTAATTCTTTACATAATCCATTAAATTTAACTTGAAGATCTTTTTTTTTACCACAGATATCCACAGACAAACACAGATAAATTCGATAATTTGTAGCCCCCTCACCGTGAACGGGGAGGGGGTTGGGGGTGGGGTTTATTGTGCCCAAAGAATCAATCCCAAATCATAAGGATTGCTAAGATATTCATGCTTAGGTAAAATCCGCAAAGACATTCCTTGCAAACCACTAGAAGTGTAGGTAATATTGCCAGTGTAAATGCTAATTCCATTCGGATCGACACCTTGGTAATCCATTTCTGTTGGCGTTCCGTTGACAATATCTCCGTTAGCATTTAATAAACCAGTGTACAGTTCTACGCGCACATGATCGGAACTAATTCCTGCTAAATTAATTCTGGCTTTCACATGAACTGTTTGATTGATTTGAATTTGTTCTCCTTCAGAAACATCAACACTTTCAATTTTAATGTCGTACCACTGGTCAAACATTTTGTTTTTCCAGTCAGCTAGCTCTTTAGCAGGATCGTAGTTTTCCGAAGTCATGGTAAAGTAGCGATCGCTAGCAGCAAAATAAGCCCTAGACGCATACTCTCGCACCATTCTTGCCGTATTAAAATAAGGACAATTGATGCGAATTGCATCTTTCATTTTGCTCACCCAACCGCGAGGAGTACCTTCAACATCGCGATGATAAAATAGCGGTACTACCTCTTTTTCAATGCAATCATAAAGTGCATTTGCTTCCACTTCATCTTGATAATTTGGGTCATCATAATCTTCCCCATGACCAATAGGCCAACCAGTGCGGACATAATCAGCTTCATCCCACCAACCGTCCAAAACACTGAGGTTTAAAAGACCATTCATTGAAGCTTTCATCCCACTAGTACCAGAAGCTTCTCTCGGTCTTCTGGGAGTATTTAACCACACATCGCAACCTGCTATCATGTGTCGCGCAACATTTAAATCGTAATCGGGAACAAACACTACATTCCGACTCAAATTTTCTTCCCCAATTACATGATTAATTGCTTTAATTAACTCTTTACCTGGAATGTCTTGGGGGTGTGCTTTTCCCGCAATCACAAATTGCAATCTTCGCGACTTATTTCCTAGCATAATTCGCTTGATGCGTTCCATATCTCGCATCCACAAAGTCGCCCGTTTATAAGTAGCAAATCGACGGGCAAACCCAATAGTTAAAACACTCGGATCGAGAACTTCTGCTGCTTGGGAAATTTGGTCTACTGAAGCACCCCTTTCGCGGTATTTTCTGACCAATCTTTCTCGAACAAATACGATTAATTCGGCGCGACAACGTTCGTGATATCGCCATAATTCTTCATCGGGAATTGCTGCTACTTTATCCCACAAAGGATCGCCGCTTGATGCCCTTTCCCAACGGGGGCCTAAATAGCGATCGTACAAACCCTGCATCACCGGAGAAACACAACTACGCGCATGAACGCCATTAGTAATTGATGTAATTGGTACTTCATCCACAGGTAAACTCGGCCAAAGTGCCCGAAACATTGCCCGTGAAACTACACCATGCAATTTGGCAACCCCATTCACAAAAGATGCCATTTTAATCGCCAAAATTGCCATACTAAATGGCGCACTTAAATCGCCTGTGTCTTCCCTTCCTAAAGCCAAAAATTCTTCTTTTTGTAAACCGAAAATATCTGCATAGTAACCCAGGTAATAAAGGATTTTATCAGGAGGGAACAAGTCAATTCCTGCTGGGACAGGAGTGTGCGTAGTAAAAATGCTACTAGCAGCAATTACCTGTTTTGCTTGAGCAAAATTTAAACCTTGTTCTTGAATTAAAACTCGAATTCGTTCCAATGATAAAAAGGCAGAGTGACCTTCGTTCTTATGAAAAGCTGTTGGTTTTAAACCCAAAGCTGTTAAAGCACGCACCCCACCAATTCCTAACATCATTTCTTGGTGAATCCGCATATCAATATCACCGCCATATAATCTGTCAGTGATATCGTGGTCGTACTTACTTGGGTTGGCATCAATATTAGTATCCAGCAAATACAAAGGCACAGTTCCTACTTGCACCCGCCAAATTCGAGCATAAACTTTTCGTCCCGGATAATCTACTTCTATGCGAATTTCTGAACCATCTGGATGGCGTTCCAGATGCAAAGGCATATTGTAAAAATCATTGATTGGATAATGTTCAGTTTGCCAACCATCAGCATTAAGAAATTGGCTAAAATAACCTTCTTGATAAAGTAATCCGACCCCAACTAAAGGTAATCCTAAATCACTGGCAGATTTTAAATGATCTCCGGCTAAAACACCTAAACCACCGGAATAAATGGGTAAGCAATCTGTTAACCCAAATTCCATAGAAAAGTAAGCGTAACATTCGGTTAGGTTCGCAGGTAATGAGTCATATCCATGAGGTAAACCTTCTGAATCTTCCCCACTACTTGCTACTTTTGTACCTGTACTTAATTTGCGGTTTTTATGATACCAAGTTAATCGATGATGGTAATCTTCTAATTGTTGAGCCGCCCTTTCCATTTGGGCAATAAAACCTTCGTCTTCTGCTACTTCCTGCAATCGACTTTGGGAAATTGTACCAAGCATTAAAACTGGGTTGTGACGGCTAGATTCCCACAAATCTCGGTCTAAACGACGAAATAAATCTTTGGTATCGACGTTCCAATCCCAGTGCAGGTTATAAGCTAACTGCCGCAAGGGTTCTAAGCGCGGCGGTAAGGAAGGTGTAACGTTAAATGTCCGAATTGGCTGCATCTTGAGCAGAACCTCTTAAGTCTCATTAAGGTTATTTTTACCTCAGTTCTGCCTGAAGTCACGATATCTTAATAGTTTCTTGGGAGATAGTTTAACTCTCCTTAGTAACTCAAAAATCTATCTTAGGTAAGGAGCAAAATTTAAAGTTTTGGCTAAACAAGATGTAAGGATAATGTTAATTTTATTCAACTATTACGAAAAAAGTAAAATTTTTGTAAACTTTGTGCGGAATAGTATTTGATTGATGTGTCAAGACTAATTTTTATCTTTGGTGTAAAAAACTTGTTATTTACCTATTACTTGTCAATTACTACTGATATCTAAATAAAAACTATGAGTAGGCAAAGTTATTTTTTGGGTAAACGTGGTGCGATCGCATTAAGCATACTATTGATGTCAACGACCCAGAAATTCGTAGAATGGCAAATCAATAGGTACGTTGTTGCGCTTGGGCGCTACAGAAGAGCGCCCAAGCGCAACAACGTACTTAAAAAGTTAGACCACCCATTATTGGGTGGTCATACAGTTTCGGTATAGCGCTTTCGGTATAAAATGGAGCTGAGCCGAATTGAACGGCTGTCCAAACCGGGTATTTGCCTCCCGCTCCTTCACAGGTTTAGCCTATCTGATCCTCAAGGCGGGAATCGTCCATTATCCCGGACGATAGGATTCTCTGGTGAGTTCTTTGCTAGTAAATCTACCAGAGACAACTTACTAGCGCATCCGTTGGGGTTGTTTCTGTATTCCTTAACGGAGTCGGTTTACAGATGCTCGTAACCTGTTTTAGAGATTATTAAGCAACAGCAACTGTTGCGCGAGCAAAAGGAACGATGTTGTTTTTCGCCTTTACTTTTTTTTGAGCCCGGTATTAGCGAGAGAAGACTCACTCTCGACCTGTATCACGAGACAGTGTTCGCCGACCTGTCGAAACCATTACAGCCCCATGTCTCACACTTCTTATTATAGTGCTTTCCTCAGTGCTGTGTGTAAAAAATATATGAAGATTTTTCGATAATCTAGTAAAGTTGAGTAGCGGCTTCTGTCATCTGGGTATTAACCGAATCTGATTTTTGGGCGATCGCACCTTGTCCGTATTACTACCTACAAACAGATATCTTTCAGCGCATTTGCCGGGAAATCATTTTTTCCAACTCAGCTTGTGTTTGATGCAAAAGTTCTTCTCGGCTGTCTGCGGCTTGCGTTAAAGTTGGCACTAAGTTACGCGCTTGTAAAGCCATGTGAAGTTGGAGATGAGCTACGTACTCGCTAAAATCTTCACGAACTGTATTGTGGCGGGCTGGAATTGATTGCAAGTTCAAAGTGTTCTCCATGCTTTAATCTCAACTCTCTTGGTTCGGAAAGTCAACATGAACGAAGGTATCACGACAGTTTTGCCATCAGTAAATTCTGTAATGAACTTTAACGTTTTTTATGATTCTTTGTTGCAAAGCATAAAATTTGCACTTTAAATGTTTAAATTTCTTTTCATTTGTACGGATGAGATTGTATGAAACTTGGTTGGGAATTTGGTTCACTTTCTCAAGAAGAGGATGCTAAACAACTAGCAGCTATTCTTGGTCAATGTTTTGCTGTTGGCGACACTCAGAAGTATTTCGATCGCTTAGGAAGGGAGAACTTCCGGGTAGTCACAGAAGGGGGAAGAATAGTTGGTGGTTTGGGTATATACCAGATGGGACAATGGTTTGGGGGTAAAAGTGTCGCGATGGCGGGACTAGCAGCGGTGGGAGTACCGCCGGAACAGCGGGGAACGGGGGTAGCTTTTGAGTTACTGTCGGGGACGCTTCGGGAACTCTACGAAAGGGAAGTACCCATTTCCGCACTTTATCCGGCGACGCAAAGATTGTATCGAAAAGTCGGTTATGAACAGGGGGGAAATGCTTGTATTTATGAGATACCGACTAAAAGTATCGGGTTGAGCGATCGCACTCTTCCCATCCAACCAGTAACTCCGATTAATTACACAATTTTTTCTGACATTTATTCTCAATCAGCCATTAAAATAAATGGCAATCTCGATCGGAACCCAGCAATTTGGGAGGGAATTATCCAGCCGCGAGAACAGGAAATAATCTATGCTTACTTGGTCGGTACCCAAAGTCAACCAGAAGGCTATATTATTTTCCATCAAAAGGCCAAAGAATCCCAATTAATAATTTTAGATTGGGTAGCTTTGACAACATCAGCGGCGAAACGTTTGTGGACATTTGTCGCCGATCATCGTTCTCAAATTGAAACAGCTATGTGGCGCGGTTCAGTTGTTCACCCACTACTATTATTTTTGCCCGAACAAACAGCTAAGGTAAGAAATTCTAGTATGTGGATGCTACGGATAATTGATGTAGCAAAAGCACTCTCAAAACGTGGCTATCCAGTAGGGGTGGAAGCTGAGTTACACTTAATGGTTCAAGATGATTTGTTGAGCGATAATAATGGGAATTTTATTCTCAGGGTGTCTGGTGGAAGTGGTGAAGTGACGAGGGGAGGTAAAGGTGAGTTAGTGTTAAATATACGTGGACTCTCACCTCTTTACACGGGACTTTATACACCCCGCCAATTACAATTTAGTGGTTTTTTAGAAGCTAGCGATCGAGTTCTTGCCACTGCCACAGAAATTTTTGCCCTTTCTGTACCTTGGATGGCAGATTTCTTTTAATTATTTGCTCTTTTGTATTTATAGCAACTACCAAAATAAACAATGTTTTTCTTGCCTTCTACCTTCTGCCTTCTGCCATAGTAGTTCTTAGTTGCCTGTTCGTTGGGGAAATGATTTTATTTGCGGGAGATCCTCACGGTGATTTTCAACCAATTATTCGGGGTGTAAAAGCTTACTCTCCGCAAGCTGTGGTGTTGTTAGGTGATTGTGATTTAGATCGATCGCTTGATGAAGAACTTGCCGAAATAATAGATAAAACAGAAGTTTGGTTTATTCCCGGTAATCATGATGGCGATCAAGATAGTTGGTATGATAACTTGTTTGGGTCTAAGTTGGGCGATCGTAATTTACATGGCAGAGTAGTAGAAATTGATGGCAAAAGAATAGCAGGTTTAGGCGGAGTTTTTCGCGAAAAAATTTGGCGACCTCCCGCAAAACCCAGATTTCCCACTCGCCAAGATTTACTACATACTTGCGGTAGGGGACAACGCTGGCGTGATAGCATTCCCCGCAAACATCATGTAACTATTTTTTGGCAAGAATATGCCGCACTTTGGAAACAAAAAGCAGACATTTTAGTTACCCATGAAGCGCCATCTTCCCATCGTTTTGGGTTTAAAGAATTGGATGATTTAGCTTTAGCACTTGGCGCAAGTAAAATGTTTCATGGTCATCATCATGAACATTATAGTAGAACAATTTGTCGGGGTAGTATTACAGTGCATGGAGTAGGTAAAGCAGGCATTTGTGATGAAAATGGTAATGTTTTAATCCTTGGAAAAGAAGATTACCAACCCCGTCTAAAATGGTCAGCAACGTGAGAAGTAAGTAGGTGCAAATAAATAAAGTGATAATAGTTATATGAGGATGGGGCGGGCAGGATGCCCACCCCACAAGAAAGCTGTAACTCTTGTGGGGTGGGCATCCTGCCCGACGATAGTTTTCACTTTATTTACCTATACTTAAGTAAGTATAGGTAAATAAAGTGAAATGGTGCAAACAATTCCGGCTAATGAGGTGATACTTCGCGAACTCAAACAGGCATTTGGGTTACATCAGGCTCAAAATCAAAGCTTTTTCTGGGAGTGGTCTACTGATTATTCACCTTTGAGCGAGGTAGAACAGCATTTGTTACATCGGGTGAAAGCCAATTTTGTGGAATTGATGGAAGATCCACCAATGCTAGAAAACAGCGTCAAAATGGTAGTGCTGGCTCCGTTACTAGATTTAGCGGGTTTTTATCACAAACCGTTTCGGATTGAAACAGAAACTAGTGTCGATGTGGAGTTAGAAGATGAAGGTAAAGTGATTCGGGGGCGGATTGATGTGCTAGTGTTGAAAAATCGCTTGTGGCTGTTGGTGATTGAGTCGAAGCGAAGTGATTTTGCGGTGACAAGGGCAATTCCTCAAGCACTGGCTTATATGTTGAGCAACCCAGAGATGGTTCAACCCACGTTTGGCATGATTACGAATGGGAATGAGTTTTTGTTTTTGAAAGCGACTCGCCAACCGACTGCGGAATATGCAAACTCTAGGCTTTTTTCGTTGCTCAATCCAAGTAATGAACTTTATCTTGTGTTGCAAATTTTGAGGCGATTGGGAGAGGAAGCGATCAAAAGTTCGTTGTAACGACTTCAGTCGTACATTCCTAAAGAAAACGACTGAAGTCGTCACAACGAACCAATCAAAACTCAGAACTTTCTTGAAGATTAACTGGTTCCTCATCTGCGAAAGGAATTTCTATAGCTTTCTTAGTCGATTTTCTTTTAGTAGAATTGCGTTGATTTTGTACACCTTCCCTTAAGCCTACAGCAATTTTACTATGTTTTTCTATTTGTCCCATTACTTGTTTTGCGCGTTGAATTACTACAGGAGGTAAACCTGCTAAACGTCCGGCTTCTATGCCATAAGATTTATCTGCGCCGCCCGGTTGTACTTGATGTAAAAAGACAATTTTATCGGGGAATTCTTTCACAGTTACTTGATAATTTGCTACGTTTGATAACAGCGAAGCTAACTCGTTTAATTCATGATAGTGAGTGGCAAAAATTGTTCTTGCCTTAATCTCTGTTGCTAAATATTCTGCTACCGCCCAAGCAATAGAAAGTCCATCAAAAGTTGCTGTACCTCGCCCAATTTCATCTAACAAAACCAACGATTTTGCAGTAGCATGATTTAAAATATTCGCAGTTTCGTTCATTTCTACCATAAAAGTAGATTGACCTGTCGCTAAATCATCAACTGCGCCGACACGGGTGAAAATGCGATCGCAAATTCCCAAAGTCGCCCCCTTAGCTGGCACAAAACTCCCAATTTGCGCCATTAATTGAATTAAACCCACCTGCCTTAAATAACAACTCTTCCCACTCGCATTTGGCCCTGTTAAAATAACTAAATCTGGGCTGTTATTGGTCATTTGTCCTTCGTCATTTGTGCATCCTAATTTAGTAGAATTCGGCACAAAAAACCCTGAAGGTAAAGACTGTTCAACCACCGGATGTCGCCCATCAAGAATATTAACTTCTCGCCCTTCAATCATATTAGGACGACAATAATCTTGAGCTACTGCTATCTCTGCTAAACCGCCTAAAACATCAGCAGCAGCAACAGCACGAGAAATATTGCGAATTAACTCAGCTTCTTGGGCAACTTCCGTCCGCAAACTCACAAAAATCTCATATTCTAATCGATTCAAATCTTCTCGCGCTGTGAGAATTCGATTCTCTCTTTCCTTTAATTCCGGCGTAATATATCTCTCTTCATTAGTAAGAGTTTGTTTCCGAATATAATTATCAGGAACTTGGTCAGCTTTAGCACGAGAAATGCTAATATAATAACCGAAAGATTTGGTATAACCTACCTTTAAATTAGAAATCCCAGTTCGAGTTCTTTCGGTTGCTTCTAAATTCGCCAACCATTGTTGATCGTCTTCCGCCTCTTGGCGCATAGCATCTAATTGAGCATTTATTCCGGGGCGAATTAACCCACCTTCGGTAATATGAATTGGCGGAGATTCAACTAAGTGATTATGCAATCTTTGGGCTAATTGTTCTAGAATTGGCGGAACTTTTTGTAAAGCTCTTAAATAGGGAGAACGGGCATTTTCTACTAATCTTGCTAATTCTGGTAAGCGCTTTAAAGAATCAGCTAAAGCAACTAAATCTCTGGCGCTAGCTGTTCCCGAACCTGCACGTCCTGTCAATCTTTCTAAATCGTAGATTTGCCGTAATAATTGGCGTAATTCATGGCGCAAAGAAACATTTTCTACTAATTCTTGAATTGTATCTTGTCTAGCTCTAATTCCTTTAAGATCTAATAATGGTTGCAATAACCAACGACGCAAAGAACGTCCGCCCATTGTAGTGCAAGTTTTGTCGATCGCCCACAATAAAGAACCATGAAAACTCCCATCTCTAACAGTTTGGGTAATTTCTAAATTGCGGCGACTTTGATGATCGAGAATTAAGAAATCTGTTAAAGTATAAGTACGTAAAGGTTGTAGTGGAACTTGATTATTTTTTTGGGTATCTTCCAAATATTGTAATAAACCACCAGCAGCACGCACCGCTAAAGGGAGATGTTCGCAACCTAAACCTTCTAGCGATCGTACTTTAAACTTCTGCAAAAGTCTCTGTTTTGCCTCACCCAAAGTAAAGGGAATTTGCGGACGTAAAGCATAACAAAAATTTGGCGGTAATACATCAGGTAAATGTTCAGATTTCTCTCCCGGACGTAGTAAACTACCTAAATCGGGTGCATTAGTTGGAATCAGCACTTCCGCAGGTTGTAAACGCATTAATTCCTGAGATAAATGCTCTAAATTACTTGATTGAATAGTTAAGAATTCACCTGTAGAAATATCTGCATAAGCTAAACCCCAATGCGTGTTAGCAATTACAACCGCTGCTAAATAATTGTTACGCCGTCCTTTTAACATTCCCTCTTCTAACAACGTTCCCGGCGTAAGAACTCGCGTCACTTCTCGCTTAACTAAACCTACAGCATCAGCAGCATCTTCTACTTGATCGCAAATCACAACTGCATAACCTTTTTCTACTAATTGAGTTGTGTAACGTTCCCAAGCATGGTGAGGTACACCTGTCATCGGTACTCTACCAACTTCACCCCCATGTTTGCTAGTTAAAACTAATTCTAATTCTCTAGCTATGACGATCGCATCTTGGAAAAAAGTTTCAAAGAAATCTCCGACTCGATACAATAATAATGAATGAGGATATTTATCTTTTACTTCAACATAATGCTGATACATTTTGCTGAGTTTTTCGCGATCGATTACTCGGTAATCAGCATTGGGAATCTTTTCTTCTTGAACTTTCTTATTTTTGGGGTTTGGGGTAGATGCAGAGTAAGTCATATAAAAGAAATCAACCTTTTGATGAGTTCACTGTTTAAATTTATAAGTTTTAGATTTTTTGAACCACAGAGGCGCAGAGGGCACAGAGAGAAGAGAAGGAGAGTTTATCAGTTAAATAGGTTGGCTATAAAGTAGTTATTTTCTCGTTGTTTTTTGCTCAAATTCTACTTCTCCTTTTATTTTGAGGTTTAGTTGACGGTGAGGATTCCTGCGTTTTCATATACTAACTCAAGTTGCTACTATTGAATAAGTATTTAGTCCTATGAAAGAGGAGTTTAGCTATTAGCCTGCGAATTGATTCGCAGGCGGATTTTGGGACTGGTGCAAGATCTGAGTATACGTCGTAGGGTACCTCATAAAGTCAAAGTTATTTATGACTCACCTAAAATTGTACTCTCTAAAAAGCATTGCTCCATGAAACAAGAATCACACCGTAAAGCGTAGCTTAACGGGAGAGTGTCAAAAATTTACCAACCTAAGTCGCGAGGAGATAGAAGCTATGTTTAGTTTAAGTGACTTGAAACCAACCAGATTTTATCAAGAAGCAAAAGCTGAAGGTAAACAGGAAGGTAGACAGGAAGGGAAATTGGAAGGTAAACAAGAAGGTAAACAAGAAGGGAAATTAGAAGGGAAATTGGAAACAGTACCTTTGTTGTTGGAATTAGGGTTAAGTATTGAACAAATCGCGGAAAGATTAAACTTGGATTTGGAATTGGTGAGGACAGTGGCGGGAAATTTTGCGGCTGATACCTTGTCGGAAAATAATTAAGAGAATTCAATGGATACGATCGCACTTCCCCCCCAACTATAACTCCAGGGGGGTAATTTTTTAATCCCAAATCCAAAATCGTCTATACTATTACCCGCCTATAAACAGCGAAACTAGCATCTATCTTTATAAGTGCGAGGACAAAGTGAAAATATTAGTAGTTGGTAATGGCGGAAGGGAACACGCCTTAGCTTGGAAACTCTTACAATCTCCACAAGTAGAACAAGTATTCGTAGCTCCTGGGAATGGCGGAACGGCGATAATGGAAAAATGCCAAAATGTGCCGTTAGCTGTCGATGATTTTGCCGGAATTGGCAATTTTGCTCAAGAAAATAGCATTTCTTTAGTTGTAGTTGGTCCCGAAGTTCCCCTAGCTTTGGGAATTACTGATGCTCTACAATCTCAAAATATCCCGGTTTTTGGCCCTAGCAAAGCAGGTGCTCAAATCGAAGCGTCAAAAGCTTGGGCAAAAGCTTTAATGGAAGAAGCAGGAATTCCAACAGCGAAATCTGCAACTTTCACCGATGCAGAAGCGGCGAAAGCTTACGTCACCCAACAAGGCGCACCTATTGTAGTAAAAGCAGATGGACTAGCAGCGGGAAAAGGCGTAATAGTCGCGCAAACAGTAGAAGAAGCACAAACCGCAATTACCGCTATCTTTAAAGAAGGTATTGGCAAAAGCATAACCCAGTCCCCAGTCCCCAATCCCCAGTCCCCAATCCCCAATCCCCAGTCCCCAATCCCCAATCCCCAGTCCCCAGTCACCGTAGTAATTGAAGAATGTTTAATTGGTGAGGAAGCTTCCGTTTTAGCTTTGACGGATGGGGTGACAATTCGCCCTTTAATCCCTGCTCAAGATCATAAACGGATTGGGGAGGGAGATACAGGGCCGAATACTGGGGGAATGGGTGCTTATGCGCCTGCGCCTTTGGTGACACCTTCCCTTATGGAAAGGATAGAACGAGAAGTGTTGGAAAGAGCGATCGCCACCCTAAAAAAACGCCAAATCGATTATCGCGGCGTACTCTACGCCGGACTAATGATTTCCCCCCAAAGCGAATTAAAAGTCCTAGAATTTAACTGTCGTTTCGGCGACCCAGAAACCCAAGCTGTGTTACCCTTGCTGGAAACACCTTTAGAAGAACTCATGTTAGCCTGTGTGGAACAGCGACTTAGCGAAATGCCGCCGATTCGCTGGAAATCAGGCGCTTGCGTTTGTGTAGTCATGTCTTCCGCTGGATATCCCGGAGATTATCCCAAAGGTAAAGAAATCACAGGCATTTCTCAAGCCGAGTCAACTGGGGCAGTAGTATTTCATGCAGGGACTAAATTCGACCAAACTTTAGTCACCGATGGCGGCAGAGTTTTAGGAGTTACGGCGGTAGGCGAGAATATAAATAGTGCTAAAGCCCTCGCTTACACTGCTGTCGATAAAATCCAATTTGCAGGCGCATACTATCGACGGGATATCGGTGACAAAGCGATCGCCTAACTTTTTTTGCAAATAGCCTTTAAAGTATGAATAGCGATAGAAGTTTGGCAATCAGGCAAACTTCTTAGTTCACACTCCCTTTGTTGTCCTCCATCCTTTGTTAAGATGCTGGTCCTCCTGAAAACAATTCGAGAAGCTATCGCCCACTGGTGGTCAGAGTTTACACTGCAAACAAGGTTAATGGCTGCTGCTACCTTGATAGTCTCTTTACTAATGAGTGGTCTTACCTTTTGGGCAGTTAATACCATTCAAGAGGATGCTCGTCTCAACGATACCCGTTTTGGTCGGGACTTGGGAATCCTCTTGGCAACCAATGTATCTCCCCTAATTGCCGAAAACAATCTGACGGAAGTCGCACGTTTTTCCGAACGTTTCTTCGATAACACTTCCAGCGTCCGCTATATGCTTTATGCGGATACAGAGGGCAAAATCTTTTTTGGTCTTCCTTTTTGGCAGTCGGAAGTCCAAAATTCCTTAACTATTGAACGTCGCATCCAACTGCCTCCAGATTACGCCAGCAATTCAGAGTTGCCAATGATTCGTCAGCATCGCACTCCCAATGGGGAAGTTACTGATGTGTTTGTGCCTTTAACTCAGGGGGGCAAATATTTGGGAGTTTTGGCAATTGGTATTAATCCCAATCCGACTGTAGTCACATCATCTCATTTAACTAGAGATGTGACGATCGCAGTTTTCGTATCAATTTGGGTAATGGTAATTCTCGGCGGTGTGATTAATGCCTTAACAATTACTCAGCCAATTAAAGAATTAGTAGTTGGGGTAAAAAATATTGCTGCGGGAAACTTCAGGCAGCGGATTGATTTGCCATTGGGAGGAGAATTAGGCGAGTTAATCTCCAGCTTCAACGAAATGGCAGAAAGACTGGAAAGTTATGAAGAACAAAATATCGAAGAGTTGACCGCAGAAAAAGCGAAATTAGAAACTTTGGTTTCTACAATTGCTGATGGTGCGGTTTTACTTGATACTAATTTACAAGCCATTTTAGTTAATCCCACTGCCAAACGGATTTTTGGTTGGGAAAATTCTAACTCTAACGTTGTCGGGGAAAATGTTTTATATCATCTTCCCCAAGAAGTTACCTCGGAACTGACTAGACCACTTTATCAAATGGCAAAAGATCAAGGTGATAAAGAAGGCGCAGAATTTCGGGTGACATTAACTCAACCGACAAATCGCACGATTCGGATTTTATTAACTACTGTTCTCGACCAATATCGGGAAAGTGTCAAGGGCATTGCGATGACGGTGCAAGATATTACTCGCGAAGCGGAACTCAACGAGGCGAAAAGTTATTTTATTAGTAATGTTTCCCATGAGTTGAGAACGCCTTTATTTAATATCAAATCTTTCATTGAAACTTTGCACGAATACGGCGAAGATTTAAACGAAGAACAACGCAAGGAATTTTTAGAGACAGCGAATAACGAGACCGATCGCCTAACTCGTTTAGTCAATGATGTTTTAGAATTAACTCGGTTAGAATCATCCTGCCGTATCTATCATTTTGAAGCCTTAGATATTGCCCAACCAATTGAACAAACACTCAGAACTTACCAACTAAACGCTAAAGACAAAGGTATTGAGCTAATTCAGGAAGTAGATCCTGATTTACCACAAGTTATAGGACACTACGATTTACTATTACAAGTGTTTGCTAACTTAATAGGTAATGCCCTAAAATTCACTCCTTCTGGCGGTAAAGTAGCAATTCGCGCTTATCTATTAAACCCAGAAGAAAACTCCCACACCCAAACCCAAACACCCCAGGTAAGAATTGAAGTTTCTGATACCGGAATTGGCATTGCACCAGAAGATCAAGAAGCAATTTTTGAGCGTTTCTTCCGAGTCGAAAATCGCGTACATACCTTAGAAGGAACAGGATTAGGACTTTCCATTGTTCGCAACATTATCGAAAAACATCACACCAGAGTTCACTTAGTCAGCGAAGTTGGCGTAGGCACAACTTTCTGGTTTGATTTGGCAGTTTTCCAACCAAAAGAAATAAGTGAAGAAAAATTACCAACTCTGCAAGAAACATCGGAGTTAAAAAGTTCTACCGCTGCCAGTTTGTTTTAGTGTGAATGTTACCGCAAAAGGGTAATTAAAAAGCTAATCAACAATAAAATTAGCAAGAGAATCCAAAGCGAATTCCGCTTAAACCAAAACTGAAATGATTGATTAGGCTGCGGTTTAACTGCCATTTTTGGCGCATTAATATCTTGGTAAAGCGTACATTCTCTAGCATAAGGTCGCTGAGGATAATTACAAGTATCGTCAGCGTGATAAACGCAAGTATCACATAATGGCGCTTCCCCAGTAGCCCGGTGTAAAGGAATACCCGGATGACCGTGTGCTTTTAACTCCAAACGGCAATAAGGACAAGTAATTGCTTGGGGTTTAATTGGTTGTTGACAACGAGGACAATTAGACATTGAGAATAACAACGTAACTAATTATTGATTATCTTAAACTGGGACTGGGGACTGGGGACTGGGGACTGGGGACTGGGGACTGGGCACTGGGCACAGGGGACAAGGGGACAAGGGGACAAGGGGACTCTTGAGAATTTTGCCTTCTGCCTTCTGCCTTCTGCCTTCTGCCTGTTTTCTGTTACCTTTCCTCAGCAAAATCTCCCATTTTAGACCGCTAGCCACTATCTTTCCGAATCTGTAGAACATTCACTTAATACCCATTTAACTTTCTTTGCCCCTCTGCCCCCCTGCCCCTCTGCCCCCCTGCCCCTCTGCCCCCCTGCCCCTCTGCCCCCCTGCCCCTCTGCCCCTCTGCCCCCCTGCCCCTCTGCCCCCCTGCCCCTCTGCCCCTCTGCCCCCCTGCCCCTCTGCCCCTCTGCCCCTCTGCCCCTCTGCCCCTCTGCCCCCCTGCCTCTCAAACGTGGGGAAACTTGCGGACTTGGTACTCTTTGGACTCCAGCATTTGATAGGAGTTGCCCATTGCTTGGCTAAAGCGTTGTTCTGTTTCATCCAGTAACTTTTGGGGAAAGGATTCCCATTGTTCGCGACTTGCCCAGTGAATGACACAAATTACTTCTGTGGGAGAGTCAGGGCTAATCCAAATTTCCTTGCCTAAAAAGCCGGGACTTTTAGCCAGGACTGCTGTCCAGATTTCCGTATCTTTTTGGATAAATTCTTCCCGTCGTTCTAAATCTACTTGAAACTTGAGCCACTCTATTACCATCGGCATACCCCATCAAAAAATCGAAAATTGAAAATCTCAAATCTAAAATCGGATGACACAATGGAATTGTGTGCCGGAATGCACAAGTTCCAGCATAGCTATATGGGCGATATTTTAATTGCCTTTTTTGAGCAAGGAAGTGGGAAAAGAGCATGGATAGCAATAATTGGCTGAAGCAGCTATTGATGGTGGGCGTAGGTACGACATCTTTGGTGGCAGAGAAAATTCGGGAAGTTAGCGATGAGTGGGTTAAGGAAGGTAAAATTAATCCTGACCAAGCGAAGGCGTTTGTTGATGATTTGATGAATCAGTTGAAGTCAGATCAAGGTAACAATTTTGAGGCGCAGATGCAGCGCCAGATGCGAAATATGATGCAGGATTTGGGTGTGGCGCGTCAGTCGGAAGTGGATGAGTTACGGGGAAGGATTGACCGTTTGGAACGTCAGGTGCGTGACTTGGAAAATAAGCTGTGGCGTTAAGAAAACTGCTAGGATTTGATGGCAGCTGCAAAGATTTCAGGGAGGAAGAATTTTGAAAGCGATTCTGATCAGCGTTGCAGTTATGCTGGTCTGTGGGTTAATTTTGCTGGTGGCGCAAATTAGCAGCGCCCAAAAGCCAGCTTTAGCTGATGAACTAACTGCGCCTCAACAACAGGTGGCTAGTTCAGCACCCCAAGGTACTTTATTTGCGAGTAATACTATGTCTAATCCATCAAGTGCTGATTCGGGAAATGAAGCAGCCGTTACCACGCCTTCTGGCCTAAAGTATGTCGAGTTGGTAGAAGGAACTGGCGCTACTCCGAATGCTGGTCAAACGGTGGTCGTGCATTACACTGGCACTTTGGAGAATGGGAAGAAGTTTGATAGTTCGCGCGATCGCAATCAGCCCTTTTCCTTTAAATTAGGTGCAGGAAAAGTGATTAAAGGCTGGGACGAAGGACTCAGCACCATGAGAGTTGGCGGTCGTCGTCAACTAATCATTCCCCCAGAATTAGGTTACGGTCCTCGTGGCGCTGGTGGAGTTATTCCCCCTAACGCCACTCTCGTTTTTGATGTGGAACTGTTGAGAATACAGTAATTAGAAGGGAACAGGGAACAGGGAATAGGGAACAGGGAATAGGGAATAGGTAACAGGGGAAAAATTTATTTCTTCCCTGCCCCCCTGCCCCCTATCCTCGATGGGGGGATGCCATATTTCGGAAACGGGTAAATTGAGGATCGAAGAGTAATTTGATTGCTCCTGTTGGGCCGTTGCGGTGTTTGGTAATAATTATTTCTGCTACGCCTCTGTCAGGAGTGTCTGGGTTATAGTATTCATCACGATAAAGCATGATTACTAAATCTGCGTCTTGTTCAATTGAGTTATGAACTACGATGTTATTGGCAATGAAATTATGAAAATAAGGAACCGTTAAATCGTAAACTTCAGCCTCACCATCTGCTTCTATAGAGATTATTTCATCCCAATAAACATCGCTGGTAGCTAATCTTTTAATCTCATCAGATTTAACAATTAAAGCTAGTTTATCTGCTCTTGTACGGCTCAAGTTTTGCTTATACAAGGTAGTTCCACAATATTTATTTCCAAGTAAAGTCTGTGTCTGTCTCGTAGTTAATCCATACTGCTGCATAGCTGGGACAGCATACATTCTCCATATATCATTGGGAATAATATCTCTGTTAGTATTTGCTGTACGTACTTGAATATAGTTGCCTATTTCTCTGAGACTTTGTTGTTTGTATTTTCCCACAGCACCCACTAATTCAACAAAGCTTTCTAAATCAGGTCTACCAGTTACCCAAACTTGATATTGATCTCTTCCTTTATTGAGTTGTGGAACTACAGATAGTCGAGCATTAATACCAAGACGTAGTAATAATGACTGAACATCTCGCGATAATCTCTCACTGCTGGAAGTATAGTAAACATTAGGATAACTAGACTTTCCTTGAACTGGTCTAATACAACCATCTGTACTCCAAAGATGACGCAAGAAAATACTAATAGCAGTTTGAGGTTGTTCAAAAACTTCATTAGGAATAAATTTTTCATAAGACCTCAAACCAAAAACACCCATAGTATTTAGCCATTCAACCAAGGGATTTCTAATTTTATGGGTAAGATGATAACTTGCGGCAAGATAGACTTGATACCAATTACGTTCTTTAACAATTCTTGGTTTAATTAAATCTCCGAAAACTTCAATAGCTAAGGAAACAACTGTGTTTGCTAAATCTTCTTCTCTGGTAGTATATTGAATGGCGTGATTTGGTAAAGTACAACCATCTCCTATTAAATGACCGAGTAATCCGAGTTCAGAATTAGTCATCAATTGTTGAGATGGACTTGCTAAAGAGCGAGGTAAAGCAATACGGGAACCTACTTCTAATTGGTCTAATCTTTGCCAACCGTTAATTGTCAAAAATTTATGATTCCCAGTTGCTTTAATAGTACGTCCTAAGCGTGTGGTTAATTTTAAAACTGGTTTAATTCCTGTGGAAAAGGCATTGCTGACAATAGCCTTTTCTAATTTCATTGTAGTTTGATTAAGCGCCCAAACATTAAAACCAGATTTTCCGACTAAGCTGCAAATTGGTACTTGAACGCCACTATCTGCTAATGTAACTAAAGTATCACCTGTTAAACATCCTGATTCTCTCAAATCTGCCATCATTGGGCGTTTATTTGTTCTGGCTTCTACTCCCCGACTTAGCTGAGATAGGGCGATTACTGGTACGTTTAATTCACGGGCTAAACCTTTTAAACTTCTAGTAATTTTCGATAATTCTTGGACGCGATTATCGCCTCCTCCTTCCATTAATTGCAAGTAATCTATTAAGATTAATCCTAATTCTGAGCCGATTTCTGCTTGCAAGCGTCGGGCTTGACTTTTCATTTCGGTGACTGTAATGTTGGCGGAGTCGTCAATGTAAATTGGGAGTTCGGTTAATACTCCTAATGCACGATTTAAAAAGTCCCATTCGTTTTGACTAATTCTACCCGATCGCAAACGGTTACTTTCAATTTCTGCTTCGCCAGATAACATTCTTTGTACCAATTGCTCTTTTGACATTTCTAGGCTGAAAACTGCGATCGGTAATTTATGTAACCGAGCAATTTGGTAAGCTATTCCTAAAGCAAAGCTAGTATTGTGAACGCAAATATCATTAGCTAAAAAGTTGTGAGTTTCAGGAATAGTTAAATCATATACTTGTTTGTAGCCAACTGACTCAATAGAAACTATTTCATCCCAATAAATTTCACTGGTTGCTAACTGTTGAAGTGGCAAATTTTCTAAAGCTAATGCTAACTTAAAAAGCTTTTCTCGTGATAAAGCCCTTTTACCAACGTGGATATTACTATAACCTTTGATTCCTGCACGTTGGGCTAAATGCTGCCAAGATTCACTCCCTTTAGCTACTGCTATTTGTTGCCAAATTTCTTTAGGAATTAAATCTTTGTTTGTTTGATATCGCTTACTAACTAAAGCTTGCTGCACTTTTAAAAGTGCTTTTTCTTTACCAAAAATACTAATTTCGGCAATGAAAGTTTTAATAGATTGGGCATCAGTAATGTCTAATTGCCAAGCTTGTCTCCGACTATCTTTATATTTAACAGAACGCTTTTTGAGTGTAGCTATGATTCCAAATCGTAGCAGAAGATGTTGAATTTGCCGAGCCATTTTTTCGCTGACTGTACAGTATCCTAACTGTGATTGACCACTAGCAAGAACTGTCGCCCATCCATCGGTAGCAAAAAGTCGGTTTAAAAATAGGGCGAGTTGCGATCGCTCTAATTGAAAAACTATCCCTGGTATAATTTTATCATGAGCATTTCCAATTAAATATGCCAATAATTTTATTTTTTCTTCGCTTAATCTTTCCTGACCAAAAACATTTAACTGTCGCGGTACAGCAATTTTTACACCTGGTTTAAGTTCTGCAAGTGGACACCATCCATTTATTGTTAGATAAGGATGTGTAATTGTGGTTTCAATAGATCTTCCTAAACGAGTTGTTACCCGAAAGACAGGTTTTATGCCATCATCTACAAATGCGGATGGTTGAGTAAAGTAAAATTTGCCATCTTTTCCCAATGTTAATAATTTAGCATTGCGAGTATTGTAAATATCCTGAATTGTGACAACTCTGCCATCGGCTAAAAGTATTTCACTGTCGGCGCTACAACATTTTCCCATTGAGGGTCTGCCAGCTACAATGATTAAATCCGATCGCTGAAAACCGCCTGTCATGGCATCTAAATCATAAAAATCGCAAGTTAGTCCGGGTAAAGTTAATTCTTGATTTCGGATTTCTAATTCTTGAAATGTATGAATTAAAGTTTCCGAAATTGATACTAAACCTTGTTGGGGTCTTTCTTGGGTAATGCCGAAAACTTTTTCTTCGGCTTCATCAAGAATAATCGGTAATTCTTTAGCTGTATCGTAACCTAATTGAGCGATCTCATGTCCGACATGAATCAATTTGCGGCGAAGATATTTGTCTACTATTAGTTTGGCATATTGGTCAATGTTAACGGCGCTGACGGTGCGATCGACCAACTGCACCAATTTACTTTGACCGCCAATTTTATCTAATAATTTATGATCGGCAAGCCAAGCCATTACTGTTAATAAATCAGTTGGCTTACCTTGACTATGTAAAGTTGATGTGGCGCGATAAATAATTTTATGGGCTTCTAAAGAAAAAGATTCGGAAGTTAACAGATCGGCAACGCGGTTAATTGCTTCGGGATCGATGAGAATACCGCCTAAAATCGATTCTTCAGCTTCGATATTTTGCGGAGGTAAGCGATCGCCAACACTCTGAAAATTAATAGAGTCAACCATAATAAATATTGGCTAATTATATAGTCAGCCATTAGCCATTGAGCAAAAGAATATCCAAATGACTAATGACTAATGACCAATGACAAACCCCAAATTAGCTTGCAGTTCCAAGAACTATAATCTCTATTTGGGCAGATACTTCTGGGTGGATCTTAACTTCTGCTTTGTAGGTACCAGTTTTGCGAATTTCGGGTAAAGTAATACCGCGACGATCGACTTCATGACCAGTAACTTGCTGAATGATTTGTGCAACTTCCTTATTGGTCACACTACCAAAGATAGCATCTCCTTCCCCAGCCTGCTCCCGCACGGTAAAGTTACCGACTCTTTCGATCGCAGTTTTGATCGCCAATGCTTGTTCCTTAAGTTCCGCAAGGCGTTGACGTTCTTGTTCTCTGCGGCGTTCTACTTGTTTGAGAATTCCGGGAGTAACGTGAGTCGCAAATTGCCTGGGAATGAGATAATTACGCGCATAGCCGGGGGCTACATCCACAACGTCGCCAGATCTGCCCAGCTTGTTGACATCTTGTAATAAAACTAATTGAACTCGTTTGCTCATGAGCGTTCCTGTGGAGCCTGGGTAAAATATATCCGAACATACAATATTAGCGAAATGTGGGGAGCGATCGCAATTTCTGACAATCTCCTCATTTCGCTAAATCTGACTAAATTTAAAAGTGATCTTTCATTCCCCGCAGTTTGGCAAAGGTTTGTATCGGGTCTTGACTCTTCACTGCTGATTGTAAATTAGGATTATCCCAACGTAGAAAGGGATTAGTTTGCTTTTCGGTTCCTAACATTGATGGTACAGTTGGCTGATGGCGATCGCGAGCCGTTCTCACCTCATCATATCTAGCTTGCAACTCCGAGTTTGTCCGATCTACAGTTAAAGCAAATTGGAGATTTTTCAGCGTATACTCATGAGCACACCAAACTCTAGTATTGTCCGGTAAATTCCGCAGTTTCCCCAAAGAATCAACCATTTGTGTGGGTGTACCTTCAAACAGTCTGCCACAACCACCAGCAAACAAAGTATCGCCGCAGAACAACTCTCCTGTTTCCCCCTCCATAGTTGGAGGAAAATAGTAAGCAATGTGGGCGCGAGTATGTCCGGGAACAAAAATAACAGAAGCTAGGCGATCGGCAAAAGTAACCTGAGCACCTTCTTTTAAAAATACCTGTTGTCCGGGAATTCTCCCTTTGTCCTCTGCGCCTCCATAAACACAAACATTGGGAAAACTTGCCATTAACTGCTGATTACCCCCTACGTGATCGTGATGGTGGTGAGTATTAAAAATAGCAACTAACTTGGCATTCAGAGTTTCCAGTGCCCGCAATACCGGGGAAGCTTCTGCTGGATCGATCGCAGCAGCAGTATTCGTTTCGCGATCGTGTAATAAAAAGATGTAATTGTCCGATAGTGCAGAGAGTCGGTGAACCTGCATACCAAGGTACCTCAGTAGTAAGTAAGATGAACGCAGCTAATTCGCCACAACAAGAAAAAGCAGTATGATTGCTTTAGTAATCGATCGGCTGTAAATATTTTGTTGGCCTTAGTGGTAGTTTACTGCCAAGACATGGGCAAACTATAAAAGAGGTCAATTTCATACATGAGAGGGAACTTCCAGGGCAAGTCTGCTGTTAATGTTAAGCAAATAATCGACCAGATCTTAATTTCGGGGCAAGTTAGTCGAGAAGAGTATATGCAGCTTACCTCAGCTATACTTTCAGACAAACAAATTACGGAAGAAGACCGCCGTCAAATTAATCACATCTTTGATTATTTACAAGCTGGTCGGTTGAAATTAATAGATTAGTTACATTCAGGAAAAATGTCACAAACCAAACCTACTATTTTAGTTACAGGTGGTGCCGGATACATCGGTTCCCACGCAGTCCAAGCACTCCAAAAATCAGGCTATGATGTGGTGATTTTGGATAATTTAGTTTATGGACATCGAGATATTGTAGAGAATGCGTTAAAGGTAGAGTTAATCGTTGGTGATACTGGCGATCGCGCTTTACTAGATAACTTATTCTCTAGTCGAAATATCGCCGCAGTCATGCACTTTGCTGCTTATGCTTATGTAGGTGAATCTGTAACCGATCCGGCAAAATATTATCGCAACAACGTAGTAGGAACTCTGACACTTTTAGAAGCAATGGTAGCAGCTAACGTGAAGAAATTTGTGTTTTCTTCTACTTGCGCTACTTATGGTGTTCCCAAAACAATTCCGATTCCCGAAGATCATCCCCAAGATCCGATTAACCCTTACGGTGCAAGTAAGTTAATGGTAGAACGGATATTAGCGGATTTCGATGTTGCTTATGATTTTAAATCCGTCTCCTTCCGTTACTTTAATGCCGCTGGTGCCGATCCTAATGGTTTGTTAGGTGAAGATCATAACCCCGAAACTCACTTGTTACCTTTAGTTTTAATGGTAGCTTTAGGTAAGCGGGAATCAGTTTCAATTTTTGGCACAGATTATCCCACTCCTGATGGCACTTGTATTCGGGATTATATCCACGTTTGTGATTTAGCAGATGCTCATGTTTTGGGTTTAGAATATCTGTTGAATGGTGGAGATTCTAACATATTTAACTTGGGTAATGGCAGTGGGTTTTCCGTGAAAGAAGCGATCGACGCTGCTAGAGAAGTCACAGGGAAAGAGATTAAGGCTGTAGAGTGCGATCGTCGTCCCGGAGATCCGCCAATGTTAGTTGGAAGCAGCGAAAAAGCCCGGGTAATTTTAGGTTGGCAACCTCAATATGGCGATATCAAAGATATCATAACCCATGCCTGGAATTGGCATCAAAAACGTCACGCATGATCGGGAATATTTGTCAGACGGTTAGTTAACTGTCTGACAAAAGTTTTTAATTATGGTTGCTTCTACATTTCACTAATCAACAATAAGTTTGAGGTTAAGATAGATGATAATAATATCTGCAAAGTCTGGACAATTGGGTAACAGATTATTGCTTTTTGCTAATTGTATTGCCTTTGCTATAGAGAATAAAATTAAGGTGTTAAACCCAGCTTTTGAAGAGTATGCTGAGTTTTTCCAATCAACTTCTCGTGACTTGTTTTGTGCTTATCCGCCTGTAAGATTGCCAATAAAGGTAAGTAAGTTTGCGCGAAGTAAATATTATCAATTTAATCGACGTTTAGCCGAGAGTGGAATTTTTAAAACTGTTAACTTAACTAGAGAAAAGCCTTTTAATTGGAGTGATTCTAAATTTACTGAGGAATTGCAAACAAGTGCGATCGCTTTTATGCAAGGATGGCTGTTAAGAGATGGATGGTTTGTTAAAGATACTGCTTTATTACAAAAACATTCAACAGCAATTAGAAAATACTTTACTCCGTTAGAAAAGTACAGACTCAATGTGGGTAAACTAATATCAAGTATAAGAAACCAGGTTGATATTCTCGTGGGAGTACATATTCGACATGGAGATTACGCCACACATCAAAATGGCAAATACTTTTACTCTAGTGAAGACTATGTGAAAGTAATGAAATCGGTAGAACAGCTTTTTCCTAATCAAAAAGTCGGATTTCTAATTTGTACAAATGGAGAATCAGATCCCAAATTATTCCAGGGTTTGAATTACTTTTTTGCCAATAATCAAATTATTGAAGATATGTATGCCTTAGCTGAATGTGATTATATTGTAGGGCCACCAAGCAGTTATACAATGTGGGCATCTTTTTATGGCGATCGACCTCTCTATAAAATCAGAGATGTAAATCAGGAGCCAAAATTGCCTGAATTTGTACATTTTTATGAATGGCAAGGAGTTTTTCACTACCGAGAAGATTGGAGTCAAAGTTTTTGGGAATGGAAAAATTGAGGAAATTTAAAACAAATTGCTAACAATTGCTAATCAATATGACTGACAAATTACCACCAATTTATTTTTACATTCCCGAAAAGCAATGGCCTATGGGATATGTAACAAACAGTCCCGAAGAATATGGACAGTGGATGAGTTCTTGGGGTAGTAGATATGGCAGAGGTAAGTATGACTGGACTTTACTAACTTATCTTCATTTAAAAGCCGATGGATTTCCCTGTGAATTGATAAATCATATACCTGCTGAAGGAATTGTTGTCGCGCATAAAGATTTTTTTTCTGATAACTTACGACCTTCGCCAAAGTTGCTGATAGTTTGTATTAAAGTAGACCGCGATCCGCACCCATATTCTCAAGTGCAAATTGTGCAAAATCCTCAAGATGAAATGTTGAAGCGATCGCCAAAATTATGGCAGAGCTACACTATCAGGTTATGGGTGCAAAGTGGGTTAATTCCTCGCGATCCGACTCGTGGCGATCGCTTTGAAAATATTGGCTTTTTCGGTGTTACAGGAACTTTAGCACCTGAATTGCAAAAACCAGAATGGGAAGAAAAACTTCATAAATTAGGTTTGCGCTGGCAAATAGTGGAACCAAATAGCTGGCATGACTATAGTGAAACAGATGCGATCGTTGCTGTACGTAGCTTTGATGGTAATACATTTGATAGCAAACCTCCCTCAAAGCTAATTAACGCTTGGTTAGCTGATGTTCCCGCAATTCTTGGCTGTGAAACTGCATACCGCAAAGAACGCCGCAGCGAACTTGATTATATAGAAGTAGCCTCAGTCGAAGAGACAATTAACGCTCTTTGTCGCTTACGTGACGATCGCAACTTGCGTCAAGCAATGGTAGAAAACGGCAGAATTAGGGGAAAAGAAATGGGAAATCCCAGCATCGTTTCCCGGTGGCGTTATTTCTTAACAGAGGTAGCTACTCCCGCCTATTACCGTTGGTCTAAAGCTGGGAAATGGTATCAGCAAACATTTTTGTTTTATCGATATCTAAACTTGAAACTAAACAGCTTAAAACTTCGCATCCAAAAACTTTTTAGGACTGCAAAATAGCTGGTTATTACCCATAAAATAGGCAATTCAAATTAAGTAGATTGAATAAACTAGGAGTAGAAAAAAGGTATGAAAGTTTGTTACTTTATCCAGACTCACAAATGTCCAGAGCAGATTTATCGATTAGTTCGCACGATTAAACAATCAAGCCCTAATTCTATAATCCTGCTGAATCATAATTTCCGTAGTAGCCCTTTAGATCTGAGTCCTATTGAAGATTTATCAAATGTTCATCTACTCACGAATCAAGAAACTTTAGTTAGAGGAAACTTTTCTTGCCAAGTTCAACCCTATTTAAATGCTATCAATTGGTTATTTGAAAATAATTGTGAATTTGATTGGCTGATTAATCTCACAGGTCAAGACTACCCAACCCAGCCAATTTCAGAAATTGAAGACTTTCTCGCCAAAACGGATAGTGATGGTTTTATTCGCTATTGGGACGTTTTTGGAAAAGACATTCCTTGGAATAAAGAAAAAGGATTTAAGCGTTATTATTGTCAGTATTGGCGAGTTCCCGGACGCAAAGCATACAGTTTCTTGAAAACATTACAGAAACTAAAGATTATTAAAAAATACACTCCTCTGCAATTTTATTTAACTTACGGGCCATTGCTGGGGCTACCGAGTCGGTCAGTTCCCTTTAACAAGGAGTTTATTTGTTATGGAGGTTGGGCGTGGTACACTCTTTCTAGAAACTGCGTAGAATATATCAGAGAGTTTGTTAAAAACAACCCAAAAATAGTTGATTACTATAAAAAAACGGTAGTACCAGAGGAGTCTTTTGTCCAAACTATTCTGGTCAATAGCAAAAAATTTAAGCTAGTTAATGATGATAAACGTTACATAGATTATTCATCAGCTTTTCGCGGTTCTCCAAGAATTTTAACAATTGACGATTATGAGACTATCACTAATGGTAATTACCATTTTGCGAGAAAATTTGAGCTAGAAGTAGATAGAAAAATTCTCGATCGATTAGATGATGCACTTTTACTCAAATCAGATGCTTAAGGAAAAACAAACATGAAATCAGCAACGAAAGGTTTTATCACAATTTTGACAGGTCTTTACTCTTTTCAAGACTGCATCCACTTTTTAGCTTCCGTGAGGAAATTCCATGAGGAACCAATTGCCATTTTGATCGATCGCGTTCCGCCAATTTTACACCCTTTGCTTAAAGCTCCTGGAAATGTAACATTAATACCTGCACCAGCCAGCGAAAATCCAGTATTAGCATCTCGATTAGCTAAGTTAGCTTTATATGAAAAATCACCTTTTGAGAAAACAATATATCTAGATTGTGATATTTGTTTACTCTCAAAAATTGATGAAGTTTTTGATTTCTTAGATGCAGCAGATTTTCTAGTAACCGAAGATGTTCAGCCGTCAATTGTTAAAGCTTCCAACTTGCTAAGAGTTAAGCAAGAGATATTACCAACTCTTCAATCTGTCGGATTACCACTTAACGAAAATAGCGTCCAATATAATGGAGGATTTTTGGGATTTAAAAAGAGCGCCAAAACTCAAGAATTTTTCCAGAAGTGGGGAATGTATTTTGACATAGTGAGAAACAATCAAGATGTGCTGTTGTTAAAAGATCAAGGTGCTTTCGCTGCTGCGATCGAAACTGTAAAACCACAGATGAAGATTCTCTCACCTATTTATAACTATCTGGACAAATGGAAGAGCAATTACAATATTAATGAACCAGTCAAAGTTTTACACTGTACTTATCCTTATCGTCCTCAATATGCTAAGGATATAACTCGTTCTTTTTCCACGAGAGTTTTTGATAAATTAGCCACCTTATTCCTACCTAACCAGGTAAAAAATCCCTGGCGTAGCAGATAGGTTAAACTATGAGGTGATTGGCATAAGACCTAAATGAAAACTTTTTCCAAGATAACGATACTAGTTGGTGATTTAGCAAGTGCTGGTTTAATCCGCGCTTACTTGCTAGCAAAATCCTTATTACAGGCAGGATACGAAGTTGAGATAGTAGGATTTATTTTAGCTCAGGAATTTTACAAAGAAATTCCCAATGATGTAAAAATTATTGCTATCAAATTAACTGACTATCCAGGATTTTTTCAGCCTATTGGCGAAGTAATGAAAGCAATTAAAGGAGATTTGATTTATGCAGTGAAACCTCAACTAGCTAGTTTTGGAATAGCTCTGCTCAATAGATTATATACTCAGCGACCTGTAATTTTAGATATTGATGACTGGGAACTCAGTTGGCATGGTGGAGATGAGTGGCAATATCGCCCTACATTAAAGCAATTAGCTAGAGATATTCTGAAAAAAGATGGCGCTTTAAGATATCCAAATCATCCATTATATTTAAAGTGGATGGAGGGATTAATTAATCAAGCAAATGCTATAACCACACACACTCATTTTCTCCAAAAACGTTTTGGTGGAGCATTTGTTCCCAATGGCAAAGATACTGTATTATTCGATCCTAAGAACTATGATGATAAAGAGTGCAGAAATCGCTATGGCTTAGATGGATACCGAGTGCTGATGTTTCCAGGAGCACCACGTCCTTACAAGGGTTTGGAAGATGTTTTAGTGGCTTTGGATAAACTGAATCAACCAGACTTAAAATTAGTGATTGTTGGTGGCAGCCCCTATGATGATTATGATGATAAACTCATGCAAAAATGGGGAAATAGGATTATTAAGTTGTCGAAGTATCCTGTAAATCTGATGCCGGAAGTGGTAGCTGCTGCTCACATTGTAATTGTTCCACAACGCGATACTCCAGCTACTCAAGCGCAATTTCCTTTAAAAATAACTGATGGTATGGCAATGGCAAAGCCAGTTTTAGCAACTAAAGTAGGAGATATACCGTCCATACTGGGAGGAACAGGGTATCTTGTAGAACCTAGTTCACCAGAGCAATTAGCAGAGAAAATTGAGTGGCTATTCCAAAATTTGGAAGAAGCGCAAGAAAAAGGAAAGCAAGCAAGAGAAAGATGCGTGAAGTACTACAGTATAGATGCAATGTCAGCTATACTTGCAGAAATCATTCAAGGCTTGGAGCCGAAACGATCCAAAATTTACTAAAAATGTTTTGTTTTTAGTGAGTAAGGCTTAATCAATATATACTAGGGAGCGCTAAATGACTTCCAATACATTTCTATTAAAATTTGCCCGTCGTTATCCAGTTTGGATTTTGATGACAATCATACTGGGGTTTTCAGGTGCTTTATTTAATGGTGTGAGTACTACTCTAATTGTGCCAGTACTATTAAATTTTTTAGGGCAGAGCATAGCTGTTAAAGGTGCGCCACCACTGATCCAAAAGCTAATTTCACCCTTCTCTGGTGTGCCAGTACAGTATCGGCTAGGAATAATGGCATTAGTAATTTTATTAGCAATTGTTTTAAAGAATATTGCTAGCTATGGCAGTAGTTTAGTATCAAGTTCTTTGATGCGAAAACTAACTTCAGACCTGCGAGAAGAAGGAATAGCGTTATTATTAGAAGTTGATTTAAGTTATTACTCCCAAATGAAAGTGGGAGATTTACTCAATCGTTTGGGGGCAGAAATTGGTCGTGCTGCTGGGACAATTGGTACAGTAATTAGAATCATAAGTATTGCAATTACAATTCTAGTATTTACGGGATTACTAATAGCAATTTCTTGGCAACTGACAGTGGCAACAACAATATTGATGAGTTTAGTGGCATTAGTTAATCAATATTCAATTGCCCGCTCTAGAGTCTTTGGCAAAGCGCTATCAGAAATGTCGAGAGCTTATTCAGTAAGAGTGTTAGAAGTCCTCAGTGGGATTAGATTAGTTAAGTCTGTTGGGAATGAAGAAGTTGAGTATGACCGTTTGCATAAGTTAATTCGCGATCGCGAAAAGGCTGATTTCCAAACACAAGTAGTAGGTGCAGCAATTGGTCCGGTTAGTGAAGTGGCTGGCATTTTAGTAGTAATGGGAATTGTGATTTTAGGTCGCTTTTTCTTAAGTTCTCAAGTCCAATCATTTTCAGCTATATTGCTGACTTATTTATTGGTACTTTTTCGATTACTGCCTTTTATTGGTCAGTTAAATAATGCTAGGAGTCAACTTGCCAGTAGTAATGCCAGCGTGGAAATGGCACAGGAGTTCTTGCGGCGTGATAATAAACCATTCATGAAGAATGGTGAGAAAAAATTTGAGCAATTACGCCAAGGAATTCATTTCAATAAAGTCACTTTTAATTATCCCAATCATGAGAAATTAACTCTCAAGGAAGTGGATTTGTATTTACCAAGGGGGACAACTTTAGCTTTAGTGGGGGGATCGGGTGCTGGTAAGTCAACTTTGGCAGATCTTTTACCGAGATTTTATGACCCTACTTCTGGCGCTATTACTATAGATGGAATTGATCTGCGGGAATTTAATTTAAAAAGCCTCAGAACTGCAATGGGAATTGTCAGTCAAGAAACATTTCTCTTTAATGAGACGGTGCGGAATAACATTGCTTACGGACATCCTGAAGCGACGGATCAGGAAATTTTTGAGGCGGCAAAACGAGCAAATGCTTATGAATTTATTGAAAAATTACCCCAAGGATTTGAAACTTTTATTGGCGATCGCGGCGTGATGTTATCTGGTGGACAACGACAAAGATTGGCGATCGCTCGTGCGCTGTTACAAAACCCAGATATCTTAATCCTTGATGAAGCTACCAGCGCCTTAGATACAGTTTCCGAAAGGTTAGTTCAACAAGCAATAGATGAACTTAGTCGCGATCGGACTACCCTAGTAATTGCTCACCGTCTTTCTACTATCCAAAAAGCCGATCAAATTGCGGTTCTAGAACAAGGTCGAGTTGTGGAAGTTGGTAGTCATGAAGAACTTTTAAATAAAGGTGGTTTCTATACAAGACTTTATTCGCTGCAATTCTCCGAAACCTCTGACAATGTATTTGACCGTAATCAAGAAATTCGCCATCAACTGTCTTATGACGTGCGGACTAAACTGAATAGTTTGATCGGTAATTTGAGGATATTAGCTGATAATTTGGTAGATACTCCTGAAGAACAACAGGAAATAATCACTGAATCATATACATCAGCTTTGAGTTTACTACAAAGCATGGAACGCTTTGAGCATAGCAACCAATTACCAATAAAATAAGCATAAAAAACGACCAATGACTAAGCACTATATATTTTTTACTAGAAATGTCTTACCCCAGCCTCAAGCTCATTTAGTGCAAGTTGCTCATTCGGCAAATGCAGCTGCTAACTTGGGTTATCCCGCAGTTTTAGTATATTTGCATCAAAAGAGCAACTTAGCAAATATTGGGGAACTGTTTTATCCTTTTCATCCCCAACCACCTGAAGAAGATTTAGCCAGATTTTATAATCTTCAAGATCAACTAAAAGTAGCTGCTTTGCCTACGCCTTGGCCGCTCGATCGAGTTGGGGGAAAATTTACTCATATCAGCACAGTAATCTCAAAATACTACTTTCCGGTTCACATATTACCCCGGACAAAAATTGTCCATACCAGAGATTGGAACTTTGCCAAAACAGCTATTAAACATAGCATTCCGGTAATATACGAACATCATCACCATGAAGATAAAAAATTTGAACCGGAAATTGTCAATCATCCCCTATTTCAAATTTCTGTAACTGTTGCTGATACCGTCCGAGATAGCATGATTGAAAATGGTATGCCACCGGAAAAAGTAATTAAACTACACAATGGGTTTAATGAAATTTTCCTGAAAAGACAACCAGAAGCAGCAGCAGATTGGCGCAAAAAATTGCTAAGTGATGGAAGGGAGAAATTAGTAGTTTACTCTGGTGCATTGAGTAAGTTTAAAGGTGTTGATTTGCTAATTGATGTAGCTAAAGAATTACCACAAATTCAATTTGTTTTGGCAGGTGGTAATGAGTCACAAATACAAGCTTATCAACAGATATCTAGAGAAAAACAACTGCAAAATGTGACATTTTTAGGTTATTTACCGCAAAATGAATTGTCTTGTTTACTACAAGCAGCTGATGTTTTAGCTCACCCGCATTGTGCTGGAAAAGAAGCGAGTTTTACCTCTCCTTTAAAGTTATTTGATTACATGGCTTCAGGCACTCCCATTGCAGCAACAGAAATTCAACCTTTAATGGAGTTTAAATCTTCTCCCGCTGTGGTTGGGTGGTGCGAACCAGACAACCCGAAAGCATTTGCTCAATGCTTAGAAAAAGTTTTATTAACCCATCCCAGACGAGTAGAAGGTTACACAGATAACATGGATTTTGTGCGCCAGTTTTCCTGTGAAAATAGAATCGCCAAAATTCTTAGTTATGTAGAAGATTCTATGCGTCCAGAATTAGTTAATTAGTAATTTTAGTTATTTAAGCAGGGTAGATATATGGGTAAAAAAATTGTCGGGATGTTGAGTTCATATCCAAATTTGAATCAACTTGATTGGTTATGGCAGCAAACTCCACATAATTTTGGGATTTGGGGCAATATTCAAATGCTTGCCCAAGCGGAAAAACCGGATTTTTTATTACTTTATAATTTTGCTGGCTTGCGGAAGGTAACTACCAAAAAGTTTTGGTTTTCCCAACCGGAAAGTTACAATATTTACTACCCGGAAGAAGAAATGAGACAACTACTTCGAGGTGTACCAAAAGAACAGGTTGTCTTTCTTTGGCGAGAACCACCCCTAGAGGAAGTTGTTGGGAGAAATAAGGCTTCTTATGAGTGGGCAAAAAGTTACTGCGGTCATATTTCTGCGCCAGATGATGCTGCACCAAACCCAGATTATATGCCTGCTATTTGGTATCATTCTAATTCTTTTCGGGAGTTAAATGAAATGGGTTGTCCAGAAAAGGTAGAGAGTTGTAGCTGGATAACTTCTGGTATTAGTCGTACTGCTAATCATCGTCAGCGATTGGAATTTTTGCGATCGCTAAAATCAAGCGAAATTAAGTTCGATTTATATGGTCGAGGTTTACCAGACTGGGCTAAAGCTGCTGGGGAACTTAATAATAAATGGTATGGGATGGCACCTTATTACTATAGTTTGGCGATCGAGAACTACGCTGATAATGATTGGTATATTAGCGAAAAAATGTGGGATGCTTTATTAGCTTGGTGCTTGCCAATTTATTATGGGGGTTCAGCAGCAGATAAGTTGTTGCCTCCTGGTAGTTTTCTCAGACTACCCAGTTTAGATGAAAAGGGAGTAGCCTATATTAAAGAAGTAACTGCTACACCAGATGCTTGGTATGCTGCTAAAGATGCGATCGCACAAGCAAGGCAAATCGTTCTTCACAAACTAAATTTATTGGAATGGCTATCCAATTTCACAAAAAACTTCTCCTGATTCATTAAATTTTTGGAGACTCCAATGACCGATGGTATTTACATATTAGCTAACGATGTGGTGTACAACCAACTGGTAGCCTTACTGAACAGTATCGAAGTAAATGCAGGTAAAGAATATCCAGTTTGTGTAATTCCTTATGACGATCGCCTAGAACAAGTTCGTCAAGAAGTTGCAGCGAGAAAAAATGTTAAATTATTAGAAGATAAAGCTTGGATCGATCGTTGGGAAAATTTCGCCACAGAAATTTGGAAAGCTCATCCAAATGCTTTTAATATTTGGCAAGAAAGAGGTCATACAGGTGTGTACCGGATGGGAATGCACCGACGCTTTGGCGGGTTTGATGGCCCATTTGAACGGTTTATTTACTTGGATGCTGATATTTTGGTGCTAAATTCATTAGAACCAATCTTTCAGCGTTTAAATGATTATGACTTTGTAGTTTATGATTTTCAATACAAAGACCCTACTCACGTATACAACGTAAATTCTGAAAAATTGTTAAAGGTATTTGATAAACAACGGATTGATTCAGAAATATTTTGCGCTGGGTTGTACGCTTCTAAAAAGGGAGTCTTTGACGAAGAAAGGAGAAATTACCTTTTATCGAAGTTGCAAGAAGGTGATGCAGAAATATTATATCAAAATGGGCCAGATCAAACAATCCTCAATTACATGGTTATGAAATCTGGGATTTCTTGCTATAATTTTTCGCGTCAATTGTCGGCAGATGAAGTAACAGGATGTTGTGTAACTTCTCCTCACTTCGAGGCACGACATAATGTGTTGTACGATAAAGGAAAGAGGTTAATTTACTTACATTACATTGGGTTATCTTCTAAACTATTTAACAGACTTTGTGAAGGAGAAAATATTGATTTTCCCTATCGAGATTTGTTCTTGCATTATCGCTATTTGCACGAACAAGAATTGCAGCCAAAATTTACAGGTAAACCAAAACCATATAATCCACCACCCAGTTTAGCAACAAAAGTTTTGCGAAAATTGGGATTAAAACGTTGAGGAAAAAGAAATGAGTCGTGGTATTTATATTGTGGCAAATGAGAAAGTAGGGGAAAATGCGATCGCACTTTTAAACAGCATCCGCTACTACGATCCCGAAGTGCCAGTATTTTTAATTCCCTTTAATGACGATTACCAAAATTTAGCAGCAACGCTTACCCAGAAACATAACGTTCAAATTTTTCCCGACCTAGAATTTCTCAATCAATTTACTAATAAAATTGGTGAGATTTTCGATCGCGACTTTCTCGCCCTACCCAACAAAATGCGAAAATTAGTAGCATGGTTTGGCCCCTTAGATGAATTTCTCTACATTGATACAGACATTATTGTATTTGAGAAAATCGCTAACCTATTAGATTACTTGTCAGAATATGGCTTTATTTGCTGTGACTATCACCACGCAGGTAGAGGACTGCAAGATATTTTTGCACCCGACATAAAAGAAAAGGAAATATTTACCGAAGAACAGTTAAGCGATGTTTTCAATAGTGGCTTTTGGGCATCCAAAAAAGGCGCAATTTCCGAAACTCAGATGTATGAATTGTTGCGGGAATGTTCCCAACATCGGGAATACTTTGACTTTTCTCGACAAGTTACAGATCAACCAATTCTTAATTATATAATTCTCAAAGCAATTCCCAAACGACTTAACCTCGTGAAAATTCCTGGTGGAGGGGCTGGAAGTTGGGCAGGTTCAAAACATTTTCAAGAAAAAGATCGTGCCCTTTATGATGGGGAAAAACGACTACAATATGTCCATTGGGCTGGTATTGCCATGAAACCAGGTGCACCCTATCAAGAAATTTGGGAATACTACCGTTATCTTAACGAACCAAAACCAACTCAAACATCTACCGCCCAGACAAGTAATTTTTGGCAGCAGACGATCGACAAAGTTAAAAAGTTATTCTAAAAAATTAGGCACGTTGTTGCGCTTGGGCGCTCTTATCACCATTGGAATAAGAGCGCCCAAGCGCAACAACATACCATTAATTGATTTCTAATACTTTGAAGGTTTTATTTTCAAAGACTTGAGGAAATTGAGAAGCTTTTTTCGTCGGCACAATCCAATATTTAACAGGGAAACGAGATTGGAGAACTTTTACATCTCGATCGGACATTTTTTCATATAAAGACTTCAGGGTTTGTCTCGCCTTTTTCTCAGTTAAACCTGATTCAGTAATATCAACACCTAAAGCCTTAATTCTTTGGGCCCATGCCTTTACATAAGGTCGATCCCAAAGGATTGCAGAACCATCTTTCCAAGTAGCAAAAGCTGGACGTTTTGCCAAACCGCGAAAATTTTCTCCCCAGCCAGTAGGGTCTACAATGAATACCGCATCACTAGAAGTATTAGCATTTGCCCAGTTAGCAACTTCTACAAGTGTGGATGCTGGTTGCTTAATAAAAGCCCCTGCAAAACTCTTACTTTTTGACAGGTCACTTAGAAAATTTTGTAATCCAAATAAGAAAACGCAAAGTGTTAGTAGAATAGCCAAACGATTGGGACTTACTTTACACAAAAGATAGTAAGCTACGGGATGCAAAATTAGAGCAATGATGCAAACGGCAATAATATAAGGCCCTAAAATTGGATTCCAAATCAAAATTGTAGCGCCAAAAACTGCTGCTAAAAATGCTCTCCTTTGCCAACCTTTTGTTTCTTCTAATTTGACAGCACAAGCTGAAACAAAAGCGACTGCGGCGAAGCAATACCATAAGTCAGTTCCTCTGGCAGGGTGCATGACTATCATCGCAGGCGACTTAGCAATATAAGCAGCAAAAAAAGCGTAAGCCAGCCAGAAAATACTCACTCCAGCCCAGATTACACTATGCTTAAATAGCTTGCCAATTCTATCTCTATATTGATAGAGGAAAGTTAACAGTAAGATGATTAAAAGAGCGAATCGCCCAAATACTGCTTTGTTCCAAGTTAAGGGATAAAGATGATGAGGAAAACGCACTTGAGTAGCAGTCAGCCACAAGCTGTTATCAGTAGCACCTCGACCAAATGCAGAGAGGGTGAGGAGTATGGCTGGAGAGGCTAATATGAGGAATAAACCGAAGGCTGGTAGCCATTTTTTCCAGGCTTTTAAGTAACTGGAATCTAGTAAAAATACCGCCCCAAAATATGTTAAAGCATAAGTTCCATACATACTGTTTAAGTTAAATCCAATTGCTGTCCAAATAGCGCACCAAATTGGATTGAATTTATAGAGAGATGCGATCGCCAGTAGAAAAAATGGTATAGATAAACCAGTCTGTTCAAAGGTATTAGGAACGATCGTACCTGAACCTAAAATTGGGTCGAGAGCTAAGGCGAATAACGCCATCGCACCGACAGCAGCGAGTTGAGATTTAGGGGCAAAAGTTTGGGCTAGGTGATTGGCAGCATAAATTAAAAACAGTCTATAAACCAGAAATAAAGTCAGTAGTAAAGGTTCTAGCGGAATAACTTTGACAAGTAAGGCTATGACTCGCCAAAGCATAGATGAATAATATGGCAGCGTATCGCCAAATGGATCGTTGGGATATAAAGTGGGATCGTTAAGTTTATAAACCAGTGGTATTTGTAAAGCTTGGTTACTGGAGTAAATAACGTATCCTGTGATTAGTAATGAGGAGATATAGAAAAGCAGAATATAGACATAAGTGGGTATTTTAAAGTCAATTAGTAGCAGTTTTTTCCCGGCAAATTTATTGTAAGAAGCAACGCTTGACGGAGTTTTTTCTTTAGCTGATAGTGATTCTTCATTCATAGTGAATTCTTCTTTTTAATAGGTAGCAATACTTTTTCGATAACGGGTTAGCTAACTTTATCAAAGCCGATCGCAATTACTAGCACAAATCAAACATTATTTTATCTAACTAACCTCATTATTCATTACTTTTATACTTTATGATCAACCTTTTTAACTTCAGTGTTTATACTAACTTTATCTAAATTAAAACGACATAAACCGTACCACCTAGCCGCTAATAATATTCCTAGCAGGAGAACTCCGCCAAAGAAGTAATACTCAGATCTTGCACCAAGGCTAAAAACTGGGTTTCTTGGCCTACAGTGCGTAAGTCCTAATTTTGTATAAAAAAGCCAGTCCTTAACCACAAGTTAAAAGGACTGACTTATAATAATTTTTTAGCTGAGTGATTAATAGCATCAGGAGAGAATTAATTCTCTCCCAAGCTTTCAGGAAAAATTTAGCTGAAAGAATCTAAATCTAAAGCTTTCGATCCTCCCTTGTTTAACTGCATTAAAAGTTTGCCAAGTTGAGACCAAACTAGCCAACCCATAAAAACTGTCAGTGGGATAGAAATTGCGTAAGAAAGCCAAGTAGGAAAGCCAAAAATCTCTAACCCAGAGCCTAGAAAAACGCAAACTCCGATACAAATTCCGAAAAAAGGCAGTTGTAACTGCGTTCCTTGTAATTTGGCAATAATTCGAGAGGAACGAGTTCTCGCCCATTCTTGTACCAGTTCTTTAAGTGTTGCTTCAAAAGCTAAACCTGATGTAAGTCCTGCTAGCATTCCAGCTACTAGCAGAAAGTAGGGGGGGTCTTGAACTATGAACACGAATCACTCCCGAAACTATTAATTCTGAGATTAAATCTTATCAGGCAAAGGATGTTTTACTGTAAAGTTTGGCGACCGGAAAAAGCTGCCAATGCTTCTACAGATGGTATGGTTGAAAATTCTGCCAATGCGCCCAAAGCGGCGTTAAATATTTGGGCTGGCTTGATTTCATTTTTAATCAAATTCCAAAGACGTTGGACTTCTTCGGTATGCAGTCGATCGTCCTCTGTTAAAGCCAGAACTAATTGACGACGGAGGAATTTACCTTCATCAGACAGGAGGTATTGTAAACCGAGTTGGGCGGTGGGGAACAGATCGAAAGTGTCGTCTGTACGAGCGATCGCAATCAGATTTTCTAACCGCTGCCATTGGAATCTACCATCTTTAAACAATACCTCAATCAAACGTCGCCGTAACTGAGGAGTTTCTCCGGTTAACAATCTTCGCGCCACATAAGGATAAGCAACTTCCACAATCTTAAAATTCGGATTAATGCTCAGTGCTAAACCTTCTTGTGTCACCAAAGAACGAATAATTAAGGCAAATTTAGCGGGAACGCGGAAGGGATAATCGTACATTAATTCCGAGAAGCGATCGGTAATCGTTTTAAAATTAAAATCCCGCACGCTTTCGCCCATCACATCGCCCAACACTGCTTCTAATGCCGGAACAATAGGATTAATATCGGTTTCTGGAGTTAAAAAGCCGAGTTTAACAAAATCCTCTGCTAAATGCTCGTAATCTTTATTAATTAGATGTACGACAGCATCGACCAGGGTTTCTTTTGTCTCCTGCTCTAACTGATCCATCATCCCGAAATCAATATAAGCCATTTGACCACCCTGCACCCATTTGCTAGGTTGTCTTTCTGCATCAACAGGACATTGCGGCGGTATAGCAAATAAGTTACCAGGGTGTGGATCGGCATGGAAAAATCCATGTTCTAATAACTGTTGTAATCCTGATGTTACCCCAATCCGAATAATCGCATCGCTGTCGAGTCCTTGTTTTTCGAGTTCTTCGGTGTTGGTGAGTTTCAGTCCGTAAATCCATTCTAAAGTCAGCACTCGATGGGAACTATAGCGCCAGTAAATCACGGGAACTTTTACTTCTGGATTATCTCGGAAGTTGGCAGCAAATTTTTCGGCGTTGCGCCCTTCGTTTAAGTAATCAATTTCTTCAAATAGCTTTGTCCCGAATTCATCGACAATTAAGGTTAAGTCATGCCCTAAATTCAGAGGTAGCCAAGGTGCTAACCAACTTGCTGCCCAACGCATTAAATATAGGTCTAAAGTTATAACGGGAAGCAAGTTAGGACGTTGGACTTTAACTGCTACTTCTTCACCTGTTTTGAGTCGGGCGCGATAAACTTGCCCTAAGCTGGCGGCAGCGACTGGTTGCGGTGAAATACTTGCGTATGCTTCGGTTATCGGTCTTTTTAATTCGGTTTCGATAATTCTAAAGGCGATCGCAGTATCAAACGGTGGTAATTGATCTTGTAATTTGACTAACTCTTCTAAAAAGTCTTTACGAATTAAGTCTGGTCTTGTTGAGAGTGCTTGACCTACTTTAATAAATGTCGGCCCCAGGTGAGTGAGTATTTCCCGTAACTGGCAGGCTCTTCTTGACTTATTCTCCTCTACTTGCCCCGACCATTCATCTAACTTTAACCCTAAAATAAACCCGGCAAACATCCAGATTACGGTTAAAGTTCGCCATAGTGCTAACCAAGGACGTTTTTTGTAGTAATTGGCGATCGCTTGTGGATTGTACCTTCTTGACTCAGCTAGTTGATGTTGACTCACGCTTATGTCTGCCTGTTGAAACGAAAAGTTTTTTTTATGAAATGGCTTCCTTTAGGAACGCCTTTATTTCACCCAATCACAAGAATAGTAATGATCTCTGGGTAATACTTCCGCAAAATTTGCTAACTTTACCCGTCGATTTTTACTTTTATTTTTTACGTTTTATTAACTCCAGTATACAAAACTATAATACTTCCCGTCCAAAAGAATCAACTATTGGGGATCAATGATTCTCTTTTATAAAGCAAATGCTTTTTGTCAATTTTCATTAATAAATCTTATTAAAAGCTATCAACGAAAATTTACTTCAGAAATACTGTTAACGAAGCTAGAACTACAGCTAAATCAGGATGCTCAAGAGTAAAATCTTAGTTGGTGTTTCAGTTTTACGGGTAATTCAGAGGATTTTCAATAATTAACCCTTCTTTTGCTGCTGCTGTATTCAACTCATTATCGGCAGATACAAATATTGCAGCGGGCAAACTGTTAGTTAAACAAAGAGTATTTATCTCCAAACCTACTGCCAACTGAACTGCATCATAACCTCGTAATCCATTATTTTCAGCTAATTCCATTGCAGAGTTAATTATTTTCTCTGTAATCTCAACTACTTGATAGTCGGAGTTTAGGTCATTCCTCAACTGATTACACGCGGCGGTAGCGTCCGTAGCACTAATACTTCCCCCAAGCGCCCGTCTTGTAATTGCAGCGACAATCTCAACACTTGTGATGGCAGCAACTAGTATGTCGTTGTTTAATGCAGGGTCAAACAAACTTAATATCCATGTTGAACCTATTTCGTTAATGTAGCGCTTGACTAGCGCACTGCTATCTATAAAATATGTTGCCATCTAGCGACGTTCCTCGATAATTGTTTCAGAAACAGGTTTACCATGTACCTGAATGAATCGTCGTTCAGTTTGTTGAGCAAAAGCGTTTTGTTTGATTTGTTTTACTAAGCCAGAATTTAGTAGTGCTTGGTGAAATTTAGTTTGTTGAGTTAGTTTTTCTATCTCTTCTTCTCGACGGATAATAACTTTTTTAACTTGCCGTAATTCATCTAAATCGAGGGTTTCAAGCTGAGTGAGAATTTGGTTAAGGTTTGTCTTTGCCATAAAGTTCCTCTTTCTACTTAGGCTATTTAATATTTTAATGTGGTTTTAGCGCTGAAGATGGCGTGGATCGATCGCTCTAACCACAACAATCCCCATTGAATTTTTGACGTTTCTCACATATCTTTGTAGATCGCGGGCAGTTGTTACCGTTCCCGCAGGTGAAGCGTGAATAAAACCAACTCTGCCGTTAGCATAACGATAAACTAATCCCGTATGGGTGAAATCTAAACCGGGAATATCGGTAGCAACAGCAATAATATCTCCTGGTTGGAGTTGGGAATAAACGCCACTAATGCGATATTTGGGAATATAATTAACAGTTAATCCTGCTAAATGAGATTCCATTTCCACAATACATTGATAATTAGCATCATTGTTAACCATTTGCGGGTATCGGTTGCGATTTTTGCTCATGAAATTGAGGGTAGTCTTCTGGCTGATACCTCCTAAATCAAGAGAAATATTCTGCACATTTCCCCGATTTTGATTATCAATAATCCAATCGGAAAAGTAATGTAAGCGGTGGCAATATTCTGGGAGTTCTCCGTTGCGATAACGTTGATTTTGCAGATGATTGACAAAGGTTTGATAAGAGTAATCTTTAACTGCTATTCCGCGAGCGATCGCTAAAACTGTTTCGACAAATAAAACACAATCAAACTTATCTAGCGTGACAAGTAAAGTTTCTGGATTTTGTTGATCTAATAAATTTGCTTTGTACTCTGCGCCAAGGAAAGATTTAGCAACTTCCTGCATAATTTCGCTCATAGAGAGATTAGATAAGTTCTGCTCTTGAGCGTATTGCATCAGTTTTTGAAAACGTAATTCCTCAGAATTCACTACTTTTTGGACTAAAATATCTTTTTGCTTTTGCAGTGCCAAATTTATGATTTCATCAGCAGTTATACCAACCAAAAACTGCGGTTTTAGTGGAGTATAATTTGGTAAAAATGAGCGATTTGCAGTAGCTTGGCAAACAACGAAAGGTAAACTACTTGCGATCGTACTCAATACAACTACCTTAAAAAATTTGCTCATTTGTCAAAGTTAGGAAAATTTGGCGATTGAATAACTTTCCGTTAACGACAGTATCATAGTAAGGGTTACGTTTATTGGATTTACTCCTTGTGGAAACGCAGCAACCTTAAAAGACTGGGAGAAATAAGTGATACCTTCGCCATCGCCACAATTACAACGAGAGTTGGGAGTTTTCGGTGCTATCATGATGGGCTTGGGTTCGATTATCGGCACAGGCGTATTTGTTAGCATTGGGATTGCTGCCGGAATAGCAGGCCCAGCAGTAATTTTAGCAGTAGCAATTGGGGCATTAGTCGCAATTTGTAACGGTTTAAATAGCGCCCAACTTGCTGCTAATCATGCCGTAAGTGGGGGTACTTACGAATATGGTTATAAATATCTCAATTCTTGGTTGGGATTTACCGCAGGTTGGATGTTTTTAGTCGCAAAAAGTGCTTCGGCGGCGACTGCTGCATTAGGTTTTGCGGGATATTTACTTAATGCTTTTCGGATATCTAATCGAAATTTGTTAGTTGCGATCGCATTAATTGCTGTTGCTTTGTTTACAGTAATCATTCTCACGGGAATTAAGCGATCGAATCTGGCAAATATCATCATTGTCTCCATTACTTTATTATCACTTGGCTTTTTTATAATCGCCGGATTACCAAGATTAGCATCCCAAGGCTTAACCAATCTTACACCTTTTTTTGCTACTCCAAATCAAGAAACAGTTAATCCAATTACAGCAGTACTTCATGCTAGTGCTTTAATGTTTGTTGCTTACACAGGTTATGGGCGAATTGCTACTTTGGGGGAGGAAGTCAGAGAACCGAGAAAAACTATTCCTAAAGCAATTATTTTGACAATGATAGTCACAATGTTGCTGTACATTGTAGTAGCAATAGTGAGTGTGGGAACTGTAGGTGCAGACACACTTAGTCAAGCAGCAACTAGCAAAGCAGCACCCTTAGAAGTAGCGGCGCGAAGCTTTCGTATTCCGGGAAGTTCTCAGATTATTGCTATTGGTGCAATTACTGCCATGTTAGGAGTACTTCTCAACTTAATTTTAGGTTTATCTCGCGTAGTTTTGGCAATGGGAAGACGTGGAGATTTACCGAGAGTTTTTGGCAGATTAAATGAGACAGGTACGACTCCATTTTGGGCGGTAGTAATTGTGGGAATTGCGATCGCTTTACTAGTTTTAATTGGCAATGTTAAAACTACTTGGTCTTTCAGTGCTTTTAGCGTGTTAATTTATTACGCAATCACCAATTTAGCAGCATTAGCAATTCCATCTGAAGGAAGACTTTACCCAAAAGCGATCGCTTGGTTAGGATTATTAGCTTGTTTATTTCTCGCCTTTTGGGTAGAACAACAAATTTGGTTAACTGGATTAGGATTGATTATCGCAGGATTAATTTGGCATCGAGTTGCCCAAACAGTGAGAAATAGAAACGACTAAGTAGGTAGATATAAATAAAGTGAAAAGTAGGGCGGGCAGGATGCCCACCCCACAAGAAAGCTATAAATCTTGTGGGGTGGGCATCCTGCCCGCCCCATCCATAGAATGGTGCGTTACGTTAGCACTAACGCACCCTACGCGCTATTAATGATCTGAAATTGGAGGAGTTAACACAGTATTAATTTGAGGTGGCGGATCGTTCAAAGAGAGAGTTAAATGTGGTGTGGGAATATGATGATCTGTGCGAGTAGGCGTGACAGCGGTTCCTAAAGCAAAAAACTCAATTACATGGGAACTCCAAGAATATTGATGTTCATGAATATTTGCTCCAATAATTCCTTCTGCTTGCAGGTGTGCGGCTTCAACTTGCATCCGTTCCATTGCTAATTCACGAGCATCATAAAGTGCTTGGGTAAAGTTAGTCATTTCTACATTTTTGCCAATATTTCTAAACCATTGTCCCAAACTTTGATAAGCAACATGATAAACACAATTTCCCATGACTAATCCTAATGGACGATAGCCTGCTCGTAACAGCGTCCAAAAGTCTTGTCCAGAGAGTTCGCTGGTAAATGGTTTATCATGAATTGTGCGATAAGAAATTGAGCGATCGCTTGCTTTAACTGCCGTTCCGATCGCCACAAATTCTGCCATATTTGGTTCCCAAATCATGTGTTTAGCACTCAATCTTACCCCCACAATTCCATCTGCACCCAAAGCTTCTGCTTCTTCTTCCATTCTGCTCATTGCTAATTCACGGGCATGATACATTGCTTGGGAAAGCACCGTCATTTCCATGCTTTGAGTGATTCCTGCCCACTGAAAACCAATATGATACATTGAGCAACCAACCACCAAACCTAAAGGCTCAAAACCTGCTTCTTTGACTAACAAAAACTCATTAACAGAAAGATCGCTGGTAAATAAATTGCTTTGTTTACCGCCTTTTTGCATCATTGTTAACCGTTCGCGGGCGTGTTCCGGCAAATCGTTAGCGATCGGAGGATTTTTGCTAAATTTCGGCTGTTGATTCGTCATAAAAAATGCTCAAGATTTAGAAAGTGGGTAGAACATTAAAGTTTTGCTAACAGGGTTTTCAATTGGTATATCATCTTCAACAATTGCTGTACCAATAGCTACGAAATGTGTCAAAAAATCTTTAAAAACGCCTGTGTAATAGAAAATAGATAAGAAAAACTGAATGATAATAATTAGGATTATTCCCATAGCGAGAACGCCAAATAAAGCTGTGGCAGCAATGCTGTCACGATTGACAATTGCCGCAAATAAAGCAATAAAAACCCCTAAAATAAATAACGAAGACAAACAGCCAAGAAAGTTCTGAGGTCGATAGACAATTATTTCCTCTCTGGCTTCAATTTGCATTCCAACTGCACCTGTAGCACCCAATTTTTGCATATCTTCCATCAGGCGCATAATGGCTAATTCCCGCGCATCTTGAAAGCCTTGGCTAAATTGTGTTAATTCTTGATTTCTCCTGGCGCGACCAAACAAACGATTCCAAAAAGATTGGTTCATTAAAGCGCGGGTATTGCGATCGCTATGCACATAATAAGAACAAGCGCCAAATGCTAATCCTTTGGGATAGTAACCTGCTTTCCGCAGTTGCCAAAATTCCTGCCCACTTAAATCGCTGGTAAAAGGTTTTGATGTCGGAGGACGACCTGGAATGCGAATTGCGGTTCCAATTGCCGTAAATTCTATCATTCCTATATTCCAACCTTGGCGACGCTGTTGCAGACGCACTCCAATTACACCATGAGCACCAAGTAAGGCAGCTTCTTGCTGCATTCGACTGACAGCGAGTTCGCGAACAGCTAATTGAGCTTGAGTTAAAGTTTCTACCTCTCCAGTGCGATCGCGATAGCCGCGAAAATAACCAAAGAATCCCACTTTGTAAAAGCTACTTCCCATCACCATTCCGATAGGTTCGCATCCAGCTTCACGAGTGAGCAAATATTCGTTAGTACTGAGATCGCTAGTGAAAAATTGTTTGCCAAGGCGCTTTTGTGCATCAATACGATGACGGGCACTCTCAAATATTTTACCTTGTGAGTTTGGCGATCGCATTTTAATAACACCAGCACTCTTTGAAACTTGAGGATCGGACTGATTTATTAATCCTATCCCCACTTTAGTTACACGCCAGATTTGTTTACCAATCTTCTCAAAGAGTCCCATATTTTTACTTCCTAGCCTAAAATAAATTGGCTCAAAGCATCGCGAACTTTGGCATCGCGGGCAGCTGTTTCAGCTAATGCCTTAGCGACTTGTTGACTCCATTCTTCCAGAGAAATTTCCGTACTTTTAATACTTACACCACGAATCACTTTATTCATTCTGGCAGCGATCGATCCATAACGTTCTCGGCTGATTTGGTAATGGTAATCGTCAAAACAAAGAGTGACAGTTTTGATTGCCCCGAAACCAAACCAACTTCGCTGTACCTGCGTATTACGAGGGAGAAACCGCTTTAACTTGCGGACAAGTAATTCCAAAAGTTCGCCTGATTCCTGACGATCGATCGATAAAGCAGCCGCCAAGACATCCACAGTGAGTGCTTGATTAAAATTATCTTCCATTGAGCAAGCGTTCCTTGCTAATTGCACTTGTTTATATATTAATCATTTCCAAGTTAATTTGAGGTTAACTTAAAGCTGAATCAAATTACCTCTGCAATCGATAAAAAATTCCTTGTTTACATCTGCGTTTATTTGCGTTTATCTGCTTTCATCTGAGTTAAAAAACAAATTTCCAGCTAAGTAACGCAAGTTGCTAGTTATTAATTCTCTCCTGTTCGCCCCGTAATGTTAATAGCGAAGCTTCCGCTGGTTCCCCCCTTTGTAAGGGGGGTTAGGGGGGATCTAACGCTGTGATTACTAGGCTTTGATCCCCCCAACCCCCCTTACAAAGGGGGGCTAAGAAAGAACCAGACTTGTAACTAGCAAATAGAGTTAAGTACTAAATAGGGGCAAAAAGCATTAAGAATTTGCCCCTAAATAACAGTGAATTAAGTGTTCACATTTGACTTAGCTTCCAAAGTTTCTACGCGACTTTTCAATTCCTGATTTTCCTTTTTCAGTAAATCAAGTTCTTCGCGTAACTGTTTCACAGATTGATCGGTACCTACATTTTTCTGCACCTTTTGTACTGCTTCTTCTGCAATACGACGCACTCTGCCATCAGGCGTTTGATTCGCTAAAGATTGCAAAACCGGAATTGCTTTCGCTGTTTCCATTTGTCCTAAAGCCATGACAACTGCTACTTGAGTTAGGAAGAAAGTTTCCTTGGAAATATCAGCTAATTGTTCCACAATCCACTCAACATTATTAGCAGTTTGTCCGGTGGAAATTGTGCCTAAAGCGCGAATTGCAGCTAACCTTAAAGCTTGAGGAATTCCGGGGTGAGTGTATTCTAAAATCAGGTTTAAAGCAACTGGAGAAGTCTTTAATTGGCTTAATCCTGCGATCGCGCCAACCCGAACTACTTCATTCCAACCAGCCCTTTCTCTTAAGATAGTAGAAAGTAGCGCGATCGCTTCATCTTCTTTATCTTTTAAAGTCGCTGAATTTATCATGCCACCCAGAGAATTAGCTGCCGCTGATTCCACATAATAACTATCATCACCCGCTTGCAACAATTCTTTTAATGCTGTATAACTTTCAGTGGTTTTGATGTTAGCTAAAGCATTAACCACAGCCCGACGCACTAACGGATTATTATCTTTCAATCCCTTAGCTAAAGCAACTCCAGCTTGATCGAGTTTGATTTCCGAAAGTTGTTTGGCAACTTCTACTCGCACACCCCAAAAAGCATCATTTTCTAAGGCTTCTGATAAAGCTTTAATAGCTTCTAAACCACCTTTTTTCGCCAAAGCTTCTGCCGCAAAAATTCGCGAAACTGGATCGGGGTCATATTTTAATTGCGCCTTCAATTCGGGAACTGCATATTCCAAAGCAACGGTTTTTAAGCAGTAATTTCCCAAGTCAAAACTGATAAAATCAGGTTTCTCGGCTAAGGGGAAGTAAAAACTTTGTTGCTGTTCATGTACTCGCACGGTAAAGGTTTTAAATTCTGAGAATTTCTCATCCTTTACATAACCAAAGGCAATGGGAATTTTCAGATCGAACAAATCATTTTTACTCCCATTGTTACCTGATTTCGCCTGAGTTTGGGTTACGGTAACTTTCGCCAGTTTGCTATCAGCATCCCAGGAATAAGCAACTTTGTAATCGGGATGTCCACCTCGGTAAACATACTGATCGAATAAAAACAGTAAATTGCGACCTGTAGCTTTTTCGATCGCCCTTAACAAATCAATAGTTTCTACTGTTTTGTGAGCATTTTCTTGGACAAAGGTATGAACTGCCGCATTAAACAATTCATCTCCCAATTCTCCGCGAATCATGTGATAAACACAAGCACCTTTTTCGTAAAGGTGGCGATCGTAAAGTTCGATCGCTTCCCGATAAACATGAGTTACAATTGGACGGCGATAGCGACTGCTATCTTCCGCTAAATAACTCCGCGCTTCATTCAAAATATAGTAAGCAGCATCATCTTTTCCGTACTCTTTTTCCGTCCAAAGTACTTCCGAATAAGATGCCATTCCTTCTTTAATCCAAGCATGAGACCAATGTTTAATTACCACCAAATCACCGAACCATTGGTGGGCGAGTTCATGGGCGACTAAACTTTCACTTATCCGGTTATCTAACGATGCCCTTTCATCTAACAAACATCTGTCAGTTAAAAGAGTAGTAGAAGTATTCTCCATTCCCCCAAAAATAAAATCATCGACGCAAACTTGGGCGTATTTGGGAAATGGATAAGGATAACCAAATTTTTGAGTGAAAAATTCGATCATCTTTGGCGTTTTGCCCATCGTCCGACGGGCATCTTCTTCCCGAATTTTCTCTACATAATAAGTGACAGGTTTGCCATTCCATTCATCCTGAATTTCGGCAAAATCTCCTACCGCTAAAGTCATTAAATAAGTAGGATGAACTTCCTTTTGCAACCAATGGTAAATTTTCGCATCTCCCGCATCTTCGGTATTAATTAATTCCCCATTGGAAATAGCAATTAAAGGTTGGGGAACTTGCACTCGAATTTCGGAAGTTGCTAGTTGTCCGGGATAATCAAAACAGGGAAACCAAAAACGCGAATCTTCATCTTCTCCCTGCGTCCAAACTTGCGTCGGTTTGTTGGGATAATGTTCGTTAGGAGTGATGAAATAAATCCCTCGTTGGGGGTTTTCCGCAGCGTAAGCAATAACGATCGTAATCGGTTTTCCTACCTGCGTCGGGGTGGCGAGTCGAATATGCAACTGTTCGCCATCGTACTCAAAATTTTGCGCTACATTATCAACCTGAACTGAATGAATGTTCAAGTTCACTGCGTCTAAGGTCAAATTTTCAATTCCCGATCGCACTGGTGCTAACCTGATGCTACAAGTCCCTTTACAAGTATGGTTGGGAATATCCAACGCCAAATCTAAAAAGATGTGCTCTACTTGTCCGGGGCGATCGGGATTATAATGCGGTCGGGCTCCGGGCAATTCAAAAGATTTGTGACTATTAGTTTCAGAATCGAAATATGATTGCAACTTCATCTCGGCTCAAGCCTGCGTGACAATGGAAGCGATTATATATACATTCCAGGGTAACGCCTTTAGGACTCAACTTACTTCTACATCTGGATCTGCCAGAATGCGTATCTAAAAGCACAAATTTCTTACTAAAGATTTATAAGAAATGTTACTTAGGGATGAATTTCAAACAATTATATCCAATTTCCTATTGCCAAATTTCAGAACTACTCTAAAATTTACTCATTGTTAGTTACACAATTCTACGCAGACAACAAAATATCCCTGTTAGTTGCCCCCCTGTGGCTTAAGCAAAAGTACTCATCAGTACTTAAGTAACCCAAAAAAAATTTTTCAAGAAAGTATTGTCAGATCGTGAGGTGAGGATAATGTTAGCCCAAAAAGTTTCTCAAGTCTCTAAAGTCTCTAAAGTCTCTAAAGTTTCTAAAGTTTATAAACTCAAAACTTTAGGTGTTGGCGCAGCAGTTCTCATTGCTAGTGGTGTCACAGGTGGTTATTTATACTTACGAGGTGTTTTTAGTGATGTCAGTCCATTAGCCAGCGCTAGATTAGTTCCAGATGAAGCATTAGTAGCAGGTGTAGTGTCTACCGATGGAAAAGTTTGGTCAAAATTGCAACAATTTGGCACTGAAGAAGCGCAAAAAATTGTCAGCGATAGTCTGGCTAGCCTCCACAAACAAATGTTTGCTGAAAATACAAAGATAGATTACGCAAAAGATATTCAGCCTTGGCTAGGTAGTGTAATGTTTGCGCTTTTACCAAGCAGCACTACACCAGTAGTTGCCACTTCTACCGCCACTATAGAGGAACCAAATTATTTAGTTATTATAGGTATTAAAGATAAAATTAGCGCTATAAGTTTTGCTACTAAGTTGAAAAAATCGTCTGGTGGGGAAAAACAAGAGAGTAACTATAAAGGTGTAAAGATTTGGGAATGTGCAAATAACAATCAACACCATTACATAGCTTTATTAAACGAGCATTTGGTGATCTCGCCGCAGAAGAAATCATTGGAAGCAGCAATTGATACTTTTAAAGGTGAACCTTCATTTGCCGATAAAGTAGGTGCTACGTTGATGTTGGAGAAAGGTGTAGATTTACCCAACGAAATCGCGGAAATTTATGTACCGGAATCGCAAAAGTTGATTACCGAAGTGCTGGATAAACAGGAGATTATCAGCCAGTTAGCTCCAGCATCAATGAAGCAATTAAAAAATATGAAATCTGTGGTAATGGGGGTAGAAATAGATAATTTAGGAATTAGGATGAAAGCGATCGGAGAAAACCAGCAAAACCCCATTCAACAAGCAGAGTTTCAACCCACGCCAGGGAAAATGGTATCTAAATTCCCCTTGAATACAGTAGCTTTAGTCAGTGGATATGGAATTAGTCAAGGTTGGAAAGAAGCAGTAGAGCAAGCCAAGAAAAATCCCCAATTTAATGCTCAGGTTAACGAAATTCGTAATTATCTTAAACAAAACGTGAATCTGGACTTAGATAAAGATGTTTTGCCTTGGATGGATCGAGAATTTGCGGTTGGTGCATTTCCGGCGACTGAAGGTGTTTTAGCACCGATGGGTTTTAGTGCAGCTTTAGTTGTGAAAACTAGCGATCGCCAAACCGCCGAAACCGCATTAAAAAAATTAGATAAACTCGCCAGAACTAATTCTATAAATATCGATCGCCGACACATTGAAGGCAAACCAGTTACCGAATGGTCAAACGATCGAGGAGTATTATTAGGACATGGTTGGTTAGACAAAGAATCAATGTTTGTCGCCGTCGGTCGTCCTATTGTTGAAGCAATGGCAAGCAGTTCCAAAACCCTAGAAAAAAACCAAGCTTTCCAAACAGTTACCAGTTCCTTACCTAAACCAAATACAGCCTCTTTTTACGTCGATATGGACACAGTAATGTCTGTATTTAATAGTAACTTTCTCCTGAACCTTCAACTACCTCTTTCCTCAGATACCTGTGCGATCTTAAATTCCATTCGCGGCATTGGACTCACAGCGAATAAAGTTAACCCATCAACCAGCCAAATGGAAATAGTCTTTGCCTTAAAATCAAAAGAATCACAGTCATTAGCCAAAGGTCAATAGTCATCATAAAGTAAAAGTTCGTTGTATCGACTTCAGTCGTAAAAGTTCGTTGTATCGACTTCAGTCGTACATTCCACAACGAAGAACACTGAAGTGTTCACAACGAACCTGTTTGATTAGTGGTACAATCTAAAGTTTGTACTAACGACTTTAGTCGTTTCTTTAAGATAAAAGGACTAAAGTCCTGACAACAAACCAGACTAAAATAATAACTAATCAGATGACTGCAACAGTAAATAATACTCCAGGGTTAGCCTCTCGCTTAGTTAATGGAGTTCTAGCAATTAAACCTTTGGCAGCTGTCGCCAAGCATCAAGCTCGTGAGATGATGATTAAAAGAGCCGAAAAAATTGGTGTATATTGGCGGCAGGAAGCCGAGAAACTACGTCAGCAAAATTGGGAAAGTTACTTACACAAAGTACAAAATAACAACTTAACTTATCCTGAATATTATGTGCGATCGTTCCACGCTTACGAAGAAGGAAACCTCGGCTGGGGACCCGCATTAGAAGTCGAATCTGCCGCTCATGCAGTCCATTCTACAATCTGGTCTAAAGTTCCCGCAATTGACGGAGATGCCAAACTTCGGGAAAGTTATCATAACATCGTAAAACAGCAAATTTCTACCCCGCCTCAAGATATTTTAGACTTGGGTTGTAGCGTGGGAATGAGTACTTTTGCACTGCAAAAAGTTTATCCCCAAGCAAAAGTTACAGGCGTTGATTTATCACCTTATTTTCTAGCAGTAGCAGAGTATCGTTCTCAACAGAGAAATACTCCAATTAATTGGGTTCATGCTGCTGCGGAATCAACAGGTTTACCAAATGCTTCTTTTGATTTAGTTTCCATCTTTTTAATGTGTCATGAATTGCCACAATCCGCAACTAAAGAAATTTTCCGGGAAGCTAAACGTTTGTTGCGTCCAAATGGTCACATTGCCATTATGGATATGAATCCTCAATCTTCAGCTTACAAGAAAATGCCGCCTTACATTTTCACTTTACTGAAAAGTACTGAACCTTACTTGGATGAATATTTCACATTGGATATTTCCCAAGCTTTAGTAGAAGCGGGTTTTTCTGCGCCAACTATTACTCCTAATAGTCCGCGCCATCGCACAATAGTTGCTCAAGTAAATTAGCAATTAATCTTTCTTATAACGCAAGTTGTTAGTTAGAAATGTTGATGTTTGATCCCCCCTAACCCCCCTTACCAAGGGGGGAACTACAGCCTCAACCTGTCGGTGTTGTCATTACTACAAACTCCTTACCAAGGGGGGAACGGCAACCAATTTCAAAGTCCCCCTTGATAAGGGGGATTTAGGGGGATCGAAAAGGTCTAAACTGTTAACAATAAGCTTAGGTTAAATAACCTTTTTTACTCGATCGATCTGCGGATTTAATTTTTTTTTACCTTCTTCAATATTTACTGTTTCTCCCCATTTTGGCTGTTTTTGTTGGCTGATGATTAAAGCTGTTGCGGCTTGATAATCTAAAGCTTTAGAAAAATAGAAACCTTGCCCTTGTTCGCAACCGAGTTCCTTTAATTGAGCGAGTTGAAATGAGGTTTCTATTCCTTCGGCAACTACATCCATTCCTAAAATGTGAGCTAAAGTAACAATGGCGCGAACAATTTCTAAGTTCTCATCATTGGGATTGATTAAATTGACAAAAGAGCGATCGATCTTCAAAGTGTTCACCGGAAACCGATGCAGATAACTTAAAGACGAATAACCTGTCCCAAAATCATCAATACTTAGTTGAATATCCCTATTTCTTAACTGTAAAAGTATCGAATTTGCAACTTCAGCATTCTCCATTAACACGCTTTCTGTAATTTCTAATTTTAAGCAATTACTATTTAGATGCGTCTCTTGTAAAATCCGATCGATCTGGTTAATTATTTCCCCGTCTTTAAGTTGTTTTGTTGAAAGATTAACACTAATTTTCCAGTTTTTAGTGTGAGGAAACCTTACTTGCCAAGCGTACATTTGGTGACAAGCTTTGGCTAAAATAAACTTTCCCAAGGGAACAATTAAACCTGTTTCTTCAGCTAAGGGAATAAATTCAGCAGGGGAAACTAAACCCTCGTCTGGATGTTGCCAACGTACTAAGGTTTCAAAACCTGCGATCGCACCCGTTTTTAATGAGACAATTGGCTGATAGTAAACTATAAATTCTTGGCGTTCTAATGCCTTTCTCATATCAGTTTCCAATTGCATAATTCTCAATACATGAGCGTGCATTGCTTTATCAAAAATTTGGTAACGCGCTTTGCCTAAATCTTTAGCACGATACATCGCAATATCCCCATCCCGGAGCATATCTGCTCCCTGTTCATAACCTGTAGTAGAAAGAGCAATACCAATACTAGCACTAGTAAAAACTTCTTGACCTGCTATTTGGAAAGGCGATCGCAACATTTCCTCAATTCTTTGAGCAATTATAGTTGCATCTTGGATATCTTTTAACCCATCAAGTAAAATTACAAATTCATCGCCTCCTAAACGCGCAACTGTATCTATATTTCGCACACTTTTTTCTAATAAATTAGCAACTTCAATTAATAGTTGATCTCCTACAGCATGACCTAAACTATCATTCACTACTTTGAAGCGGTCTAAATCAATAAATAGCACAGCAAATAAATAGGTTTCATACCTTTTAGCACGTCTAATTGTATATTCTAAACGTTGATTTAAAAATTTTCGATTAGGTAATCCTGTAAGTACGTCATGGAAAGCATCATGAAGCAATTTTTCCTCGATTTCTTTACGTTCAGTAATATTAACAACTTGCACAATATAATGTAGTGGTTTATGATTTGTATCCTTAACTAAGGATACCTGTAAAATTGCATATACTTTATTTCCAGACTTTGATGAGTAACAAGTTTCTACTTGCCAGGAAGGTGCTTTATTTAAGAACAACTCTTTAGTAGTATTAAATTTATTAGCTAAGTAATCGGGATGAATTATATCTATCAATGTTAGTTGCAATAACTCTGCTTCCGAGTAACCTAAACAGTTACACAAGGCAACATTAACCCTCAGAAATTGACCGTTAAGTGTGGTCAGTGCCATGCCAATAGGCGCTAATTCAAAAATCAAACGAAACTGTTCTTCACTCTTTTTTAATTCAGCTTCTGCTTGTTTGCGATCGCTAACATCTAACACCAACGATAAAACAGAAACCACATTACCAAATTCATCTAATAAAGCAGAATTGTACCACTCACAATCTAAAATTCTCCCATCTTTCGTATAATTACGATTATAATTAACATTTATAGGATCTTTCGCAGTTCTCGTCGAAACAGCATTTTCATATACTCCTTCAACATCCGTTTCAAAAACAAACTGCCATTCATCCCAACACTTTCCTAGTACTTCTTCTGCTTGCCAACCAAATATTTTTTCCGCTTGTTTTGACCAACGTTTTACCCTTGATTGATTATCCCATTCCACCACTCCAACAGGTGAATTTTCCAAGTGAAAAGTTAACTGCTCTAGAGTTTGTTTTAGGAATTTTTCTGTTTGATTAACCTCAGAATTTTCATCAAGCATTTTCGTTTGTGACTTTTGGTTAAAGAATATTAAAATAATTGAAAATTTCTTATTATTTTAGTTTATTTGTGATAAAATTGTCTATAAATTTTTGTTTAACACGAATTAGTCAATAAATATTATTATAAAGTTACATTATAATTAACTCTTCTTAATAAGATAAATTAATCAAAGCATAGTCTTAACTTAATCTTTTCATATTAATTCTATAGTCGAACCTTAACTTAATGGCGAGATATTGAATGGTTGGATAGTCGCAATTATTACTGAAGCTTTTGAGCACTAGTACAGCGCGGCAGAAATAATTGAGCAGTTGAAAATAGGTAAAAAGCTAAACAGAAAAACCCTTTTCCCTTCTGCCATCTGCCCTCTGCCTTGGAGCCTTCTTGCCACAAGTAAATTTTTAGCGCTGCAATTACTTCTATTAAAAAGGAAGGAAATTTTTAAATCATGGTAGATTCCTACGTAAGAAATGTGCCGGGAAATCCGGGCTACGAATTTGTGCCGCTGTTAACAGTGGGGGATGAAATTCCCTTAATTCAAGGTACTGTAGGTAACTTTCAGACAGTTCCAGGAAGAACATTTACGTTTGTAGGGATTCCTGACGGCATGGGAATCTTTGAAACTACAAACAACTATTACGTTTTTATCAATCATGAAATCTCCGATACTACTAGTACAGGTACTCCCATCACTTCTGTCGCTCCAGGAGGGAGAATTCAAGGAGCGAGAGTATCTTTACTCGTATTTGACAAAAACTGGAATATCATTGGCGGTAAAAACCTAATTGAAAGAGCAGTAGATACCACTGGTGAGTATGTCTTAAACACCACAACAGGTGCTTATACCAATGCAGCAAACGGGAGAAGTTTTGCTTTCACTCGTTTTTGTTCTGCTTACCTCGCAGAAAGCGGCTTTGTTGATGCCAATGGTCAGCCAATTCCAATATATTTTGCTCCTGAAGAAACTACAAATAACACCACCACAGGAGCTTCCGTAAGTCGAGGTTGGGCAGTATCTCCTAATGGTGTAGCATTAGCGATCGACGGCTTAGGTCGTTACGCCAAAGAAAACGTAGTTTCCGCCTCCCAATATCGCGCCACCAACTCCGACAAAACCGTACTTTTCGCTGCGGAAGACTTTACCAACGGCGAACTTTATATGTTTGTGGGTCAACAAACTGCACAAGACCCCAACGGTTTCCGGGATGGTCAACTATATGTGCTCAAACTTCAGGGATTCGATAATGAAACTCTAACAAAAGGCACAAAAGTCAACGCCACTTGGACACCAGTCCCCAAAGACGTTGCCCTTGACCCTACTGGTGCAGTCCTCAGTAGTTGGGTAGATGCTTCTGGTCGTTCCACTAATTTCCGGCGGATCGAAGATTTTGCCGAAGATCCGAACAACCCAGGCACTTTCTACTTCGTCACCACAGGCACTGCTGACAAAGTTGGTGGCGGGACAACCACCAATGCTGCGGAAGCAGAAAACCCCTACGGTAAAATGTACCGCTTCAGTCTCAATCCCAACGATCCCACTGGACAAATCAATAACTTTGAATTGGTACTCAACGGTGGCCCTGATACTGGTGTCAGCTACGACAACATTGTTGTCGATAAAAAAGGCCGCGTGATGATTATGGAAGACGAAACCGCCTTTGGTGGTGACGTAATGAAAGCTAGAGCCAGAGAAGCTGGAATTTGGGAATACAACATAGCCACCGATAAAGTTACATTTGTGGCGGCTCTAGATGAAAGTGCTGCTGGCGAACAGTTTGACAACACCAGCGTACCGGGCGAATGGGAAACCTCCGGCATCGTCGAAGTTGGCTCTGGTAGACAATTCTATCTGTTCGATGTTCAAGCTCACACCGTCACCGATCCGAGATACGTCGAAGGTGGTCAATTAATCTTAGCTCTATGGAAAGGGCCAGATACATTGAAAGCAACAGGGGGTCAATTTCTCAATGGTTTCCAAGGTAATGACACTATCACTGGCTCAGGTGGAAATAATACCTTACGTGGCGGTCAAGGTAATGATGTATTGACTGGTGGCACTGGTGATTTTCTCTTTGGCGACAAAGGGAATGATTTGTTAATACCCGGTAAAGCTAACGATGTAAATGGCAATGCAGGCAATGACTTTATCAATGGGTCTATTAATTCCAGTGGTAGTACTCTGCGTGGTGGTCTAGACAATGACACAATTATCGGTGGAAGTGGCGATTTAATCTTTGGCGACAAAGGTAAGGATGCTTTATACGTTGGTGGTGGCTCTAACACTTTAACTGGTGGTGCAGATGCCGATCAATTTTGGATTGCTAATAATAACTTTCCTGCTGCTCCCAGTAGGATCGCCGATCTCCAAATAGGTACAGATGTAATTGGAATTGGCGGTTTGGGAGTGAGTAGTATTAGTTCTCTCACCTTTACCCAAAAAGGTGGTGATGTACTAATTAGTCTCTTTGGTAAAGACTTAGCGATCGTTGCTAACGTCCAAGTCAGCGCTCTAACTGGTTCCCCCTCCACTTTTGTATTCACCTAAGACTCATAACTAGCAAATTGAGTTAATAAAAAAATCGCACCCCAATAATTAATGAGGTGCGATTTAAACTTAGCAAAAACCTTAAATTCTCACTAAAACTTGCTCGTTCAATTTGCCATTAACTGAATTTTCCAATGGAGTACCATACACTTCACAGGAATTATTCGGACTTTCCATTAACTTAACTTTGAACAATTCTGCTCCTAATTTCCGAATAGGTTCCTGCAATAAATCGCGAATATGAACCGCAATATTTTCTGCTGTCGGCACAACTTCCGCAAAGTAAGGAATATCTTTATTCAAAAAAGTGTGATCGAATGGTTCTACAACATAATCATCAACCACCTTTTGCAATTCCCCCAAATCTACTGTCATTCCCGTGCGAGGATCGATTTCCCCTTTCACAGTTACTTCTAAATGATAATTATGTCCGTGACCATTAGGACGAGCACACTTACCATAAATCTCACAATTTTTCTCATAACTAAGGTCGGGACGAGCTACCGATGGGCAGCACTAAAATGAGTGGCAATGCTGAGGTATGCTTCCATTTCGTTTCCTAAATAATCAGCCCAAAGTTCTGGATGTTCAAACAATTGAATTCGCACAATTGGTAAATGAGGCGCTAACCGCTGCCAAATTACCCGCGCTATATTTTCTGTAGTTGGTAGAGTTTCTTGAAACTCTGACCAAGCATCATTGAGATAAGAAAAATCTAATTGACTGGTGACTTCCTGCTTAATGATGTGTTTTACATCAGACAGGTTTAACACCATGCCATATTCATCCAGTTCGCCTGCCATGTAGACATACAGGACATAGTTATGTCCATGACCGGGCGCACGAGCGCAAGCCCCAAATTTTTGCATATTTTCAGCTTCACTCAACTCTGGCAACCAATACAGATGACTGGCTGAAAACTTAGCCCGACGGTTGATAATACACTTCATGCTGGGAGGAGCAAAGATGAAATTGTGAAGATTCGTAAAACGACTCTAATTCTAGGATACAGCATGGAAGGACTCTAGGTGCTTCAGGGGCAAGGAAGCAAGAAAATTCCTTAACTCAAAACTGATAACTCATAACTCAAAACTTTCCCAGTTCCCTGTTAAACAAAACTCCTAAAAGCTGTTTGTGCCTCTTGTCTTAGTTGGGAGGCGATTCTAAACATTTCATGACCTGTGTGTAAATAATGGTCATCGTAATTTAAGCTAAAAGTTTCTAATTCGCTAATGCCATCTCCTACTTGATTCAAGCAATAATAGAGTCTGGCAGCAACACCAGCTAAAGGAGAAGGATTGGGCATAGAGGTAAAAATTTGTTGAGCTTGAGAAAGCAAATCCCGACAATCCTTTAAGTAATCTTGGAAACTTTCCATTAATTCATCATCAAAAGGATCGGCTGAAAGTTCGTCAATTTGTTCTTTGATGGGATTAATAATGCGACAAATTAAGCGGTTAACAGGTTGATAAACCACAGTCAACCATAGTTGAATTTGCCGATCGACATCTTGAGTAGTTTGTCGCTGTTTTTGATATTGTTTTTGGGCGGCTTTGGTTCTTTGTTGCCAATTTCCAACCGGACTAAATGAACTATTTTTTAATTGTCGATCGTAAAACTCCCGCCGTTGCGGATCGCTTAAAATTTCATAAGCAGCATTTAGCCGCACAATTTGCTCATGATCGGCTGTGTCTTGCTGACTATCGGGATGAAAAAGTTTTGCCAATCGCCGATAAGATTGTTTAATCTCTGCTTGTGTTGCTCTTGGGCTAACTTGCAGAGTTTGGTAGTGATTTAACTCCGCCATTCGATTTTAGATTTTCGATTTTCGATTTTAGATTTTTCCCATAAGTGAATTTAGGGACTTGTACCAGAGAATTACAGAAGCCTTCTGCCAACTTTTCACTAGTTTAAGTTAAGCCAAAAGTTGATAGCTTCAATTCTGGATCTTGAAACAAAGGCGTACTTAAATAACGTTCGCCAAAACTGGGTTGAATCATCACAATCAGGCGACCTTCGTTTTCTTTTCTTTGACCAACTTTAATCGCGGCAAAAAGTGCAGCCCCACTGGAAATTCCCGAAAGTAAGCCTTCTTCTTTAGCTAAACGACGAGAGTATGCGATCGCATCTTCATCCTTAACCTGAATTACCTCATCAATCAAATCTACCCGCAACACCTGGGGAATAAAACCCGCCCCAATCCCTTGAATTTTATGTGGGCCTGGATTTCCCCCGGACAACACCGCACTGTTAGCGGGTTCAACTGCGATCGCCAAAAACCCCGGTTTGCGCTGCTTAATTACCTCAGCTACACCAGTAATCGTACCCCCAGTACCCACACCAGCCACCACAATATCTACCTGCCCATCCGTATCTTGCCAAATTTCTTCTGCCGTCGTTTCCCGGTGAATTTGGCTATTAGCCGGATTGCGGAACTGTTGCAACATATAAGCATTCGGCGTTTTCTCCACAATCTCCTGCGCCCGTCGAATAGCCCCAGTCATCCCCTCAATACCCGGAGTCAATTCCAATTGAGCCCCATAAGCCCGCAACATCGCCCGCCTCTCATTACTCATAGTTTCGGGCATAGTCAAAATCAACCCATAACCCTTAGCCGCCGCCACCATTGCCAAAGCAATTCCCGTATTTCCCGAAGTCGGTTCCACCAACACTGTTTTCCCCGGAGTAATTAGCCCCTCCCTAGCAGCAGCATCAATCATACTCACACCAATCCGGTCTTTCACCGAAGCAGCTGGATTCATTCCCTCCAACTTCACCACAATCTTTGCCAAACAACCCTCTGATTGCGGAATTCGGTTTAACCGTACCAAAGGGGTACGACCAACTAACTCAGTGATATCGTCAGCAATTCGCATAATTTTCTCCCTATATCATTAGTGATTGGTCATCAGTCATCAGTCCTTAGTCATTGGTTATTAGTTATTAGTCATAGTTCTTTACTTCTGCATTCCTCTACATCTGTCGAACAGCAAAATTCCACAAATGACAAACAACTAATCACAAATGACAAAATCACAAATCAGATGTAATACATGATATCTAGCTGACGTTTAGCATCGCGCTTTTCACACAAATCTTGTAATGTATACTTTTGTAAAACCGCATTTGCCGCCTGACAACCTTCTTGCCAAATTTCTCGCAGCAAACTACTCTCTAAAGTCGTTTTATTCCCTGATTCCTTCTGGGTCGATTGAGAATCAGACCCTTCTAAACAGCAAATCACTTCAAATAAATTAATTTTCCAGGGTTCTCTGCCTAGCAAATAGCCCCCCTTGGCTCCTCGTTGACTACGCACCAAACCGCAACGCCTTAAAGTTGCTAGTAACTGTTCCAAATAGCGATCGGGAATATTTTGCTGCGCCGCAATTTGCCGAATTTGCAGAGGTTCACCACTTTGATAATGAGTTGCTAGCTCTAGGAGAGCCAGTAGCGCATATTCACTTTTACACGATAGTTCCACGAATTATCCCAAATTTACTGAATTGCTACAAAATTCCTAAATTAAATACACAGAGTAGAAAAGGGTAATTTAAATACCCCAGTTCTACACTAGGGTTTAGTTCCATTTTATCTTAATGGAGCAAGAAGACTCTCGTCATAACGTAGTTTGACGGGAGATGAATTGCGACCAACTCGCCTCAAATTGAGAGTAGCGAATCCTTAACAAAAAAGTTGAGTTGTAAACCTAATTTCTGTTAGAGTATTAACAGGTTGTGTACCCTTGAGAACGTGAGGAAACAGGCTTCCGGCGTGAGCGTCAGCCGAAAGCTAAAACGTCCTACTCCCAGATCTCAAAATTCCTATCCGTCAATGGTGTAAAAGTAAGTCCAAACGGTAAGGACGAAAAAGAAATCAAATAGGGTAGGGCATACCCGAATTTACGCTTGGGGAGTAGTCCATTAGAGTGCTTGCCCTAAAAGGTGTAGTCGGACTAGACATGAAACTGTAAGACCAAAACTAGCTTGCTAGTAGAGGCAAGATTCAGCCCAAGAATCCCCCGTTACAGCGTTAGCTTAACGGTGAGAGTGTCAAAACGCCAGTGTCCTGAATGCTTTCCGCTTTTAAGGATCTGTGCGATCGCCAAATTTTCTAGCAACAATCAAAAACCCGGTCTCTGAGTCAACCTCAATCATCGCAAGCAATGATTTTAGGACTTACGCACCCAGATCCCCCAACCCCCTTCCCAAGGGGGCTATTAAGTTCCCCCCTTGGGAAGGGGGGCTATTAAGTTCCCCCCTTGAGAAGGGGGGCTAGGGGGGATCTAGGTTTCAGGCTAAGAGTGCGTAAGTCCAAGATTTTTCCTAGAAACCGGGTTTTTTACCTCAGCCCTTAATAAAAAAAACCCCCGTTCAAAACGAGGGCTTTTCAGTTTCTTCAGTCAGACTCACCTAGAACGAGAAGGTGGTTCTGAGAGTACCAATAAAGATGTCATCATTGTTCTTATTCTGTTCTGGTGCCATCAACCAAATCACACCAGGAGTCACAGAAATGTTATCTGTCAGCTGGAACTTGTAGAACCCTTCAATGTGCCAAGGCAAATCGCGGCTAAAGTTAGAACGAGGCCCAGCACTCATTCCAGCTACGTAAGGTTCAATACCTGCGAATAAACCTAACAAGTTACCCGGTTTACCCAAGTTGGGAACAGCAATACCAGCCCCATAGCTCCAAATGTCAGCACTACCACGACGAATCAAAGTAGCATCCGTGTACATACCCCAAGCACTAATCGAGAAGTACTTGCTCAAACGTAAGTTACCAGAAACACCGTATGAGTTAGTCACAATTGGAGTAGCACCTCTTGCTCTACCATTTGACCCTGCGCCGAATAGCAGAGCAGATGGGAGGTTCGCAATACCTGTACCTACTATCCCATTGAAACCAGGGCCACGTTCAGGTGATGTACTACCACCAGCAGAAAAGATATCAGACCCAGTAGTGTGGTAAGCGTGAACGTAGGTTAAAGCTAAGTTGAAGGTATCGCAGAAGTTTAGGTCTAACTGTCCTAAAGCAGAGTAGTTACCGTTAAACAGACCATTTTTGTCCAGTGGGCTGTTAGCACTACCAGGAGCGTTACCTGTAACATTTGCTGGGATAATACCCTCGCCACCTGCAAAGTAACCACCAGTAATCGAGGTACCTCTCAAGAAGCTACCAAATCCTCCCAAACCAAAGCTAATGGCTCCACCTGCGCCACCACCAATCCGATAAATCGGGTTAGATTGCGCGAAGGCAGAAATTGCACCGTTACCGCCATCTCCATCAAAGAAGTAGGGGTTTTTCACATCAACGTAGTCAGAGTGAATACCGCCTACAGCAGATAAGTAGAGTTTAGAACCACCTAAGAAGGCTGTTTCATAAGCCAACCAGTCCAAGGCTACGCTGTTGTTGCCTGTGCTACCAACAAAATATTGTAGAGTACCTTCTTTGGTTGAGCCTGCGTTAGAACCTCCAAAAGCGGTTTGAGTACTAGTGCCAAACAGGGGAGTAGCAGGAAAATTATTCCACTGCACGGCGTTACCAGCTGTAATCCGGGTATGCAGTATATCTTTACCTGTGAAGCTGGTTTGGAATTCTAAACGTACCCTATCTTGGAAAACAGTATTGTTTCTGTCTTCTACACCCAAGCGGCTTCTTCCGCCTCGGTAATTTACTTGACCCCTTTGACCACCCCAAACGTCAGCAATAGCAAAAATCGCTTCCCCTTTCAGTTTGGTCGTAGTCGAGAACTGCTGGGCTTCTACTTTGGTAACACGAGCTTCTAGGGCATCAACTCGACCTCGCAGGGTAGCTAGTTCAGCTGCAAATTCTTCTTGCAGACGTTGTAGAGCCGCTAAATCTTCTCTACTTACACCTTGAGGCAATGCCGCAATTAATTCCTGAATCCGATCCAAGCAACTATTTAAACCAGCTGCAAACTCATAACGAGTTAACGCTCTGTTTCCACGATAGGTGCGGTCTGGATAACCTTCAATACAGCCGTAACGCTCAACCAAAGATTGCAATGCTTGGAAAGCCCAATCTGTTGGTTGTACGTCCCGCAGCTGGGAAACGGAAGTCACCTGACCGGAAGCTGTTCTTCCTTCTCTGCTGTAACGAATGATTTGGTCAATTGAATTTGGTGCATTAACAGGTGCTGCTTGAGCCACTGTATTTTCCTTCACCGTTACAGACACTTGCGCTTGGTTTTGTGTCTTGTCTAAAGCTTTTAGCCCATTGCCGTCAGCTTGATTTTTCGCTGTTATTTCTGGTTGCTGTTCGGGATTAGCTGTTGCACTTAACAGCTTTTCCTCAGTCCGATCGATCGCACTTGGCGTTGAAGCTACTTCAGCTGCTGAATTAGTTTCTGTGGCGATCGCTGAAGGGCCAAACACCAGGGTCGCTCCCAGGATTGCCGGACTGAACAGCAGTGATTTCCACAATATTTTAGACATTTTCCTCTAGTCCTCACACCACTCATACAGAATCGCTGGATTCATTTAAGTTCCCCGCTTCACTCCTTAGTTTAGCCTTTAGAAAAGCTTTGTGCGGGGTAATGCTTTTCTTAAACTAAGGTTAACTCTATTTTTTATATATCTGATAGGTGAGGATCGCTATTTGCGCTTAAGGAGATGGAACTGAAAACTTTTATTAAGTCTTCTGCGCCATTCCGATTCCACCTATCACACCTTGCACCAGCACTTCCAATATATAAGCTTACAACTAGTCTAATCAAGAGTAATCTGATTAGTTTAAGTAGTCTCCTGCATTGACAATCTACATTCACAAGCCTAGTAGTGATGCAAGTTAACTCTACATTAGCAAATCTACTTAATTTTTTTCTTTGTTTCTGCTATTTTTGCGAAAACAAAATTATTTTATAGCTTAACTAAACAATATGGTTAGTTAGCCCTACTGACTGACAATTACTACTGTATTATCAAACACCCCATAAATAACTATCCGCTCTCATAAGCAGTGACCGGATTACAATTTAGCCACTGTACTATGAGAGCGGTCTAGCGGGTCTTCAGATTGCAACCAGACTGCCGGGATTTCTCTAAATTCAGCCCAGCACTCGCAGCTACTTACAGTACTGTTAAAGTACCAAGCTTCTGCTAGAGAACGGTCCCGGCGCACAGCCGGCTAACTGCAACCTGATGACCCATGATTTTACTACTATCTGTCATGGGCATCACCTCCTTGTTGCCTAAGCGGTCTTTTTCTCAAAGAGTGTTGAGCATTACGCCGCTCCGAAAAACTTACTCAAACTTACTCAAGTCAAACAACTATGGTTTAACCCAAGTAAATTCAATGTTTTCTTCTTGCTTCATCGAGTTCTTAATAGTTTGACTATTAAGTTTGCTTAACTCTCCACTAGCAATCCCCGTTGAGCTAACGGTTGTGGGAAATTCCATATCTGGATGCCAGTTTTATAACAGGATGCTGGCATTGAGATCCCGATAAATTTCCCTTCCACTAAGATAACACGCTCTGGGAAAAAAGCAAGAGTAATTTTGGAAAGTAAGAGTAGGGAGTAGGGGGTAGGGGGACAAGGGGACTATTGAGAATTTTTATACCAAATCCGGGTTAGTTACCCCCGTTATTTTTGAGGGGAAGGGGGAAGGGGGAAAGGGGAAGGGGAAGAAGGGGAAGCAGGATATTGGCTTTAAAGGTAATACCACATCCGGAGCAAAAACCCTTGCCCCTGCCCCCTTCCCCCTTCCCCAGAAAAAGGGGTTTTTCACCCGGATTTAGTATTACTTCTGTCTTGGAGCCTTGGAGCCTTTTGCCTTCTGCTCTCTGCCTTCCTCCAAAAAAAAGACCCCTAATGAATAGGTGTCTTTTGAGTATGAAAAAATTTTGTTAAAGCTTACAGAGCGTTACCACGAGGCAGAACTTCTTCAGGGAAGACAAAGTGCTCGTGAGGTTGGTCGGCTGGCGCTAACCAAGCACGCAGACCTTCGTTGAGCAGAATGTTCTTGGTGTAGAAGGTTTCAAACTCTGGGTCTTCCGCCGCACGTAACTCTTGGGATACGAAGTCATACGCCCGTAAGTTGAGTGCTAAACCGACAATCCCTACAGAGCTCATCCACAAGCCTGTGACTGGTACGAACAACATAAAGAAGTGTAACCAACGTTTGTTGGAAAACGCAATCCCGAAGATTTGCGACCAGAAACGGTTCGCTGTCACCATAGAGTAGGTTTCTTCGGCTTGGGTGGGGTTGAATGCCCGGAAGGTGTTGGAGCTATCTCCGTCTTCAAACAAGGTGTTTTCTACTGTTGCTCCGTGAATGGCGCAAAGTAAGGCTCCACCTAGTACGCCTGCTACTCCCATCATGTGGAAGGGGTTGAGTGTCCAGTTGTGGAATCCTTGTAAGAACAGGATGAAGCGGAAGATTGCGGCTACTCCGAAGCTGGGTGCGAAGAACCAGCTGGATTGTCCCAAGGGGTACATCAGGAACACGCTGACGAATACGGAAATCGGCGCGGAAAATGCGATCGCATTATATGGGCGAATCCCCACTAACCGTGCGATTTCAAATTGGCGCAACATGAATCCGATTAATCCGAAGGCTCCATGTAGAGCCACGAAGGGCCATAATCCACCCATTTGGCACCAACGGGTGAAGTTCCATTGGGCTTCAGGACCCCACAAGAACAACAGGGAGTGTCCCATGCTGTCGGCGGGGCTGGATACGGCTACTGTTAGGAAGTTGCAGCCTTCTAGGTACGATGAGGCTAGGCCGTGTGTGTACCAGGAGGTAACGAAGGTGGTTCCGGTGAGCCATCCGCCGAGTGCTAGGTATGCACAGGGGAATAGCAGTAATCCAGACCAGCCGATGAAGACGAACCGATCGCGCTTGAGCCAGTCATCGAGGACATCAAACCATCCTCTTTCTGCTGGGGCACGTCCTACTGCAATAGTCATTGCCCAAATCTCCGAATATTTTATGAGTACAGGTTTTGGATTTTAGCCTCGCTGCACTGTTTCCAGTTTGGCTAAGGCACAGAATTGTGGATAACGTAATAAGACTTTACGTTTCTTTACTGTCTTCTCATTATAGGGGCAAGTTTTGAATTTTTCATCCCCATTACTGAATTCTCATAAACTAGAAGTGTGTAGCGCAATTAACTAAAATCTCGAAACGCCTAATGTTCACTATTGACATGACTTTAAAGAACACTCCCTTCCCTTATTCAGTGCAAAGGAAGGAGGAATCGGACGCGATCGCTCTCTATGAGCAAATTCTGGCAGCTATGCGTTCCAATGACCCAAAAATTCTGGAACTGACCTGCGAAAAGCAAACAGAGAAAAAAATAGCGATTCTCACCAGTGAAATCCTAGCTGTGCAATTATCTCAGAAGTCAAGTGCTGCCGCTGCTGGCAGACCACCAGGCTTCTTAATGATGGCTGGAGAATAAGAATTTAGTTGGAAATGGTGATTAAATGACTGAATCTGCCATTACAGTGCGAGATCTCTGCTTTAGCTGGCCTAAAGGTGAATCTGTGTTCAAATCCTGCTCTTTGGATGTACCTAAAGGACAATTTTGGATGCTTTTGGGTACTAATGGCAGTGGTAAGTCAACTTTGCTGAGATTACTGGCTGGGTTATTAACTCCTCTAGCGGGTGAAATTCAAATTTCCCAGCCTGTAGGCTTCGTTTTCCAAAATCCAGATCATCAGTTAGTTATGCCTACTGTTGGGGCAGATGTGGCTTTTGGATTGGTAGCGGAAAATCTTCCCCAAAGGCAAGTGCGCCAGCGAGTAGAAGAAGCTTTAGCGGCTGTAAATTTGTGGGCCTTACAGCGACGACCAATTTATGCTTTGAGTGGGGGGCAAAAACAACGGGTGGCGATCGCAGGTGCGATCGCTCGTCGTTGCGAAGTCTTACTCTTAGATGAACCTACCGCCCTTTTAGATCCAGACAGTCAGTTAGACCTAGTTAAACAAGTACAACGCTTAGTTCATTCCCAAGGCATCACTGCGCTTTGGGTAACTCACCGTTTAGATGAGTTAAATTATTGCGACGGTGCTTTCTTACTAGAAAAAGGTCAACTTGTCGATCGGGGCGATCCCGATCGCTTAAAACAACGCCTCATGCAGGTAGAGGGGATAAGTTCCTAGTGCGGGGGAGCATAGGGGAGCTTTTCCCTAACCCCTACCCCCTAACCCCTAACCCCTAACCCAAATGCAAATTTTGATTACTAATAAGATTATGAATTATTATCAGATATGTTAAGTTTAGAAAAATTTTGGCATTGAACAATGACACCACCTTCGCCGTCAGCATTTTTGCTAGTGGACGGCTACAACATCATAGGATCTTGGCAAAAGCTGCTTACTTTGCGCGATCGCAAAGGATTAGAGGCCGCCCGCGAAGAGTTGATTGAACTCCTAATTGAATACACAGCCTATCAAGGCTATCACACTCAGATCGTATTTGATGCCCATTATCGCGCAACACCTGGGAATGCAGAAGAAATTACTAATAACTTATCTGTTCATTTCACAGATTTTGGGCAAACAGCAGACACATATATAGAAAAAGCTTGTGCTACCCTGCGCCATGAGTTGCAGAAATTTCAACGAAGGTTGATTGTAGCAACATCAGACAGAGCACAGCAACTAACTATTATCGGATACGGCGCAGAATGGATGTCCGCACACAAACTAGTGCAAGAAGTAGAATTTACTAGCCATCGGGTGCGCCGAAAACAGAAATCTAAAAATCAATCCCCTGGTCGTTTCTTGTTCAGTTCCCTAGACCCAGAAGCTCAAAAGCGCCTTGCCCAAATGCGTTACGGGCTAAAGTAAGCAACGATTTTTAGAAATTTTGAAAAAGTGCTTGACAACCCCTGTCGATTCGGCTAGTATTATTAATCGTGGCTCGAAAGAGCAAACATTCCTCGGTAGCTCAGTGGTAGAGCGGTCGGCTGTCAGGAGCAGATGTAAGTGTAGCAAATTTACTTGCATTTCCTAGCAGCGCTATCCGGCGACGGATAGTGGAAAATCGGGTGAATTCAAGGAAACCGCAGCACTTCGGGTGGCGGCAACCCTGATCCAAGTCTGGCGAAAGGCAGTGATTTTCACAGGTAGCCAGAAAGGAGCAGAGACTACGGATGAGGAGCCTAACCAATAAGTCCGACAGCGCCCGACATCCCAAGCGGATGATGAGATAGTCCACCCCCAACGGAAACGTAGGGATAAGTGTAACCGATTGGTCGTAGGTTCGAATCCTACCCGGGGAGTTTTGTATAAGGATGAAGGATGAAAGATCGAGTTTCTGGCTTTAAACTTTCAACTTCTGACTTTGCTAAGTTTTGGTTAATAGAACCGGATGTAACTTTTTTAAATCATGGTTCTTTTGGCGCTTGTCCGATACCTGTGTTAGAAGCGCAAGATAAGTTTCGCCAACAGTTAGAACGGCAACCGCTAAAGTTTTATCGAGAGATGGAAGCATTACTAGATGCAGCCAAAAATCAGTTAGGTGATTTTGTGGGTGCAGATGCTTCCGATTTGGTATTTGTTCCCAATGCGACGACTGGGATAAATGCGGTTTTGCGTTCTTTGTCTTTTCGTCCGGGAGATGAGTTACTGACGACTAGCCAAGAATATAATGCTTGTCGCAATGTGTTGAATTTTGTCGCCGAAAAGACGGGGGCGAAGGTAGTAGTTGCAGATGTACCTTTTCCCATAAATGCGCCAGAACAGGTGATTGAGGCGGTGATGGGATGTGTTTCACCGCAGACAAGGCTGGCACTTTTAGATCATATTACGAGTCAGACGGGTTTAATTTTTCCGATTCAGCAGTTAGTTAAAGAGTTAAAAGATAGGGGAATTGATACTTTGGTGGATGGTGCTCATGCACCGGGAATGGTATCTTTAAATTTGCGGGAAATTGGGGCAACTTATTACACGGGTAATTGTCATAAGTGGTTATGTGCGCCTAAAGGTGCGGCTTTTCTGTATGTGAGGCGAGATCAACAGTCTTTGATTCATCCGATGACTATTAGTCACGGTGCTAATTCTCTACGTACTGATAAGTCACGATTTCAGTTAGAGTTTGATTGGATGGGAACAGATGACCCAAGTGCTTATTTGTGTGTAGCGGAAGCGATTAAGTTTATGGGTTCTTTGTTGCCTGGTGGATGGTCGGAATTAATGACCAGAAATCGAGCTATGGTGTTACAAGCTAGAGAGTTACTGTGTGAGGTTTTGGGTGTTGCGCCACCTTGTCCAGAGGAAATGATTGGGGCGATGGCGGTGGTGTGTTTACCGGATGATTGTACTCAGTTTGTGAAGACGCGATCGATCCCGCCGATACATGATCTGTTGTGGGAAAGGTTTAAAATTGAAGTGCAGGTGATTTATTGGCCGGAGTATCCTAAACAGTTGTTAAGAATTTCGGCGCAAATTTATAACAAAACTGAAGATTATGAATATTTAGCAGAAGTGTTGCCAGAATTGTTTAAGGAGTATGAGCGAATGGTACTAAGTTAAGCAAAACTTGTTACCCAGATCCCCGACTTCTTCAAGAAGTCGGGGATCTAGATTCAATTGTTGTAATATTGCGGTCTTCCATACTAGAGATTATATGACTTTAGGATCGCCTTCTAATCCATTTTTTGCCGGATCAATGATTTCTGATCCTCGGTTTTTTGTCGGACGTAAAGCGGAACTCGATACAATTACGGCCAGGATGACTGGTTCGCCGCCTGTTAGTGTTAATGTGGTGGGAAAAGGTCGAATTGGTAGATCTTCGCTGTTGTATCACTTTTTTCAGACTTACGAACAAAGGGTACAAAATCCGCAACGTTATGTAGTGGCTTATTTTAATTTGTCCAGTCCGCTGTTTCATCGGGAAGAGGGGTTTTATTTGACGATCGCTAGAGAGTTGTATAATTTGCCCAAGGTGCGATCGCAAAAGGTATTAACTAAACCATTTCATGTAAAAAACTTTGAACGCCACACTTTTTCAGTGGTGTTGGGAGAGTGGAAAAGACAGGGAGTTTTACCTGTACTTTGCTTAGATGAATTTGAAGCCTTGTTCCATCATCCCAAAGAATTTAATAATGGATTTTTTGATAATTTGTCTTTTTTGCTCAACAGCAATATTTTAATGTTGGTGATAGCTTCCCACAGAAAATTAGACTATTACCAACATCGTTACAAGTTTACTTCTAACTTTTTCCATTTGGGTGATGTAATTAAGTTGGGAGACTTAACTGAAGAAGAAGCTAAGGAGTTGGTAAGTTTACCTGTAACTTTGGGTGGTGAAGCTGCTTTAACTTGGGAAGAACAACGCCTTGCTAGACAATGGGGTGGAAATCATCCTTTGTTGTTGCAATTAGCAGCTAGTTTATTGTGGGAAGCACATCAGCAAAATTTAGATTTTCAATGGCCAAAAGAAAAGTTTATCCAAAAATCTCGTGGGATACCGAGAAATGGATTGAAAGGTAAATTTTGGCCTTTTGGTAGTTAATTAGGGTTTAATCCGGGAAGTTTGCCCAATCTTCCCAACGTGCTTGGTCAATCTCCTGATTAGAAAGCCTTTGTCCTTCAGAGGGTGCTGTCCAAGCGGGTGGCTGTGATTGGTTCCAAGCGGGTGGTTGCGGCGCGTTAGAGTGACCATTTCCGACTTCGCGTTCAATGTTCATAGCCATTTGCTGAATTAAACGCACCTTGTCTACGGTGGAAAGCTGCAATGCTTGGTTCAAAACGTCCTGAAAGTTCATGTGTGATCCCGGATTACTGGCCTGCATTGTAACATTATTGCAACAATTGGGGATTAGGGATTGGGGACTAGGGATTGGGGACTGGGAATTGGGTTAGTCTAGAGTCCTAGAGGTAGCAGTAGTTTGGCGATGAATAAGGTTAGGTAAATAGTGTGTAGATGATAATTTGATTATTACGCCATTACAATGAAACAGACTTAGCTGAAGATATTTGCTACTCAAAATCTTGATAAACTGTTGATTAAAGTATAGGTAAAACAAATGGACTGGCGAGAATATATCCATTCTGAGCCAAAAATTCTGGTAGGTAAACCAGTTGTTAAAGGAACTAGGCTATCAGTTGAGTTTCTGCTTGGGTTATTTGCGGTTGGATGGACAGAACAGCAAGTTTTGGAGAATTACCCTTCTTTAACTTCTGAAGCATTAAAAGCGGTATTCGCTTTTGTTAGGGTAAATTAATTTATGGATTAGGAATGCGATCGCCAATTGGTATTAGACCTCTCTAACAAAGAATCTCAAAGGCAGGCAGGATGCCTACCCCACAAGAGTTTTTGGAGAAGTCTATTGTTTATTTTCGTTATCAACCTTTAACACCAGAAGAACCTGGGGAAAATTTACTTAGTTTATTAAATGTAGAAGGTTTGTCTTTGCCAGGGAGATTTACTGTTGTGGAGCGATCGCAAATCCGTCAGCGTCCATTACCGTAAAATGAGGTTGGGAGAGTGCGATCGCAAGTTAGAATTGAGAAATATAATAGTGAGTCATGCTAGGATTAGGCTTTACTTGATTATCAGTTTAAATAATTATGAGTGTAATTATTCCAGATGAAATTTTACAAGCTACTCGGATGTCGGAAGATGAGTTAAAACAAGAAATTGCTATATTGCTATTTCAAAAAGAAAAGTTAACGCTAGGACAAGCAAGCAAACTAGCAGGAATGAATCAATTTTTATTTCAACATTTACTAGCGAGTCGTCAAATTCCTTTGCATTATGATGTAGAAGATTTAGAAGCCGATCTCAAAACTTTGCGGGAGATGGGCAGATTGTGATTGTTGTTAGCAATACTTCTCCGATTAATAATTTAGCTGCTATTGGTCAGTTAAGTTTATTGCAACAAATTTATGGTCAGATAGTTATTCCTAATGCTGTTTATCGAGAGTTAACTAATATTCCGGTTGCTGGTACGATCGAAGTAAAAACATTTGAGTGGATTGAAAAGCGAGAAGTAACAAATTCAACTTTGGTAAAAACCCTACAATTAGAAATCGATGAAGGTGAAGCAGAAGCTATTGCATTGGCTATAGAATTAAATGCAGATTTGCTGCTCATAGATGAGAGAATAGGAAGAATAGTAGCATCTCGTTTAGGGCTGAAATTTATCGGAGTTTTAGGAGTGTTACTAGAAGCTAAAAGTCAAGGATTAATTTCTACAGTTAAACCGTTACTCGATCGCCTAAGTGTATCAGGTTTTTGGATAAATGAGAAGCTGTATAATCAGGTTTTAAATTTAGCAGGTGAGTCTCTCTAATTCTTGATAGTCAAAAAACAGGCGGAACAACAATAATTTTCAGTTAAAAAGCCGGGTGTGTTCATTACCGTTATTGTTATTTATAATAAAACATAATCAGTTTTTGAGCATGAATGGATGATGAATAAATTTGTCGCACCAATTAATCTAGAATTATCGACTGCTTCTTTGGATCAAGGCGAACAAGCAATTCTACAAGAAATTGCTTTACAGCTATACGCCCAAAATATTTTTACTTTTGGGCAAGCACGTCGTTTGGCTAATTTATCTGTCTGGGAATTTCAGCAAGTTTTGGGACAAAAAAATATCGATCGCCATTACAATGAAACAGACTTAGCTGAAGATATTAATACAATTCAAACAGGTTCTTGGCTGTTGTGAAAGTTATTTCTAATACTACACCTCTAATAAATTTTGCTGCCATAAATCGGCTTGATATTTTACAGACTATGTTTGGGCAGATTGTGATTCCCCAAGCGGTATATGATGAAACAACTGGTTCTAGTTTCCCAGATTCGCAAGTTGTTCTGCAAGCAATTAGTTCAGGATGGCTTCAAGTTTGTAGAGTATCGACTATAGCAAGGGAAATTTCTCTAACACTAGATGAGGGAGAACGGGAAGCAATTGCTTTAGCGATCGAAACAGGCGAACAGCGAATTTTGTTAGATGAACGTGAAGCACGTCAAGTTGCCCAAAGTTTAGGATTGCAAGTAATTGGTACTCTTGGTATTTTGTTGTTGGCAAAAAACCAACAGATAATTCCTCAAGTAGAACCTTTACTTGATGCAATGATTGATACTGCTCAATATTGGGTTAACCCTACACTTTATCAACAAGTTTTACGACAAGCAGGAGAGGTTGTTGAGGATACCTAATTTAATTAGTTTATTAAGTTTAGCAGGTTTGTTTTTGCAAGGGAAATTTACTGTTGTAGAGCGATCGCAAATCCGTCAGCGTCCATCACCGTAAAACTGAGATCTTGCACCTGCGCTGTTAGCCCGCCCGGAAATCAATTTCCGGGCTAATAGCTCAAGTCCATTTAAATGGACTGAAAGTATAAGAATTTTAAGTATTTAGTCCTCTTTACTGGAGTTTAGCTATTAGCCTGCGAATCAATTCGCAGGCGGATTTTGGGACTGGTGCAAGATCTGAGTAAAAGGGAGTTGGGAGAGTGCGATCGCTATCTTCTTTTATTAAATGAAACAGCTTTAGTTGAAGTCATTAGCATAATTCAAAAATGTCCACAAAGGGTTGAAATGAAGAAACATCATTACCAAAACTCAACTTCAAATTTTGCAGAAAAATCAAAAGTTTCATTTTTAATTCGCTCAATGTTAACCTTCAAGTCTACTTGGGTTGGTATATTCAGGGAGAAGGCTATGTTTAAATTTGTTTTTGACTCGCTAGTAACACTCAAGATGTAGGTTTCTTTTTCTATTGGGACTCCTGCTTCACGTAGTTCCAAGAGGCTATTAATATGATCATCTGAGAGCCATTGGTATTTGCTCATATATTCTTTAGCTTTATCCAATTTTGGCTCATTCTGAGCGAAAGTACGCTCAATAATAATTTCCTTTTTCATTTTTGCTTCAGCAATTTTCTGTGCTTCAGCCGAACCTCCACCATAGGGAGTGTTAGCACCACCAGATAACTTTTCTTGGCTATTACTTGTTACGATCTCTGCGTTTATTACAGAGACTTTTCGTGCAGCCAGTAGACCACATAAAGTGGAAAAAAGAACACACTTTGCTTTGGCAAAAGTGTAGGATGCTTCTGAGGCATTAGCATAAGAAGAAGGGTCATAAGGACTTTGAATAAGAATCGCACCTGGGTTGAATAAAGCACTACCTTTTAACTTTTCTATAAGAGGAGTACTTTTGATTGTAGAAGCATCTATTAAACATACTTGCTCATTGTGGAAGATACCGCGTGCCGCCAACCCTTCCTGATTAGGTTTATTACTCACTTGGGTAAGTTGCTGTAAGCCAAGGCGAGATACGATCGCAATAACTCTGCGTTTCTCTGGTTCTTCTGGAATCTCATCATAACTCATTTTAGTTAATTTCCCTTCCTGCTTAATTGAATTGCCAATCATCGAAGTATCTATCTTTTTTTCCTCTTGTGACCGTTCATTAGGGAATCGATCAAAAGACGGATTATAAACAACATCACAGTATTGCTGATTGCAACTAGAGTCGCTAGAAACCAAACCAGATTTTTCAGCAATGTTTGTTGGGCTGCTGTCCAAATTTCTTCTGTCGGAATTTGATTCTGTATTAGCCATCCCAGAGTCAAAGGAACTACTACGACCGTTCCGTATACCAATAAATTTCCTGCCAGCATATTTATTAATTGTTCGCGTCTTTTTTTTTGCAAAAGCTCCTTTAATACTTGTGTAATTTCTGCTTTTGTATCTGAAGATAAATTTCTTCCAATAGAATTCACAAACTCTATAATTTGATCCTTAATACTCTGAATCCACCCATTTTCTGTATCGGAATTTAGCTCTCCATTTGGAAACTCACCATAACTAAGAATAGGTGCAAGCCGATTATAGCTATCGCGCTCATCTGGAATCGTTTTAATCACAAAATCGGCTTGCTTATAATAAACGATTACGTTGGGCGAAATAGATATCTTTTTACCCGTTGAAGTTACATCATCCATCTGCAAAACAAGATGTTGACGCTCTGCTTTTTTTTCAACTGGGTCTAGCTTATGCTTACCACTAGATATAATATTTGGAGATAAATTATCTAGCTGCTGTGCTGAATGAAAAAGTGCTTCTGATTTCATAATTATTTACCCATTTCTTGAACAACTTTCTCTAACAGTTTCTTTTGACTATCTTTATCCTTGAGGCTTCCAATAATTATTGTCATACCTTGACAGTTTCTTTTAATAGCTTCGTTGTTGGAAAACTCTTGATGATACTTACTTTCCTTGTTATTTTTATAAAAATTTTCGTCTATAACATCGAAATGATTCCCTATAATAAAGATATCTTTTTTCTTTTTTTCATCTTTCTTTTCTTCACCTTTCTTTTCTTCACCTAATGGGTTAATCCATTTTTGAAGGTTTTTTAAATCTTCTTTAACACGATTTTTAGTTTCAAATTTAATCTGGTCAGGGTTTCCTTTGTTATTAATTTCATCGGTTTTGTCTATTCCTCTAAGTAATGCTGCTGCATTAACAAGATATAAAACAATATTAGCAGACTCGAATTCTTCTTTCCACTTACCATTGTCACGGTATTCCTCACTACCGGGTAAATCAACAGCATCCTTAAACCTAATTGTTTCAGTTTTTTCTTGTATATTAAGAACGATAAATGAAGATTTAGTTTTCTTACGATTTACTGTTTGTTCTATTTCCACAGCTGTTAGATTAAGTGCATTTAGTAAAATGAAGAAAGTTGTTTTACCTGATCCTCTAGCTCCAAGTACTGCTATTTTTTTACCTTTTAAAGTAGTGATAATTTTTTCCCATGTCGCCCATATTGCTAATGTGCTACTAACTACCGAAAATAACATAAGACCTATAGTAAATGGTTCCATATTTTAAGAAAGAGTATTCCATTGTTTTATAAATTGAGAACCAAGCTTTATAGTTCTGGTTTCCTTACCTGAACTTAAAATATGCAAATTTTTATGTGCTACATGGCTCGGTTTATCATGTACAGTAGAGCTTTCCATAATGCTAGACCGATCGCACCCAACATGAAAAGACGGAAAAAGGTGGAAAAAGGCGGATCTTTCTTAAATTTTTGTAAAGTTTAAAACCAAGGTGGAAAAAGGCGGATATGGGCAGATTAAGTTGGTTATAATAACTCCAGTCTTTTCACATACCTACCAATGGACAGTCGTGAGGTGTTGCAATTTGTAGATGAAGTAGTTCATGCCAAAACAGGTAAGCATCTAAATGATTTGCAACGGGGAATTATTGAGGGAACACTGAAGCGGCGAAAATATTCTGATATTGCAGAAGATTATAATTGTACGACTGGTCATACTAAGGAAGTAGGTTACGAACTTTGGCGAATTTTATCTGAAATTTTTGGCGAACCTGTTGATAAAAAGTCTCTTCAATCTGTTTTAGAACGGCAATCAAATCTGAATATATTTTTAGGTAATAAAAGTAATAATATAATTAATTGCATAAATTTTGGTTCTGAAAAACTCAATTTTCCCCTGAATAAAAATCAATCTGAAACTACAGAATTTCAGCAGAACAATAATAGTCAACTTAAGCAGGAACAAATTAATAGATTAAGACAGTTTGGTTTAACTGACGAACAAATAGCAGAGGTGCTAGAGCTACCCCTGGAGGCGATTAAGTGGGTTGAAATGAAGGAGTAATTTACTTGAGAGTATTGAAATTATTATAAATTACTTATTCCAGAAATGATTCGCCTAGCTAAACCTAAAGCTTGCTCAGTTTTTGCTGACAGTTTTGGAAAAGAATCATTGTAATCAGCTTGGTTGCGAAAATCGCGTAAACGCTGCAATTTTTCGCCCAATTTTCGCTGCTTTTCGTCAGCACTATTCTGAAATTGTTCAATAACATATTTGTGAGTTTTTTCGCGGGGGATTGTTAACCGATCGCAATCTCTTAAAAAATTGCGTGCTTGAATAAAAGCAGAATAGTATGCTCTACTAATAGCTGAACGAAGTTTAGCCTCCTCACTAGAAACTTCAGTAGTGTTACCAGCAAGTTCCCGCGCTAAATTCAGGTATTCCGACCAATTAAAAGTCATTTTATTCTAAACTATCTAAGTTAAAAAACATCTTTCCTTGCCCTCTATTTGGCACTTCTATCCACCAATCATCTAATAAATCCATCCTATCCAATGCTGCTTCTGTTTCTAAGTTGGTAGCAATGTAAACAACTAAATGGGGGTCATCAATTTCTGGATCGGGAACGTATTCTAGAAAAAGTGGTGAATCGGGAAAATGTTGGCGAATCTGGGGGTGTGCTTCTAGCAACAAGGGAATTAGGAAAGGGTGTTTTTCCAGAAAGTCTAAAACTTCGGTTTTTTGGCGTAAGTTATATAACTTTTCTAAGGATTCAATATCGAGGTTAGCCAGACTTTTATGTAGTAACATCTGGGCTAGGGTAGTGCGATCGATCTGACGGCGTTTTGCTTCTTGGGTTAAGCGATCGTTATCTTCTTTTGCTAGTTGAATATTCAGCGTATTTGTTTCGCTCATTTTTTTCTCTGCTTTTTTTCCTGCACTACTATCGCATCTTTTTGCACAGTTACTTGTCTCTATCACTCCTCAAAAGGTTCTTGAAAAAGTGCTGACAAATCGCGGTAGCCACTGATTACCCTTAAAATCTCAATTCCCCCTTCAATTGGACGATAGAAAATTAGGTAATCATCAACTGGAAAACTCCGCAACTCCTCAAGAAGTTCATCACGTTTACGTCCCATATTTGGAAAACTTGCTAAATTCTGACACTTTTGATTAACTTTTTTCAGAAACCGTTCTGCTACATCAAAACCACTATTATCAGCAATCAAATCAATAATGGTTTCAATATCTCGACTAGCAGTTGTAGTAAAACGACAAATATTACTCATAAACCAGAATCAACACGACGTTGTTGTAGTTTCTGTTGCAGTTGGGAGAAAACCGTTTCCCCATCCACAACTTCACCCCGTTCTGAGGCTTCAACGCCGAGCATAATTTCCCTTTTCAATTCCTCAAACCGTCCTTTATAAATGCGTTCTCGTTCTTCTAATAGCCTGATACCTGCTACGATCACTTCTTGAGCAGAAGAATACTTACCACTTTCTACTTGACTGGCAATAAACTTCTCAATTTCTGAACTTAACGATATATTCATTTGGGACTCCGCCTGTTTAATGATCGCAAACAAATTGAAACCAAATTAATCGAAAAAAATCAGTTTAACCATTAACTTGCTCAAGCCAATTAGTTAAATCTGTTTCACTCTGGAAATCGAGGATTGCTTCTCCCAAATCTTCAATACGATTTACGGGTAAACTGCGGATTTGTTCTTCTATGTTGGGTGCGATCGATCCAAATCGACGACTCAACAATCGCATCACAAAGGAAACAGCTTCTCGCTGAATTCCTTGCTCAATTCCTCGCTCGATTCCTTGCTCAATTCCTCGCTCAATTCCTTGCTCAATTCCTTGTTGGTTCGCATCTTGAATTCTTTCTAGATACAATGGTGATAATTGCATAATTAACTCCCGATCTTCTGAATCTAAGTCTTGTCGAGCCTCTAAAATGGCGAACAAATTCGATAAAAGTTCGAGTACGCTGTCTTTAAATGGAGTTGCGTTGGGTAGAGAGTTGAACTGAGCGATCGCACTTTTTTGCACATTTCCTTTTCCCAACAATCGCAGCCAGAGAGTTTCCGGGGTGTTAGGGAGTTGGTGAATAACTACGATCGCAGTTCGCAACGCTGGCGGGAGAAAATAAACCCCCTCGCCAAAGTTTTCCAATTCTAAATTAGCACCAAAACTGTCCAAAATGGGTTTAGAAAGGGTGGGCGTAAAAATCCAAAGCCGGGGGCGATCGCAATACAGGCTGAGTTAATTTTGCCACTAAATATCCTCCCTTGGCTGAGATCTTGCACCTGCGCTTTTAGCCCGCCCGGAAATCAATTTCCGGGCTAATAGCTCAAGTCCATTAAAATGGACTGAAAACTTTAGTATTTAGTCCTCTTGAGAGGACTTTACCTATTAGCCTGGGACTTGAGTCCCAGGCGGATTTTGGGACTGGTGCAAGATCTCAGTTGGAAAGTTCGCCCATTCCTCCCGACGTGCTTCGTCAATTTCATCTGCTGAAGGTGCTTGTCCGAGATCGGCACATAAACCCCATAATGATTTACGAGGAGTAATTTGATTACAAACTAATTACCTTTCTATATCAGGTGTTAATTCCTGAATCAAACGCACCTTGTCCACAGGCGAAAGCTGCTCCGCTAAGTGCAAAACTTCTTCTAATTTCACAACTTTTCCCTTGCACTACTTAGCAAAATTCTAGCATTAGTATTTAGTTGGGCTTTAGAGCTATAATTTTAAGCAAAAGAAAGTGAAAATATTTATTTAAAGATAGGGCGGGCAAGATGCCCACCCCACAAGAGTTACAGCTTTCTTGTGGGGTAGGCATCCTGCCTGCCTTTTACTTACTCTTCAATTTTACTATGCTCAACTTCTGCTATTTTCAAAGGTATTTTTACTTCCTGCGGTGGTGGTGTTATTGCTTCTAAAGAAGTACCTACTAAGCAAACTCCTACTAAACTAACTGCGTGCAAATTTGCATCTTCTAATTCAGCACAAAGTAAATTTGCTCCGGTTAAATTCGCGCCTGTTAAATTCGCACCTCGTAAGTCTGCTTCTTCCAAATTGGCATTACTTAAATTTGCTCCTTGTAAGTCTGCTTGACTCAAATTTGCACCATGTAAATTAGCACCACTGAGATTAGCACCTCGCAAGTCTGCGGCGCGTAAATCTACCCCTTGTAAATTTACACTCATCAAATTTGCACCACTTAAAAAAGCTCCAGCAAAAGACGCTTGGGTTAATTTTGCTCCCATTAAATTTGCGCCTCTGAGGTTACTTCCCCGCAAGTCAGCACCAGTTAAATCTGCTTGCATTAAGTTAGCACCTAACAGAGTTGCTCTTACATCTGCTGCTACTAATTGAGCGCTTAATAAGTTTGCGCCTTCTAATTTGGCGCTTTCTAATTTAGCACCGCTTAAATTAGCGCCAACTAAGTTAGCACCAGCGAGATTAACTCCTCTTAAATTGCTGCCAGAAAGGTCTTCTTCTTCTAAGTCTACCCCTGGCAGTTGTTTAATTTTTCCGGCTCGAATAGCTGCAATATCCATGAATTTAATTAACTGTTAGTTTGGAAAATATTTTGTACTTCTTCTGACAATTCTGGATCGAGTAACCACATTCCAGTTGTTACTTTGGGTGGGATAACTTGCAAGTCTAATCCCTGTTGTAAACCCATAACTAATAAACCTAAAGTTTCTACTAGTTTCGGGTCCCATCGTTCGTTAGCTTGGGCTTGAAATTCTACTAAAGCTTTAGTTAAAGCTTCTGATTTACTGAGGTTTTCTGTTTCTTTTAGGAGTTGATTGACTCGTTGTTCAAAGTTGGTGATTAATCCCAATATTCTCGATTCTAATGGTATGGCATCGTAGGCGAAACCTCCGGGATAACCACTGCCGTTCCACCATTCGGTTTGATGGGTTAGGATGTGTGCGATCGCCTGCAATCGCGGCATCGCTCTTAATGCTTGTACACTAGGTTCTAAAGGACAACTAGGCGCTTCATCTAAACCTGTAACTGTTGTTACTCCCAAAGGTACTAAACCATGCAATAATCCCGCTAATCTTAACCGTTTAATTTGCCACGCTGGTAGATCCAAAAGTTGCCCCATAACTTCGGCTAAAGCGGCTATTTCCGCTGTCGCCATTGGATTTCCAGTATTAGCTAATTCCATTAATTGCGCCATCCGCACAAAGGCTTGCAATTCGTTGGAAACTAAGTTTATGTCTAATTCTTCATGATGAGAAGGTTGTAATTGTTCAGCGATTAAATCTTGTTGACTATGTTGTAAATAATCAACAACGCGAGAAACAATTTCTCCTAAATTATCTTGTTGGGCGTTAGCAGCTTGGGCGGTGATTTCTTTGACTTGGGCGGTTAATTTTTGCTCTAATTCTGGGTCGTATTTGGCGATGTGCGCGATCGCTAATTCCACTGTTTCTAATACTAACCCAGGTTCAAAAGTCCAAAACCCATAAAATTTCCGTTCTCGATCTTCCTCTGGTACTCCTTGTACCCCATAATCTTGAGGGGTTAATTCTTGACAAAGTACCATCGCTGTGTAGCTGGGCGATAGGATCATTAAATGCCATTCTTGGGCTACGGGATCGATCGTTTCTAAACTCACCAACTCTACATTTGACATCTGGCTGGTGGGATGTTCTGCAAAACCAGAGTCGGGTGCTGCCATAATTACAATTTGCCGAGATTTTTTGGCAATATCACCATATCTGTCTGCTTCTTGAAGATACCATTTCCCTCTTTGAAAAGCGGTGATCATGAGGGGGGAGGTGTTCGAGGTCAAAATGCTATCTTCTAGGGCATGGCAGAGGCCAACCAGTGTATTTTTATAGTAGACTCCAAACCGCAGAGGTCTGGGGCTGGATTTGTGGGCATCAGCTAGTTTTTGCAGAATTGAACCTTGTAGCATGGTTTTTTTTTATTAAACCGCAAAGAACGCAAAGAGCGCGAAGAAGAAGAGAAGGTTTTGAAAGAGAGTTTTTGGAGGTAGGGTGGGTTGATGCCCACCTTACTCGATTTTATTAGACTTTGAGTAGTTGTTTTTCGGTACGTTCAATTGGCGAGGTTAGTGCTTGTTCTAAGTCGGCGCAACCGAGTCTTTGTTCTAAAATTCGCATGACTTCGCGCCCAAAATCATCGGGGTTTTGTCGCCATGCTTGCAAGCAAACTTCGCCAAAGAATGAACCGAGTGGTTCGGGATTCCACAGGAGTTTTTTCGCTGTCCAAGGCATTAAACTCATGGGATCGTATCCTGGTTTGAGGATATCATTTTTGAACGCATATTCTTCTAAATGGGTGTGGGGTTGTAACCCAATGAAAAATATGGCTGGTTCAACTTTTTCTTCGCCAAAAATTCGCTCTAGTTCCCGATGGTAAGCTATAGTTTGGCGAATTGTTTCTGGGGTTTCGTCAATGACGTTAAATGAGTAGTTTACTGAAACTAGGTCATTAAATCCAGCGGCTTTTAAGTCTCGGCAGTTTTGTAAGACTGTGCGAAGATTATAGCCCATTCGCATTTTTCGCACTAGTTCTTGGGAACCACTGGTAATGCCAATTTCAAAGTAGTTCATTCCGGTTTTTACCATCAAGTCGCACAATTGAGGTGTCAAATTGTCGGCTCTGATGTATGCTGCCCAGTGGATATCTTTCATGGCAGAATCGACGATTTTTTGTAATAATTCAATGGCATCGTCGATGAATTTGCGGGCGGGGATAAACTGAGCGTCAGTAAACCAGAAATTGCGAATTCCTCGATCGTACAATTGGCGCATTTCCTCGACAACTTCATCCGCTGGGTTAATGCGGACTTGTTTACCTTCAATTACTGTGTAAACACAATAGCAGCAATTGTGCGGACAACCTCGCTTAGTTTGTACGCCAATGTAAAAGTCTCGATCTTGCAAATAATACTGGAATTCCGGCCAAATTTTTTCGATGTAGTCGTAGTTGCAGGCAGTTTTTTCAATGTTAGCGGGTGCTTCGTGAATTAGTTTTTCTCGTGGCGCACTTTCTCCCACTACATAACACTTTTCCCCGCTAATATCTTGTTGGCGCAACAGTTTTTCTAACAGCGCTTCTCCTTCTCCCACAGAAACGATCGTTCCTTTGGGTAAGCTTTTCCCTAACTGTTCGTAAAATACACTGACTGCACCACCACCAACGATCGATCGCGCATCCGCATTATACCTCTGCGCCCGTTTCAATCCCCGCTTAATTAAACCCAGATTACGCCACAGTTCATTGTAATAAGCCGTAGTTACCCGCAACCCACCCAGCGCCCCCCGTAATTTCACTAGGGGATTTTTCGCATAGTAAAACTCAAAAGCGTGTTGTAAAGGGTTCCCTCCTCTACCTCCCACTGGTGCATAAATCTGGATGTCGCGCCAAGAAAATACCAGCAAGTTCGGCTGAAACTCATCGACACAAGCATCCAACGCTGAACCAAAATCCAAGGGCGGTACTGTTCCTAAATCAAATATCCGCTGTTCCACTGCCGGAAACAACTTCTGCACATGATCTGCTAAGTAGACAACCCCAATCGGAAATATGGGATTACAAGGGAGACGAACATAGAGTATCCGAGTTTCCATCCTGCGACTCTCTCTAGTTAAGGATTTCTCTGGCTTTCCTAAGCAAAAAATTTGCACAGGAGCTCAGGGCGATTTTATATAAAGACTATTTTTTACATAACTTTACGATAGCACTGCTCACACTCATAATTCAGCAATTCACCTGAGATTTTTCCTTACCTAACTCTCCGAACAGCAGATTTTACCGCATAATTTCTCACTCAATTCTAGGTTCAGTCCTATAAATTAAGCTTATTTATATTATAAGTATTATTTATAAATAAAGTAAACAGCAATAATGAATACAATTATAAAAATAATATTTATATAACTGTACCAACAGAGAGATTTACAGAATATTTCAACTAAAATTCACGGAATTTATGGGGTTGGTAGTCGGATTTACAAATTCCTGGGATCGCTAGTGTTAAGCTTAATAATGTAACCCCTTTTCTGACAAATCTCCGCAGTAACTATGGCTCAAATTCTTGATCCCCTACCACCCGATTACAAAAATGGTATTGTTTGCTGCTATGTGAATGCCACCAGCAAAATACAGGTTGTACGGATTAGCAACATTCCAAATTGGCACTTTGAACGAGTAGTTTTTCCCGGACAAAGACTAGTCTTTGAATCTATGCCACAAGGTTTACTTGAAATTCATACGGGTATGATGGCTAGCGCAATTTTGTCAGATAAAATACCTTGTATAACTCTCCGCATCGATATGGAATTAAATGAATCAGAAGATGGAGATGCTGAAATGGAAGAAGCTGAAAGTTCCCAGAAGGAATTAGTACAACTCCAAAGGTAATAGACTTTTAATTGCTTGTGCTTTACCTAATTCTAAATAAAAATTTCTTTTCGATAACACTTTAGTTAATCAAGGTAGCCGCCATAATTACATAATTAATAGTAGGAATGCTAAACAAACTCATCAGTAATCGGTAAATACTGAAGGGTGAAACATTCCTACTGTGTCCCATGTTAAGTTTTGGTGTTTTACCTTGAATTTACCCGATTTTATTTGGTTATGGAAAATAGCCGCTTGGTCAATGGGATTGTCTTTAGGAGCTTATTTGCTGCTAGGGATGACTGGAGTTTGGATATCTTATGCTCGTTTATTTAGGCAACAGCGTCCTGATTGGCTGCGACCATTTCATTACCAGATTGGTGGTTTGATGGTCGCTTTAGTATTATTATTGTTAGCGATCGGCATTATCGGCACATTGGGTCACTACGGCAGTTTAGGTCATTCGCCACACTTACCAACTGGCTTAGCAGTCGTCGCCTTAGTTTTGCTTTCTGCTGGCAGTGCTACCCAAATCAGCCCCCGCAGACCTTGGGTAAGATATCTTCACGTTGGGACTAACATTGTGCTATTGGTGGGATTCCTGTTAGTTACCCTGACTGGTTGGAGCGTTGTGCAGAAGTACTTGCCTTAGCAGCCATTCCTCTCTCCGCGAAATTACTTAAGTGTATACACGGAAACATTTTACTTATATCTATCTAATGATGGATTTACGTTTTTCTATAGTTTCCGTAAATATACTCAAATATAAGCATGGAAATAAGTTTCAGGCGTGCAAAGATGTCGTACTCTCCCGTAACAGAAGGTTTTTTGGTGGTTGGGGCAAAAGGTTCACCTGTGATCGAGAAATCACGACAAGGTAATTACGCCTTGGTATTCTTGAACCGAACTGATGCGAATCACTATTTTAAGCAAATGTGCCAACTTCGCCGAGTCCCACAGCAGGACTATAAAATTAGTACTATGCCACTTCATCTCATCCAACGCTTACTTAGTCACGCTAGAGTGCGAGTCTGCGTGATTGAAAACTGGGATAAGCTGGTTTCTCAACAGCTAGTCAGCCAAAAAGCATAAACTTAACTAAACAGGTAAAATTTAGCCAGAAAGCTAAGAAAAGTTTGTAATTAACGTCAAGCTTTGGTTTGAGAAAGAATTAGTAGAATTTTGCCTCTAGCTGCAATTAGGCAAGAATTTCACACCTGCTATTGTTCTTTAAGTATGGGATCGAGGTTAAATTATTAAGAAAAGCGTTGCAATTTTCCTATCCCAGCTAATCCCGTGAATCAACTAACATCAGAAACTAACACAACTAGCGAAGTTTCCGTCTTTCGTATTTCTCCCCTCATCCGTTTCACCTTGTTGAGTTTGTATATTGCACTGACTATTCCCTTACCGTTTTTGGCTGATGTGACAGATGCACCTGTACCACCTGTGTTACTTTGGGTGGGGATTGCGATCGGGGCAATTGCAGTTTATGGTGCTTTAAGTGAAAGAGTGATTTTGGATAATCATGGCATTCAAGTCACTTACCCAAAATGGTTTCCCCAACTTCTCCGCAAAGGTTGGTCTTTACCTTGGACAGAAGTTAAAGAATTGAAAATGCGTACTACCGGACAAGGGGGAATAGTCTATTATTTCCTGAATAATTCCGGTCAAGGGTTTTTATTGCCCATGCGTGTGGTAGGATTTGCCAAAATGGTCAAACTGGTGGAGGCGAAGACGGGTATTGATACCCAAGATGTCCGACCTTTGGCTCAACCTTGGATGTATTTGATTTTGTTAGTATGTACGCTGATCCTATTTTTAGCTGATATTTGGACAATCTCGACGGCTGTTTCTCTAGGTGGTTAAGATAACAGCAGAAGATTCTGCTACCAGACTTTTTGCCAAAGTCTGAATCGGATTTTTTTACCACAGATGTCCACAGATAAACACAGATTAACACAGATGGGATGACTGATTTTTGCCAGAGGTATTGACAGATTGTTGTATTTACAAAAATACGGCAATCTGTGCCGCTCTGAAAACAGATACTAATTTTATTGGTGTGGGGAGTGAGTGAGTTATCTAAAGAGGAAATTTTTCAGGAAATTGGCAAAATCATTGCTAATTTTAACCTTTATGAATGTGATGACTGTGTTAGGGCAATAATGCAGTGGTTAGGAGCAAATGGAATTGAGGGAAAGATTATTAAATTGAAGACAAAGTATAATGAAGATTTTATTCTCAGTGAGCGCTTGGAACTTCAAGGAATTACAGAGGCAGTAACGATTAATGGAAGACATTACGGTGTGGAAGTTTTGGGTTTGGTATATGATAATATTTCACCAACAGGGATGACATTAGAGGATTGGCAGAAAGATTTTCACTGCCCAAGTGAAGAATTTATAATAGAGCATATAGACAGTTTATAAAAATAGTTTTGAAACAATCATAAAATTATGAGCGGAATGTTTGAGATTTTAGAAAAGATTAGAACTAGACCAGGGATGTATATCGGTTCTGCTTCGGTGAGCGATTTATTTATGTTTTTGGTGGGATATAAAACTGCTAGACGCGAGTTGGGAATTGAACTTTGTGAGTCAGAAAAGGATTTTGCTGAACATTTCCATGATTGGGTACAACAACGTTTTAATGTGCGGACTAACAACTCTTGGGCAAAAATTATTTTGCTATTTACTCGTGATGAAAAGGATGGTTTTGATTGCTTTTATAAGTTGTTGGATGAGTTTAAGCAGCGGGATCAGAGTTTAGATGAAAATGGAAAAAAGGTGATTCAAACTTATCCAGTAGTTAATCAGGTAGCTGAAGAAGTGGGATAGCCAATATATTAAGAGCAAGAGCTAAAAGCATTATTTTTTCACCAATTGCGACAATCAAGACATCTTTTACGCTTACTTAGCCCAAGGTTCATCATCTGGATTATAGATGCCTTCACTGATTGCAAACGCTTTAAGTTCACGATACGCTGCAAGAAGAGATGAACGATTACCCCAGTTATCACCTTTACCACCTGTGAAGTGTTCACCAGGAAACGGATTAATGAAAGTTCCTTTTTCACTAATCAAGTATTCATCTAAAATACTTAGCTTTGTATAGTCCCAGTCAAGGTCAAATACTAACTCAAAAGCAATCAAGAAATCTTGAATTCGTTTATTCAATTCGTTGTCCATAATTTGAACTCCCAATTTTGTTAAATTAAGAAAACTTAGCTAACTTATTTATGATCGCATCCCCAGATAAAATTCCTCAATTAAAAGTTTCCCAAGTTAGTTTGGCGGCGACGGTAGGGATGGGTTTTTTGCTTCAGGATATCTCTTTTGAGGTGTTTGCTGGGGAAAGAGTTGCTATAGTTGGGCCATCTGGTGCGGGAAAAACTTCGCTGTTACGGTTGTTAAATCGCTTAAATGAGGCGAGTAGTGGCAAGATTTTGCTCGAAAATCAGGATATTTGCGAAATACCGCCTACTCAACTGCGTCAGCAAATAACTTTGGTTTTGCAAGAGGCGAAACTTTTGGGAATGACGGTACAGGAGGCGATAAGTTATCCTTTGGTGTTGCGGCGTTTCCCGGCGACGCAGATTAAGGAACGGCTAATTTATTGGATGGAGAGGTTACATATTCCCGAAGATTGGCAAAATCGCACGGAAATCCAACTTTCTGCGGGACAAAGGCAACTGGTTGCGATCGCACGCGCCCTAATCATCCAACCTAAAATTTTACTCCTAGATGAGCCAACTTCCGCATTAGATTCCGGTCGTGCTTCTTATCTAATCCAACTTCTTACCCAAATCGCCCAAGAATTTGGTACAACCATTCTCATGGTTAATCATCAATTAGAATTGGCGGAACAGTTTTCTACCAAGGTTTTACATTTACACCAAGGAAAATTGGTGGAATTTATTGCTTCCGAGAAAGTTGACTGGAAACAACTGCGCCAAACTTTTATAGACTTGGAACGGCAAGAAGCAGAAGAATGGTAAGATTGGGGATTGGGTACTGGGGATTGGGTACTGGGGATTGGGAAAGTTCTGAGTTGTAGGGATAGGTTTAGCAGTTGAACAGAAGACCCTCCCTTAGAGGATTTTAAATTAATAAACTTACCCAGTCCCCAGTCCCCAGTCCCCAGTCCCCAATCACTTACTAATTGGTAAGGGTTGATTAGCAGCGGTAGGCTGAGAAAATCCCCTTTCGGGTGTTGTTCGGTTTCGCTGTTCCTCTACTCCATTATTATCGGAGTTGTCTTGCCCAGAATTATAACCATTAAGGAACTCTGGGTTAAACCGATAGCCAACATTGCGGATAGTTTGAATTATACTCGGTTGACGGGGATCGGTTTCTAGTTTTTTCCGTAGGGAAAGGACGTGAGTATCAATAGTTCGGGGATTATCTATTGCATCGGGCCAAGCTCTGTTTAATAATTCGGAACGACTTAATGGTAGTCCTCCGGCTTGTGCCAAAACGTATAACAGGCTAAATTCTTGAGGTGTTAAATCGATTAACTCTTCTTGGAAACGTACCCGACGCTGCACCAAGTCGATTTTTAAGTCCCCATAATCCAGGTAAGCTGGGGGGATGTTCATTCTATTGCGCCGAATCAAAGCTTCGATTCTGGCTAGAAATTCTTGCATTCCAAAGGGTTTTGTTAAATAATCATCTGCGCCTGCTTTTAATCCCGCCACAATATCGGCTTCTGTATTCCGTGCAGATAGCATGAGAATGTAAGGTTGGTGCTGGCGTAATAACCAGCGACAAAATTCTAAGCCATCTCCGTCGGGAAGTTCGGCATCGAGAACTACTAACGTCGGTTGACGTAGGTGAAAAACTTCTCGCGCCTGGTAGAGGCTGGCAGCTTGATAGACACGATATCCTACCTGCTGTAAGTGCCAGCCAAGTAGCGATCGCAGATGCGGATTACTTTCAACTATTTGAACACTAACTGATGCCACAGATGCTTGCCTTCCTTGGGCTTAGCGAACTTCAAATTAGCAGGAAATGCTGACAATTTTTGTAACGAATGTTACTGCTATCCCAGTTATACTAATCGCCTTCTGCTATTGGCGAAAATCAATTAGTCTTTGCATCTTGAAGCAAAATAATTCTTGAAAGGCTATCACCATCTAATCATTCTCCTCAAACATAAAATTCTTACTTAATTTATGACTTATCTTTAACATATCTTCAATTCTTTTTTCTAATTACTTACTTGCGGCAGTACACCTTGTTTTCCGGGTTTACTACCTCCTTAAGACATAGCTTGAGGTTAGAGATAGGGTATAAATGAAGTTAAAATAAAAACATGAGAGTGATTCGTCTGGAATCACTAGCTACTTGCACCTTAAACAATCCAAGCTTTCTGGTTTTGTCAACCTAGTCATTTGTGGGCGACCACAAATTTTAACAACCAGTAACTTCTGCTAAATAGAATGCCAACGGTTTATTATACATTAGTTGCTACTCAAAGACAAATTGCTGGTTCAAAAGCCAGATCGGTTCCAGAGGAAGCTAAGCAAATTTAGAATAAGCCGGACATCTAAAATTTTGGGGAAGCTTTGGTAAAAACGATTGACATTACTATAAGATACTGTTTTAATCCTGACACCTGTCGCCAAATAATCTGCTTCTAGATAGTGTGGACAAAAGGAAAATCTCAGTTATCCTAATCAATAACCAGAATGAAACCAACGTTTGACCGTTTTCGTCAATTTATTTAGGAAAACAGTAGATTTCAACAGATTATTATGCTACAAGACACACAAACTATTCGCCATTACCAGAAACTTACTGATTCCCTAGTTGAAATGTGGAATCGGGGTTATAGATTCGATAGTTTACGGCTTTATTTGGACGGCTATTTAGCAGCTTTACGCCAAAGTAGAGCTTTAGAACCGTATCACATTCATCGTTTGGAAGAAGAAGCTACTCGTTACATTTACGATCCATCAAATTTTGAATTACCACTACCAGAACCCGAATCTGATTATTATTAGTTTTTTTTCAGATGGGTGGCAAATGGTAATAGGAGGCTAGCGGCGCTAGTTGCCAAAGCAAGCGTCGGTAGCTGATGGTTTTGTTAAGTAAATGATTGAAATATTTAATATAAATTGAGCAAAGCTGTTATTGATTCTAATGATTAATTGATGATGCCAAACTTGCTCAAAATCGATCGTTAAAGTTAAAATTTATCTCTTACTGGCTGTTAATCTTGATTGATTGCTTCTTGTTCTTCTGGGAGTAAAGAAGTTTCGGCTGGGATTTCTGGCTGTGAGGTAGCAATTGCTTTGGATAATTTTGGTTTAATCAGTAAACTGACTCCAATTGCCCAAGCGACAGCAACCGTCCAACCTGCTAAAATATCGCTGGGGAAATGTACGCCTAAATATAAGCGAGTCCAGCCAATAGCTACAACAAATAAACTGCCAAAAATCAGTATTGGTACACACCAAATAGTTCCCCAAGTTAAAATTACTAAAGCTGCGACTAAAGTCATACTGGTCATAGCATGACCGCTAGGAAAAGCGTAATCTAATTCGGGGGCGGGTGATTGCCAAAGATGGGGACGGACTCGGTGTAGGATTTCTTTGGCGGTGCGATTAATGATAGTAGCGCCTGTAGCAGTGATGAGTAAAAATGTGAACGATCGCCACTGTTTCTGGAACAATAAGATTAGGGAAATTAGTAGTACGATCGGGAAAACAATTTTAATAGAACCGAATTTCGTTAAATTCACAGCTAAAAGATCCAATTGTCTCCTTGATGTTTCATGAATTGCTAGTAAAATAGGTTGATCCCAAGGAAAACCAGCAGCATTTTCTCTAAGTTCGACTGCCAATAAAGTAAAAGTTTGCAAAGGTAAATAAATTCCTAAAAATAACAATAGTAACCCGCGCCAACGGGCGATGAAAAGTTGTTCAATAAACTGGAAAAATCTTTTCAGCATATTACCAAGAGTTAATCAGGTTCTTCTTTATGATATAACTGAATGCTAAAGTTAGCAGTTCCCAATTTGTCTGTATGGTCAATCTAGAATCTCAAATCAAATGTCCTCATGCCAAAGGAGGAAAAATTCGCTGTGTTTAAAATTTAATTCTTCGCTAAAATGAGCTAGTAAAAACTACTTTCGCAGCAGATAAAGTGACTATAATTACAAAAACTATCTGACGGTACAGTAGAAAATTGGAAAAATCTTACCTTACCTTAAAATTGCCTTAAGGTTTTAAAGATATGCTTCATAATGACAAATCATAAGTATTGAAACAACAGACATTAACTCCAAATTGTCTGCTACTTGACAAAACAATACTGAAATTATTGTAGAGCAAAAGTAATCTCAAATTATGCCCAAAGTACCTCACCGCACTAAAATCGTTGCCACTCTTGGCCCTGCTAGCAATACGCCAGAAGTAATTGAGAAACTAGTGAAAGCAGGGATGAACGTTGCGAGACTAAATTTTTCTCATGGTAGCTATGAAGATCACGGACGCACAGTTTCTCTGCTAAGAAATATTTCGGAAAAATTAGATACGCCGATTACAATTTTGCAAGACTTACAAGGGCCAAAAATTCGAGTAGGTTTGTTGTCTAATGGGGCAATGGGTTTAATTGAGGGTGAAAAAGTTACACTTGTACCCATTTCAGAGTATGAAGATAAACTTGATACGATACCTATTGATTATCCTGATTTAGCAGCAGATGCTAATCCAGGCGAACAAGTACTTTTAGATGACGGACTTTTGGAACTGAGAATTAAAGAAATTGCGGGAAATACAGTAGTATGCGAAGTAATTAAAGGCGGAATTCTGAAAAATCGCAAAGGGGTAAATTTTCCTAACTTAAATTTACGTTTACCTTCTTTAACTGAGAAAGATCAGCAAGATTTAGAGTTTGGTATTGCCCAAGGAGTAGATTGGATTTCTTTAAGCTTTGTTCGTAAAGCAGAAGATGTTCGCAGCTTGAAAGAAATATTAGCTGCTAAAGGTGCAGATATCCCTGTAATTGCCAAAATTGAAAAACCGCAAGCTATCGCCAATATAGAAGAAATCGTCAATGAATGCGACGGTTTGATGGTAGCAAGAGGTGATTTGGGTGTAGAACTGAGTCCCGAAAAAGTGCCGCTTTTACAAAAGCGAATTATTCGGATGTGCAATCGCAAAGGTATTCCGGTAATTACTGCTACCCAAATGTTAGATAGCATGATTAATAATCCTCGTCCAACTCGTGCAGAAGCAAGTGATGTTGCTAATGCGATTATTGATGGAACGGATGCGGTGATGCTGTCTGGTGAATCGGCGGTGGGAAGCTATCCGGTAGAAGCAGTAGAAATGATGGCGCGGATAGCTTATGAAGTGGAAAAAGATTTGCAATTTGAGAATAATCCGGCGGCTAAAAGTGATGAAACTCATGCTTTAAGTGAGGCGCTTAATTCCATTGACAAAACTTTACCATTACGTTGTATTGTGGCTTTTACAAGTACAGGTTATACGGCGTTAATTGCTTCCGCAGAACGTCCAAAAGCGCCTGTAATTGCTCTAACGCATAATATCAAAGTTTACCACCGTTTAAATTTAGTTTGGGGTGTAACTCCTTTGTTGTTGGAGTACGAAGTGGAGACTTTTGAAAATGCACTTTGGCAGGCGGAAACTTTTTTGGTACAACGGAAATTGGCTGCAATTGGCGATCGAATTTTAGTTATGGGTGGGATTCCAATGCAGCGTGCTGGAGGTACTAATTTCATGAAAATTCACACTATTACTGTCTAGAAAAAAGGTACGTTGTTGCGCTTCAGCGCTCTTCTGTAGCGCTGAAGCGCAACAACGTACTTTCAAAGGTTTCTTTGTTTGGTAATGAGGGTTGTGCGCCTTTTTTAGTTGTGGCTAAAGCGCCTGCTGCTGCACCCCATTTAATCGCTTCTCGTAAAGATAAACCACTATCAAAAGCAGCTGCCATTGCTGCATTGAAAGCATCGCCAGCGGCTACAGTATCGATCGCATTTACTTTAAAAGCTGGTAGCATAAAACTTTCGGTAGCAGTGGCACAAAAAACTCCTTTACTTCCTAGTTTTAATACTACCGTTTCTACGCCTTTACCGATCAAAAATTCGGCGGCTTTTGTCATTGTTTCTTGATTAGTAATCTCAAATCCTACTAAGCGACTTGCTTCGGTTTCATTTGGGGTAATTACATCAGTTAAAGAGTAGAGTTCATCAGGTAATTTTTCTGGTGCTGGTGCGGGGTCGAGAATTACTTTTACTTTGGCTTTTTTTGCTGCTTCTGCGGCAGCGATAATTGCTGGAATTGGCACTTCTAATTGTAATAATAAAACGCTGGCATTGGGTAAGAATTTTTCTAATCTTTCGACATCTGTATGGTTAACTTTGCCATTGGCACCGGGAACTACTATGATGGTGTTTTCGCTGCGATCGTCAACAGAAATTACTGCTACCCCAGAACTTGTAGTATCATCTATTAAAATTGAGTCCGTTTGCACACCTGCAACTTTTAAAGATGCCAGTAATTCTTGTCCAAAATTATCATTACCAACACGCCCTATCATATAAGTAGTTCTGCCTAAAAGTGCGCTACCAACTGCTTGATTTGCGCCTTTACCTCCGGGTGCGGTAAAAAAATCATAACCCAGGAGAGTTTCTCCCGGAACTGGTAAACGAGGACTCCGGGTGACGAGATCCATGTTGATGCTGCCGAAGACGATTATACTCATGTTTAGGAGTTTAATTATGCGAATTTATCTTGCTGGGCCTGATGTGTTTTTACCCGATCCGATGAAAGCTGCTAAGGCGAAACAAGAGATTTGTCAGAAGTACGGTTTTATCGGGATGTTTCCTTTCGATAATAATCTAAATTTAACCCATTTGTCTCCGAAAGAGGCGGGTGTTGCGATTTATAAGAGTAACATTAAATTAATGGATAGCTGCGATTTAATTGTTGCTAATATGACTCCGTTCCGGGGATCAAGTATGGATGTGGGTACGGCTTTTGAAATGGGTTATATGACGGCGCAAGGAAAGCCTGTTTTTGGTTACACTAATGATGGGCGTTTGTTTGCTGACAGGATTCCGCAAATTTCGGCTGATTTGGATAATTGGGGAATGGCGATCGAGCATTTCAACATGGTAGATAATTTAATGTTAGAAGCGGCGATTATTGTGAGTGGCGGAGAGTTGAGAAGTCAGCAAATAACACCGGGAAATTATTATACTGAATTAAGGGTTTTTGAAGAAGTAGTTAAAATTGCTGCAAAGAAGTTGAAGTAATACATTAATATGATTACTCCAAAAGCTAAACCTAAAATTATTCTCGATACCGATCCCGGTGGGGATGATTCTTTTGCTTTGCTGTGGTTATTGAGTTTAGTAAAACAGGGTTTTACCGAACTAGTTGCTGTTACTACGGTAGATGGAAATGTTCATGCAAGATACACTTTTGCAGGTGCTAGTAAACTTTTGAAATTAGCTGGTTTTCCATCAATAGAAGTTGGCAAAGGTGTGATTGGGGGATCGGAAAGCGATTTAGAAGATGCGGGGGGGATTCATGGTGCTGATGGGATGGGAAATCTGTCACATACTTTGCCGGAAATTGATGTTAGTTATGAAGATGCTGCTTATTCTGATGATATTTTAATTGAGAAGTTGCAGGCTAATCCGGGGGAGGTTGTTGTGATTGCGATCGCACCTCTAACCAACTTAGCATCTGCTGAGAAAAAATGCCCTGGCATCCTGAAAAATGCGAAAGAAATTATCATTATGGGAGGTGCGTTTAAAGTCCCTGGAAATATTAGACCAGAAGCAGAATTTAATATTGCTTATGATGTGGAAGCTGCGGCGACAGTTTTTGCTAGTCGAGATGATATTGTCGTGATCCCGCTTGATGTGACTAAACAGCTAATTTTTACTAATGAAATGGCTAAACAAGTTAGTCAAATTAACCCGGAAAGTGGGATTTCTAAGTTTATTGTTTCTCTGTGTGAGTTTATGACTAAAACTGCGCTTGCTTTTCGAGAAACTCAAGGGAAACAAGGCTTTTTGGTGCATGATGCTGCGACTTTAGCTTATCTGTTTTATCCTGAAACTTTGTTGTTTCGTCGCGCTGATGTGATGATTGAAACTAAGGGGGAATGGACTAGAGGTAAAACTCTGTTTGATAGGCGGAATAAGACGAAATTTGGTGCTAATGCTTGGGTAGCAATGGAGGTTGATAGCGTTAATCTTTTGGCGGTGATGATTGAAGATTTAAAGGTTCTTATTTCGCTAGATCTAGATCCCCGACTTCTTGAAGAAGTCGGGGATCTGGGTAGCAGTCTTCTTTGAAAAATGTATCCTAAACTACGAAAATTCTTAAATAAATTTTGTATACTGTATACAATAGGGTCAGAAAGAGCTTAAGGAGTTACAGCCTTGATTCTGTCCGCGCAGCCGATCGAGAGGAGCAAATCGCTCCAAGAGCAAACTTACCAAGCATTGCGATCGAGCATCATGTCAGGGGAATTGGTTTCTGGCGATCGCTTGGTGGAGACGCAGCTAGCACAGCAATTGCAAGTCAGCCGCACGCCCATTCGGGAGGCGTTGCGCCAACTTCAGCGAGAGGGACTTGTGAGAGCGGATTCTAATGGTGGTTTGCGGGTGACGGCGATTTCTGTGACAGATGCAGTGCAATTGTATGATTGTCGCATAGCTTTGGAGCAAGTTTCGGTTGCGGGTGCTTGTGAAAATGCTAGCGAATTACAGTTGCAAACATTGGAGAAATTTGTTATTCAAGCAGAGAAATTGACACAGCGAGGAACTTCGGAATTAAATAACTTTCAATTGCTAGATTTAGACTATCAATTTCATCGTTTAATTGCGGAGAGTTCCGGGAATAAATGGTTAGTTTCTCTGCTGGATCAAGTATTCGACAAAATGATGCTGTTGCGGATTAAAACAATGCGCCAGAACCCCAAAGTTTTGGAAATTCGGATTGAGCATCAAGAGATTTTTGCTGCGATCGCCCAGCGCAACATCCAAATGGCAACCGAGGCAATTCTAAATCACTTAATGGCAAGTAAACTTAGAGTTGCTGAGGAAGTTAGGAATTTGGGGACTGGGGATTAGGGACTGGGGACTGGGGACTGGGGACTGGTAACAAATTTGCACCAAGTTAATGATTCAAACTAACAGTAACATGAAAAGAATTTTTATTTGTGGATCTGCTTTAAGAGGGCAACCGGATCACGGAAATTTGCAAAATGCCAAATTTATTAAACCTGCAAAAACTCAAGCATTGTATCGCTTACACGCAGCAGGTAATGGTTGGCATCCAGCAATTTATCAAGTAGAAACCGGAGGAATTAGTATTCCGGGGGAAGTTTATGAAATGACACGAGAGGAATATGAATATCTTTTAGATAATGAACCACCAAATATGTATCCGGGCGATGTAATTTTAGAAGATGGCGAAACTTTAACAGCTATGCTTTATCCTCAAGAATTAGTAGAAGAATACAATTGGCCTGATATTTCTCATTATGGTGGTTGGGCAGCATATAAACAAGATGGTGAGAAAGTAACTGCTTAAAAAATGTCATTGGTCATTGGTCATTTGTTTTTTTGCTTTTAGGAGGCAACAATAATGATGATAGCTTCCACGTTATCCATTAATAACAAGCGGCTTAAGGAAAGTATAGAAAAACTGGCAGAAATTGGTCAAGTTGCTGATGGTGGAGTGACGCGAATTGCCTTTAGTCAAGAGGATATTGCTGCCCGAAATTTAGTGCAGAATTGGATGATTGAAGCGGGGATGAATGTTCGCATTGATGCAGCAGGAAATATTATTGGTCGTTATGAGGGAAAACAGCCAAATTTTCCGGCATTAGCAACAGGTTCTCACATTGATACTGTACCTAATGGAGGTCGATATGATGGCAATTTAGGTGTGTTAGCGGGAATCGAAATGGTGAGAACATTCAATGAGAATAATATTAGACTGCAACATCCTATTGAAGTAATTGTTTTCACTGACGAAGAAAATACAATGATTGGTAGTAAAGCAATGGCGGGAACAGCTAAGTATGATGCTGAATTTTACCGCCTTGCGGATGGTACACCAATTGAAGAAAGTTTAGCGAAAATGGGGGGAGATTGGGCGGAAATAGTTAGTGCAAAACGCGATCGATCTGATATAGCTGCCTACATAGAATTGCACGTAGAACAAGGGGGAATTTTAGACAATCTCGGCAAACAAATAGGAGTAGTTGAAGGTGTTGTCGGGATGTATCGAGGAATAATTACTGTTACCGGAAAAGCAAATCATGCCGGAACTACGCCAATGGAAATGCGGCAAGATGCCTTAGTTGCAGCTTCCCAAATTGTCCTAGCAGTCAATGATTTAGGCAAAAGAATGCCGGGAAAACAAGTAGCAACAGTCGGTAAATTTAACGTATTTCCTAACGCTACAAACAGTGTACCCGGACTGGTAGAAATGAGCATTGATGTGCGAGATTTATCCGCAGAAAATGTCAAAAATCTGATTGCCAAACTAGAACAACAGTTAACAGAAATTGCCGCTAATACTCAAACCAAAATTAGTTTAAAACCTTACTTATGGGTAGATCCAACATTAGCAGCTGTTGAGATTCAAAAGGCGATCGCAAACACCTGCAATCAACTAGGATTATCCCATTATAGTTTACCCAGTCGCGCCGGACACGATGCCCAAGAAATCGGACGTTTCACCGACATGGGAATGATATTTGTTCCTAGCATCGAAGGAATTAGTCACTCCCCCAAAGAATACACCACACTCGAACAATGTACCCAAGGAACAAACGTATTACTAAACGCTTTCCTACAATTAGATCAACTTTATTCAACTCAGATTTTGCATCAGTCCCAACACCCGCCTGCGAATCAATTCGCAGGCTAATAGCTTAAGTCCACTGAAGTGGACTAAAACGACAGGTGCAAGATCTGAATTCAACAAATAAAATGTAAAATCTCAACTAACATATAACTCTCTTCTCTTCCTTCGCGTTCTTTGCGTCCTTTGCGGTTCAAAAAAATGTACAACCTAAAAATTGTTATCATTGGCGCTGGTATTGGCGGACTAACAACAGGAATAGCCCTAACAAAAGCTGGCTACCAAGTCGAAATATACGACAGAGTAAAAGAACTACGCCCCGCAGGTGCAGGAATTTCCCTCTGGTCAAACGGCGTAAAAGTTCTCAACAAATTAGGACTTGGTGATAGAATGGCTGCCATTGGCGGACAAATGGATCGGATGCAATATCGAAGTTGTAAAGATGAATTACTCAACGATATTAGCCTGCAACCATTAATAGCAGAAGTCGGACAACGCCCTTATCCAGTCGCCCGAACAGACTTACAACAAATGCTGTTAGAAGCATTTCCCGGTCAAGTTAAATTAGGTAGTAAATGTGTAGGATTTGAAGAATTTGGTGATAGCGTAACAGCAATTTTTGAAGACGGATATACAGCGACAGGAGACTTATTAATTGCCGCTGATGGCGTGCGTTCTACCTTGCGTCCTTACATTTTAGGAACAGAAATTGAACCTCGTTATGCTGGATATGTTAACTGGAATGGATTAGTAAAAGCTAGTGAAGATTTATCACCAAAAAACACTTGGATGCTTTACGTTGGCGAACACAAACGTGCTTCAATGATGCCAGTGGGGGGCGATCGCTTTTACTTCTTTTTCGATGTACCATTACCCAAGGGCACATCTACCCCACCAGAAGCAAGACAACAGGAATTAGCTAATTTTTTCCAAGGTTGGCCCCAACCTGTGCAAAACTTAATTAAACAGATTAATCCCTTAGAAACTAATCGTTTAGAAATCCATGATATCGGCCCAATAGATACTTTTGTGCGTGGTAGAGTCGCCTTACTTGGGGATGCTGCCCATAGTACCACACCCGACTTAGGACAGGGTGGTTGTCAAGCGATGGAAGATGCAGAAGTGCTAACTCGCTATCTTTTAACAACAAATATCAGCGTGGAAGATGCACTAAAAAGATACGAGAGAGAACGCAAGGAACGGGCAAATGCGATCGTTTTGAAAGCGCGAAAACGTGCCGATCAAATTCACGGAAAAGAACCGGAAATTACGGAACAATGGTATCAGCAATTACGGCAAGAAAGTCCTTTAGATGTTACTAATGCTATTAGCAAAACTATTTTAGGAGGGCCGTTGCGTTAATCTGGTTTTTTAACCACAGATATCCACAGATGAACACGAGATTTACACAGATAATATGGCAGGTAAATTAACTACTCATGTTTTAGATACTGCACAAGGTTGTCCAGCGCGAGATTTGGCGATCGAACTTTGGTCAATAACACCTGAAACCAATGAAAAAACCCTCTTAAAAACCATTCGTACCAACCAAGACGGACGCACAGATTCACCTTTAATTGAAGGCGAACTTCAGCAAGGAATTTACGAACTAGTCTTTCACGTAGGCGAATACTTCAACCAACACTTAAAAGACTTACCAAAACCGCTATTTTTAGATCAAATCCCCATTCGTTTTGGCATTGCAAATCCGCAAGCACATTATCACGTTCCTCTCCTAACATCACCTTGGTCATACAGCACATATCGCGGAAGTTAATCTAAATCACAAGATGGATTTACCCAACATTGAAACATATCTTACCCCCCAAAAATTAGAAGAACTAAGTAACTGGGAAAAAGGATGGACTTGGTTAGCTGGAGGTACTTGGTTATTCAGCGAACCGCAACCCCAAATTACCACCTTAGTTGACCTGCAAAACTTCGGATGGTCAGAAATAGAAATTAACTCCGAAGGTTTAACAATTGGCGCAACTTGTATAATGAGTCAATTATTAAACTACAATTTCCCCGAAAATTGGACATCAATAAAAGCATTAAAAAGCGCAGTTAATGAACTAGCATCTTTCAAAATTCAAAACGTCGCCACAGTCGGAGGAAACCTTTGTTTAGCATTACCAGCAGGAACATTTGCGCCAGTAATGGTACTCTTAGACGCTAAATATCAAATACTTCCTTTATCAGGCGAACCTTATTGGATTTCCGCCTTAGAATTTCAAACAGGCGCAAAGCAAACAATCCTGAAATCAGGAGAACTTTTGCGAAAAATATTCATCCCCAAACAAAACTTAGAATTACAAGTTAACTACCAGCGAATTTGTCTTGCTTCCGCCGGACTTGCTATATCAATAGTAGTAGCAGCTTACAATCCAAATACCCAAAAAATCAAATTTGCAATTAGCGGTTGTATACCCTCACCCAAATTAATTGAATTTGCACAAATACCCACAATAACCGAGATCACCCAAAAACTTAACGAAACAATTCCATTAACTGATTATCTCAACGATACAACCGCATCCAACACTTATCGCCAACATATTACCCAAATTTTAATGAAGCGATCGCTAAAATTTTAAAGATTAATTACAAAACTCCCATAACAATCCTTTCTTTCCTCTCTTTCTTTGCGTCCTTTGCGTCCTTTGCGGTTCAAAAAAAATGCCTTTAAACTTCCAAATTAACAATCAAAACTATAACATTACTTGTCATCCCGGCACAAGCTTATTAAACTTACTTCGCCAACAAGGATGGATGGGAGTTCATAAAGTTTGCGAAACAGGAGACTGTGGAAGCTGTACAGTTTGGGTAAACGAAACACCAGTTCATAGCTGCATTTTTCCCGCCCATCGTGTTAACAAGTCCCAAATTACAACCATCGAAGGACTAGCAAAAGACGGCGAACTTTGCCAAATGCAGCAAGCATTTATCGACGAACAAGGATTTCAATGCGGATTTTGTACCCCCGGAATGATTATGTCCGCCGAGAAATTAGACTTTTCCACAGAAGAAGAACTTCGCGCCGCAATGGATGGAAATCTCTGTCGTTGTACCGGATATCAAGCAATAGTTGAAAGCATCAAAAAAGGCAAAAATCTAAATAATTCCCCCAATCTTGTAGGACAGGCATCCTGCCTGTCAACCTCCCAAATAGGACAAAGCATTCCCAAACAAGATGGTTATGAAATTGTTACTGGAAAACCAATTTATACCCCAGATTGGGCACCAGAAGGAACATTGCATTTAAAGGTTTTGCGATCGCCCCACCCCCACGCCAGAATCCGCAAAATTGACACCACCAAAGCAAAAGAATTACCCGGAGTTCACGCAATCTTTACCCATGAAGATGTTAGCAGAATTCCTTACACAACCGCCGGACACGCTGAACCTGTACCCGATCCTCATGACCATTATTTGTTAGATAATAAAGTGCGATTTATTGGCGATCGCATTGCAGCAGTAGTCGCAGAAACACCCGCGATCGCAGAAACAGCTTGCCAATTAATAACAGTAGATTATGAAATTTTACCTTATGTAATTGACCCAGTATTAGCAATGGGTGATAAGGTGAAAGAGATGGGGTTTAAGGATGACAGGCAGGATGCCTGTCCTACGGGATTGGGGATTGGGGAGTTAACAAAACGACCAATTCCTATAATTCATGATGAACCGGAATCTTATCAAATTCACGACGCACAACATAACATTTCTGGGGAAGTATTGATTGAAAAAGGTGATTTAGCTAAGGGATTTGCAGAGGCAGATTTAATATTAGAAAATACCTATACTTTACCAGCAGTTCAACATACGCATTTAGAACCTCATATTAGCACAAGTTGGTTAGAAGAAGATGGCACATTAGTAGTTAGATCCAGCACTCAAGTTCCCTTTCACTGTCAACGACTCCTCGCGCAACTCTTCAATTTACCTAAAGAGAAAGTGAGAGTTTATAAAGCAAATATTGGCGGAGGATTTGGCAACAAACAAGAAATTTTAACTGAAGATCTTTGTGTTTTAGCAACATTAAAAACAGGTCGTCCTGTGCAATGGGCGTTTACCCGCAATGAGGAATTTACTGCTACAAATAGCCGCCATGCGATGAAGGTTCACCTGAAAATTGGGGTGAAAAAAGATGGGAGTTTAACTGCTGTGGAAATGAATGCGATCGCCAACACAGGCGCTTACGGAAATCATGGCACACAAGTAGTTTTCCTCACCGGAACAATGCCATTAGGATTATATCGTTGTCCGAACCAAAAATTTCACGGTCGCTCAGTTTATACTAACACAATGCCAGCCGGAGCATTTCGCGGATATGGAGCAACCCAAGGCTTTTTTGCAATGGAATGTTTATTAGATGAAATAGCCGAAAAGTTGAAATTAGATCCCTTAGAATTCCGGCGACAAAATTTAATTAACACCGAAGATTCCCTGCTATTAGGAGTTGAAAGACATTTCAAAATAGTCGGTAGTTGTGGATTAGATGAAGCATTAACAAAAATCTCTGAAGTATTAGAATATCAACCAGGAACACCACCAAAAATTAACGGACATTTGCGCCAAGGAGTAGGTTTTGCTGTCGCCATGCAAGGAAGTGGATTAGCCAAAATCCATACAGCAAAAGTTAAAATGGCACTTAAAGAAAATGGTCGATATGAATTAAGAACTGGTGCAGTAGATGTTGGTACAGGCGCAGAAACGACTTTGAGACAAATCGCCGCTGAAGTTTTAAATACAACTTTTGACCAAATTGATATTATTGCTAGCGACACCAAAGAAACACCTTTTGATGCAGGTTCTTATGCTTCTGCTACTACCTATATTTCAGGTCAAGCGGTAATTTTAACCGCCCAAAACTTACGAAAATTGTTATTAAATAAAGTTAGCGAAATTTGGCAAACTGTTCCCGAAGAATTGGAATTAAACGGCATTTTAATTAAATCAAAAAATTCCTCAATTAATCAAGAGATTGACTTAGAAAGTTTAGCTAAACTCAGCGATCGACCATTAGTAGCAGAATCAGAATATGCAGCAGAACGTTCTACCCTAACCTTCGCCGTTCTAGGAGTAGAAGTAGAAGTAGATACAGAAACCGGAAAAATTAAAATATTGCGTTGCGTCCAAGCAATTGATATTGGCAAAGCGATTAATCCGCGCATTTGTGAAGGGCAAGTAATTGGCGGAATAGTGATGGGATTAGGGTATGCTTTAACCGAAGAATTGCACTTCGATGAACAAGGAAAAATCATCAATCCCAACCTTCGTACCTATCGCGTATCCCTTGCCAAAGATGTGCCACCAATAGAAGTATTTTTGATTGAAAAATCAGATCCTTATGGGCCTTTTGGAGCGAAAGGAGTAGGGGAAGTTGTGATTAATTGTGTTGCTCCTGCGATCGTTAATGCTGTTGCAAATGCTACCGGAATTAGACTCAAACAATTACCAATAACACCCGAAAGGCTGTGGCAAGCAGCACAGGCGTTGCATAATAGAGTATGAATTCAGGAACATACAGATATGGAGCTAGATGAACTTAAAAAACTTGTCCGAGGGGGGCAGTTTACAGCTATTACCTTAGATACATCAATTTTTGATGCTCAACATTTAAGGCTAGAGTCAGGGCTACTTAAACAATTAGAACAATTTCAAAATAGTTCTACAAAATTTCTTCTTTCTCAAGTGGTTAAGGAAGAAGTATTATCACATTTAATAAATAATACAAAAGAAACAAGAAATAAAATTGAAAAAGACTTGAAAGAAGCTAAGAAATATTGGCAAGTAGAAGATTATGATATCGAAGTCATAAAAGAACTCATTTTTGTTGGACGCGAAGCACAGGAAATTGCATCTGAGCGATTTAACCAATTTGTAGAGTTGACATCTCTAGAGATAATTGAAGCCCAGAGTTATGTAAGAATTGATGATTTAATACAAAAATACTTTCAAGCTCAACCACCATTCGCGAATACAGGTAACAAGAAAAACGAATTTCCTGATGCTATTGCTTTAATGTCCTTGGAAGGATGGGCTAATGAAAACCAAACAAGAATTATTGTTGTTACAAGAGATAATGATTGGAAAAACTTTTGTAAAGGCTCTGAAAGGCTGATTGATATCGATGACTTGGCAGCAGCTTTAGGGCTGTTTCAACTTCAAGATGCTGATGATATCTGTAAATATTTATCAGAAAGATATGAGAAGGGCGAACTAAAGGATGTAAAAGAGGCAATTTATAATGCTTTGCAGTATCACATGAGCAATATTGAAATTTCTCCGAAGGCTAGTTCTGCATACTATTATGAACAGGAATCGACAGAAGTAATCTTTAATGGATTTGAATTTAGGCTTCTTGAGACACCCAACGTAATATTTAGACCAGTTAAGTTAGATAATGATGGTTTAGTGGTTGAATCGAAATTAAGCATTAATGTCAATATTGAAAGTACCTTTTGGTTTTCTGTATATGATTCTATAGATAAAGACTATGTTTCAATGGGGAGTAGTAGTGAAAATATACCAACTAATTTAGACGTAAATATTTTAATCACATTTATAGGAAATTTAGATAAAATCGGCGCAGAGGTTGAAGTGGATGATGTTGAATTGGAAACTACAGTGTTTAAAGTCAATTTTGGGATGATTGAGCCAGATTGGGTAGATGAGGACTATGATGTAGATGAGGACTATGATTACTAAAAATCGTTGTAACAACCATGTTAATATTGCCAATACTCAAATTTAAAAGAAATTAGCTCAAATTAGCTTTGATGCCGGATATGAATTACCAACTATTTGTACACCTTACGAGCTAATGGGAGAGTAGATATGTGGAAAGATGAAGTTCTTGAAGAAATTTACCAAATTCGTGAAGAACACGCCAAATCTTTTAACTATGATTTAAAGGCAATTTGTGATGATTTGCGGAAGCGGCAAGCTATTAGCGACAGAAAATTAATCTCAACACCCCTCAAACAACCTAGACAGCAGGATAACAAATCATTACATCCAACTGCTTGAAAGTTAGCTTGGTTTTTATACAGCTAAAAATCCGATCGCCCTCCCCCCCAACAACAAACAAAATCATTTTCGCAGGTAGATCGATCGCCATCAGTTAAAATCAAATAAACTTCTAATTCAGGAGTCTTTATTGTGACCACAGCATCAAACAAAGAACCAGCGATCGTTCGGACAGAAAGAGGATTGACGATCGCAGATACACGCATTACTCTCTACGATGTAATGGATTATCTTACTGCTGGTTATCCAGCAAAACTAATTCGCGAAAAACTATCTCTTAGCGATCGTCAAATTACTGCTGCACTATCCTATATCGAAGCTCATCAAGCTGAAGTAGAAGCCGAGTATCAAGAAGTTTTGCAAATCGCCCAAGAGAATCAGCAATATTGGGAAAATCGCAATCGCGAACACTTTGCCCGACTTGCCACAATGCCCTCAAAACCAGGTCAAGAAGCTCTCCGTGCTAAACTCCAAGCTTGGCAAGAAAGGCTTAAATCCAAAGTATGAATTTTCTGATCGACCATAATTTAAAAGGGCAAGCTACTCTTTTGTGGGGAACGATCGCTGCTGAAGGATGGCTGGAAGTTTTGCCCATTCGCTTTGTCTTATTTGAAGAAGTTGGTTTATCTGAAAACAGTAGCGATCGAATTGTTTGGGAATTTGCTCAAACAAACCAGATGATTATATTAACTGCAAACCGAAACATGAAAGGACTGGATTCACTAGAGCAAATGATTCGTGAAGAAAATACAACTACATCATTGCCTGTCGTTACAGTTGGAAATAAAGAAAGAATTGATGAGCAAATTTACCGTGAGCGATGTACTATTCGTCTAATTGAAATCTTATTTGACCTTGAGAACTATCTGGGAGTTGGTCGCCTCTATATCCCATAATTGGACAACGTTATACCTTAGATTTCACAATTGAATGGCAGAATAAAAGTGCAAACCTGCGAAGTGGTTGGATCGTTGAACATGGTTCGGAAATTCCTAAATTAACCACCTGCTATCCTCTGTAATTAGTGAAGGTAACTAGCGTGATTAACAATACAGTTAAATTATTAGATGTTGTCGCTTTAACAGTTGACTTACCGCAGTACAATCTGTGGCGAGGACAAGTTGGAACAGTGGTAGAAATATTAGCCAATGGTACAGCTTTTGAAGTTGAATTTAGCGATCGCAATGGGCACACCTACGAATCATTAGGATTGCGTCCAGAGCAAATTATGGTATTGCGTTTTGAGCCAGTACCACCCGATACAAAAACTGAAATGGTAGTCGTATAACATCGATCGCCCTCCCCCCAACAACAAACAAGATTATTTGCACAGGTAGACCGATCGCTAAAACCCCTAAACTTATAGCTACAATGTTTTTTTATGATTAGACTTTTGGGGATAAAACACGATGAAAACTCGTAGCTTTACAGTCATTGTCTACAAAGAAGAGGATACTTACATCGCTGAATGTCCCGAAGTTGGCACAGTCGATCAAGGTGAAACTATTGAACAAGCAGTTGCCGGACTCAAAGAAGCAACACGCCTCTATCTTGAAGAATTTCCTTTACCTGAAACCTCTCCTAGATACATAACTAGCATCGAGGTTAGCTATGCCTAAATTGCCACGAATCTCAAGTAGAGAGGCAATTCGCGCACTAGAGCGTTTAGGATTTGAGCAAGTTCGTCAAACTGGTAGTCATATTGTAATGAAAAAGGCAACTCAGGAAGGGACTATTGGCTGTGTTGTCCCTGTGCATCAAGAATTGAAAGTTGGTACATTGAGCGGCATTCTTAGCAAGCACAAGCTACAGTTGAAGAATTTATTGAGAATTTGTGAGTTCTCACTTTTGCTGATTTCTGGATAATATGATTTCCACAGATTGATCGATCGCACTATCAATAAATTTGCTCCAACAAACCTAATGATTCTGTAAAAACTAGATTGATGCTGACGAAGTAGTGTATATTATTTTCTGAATATAGCAAATATAACAAACATGGCGAAATTTCATCTTTTCTTGACTAGTCTTTCCCTGTTCTCTCTCACAACTCTCACTGGTAGCAGTTTTGCTCAAATTAAGCCCTTTAATCAGCAAACGTTGCAGGCGCAAGGAACTACAACTACCACAGCTTCTTGTCCTTTAGAAGCGAGTATTGCTGTAACATTTCTACGCTCAGAGTGTCGGGAAGTTCAACTGCAAGAACCTAGAACTTACTACCGCTACTACAGCAATGATGGTAATAAATTTGGTCGATATCTCACCACAAATCGCTACGAAAAAAATGTAGATGTCATCAGGAACTTAGCCTTAAAACAAGAGTGGGGAAACAAAGCAACAATCATGTTACAAGTTACTGTACCTGCTGGAACTATGGTATATGAAGGTATAGTTGCGTCCCAAGAACCGTCAGCCTGTTATCCTGGTGGTGGTCAGCAGACCTTTATTAAAGATTCAAAAGATCCGAATATAAAATGGTCTGAAGGTACGCCAATGCAAGTTGAAGAATTTAAATGTCCCTAAACAGTTTCTAGACAAATCAAATGGAAGCGAAAAAACAAGAATTTTTGCAGCTAATCGATCGCGCGATCGGCCTCAGTGAGAAAATGCAAGGTACTACCCCGAATAGTACAGAAAAATTAAACACATTGGTGAGCGAATTACAAAGAATCAAAACCAATGTGATGAGCGATCGACTTCAACCATCGGAAGGAACCCTAACCTTGGGGTTGGCGCGTGAAGTAGCTGATTGGGTAGAACCTTTAAATTCACCTTTGTTGGATGCTGTTGGCGCAATCGAGCTTTATTATCAACAACAATTCTAGGTTCAAGAGGGAGGGTTTAACCCTCTCTTGAACGAGAACACGAGAACTGTTTCAACATGAGTAAAGAAAGAATGGATGTTTCTTACTTGAAGTTTATAATAACGAAGGAGAATTCTTAGGAGCAATTACAGACGGAATAAACTGGGAGGAGCAACCACTCGATCATCAAAACTATTACCATATTACTCCTGTTTATGGAGAGCCTGGTGATCCTTTATGGTTTTTGGAAAACATTCAAGAAGTTTAATGTTAATTTTTAGTGATTCAACCTAGCCTAATAACCTAATTTAGAATAGCAATGACAAATTACCAAAAAAACTTTGCTATCATTTTAGCTGCCGGAAAATCTACCAGAATGGGAGCTTGTAAAACCTCTCTTCCCTGGTACAACAATCAAACACTCCTGCAATATCAAGTAACAGAATTTCTCAAAGCAGACTTCATCCCAATAGTAGTTTTATCACCACAGAATGCTGCTTCTCAGCCTAACTTACCTTCAGAAACTCAAATAATAATTAACCCTAATCCTGAGCTTGGTAAAACCAGTTCTATTCTCACAGGATTAACTCAAATCCCCCAGGATTTTACGACTTTAGCAATATCAGCAGTAGACCAACCACGACCTAGAGAAGTTTACCAAAAATTGGGCTATTTTCATCTATTAAATAAAGCTTTGATTACCGCGCCAACTTATAGCGATCGCATCGGACACCCCCTACTATTTTCCCCTGAAATGTTGCCCTACTTAAACTCAATTTCCGAAGCAACTCAAGGATTGAGGCAAATAGTTAAACAATTCAATTCGAGCATTCAAAAAGTAGAATTTAATCACCCAATTGTTTTAGCTGATTTAAACACACCTGAACATTATCAAACATGGTTTAGTAGTCATTTGTCATCCGTCATTAGTCATTTGTAATTTGGTTAACCAATGACAAATGACCAATGACAAATGACTAATTACTAACAGGTAACAGCGCCGACACTACTGGAAGAAACTAACTTGGCATATTTATACAATACGCCAGTAGTATAACGGGGTTCTGGGGGTTGCCATTCTGCACGACGACGGGCTAATTCTTCGTCAGAAACGTGCAATTCTAACAACCTAGCATGGGCATCTATGGTAATAGTATCGCCTTCTTGGACGATCGCGATCGCACCACCCACAGCCGCCTCTGGTGCCACATGACCTACCACCATTCCGTAAGTCCCACCAGAAAATCTGCCATCAGTAATTAACCCAACAGAATCACCTAATCCAGCCCCAATAATAGCTGAAGTTGGTGCTAACATTTCCCGCATTCCGGGGCCACCTTTCGGCCCTTCATAACGGATAACTATTACATCTCCAGCCTTAATTTGATTCCCTAGAATTGCCTGTAAACACAACTCTTCCGACTCAAAAACTCTCGCTGGGCCAGTAATTTTTGGGTTCTTAATTCCGGTAATTTTTGCCACCGCACCTTCAGTCGCTAAATTACCTTTTAAAATCGCCAAATGTCCTTGAGCATACATGGGATTATTCCAAGGACGAATTACATCTTGATTAGCTGGTGGTTCATCAGGAACATCGGCTAAAACTTCGGCAATAGTTTGACCTGTAATTGTCAGACAATCACCATGAATTAAATCATGCACTAAGAGCATTTTCATTACTTGAGGAATGCCGCCAACTCGGTGCAAATCAATTGCTACGTATCTACCCGATGGTTTTAAATCGCAAAGAACCGGAACTCTGGCGCGAATAGTTTCAAAATCATCCAAAGTTAACTCTACACCAGCGGCGCGAGCGATCGCCAAAAAATGCAACACCGCATTCGTCGAACCACCCACAGCCATAATTACAGAAATCGCATTCTCGATCGACTTCCGAGTAATAATATCACGAGGTAGAATTTGCTTCTTAATCGCCTCCACCAAAGCATAAGCAGACTTTTCTGTACTCTCCGCCTTTTCCGCATCCTCAGCTGCCATCGTCGAAGAATAAGGCAAACTCATCCCCAACGCTTCAAAAGCAGAAGACATCGTATTTGCCGTATACATTCCCCCACAAGAACCAGCACCCGGACAAGCTTTGCGTTCAACCTCAATTAATTCCGTCTCATCAATTCTGCCAGCGCTGTATTCTCCCACAGCTTCAAACGCACTCACAACAGTTAAATCCTTACCATTGTGATGACCGGGCTTAATCGTACCACCATAAACGAAAATAGCCGGAATATTCATCCGTGCGATCGCAATCATCGCCCCTGGCATATTCTTATCGCAACCGCCAATAGCCAGAACACCATCCATACTCTGACCATTACACACCGTCTCGATGGAATCGGCAATCACCTCTCGCGACACCAGGGAATATTTCATCCCCTCTGTTCCCATCGAAATACCATCGCTGATCGTAATAGTGCCGAAAATTTGCGGCATCGCCCCCGCAGCACGAAAACTAGCTTCCGCCTTGAATGTTAAATCATTAATACCCATATTGCAGGGCGTAATCGTACTAAATCCGTTAGCAACACCAACAATAGGTTTAGTAAAATCTTGATCGCCAAAACCAACCGCACGCAGCATAGCGCGATTCGGAGTTCGCTGTACGCCTTGGGTAACAACTTGGCTTCTCAGATTATCGGGCATGGGAAATCCTTATATGCTTATATCTTCTGTCATTGATCATTAGTTAATAGTTGTCAGCCTGATGTGAGCAAAATCCCAAAACAAGGCAATATTAAGAATAAAGGAAGTAAACAACGGGAAAACTTGATCTTCCCTTTCCTTAATGCCCTCTTATCCAGTAACCAACAACTCATCAACTCTCATAACCAATGATGCTCGTATCTGATTCTCTCAAATGCACTGTAATTTGGACGCACAAGATCAGGAAAGTTTACCAAAATCATCCGTTAATTGGGAATTATCTATAGGAAGAGATCTTAAATTCCATAAGCAGAGCATTTAGTTCTTGCAGAGCTTCTCCGATTCGAGAAAATTTTCTGAGGACAAATGCTCCGCTGTTAAATCTATGAGGAAAAGAATAATGAATGCTGATGAACTCTTAGAACGATATGCTGCTAATGAGAGAGAATTTTTGGATCTCGACTTGCATGGCGTATCTCTGATAGGTGTTGACTTGAGCGAAATTAACCTGCGTGGCTCAGATTTAAGCGAGGCTAATTTAACCGGAGCTTCCTTAGTGGGAGCAAATTTGCGGGAAGCTAATCTTAAAGGAGCAATTCTCCGAGCTAACCTTTGCGAAGCTAATTTAATTGGTGCCAATGTCACTGGAGCGGACTTAAGCGCCGCTAACCTCACAGGAGCTAGTTTAAGAACTGCTCAGTTAGAGGATAGCAAACTCATGGGAGCTAACTTGAGCGAAGCGAACCTGAGTGAAGCCAACTTGCGCCGCGCCAACCTCAGTGGAGCTAAGTTAGTTGATGCGCCCATGAGTCGAGCCAACTTAATCAATGCTGTCCTGAGTGGTGCCATTTTAGAGGGAGCTAACCTCACCAATGCGATTCTCAGCGGAGCTAATCTGGAAAAAGCTAAATTGATCCAAGCTATTCTCAACGGAGCAGTTCTAGAAAGAGTTAACTTGAGTGGAGCAGATTTAAGTCGGGCCAAAATGATTGGCTGCAATTTAGCTGGCGCAGATTTAAGCAGCACTAATATGAGAAGTGTCAGCATTAGTTGGTCAACCTTGCGTGGCGTGAATTTACAAGGAGCCAATCTCTACCGTGCTAAACTTACTTGGTCTAATTTGACTGGCGCAGTTTTACGGGGCGCAATTTTGATTGATGCCAATATCAATCGAGCAAATCTAAAAAATGCTGAATTAGATGGGGCAATTATGCCCGATGGCAGAACTTTTGAGTAAATTAATTGCTATTGGTAAGGGTGCATCATATCAATTTTAGATTTTAGATTTTAGATTTTAGATTGACACCAATTCTACTCTTTGCTTTTGGCACTACTTTGTGATTACGAAAAAGTCAACCCCCAATACTGCTTTTTTAGTAATAGAGGTTGACTTTTCAATTAAAGGGGCGAAATAGCAGCTAAAAGTAACTTTTTAGTGATTTGTTACCCCTAAAGCCTTTAGGAGTCTCCATTCTCCTTTAAATAGGCTTCTATGGCTTCGGTTGCTAACTGAACCAGTGGCTTACCTTGACGAGCAGCCGTTTGTTTTAGACGATCGTACACATCATCGCGGACGCTGATCCGACGACGAATTTTGTTTGGAGTCGTACTTTGAGTGGTTGCAGTTGTTTCGGTTGATTCCACGGGCGTTAGAACTTCTGTTTTCTCCATACCAGAATTAACTAGATGACCATTGGCTAACTCTACATCAGTTGGTGCAGTCTGGTATGAGGTGCTAAAGCTTCTCAGTGCTTCAAATCCTACTCGATCGCAAAAATCACCGAAGCTTTCGGGTTTTTCTTGTTGTAGTTGTTCTTTGCGGAAATAAACCAATAATGGCTCTAAGGTGGTTTCTAAGTCTTTAATGCTTACCTTGTCCATGTAGGGTTGTGCTAACCGCGTTTGATCGCGATCGCCACCTAACCAAATTTGATAGGCATCCGGCCCTTGACCCACAAAGCCAATTTCTGCTAAATATGGACGAGCGCATCCGTTAGGGCAACCTGTCATTCTGACTACGAAATGTTCTTCTTTGAGTCCGACTTTTACTAGTAATGTTCGCAGTCTTTCCAGAATGCTAGGAATAATTCTTTCGGCTTCGGTTATTGCTAAACCGCAGGTTGGTAAGGCGGGACAAGCCATTGAGTAACGGACTAAGGGATCGATTTGAGTTTCGGTTTTGATGCCGTTGCGATCGAGTATTCCCTGAATCTCTCCCTTAATTTTCCCATCAATTTCCGCCAAAATTAAATTTTGATGCGGGGTCAAGTACATGGGTAATTGGTATTTCTGCACGATTTCTTTCAGTGCAGTTTTTAATTTAAAATCCCCTTCGTCTTTAACCCGACCATTCTCAATGGAAATACCCAAAAACAGTTTTCCATCTCCCTGTTCGTGCCAGCCTAAAAAGTCTAAATATTTGAATTCTGGCAGGGGTTTAAATGGTTCTAATTTCTTACCAAAATATCCTTCTACTGTTTGCTTAAATTTGTCTAATCCCCAATCTTCGATCAGGTATTTCATTCTGGCATGACGGCGGTTTGCGCGATCGCCATTATCTCTCTGCGTCGCTACAATTGCTTTCACTAAGTCGTAAACATCCGCTTTATCTACATAACAAAGCGGATCTGCCAATCTAGGAAATGTTTCTTCTTGATTATGTGTCCGACCTAAACCACCACCCGCAAACACATCAAATCCAATTAATTCTCCCTCCGAGTTAGTAATCACAACTAAACTCAAATCTTGGGAAAACAAATCAACTGAATTATCCCCCGGTACAGTCACAGAACATTTGAATTTACGGGGCATATAATTAGTCCCATAAATCGGTTCTTTTTCGTCTTCTAAGTTAGTACCGTTAATGTTGCGTTTTCTCGCTGCTACTACTTCGGGATCTTCTTCGCCAGAAATCGCTTTTTCCCCATCTAGCCAAATTTCGTAGTAAGCTCCACTTTGGGGGCTTAGTAAATCAGCGACGTTGTTGGCATATTCCCAAGCATATTTGTATTCTGGGCGATTTTTGTAAGGTGCTGGTGGTGCCATCACATTACGGTTGATGTCACCGCAAGCGCCCAAGGTTGAACCCATGTTTTTGACGATCTCTGCGATCGCTGTTTTCAGATTCTTCTTTAAAATGCCATGTAGTTGGAAACCTTGGCGAGTAGTCGCTCTGATTGTCTGGTTGCCATACTCATCCGATAATCTATCTATGGTCAAATAAAGTTGTGGGGGAATAAATCCTCCCGGACTACGGGTACGCAGCATAAACTGGTAATCCTTTTCCTGACCTTTCACCCGATTATCCCGATTGTCTTGCTGATAAGACCCGTGAAATTTTAAGATCTGAGTGGCGTTTTCGCTAAAACTGTTTGTATCTTGTAAAAGTTCAGTAGCAACTGGTTCGCGCAAATAATTACTCTGTTCTTTTAAACCTTCTACTTTAGAAAGTTTCCGTGCTGTGGCTGTTGGTGTGGCAAACTGGGTCATGGAACTATTCTGAATTTGTACTTAGGACTTCCCTCAGATGTTCTTTCTCACCCCCAAGTCTGGATGGTGAAACCTCTGATTTATTAATCCCGGTAATCCGGTCGGAATTATGGATTTTACCATATTTTATCACACTTAGGATACAAAAGTTTGTTAATATAGAAACTTTTGCTAGTTACTAATTTTCTTAAGATTTACCGGAAAAGAGGTCAGGAATAATTACCTAGCAGACTTTAGGGATGCGGATGAATGATATTAATATTTCTTAAGGAATATCAAAAAATCTTGCAAATTGTTACTTTATAACTTGATAATTAAACTCTAGGGACAACAAGTTCTAATTTTTTTAATGGTCACAGTTTGAAAATATGAGAACTGTGGAGTAGTGTATCTGTCGCGTGCGATCGGGCTGATTCATTAATTAACATCGCACCGGGGCAAAGATTTGCCCCCAACTTTTCCAAATCATACCAGTCCATTTACATCACTTTCTGGAGTACTCCTAATGTTTGGTTTTATCAAAAATATACTCTCTTCTGACAAATCAGACTCAACTGCACCCAAAACAAAAAAGCAGAAAGGTTACTTTTTAGAACTAGATGATTCAGCAACTCCCCAAACCACTAACGGCAGTAAACCAGCCGCTAAAGCCAAAGCTGAACCCGCACCAGTAGCCAAAACTTCGCCCACTCAAGTGCAGGAAACTATAACGATCGAACCAGCTAAAGCGGAACCCAAGCCGGAAACCAAACCAGAACCAGCCAAAGCTGAAACCAAACCAGCCAAAACCTCAATCAAAAAAGCAAAACCCGCACCCGCAGAAAAGCCGGAACCCGCCCCAACTCCTGCACCAGTAGCAGTTACTAAGGAGAAGAGTCAACCAGAAGCAGACAAAACCTTTGCGCCTAAGTATCTCGGATCTACTGGTAGCAATGGTCGTCGTCGTCCGGGCGCGAACATGAGTTCCTTCTTGGAAATGGCGCGTAAGGTTAAACCTTCTAATCAGTAGAAAGGGAACTCCTGAACTCCTGAACGGGGGACAAGGGGACAAGGGGACAAGGGGACAAGGGGACTGTTGAGAATTTTTATCTTCTGGCTTTTGCCTTCGAGCCTTCGAGCCTTATGCCTTCGAGCCTTCTACCTTCTACCTTCTAGCTATTGCTTGAGAAAAGCGAGGCTACTGTACAACTGAAAAGCTGAGTCCCAGTGGGTTGGCTCTCTGCGGAATAAGGTAATGTGGGATGGAATTTGGTTTAAAAGTTCAGCGTAGTCGAGTACAGTTTCAGCAAAAGGGGTGAAATCAGACCAGACTTTTGCTTGTGGCGTTTGATGACTTAAGAAATCGAGTAAGCCGTTCCAGTTAATTCTCGTGGTAGCTTGCTCTGGATCGGGAACAAAAGTAATACCCTGCTGAAACTGGTAGTTACTATCCCACAACCGCAGAATGCAGTTTCTCGCTGGTAGGTGTAAGTCACAAAATTGGGCGTAGTCTTGGGTTTGTACTTTGCGCTGAAGTTTTCTGCGGAAGTCGAGGTCTACGACTTCTTCAAAAATGGGCAGTTGTCCAAGGACAAGTTGAGTGACTTCTTGCCAGTCAAAAGTTAAGGAACCTAGCTGACCTTGTTGGTTGTAGCAAACTACGGTGGGTTGAGGATAAATTGATTGAAAGTAGCTGACACGGAAAACGTTGATTTTCTCGATATCAGCTAATTTGATCCAAAAGCAGGGAATTTTGGCGTTAAGTAATTGTTGACCGTAAAATCGCAGTTCTCCGATCGCACCTGTTCGGAACAACCGCCAACCTCTACTCTGTAATTTTAATCTCGCACTGTAGGGGTCAATATTCATAATCTGAGCAAAGTTTTGGGCGGCAAGTTGTTTAGCCTCGCTACTCACTGGTTCTAAAATTAATACGCCCGGTTGAGTGTCGCTAGGATCGGCTTTGGCTTTAGCGATCTCCTCTCGGCGTTTTTCTTTTTGGGCTTTTTCAATGTTTTGTAATCCCTGACGTGCTTGGGAGATAATTTTTGGGTTGATAGTATCCCGCAATAGCTGACGATAAATAGTTTCGGCTTTTTCCAGTTTGCCTGTCACTTCATGCAAACGGGCGGCGTACAAGTGCCCCCAAGGGTTTTGGGGCGATTCTTTCAGTAGGATTTTAAGTAAACGTGCGGCTTCCCGGTAGTCTTTCCGGTCAAAAGCGGCGGCAACTTGGTTAATCATTTTTCCCTGAAAACCTTTTTTATAATCTCTCCAATCTAATATTTCCCTTTTCTACTGGATTGAGATCTTCAGATCCCCGACTTCTTTAAGAAGTCGGGGATCTAAGGGATCGTTTCTGCGGTTGCTGCTACCAGGGAAAGGGCAACTATTGGGGCGAGTACGGCGGTGAGGATACGCTTTCCTAATGATACGGTTTGAAATTCGGCGGCGCGAGCTTCAAGTATTTCCCTCTCTGTCCATCCTCCTTCGGGCCCTGTTGCTATGGTAATTCCTGTGTTGGGAGATGGGGTTAAATAATTAAGTAAATGGGGCGAGTTGCCTCTGGCATAACAAATATATTTTGCTCCATTAACTAGGGAAAAGCTATTTTTAAATGGGATTGGTTCCAGGATTTCAGGAACTATTTGCCGTTCGGATTGTTCGGTTGCTTCGGTGGCAATGCGCCGCCAACGATCGATCTTTTGTGGGCTGGGTTTTAAGAGGGTCCGATCGCTAATTACTGGGATAATTTTAGTTACTCCTAATTCAGTTGTTTGTTTGACTACTTCATCAAATCCATTTTTCGGTAAGGCTATGATTAGGGTAATTGCGATCGGTAATTCGGTTTTAATTGCGATCGGTTCAATTATTTCTGCTTGTTGATTTACGAGTTTAGCTAACCACCATTCTCCCTGTCCGTTCATGGCGATGAAGCGATCGTCTTTTTGTAAGCGTAATACTCGACTTAAATAATGATATTGTTCTGGTGTTAGGGTGATTTGTTGGTTTTCTATTTGGTTTGGGGAAATTGTTACCCTTTGAAGTTGAGTCATTTTAGAACGCAGATTAAAGCAGATAAACGCAGATGAACGCAGATGTTTTTGTAGGTTTTTGGTGGGAGTTTGAGATTTAGGATTTTTTTACCACAGATATCCACAGATGCACACAGATGAACACAGATGTTAGCGTTATCTTTATTGTTGGGAGGCAGAGGTTTTTTCGGAATTGTTGCGGATTATTTCTCTAACTTCCATTAAAATTATTCCTAATCTATTTTTGCCACTACCGTCAGCGCCACAACCCCAATAGTAATCAATTGGTGAGTTTTCTACTATTTCTTCTTCACCTGTTGAAAGTAAAATTTCCCGAATATCTGCATGAGTTTGAAACTTTTTTAAGACAGCTTTTCGCATAATTTCTTCTTTGACTTGTTCCCAATCAGGACGCAAAGGACGTTTTCTATCTCGTCCCATTTTGGCAGCATCTTTGGGGTTTTTTACTTGGCGGATTTGTTCACAATGAGGTGTACCAGCAAATTTTTGAGCTTGAAAATAATGTTCGCTTGTAGGCCAATAAACTCCTTCTAATTCAAACCCATGACGAGAAAAATTGGAAAAACAACCATAAGTATCGCGGGTACTGTAAAAATAAATATTCATAGTTTTTCACTAAACAAGATTTCGAGTAACAATCAAAATCAACAAAAATCATAGTAAAAAATTAGCAATAGTAATATTCCGAATTCTCGGAACTTTTAGCCTCAAAAACTTGCTGTATTCCCAAGCATCTTTGAGAGAAAGTTCAAATTTGATTTCCATAATTAGATGATTTTTTAACCTGTATGTTTGTTAATTGCTCTGGCAGATAGTACTAATAACTCAAGTTGCTAGTTATTAATTCTTTCGGAGTTCCCCCCTTTAGTAAGGGGGGTAGTGGGGGGATCTAAAGGCTGTGATTACTAGGTTTTGATCCCCCCAACCCCCCGTGATGTTAATAGCTCTTCTTGGGCTGGTTCCCCCCTTAATAAGGGGGGCTCCAGGGGGGATCTTTTGGGGGGCTAAGAAAGAGCCAGACTTGTAACTAGCAACTTGAGTTAATATACTCTACCTGGAACTATTGCCGCACCATGTCGTCTCCGGTTTTGGTCAAATTTTTCACTAGTTTATCCTCAGAAATTCAAAAAGGGGACGATCTTTCGGTATTATAGAGAACTGTCTTACCTAGTTGACCGATAGGTTCGGCTGTTCACACCTTCTGGAGATACTGCAATGTTTACCCTTAAAGTTGTTGTCAATGTTGTCGTTGCCTTCTTTGTCTTACTATTCGTCTTTGGATTCCTGTCTAATGATCCTTCTCGTAACCCCAAACGTCGCGATTTGGAATAATACGCTCTTAAACTACCTCCTAGCTTGTCTGGGCGGGGTTTTCCTCGCCCAGTCAGCTATTTATGCGGTTGGGGCTGTGCGTCTGGGTTGTTCGATCGCTTCGTTGGGGTGAAAAATGCCCTACCCAGATTTGCCTCCTGAACCACCTGCGATCGTGCAACATTTACCAGCCCAAAATCTTGTCCCCGCAGATATATCTTTATCTGCAAAAGATTTGAGCAAAAACTCCGGTGAAGTTGCACTAAATAGCGAAATTTCAGCAAATTTGCCCGAAAAACCTGATGCTGCGCCGCTTCCCGCTAGTACAGCTACTAGCGCCGCTTTGTTGGGTGAAGCCCAAACTTTGGCACTCCCGCAACAAAGGGAAGTGGAAGTTAGCGATTGGAAGCAAGAACAGGCTTTTCCTGAAGTTACTAACCCCAGTTTTGGGTCGCAAGAAATCACCCAGGAACTAGATTTGCCTTTGGAAGGGCATATCGCCCCGATTATTGGCCCAATTGAAATTGGGTCGCCCACCCCACCAGTCAATGTTCCGGCTTTGGTGGGGATTGTTGAGGTGTCCTCAGACCGTCAAGAGTTCGATATCATACGGCAAATTTTTACGGCGGAAGGGAATGTGGTGGTGCGCTACCAAGGCGGTGTGCTCGATGCCGATCGTGTACAGGGGAACTTGGCGACTCGCGTGACTGTCGCTGAAGGTGATGTGGCTTTTCGGCGCGGGAATCAGCTCTTACGTGGGGAAAGGTTGGTTTACAATTTTGTCCAAGATACTGGCACCCTACAAAGAAGTCGGGGGGAAATTTTTTCCCCTACCAGTGGTGTGGAGTTGACTTTTGACTCGGAAACTGCTTTGGCGAATCCGGCTTTGGTGGTCGATCGCCCATTGAGCGATCGCTTACTCGAAGACCAACCAGCACAGCAAGTTAGAGGCGCAGAAGGTTTGACTTTTGCTGTTGGCGGCGGGAGAGCTAATGTCAATTTACCAGCAGTCAGAAGCGGTCGCCGGGGTCAGGTAAATCGCATCCGCTTTGAAGCGGAAAATCTGGAGTTTTACCCAAGAGGTTGGACTGCTACCAATGTCCGTATTACTAATGACCCATTTTCGCCCCCAGAATTGGAAATCCGCACGCCCCGGGCTGTATTAACACGGGAGTCCCCGTTGCGGGATGTGGTAGATACGGTAAGACCACGCATCGTTTTCGATCAGGGTTTTTCTCTACCACTTTTACAATCGCGCTTTGTGTTCGATCGCACGGAACGCGAACCACCCATTGCCCGTTTTGGTTATGATGATGGCGAGCGGGGTGGCTTGTTTATTGAAGCACCTTTGACTTATTATTTGGGCCCTAGAGTTAGATTACGAGTAACACCACAATTCTTTCTCCAAAGAGCAGTTACTAATGGTTTTGGTAATCCAGCGGAATTGTTTGGTTTAAGAAGTGTCATGACCGCAAGTTTAACGGAACGAACTGTGGTTGTGGCTTCGGTAATTGTGAGAAATTTTGACTTTTCGGAAGAACCAGAAGAAAAAGTTCGGGCTTCTTTAAGAGCACAACAAATTATTGGTACTAAATATCCCCATCGCTTATCGCTTGAGTACAGTTTTCGCGATCGCTTGTTCAATGGTTCTTTAGGTTTTCAAGATGTTTTCCAATCTTTCGGCGCAGTGTTACTTTCTCCCGTTTTTACTTTGGGAAATACAGGAATTAATCTCACTTATCAATTAGGCGCACAATATATTAATGCGAATACCGATCGCTTAGATTTACTACCCCCTGTATTTGATCTTGAGAATCCTCGCACTCAATTAGGTCGGTTTCAAGCTGCTGCTAATATTAGTCGTGGCATCTTTCTTTGGCGCGGTAAACCTTTACCAGCAACTCCAACCGAAGGGTTAAGATATACTCCTTATCCAGTAATTCCTTTTGTACAATTAGTACCCATTTTGTCTGGTAATACTAGTATTTATACAAGTGGAGATACCCAAAGTTCTTTCACCTTTAGTATCGGTTTACAAGGTCAATTCGGACATTTCTCCCGTCCATTTTTCGATTACACTGCTTTTAATATCCGGTTTAGTAAGGTGTTTTTAGAAGGTTTATCTCCCTTCTTTTTTGACCGGATTGTTGATGAACGAGTCCTTTCTTTTGGTCTGACTCAACAAATTTATGGGCCTTTTAGAGTCGGGTTTCAATCATCTTTTAATTTGGATACTAGAGAAAGCATCAGCACCGACTTTTTCTTAGAATATAGTCGTCGGACTTACGGCGTGACTATTCGTTATAACCCAGATTTACAACTGGCTGCTGTTGTCCTCCGAGTTAGCGATTTTAATTGGAATGTCGGCGCTGAACCATTCCAAGGTTCCGGTGTCCGTTTTATCGATACAGGTGTGATTCGGGAAACAGATTAATCACTGTTCGTTGTGACGACTTCAGTCGTTCCTTGCCCGTTTTGTCGATACAGGTGTGATTCGGGAAACAGATTAATCACTGTTCGTTGTGACGACTTCAGTCGTTCCTTGTCCGTTTTGTCGATACAGGTGTGATTCGGGAAACAGATTAATCACTGTTCGTTGTGACGACTTCAGTCGTTCCTTTGCTTAAAATAAACGACTGAAGTCGTTACAACAAACTAGATTTTTTATCTAAATATTTGTTGAATTTCTCGCCAAATTGCTAGCAATAGTTCTTCAATAAAAAACATTGTTCGATCGACTATTTCTAATGCCTGCTCTAACGGATGTTTAATATAACCTGTGGCAGTAGCTTGAATTTCTATCCAATCTGAGCTATTATTATTTGTAGTATCTATTAGGGAATTTTCAGGAGCAGAATCAGGACTAAATACAATGGTTTCAACAGAGTTATTAGCAGTGGTTTTCTTCTGAATAATTACTTTTGAAGTTGGCGATCGAAGTTCCCATTGTTCTAGTTTGGTTTCACCGGGTAAAGGCTGAGAAAATAAATCTGACTCCGTTAACCAAAAATCAGGATCGGTAGGTTCTAAATTCTGATTATTAGCGTTAACGAGGTTGGATTCTGGAGTTAATTGGGTGGTTTTTCTAGAACCAAAAAAGTATTCAACGGCGGCTTTAATTAAAACTTCGATTCTTAATTTTAAATCAGGGGAATAGTTTGTTTCCTCTGTGAGTGACTCTTGCAACCGAGCTTTAAATAAAAAGCTGAACTTTTGAGAATGATGGATTAAAAAACTGGGGACATTAGCTACAACCAGAGTACCTGTTTCTATTGTGGCGATCGCGCGATCGACATTTGCCAACAAAGATGTATCATTAACTTCAGGCGGGTTTTCTGATTCTAGACCCAATTGATTTTGAGTGAGGAAATTTAACTCTTGCTGACGTTCTTTTAACGCTTGAGTTCTCTGTTTTAACTGCTGCGTTCGGTATTGTAACTCCCGATTTTTCACCTCCTGATGCAGTTGTAAAGTCTCTTCTTGAAACAGATTAATTGCACCAGCAACTTTTCCCCTTTGCATCCAAGCCATAAATTTTTGCCATAAACGAATTGGCGGTAAAGCATTTTCGCTACTAGCTGGCGGGGGTAAATACATCGCTGGGCGCAAAGCATCTTGAACTAAACGTTGATGATGCCAATATTGAGCTAATTCTAAACTAATTTGTTTTTTCAGATCTTGTTGCTGTTGTTGAGTTAAAATATCTAAAATTCCATTTTGCCGATCTATTAATACTAAATGACGATTTTCCGGTAAGGTAGCTATTCCCTGAATTTCCTGATGATTAACGCGAGGATTTTCAACGGTGGAAACCGGACTTTTGGCAGTGCTTACCACCAACTCAGCATTAACCAAACTTTCCGGTAAATTGGCAGGAGAAAGATTTGCAGGTAAACCCAAAGATTGAACAGTTTCTAATACTTTTTGAATTGGGGTATCGGCGGGGAGGGGTTGTAAATTTGGTTGGGGCGCACTTAAGCCTTGCCAAAAATGTTGTAATTGCTTGCCAGCCAATCTAGCAGATTGAAATAAAAGGTAAATGGGATAAACGAGAATCTGCACTCCCCAGACAGTTGCGACACTCACCTGTCTAGTAGCACGTTCCGCCCGATCTATCCAACGGCGGGTTTGTCGTGATACAAAATTGAATAATCTACTACGATAGCGATCGGCGGAGGATGGCATAGTACAATCACAGGAATTGCGGGATGAGAAACTCTCAGGAAGAGGTTTACTATTTTACTATCCCCTTTTAAGTTTAAAGTATACAGGTTTCGGGCAGTAATATTGCTAATTTTTTGATTCTACCGCAAACTTTCAGTTAATTTCTGGAGCAAGGGTGATTGGGATGAGCGAAGATAACTTATATAATCAGCAAACTAATTTTGCCAATATTTCTGATTCTCAATCTCAAAGCGAACAGATATTAGCAGCGATAGAAAAGTTACGGCAACTGGGGCAGGTAGATATCATATCCCATTGGCGCTATTCGCCGACAGACCTTAATTTATCTGATTTAGAAAATTCTGATTTTTGGGAAAATTCGCCTACCGTCGAACTAAACAATAAAGGTTATGTGATTTGGGAACCTGGAAAAAAGGTTTTGTGGCTGGCACAAAAATTGGTAATTCCCGAAACTTTAACTGGCTATCCTTTAAAAGGTTTATCCTTACGTTTAGCCTTAACTTGGTGGGCGGAAGATGTGCAGATTTTTGTCAATAATCAATTGGTGCAAGCTGGGGATTTATTGGATTACTTTACCAGAGTTTTGTTGAGTAATTCGGTAACTCCGGGCGAGGAAATTCTTGTGGCTTTACGGTTAGTTAGTCCGGGACATGACCGAGGGGCACTGATGCGTGCTTGCTGTGTTTATGAATCGACCCAAACTCAAAATTTAGAACCAGGTTTTATAGCTGATGAGTTAGCGATCGTCCTCAAACATTGCGAAACTTTTGCCAGAGATAAGATCAGTATTTTAGCAAATGCGATTTCGCAGATTGATTGGTCAGCCCTACCAAACAAAGAAAAGTTTGATGGATCTTTGGCGTTTTTGCGGGAAAGTTTAAAGGCAGAAATTCCCGATCGCAAAACCAAAATTTCCCTCTTAGGTCATGCTCATTTAGATATGGCTTGGTTATGGCCTGTCAGTGAAACTTGGTTAGCAGCACAAAGAACTTTTACCTCAGTTCTGAATTTACAAAAGGATTTTCCCGATTTAATTTTCTGCCACACTTCGCCAGCTTTATATGCTTGGATTGAAACCCATCGACCCGACTTATTTGCAGAGATTAAAAAACAGGTAGAAGCGGGGGTTTGGGAAGTAATTGGCGGGATGTGGATTGAACCGGATTTAAATTTGATTTCTGGGGAATCGATCGTTCGCCAAATCCTTTACGGTCAGCTGTATTTCCAAGAGAAATTCGGGCAATTGAGCAAAGTCGCTTGGGTGCCAGATAGTTTTGGTTTCTGCGCGACTTTACCCCAATTTCTCAAACTTGGGGGAATTGAATATTTCGTGACGCAAAAGTTGACTTGGAACGATACGACTAAGTTTCCTTATGGCGCTTTTTGGTGGCAATCTCCTGATGGCACAAGAGTTTTTAGTTTCATGTCTGCTTTAATTGGCGAGGGAATAGATCCAATTAAAATGGCGAATTACGCGGTTGATTGGGAGATTAAAACCGGGGTGAAAAATGCCCTTTGGCTACCGGGCGTGGGCGATCATGGGGGAGGGCCAACTCGTGATATGTTGGAAACAGCGAAGCGATGGCAAAAGTCGCCATTTTTCCCGCAATTAGAGTTCACGAAATCCGAGAGTTATTTGGAGAATTTGCGCGAACAACTGCAACAAGAATCGCAGCCAATCCCTTATTCTTCAATTCCAGTTTGGCAAGATGAATTGTATTTGGAATTTCACCGAGGTTGCTACACAACTCACGCGGATCAAAAGAGGTGGAATCGTCGTTGCGAGGGGTTGTTGTACGAAGCGGAGTTATGGGCGAGTTTGTCAACTTTAACAACAGGCGCGGTTTATCCAAAAGCCCAATTGGAAAATGCCTGGAAGCAGGTTTTGTTCAACCAATTTCACGATATCTTGCCGGGAACTTCGATTAACCAAGTGTTTTTAGAGGCGAATCAAACTTGGCAGGAAGTTGAATCAGTGGCGCGGGAAGTTTTGCAGAATGCTTGGAGTGCGATCGCATCTCAAATCGCCTTCCCCCCACCCCCCAAACCAGGTGCTTTGCCGATACTGGTCTTTAACTCTCTCAATTGGCATCGTTCCGAAGTCGTCACCGTCACTTTACCGAGTTCGGAAACGCTGTGGCAGGTTTGCGACTTGGAGGGAACACCCCTTCCTAGCCAGGATATCGCCGCCGAAAATGGGCAAAAAAGGCTAATTTTTGTCGCACATGATCTGCCATCTGTGGGTTATCGAGGCTTTTGGTTATATCCTGGACAAGCTGAAACGCTTGATTTGCCGTTGGTAGAAGGGGAAAATCCAGCAGAAAGCAATAGAACCGCTAATCATACTATATATATAGTAGCAGAAAATGAACTGGTTAGTTCAAATGACAATTTCGGGGTAAAAGATTGGGTTTTAGAGAATCAATTTCTGCGGGTAGAAGTGAGTGGGGAAACGGGGAATTTGAGGAGAGTTTTTGACAAGGTTAATCAGAGGGAAGTATTGGAAGAAGCAGAGGGAAATCAGCTGCAAGCGTTCCAAGACAGTGGACAATATTGGGATGCTTGGAACATCGATCATAATTATGGGAAAAAACCTTTACCGCCAGCGCAATTGCAATCGATGGAATGGGTAGAAAAGGGAGAGATTAGACAAAGGTTGCAGGTAAGGAGAAAAATCGGGAAATCGGAGTTTGTGCAGGATTATGTGTTGTCAGTGCGATCGCAAATTTTAAAAATCAGCACCAAAGTAGATTGGCAAGAGAGACAAGTTTTAGTCAAAGCAGCATTTCCGTTGAATGTAACTGCGGAAATGGCGACTTACGAGATAGCTTGCGGCGCGATTCAAAGAAGAACCAAACCCCAAGAACCAAGAGAAACAGCGAAATGGGAAGTGCCCGCATTACGTTGGGCAGACTTAACAGAAGATGACTACGGTGTGAGTTTGTTGAATGATTGTAAATACGGCTATGACAGTCAACCAAATCAACTGCGATTAACACTTTTAAGAAGTCCGAATTGGCCCGACCCGGAAGCAGACAAAGGCGAACATGAATTTACTTATGCCCTTTATCCGCACCGGGGAAATTGGAAAAGGGCGCAAACAGTTCGGCGAGGCTACGAATTAAATGTACCATTACAAGTAATGGTGCTAAACTCGGCAAAAGAAAACCCAAATCCAACTTTACCTGCGGTTGGTCGATTGTTAGAATTAACAGACGAGAACTTAATTCTAATGACGATGAAACAGGCGGAAGGAAACTCGAAGCAATGGGTGATGCGGTGTTATGAAAGTCATGGAGAAACAGCAGAATTAAAATTGCGAAGTGACTTAGTGGAGATTGTGCGATCGGTTGATTTATTAGAAAGACAACTTGATGCACCCCAAAGGTCATCGGAAAGAGAAACCTGGAAAATAGACCCTTGGAAAATCGCCAGTTTTGAAATTAAAAAGGTAGAAGGAAATAATAAAGGTAAAATCTAAAAAACAGATGAAAAAATCTCTATCTTCATCTGTGTTTCATCTGCGTTAAAAAAAAGATCTCGCATCCCAACCAGAAATATCCGTGAATCATCTGTGTTCATCTGTGTTCATCTGTGTTCATCTGTGGTTAAAAAAAGAAATCGCATCCCAACCAGAAATATCCGTGAATCATCTGTGTGAGACCGTGATAAAATTATTTAGATTTGTGAGAAGAGCAGAGATAAAGAAAGATGAGTAAAAAGAGATTGGGAAACATTGGCGCTCGAAGTTTAGTAAAGAGAGTGGTGGGATTAGCGATCGCACTTACCCTAATCAGCACCACTTTCGTTGCTACACCTGCCAATGCCGCAACTAATGCAGAATTCAAAATTCATTGCATGAATCGTGTAATGTATTACGGAAATCTGCGTCGTTCAGAAATTAGTGAAACTGCGGCGAATAACGCTTGTCAAAATGCCACAACAGCCCCAGAAAGTAGCTATATTAGTAGTTGTATGAACGACTTAATGTACAAATCGAATACTGTAATCAGAGAGAAAATGAATGCCGTAGCAGCGGCTTCAGTTTGCCAAAAAGCGACTACCCCAATTATGGTGCAAAAAGTTAGTAAATGTATGAAAGATAATATGTATGATGCCAATGGTCACTTAAGAAGAAGTGCCAATGCTAATAGAGCAGCGAAACAGTGTACATTTTCTTAAAATTAAAGGTGAAAGTCGAGCATCAATATAAGATAGAAAACTTGCATCCCAACTTTGAAATATAAGTAAATCATCTGTGTTTATCTGTGTACCCTGCGGGAAGGCTGCGCCTACATCTGTGGATATCTGTGGTAAAAAAAAAGAACTCGCATCCCAACTTTGAAACCTAATAAATCCAAAAATAAGCAATTAGCAAAGTCACCAAAGTCAGAGGCAAACCAAAGCGTAAATGTTGCCCAAAAGATAAACGATAACCTTGCTTACCACCCAACTCCGCCACAATCAAATTAGCTACCGAACCCAAAAGCGTCAAATTCCCTGCCAAAGTAGAACCCGCCGCTAAAAGTAACCAAGCCTTTGTATCGCCGTGAGGAATCATTGATTGTAAAACTAAAACTGCGGGAACATTAGAAATCAAATTAGAAAGTACTACTGTCACCCCCAACAAACTGGGAGGCGCTTTCACCAACTCAGTCAAATCATCTAAAATTCCTAATTCCTGAGTCGCTTTAGTAATAATAAACAATCCCGCAAACATTACCAATAAATCCCAATCTACCGCCTTTAAAATTCGCTGAGGTTTCAGCCGCCGAGTAATGAATAAAAAAGTTGCTGCTATCCAAGCTGATTCTGCTAAAGGTGCGCCTGCTAAAAAAGCTGCTAATAGTCCGATCGTCACTACCAAACTTTTAATCAATAAAGGTTTATATAAACGGTAACGAATTTTGGGAGATGCAGGAAAAGGATTAAAAGAACGCACTTCAGGATATAACCAATATAACCAACCCACTTGGACAATTAAACAAATTAAAGCAACTGGTGTGAGAGAACGGGCAAATTCCAAATAACTAATCCCGGAAAAAGAACCGATCAGAATATTTTGGGGATTTCCACTTAAAGTCGCTACCGAACCTAAATTTGTTCCTCCTGCCAAAGCTAAAAGATAAGGAAGAGGATTAATTGATAAAGTCCGACATAAACTAAGAGTTAAAGGAGTCAAAAGAATCGCTGTTGTATCATTGAGAAATAACGCTGATAAAATCCCACTGCCAAAGGTAATTGCTACCAAAATCCCCAAAGGACTGTTGGCAAAGCGAGTAAAAAATCCCAATGCTAACTGAAAAAAACCTGCTGCACCCAAACAAGAATTAACCACCATCATTCCCAGCAAGAATACAATTGTTCCAGGATCGATCGATTGCCATGCTTCTTGCAGATTTAATACACCTAAAGCTACCATAAAAGCTGAACCTGCGATCGCAATCGTAGCGCGATTCATTCGCAAGGCGGGTAAATATCCCAAACCTAAACCAAGATAAGTTAGGGCTAATACGATATATTTAACCAATAACATCATTTAACTCTTTTTGCCATGTAAATATCTGGTTTTCCCCAACCATTAGCATCTGGCATGACTCCCACAATTACAAAACCCATTTTTTGGTAAAATTCGTAGGGATGAGCGTGCAAATTTTTAATGTTAGCGATATGTTCAAATACATTGGGATAAAGGTCAATATTTCCCAGAGAAGTCATGCCATCTTCGTCATCCGTACCCACCCAAAGAGTAATACCTCCCCGTTGTTTTACTTGTGCTTCCAAGTCAGTAACTAACGCTGTGCCAATACCTTGTTTTTGCCAGTCCGATCGCACAACTAAAGGATGCAATTCCCAAACATTACCATCATATTGACTCATCCCGCCAATCCAACCTAAAACCTGATGCTGTTCATCAATAGCAATTCGACTAATTCTATCCTCGCCCAAAGATAACTTTACCTCTGCCAAAGCATCTGTTAAACTAGGCCAAGCATTCGCCCAATGAGTTTTAAACCCTGCAAATAATAAACTCGCTGTTTGTGTTACAGCGTCTCGATCGTCAGCAACTAAATCAATAATTCGCCAATTAGTCATTTGTTATTGGTCATTCGTCATTTGGGAACTATTATATTAATGACCAATGACCAATGACCAATGACCAATGACTAATTAACTAATTCCCGAAACTGATTTACAACTTTGTCTAATGCTACCGAATGAGAAGCTTTAAATAAAATCCGATCGCCCGGTTGCACCAATTTCTTTAATCGATCCAAAATTGCTTGATGATTAGTAAAACATTCACAAGGAATACCCGCAGCACCATTAGCGATTTCCTGTGTTTCTGGATCGTCCACCAAAATCAACAAACGATCTAAATTTAATTGCTTGACTGTCTCGCCAACTTGAAAATGTAATTGTGCCGATCGCACTCCCAATTCCTTCATCGTTCCCAAAACAGCAATATGCCTTTTTCCTGGTGTTTGAGCTAACAAATGCAACGCCGCGACCATTGATTCTAAACCTGCATTATAAGTCTCATCTAAAATCACCAAATCATTAGGTAAATCATAACGTTTCGCCCTACCTTCTGGTAATTGTACCGTCAAACCCTGACTAAATTGAGTCAAATCAATTCCCAAAACCTTCGCCACCGCCAAAGCAGCTAAATAATTTTGAGCATTATGACGACCAGGTAAAGGTAAAGGTAACTTTATTCCCTCCACCATCATAGTTTGCCCGTCAACTAACTGACCTTGCAAATCCCCATTTTCCAAACCGTAAGTTACCGTTTTTCCCTGCCACAATCTTTCCGCCGTTGCCATTAATAAATGATTATCTGCATTCAAAATCGCCACACTATCTTTAGGCATTTCTACCAATAATTCGCATTTAGCTTGAGCGATCGCTTCAACCGATCCCAACCTGCCAATATGCGCCGTTCCCACATTAGTAATTACACCAATATTAGGTTGTACTATTTTTGACAATAGAGCTATTTCTCCTCGCCCCCGCATTGCCATTTCAATCACCGCAAAATCATGTTCTAAATTCAGTTCTAACAAAGTTTTTGGTACGCCTATTTCGTTATTGTAATTTGCCTGAGTTTTCAGCACCTTTCCCTGAGTTGCCAATACTGCCCCAATCAATTCCTTAGTAGTAGTTTTACCGAAAGAACCTGTAACACCGATTACCGGAATTGTCAGCTGATTGCGCCACCATTGCGCGATCGCCTGATAAGCTTGTAGAGTATCTTTAACAACAAACTGCGGTATCTCCTCTCCCACCTGACTACCAAGATCTTTCCCCGTCACCACCGCCACAGCACCCTTTGCTACGGCAGTTTGCACAAATTCGTGTCCATCAAAGTTGCTGCCTTGCAAAGCGACAAACAGATCCCCACACCGAATACTACGAGTATCCGTAGAAACACCTGTTATTAAGTAATTATTTGCTGACTTAGCCAAACCTTTTGGTGTAGCTACTAAAACCTCAGACAATTGAGATATACTAATTGAAAAGGGCATGGTCAAAAATCAAACCTCAGTGAAACTTGAATCACAGCCCGTAAGTTAACAGAATCTTTAAATAAAATCCAGCTTTTTTTTTAATGTCTTTATCAAAATACTATGTAGTAGACAATTAGATATGGCATCTTAGTAGTGAAATTACTTTTATAGTCGTAAAAAATACAAGGGGTGATAACCCCTTGACAAACTCTGCTTTACTTGGAAACCTTTTAAAGGTGATGAATTCATCAATTAGTTTCTCAGTAAAAATTTATGAAACAGTACAGAACAACCAGACTGAGTTAAAGTGATGTAAGTCACTGGGACTCTTTAGATAGTCTGGTTAGGATCGAGACAAACATGGAAAAAAAACATGGCAAGCTAAACATTCAAAGCAATGACAGCAAGCATCTACTTGACTGAGTGTGCTAAGATTGGGCACTTAGAAAGAATCAGGCAAATAAATTCAACGAAAGAAAACAGGAAATGACGATTAACAAGTCATCATTTTCTCCAAGGTTTCCTTAAAATCCTCATCAGGATAGATTGACAATTCACGAAAAGTTAGTAATCAGGATACAAAAACTGTTGTTGCCAGAATTATATGCGCCCTGGTAAGAGAAAGGGAAAAAAAGTGACTACTTGGAACGAACCATACACACGCCAGTCCTCTTTGGCAGAACAAAAACTGTATCAACACTGGCTAAAATTAGTACAAGTCGAACCGCCAAACCGCCTGATTGAACGCTTTAAACTTTTGTTCATAGAAGGTGGAACATATCCTGAGAACGAAATAATGCAGGCGTTGGATGAGATTATTAGCTCAAAACACGCTGAGGCGCAATTTAAATTTGTGCTGAATCGATGCTGCCATATTTTAATAAACCGTTGGCAAATTCATCCGCAACAGCGATCGACAATTCCCCAATTAATAGCCTGCTTTGAAATTCAATCTACTCATTTTGACCGATCGTTCCGTCACAAATCAGTCAGACGCTTGCGGGAACTAATTAAAAACTTCCGCCAGACGGAACAATACACCACTCTGCAACGGTTATCGCAAGCAGTCACTAAAACAGTAGCGCAAAAAAGTGAAATAAAAACCACACCCTTAGCCAAGTTAATTAATCGCTACCCCTACTTATACGATCATTGCTTACTCAGTGAGGATAGCACCTATGAAGACCAGCAAGCGATCGGGAAAATGCGAAGTGAAGCCCAACGAAATTATGAAATAGAATTATCGCAATACATCACTCACCAAGTAAGACAAATTCAAGTAGCACGTCAGAGACCAGAAGAGCATCCCAAACAAATCATTCGTCCAATTAACAACCCTACTTTATTGACTGATAACGAACTTTTTTCTGCTGTGAAACAATATGTTGGTAAAGTCGAAGGAGCTTATAGCTATCGTGACTTAGCTCATAGTTTCGTCACTCATAGTAGCCAAACTCGTACATATAAAGACTTTAAAAAAGAACTCTATGCTTATTTGACATCTTCCATCGATCCCAATTATGGGAACCGCCAATTTAATAAGCAGTTATACACTTATTTGCAAAATACCCTGCCCCACAACGATGCCCAACCAGTCAGCGAATTTTTAATCATTAGAACCTGTAGCAACCTATTAAACTTTTTGGTAGTTAACAATCAGAAGCAACCCCAACATTTTGTATTTATAGATTTGGTAGCTAATTTGGGTACTACCAGAACAGTAGGTTTACTACTAAAACTGGTGCTAATTTGCCGGAAAGTTAAACCTTACTTAGAAAAGCGATTTTCCATTTTATTTAATCACTATGAGTCAAGCGTTGGCGATGCCGTAATGTGGCTGATTCAATGCCTAGAAAATTTAAATATTGCCCTGAGCATCCACTTTGGGGCAGTAGACCTTTCTTACTTGAGCCGATTGAAATAAGCATGGCTGCAACCCCCGATCTCCTTCAGAGCTAAGGATTTCATGTTAAAGTACTAGTCGTGAATCAAGTTCGGTTGTAGGCTTTGTTCTTTGTTGCAGAGTATAGGCTTCTGTTTTGGCGGGCAGATCTCCGAAACTAGGTTCCTCAATTGACTTGCATTAGGAGATATTGCCTTGCTGATTTATTTGTTCTCTAGGTGAACCTAATTAAATTTACGGCAAAAACAAACCGATCGCACTAAATAGTACCAAACGTAACACATGGAGAAGAAAAAATGACCCAAGTCCTCTTAGGTGAAAATGAAGGATTAGAGTCCGCGCTACGTCGATTTAAGCGTCAAGTTTCTCGCGCCGGGATCTTGGCTGATGTGAAAAATCACCGTCATTTTGAAACCCCCTTAGAAAAACGCAAACGCAAAGCAGTCGCAGCAAGACGTAAAAGAAGAATGCGTTAATTAAAAGGCTCCAAGGCTCCAAGGCAGACGGCAGACGGCAGAAGGCAAAAAGTAAAAATTCTCCTCTGCTCCTCTGCTCCTCTGCTCCCCTGCTCCCCTGCTCCCCTGCTCCTCTGCTCCCCTGCTCCCCTGCTCCCCTGCTCCTCTGCTCCCCTGCTCCTCTGCTCCCCTGCTCCCCTGCCGCATCAAGAACGGGAAGTTTCTGCTACAACTTGGCGGTTATTGTAGAGACTCATTGCTTTTTCCACGCCCTGTTTTAAACTTAGTTCTACTGCATCTACAACTAGTTGAATAACTTCCGACATTAGCCCAGTTTCGTTACTAGAAAAACGGCCTAAAACGTGGGAAATCGGGTCTTTGTCTTCTGTGGGAGTTGGTGGTTTACCGATACCGACGCGCAACCGGGGAAACTTATCTGTGTTTAGGTGTGCGATCGTCGATTTCATCCCATTATGACCACCAGCCGAACCAGACAACCGCAGCCTAATTTTCCCCAAAGGTAAATCCATATCATCATAAATCACCAACACTGAATCTGGAGACAGTTTGTACCAATCCGTCAGAGCCCGAATTGACTGCCCAGAAAGATTCATGTAAGTTAGTGGCTTAAGTAACCGGATTTTTCCGGTTGAGACAGCCAAACCTTCACCAAACAACCCTTGAAACTTGCGATTTTCCGATAAAGTAATTTGCCAACGCCGCGCCAGGGCATCCACCGCCATAAAGCCAATGTTATGCCGCGTTTGCTCATACTTCGTACCCGGATTTCCCAACCCAACAATTAATTGTGGAATCACTAACGCAGGTGAATCGGCTGCCGAACTCATAATTGTAAAATACCTTAACTTTTTTGGCTGGTTTCCGAGTTAGCCTTAGCCACTTCCTCAGACTTAGCTGGTGTTGCTGACTTCATCGAAGCTTCTAACTGTTGAGCTTCTCGTTGAAACTCACTTTCAAATTCCTTGGAAGCATCTTGGAAACCGCGAATCGCTTTACCGAAGCTGCGACCAATTTCTGGTAACTTTTTCGGGCCAAAAACTAATAACGCCACTACCAGAATCACTGCCATTTCCGGCAGTCCAATCCCAAATATGTTCAAACCTTTACCCTCTCTAAGAGCCTCAAATAATTTATAGCACTTCAGTTTTGTTCCCGGTAGAACAAAAAAACCCGGTCAAGCCGGGAAAGCTGAAAATTTATCTCATCACCTTGAATAGCCAGAAATTATCTACCAAGGCTTCTCCAATCTACCTTGAAGCTTTCTAGAATCAGCGATGAGTTGTAAATTTGCAGAATAATCAACAGAAAAACCAAAAACAGTACCATGAAAACTCCCATTACTGGAGTCGTTCCCCAACCGGGAGCAACTTTACCATACTCCGAGTTTAAGGGTCTAAGTACATCTCCCAACCAAGTTCTTTGTGCCATGTGTCACCTAGTATGAATCTAAAATACTTATACTGTGGCAAGAAAAACGACAAGTTTAGCCCACTGCCTAGACTATGAGCTAATTTGGCGCTTTCGTAACGTTCTGTAATATTATAGAGGAATCGTACTCATAAATTTATCTTAGATATGGAACCCGCAACAGTTCTTAGCATTTCCATCGGTGTGGTGATTATTGCCATTACTGCTTTGTCTATTTATACAGCTTTCGGGCCTCCGGCAAAGCAACTGAGCGATCCCTTTGAAGATCACGAAGACTAAACCCCACAGGGTTTAACCTTAGCTGAGGCTAAACCCTCAAAACTTCAACACCTGAAAAACTAATACTTATTAGCAGTGTTAAGAAAGTGACAAAGTATTTTCCGTTTTTTATTAATAAGTAGTTGTATGGCTCAATAGTGATTTAAAACTTATTGTAAATAAACTCAAAATTATGAGTGTTTAATTAAGTTTATTTTCCCAGAATGATTGAATAATAAAGTTTTATTACGAAGAATCAATATTACAGATAAAGATCTAGTGCAAATCAGAAGTTTAGGATAGAATGCTTTCGTTACGGCTGAAAAATTCTGAATTAGCCCTTCAGAAATTAGCCACAAACAAGGAGACAGATATTCATGGAAACGCTTGCATACTTACATTGTGCTTCCACTTGTGAGGAGATTGCTCCTGTTGAGCCAGTTTTCGGAGAAGATGATGCCTATTTATTTGATGGTGTCGTCAGCGTTAAAAGACTCTCCAGCTTAGCTCTGTTGGGACTTCTGCCTCTCTCTGTTGCTTTTAGCGTTATGGCTAACCCCGGCGCTGCTCAAGCTGGTGGTTGCTATGGTGGTTGTGGTGGTTACTATCGTCCCCACTACAGCCTGTACAAGAAGGTAGTGTTCAAGAAGATTGTGTTCAAGAAGGTTGTGTACTTCTACAAGAAACATTACAAACACTACTGCCATCGTCCTTTTCATTACAAAATAGTTTGCTACAAAGTCAAACACTACCATCCTCACTACTACCGCCCTTCTTGCGGCTATGGCTATTAAGTAGTTGAATGTAGCTTGGGAAGCAGAACTATAACTATCAATTCAAGCTAAAAGTAACTTGTATCGACAAGTGAACTTATCATCAAATAAAAAAGGCGTTGCATCTTAGAAAGTAATGGCAACGCCTTTTCTGTTTTTCGGTGGGAAAAATTTTAGATTATACCTTGTCCCCGATGGCGCAGATCGTTTTCCATCGTTAGTTTACCTTGTTCGTCTTCACTTAAATCCTGGATTTCTTCAGCGCGTTCTGCGGTTAATTCTGCTTCTTGTTCTCTTAAATCTCCGGGTTCGTTGATGTACATTTCTGGTTCGATCGCAAAGTTATTGATCAAACCTTCTTTATCAACGGTATATCCCTCGGTAGTATTAAGGCTACCAGAATCTGTTTGGTCATTAGTTCCAGCTTCAGCTTCCCGTCCTTTGCTAGGCGTAGTTTTGAAAGTATCGCCTTCTCTTTCTTTCCGCGCTGCGGTTTCTGCGGGAATTATATGGGGATCGTAGTTATCTGCTTGGACGCGATCGGATGTATCAGCAGTGAAATGCGGTGTTTTATCTTGCTCGTTCATAATCTAACCTTCCTCAAAATTAAACCTCTGATGATTCCAGATTAATTGATGGTTTATTTGAGGGGTAACTGTCTAGGGTGAGAAGTTGCGATCGCTTCCGAATCATCCTTTAGACTAGTAGACAATGGCAGCAATAAAGTTTATTTTTTAACGACTTAATAGTGACCTAACAAGTCTGAAACCATTCTAGCATCATTGAGATTAGTATCTCGTAAATCGGCATCATTGAGAATTGCCCCAAACAAATTTGTTTGAGATAAATTTGCCCATCGTAAAATAGCCAAAGTTAAATTAGCATTCTGAAGATTCGCGTTTTTCAGATTAGCACCTTCTAAATTTGCACTAGTTAAATCAGACTTACTTAAATTAGCACCAGTCAAATTTGCATTATAAACATAGGCATTAATTAATTTAGCTCCTGTCAAATTAGTTCCGGTTAAATTAGCCATATTCATTAAAGTTTTACTCAAATCTGCATTAGTGAAATTAGCCCTACTTAAATCTGCTTGGCTTAAATTTGCCCCTTGTAAATTAGCGTTGCTCATATTAGTCTGTAGCAGTTTAGCTCCAACCAAAGTTGCTGTTACTAGATTTGTTCCTTTAAAATTGGCATTGGATAAATTAGCATCTTTCAAAGTAGCATCGCCTAAATAAGCTGCACTGAAATCAGCATTAGTTAAGTTAGCACTTTCCAATTTAGTAGCTTCTAAGTCAGCATCATTAAGTTTAGCACCTGACAAATCAGCGGCTCCTAAATTAGCATTAGTTAAATCAGCTTCCCGCAACACTGCATCTTTTAAAAAGGTATTCATTAGGTTAGTATTTCTCAAATCAGTTCCTCTAAGTTTGGCATCTCGCATTCTCGCACCCCGAAAATTCGCACCTCTCAATTTAGCGTCTCGCATCATGACTCCGCGCATTTTGGCATTTTTAAAATTAGCTGATTCTAAATTGGCACTTCGGAAAACTGTATTTTGCAATTGCGCGTCTTGGAGGTTAGCATTTTTTAAATTAGCTCCTTCTAACATGGCACCTGATAAGTTAGCATTACTCAAATCTGCACCCTGAAAATTCCCTCCCCGCAAGTCGATTTTACTTAAGTCGCAATTAGGACAATTGTTAGTTGCTAATAGTTGTTTAACATGAAGTGGGTTAGCAGCTTGTGCGGAAGTTGCTAAAAAGATTGATGTTAAAGAAATTACCAAACTCCAGATGTGTTTTTTCATAAGAACCTAATGGATATTTCTGCTCAGATCCCCTCAGATCCCCGACTTCTTCAAGAAGTCGGGGATCTTAATAATTAAATACCATGACTTTTGCCAATTACCCAATGTCGGCGGAAAAATCTTGCTAAAGCTGATTCTTCTAAGGATAAAAAAATCGGACGACCATGTGGACAGGTGCGGGGATTGCGGGTGCGCTGCCATTGTTCTATTAATGTTTGCATTTCTGGTAAAGTTAGGGTTGTACCGTTGCGTATGGCGCTGCGACAAGCAACAGCAACTTGCGCTGTTTGTAAGTCTCCTCCTAAGCTTAATTCTCTTAAAGCGTCTGCACAATCCTCTCTTTGGGAAAGTAAAGTTGGGGCGCTACGAATTGCCCAAATTTGTTCACCAAAAATCTCAATTTCTAAACCAATGCGTTGTAGTTGTTCCAATTGTTGCGGGGAAAGTTGATTGAGAATTATGGGAGGTTCTAAGGGGACGATTTGCCAATGTTCGCAGATTTGTTCGTATAATACTCGTTCGTGGGCAATATGTTGTTCTATTAACCATAATCCGGCTGGGTGTTCTGCTACTATGTAGGTGTTATTGACTTGGGCAACTGCCCGAAGTTCCATTAAATTTATTTGGTCTTTTTTTGCTGTTTCGGGTTGAATAGTCCGATCGATCTTATAACTAGCTTTTTCTTCAGCAACAGTGAGTAATTTTCCGACTCTTTGGTTATGAGCGGTTTCTGAGATATTGTTAGGATTAAGATTTAATGCTTGTTCGATCGCACTCAATATCTGTTTCTGTAAATAACTAACACTATGCAGATAAATTTCTGCTTTTGCTGGGTGACGATTCCAATCTATTTGATCGGGAGATATTTTTAAGTGTAAGAAACAGACGGGAAAGCGATCGCGTGGTAAAGTCCTAGCAAAAGCTGTGAAAATAGTTTGTTCTAATTCTGAGGATTTAATAATTCTGCCATTAGTTGCCACTTTCACCCAATCAGGACGACGGCGATGGCATCTATCTGGTAAACCTAAAACTAACTCTAAATATTCAGTGTTGCTAATTTTTTGCGGTTCATGATTTTCCAATTCTGCTAGTAACTCTACTTTTAAATGTTGCAAATCTCCTAATTTTAAATCGCGGATAATTTGGGGTAAAATGTCTTGAGCAGTGGTTCCGGGACTAATAGTAAACCAAGGGCGATCGCTTTGTTCAACTTGCCAAGTAATGTGGGGATGACAGATAGCAATTTGGTGAATTATGACTTGTAGCGATCGCATTTGTTGGGCGGGAGTTGGTAAACCTTGACGACGCACAGGCCAATTACCGAATAAATTAGAAACAGTGACTATCGTTCCAGGTGCAATGGCGATCGCTTCTTCGATTACAGGTTCTCCCAAGTTATCATATAAAATACGCCATCCTTCAGAATTGTCGATCGCTCGACTAGCAATTTCTAAATCAGATAATTGCGCTAAACTATGTAACGCTTCCCCGCGAAAACCTAAAGTAGTAATCTTCCATAAATCATCATAATCATGAATTTTACTAGTACTATGGGCGGTTGCTGCTAAACGCAAATTATCTAAATCCATCCCACAACCATTATCCGCCACGCGGATTCGCCAAAGATCTGCCCAAACAGAAATTACAATTCTGGTTGCACCTGCATCTAAAGAATTTTCTACTAATTCTCGAACAACTGCGGCTAAAGAATCAATTACTTCGCCAGCAGCTATTAAATTTACAACTTCTTTCGGTAAACTTTGAATAGAGGAAGATGCCATAAAATTAAGTTTAAGGGAAAATCAATTAACTCAACAGTAGAGTAAGTCAGTGATAATCATTAGTGAATAAACTATCTTACAACTTTTTTTACAAGCTTTAGAAATAGCCGATCGCATCTTGATCCCCAACCATCCCGACATCAACACATCAACATAATTCGCCAAAATTTAGAAGCGTTACGCAGCAAAATCAACTCCTCTCTACCAAAAGAAAGAGAGTTGTAGGTATCTATACGATCTCCCTGAAGAAAGATTAATTCGGCGCGACAGCTAGCTACATTTCTAGCAGATGTACTTGAGGAAATAAACAATGGAAAATAATCTGGAAAATAACTTGCAAAATATCACAGATAAGATGGGCGACGCGCAAGAAACCGTTAAAGAAAAACTGTCTGATGATATTAAATACTCCGGTGATAAAGTTTCTGAAGCAATTTTAAATGCTAAGGAAAAACTGCCCAACATTACTCCTACTCCTCCGGGAATAAAAGCACAATCTTCTGCTAAAGACTTGAAAGATCGTTTAGAGTGGGGCGAACCAGCATTGACTATTTTGGATGTGCGCGATCGCGAAACCTTCAACAATGGTCATATCATGGGTGCAATGCCGATGCCAATGGAACAATTATCACAAGGTATTGAACCTTCTCCTTCTTTAGCTCTCAACCGTGATATTTACATTTACTCTGACAGCGACGAGCAAACTTCTCAGGTTGCCAGCGAACTTCGTAACTCTGGCTTTGTCAACGTTTCCGAACTCCAAGGCGGTTTAGCTGCATGGAAAGCGATCGGTGGCCCAACTGAAGGTGTAGTTGAGTCTATGACTCCTCCCAGCGCAGGCGATTACAACGTAGTCAGCCGCATTTCTGAATCTGCAAAACAGTAATTACTCACACTTGCACGCTTGAGGCAGAGCCTCTGTTTTCGTTCCCAGGTTGAACCTGGGAACGAAAACTGAGGCTTTGCCTCTTTTAATTCAAGATTGGAGAACCGATCGCTTCTTTTTTGCCAATTTGGATACAAACGCATAAATTAACACTTATGTAAATACTTTCTCTATAAAAATTTGCAATATCTGAAATATGTTGTTACATTGCAGGTATTGTCAATGAAAAAGTAATACGCTATGAGCCGGATTTTAGACTTGATTCCCAGCCCCACACCCTTACGGGAGAAGTGTTTGGTTTATGATTTAAAAGCCCGTCTGGACTGGGGAGAACCAGCTTTAACAATTATTGATGTGCGCGATCGCAACCAGTTCAACAGCAGCCACATCTTAGGCGCTATACCAATGCCGATTAACCAATTGGTAGAACGCGCCCTCTCCAGCTTAGAACTCAACCGCGACATCTATATATATGGCGAAACTGATGAGGAAAGTGCGATCGCTGCTGCCAAATTACGTGCAGCCGGATATATCAACGTATCGCAAATCAGGGGTGGTTTACCTGCATGGAAAGCAGTAGGATATCCGATCGAAGGCATCCCATTTCCCAGCAACTTTTACCTATAAAAATTCCCAATATCAATGATGTTCTCTCAAAAGTTTAAAAACTTTTAAGCCCGGTAAACACCGGGCTTTTAATTTGAATGGCTGCATTTAAATTTTCAATCTTAAATTTTGAATTGCTGAGGTTAAAACCCCATAGCTTGATAACTCTTAGCTTCTAATTCCAACATGGCATCAATCATTTGTTTGGCATTATAAAGTGATTGTCCCATGTCGCTTACTCTAACACCGTATTGAATTCCTTCATATTTCCATTGCAGCCACATTTCAGTCTTTCTTTTAAATGGCCTCAAATAAATCGGAATTGCATGATAAGTAGTAACTGGGGTGGATTTAACCATTGCTATAGCTCTCGCTCCTTGACGTTTAAGTATGTTCTTATAATTAACGAGTAGCTTGCACCCCGATTTTTTGCTTGTTTTCACGGTAGTTGACTAATTCATCTATACTTATATATCTAACAATGATTTTGATTTGGTAAATCTATCCTAAGTCCCTAGATAAAAGAGTTTTGGCTCTTTCTACAGATAGAAAGATATGCGTAGGGGTAATTCATGAATTGCGTAGAGGTAATTCATGAATTACCCTTACCGATATGTTTAACGCGCATAATACATGGGCAAAGTTACAGTGACAGTTGTTCCTACTCCTACTTCACTTTCTATTTCAATGTTACCTTTGTGTAATTCTACACACTGTTTTACCACTGATAAACCTAGCCCGATGCCTTCTACTTTACCAATATTGCTACCTCGATAAAACCAATCAAAAATATGAGTTCGATCGTCTGCGGGAATACCAATACCGGAATCTTTGATGCGGAAAATTACTTCTTTACCTTCAGTCATTAAATCAAATTGAATTTCGCTGCCATCAAGAGAATAGTTAATGGCATTAGAGAGGAGATTTGCCAAAATATATCGCAGTAATTTTTTATCCATGCAGGCGTTAGTATATTCGCATTTGGCAGAGAAGTTGATTGTGGGTGTTTTCTCTTCACAAAATGGTGCTTGGGCGATCAGTTTTTGGCAGAATTGTTCTAGATCTAATATCGATCGGCTAACTTGTAATTTTCCCGCTTCTGCTTCACTGATTACTATGAGATCGTTGAACAACTGGTTAATATATTTGACGCTTGCTTGTAAGTTTTGCAGTTGCTTAGTTCTTCTTTCTGCGCTCCAGTCTTGCGAATAGTTTGTCAAAATTTCGGCAGAAGCGTAAATGTTCGCTAAAGGTGTGCGAATTTCTTGGGAAACTATGGAGATTAACCGAGCTTTCATTTCATGAAGCTGTTTTTGTTTAGCTAGTGCTTTGTTAATCTCGATCGCTATTTGCTTATGTTTACTAATGTCTCTGAAAGTAACTACGACTGCATTACCTTCTATTAGGGAATCATCTTCTAACGGACCGATCGTATATTCGTAATCAGCTACTCCGTTAATTCCATACAAAGTCAATTCATCTATAATACTGACTTTTGTTGATGCAACTGTTTGTATTTGTCTGTCAAACTTTTCGACTATTTCCGGGGTAAATCCTAAGTCGGGACTAGTTTTCCCAACTATTTCTGTGGCTGCTAAACTAAAAATTTTGGCGGCAGATGGACTAGCATAGAGGTATTTTCCGGTTTCGTCAATTAGGCAAATTTTAGCTGGCGATGCGCTGAGTATTCGATCGAGCATTCGCCACTCTTTTTCGATTTTTTCGGCTTGCTTGCGTTGGGAAATATCTTGAAGTTGCCAACGCAATCCAATTACATATCCGTAAGAGTTTAGTATGGGTACAGCAATACAATTAGCGGGTAATGGTTGTTTATGTCTGGGTTTAATTTCTATTTCCCTTTCTTGAGTTGTTTTGCTTCTTTTTACCTCAATTAAATAATTGTGAAACTTGCGCCGTTCTGTTTCTGATAGGAAGACAATTAAGGGTTTACCAATTAATCGCTCGCACCTCACCCCCAACAACCTTTCTGCCGCTTGATTAGCTTCCGTAATCACTCCAGCAACATCTGTCACCAAGTAAGCATGAGGGGTAAAATCAAACAACTCTTGATATCGCTGCCGTTCCCCTTCCAACAACAATTGCTTAATAGCTAATTCGTCATTTTTGATGTGCATTTCCTCTAATGCACACTGCAATTCTTGTAAGGTATTACCGAGTTCATGCAAACTTTCCTTCAGTAATAACTGTTCAGCTTCGGAACTTGTTTCTTCGGTAAATAGCTGCCAAGCTTGTTTGCTTTTACTGGGAAGCTGTTCAGTTTTTTGCCAAAGTTTCTCTAGTTTCTGAATGGCGGCTTCCAGCTGAGTATCAAAGATGTCTTCCATGATCTAATTTAAATGTTTTGTTAAATGAGATAGTAGAATGCCTGAAAAAAAGTTGCTGGATTATTGGTCACAAAACCATCTTAATCAAATTATTTGGTAATTTTCCGAATAATTTGAATTAATTTATAAATTTCTCCGGTAGTGTTCTGATATCATTAATTTAAACAGGTTTTCTTCTATCTTAAGGCATAAGTAAATATAAAGTTATTTTTTTTTCGTAGCGATCGCCAACTCGCAAAAACTTGCTCAAACCAGTTAAGAATAGATTAACTTACATCGGTTTCCAAATCATTATTTTCGGCGTTTGCTTCCAGATTATCAATATTCAGAATTTGATTTTCGCCTTGTACCAGCACTCGACGGATGACATCGGCTCTTGCGTCCGCTTCCTGTGCTCGTTCTGCAAAACGCTCGGCTGTGATGGGACGATTTTGCGCTTTCGCTCGTTCTGCGAGTTTTTTTGATAAACCTGATTGCTCTTTTAAAGCTCTCAACGCTACCCAAAGTGCTTGTTCTAAAGCTTCCGATTGTTCGACTAACAAACTTTCTGAAGAAAAAGCGTGTCCTGTGCGACAGCGAAACCGCAAAAAGTTGCTGTTATTTATTTCCCACAAAACGCCACCGCATTCTGGACAAGAGTAAGGTGATTCCTTTCCGGGACGTTCTTGGTTTGTACAGCTTCCATCTCCAACTCTGCCATATCAGTTTCCATTGCTAACTGAGAATCTACTGGGTGAGAATCTACTGGGTTATCTTCTGTTTCTACTGATTCGTGAGCTAAATGAACTAATTTTTTGCTAATTTCAACAATGGGTAAGACATAATCTACTGCGACATTTTCGATCGCACTCCCAGGCATTCCATCATAAAGTGCTTCTTCAAGATCTTGCGCGATCGCTATCCCACCAAGTTTTTTTATTGCCAATAAACCAGCCGTTCCATCATCCAGAGTTCCCGATAACACCACACCAACTACTCTTGATTTATAAATCCGTGCTGCTGAACGAAATAGCGGATCGACGGCTGGGCGGTGTCGGTTTTCTTTCGGCCCATGAGCTAAACTAACATATCCTGGTTTAATTATTAAATGAAAATCTGGAGGCGCAACATAGATCTGTCCATGTTTTATTTTCTCTCCCTCTTTGGGATGTGTTGCAGGTAGATGACCACGACGTTGGAGAATTTGTGGCAAAACGCTGTTACTGTGAGCCGCAATATGAATAACTACAAAAATTGCTGCTGGCATATCTGCTGGTAAGCTGCGAACTAATTGAGTTGCTGCCTCTACACCACCTGCTGAAGCTCCAATAACTATAATGTCATGTCCTGGCATTTATTTTAATAGTTAGGGATTTTTACCCTGTATATATCAAATAGGATAAGATGAACGATTTGGTTTATACATTAAACTTTAGAAAGATTCACATAAAAAATTCATATAATTGATTTGGTTTTATACAGTTAATAGTTTACTGAATAAATCCTTTTTTTTTTTTGAAAAATTTATAACTATGGTTTAATTATAAGTATCTTTTCTTTTGCTAGTTACTTACACTTTTTGTAACATTTAGTACTTAATTTGATTGTAAAGATTTGTGGGCTACTGGTTGAGAAAAAGTAAAATCTGTTAAATATATAGTTTGGGGTAGAAAAAATTTAGAATTAAGTAACAGTGAGCTACTCAAATGAAAATCATCAATTAAATCAACCTCAAACGCTATTTTTTGAAGTTGTAGTAATAGCGGCATCTTCAGATGGAACTAATGCTATAATCAGTATTTTAAAGAATTTACCGAAGGACTTATCAGTTCCAATTTTAATAGTAAAACATCTAGCTAATAACTACAAAAGCTATTTTCCAGTAATTTTTGGTTATCGGACTTTGTTAACAGTTAAAGAAGCAGAAAATGGAGAAAAAATCAAGCCTTCTATAGTTTATATTGCGCCACCCAACTATCATTTATTAGTTAATGCTGAAAGAGAAATTTCTTTAACTCAAACGGAAACAGTAAAGTTTGTGCGTCCCTCAGCGGATGTATTATTAAAATCAGTAGCAGAAAATTATCAACAAAGGTCGATCGCGGTAATATTAACAGGTGCAGATACAGATGGGGCACAAGGAGTGAAAGCAATTAAGAAAATGGGGGGAATAGTAATTGCTCAGGATGAAGCAACATCAGGGGTGTTTGGGATGCCTAGAGCAGCAATTGCCACAGGTTGTGTTGACTTTATTTTGCCTATTGATAAAATAGCAGAGGCGATCGTAAACTTAGTGAACACAGGAGCGATCGAATGAACAAAACCACACCAGAACAAGACCCAGAATTTGAAGCATTATTACAGTATTTAAAACGTAATCGGGGGTTTGATTTCACAGGCTATAAACGCCCTAGTTTAATGCGTTTAGTACGAAAGCGCATTCAACGAGTAGGAGTGGAAAATTTCAATGATTATTTAGATTATTTACAAGTACATCCAGGGGAACTAAACATACTTTTTGATACTTTATTGCTTAACGTTACCAACTTTTTCCGTGATACAAGTGCTTGGGAAGTTTTCGCCACAGAAATCATTCCCCGAATTCTGGAAGCTAAACCAAACAACGAACCGATTCGAGTTTGGAGTGCTGGTTGTGCATCGGGAGAAGAAGCTTATACTATTGCTATTTTACTCACAGAAGCTTTAGGAGCAGAAGCTTTTAGAAATCGGGTGAAAATATATGCAACCGATTTAGATGAAGAAGCTTTAGTACAAGGTCGTCAAGCAAGTTACACTACAAGAGCTTTAGAATTTGTACCAGAAGAACTGCGGAAAAAATACTTTGAAGTTTCGGGAAATAACTATATTTTTCGCACCGACTTAAGACGGTGTGTAATTTTTGGTCGCCACGACTTAGTTCATGATGCGCCAATTTCCCGCTTAGATTTATTGGTATGTCGCAACACTTTGATGTATTTTAATGCAGATATTCAAGCCAGAATTTTGGCAAGGTTTCACTTTGCTTTAAATGATACTGGGTTTTTGTTTGTTGGCAAAGCAGAGATGTTATTAACACACGCTAATCTTTTCCAACCTGCGAACTTGAAATATCGCATTTTTTCTAGAGTACCAAGGATTAGTTTACGCGATCGATTATTAATTATGGCAGAATCGGGTAACACTGAAGCCAGCACGCAATTAGTAGGAACTATGCGTTTAAAAGACGAAGGTTTTGAGTCTTTGCCAGTTGCTCAAATAGTAGTAGATATTCAGGGTAATATAGTATTAGCTAATCGTCAAGCCAGAATATTATTTAATCTAAGTACGCAAGATTTAGGTCGTCCGTTACAGGATTTAGAGTTATCATATCGTCCGGTGGAATTGCGATCGCGCATTCAACAAGCATACACCGAACGCCGTTCAGTTAGCATACCAGAAGTAGAATTGATTCGCAGCGAAGAGAGCATTGTATATTTAGAAATTCAAGTAGTGCCTTTATTAGATAACTCCGCTGATGCACTTGGGGTAACGATCGTTTTTCAAGACATCACTCGCTACAACGAATTAGAGCGAGAATTACAGCGTTCCACCCAAGAATTAGAAACCGCTTACGAAGAATTACAAAGTACAAATGAAGAATTAGAAACAACCAACGAAGAATTACAAAGCACCAACGAAGAATTAGAAACAACCAACGAAGAACTGCAAAGTACTAACGAAGAATTGGAGACAATGAATGAAGAACTCCAATCAGCAAACGAAGAATTACAAACAACCAACGACGAACTTCGCCAACGAACAGAAGAACTCAACCGAGTCACCATATTTATGGAATCAATACTGACTAGTTTGCGCGTTGGCATGATAGTGTTAGATAATAGACTCAGCGTACAACTTTGGAACGGGAGAGCCGAAGAATTATGGGGTTTACGAGCTGAAGAAACTGTAGAACGTTTCTTTTTTGACTTAGATATTGGTTTACCAGTTGAGCAATTGCGGGGATTAATTCGCGCCTGTCAAACTGGAAATAGTGAAGAACACACAACTGTTGTCAATGCGGTAAACCGTCGCGGTAAAAATATCCGTTGTCGGGTAATTTGTACATCTTTAATCATAGAAAATCGACCTGAAGGAGTCATTCTATTGATAGATGAAAGGCAGGATTAAGGTAAGGCAGATTAGAGACAATTAAGAGGATATTAGGACTTACGCAAAGACTCTATTCGTAGGGTGCGTTAGTGCTAACGTAACGCACCGTTCCGCTATATAATATGGTGTCAGTGCGTAACTCTTAGATATTTGAAAACACTCTGGCGATTAAAATCGCGACTACACAAAATAAGTCCGCCTACGCGGACTTTAAACCTGCTTTCGGCAGGTTTTGTTTGAATAGCCCCCCGACTTTAGTCGGAGGGGCGAAAACAATTACTTAGCAAACTAAAACTATGTCTGAAGAACAGCAATATATCGCTAATTTAATTGAAAAACACGCTCAGGAAAGTTTCCAACACGGCGAATCAGTAGAATCGCTGGGAAAATCAATTCAAGAAAACGCTCAGTCAATTGAAGAGGAAGAACATGGTAAATTGATTGAACAAAAGGGAAAGTTAATTCAGCAAAAAGCCAAGGTAGTTAATCAACATGGAAAGGTAGCCGGAAATTATGCTAAATCAGTAGAACATTCAAAAGATGCAACCGAAGAGCACGTTAAAGCAACCGCAGAACATATTCAAGCCACAATAGAACACATTGAAGCTACCAGGGAAGTAATTAAATTATCTCAAGAAACTTTATCTAAATCAAAAAGTCAGGTGAAAAAACTAAACAATAAATGAAAGGTTTAGCCGCCACTAATTTTGACTTTGTAACCCAAGGTTTTGAGGATTTCGAGAAGCTTTTGTTTGTGTTCGCCTTGAATTTCGATCGAACTTTCCTTAACAGTTCCCCCAGCACCGCATTGAGTTTTTAGCTTTTTGAGTAACTCGGCTAAAGTTTCCGGTTTCGCTTGAAAACCAGTAATTACTGTAACAGTTTTCCCCTTGCGTCCTTTACTGGAAGCTTGCACCCGTAAATCTTGTTGATTTGGCGGTAAATCTTGAATTGCTCTTTCAAAAGCAGCAGAATTACTTTGGTTGCCAAATTCAGAATAAACAACACGATTTTCATTATTTTGAGAATCAGAATTTTTACCTTTAGAAGACATAACTTTCACCTAAACTATTAAACTAGGTACGTTGTTGGGCTAAAGCCCTACTACGACTGAAGTCGCAACAACGAACCTTTAAATTAGGTTTGTTGTGAGCACTTCAGTGCTCATAACGACTGAAGTCGCAACAACGAACCTTTAAATTAGGTTTGTTGTGAGCACTAAAGTGCTCGTAACGACTGAAGTCGCCACAACGAACGTTAGAATTTTTTACCACAGATGAACACAGATGAACACAGATATAACAGAGAGATTTTACCTATTTTAAAATGCTCCCCTGCTCCTCTGCCCCTCTGCTCCCCTGCTCCCTCGATCGTAGTACATTGGGAGAAGTTGAAATTTTTTTCCGAAATCACTGTGACACTCACCCCTATTAATCCCCAACAAAGTAACGAAGCGACACAAGTACCTGACGCATTAGGACGTTTTGGACGTTTTGGCGGCAAATACGTGCCGGAAACATTAATGCCTGCTTTAAGCGAGTTAGAAGCAGCATTTGGGAAATATTGCGCTGACGCAGACTTCCAAAATCAGCTTCAGCAATTACTAAAAGACTACGTTGGTCGTCCCACACCTTTATATTTTGCCGAACGTCTCACCGCCCATTATGCCCGACCCGATGGCAGCGGAGCGCAAATTTATTTAAAACGGGAAGACTTGAACCACACTGGAGCGCATAAAATTAATAATGCCCTAGCTCAAGTATTGCTAGCAAAACGCATGGGCAAACAAAGAATCATTGCCGAAACTGGCGCAGGTCAACATGGCGTAGCAACAGCAACCGTTTGCGCTAGATTTGGCTTAAACTGCATCATTTATATGGGCGTTCACGACATGGAACGTCAAGCGTTAAATGTATTTCGGATGCGGTTAATGGGTGCGGAAGTTCGTCCAGTTTCCTCTGGAACGGGAACTCTCAAAGATGCGACTTCGGAAGCTATCCGCGACTGGGTAACGAACGTCGAAACTACACATTACATTTTAGGCTCGGTAGCGGGACCCCATCCTTACCCGATGTTAGTCAGAGATTTTCAAGCGATTATTGGTAAAGAAACTCGCGCCCAAGCTTTAGAAAAATGGGGAGTTTTGCCCGATATTCTCCTCGCTTGCGTCGGTGGTGGGTCAAATGCAATGGGATTATTTGCCGATTTTGTCAAAGAAACAAGCGTCCGTTTGATTGGAATAGAAGCAGCGGGTGAAGGTGTGGACACAGGAAAACACGCCGCCACCTTGACAAAAGGACAAGTTGGTGTATTGCATGGTGCAATGAGCTATTTGCTGCAAGACGAGGAAGGTCAAGTAATTGAACCGCACTCAATCAGCGCTGGTTTAGATTACCCTGGAGTAGGGCCAGAACATAGTTATTTAAAAGATTCCGGGCGGGCTGAGTATTACAGCGTAACAGATGATGAAGCGTTAGTAGCATTTCAGAGACTTTCGCGTTTGGAAGGAATAATTCCGGCGTTAGAAACTGCTCATGCGATCGCGTTTTTAGATAAACTTTGTCCTCAGCTAAGTGGTAATCCCCGGATTGTAATTAACTGTTCTGGACGTGGTGATAAGGATGTGCAAACTGTAGCTAAATTCTTGAATTCTTCAGAATCATCACAATAATAATGTTCAGAAAAATCAGCAAAATTGCTTTTGGAAGTTTATTTCTGGTTGTAGGACTGAGTGGCTGTGTTGTAATTAGCAAAGTTGACTCATTTATGCAATCAGAACTTCCTTTTAATAATGCGGAAATTGTTGCCCAAAACCCGAATACACTTACTAATTTAGAAAGGTCAATTCACGAACAAATCAATAAATATCGGCAATCGCAAAAATTACCACCTTTGACATTGAATGCAGCAATTACTCAACAAGCAAGATTGCATAGTCAAGCAATGGCAAGTGGAAAAGTTCCCTTCAGTCACCAAGGATTTGAACAGCGAGTAAATGCGATCGCAAAATCAGTTTCTTACAGTAGTGCTGGGGAAAATGTCGCCTTTAATAAAGGATACAAAGATCCTGCTACCCAAGCAGTTCAAGGTTGGTTAAAAAGTCCCGGACACTTAAAGAATATTCGGAGTAATTTTAACTTAACTGGGATAGGGGTTGCACAGAATAGCAAAGGCGAATATTATTTCACACAGATTTTCATTCGCAGCCGTTAAGGATTTATGGAATTAGAAGACTTTCAAGTTTGCGATCGCGACCTACCCGACGATTTATTATCCCATTATCTGCAAGCAGAAGCCGTAGCTGTGGATACAGAAACGATGGGGTTGGTGCCGTTTCGCGATCGTTTATGTTTGGTACAATTATTTTGTCCAGGTTTTATCACCGTAATTCGCATCGCCAAAGGACAGCAAGAAGCACCAAACTTAAAACAATTAATGGAAGCAACTAGCATCACCAAAGTATTTCACTTTGCCCGATTTGACGTAGCGCAATTACGACATAATTTAGGAATTCAAGTAAACCCCATTTTTTGTACAAAAATAGCCAGTAAACTAGCCAGAACCTACACCCAAAGACATGGATTAAAAGACTTAATCCAAGAATTAGAACAAATAGAATTAGATAAAAGTGCCCAAAGTTCCGACTGGGGAAACGCCGCCAACTTAAGCGACGAACAACTACGCTACGCCGCTAACGACGTGCGTTATTTGTTAAGTGCAAAAGAGAAACTAATTACAATGCTAAAAAGAGAAGAACGTTGGGAATTAGCGCAAGAATGTTTTCGGGCTTTACCCACAATTGTACAACTCGACCTACTACAATACAAAGACATATTTGAACATTAGCTGCGTGAAAAATCTTATAAGTACGTTGTTGCGCTTTAGCGCTAAAGCGCAACAACGTACTTTACAGCAAGTTATTTTTCAGGAGACTGATAGAAAACCTTTGCCCCCGTATTAGGCACAAAAAAGCAACTAACATAAGAACGCCAGAAACTTTCCCAAATAGTTCTATCCGACTTCCGGTAATAATCACCCAAAATCGGCTTAATCGCCTCAGTAGCAGTTATCAAATGATAATGAGGCATATTCAGAAAAATGTGATGCGCCACATGAGTCCCAATATTGTGATGAATGGGATTAATAAAACCATAATCATGGTCAATAGTAGAAATAGCACCTTTCAAGAAATACCAATCATCACCACGATACCAAGGAATATCAGGGTCAGTATGGTGTAAATAGGTAACTAAATCCAACCAAATCACAAACACAATGTAAGGCGCAAGGTAAAACTTAACCAGAAACAAAAACCCAAACTGGTAAGTCAAGAAACCCAGAAAACCCACCATCACAATCATAAGAAACGTACTAGTAAGCACATCCCATTTTTCCGAAGGGCGAAACAGCGGACTACTAGGAAGAAAATGAGAACCCTTTTTCCCAGGAGAACGCTTAAACAGATAAATTGGATAAGCAAACAGTAACAAATTGAAGCGAATTAACTTCTCAGACCAGTGCATTTCTTCATACTTGGACTGAGTGACAGGATACCAACTTTCATCAGTATCAATATTTCCCGTGTTAGCGTGGTGTGTTCTGTGACTAATGCGCCAACCGTGATAAGGTACCAAAATCGGAATGTGGCTGAGGTGTCCGATTAAATTATTTAACCATTTGTGCTGCGAAAAAGAACCGTGACCGCAGTCATGTCCCACCACAAATAAAGCCCAAAACATGGTTCCCTGCATCAACCAAAAGATAGGGAAAAACCACCAGGAATCCAAAAAAAAAGCTAAAGCATAAAGCCCAGCAATAATGGAAACATCCAGAAAGAAGTAAAAAAGTGACTTCCAAACAGAAGGTACAAAACAATAAGCAGGGATAGCAGCCTTAAGGTCTTGTAAAGTAAAGGGCAGTTCCCCTTGACGAGGCGATGGGTCTGCAACAGAAGATTTGAGTTCGATAATATTAGATTGCACTAAGTTTCTATTAGACCCGATTTTTAGACAACGGTATCATTTTATCCTCTTATGTCACTCCAGCGTTAGTACAATTTCTGAGTTAGCTTTAACACTTTTTATTGCACAGAGGATAAAAATTGTAGGGTGCGTCAGACAAGACTATTTGCGGCGAGTCACATAAATTTAAGGTTCTGACGCACCCTACCGAATTTAAAACTCGATATCAGTTCTTCGCGCCCCTTGAAAATCCACTTTTAACGCCTTCACTTCTGCCTTTACTCCAGCTTGCTGCCAAGCAGACTGCATTGCCTGACAAACAACTTCCGCCTTCTCCGTATCTGCCAAAGCCAAAAGAGTTGGCCCAGCACCACTAATCACCAAACCATAAGCCCCAGCATTCACCGCTGCCGAGTAAACCGCATCATAACCCTGAATCAAACTCTTGCGGTAAGGCTGATGTATTCTATCCTGCATCGCCACCCGCAACCAATCGCCCCTACCAGTTTCCAACCCGCGCACTAACAAACCCAAATGCGCCGCATTAAAAATCGCATCCCCACGACTGTACTCACTCGGCAAAACCTTCCTCGCCTCCGAAGTCGAAAGCTCAAAATCAGGAATAGCTACCACCGGAACAACATCCCAATGCCAAGGAATATTGCAAATCTCCCATTCCTCTCTGTGTTCTCTGCGCCTCTGCGGTTCCATAACCAACCCCGTCGCCGCCAACCGACAACCCCCCAACAAAACCGGAACCACATTATCAGGGTGCCCTTCCATTTCAATTGCCAACTGCATCACATCCACCTGACGCAAAGGTTCCCCCGCCAACAGATTAGCACCCACCAAACCGCCAACAATTGCTGTTGCTGAACTACCCAAACCACGCGCCAAAGGCACACCTAATTTAATGTCAATTTCCACAGGTGGCGGAGTTTTTTGAATATGCTGATACAACTGCAAAAATGCTTGATAAAGCAAATTACTTTCGTCTGTTTGTACTCTTTCTGCTTCTGCACCAGTTACAGTAATTTTTAGTGGTGTTTCTGCTGAGTTGATTTGGGTAAATTGGAATTCGTTGTAAAGCGATAAAGCTGCGCCAATGCAATCAAAACCTGGGCCAAGGTTGGCTGTTGTGGCGGGAACGGCAATGCTAACGGTAGACATTTGATATTTGTGTCAACTTACGGCGATTCATTATTCTACATCCTATTGATTCTTGCTTTCATATCTTTTGCTGCTAAGGCATATCCACCATCAGCACCATCGACAAAATGAACGTGCCGTCCTCCTGAGTTTACAGGTACAACACAGGTCATCAATAAGCGATCGGAAACATGAGTGCCGTAAACTAGTTTACCTTTTTGATATTGTTTTTCTAAAAATTTAACTAACCGCTCTCGCTGTTGGCGATCGCCAGATATAATCATCCGTAACATATCATCAAATTTTTTGTAGTCAGTATTTTCTACCAACTCTAATTTATGTGACTCCTCAGCTAAAGTATTGATTTTTAATAATAATAAAAGAGCCGTGTAAAATGTTTTTAATTTTAGTTTAATAAACATCAACATCTTTTTAAAAATACTACTATTTGGCTCTTTAATCTTTGCCATTTTGTATATACTTTCATTTTTAAAACATAGTTTGATATTCTGGGGAACTACTGGGTGAACATTTTCGATCGCACCATAAATTTCATAAATCTCCTCTAAAACTATTTTGTAAACTTCTTTTTCTTCCTGCCAATCGCTTACTGTTGACATTACCAATAAACTAACAACTTCTTCATGAGGACTTAAGATTTCTTGCCAGGGACAACGTAACCCAGAAAAGTTAGCTGCTTCTAAAATATTTTGACTTTGTAAATTATAAATTTCCGCAGTAATCGGATCTTTAATTAATTGTGTAGCGTAAGTCAGTCCTCCACCTGTAAAAATACCTTGATGATAAGTTTCAGAAATTTTGAGTTTGGCGACTTCTACTTGGTAGTTTGATTGATTAACAGCTGAAACAGGAACTATACCTACACGCAAATCTAAATTAAACTCCTGTTTAGCAAAATACTGTGTTGCTAACAATGCTTGTTTTGATTCTGACAACAGATGTGGAGGAATTAAAATCGAAGCACCATCACCACCAAATACAAAAGGTATTTCCCAAGATTGAGCTATATTTAAAATAGCAATAATTGAGCAAGAACCGATTAAATTAATATCTTTATATCGTCCATTTTCTATAGCTTTTGTGGAACCGACAATATCAGTAATTATAATGTACCAATCATCAGGTACAGACCAAAACTTTTGGGATTCTGTAATTTCAAGAAACTTATGTAAAGTTGGTAATTCTGCATAAAAATTTTTTCTAGTCATTTTTTCAGCCCTATTAAATAGGATTAAGGTAGAAATTACTTACTTTACATTCCAAATGTAAAGTTAAAACCTATTTTTCACGTACACCCTATTTTATTTCCATTATAGCATAATATTTTTTTTTGATCCATACTAGACGCTCCAGGACGCTCCAGGAAAGAGAAGAGAGGTATTTTGGGAGTTTATCTGAGAGTTTTTTCTTTTAAGTAGGTTTCTAACCAGGTGGTTTCGGTTTCGGATAATGTGGGGTATGGTTCTTTGGTGTAGTCTATTATATAGTTGTAGGCGGCGCGATCGTACACTCCATCAAGCAAATTTTGCAAATCTACAATAGGTTCACTATCCCCACTTTGCAAAGGTAAGGGAAAAGTCGGAATCGGATTTGGTAAATTAAACAAATACAAATCAGCTTCAGGACGGCAATCTCCCCGACTCACTAAAATACGATAATTTGCTGTAAAATCATTGCCAAAAACTGGCATTGCTTCCCCTGCACGCAGCAAGTCAATTTCTACTAAATGAGTGCTACTACTTAAGATTTTTTGACGTTTATTTAAATAAGCTTCTCTTCCTTCTCCTGGACGTTTATTTTTAGGCGAAAGTAGTTCAATTACTGTAATTACTTTTTGAGTCGCTATTTCTCTCACTTCTAAATAAGTTTCCCGAAATTCCATTAACATCGGCACCCTTACCTTCAAAGCTGTTACGGGTGGTGCAGCAACAGCAATATTAGATGTGGGAGAATTTGACTGATTAGTTATCTTTTGTATGGTAACATCGGGAATTCCGACTAAAAGGGAATTATCACTATTCATTTGATAAACTCTTTTTTCAATTGCTACTCGATATTTCGGTAGCAGTTGAGGGACTAAAGAATCAGAGATTGCTACAATCAACCGATTGTGTACTTCAGGCCAAATTTCAGGGTTTTCTAAATAAGGATTCATTCCCGGAAAAGGTGAAGGCATGGTTTTTTCTCCTTTAAAATTGCTGGGAAAATGGTGCGTTAACGAAGTGTAACGCACCCTACGTTTAGAAGTTGCTGTAATTCTCTATTGCTTGCTTCATCCTTTGTATTACTTCCGCAACTGGAAGTGCGCCTAATTCTCCAGAAGCGCGAGTGCGGATATTTAAAGAATTAGATTCAACTTCTTTTTCTCCAACGATCGCCATCACGGGAATTTTTTGGGTTTCGGCATTGCGAATTTGTTTGCCTAAACGTTCGCCACTGGTGTCAGCTTCGGCACGAATTCCCAAAAATTGCAATTCTTTTACCACATTTTGAATGTAAGGCAAAAATTCATCTTTCACTGACAATACACGAATTTGAATTGGTGCTAACCACAAGGGGAAATCACCTGCATATTCTTCAATCAAAATCCCAATTAACCTCTCTAAAGATCCAAAAGGTGCGCGGTGAATCATTACCGGACGTTTGCGAGAACCATCTTCGGCAACATATTCTAATTCAAATCTTTCAGGTAAGTTGTAATCTACCTGCACAGTTCCTAATTGCCATTCTCTATCTAAGGCATCTTGGAAAATAAAGTCTAATTTCGGCCCGTAGAAAGCCGCTTCTCCAATGCCTTCAAAGTAATTCATTCCCAAAGTTTCTACCGCACGACGAATCGCGTTTTGTGAGGTTTCCCAAACTTCATCGGAACCGATATATTTATCAGATTCAGGGTCGCGGAAACTTAGTCTGGCTTTGAAGTTTTTCAGTTGTAAACTCTTGAATACTGAGAGAATTAAATCTACTACATTCAAGAATTCTCCGTCTAATTGTTCGGGGGTGACAAACAAGTGAGAATCATCAACTGTAAAGCCACGAACTCTGGTTAAACCTCCTAATTCTCCTGATTGTTCGTAACGATAAACGGTGCCGAATTCTGCCAAACGCATTGGCAATTCCCGATAGGAACGTAACTCACTCTTGTATATTTGAATGTGGAAAGGACAGTTCATTGGCTTGAGAACAAAACCTTGTTCAACTGCCTTTGCTTCTTCGTCCTCCGCCATCATCGGGAACATATCTTCTTTGTATTTTTGCCAGTGTCCCGAAGTTTTGAATAAATCGACTCTGGCAATGTGCGGGGTAACAACTGGCAAATAACCCCGTTTAATTTGTTCTTGTTTGAGGAAGTCTTCTAAGGTACTTCTTAAAATGGTGCCTTTGGGAGTCCATAAAGGTAAACCTGGGCCAACATCATCGGCAAAGATAAATAATCCCAGTTCTTTACCTAATTTACGGTGATCTCGGCGCAGTGCTTCTTCTTTGCGGCGCTTGTATTCTTGTAGTTGTTCTGGATTTTCCCAAGCAGTACCGTAAATCCTTTGCAGTTGCGCTTTGGTGGCATCGCCTCGCCAGTAAGCACCTGCAACGGTTTCTAGTTCAATGGCATTGGGGTTTAGTTCTGCGGTATTCTCAACGTGCGGCCCTGCACAGAGATCCCACCATTGCTCACCTAAATGATAAATGGTAATCGGTTCTTGTAAACCTTCGAGAATTTCCAGTTTGTAAGGTTCGTTAATTGCCTTGATGCGGCTTTCTGCTTCTTCCCGGCTGACTTCTTCCCGAATTACTGGCAGTTTGCGATTGATGATCTTAATCATCTCTTTTTTAATCGCTTTTAAATCTTTTTCGGTGAATGGCTCTGGACTATCAAAGTCGTAGTAAAATCCATTTTCAATCCAAGGGCCGATCGTCACCTGTGCTTTGGGAAATAGTTTCTGCACAGCCATCGCCATCACATGAGAAGTTGTGTGACGGATTTTTTTTAAGGTTTCTGATTCACTGGTACGCGGTAAGTGGATTTTTGCTGGCTTTTCCTGAGAATCGGGTGATTCTGAAATGACGGATGGCTGATTAACCATGAGAAAACTATCTTCAAGTAATAAACAAATGTTTCGATCGGGAATTGCATTTCCCTATAGCCTCTATCTTAGCTGTGCAGAGGGGCAGAGGAGATGGGGAGATGGGGAGATGGGGAGAATAAGAGATGGGGAGATGGGGAGATGGGGAGAAATTGAAGCAACAAACTCCCCCCATTCCCCCATCCCCCTACCTCCCCACCTCTTATTCCCAGTCCCCTTCCTAAAGAACAATTTATAAATTGTTAAGAAATGTAAATGAAATTAAGGTTATGATTTAGTTAGATTAGTAATACTCGATTTCATGCTCAACTCTAACCTGCCAGAACCAGAATTGCTGAAAAGCGTGTTAAAACCTTTACTGGAAGATTTTCAGTACTGGTTTGGTCGATCGCGGACTCTGCTGGAAACAGAAACCATACCCTTTTTAGAGTCTCAGCAGCAATCCGATTTGTTAAGTCGGGTGAAGCAAGCTCAGAATGAGGTAAGTACGGTGCAGATAATGTTTCATGCTACTGGCAGTCAAGTTGGTGTAGAAACAACAACGCTGTTTCAGTGGCACCAATTAGTTGCCGAATGTTGGAAAGTTTCCATGAGATTTCGGATGGAACGGGCGAATGAGCAGAAAAGTGATTCTTAGATAATTGTATTTAAGATGTCTGCTCAAAAAAATTTTGTTGATGTTTGCTTAATTTGTGTTGACTGCTTTATAAATCAAAGTACCGTTAAAAACTTTTGACTAGGAGGAGGATTTCTATGTTGCACTTGCTTTACATATTAGCTTTTACTTGTTTGGCATTTCTAGCTGTGGGTAATTTGATTCGTAATTTGATTAGGATTAGTGCTGACTACCAATACAGTACTTCTCCATATAATAGGTCTTCTGCAAGTCAAAGATCTATTCGTCGCGATCGCCCTGTGCCACATCCAGAATTTCTTGATGATTCTGGCAACTTAATTGATGAACCTTTGTTGATTATGAAGTCGATCGCAGTTGAAGATGCGCGGCAAAAATTAGAATCTCTTTACGAAAATCCTCCCGAAAATTCTGCTCCTTAATCTTTTTATGAACTGAGTAAGGTTTAATAAATTGAGTGAAAAAATCCCCGTCTGCTTTTAGTTTTGACGGGGAGAACACTGAAGTGTTCACAACGAACAATGAAGTTTACCTGATTAGAGAAATATTATTGGCAACCCAATGTTTTTTGCGGCTGTTTTCTTTGTGGAAAACGGAGATTGTTTCTGTTGCTACATCACAGGCAACCTGAGAAGGAAGTACTGACTTTTGGACTTGGGAAATTTGTTCTACTAAGTTTTGCCAGTTGACTTGTTCCAGGTTTTCTAACACTAAATGGGCGTTTCCTACTCGTTCGATTGATCCTAAACCGATTACTGACATTCCGCTTGCTAAAGCTGCTGTTACTCCAGCTTCGGCATCTTCGATTACTAAACATTCGCTGGGTGCTAAGTTTAATTGGAAAGCGGCGTGGAGGAAGGTGTCGGGTGCTGGTTTTGGTTTAATGACGCTGTTGCCATCTGCGATCGCATCCACTTTATCCAAAATCCCCAACCGTTGCAATACTTCTTTGGCATTTTTGCTAGATGAACCGATGCCAATTTTAATGTTATTTGCTTGTAATTCATCTAACAAATTGCTCACTCCGGGTAACAAATTGGCGGGTGAAATGTTTTGAATAAATTCCAAGTAATAACGATTTTTGCGAATCATCATTTCATGGAATTTTGCTTCGCTGACTTGGCGATCGCCCAACAGTAACAACAATGCTTCTCTTCTGGTTAAAGCTTGTAAAGCTTCGTTTATTGGCAGATCGAAAGGTAAACTTTCTTCATCAGCTAACTTTTGCCAAGCTAAATAATCATATTCATCAGTATTAGTCAAAACGCCATCTAAATCAAAAATTACACCTTTGATTGTAGTTGGTTTAATGTCGAATTCATACAAGCGATCGCGCCATTGAAAACGGAACTTTAACCTTGTCCAACCTGCGGGTAATTTTGGTGTAGCAACTGGGCCATTTGCAGTTAATTTTATCCCAGCAAAACCAAACACTATTGCTTGCCAAACTCCACCAGCAGAAGCAGCATGAATGCCTTCATTGGCATTTCCTCGCACATCTTCTAAGTCTACTAAAGCCGATCGCATAAAGTGCGTATAAGCTTCATCCAATTTATCCAAATCGCAAGCTAAAATAGCGTGAATTGCTGGGCCTAAAGAAGAACCGTAAGTATGATCTGTGCGAGGTTCGTAATAATCCCAATTTTTTTGCAAGGTTTGGCGATCGTACTTGTCGCGCAGCAAATACATCAACATTAAAACATCAGCTTGTTTGAGAACTTGTCGCCCATTTGCACCTTCAATTCCTAAGATTGCTTGCATGGAACGAGTGCGAGGTTCATAATCAGCTAAATTGATATCTTCGCGATCGAAAAACCCTTCAAATTCTTCTATTAAACCTGTTTCTTTGTTATGTAAAATTAAAATTTTGTCGATGATATCTGCCCATTTTTCTAAATGAGTAGCAGTGATATTAAGTTTTTGTTCTAATTCGGTTGACCAATCAGGATATTCTTTTCTTAACCAAGAGAGGACGGAAATAGCTGTTTGCAAATGCCATTGCACCATGCTATTAGTAAAAGCGTTGTTATCTACGATTTCGTGATTTTCATCAGGGCCAATTACATTTTTGAGTTCGTAACAGATGCGATCGCTATTCCACTCCACACAACTCGCCCAGAAATTCGCCGTATCTAAAATAATTTCCGCGCCATAATCACACATCCAATCATCATCTTCCGTAGCTTGCCAATATTGCCAAACTGCGTAAGCTATATCAGAATTGATGTGAAGTTCGCGATCGCCACACCAAATCCGAATCAACTCACCACTGGGAGTCGGAACCCAACGGGGAGTTACTTCTTCCCCAGTCGCCGCACTTTCCCAAGCATACATCGCCCCGGAAAAACCTGCGTCTTTCGCCTTCTTTCTCGCCCCGGCTAAGGTGTGATAACGATAAGTCAATAAATTCCTTGCTAACTCCGGTTTAGTAAAAGTTAAGAAAGGAACCACAAAAATTTCTGTATCCCAAAAAACGTGACCGCGATAAGCAAAACCCGAAAGAGTTTTCGCCGGAATACTAACTTTATCGTCATCTCTTGGCGCAACTGCCAAAATTTGAAATAGATTATAACGAACAGCTAATTGCGCTTGGCGATCGCCCTCAATTACCACATCACAAGTTTGCCATTCTTGCGCCCAAGTTTGAATATGCAACCGACGCAACATCTCATAACAATCATTTCCCGAATCCCAACCATAGAATAAATCTTTGAGTTTTTCTTGGGCAGTTTGGGCGGGGTTTTTGCAATCCCTAGAAGTGAAAACAGTAACTATCTTTTCTATAGCTACAGTTTTTCCCGGTTGTGCTGGAAAACAGGTTGTCACCGTCGGATAACCCTGACAACCGAAACTTCGCAACAAAGTATTCTCGCAAGACACACTCAAATGAGTCGCCATTCCTAATTCAATGTTTGTGTGGCGACTACGCATCAGCAACCAAGCACTATTATTTTGAATAATGCCTTGATCTAACCAGTTCCAGTGCATTACGCCTTGGTTATCAGCATAGCCATTAATACTCGCTTGAACTTCCACCAAACCAGAAAAATTGACTGGCGTGACTAAACAGCGAATCGCTAAGACGTGGCGATCGGCTAAACTGGCGAAGCGTTCAAATTGCAGATTTACAATATGTCCTTTTGGACTTTGCCAACATACACGGCGTTTGAGTAATCCTTGGTTTAAGTCAAGCCGACGCTCATAATCTAACACTTCACCTTGGTCGAGGCGAAAGCGTTCTCCCCCAAAACAAATAGTCAAAGCTAACCAGTCAGGACAGTTGACTAACTCTGTATGTACTACGGCTACATCGTCATAAACGCCGTGAATGAAGGTAGCTGGTCGATCGTTGGGATAACCTTCTTCAAAAGTGCCACGAGTTCCCAAATAACCATTACCCAAGGTGAAAACTGTTTCTTGATGGTGCAGCTGTTTAGGATTGAACTGAGTTTCGACTACAGTCCAATCGGCGGTGTTAGCTGAAGTTGGTTTTGCAGAGGGTCTACTGAGTGTTTGCATTTTGGAATAATTGCTTGCGTCTAACTGTACAAAGAGAAATTGAGCGTATCCTCACAACCGCCTTGTACTCTGGCTTTGCTTTGTCGCACCCAGTTTCAACAATGCGGAAAGAACAAGAAAGGTCAAAGCTGTATCAGCTCTTCTCTTTATAGGAATCCCTCTAGAGAGGTAGAAAATTGCTATAGGTCGAAAAATTGATGCGAAATGATACTTTTTTTAACAAAACTTCACAATTTTAAATAAAAATTAATGGGAGACTCACATACCAATGAATGCACTGACCTTAAATTTAAACCCAATTATTCAATTAACTGCCGAACAGTTTTATCAGTTGTGTCGAGAAAATCCTGATTTAAAACTAGAAAGAAATGCTAAAGGAGAATTAATTATTATGCCACCAACCGGGGGAGAAACAGGCAGGAAAAACGCTAATCTCAACTTACAAATTGGACTGTGGAATGAGGAAACACAATTAGGTGAAGTTTTTGATTCATCTACTGGTTTTACTTTACCAAATAAAGCAGACCGTTCTCCCGATGTTGCCTGGGTAGAAAAGTCTCGTTGGTCAGCTTTAACACCCGAACAAAGAGAAAAGTTTATTCCTCTCTGTCCTGATTTTTTAATTGAATTAGTTTCGCCTAGCGACAGTTTAAAATCAATTCAAGAAAAAATGCAAGAATATATGGAAAATGGTTGTCGATTAGGGTTGCTAATTAATCGGAAAAGTCGCCAAGTAGAAATTTATCGATCGCAACAACAAGTAGAAATCTTAAACTCCCCCAATACCGTTTCTGGCGAGGAAGTTTTACCCGGATTTGTTCTCAATCTACAAAAAATTTGGTAATGGTGCGTTACGTTGCACTAACGCACCCTACAGATTTATTTCAGTAATTCTTCGTCTGAATCGCTGAGGAATCCTGGCAAGAAATCGGGGTTTTCTATTTGTTGCCAAGTGTAGGTAACTTCAGAGGGAAAAGTTCTGTATTCCATTAAAGTTTCCCGAACAACCAAGTCTACTCCATCTAGATAAGCCTCTGGTATTGCTTCATTTAGGTAAGGTTTCAAGCTAGGGTTTTTCAGGAGTAACTTAGCAATTTTTCTCCGCTGTTCCCTAATTGTTGCCACCCAACTTCTAGACCTTTTGCTAGGTTGATACTCCCACTTCAATAAGTGCCCCAATAGAACTCCTAGACGATTTACTAACTCTTGCTGCTGTTGTTTACCCAAAGAGTCTATTTCCTCAATCAAATTTTCTATGTCCAGATAATCTAATTGATGTTGACGCAACAACTCTACTTCTCTTTGTGTCCAAGCATAAAAGTCTGTTTCGTAAAGGTTGATAATTGGAAGGTTCATTGTTTCTTCTTCAGATGGCTTTATACTCATTTTAAGCCTCTATCACAACTCGTAAATTCCCGCGTTTTTTCGCCACTCGACAAGAAGTTGTATTTCCCGATCGCTGAAATTCCAAATCCAACAAAGTCGAACCAACCTTGAGATTTTGCAGATACAAAGAACCAATTGATTCTGGCAAAGCCGGATCGATAATTCGTAAGCAATTATTCGGCGCATCTGGAACTAAATTAATCATCATTTGTAGCAACTGAAAAATGCTACCCGTTGCCCAAGCTTGCGGCGAACAAGCCACAGGATAACGCACTGGATCGTTATCGCCATCGCGTTCGTAACCACAAAAAAGTTCTGGCGGACGTTGATAAGGTTGGGCTACAGTCATATCAATTAAACCTTGGAAAAGTTCCAAAGATTGATCGATTAAACCCAAACTTCTGACTCCTACAGCAATTAAAGCATTATCATGAGGCCAAACAGAACCGATATGATAACCCATTGGATTGTAAGCGGGAGATAAACTGCTTAAAGTGCGAATTCCCCAACCATTAAACATATCTGGTGCGCGTAATCTTTCGGCAACACTATAAGCTTTTTCGGGGTTAAGAATTCCCAAAGCTAAACAATGACCGGGATTGGAAGAAATGCTATCAACTTTGTTACCATCGCCATCCAAAGCTAAAGCACAAAAACCTTGGTCTTCTACCCAGAAATCCCGGTTAAATCGCATTTTTAGATCTCTAGCTTCATCTTGCCAGCGATCGGCTAAATCCAAGCGTTTTTTCATTTTAGCAATTTCGGCTAATCGCACTTTTGCCGAATAAACGTAAGCTTGAACTTCGCATAAAGCAATAGGCGGTTTAGCTAATTTTCCTTCGCGATCGACAATACAATCACCAGAATCTTTCCAACCTTGATTAACTAAACCTCTTTGGGAACGAACAGCGTAACGTAAATAGCCTGTTTCTTGCAAATTGCGATCGATCCAATCCATCGCCGCTAACGCATTAGGCCACAAACGTTCTAAAGTATCTCGATCGGTTGTCCAAGAATAATATTCCGCATAAAGCATCAACCACAAAGGCGTAGCATCCACAGTTCCGTAATAGGGAGTATGGGGAACTTCTTGAGTGCGTGCCATTTCTCCGAAGCGTAATTCGTGTAAAATTTTCCCTGGTTGTTCATCGCGCCAATCATCATCTATTTTGCCTTGATATTGGGCTAAAACTGTTAATGTTTCCTTGGCAATATCAGGATTTAACATTAAAGTTTGGGAAGCAGCAATAATCGAATCTCGCCCAAATAAAGTAGAAAACCAAGGTACACCTGCTGAAAGTGCGGTGAATTTTTCAAAGGATTGTCGCAGCAAATAAACGTCTTGTTGGGCGCGATCGATCACCTGATTAAAAATCGCTCTATCTAAAGTAATTCGCGTAGTTTGTTGTGCCCAATTTTGTTCTTCCATCAACTCAGCTGCTTTCGCTTGGTTGAAAGTAACAGGTGCATCTAATCGGGAAGTTGGACGATTATTGGTAAACATTTGTAGCCGATAACCGATGGTTTCTTTTTGATGGGTTGCTAAGGTTAACTCCCAAATCGCCGTGTTACCTTTGAAGATGTCTGGTTGGCGATCGTTAAATTGAATCCGCGACTCCATAATCACGCCATCCAAACCTTGATAAGCTAAAACCAATTCTCCTGTTTCTTCTTCGATCGGTTTCTCATCTTTAATCGCCCGTAAAATTCGCCCCCGCTTTTCCCGATTAAATCCCCGCACTTCAAACAAATCCACAAAATCAGCATCAAAACTCAAGCTTAATTGAAAACTCACTTCGTTAGTACTATAATTGCAAATTTCAATTGTGGAAAACAAAGCACCATTCAACAGCAATTCTCGACGAATGCCCAAAGTCTCAGGTGGCAAATGATTAGCAATTTTCGGATTTGTACATAAGACCGCTAGAGAAAAACCTTTATTAGCGGTACTATTGAGCAAAACTGGAGAATGCCCATCTATTTGTAATTCTAAGCGGCTGAGAAATCTGGTATCGGAGCAAAATAAGCCCATGCTGGCGTTAACATCACTTCTAAAACTAGAAGCGATATTACCCAAAGTATCTGTCACCAAAAATAAATCATTATCTTTAATTGTCAATGTCGGCTGTGGTTCTTCGTTGAGTACACAAGGCCATTCAGTAATTGGTAATTCTTCAACAGGAACAAAAGATCTGCCTTCTAGTTCGATCGCATCCATCTTCATAAACAAGAACTCAAAAAATCTGCATTCCTGTATTCTAAAAATTAATTACCCGCAATGCAGGTAGCAGTTTACAATTAAATTGCAGAGATTCAGGAAGCCGTTAAGATTAAATTAACAACTCCTCAGATCGAGTATAAAAAATTGCACTTACCAAGCCAGAAAAATGCCAGATTCATTAATGTATAGCGAAGAGAACTTCGTCGTCCTAGAAACTAATCAGCCAGAACAATTCCTCACTGCCGCCGAATTACTAGAAAAACTAAAAAAGATTTTGGCACAGCGACAAGACAATTTACCCAGAGATTTACAAAAACTTTCAACTGTAGAAGAACAAGCCCAGCATTTACTTAATACATATTATGAATTCGATCTCGGCCCAGGAGAATATTTACAATGGTACGCCGTGCGCCTGGAGAAATGAGCAGGGGGAGCTCTCGGAGCAGGGGAGCAAGGGAGTTCTTAGAGATAAGTTAAAATTTATAACTTTCTTCCTAACTCAAAACTTTCCCTCCTCCCCAGTCCCTCATTCACCCTGGCGACGCAATCAAAGATAGCTCAATCCGATTATCTTCTGGTTGATGTAATTCGGCTTTGATGCCAGGGCCAAAAAAAGTCTCGATTTTCTTCAGTTGTTCTTCCCACACCTGCATCGGTAGTAACGGCGAATCAAACTCCAGCACTAAAGTATAAGCGCCGTTGACTTCCGTTTCCCTGATTCCGGTAATCACTGGTCTTTTTTCTTCGGTAGGGCTTAAACCCACTTGAGCCAAAGCTCTGTCTAAATGGGCATCTTGTCCGTATTTATAACCAGTCAAGTCCTTACGGAGCTTGGTTTGAGTTTTAGTAGCTTGCTGGTTTCGCAGTTCCAGAATGTTTGGCCCAGTAGGTTGAGAAAAGGGTATAGGTTTTAGCTCAGATCCCTTAAGTGCCAGTCCTCCTAGTAACAGTGGAAACCCGTAGAAGAATCCCACTAGGTTCAAGGTAGGATTATTGGCAAAATAAGCGATGAAACCCACAGCCGTTAAAATACTTCCCAGGCTCATCCCTAAAGTTGCCAACGAAGTTTGACGTAACATAGTGTTAGGTAGTTAAATCGGTAATTTTTATTATTCTCTAAATCCGTAACTCAGGTTAAAGTTACCAGATTTTCACCGAATATCTACCTCCGGGAGAATTGATTTTTGGACTACCAACCCAAGCCGGGACAAGGTAAAAAAAATCTGTTCCCTGTTCAGGAGTTCCCTATTCTCTTACCTCACCAAAATGTGCCACTTTAGACCAATAGTTGATTTTTGGATAGAAAGGCAAAAAGATTCTCTGCCGTTATTCTGATTCACTATTTTTGATATTTTAATTACTCAAATCTCCTATGAACCCTAACGGAAACAGTCCTGAAACTCAAGAACGTACCATCCTCGAACAGATTAACTCGCTCAGGCGAGAAGACGAAACTCTGTATAACATACTAGCGGTAGATGTTTGGGCGCTGGCTAAAACTATGGATGAATTTCACCCAGGCTTTTGGGCTGCTTTCATGAAAAATCGGGAAAAAGCTTTAAAGCGCTTTATTGCCGAAACAGTGAAAAATAAGCCTAAAGATGATGAAAGACCACCTTTCCTAAGATAGACTTGAATTTATTGTTTGATTAGCACTTTTGAATAGCACTAATTATAAGATGATCGACCCCCAGACCCTTAAAGAGCGCATCTCTGTAATAGAAAGCAAACGTGAAACCTTGTTGCGGCTTTTGGAGCAACCAGATTTAGGCACCCTTAGAATTGATGTTAATCAAGCACTAGAAGAAATAGACGACCTGATCGAAGAATTTAAACGGACTTTCCCGGAATCGGAAAGCATTTAACCGTTTATTTCCATCTTTACGCCAGAGTTAGTAGGTGAATCAGTCTTTTGTGCTAATTCGTTTACTAGCTCGACTAATTCATGGGTAGCGGTTTCTTTGCTACAAAAGGCATCGAAATTAGATTTTTGCTGGAGAGCGATCGCTTGTGTCTCCTCCATTGCTGAATAAGCAATAATTTGTGTTTGCGGGTCAATGCTTTTGATATAGCTCGAAGCACTCCACCCATCCATAACAGGCATATGGAGATCCAGGATAATTACATCTGGGTGATGGGATTCCACCATTTTAATAGCCTCTTGTCCATTGCTAGCCAAGCCAACAAGCTGGATATTTTTTTGGCTAGAGAGTGCTAGTTTGAGGCTGAGACGAGTTAGTTCATGATCATCAACCACTAGAACACGGACGCTCGACGGATCGTAGTATGACAACATTTCCTCTCAAAGGTTTCTCAACAGTTGGTGTATTATTCCACTAGTTTACGCTGACTAACAGTTTATTCCCTCTACCATTTGATTGAATACAGTCTATATGATTAGTGTTGGTTTTTGAAGAAATTGTAAACTCTAAAAAACCTTAGTTTTTGCCAGTCTTGAAGCCATAAAACTAGATAATATGGAGTCTTGACGAGCAAAAAAGGAATTTTTTAAACATCTTTTTTTTATATATTGCCTTGAAATCGTATTTTTGCAAATCAGTAAATCTAAGGAAATTAATAGGGGAAAACCCGGACTTACAGACCAGGTTATCCCGTATTATCACTTAGATGCTTGGTTTAACTCCCTGAATTGCTAGCCATCTCCATGAGAGTTTTTTGAGCGCTTTGCTCTTGGAGATTGTCAGCAGGACGACGTTGAACATAATTGCCGTCTGATTGTAATTCCCAAGCTTGGCGATTGTCAGATAGCATAATTCCTAAAATTTCCTGCAAATCTTTAGCAAGATTTAAGTCTTCCACTGGAGTAACAGCTTCCACCCGCCGACTTAGGTTTCGATTCATCCAATCAGCGCTACCAATATAAACTTCTTCCTGACCACCATTTTGGAAGTAAAAAATGCGGGAATGTTCCAAAAACCTGCCGATTATGCTGATTACGCGGATATTTTCGCTCACATCTGGGAGTCCCGGACGCAGACAACAAATTCCCCGGATAATCAAATCAATTTTTACACCTGCACGGGAAGCTTCGTAGAGTTTAGCAATAATTTGCGGGTCTACTAAAGCATTCATTTTGGCGACGATCCGACCAGAACGACCTTTTTGGCAATGTTCGATTTCCCTGTGGATTAAGGCGATCATGCGATCGCGCAAATTCACAGGCGCAACCAATAACGAACGGTACGATCTTTGACGCGAATAACCAGTCAAATAATTAAACAAATCCGTCAAATCTGCGCCTAACTCTTCCCGACAACTCAACAAACCCAAATCCGTATATAAACCCGCCGTTTTAGGATTATAATTACCCGTTCCAATATGAACATAACGGCGAATATGATTCTCTTCTCGTCGCACTACCAAAACTACTTTTGTATGAGTTTTTAAACCCACCAAACCATAAACCACATGAACGCCCGCTTGCTCTAACTTTTTAGCCCAAAGAATGTTATTCTCTTCATCAAAACGAGCTTTAATTTCTACCAATACAGCCACTTGTTTCCCATTTTCCGCTGCTGCAATTAAAGCTTTAACAATTGGTGAATCTCCCGAAGTTCGATAAAGCGTCATTTTAATTGCTAAAACATTCGGATCGTGCGCCGCCTGAGTAATAAAACGCTGTACTGTAGCCGCAAAGGATTGATAAGGATGATGCAGTAATAAATCCCGTTGGGAAATCAAATCAAAAATGTTTTCTCCATCACCACCAATTTCTGCAAGGCGACGAAAACGCAGCGGGATTACAGGTGTCCAAGGAGGGTCTTTTAACTCAGGAAGCGGTAATTGCATCAAAGACATTAAATCCCGCAATCCTAGCAAACCATTCACATCATAAACATCATTTTCGCTCAAATCTAATTCCTGCACCAAAGTATGTCGTACCCAATCCGAAGCAGTAGAATCTATTTCCAAACGTACTGCCGATCCCCCAATGCGACGTTTGCGAAGTTCTTGTTCGATCGCTATTAACAAATCATCCGCTTCATCTTCTTGTAAAGCTAAATCCGAATTCCGACTAATGCGGAAAGGATAACATTCTTGCACATTCATTCCCGGAAACAAAGAAGCCAAATTATGAGCAATTACCTGCTCCAAAGGTACACCCATCCAAATCAAAGATTGCGATCCCATGTGTACTCGTAAAGCTTCCGGCATCACCACAAATCTAGGTAACATTTGTGGCACTTTCACCCTAGCAAACAGTTCCTCCTTAGTTTCCGGATCTTGAATCACCACAGCCAAATTTAAACTGAGATTTGAAATATGGGGAAACGGATGTCCAGGGTCAACAGCTAAAGGGGTAAGTACCGGAAAAATTTGCTCATCAAAGTAGTTTTGTAAATAAACTCTTTGTTCTTGATTTAAATCTACATAATCCAGAATATGTACTCCATGTTTTGCCAATGAAGGACGTAATTCTTGCTCAAAATGTTTATGCTGAAGTTCTACTAAAGGGCGCAATCTTTGGCTAATAGCTGTTAATTGTTCTTGAGTAGACATTCCATCAGGACTCAGCTTAGTTACTTGCGCTTCTAACTGTTCTCGTAAAGCAGCTATTCGCACCATGAAAAACTCATCTAAATTCGAGCTAAAAATCGCCAAAAACTTTAATCTTTCCAGCAAAGGTGTTCTTTCATCAAGCCCTTCATGCAAAACTCGGTAATTAAACTCCAACCAACTAAGTTCTCGATTGAAATAGTATTGTGGATCTTTGAGATTGATTTCTGTTGTTGTGTCTTTGGTTTTCGTCATAAAGATAGATAAAAAATTAGGTAGTAAGTAGTGGGTACTAGGTCAATAGTAGTCATCTTTGGTCAAAATAAGTTATGAACTACTAACTTTAAATGCTAAATTGCGGGAATTTGAACTTAACACTTATGCCTGTACTCCTTGATTAAGGGTAGATTACCTTTAATAGGTTAGGGATAGGTTAAAAGAAAAATGAAGAAGAGTAAAGGCAACTTCAAACCCTCACGCCTTAACCTTGCAGTACTTATTACCTAGATTGCGCCCTAAGTACCAAAAACTTCATCTTCCTTGCCAATCCACCATTCTCCCAAGTTCATCAAATCTTGATGAATATCAGCTAATTTCTCAGCATAAGCTTCTGGGGAAAGGTCTGCACGACTTTCTTCCAGTTTTTTCAGTCGCAGTTGTACTAACAGCCAGGATTTGGAAATACTGTCTGTGGTTTCTAAATATTGTGCTAGTTCTTGGCTATCCATTTTTGAAAGATTAATAAAGTTAAACAAGTTGAGCAACCGTACCAAAATTTTAAACTCATCAAAAGACAGCCACGTTTGATTCGTGACTGTCCTGATTTGTATTCAACTGGGAATTGGATTAAGAAGAAGCTTTAAGCTTTAGAGAAGTTCTCTGCTGCAAAGTCCCAGTTAACCAAGTTATCCAGGTAAGTGGCAATGAAATCGGGGCGCTTGTTTTGGTAATCCAAATAGTAAGCGTGTTCCCAAACATCCAAAGTCAGCAGAGGGGTTTGTCCATGAACTACTGGGTTTTCTGCGTTGGGAGTTTTGGTCACTTTCAGCGTACCATTGTCAACTACTAGCCAAGCCCAACCGCTACCAAATTGAGTAGCCGCAGCATTCTTGAACTCTTCTTTGAATTTATCGAAGCTGCCGAAGTCAGCATTGATTTTATTGGCTAAGTCGCCTGTAGGAGTACCACCACCACCTGGTTTCATAGATTGCCAGAAGAAGTTGTGGTTCCAAACTTGACCAGCGTTGTTGAAAATGGGAGTTTTGCCTTCTTTGAAAGAGGTAACAACGATTTCCTCTAAAGGTTTGTTGGCAAGTTCGGTACCTTCAATTAATTTGTTCAGGTTGGTAACGTAAGCAGCATGGTGCTTGCCGTAATGGAAGGAAAAGGTGTTCGCTGACATATACGGTTCTAGAGCATTATCAGCGTAAGGTAAAGGAATTTGATAGTCCATTGTGTTCAGTCCTCTCTTCTAGCTTTTTGTTTCTGAGTTAGTACACAAGCTGCGCTGCAACCTACGGACTCTCTCTGAGATCAAACCCAAACTTATGATAGAACTTTATATCAAAAGTCGGAAGAGGGGGTAGGGGCACACAAAGGTAAGAAAAGCTTTTCAATCAAAGCTCAAAACTTACTTCTGCCTTGGAACCTTCTGCCTTTCTTTTCGGATAGACTATTTTGACGTAGGTAGATAGCATGATTCCAGAATCCTCCTTTTGCAATGGATTATAGATATGTCTCCTGAAATACCGTTCCCCGGAAATACTTCTTCTAGTTCTGCTTCTGCACCGATTCGAGTGTTGATTGTGGAAGATGATCCGATGATGTTGTTAGGGTTGGAGCAGTCGTTGGCGGATCATCCACAGGTTAATTTGGTGGGGCAAGCTGAAGATGGTTATTTGGGGGTACAAGAGGCGATAAAACTTAAGCCTGATGTGGTGGTGATGGATATTGGATTGCCACGACTTGATGGGATTGCGGCTACGCAACAAATTAAAGCGGCTCTGCCGGGGGTGCGAGTGGTGATGTTGACTTCGCACACGGCGGAAACGGAGGTGATTGCGGCGCTTTCTAGTGGTGCGGATGCTTATTGTATTAAGGGTGCGAGTGTGGAACAGTTGTTAACTGCGATCGCAGCTGCTACCGAAGGCGCTACTTACCTCGATCCGCAAATTGCCCGCAAAGTGATTGAGCATCTCAAACCACCCTCTCCTACAGGAAATTTAGCAAATTTATCCCAACGAGAGCTAGAAGTTCTGAAATTAATGGTAGAGGGCTACAGCAATCCTGAAATTGCCGAAGCTCTTTATTTAAGCCCGAATACGGTCAAAACTCATGTTCGTGGCATAATGAACAAGCTGTCTGTGGACGATCGCGTTCAAGCAGCTGTTGTGGTTCTGCGTACAGGACTTGTCTGAGATGTGGAAGCTTTTGACTGTCTTATTTACTGGCTTGTTTTTTAGTAATGCCCTATTGCCAAAGATGGCATTGGGGCTAGAAGAGATGGGGAGATGGGGAGATGGGGAGATGGGGAGATGGGGAGATGGGGAGATGGGGAGATGGGGAGATGGGGACAAGGGGACAAGGGGACAAGGGGACAAGGGGACAAGGGGACAAGGGGACAAGGGGAAGTTAATTAACTCAAAACTCAAAATTCAAAACTCAAAACTTTCTTCTGCCTTCTGCCTTCTGCCTTCTGCCTTCTGCCTTTCCCAGTCCCCAGTTCCCAATCCCCAGTTGCCACCACCGAATTTGGAACCTCGCCCAAATACCGATCGCTTTCTCCAACCTGCACCATTAATTCCCCCAACTACGCCCCTTCAGCAAGCGCCTATTTTAGAAACGCCTACACCAACGCCTACTCAACCTGCACCACCAATTAGGATTCAAGTGCAGAAAGTTGAGGTCACAGGTAATACAATTTTGTCTAATGAAATTAATGCAATTACTAAACCTTTAGAAGGTAAAGAAGTCACAATTCAAGAATTAGGAAAAGTAGCTGATTCTATTACTCAACTTTATGTAGAACGTGGTTATATTACTTCCAGAGCAGTGCTACCAGACCAAAGAATTACTGATGGTGTGGTGCGAATTTTAGTCATTGAAGGCAGTTTAGAAAAAATTCAAATTGAAGGAAATCGCCGCTTAAATGATTCTTATATTCGCAGTCGAGTGCGCTTAGGAGTTGAGCAACCACTAAACAGCGCTAAGTTGGAGGATCAATTAAGATTATTGCGGTTTAATCCTTTATTTAAAAATGTTGAAGCTAGTTTACGTCCGGGAACTCAACAAGGACAAAGTATTTTAGTAGTTAGAGTAACTGAAGCAAGTCCGTTTACTGGTTCTACTTTGGTCATTGATAATTATTCGCCGCCTAGTATTGGTTCGGAAAGATTTGGGGGCAATTTTTTTGTACGGAATGTTAGCGGGATTGGCGATACGTTTTTTGCTTCTTATTTTCGATCGACCACTGGCGGCTCTAACGTTTTAGATTTTTATTATAACGTCCCGATTAATGCAATGGATGGAACTTTGCAATTACGGGCTGCACCAAATTACTATCAAGTAACTGAGCAACAGTTTAAAGATTTAGATATTAGTGGTAATTCCGAACTTTATGAGTTTAGTTATCGACAACCGTTAATTCGATCGCCTCGTCAAGAATTCGCTTTATCTCTGGGTTTTACCTATCGTCGAGGTCAAACTTTCTTGGATGATGACCCTTATCCTTTCGGTTTTGGCCCTGATAAAGAAGGCAGAACTCGCACTAGTGTCATTGGTTTTGGTCAGGATTATGTGCGGCGAGATGTGCAAGGGGCGACAGCTTTGCGATCGCTTTTTAGTTTCGGTATTGGCGCTTTTGATGCTACAATTAATCCCGACCCAATTCCTGATGGACGCTTCTTTAGTTGGCTCGGTCAAGTGCAAAGAGTGCAAAGAATTAGTAACAGCAATATCTTAATTTTACAAGCAGATTTGCAACTAACACCCAATAGTTTATTACCATCTCAGCAATTTGTAATTGGCGGTGGGCAATCGATTCGCGGATATCGTCAAAATGTACGTTCTGGTGATAACGGTTTTCGCGTTTCTCTAGAAGATAGAGTTATTTTGAGTCGAGATAAAACAGGTAGAGAAATCTTTCAATTAGCACCGTTTGTAGATTTCGGTACAGTTTGGAATGATTCAGATAATCCTAATGCAATTCCCAGGCGGAGATTTTTAGCTGGGGCGGGTTTAGGTGTATTATGGGAACCAATTCCCGGATTAAATTTACGAGTTGATTATGGAGTACCTTTGAGCTATATTCGCGATCGGGGAGACAACATCCAAGATCGAGGTTTTTACTTCCAAGTCTTCTATCGATTTTAGTTTTTTGCTAGTGGGTAATTGGCAGTTTTTAGTCACCAAAGACAAATAACAAATGACCAATGACCAATGACCAATGACAAATTATCACCAATCAACCTTATAATCTTGAGCATTATCTGTAATCATAGACACCTATGGATTTAAAATCCCTGATTCGTGATATTCCTGACTTTCCCAAACCGGGAATTTTGTTTCGAGACATCACTACCTTGCTGCGAAACCCCGATGGATTGCGTTATACGATCGATCTTTTAACCCAGCAGTGCAAAGATACCTTCGGTAAAATTGATTATGTGGTGGGGATGGAGTCTCGCGGTTTTATCTTCGGGACACCGTTAGCTTATCAATTGGGTGCTGGTTTTATTCCCGTCCGCAAACCTGGAAAACTTCCCGCAGCAGTTTGTTGTGTGGAATATCAATTAGAGTATGGTGTAGACCGCTTGGAAATGCACGAAGATGCTTTGGGTTCAGGGAGTCGAGTTTTAATTGTAGATGACTTGATTGCTACCGGAGGAACCGCCGCTGCAACAGCACAATTGGTACAGCAAACTGGTTCAGAATTGGTTGGTTTTGCTTTTATCATCGAACTCCAGGGTTTAGGGGGGAGAGAAAAACTTCCTGATGTACCAATTGTGACGTTGATTGAATATTGAATCTTCTCACTATTTTGAGGTAAAAAATGAGTTCTGCTAGGAGTTCTTCGGTTGTTAGAAGCTTTCAATTTGTGGGGGATAAACTATTAAGGTTTGTTCCTTCACAAGATACAGCTTTGTATGTACTGAAGCGATTATTGCAGGCGGCGTTGACACTTTTATTAGCATCAGCTTTAAGTTTTGCCATTATTCAATTAGCACCTGGAAGTTACTTGGATACTTTGCGCCAAAATCCCAAGATTTCCCCCGAAAGAATTGAAGAGTTAAAAATCCAATTTGGGTTGGATAAACCTTTAATTGTTCAGTATTTTTTGTGGTTATGGGGAATTATTTCGCGTGGGGATTTTGGTCTAAGTTTTGCATACCAACGTCCGGTATCTGAATTGTTGTGGGAAAGAGTACCTGCTACGCTATTTTTAGCGATCGCTTCTTTAATAGTCACCTGGGGAATAACCATTCCTCTAGGCATTATTGGCGCAGTTCACCAAAATCGTTTATTAGATAAAGTCTTGCGCGTAATTAGTTACGCCGGACAAGCAGTTCCAACTCTAGTAATGGGTTTATTACTGTTAACTTTCGTCCAAAATATCTCGCCTTTATTTCCCGTAGGCAACATGACCAGCATCAATTATGCTGAACTCACTCCCTTGGGTAAAGTATTAGATATTATTTGGCATTCAGTTTTTCCCGTTTTAGCTTTAAGTATTACTGGTTTTGCCGGATTACAACGCATTACTCGTGGCGAATTATTGGAAGTTCTGCGCCAAGATTATATCCAAACAGCCCGCGCCAAAGGTTTACCAGAAAATCGTGTAATTTACGTTCACGCTTTGCGAAATGCAATTAACCCATTAATTACTTTATTGGGCTTTGAATTCGCTGGGTTATTAAGTGGTTCTTTCATTGTCGAAAACTTCTTTAATTGGCCCGGTTTAGGACGGTTAATTTTACAAGCAGTAACAGCTAAAGACCTTTATTTAGTAATGGCAAGTCTCATGTTAGGTGCAGTTATGCTAATTATCGGGAATCTTTTAGCTGACTTAATGTTAAAAAGTGCCGACCCACGCATCAAGTTGGAAAACCTTAATTAGTTTATTTTAGTAGTAGTTTGTAGGGCGCATCAGACACCACAATGCCTGGTAAATTACAAGAATTTTGCGATTCTGACGCACCCTACGGAATATAACTAGCAACTTCTGTTACTCGGTAGTTGGCTTAAAGAACTGATAAGTTATAACTGTTAACTACGAACTAGACAGTTAAATTTAAAACTCAAAACTTAAAACTCAAAACTTTTCCAACTACCAACTACCAATTTTTGCCATGTTCTCTCAAGTCTATTACGTAATTCGTTCCACTGCTGACGGTCGCTACTTAGCCGCCCATCCAGAAAGCAATTCAGAAACAGCTAATCCCACAGGTTATTTGTTGATGTTCTCTGAAGATTTTGAGGCGTTAAGTTACTTAAATACTCATGGCGCAAATGTGGCAAATCGCTTCGCTGTAGAATCTGTTCCGGGAAGTCAACTCAAAAATCTGCTAAAACGTTGGGGTTTTGCGGGTGTAGGTGTGGTGCGCGACCCACTTTTGCCAACTATTGAGTTTTTTGTCCAAAATTGAGGCTATTATTGCCTATTCCTTCCGGTTGAGTTTGGGTGGGAATTTTCATTGGTACAGATATATCTAGCTACAGATGTTAGAGCGAGAAAAATATGAGCAAATAGTAGGAGGTTGCTGAATTGAGCTTTCTTTAGCCATTATCAACAACTACTCGTTAGTTTTTACTTTAATAGAGAGGAGAAGCCTACTATGCGCTTTATCAATTTTAATCTTTCCAATTTGCTACGCCGCGTTCGTTTTTTCGTAGCTGCTTGTGTCTGTGCTTTGCTAGTAATGTCTTATGCTTTACCTGCTTACAGTGCCACTTCTAAACCTACTGAAGGCGAAGCAAATTTGTTAGAAATTGAAGGGAAATCTCAAGATGCTATTTCTAGTAAAAATCCCTCCGATTTCGGTTTGCACAAGCAAGTTAAGGAAACCAATCCTGGGTTGAACGAAATCCAAGGAACTGCTGATGCTGATAAGATGAAACGCCCAGAAAATACCTCAAATAACACGAAGTCTGTTGAACAAATTATCGGTAACACTTTGGAAAAAGTGACTGGTGAAAAGTAATACCATTTAATTACAATTTGACCATTATCAGAGGGTAGGCTAAGTGTCTACCCTAGTTTTTTTTCAATTTACCATCTGGTTTGTTGTCAGGACTAGCGCTAACGCGCCGCTACGCTAAAAGTCCTTCAACGTGGCAAGTAAACGACTAAAGTCGTTACAACAGACTAACTAATTAAGTAAACAAAAATATATTAGATCTACCTATTGATAGATGTTCAATTAGCAACAGCATTTGAAAATTCAAAAAATGTTCTGGAAAAAATCGATTTTACCCAGTAAAATATGGGTTGTTTAACAAAAAATAGATGGTAGTTACCCATTCTATTTTCAATTTACAGCTAAAATACTTAAGGATGCCGGGATGAGCAGACGCGCAGATTATAGCTTTCCAAATCAAGATGTGGTGGCAAGCTCATCGGCTTCCCCTAAACCAGCGTTAGCATTCACGGATGCGATCGCTCTCATTGTAGGTATCGTAATCGGTGCGGGGATCTTTGAAACACCAGCTTTAGTTGCGGCTAATGCAGGAAGTTCGCCATTAATAATTTTGCTCTGGTTAATCGGCGGCGCAGTATCTTTTATTGGTGCTTTGTGCTGGGCAGAATTAGCCACAACTTATCCTCATGCTGGTGGCAATTATTATTACCTGCGTCGGGCTTTTGGTAAGAATGTTGCTTTTCTCTTTGCTTGGGCAAGAATGACAGTAGTTCAAACAGGTTCCATTACTTTGTTAGCATTTATTTTTGGTGATTATGCTACTCAGTTGTGGAGATTAGGTGATTATTCGTCATCACTTTATGCTGGCATTGTAATTGTGGGTTTGACAGCTTTAAATATAGTCGGAGTTCAGCAGGGAAAATGGACACAAAACTTGTTAACTTTGGCTAAAGTTCTCGGCTTAGTATTGGTAATAATTTGCGGTTTATTTCTGACTTTACCAATGGAAGAAGCGGCAAGTTTGGGACAAAAAACCTCTGGTTCTTGGGGTTTGTCCATGATTTTTGTCTTGCTGACTTATGGGGGTTGGAATGAAGCTGCTTATATTTCGGCTGAGTTGCGAAATGTGCGGCAGAATATGGTGCGATCGCTATTAATTAGCATTGCCATCATTACTGCCATTTATTTGTTAATTAATGTCGCCTATCTGCAAGGTTTAGGTGTTACTGATATGGCGAGTTCAAAAGCAGTAGCAGCTGATTTAATGCAGAAAGCAATTGGTAAACCTGGGGCAATATTTCTGAGTTTATTAATTGCTGTTTCTACTTTAGGCGCAATTAACGCAACGATTTTTACAGGGGCGAGAACTAACTATGCGTTAGGACAAGATTTTTCTGTATTTAGTTTTCTGGGGAAATGGCAAAATAAAAACAGTACTCCGGTCAATGCTTTAATGGTGCAAAGTGCGATCGCTCTTCTCCTAGTTTTATTAGGCACTTTGACACGCAAAGGCTTTCAAACAATGGTAGATTACACCGCCCCAGTATTTTGGTTTTTCTTCCTCTTAACCACAATTTCCCTGTTTATTTTACGTTGGCGCGAACCAGAAACTCCCCGACCATTTAAAGTGCCTTTCTACCCAATTACGCCAATAATCTTTTGCCTAATTTGTGGTTATTTACTTTACTCTAGTCTTGCTTATACTGGAGTGGGAGCATTAGTGGGTGTAGCAATGGTAATCGTTGGCGCACCAATATTAATTTGGCATAATCGTCAACGAGTTTGAACAAAGTTAGTTCATCAAATCAGGAGTGAAGAATGCAGTTGCAACCAATTAAAGTTTTACTGATTGCTGGTTTGAGTATTAGCAGCTTACTATTTGCTGGATGCAATCAATCCGTGCCAAAAAATGACCAAGCTAAAGCACAAGTGGCAAAGCAAACACCCAATATTAACGCCCAATTATCAGATGTGGAAAAAGATGTACCTTTTGTACCCACACCAGAAGTAGTTGTAGCAGAAATGCTCAAACAAGCAAAAGTTACTAAACAAGATCTACTTTATGATTTGGGTAGTGGTGATGGCAGAATTGTAATTACAGCTGCTCAAAAATTCGGCGCAAGAGGTGTGGGAATAGACATCGATCCTGAATTGGTAAAAAAAAGTCAACAAAATGCTCAAAAAGCTGGAGTAGCTAACCGAGTAAAATTCTTGCAACAGGATTTGTTTAAAACCGATCTTAGTGAAGCAACAGTAGTCACACTTTACTTACTTCCTGATATAAATTTAAAACTCCGACCCAAGTTACTTTCAGAACTAAAACCTGGCACAAGAGTTGTTTCTCACAACTATGATATGGGTGAATGGAAACCCGAAACTGTGGTAAAAGTTAAAGGGCCAGTTTACGAACATACAGTCTATTCTTGGGTAGTTCCTCAAGAAATTCCGGCGAATTTGCGCCCCACAACTGGAACTACTCAACCAGCTGTTCCCACTACCAAGTAAGTTCACGCAGATTAAGTAGGGTGTGTGACGGCGTTACTTGAATATTGCACCTTAGTTTCACGAATTTTCGCCGTCACGCACCGCCTTCAGGCAAGAATAAAGTTTTGCGTTTTGAGTGTGTAGATTCTCTCTCCAAGGTAGATGTAACAAAGTGTAACGATCTTCGAGAATCGTAGATACTAATACCAAAACGAACAAGATTCATGATCCCAAGTATTGAAGCTAAACCAAAGAGTCAATTACAACCTACAGAATACGATCGCGCAGAGCAGCAATTTATTCAACTGCTCGAAACAGAAGATTTAGACAAAAAGTTGGCTGCACAGATAGTGAACGCCAGTGAATTTGAAAAAGTACTCAACAAAACAATTGAAGTTGCTTATGCAGGAACATCTGGGGATGATTCTGCACACCGCTTTTTGCAGCGCGTGTTGTATCGCATTAATCGGCTAAAGTTGTTTTGGTATGACGATTTGCGCCATTATACCAATGAGCGATCGCTCTACTTGAGAACAGTACGCGATCAAATAGAGGAAGCTTGGCAGGAGTGGGAAGCGGCACAACTGAATGTAGCGGCGTATCAAGAAATAGATGATATTAAGCAAGCATTGCGCGATCGCTTTGCTGCTGATGTCGATCCTGCGCCATCTGCTGATGGTTTATTCTATCGCGATCGCGTCACGGAAATTGGTTATCGTCATTTGGTGGCGATCGCCTCCCTAGATGGATTAGTCGAAGCAAGTCAGCTTTCCCGCACTCTTGGTGGTGTCGGTAATGAAGTCCATGCCGTGCTGACAAGGTTGTTGATCGAAGAATACGGCGGCGGTCGCCTTTCCCGCAAGCATTCTTCCCACTTTACAACCATGCTGGAAGAACTAGGGATGCTATCCCGACCAGAGGCGTATTTTGATTTAGTCCCTTGGCAACTTCTAGCGATCGTCAATCATAGTTTTCTGCTCACCGAACGTAAGCGCTATTTCCTACGCTATATTGGCGGACTCCTTTACGGAGAGCTTTCCGTCCCAGCTACCTTCCGCTACTATCAAACCGCTGGTGAGCGATTAGGATTTTCAGCTGCGGCAATGAGCTATTGGAATCTGCACATTAAAGTAGACGAACTACACGGTCGTTGGATGTTGGACGATGTTGCTCTGCCACTTGTAGCACAGTATCCCGCTGATGCTTGGGAGTTAGTTTTTGGTTACGATCAGCAGCGACTGTTGAGCGATCGCGCTGGCACTGCTGTAGCCCAAGCAGTACGGGAAGCCGAGCAAACCGCATTAAAGGCTTTTTGATAAATTCTCTC